>NZ_VTPX01000009.1 GCF_008298015.1 Salinicola corii | reverse complement strand
AGCTGTGCTGCTTCCTGTTTGAACTCAGGGCTGAAGGATCGTCGTTGTCTTCTTGCCATATGACACCTCGCTCAAGGTGGGAAGAATACCACCTACGCTGGTGTCCGGTTTCATTGAACCACTACACACGCTGGCCCCGTGTCGAATGCAGTGATCGACGAGCCCATCGCGATCCTGGTCGCGATCGACGCGGCGCAGCGCCGCTTTGAAGGTGTCGTGATCCAGCTCGAACCGGGCCACGCCCGGAAACTCGTGGATCAGGGACTCGATCTCGCTGGCCCGCAGCCGACTGAGACTCTGCAGCTCATCGTCGCGGAAGCCCAGCGCGCGAGCGCGACGCATGTCGCCCTCACGAATCAGGATCAGCGCCTGGTTGAACAGCGCATGGTTGAGTTGCGGTGTCGCCATCACGAATCCCCCTCTGCATTGAGCACGTCACGCAGCACCCGGATCAGCCGGGTCAGCCAGAACACACGAACGAAGAGACCGTCGGGCAGACGCACCTCGGTGTCGTCACCATGACTGCCCACCAGTTCTCCCAATAGCGAGATGTCGCTCGGCATCACCGGATCGATGTTGCCCTCGAGACCGGCGAGCAGTTGCCAGACGAGCTGAGCACGACGGCTGGGTGCGCCCTCAAGGGGACCAAGTTCGTAACCGATACCGTCGCGCGCATTGAGGCGAATGACCTCGCTGGATCCGCTGGCCTCAACGCCGGCCCAGCTGGCCAGCACCTGGACCACTTCACCAATCTGCATGCGTAGATCCTGAGCGTTGCGACGCCAGGTCGGCACATGCCAGAGATCCGTGATCGGGGCGACACGGCCACCGTCCTGCAGCGGTACGCTTTTGAGTGCCGCTGCCTCGAAGTCGATGGCCTCCTCGCCGTGTTCCTTCGCCTGCCAATGACGCAGCTGGCGATGGCCCTCCGTCTCGTGGTGTGGAGAGAGGGTCAGATCGGCGGCGATGGTCGCCTGCTCTTCGGCAGAGCGGGTCGGCTGAAGTCTGTGCTCCTGCAGCAGACCATCGGTGTCCAGTAGCCCGCCGGCGTTGTCGTTCCAGTCGTCATCGAAGCTGCCGCCCTGTGGGGCCACCGGTGTTCGCTGGGTCTGAGCCTCGAGTTCGGCGTTGCGCTGCTCGAGCTGCTCGAGCTGGGCGCGCATCTGTTTCATGGCGACCGACTCGCCTACCCCGCCCGCATCCGGCACACCGCGCGCCGGCGACGGTTCCGGCGCGGGATCGAGGTCGCTCTGGCCATCGCCGAAGGTCAGATCATTGGGGTCGAGTTCATCGTCATCGCCGGTGGGTTCGCTACCGCTACGAGAGGTTTTGGCGGTCGATGGCAGAGAGGAAGGAGCCGACGACTTGCCGGACGACGAGCCACCCGGAGAAGTATCCGGTTTTGGCGGATAAAGGTGGCGCTCCTGGGGATGACGCAGGCGCTCCAGTTCACTATCGACAGTGGTCCAGATATCCGCGCGCTCCTCGTCCGTTGCCGCCCGGGCATACTTGCGTACGGTGAACCAGTTCTTCCACGCCATGTCGATGGGGTTGAAGTGCAGACCGGTGTGCTCGTTGAGCATGCCCTTCAAGCGATCTTCGACGATGTTCCAGCGGAATTCGGTCTGCCCCTCGTGATCGAGCTGGGCCATCTCCTCATGCCAGGCCAGCGCGAAATCGCCGTCGACGACGTTGTTGGCCCAGTGTTCCCCCTCGCCCAAGTCATCGGCGTGCTCGATCCAGTAGTCGGCACAGCGGGTCCAGCACTCGTCACAGAACTGGCGATAGGAGATCAGCTTCTCGATCTGGGGACGGCCCATTCCCGCATCCAGTGATAAAGGTAGCGTGGGGAGAAAGTGCTCGATGGTGTAGAGCATCCGACTTACGTGGCCATGATTGATGGTGTAACCCAGCACGCGAAGCCGCTTGGTCAACTCGCGCTGGGAGATGGTCTCGCCGGCGTCCTCCTCGATCATGCGTTTGGCCTCGAAGATCCCGCGTGCCCGCTCGATCCAGCTCAGTTGCCCCCGGTTGTCGTTCTCGGCCAGGTGGCCGGCAAGCACGTTGATCTCGCCCTGCCACGGGATGAAATGGCAGTCCTGGTGATAGAAGGACTGATCGCCCGTCTCCTGATACAGCTCATTGAGAATGGTCAGGCGGGTATTGCCCCCATCGGAGATCATGTAGCGGTCATCGCCGGGACGCTGCGTGACGGTCAACTTCTGCTTGAGTCCGACTGCCTTGATCGACGCCTTGATCTCATCGAACTTGGGGTTGTGATGGGTTCTGGGGTTGCGATCGTAGGGACGCAGCTGATCCAGCGTGAGCGACATCGCCTGTTCGCGGGTCGGTGCCGGCAGCCGATCGGTGGGCTGGCTCCTGAGCGTCGGCCCCGGCTGGTTCAGCTTGGCCGTGATCTGATCGGGGGTAACGGATGGTTTACTCATGAGGTCCACTCCGGCTGCCGCGAGGCGCAGCCATCAGAATCGAAAAAATGGTTCAACTGCTGGTTGAGACGACCGATGCTCTGGGTCAACCCGTGCAGGCTCAGGTCGCTGCGCGTCTGCGGCGGATGCTGCTGGCACAGCGCCTGCAGGCCACGACGCAGATCGAGCAGGTTGTCATTGACGATCACCAGCAGCTCGAAATCGCTGAGGTCGAAATACTGGAGCTGTGCCCAGCGCAGGCTGTGGTGGGGCTCCATCTCAAGCCGACTGGCCCTGTCGCAGGCCATGTGGAAGACCAGCCAGGTATCGGCGAGCAGCGAGCGCAGCGCATCGTTGCGCTTGTTGTGCGCCCGGGGATGCGCCGCGAACCAGGACTCCAGTGTCTCGACCCAGCCGGCAAAGGGATCGAGCAGTCCCAGGGCCAGACATTCCCGGCCCAGCAGATAGCGTTCCATGCCCCGGTCGGTCGCAGCGCGTGTCGGAAACGTGACGATCTCAGCCATGGGACAGCTCCTTGTGTTGGTCGCGATCGACGCCGCCATGCAGGCGCGCGTTACGACCAGCGGCGTACCCACGGGCCATTGCACGCTGATCGTCACGGCGTTGACCGCGGTCGATGGCCTCCATCGCCTCGAGCTGTGGATAGAAGCGCTGCTGGAAGTGCGCGATTGCCGCGACTGACGCCTCCGTTTTCTGCACCGGGACGATGTGCTCATACGCTCCGGCGACCCATGCCAGCGCATAGGCGTCTGCCCGACGGATCTTGGTGACGCGCTTCGCGCGCTTGTGCATGCCGTTCAGGAATGACTTGCGATCGCTGATCAGCTGACGCTGCAGCACCTCGAAGGCATACGCCGCGATGCGCACCTGGCTCGCCTCGCCGAGGAAGGCGAAGTACCCCTGCCAGCTCTCGAACGTGGGACGCGGTTCGTAGACCGTGGCGGTACCGAAGGCGGCATTGACCAGGCTGGCCAGATGATCGAGCCAGCGCGGCGGCTTGCGCCCGGTTGGCGACTTGACGGCCACACGGTCGATGGTCGATGCCGCGACATCGATCTCACTGACGCCGTACTCGTCCATCAGATGCTGCGCCTGACGCAGGGCCGTTCCGGCCTCGTGCTCGTTGGCAGAGCATGACAGCGCCAGACAGCGCTCGATCTTGCGAAGGATGCGATCGGGAGTCATTGGACACCTCCCGCCGCACCGTTGGGAAAAGGTGCCGGGCGCATCCCGTGGTAGGTTGAAAACGCTCCCCAAGAGCACATCTCAACACTGGCCACAGGAGGCCCGACATGACGGAAAAAGCGGAATTTGTCTATCGAGTGAATTACGAGATGGAGACCTCGCACGGTCAAAGTGAACCACTGAGAATCCTGAAACGAACAGATCACTTGCTTTACAAGCTCGCAGAACCACCCGTCATTCCTCGACAAGGCGAATACGTCGCCTTCAAGGACGATCTGTTGTCGACTGATATCGAATGGCTGAAAGTGAAGAACGTGTTTCATGGCATCACTCCTGGTCCACTCGGGGATCTACAACATCACTGGGTGACCGTCCTGCTAACTGCTGACGAATCCATTCCGGAGTGATACCAAGAAATGCCAGGACCTCTCTGACATCACCGTTGAGAACGATCATCTGATCGACGCTTAACGCACATCGACCGCGCATACCCGGAAACGCATGGTGTGCGCGGTACCAATGCCGCGTGCAGCTGGGCAGGCTGTAGATAGGCTCATCCGAGGTGCTCATCGGCAGCATCAAGTCAGCCAGCAGGCCTCTCGCTCGAGGGCTCAAGTCATTGATGGCTGGGTTGGAGTTATCCTTCATACCTCACCCTCCTCATGTCGCTGAACCCTACGCAGGCGTGCCAGCACGTTCTTCTCGGCTCGCGCGTCGCTGGGTGAAAAGCCGGTGAAGACGGGCGGGCAGCCCGGCTTGACGAAACGAACGTGACCGCCACGTGTGCGCTCAACGTTCCAGCCATGAGTCACGGCGTAACGCACTACACGCTTCAAGGCGCGGGTCGAGCAGCGGATCGGGAGTGCGTCAGGCATGGGGCACCTCCCCGATGAATTGATCGGTGTGATCAAGCTGCTGACGAAACAGATCCAGTTGGCCTTCAAGCGACCGGATCAGTCGCTCTCGTTCACCTCGAAGCAGTCGACATTCGCGGTTGAGCCGCGCAAGTTCGTCGCGTTTTTCAGCGAGGCGAGTTTCGAGATGCAGTAGTTCCTGGGCTGCACTGTTCATGAGCGCGCCTCCTGTACCTGTTTCCACGCCAAAGACTCGAACCGGGTGCTCGAGCCCACGAACGTCAGATGCACCGTGCCGGTGGGACCGTTGCGCTGCTTGCCGATGATCAGCTCGGCCAGTCCCTTGTTGTCGGGGTTATCAGTGTTGTAGACCTCATCGCGGTAGACGAACCCGATGACGTCGGCGTCCTGCTCGATCGCGCCGGAGTCGCGCAGATCGGCCATACAGGGGCGCTTGTTGGGTCGATTTTCTAGCGTGCGATTAAGCTGAGAGAGCGCCACCACCGGGCAGTTGAGATCCTTGGCGGTGGCTTTGAGAATCCGCGAGATCGCGGAGATCTCGTTGTTGCGGTTCTCGCAGCCCGGCTCCTCGAGCAGCTGCAGGTAGTCGATGAGGATGAGGGCCGGCTTGCCATGGCGGCGCATCAGCCGACGGGCACGAGACTTGAGTGAGGTTGCGGAAAGCCCGCTGGAGTCGTCCACGAACAGGCGCTCTTCGAACCCGAGTATGCGATTCGTGGCGGAGGTCAGCTTCTCCCAGCCTCCATCGTCGAGCTGCCCTGAGCGCAGCTTGCTCAGATCCAGCCGCCCCATGCTTGCCATCAGGCGCAGCATCAGCTGCTCCTCCGGCATCTCGAGCGAGAAGACGAAGATCGGTGCCGTGGCCAACTCGGTACGGCCCGCCGTGGCAACCAATGCATTCTCGACGAGGTTCATCCCCAACGTCGTCTTGCCCATCGACGGGCGGCCGGCGAGGACGATCAGATCGGAGTCCTGCCAGCCGCAGGTCAGCGCATCGAGATCCTGGTAGCCGGTCGGCGTGCCAGTAATGCCGTCCTTGGCGTTGAAGGCGCGATCAATGGTATCGATCGCCGCCGTCAGTGCCGGACGTATGCCGGTTTCCTTGCCCTGCCGATTTTCAGCCAGCTCGAACAGTTGACGCTCGGTGGCTTCGATCAACGCCTGACTGAGCTGCTGCCCATCCAGCGCCCGCTGACTGAGATCGCGCCCCATGTTGGCCAGTTGCCGGCGACGCTGATGCTCGCGAACGATGCCGGCATAGGCGACCACATTGGTAGCCGACGGTGTGTGACGGGCCAGCTCGGCCAGGTAGGACAAGCCGCCGCAGGTCTCGAGATTCCCATCGCGCTCCAGAACTTCGGAGAGCGTCACCACATCCAGCGGCTTTTCGTCATGGGATAGCGCTTCCATCGCCTTGAAGATCAGCCGGTGCGGGTACTGATAAAACGCGCCGGCATCGACGATTACGCAGATGTCATCCCACTTGGTGTTATCGAGCATCAACGCACCCAGCGTGGACTGCTCGGCCTCGATGCTATGCGGTGGCAGAAGCCCCATGGCCTCGGCTTCGGCGGATGCCGGGGATGCGGCTTCAATGGACATGACCCACCCCCGATTTTTCGGTGCCGGTTTTACCGCTCGGTGCATTGGTGCCCACCGCGCGAATGGCATCGGCCCACTCGGGATAGAGATCGATGGCCACGGCTTTGAGCTGGTCGGCACAGGCCGGTGCCTTACGGCTGTATGGCTTGCGCGGCTCGACCCGGTGAACGGGCAAGCCCTGCAACGCTGCCGAACGATAGGCGGAGAGATTGACCAGCGGCGTCTCGAGCACGCTAATGCCGTGATCTTCGACCTCGGCATACATGGTGCGAATACTGTCGGCAATGTCGCGGGCATCGCGCAGCTGGTCGGTCATCTTGTTGAGCAGGATGGAGACCGGCGGCACCTCGAAACGGGTATAACGTGCCAGCTCGCGCAGCTCATTGAGCATGCCCTGGGTGCCACGCACGAATTCGCGCGCGGTGAGCAGTTCGGGAACGATGGGAGAGATCAGCCGATCGGCGGCCATGACGGCCATCTCGAGAATCACCGAGCGCGCGCCCTGGGTATCGATCAGGATGGCGTCATAGCGATCGGCGAAGCGATCGAGCAGGTCGATCAGCCGGAAGCGACCATTCGGGGCATTGAGCAATAACTGCTGCAACTGATTCCGATAGTCGTTGGAGACGATGATGTCGAGATTGGGGATAGCGGTGTGCGAGATGATCTGGTCGAGGTCGACCAGTTCTGTCGCGAGCAGCTCGTACACCCCACCAGGGGCAGGCTGGGACAGCTCATAGTAGGAAGAGAGGGTTGGCTGGGAGTCGAGGTCTATGAGCAGGACCCGTAGACCGGCGTCTGCCAGGAGACCGCCCAGATTGGCCGTCGTGGTGGTTTTCCCGACGCCGCCCTTGGAGCAAACCGTTGCTGAAACACGCATAACTGCACCTCATCCGTCAGTGATTGGAATGAGTGCAGAGGCGGTATTACATACCAGGATGTTTTGTCTAAGCGTTCGGCTGGCTCCCTGAGCAGGACTCGAACCTGCGACCCAGCGATTAACAGTCGCTTGCTCTACCAACTGAGCTATCAGGGATCGATATGAATGCTTCCCGACACGATGATAGCGATGGCTCCCCGAACAGGACTCGAACCTGTGACCCAATGATTAACAGTCATTTGCTCTACCAACTGAGCTATCGGGGATCGTTGTTCACCGCTGGCTGATGATGTTGGCTCCCCGAACAGGACTCGAACCTGTGACCCAATGATTAACAGTCATTTGCTCTACCAACTGAGCTATCGGGGACCATCTTCAGCACGCGGCGTAGTATACGCGCTGAGTCTTTTGCGTCAAGGCCGGAGGCCAGGATTTCTCGAATTGCCGGAAAGGAATAATCGAACACAATCAATACGCTGCGCATCCTCTCTCCCCTCCTCGGCAGGCCTGATGACCGTGCGGAGCGCATCCGGGCGAACGAAGGGATTTCGCGGAGATAAAGAGGAAAAGCGTTGGTGGCTACGCCCTGATTCGAACAGGGGACCCCATCATTATGAGTGATGTGCTCTAACCAGCTGAGCTACGTAGCCGACGCTGCTGCCTGGAAACGGCAAACGTTGCCGAATGACAACGGGGGCGGACTATACCTGCAGGCTTGTCGAAGGACAAGCCTGCAATGAGAATCGGCGCAATTTTCGGCTCGTTCTCCCCTATCCGCCCTGGCGGTGGATCAGACGCCCAGCGCTTCCTTGACCGCCGGCAGGCCCGGTTCGCCATCGACCGTCGTCACGCCCTCGAGCCAGCCGTCCAGCGTCTCGGGATGCGCCTTGAGCCAGGCGCGGGCCGCCTCCTTCTCGTCCTCGCCGTCGTCCATGATGCTGCCCATGACCTCGTTTTCCATGTCGAGCGTGAAGCTCAGGTTCTGGAGCAGTTGGCCGACATTGCCGCACTCGCCGATGTAGCCGGCGCGGGTGTTGGTATAGACGGTGGCGCCGCCGTAATCCGGACCGAAGTAGTCATCCGCCCCGGAGAGATAGCCGATATCGAAGTTGGTGTTCATCGGGTGCGGAGCCCAGCCCAGAAACACCATCCACTCCTTGCTCTGGGTACGCGCCCGAACCTCGGCGAGCATACCGGCCTCGCTGGAGTCGACCAGCTGCCAGTCGCCCAGGCCGAAGGCGTCGTCATCGATCATCTGCTGGATAATCATGTTGCCGTCGTTGCCCGCTTCGATGCCGAACAGCTTGTGGCCGAACTGGTCCGCATGTTCGTCCAGATCGGCAACCGAGGTGACACCGGCGTCGATGACGTATTCCGGCACCGCGAGGGTGTACTTGGCGCCTTCCAGATTGGCGCGCGGACGGTCGACCTGCCCCTTCTCGATGTAGGGGTCGCTGATCGACTTCATCGACGGCATCCAGTTACCCAGGAACACATCGAAGTCGCCACCTTTCATGCCCGCGTAGGCCACCGGCACGGAGACGGTATCCGAACTCGCCTCATAGCCAAGACCTTCGAGCACGACGCTGGTCAATGCGGTCGTCGCCTGGATATCGGTCCAGCCCACCTCGGCGAAACGGACGGTCTGGCAGCTCTCGGGCTCCTGCGCCTGGGCCAACGGCGCCGCAGCCAGGCCGGCACCGGCTAGGGTCCACAGAATCGGCTGATATCTCATGGTGCTTGAACTCCCTGAACGTAATTGTAGATTTTCATCAATAATCACTGATTATCGAATGCCATATTTTCCATTCGATGACACAATACACTAGTTTTTATTGATTGACCGTTCAATAAAAAATTTCCATAATGGTCAACAGCCGACGTCGCCGGTTCAATACAAGCCGATTCCCCGCGATGACTGGAAACCCGACCTAAAACGGGTTATCCGTAGGGTTCGATCACGTCAGCCCCATGCAGGAGAAAAGCCCGTGCCGAAAGTCGGTATGCAACCCATTCGCCGCCGCCAACTGATTCAGGCGACGCTGGAGGCGATCGATGAGGCGGGGCTGGCCGATGCCACGATTGCCAGAATCGCCAAGCGCGCGGGCGTTTCCACCGGCATCATCAGCCACTACTTCGCCGGCAAGGACGGGCTGCTCGAAGCGACCATGCGCCACGTCCTGAGCGATTTGGGCAACGCGGTGCTGGAACGGCGTACGGCATTGGGCAACGCCCCGCCGGAGGCGCATCTGCACGCCATCATCGACGGCAACTTCGATCGCAGCCAGACCAGCCGTTCGGTGATGAAGACCTGGCTGGCATTCTGGGCCAGCAGCATGCATCACCGGCCGCTGCAGCGGTTGCAACGGGTCAACGACCGCCGACTCTACTCCAATCTGAGCTGCCAGTTCCGACGCGTGCTGCCAAAACGGGAAGCCAGAGACGCCGCACGCGGGCTGGCTGCCCTGATCGATGGACTTTGGCTGCGTGGCGCCCTGGCCCAGGAAGGCCTCAATGTGGACCGCGCCCGCCAACTGGCCTACGACTATGTTCGGGTACAGCTCGAGACCGCTCGCCACAATCGAACCCGCGCCAACGACTACGCCTGACGGCACCTCTCATGCCAGGCAACTGATCCACGAGTCGGATCCGAACCGCCGAGGCATCGGCAACGCTATTTCATTCGCCATTCCGAAGGAGAGTCATCATGGCACGACTCGAGACGCAGACACTCTACATCGACGGCCGCCACACCCCGTCCAGCGGCAACCAGACCTTCGATGCCGTCAACCCGACCAACGGCGAGGTCATCGCCAGCGTCCAGCAGGCAACCGCGGCCGATGTCGACAAGGCAATCGAGAGCGCCCAGCGCGCCCAGCGCCAGTGGGCGGCGATGACCGGCATGGAACGTGCGCGCATCCTGCACAAGGCAGTCGCCCTGCTGCGCGAACGCAACGACGAACTGGCCGAGCTGGAAACTCTCAATACCGGCAAACCGATCAGCGAAACAGCCAGCGTCGACGTGGTGACCGGCGCCGATGCGCTGGAGTATTTTGCCGGCCTGGCGCCGGGCATAGAAGGCACGCAAATTCCGCTACGCGAAGACTCCTTCGTCTATACCCGCCGCGAACCGCTGGGGGTCATCGGCGCCATCGGGGCCTGGAACTATCCTGTCCAGATCGCCTGCTGGAAAGCTGCCCCGGCCCTGGCCGCGGGTAATGCCGTGGTGTTCAAGCCGAGCGAGGTCACGCCGCTGACAGCGCTGAAACTGGCCGAGATCTTCACCGAGGCCGGCCTGCCGGACGGTGTGTTCAACGTCGTCCAAGGCGACGGCAGCGTCGGCGCCATGCTCACCGAGCACCCGGGCCTGGCCAAGATCACCTTTACCGGTGAAGTGGGTACCGGCAAGAAGGTGATGTCCGCTGCGGCCGGCTCCACGCTCAAGGACGTCACCATGGAACTGGGCGGCAAGTCACCGCTGATCGTGTTCGACGACGCCGATCTCGACCGTGCCGCCGACGGCGCGATGATGGCCAACTTCTACTCCAGCGGCCAGGTCTGTACCAACGGCACCCGCGTGTTCGTCCACAACTCGGTGAAGGAGGCCTTCGAAACCAAGATCGTCGAGCGCGTCAACCGCATCAAAGCCGGCGATCCTCTGGATCCGGAAACCAACTTCGGCCCGCTGGTCAGCTTCGAGCATCTGGAAAAGGTCGCAAGCTACCTGGAAATTGCCAAGCAGGACGGCGCTCGCCTGCTGGTGGGCGGCGACCGCATGACCGAGGGTGATTTCGGCAAGGGTGCCTGGGTCGCTCCGACCGTCTATACCGACTGTCAGGACGAGATGCGCATCGTCCGCGAGGAGATCTTCGGCCCGATCATGGCCATCCTGACCTTCGATGACGAAGAGGAAGTAATCCGCCGCGCCAACGACACCGAGTATGGTTTGGCAGCGGGTCTGTTCACCGAGGGGCTCAATCGCGCTCACCGCGTCATTCACCAGATCGAAGCCGGCATCTGTTGGATCAATACCTGGGGAGACTCACCCGCCGAAATGCCGGTGGGCGGCTACAAGCAGTCGGGCATCGGTCGCGAGAACGGCGTCGAGACGCTAGCGCACTATACCCAGACCAAGTCCGTACAGGTCGAGATGGGGCCGTTCGCCTCGGTTTTCTGACCGATAACGGGCTGCTCTCGATCATACGACGGTGTCTCCCCTCTTCTCTCTTGAAGGAGCGTGTGTATGCAACAGGCTCAGGAATTCGATTACATCATCATCGGGGCGGGTTCGGCGGGCAACGTGCTCGCCACCCGGCTGACCGAGGACCCGGCGGTCAGCGTACTGCTGCTGGAAGCCGGCGGCCCGGATTATCGCGCCGACTTCCGCACCCAGATGCCGGCGGCGCTGGCCTACCCGCTGCAGGGCAAACGCTACAACTGGGCGTTCGAGACCGACCCGGAACCGCATATGGACAACCGCCGCATGGAGTGCGGGCGCGGCAAGGGCCTGGGCGGCTCGTCGCTGATCAACGGCATGTGCTACATCCGCGGCAACGCCCTGGACCTGGACAACTGGGCCAGGCAGCCGGGCCTGGAAGATTGGCGCTACAGTGACTGCCTGCCCTATTACCGCAAGGCGGAAAGCCGCGATATCGGCCCCAACGACTATCACGGCGGCGACGGACCGCTGAGCGTGGCGACCCCGAAAGCCGGCAACAACCCGCTCTACCAGGCATTCATCGAAGCGGGGATCGAGGCGGGCTACCCGCGCACCGACGATCTCAACGGCTACCAGCAGGAAGGCTTCGGCCCCATGGACCGCTCGACGACGCCCAACGGGCGACGCTCTTCCACCGCGCGCGGTTATCTGGACATCGCCAAGCAGCGCGAGAACCTGACCATCGTTACCCATGCCACTACCGACCGGATACTGTTCGAAGACCAGCGGGCCGTGGGGGTCAACTACCTGCACAAGAGCCTGCCGCGCCAGGCCCTGGCCCGCCGCGAGGTGCTGCTGTGCGGTGGCGCGATCGCCTCACCGCAGATTCTGCAGCGCTCCGGCGTGGGCAATCCGGAACTGCTCGAGAAGCTCGGCATTCCCATCGTGCATCCGCTCAAGGGCGTCGGCGAAAACCTGCAGGATCACCTGGAGATGTATATCCAGTACGAGTGCAAGCAACCGGTGTCCCTCTATCCGGCGCTCAAGTGGTACAACCAGCCCAGGATCGGCGCTGAGTGGATGTTTCTGGGCAAGGGCATTGGCGCCAGCAACCAGTTCGAGGCCGGTGGATTCATCCGCAGCGACGATAGCGAGGCGTGGCCCAACCTGCAGTATCACTTCCTGCCGATCGCAATCAGCTACAACGGCAAGAGCGCGGTCCAGGCCCACGGCTTCCAGGCTCACGTCGGCTCGATGCGCTCCGAGAGCCGCGGCCGCGTTCAACTGGTCGACAAGAACCCGCGCAGCGCGCCCAGCATCCTGTTCAACTACATGTCCACCGAACGCGACTGGAAGGAGTTTCGTGCCGCGATTCGCCTGACCCGAGAGATCATCGAACAGCCGGCAATGGACGCCTATCGGGGGCGAGAGATTTCGCCAGGCCCCGACGTGCAGTCCGACGAGCAGCTCGATGCCTTCGTTCGCGAACATGCCGAGACCGCTTACCACCCCTGCGGCACCTGCCGCATGGGCAGCGACGACGATGCCGTAGTCGACGGCGAGGGTCGCGTTCACGGCATCGAGGGGCTGCGCGTGATCGATGCCTCGATCATGCCCCAGATCGTGACCGGCAATCTCAACGCCACCACCATCATGATCGCCGAGAAGCTCGCCGACCGCGTGCGCGGACACGAGCCGCTACCGGCCTCGGAGGCGCCCTACTACGTCGCCGACGGCGCGCCGGCTCGCCAGGCGCCCGCCAGATCCGCCTGACGACGTCACGGGGCGCCATCGCTTCCCTTCCATGCCCGGCCGGTCGAGCCGGGCATTTTGCCGTCTGCCGTCCTCTCGATCCGCCATCGGCATGGGCCGTCACGGTCGCCCCGTATACCCGAACGCCTCACCGGGAGGATTTACGCGCTAATTGCGCATTGTCCGAACAGTGTTCCGTTACACTGGGTTCGGCTTTACGCTAGTCTGACCCCCAGCTCGTTCGAGCCGTGTAGCGCGCACGTCACAAAGTCCGTACAAGGAACGTCTTTCGTCATGTCATCCTCCCCCACGTCGTCTCGCCCCCGCCGGCCGCTGCGCTGGCTGTGGTGGTTGCTGCTGATCCTCGTCGCGGCCAGCGTCGCCTACTATTTTCTCGGCAGCAACGGCGAGCCCGAGGGCAACGACAGATCCCCGGAACAGCCCAGCGCCAGCGGCATGCCCGCCACGGCCATCTCCGCCGTGGCCGCCAGCCGCGGGGACCTGCCGATAGAGCTGACGGCGCTGGGAACGGTGCGACCGCTGCAAAGCGTCGCCGTGCGGCCGCGGGTGGAGGGCGAGCTGATTTCGGTCGACTTCGAGGAGGGGCAAACGGTCCAGAAAGGAGAGCGGATCGCCCGGATCGATCCACGCGACTATCAGGCCCAATTGGACCAGGCCAAGGGACAACTGGCCCAGGATCAGGCCCAACTGGCATCGGCAAGGGAAGATCTGGCCCGCTACGAAAAGCTGATCGAGACCAACTATGTCTCGCGCCAGGAGCTGGAACAGCAGCGCCAACTCGTGCGCCAGTACCAAGGCACGGTGGCCAGTGACCAGGCCAGCGTGAAGAGCGCTCAGGTCCAGCTCGATTACACCGATATCACCGCACCTATCACCGGGGTAGTGGGGATTCGCAACGTGGATCCCGGCAATATTGTCCAGCTCGGCGACGACGATCCGATCGTCACCATCACCCAGCTGGACCCGATCTCGGTGATCTTTTCCCTGCCCAGTCGCTATGTCGATATCGTCCGTGGCCGCCTGGTCGCCGGCGACCACCCCTCGGTGAGCGTGACCGGCACCGACGGCGAGACTTACTCGGGCCGGTTGAGCAGCATCGACAGCAACATCAATAACGCCACCGGCACGATCCGCCTGCGCGCCACCCTCGACAACCCGACCGGCGGGCTCTATCCCAACGCCTACGTCGACGTCAGCCTGGTGTCTCAGATCCTCCACGACCAGGTGATCGTCCCCGAGCCGGCGGTACAGACCGGCCAGGAAGGCAACTACGTCTACGTGGTGAAGGAAGACGACACCGTGACCCGGCGCGACGTCACGCTGGCCGCGACCCAGAACTCGCAGAGCGCGCTGTCGTCCGGTGTCGAAGCGGGGGAACGGGTGGTGGTGGACGGCGTCGACAGCCTGCGCGAGGGTGCCAAGGTGCGCGTGGTCAGCGATGCCCTGCCGGGAGAGTCGAGTGACGAGGTGGCGGACCCCGCTGCCAGTGCAGACAACAGCGGTGACGGCCGCACATCATGAATCCGTCTCGCCTGTTCATCCTTCGCCCGATCGCTACCTCGCTGGTGATGCTGGCGATCCTGATCGCCGGCGCCATGGCCTATCGGTTGCTGACGATCTCGTCGCTGCCGGAGGTGGACTTCCCCACCATCCAGGTCACCACGCTCTACCCCGGCGCCGGTCCCGACGTAATGCTCTCTCACGTCACCTCCCCGCTGGAGGACGAACTGGGCGAGATCTCGGGGCTAGAGGACATGAGCTCGACCAGCACCGGCGGCGCTTCGCTGATCACGCTGCGTTTCTCGCTCGACTCCGACCTGGGCGTCGCCGAGCAGGAGGTCCAGGCGGCATTGAGCCAGGCCGAGACACTGCTGCCCGACGACCTGCCCCGCCCTCCCAGCTACAGTAAGGTCAACCCGGCGGATACGCCGATCATGACCCTGGCGGTCAGCTCGGACACCTTGCCGCTGACGAAGGTCTATGACCTGGTCGACACCCGCATGGCGCAGAAGATCGCCCAGATCACCGGCGTGGGACAGGTCAAGCTGGCCGGCGGTCACCAGCCCGCCGTACGCATCACCGTCGACTCGCGCCAGCTCGCCGCCTACGGGCTCGATCTCGCCGCGGTGCGCAGCGCCGTCGATGCCGCCAACGTCAACCGGGCCAAGGGCACGCTCTATGGGCCCTACCGCGCCTACAGCATCGATGCCAACGATCAACTGCTGTCGGCGAGCGGTTACCGCGACCTGATCCTCAAGAACGACGGTGGTTCGGTACTGCGGCTGTCGGACGTGGCCAAGGTCGAGGACGGCTCCGAGAACGCCTACCTCTCGGCCTGGGCCGATCGCGAGGGCGCGGTCCTGATCGACGTGCTGCGCCAGCCCGGCGCCAACGTGGTCGGCGTGGCCGACAGCATCAAGCGGAGCCTGCCGGCGCTGGAGAACACGCTGCCGGCCAATGTCGACGTCAGGATACTCACCGATCGCACCACCACCATTCGCGCCGCGGTGGAGGACGTGCAGTTCGAACTGATGCTCGCCATCGGACTGGTGGTGATGGTGACCTTCCTGTTCCTGCGCAACCTTCCGGCCACGCTGATCCCCAGCCTGGCGGTGCCGCTGTCGCTGGTGGGTACCTTCGGCGCGATGTACCTGGCGGGATTCAGCCTCAACAACCTGACCCTGATGGCGCTGACCATCGCCACCGGCTTCGTCATCGACGACGCCATCGTGGTGCTGGAGAACATCACCCGCTACGTGGAGAAGGGCGAAAAGCCGCTGGCCGCCGCGCTCAAGGGCTCGCGCCAGATCGCCTTCACCATCCTCTCGCTGACGGTCTCGCTGCTCGCCGTGCTGATACCGCTGGTGTTCATGAGTGGCGTGGTCGGCGTGCTGTTCCGCGAATTCGCGCTAACCCTGGCGATCTCGATCCTGATCTCCGCCTTCGTCTCGCTGACGCTGACGCCGATGCTCTGCGCGCGCTGGCTGAAGCAGCGTCCTGAAGCCGCCGGCAGCGGCGGCGAAGAGATGGACGACGAAGCCATGGTGCGCAGCCGTCAAGGCTTGTTCGGTCGCCTCACCCGTGGCTACGAACACGCACTGAACTGGGTTCTCGGCCATCAGACGCTGACGCTGCTGGTGGCGGTCGCCACCCTGGGCGTCACCGCCCTGCTGTTCATCGCCACGCCCAAGGGACTGTTCCCGGTGCAGGATACCGGCGTCATCCGCGGTATCACCACCGCGACGCAGTCGACCTCGTTCGACGCGATGTCGGCGCGCCAGCAGCGACTGGTCGACCGCCTGCTGAAGGATCCTGCCGTCGAGAGCATCTCGTCCAGCGTCGGCATCGACGGTACCAACACCACGCTCAATAGCGGCCGCCTCTCGATCAATCTCAAACCGCTGGGCGAACGTGGCGACCTGGACGGCGTAATGGCGCGGCTGCGCAACGAAAGCCGCGACATTCCCGGGCTGACCCTGTCACTGCAGCCGGTGCAGGACCTGACGCTGGAAGATACGATCAGTCGCTACCCCTATCAGTTCGCCCTGATCCAGGGCGATCGCGCAGCGCTAAACGACGACGCCGCCAAACTTCTCGCAGTACTCGAGCGCTCCCCCGCCATCGCCAGCGTCAGCAGTGATGTCCAGAACGAAGGGCGCAAGCTCGAGGTAACCATCGACCGCGACCGTGCCGGACGGCTCGGCATCAGCGTCGCCGATATCGACGACGCGCTCTACGATGCCTTCGGCCAGCGCCTGATCTCGACCATCTTCACCCAGGCTAGCCAGTACCGGGTGGTCCTTGCCGCCAACGCCACCGACAGCGACGGCCCGCAGGCGCTGTCACGTCTCTACGTCGCCAACGACGACGATGAGCTGGTGCCGCTATCGACCCTGGTGACCCTGACCGAACGCACCACCCCGCTCTCGCTGCAACGCCAGAACCAGTTTCCCTCGGCGCTGATGTCGTTCGCCGTCGCCGACGGCCACTCGCTGTCGGAGGCCTTCGAGGCCGTCAACCGGGCGGCGGCGGACACCCTCAGCGACCAGACCACGCTCACCTATCGCGGCTCGGCGCTGGCGTATACCGACTCCACCGGCGACACCCTGTGGCTGATCCTGGCCGCCATCGTCACCATGTACATCGTGCTGGGAGTGCTCTACGAGAGCTACATTCACCCGCTGACGATCCTGTCGACGCTGCCATCCGCCGCCATCGGGGCCTTGCTGGCACTGCAGATCGGCGGTTACTCGCTCGGCCTGGTGGCGGTCATCGGCATCATCCTGCTGATCGGCATCGTCAAGAAGAACGCCATCATGATGATCGACTTCGCGCTGGAAGCGCAGCGCGAGCGCGGCATGTCGGCGGAGAAGGCGATCCATACCGCGGCGCTGCTGCGCTTCCGGCCGATCATGATGACCACTTTCGCCGCACTGCTCGGCGCCATGCCACTGATGTTCGCCAGCGGCTACGGCGCCGAGCTCCGCCAGCCGCTGGGCGTCACCATGGTCGGCGGGCTGCTGTTCAGCCAGTTGCTGACGCTGTTCACCACGCCGGTGATCTACCTGTTCTTCGACCGTCTCGCGGTACGCTTCGGCCGAACCCGGCGCCATGACGATGAACACGACGAACGCGATGCGCCCGGTCGTGATGAAGCAAGTCGTGATGGAGAGACTCCAGACGGAGCATCGCCGTGAGTCTGTCGGCACCCTTCGTACGCCGGCCCGTGGCCACCATCCTGCTGGCGCTGGCCATCGTGCTGCTGGGCTCGCTCGCCTACGAGCGGCTGCCGGTGGCCCCGCTACCCAACGTGTCGTTTCCGACCATTCTGGTCTCGGCGAGCCTGAGCGGGGCCAATCCGGAGACCATGGCATCGACAGTGGCGACGCCGCTGGAGCGTTCGCTGGGTCGCATTCCCGGTATCACTCAGATGACCTCGTCGAGCTCGGACGGCTCCACCAGCGTGATCATCCAGTTCGATCTCGACAAGGACGTCAACGTGGCTGCCCAGGAGGTCCAGGCCGCGATCAACGACGCCCAGCCGCTGCTTCCCAGCGCCATGACCAGCCGGCCACACTATCGCAAGCTGAACCCCGCCTCGGCGCCGGTGATGATCCTGTCACTGACCTCCGACACGCTGCCGACCAGCGAGCTGTATCGCCTCGCCGACAGCAAGATCGCACCACCCATCGCCCAGGTACCGGGCGTCGGCGACGTCAACGTCGGCGGCAGTTCCTCCCCGGCGGTCAGGGTGTCGATCGATCCGCGCAAGCTCAACCATGCCGGCATCGCGCTGGACGCCGTGGCCGGCGCCCTGCGCGCGGCCACGACGCAGTCGCCAACCGGATTCGTGCAGACCGTCGAGCACCGCTGGGAGGTCCAGTCCGACTCCCAGTTGCTGAAGGCGAGCGACTACAGCCAGATCGTGATCGCCAAGGGCGACGACGGCTCGCTGATGCGCCTCGGCGACGTGGCCAGGATCGTCGACGGCGTGGAAGATCGCTACAACGTCGGCTTCCAGAACGATCTCCCTGCCGTTCTACTGGTGATCAACAGTGCCAGTGGTGCCAACATCATCGATACCATCGCCGGCGTCAGGGAGCGACTCGATGAAGTGCGCAGCCTGCTACCGCAGAACATCAACCTCAGCGTGCAGCTCGACCGGGCGCCCGGCATCCAGGCATCGCTGCATGAGACACAGCTGACGCTGCTGCTGGCCGTCGTCCTGGTGGTACTGGTCGTGTTTCTGTTCCTGCGCAATGCGCGCGCCACGATCATCCCCAGTGTCGCGATTCCGGTGTCGCTGATCGGCACCTTTGCGATGATGTGGGTGTTCGATTTCTCTCTGGATACCTTGTCGCTGATGGCGTTGATTGTCTCGATCGGCTTCCTGGTCGATGACGCCATCGTGGTGGTGGAGAACATCGCACGGCATATCGAACAGGGCGTCAAGCCGTTCAAGGCCGCGCTGCTCGGCGCCAGGGAAGTCAGCTTCACGGTCACCGCGATGAGTGTGTCGCTGGTGGCCGTGTTCATCCCGCTGCTACTGCTTGGCGGCTTCATCGGTCGGATGTTCCACGAGTTCGCGGTGACGCTGTCGCTGGCCATCGGCGTATCGTTGCTGGTGTCGCTGACGTTGACGCCGATGCTGTGCGCCCGCTGGCTGAAACCGCACCCCGAACGCCAGCGACAGCCACGCTGGGAGCGCCTCCTGACCGCGACCGGCAACGCCTTCGTGCGCGGCTACGCCACGACCCTGGACATCGCGCTCAAGCATCGTCGGTTGACGCTGCTGTCGCTGGTCGCCGTAGTCGTTCTCAACGGTTACCTCTACACCGCCGTCGACAAGGGGTTCATCCCGGATCAGGATACCGGGCGCCTGCTCGGCACCATGCGCGGCGACCAGGCGCTATCGTTCGACGCCGTCTCGGGGAAGCTCGGCCAGGTGCGCGAGCGCCTGCAGGCCGATCCCGCCGTCGACAGCGTGCTGGGCTTCATGGGAAGCGGCGGCCCGGGCCGCGGCGGCTCCTCGGCCACGCTGTTCATCACCCTCAAGGCCGACCGCCAGGGTTCGACCCAGGCGATCGGCAATCGCCTGATGGCCAGCCTGCAGGGCCTGACCGGGGTCAGCACCTTCATGTTTCCGCTGCAGGATATCCGCATCGGCGGACGCTCCAGCAGCGCCTCCCAGTACGAGATCACCCTCAAGAGCGACGATCTCGAACTGCTGGACGACTGGTCCAGGAAGGTCCAGCAGGCGATGCAGCAGGTCGACGGCATCACCGGGGTCGACAGCGACAACCGCGGCGACGGCCTGGCCGCCAGGCTGGTCGTGGATCGGGACACCGCCTCGCGTCTCGGCGTGGACATGAGCACCATCGACACGGCACTGGGCAACGCCTTCGCCCAGAGCAAGGTGGTGAGCCTCTACGATGCCGACGAACAGCGCTACGTGGTGATGGAAGTCGATGCCCCCTACCGCCAGGCCCCCGATGCCATCGGCGACCTCCATGTCAGCGCCAGCGACGGCGAGATGATCCCGATCTCGGCGTTCAGTCACGTCGAGCGCAGCACCACGCCGGTAACGGTCAACCACCAGGGGCAGTTTGCCGCCTCGACGGTCTCGTTCAACCTGGAGGAGGGCGTATCGCTGGGAGAAGCGACCGCGCGCATCCGCCAGGCCGTCGATGAGCTCCACCCGCCCACCGCTGTCCAGGTCGACTTCGAGGGCAGCGCCGGCACCTTCCAGAGCGGTATCGAAGCGATGCCATGGTTGATACTCGCCGCGCTGGTGACGGTCTATCTGGTGCTGGGCATTCTCTACGAAAGCTACATCCACCCGCTGACCATCCTGTCGACGCTGCCCTCCGCCGGGGTCGGCGCCCTTTTGGCGCTGATGGCGCTGGACACGCCGTTCACCCTGATCGCGCTGATCGGCATCATCCTGCTGATCGGCGTGGTCAAGAAGAACGCGATCATGCTGGTGGACTTTGCCGTCGTCTGCGAACGCGATCAGGGCATGACGCCGCAGGACGCGATTCGCCACGCCGCGCTGGTTCGCTTCCGGCCGATCATGATGACCACCCTCGCCGCCCTGCTCGGCGCGCTGCCACTGCTGCTTGGCACCGACGAGAATGCCGGCCTCCGCGCCCCGCTGGGGATCACCATCATCGGCGGGCTGATCGTCAGCCAGATCCTGACGCTCTACACCACCCCGGTGGTCTATCTTTACCTCGACAGGCTTCACCGTCGGCTGCGGCCAAGACACATCGCCTCGGACCGTACCAGCGAAGCGTAAGCTTCGGACTTCGCTCGTGGGTCGTAGCTCGTGACTCTAGCCCAAAGGATAAGCACGCCGGCCTAGTCAGCCGTCGTGCGATCCGCTAGTCTGAAAACCAAATTCAAACGCTCGTCTGAATTCTTCGTTTTCCTCTCGGAGCTCGTCATGATCACACTGCTGCTCATCGTCCTGGCCGTCATTGGCTGTCTGGTCGTCATGCGTCGCGAAGCCGGCGCACTCGCGGCGCTGGCCGTACTCGCCGTGTTGGGTGTCGTCGGACTGGCGCTGGATGCCGGCGTCATCGGTACGCTGCTGCTGATCGCGGCGGTCGGCGTCGCCGTCTGCGGTCTCAAGCCGATTCGTCGGCTGTGGCTGTCGCCGCGCCTGTTCGCGCTGTTCAAGAAGATCGCCCCGCGGGTCTCCGAGACCGAGCGGGTCGCGCTCGATGCCGGCACCGTCGCCTGGGACGGCGAGCTGTTCAGCGGCCGTCCCGACTGGCAGCGCTTGCTCGACTTCGACAATGCCGGGCTGAGCGAGGAGGAGCAGGCCTTCGTCGACCACCAATGCTCCGTCGCCGCCGGCATGTGCAACGCCTGGGAGATCGCCCGCGAGCGTGCCGACATGCCGGAGGCGCTGTGGGAGTATCTGAAGCAGGAGCGCTTCTTCGGCATGATCATCCCCAAGGCCTACGGCGGCCTGGAATTCTCGGCCAAGGCGCAGTCCGCCGTGCTGCAGAAGCTCGCTTTCAACGAAACCCTGATGAGCACTGTCGGCGTGCCCAACTCGCTCGGCCCCGGCGAGCTGCTGCTGAAATACGGTACCGAGGCGCAGAAGGATCACTACCTGCCGCGCCTCGCCGACGGCCGCGACATTCCCTGCTTCGCGCTGACCGGCCCCCGTGCCGGCAGTGACGCCACCTCGATCCCGGACGTCGGCATCGTCTGCCGCGGCATGCACGACGGCAAGGAGGTCCTGGGGCTGAAGCTAACCTTCGAGAAACGCTGGATCACCCTGGCACCGATCGCCACCGTGGTCGGCCTGGCCTTCCGCATGTTCGACCCGGACAATCTGCTGGAGCGCGGCGAAAGCGACATCGGCATCAGCTGTGCGCTGATCCCGCGTGACACCGAAGGCATGGAGATCGGCCGCCGCCACCATCCGATCGGCAGTCCGTTCATGAACGGGCCGATCCGTGGCAAGGACGTGTTCATCCCGCTCGATTACCTGATTGGCGGGCTCGACATGGCCGGCCAGGGTTGGCGCATGCTGGTCGAGTGCCTCTCGGTGGGCCGCTGTATCACCCTGCCTTCCGGTGCCGCGGGTATCGGGCGCTACGCGGTGGGCTGGAGCGGCGGCTTCACCCGCATTCGCCGCCAGTTCAATATCGCCGTGGCGGACATGGAGGGCGTGCAAGAGCCGCTGGCGCGCATCGCCGCCAAGGCCTACATCTCCCAGGCCGCCGTGATGCAGACCGCCAACACCATCGATCACGGCGTCAAACCGGCGGTGCCGTCGGCGATTCTCAAGAGCCAGTTGACCGAGTTCCAGCGCGACGTGCTGGCCGACGCCATGGATGTCCACGGCGGACGCACGGTAACGCTGGGCCCACGCAACTATCTCGGCATCGGCTACAGCGCCAACCCGGTCTCGATCACCGTCGAGGGCGCCAATATCATGACCCGCAACCTGATGATCTTCGGTCAGGGCGCGATCCGCTGCCATCCTTACGTCCTCGAGGAACTGGCGGCCAAGGATGCCAACGATTTCGAGGCCTTCGATAGGCTGTTCTTCCGTCATATCGGGCTGATCTTCGGCAACGGCGCCCGCGCCTTCACCCAGGCACTGGGTCTCGGCAAGCCGAACGTTCCGTTCGATGCCATCGCGGCGCCCTATGCACAGGATGCCGCGCGGCTCTCTTCCGCCTTCAGCCTGTGCGCCGACGCCGCCATGGCCAGCCTCGGCTCCAAGCTCAAGCAGCGCGAGATGATCTCGGCGCGTCTCGGCGACGTGCTCTCCAATCTCTACCTGCTGTCGATGGTGCTCAAGCAGTGGCACGAAACCGATCGCGTCGACAACGAGGCGGCCCTGTTCCACTACAGCTGTCGGTTGTTGCTGAATCGTGCGGAGCAGGCGCTGGTCGACCTGTTCGACAATCTGCCCAGCCGCGCCCTGGGCAATATGCTGGCGTTCGTCACCCAGCCGCTGGGGCGCCGCTGGCACAAGCCGCAAGACGCCTTGACGCGCGAGATCGCCAAGGCGATCTCCACTGACACCGCGCTGCGCCACAAGCTGACGAGCAATACCTGGGACAGCTGGGAGGAGGGTCAGAAGGAGAACGCGCTGGCACGCTACAATGCCCTGCTGGCCAACGCCGAACGGGCCGAGACGATCTATCGCACGCTCAACAAGGCGCGGGCCAAGAAAGCGCTGCCCGAGATCGCATTGCATCCCGAGCAGTGGATCGACGCCGCCCACGAAACCGGGCTGCTGGACGACGAGGATGCAGCCTTCATGCGCGCCCACGAGGCGGAAGTCCTGGAGATGCTGACGGTGGACGACTTCGCCTTCGATGCGTTCGTCACGCGTCGGGAAGAAAAAGCGACGTCAGAGATCGAGAACGAGGCCACCGCCTAGCGGCGCCCGGCCAGCGGTGTCGGCAAGACGAAGAAGCCCCCATCCTCGGACGGGGGCTTCTTCGTCTGGTGACTGCCCTATTTCCTACTGCTCCAATACCTGCAGTTGCACATCGGCGATACCATCGTGGACCATGCCAAGCTGCTCCGCCGCCTTCCGGGAAAGGTCGATGATGCGGCCATCGACGAAGGGGCCGCGATCGTTGATACGAACCACCGTGCTTTCGCCGGAATTCAGCGCGGTCACCTTCACCCGGGTGCCGAAGGGCAACGTCTTATGCGCCGCCGTCATCGCCTGGCCGTCGTAGGGCTCGCCACTAGCCGTCAGCCGTCCCTCGAAGTAGGACGCATAGAAAGTCGCTTCGCCCAGGCGCTTTTTTCCGACCGGTTGAGCCGAGCGGGGCTGCTCGTCACTCGAGACCGCGCCGGGCTCGTTGCCCACCGCTTTCTTGTGCGACTTGGCATTGGATTTCGAACCCGCCTTGGAACTGGCCGCGACCGAAGCAGGCTGATCGGATGAGGGAGGGCCCGGCGGATGCTGATTCGTCGCACAGCCTACCAGCATGATCGAAGTCACTACGGCAGCGAAAAACGCTTTTCGAGGCATATACCGCTTGGGCGACCCAGGAATGGCGTCGGCGGAATCGGTCGTCATCATTCGGGAACGGGAACCTGATGTCATCTGAATATGGCGTATCTTTGGATTCGACAATCATAAACGAAGATAGGCTCACGATAGCGGCCAAATAAGCAAAATCAAGGGAATTGCCGTTAACATGACGACCAGCGACAGCGGCAATCCGAGCTTCCAGTAGTCCCGGAAGTGGTAGCCACCCGGGCCCATGACCAGCGTGTTCGACTGGTGACCGATCGGTGTCAGAAAGGCGCACGACGCGCTGACGGCCACCGCCATCAGGAACGGATCGAGAGAGACACCCAAGCCACTGGCGAGACTGGCGGCGATCGGCGCCATCAGCAATGCCGCGGCGGCGTTGTTAATGACGTTGGAGAGCAGCAACGTGATCGCGAACAGCGTCACCAGCGTGGCCACCGGTGGCCAGCCACTCCCCAGCGCCATCATCCCGTCCGCCACCATCTGTGCCCCGCCGCTGGTCTCAAGCGCCGTTCCCACCGGCAACATCGCCGCCAGCAGCACAATCACCGGCCCCTCGATAGCGTCGTAGCCTTCACGCAGCGGCAATACACCCAGCGCTAGCGTGACCAGTGCCGCCAGCGACAGCGCGATCGCCGCCGGCAGCAGGTCGAACATCATCGCCCCGATCGCGACCGCGAAGATCACGACCGACAGCAGCAGTTGGCGCGGCTGCCCCAACGACAGCTTGCGGCTGGCCAACGGCAGGCATCCCAGCGCCGACAGACTATCGCTGAGCCCGTTCTCGTCACCCTGCAACAGCAGCACGTCTCCTGGCTGGAAGCGCACCTCCCGCAGCCGTTGCTTCAGCCGTGTCCCATCCCTCGAGACCGCCACCAGATGCAGTCCGTGCTGATCGAGCAGCCGCAGTTGCGTCACCGTACGCTGCGTCATCATCGAATCAGTGCGCACCACGGCCTCGACCAGTTGCAGATCTTCGGTATCCAGCTTGGGGAGCTTGGATTCATCGACGTCTCGATCATGGGCACCGATGGTCAACCCGCCCTTGTCCTCCAGTTGCTTGAGATCGTCGGGGTCCGCTTCGAGCAACACGATATCGCCGGCCTGCAGGGTGCCGAAGAAGCGGCTACCGGGAAGCTGTTCACCGTTCCGCACGACGCCGAGGACCGGTACCGGCTCGTCGCATACCTCACCCAGCTGGCGTAGCGTCCAACCAGCCGCCTTGGACTCCTCTCCGACCGTCAGTTCGCTCAGATAGGCCGATGTCTCGAACAGCTCGTCGGCGGATGCCTGCCCTTGCCGTCGTGGCGTCAGACGCCAGCCCAGCAGCAGCATGAACGCCAGGCCAGCTAGCGCGACACCACCGCCCACGGGGGCGAAATCGAACATTCGGAAGGCGCCCTCCCCCTGACTGGCGCGAAAGGCGCTGATGATGATGTTCGGCGGCGTGCCGATCAGCGTGATCAGGCCACCCAGCAGCGAGCCGAACGCGAGCGGCATCAACAGCAGCGATGGCGAAGTGCCGTGCTCGCGGGCGACGCGAACCGCTACCGGCAGCAACAGTGCCAGCGCGCCGACGTTGTTCATGACGGCGGACAGCAGGATGACCGTGGTGGTCAGCACCGCCAGCTGCCAGATCGGCTGGCTCCCCGCCTTGAGGGTCTTCTCCGCGATCCAGTCGACGACGCCGGAGTGCTCGAAGCCGCGGCTGAGCACGAGCACCGCCGCCACCGTGATGATCGCCGGGTGGCCGAAGCCGGAAAACGCCTCGTCCGCCGGGACGACGCCCAGCAGCACGCAGGCCAGCAGCGCGGCCATGGCCACCAGATCGTAGCGGAACCGGCCCCAGACGAAGGCCGCCAGCGTCAACGCCAGTACGAGGAAGACCCAGTATGCATCCTGCATCGACACACTCCTTGTGCGAACGAACTCCGCCCGGACCGAAAAAGCCGACGCCGCGTGATCGCGGCGTCGGCTTCGGTATCATACGACAACGCTCGCGGACTTCACGGAATCAGAATCGTCGACCCCGTGGTCCGACGGGACGCCAGCGCCTCCTGCGCCTTGCCGGCCTCGTCCAGCGTGAAGCGCTGGGCGATGTCGACCTTGACCTTGCCGCTCTCTAGCATGTCGAACAGGTCGAGACACATCTCCTCGAAGCGCTCGCGCGTGTCGGCGTAGCCATTGAGGCTGGGACGGGTCAGGTAGAGCGACCCCTTCTGGTTGAGGATGCCCACGTTGACGCCCTCGACGGCGCCGGAAGCGTTGCCGAAGCTGACCATCAGCCCCCTGGGCGCCAGGCAGTCCAGCGACGTGGTCCAGGTGTCCTTGCCGACGGAGTCGTACACCACCGGCACCATGGCGCCGTTGGTCAGCTCGCGAACGCGTTCGACCACGTTTTCCTCACGGTAGTTGATCGTCGCCCAGGCGCCATTGTTCATCGCCAATTCGGCCTTCTCGGCGGAACCGACAGTACCGATCACCCTGACGCCCAGCGCTTTCGCCCACTGACAGGCGATCGAACCGACCCCGCCGGCAGCGGCGTGGAAGAGAATGGTCTCGCCACCTTCCAGCGGGAACGTCTGGCGCAACAGATACTGGGAGGTCAGCCCCTTGAGCATGGCGGCGGCGGCGGTCTCGAAGGGAATGTCCTCCGGCAGTTGGACGACCTTGTCCGCCGGCAGCACGTGGTATTGCGAATAGGCGCCAAGAGGGCCCTGGGCGTAGGCGACACGATCCCCCACTTCGAGATGGGTCACGCCCTCGCCGACGGCGTCGACGACCCCGGCACCCTCGGTCCCCAGCCCGGACGGCATGGCCGGCGCCGGGTAGAGCCCGGTGCGGAAATAGATATCGATGAAGTTGAGACCGATGGCGTGGTTCTTGACCCTGACTTCTCCCGCCTTGGGTTCGGACGGCTCGACCTCGACGGTCTCGAGAACCTCCGGGCCACCGGTACGGGCGAACTGAATGCGTTTGGCCATGACATTTCCTTGTTGGGCTGATGACTCTTGGTCTGTCATCCAAGCGCCATTCCCGAGGCGGGTCAAGTCGATGGATCAGGCCGCGCCAGGGTGGCGTTGGAAGCAGCCGGTGTCACGCGATGTTGGAATAGCGCTCCAGGGCAGCGACGAAGCGTGACTTGTAGGCCTCGAAGGTCTCGGGTTCCTGCTTGAAGGTGCGCACGATACCGTCGCCATTGAAGCGCACCACGCTGGGCAGCACACCGTTTACCGGCGTCGGATGGAGCGGTCCCAGGCCGATACGCAGGCCGCCATCGCCGTCGATCCAGCGCTCGATGCCACAGCGTCGGAAGAACGCCTCGCCTGTCTCGTCTGCAGCCGTCACGCGCAGCGGGGCCTTTTCCGCCAGTGTCTTGACCAAATGCCGGCTGTGTCGGGTATCCCCCTTGCCCTCGGGCGTCGACAGCATGCCCACCTCCATGGTCCCGCCGTCGACATCGGACGAGATCAGCGCCAGACACAGGATCGTGCCGTCGTCTTCGGTTAGCGCGAACAGCCGGGCCGCCTCCTGCTTGAACAGCACGCCCTGGGTGCCGGCAAACGTCACCAGCGGCGCCAGTCCCGCCTCCTGGCCGTAGACGCTGGCGCAGAGTTTGGCGAGACAGGCTTCGCGGGTCTCGGGATTCTTGACGTGGACGATTTTCATCGGGCTCTCCAGGGCGACTTTCGGCAAGGGTGTCCGGCGATCCGCCCGGCCTCGGAAAAACGGCCCGGGCGTGGCGCGACCACCGGTTGCAACCGCGCAGACTACCACAGACACCAGCGGCGGGCCTGTCGCCTCGCTCGTGGGTATGCTCGGTTATCGACCACTCGAATGCCGGGTGGATCACGTGGGCGTTCGACTATTCACGCGCACCACTCGAGCCAAGTCGAGAGTCGCCTAGACGGGCGAGCAGCTCGTCGCGCCGCCGCGCGTCCGCGGCCTCCTTCTCCTGTATGGCCGACAGCAGTGATGTCGCCCGAGCGGGCGAGAGTGCGAACAGGCCATCATCGTCGCCGAAGATCAGATCCCCCGGCGCAATGCCGACACCGGCGTGGCTCACAGGGCGATTGAGCTCACCCCAGCGCGACTCCCCAGCGGGGATGGTCAGTGCACTGATGTCGCGGTGGAAAATCGGCAGCGACAAGGCCCGCAGTGCCTGCACGTCAGTGATGGCGCCGATCACGACGACACCGGCAAGTCCCTTGACGCAGGCCGCCAACGTGCGCAGCTCGCCCCAGCAGGCCAGACAGGGCTCGCACCCGCTGACCGCGTCGTGATCCACGATCACCAGCACGTCTCCGGGTCGCGCCATGATCAGCGCCTCGCGCAACACACGGCTGTCGCGGGAATCGATCTCCGCCGTCAACGCGCGGCCACACAGGTGCGTGTCGGAATGCAGCGCGCGCAGCCCAGGTAGATAACCGGTGTGGGTCAGATGTCCGAGCGCCGAGGTCGAGAGCAGCCGATAGGCCTCGATGACCCCATCCTCGACCCCGTCATGGCAGGGGTTAACGCCATAGCTCATGATCGCTCCCATCCAGGCGTCGCTTGAACCGTCGCAGCCTCGATCCGCGCCGGCGTCGAGGCATGACGGCGGCGAGCCGCCGGAGCACCGCGCGCCTCTCGGGGCTTCAGCAGCGGGCAGGTCTGGCAGTACTCCGCGGGGCACGTGGCCTTGAAGTAGAGACAGCAGGTACGCCGGAAGCGCTCCGTACCGCCCTCGCTCGTACCCGAGCGAGCGTGGAAGAAACGCGCGATCGGGTTGAAGTCTAGCCCGTAGAGATCGGGCTCGGCGTCGCGCAGGAACGCGAAGTCCTCGGCGCAGCGCGTACGAACCGCCTCGCCTTCCAGCCGCGCCAGGCGGCGTTCGTAGAGCGAGTAGACGCGTACGGCAAGGTTCTCCCACAGGATTCGCGACGACACTCCGCCCTCGGTTTCCAGCACGTGCCAGATCGGCGCGATGAGTCCGGCAAACAGTCGCTGCACCAACTCGCGACGTGCCATGTCCCGATCACCTCGTGGCCAAGTCTCGCCCTCGAGCGAACGCAGTGGCAACGACGAGGTCCAGCGCCCGGCATCGTGAGCGAATTCGATCACGCAGTTGTCCAGCGACAGATCGAGGCCGCGATCACAGACGGAGAGCGCATAGAGCGGCGCGCCGGTGAGCAGGAAGCCGAGCCGCTTCGTCAGTAGCGACGCGGCGGTGCGGCGTTCCGGCGCACCGATCGACGGCGCAACCTGGGCGAGGAGCGTCCGGCAGCGCTCGGGGTCGAGCAACTCGCGTGCCCCCAGCGAGCGGCCGTCGGCCCGCGACGCGGGAATCAGGCGCAGCGTGTCGGTCAGATAGTGCCACTGATCGGACGTGAACCCGTTCACGCGTACCGCGCTCATCCGTCGATCTCCCAGCCCGCGGTCACGTGTTTGCTCCCGGTGTGCATGTTCTGCTGGCTGGACGACTCGGTTGTCTGCATGGACGGCGCCCCTTGCCCCGACAGACCGCTTTCGCCACCCACGGAGCGGCTCCCTGGGCCGAACGGAATGCACAGCGGGGTATGGAAGAACGGGTCCTCGATGATCCGGCACTCGAGCTGGAAGATATCCTTGACCCGTTCGCGGGTGACGACGGCCTGGGGCGCTCCCTGCGCGACGATCGCGCCGTCACGCAGCGCCACGATGTGATCGGCATAGCGGCAGGCCAGATTGAGATCGTGCAGCACCATGACGATCGTCTTGCCCGATTCGCGATTGAGGCTCTTGAGCAGCTCCAGCACCTCCATCTGATGGGTCAGATCGAGAAACGAGGTCGGCTCGTCGAGCAGCATCAGCGGGGTATCCTGCGCCACGGCCATGGCGATCCAGGCGCGCTGGCGCTGCCCGCCGGAGAGCGTGTCCACGCTGCGGTGGGCCTGCGCCGTCAGGTCCGTGCGCATCAGGGCCAGCTCCACTTGGCGCTCGTCCTCCTCCGACCATTGGGCCAGCCAGCTCTGGTGGGGATGGCGTCCGAGACTGACCAGTTGGCGAACCGTGATGCCCTCCGGCGCCACCGGATGCTGCGGCAGCAGCGACAACGTCCGCGCCACGCGCCGGGTGGGCTGGTGATGGATGTCGTCACCGTCGAGCATGACTTGGCCTTGCCAGGGCGTCAGCAGGCGTGCAAGGGCCTTCAGCAGCGTGCTCTTGCCGCAGCCGTTAGCGCCGATCAGCACCGAGATCCGGCTCTCGGGCAAGGCCAGCGACAGTTCGCGCATGATGACCTGGCGCTGATAGCCGAGCGTGAGATCGTTGGCGGAGAGCCTTGTCATGGATCAGCGCACCTGTCGAATCAGCAACATCAGAAAGAATGGCGCCCCGATGGCCGCCACGAACAAGCCCGCCGGGAGATCCCGCGGCAGGAACAGCGTGCGTCCAGCCAGATCCGCCAGCATGACGATGATCGCACCGAGTGCGATCGACATCACTACCTGCGCCGTGCCGGGTATGCGTACCAGGCGTTTGGCGAGATGCGGCGCGATCAGCCCCACGAACGCGATCGCCCCACCCCAGGCCACCGCCAGCCCAGCAAGCACCGCCGCCAGCAGCGTGAGCGCGCCGCGCATCACCTGCACGCGTACCCCAATGCCGACCGCCAGCGCGTCGTCGACCCCCGCCAGCAGCGCGTGGCGCATCAACGCTCCCATGGCCACGAGCGCGACGGCAACGCCAACGGCCAGACGCGCCACGTCGGACCAGTTACCGCCGTAGACGCTGCCCGTCAGCCACACGTAGGCCGACAGCGTGGTCGAAAACGCACTGGACACCAGCAGATAGGTGGTCGCCGCCGTCAGCAACGCCGACAGCCCGATCCCCATCAGCACCAGGCGCAGCGGCGTCGTGCCTCGATGCCATGCCAGCCGGTAGACGAGGCCCACTGCCACCAGCGCCCCGGCCGCCGCCGCCAGCGGCAGCCAGGCGCTGCCGGAATCGGCGGCCAGCAGCGAGAGATAGCCCACCGCTGCCGCGCTGGCACCGCTGGTGACACCCAGGGTATCCGGCGAGGCCAGCGGATTGCGCATCACCTGCTGCAACAGCCAGCCGGAAAGCGCCAGCGCCCCACCGACCAATGCGCCCAGCAGAATCCTCGGCAACCGCAGTTGCCAGACGATGAGCCCCGTGTCGCTAGAGGGCGTGCAGAGCGCATGCCACAGCGCCGTGGGCCCCAGCGGCACCTTGCCCAGTGCCAGGCAGCTCGAAAGCGAGAGCAGCAGCGCCACCCCGACCGCCAGCACGCGCCACCAGGGCCGCCAGACGATCGCGCGCGAAAACCCGCCGATACGTAGCGCCCGCACGTCAGCCATGTTGCACTCCCTGACGCCGCACCAGCCACATGAAAAACGGCGCGCCGAGCAGCGCGGTCATGACCCCCAGCGGTATCTCCCGGGGCAGGATCAGCGTGCGTGCGGCCACGTCCGCCAGCAGCAGCAGCACGGCACCGATCACGGCCGCCAGCGGCAGCCACTCACGATGGTCCGGCGTCGCCAGCCGCCGCGCGAGATGCGGCACGATCAGTCCGACGAACGCGATATTGCCCGCCAGCGTGACCGAGGCCCCCGCCAGCACCACGATCAGCGCGACCGAGACCAGCTGTAGCCGACGCACGGCCACGCCGGCGCCGATTGCGACCGCTTCCCCCGCGGCCAGCACGTTCCACTGGCGCAGGAACGGCGCGCAGGCAACGAGCGCGATCAGCGCCACGATCAGCATCGGCCAACTGCCCGCCAGGGGACGGCCGGCCACCGAACCGGCGAGCCAGAACAGCACCGAATCCAGGCCCTGCTGATCGACCACCAGCAGCGCCTGGCTGAAGGCGTGAAAGAGCGCCGTCAACGCCGCCCCGGCCAGCAGCAACCGTAGCGGCCCCACGGAATGCCCCCGCCGCATCGCCACACCCCATACCAGCGCGACGGCCAGTGCCGCGCCGCCGAACGCGCCCAGGTGGGTCACGGCGGCCGGCAGGTCGCCCCCGAGCGTGACCAACATCACCACGACGAACAGCGCGCCCGCGTTGACGCCCAGCAGCCCCGGCGCCGCCAGCGGGTTGCGGGTCAGCGTCTGCATGATGCCGCCGGCGACGCCGAGGCTCGCGCCCACCACCGCCGCCAACAGCGTGCGGGGCGTGCGGGTGGTGCGAACCAGCAGGTCGTCGACGTTGGTCGGCGACGGCGACCATAGCGCGTGCCACAGCGCCTCGGGGCCGAGCCATCGGGAGCCGGCCATCAGGCTGACCGCCATCGCCAGCAGCAGCAGGCCCGACCATGCCAAGAGCCGTCGCCGCGCCCGGCGGCCCTGCCCCCACCGTCCATGGGCATTCATGTCCGCGCCCGCCGTTCATCGGCCGCGAGCCAGGCATCGACGTCGTCGAGCATGGCGAAGACGCCGAGAATGCCACCCGAAAGACTCCAGTCGATGGCGTCTACCTCGCGGACCTCGCCGTGGCGCGGCGCATCCATCCGCTGCCACAGCAGATGCGCCTGCAGCCGCCGGTAGTGCGCAGCCACGGCGGCACCGCGGCTGTGACGCATGACGAAGAATACCTCGGCATCCAGTGTCGGCAGGCTCTCGATGCCGCTCAACTTGACCAGGACGCCGGAAAGCCGGCGTTGCGCCGCGTTCCAGCGAAACCCCAGGGCGGCCAGCACCGAACCGCCGAAACTGGGGGCCAGATAGCTGCGCACCTCGTTGGCCCGCACATCGATCAACGACACCGTCAGTGGCCAGCGCACCCCGAAGTGCGCTTTCAACCGGGCACGCAACTGCGCCAGTCGTGCCGCGAGGCGTGCGTTCAACGCTTGTGCGCGCACCTCCAGACCGAGCGCACTCGCCATGACCGTCAGCGTATCCCGGTAGCGATAGATGTCGTCCAGCATCACCACCGGCGCCAGGGCCGACAGCAGTGGCTCGATACGCTGATGTCGAAATCGCGAGGCGACGATCAGATCGGGCGCGAGCAGCGCGATGTCCTCGAGGCTTGGCTGGGTCTCCAGACCCACCAGCGTGGTGTCGGCCAGGGCCGCGCGCAGATAGGGGTAGACCGGCTTGTCGAGCCAGGACTCGACGACGCCAACGGGAACCACCCCGAGCGCGACGGCGGTGTCCGTCGCACCCTGAAATAGGGTCACCACGCGGCGCGAACTCGTCTTTTCTGTCCCCCGCGCCTCGGCCCCCGACGACGTGCCTGCCCGCGCCAGCGCCGGCAGGGTCGCCAGAGCCAGCAGCATGGCGAGCACGTGCCGGCGCGAGGTCATGGCTGATATCGAACCCGACGCCAAGGTCGTTATCGAACCCAGAGCCGTTCGTGGAACCGGACCCGATACCGAATTCGGGAGCGAATCGGAACCCAAGGCCCCAGCGGCGCCCAGCGTGGAATCGCTCAGGCGTCGGCGGTCGTCGCTTCCCCCACGCGGCGCCGCTGCCAGCCAATCGCCTGGAACGGGTTGATCGCTTCGCCCGTGCTGAAGGGCATGCTGCCCGGTCCGCCCGCGCGCTGGATGATCGGCCCGATCAGGTGTTTGAATGGCCAGTGCGACGCCTCGAACAGACGCCGGTTCAGCATCTCGCGATCCGCCGTCGAGAACGGCAGATCGTCGATCTGGCGATGGAGCTGATCCGCGACTTCGTGCCAAAGCGTAACTTCCGAAATATCGTAATGAGAAGCGATTGTATCCACAATGGAGCGCACGTTGACCTGAATCGCCAAGGTTTGCAACCAGAACAGCAACTCACCGAGATCATCGTGGTAGAGCGTGTTGGCATGCCCTGGCTTGATGCGATAGCAGGGATCCGCCATGCCATGGGCCTCGAGCCGTGGCACCGCGATGCGCAGAGAGTCATGATCGCGCAGCAGAAGACCCTGGACCCGGCCCTCGTGCAACACCATCACGGCGTTCTGACCGTGAACCTCGGGGAGCATGCCAAGTCGGAAGAGCCGTAGGCAGAGTTCGAAGAAACGCTCGCACACCTCACCCAGCAATCGACGGACATTGTCGGCGCTGGCTTTCCAGCCACGCTGCTGAAGCCAGTCGTCGAACGGATGATGACGCGGCGCGTCCAGGGGCGTTCCGAGCGTCGCCATCGGCACCAGTTGATAACGCGCATCCTCCAGCAGTGGCGTGGGATAGCTGCGCACCATCGCGGAAAGATGACGCGGCGCCTCGTCGAACAGCGTGGCGTCTTGTGGCAGGTAGGCCCACCAGCGCCCCTCGTCGCACAGGTGCAGCGCCTCGCCCAACCGAGGGTCCAGCGCACGCGCCTGCGCCAGCAAGGCGGCGCTCAGGTCGCCGTTGATCATCTTCACCGCCGGCAGATAGCGCGAAGCGCCGAGAGAGTGCACCGCCATCGGCAGCTTGAGCGTGTGCGGCGATTCCCGTGTCGGCAGTAGCGAGCGAAGCGACGAGCTGGCCTTCCACCCCGGCGAACGCGTTTCGAGATCCACGCACGCCCCGGCGGCGAACGCCTCCGCCAGCCAGCGTGGCACCGCGTGCTCGCGCTGCCACGGATGCATGGGTATCGCCACGTGCGTCTCGTCCAACCCGCGCGCGCGCATCTCGTCTTGCAGGGCTGACCGCGCGCGGGCGTCCAGCAGCCAGTCGGCCGGCGACTCACCGTCTGCCACACCGGCCCCCGTCATCGATTGGGCGCGGCGAATCGCGACCCAGCAAAGCGCGATGTCGGCGTCGAACTCGGCGACGTAGGCTGCGTAATCGGTCGCATCCAGACCCTGTTTGGCCTTGGCCGTCGGATGATAGGGACGATCCCGCAGCGAGGCCCACTGCTCCAGCGCGGTAAAACGCGCGAGTACGGAGCCCGTGACCGTGCGCGCGGGGTCGATACGGTGACGTTGGGAGCGTGCGCGCTGCCACACACTGGTCTCCAGCGCCTCGAGAAATACCGACTCCCCCGCCGTGGGCGTCGTCGACGCCGGATGCGTCGCCGCGAACAGCCACCGCATCAGCCCCTCGGGCGAGAGCGCCTCCGGCTCACGGCCACCCGCGCTACCCGCCGGGAGCGGCAGCCCCTCAAGCCCGACAGGCAGTCGCCAGACCCAACTCCCCGGCACCAGACACCAGGTCTGGGTGATGCCCGGCTGAACCCAGAATGCCAGACCATCACCGCTATCCTGCCCAAGGGAGCACCACCACAACCGCCAGTGGACGCTCACCTTCGATCCATCGCGCAGGACGCACGGAAATGCCGCCATCTCCGCGTCCTCCGCGGTGAGCCAACGTGTCGGCACTCCACCGAACAGGTTCTCGGCCAACAGTGCATCCACCAGCGTGCGCAAAATCTGCCGCTCGGCGGCTTGACGTTCATGATCGGTCATGAAAGGGACTCCGTTTCCTGCTTGACGTTGTTAAGCGCGCTCTGAAGCGCTCGGAAAGCGATACCGCGCTCGTCGCCGAGCATGAAGGCGTTGACACCCCGCGCCTGCCAGCAGGCACGTAGCCCGCCCTGACGCAGAAAGGCGCAGTAGGGAATGTCGTGCGCGCGGCAGGCATCGGCGGTGCGCTCGAGCGCTGCGCGAACCTTGGGGTGATCGGTCTGCCAGCTCACGCCGAGGGACTGCGAGAGATCCGCCGCGCCCTCGAGAATCAGGTCGAGCCCATTCACCGCCACGATCTCGTCGATGTTCTCCACGCCAGCGGCACTCTCGATCATCGCCACGACCATGATCTCGGCGTTGACCTGGGTGACGTAGTCGGCGAGCGCATGACGGCCAAACGCCCCGGGACGGCCGGCGTTGAGACTGCGCTCGCCCTCGGGGGCATAACGGCTGGCGCGAATCGCGGCACGCAGCGTCATCGCACTTTCCACCTGGGGCAACACGATGCCCTGCGCGCCACCATCGAGCAGACGCAGGATGCGCTTGGGATCGGCATCCGGCACACGCACCAGCGGCGTGATGTCGTAGCGCTCGGCGGTGCGGATCATGTTTTCGATCGTCTCCGGGTTGATCAACACGTGTTCGGTATCGATCACCACGAAGTCGAAACCCGCCTCGCCGATCAGCTCGATCGACGCCGGGGTCGGCATCGACGCCAGCAGGCCATACACCTCATGGTCCGCCGACAACGCTCGTTTCAATCGATTGATGCGGGCCATCACTCATACTCCCCGGCGCGCCACGACGCCAGCGGATTGGGCACCTGTTTGACCTGCGGCACGTCGTCCCCGAACAGTCGACGTCGCGTCAGCGCCTCGACCTTCCACTGCGGGCTGAAGACGTCGAAGATATCGAAGCGCGCGGCATGCTCGGGATGGGCTTGCTGATAGGCCAGCACGGTCTCGCCGGCGAACTGCCAGAAGCGGGACTCGGCGAGCCCGTAGTGACGCCACAGGAAAACCGCCAGATCGGCCAGCGCGATGAAGTAGAACGCGTCGCAGACGTAGTCGCGCACCGCCGCCGGGTCGTCGGTGAGCAGAAACGAGTTGCGGTTGAGCGCGGCGTGACGTGGCGGCACGGGCTCCAGGGCCGGCTCGCACTCGGGGTGAGCCAGGTGCGCACGGCTGTAGCGCACGCCGTCGTGGACGTCCTTGAGCGCCACGCGTCCGGGCCAGCCATCGCGGTGGATCAGCACGATATTCTGGCCGTGGGACTCGAGCGCGATGCCTTCGGCATAGAGCAGATGCAAAAGCGGCGCGCTGGCGACCTCGATCACCTGCTTAGCCCACGCCTCGAGACCGTGGCGCCGAACCCACGGATCGATGAAGGGTCGCGCGGGTTCACCCGCTTCGTCCCGCGTCAACTGCGTCAAGCCGTTGAACGGCACCGCGCGTTCCCCGGCATGCAAGTACTGGGCGACGTTTTCCCGCCACAGCGCCCCCGTCATACCATAGACGCGGGCATACTGGCGCTCGGGAAAGGCGCGCTCGTCGAGGCTGACGCCGACGTTTTCGCCCAGCAGCACGAAGCCCCGCTCCCGGGCCTTGGGATCCGAGGCGATGAGCGTCTTCAGCCAGCGCGTGACGATCGGCCCGTTGACGACCGTATGGCGAGCCAGCAGCCGCGTGCTGGAAGTGTTGGTCAGATTCATCGCCAGCTTCAGATAGGGCGCGCGACCATCGACGGGCGCCAGTGTGCGAATCGACTGCTGCGGCGTGTAGCGCCGCTCGCCTTGCCCGAGCATGGCGACCTGCCCGTCGGCGATCTCGGCGTGCAACGCCCGCATGACGGCATGCCGCCACTGCCAGGGGTGCACCGGCAGCAACCGCATCGTATCGGCGGACCGGCCTTGCCCCGCCAGCCAGGCATCGAAGCGGGCCACGACCTCACTGCCGGCCTGAGCGGCGAGAAACGCATCCACCGCGTCTTCGTCGATGCTCACGGCGACGCTCAGCGCGCGCGGCACCGCGAGCCACACCACAGCGAACGAATGGCCGAACTCCGGTCCGTAGCGGGCGTTGTCCGCCAGCGAGAAGCCCAGGCGCGACTTGTAGCACGGGTGGTAGCTGTGCGCGTCGATGAAATAGCGCTCGAGCGCATCCGCCGCCAGCTTGGTCGGTGACGGGTGAAAGGTGTGGGCGATGGCCGACTGCAGATCGTGGAGCAGGGTCTGCTCGAGCTCCCGCGTCAGACGCTCGAGGCTCACGTCGGCCCCCACTCGCGTCTGCAGATCGGCAAGCAGTTGCGACAATGACAGCACGCTCGTCGCGCCGTCTTCGGGGTGGCTCGCCGCGCTCTCGCAACGGCGCAGCGACGCGAAGTCGAGACGAATCAGCGAGAAGCCGTGGAAACACCAACCGCGGGCCCGGTAGCGCAGACCTTCATCGAGCGTGACGTGAATATCGTGAGTGGCGCCATCGGCGTCCTCACGGGCGAAGGCCCGCCACGCGAACACGTCCTCGTAGAGCAGCGTCTGCAGCAGTTGCCCCGTCACCCGGCGCGCGATACGCGGATAGTGACGCCAGCCCACCGGGTCCTCCAGCCAATCACCACTCTGGGCTTCATCAGGCCGGTGCGGGTGCGGTTCGGGTCGTTGCCCGTCGAGCGCGGAGCGCCCGGCAAGAGACGAAGTCATGACATCCTCCTCGAGGGGTCGGGCTCGCTCGTGCACGCCCTCAGCCGCCAGGCGAACGGCAGTGCAGCGAGCGACGAAAGCCCGACGACAAGAAATAGAATCGATAGCGTGTGATCGAGCGGCAGGTGCCGTTCGGGCATGGCATCGATGGCGAACGAGACGGCCACGATCGCCAGCGACGCGCTGACTCGACGCGCCATGTTGTTGACGGCGGCACCCTGTGTGGTGATGTCATCAGGCAGCGCGCCAAGGGCGATCGTCGTGGCCGGCAGGTAGGAGAAACCGATGCCCAGGCCGCGCAGCGCCATCAGCGCGCAGAACGCGACGATCGAAAGCTCACCGACCACCTGACCCAGGGCCAGCGTGGCGACGGCGCTCAGCGCGAGCCCCACCGGGATCATCGGGAACGGTCCACGGCGGTCGAGCCAGATACCGCCGAGCCGACCACCGGCGGCGGCGCATAGGGCAGTGCAGAGTAGCGCCACGCCCGTCCACAGCGGGCTCTGCCCCATCACCACCTGGACCCACAGCGGCACCAGCACCAGGCAACCGAACATGTTGATCGACTGCAGCACGCTGATGATCACGCCGAGGCGGTAGTCACGCCGCGTCAGTATGGAAAGATCGAGCAACGGCTCGGGGTGCCGCCGCTCCCAGCGCACGAATGCCCAGCCCGCGACCAGAGCCAGCATCAGTCCCAGGGAGGCGACTCGTAGCCAGCCATGCGCGAAGGCTTCGCCCGCCGCCATGGCCAGCACCACCGCGCCGGCGATGCCCGCATATCCCACACCATCGAACGCACGCCTCGGGGCGGCCTTCGGAGCGTCGGGCAGGCAGATCGCCGCCAAGCCCCAGGCGAGAGCGCCAAGTGGCAGATTCAGCGCGAAGAGCCAGCGCCAGTCGAGAGACTGAAGTACCAGCGCACCGCACAACGGGCCGACCGCGGGCACCAGCATGACGACGCCGGCCCAGGTGCCGGAAATCCGGCCACGGCGTTCCCGAGGCACCACGCTGAACAGCAGCGGCAACGACAGCGGGATCACCAGACCGCTGGCGGCCCCCTGCAGCGCCCGCGCAGCCAGCACGCCGACGAAACTGGCCGCCAGCGCCCCCACCGCCGAGCCGAGACAGAACAGCAGGATGCCGCCCAGGTAGAGCCGCCGGGCCCCGAAGCGCTGGCCGAGATAGCCGGTGAGCGGCATCGCCACCACCATTGCGACCATGAACACTGACACCACGCCACCGGCCCGACCCGCCCCGATCTCGAAAGCGCGCATGAAAGCCGGCAGTGCCGGGTTGAGCATGCTGTTGCTCAGGCTGACCAGTCCCGCTCCCAGCAGCACCACGCTCATCACTCGTGATACCGGGGTGATCATGGAGTCTCCGGCACCCCGGATGTCGTCTTGAGACCCGGCGCGACCCCGGGCTTCTTGGAAAGACCGACATCCGGCGCGGCCTCGGGCGCGTTGGACAGAAAGAAAAGCGGCGGGCGCGGATGACACAGAAAATCCGCATGGGAGATGTTGTAGCCATAGGCCCCCGCCAGCGGCAGTACCAGCAGATCGCCGACCTCGATGTCCCGCAGCCAGCACGCGCGACTGAAGACGTCTTTCGGCGTGCACAACTGGCCGACCACGTTGAAGCGCTGGGGATCGCCATTTGCCGAGTCGCGATGACGCGGCAGATGAATGACCGGGTGGTCATGACCCTGGGCCGCCGGCAAACGAAAATGGTGCGTGCCGCCCCGGCAGATCAGAAAGTGCTCGCCATGGCTGGTCTTGCGATCCAGCACTTCGACCGCGTAGAAGCCGCAGAACGCGCTGAGATAGCGCCCGATCTCGAATCGCACGCGCGGCGGCGACTCGAGGCTCGCCAGCCGCGTCTCGAGATGGGCACACAGTGCCGGCCAGTTGAAGCGGGTGTCGGTGAGATAGTCGACGCCGATCCCCCCGCCGACGTTGAGGTGCGTCGGACGGGTGTCGGGGCCCAGCAGCGCGCACCACTGCTCCCACTTCTCCAGCAACAGATCCATCAGCGCGCAGTGTCGCTCGACGCTTTTCTGATGCGACATGGCGTGCACGTGAAACCCGTGAAGGTGTAGATGCGTCGAGGCCGCCACGAGCGCAATGGCCGAGGGCAGATCGGTCTCGTCCAAGCCGAACGGTGTCGCGCTACCCGCCATGTTGAGCCGCGTGGAGAACGCTTCCGGCAGCTCGGGATTGACGCGCAGGAAGACGCTCTGATCGCGCCCGAGTCGATCGGCGATATGCGCGAGACGTTCGATCTCTCCCAGGCTCTCCACGTGGATCGCCTCCACGCCGAGTTCAAGCGCCCGGCGCAGGTCCGTATCGAGCTTGCCGGGGCCGGAGAGTACCCAAGGCAGGCGCTGGCGGCACTCGGCGGCGCGCTCTAGCTCGCCCCCCGATGAGAGCTCGAAGCCGTCGACGATGGGGGCGAGGGTGTCGAGAATCGCCGGCTCGCTGTTGGCCTTGATCGCGTAGAAGAGCTCGACGCCGACCGGCAGCGCGCGCTTGACCGTCTCGGCGTGGGCGGCCAGCGCCGCGAGGTCATAGAAGAACGCCGCCATCGGTTCGCCCAGGCTTTCCCGCCGATCGAGAATCGCTTGTCGGACGGAATCGGATAACTCAGGCACAGGCCACCTCCCGGCGCCACGGGCTCGGTAGCTGCACGTAGAGCGATTGACGATCGGAGGCCCCCATCAGGCGCACCTTCAGATTCGTCTTGCACGGAATCGCGCCACCGGCGATGACAGCGTCGAGTTCCGGCGTACTGACACCGAGCCGACGGCGGACGCTGACGAGATGCGCGTGAACGCTTAGCCACAGCCGCTCGCCGAGCGCCGGACGATGCCAGCTCAGTGCCAGAATCGCCTCCGCCAGATGATTGACGAACAGGCAGTAAGCAACTCGACACCAGCCCTGCGCGCGCGGGTAGATGAGAGATTCTCTGACCCTTGGCGCCAGACCCTCCTCGAGCCAGCGAGCACCGTGCTCTGCGGTCACCTTGGTGCCCTCGAAATCGCGGATCAGCACCGCCCGGGGCCAGCCGTGGTCATGGATCAGCACGCAGTTCTGCAGGTGTGGCTCGAGCACCACGCCGTGCCGGAAGAAGAGTGACAAGACGGGCATGACGAGGGCCTCGAGGTACGCCTCGAACCAGGCCACCGGATCCCGGTCGCCGATCACTCGGCCGACCCAGGGCGACAGGTCGACATCGCGCCCGAACAGGCCACCCGCCATCAGGCAGCGCGATTCCCCCTCGTCGACGCAGAAGTTCTCGCGCAGCACGATGCCGGTCTGCTCGGTGAACCAGCGCCGCTCTTCATCGTCACCGGAAAGCGGCGCCCAGTGCACGCTGGCGGGTTCCCGAGCCAGCTGCATCGAGGCGAGCGTGTGGTCGCGCTGGGCTTTCAAGCGCTGGAACAGTCGGTCGATGACCAGCGCGCTCTCGATCTCATACCAGGCGTTCTTGCGCACGCAGTTGGTTATCCGAACGTTCAGCGACCCCTTGATGAAGTATGGATGGTCCTTCACATACCAGGTCCGCAACGATGCCGTCGGTGCCGCCGAGAACCCACTTTCGCCCAGATCCCGGCAGGTGCCATCGGCGAGCAGCCGCGTCGCTCGCGGGTCCTGTTTGAAGAGTGCCGCCTGGACTGGATGCATGCTGAGCACCACGCGGTCCGCCTCGACGCCCTGACGCCCTACCGCCGCCTCGACGTCAGCGGTCGCCAAGCCGTTCGTGCGGCACTCGAATCCCTCCCGGGGAAAAGAGAACTGATGTAGAGGGGTGAGCGCCTGAAACTCGGGCGAATATCGGCGCGAGTTCATCGAGTCGGGCCACTGCCTGGCCTTGGGGGCGGGATGGGTGGGATGACCGAACCAGAGCCGCTGCTCGCTGGCGAGATAGTCGCGCGGTGCATCCTGCACTGCCGCGTTGGCAGCCAGCATCTCGGCGATACCGCGCTCGCTCTGACGCATCTGCTCGAACAGTTCGGCGTTGACCTCACCATCATCGGCGGCGACGGCCGCGATCAGCACTTCGGCCAACTGCAGGAACGAACATGCCCGCCACTCGTGCACGCCCGACAGGCGGACGTAGGGGTCGGATAGATAGCGGTGCTGTCCCAGGTAGGCACGTCGATCGACGAGCAGGCAACAGTCGAAGCCATGCTCTCCCGGCCAGTGCAGGTCGAGCGGCTGGCCTTGCTGCCCTCGCAGCTCGCCGAGACCCCGAGAGTCTGCGGGCCAACGATAGGCAATCCAGCCGTTGGGTAAGGCGTACTCCTTGATGAGACAATTGAGCAACGCATGGGTCGAGGCGCGGTCGCTGACCGCCCTGGAAGACCCGGTATTGGGCCGAACGTTCATACACTCTCCGCTTGGTAGCTTCCAGTCGTATTCCTCGTCCGGCTAGTCACATCAGTGCGCCTGGTCCTGTTACGGCAGGCGACTTGTCGGTCTGTCCGCGGGCCTGTCCGCTGGCTCGCTTGACGGTTCGTCGAAAGGCGGTTTGTTCTTGGATTCCGCCATGTACTCGAGAGGGGCCGCTGACGACCTCATCCCAGATTGCCAAGGAAGTCTCTCGCGAAGCGCGATTCACCCGGCAACGATCAAAAGTCCACGCTGTAACCCACGCTCAGCGTTCTACCGCGCCCCGCGAAATAACGGTCGTTCATGTAGCCGGCATTCGGGCTATCGAGCGCGCTCTGGGAGTAGTAGGTGATGTACTGCTTGTCGAACAGGTTAGCGATGCCGACGTTCAGTTCGCCCACCGGCAACTGGTAACCGACGGCGGCATCGACCAGCGTGTAACCGTCGAAGTCGGTATCCCAGCCATTGGCGCTATCGTCGAAGCTCTTGTCGAAGGCGTGGTTGACCTGAAGGAAAGACGTCCATTTCGGCGACCACCGAGCGGACCAGCTCGCGATCAAACGATCGGGGGCGACGTTTAGGCCATTGAGCCTGGAATCGAGCGTGCCGTTGTTGTCGCTGTCGTATCGCCCCCGGGTATGGGAATAGGCCAGTCTTCCCGAGTGCTTGTCGGTGAACTCGTAGCCGACGGAAGCTTCGATGCCTTCGATTTCGGTCTCTTCGCGTTGCATCACGAAGGCGTCGTCCCGTGTCGTCAGGCGCGTGCCGAAGTCGGACGATGAAACGTAGTACGACAATTCGGCGTTCAGACGACCATCGTCGTAGCGCACACCGGTTTCGATGTTGTCCGTGACGATAGGGCGCAGATTCTCGAAACTGTCGACAGATTGACCCGGCGTGTTGATGCCACGAAGCACGCGGCCGACGTCGGGGATCGAAAACCCTTCCGAATAGTTGGCGAACAGGCTCCAGTTGTCGATGGGGCGCCACACCACACCGGCGTTGTAGAGCGTCTCTTCGAAATCGGGCGAGCCGCCCTCGACATCGACCCCGTTGTTAGCGGCTACTGTCCGGTAACTGTCGATATCGAGCTTGGCGTATTCATAGCGCGCGCCGGCCGAGAAGGTCACCGAATCGATCGGGCTGAAATCCACCTGGATGAACGGCGACAGATCGGTATATTTCACCTTGGGCACGTAGGTGCGATCCGTGCCCCACAGATACTGTTCGGTATCATCGCGCATGACATCGAAACCGAGCGTGAGCTTGATACGGTCGTCCCAGAGACCATCCTTGGTCAGCGACGTCTTGAGCCCGTATTTCTGCGTCTCCGCCATGGTCTGGTCATAGAGCGTGCCCACCGGCGCAATGCTCGGATCCTGGAACGACCCGGAATTGGTGGCCCCGAACAGCGATTCGTAATCCTGGTAGAACGCCAGCACGTTCAGGTGCATGCCGGCCAAGTCGTAGTCGTCCCAGGTGACGCCGGTGGTCCACACCCTGTTGTAGGGCGCGGAGCCCTCGGGATCGCCGCGTTCGGAGGTCGTCGGCACGTCATTGGCGCGATCGCCCGTAACGCTGACGTAGTTGTTCTGCCCCTCGAGACGATAGTGATTGACGCTGAACTGCAGCCGGCGGTCATCGTCGAACCAGTAGGCGACCTTGCCGAACACGTCGTAGGCGTCGGAATCCATCAGATCGCCCTGGGTATTGTCGACGCCGATGGGATCGCCATCGCCATCAACGTAGAGCCCCTGGTCCTCATAGCTCAGCGAGAAGAGGTAGTCGAGGTTGTCCTTGTTGCCACTGACGCCGTAATTGGTGCGGTAGCTGGTGATGTCCGCGTTCAATTCCGATGTCGGCGTAGTCACCTCGGCCTCGAAGTGCTGATTGAACGCGCCTGGCTCGGGACGCTTGGTGATCAGGTTGATGACGCCACCGGCCGCACCCAGGCCATTGGTGGCGTTCGCCCCCTTGATGACCTCGATGTGATCGATCATCGAGAAGTCGATGGTGTGCAGCTCGCGCCCGGTCGGACGCAGCGGATTGGACTGTGGGATGCCGTCGATCATGACCAGCGGCGCGCGCCCGCGTAGCGTCTCGCCACTGCCGCTCATCTTTTGGCGCGGGGGCGAATAGTCCGGCAGCAGGTTGCTGAGCATTTCCGACGAATCCGAGGTGATGCGCTGCTGCTGCGCGAGTTCCTCACGCGTGATCACGCGAATCACCTGGGGCGAGTCCTGCCGCTCGGTGCCCGAGCGCGTCGCCGTGACCACCATCGTCTGGGTGCCGCCGTCCGTCGCGCCCGCCTGACGCGTTCCCGATGCTCCGGTGTTCGCGACCACGGCATCGGCTGCCAGGGCCACCGGCACGCCCGTCGCCAAGCCCGTGGAGACCACCAGAGTCCCCCACACCGTCCGTCTCAACACCGCCCGCTTACCCTTGACCCGCATGATCCGCCCCCTACCGATATTTTCGTCGTTGTCTTAAGCTGCGTTTTTTTTAGCCGCACCCTTTTCACCGCGTCCGCCCTGCCGTTTCTTTTCTATCCGTGCGCAGCGATGCTTTCGCGCGTTCCCGAGCGCGTCGCCTGTTCGTCCCCGGCAGCGTGGCGGAGGATTATTGCAAACAATGTGCAACAGCATCAACTAACAATAATCATTCTCATATGAATGTCTTTCTGATTCATCGGGCCGTCATCTCCCTGGCCCAGACTTGGCCAATGGCATGATGCCAGTGCGACAGTCCGCATCCGGGTCAAGGCCTCGATACGGGATCCCCACGTCCGGCAGTTTATCTTGACGGCGGCGTCACGGTAGTCGAAGGTCAGGCGGTAGCCGAAGACCGGGCCCGGACGCCCGCGGTCTCGACCTCGACGACCGCGCACGCCGCTTGCCGAAACGGCTTGACCGTCGCGACGCGGCACACGCTTGTCGATCCGGCGTGCGATACTCGACCCAGCATGCCGTCCTCGACAGCGAAATTGCTTCTCAACATGGATAGTGGCCAACCCCAACCCAGCGTTGGCCGGAGACCCCGACGCAATGACCCAGAGCTCTGCCGCACCTTCCGACGCCCTCTCCCGCCACGCCGCTCCGCGCTATATCGCCCATCGCGGTCTCTCCGCACGGGCGCCGGAGAACACTCTGGCGGCCGTTCAGGCCGCGGCTGACGCCGGCTGCGAGTGGGTCGAGCTGGACGTTCAACTGCTTGGGGACGGTACCCCGGTGATCTGGCACGACGCCGGTCTCAAGCGCTGTTCCAATGGCCGTGGCAAGCTGGTGAAGCTGGATGCCGAGAGCGCCGCCAAGCTGGATGTCGGCAGTTGGTTCGGCGCGCAGTATCGGGGCGAGGCCATGGCGACCCTGGAAGCGATGCTGGCATTGATCAAGCGACTCGACATGGGTCTCAATCTGGAACTCAAGGTCTGCCGCGGCCGCAACGCCATCGAACTGGTGCAGGCCACCCTGCCGCCGACGCTGGAAGCGCTGCCGGCGGAGAAGCTGATCGTCTCCTCGTTCGACCGTCACGCCCTGACGGCGGCGCGGGCACTGGAATCCGATCCCGACCGGCTGCGCCTCGGAGTGCTCGACGACAAGGCCCCCAAGCGCTGGTGGCTGGAGACCGAGCGGCTTTCCGCTTACAGCCTGCACTTGGACTGGCGCAAGCTGAAGATCAAGCGGGCCCAGGAGATCGCCGACGAAGAGATCAAGCTGTTCTGCTATACCGCCAACGACCCGGTCACCTTCGAGAAGCTCTGGGATTGGGGTGTCGACGGTGTGATCAGCGACGATCCCACGCGTTTCGTCTTCCACGCGGAAGAGGCCGCCGCGCGTGCGTCGAATACAAAAAGCGCCTGATACACCCGCCAATTAGGACCTTTGGCCGCGCCTCATCGCGCATAAGATGGGCACCATGCCCGTTTTCCACGTCGCGAGCCGTTCATGAACCCATCCACGCTCATCGGCATCATCGCCAGTGCTCTGCTACTGGCGACCGTCGTGCTGTTCACCGCCCAGGCCCCAAGCAGCTTCTTCAACCTGCCGGGGCTGGCGATCGTGCTCACCGGCACGCTGGCGGCCAGCTTCATCAGCTACCCGCTGCGGGAGATGCAGCGGCTGTGCCGCCAGATCGCGGTGGTGTTCCGACGCGAGCCCCAGGCCAGCGAGCTGGAGAGCGACCTCGGGCAGTTGATCGAAATGTCGCGCCACTGGAGCCGTGGCAATATCCGCGCCATCGAAGGCGCGCTGGAGAGCACGACCAATCCCTTCCTGCGGACCGGCATACAGATGGTGATCGCCAATACCCGCGAGGAGGAGATCCGTGAAATGCTGCGCTGGCGCATGGTGCGGGTGAAGGCCAAGGAGCGTACCGAGGCACAGATCCTGCGCACCATGGCGGTCTACGCGCCGGCATTCGGAATGCTGGGTACGCTGGTCGGGCTGATCAACATGCTGGAGGTGATCCAGGCCGGCGACCTGGCGGTGATCGGCCCGCGTCTGGCGGTGGCTCTGATGTCGACGTTCTACGGCATTCTGCTGGCCAACCTGCTGTTCAAGCCGATCGCGGTCAAGCTCGAACGCCGCACCGAGGCCCGGCTGATGGCCATGACGCTGCTGCTCGAGGGGATCATGATGGTCAGCAAGCGTCGCCTGCCGGCTTTCATCGAGGAGGCGCTGAACACCTACCGCGCTGAACATCGCGACGAGATGCGCGATGTGCGACGCCCGCAGCCCGCCGACACCGCGGCCGAATCCGCATGAGCCTGGCCGCGATCTCCCCTGGCGGCCCCTTCTCCGACCTGCTGTTCGACGACGGCCCCTTCGACGACGCCGGACGCAGCAGCGAGAGCGATTCCTGGCTGATGAGCTACCTAGACATGCTCATGCTGCTGATCACGTTCTTCGTGCTGATGCTGGCGCTCTACGGCGGCCAGCTCGTCGATCGCGACCTCGAGACGCCCGCGGTCACTGCCCTGCCGCTGCAGATTCCTGCGACACGACCGCCCGCGCCTCTCCCGGCGGCGACCGTCGGTGAATTCTATCGCCCACCGCGACAGCTCGCGCCCGCGCCGCTGGCCAGCGATGCCGGCTTCTATTCGCCCGGCCCGGTCGCGGCACCCGAGAAGAGGGTGGCCACGGTCCCGATGGTGTTCAGCGTGCCGTTGTTCGATCTGCCCGATCCCACGCCCGCCGCCGCGCTGCCGCAGATCGACGGCGTCGAGATAACCGCGATCCCCCATGGATTCAACCTGCGGATCCAGGACCATCTGCTCTTCGACAGCAGCGCCGTGGGGCTGAGCGACAACGGTCGACGGCTGGTCGAACGACTGATCCCGACACTTCAGGCATTCAAGGGCACCATCTCGGTCGAAGGCCATACCGACAGCGTACCGATCTCGACCCCGCGCTTTCCCTCCAACTGGGAGCTGTCGGCGGCGCGTGCCTCGGCGGTGGTGCGTGTGCTGCGGTTGGCCGGCATCGGTGGTGACCGGCTGCGAGCGATCGGCTACGCCTCGACCCACCCCCTGGCCAGCAATCACACCCCCGCCGGGCGCGCCAGCAACCGCCGGGTGGAACTGGTACTCCAGGAACCGAACTCGCCGACGCCGTAACGACTTGCATCCGTCCGTGGCACCGCGGGTACCGTCTCCACATGATTTCATCGGCCACCATGCCGATCCTGAATTCACTTGTGGGGAGGAAGCTGCGACAATCCGGCCCGTCGAGAGACGTGTGCACGGGAAGCGCTGTATCAATTGTCGAGCAGTATAAAGCGCAAGGCGCACGCAGCGCAGAAGCCGGAGCCTATGGGTTATAGGTGAGGACTTTGAGCAGCGCGCAACGCCGCGATTTGACTGCACAGACATTTAGACAGTGTTTCCCTCGGGAAGCGGGTGAGAACCCCGCACTGCCCCCGCAACGGTAATCGCGTTAGGAACACTACATTTCCTTGGATACCACCGGGATGCGCCATCAAGCCATCCAGCCACTGTGATCCACCGGATATCGATTCGATAGAATCAACTTCAAGGGAACGTCCGGGATTATGGGAAGGCGTGCGTATCGGATGACCTGAGGGTCATCGCGCGAGAGTCCGGAGACCGGCGCGTTTCTCTTCACTGGTTGATGCGGAGGGCTCATCCAGTGGCGACCCTGCCTGCCCGAGCGAACCGACGCCCGCAGCGGGTCTCGTCACGTCCGTCCTCCCATTGCGTCTTGGTCAAGATTCAGCGCCATCGCCATCGCCCAGGCCACGGCGGTACTCGATCGCGCCACGCAGTTGGGGATCACATCACATGCGTTACAACAAGAACGCCGTCGCCTCGGGTGTCGCGCTCACGGTCGCCATGACCGCGCTTTCGGCCCAGGCCCAGCAGGCGCCGGCTCAACGACAACAGCAGCTAGACGATGTCCAGGTCACTGCCAATCGCCTGCCGCAATCGCAGGCAGACGTCTTGGCCAGCACCACCATCATCGATCGTGCCGAGATCGAGCGCAGCCAGGCGGATAGCGTGGTCGAGCTGCTGCAGAACCGCGCCGGCATCGAGATCGCCCAGACCGGCGCGCCCGGCAGCCTCACCAGCCTGTTCATACGCGGCAGCGAGTCCGATCATAGCGTCGTTCTGATCGACGGCGTCCGGGTCAATTCGGCGACGAGCGGCGGTGCGAGCCTGGAGTTCTTGCCGGTCGAGGCGATCAAGCGTATTGAAATCGTGCGCGGCCCGCGTGCGGCGGCCTATGGAGCTGATGCCATCGGCGGCGTAATCCAGATATTCACCCGGCGTGGCGGCGATGGTACTCGAGGCGCGCTGAACCTGAGAGTCGGGGAAAACAGCACCAACAAGCAGAACCTGTTCGTCTCCACGGGAGACGACGACACCCGCCTCAACGCCAGCCTGTTTCGCCGCGACGGCGACGGCTTCAACGCCACTGAGGCCGACACCAGCGGCGAGCGCGATGGCTTCGAACGCAGTGGTGGCCAATTGGGCCTTTCTCACCGTTTCAACGACCGGGTCGACTTCAGCTTCAATGCTCTGCGCCAGAACTTCGACACCGATTACGACGACTGTTACCCCGTCGGTGCCCTGGGCGCATCCGAGGACTGCCGGACCGAGGGTTATCTGCAGACCTTCGGCGGTCAGCTCGACGTTGCGCTCGACACCGACTGGAACATGATTCTTACCGCCGGTCATTTCGACGAGCAGCGGGAGGAGCGTTACAACGGCGAGCGCAACAGTCGCACCGAGTCACACCGCAACGAGCTGGGATTGCAGCACCGCTTCACGCGGGGAAATGGCGTCGACGTGCTCGGGGTCGACTACCGCGAGGAGCGCCTCGACTACGACGATTACGCCTACGGCTCGCGATATCAAAAGGACAGCCGCGAGAACTACGGCCTCTACGCCATGGTTCAACGCCAATATGGTCCCCACGAAGTATCGGGCTCATTGCGCTATGACGACGATTCACGGTTCGGCGACGAGACCACCGGTAATCTCGGCTATGCCTATCACCTGACCCGGTTCCAGCGGATCGGCGTCAGCTACGGCACTGCTTTCAAGGCGCCCAATCTGATCGATCTCTACGGACCTTACGGCACCAACCCCGATCTCGACGCCGAGACCTCGAAGACACTGGAGGCCTTCTGGGCCCTGGATCGCGGCCCTTGGGACGCTCGGGTATCCGTGTTCGAGAGCCGGATCGACGATCTGATCAGCTACGATCCGACGACCTATATTCCCTACAACGTCGATGAAGCACGCATCCGCGGCGTCGAGTTGAGCGGTGGGTGGCAACAGGGCGGTCTCGCCCTGCGCGCCAGCCTGACTCACCAGGACCCGGAGGATCGCGATACCGGCGACCGCCTCAAGCGCCGCGCCAGGACGTTTGGTCGGGTCGATGCCGATTACAGTCTCGCCGCCTGGTCCGTTGGCGCCACCCTGCGGGCCGCGGGCGACCGCCGCGACACGCAGTTCGCCTTTCCCTACGGCGACACCACCACGGCCGGCTACGGCGTGGTCGATCTGCGCACCGCCTGGCAGGTCACGCCGACCGTCGAACTGTCGGCCAAGCTGGAAAACGCCTTCGACAAGGATTATCACCTGGTGGATGGATATGACACCCAGGACCGCTATCTCGAAGGTGGCGTGAAGCTCAGTTTCTAGATGCCTTTCGCATTCATAAATGACTTTCGCACTCAGCGGCGCCGACACCCCGGCGCCGCTGTTCTTCCCTCTTCCCTCTGTAAATCGCTTTCACCCCCGTCGTTTCCAGTGATACTGTATATATAGACAGTATTCACAGGAGTCGCTGGCATGACGTCTCCCTCCAGGCCTACCGGCCCCATGAAAGGCCGCGGCGCGACCTACAATCCCGACAACCGTTTCCAGCCCACCCACAGTACCCGGGAAGACGACGGCTGGTGGCAGGAAGAGCTGCCGCCCCGGATCGCCACCCAGGTCCAGTTCGAGGCGCCCCGTACGGCGCTCTCCTGGAATCAATCGCCGGACCTGGGGTTCGATCGTTCGCTCAATCCCTATCGCGGCTGCGAGCACGGCTGCATCTACTGCTACGCCCGGCCCAGCCACGCCTACTGGGATCTCTCTCCCGGCATCGATTTCGAGACGCGCCTGATCGCCAAGACCGGCATGGCGGACCGGCTGCGCGAGGAGCTGTGCAAGCCCGGTTACGCCTGCCGCCCCATCAATCTCTCCGGCAACACCGACTGTTATCAGCCGATCGAGGCCCAACACGGTACGACGCGCTCGCTGCTGGAGCTGCTGCTGGCGTGTCGCCATCCGGTCACGCTGGTGACCAAGAGCGCACTGATCCTACGCGACCGGGAACTGTTGGCCGAGATGGCCCGCCAGCGCCTGGTGCGCGTCTTCGTCAGCCTGACCTCGCTCGACAACGAGTTGAAACGCACCCTGGAGCCGCGCACCGCCTCACCCGCGGCGCGCCTCAAGGTCATCAGGGACCTGCACCAGGCCGGGGTGCCGGTCGGCGTACTGGTGGCGCCGGTGATACCCGCCATCAACGACAGCGAAATCGAGACGCTCCTGGCCCGAGCCGCCGACGCCGGCGCCCGAACCGCCAACTGGACGCTACTCCGCCTGCCGCGCGAGGTGACGCCGCTGTTCGAGGCCTGGCTGGAGGCGCACTATCCGGAGCGCGCGGGCAAGGTGATGAGCCTGATTCGCCAATCTCGCGGGGGCCAGAGCAACGACAGCCGCTTCGGCCATCGCATGCGTGGCGACGGCCTGTTCGTGGACATGATCGGCCAACGCTTCCGCCGCGCCGCGAAGCGGCTGGGAATGGGACAACGAGCGGACATGGGGCTCGATACCACCCGCTTCCGTGCGCCCCACGCCCAGCAGGACCTGTTCGGCTGATTCTCGAGCATCGGCCACCACGCGGAGGACGCCCCTTGGTTGGTTGGAATGTCCTCCCCGCGACTATCGCTTAAGATTCCTTTAAGTCTGGCTCGCGACCATGGCGGAACTCCGCTCGCGCGCTCCGCGACACGTTCAATCGAGCCAGACCGGAACTGCCTGGGCCACACATCCTGCGAGACGAGTGATGTCGAGCGCCCAGGCAGCCGGTCAGCTCGCCAGGGAATTACCATCAATGCGCTCACCCCTTCACTCCCCCCTGCTCTCGATCCTGATACCGGCCAAGGACGAGGCCGGCAATCTACCCGGCCTGCTCGACGAGATCGAGCGGGCGCTGGCCGATATCGACCACGAAGTGATCGTGGTCGACGACGCCTCGACCGACGGCACCTGGGATCTACTGGAACGACGCGCGGCGCGGTCCCCCCGCCTGCGTCCGATGCGCCATGCGCTGAGTGCGGGGCAAAGCACCTCCGTCTGGCAGGCAGCCAGGGCCGCGCGAGGCATCTGGCTCGGCACGCTCGACGGCGACGGCCAGAACGATCCGGCCGACCTGCCCAGGCTGTTCGAGCGCGCTCGGCGTGGAGATGTCGCGCTGGTCGCGGGTCATCGCATCAATCGTCGCGACGACTGGATCAAGCGCACGTCATCCAGGGTCGCCAATCGCGTGCGCTCGGCGCTGTTGAACGATGCCACGCCGGATACCGGTTGCGGGCTCAAGGTGGTGCGTCGCGACGCCTTCGTGTCGCTACCCTATTTCGATCACATGCACCGCTTTCTGCCGGCGCTGATACGCGCCCAAGGCGGCCAGTGCGTTTCTGTTCCGGTCAACCATCGACCACGAGGAGCAGGGGAATCGCACTATGGGCTCAACAACCGCCTGTGGGTCGGACTGGTGGATATGGTCGGAGTGATGTGGTTACGCCGACGTAGCCGGCTACCCGCGACCTGCGTCGAGCTGCCGGCGGCGATGACGGCCCCGGCCGGCGACGCAGTGACCGATCATCGGCGCACTGATGGCAAGGAGGCGACGTCATGAATCAGGAATGGATATGGGTGATTATCGGTTTCATCGGGCAGGCCCTGTTTTCGGCCCGCTTCATCATTCAGTGGCTCGCCAGCGAACGCGCCAGACGCAGCGTCATTCCCGTCGCCTTCTGGTTCTTCAGCCTCGGCGGCGGCGCCACGCTGCTGGCCTATGCCATCTACCGTCGCGACCCGGTGTTCATCGCCGGTCAGGGCGCTGGCCTGGTCATCTACATTCGTAACCTGATGCTGATCCGGCGGGAAAAGCACCAGGCTAGCGTCCCGGAAACCCCCTCGAATTTCTGAACGAGACCTCGCTCATGCGGCGCTTCCTGTCCGATCCCTCGCAGGCCCACTATCGGCGTGCCTGGCTGTTGTTGCTGCTTTTCACCATCGTCCTGCTGGGCATCGGTATCGGCCTGCGCGACCCCTGGCCGGCCGATGAACCGCGTTTCGCGCTCAACGCGCTGGAGATGTTGCGAACCGGACAGTTCTGGTTTCCGCATCGTGGCGGCGAGCTCTATCCCGACAAGCCTCCGGTATTCATGTGGGCATCGGCACTAAGCATCTGGCTGACCGGCTCCGTGCGCTGGGGCTTCCTGATTCCCACCGCCCTCGCCGGTATCGGCACCCTACTGTTGACGGTGGATTTGTGTCGTCGGCTGTACGGTCGGCGTATCGCGCTGATGTCGGGACTGGCGCTGCTGAGTGCATTCCAGTTCGTGCTGCAGGCCAAGACCGCCCAGATCGACATGATGCTGACTTTCTGCACCACGCTCGCCACCTATGGCCTGTTGCGCCACGCGCTGCTTGGCCCCGCCAGAATCTGGTGGCTGGCGGGCTGGGCAGCGATGGGCCTGGGCATCATCACCAAAGGCGTCGGCATCCTGCCATTGACACTGCTCCCGGCCTGGCTGTGGATGACCTATTCCGGACACTCCCGCGGACCGATCACACGCATCACGCTCAAGGATGCCATTCAGGGCATCGCTGCCATGCTGCTGTGCATTGCCGCCTGGGCAGTGCCGATGATCGTCATGTCGACCTGGGGAGACGATCCATCGCTGGCAGCCTACCGGGACAACATCCTGTTCAAGCAGACCGGGCAGCGGTACGCCGACTCCTGGACCCATCTCGAACCCTGGTACTACTACCTGGTCAGCGTACTGCCCTGGGCGTGGATGCCGTTGATTCTCGCCTTTCCGTGGGCGTTGCCCGCCTGGTGGCGCCGCCTGCGGCGATCCGATCCACGGTTCCTGCTGCCGCTCAGTTCGATCGTGCTGATCGTGATCTTCTTTTCCCTCTCGCCTGGCAAGCGCGGTGTGTACATGCTACCGACCTTACCACTACTGGTGTTGGCGATGGCCCCACTGCTGCCGGGGCTCGTCACCAGGAAGCGCCTGCACTGGCTGGGTTTCGGCCTGCTGACATTGCTGGGCGGGCTGCTGTTGGCCGCGGGTGTTCTTGGCGCCGCAGGCCTGCCCGCGCTGGCCAAGGTCGCCGAGCGTCATGCCGTGTCCCCGTGGGCCTGGTGGATCGTGATCGGCACCATCGCGGCCGGACTACTGGCCCTGCGGCCTCGTCGTGGGCTCTGGGCGTTGACCATTTGGCTGGTGGTGTTCTGGGTGAGCTGGTCGACCTGGGGCTACGCACTGCAGGATCACGCCCGCTCGCCACGTGGCATGATGGCTCAGGTTCGGTCGATCACCGGCGCCGGCGCCTGGCTGGCGATGCCGGACTTCGACGAGGAGTTCCTGCTCCAGTCGCGCCAACCCAGCATCCAGTTCGGCGACCGCACCCCCGCCAGCGCTCAGTTCCGGCGAGCGTTCGCCTGGCTGCAGCAGGATCGAAGCCGCTGGATGTTTGCGATGAAACGCCAGGCCAAGGATTACGACTGCATCAACCGCGACCAGATTCATGACATGGGCATTCAGAATGGCGACGACTGGTGGCTCATCCCGGCAACCGCCGTCGGCCGATGCCAGGGCGATGCCGACGCGGCAACAATATTCGTGGCGCCCACCACGTTGCCGGACGACACCGGCAGCGCGCCCAGCGTTTGAAGCCAAAGCACCTCTCGTGGCGTCGAATCCGGCACCTCGAGAGCGGGGTCAGGCAAATGGAATCAGGCGACGACGTCCAGCCAGTCCAGTCGCACCGCCAGCCCTCCACCGTCGCGGTTGGCGAGAGACATTCTCACACGCTGGCGCTCGGCGAGCTCGACGGCAATCGACAAGCCCAGACCGCTGCCGCTGATGCGCTGATCGGATGCCCGCTGGAAGCGTTGGGTCACGGCTTCCAGCATGGACTCGGGGATCCCTGGTCCGGAGTCGGCGATTCTCAGCCACGGGCGCTGCTCTTCAATCCCCATGGTCACGACAACCCGACCGCCCGACGGGGTATAGCGCAGTGCGTTGTCCATCAGATTGCGAATCAGGATTCCCAGCTCGGTGGCGTTGCCCGTCACGCTGACAGGGTCGTCCTCGACGATCTCCAGCTCCTGCTGCTGCGATTCGGCCAGCGGCCACAGGTCGGCAGCCAGATCCATGACCAGCGCCGGCAGCGAGACCGGCTCCGGGGCCGGGCGCTCCTGATGAATATCGAGCCGGGCCAGCAGCAGCAGCTGTTCGACCACTCGCTGCAATCGCTCGATGCCGCTGTAAGCCTTGTCCAGCGCGCTGGGTTCGCCAAAGCGGGCGTTGTCCAGATGAATCTTCATCGCCGCCAGCGGTGTTCTCAACTCATGCGCCGCGTCCGCGGTAAAGCGTCGCTCGCGCTCCAGCGTCTGGCCGAGTCGCTCGATGAAGTCGTTGAGCGCACCGCGCAGAGTCTGCAGCTCCCGTGGCACCGCCACCCGAATCGGGCTGAGATCTTTTTCGTCCCGGGTCTGAACCTGGCGGGACAGATGCCCGATCGGCGCCAGGCCGCGCCGGATCAGCCGAGCGATCAACCAGATCAGAATTGGCAGCGCCAACAGCAACGGGACGAAATTGCCTAGCGCAACCTTGTTGGAGAGTTCGTCCTGAAACGCTTCCCGCAGTCCGACGCTCAGCCAGCGCCCGCCCTCGATCGGCATGCTGAATACTCGCCAGCGATGGCCGTCGAAGCGCTGCCAACGATATCCCGCGTCACTCGGCGCCGGAAAGGCGTCCTCCCCGTGCCAGCGCGGCCCCATCAGAATCGGTCGATGCTCGGCATCCCAGAAGCCCAGCGACAGCATTCCCTCTTCGTGAATGTAGCGTTTCGGATTGCCGATCTTGTCGATGAGGCTGCCGGTCTGGCCATACCAGCGAGCAAAATGGCCCGGCTGCGAGAGCTGCTCCGCGATCGCCGCGTACGTTTGCGGCGTGGTGTCGATATCGACGAGCCCCGACACGACGCGAGCCTGCAGACTCAACTGAGCGTCGAAGATCTCTTCCATCTCGTGTCGGGTGATCAGGTAGGCGGCGGTCACGGCCAGGGCCATGACCAGGACCAGCACGCCAGCGAGGGTGAAATTGAGATAACGGCGAATCGATGTCATGCCACGCGGCTATCCAGACGATAACCGATGCCTCTCACGGTGGTGATCAGATGCTTGTCGAGCTTGCGCCGCAGGTGGTGGACGTGAACTTCGAGCGCGTTGGAGCCGACCTCCTCGCCCCAGCCATAGAGCAGACTTTCCAGCTTGGGCCGGGACATCACCTTGTCGCTGTTTCGGGCCAGCTCGAGCAGTAGCGCGAATTCACGACGCCCCAAGGCGATCGTATCCCCTCGCCAGCTAACCTCGTGCTGCGACTCGTCGATGGTCAACCGTCCAATGGACAGCAACTGGGTCGAGCGCCCTTCGGCGCGCCGGGTCACGACCCGCATCCTAGCCAGCAGTTCCTGCAGGTCGAACGGTTTGAGCACGTAGTCGTCAGCACCCGCATCCAGCCCCTGGATACGCTGCTCGACGGCGTCGCGGGCGGTCAGAATCAGGACCGGTATCGGATACTGGCGACGCAACTCCTTCAATACCACCAACCCATCGATATCCGGTAGTCCCAGGTCGAGTATCACCAACGAGAAGGGCTCGACGCGCACCGCTTCCAGCGCATCGCGGCCTTTCATCAGCCAATCGACGACATAGCCCTCTCGGATCAGAGCAGTTCGGATGCCGTCACCCAGCAAGGGGTCGTCTTCCACCAACAAAACACGCATTGCGGTTTCCGTCCTGGTTTACCCATGGATATCCGTGAAATCTCATCCGTCCAGTGCCATTGAGGCACACCCACCTTAACGATTTCTTATCGCATCGCGCCCTCAATTCCATTAGATATGGTTGCCCAGTCCGATGCCGGCCGTCTTCCTTGCAGGATAATATTTCGTTAAGACACCGGCGCCACAGTAGCGGCTCACAGCCACGTCGGGACACCATCGCGTGATCATCACCCAAAACTCTTCACACTCGTCGCACACGCGACGGCTGGAGGCCAGGCACCGGGACGTTCTCGTCATCGTCCTGCTGTGGGCGATCTCCCTCGCCTCCGCGCTGGCCAAACCGCTGATGCCGATCGACGAGACCCGTTACGTTTCGGTCGCCTGGGAGATGTGGCAGGCCCACTCTGTCTGGCTTCCGCTCATGAATGGAGCGGCCTACGCCGACAAGCCGCCGCTGCTGTTCTGGCTGATCCAGTCGGGTTGGACACTGTTCGGCGTCAACGACTGGTGGCCCAAGTCGATATCGCCCCTGGCCTCGCTGGTCGCGATGATCCATCTCTATCGAATAGCGCGCCGGTTGGGTTACGCCGGCAGCCAGGCCCGACTGGCACCGATGGTGCTCGGCACCATGCTGATGTGGAATCTCTACGCCGGCGCGCTGATGTTCGACGTGCTGCTGAGTGCCTGCCTGCTGGGTGCCATCTCGCCACTGATCGCGGGTCGGTTCGACTTGCGCAAGGCCACCGTCAGCGGACTATGGCTGGGATTGGCGCTGCTGGCCAAGGGGCCGGCGGCCTTCGTGACGCTGGCACCGATTTTATTGTCGATCCCGCTCTGGCGCGCTTCGCCGCTGGGCGGGCCCGGTCGGCGGCGCCTGGCCTTCACCCTGGCGCTAGGGTTCTCGATGCTGCTGGCCTGGGCGCTGCCCGCCGCCTGGCTGGGCGGCGCCGACTACGCCCGGGACCTGCTCTGGGGCCAGAGTGTTGATCGCCTGCAGCATGCCATGGCCCATGCGCGCCCGGCGTGGTGGTACCTGCCATGGCTGCCTCTGCTGACCTTCCCTTGGCTGCTGTGGCCCGCCGGGTGGCCACGCCTCCCGAAGCATCGCCATCAGCGACTGGCCTGGATCTGGCTGATCGCACCGCTGCTGATCTTCTCGATGATCAGTGGCAAGCAGATCCACTATCTGATGCCGTTGCTGCCCGCGCTGGCGCTTCTGATCATGGACCGACTGGGCCAGGTCGACCCTCGCAGGCCATTCCGACCATGGGCGGCCGCTGTGGCGATGGCACTACTGGGCCTGACAGCGCTCGGTCTGGCGGGATTCGGCCGCGACGAGGCCGTCGGCTCGATGATTTCGCCTTTCGGCGCCCTCGCGCTACTCGCCTTCGCCGCCATCGTATGGCGGCAACGCTGGCACGGCGCCGCGCAGACGATCCGCGGCCTCTCTCTCGGCGTGGCGGTCGCCATGTTGATAACGGCACAGCTGATGCTGGCCCCGCTGTGGAACCGCTATGACATCGACGCCCCGGGCAAGCTACTGGCCAGACTGGAAGCCGGCGGCGTTCCGGTGGCCTTCGATGGCGACAACTATCAGGCCACCTTCCAGTTCGCCGGGCGCCTGCAGAGACCTCTCGTCGCGCTTTCCGGCGATCCTGCCGATCTCTGTCGGTTCGGCAACCAGGCGCCGTCAGGATGGGTCGTAGGTCGAGATCGCGACCTCCGCCCGCTGATCGCCCATGACAGCGCCGCCCATGTGTTCGACTATCGCGGGGGAAAGCTGGATATCGTGCCCGTCACCGCACTGTCATTTAGTCCCCGACTGCCCGCATGCGACTGGTAGAATTAACTTGAGGCTCACCGGCCCGGGCGGTGAAGATTCTTTCAATACAGGAACCAGCATGAAAATTCTCGTCACCGGCGCGGCCGGATTCATCGGCTTTCACCTCGCCGAACGCCTCGCTCGCGAGGGTCACAGCGTCGTCGCGCTGGACAATCTCAACGACTACTACGCCGTGTCGCTCAAGCAGGCACGCATGGAACGATTGTCGGGCATTCCTTTCCACCGCGTGGATATCGCGGATCTGGCATCGCTGGAGACGCTTTTCGCGCGCGAGCGCTTCACCCATGTCATCAATCTCGCGGCGCAGGCCGGCGTACGCCACTCCGTGGAGCACCCCCACGAGTACGGTCGCAGCAACCTGACGGGATTTCTCAACCTGCTCGACGTGTGCAAGCGACACGACATCGAGCATCTACTCTACGCCTCCTCCAGCTCGGTCTATGGGCGCCAGAAAACGCTGCCGTTTCGGGAGACCGACCCCGTGGATCAGCCCGCGTCGATCTACGCCGCGACCAAGCGCGCCAACGAAATGATGGCCTACAGCTACGCCGATCTGCATCGACTACCGGCCACCGGGATGCGATTCTTCACGGTCTACGGCCCGTGGGGACGCCCGGACATGGCACCCTGCCTGTTCGCGGCGAGCCTGCTGCGTGGAGAACCCATCGACATCTTCAATCACGGTCGCATGGCGAGGGACTTTACCTACATCGACGACGTGATCGAGTGCATCGTGCGGTTGTTGCCCCACGCGCCCCGGCCCAATGCCGACCGCTCCGCGCCCCACGAGATCTACAACCTGGGTCGCGGCAAGCCGATCGCCCTGCTCGACTTCGTCGATACGCTGGAGCGACGCCTGGGGACCACCGCCACGAGGCATTTCAAGCAGATGCAGCCAGGTGACGTCGAGCGGACCTGGGCGGATACCCACAAGCTGCGATCGGTCATCGACTATACCCCTCGCGTCTCCCTCGAGCAGGGTATCGACCGATTCGTCATTTGGCTGATCGACTATCGCGGGCTGATGCTGGAAGCCATGGCCGCTGGAGGCGAGTCGGCGATCGCGGCATCGGCGGTCGCGGCATCGGCGGTCGTCGAACGGGAGAGGTTGGCGTAGCATCGGACGACATTCCCGAGTGACGAGCCAAAGCATGCCGCTGAGCAAGACCCGAACCAGTTTCTATCGGCGACTTTACGTCGCCCATCTGATCGACGCCGGCCTCGCCGCCAGCGTTCCGGGCATCGTCGAGCTCAGTGGCATGCCACGCCGCACGGCCCAGGATACCCTCGCCGCGCTCGCCGAGCTCGACATTCACTGCGAGTTCGAGCAGTCCAAGGGAGAGCGCCATCAGATCGGACGCTATGTGATCCGTGACTGGGGCCCCATTTCCTCGACCTGGGTAAATGACCACGCCGAAGAGATCGCCAGCGCCCTGGGATATCCGCTGCCCAGGCCGTGAGTCCGTCACATCGCCCTGCTACCTCGACCGTCATCAATCGGAGTCGCCCATGAGCGATCGCCAGCAGCGTCACCAGCAAGCCATGCAGAAGCTCAAATCCCACGTCGACGAGAAGGTCGCCACTGCTACCGAGCAGCGGGGCCTGCTGCTGGTCTTCACCGGCAACGGCAAGGGCAAGACCACGGCGGCGTGGGGCACGGTGACCCGGGCGCTGGGCTACGGCTACCGTGTCGGCGTGATCCAGTTCATCAAGGGGCTGTGGGAGTGCGGCGAGCGCGAGCGGCTGATCGAGGATCCCCAGCTCGAGGTCCACGTCATGGCCACGGGCTTCACCTGGGATACCCAGAACCGCGACAGCGACACCGCCGCCTGCTTCGAGGTCTGGCGAGAAGCCGAGCGCCTGCTCGCCGACCCTGAGATCTATCTGGTGGTGCTCGACGAGATCACCTACATGCTCAAGTTCGGCTATCTCGACATCGACACGGTCAAGCGCGCCATTGCCGATCGCCCGCCGGAGCAGAGCGTCATCGTGACCGGGCGCAATGCCCACCGCGAGCTGGTCGAGATGGCGGACACGGTCACCGAAATGCAAGACACCAGGCACGCCTTCGATGCCGGGATTCAAGCGCGCCGCGGCATCGACTACTGAGGCTCAGCCTGAAAACGGCGGCGCTCGATCAGGCGCCCCCTTCACCTTGCGATGCGCATCGGCCAGCGCCTGACATACCTCCCGCACCGCCTGGATCATGCGCGGTCCGGGCCGGCTGATGGCGTCCCGATCGACGGTGTAGAGCGCGCCGTCTTGCACCGCCGGCAATTCATCGTGGTGTGCCCAGAACGCTTTCCAGCGGTCGTCGTCGCCGGCCGCCAGAATGACCTGCGGCCGAGCCTCGAGCAGCGATTCCCAGCCAATCTGCGGCACCAGTACGGGTGCCTCCTCGAATAGCGGCTCGCCGCCGCAGTGACGAATGATCTGGGTCACGATCTGGCCGCCGGCCAGCGTGGTCAATGGCGACTGCCCCAATTGGTAGAAGACCCGCGGCTTTGGTGACAGCGTCTGTGAGCTGCGTTGCAATTCCCGCTCGAACCGCGAGGCAGCCTTCTCCCCGGCGGCGTCATGGCCGCTGAGCCGGCCAATATCGCGTAGGTCGCCGGCGATCTGGTCGAGCCGCCGCGGCTCGCTGCGATAAACGGGGATGCCTAGCCGATCCAGTTGCTCGATCAGCGATGCCGGCGTGCCACTGCCCCAGGCCAGCACCAGATCCGGCCGTTTGGCGATGACCAGTTCGATGGGAATACCACGGTAGCTGCCGACCCGATCGATATGTGCCGCCGCCGGCGGATAGTCGCTCCCCTCGATGGCCCCGACCAACTGCCCGCCGGCGTCGACGGCATAGCTCATCTCGACCAGGTGCGGCGCCAGCGCGACGATGCGCTCGGCGGGCCGGGACAGGGTAACGGTGCGTCCGCCGTCGTCTTCGACGCTGATGGCATCGACCTCCGCCATGGCGTGCAGCGGTAGCAGCGCCGCACCGACGGCGGCGATCGCCGGCCACCACGGCACCAGCGACATCACGGCGTTCAGCAATGGGGAAAGAGAGCGCATCATCGGTTCTGCGAGTTGGGCTAAAGGTGCCGGCGAGCATAGCATGGGAACCGAAGGACGCCTGAGGCGTCTATGCAGCGCCCACATTGTGCGCGACACGCGTTTTTCGATAGAGGAAGTGCCATGTCTCACGACGCTCTGATCAATCGTTCAGCCCACTCTCACGCCTCACCCCGTGGCAGAAGCCTGGCCCGGAACCTGAGCCTCGGGCTTGCCGGGGTAGTGGCGACCATTGCCCTGGCCACGCCGGCGCTCGCCGACAAGACGCCACATCAGCTCCACGTCCAGGCCAACGCCACGATCGATGTCGCACCGGATCAGGCGACGCTGAATGCGCGACTGTGGGAGCGCACGCCGGCCCAGGTCCAGGGAGAGGAGTCCTCGGGCGATAGCGACGCCATCAAGGAGGCGCGGGACCGGCTCGAATCCCGCACCGGCGAGCTGATCCGGACCCTGGAAAACGCCGGCGTCGATAGCAAGCGGATTCGTGCCGGCTCGCTCAGCGTGCGCCCGGACATCGTGCAGTCCGGCAATCGGGGCGATGACGACACGCCGCCGAAGGTGCGCACCCAGGTCGAACGTTCGGTGTCGTTGACGCTGAACGATCTCGACCGGCTGCCCCGCGTGCTCGACGCCCTGACCGCCGCTGGCGTCGACTCTCTCGACGGCGTCAGCTACGGGCTCCAGGACAGCGACGCGGCGGACGATCGCGCACTCAAGCAGGCGCTGGAGCGGGCACGCCAGAAGGCCGAGATGATGGCCGATACGCTGGATGTCGACCTGGGCGATGTCGTCAATATCGAAGAGACCACGGCGCCCCGCTATCAACCGCAGATGATGATGCGTGCCGCGGCAGCCGACAGTGGCAGCGGCAGCAGCGCGGCGGAGTACCGCAGCGGCGAGATCAGCATCGACGCCGGCGTGAGCGTGACCTGGGAGATCGACGACTGATGACCTTCGGGCGGGCCTCGGCGCCCGCCCGTACCGTTGCACCAGGCTTACGCCCGACGCGTCAGGCGGGCGAGAACCACCTCCGCGAGCAGCGCCAGGGCCAACACCATTGCCAGCCAGCGCCAGTCGAAATCCGCATTCAGCGCACCCAGGGCATCCAGGAACACCATCACGATCGCCACCGGACAGACATAGCGGATCGTGAATCGCCACAGGGCGTGGATGGCCGACGGCAACCCAAGCTCCACCTCGAGGCTCTCTCGACGCAGCACGAACCCGGCCAGCAACGCCGTTCCCAGCCCACCCAGCGGCATCAGGAAGCGCGAGGTCAGGAAATCCAGCCAGTCGAAGAAGTGACGCCCCGCCAGCTTCCAGTCCGCGCCGACGTTGAACGACAGCATCGCCAGCGTACTCACGATCCACAGCAGGATACCGACGCCCCAGGCCGCCCTGGCGCGTGACAGGCCGTGGCTTTCGTTCAGCCAGGCGACCGTGGCTTCGATCATCGAGATGGCCGAGGTCAGCGCGGCCACGGTCAACATCAGGAAGAAGATCGTCTCGATCACCCCGCCCAGCGGCATCTGCTGGAACGCCAGCGGCAGGCTCATGAAGATGAGGCCGGGGCCGGACGCCGGGTCCATGCCATTGGCGAAGATCACCGGGAAGATCGCCAGCCCGGCCATCAGCGCCACCAGGGTGTCGCAGATGGCGACCATCAGCGTGGTACGACCGATGGACTGGCCCGCCGGCAAGTAGGCGCCGTAGGTGAGGATCGCGCCGGAGGCCAGCGACAGGGTGAAGAAGGCGTGCCCCATCGCCGCCAGGATGGCCTGTCCGGTGAGCTTGCCGGGATCGAAGGCGAACAGGAACTGCACGCCGGCGCCGAAGCTGCCGGAAAAGATCGCGTACACGATCATCACCACCAGCATGACCACCAGCCCCGGCATCATCCAGCGCACGCTGCGCTCGATCCCCGCCTGGACGCCCAGCCCCACGATCGCCATCGTCGCCACGGTGACGAGCGTACTCCAGAAACCGAGATTCCAGGGATTGGCGTTGTTGGCACCGAAGATGGCCGCCATGCCCTCGACGCTGTCGGCCGTCAGGCCACCACTGAGCGACTTCCACAGGTAGGAGACCGCCCAGCCGGCAACCACGACGTAGAACGACAGGATCATGAAGCCGCACAGCATCGCCATCCAGCCAAGTCCCGACCACAGCCCGCTGCGTCCGGACTCCCGCGCCACCCGCCGGATCGCGTCGATCGGGCTGCCCCGGCCTCTGCGCCCCAGTGCGATCTCGGTCATCATCACCGGCACGCCGATGGCCACGATGCAGACCAGGTAAACCATGACGAAAGCGCCACCACCGTATTCGCCGGTCATGTACGGGAATTTCCAGATATTGCCCAGCCCCACGGACGAGCCAGTAGCCGCCAGGACAAAGCCCCAACGTCCCAGCCACAGATTCTTGGGTCGTGCGATTGCGGTCATGCTTCCTCGTCGTTCCAGTGGACGGCCTGAATACGCTAGCCCCGTATCGAGGGTCGGGGCGCGGCGCAAGAAGTTGCCCAGGACGGGCCGATTGCGGCGGAAGATTGTAGCGTCGACGCGCGACATGCGCGACCAAGTCGTGGTTGGTAGGATGCCGGAGGTTGTGCAAAGCTTGGCCCACAGCGATGATCCAGCCCACTCGCCGGTCGGCATTACCGGCGCCGATCGATAAGGAGATTCCGATGTCCCGGCACTTCGCCATTCTGGGGTTGGGCTACTTCGGCAGCACTGTTGCACGCGAACTGAAACGTCATCAGAACCAGGTGCTCGGGGTCGACGCCGACGAAACTCGGATCGACGCGCTGTCGGACATGCTCGATCACGCGGTGATCGCCGACCTCACCGACGAGAAAGCGTTGAGCGAGCTCTCGCTGGATGCCTACGACGTCGTGGTCATCGATGTCGACGATAACGTCGAGGCCAGCGTCACCTGCACACTCCACGTCAAGGAGCTCGGCGCCAAGGAGATCTGGGCCAAGGCTCACTCCGATGCTCACTACAAGTTGCTCAAGCGCCTGGGCGCCGACCGCGTCGTCTACCCGGAATACGATGTCGGCGTGCGGGTCGCGGAGAGCCTCAACTATCACGCCATGGTCGATTTCATCCGGCTGGGCGAGCGCCAGTTCATCGTCGAGATCGAGACCACCGACCGTCTGATCGAGAACTGTGCCAGCGTCGCCAACCTCGCCATCGATCCCGAGGCCCTGTCTCTGGTCGCCATCAAGCGTGGCGAAGAGGTGATTCGCACGCCGGACGACGACACCCCGCTCCAGGCCGGCGACAGCCTGATCCTGATGGGCGACCTGCAGGCACTGCGCGAAATCGGCAAACAGATATGAGCGTTCCGCCTCATCCCTCTGCACGAGACGCCCTCGAGGCGCCCGCCAGCCACCGCGGAGGGTGCGAGTGAGACGCTGGCAACGACTCAAGCGGCCCTTTCGTCGCGCCCCGCACGGCGGTGTCATCAGGCTCTCTCCACCGGAGATACTGCTGCTCGGTTTCGCGCTGCTCTGCGCCATCGGCGCCCTGCTGCTATGGCTTCCGGGCAGCGCGACGCGCCCCCTGGCCTGGCACGAGGCCCTGTTCACCGCGACCTCGGCGGTCACCGTCACCGGGCTCAGCGTGATCGATGTGGGCAAGGACCTGACATTCATCGGCCAGTTGGTGGTGCTGGTCCTGATTCAGGTAGGCGGCCTGGGCTTCATGACCTTCGCCGCGTTGACGGTGCTGCTGCTGGGAACGCGGCTGCCGCTGAGCCAGCAGAACCTGGTCCGCGAGGCGCTGGGAGAGATCGCCTTCAGCGACATCCGCGACCTGGTCAAGCTGGTGGTCGCCTTCGCCTTCATCACCGAGACCGTCGGCACGCTGCTGCTGGCCTGCCACTGGGTGCCCGAGCAGGGGCTGGAGATGGGGCTGTGGCACAGCCTCTTCCACGCCGTCTCGGCGTTCAACAACGCCGGTTTCTCGACCTTTTCCGACAGCCTGATCAAGGAGGTCGGCGATCCGCTGGTCAATGCAACGGTGACGCTGATGTTCATCGTCGGCGGGCTGGGCTTCGTGGTGGTCAGCGATCTCTATCGCCATCGTCGCTGGTCGCGCCTGGCGATGCAGACCAAGGTCGTGCTGCTGGCCACGTTCTGGCTCAATGTGATCGCCACCGCGATCCTGCTCGGCCTGGAGTGGTCCAATCCCGGCACCCTGGGAGGCCTGGGGAGCGTTTTCGCCAAGCTGCAGGCGGCCTGGTTCCAGGCCGTCACCCCGCGTACGGCCGGCTTCAACACGCTGGAGACCGGCTCGCTGACCGACGCCTCGACGCTGCTGGTGATGGTGCTGATGTTCATCGGTGCCGGCTCGAGCTCCACCGCCAGCGGCATCAAGATCACCACCTTCGTGGTCCTGCTGCTGACGGCCCGCGCGTTCTACCGCAACACCGAACACCCCACGGTCTTCGGCCGCTCGATCCCCCAGGAGACCGTGATCAAAGCGATCACGGTAGCGCTGGCCGGGGTCCTGCTGGTGGTAATGGCGCTGTTCGGGCTCACCATCACCGACAGCAAACAGTCGTTTCTCGATCTGGCGTTCGAGACCGTATCCGCCTTCGGTACCGTGGGGTTGTCCCGGGGCATCACCAGCGATCTTTCGCTGCCGGGGCAGTTCCTGCTGGGTCTGACCATGCTGCTGGGCCGGGTGGGACCGCTCTCCGTCGGCTATTTCCTGGCGACACGGCAGGCCCGGGGCGTTCGCTATGCCAAAGGCGACATTCAGATTGGCTAACCCTGTTCACAGCGTTCGAGTCGCGAGCTGCCAGGCGACCAGCAGCATGATCGCTCCGACCGCCGTGTCGATGCCCTGCCACCACCGCGGGTTGCGAAGCCGTGGCGACAGCCAGTGCGCCAGTCCGACCAGCCCGAAGAACCAGACCAGCGACGCCAGCGACGCTCCAACCACGAATCCGACGGGGCTGGACTGCTGGCCGCCGATGATGCCCAGCATCACCACCGTATCCAGATAGACGTGGGGGTTGAGCAGTGTCACCGCCAGCGTGGCCGCGATCACCGACCACGCACCTGCCGCCGGGAGTCCATTCGCGGACTCCCCTACTTCGAGGCTGCGGGGGCGCACCGCACGCCTGAACGCTACCGCGGCCTGCCACACGAGCCAACCAGTGCCACCCCAGCGCGCCAGCTGCAGGCCGGTAACGCTCGAGGCGATCAGCGGCGCGAGGCCCGCCACGCCGGCGGCCACCAGCGTCAGATCGCAAAAGGCGCAGATCCCGGCCACCAGCCAGCCATGTTCGCGACGCAGGCCCTGCCTCAGGACGAACGCATTCTGCGCCCCGATGGCCACGATCAGCGTGGCGCCGATCAACAAACCCTGAATGACTGACGTTCCCATAGTGAACTCTCATGGCGCTGCGCGAAGGCACGGGGATTCGCATCATGCGGCGACATCGACTATTAATAAAAATGAATTGGCTAATGAGGCATTAGAATATTTGATGCTGGATTACAAACTTCTCGAAGCGCTGTCCGCCATCGTCGATCAAGGCGGATTCGATCGCGGCGCCCAGCAGCTCAACCTGACCCAGTCGGCGGTCTCCCAGCGTATCAAGTTGCTGGAAGCCCGACTGGGCCAGCCGGTGGTCGTCCGCACGCCGCGCCTGCTGCCGACCCCATTGGGCCAGCGGCTTCTCAACCATGCCCAGCAGGTGCGTTTGCTGGAGCATGACCTGCTCGACCGGATCCCGGCACTCGGCGAGGGCGCGCAACGGCTCAGGCTGGCGATCAACGCCGACAGCCTCGCGACCTGGTGGGCCCCGACCCTCGGCGACTTCTGCCATCGTCGCGGCGTGCTGCTGGATCTGGTGGTGGACGATCAGGAGGTGGCACTACGCCGCATGCGCGATGGCGAGGTGGCCGGCTGCATCTGCGCCACCGCGCGGCCTGTCCAGGGCGCCCGCGCTCGTGCCCTCGGCACCATGCGGTATCGCGTGATGGCCAGCCCCGGATTCGCCGAGCGCCATTTTGCGGAGGGTGTCTCGCAGCAGGCGCTGGAACGGGCGCCGGCGATTCTCTACGGACCGGAAGATCGCCTGCATCAGCGCTATCTCGATCTGCACGGTTTCAAGGATCCGTTTCCGCACCACCTCTGCCCTTCGTCGGAAGGCGTGCTGCACATGACGCTCGCCGGCATCGGTTACGCCATGATCCCCGAGTGCCAGGGGAGCGATGGGCTGTCGCGGGGGGAACTGGTCGATCTCGATCCGCAACGTCCCCTGGACGTGCCGCTCTACTGGCACTTCTGGCGCCACGGCGGCGAGCTTCTCGTTGCTCTGACCGCGCATCTGCTATCCGCCGGCGACAACTGGCTGAGAGCACCGGAAGCGACGACGCCCGCATCTGCCTGACAGGCAGCACGTCGCGCACCAGGGACATTTTCCCTGTTGTAGAATGACTTACGAATTTCGATAGCTTGCGGATAGCAATCGGGGTTCTAAACTGAAACACCAGCCGGCGACGCTGCAATTTCGCGCACGGCCAGTTGGCCACCGTGACACAAGAAGTGAGTGACATGATGAAGACGACAGCAACGACACCGATCTGGATGGCCCTAACGGGATTGCTCACGGTGGGCGCCCTCGCGGGCTGCGCCAGCGACAGCAGCTCGGTCGAGAAGGAAGCCACCCGTTACGTCGTGACCGGTCTGGGTGACGACAAGGACGAAGCGATGAGCAATGCCAAGGAGCGCGCTCTGGAGCAGTGCGAAGCGCAGGACTACGACGAATTCGTCATCGTCGAGCAGCAGACGATGGGGCCGGGCGAGGAGTCGGGCAAAGCCGCCAGCGCCGACCAGCAGCTCGAGGGCGCCACGGTCGACGAGGACACCGAGCTCCAGGCCGCCACCCAGGAAGGCGATGGCTACAAGGTCACCTGGACGATTCGCTGCCGCTAACCCCCTGTCGCCGGCCAGCGCATACTCTCCCGTTTTTACCCGAAGTCGACGAGGCTAGCCTCGCAGGGCCTCGACGCTGTCGACCTTCTCGTCCATGCGTTGTTCTCGGTCCGTTCGTGTCCCCATTTTCAGCGTCGTGGTGATTCTCGGCGCTCCCATTGCATGCACCCCCTCATGGCATGCCTTGACGACGGCCATCACCTCATCCCACGGCCCTTCGATATTGGTGCCGTAGGCATGCATTCGATGATGGAGGCCCGAGTCCTCGATAATTCGCTGACACGCCGCCACATGGGGCGATACCGACACCCCGACTCCCAGCGGCACGACACATAGATCGACGATGACGTGCATTGTTTCGCTCCTTCGATCGGTTTACCCATCGCGCTGAATTCCGTCGTTCGAATCCCGACCACGCCGGACGGTGGATTCGACCGGGTCGATCCAGTATATCGACGAGACGAATCACCTGTAAAAAAGCGGGCTCGGGCCTGGACTATCGTGGCAATAGCGCTAGGCTTATTGACGGCAAAGCCGTTAGCACGCAATGTAAATAAGCCTAATGCAATTACGGCTGGACTCTATCTGAAACGTCATCGAACACCTATTGTTTCGGATAGCGCATGGCCAATAGGGAACAGGGACCGTGGCGCACCACGCCCTCCCGCCGCCATAGCTTGATCCTTCGAGCCGTTTCAAGCGAGTGGAAAATGACCGAAAAAACGCGTCAGCGCGGTCGAACCCGCAATTCAAAAGGTTATTTTTCGTCGTTCGAGCGGAACGATGCCGTCAGGCGGCCGGGGAGCACACTGCGCCCCTTGCTAGGAAACAATATGACCAGTAATACGCCTATCGCCCCCGTCGCGCTGCCCGACACCCGCGCCCGTCAAACGCTGGAGAAACTGCTCGAAGGCTCCGGTGTCACCCTCAACGGCAACCAGCCCTGGGATATCCGCGTTCACCACCCCGACCTCTTCTCGCGGGTCGTTCGCCAGGGCTCCATCGGCTTCGGCGAAGCCTACATGGATGGCTGGTGGGAGTGCGATCGCATCGACGAGATGATCCACCGCCTGCTACGCCACGGACTCGGCACGGTCGCGCACACCACCACCGAACGCATCGTCTACAAGCTTCAGTCCACCTTCATGAACCTGCAGAGCAAGGCTCGGGCCTATATCGTCGGCAAGGAGCACTACGACTTCGGCAACGACCTTTTCACTCGCATGCTGGACGAGACGCTCTGCTACTCCTGCGGCTACTGGAAGGAAGCCCGCACGCTGCACGAGGCCCAGGTCGCCAAGCTCGACCTCGCCTGCCGCAAGCTGGATCTCGAACCCGGCATGCGAGTGCTCGACATCGGCTGCGGCTGGGCCAGCTTCGCCGAGCATGCCGCCCGCCAGTACGGCGTCGAGGTCACCGGCATCACCATCTCCGAAGAGCAGGCAAAGCTGGGCCGTGAACGCTGCGCCGGGCTGCCGGTGGAGATATTGCTCGAGGATTATCGCGAGCTCAGTGGCGAATTCGACCGTATCGTGTCGATCGGCATGTTCGAACACGTCGGCCAGCGCAATTACGCCACCTACTTCGATACCGTCAAACGCCTGCTGAAGCCCGGTGGCCTGTTCGTGCTGCACACGATCGGCTCCAACACCAACGAGGTCAGCATCGACCCCTGGATCAACAAGTACATCTTCCCCAACGGCATCTTGCCCTCGATCCAGCAGGTCGCCGACGCTAGCGAAGGCAAGCTGATCATGGAGGACTGGCAGAACTTCGGTGCCGATTACGACACCACGCTGATGGCTTGGCAGGAGAACCTGCTCGCCCACTGGCACGAGATCGCCGACCACTACGGCGAGCGGGTCAAGCGGATGTTCCTCTACTATCTCGGCTCCTGCGCCGGCGCTTTCCGGGCGCGAGATCTCCAGCTGTGGCAGGTGGTCTACTCCAACGGTCGTGGTGGACGTTACGATTCGCCGCGCTGATGCGGCCGCGGGCCGCGCGGATTACCCGAGATCGTCGCACGGATGGATAAAAACGGGCCTGCCGTTGCGGTAGGCCCGTTCTCATCCTTCACTCCACCGGAGCCGGCGTCACGTGGATACCGAACAGGCTGGCTTCGCCGCTACCCCGGCCGGCCTCCTCGGGAGCCACTGCCTGCCCCTCACGTACGATGACATGGCCGCCCTGCCCCTGCTGACCGCCGATCACGCTGCCGACCAGATAGGTGGGGAAGATGCTCGGGTCGTTCTCGTAGTTGGGGTTGTGGATCAGGCCGATCATCTGGAAACGCCCGCGTGTATTGCGCAGCGATTCCAGCGAATCCTGGATCAGGCGGCGATGGGAGAGTTTGGAGAACAGGCCATCGAGCAGGATGACACTCTCGCGGCTGGCACGGGCCCGGCGCTTGTGGCTACCGGGTAGCTCTCGCAACTCGCGCTCGATGGCGAACTCGGAAAGTTTCACCAACCACATCAGCGAGACCGCCTCGCGCTGGCCTTCCGACATGTCCTCGTTGAGCGAGAATAGCCGGCCATGCGGGCGGATCGCATCGTGCTTGAGGCGGATCGTGACGTCGCAGAACAGCCCGCGATAGATGCGTCGACGAATCTGGCGGGTCAGCTCGTCGTCGCGGCCGCCCTTGGCCTGCGCGCCATCGCCTGCCTGCTCGAGGCGCCGCCGTTGTACCGCGAGATGGGCGTCGATGTCCGCCAGCAACTGCTGAATCAACTCCCGTACCGACTCGTCGGCGATCAGGTCGGCCTTGACCTCGAAGTAGGCGCCACCGCCGCTGGAGCGTTTCGCGACACGCTTGAGAATTTCCAGATTGCCGGCCGCGTCGATGATGATCGAACTCAGGCGCTCGACCAGGGTGTCCTCGATCTGCTCCCGGGATGCGTGCAACCGGGCCACGCGCTGGCGATGCTCCTCCAGCTGCCCCCCCAGCTGACGGTGCAGACCCCGCAGCGACTCCAGCGCCGCGTGGCTGACGCCCTCCAGCGTATCCAGCCGCGCGCGTTCGGTTTCGTTGAACAGCCGGCTGGCACTGGCCGACTCCAGCGACAGCGCCAGCGCCTTCTCCCTGGCCGCCACATCGCGGGCCTGCCGCTCCCGGTTGCGGGCACGCTCGCCGAGGTTGAGCCCGCCCAGCCCCTCCAGCAGGGTCTGCTGACAGGTCTCCAAGGCCTCGAGATCGAAAGCGGCGGCATCCGTCTCTTGGTCGGGATCATCCAGCGCCGTCGCCAGCCACTGGCGCCAGTCGTCCATGGCCGCGTCGAGCCGTGGCGCGTCGACACCCACCGCCGGCCAGCGGGCCGTGGCGTCCGCGGCGGCACGCTCCAGCCAGCCCTCGGGCAGTTGACGCAACACCTCCAGCCACGCCACCGCCAGCTGGTCCACCACCGTCAGCGCCTGCTGGTGGCGGGCCACGCGGGCTTCCACCGCGCCCTGCTCGCGACCATTGGCCTTGCGCCGCTCCCGCGCCTCCTTGAGCGACTGCTTGAGGCGGCCGATGTCGCGTTCCAGGGTGCGATTGCCCCCCTGATCGTCGCGGACATCCAGGAAGGCCCGGATCCGCGCGAAATCGAAGTCGGCTCGTCGACTGGCCTGGGCCAGTGCGGCCGCCAGTGCCGTTTCCTGAGCCTCGGCATCGCGCATGAAGCCAGGCCCCTCTTCGGCGACGAACGCCGCCAGGCGGCGCAGGCGCTCGCGCTCCCCGTCGGCGAACAGATGACGCAGCTGCTCGCGACACGCGTCGCGACGGGCGTTCAACTCTTCACTCTGCAGCGCGATCTCGGCGAACCGCTCCTCGTACTCGGTCAAGGTCTCGGTCAGCGCCGCCAGACTGGCGTCGATCTCCTCGAGACGCTCGACGCCACCGGCCGTGGCGAATCGCTCCGCCGCCAGCCAGAGCTCACCGTGGGTCTCCAGCTCCCTGGCGGCCTGCTCGCGCTGCGGACTCAGCGTCTCGATACGAGCCGCGGCAGCCTCGCTCTCCTCGACGGCCGCTTCCAGCGCGGGCTCGCCGCCCTCCTCGAGGAAGCGCTGGAAATCGTCGATCGATTTCATCGCCGCTTCGCTCAGGCGCGGCTCGAGCGCCTGCCGTTCGCTCTCGGCCCGCTCGCGCTGCTCCTCCAGCGCCGCCAGTTGCACTTCCACATCCTGGCTGACCGCTTCCTCGGCCTGCAGCGCCAGGCGGAAACGCTCGCCGTGGGGGTCGAGTCGCTGGACCTCGGCTTCCAGCGCCAGCTGGCGTTCACGGTCGACCGCGAGACGCTGCTGGGTCTCCTCCCGCAGCGCGGTCAGATAAGCGGGGTCGAGCGCGGCCTTGACCGCCAGCGTCTCGACGCCCTGCACCGCCCCCAGCGGCAGCTCGCCACGTGCCAGCGTCGCCTGCAGGCGATCGGCCTCGAGCACCGGAACGCCGCAGCCGGCGTCCACCAGGCACTGCGACGCTTCGCGGGCGTTGTCTTCACCTTCGACCACCGGCGCGAACAGCTGGCCGGCGGCCTGGGCCAGCCATTCGCGACGCTGGCCGTCTTCCGCCTCGATACCGGCCAGCACCTCGTGGAGGGGGCGAAAGGCGATCTCCCTGGCGTCGAGACACGCCCGGGCTTCGGCCTCGGAAGCGAGCCGGGCCAGCGGATCGCCGCTCAGGCTCTCGAGATACTGCTCGCGCGCGTCGATGGCGGCCGCCAGCGTCTCCTGCTCTCGCAGCAGGCGGGGGTAGCGCGCCTTGGCATCCTTGAGCCAAGCCGAGGGCGCCTGTTCGCTGAACTCCCTGAAGTCGTGCAGCGCCTGCTGCAGGGTCCCGAGCTGCTGGCCCTGCTGGTCGAGTCGGTGCAGGCGATCCTGGGCTTCCCGTGACTGGCGATAGAGCGTGTCCCGCAGATGCACCGGCGAGGCCTCGCCGTGCCAGTGACGATAACGCTCGGCGGCGTCCCTGAGCGGCGTCAGCCGTTCGAAGCGCGCCTTGGCATCGCTCTGGGCCCGCCGACTCTCGGCCAGCGCCTGCTCGTGTTCTGCCAGCGCGTTCTTGCGTTCGCTCCAGAACCCCACCGCCGAGTGCTCGGGCCAGCGTTCGGCGAAGGTCTGCCAGGCCTGCCGGCCGGAGGCCAGCGGCGCCAGCTCCCCTTCCAGGCGCTGGCGCTGCTCGCGTCGCGTCTGCAGCGCTTCGCGGATCGTCTCGCGCTGAGTGTCCAGTGAACTGGCCTGAGCGTCCCAATCGTCAAGCTGCGCTTCCAGACGCTCCCGCTGTGCTTCCTTGGTCGCCAGCAGTTCGTCGGGTGTGGTAGCGGGATGTTCGGCAGTGAACGCTTCGTACCACTGCGCCGGCTGCTTCAGCTCGCCCATCCGCCCCAGGTGGTCGGCATGGGCCTTGCGGGTCCCTGCCAGCCTGGCCTGCGCGCTCTCGCGGGTGGCTTCCGGCGCTTCCAGCTCGGCCTCGGTGAAGAGCCCCTCGGCCAGTGCCTGGGTGTAGACGCTCTGGTTGTCGATGAAATCTCGCTGCCGCGATTCCAGCTGCTCGCGCTCCTGCTCCAGCCGCTCCATCTCCTCATCGAGCTGTTCGGCATCGAGCCGCAGCGAACGGCGATACTCGCGGTCGGCGATCACCTCTTCGCGAAAACGGTTGCCATCCATCGACTCGAACGCCTCGGCGGCGTCGTCGAGCAGGCCGAGCGCACGGTAGCGAGAGGCGTCGTCATTGAAGGCGTGACTGTCCGCCAGCCAGGCCCGGGCCTGGTCGAACGAGACATGACCGATGTCGCGGGCCGTGATCCAGGTCGCCTGCGGCAAGTGGATCAGGCGACGATGCGTATCGACGCGCGCACCGCGTTCGGAAAGCGCCAACCGCACGTTACGCTCGGCCTGGCGCGACAGCTTGGCCAACAGCCACGTGGAGACCCGCGGGCGTTCGGTATCGCCGGCCGCCCAGGCGAAGCCGACGGCATTGTCGGCCGCTTCCTCGGCGGGTGCGGCCTGCTCGGCACTGCCGCTGCCTCCCGGCAAGCCCGGCAGCGGTGCCAGCGCCTGGCCACCCAGCAGTCGCTCGGCCTCGAGCAGCGAGGCATCGAGTTCGGCCAACTGGCGACGCGCCTCGAGCAGCCCCTCGCCCTCTTCGTTCAGGGTGGCCAGCCGCTCGACCTTGTCACCGGCGCGCTGCTGGTCGCTTTCGGCTTCCGCCAGCCGATGGCGCAGTTCGGTGATCCGGGTGCCGGAGTTGAGGATCACGTCCTCGATCAGTTCCTCCTCCTCGTCGGTCTCGCCGCGAGTCGCCCCGGACAGAATTTGCGGCGCCAGCACTTCGTAGAAGAAGGCCTGGTCGGCCTTCTCGCCGGCGCGCGGCTTGATCGCGTTGAAGATCTGGCTCTTGTCGGCGCCACCCTCCTTCTGGAACGCCGCCATCTGCGCCAGTTCACGGCGCGAGATATGCGCCCCCACCGCTTCCAGCCACTCCTCGCGGTTGTGGGCCCGGGTCACCCCCTGCGCACGCATCGTGCTCTGGAAGTCGGCATTGGCGTAGAGCGCCAGCTTGCCGTCACGGGTAATGTGATGCACCGGTACGTCGGCCAGCTTGCCCGGATAGTGGTAGAACACCAGCCCGCTGCCGTCGCTGTAGCCGTACATGCCGAACACGAAGGTCTCGCCGGCGACTTCCTCGCCGGCGACGGCCAGCATGTCGTCCTGCTGGCTGGCGCTGTCCTGGGCGCGAAACTCGACGCGCAGGTGCGTCCAACTGCGGCCCTCGCCGTTGACCTTCGACGGCGAGCACTTGCGCCGGGTTCGGGTCAGGAGCTGGCGATCGCGGGAGAGCATGCCGATCAAGGCCTCGGCCATGGTGGTCTTGCCGAAGCCGTTCTCCATGCTGATCGCGCTCGACTGCCCGCGCAGGTCGAGCAGCAGGTGACGCATCTTGGCTTCCCAGGGCGAGGCGATGTCACCGTGCTTGTTGAGCAGGTTGGCGATCTCGATACGGTTGATGACACTCACCGGCGATTCTCCTCGGCGTTCTCGGTCGTCGATCCATCCATGTCTTCCGACGGCTCGTCGAACATGTCGGCGGCGCGCGTCTCGGGATCGTCGTCGCTATCGCCAGACCCGCTGGCCGGACTCTGGTCCAGCGCCTCGTCGGCGACATCCTTCCCGGCGCTGTCGAAGGGACGGTCCGAGGGCTCGGTAGAGGTCAGCTCGATCAGGTGTGTCAGGTGGTTGACCCCAATCTGCTCGGCTTCCAGTGCCCCCAGCAGGGTCTGCTGCCAGACATCCTCGTCGACGGCTTCTCGAACGGCCTCGAGATGACCGGCACGCACCAGCAGATCGATGAACGCCTTGACCCGACGAGGGATGTCCTCGCCGCGCTCATCGAGCAGCACCCGGCTGTTCTCCGGTGCCCGATCGCCGAGACCGCGCAGCGTCTCCAGTTGATCGCGCACCAGTTCGACCAGTTCGCGGGTGACGAACGTGGCCTCCTGATAGCGGCTGACGTCGGACAGGGCACGGTTCAGCCGGGTGTAGATCAGGGTATGCAGCAACAGCCACAGCTGCAGATACCACAGCGCCAGCTCGGCCCGGCTCTCCTGGCGCAGCTTGAGTGCCTCGAATACCGCTTCACGGGTGTAGAGCGGCGGCTGCTCGAGCTCGGGATCCGGCAGCAGCGCGAAGAACCGCGATCCCGGTGCGATGCCCGGATAGTCGCCGGATTCGAACGCCTTGAGCCGCAGCCCCTGGCCGGCAAGAAAGTCCCGCAACGCCTCGCGCTCGTTCTCCTGGGCGTCGTCGATCAGGGCACAGACGTCGCGCTCGGAGAGCTGGCCCTCGCGCGCGGCGCGGCGCTTGCGGCCGCCGCTGGGGACCCGTTCCGCGGTGCGGTAGCGCAACAGATAGGCAACGACCTCGCCCATTTCCATCATGTTCATAAATCAGACCTTCTGTTCTTTCGTTGCCGTCTTTCGCAGGCGCAGCGAGGGCGTCACCGCGCCCTCGATGCGGCGTCCGTCGGGCAGCGCGATCGAGAATGGGGTGTCGTCGATACCGACGCTCAGGTGGTCATCGAGCAGTTGGGTGTCGACGAAGGTGTTGAGCAGTTGCGGCAGGCAGTCCAGGGTTTCGGTGTGGGCCGGGTCCGCCTCGAAGTGGTGCCAGCCCTCGCTGAGCGCTTCCGGCAGCGACAGCGGCGCCTGCCGCAGGCGCTGGCGCAGGGCCGGGCCACGCGCCTTGAGATAGCGCGCCAGCAGCGGATCGGCGCTGGGCTTGTCACTGGCCTCGTCGAAGACCAGCGCCGCCCCGCTGCGCTCGGCGCGGCGGGTTTCCACCAGCGGCAGCAGCGTCTCCACGCGGGGCATCGCTACCTGCGTGCCGAGCGGCATCATGCGCGCCACCACCGCATCCTGCAGACGCTCGGGGGGCGGCGAGAGCAACAGTTGGTGCGCCAGCCCGGCGAAGTCGATCACGCCCATCGACTGGATCCGTCCCTCGGCGATATCCGACAACAGTTCGGACAGTCGCCGCGAGAGATTCTCGATGGCGTTCAACACCCGCCCGATGGTGGCGGAGAGCATGCGCAGGTCCCACTCCTCCTCCTGCCGCTCGGCCCAGGCATCGAAGTGGGCGATCAGGGTCGGCGTCGAGAGCTGCGACCGCGCGCTGAGCAGCGTGCTCTGGATGGTGTTCAGCGCATTGTGGTAGTGACGCTCGTTGTCCAGCAGTGCGGCCAGCTTGCCCTCGTGGGTCGGATTCTCGCGAACCCGCCGCAGCTCCTGGGTCAGCGCGCGAATCGCCATCAGGATCTGCTGGGTGATGTCGGGGACCCGGGCGTAGTCTCCGCGGGAGAGCGCGGCAATGACCTTGGCGGCGTCATACTCCGAATAGAGCAGGTCCTCGACCTGGCTGGCCAGAGTGACCGCCTGGCGGCCGCTGGGCGTCAACCGCACCTGGCCGGTCTGGCCCTGCTTCTCGATCAACGCCGTGCGCTTGGTGCTGCGGCCGCCGCGCGTTCCCGGCGGGGTTTCGCCCTCACCGGCCCCGCTGTCGGCGGCGTCCGCCTGCCACTCCCGATAGTGAATCTCGCTGGGGGTCGCCAGCAGATTGATGACGAAGCTCAGATCGTCCGCTGGCAGCTCGGGATAGTCCCCTCGCAGGTGGGCCAGGCAGCGACGCTGGGTGACAAAGGCGCTGTTGGTGGCGAAGTCCACCTCGAGCAGGTAGTCCAGCAGCAGGCAGCCCAGGTCGAGCCAGTAGCCGTCGCGAAGGCCGCGACGCTGCTCCTGGGAGACCTGGACGAAGGGCGAGCCCGGTTCGTGGGCGCTGTCGTGTAGATCCAGCAGCCGCGTCGTCGCGACCAGCAGCTTGTTCCAGGCGGTCATGTCGACTCCAGACGGGGAACAACGAGAGAAAGCGCTGCATTATGCCAAGGATGGCCTGCCGGGTCATGGCGATCCGCGTAACGAACCCGCCATTGACTGCTATGGTGAGAAGTCCCTTCATCCACGATTCACCGGGAGTTCTCGCATGGAATACCGTCGCCTCGGCCGTACCGGCCTCAAGGTCTCTCCGCTCTGTCTCGGCACCATGACCTACGGCACGCCTCAGTGGCGCGACTGGGTGCTGGACGATGCCGGGAGCCGCCCTTTCATCCAGCAGGCGCTGGATGCCGGCATCAACTTCTTCGATACCGCGGACATGTACTCCGACGGCGAGTCGGAGCGCGTCGTCGGCAAGGCGCTGAAGGATTTCGCGCGGCGGGAGGAGGTGGTGCTGGCGACCAAGGTCTACAACCCCACCGGCAACAAGTCCCCCAACGAGCGCGGCTTGTCTCGCAAGCATATCCATCACGCCATCGATGCCTCGCTGGAACGGCTGGGCATGGACTACGTCGACCTCTACCAGACCCACCGCTGGGATTACGACACGCCCATCGAGGAGACCATGGAGGCGCTCCACGAGGTGGTCAAGGCGGGCAAGGCGCGCTATATCGGCGCCTCCAGCATGCACGCCTGGCAGTTCGCCAAGGCGCAGCACGTCGCCGAGCGCAACGGCTGGACGAAGTTCGCCACCATGCAGCCGATGGTCAACCTGATCTACCGCGAGGAGGAGCGCGAGATGATTCCCCAGTGCCTGGACCAGGGCGTGGGCGTGATTCCGTGGAGCCCGCTGGCCCGCGGCATTCTCGCCGGCAGCAAGCCGGTGGGCAGCGAAGGCAGTACCACGCGCGCCAGGAGCGACGAGCAGATGCGCAACTGGAAGCTGGGGCTCGAACATGACGCACCGGTCATCGAGGCGCTGCAAGGGCTCGCCGGGTCACGCAACGTCTCCCCCGCCCAGATCGCGCTGGCCTGGCTGCTGCAGAAACCCGGCATCACCGCCCCCATCGTCGGCGCCAGCAAGCCGCACCACCTGGATCAGGCGCTGGGAGCGCTGGAGATCACGCTGACGGCGGAGGAAATCGAGAGCTTGGAAGCGCCCTACGTGCCACACGAGGTCGTCGGGTTCGCCTGACCTCCGGCCACCACACTCCGCGCCATGACAAGGCCGCATGGCGCTTGCCATTCATGCAGGGAGAAACGAGCCATGCCGACCCTCGCCGAACAGCACTGCAGCGCCTGCCACGGAGAGGCAGCGCGCCTGACGCCGGAGCAGATCGACCAGCTGCTTCCGGCCCTGCCCAAGTGGCAGATCGTAGAGCGCGGTGGCATCATGCAGTTGCAGCGAAGCTTCACGTTCCGCAATTTCGCGCAGGCCCTGGACTTCACCAACCGCGTGGGCGAGCTCGCCGAGTCGCAAGGCCATCACCCGGCGATCACCACCGAATGGGGCAAGGCCACCGTGACCTGGTGGACCCACAAGATCCGCGGCCTGCATCACAACGATTTCATCATGGCCGCCAGAACCGACGAGGTAGTGCACGCTAATGTTTGAGAAGATCGAGCGCGTCCCGGGAGATGCCATCCTCGGGCTGATCGAAGCGTACAATCAGGATTCCAATCCGCAGAAGGTCGATCTCGGCGTCGGCGTCTATCGGGATCCCGACGGCAATACGCCGATCATGCGCGCCGTGAAACAGGCCGAGGCACGTCTGCTGGAGAGCGAGAAGACCAAGAGCTACATCGGCTCTCACGGCGATCCGCGCTACGGCAAGGCGGTGCTGCCACTGGTACTGGGTCCGGATTCGCCGGTCCTGGCCGCCAACCGGGCCAGCGCCACCCAGTCACCCGGCGGCACCGGCGCCCTGCGCCTGGCGGCGGATTTCATCCGTACCCAGTTGCCGGGCAAGAGCGTGTGGCTCTCCAACCCGACCTGGCCGAACCACATCGGCATCTTCGAGGGCGCCGAGATCCCGATCCAGCGCTACCCCTACGTCGACGAAAACAATCGTCTCGACTTCGACGGCATGCTCGCCGCGCTCAAGCGGATTCCGCGGGGCGACGTGGTGCTGCTGCACGCCTGCTGCCACAACCCGTCTGGTTTCGACCTCAACCAGGATCAGTGGCGCCAGGTTCTGGACGTCGTCCAGGAGCGCGGGTTGCTGCCGCTGGTCGATTTCGCCTACCAGGGTTTCGGTGACGGCCTGGACATCGATGCCTTCGGCGTCCGTCTGCTGGCCGAGAATCTCGAGGAGATGCTGATCACCAGCTCCTGTTCGAAGAACTTCGGCCTCTACCGCGAGCGTACCGGCTGCCTGATCGTGATCGCCAAAACGGCCGAGCAGATGGAGAACGTACGTTCCCAGATGGCGATCGTGGCGCGGGAAAACTACTCCACGCCCCCCTCCCACGGCGCTGCGATCGTGGTCGACATTCTCGAGTCCGCAGAGCTGACCCAGCTCTGGAAAAGCGAACTGACCGATATGTGCGACCGCATCAACACGCTGCGTCGCGACCTGGTCGATTCGCTCAAGCCCTACGGCCTCGACCAGCGCTTTGCCCACGTGGCCGAGCAACGTGGCATGTTTTCCTATACCGGGCTCTCCACCGAGCAGGTCAAGCGGCTGCGCGACGAGTACAGCATCTACATGGTCGGCTCCGGTCGCGCCAACGTCGCCGGATTCACCAGCGAGAACCTGCCCTACGTGGCCAAGGCGATCGCCGCCGTCGTCGACTGACCCCGGCGTCGCACCCGCGACTCGACAAAAAAATCCCGGCTCAGGCCGGGATTTTTTTCGGGAATGGAGAACGCCACGGCATGGCGGTCTCACTCGGCTAACGTATCGGCGCCCATCGCCTGCTCGAAGCGCTCCCGTGTCACGCCGCCGGCTTCCGGATCGTTGAGCTGCTGGAACAGGTTCAGCTGCTCGGCGCTGACTGCCTCGTCCTCGTCGATCACGCCATCACCGTTCACATCCAGTTGATCGAAGCTCAAGGCGTTGGGGCGCTGGTCGACCGGAGTCTGGGCGCCGCCAGCGGTGAAACCGGCGTTCTCCCGACCGACGCCGCCGGATTTCTCGATCGACTCATGGTCGACCTGGGAGGCGTTGGCGGGCGCCTGCGGCGCTTCATCCTCCGACGCGACATTCGGCGCCGAATCCTGCGTCGCCGCGCCATCCTGGGCCCAGACCGGCAATGCCAGCATGGCTGCCAGTACGCCTGCACCCAGTCCCAAACCCGGGCGCAGACCGGGACTCTTTCGCTTCGCCGTCATCCGTGTACGCATCGCTGATCCTCTTGAAACGGTAACGCTTTGACCCGCGAGCGCGACAAAAATTCGACGACCGTGAACGCCGGCGTTTCACGACGCCTGCCAGGAAGACGCCCATCGCGCTCGCCGGCCGGGCTTCACTCGTCCCAATCCGGGGCGAACGACGGATTGGCCTGCCGGTCCCCACGATCGAGATCGTCGATCCGGGCGATCTCCTCGTCGCTGAGCCGGAGGTTCATCGCCTCGAGGTTGGATTTCTGGTTGGCCGGATTGGTGGAGGACGGAATCACGATGATGTCGCGTGCCGCGATCCAGGCCAGGGCGACCTGCGCCGGAGAGACATCGTGGGCGTTGGCGATACGCTCGAGGACCGGGTCCTTCATCACCTTGCCCACCGCCAGCGGCATGTAGGCCGTGACATCGAGCCCTTTGGCCTGACAGTGTTCGACCAGCTTGCGGTTGGCGAGGAACGGGTGCACCTCGATCTGGTTGGTGACGATGTTCTCGCCGCCCGGCAAGCCGAGCGCTTGGTCGATCTGCGCGACGGTGAAGTTGGAAACACCGATGTGCCTAGTCTGGCCGCGAGCCCGGGCCGCGTCCAGGGCAGCGATGTAATCGGCCATCGGCACCTCCTCGCCGGGCGAAGGCCAGTGGATCAGGATTAGGTCCAGTTGCTCGAGACCGAAGTTCTCGAGACTCTGCTCGACGGCCCCGGTCAGCGCCTTCGGCTCCAGCTTGTCCCACCAGATCTTGGTGGTCACGAACAGCTCGTCGCGCGGAACGCCGCTCTGGCGGATCGCCTTGCCCACCGCGGCCTCGTTTTCATACATCTGGGCACTATCGAGATGGCGATAGCCGAGTTCGAGCGCGGAGGTCACCGAATCGATCACCGCCTGCTCCTTGAGACGATACGTTCCCAGACCGGGTTGCGGCAGCATATGACGCGCCATGGTGCTTTCTCCTTGATAGGAAAGGCCAGATAAAGTCGAAGGCCGGATAAAAGGACACTGTGGGTGAAAACGACATCTTCAAGCCCCACTCCCAGCCCATGCTAGACTGAACGCTGATTTTCCGCCCGGATCGAGGCATGCCAAATACTCAGCCGAGCTCTTCCGACCGTCCGCCTGAGGGCCGGCATCTGATACTCGTCGGCAACGGCGACTCCCATCTTCACGTTGCGGCCCATGCAGAGCGCCTCGTCCAACATGGTGCTCGAGTGACGCTGGTCACCCAGCAGGACTTCGCATTTTCGGATTGGCTCGGCGGAATGCTGGGTGGCGAATGGCAGCGCGACGACGTTCGTCTTCCTGCGGACCGCATCGCCGTTCACGGCGGTGTACATGTTCGCGCCGACGTGACGCAGGTCGATCGACGCCAGCGCCGAATCACGCTCACCGGCGGGCGCGAGCTCGATTATGACTGGCTATCGCTCGACCTGCCGCCAGTCGTGGATGAACACGCCATCCCCGGTTTCTATACCGCGCAGGGTGTTTTCACGGCTTCCGCCGATGATCTGTGGCAATTGCGCCAGCAGTTGGAAAGCCAACTCGCAGGCGCTGCGGCCAGACTGCCGCGTGTCGCGCTCCTCGCCGGCGGACCGAATGGCGTCGAGCTTGCCGCCAACCTGCTGGCACTGGGAGAGCGCTACGGACGTCGACTGCCGGTAACGCTGATCGCCAATGACCGGAAGCTGCTCCCCGGGGCCTGTCAACGTGCCAATCGCTGGCTGACTCAACGCCTGCATCGTCGCGGACTGCAACTGGAACTGGTCGCGACGGCAACCCGCTACCATCGGGGTCAGTTAGTCCTGGACGACGGCAGCGTCGTCGATGCCAATTTACTCGTCGTGACCGATCGCCTGAAACCTTCGCCCACGCTCGAGATGTTCGGCCTGGCCCGGGACGAGAACAACGCCATCGATGTCGACGCGAAACTGCGTAGCCGGCAAGACCCGAACCTGTTTCTGGCCGGGGAGAAGCCCGCCGGCCGCAGCGAGGGGCTGACCACACGCGAGCGCACCGCACTGCTGCTGGCGTCGCTGGAAGCGGCGGTCGGAGGGGAATCCCGGGCCCTGCGCTATGGCCAGAGCGAGCGCTGGAAGGCACTCAATCTGGGTGATCTTCGTGACATCGCCTGGCGCGGCCCGCTATGGTGCCGCGGTCGCTGGGTTCGGCGCTGGAAGCATCGTCGCGACCGCCGCGAGGTCGCGCACTATCTGGGCGACTGCTGAACCCTGCCGCAGCCGGTCAGACGACTCATCGCATACCCACGCCCCATGACACAAGATCCCGGCACCATGGCCGGGATCCCGTCTTTGGGGGGCGTCACCGAACGCCTTCCCTGCCCGAAACGTCTTACTGACGGATGCCCTCGAGCACGATATAGAGTTCGACGCTGTGCATCGGCTCCGGGAACTGGCTCATGTCGATGTCGAAATCGGCCAGGTTCAGCGTCGTGGTCGCTTCGAAGCCCTGACGATAACCGCCCCACGGATCGTCGCCACCGCCAATGTGATCGACCTCGAAAGTGACCGGTTTGGTCACGCCATGGATGGTGAGGTCGCCGGTCATTTCGGCCTCCTCGCCATCATCGTCGACGTCGAAGCTGGTGGACTTGAACGTGGCCTGGGGGAACTCGCCCGCGTTGAGGAAGTCGCCGCTCAGGATATGCTTGTTGCGCTCGGCGTGATTGGTTTCCAGGCTGTCGACGTCGACGGTCACGTTGACGCTGGAGTCGTCCGGCGACTCGGGATCGTAGCTGAACCCGCCGTCGAACGACTTGAAGTTGCCCAGAATGTACGAGTAGCCGAGGTGGCTGATCTTGAACTGGATGAAGGCGTGCTGGCCTTCGGTGTCGATCTTGTAGTCGGCTGCCTGGGCCTGGGCCAGCGGCATGGCCGACGCGGCGGCGATCAGCGTGGCGAGTGCGGTCTTTTTCAACATCGTCTTGCTCCTCGAAGCGATTGAATTCATGTTGCCGAGCGATTCGGCCAGGGCGTTCGGCACGGGGCCGGCCGCCCTGGCCGGAAAAGCGTGATCAGCGCTGCCTGCCCGCACGGGGCGTCAGCATCCGGACCAGCGTATCCTGGCGATCCAGCCAGTGGTGCTTGCAGGCCGCCAGACCGTGGCCGACGGCCAAAACCACCAGCGCCCAGGCCGCGTACCAGTGCACGTCGCCTGCCAGCACGGCCTGATCCGGCAAACCCGACACCAGCGCCGGCATGGTGAACCAGCCGAACACGCTGATGCCGTCGCCTTCCGCCGTGGAAATCAGGTAGCCGGAGATCATCACGACGAACATCAGCGCATAGATCAAGCCATGGCCGATGTGCGCCGCGCCTCGTTCCAGCCGCGAGCCATGGGCGACCGGCGTCGGCTGCAGCACCCTCCAGATCACCCTCAGGACACTCACCAGCAGCACCAGGATGCCTATCGACTTGTGCCACCATGGCGCCAGGTGGTACCAGTGATCGTAGTACCCCAGGCCGGTCATCCACCAGCCCAGGGCGAACAGACCGAAAATCGCCAGCGCACTCGCCCAGTGAATGGCGATGCTGACCCAGCCCCAACCCGATCGCGTATTACCCCACACGGCGTATCTCCCATTCGTCTCGATTCAGCATACTGCCTCACGATCAGGAAGCTAGAGCGGGATCCGTAAAATGATTGGTGACGAGCGGGAAACAATAAGACGGAGACACGAGCCGGTTTCCCGCCTCATCTCGGTGACAGCCGACGGAGCCTTCCGCGGACGCACCGGCGTACATCGCATCGAGGGAAGAACGAGGGGGAACGCGCTGCCACCCGGACGCGAGGCAGCGCGGCCATCAATACCTGACATGACAGTCGGTGTGGTGGGCAGATATCGTCAAAGCCATCGAGGAATCGATGGCCGCTTCGCTTTCAATGACTGAATATGCTGCTATCGGACTTTTTGGAGGCCTTTGCAGCCTTCTTCTCCTTGGCTGTCAGGAGGGGCTTCTTCTTGGTGTCTTTCTTGCTGTCTCGTCCTTTGCTCATCACATTTTCCTCGCCCGAATACGACCCAGTTGGTCAACCCGGCGGCTGCGACCCACGTGATGATGATTTCAGCCAGCCAGGCCGACGTGACAACGTCAGTATGGCCCCACGAACGAACAATAGATAGCAATGGCCAACCGAAACCCGACCGTCAAAACCGACAAGGCTCCAGCGCAACCGCCGGAGCCTTGCTCCCTTCGGGAAGGCGCCTTGTCGGGCACCCCAGGTTAGCGCCCACCAACCTAACGCGTCAGGTCGGCGCCCTCGCCGGCTAGAGCAATTTCAGCCCGCGTGCGAGATCGGCCTTGAGATCGTCTAGCGTCTCCAGCCCGACGGCGATGCGAATCAGGCCGTCCCGGATGCCGGCGGAAGCGCGCTGCTCGTCGCTGAGACGGCCATGGGTGGTGGTGCCGGGATGGGTGATGGTGGTCTTGACGTCCCCCAGGTTACCGGTGATCGACATCAGGCGAGTGTTGTCGATCACCGTCCACGCCGCCTCCTGGCCGCCCTTCACCTCGAGCCCCATCACCGCGCCGAACCCCCGCTGTTGCTGCCTGGCCAGCGCATGCTGCGGGTGACTCTCCAACCCACTGTAGTGGACACGCTCGATGGCCGGCTGCGACTCCAGCCACTCGGCGAACGCCAGCGCGTTGCGGCTATGCGCCTCCATCCGTAGGCTGAGTGTCTCCAGCCCCTTGAGGAAGATCCAGGCGTTGAACGGGCTCATGCAAGGGCCGCAGGTACGAACGACGCCGTAGAGTTGCTCGAGCTCCTGGTCCCGCCCCACGACCGCCCCGCCGATCGCCCGGCCCTGACCGTCGAGATACTTGGTCGCCGAGTGGATGACCAGGTCCGCCCCCAGCTCCAGCGGCCGCTGGAGCGCCGGGGTGAGGAAGCAGTTGTCGATCGCAAGCCAGGCACCGTGGCGGTGGGCCAGCTCGGCCAGTGCCGCGATGTCGACCAGCTCGTTGAGCGGGTTCGACGGCGTCTCCGCGAAGAGCAGTCTGGTCCGGGGCGTGATCGCCGCTTCCCACTGTGCCAGATCGTTGAGCTCGACATACCGCGGTACCACGCCGAACTTGGCGAGGTACTTGTCGAACAGGGCAATGGTCGAGCCGAACACCGAGCGTGACACGATGACTTCGTCGCCCGCTTCCAGCAGTGCCAGCACGGTGGAGAGGATCGCCGCCATGCCGGAACTGGTGGCGACGCAGCGCTCGCCGCCCTCGAGCGCCGCCAGACGCCGTTCGAAGGTACGTACCGTGGGATTGGTGAAGCGGGAGTAGACGTTGCCGGGCTCCTCGCCCTTGAACTTGCGCGCCGCTTCCGCAGCGCTGCCGTAGACGAAGCTGGAAGTCGGAAAGATCGGCTCGCCGTGTTCCTGCTCGTGGGTACGCTCGTGCCCCGCGCGGATCGCCAGCGTCTCCAGGCCTAATGTTTCCAACCCCGGTGTGAGGTCGTCGTCAAAACTCATCCTGCAGCTCCTGAAAGCAGGACCCGATGAGCGGATCATCGGGCCGGAAGGTTCAATCGTCCTCGATATCGTTGTGCAGGTCGACCACAGCATTGAGGCTCTCGCGCTGCTTGGCGGCATCGTTACGAGAAGCCTCCAGCGCGGCGAAATAGGCCTCGTCGACATCGCCAGTCACGTAACTGCCGTCGAAGACGGAACAATCGAAATCGTCCAGTGCCGGATTGACTTCGCGACAGGCGGACTTGAGGTCCTCCAGATCCTGATAGATCAGCTTGTCGGCGCCAATCAGTTCGCTCACCTCGGCATCGGTGCGACCATGGGCGACCAGTTCGGTGGCCACCGGCATATCGATGCCGTAGACGTTGGGATAGCGCACCGCCGGTGCGGCGGAAGCGAAGTAGACCTTGTTGGCGCCGGCGTCGCGCGCCATCTGGATGATCTGCTTGCAGGTCGTCCCACGCACGATGGAGTCATCCACCAGCAACACGTTCTTGCCCTCGAACTCGCTGGCGATGGCGTTGAGCTTCTGGCGAACCGATTTCTTGCGCTGGGTCTGGCCCGGCATGATGAACGTCCGCCCGATGTAGCGGTTCTTCATGAAGCCTTCACGAAAGGTCACCCCGATGTGCTGGGCCAATTCCAGCGCCGTGGTCCGGGAGGTATCCGGAATCGGAATCACCACATCGATATCGTGATCAGGCCACTCACGCTGGATGCGGTCGCCCAGCTTGCGGCCCATCTGCATCCGGGTGCCGTAGACGTAGGCACCGTCGAGCATGGAGTCGGGACGCGCCAGGTAGACGTGCTCGAAGATGCACGGCGTCAGCCGCGGCTTGTCGGCACACTGCTGCGTGTGGATGTTCTTGTCCATGTCGACGAAGATCGCCTCGCCCGGCGCCAGGTCGCGTACCAGTTCGAAGCCGGCGACGTCGAGCGCCACGGACTCGGAGGCGATCATCACCTCCTGTCCCTCGGCGGTCTGGCGCGTGCCGTAGACCACGGGACGGATGCCATGGGGGTCGCGGAATGCCACGAGACCGAAACCGTTGATGATGGCGACCGCCGCGTAACCGCCACTACAACGACGATGGACACGGCGCAACGCATCGAAGATGTCTTCCGGGGTGAGATACAGCCCCTGTTTGCCCAATTCGTGGGCAAACACGTTGAGCAACACCTCGGAATCGGAGCTGGTGTTGATGTGACGTAGGTCGGAGGAGAACAACTCCTGCTTGAGCTGTTCGGAGTTGGTCAGGTTACCGTTGTGGGCCAAGGTGATGCCGTAGGGAGAATTGACGTAGAACGGCTGGGACTCGGCCTCGCTCGCGGAGCCCGCGGTCGGGTAGCGCACATGGCCGATCCCCAGGTGGCCCTGCAGACGCTTCATGTGGCGCGTATGAAACACGTCGCGCACCAGCCCGTTGTTCTTGCGCAGCAGAAAGCGACCCTCATCCCAGGTCATCATGCCGGCGGCGTCCTGTCCGCGGTGCTGCAAAACCGTCAATGCGTCATAGATCAACTGATTGACCGCTTCATTGGCCATGAGGCCTACGATACCGCACATGCCGCCTTACCTCGCTTGGTCGCACCCATCTAGGGCGCCGGATTTTCGGTCGAATCGGGGATCGGAATCGTCACGCCCCGCTCGTCCTGCCTGTCTGAAGAACTGGATGAGGTGCTGCCACTGCCCGGCAGTGTCAGCGGTAACTTGCGCATGGCATCCTCCGCAGCCGTCGTATCGACGTCCCAGCCCTGCAGCTGGACCACCGCCCACTCGCGCAGGGATTCGAATGACGGTCTCAACTGCGCCTGCTGCCACGCCTGCAGCTGCGCCAGCGGCGTCAGCCCGATGACGACCGTGACGATCACCAGGATCGCCGCTCCCCGGGCCAGGCCGAAGGCCGCGCCGGCCAGGCGATTGAAGAAGCCCATGCCGACCCACTCGACCGCCGCATTGAGCAGCCGGATGATGAAGCCGCAGATCATCACCACCACGAAGATGATCAGCACGAAACCCAGTACCAGCCGTGCGTCGGGGTGGGAGATGTAGGGCGCCAGCAGATCGGCGATCGGTTTGGCGAATATCCGTGCCGCCAGCAACGCTACGATCCAGGCTCCGAGTCCCAGCGCCTCCCGCACCAGGCCACGCATGAAACCTGCCAGCATCGATATCGTCAACACCAGCAGGAAGGCATAGTCGAGCCAGGTCAATGTCATCAGCTACCCGGCTTGCGGATCAGCAGCCCCTGGATATTGGCGGCCTGCTTGAGCTCGGAACGCGCCTTCTCGCCTGCATCCGACGAAGAGAAAGGCCCCACGTAGACCGTGGTCAGATTGTTGTCCCGGGGCTGGGAGTATGCCGCGAAACCCTGTTCCTTGAGCTTGGCGGCCAAGCGTGTGGCATTGTCGGACTGACCAAAGCTGCCAACCTGGACCACCCAACCACCATCGCTGCTCGCGGGGGTACGCTCGGGCGTCGACGCCTGCTGGGGAGAAGACTGCCCGGTAGAGGCGGGTTTGGCCGGTTCCGGCTCGGGCTGACGGGACGCAGGCTGCGGCTGTTCGGACTGCGCGATATCGGCAATCGGATCATCATCGTCGTTGGCGGACGATCCGCCGCCGGCAGCGCCGTTCTGGCCAAACGAGTCGTCGCTGCCGGCACCCAACTGACTGCGAGTGTCCGGTTCCGGCACGGGAGTGTCGTCCGTATCGCCATTGCCGGCGCTGTTGCCATTATTGGAGGCGACCGACGTCGGCGACTGCGGTGACTCGATGATGCGTTGACGCGTCTCGCCCCCCTCGACCGGCTGTTCGATCACCATGACCGGCCCCGGCTCCTGCTGGCGCGGTTCGGGGTCGTCGAACAGCATCGGCAGAAAAATGGCCCCCAGCGCGACGAGAATGACCGCGCCACTGATACGTTCACGCCATCCATACTTCATAGGACCTGGACCTCCTTAGACATGCTTCGACAGCCGATCGATCATCCTGTGATCGAATTCACTACGCGTTGTCATTCATCCGGGCCTGAAGCGCCTCGAGCGCGCCGGCCACGGTCAGAAACGAACCGCATACTAACACTTCTTCACCGGGCACAAGACGTGGCACCAACCAGTCGACGGCCGCCGACGGCGAGGACGCCGCCGACAATGTCTTCCCGCCCTGCGAGGTAACGACCGTGGCAAGCTCCTCCCCGGAGCGGCCGCGAGGGCCCGGCAAGCCCACCGGCAGCCATACGTCGACGACCGGCGCCAGCGCCTCGATCAGCGCCTCGGCGTCCTTGTCCCTGAGCACGCCGAGCAATCCGATACGACGTGCCGGTCGCGGACGCCGGGCCAGCCGCGACCCCACGTAACGGGCCGCATGCGGGTTGTGCGCCACGTCGAAGCACCAGTTCCCCAGCCACTGCAGCCTGCCCGCCAACGCCACGGTCGACATCGCCAGGCGAGAGTCGGCCTCTCGTGGCGGCACACCGCACAGGCTCAGGGCCTGAAGGGCGACGGCGGCATTGTCCAGCGGCAACCCCGGGTCGGGCAAGCTATCGAGACGATAGCGACCATCCGCTTCCGGCCGCCCCTGCCAGGACCATTCACCATCGCCCGCTTCGGCGTGATCGAAATCGCGGCCAAGCCAGTAGGCGGCGACGCCAAGCAACTCGGCGCGACGTGAGACGCTGGCCGGCAACTGCCGGCTGCCGAACACCGCCGGACGCCCCTCGCGCAGGATGCCGGCTTTCTCGAAGCCGATACCCTCGAGATCGGTGCCGAGAAAATCCGCATGATCCCGGGCGATGGTGGTGATGATCGCCACATCGCAGTCGATCACGTTGACCGCATCCAGCCGGCCGCCCAGCCCCACCTCGAGAATGGCCAGTTGAGGGCGGACATCGGCGATCGCCACCAGCGCCGCCAGGGTGCCCGCTTCGAAGTAGGTCAGACTGACCGGATCGCCGGCCAGACGCGCCGTCTCGACGCGCTCGAACCCGTCGATCAGGATTTCGTCCTCTGCGGCCGCGCCGTCGAAGCAGAGCCGTTCGTTGTAGCGCAGAAGATGGGGAGAGGTATAACTGGCCGTCGTCGAGCCGTGGGCTCGGGCCAGCCGCTCCAGCATAGCCACCGTGGACCCCTTGCCGTTGGTACCGGCAACGGTCACCACACGGTGCGCGATCGGGCCCTGAGTCAGACCGAGCCGCTCGGCCACCACGGCCACCCGCTCGAGCCCCATGTCGATGGAGACCGGATGCTGGCGCTCGAGACGCGCCAGCCAGTCGTCGAGGGTGGCACTCATGGCTCGGCGATTCCTTAACGCGAGGCTCGGGAAGCGTCCGGCTCGTCCGGTAGTGGAGAGAAGTCCCCGACCTCGACGGAGGCATCGTCCGCCGACACCCCCACCACCGGCTGGTGGGTCAGCTTGCGCAGCACACTGCCCAACCGCTCACGCAGCTCCGGTCGCGACACGATCATGTCGACGGTGCCGTGCTCGAGCAGGAATTCGCTGCGCTGGAAGCCTTCCGGCAGGGTCTCGCGCACTGTCTGCTCGATGACGCGCGGGCCGGCAAAGCCGATCAGGGCGTTGGGTTCGGCCACGTTGAGATCGCCCAGCATCGCCAACGACGCCGACACGCCGCCGAAGACGGGGTCGGTGAGCACCGAGATGTAGGGCACGCCAGCCAGTTTGAGTTTCTCGAGCGCCGCCGATGTCTTGGCCATCTGCATCAGCGAGAACAGCGCTTCCTGCATGCGCGCACCGCCGGAGGCGGCAAAGCAGACCAGCGGAATCTCCTCCTCGAGCGCCAGCGTCGCCGCACGCACGAACTTCTCGCCGACGACCGCGCCCATGGAGCCACCCATGAACGAGAACTCGAACGCCACCGCCACCACCGGCAAGCCGTCGAGCGCCCCGCGCATGGCGATCAACGCGTCGTTCTCGTCGGTTGATTTCTGGGCCGATGCCAGCCGATCCTTGTACTTCTTGGAGTCGCGGAACTTGAGCCGGTCGCTCGGCTGGAGATCGCCCGCGATCTCCTCGCGCCCTTCCGCATCGAGGAACCAGTTGAGCCGCTTGCGAGCGGTCAGCCGCAGATGATGCTGGCACTTGGGGCAGACGTTCTGGTGCTTCTCCAGTTCGGGAAGGTAGAGCACCGATTCACAGTTCGGGCACTTGCGCCATAGGCCGTCCGGCACGCTAGCGCGGCGGTCATTGCGCTGGGTACGGCTCATCGACGGAACGATCTTGTCTAGCCAGCTCATGTCAGGAAAGCTTCCCTATTTGCCAAAACAGAAAGTGGTGAAAACAGCCGTTACGAGAAACGGAAATGCTGGATGATACCAAATCGGCGACCCTGCCTCAGCCGACCGCGTCACGGTCGAGCGCCTCCCGCATCTCGCCGAGAATCGACTTCAGCGCCGCGGGAATGGAAGTCGGATCGTCGGCACGCTCGGCGATACGGCCGACCAGGGCACTGCCGACGATGACGCCATCGGCAACTCGACCGATCGCCGCCGCCGCCTCGCCATCGCGGATGCCGAAACCGACACACAGCGGCAGCTCGGTCACACGCCGGAGCTTGCCCAACTGCTCGCCAACGGCATCGGCGTCGAGCGTTGCCGCCCCGGTCACGCCCTTGAGCGAAACGTAATAGAGGTAGCCCTCGCCGTACTTGCAGATCTCCTTGGCACGCGCTTCGGAGGTGGTCGGCGCCAGCAGGAAGATCGACTGCAGGCCATGCTCCGCGAACAGCGCGGCGTTGTCGCCGGCCTCCTCCGGAGGCATGTCAACCACCAGTACCCCATCGACCCCGGACGCCTGCGCCTGACGCGTGAAGACGTCGTATCCCATGCGCTCGATGGGGTTGAGATACCCCATCAACACTACGGGTGTTTCGGTGTCCCGCTGGCGAAATTCGGCCACCATCTCCAGCACGTGGCGTAGTTGGGTACCATGCACCAGCGCCCGCTCGCATGCCTTCTGGATTACCGGCCCGTCCGCCATCGGATCGGAGAATGGCACCCCGAGTTCGAGGACGTCGGCGCCGGCTTCCACGCAGGCATGCATGAAACCGACCGTGTATGCCGGCGCCGGATCGCCGGCGGTGATGTAGGGAATGAGCGCGGTCCGGCCCTGGGCCTTGAGCGCCGCGAAGCGCCGGTCGATGCGATTGGATACGGTTCGATTCATGTCGACCCCAGTCAAAATTCGATGCCGTCGAGCTTGGCGACGGTGTGGATATCCTTGTCACCGCGCCCGGAGAGATTGACGACGATATGCTGATCCGGAGACATCTCCCCCGCCAGCTTCTTGGCGTGAGCCAGGGCGTGGGCCGACTCCAGCGCCGGCATGATGCCCTCGACGAGCGTCAGCTCACGGAACGCCGCCAGCACTTCGTCGTCGTCCGCCGCCACGTAACGCACGCGGCCGACGTCTTTCCACAGCGCATGCTCGGGGCCGACGCCGGGATAATCCAGGCCGGCGGAGATCGACTGGGTGTCGGCAACCTGCCCGCCCTCGTCGGACATCAGGTAGGTCCGGTTGCCGTGGAGCACGCCACGCGGGGCATTGGCCGTCAGCGGCGCGGCGTGACGGCCGGTAGCGACGCCTTCGCCACCGGCCTCGACGCCATACATGGTGACCTCATCGTCCTCGACGAACGGGTAGAACAGGCCCATGGCGTTGGAGCCGCCGCCCACGCACGCCACCAGCGCGTCCGGCAGCCGCCCGATCTGCTCGAGCGACTGGCGACGCGCCTCGCGCCCGACGATGGCGCTGAAGTCGCGGACCAGCATCGGATAGGGATGCGGACCGGCCACCGTGCCGATGATGTAGAAAGTGTCGTCGACGTTGGTGACCCAGTCGCGCAGCGCTTCGTTCATCGCGTCCTTGAGCGTCCGCGAACCGGACTCCACCGGTACCACCTTGGCGCCCAACAGGTGCATGCGGTAGACATTGAGCTTCTGACGCTCGACGTCCTCGGCGCCCATGTAGATCTCGCACTTCAGACCCAGGCGCGCGGCGACCGTCGCAGTGGCGACGCCGTGTTGCCCGGCGCCGGTCTCCGCGATCACGCGAGGCTTGCCGGACTTCTTGGCCAGCAGCGCCTGTCCGATGGTGTTGTTTACCTTGTGCGCGCCGGTGTGGTTCAGATCCTCGCGCTTGAGCCAGATCTGCGCCCCGCCGATCTCCCGCGACCAGCGTTCGGCGTGATAGAGCGGGGATGGCCGACCGACATAGTGCGTCAGGTCGCGGTCGAACTCCGCCTGGAACTCGGGATCGTCCTTGAGACCGGCGTAGATGGTCTCGAGCTCCTCGAGGGCGAAACTCAAGGTCTCGGAAACGAAACGGCCGCCGTAAGGACCGAAGTGGCCGCGAGCGTCCGGCAGTTGCGTCAAGTCGTGGAATCGGCTCACGAAGGGACCCTCATCAGTTGGCGGTGGATGAATTGGTGGTGAACGACGACGCATCGGATGGCGTCGGGGACAGCGCGGCATTCGTCGCCTGCACCCGCTCGCAGAAGGCACGGATCCGCAGCGGATCCTTGATTCCCTTGCGCGACTCGACGCCACCGGACACATCGACAGCATAGGGTCGCACCCGCGTGATGGCATCGGCGACGTTGTCGGGTGTCAGGCCGCCGGCGAGAATCACGGGTTTCGCCAGCGAGTCGGGGATACGCCGCCAGTCGAAGGTTTCCCCCGTGCCGCCCGGAACCCCCGGGCGAAACGCATCGAGAAGCAGCGCGCCAGCCCCCGAATATGTCTCGGCCACCGCCTGAAGATCGATATCGTCGCGCATGCGTACCGCCTTGATCCAGGGCTTGTCGAAACGCGCGCAGAAATCGGCCGGCTCGTCGCCATGGAACTGTAGCAGGTCGAGATAGGGTAGACACGCTTCGACATCGGCCACGCTCGGGTCGACGAACAGGCCCACCCGGGTCAAGAACGGTGACACTGTGGCACTCAGCATCGCGAGTCCATCGGCATCGATGGCGCGCCCGCTGCCCGCCCACATCACGAAACCCAGCGCGTCAGCTCCGCAAGCGATGGCGACCCGAATATCCTCGGCTCGGGTCAGGCCGCATATCTTGATTCTGACGGGATTCATGGCGAGACCTCCAGGCCGGCCTGCGGATGCTGGTCGACCACCCGGCCCTGATCGTCGATCCATTTCGGCCATACCCGACGCCGGCGCATCAACGGCGTATCCGGAATCATATCCCGATCTCCGGTCCAGTCACCGAGAAACGCCATCAGGTTCGGCCCGACAGGTTCCTCGGGCAACGCGAAACGTTCGTCGAAGCGCACATCGACGAAATGCAGCCCACAGGCAGGCGCGGTTACGTTACCCAGTCTGCGATCCTTCAGCGCCAGCAGCTTGGCGGGATAGGCTTCATCCTCGTCTCCGCGCCCAACCGCCACCAGCACGCCGGCGATATTTCGGATCATGTGATGCAGGAAGGCGTTGGCCTGAACATCGATCATGACCAGCGGACCTAGACGGCGCACCTCGATGAAATGCAGGTGACGAACCGGCACCTTCGATTGACAGCCGGCAGCGCGATAGCTGGAGAAGTCATGTTCACCGACCAGGGCTTGAGCGGCACGATGCATGCGCTCGGCATCCAGCGGCTCCCGACACCACGTCACGTTGTTCCGTTCCATGACCGAGCGCGTCGGCTGGTTGAGAATGAGGTAACGATAGCGGCGGGCCAGCGCCGAGAAGCGGGCGTGGAAGTCGTCGGCCACCGGCACCAGCCAGCGCACCGCAATATCCCGCGGTAACTGCGCGTTGGCTCCAAACAACCAGGCTTTCTGGGTGCGCGCGACTGGCGCATCGAAATGAACGATCTGGCGCGTGGCGTGAACGCCACTGTCGGTGCGGCCGCTACAGAGCACTCGCACCGGGGCCGCGGCGATCTTGCTCAACGCGGCTTCGAGCGCTCCTTGCACCGATTGAGCGTGGCGCAAGCGTTGCCAGCCGCAGTAATGCGTGCCGTCGTACTCGACGCCAAGGGCCAAACGGCCCGTCAGCGGCTGGTTGTCGTCCTGCCGGGAGAAAAACGCCATCGCAACCTGTACAGCCGAAAGTCGTTAGGGGCGCCCATTATCCCGATGCGACAACCGGAATTCCACCTCCTCGACGTCCCAGCTGGCGGGAACTTCACGTCGAGGGCCAGAGGTCCCCTCGCCCCGGGGCCTCGACGCACCCCCAGCGATACCGGGATACCCCGACGTCCCGCTCGCCAGGACGGCCCTGCTACCGGTTTTCCCGTCGTCATCGACCGACGCCGAAGCCGCCGACTCCATGGCTCTGTCGCCGGGTTCCCATTCTTCCGTGACTTCCAGAGGCCCTTCCGTTGGCTTCAGCGAGTTTTCCATGGGTTCCGGAGAGAGTGCCGAGAAATCGACGACCGGCTGGGTCGTGGAGGATGAAAGCGCTGCCTCGGCCTGCTCGGTATCCAGCTCCAGCGTCGGCGCTTCGTAATCGATGCGGACAACGAGCGGTGACGTTTCCGACCCGTCGACAACCTCTGTCATTTCGTCGTCGAACAACACCGACATGGCGTCCTGTCTCTCGGCTTCGACATCCCCCTTCGTGGCCTGGCGGTGAATGGCATCGATGCCGAAACGAGGGCCCCTCTCACGAGATGGGGGCGTTTCGGAAGTCGCAACGCCGTCAGCCCTCCCCCAGGTCGAGGGCTCGGAGATGGCATGCCGTACCTGGGACTCGAACAACGCATCGACGTCCTCCACCTCCGCCTGCCACTCTCGGCCGCCATCCTGCTCGACGCCATCGCCCGTCGCTTCTTCCCAGCTCTCTTCCACGTGGCGGGCACGGTAGTCGTCAACCAGGGCCTGTCCTTCCTGCCGCTGTTCGGGCGTCGCATCCCCGCCAAAGCCGGATAGCGCCACTTCCAGAGCGTCCATATCCCGAAGATCCCCCAGCGCTCTAAGCAGGCCCAGCCGAAGTTGGGCGTCCTCCCGTTTCGCGAGGTGCTGACGCAACCAATCACGCGCCTCGGCATGGCGACCGTAGGCCATGTAGATGTCGGCCTGGCTGATCGAGACGGAACCGGCATCCCCGTCGCCAGCCGCCGCCCGCCGACGCGGGGATGCCTTCGCGGTCTGGCGTTTCGCCCGGGCCTCCTTTGCCTTGCCCGGAGAGGTCTCGTCGGCGCTCGGCAGCCCCTCGCCTCCAGCCTGACGCCGTCGTCGCTGGAGGCCCCACAGCGCCAGCAGCACGCCGCCGCCGATCCAGTCCAGGTGACCTACCAGAGCCCCTCCCGCCGAGGCCGGCGGGACCGATGCGCGGGCAACGCCCGGGGAAGACGCGGCCGGGGGCTCTGTCTTGGCATCGGAAGCCGTCGTGTCGGAGGCCACCGGCATCGCCACCAAAGCGGCCGCCGCCACCGCCGGATCGCTCACGACGGGGGCCTTCCCGGGAGAATTCTCCCCGACAGGCGGTTCTCCGGGAGGGGGGCCGTCATTCGTTGTCGGTGCTCCCGCCGGCTGGCCGTCAGCCGGCGTAGCAGCGGCAGCGAGCGCACCCCGTAGTTCGTCGCGCTCGGCTTTCAAGGCATCCATGGCCGTCCGTTGCCGTTCGGTTTCGGCAGTCAACTCGGCCAGACGATGCTCCAGCAGGGCGAGTTTCGGGGCTTCCGCCATCCCGGCCCGGCCGGAAGCCGGCCGCTGTCCCGCGATATCGATGAACGGGCGCGCTTCATCGGCCTGCCCCACGAGCGCCCGCAAGCGGGTAACGGCGTCGCCACGGGATAGCCCGGCAACGACGTCGAGCGCGGGTACGGTCAGATCGACCCCGGCGCGCAGTCGGCTGATATCGTCATCGATGAATGCCTCGGGGTTGGACTGAAAGAGGGTCACCATCAACGCCTGGCGACTGATACCGGCACGAGGCAGCAACGAGGCCGCGAGACTCGACAACGAGTCGCCCGGGTGGACGCGCAGATGCGCTGGCCAGGCGTATGGCGCACTTGTCGCTGTCCGCACCGGCATCGTCGCCTCCCGTGACGACGCCGAGACATCGCCACCCAGCAGTGGCGGCGAACTGGCGTAGTCGACAGGATCGAACAGTAGCGAAACGCCCCGCTGCCACTGGCCGTCCGGCCAGGTCACCACCAGCAACAGGTCAAGGAAAGGTTCCCGCACCCGACGCGGGCTGTCGAGTACCAGCGTCAATTCGCCGTCCCGGCGCACGACCTTGGCCGACACGGTGTCGGCCAATGCGCTGCGGGCCAGCCCCGCCTGACGATAGGCCTCGGCGTCAGCGACAGCCACCGAGATCCGCGATGCTGCCAGGCCGCCCGCATCGGTCAGGGGCAGTACCACATGCAGCGGGCGGTTGAGCGGGGATACCTGCTGCGGATCGCCGACGCCGAGCGCCTGGGCCGACGAAGCCAGTGCCAGACAGAGTCCGCCAGCCATCATTGTGAGCCATCGCCGCATGGTGCCCTCGCCAATGCCTTGGAGTGAATCTCGAGTCACTCATCGGCAACGGCGCATTGAACTTTAACATTCAGCAACACATCAGTTACCAAGACCGGATCGGCGGCAAGCCAACCCCGGGTCCGGCACCACCGCAAAAAGCCCCGCCGGCGTGAACCGACGGGGCTCGATAATGGTCTCGGTCGAGACGCTACCGTGACTGGCGCGGGCTCACGCCTGCTCGCGAAGAATCTTGAGCATGCGCTTGAGCGGCTCGGCGGCACCCCACAATAGCTGGTCGCCGACGCTGAACGCGGTCAGGTATTCCCCGCCCATGGCCAGTTTGCGCAGTCGGCCCACCGGTACTGTCAGCGTACCGCTGACGGCCGCCGGCGTCAGATGCTGCAACGTGGCGTCCTTGTCGTTGGGGACGACCTGGACCCAGTCGTTGTGCTTGGCCAGACGATCCTCGATCTCATCGATCGGCACGTCCTGCTTGAGCTTGATGGTGAAGGCCTGGCTGTGAGAGCGCATCGCGCCGATACGTACACAGAGGCCGTCGATGGGGATCGGGTTGTTGCCGGTGGCGAGAATCTTGTTGGTCTCGACGCCGCCCTTCCACTCCTCCTTGCTCTGGCCGCTGTCCATTGCCTTGTCGATCCACGGCAACAGGCTGCCGGCCAGCGGCGCGCCGAAGTTGTCGACCGGGAATTCGCTGCCGCGCATGGCGGCGGTGACATCGCGGTCGATGTCGAGAATCGCGCTCGATGGCGTGGCGAGATCGCGGGCCACGGCCGACTGCAGCGCGCCCATCTGCGACAGCAGTTCGCGCATGTGCTTGGCCCCGGAACCGGAGGCCGCCTGATAGGTCATGGAGGTCATCCATTCGACCAGGCCGGCCTCGAACAGACCGCCGAGGCCCATCAGCATCAGACTGACGGTACAGTTGCCACCGACGAAGGTCCTGGCGCCCTTGGCAAGCTGGGCATCGATCACGTGACGGTTGACCGGATCGAGCACGATGGTCGACTCCTCCGCCATGCGCAGGGTGCTGGCCGCATCGATCCAGTAGCCTTTCCAGCCCGCCTGGCGCAGCGGCTGATAGACCGCGCCGGTGTAATCCCCGCCCTGGCAGGTGACGATCACGTCCATCGCCTTGAGCGACTCGATGTCGTTGGCATCCTTCAACGCCGGCACGTCGACGCCGATGTCGGGACCGGCCTGGCCTGCCTGGGAGGTGGAAAAGAACACCGGCTCGAGCCCGGCGAAATCGTTGTCGTCCAGCATGCGCTGCATCAGCACGGAACCGACCATCCCGCGCCAGCCGACGAATCCGACTTTCAACATAGTTGGCGTACCCCGAAGCGTTTTTGAATGTCCTGAATCGACACGACGACCCGTTCGAGTCGTCGCATCCTGTCAATCTTGAAGGCGCATTATAGCGCATTGGTACAGGCCTGTTTGCGCCATACGCCGTGAGCCGCGTTGCTGCGTCGAACGCGCTCAGGCCTCGGCGAAGGCCGCCAGCACCGCATCGCCCATCTCGCTGGTGGAGACCTGACGGGTGCCCGGATAGGCGATGTCGGCGGTACGCAGGCCCTGATCCAGCACCTTGCCGACCGCCCGCTCGATACGAGCGGCGAGTTGGGGCTCGCCCAGCGAATAGCGCAGCATCATCGCCACCGACAGAATCGTCGCCAGCGGGTTGGCCAGCCCCTGGCCGGCGATATCCGGCGCGCTACCGTGACACGGCTCGTACATGCCCTGCTGGCGCTCGTTGAGCGACGCCGACGGCAGCATGCCGATGGAGCCGGTCAGCATGGCGGCGGCGTCGGAGAGAATGTCGCCGAACATGTTGCCGGTCACCACCACGTCGAACTGCTTGGGCGCCCGCACCAGCTGCATGGCAGCGTTGTCGACGTACATGTGCGTCAGCTCGACGTCGGGATATTCCGGCGCCAGTCGGTTCATCACCTCGCGCCACAGAATCGTGACTTCGAGCACGTTGGCCTTGTCCACCGAGCAGAGCTTCTTGCCGCGCTTCTGCGCCATCTCGAAGGCGACGCGACCGATGCGTTCGATCTCGGATTCGGCGTAGACGTAGGTGTTGAAACCGACCCGCTCGCCGTTGCGCTCCTCGATGCCACGAGGCTGACCGAAGTAGATGCCGCCGGTCAGCTCGCGCACGATCATGATGTCGAGCCCGGAAACCACTTCCGGCTTCAGCGTCGACGCCTCGGCCAGCTGCGGGTAGAGCAGCGCCGGACGCAGGTTGCCGAACAGGTTGAGGTTCTTGCGCAACCCCAGCAGTCCTTTCTCGGGGCGTTTGCTCAGATCCTCGAGCGTATCCCACTTCGGCCCACCCACGGCGCCGAGCAGGATCGCATCGGCCGCCTTGGCCTTGGCCAGCGTCGACTCGGGCAGCGGGTGCCCCTCGGCATCAAAACCGGCACCGCCAACCAGCGCCTCTTCCAGTTCGGCGTCCAGGCCGGCGTCGCGGCACGCATTCAGAATCTTGACCGCTTCTGCCGTGATTTCCGGGCCGATGCCGTCACCGGGGAGAACCAGAATCTTCTTGCTCATGCGTTTTCCTCAAGCGTGTTCCTTGATTTGTCACTTCGTGGCCCACAGCACCAGCATATCGGTACTGAACGCGCCGTCGTCGCTGATCTCGAAGGCGTCTCGCACCTCCTGACCGACCTGACTCTGCAGATGGCGAATCGCATCGCGCATCACGTCAGGCGTACGCATGCGTGCAATCCACGTGTCGAAATCCAGGCGCAGACGCTGGCGCGAGCTGGACGTCATCACGAGACCTGCTTCGCCGACCATCCGCGCCCATTCACTCGGGGCGTAGTCGCGTACATGACTGGTATCGCGCAGCATCTCGATGGTCTGCAGGAAACTGTCGAACAGCGGCTGCTCGGACGCCGCGACATCGATGAATGCCGCCAGACCACCCGGCTTCAAGACCCGTCTCGCTTCGCGCAGCGCCAACCCGACGTCGCGCCAGTGGTGGGCGGAAAAGCGACTGCATACGACATCGAAACTGTGATCGGCGAACGGCAGCGACTCGGCAACACCCTGCACCGTGCGGATATTGCCGAAACCGCGTTCGCCGCCGGCTTCGGCAACCACGCCGAGCATCCGCGGCGACAGATCATAGGCCACGACTTCCGCCGCCAGATCGGCAACCTGGAAGCTCACGTGACCGGCGCCACAGCCAAGATCCAGTACGCGGGGTGCGTCGAGCCGCCCAACACGCTCCCGCAACTGCACGAACTCGGCACCCTGAGCATGCACGCTACTGCTCAGATAGGCCGCCGCCTGCGCGCCGAACTGGCGCTCGACCACGGCGCTATGGTCGTTGTGCCGTTCCGCGTCAGACATCCCGGAACAGCCAGGGATTCGCCGGACGATGGCGACTTTCGAAGTCTCGAATGGCCCCGGACTGCTCGAGGGTCAGGCCGATATCGTCGAGCCCTTCCAGCAGGCAGTGTTTGCGGAAGGCATCGACCTCGAACGGGATCGTCTCGCCGCTCGGCGTGATCACCTGCTGTCCTGCGAGATCGATGTCCAGACGATAGCCCTCGTTGGCTTCGGTCTCCTGGAACAACCGGTCGACCGTCGTCTCGTCGAGGGCGATCAACAGGATCCCGTTCTTGAACGAGTTGTTGTAGAAGATGTCGGCGAAGCTCGGCGCGATCACCACGCGGAAACCGAAGTCGTCCAGCGCCCAGGGCGCGTGCTCGCGCGAGCTGCCGCAGCCGAAGTTACGCCTTGCCAGCAATACCTGCGCATCGCGATAACGCGACTGATTGAGCACGAAATCCGGATTGAGCGGCCGGCTGGACGCGTCCTGGCCCGGATAGCCCTCGTCGAGATAACGCAACTCGTCGAACAGGTTGGGGCCGAATCCGGTGCGCTTGATCGATTTCAAGAACTGCTTGGGGATGATCAGGTCGGTATCAACGTTGGCGCGATCGAGCGGCGCGACAAGACCCTGCAGACGTTCGAACTTCTTCATGCGCTCATCTCCCGTGCACTGTCCCGGTCATAGTCGTATTCGCGAACATCGACGAAATGCCCCTCGATGGCCGCCGCCGCCGCCATCGCCGGGCTCACCAGATGGGTGCGCCCACCATAGCCCTGGCGACCTTCGAAATTACGGTTGGACGTCGACGCGCAGCGCTCGCCAGCGCCCAACTTGTCGGCGTTCATCGCCAGGCACATAGAACAGCCCGGCTCGCGCCACTCGAAGCCCGCCTCGACAAAGATCCTGTCGAGTCCTTCCGCCTCAGCCAGCCGTTTCACCAGACCGGAGCCCGGCACCACCATGGCCAGCTGGATGTTGTCGGCGACCTTGCGGCCCTTGGCGACCTTGGCGGCCTCGCGCAGATCCTCGATCCGCGAGTTGGTGCAGGAGCCGATGAACACCTTGTCGAGCTGGATGTCGGTGATCTTCTGTCCGGCGGACAGCCCCATGTATTCGAGTGCCCGGGTCATGCCCTGGGTCACGGTCTCGTCGGCGGCGTCGTTCGGATCCGGCACGCTCGCCGAGACGTTGACGACCATCTCCGGACTGGTTCCCCAGGTCACCTGGGGTTCGATCTCGGCGGCGTCGAGCTCGACGACCTTGTCGAAATGCGCGCCGTCGTCGGAAACCAGATCGCGCCAGGCCTCAACAGCAGCCGGCCACTGGTCGGCCGCGGGGGCAAAGGGCCGTCCTTTCAGGTAATCGATGGTGTTGTCGTCCACCGCCACCAGGCCGACGCGGGCCCCGGCTTCGATCGCCATGTTGCAGATCGTCATGCGACCCTCCATGGAGAGATCGCGAATCGCGCTGCCGGCGAACTCGATGGCGTAACCGGTGCCGCCGGCGGTACCGATACGCCCGATGATCGCCAGCACGATATCCTTGGCGGTGACGCCGAGACCCAGCTTGCCCTCGACGCGCACCTGCATGTTCTTCATCTTCTGGGCGATCAGGCACTGGGTGGCGAGCACGTGCTCGACCTCGGAGGTGCCGATGCCGTGAGAGAGCGCCGCGAAGGCGCCGTGGGTGGCGGTGTGGGAATCGCCGCAGACCACCGTCATGCCCGGCAGCGTGGCGCCCTGCTCCGGCCCGACCACGTGGACGATGCCCTGGCGCTCGTCGTTGATCCGGAACTCCTCGATATCGAAGCTCTCGCAGTTGGCATCCAGGGTCTCTACCTGGATACGAGAGACGTCGTCGAGGATCCCGGCGTTGCCGGCGCTGCGCTCCTTGAGCGTGGTCGGCACGTTGTGATCCGGCGTCGCCAGGTTGGCGTCGCGACGCCAGGGTTTGCGGCCGGCCAGGCGTAGCCCCTCGAACGCCTGGGGCGAGGTGACCTCGTGCAGCAGGTGACGATCGATGTAGATCAGCGCCGACCCGTCGTCGCGCTGGGTCACCAAGTGCTGCGCCCACAGCTTGTCGTAGAGCGTCTGGCTTGCCATGTCTGTTCTCTCCTCCGTCACACTGTCTGAGGCAGCTTTTGTGACGTAACGCTTGCGAATCGAGACGTCATGTGACGCCGCGAATGATTGGTTAGCCAAGATACGGCGGTCGCATACATAAAATCAATTCATCTTGATTATGCTTTGGATTCCATAACAGAATGTATGAATTAATCTGCCGGAAATCGATGTCATGGACACCCAGAGCCTACAAGCCTTTATCGCGGTTGCCGACACAACCTCTTTCTCGCTGGCCGGCGAGCAGCTCCACCTCACCCAGCCGGCGATCAGCAAACGCATCGCCACGCTGGAACACCAGACCGGCGCCAAACTCTTCGATCGCATCAATCGTCGGGTCAGCCTGACCGAGGCCGGCCGGCTGTTGCTGCCACGTGCGCGCCAGATCCTGCAACTGGTAGAGGATAGTCGTCGCACCTTGAGCAATCTGAGTGGCAGCATCGAAGGCAGCCTGACGCTCGCCACCAGCCATCACGTCGGTCTGCATCGATTGCCGCCGGTTCTCAAGGCCTTCACGCAGCGCTACCCGGACGTCGACCTGGACCTGCGCTTTCTCGATTCCGAGCAGGCCTACCACGGCGTCGTGGCCGGCGAGATCGAACTGGCTGTCGTGACGCTGTCGCCTCGTCCCAATCCTCAGGTGGATTCGGTACCGGTGTGGATCGATCAGCTGCGCTTCGTCGCCGCGCCCGGACACCCGCTGACGACGCGCAGCGAGCTGCCGTTGTCGACGCTGGTGGACTACCCGGCAGTACTGCCGGGTCCGCTCACGTTCACGCGCGACATCGTGGTGGATTCGTTCAATCGGGCCGGTCTGGCAATCGATGTGGCGCTCTCCACCAACTACCTGGAGACGCTGAAGATGATGGCCGGCATCGGGCTGGGCTGGAGCGTGCTTCCGGAGAGCATGATCGACGAGGAGATCGCGGTACTGCCGGTGGCGCACCCGCCCATCGAGCGACGGCTCGGGTATCTGGTCCACCGGGAGCGCACGCTCTCCAACGCCGGGCGCGCGATGATCGCGGAACTGGAAGCCGCAAGGAAGGCAGGTTAGCGCCGAGGCGGCTTCTCAGATCTGGTCAAGGCGCGGTGTCTCGACCTGAACGTCGGCGTTCTGGGCGCGATGGCGCAGCAGATGGTCCATCAGCGTCAGCGCCATCATCGCTTCGGCAATAGGCGTGGCGCGGATACCGACACAGGGATCGTGACGCCCCTTGGTCACGACCTCCGCCGGCTCGCCGTGAACGTCGATCGAGCGCCCCGGCCGGGTAATGCTGGAAGTCGGCTTGAGCGCCAGATGCGCGACGATGGGCTGGCCGCTGGAGATGCCACCAAGCACGCCGCCGGCATGATTGGAGAGGAACCCCTGCGGCGTCATTTCATCGCGATGCTCGCTGCCACGTTGAGCCACGACACCGAAGCCGTCACCGATCTCGACCCCCTTCACCGCGTTGATGCTCATCAGCCCGTGTGCCAGCTCGGCGTCCAGACGATCGAAGACCGGCTCGCCCAGCCCCACCAGCACGCCCTCGGCGACGACCGTAATCCTGGCTCCCACCGAATCCTGGTCGCGGCGTAGCTGATCCATGTATGCCTCGAGTTCAGGCAACTTGTCCGGATCCGGGCAGAAGAACGGGTTGTCGTCCACGCCATCCCAGCTCTTGAAGTCGATCTCGATGGGACCGAGCTGGCTCATGTAACCGCGCACGCGGATCCCCTGCTGCGAGAGCCAGGCCTTGGCGATGGCGCCGGCGGCCACGCGCATCGCCGTCTCGCGGGCACTGGAGCGACCGCCGCCACGGTAGTCACGAATCCCGTACTTGTGGTGATAGGTGTAATCCGCGTGGGCCGGGCGAAACTGCTCGGCAATCTTGGAATAATCCTTGGAACGCTGATCGGTGTTCTCGATCATCAGTCCGATCGGCGTGCCGGTGGTCCTGCCCTCGAACACGCCGGACAGGATCTTGACCTGATCCGGCTCGCGGCGCTGGGTGGTATGGCGAGAAGAACCCGGTCGGCGGCGATCCAGGTCGCGCTGCAGATCCGCCTCGCTGAGCTCGAGCCCCGGCGGGCAGCCGTCGACGATGGCACCCAGTGCAGGGCCGTGACTCTCACCGAAAGTGGTGACGGTGAACAGTTTGCCGAAGGTGTTGCCGGACATGCGCGATCCTCAGGAAATGGACGAAAGATTCAGGTTCAGGCCGGGCGGGACGCGGCGAAGTGGTCCGCGTAGGCATCGAGATCCTCGGCACCGAGCGCGAACACCCCCTCGCCGCCGCGCTCGAACTCGAGCCACAGAAACGGCACTTCGGGAAACGCCGCCTCGAGATGGCGCTGGGAGTTGCCGACCTCGACGATCAGCATACCGCCATCGTTCAGATAGGTCCGCGCCTCGCGCAGAATACGCCGCACAATGTCCAGGCCGTCTCGCCCGGCGCCCAGCGCCAGGTCGGGTTCGTGGCGATACTCCGCCGGCATCGCCGCCAGATCGCGACTGTCGACGTAGGGCGGATTGCTGACGATCAGGTCGTAGCGCTGCCCGGCGACGCCCTCGAACAGGTCGGAGGCCACGGCGCGCACGCGCCGGCCGACGTCGTGACGCACGATATTGGCTTTTGCCACCTCCAGCGCCTCCGGGCTGATATCGACCAGGTCCACCTCGCAGGTCGGCAGGTGGAGCGCGGTGGCGATGCCCATACAGCCGGAGCCGGTGCAGAGATCGAGCACGCGCGCCGGCGGCATCTCCTCGAACCAGGCCGAAAAGCCCTGTTCGATCAGCTCCGCGGTCGGCGAGCGCGGAATCAGCACCCGCTCGTCGACCTCGAACGGGAAGCCGGCGAAGAACGCCTCGCCGAGCAGATACGGCAGCGGCCGGCGCGTCTCGATCCGACTTCGCACCAGCGCGACGATACGTCCGCGTTCGACGCCCAGCAAGCGCGAGTCGAGCACCGCCGGATCGACGTCCCAGGGCAGGTGCAGCGCCCCCAGCACCAGCGCCACCGCTTCGTCCCAGGCGCTGTCGGTGCCGTGCCCGAAATGGAGACGGTGGGCGTGGAATTCGCTGGTTGCCCAACGCAGGCAGTCACGCACGCTGAACAGATCGGCAACGATGACATCGTCGGCTAGCGTCAAGGTCGACTGCAGAGGGGGCATGGACGGGGCTCGCATCTGACTGAAAAACGGACGACGATTGTACCCGCAAGGGTGCCGGGTTCACAGCCGGGCTGATTCATCACCAACCGGTCCCCACAGACAAGCCACGAAGCGCGGAATCGTTTACCCTTTGCGCCGCGCGACGATTCCAGCCGGCACGATGGCGGCCAGCAGAGGTTCCACGGTCATGACTCCAGGCGACGACGACGATCACAACGCGTTCCGCGAGGCACTGAAAGCCGCCGGCGTCAGGCGGCTCAGCGTCAACCGGGCCGCCGTCGGCAAGCCACGTCGCAACGACATCAACGCCGACACCCGCCGCGAAGCCGCCGAACAGGCCCCGCCGGTCGTGCAGTCGCGGCTGTCCGACGGCGGCGTCGAGGCAGTCACGCCGCATCAGCGCCTGGCGTTCTCGATCCCGGACCTCCCGGCGAGAACCTTCGCGCAGCTCAAGCGTGGCCAGATCGGCTGGGAGGGCGGACTCGACCTGCATGGCTACACGCTCGACGAGGCCCGCCTGGAGCTCGAATCGTTCATCGACGATGCCATCGCCAACCGCACTCGCTGCGTGCTGGTAGTTCATGGCAAGGCGCGCGGCTATCGCGGCAGCGGCGCGGACTACCCGGTGCTCAAGAGCCACGTCAACGCCTGGCTCAAGAACTGGTCACGCGTGCTGGCATTCTGTTCGGCGAGCGACATCGACGGCGGCACCGGCGCGCTCTACGTCCTGCTGCGCACTCGCGCCGACTCGAAAAGCTAGTGTGGTGTCTCACAAATACCATCCCATAATATCGGTCCCTGGCGCCGCCATGCGGCGTTGCTCGTCGTTGCCATAGACCCCACTATGACGCCTCCTCGCGCCTTGCCTGGCAACGCCATGCATCCGATATTTCTTCGCGTTACTTGCGAGACACGACACTGGAAGATCACGTGGTGCGCCCCGAAGAGACTGGTTCACCGAGCGGGCCGGAGCACAAGGCGGCCGTGGCGCGTCTCCTTCAACCGTGCCGCTTGGGCGACGACAACGGTAGTGGCAGCCGCCCCTGGGGGTCGCTGCTACTGGAGGGATGGCGGCGGCCGTCGACCGGCTCGCCCGCCACCGTCGTGCGGTCGCGCTGGCGCTCATGGCGGTCCAGGGCCTGGGCGGTGAGATAGCGCCCCAGTTCGATCAGCGCCTCCGCCCGATGGAACTCGTAGGCACCGCACACGCTCTTGGGAACGTCGATCAGGATGTCGGGCGGATAGCCGGCGATCTTGTACTTGGCCAGCGCGGCCTGGGTGATATCGAACGAGGCCAGCATCATGTCCAGCTTGCTCCAGGCGCGCTCGGTCTGGCTCGACCAACTGACGTTCTCGGACGCCTCCTCCTCTTCGCTGAACGACGACACCATGCCCTGCACCCGCGTGCGCACGTTCTTCAGCCAGCCGCTGAAGCTCTTGCCCTCGGCCTCCCGCTCGATCTCGCGGGCGTGCTCCTGGGCCGCCTGATCGGGCGGCAGCAACTCCTCCAGCGTTACCGGCCGCGGCGTCTGGGCGGTGGCGTTGACCGCCAGCACCAGATCCGACTCCACCGACACCGTGGGGATGATCGGGAGCGGGTTCAGCAGCCCGCCGTCGACCAGCACGTGGCCGTTTTCCTGCACCGGAGTAATGATCCCCGGGACCGCGATCGAGGCGCGGATAGCCCGCAGCAGCGGCCCGCTCTGAAACCACACTTCGCGCTGCCGACCCAGGTCCGTCGCCACGGCGGTGAACGGCATCGGCAGATCCTCGATGCGGATGTCACCGACCAGCGATTCCAGCTTGGTCATCACCTTGCCGGCGCGCATCGCGCCCATGGCGCTCCAGGTGATGTCGACCAGCCGAAGCACGTCGAAATAGTCGAGTTGACAGACCCAGTCGCGATACGCATCGAGCTTGCCGGCAGCATAGATTCCGCCGATCAGGGCACCCATGGAGCAGCCGGAGATCGAAGCGATCTCGTAGCCTCGCGCCTCGAGCTCCTCGATCACGCCGATATGCGCGTAGCCCCGCGCACCGCCACTCCCCACCACCAACGAGACTCGAGGTTTCATGACACGCACTCCCCGACGGTCGATTGATGCCAGCGTACGATTTCGGCAGCCACCTGCGCCACTCTGATGCGCTCCAGATGCAGATGATGGCCGCCGGAGACGATCCGTCGCTCGAGCCTGTCGATCCGACGGCAGGCATCGCCGAGATGCGGCCGCCCCGCCAACACGCCGCCCGTGGCCTGCAACAGCAATACCGGCGCCCGGATCGCGGCCACCGTCTCCAGCATCTGGTCCGGCGTCCAGCGCAGCAGCGACGGCCAGGTCAGGCGCCGGTCGGTACGCCAGCGATAGCGCCCATCCTCCCCTCTAGCCAGGTTCCGCTCGACGATGGGCCGCGCGGTATCCGCATCGATCGGGGTGACCCCGCCACGAACCCGCGCCGCGACGGCGTCGTCCACGCTCGGGTAGTCGCCGGCACTGCCGCGTCGCCGCCCCCGTGCCCCCAGGGCCGCCTGCAGCTGTACCACCGTCTCGGCCGGTTCGTTGGTGGTCGAGGCGAGCCCGTCGATCAGCGCCAGCCGCTCCACTCGCGTCGGCATCGCCGCGGCGATCAGGCTGGCGACGCCCGCGCCCATCGAGTGACCGACCAGCGTCGCGGCGCGCAGGTTCAACCCGTCCAGCGCCTCGAGTACGTCGGGGACGTAGCCCCACAGCGGATAGTCGGCGCGTTCGCCGCGATGCGGCGAATGACCATGCCCCGGCAAGTCCAGCGCTACCAGGCGAATGCCCAGCTCGGCGACCAGCGCTGGCGCCAGCCGAGCGAAGGATGCGGCATTGTCGAGCCAGCCGTGCAGGGCCACCCAGGCCGGCGCGGCCTCGTCGCCCCAGCTCAATGCCGCCAGCCGCCCTTCTCCTAGTACCATCTCCGTTGGTCTCACGCGGTCTCTCCCAGCATCTCGTCGATGGCCCCGACGATGGCCTCGCGGGTGGCTTCCGGTTGTTCGAACGGGAACATGTGTCCCCCGGGTACGCAGCGAAGTCGAATGCCCAGCCGCTCGAGCGAGCGCCGGCGACCGGGCGTCAACAGGTCCGACGCCTCGCCGGCGATCACCGTCAGCGGCACCTCGAGCTTGCGCAGCACCGACGCCAGGTGATCCGGCAGGTGGCGAAACACCGCCGCTTCGGTTCGGGGCGCATAGCGCAGCCTGGTGGCACCACTGTCATCGTCGATCGTGGTCGCCCCGGTGACGTAGTCGCTCATGGCGGTCTCGGTGAAGCGCTGAAACAGCGAGCGGCGACGCAACGCCGCGGCCATGGCGTCGCGGCTGGGCCAGGTCTCGCGACGTTTCAGCGTCTTGCCAGCCGGTGTCACCCGATCGACAAACCCTGTCAGCTTGGCGGCCTTCAACATCCAGGCATCACGCCCGAGCAGCAACGGGGGGTCCAGTGCCACCACGGCCCGGAAGCGTTGCGGCTCCTTGGCCGCCGCCATGATCGACAACACCCCGCCCATGGAGTGGCCCACGGCCACGACCGGCGCTGCCAGCGGCGCGGTCGCAAAGAGATACTCTTCGCGAAGCGCCAGCCAGTTGCGTCCGACCGGATAGCGGGGGTCGTGGGCCAGACGATCCAGCGGGTGCAGTTCGAAACGGCCCGCCAACGGCGACAGCAACGTCCGGTAACTGGCGCCGGTGAAGCCGTTGGCGTGGGCGAAGACCAGTGGATAAGGCAGCATCGACATCCGAATTCCCTTAGACTGTTCCCTTAGACTATCGGCTATACATTTTTACCGCTTCACCTTGCCGACGCTATCGTCGACACGCTCGTCGAACGCGCGTTCGAAGCGTCTGCCAAAAAGGATTGTACTGTGTCTCGCAAAGGATCCCATCGCGATACTCGCCTGCGTAACCGATTATTCTGGGCCCTGCTGATCGCAGCGCTGATCGTCGGCTTCTGGCTGGTACGCGGCGGAGAGTGACCGATGGGGCTGCTGGCCGCCTTTACCCATACGCTGGAGATCACGCTCCCCGTCTTCCTGATGGTCTTCCTGGGCCTTGGTCTCAAGCGCATCGGCTGGATCGACGCCCACTTCATCACCACGGCCTCGATGCTGGTGTTCAAGGTCACCATGCCGGCACTGCTGTTCCTCAGCATCGTCAAGGCCGACCTGAGCCGTGCACTGCAACCGGAGCTGATCGGCTACTTCATCGGCTACACCATCATCAGCTTCTTTCTCGCCTGGGCCTGGGCGATCTGGCGACACCCGCGGATAGAGCGCGGCATCTTCACCCAGGGCGCGTTCCGGGCCAACAACGGCATCGTCGGTCTCGCCCTGGCGGCCGGCCAGTACGGAGACTACGGCCTCTCCATCGGCGGCGTGCTGGCCGGTGCCGTCATCGTCATCTATAACGTTTTCTCGGTCTTTATCCTGTCGTTCTATAGCGACGACGTAGACACCGATTTTCGCAGCCTGATCAAGAACCTGGCCCGAAACCCGCTCATTCTGAGCGTGGTGTTCGCGATCCCAGTGGCACTGGCGAACCTCGAGCTGCCCGGTTGGGTCATGACCTCGGGCGGCTATCTTGCCGGCATGTCGTTGCCGCTGGGTCTGATCTGTATCGGCGGCACGCTCTCCATTACCGCCTTCAAGCGCAGCGGCGCCATCGCCCTCGATGCCAGCCTATGGAAGCTGGTGTGGGTCCCCTTGTTCGGCGTTCTGGGCGCCCTCGCCGTAGGCATCCAGGGCCCGGCGCTGGGGATCATCTTTCTCTACCTGGGCTGCCCGGGCGCGGCGGCCAGTTTCGTCATGGCCAAGGCGTTCAAGAGCAACGACAAACTGGCCGCCAATATCATCGTCATCACCACTTTCGCCTCCATGTTCACCCTGAGCCTGGGGCTGTTCCTGTTGAAATGGCTGGGGTTGATATGACACGGGCGACTATCACGACAGGATGAACGCCGGACAAAAAAAGGCCGCTCGCGAGAGCGGCCTTCGATCATCATGTCATCACTATGGCGCCGGTTGCGGCACGGGACTGGCTTACCGAGATCAGCTTTCGCGCTCGCCGTCGAGCAGACGACGCAGCTTCAGCGGATTGCTCTCGCGCACGGCTTCCGGCAACAGTGCATCCGGCAAGTCCTGATAGCAGACCGGGCGCAGGAAGCGGAGGATCGCAGCGGTGCCGACGGACGTCGAACGTGCGTCGGAGGTGGCCGGGAACGGGCCGCCGTGAACCATGGCATGGCACACTTCGACCCCGGTCGGCCAGCCGTTGGCCATGATCCGACCGGCCTTGCGTTCCAGGATCGGCAACAGCGTCCTGGCGGCTTCGAGATCGCCATCGTCCATCTGCAGGGTCGCCGTCAGTTGGCCTTCCAGCGCCTCGGCCACGCGCTTGACCTCGGCGGCGTCACGGCACGCGACGATCAGCGACGAGGCCCCGAAGATCTCGGCCTGGAGCGATTCGTCGGCAATCACATCCTCGCCAGCGGCCACGAACAGTCCGCTCTGGCACTGATTGGGGCCGTCGCCCTGCTGCCCCCGCGCGACTTCTCTCACCTTGGCATTCGCGGCCAGCGCACTGACACCGTGGTCGTAGGCATCGTGGATGCCCGGCGTCAGCATCGTCTGGGCGGCGCTGGCCTCGACGGCCTGCGCGGCGGCGTCGACGAACGCATCGAGATCCGGGCTCTCGATCGCGATCACCAGCCCCGGATTGGTGCAGAACTGCCCGGCCCCCATGTTGAGGGACCCCACGAACGCCTCGCCCAGCGCCTTGCCACGCGCCTTGAGCGCCGCCGGCATCAGGAAAACCGGGTTGATGCTGCTCATCTCGGCATAGAAGGGAATCGGCTCCGGACGGCGCTGGGCGATATCCAGCAGCGCCAGCCCGCCCTTGCGTGACCCCGTGAAGCCGCCGGCCTTGATCCGCGGATCGGCGACCAGCGCCTGGCCGACCTCGAAGCTGGAGTCGTGCAGCATCGAGAAGACCCCCTCCGGCAGCCCGCACTGCTTGACGGCCGCTTGCACCGCTCGCCCGACCAGTTCGCAGGTGCCGGGATGCGCCGGATGCGCCTTGACCACCACGGGACAGCCCGCGGCCAGCGCCGACGCGGTATCCCCGCCGGCAACGGAAAACGCCAGCGGAAAGTTGCTGGCACCGAAGACCGCCACCGGCCCCAGGGCGATGTGGCGCTGACGCAGATCGACGCGCGGCATCGGCTGACGATCCGGCAAGGCTGGGTCGACCCGTACGCCCAGCCATTCACCGGCCCGAACGGTTTTGGCGAACAGCCGGAGCTGCCCGCAGGTGCGCCCCCGCTCGCCTTGGATTCGCCCCTGCGGCAGGCCGGATTCGGCCACCGCACGTTCGATCAGGGCATCGCCGATCGCTTCGATCTCGTCGGCAATCGTCTCAAGAAAGCTAGCGCGTGCCTCGAGCGAGGATTCACGGTAGGTATCGAAGGCCGACCCGGCGAGCTCGCAGGCCCGCGAAACGTCCTCCGCCGTTCCCCCGTTGAACTCAGTCGGCAGCCGCTCTCCAGTCGCCGGATTGATCGCCACGATTGGATCGCGACTCCCTTTGACGGCCTGCTGCCCGATCAATAATTCGCCAGTCAGATTCACGTTACCTCCTGGATAGCGCTTGAATGTCCGGACGCCGACGCCAACACAGCGCCTCCACCCTTTGCCGAAAGCGGTAGACGCGAATGGACTGCGGTTGGCCGGCCCGGACGTCGGTCCGGGCCAGTGGGCGTCACGTTTGGGAATGATCCTGATACGCGGCGTAGTTGTCATACGCCCGCTGAAGATGACGATGCATGGCGTTGCGCGCAGCTTCCGCCTCGCCCGAGACGACTGCCTGCAGGACCTCGGCGTGCTCACGAGCAACTCTTTCAAGATAGTAAGATACGGCTTCGGGGTCGAGTTCCACGGACAAGAGTTTCGTGCGAGGGATAGCACCCTCGTGTAGCTGATCATACAGCGACACGAAAAACGGATTGTGCGTGGCCTCGACGACCGCTCGGTGAAACACATAGTCCTCGTGACGCGCCTGGCTGTCGGTCTTGCAGGCGGCCAGGAACCGTTCATGGGCCAATTCCATCGCCGAGATATCGGCCGGCGTGTGCCGCTCGGCCGCCAGCGCGGCGGCCTGGGAGTCCAGCGTGATGCGCATCTCCAGAACGTGCAGGATATCCTCTACCGTGGTGGCATTGATGCGACGAGCGGGAAAATGATGATCCGGCGCGGAGCGCAGCACGCGCGTACCGATACCGCGACGCGTCTCGACGAGCCCCATCGACTTGAGGTGGGCAATCGCCTCGCGCACCGCCGTCCGGCTGACGCCGAACATGTCGCACAGTTGACTCTCGGTCGGCAACTTGTCCCCCACCGCGATCCGCTCCTGAGTGATCAGCGCCTCCAGTTGCCGGGCAATCTGGCGCGAAAGACTCTCCTGAGACGAGATACGCTTTATCTCCCAAGCCTTGGTCTGCTCCATCGTGCTGCCTACCTTATCGATTTTCTTGTCCGACACCCGAAGTTACTCGGGCGTCGCCAGCGCTGCCTGACGTTCGAGACCATCAGCATACCATTCGGCCTGGCGGCCACGGGCTCAAGTTTCGTCGTCGGGATGCGCCAGGACGACGAATTTTCCGCCCTGGTGGACCACCGCCGGATCGTGCGGGTCCTGAGGATGTTGCCGTGCCTCGGCCTCCACTTCCGCACGCCACGGCGACGAACTCTCCCGCGGCACCCAGCCGAGAAACTGCGCGTGGCGGTTGTCCCACCACCGCTCCTCGTTGTCCGAGACGCCGTAGATCACCGTGTGACCCAGGCGTGGCGCCTGGAAAGCGCGCTCGAGTAGCGCCACGAAGTCCTCGGTTCCCAGCCAGGTGGCCAGCATCCGGGTGTCCTTGGGCCGGGGAAAGCAGGAGCCGATACGAACACTCAGGGTCTCGATCGCGAACTTGTCGAAATAGAGGCTCGCCAGGTCCTCGCCGAAGCACTTGGAAACGCCGTAGAGCGAATCCGGCCGATGGGAAACCCGGGTGTCGATGCGCGTCGAGCGTTCGTAGTACCCGATGGTGTGATTCGAACTGGCGAACACGATTCGCGGCCCGCCCTGCCGGCGAGCCGCTTCATAGAGGTTGTAGACCCCGATGATATTGGCCTGGAGGATGCCTTCCCAGGGCTTCTCCACCGAGATGCCTCCCAGGTGGACGATGCCATCGCAACCGTCGACGAGCCGGGCGACGGCCTGGGCATCCGACAGTTCGCAGGCCACGAGCTCCTCGTGATCGGCCGCATCGCCCAGATCGGCGATGTCGGACAGGCGTACCTCTCGGGCCAGCCGGGAAAGATAGGGGCGGATCGCCTGGCCCACGCCGCCGGCGGCGCCGGTGACCAACAGTCGGTTCAACATCGGTGGACTCCTCGAGTCAGATCAGTCGCAGGATGGCCAGGCGCGAACCGGATCGGGCCTGGCACTGGAGATCGGGTCACTGTAGCCAGTTCGGCAGGGTCAACGAAACGGCGGGCACGTAGGTCACCAGCATCAGCACCGCGAACAGCGCCAGATAGAACGGCCAGATGGTCTTGACCGTCTGCTCGATCTTGATCCCGCCGATGGCGCTGCCGACGAACAGACAGCCGCCGACCGGCGGCGTGCAGAGCCCGATGCCCAGGTTCATCATCATCAGAATGCCGAACTGGATCGGATCCATGCCGAACTGCTGTGCCACCGGCAGGAAGATCGGCGTGCAGATCAAAATCAACGGCGCCATGTCCATGATCATGCCCAGTGCCAGCAACAGCAGGTTGAGCATCAACAGGACGACCACCGGATTGTCGGAGATGGACGTCAGCCCCTCGGCGAGCAGCTCCGGCACGTTGTAGAGCGCCAGCAGGTAGGAGAATGCCGAGGCACAGCCGACCAGGATCATGACCAGCGCCGTGGTCTTGACGGCCTGGTAGACCGCCGTCTTGAACGCCGACCAGCGCAGCTCGCGGTAGACCAGGCCGGTGATCACGATCGCGTAGATGGCGCCGAACGCCCCCGACTCGGTTACGGTGAGGATGCCGGAGAGCACGCCACCGACGATGATCACCGCCGTCAGCAGACCGGGCAGCGAGGCGAAGAAGCTGACCACCAGGGCCGCCCATCCCGGAAACGCTTCGCCACCGTAGCCCCGCTTGACCGCCACCACATAGGCCGCAACCGCCAGGGCGAGGCACATCAGGACCCCCGGTACGATGCCGGCGACGAAAAGCTGCGTCACCGAGACGCCCCCACCGGCGGCCACCGCGTAGAGAATCATGTTGTGGCTCGGCGGGATCACGACACCGGCGATGGAGGAAGTGACGGTCACGTTGACCGCGTAGTCGGTGTCGTAACCTTTCTCCTTCATCACCGGGATCAGGATCGAACCCAGCGCGGACGTATCGGCGACCGCCGATCCGGAGATTCCGCCGAACAGCATCGACGACGTGACATTGACCATGCCGAGCCCGCCGCGCATGCGCCCGACGGCCGCCGATGCGAACCGCACCAGTCGGCTCGAGATCCCGCCATGGAGCATCAGTTCACCGGCGAAGATGAAGAACGGTATCGCCAGCAGCGAAAAGACGGAGATGCCCGACACGATACGCTGGAAGCCCACGAACAGCGGCAGCCCTTCGTAGAGAAAGGTCACGATCGAGGCGAGTCCCACGGCGAAGGCGATCGGGGCGCCCACGATCAGGCCGAGCAGGAAAACACCGAAGAGTATTGCCAGTCCCATGGGTTCAGCTCCCCGCCCGCGGATTCGAAAACCACCGTTTGATGAGATTGGCGCCGGTGAAGATCACCAGCAGCACACCGCATACGACCAGCGGCGCGGCGCGCCAGCTCTCCGACAGCCCGATCATCGGAATCGGCCGCCCCGCGTTGCTCAAGACCATCAGCCCGCCCTGCCACGCCATGAAGGCGCCGAATAGGATCACGAAACCATCGGCAATGGCATGCATGATCGCGCGGGGCACGCGAGGCGCGCCCTCCCGCAGGAAATCGATGCTCAAGTGGGAATTGAAGCGCACCCCGGCCGCGGCACCGAGACAGGTGATGTAAACGACGATCAAGAGCGACGACTGCTCGATCCAGGTCGGCGTGTCGTTGAGCACGTAGCGCCCGAACACCAGCCAGCCGAACGAGAAGATGAGAAACACCAGCAGAATGCCGGCGACGATCAGACACAGACGTGCCAGACCATCCAGCACCCTGTCAGATGTCGAGCCAGGAGCGGGAGCCGAATCCGGAACCTTGTCCACGTTGGTTGTCCTGTCGATGTCGGGAACGGGTGACGAGCGCCGGCGACCCGGCCCCGTCACCTTGCTGTTTTCACTGGGTGTTGCGGATATCGTCGATCAGCGATTCCAGGTCGGGATGTTCCTTGACGAACGCCTGGTAGATAGGCTCCATCCGGGCCTGAAACGCACTTTTGTCCTTGACCTGATTGACCTTCACGCCCGCTTTCTCGACGATCTCGCGGCTCTTCTCGACCCGCTCCGCCCAAAGCTTCCGCTGCTCCTTGGCGGCGTTCTCCGCAGCGGTGCGCACGATCGACTTGTCCTCGTCGGACAGAGCATTCCAGCTCGTCTTGGCGACGCACAGACACTCCGGGATGATCAGATGATCGGTTTCGGAGAAGTATTTGGCGACTTCGTAGTGGTTACTGGATTCGAACGACGGAAAGTTGTTCTCGGCACCGTCGATAACCCCAGTCTTGAGAGACTGGAATACCTCGCCGTAGGACATCGGCGTCGCGTTGCCGCCCAGTGCATCGACCATCTGCACGTACAGGTCGTTGTTCATGACCCGGAGCTTCAGACCCTTGACGTCGTCCGGCTCCTCGATCGGGTGGTCGGTGTCGTAGAAGCTTCGGGCACCGGAGCCGAACCACGACAGCGCGATCAGGTTCTTTTCGGCCAGAGCGTCGGCGAAGCGCTGGCCGATGTCGCCATCCATGACCCGATACATCTGATCGACGCTGTTGAACAAAAACGGCAGCGACAGCACGTCGGTTTCCGGCACGATCGGGCCCATCGGGCCCATGTTGAAATTGCCGAAGTCCAGCGCCCCGCTCCGCGCCTGATCGAACGCGTCCGGCTGATCGCCCAGCACCGCGTTGTTGTAGACGCGAGGGTTGACCCGGCCTTCCGTCTTGTCGGAGACCTCGTCGGCAAAGGATTTCAACGCCAGCGAGTTGGGATAACCGTCGGGATGAACGTTCCAACCTCTCCAATCTTCCGCCGAGGCACTCGTGGCAATGCCCATCAGCGCACCGGCAGCCAAGAGTGCCGTCAGCGGCACGGTCATTTTCGAGAAAAGAGATTGCGGCATGATCTGCTCCTGTAGCGATGGATCGCCTGTTTGTTATCGTTTTACAGGCTGCCATACATCATACTTAATACAATATTAGACTTTGGCCTCGCAGACGAATGTCTGACAATTCTTTGCCATACAACAAAATTTTGTCTCTAAATTATTATTGGCGGCGACAACTTCATGATTTCTTTTCCTTAATTGAGAAAAGCAGACCGCTCCCCACGGAGACGTGGCTTTCGATCTCAAAACAGGGGGAAAGATGACACCTCCGGGATGCCTTCTTTCCGATCTTTCCGGGTCAAACGTCACCAAACCCATGCATCAACGCACCAACGCCGGGCGCTTGGGATCGAACGACCAGCCATCGATCAGATACTGCATCGCCATGGCGTCATTACGGCTGCGCACATCGAGCGACTTGTAAAGCGCATGGGCCTTTTCCACCTGGTCCATGTCGAGCTTGACCCCTAGCCCCGCCGTCTTCGGCACGCTCAACTTGCCATCCCGGATCTCGAAGGGTCGCTCGGTCAGGCGCTGCCCATCCTGCCAGATCCAGTGGGTATCGATGGCCGTGATATTGCCGGGGCAGGCTGCCGCCACGTGGGTCATCATCGCCAGCGAGACATCGAAGTGGTTGTTGGAGTGGGAGCCCCAGGTCATGCCCCACTCGTCGCACAGCTCGCCGACCATGACCGCGCCCTGCATGGTCCAGAAGTGGCAGTCCGCCAGCGGAATATCGACCGCATTGAGCGCCACCGCGTACTGGAGCTGCTTGAAATCGGTGGCGATCATGTTGGTTGCGGTGGGTAGCCCGGTGCGTTTCTTGAACTCGGCCATGGTCTCCCGACCCGACCAGCTCTCCTCCTGACCACAGGGGTCTTCCGCGTAGCTCAGGATCTCCTTGATCGGCTCGAGAATCCTGACCGCCTCGTCGAGCTTCCAGGCGCCGTTGGGATCCAGCGTCAAGCGCGCCTCGGGGAAGACGTCGTGCAGCGCTCGAATGCAGTCGGCCTCCTCCTCGCCGCGCAATACACCGCCCTTGAGCTTGAAGTCCCTGAAGCCGTAACGCTCATAAGCCGCCTTGGCCAGATTGGCCACCGCGTCCGGCGTCAGCGCCTCCTGGCGGCGCACCTCGTCCCAGTCATCGACCGGATTGTCGGCCCTGGGATACGGCAGATCGGTCTTATCCGGATCGCCAAGCAGGAACAGGTAGCCCAGCGCTTCGACTTCGTCGCGCTGACGCCCGAACCGGCCCAGCAGGTCGGCGACCGGCTGACCGAGGGCCTGGCCGTACAGATCGAACAGCGCCGATTCGATGGCGGTCAGCACATGGACGGCAACGCGCAGGTCGAAGGTCTGGCGCCCCCGCTCCTCGCGGCCGTTACTGGCCAGCAGCCGTCGCGAGCGATTGAGCGTCTGCTTGACCTCGTTGACCCGCGATCCTTCGACCAGCGAGCGGCACTGTTCCAGCCCCTTGAGGATGTCCTCGCTGGAGGGAATCTCGCCGACGCCCTGATTGCCGGCGTCGTCCTCGAGGATCAACAGACAACGAATGAACCACGGCGCGTGACCGCCGCTCAGGTTGAGCAGGAAGCTGTCGTAGCCGGCCACCGGCATCACCGTCATCCTGGTCACTTTGGGGAAACTCATATCGCACTCCTCGTACAACAAACTGTCGGAAATTACCCAACTGATTCCGTAAAAAGTTGCCGAGCGATGGTCAGACAAGGCAAAAGTCGACTCGAAAGACGGAGTTTACGTGGGTGTAAATGAGTACTTTCGCGTCGATTTTTAACGCCGTATGACCGAGCGCAGGCACTTTTTCAGCCGCGCTTGCCGAATTCGGCGCTGTCCACGGTCCATTTGCGCGCCTGCTCGGTTAGCGTGATGCCAAGCCCAGGACGGTCCGGCACCACCATGCGGCCGTCGCGGGTCTCCAGGCTTTCGTTGAACAGCGGCTCGAGCCAGTCGAAGTGCTCCACCCACGGCTCGGCCGGATAGGCGGCAGCCAGGTGAAGATGGATCTCCATCGCGAAGTGCGGCGCCAGCTGCAGGCCGGCGGCATCCGCCAGCGTCGCCAGCTTGAGGAACTGGGTGATCCCGCCGATGCGTGGCGCGTCCGGCTGAATGATGTCGGCGCTGCGATGCTTGATCAGCTCCATGTGCTCGCCCACGCTCGCCAGCATCTCGCCGGTGGCGATCGGCGTATCCAGCGCGGCGGCCAGCGCGGCATGCCCTTCCACGTCGTAGGCGTCCAGCGGCTCCTCGATCCACACCAGATTGTAGGGCTCCATGGCACGGCCGAAGCGCAGTGCCGTGGCACGATCCCACTGCTGGTTGGCATCGATCATCAGCGGCACGTCGTCGCCCAGGTGCTTGCGCACCGCCTCCACCCGCTGCAGATCGATGCGCGAGTCGGGCTGGCCGACCTTGATCTTGACGCCCTTGATGCCGTTCTCGAGCGAGCGCGTGGCGTTCTCCTTGACCGCTTCGATCGGCGTATGCAGGAAGCCGCCCGAAGTGTTGTAGCACTGCACGGAGTCGCGGTGGGCGCCCAGCAGCTTGGCCAGCGGCAGCCCGGCACGCCTGGCCTTGAGGTCCCACAGCCCGACATCGATGGCGGCGATCGCCTGCGTCGAGAGTCCGCTACGCCCGACCGACGCACCGGCCCAGACCAGTTTCTGCCACAGCTTGCCGATGTCGTTGGGGTCCTCGCCCAGGATGGCCGGGGCGATCTCCTTGGCGTGGGCAAACTGTCCAGCCCCACCCGCGCGCTTGGAGTAGCTGAAGCCGATCCCCTGATGGCCGTCGCGGGTTTCGATCTCGGCGAACAGAAAAGAGACCTCGGTCATGGGCTTCTGACGGCCGGTCAGTACCTTGGCATCACTGATGGGTGTCGCCAGTGGCAACAGCACATGCGAAAAACGGACCCAGCGGATCGCATCGCTAGACATTCGGCTTCCTCGTTGTCGTGGCTGAGAGGCTCTGCTCCCGGAGGCTCGACGCCATGGATGATTGCGCTATCACCCAAGCACTCAAGCTGTGGACGAGGAAATGTTAGCGCAATCAATTTGTATGACAAAGCGTCACGATGATGGTTTCGACCAAAGGATGAAAGGAGACCGCCTGGCGGATTCGGGAGCGATCAGGTGGTGTCGCGATCGACGATCTCAAAGCCGACGTCCAGAGTGCGGGCCGCGCGCTCGAACGTCGGCTGGGCCATTCGCTGGAGCAGATGCTCGGCCGCGCGCAGGCCGATGGCGGCGCCGTCGATGCGCACGGTGCTCAGCGCCGGGAAGCTGGCAGCTGCATAGCTGCTGTCGCCAAACCCCATGATCGCCAGTTGCCCGGGTACCGACAAGTCTCGGCTCTGCGCCTCCGCCAGCACTCCCAGGGCGAGGATATCCGAGCTGCAGACGATCGCATCGAGCGAATGGCTGTCGAGCAGCTCGGCGCTCTTGTCCCGCCCCCAGGGCATGCTCGAGGGCGTGCCGACCTCGCGTAGCTGGTATTCGCCCTCGCCCGCATCCTCGAGCCCGGCAACGAATCCGGCAACTCGGAATCTGGCTCGGGAATCGTCCGCGCTGATGAGGCCGAACCGGCGGTAGCCACGTGCCAGCAGATGCTCGGCCACGGCGCGCCCCACCGCTTCATGGGAAAACCCGACCAGCATGTCCAGCGGATCGTCGCTCATGTCCCAGATCTCCACCAGCGGCACGCTGGCCGACTGGAGCCGCTGGCGCGTCAGCGTCGAGTGACGACAACCGGTCAGCACGATTCCGTCGGGGCGACGGCTCAGCACGGTCTCGAGAATCGTCTCCTCCTGCTCCGGTGTATAGCCGGTCAGGCCCAGCAGCACCTGATACCCCTGCGGGGCCAGCACGCCCATCACCGTCTGCACCACCTCGGCGAACAGCGAGTGCGCCACCGTCGGCACCAGCAGCGCCACCAGCCGGCTTCGACTCGACGCCAGTGCGCCCGCGACCCGATTGGGCACATAACCGGTTTCCAGCACCGCTCGCTGAACCCGCAGGCGCGTGGTCTCGCTGACCAGTTCGGGCCGATTGAGGGCCCGCGACACCGTCATCGGCGCGACACCAGCGACACGAGCCACGTCGGTCAGCCGTGCGCTACCGGTAGAGCGCGAGGAGCGCGGTCTGGTGCTGCTATCGTCCATGGCTGTCATGACTCGTTCGGCGGCCTATCGACTCGGTGGGTAGCGCAAGCATTTCTCGACCGCGGACACTGGCGGGAGCCCCCGGCCGTCATCCGCTCCTCAAGCATATGGTGGCCCGACGAAGGCCTTCAAGCTGGCGCAGCCCGCCGCCCATACCTCGGCCTCGAGCAGCGCGGCCCCGGCGGTGGGGAAAGCGATGCCGGCGCCAGGAGAACCATCGACCAGCCGCCCGGCCAACGCGCCGACCAGCGGCATATGGCTGACGATGATCAAGGGCCGCGCCGTATCGAACAGGGTCAGCCGTCCGATCAGCGCGCCGACATCGTCGTCCGGCGTTATCGTGTCGATGGTCTCCAGTTCGCAATGCGTCGCATCGACCACGGCCTGCGCCGTCTGCTGCGCGCGACGGTACGGGCTGGCCCAGACCACCGCCCCCTGCAGCTCCGGGCGCGCGGCCAACCACCGACCGGCAGCGTGCGCCTCGCGCTCCCCGCGCTGGGTCAACCGGCGCTCGGAGTCGGGGTTCCCGGGCCCCGCCTCGCCATGCCTGACCACCGCCAGCCAACCCATCACTCGTTGTCCGGCGCGAGGTCGTGAGCACGGGAGACCGCCTCTCGCGACAGCATGAACTCGACGTCGCTGCTCTGCTCGCTCTCCATCAGCGCCTTGGCCATGTCCTTGGCCGGGATGCCACCGAACATGACCTGATAGAGCCCCTGGGCCAGCGGCATGTAGATCTCCTCCTGGCGGGCTTTCTCGCAGACCAGCTTGACCGTGTTGACGCCCTCCGCCACCTGACCGAGCACCTCGATGGCGGAGTCGAGATCGTGCCCCTGCCCCAGGGCGTAGCCGACGCGGTAGTTGCGCGAGAGCTCGGACGAACAGGTCACGATCAGGTCGCCGACGCCGGAGAGCCCCAGGAAGGTCATCGGATTGGCCCCCAGCGCGACCGCGAAGCGGCTCATCTCCGCCAGCGCGCGGGTCATCAACATGCTGCGGGTGTTCTCGCCCATGCCCAGCGCCGCCGCCATGCCCGCGGCGATGGCGTAGATGTTCTTGAGCGAGCCACCGAGCTCCGCGCCATAGCGATCGTTGCCCGCGTAGACGCGGAAGTAACTGCACCCCAGCGCCGCCTGGACGTAGGCCCGCGTGACCGGATCGTCGCTGGCGATCACCGTTGCCGTGAGATGCTTCTGGGCGATCTCGGCGGCCAGGTTGGGGCCGGACAGCGCCCCGATATGCGAGGAGCCGGTCTCCTCCTCGATCACCTGGCTCATCAGCTTGAAGCCATCGGCCTCGATCCCCTTGGTAGTACTGACCAGAATCTGCTCCGGGCGCAGGTGCGGACGCGCCTGTCGCAGCACACTGCGAAACGCCTTGGAGGGGATCGCGATGAACACCACGGCGGCCTTGGCGACGGTCTCAGCCAGATCGGTGGAGGCTACCACCGCCGGATTGATCGGATAGTCGGGCAGGTAGCGGCCATTGCGATGTTCGCGGTTGATCTGCTCGACCAGGGCTTCGTCGCGCAGCCATTGGCGAACCTCGGCGCCATTGTCGGCGGCGATACTGGCGATGGCAGTACCGAAGCTGCCACCGCCGAGTACCGCGACCTGCATGCGCTGTTCTGCCCCGTGCTTGTCTGACATGGTCGTTCCATTGACGATGAGCGATACCCACAGTGTAACGAAAAAACGCCCCGAAAACGGGGCGTTGATCATGGCAGGCAGCGGGTTCAGCAGTCCATGGCAGTGGCTAGTCGATCATCCCCACCAGCGAGTCGATGCTGGCCCGGGCATCGCCGTATAGCATCCGCGTGTTGTCCTTGAAGAACAGCGGATTCTCGATACCGGAGTAGCCGGTTCCCTGGCCGCGCTTGCAGACGAACACCTGCTTCGATTCCCACACTTTCAATACCGGCATGCCGGCGATGGGGCTCGCGGGGTCCTCCTGCGCCGCCGGATTGACGATGTCGTTGGAGCCGATGACGATCACCACGTCGGTGGTGGCGAAATCATCGTTGATCTCGTCCATTTCCAGCACGATATCGTAGGGAACCCGCGCTTCCGCCAGCAGCACGTTCATGTGCCCCGGCAGGCGACCGGCGACGGGATGGATACCGAAACGCACCTCCTTGCCCGCCGCGCGCAGCTTGCGCACCAGATCGCTGACCGCGTTCTGGGCCTGGGCCACGGCCATGCCGTAACCGGGGACGATGATCACGCTGTCGGCATCATTGAGCGCGCTCGCCACGCCAGCGGCGTCGATCGCGACCTGTTCGCCCTCAATCTCGGCGGCCGGCCCCTGCGTCCCGCCGAAGCCGCCCAGAATCACGCTGACGAAGTTGCGGTTCATCGCCTTGCACATGATGTAGGAGAGAATCGCCCCGGAAGACCCCACCAGCGCGCCGGTGACGATCAACAGATCGTTCGAGAGCGTGAAGCCGATCGCCGCGGCGGCCCAGCCCGAGTAGCTGTTGAGCATCGACACCACCACCGGCATGTCGGCGCCACCGATACCCATGATCAGGTGCCAGCCGATGAAGAACGCCAGCGCCGCCAGCAGCAACAGCGTCCAGAAACCGGCGCCGTTGAAATAGGCGATGGCCAGCAGCAGGCACAGCGCCACCGCGCCGGCGTTCAGCAGATGTCCGCCGGGCAGCTTGTGCGGCTTGCCGCCGATCCTGCCGGCCAGCTTGCCGAACGCCACCACCGAGCCGGTGAACGTCACCGCGCCGATGAACACGCCCAGCACCACCTCGCCCTGCAGAAAGGCCAGCTCCGCCGGCGTCTTGTGGGCCAATGTCGAGGCGAACGCCGACAGACCGTCGAAGGAGACACCGGCCGCCTTGATCGCCATGACCCGGGCCCGTTCCAGCTCCGCGTTCCAGCCGATGAACACCGCCGCCAGCCCGACGAAGCTGTGAAGCGCCGCCACCAGTTGCGGCATTTCGGTCATCTCGACCTTGCGTGACAGCCACGCGCCGGCCAGGCCGCCGATCAGCATCATCGGGATCATCCAGCCATAGCCGCCGATCAGCGGTCCCACCGCGGTGAACAACACCGCGATCGCCATGCCGACGATGCCATACCACACCGCGCGCTTGGCCTTCTCCTGATTGCTCAACCCACCCAGCGAGAGGATGAACAGGATACTCGCCGCGATCGCCGCGGCGGAAACAAACTCGTGTTGCAACATTGCCTTTCTCTCCGCGGATCAGGATTTCTGGAACATGGCGAGCATACGACGGGTCACCAGGAAGCCACCGACGATGTTGATCGACGCGATCAGCACCGAGATGGCCGCCAGCAGCGTCACCAGCCCACTGCCCGAGCCGATCTGCATGATCGCGCCCAGGATGACGATGCCGGAGATGGCATTGGTCACCGCCATCAGCGGCGTATGCAGAGAGTGACTGACGTTCCAGATCACCTGGAACCCGACGAAGCAGGCCAGGACGAAAACGATGAAGTGCTGCATGAACGATGCGGGCGCGACCATGCCCAGCAGCCACATCAGCACGCCACCGGCGGCCAGGATGCCGACCTGGCGCTTGCTCTGGGCCAGGAAGGCGGCGTGTTCCGCCGCCTTTTTCTCCTCGGGCGTCGGCTCCTTGACCTTCTCCTTGGGCTTGGCAGCCGCGATCGCCTTGACCTTGGGCGGCGGTGGCGGGAAGGTGACTTCACCGGCATGGGTCACCGTCGCGCCGCGGATGACGTCGTCGTCCATGTCATGAACGATCACGCCATCCTTCCCTGGCGTCAGGTCGGTCAGCATGTGGCGGATGTTGGTGGCATAGAGCAGCGATGCCTGGGTCGCCATGCGTGAGGGGAAATCGGTGTAGCCGACCACGATCACGCCGTTGTCGGTGACGATGCGCTCATCCATCACGGTCAGATCGCAGTTGCCGCCCTTCTCGGCGGCCAGGTCGACGATCACCGAGCCGGGCTTCATCGCCGCGACCATGTCTTCCAGCCACAGCTTGGGCGCTGGTCGGCCGGGGATCAGCGCGGTGGTGATGACGATATCCACCTCCGGCGCCTGCTCGCGGAACAGCGCCAGCTGCTTCTCGCGGAACTCGGGGCTGGAGGGCGCGGCGTAGCCGCCGGTTCCCGAGCCATCCTGGCTGTCTTCGAAGTCGAGAAACAGGAACTCGGCACCCATCGACTCGATCTGCTCCGCGACCTCCGGGCGTACGTCGAAAGCGCGAACCACGGCCCCCAGGCTGGTGGCGGTACCGATCGCGGCAAGCCCGGCGACGCCAGCACCGACGATCAGCACCTTGGCCGGCGGCACCTTGCCGGCCGCCGTCACCTGCCCGGTGAAGAAGCGCCCGAACTGGTTGCCGGCTTCGATCACGGCGCGGTAACCGGCGATATTGGCGGTACTGGAAAGCGCATCCATCTTCTGGGCCCGCGAGATACGCGGCACCATGTCCATGGCCACCACCGTCGCCCCCTTGGCACGACAGCGTTCGAGATTGTCCTCGTTCTGGGCCGGCCAGAAGAACGTGATCAGCGTCTGTCCTTCCCGCAACCGCTCGACCTCCTCGGCCGCCGGCTCGCGTACCTTGATCACGACTTCGGCATCGCGCCACAGCGCATCCGCGCCCTCGACGACGCTGACGCCGACGTCACGGTACGCGTCGTCGCTGAATCCGGCGAGCACGCCGGCACCGCTTTCGATCAGGCTCTCATGCCCGAGTTTCTGGATCTGCTGCGCGCTCTCCGGCGTCAGCGCAACACGCGCTTCCCCCCTGGCGAGCTCCTTGGGCGCCCCAATCTTCATCGGATGTTCTCCCCATGGTCAGCCATGCAGCGACACTCCTCGTGATATATCGATAGTCATATAGCGATCACGCACCACTCCCGGCCATACGCGGAAGTACATGGCCAATAAAGTGCCCGTCATCGCTTATCGCAAGCGTTGCGGTAGATGGGTACAGTTTTCCGGAGAACCATCAGGCGAATCAAGTGATTAGGAAAAAACCAACCCGATCAATAATTTATGGTAGGCATAACCAAATCATTATGTTTAAAAAACGCACCAAGCTTATGTTTTCAATGTTAAAATTCGAACCCGTGATTTCCATTATCGAACTTATAATGAATGACTTATCACTCAAAAATGCCGGCTCGAGAACCGGCATTCAGCCATCGCGAGAATCGATCATGACGAACAGGAGAGACACACGGGCGGTGCGCTAGCTGATGGCGCTTCGCTCCAGATTTCCATGCCGGGTCGACGAACGGATGGGGCCGACAGCAGCTCACGGAACGTCGCCAGCGGACGCGTATCGCCCTCCTCCGCCGCCTCGATCACCTGCTGCGCCAGATGCGTACGCAAGATATAGAGCGGGTTGACCCGGCGCATGGCCGCCAGCCGCTCGGTGTCTCCACGGGATTCCTGGTCCAGACGCCGGCGATACCGCTCCAGCCAGCTGTCGAGCTCCGGACTCTCGATCTCGGCGCTCAGCGACAGACCACCGACGACGTCGCGCTCGCTCAACGCGCGGAAGCTGCGATGAAAGTCGGCCCGCGAACTCTCCAGCAGTCTCAACCACTCGTCGATCAGCTCGCCATCGCCCTCCTGCTCGGTCTCGAGGCCCAGCCGTCCGCGCATCAGGATGGCGTAGGCCGCCTGCAGCGTCGGCTCGTAGCTGTCGAGAATCTCGCGCAAGCGCTCCACCTCGATCAACGGCGTCAGCGACTGCCCCAGCACGGTCAGGTTCCATAGCGCCACGCCAGGCTGCTGGTCGAAGGCGTAGCGGCCTGAGGTATCGGTGTGGTTGGGGGTCAGGTTGGACTCGAAGCGATCCATGAACGCATAGGGACCATAGTCCAGCGTCAGTCCCAGGATCGACATGTTGTCGGTATTCATCACCGCATGCACGAAACCGTACGCCTGCCAGCGGGCGATCAGTTCTGCCGTCCGCGTGACCACGTCCTGGAACAGGGCTTCCAACGGGGCGTCCTGATGGGCCAAGTTCGGGCGATGGCGATCGATGACATGCCGCATCAGCCGCTCGAGATCCTCTACCCGCTGCTGCTGGTAGAGCCATTCGAAGTGACCGAAGCGGACGTGACTCTCGGCCAGTCGCAGCAGGGTCGCGCCAGGTTCGACACGCTCCCGCATCACCTTCTCGCCATTGATGGCAACCGCCAACGCCTGCGTGGTCGGGATCTTGAGCCCGGTCATCGCCTCCCCGGCCAGATATTCGCGAATCGAGGAGCGCAGCACCGCGCGGCCGTCGCCGAAGCGCGAGTAGGGTGTCTGGCCGGCGCCCTTGAGATGCAGGTCGATCGGCCCCTGCGAAGTCATCGCCTCGCCCAGCAGCAGGCCGCGCCCGTCACCGAGCGCCGGGTTGTAGGTTCCGAACTGATGACCGGTGTACTTCTGGGCCAGCGGCTCCATGCCGTCCAGCAGGCGCTCGCCGCTTATCAATGCGGTCAATCGATCCCGATCGATATCGTCCACCTCCAGTCCCAGCCGCGCGGCGCCCGCTGGGCTGATGTCGAGCAGCCGGGTATCGCGCCACGGAGTCGGGCTCACCCGGCTGAAGAAATCCTGGGGAAAGCGAGACCAGACATTATCGAAGGTCAGTGACTCGAGGGATGTCGCGCTGGCCATGGCGGCCTCCTCGGGTTGGCGGGAAGTGGCTGTAGTCTAGCCCAAATGACCGGTCACACACGACCCAGCGCTACCCGGCGATTTCGCCCGGTAGTGCTCGCGAGGACCGGTTCGGGCAAGAGACTCGACCTGACGAATCAGGCCGGGCTGCCTGACGCGAACGGATCGTCGATGCCATGGTCCCGGATCAGCTCACCGTTGGTGCGCAATAGCGACAACAGCTGCTGCTGGTAGTTGGATGATGTCGAGTAGTTGTGCAACGTGCCGATCAACTTCTCCGCGGAGATGGACTTGCCCCTGGCGGCAAGCGCGGCGCGCTGGTCGCGCAGTTGGGCGTAGGCTCGATGGGTATTCAGGTTATGCAGATAGGCACCGACACCATCGCGGACGCTATCGAATATCTGAAAACGTCGTGAGGTGCCGCGTTGCGCGATACCGCACCCCTTGCTGAAACAGCGCATGCCGAACAGATTGTTGCTTTCACGAGCCAGCCTGGAGGTCCCCCAGCCGGACTCCTCGACAGCCTGGATCACCACCATCTCCAGCGGCACGGTATTGACCCGCGACAACAGCACCTGACTGATCTCTCCCGGCGCGCAAGTGACGCCGTAGTCGTCGCACAGCCGAGCCAGGCGTCGCTTTTCGTCCGGCCTCATCGGGTTGATCCGGGAGCGCACCCCCACCAGCCAGTTGCGATCGCTTTGAATGCGGGCGTTCTCGGCCTGCACCAGAGGCACCAGCATGCTCAAAAAGGCCGCCTTGCGCTCGGGCCCCGCCTTGATCTCATTCAGATTGGGCAGCTCGTTGACGGGATCCAGCGCCGGTGGCTGAATACGGGCATCGAGGGTCGTTACGGTTTCGGATAGCGACTCGGCTGAAGATGCTATCGGAAATATCGCGACACCCAGCATCAGGATGCCGCCGGTAATCGCGGCCATGGCTCGCCGCAGGCGATCGGGTCGGGCGCGTTGGCGACACTGACGGCGGCTGGAAAACGATGGAAAGGATCGCGACATACTCGCTCCCCCATTTGAAAGAAGACGGCAGGTTAACAGCAATTAGCCTCAAGGTTGTGGAAAGAACGTGCAAAAACGCTGTTTCAAAACGAACGACGGCCGGCTTTGCAAGCCGGCCGTCATACTGGCAAGGGCCAATCAGGTCATGTCGATCAGGCACTTAGCAGCAGGTTGAGGCGCTTGACGTAGGCCGCCGGATCGTCGAGGTGTCCACCCTCGGCGATGACCGCCTGATCCAGCAGGATATGCGCCAGATCGTCGAAATTGCTCCCCTCGGTGCTTTCGAGACGTGACACGAGGCCGTGTTCCGGGTTGAGCTCGAGAATCGGTTTCACCTCCGGCAACGGCTGACCGGCGGCCTCCATCATGCGGCGCATCTGGAAGCCCATCTCGTGCTCCGGAAGGACCACGCAGGCTGGCGAATCCGTCAGACGATGAGTGACTCGCACCTCCTGAACGTTGTCTCCCAGCACCTCCTTCACTCGCTTGACCAACTCTTCCTTCGACTTGGCCGTCTCTTCCTGAGCCTGCTTCTCGGCTTCATCGGCCATGTCGTCGAGTTCCAGGTCGCCCTTGGCGACATCGGCAAACGACTTTCCGTCGAACTCGGTCAGATGGCTCATCAGCCACTCGTCGATACGATCATGCAGCAGCAGGACCTCGATACCCTTCTTGCGGAAGATCTCCAGGTGCGGGCTGTGGCTGGCCGCGTTGAAGCCATCCGCCACGATGTAATAGATCTTCTTCTGGCCCTCCTTCATACGCTCGACGTAATCCACCAGCGACTGGTCCTGCGTCGCGCTGTCGGTATGCGTGGTCGAGAAACGCAGCAGCCCCGAGATCTTGTCGCGGTTGGCGTAATCCTCCGCCGGACCTTCCTTCAGCACATCGCCGAAGGTGTTCCAGAAGGTCTGATAGGCCTCCTTGTCCTTCGACAGCTTCTTGAGCATGTCCAACGCACGCTTGGTCAACGCCGACTTCATCGAGTCGACCTGCGGCGATTTCTGCAGTAACTCGCGAGAAACGTTCAACGGCAGATCGCGGGAATCCAGCACGCCCTTGACGAAGCGCAGATAGAGCGGCAGGAAGGCCTCGGCATCGTCCATGATGAACACGCGCTGGACGTAAAGCTTGAGCCCGCGCACGCCGTCACGCTGATAGAGATCGAACGGGGCACGCTCCGGTACGTAAAGCAGGCTGGTGTACTCGAGCTTGCCTTCGACCTTGTTGTGGCTCCAGATCAGCGGGTCGCTGAAGTCGTGAGCGATATGCTTGTAGAACGCCTTGTACTCGTCGTCGCCGATCTCGGCCTTGGGGCGCACCCACAGCGCGGTCGCCTCGTTGACGGTCTCCCAACTGACGGTCTCGCTGCCTTCGATCTCGTTGCCCTCTTCGTCGCGGGCCTTTTCGACCTTGGGCATCCGCACCGGCACATCGATGTGATCCGAGTATTTGCGAACCAGATTCTTGAGCCGGAAGTCGTCGGCGAACTCCTTGGCGTCATCCTTCAGATGAAGCACGATCTCGGTACCGCGCTGGGGGTAGTCGATGTCGGCAATGGTGAACTCGCCCTCGCCTTTCGAGCGCCACTCGACACCCTGATCGCTGTCGGCACGACGCGTGCGCACGACCATCTCGTCGGCGACAATGAACCCGGAGTAGAAGCCCACACCGAACTGGCCGATCAACTTGGCGTCTTTCTGCTTTTCACCGGAGAGCTGCTTGAGGAAGTCCGCGGTGCCGCTCTTGGCGATCGTACCCAGGTTCTGGATCACCTCGTCGCGGTTCATGCCGATGCCGGTATCGCGCACGGTAACTGTGCCTGCCCCGGCGTCGTGCTCGATCTCGATGCGCAGTTCGGCGTCGCCGGCGTAGAGACCGTCGTTCTCCAGCGCCTCGTAGCGCAGCTTGTCGCAGGCATCCGCCGAGTTGGAAATCAGCTCACGCAGGAAAATCTCCCGGTTGGAGTACAAGGAGTGGATCATCAAATGGAGAAGCTGCTTGACCTCGGTCTGAAAGCCTAGTGTTTCTTCTTGAGTCGCGGTGGTCATTGATGGCCTCTTGACGCTGTTACGAAATAAAGACGAACGAAATTGGGGTGCTCAGCGATATGGGGCTGGCCAGCCCCATTTCAAGCCAAGCTTCCGGGAAGCGCGTTCAGTCTACGACGACTTCCTCGTCATCGATGCCCTTCCAGCGTCGATAATCTCCCATCGCCCGGTCGACTCGCGTCAGCAACCATCCGACGATGAAGACGTCATCGACGAGCCCGACGATCATCAGGAAGTCGGGGATCAGGTCCAGCGGGGACACCAGATAGACCAGCGCCAGCGCCATCCACCCGAAGGCCGCCCACGGGACGGGACGGTAGCGTCCACGAAAGACGTCCATGCTCATGGGCCCGAAGACGCGAAACGCTCGTCCGATCCGGGCCAAGGCGCCGCCACGTTGCTTGAGACGAGAGAGCTGGGTCACGAAACGCCAGGGATTCATGGTCGAACCTCTAGTGATGGATTGGGGGAGATGGCGCAAGCGCCGTCACCTGTCCCTGTAGATGGTCACGATTCGACCAGGATTCAACGTTGGCGTTGTGAAACGGGGCTACCCAAGTCGCCCCCCATCGGCGACGATGGGCGCCATGAGTCGACCAGCTCCTGGCGGACGGCCCGGCCGCGGCGCCACGTCTTCCACCGGCGCCGCCGGTACGGCCTCGCAGGAGAGACGTCGTCGACCGCAGCCCGATCAGACCAGCAGCGTTCGGCGACGAGCGCTTTGAAAAAGAGAGAGACCCAATGCCCGCATTGCCCATTCGCAGACGTTGGTTGAGCTGGTGCCTGGCCGGCGCCATGGGCTTGAGCACCGGTGCCCAAGCCGTCGTGACGTCGCCCGACGTCAGCACCGATGACGACCGAGCCATGAAGCAGGCGCTGGACGCTGCCCGCGATCGTCGCTGGGACGATATCGATCAGGCCGCCATACAGGACCATGTGCTGGCCGGTTACGTGGAGTACCACAGGCTTCGCGCCCGGCTCTCCAGCGCGTCGGCGGCGGAGGTCAACGACTTCATCGTTCGCCATGGCGACTCCCCGCTTGCGGACTGGATGCGCGGCGCCGCCCAGACCCGCTTCGGCCAGTTGGGACGCTTCGACGACCTGCTGGCCATCAGCGATGGCGAACCCTCCGCCACCATCCGGCAGTGCTACTACTACACCGCGCTTCTCGACCGCGATCCGGCCCAGGCCGCGGCGGGCGGAGAGAAGCTGTGGCACGTTGGTGCCTCCCAACCCGAAGCCTGCGACACCCTGTTCTCGACGCTTCAGCAACGCGGCGTGCTGACCGACGAGGACACCTGGGAACGCATGATGCTGGCGTGGGAGAACGGTCAGGCCGGGCTGGTCACCTATCTCGAGCGCGGCCTCGACGACTCCTGGCAGCGCGCCATCGACAGCTTCGATAGCGTCCGCGGCAATTACGCCGGGGTCACCCAGGTTCCGCTAGACCTGGGGCCCGACGGCGAGGCCAGTGGTGCACTGATTGCCGCCGCCATGCATGGACTGACTCGCGCCGATACCGAAGCATCGCTGGAGGCCTGGCGCAAGATCGCCCCCCACGTCTCGCTCAGCGAGGAGCGACGTCACCGGATCGAACACGATCTGGCGTTCTATTCCATGGTTCGCGACGTCGACAACAATCAGGGCTGGGTCGACACGACGCTGCCGCGTCTCGCGGACGCCGACCTGATCGAGCTACGCATTCGCAATGCGGTCACCGAGGGCAATTGGTCCAATGTCGCGCGCTGGAGCGAAGCGCTCCCGCCGGACGTGCGTGCGGAGGCTCATTGGCAATACTGGCTCGGACGCGCCAGCGAAGAAATGGGAGAAGAGGCCCAGGCGCGTCAGGCCTACCAGTTGGCCGCACAGGATCGCAGCTTTTTCGGCTTTGCCGCCGCCGACCGTTTGGGGCAACCCTATCAACTACAGATGGCCAACACCCAAGTCTCGACGTTGCAGCAGGAACTGACGGGCATGCTGCCGGTAGTGAAGCGCACCGAGGCACTGATGCGTATCGGTGAAGAGGGCCTGGCTCGCAGCGAGTGGTATACCGCCGCCACTCGCGACACGCCGGACCAGGCCAAGGCGCTGGCCGACTACGCGATTCGCCAGGGCTGGTTTGGCATGGCGATACAGACCACCATTGCAGCGAAGCAGTGGGACGCCTTGCCCTGGCGCTTTCCGGCGGCCTATCGCGACTCGTTCATCAAGTGGGGCGAGGTCAACCAGGTTGACCCCTATCTGCTGATGGGCATCGCAAGGCGCGAGAGTGCCTTCAACCCGCAGGCGACATCCCCCGTGGGAGCGCGCGGACTGATGCAGTTGATGCCAGGTACCGCCGACCACGTCGCCCGCAATCTCGGCATCAGCGCCCCCAGCACCTCGGAGCTTTTCGAGCCCCAGACCAACATCCGTCTCGGCAGCACCTACATCCACTCGATGCTGGAGCGCTATCGCGGCAACCGGATCGCGGCGACGGCGGCCTACAACGCCGGCCCTCAACGCGTGGATCGATGGCTGGCCAGCGCACCGCGCGAATTCGACCGCTTCGTCGAGAGCATCCCTTTCCGGGAAACCCGGGACTACGTACAGGCCGTACTGGCCTACCGGGTCATTTTCGAGAGTTTGGCCAAACAGGGCGATACGCAAGGCGTCGCCATGCTCTCCCAGGCCGAGCGCCAGGGGAATTACGACCCGACCCTGATCGCCCGGAACTGAACCGCTCCCACTGCGCTAACGCAACGCCCGTCCGTCCTGGAAGGGAGTACCAAATTCAGGACGGACGAGGCGATTCGGGTTGAAGGGGCCCGTGGCGCTAGCCGAATCGTCTCATCCTCGACCTGGCGGTCGAGTGTTTCGAGGATATCGGTGAGCTTCATTCGCTTCGACATACGCCATCTCCTTGTGACGTCGTGACATTCAGCCTGGATGGATCGGTCAAAGGCCGCGACGGGCGTGCTTCAACGAGATCTGATCGTTGAGCGTCCAGAAATCGTAGAGAATCCCGATCAGGAACAAGCCGCCGGTCACCAGATAGATCAGTCCGGTAATCCACTTCCCCATGTACATGCGGTGAATGCCGAATACCCCCAGAAACGTCAGCAGGATCCAGGCCAAGGTGTAACTGGTCGGCCCGGCCCGGAAACGCAAGTCAGCCTGGCGATCCATGCCGGGGATCAGGAACAGGTCGATCAACCAGCCGATCCCGAACAGTCCCAGCGTCAGAAACCAGATCGTGCCTGTCACGGGTTTGCCGTAATAGAACCGATGGGCTCCAGTGAACCCGAAAATCCATAACAGGTAACCGATGACCTTGCTGTGCGTGTCGTTGAGACTCAAACCGTGTTGTGCCACGCGCGTTGCTCCTGACTCGTTTGATGTTTGAAAACCACTGACCGGCGCGGGCTTTGTGCGCTGGCGCGCCCAAAAGCAGCGAGCGACAGCTTACCCAAGGTCGCCGACACGATACATAGCCGTGTTGCGGGACTGCGGCTCGGCCACGATGTCGGCCGAAATACCTGCTACGTCTTCGAATTTAGGAAGACGTACCTGCTACTCCTGACGGCAAAGTCCGATCATTCCTCGCCAGCAACGTCATCTCTCAGGACTAGTATGACGGTTTTCTGTCAATCTTCTTAAAAAGGGTTAATAAAACCATACCGTGTGACGCGATCAGCCCGGAAAAAAGGGGTTGGTGGGCTGTAGACGTGCCTAAATTTTCCATCTATGGTTTGTGAGCGGGGCATGGGAAACGATACTACCAAAGTCAAGTCTTCAGATGCTTGACGAGGTATATCCCCCAATGCAACATCCGTTGCGTAGGTTTGCAGGTAGAATGTCGTCAGTTGTTAGTCGATCTCGTCGAACTCCTAGTGCGCATTCCCCCCTAGTCTGACCACGCATTTCGGGCATCCCCCGGGAGGCTCGGGTACATCACTATGCAAGTTAAGGATATCGACAATGGCAACTGGCACTGTCAAATGGTTCAACGACACTAAAGGCTACGGTTTCATCTCGCCCGATGACGGCGGCGATGATCTGTTCGCGCACTTCTCCGAAATTCAGGCAGAAGGCTTCAAAACTCTGCAGGACGGCCAGAAGGTTACCTTCGACGTCACTCAGGGCAAGAAAGGCCTTCAGGCCGCCAATATCAAGGTTGCTGGCTAAATCCGGCCAAAGGTTCCAGACGCAGGGATCGATTCCAAGCGTTTCACCGCCTTGAGCAAAGCCCACCGGATGGTGGGCTTTTTAATGCGTGTGACGCCCCCCCGTCAGCCGGGAGCGCCCTGCCCTCCCGATTCTCAGGGTTCGCCGATATCCTCGTGCCAAACCTCCGGATGCGCGGCGATGAACCGTGACATCAACTCTCGGCAAACCGGATCATCGAGGACTTCGACCTCGACGCCACGCGCCCTGAGCAGCGCCTCTTCACCCATGAAAGTTTGATTCTCGCCAACGATGACCCTGGGTATGCCGTAGAGCAGAATCGCGCCGCTACACATCGAGCATGGCGACAGCGTCGTGTAGAGGGTCGAATCCCGGTAGACAGAGGCAGGCAGGCGACCGGCATTTTCCAGCGCGTCCATCTCTCCATGGAGAATGGCGCTCCTTCTCTGCTGACGCCGATTGTGTCCCTGCCCGATGATCTCTCCCCGGTGGACCAGGACGGACCCGATCGGGACGCCCCCCTCGTCAAGACTACGCCTCGCCTGTTCGACCGCTGCCTGCATGAAGTCATCCATGTCGAGCCCTTCCTTTAGCACATTGACCGATTTATGACGCTCCCCATCGCGCGCCGGTCGATATCAACCGGCGCGGCGTAGCAAGGGACAGTTTTCGGGAACCACCAGCGGCAAAGCCTCGCGATCGAGCGATGCCCGGAAGTGCTCGTACCGGCGTGGTTCACCATCGAGATTGAGAGGAAAGGCACCGTCGCTGTCGAACTCGACCCACGGCACGCGAAGATAGCGCACGAATTCCCCATCCTGAGGAAGATTCTCGAGCTCGTCGATGATGCGTTTCAGCTCACCCAGGGAGTTGAAGTGACGCACGAACAGCAATTCAAGCAGACCATCATCCAACCTCGCGGAGGGCGCCAAGCGCTGCCCGCCGCCGGCCTGGCATCCGTTACCGATGGCCAGCATGAAGAGCGGAACGCGCGCTTCTCCCTCCGGCCATCGCATGTGACCTTCGAAGGGCTGATAATTCCACGCTTTCAACATGCCCATCAACGAATAGGCTCCACCGCCCAGCAGCCGCTTCAACCCCACCGGCGTGGATGTGGTGATTTCGGCACCGAACCCGCCTGACGCCACATTGACGAACGCCTCGTCATCTAGCTTGCCGACGTCCACCGGCCGAATGCTGCCGGTCAGAGCCAACGCCAGGGCATCACGCGGTCCCATCGGCAGGTTCAGGCCATGGGCGAAGTCGTTGGCACTTCCCAGCGGCAGAATACCCAGCGCCGGGCGCCGCTCCGGAGGCTGGCGCATCAGCCCGGCGACGATCTCGTTGATCGAGCCGTCGCCGCCGCCAGCAATGATTCGCGAGGCGCCACCAGCCACCGCACTATCCACCAGCCAGACGCCATCGCCACCCTCCCAGGTGACTCGAACCTGAAGATCGTGACCTTGGCGGCGCAGATGCTCGACCGCATCCCGGATCTCGGGCTGTTGCGCCGATTTCCCGTTGAGAATCAACCATGTGCTTTCCTTGCCAGGACTGGCCATACCTGTCTTGTCCTTTCCCGAGGCCGGTCGACTCATCTCGGCCGTGCCGTAATGTCTCGCGCTGTCGTTACGACAAACCCGCTCATTCTAGCGCGTTGGCGGCGCCCCGATATTCGACGTGTTAAACCTCACGCCAACGCAACGACACCCCGTTCCGCCTCATAGGTCGCATGGCGACGGCTAATCGGGTGCAAGAGAGAGGCCGGTTGGCATGGCTGTGACAACAGCACGGCAAACTCTCTCCATGGACCAGGTCACCCGCTGGAGGCGACATCGTCCGCCCCCCCTCTTCCCGCCGCCCACAGCGCCGCACCTGCGCCACAACATATCAATGCCAGAGACATCTGTGGTGCCAACGGCGTGATCAGCAATAGGGTTGCCAGCGAAGCGCCGCCACCCAGTTGAATGGCGCCCAGCAGCGCCGCCGCCGTTCCCGCCCGCTCCGGGAACGGTTCCAGCGCCAGGCTAGCCGCGGCCCCGAGCACCATCGAAAAGCCCACCGACAACACCGCCACGGGCCCCATGAAAGTGAGCACGGAAACCGGCAGGCCCCAGTACAGGCAAGCGATCAGGGCGCCTCCGCCCACGACGACGACCAGCCCCCGCTGCACGGTCGGTTTCCGACCCCATCGCGCCATCAACCGGGGCACGATGAAGAACGCCACGGTGCTGACCAGCGCATTGCCGCCAAACCACACGCTGAAGACCCACTCCGGCTGTCGTAGCCGATCCATCATCACCACCGGCGCCGCAGACACATAGACGAGAATGGCCGCCATCATCGTGCTGACGAGAATGGCATAGTAGAGAAACCGCCGATGGACCAACACTGGACGATAGCGTGACCAGCGATAGAGTCGCCGTTCGATCGGAGTGCCATGGGGCCGTGTCTCTCCGAAGCGCCAATAGGCACCCAACCACAGCGATCCCGCAAACCCGGTCATGAAGGCAAAGTTGCTGCGCCACCCCAACGCCACTGTCAGCGCTCCGCCCAATACCGGTGCCAACGACGGCACCAGCGTCAGTGAACCATTGAGATAACTATAGAGCCTGGCTCCCTCGGTTGGGGTATAGCTGTCACGTACTGCCGCAAAGGCCACGGTGACGGCGGCACAGGCACCGAACCCCTGGAGTACGCGGGAAGCGTACAGCATCTCTATCGACACGGCAGACATGCCGATCAGCGCCGCGACCATGTAGATGGCAGCACCTCCCAGCAGCACGGGACGGCGCCCGAAACGGTCGGTCAACGGACCGACCATGAGCTGCCCGACGCCGACGCTCATCAGAAACAGAGTGATCGTCAGTTGCAAGGCAGCATGGGAACGACCGAATTCATCCGCCATCGCGGTCAACGCCGGCAGATAAATGTCAATTGCCAGTGGCGACAGCATGACCGCGCCCATCAAGATCCAGAAAGCCGGACGTCCTTCGCGTTGCTGCATGACTGCCTCGCCACTATTCAGGAGCGCCTACTCTATCGATTGACGGGGGAATGACAACCATTCTCGATATCAATCTCCCGTGGGGGAGAGCTGGAACTCAAGCAGGCGATCGTGGTCGCGCAGATCGGCGGCCAGTGGCGGAATGTACTTACGGTCATGCGTTCGCAACATCATGCGGTATTCGAACTGCCGACCGTCGTCGCGCGTGCGGTAGCTCAAGCTCTCGACCCTGAATCGGTGAGACGCCATCAGGTCATGAATCTGCGGCTCGGACATCACGCTGTGACTGTCGAAACGCAGGATGCAGCGGGCAAAGATCCGGCTAGGCATGCGGCCCTCCACTACCCGGAAAAGAGAGAGCGTCAGCAAGGTGACCGCGGTCGCCACCATTGCCGGGAACAGAAAACCGATGCCATAGAGAATGCCCAGCGTGGAAGTGATCCAGATCGAAGCGGCCGTGGTCAGCCCCCGAACCGTCAACCCCTCCTTGAAAATCACGCCAGCGCCCAGAAACCCGATCCCGGTCATGATCCCTTGAGCCATTCGGGTGGGATCGGTGCGAACGGTCGTTTCCGGCACCTCCGTGCCCAGCCATTGCCACTGATACATCGTGACCATCATCAGCAGCGCCGACGATACGCAGACCAGCGCATGGGTACGGAAGCCCGCCGGCCGCCCATGAAAGGTCCGCTCCAGCCCGATCAGGCTTCCCGCCAGCCAGGCCATCCCCAAGTGCATCAGCATCGTCCAGGATTCCGGCGACATCGTTGGCTATCTCCTTGTCGCATTTACGACTATCGTTCAAGCATAGCGCCTGTGAACATCGATCGCAGAGGCCTCGGCGGTGATTTTCGCCGCCCCCGCTCCGCCACTTTTCAGCTGACGAGGAATGACCGCTTGAGCAAACGCCACCATCTCACCCCGCCCAGCCGGGTGGCTAAAGACGACGACGATGAGCACGATCTCCAGCTCAACGGCGAGGAACTGCCCTCCCGCGCCGCTGCCGTGCATGAATCCATCCGGGAGGAGGGGGAAACGGAGCTGAGCCGGACCGTATCGGCCCTGCTCTGGTCCGCCATCGCCGCCGGCCTCTCGATGAGTTTCTCGATGCTGGCGAAGGGCCTGCTGCGCGCGCACCTGCCGGACAACGACGTCGGGTTCCTGGTCGAGTCACTGGGCTACACGGTGGGGTTCCTGGTGGTCATCATGGCCCGCCAGCAGCTCTTCACCGAGAATACCGTGACGGCAGTGCTTCCCGTGATGAGCCAGCCCAGGCTCGGCAAGTTCGTGTGCCTGCTCCGGCTCTGGGGCGTGGTGCTGGTGGGCAACCTGGTCGGCGTCGCCGTCTCCGCCTGGGCCATTCTGGCACTGCCGATCTTCTCGATGCAGACCCACGAGGCATTCCTCGCGCTGGGCGAGCACATCCTCGAGAACACGCCGATGCAGATGTTCGCCAAGGGCATCGTGGCCGGGTGGATGATCGCGACCATGGTCTGGCTGCTGCCCAGCGCGGGAAGCGCCAAGATCTGGGTCATCCTGATCGTGACCTACCTCGTCGCGATCGGCGAGTTCACGCATATCATCGTCGGCTCCACCGAGGTGATGTACCTGGTCTTCTCCGGCCACGCCGGCTGGTCGGAATACCTGTTCCACTTCGGCTTCCCGACCCTGCTCGGCAATGTCGTCGGCGGCACCTTCATCTTCGCCCTGATCAGCCACGCGCAGATCCGCAGCGACAGCGATCGTTGAGTCTTGCCACACCATCGCCGCCTATCGAGCACGGCAACGCAAACGGGGCGCCACTTTGGCGCCCCGTCTTGTATTGTCGCTGGAATCGCTTGGGGCTCAAATCGTCCGCTCGGTCTCGCGGGCTTGGCGGGACTCGGTGGTCGTGGATGCCAGATTGATCCCGGAGAGGATCGCCTTGAGCGAGGCACTGACGGTGTCGCTGTCCTCGGCGACGGCGCAGACGCGTTGCCCGTCGACGTTGAGCTGGACGAAGGCGATGGCGTTGGCCTCGCTGTCGCCACCCAGCGAGTGCTCCGCGTAGTCGATGATGCCGACGCTGACGCCGGAATGCTTCTGCCACGCATCAGTGAAGGAGGACATCGCGCCGTTGCCCTTGCCGGCGAGACGCAGCGTCTCGGCGCCCTGCCACAGGGTCACCTCGATGCCTTCGTCCTGCCCTTTGGAAAGACGATAGTCGGCCAGCGACAGCGGTGACTCGCAGGTGAACCGGTCGAACATCACTTGGCGAATGATCTCGCTGGAGAGTTCGCTGGCCCGCTTCTCGCTCTCCTGCTGCACGTGGGGCGCCAGCGCCAGCATCATCCAGCGCGGCAGGCTGATGCCGTAGTCGCGCTCGAGCAGGAACGCCATGCCGCCCTTGCCGGATTGGCTGTTGACCCGAATCACCGCCTGATAGTCGCGACCGATGTCATGCGGATCGATGGGCAGATAAGCGACCTGCCACGGCTCGTCCGGCCGCTGCTTCTTGAGCGACTTGCGGATCGCGTCCTGGTGGCTGCCCGAAAAGGCGGTGTAGACCATCTCGCCGACCCAGGGGTGGCGCGGGTGAATCGGGATGTTGGTGCACTCGTTGACCACTTCGATGATCTCGTCCGGCCGCGACAGGTCGAGTTCCGGATCGATCCCCTGGCTGTAGAGGTTCATCGCCAGCGTGACGATGTCCATGTTGCCGGTGCGCTCGCCGTTGCCCAGCAGCGTGCCCTCGACGCGCTCGGCCCCGGCCAGCAAGGCCAGCTCCGCGGAGGCCACCGCCCCGCCGCGATCGTTGTGGGTGTGAATCGAGATGATGACGCTGTCGCGATCCCTGATGTGCTGGCAGAAGTACTCGATCTGATCGGCGTGATGATGCGGCCCCGCCACTTCCACCGTGGTCGGCAGGTTGAGGATGCACTTGTTGTCGGGTGTCGGCTGCCAGACGTCCATGACCGCTTCGCAGATCCGCAGCGAGAAGTCGATTTCCGTGCTGGAGAAGCTTTCGGGCGTGTATTCGAACCGCCACTCCACTTCCGGATAGCGCTCGGCGTAGGTCTTGACCCAGGTGGCGCCCTGCACCGCGATGTCGACGATGCCATCGCGATCCATCTCGAACACCCGCTCGCGCTGGACCGTCGAGGTGGAGTTGTAGAGGTGGACGATGGCGCGCTTGGCACCGACCAGCGACTCGAAGGTCTTCTCGATGAGGTGCTCGCGACACTGCACCAGCACGGCGATGGTCACGTCGTCGGGAATCTGGTCATCCTCGATCAACCAGCGCACGAAGTCGTAGTCGGGCTGGCTCGCCGAGGGGAATCCGACCATCACCTCCTTGATGCCCACCTTGACGATCTGGTGCCAGAATCGCTTCTTCTGCTCGACGCTCATCGGTTCCAGTAGCGCCTGATTGCCATCGCGCAGGTCTTCGCTCACCCAGATCGGCGCGTGATCGAGATCACGATCCGGCCACTGGCGGTCGAAGGCGGGGACCCGGGGAGCCGGGCGGTATTTTCTGTGATCAAAGGCGCGATGATCGAAAGCAGACATGGCAACCATCCTGACGAGGTGAAAGAGCCGAAGGATCCTAGGGCGCGCCGCTGGAGCGAGCCCCGCTGTTGAGCCACCGCGGATCGCGGCGGACACGAGGGCCGGCCCCCGGATGTGGAGGCCGGCCCGAAGCTGCTTGTGGCAGCAGAAACAGTGTAAGGCTTTTGAGCCGACAGGACATTGCGAAGATCGATCTTTTTCGCCACTTGATGGCATAATCTGCCAACCCGTAAAAACTTACAGGCAGATATTGCCAATGAAAGTCCCACAACCCCTTGCACTCGATCGCTACGACCGACGCATCCTTGAACTGATCCAGCAGGAAGGCCGGATCAGCAACCAGGAACTGGCCGAGCGCATCGGACTCTCGCCCTCGCCCTGCCTGCGTCGCCTGCGCGCGCTGGAGGAGAGCGGGCTGATCCTCGGTTACCGCGCCCTGGTCGACGCGCGGCAGCTGGGTTATCGGCTGATGGCGCTGGTGCACATCTCCATGGATCGCCACACCCCCGAGCGCTTCGCCAACTTCGAGCGCCAGGTGGCGGCGCTGCCCCAGGTACAGGAGTGCCTGATGATCACCGGCCAGGAGGTCGACTATCAGCTCAAGATCCGGGTCGAGGACATGGACGGCTATCAGCAGCTTCTGCTGCAGCACATCACGCCGATCGAGGGCGTCTCCGGCGTCCACTCCAACTTCGTGCTGCGTCCAGTGTTCGAAAATCGCGGCGTGCCGGTGGAGCTCTGACCGACAGGACCGCCCCACACCGCGCGAATTGGACCATACTCATGCACGACGACGCGCGACCGATCACAACACAGGAAAATGCCATGTCTTTTCGCCGTACCCTGCTCGCCTCGCTGCTGCCGCTGGCCGCCGCCATCCTGACGCCGGCGCAGGCTCAGCAGCCGAACGAACCACAGGTCGATACCGAGCAATTCCAGTCCTGGGAAGTGCGCTGTCCCAAGAGCGGTGAGCGCCAGAGCTGCGTGATGAGCCAGATGGTCAGCAACCCGGACAGCGACGAGCCGCTGATGCGCGCCATGGTCGGACTTCCGGCCCAGGCCGACGGTCCGGTCATGGTCTTCCTGCTGCCGCTGGGCGTGCGTCTGGCGCCGGGTATCCAGCTGCAGGTGGACGACAACGAACCGGTGGGCATGCCCTATCAGGTCTGCCTGCAACAAGGCTGCCGCGCCAATCTGGCGCTGTCGCCGCAGCTGCTCGCCCAGCTGCGCGGCGGCAACCAGGCCACCGTCAGCGCCATCGCCCCCGACGGCAAGCGGCTCGACATGGACCTGTCGCTGATGGGCTTCACCAGCGCCAGCCAGCGCATCGCCTCGCAGTAAAGGGCCCCGCCAGATGCCAGGCCCGGCGCGCCGGGCCTGTCCTGGCCGCAGCGACGGTCCGGTCCCGACGGCGCAGCGTCGGCGCTGGTCGACTTCCCCCCATTAGACGATTGCGCAATTGTGGAGAGCGTAACGCCGGGTTAAGACTTTGCATGCAAAGTTCATCTTGAAAACCCGTTCATCCTGAAAACCACAAGACACGCCTAGCGAGGTCACCATGAAACGATCAAGCGCGCCCCGCCATCTCGGCCTGCTGCTGTCCGCCGCCGTCCTGGCCTCGCCGCTGGCATGGGCGGACTATCCCGAAAAGCCGATCACCCTGATCGTCCCCTGGGCAGCCGGCGGGGGCACCGACGCCACGGCGCGCATCATCGCCTCGTCGCTGGAACAACAGCTCGGGCAGACGATCAACGTGCAGAACCGTACCGGGGGTAGTGGCGTGGTCGGCCATACGGCGATCGCCAACGCCAAGCCGGATGGCTACACCCTGGGCCTGGCCACCGTCGAGGTGGCGATGATGCACTGGCAGGGGCTGACCGATTTCACCTACCAGGACTTCACCCCCATCGCTCAGGTCAATTTCGACTCCGCCAGCCTCTCGATTGCCGACGACTCCCCGTTCGAGAACCTCGAAGACTTCGTGACGAAGGTCAAGGACGACCCGCAAGGCACCTATACGGCGTCGGGCACTGGCCTGGGCGGCATCTGGCACGTCGCGCTCAACGGCTTCCTGATGGACCAGGGCATCGCCGCCGGCAAGATCACCTGGATTCCCAGCCAGGGCTCCGCGCCGGCCATGACCGAGCTGGCTTCCGACAGCATCGACCTGGTGGCGTCGTCGCTTCCCGAGGCGCGATCGATGATCGATGCCGGCGAGCTCCAGAGCCTCGGCGTCATGACGCCCGAGCGACTCGAGGGCTTTCCCGATGTCCCGACCTTCAAGGAACAGATCGGCAGCGATTTCACGCTGGGGGCGTGGCGCGGCATCGTCGGTCCCAAGGGCATGAGCGAGGATATCGTGGCCACGCTCGAGGAGGCGCTCAAGAAAGCCTACGACAGCGATGCCTATCAAAACTTCATGGCCAAGCAAGGTTACGGCGTGGTGTGGCGAGACGCCGATGGCTTCGCGCAGCTGATGGCCGAAGATGACCAGAAATTTGGCAAGATCATGGGCGAGATGGGCCTGACTCATTAAGGGATATCCCGCACCCTGCTCTCGATACCCGATCGGGCCGGCGTCGTGACGATACCGGCTCGTTCTCATTTCCCGTCTCAGATACCCAAGAGGTGACCTGCATGGAGCTGCCACGGAATCCATTCAACCGCTCGCTCGACGGCAATACGCGCTACGGCTGCTGGGCCGGTTTCGGTACCGGCTATGCTACCGAGATTCTCGCCACTGCGGGGTTCGACTGGCTGCTGATCGACGGTGAACACGCGCCCAACACGGTTCCCTCCATTCTCTCGCAGTTGCAGGCCGTGGCCCCCTATGCCAGCGCACCGGTCGTGCGTACCGTCAACCACGACCCCGCCCTGATCAAGCAGCTGCTCGATGTCGGCACCCAGACGTTGATGATCCCGATGGTCGACACCGCCGAGCAGGCCGCCAGACTGGTCGCCGCGACCCGCTACCCGCCACACGGATTCCGGGGCGTCGGTGGGGGCCTGACCCGCGCCACGCGGTGGGACAGCGTCGAGGATTACCTGGCACGGGCCCATGAGGAGCTTTGCCTGATAGTCCAGGTGGAGTCGCGGACCGGCGTCGACAATGCCGAAGCGATAGCGGCGACCGAGGGCGTCGATGCCATCTTCGTCGGGCCGGTGGATCTGTCCACCGGGGTCGGCCACGCCGGCAATCCGAACCATCCCGACGTGCAGGCGATGATTCGCCATACCCTCGAGGCGACCCACGCCGCCGGCAAGGCCGCCGGCATCCTGGCCCCCGCCGAGGCAGACGCCAGACGCTACGCGCAATGGGGCTTCGACTTCATCGCCGTGGGAATCGATATCTCGCTGCTACGTCAGGCCGCCATCGAGACGATTTCGCGCTATAAGCCCGAGACGCCAAAACCGAAATCGAGCCTCGGGTACTGAAACCCGCCACTCGATCGTGAGTTGGCAACGGCATCGAAGCATCGAGGCATCGAAAAAGCCCCGGCCACATCCTGTGGCCGGGGCTTGGCTAAGCCAATCGTTCTCCGCAATATCGACATATCACGGTCTTGTCCGCGAGGGATTCGACGCCCGGCATCGCTTCCACTGCACGAGTCATGTCCGCCGTCTCTCGGTAGTTCGCGGTCTGCTCGGACTCGCTGAAAACACGACTCCCTCCCACCGTCGTTTTTTCATCGAAGACCGGGAAAGCCGAAACGATCTGGTTCTCCTCCCGGCGCAGACCGATGTCCTCGAGCATATGGTCGTTCAACCCCCTCAAGGCCCTCAAATCACGCTGGCACTGACGACTCGCCGCGAAACGCTTCAATAACGCATTGAAAGAATTTGAAATTTTCATTGATCCGATCTCCAGATTGGCGAAGGCCGGACACGAATCGCAGTAAAAAAGAGTGGACTTTCGTCGTCTTTCGGCCGCGATGGGTGTCGCGGCCGATGATGAAATTCACCCCAGGACGCGCGACCGACAGCGTGCTCGCATACCGCGCAGGCGCGCGATATTGGAGAACGGTGAACAGGTCAGGCGATGGGAATTCATCACGATTTCCGAAAGTTGATGAGAAGTCTTCGATAACGTCATCCGCTATCGAATTACCGAAAGCAATAAACTTATTCCCTCCGGTCATTTTGATTAAAAACGAGGCATCTGCCGGCGTCAACCGGCAAAACGGAAATAGGTCAAGATTCCTCGAGTTGCGCCGGGATGGAAGCTCACGACGGGAAAAGCGAGGTGGTTACCGGAGTAACGCGTGCAGGTGTGGCCTGGCACGCCGGGACCGATCGGAAACGCGACGGTTCGGCAGCCCTTCGGACGCCCGGCTAGCGCTGGGTAGCGCCAGCCGGGCGCAGGCTTCAGGCATAGGTGTTGATTTGCGTTCCCACGCTGCCGGAGGATGCCAGCTCCGGCGACGGTGACACCGAGGACATCAACTGCGCGATGTGTGATGCCTGCCCATCCAGCGACTTTTTCAACAGGCTATTCTGCACTTGCTGGTCCTGATTGAAGTTCTGTAGTGCCAACGCAGTGCCGACGGTGGCATTGACTGCAGTATCCATCACCAACTCCTTGATCCGAAGAAAGGCCATGTTGCCATCGACCTTTCGGTTTCTCGATCTTTCGGTCCATCGATTGGTCTTATCGGCCGGACGCTACACCGACTTTAGCCATCGGGCATGGGCAGGCATCGCGGGCGGCGACCCCACCGGGAAAATCACGGCGCTATCGTCTACGCTTGACGGCGCAGTTGTCACCTAGCCAAGCGTTTGCCATCCGAAGGATATATCGATGCCCAGACTCCCGTTTACCCTCGCACTCGCGCTCTGTGCCGGCGTTACCTTGAGTGCTTGCCAGCAGCGTGACGCTTCGAATCAGGATACCGACGCTTCCAAGGAGACGTTTCACGCGGCGAATTACCCGCTCGAGGTCCAATACGATGCCTCGCTGACACGCGTCGATGGCGAGGTCTCCAGCTATTTCGACAACGGCGGCTGGCAACTGTCGGACGACGCGCCCGGCGATCGCCTGATCCTGCTGGAACTCCCCGAATCCGACGACGTGGCGACCGCCCTGTGGCGCTTGGGCGCAAGCCATGATGCCGAGGCCGTGGACCACTGCCTGACCCTGCCCACCAATGCCCAGGCCATGCCCTCGAAGACCACCATGGCGGGAGAGGCGTTTACCGGCTTCACCCTTGGCGACGCCGGCATGAGCCACTTCCAGAATGCCGAAGGTTATCGCGCCGTGGTGGACGATACATGCTACGCCATCGACCTGATCGTGCAGGGCACCCGTGGCGAGGTCTACGATCCCCCACGCCAGCCGCCGTTCTCCAGCGACGAGGCCATGAAACGGTTGCGCTCGATCAGCGACGGGCTGTCATTCACCGGCAAATAGCCAGGCTACCCCACTGCCGCCGGCGCTCGGCCGGCCACCCGAGGGAGCGCGCGTCCCCCCGATGGGGCCGCTCCAGCCGAAGACCGGCTCGATGCCGCCGCGTCGATCGTCTTCCCCAGGTCGAAGGATGAGATCGCCTCATCCAGCAGGCAGGATTGCTGACGCAGTCGCTCCGAGGCACGCGAGACGCTCTCGACCAGCGATCCGTTCTCCTCGGTATCCTGGCCGATCCCGCGCAGGTCGGCGTTGACCTCGCCAATGTCGTCGCTCTGGCGGCAACAGGCCCGGCTGATCCCGTCGATCAGCCGAGCGACATCGTTCGTCCGGGCAAGCATGTCGGCCATGGTATGCGCGACGTCTTCCGCCCTGGCGGTACCGTTCACGACTTGCTGCCGGGAGTCGCCGATCAGCGCCCTGATATCGCGGGACGCCCCGGCGCTGCGGTCGGCCAGCACCGGATCATCACGATGGGTAGGATACTGGCCGGCAACCCCACGACCAGGGCAGGCCACCACAGGTCGTGAACGGCGGCCATTCCCAGTGTCGCGAAGCAGAGGACGATCAGCAGCAGCTCCATCAGACGATTGGCACGAACATAGACACCGGTCAGCAGGTCCCTGGGCGAAGAAGATGAATCCATGGCGTCTCTCACGGTCTTGTTGTCGGATCCGGTCCATTACCGGGTGTCAGCGTGCATGCCGATCAGAACAGTTATCGGCATCCCGAAGCGACACTTCACTCCCTTTTCGTCGGCCCCTTCCCGCCGCGGGACACCGCCTTGGCGCGGCTGCTACACTGCGAGCGCGAGCCCCAAGGATTGGATGACCTCATGAAAACCATCGGAGCCCACGTCAGCGCCGCGGGCGGTGTCGACCAGGCCGTGAGTCGCGCCACCGAGATCGGCGCCAACGCTTTTGCGCTGTTCACCAAGAATCAGCGCCAGTGGAAGGCCAAGCCCCTGGAAGAGAGTACGATCGAGGCATTCAAGCGCGCCTGTCGCGAGCAGGGTTTCGGCCCGGCCCAGATACTTCCCCACGACAGCTACCTGATCAACCTGGGCCATCCCGACCCGGAGGGGCTGGCCAAGTCCCGCGCGGCGTTTATCGACGAGTGCCAGCGCTGCGAGCAGCTGGGGCTGACACTGCTCAACTTCCACCCCGGCAGTCATCTCAACCGGATCAGCGAGCGCGACTGTCTGGCCCGGATCGCGGAGTCGATCAACGAGACCCATGCGGCGACCCGCTCGGTGGTCGCGGTGATCGAGAACACTGCCGGCCAGGGCTCGAATCTCGGCTTCAGGTTCGAACAACTGGCCGAGATCATCGAACAGGTCGACGACAAGACCCGCGTGGGCGCCTGCATCGATACCTGTCACGCCTTCGCCGCCGGCTATGACCTGCGCACCGAGGCGGACGCCACTGCAATGCTCGACGAGTTCGAGCGCGTGGTCGGCATTCAATACCTGCGCGGCATGCACCTCAACGATGCCAAGAGCGAGTTCGCCAGTCGGGTCGACCGCCACCACAGCCTCGGCAAGGGCAATATCGGCCTGCCGGGGTTCACCGCATTAATGCGCGATCCCCGCACCGATGACATACCGCTGATACTGGAAACCGTCGAACCGGCGATCTGGCCGGACGAAATCCAGTGGCTGCGCGATCAGCAGCACGCCGATTAACTTTTCAGGACAAGACCTCACCATGGATGGATTCTTCAACTGGCTCGGCGAAGCGATCGGCAACGTGATTCGTGCCGTGATCAATGGGCTGCACGGCGTTTTCGGCGGCCTGTGGCAGGCACTCGACGGCTTCGTCGAGGGATTGACCGGCTCACTGGGCATCAGCGATTCGGTCTTCAGCATCGCCGTGCTGGTGATTGGCGTGCTGCTGCTTGTCAGTGGCATCCGCTCACTGGTTCGCGGCGGCATCGTCGGCGGCATCGTCTGGCTGCTGCTGGGCCTGCTGATACTGAGCTGGCTGATTCGTTGAGTCGGGTGTCTTCCCGATGGCAACAATCGTCGGGAAGACATGCCTATTCCTCCTGGGCCCCCATGATCTCCTTGTCATTCCCCCTTTCGTCTACCACCTTGAGGTCGCAAGGTCACAATGATCGGTGACCGATTGACGACAGGTTCTGTCGTCGCGTCAGACAAGGAGACATCAGGATGAGTCAGTCACTCAAATCGCAGCAAGACGGCGTCGACGTCTACAACCAGTTCATTGGCGGCCAATGGCTCACCGGTGACGGCGAACTGCTGGACGTGCTCAATCCCGCCACCGGCGAGGTCATTGCGCGGGCCCGACTGGCCGATGAAAAGCTGGCCGACCAAGCACTCCAGGCAGCCCAGGATGCGTTCCCCGCCTGGTCACGCAAGACCGCCGTCGAGCGCGCCGATCACCTCTACAGGCTGGTGGAGCTGATCCAGGAGAACCGGGACCGCCTGGCCCGGCTGATCACCACCGAACAAGGCAAACCGCTCTCCGAATCCGATGCAGACGTGGGCATGTGCTGCGACCTGATCCGCTTCGCGGCCGAGAATACGCGCCGGCTGGAGGGCGACATCATCCCGGCGGACGACCCCGACGAGCAGATCTGGATCCAGAAGGTTCCGCACGGCGTGGTGGTCGGCATCACCGCCTGGAACTTCCCCGCGGCGCTGATCGGCCGCAAGCTCGGCCCGGCCCTGGCGGCGGGCAACACCATCGTGCTCAAACCTTCGGAAGAGACCCCGCTGACCGCGCTCGAGCTGGTCGAACTGGCGCGTCAGGCCGGTATTCCCGACGGGGTGGTCAACCTGGTCAACGGTCGCGGTCGAGACATCGGCAATCACCTGATCCAGAGCCCGATCACCCAGCTGGTCAGCATGACCGGCAGCGTGCGCGGCGGCCGCGAGATCAACAAGGCCGCCGCCGAACATCTCAAGATCGTGCGTCTCGAGCTGGGCGGCAAGGCGCCGTTCATCGTGCTCGACGACGCCGATCTCGACCCGGCGGTCGACGCTGCCATCGCCTCGCGCTACAACAACTGCGGCCAGGTGTGCACCTGCAACGAGCGGATGTACGTGCAGTCCGGCATCTACGATCGCTTTCTGGAGCGCTTCAAGCAGCGCGTCGAGGCGCTCAAGGTCGGCAATCCGCTGACCGACAAGGACGTCGACATGGGGCCGAAGATCAACGCGAAAGAGCTCGACAAGATCCATGACATGGTCGAACACGCCCAGAGCCAGGGCGCGCGCTTGCTGACGGGCGGCAAACGACTGACCGGCGGTGATTACGACAAGGGCAACTACTACGCGCCGACGATCCTGACCGATGTCGACAACGACATGGACATCATGAAGGAGGAGATCTTCGGGCCGGTGGCGCCGATCATGAAGGTCGACGGCTTCGAGCAGGCGATGGCGTACGCCAACGCCTCGGAGTACGGCCTATCCGCCTATGTGTTCACCCAGAACGTGAAGCACCTGATGGCGCTGACCCGGGAGCTCGATTTCGGCGAGATCTACGTCAACCGCGGCGGCGGCGAATCAGTCCAGGGCTTTCACAAGGGGTATCGCAACAGCGGCCTTGGCGGCGAAGACGGCAAGTACGGGCTGGAAGCCTACGTCAAGAGCAAGACGATGTACGTACACTATTCCTGACGCCCATGCCGCCCTTTGAGTGAATCGTCGCCGTTTTCCGACCTTCCCCATGACGGGCCGCCAGTGGCGGTCCGTTGTCGTTACCGGCCTATCGCTCTGCTAGCACTGCCCAAGCGACGGCAGCACGTGGTCGCGATAGCACCACAGAATGAACACCCCGGTGGCGATCATGACGAGCGCCACGCCCAGCAGGATCGAACCCGTCGCCAGAAAACCGGCCGTCGCGCTGACGAGCAGCCCGCCCAGCGGCTGGGTGAGGTTGTTGAGCATCACCACCAGCCCCGTCGTCTTGCCGAAGTCTTCCGATGGGATGACCCGACGGCGCAGGCTGCGAATCGAGACGCTGAACATCTTGTCGAAGCCGATCACCAGCAGGAATCCGAGGGCGTAGAGCGACGAGATCGCGGTCACGCTCGCCATCAGCCCGCCCAGCGCCATCGCCGCATAGGCCAACAGCCCCAGCCGGTCCGCCGGTATCAGCGACCTTGCCGTGAACAGCAACACCAACACCGTGGCCAGCGCGCCGCCGGCCTGCAGCACGCCATAGTATATTTCGCCGTGGCTCTGAACGCCGGTGACAACGGCGGGCGCCGTTGCCAATAGCGTTCCCAGCAGCAGGTTGACGGCCATCGCCAGTCCAATCGAGGCCGGCAAGGCGGGACTGGTGCGTAGATGACGGCCGGCGATCAGCAGCGCCCGATACCCGTTGGGCGAATCCGATCGCGGCACCGGAAGCTCGGGCCGAGCCCCACGCTGCCAGCGCCACACCGCGAAATCGCTCAGCGCGAACCCGAGCGCGATCACCACCACCACCGTCTCCCACTCGAGCCGCGCCAATAGCGCCGCCGCCACCAGCGGGCCAAGTACCGTCCCCACCTGATCGAACAGTTGAGCGTGGGAGACGAGTCGCTCGTAGCGGGTTGCGCCGAAGGCCTGCACCAACAGCATCTCTCGCGCCATGACGCCCTGGGTCGACAATACGCCGACCAGCGCCGACAGGCCGATCAACCATGCCACATGGGGTACCGCCAGATAGCCCAGGATCGCCGCGATGCATGTCGCCATGCGCCAGCGCTGGCTCGACCGCAGCAACCGATCGTTGCGATGACGGTCGCAGAGCTGACCGCACAGCGGAAAAGCCAGAAACCGTGGCAGGGTCTCGAAGAAGAACGCCAGCCCCGACCAGGCGACACTGCCGGTCAACCGATAGATCACCAGCGGTACCAGAAACAGCAGCATCTGGTCCGCCAGTCGCGACAGCAGCAGCGAAACGAAGAAATGTCGGTTGGACGATGTCATGCGCCGGACGCTCCCCCCAGGTTCCTATTACCGGCGGCAACCGCCAAGCCGCGGCGCCGCTCGCCGGGCGCGACCGGAATCGACCAGGCGAGAGCCGTCATCAGGCATCCGCCAGCGCGCGTTCCACCATCTCATAGACGTTGGGCGAGAGTTTCTCGGCACGAATGCGCTCGAGCTCGGCCTTCATCAACGCCTGACGCTGCTCGTCGAAGCGCTGCCAGCGGGTCAATGGGGTGATGATGCGCGCGGCGATCTCCGGGTTGAGTCGATTGAGTTCGATCACGACGTCCGCCAGCAACTTGTAACCCTCGCCATCGAGTCGGTGGAAATTGACCCGGTTCTGGGCGAAGGCGCCGATCAACGCGCGCACCTTGTTGGGGTTCTTCATCGAGAACAGCGGATGCCCCATCAAGAAGCGCACGCGATCGAGCACGTCGGCCTGGGGACGGGTGACCTGGATCGTGAACCATTGATCCATCACCAGCGGATCGTGAGCCCATTTCTCACCGAATGCCTTGAGTGCCGGCTCGGCCAGATCGGTGCGGTCGCTGTGTGCCAGCAGCGTCAACGCGGCGCGGACGTCGGTCATGTTGGCGCCCCGCTCCAGTTGCTGCTGCGTGAGGCCGATGGCTTCGTCGTCCTCGATACTCATCAGGTAGGCCAGGGCGACGTTCTTGAGGCGACGGCTCGCGATCTGCTCCGGCGTCGGCGCGTAGGGCTCGTCACTCAGGTTGTCACGGTAGATGGCGAGAAAGTCGTCGCGCAGTTGCCAGGCCAGCGACTGGCGCACGAACTCGCGGGCGGCATGGATGGCGTCGACATCGACCATCGGCTGCTGTTCGGCGATGTACGCCTCCGACGGCAGCGTCAGCATTTCCGCCAGCACGGCCTTGTCGTCACCGGGCTCGTTGAGCAAGCTGCGATACGCCTCGACCAGGCGCACGTCCATCACCTTCTCGACGCCGTTCCGATGCGCGGCGATCAGGTCGTCCAGCGCCAGCATGGTCAGACGCTGACCGGCATCCCAGCGATTGAAACCGTCGGAGTCGTGGGTCAGCAGGAACGCCAGCTCCTCGCGGGAGTAGGGATAGCGCAGCTTCACCGGTGCCGAGAACCCGCGCAGCAACGACGGCACCGGCGCCTCCTCGACGTCGGTGAAGACGAACGTCTGCTCGGCTTCGCGCAGATGAATGACGGCATCCTTGCCCCGTTTTTCACCGTCCAGCGTCAGGGTCAGGTCGTGGCCGGACTTGGTCCCCACCAGGCCCATGCGAACCGGAATGTGGAGCGGCAGCTTGCCGGTCTGTCCCGGCGTCGCCGGAGTGCGCTGCGACAGGCGCAGACGATATTCGCAGTTGGCGTAATCGTACTCGCCATGGGCGTCCACCTCCGGCGTTCCTGCCTGCGAGTACCAGCGCAGGAACTGCTCGAGGTCGAGGCCGGACACTTCCGCCATGCAGGCGACGAAGTCCTCGATCGTCACCGCCTGGCCGTCGAAGCGCTCGAAGTAGAGATCGCTGCCGCGGCGGAAATCCTCCCATCCCAGCAGGTGGCGCAGCATGCGCACCAGTTCCGCGCCCTTCTCGTAGATCGTCAGGGTGTAGAAGTTGGATATCTCGATGTAGTGATCGGGACGGACGGGATGGGCGGTGGGTCCGGCGTCCTCGGCGAACTGGGCGGTACGGAAGAACGAGACGTCCTCGATCCGCTTGACCGCGGCCGAATTGACATCGGCGGAGAAGGTCTGGTCGCGGAAGACGGTGAAGCCTTCCTTCAGCGAGAGCTGGAACCAGTCGCGGCAGGTGACCCGGTTGCCCGACCAGTTATGGAAGTATTCATGGGCGACGATCCCCTCCACCCGCTGGAAGGTCGCGTCGTTGGCGGTCTGCGGATGGGTCAGCACCGCCGCCGAGTTGAAGATGTTGAGCCCCTTGTTCTCCATCGCCCCCATGTTGAAGTCGTTGACGGCGACGATCATGAAGCGGTCGAGATCGTACTCGCGACCGTAGGTCTCTTCGTCCCACTGCATGGAGCGCTTGAGCGAGGCCATGGCGTGCTCGGTCTTGTCGAGGTTCTCCGGCTCGACCCAGATCTGCAGCAGCACATCGCGGCCGCTCATGGTGGTGTAGTGGTCCTCGACCTTCTCCAGGCTGCCGGCGACCAGCGCGAACAGGTAGCTGGGCTTGGGGTGCGGGTCTTCCCAGGTCACGAAGTGGCGATTGTTGGGCAGCTCGCCCTTCTCCACCGGATTGCCGTTGGAGAGCAGCACCGGCAGCGAATCGCGGTCGCCGATCACCGTGGTCGAGAACGTCGCCATCACGTCCGGACGATCGGGGTAATAGGTGATACGGCGAAACCCTTCCGGCTCGCACTGGGTGCAGAACATGCCATTGGAGCGATACAGCCCCTCCAGTGCGGTATTGGCGTCGGGATCGATCTCGACCTCGGTATCGAGCAGGAAGCGCTCCGGTACGGTGGCGACGGTCAGCTTGCCGTCGCCGACCTCGAACTCCCCCGGCTCCAGCGTCTGGCCGTCGATGGCGATACGGATCAGCTCGAGCTCGCCACCGGCCAGTTCCAACGGCAGGCCGGTCTCCTTGTCATCGGGCTCGCGATCGGGATGGCGTTCCATATGCAAGCGCGCCTTGACCCGGGTAGCGGACGGCGCGAGATCGAAGGTGAGCTCGGTGTGCGTGACGCGGTACGCCGGCGGCAGATAGTCCTTGAGATAGGTCGCTTGCATCCCAGACATGACAACGCTCCTTGTGGAAGTGGGCAGGTCGCGACGGCGGGTCGAATCCGAAAACGGGCCCGCCGCCCGACGATCGAGCACCATTCTACCCGCGTGACCGGAACGATATCGAATCAGGATCGCGCCCGGAGAAGACGGGCGGGATGTAAAGCAAAGAAGGGAGGAGAAGAGAGACGCGGATACCGGCCCCGGGGCTCAGCGGCGCTCGGAGGCCTCTTCCGACCACACCCCACGCACCGGACACTGCAGGCTCGGCAAGGGCCGCGTCACAATCCAGAGCGCCAGCCCCGCCAGACCCACGATCAGGCCGACCTTGAGCGGCCAGAGGGAGACGGTGAAGGCGATGATCGCACACGAGACACCGAGCATGATCACGGCCATGATCTTGGCGTGCCTGGGGATGGCACGCTCGCGTTCCCACGACTGGATCGGCGGGCCGAAGCGCGGATGGTTGCGAATCCAGTTGGCAAAGCGCGGAGAACCTCGCGACGCCAGCCACACCGCTGCGAGCATGAAACAGGTGGTCGGCATTACCGGCAGGAACAGACCGATCACGCCCAGCGCAAAGCTGATGGCGGCCAAGGTGACATAGATGGCATTACGCATGCCGGACATCCCCACTGCGATGGATCGAGGCGCCGCCCGAAGAGGACGCTGGTTCCGGTAGTGTAAACCAGCCTCCTCCCTGCCCTCCAATCTCCGTCGATGGAAAACGCCAATGTTGACGATAGCGAAACCGTCCGTTCGCCTGGAGACGGCTAGTGTGGCCCGGTCTTCGGCGTAGGCTGTCGGTAATGCCCATTTTCACGGAAGCGACTGCCATGACGACGCGCCAGGTGCTCTATCTCTCCCACGGCTCCCCGGACCTCAGCCTGACCGACCACCCGGCCCGCGCCTTCCTGGCCGACCTCGGCGAGCGGTTGCCCAAGCCCTCGGCAGCGCTGGTGATCTCGGCGCATTTCGAAGCGCCGGGGCTGGTGCTGGGCAGTGCAGCGACGCCCGCTACCTGGCACGACTTCCACGGCTTTGCCGATGCCCTCTATCAGATGCATTACCCGGCTCGCGGCTTGCCCGAGATGGCCGGATCGTTGGCAGCCGAGCTCAATGACAACGGGATCGATACGCTCCTGGATCCCAAGCGGGCGCTGGACCACGGCATCTGGTCACCACTTTCGCTGCTGTGGCCGCAGGCCGAGGTCCCGCTGATCCCGGTCAGCGTGCCAATGGGGGCCGGCGCCGCCATGCAGCTCGAGATCGCCGCCTCGCTGGGCCGCTGGGCGGAAGCGAACGACCTGATGCTGATCGGCTCCGGTGCCGCCACCCACAACCTCGGCGCCCGGCACTTCATCCACGATGCGCCGGATACCTGGGCCAGGCAGTTTCACGACTGGGTCATCGACGTCGCCGCACGCGGCGATCTCGACGCGATGAAAGCGTGGCGGGATGCGCCGAACGCCCGCTACGCGCACCCGACGCCCGAGCACTTCCTGCCGTTGCTGATGTGCGTGGGTGCCATGGAGGGCCGACCGCTTCGGCCTCTTCACGAGAGCTTCATGTTCGGCAATCTGAGCATGCTGGCGCTGGGTAGCGAGGCTGTCGCTGCCTGAACTCCATCTCGTGTTTCCATGCTTCAAGACCCGTTTCAGGGTGAGTAATTATCCATGACGCGCTGATACTGACTCGGCGCCGCACCGATGTGACGACGAAAGAAGCGTGTGAAATGCCCCTGCTCGGAGAAGCCCAGCTCCTGAGCCAGATTGCCCAGAGAGCCTTGGCGGTTATCGGCCAGCCACTGAAACGCCGAACTCATGCGCCCCATGTTGGCCAGCATTTGGGGGGTCATCCCCGTGGTTTTCTTGAACAGCGAGAAGAAATGCGCGCGTGATAGTCCACACTGTCGAGCAATCACATCGAGATCCAGCTCGCCCGGCGCGGATTCGAGAATGAGCCCGATGCCTCGTCGTATACGGACGTCGTAGAAATCGCCCGCAGTACCCGCCTTCAATCTGGCCAGATGATGCCAATCGGAGTGCTTTTCGACGATCGATATCAAGAGATCAAACAGCAGGCTCTCCATTTTTTCCCGGGGCATCGGCCCAAACCCGAGCATCTCGCCGATCAGGATATCCGCCTGACGACGCATGTGGGGGGTCAGTTCGATACACGGCTGCGCGAAAAAATCGGGGCGAGCGCTGGTCGAGAGATCCGTTTGAAGCGCCGCGAGCCAGCGTGGTTCGATATACAGTGCCAGGATCACGCTCTCGGATACGCCGGCTTGGTGGTCGTAATAGTGAGGTTCCCAGGCGTTGACGAGCACGGCGGTGTCATCGGTGAGCGGTAGTCGACGCCCGCGCACCGAGAAATAGGTGTTCTGCCCGGTGGCCTTGATGAGGACGTGACACTCGGAATGGGCATGAGGCACCAGCGGCTCGTCCATATCCAACAAGGCGATTCGTCCGAACCCCCCATGAAAGATTCGATAAGCATTCGACATAGTGCCTCTCGGTCATCCCGATTATGTTGATGGCCAACAGCCCACAATATCATTCCGAAGCCGATCCAACGGTGGCATTGGACCAAAGATGAAACCGCTCACGAAGCGATGATTACCTGACGTCACGCCATCCCGATCTCGCCAGGTACCACCGCGCCTGCCTGTCACCGATGCACCGCCTAGACCCGGCTGCCGTCGACAGGAGCCTTCTCGCCCGGCGTTGCCGATACGCCATCGACGGGGGCCTCGCGCAATATTGCCGATACCACGATGCCAGCGACCAGTGCCCAGAATGGCGAACTGATCCCCAATAAACTCAATTTGCTCATCGCCACCACCAGCGCCACGAAGGCCCCGATCTGATAACCGGCCTGTTTGTTGAAGGCTTGCTGGAAAGCCGCCAGCAGCACACCGATCATCGCCACACCGGCAACACTGGCAATCAACGCCTTGGGCAGCGCCATGATCAGCGGCACCGCACCGCCCGCGAACAACCCGAAGGCGCAAAACAGCACGCCATTGACCAGCGTCGCGCCATAACGCTTTTCACGGTCGGCGCCGGCTTGATCGGAGGCGCAGATCGCCGTCATCGGTCCGGCAATGTTGGCGTTGTGCCCGCCGAGCAGCCCGGCCACAATGCCGCCGATGCCGCTGATGATCGTCATCGCGTTGACCGGCGGCCGATATCCCTCGGCTAGCAAGACCCCCGTCGCCTGGGCGTTTTCCGCCCCAAGCACCAGCGCTGCCAGCGGGATCGATATCGCCACGAAGGCATCGAACGAGAAATTCGGCCAGGTGAACTGTGGGGCCACCATCGCGATATCTACGCCGCCGGTCTGGATGGCACCCGTGAAATAGGCCATCAGAAAGCCCACTACCGCAGCGACCAGTACCGGGGGAACGGACTTCAAAAAGCGTGATGTCAGAAAGAAGGCAACGAGCGCCATTCCGGCAATCAGCGGCGCGGCGCCCACCGAGTCGACGGCCCCGACGCCGAAGCGAATCAACGCCCCGGCGATCATCGCCATGACGATCGGCATGGGCAGCCAGCGCATGATGCGCCCTACCCAGCCGCTGAGGCCCAGCAGAAGCACGATGAGGCCACTCAAGATGAACGCTCCGACCGCCTCGGCGAACGGTATCGTTACCAGCGCGACGCTCATGATCGCCGCCCCCGGGATGGAATAGGCTCCCGTAATGGGTTGGCGATATCTAAGCGCCATGATCAAGCTGATCAGACCGCCGAGAAAATAGACCGCAAATAGCCACGCCACCGTCTGCCCATTGGTCAAATGTCCCGCGTTCGCCGCACTGATCACGATCAGCGCGGGTCCCGAGCAACCGAACAGCGCTGCAACGATTCCGGTACTGATGGACTTGAAGGAAAGAGCCGAACGCAGGTCTTTCCCCCAATGGATACGGTCTCCTCCCGGCAACGCAGCCCGGGTATCTTTTTGAGACATGGCGTGACTCCTCGTTATCGTTTTCTAGTTATCGTGTCGTTGCTGGTGAGCGTTCAGCGGTCGCCGAATTTACTCCCCGCGGAACACCGCCTTGCGTTTGGCATGAAAGGCTTCGACCCCTTCGCGGAAGTCGTTCGAGCTGCGCAGACGGCTGTAGCAGTGGCCTTCCATCTCGATGGCAACCGACAGCGGCGAATCTTCGTTGTCGTTGATCAGCTTCTTGGCGGTGCGCTGTGCCAGCGGCGAAAAGCGACGCAACTCCTCGACCAGCGAGCGGGTGGCGGCTTCCAGCTGATCATCCGGTACGCATTCGGTAGCGATACCCCATTCCAGAGCCTGCGCCCCGGTAATGCGCTTGGCGCGCATGACCATGTGTTTGGTGCGGGTAATGCCGATGATCTTCTGCAGTCGAGCGGAGCCGCCGGATCCCGGAATCTGGCCCAAGTTCTGCTCGGGCAGGGCGTAGCGTGTGGTTTCGGAGGCGAGGCGGAAATCACACGCCAGCGAGAGTTCGAAGCCGACGCCGAAGGTATAACCGCGATTGGCGACGATGACCGGCTTCTCACACCGTGCCGGTGCCGCCACGTTCCACGCCAGCTTGGAGACATGTTCTGGCGAAGCCTCCAGAAACCCCTTGATGTCACCGCCGCTGGAGAAATGCTCTCCTTCGGCACGCAACACGATGACTCGCACATCGTCGTGGGCGTCGAGCGCCTCGAATACCTGCCGCAGCACCTCCCGCTGCGACATGGCGATCACGTTGAGCGGCGGACGATTGAGAACAATATCGGCCCGCTCGTGATCGGCATCGATTTGCACCTCGAAGCCGTCGAACTCGGAAGCCAGAAAATCCTTGATCGCGGGTTGAGTCATGACAGTTCCTTGATTGGGTTGAATCGGTCGTGGATCGGATCGAACGTGAATCGGACGCGAACCGACAGTTAGTCGGTGGCCAGGGAGTCGGCGCGGTCATCGAGGAGCACGCGACGCAGGACCTTGCCAACGGCGGATTTGGGAATGTCTTCGACGAAGATGTAGCGGCGCGGGCGTTTGAAGCGTGTGAGGCCAGCTTCGTTGCAGTGCTCGCTCAGAGCGTTTTCGTCCACCGCGCCACGCACCTTGACGAACGCCGTGACGATTTGGCCCCACTGCTCATCGGGCAGCCCGGCGACCACCACTTCCTCGACCTGCGGATGCAGCGAGAGCACGTTCTCGATCTCGGCGGGGCTGACGTTCTCGCCGCCGGTGATGATCAGGTCGTCGACACGGCCGGTGACGAACAGATCGCCGTCCTCGTCCAGGTAGCCCATGTCGCTGGTGAAGTACCACCCATCGCGGAGCGACTTCTGGTCGGCTTCGGGGCGCCGCCAATATCCCGAAAAAGCCTCGTCTCCGGCCAGGTCGGCGATGATTTCACCCTCTTGTCCCGCCGGCAGGACTTCGTCCGGGGATGCCGCATCGACTGGTACCACCCGGATGCGCTGATTGAGCGAGGCGCGACCGGAGGAGCCCGGCTTGCGGTTGGCTCGTTGATCGATGGTGAACGTGTATATCTCGGAGCAGCCGTAGTGATTGACGAACAGACTCGGCTCAAACGCAGCTTCGACGCGGGCCATCAGACCGGCGCTCATCGCCGCCCCGGCGAAACCGATCTTGTCGACGCTGGCCACACGCTCGGCTCGGAAGGTCGGATGCTCGATCAGCATGTGATAGAGCGTGGGAACGAGATAGAGGTTGGTCACCCGATCGCGCTCGATCGCTTCCAATGTGGCTTCCGGGTCGAAGCGCGGCACGCAGACGAAGGCGCCATCGATCAGCGCCATCGACAGCAGCGAACGTACCCCCATGGTGTGATAGAGCGGCATGACGCCTAGCGTGCGTTCGTCGTGGCGATAAAGATTCTGGGCCACGTGCGCCATCGCCGCAGCGCGCTCCGCTTGGTGCGTTCGCGGTACTCCCTTGGGCCTTCCGCTCGTGCCCGAGGTATAGAGCATCAGCGAGATATCTTGGGGTCGAGCGCGACACAGCGTCTCGCCCTGCCCGCCGAGCAGCGACTCGAATGCCACGGCCGCGTCGTCGCCGCAGCCGCCCACCGCGATACGAGAAATGGCGTAGGCTTCCTCGCAGGCCAGAACTGCCTCGGCGCCTGCGGCATCGAATGCGACACCACGGGCCTCGGCGTCTTCCAGACAGTAGCGCACGTCCCGGTCCGTCGAGCGCCAGTTGATCGGGGTGACGATAATGCCGGCAAACTGACAGGCCCAGTGCAGCGTTGCCATCTGCCAACGGTTTTGCATTACCACGATCAGATGGTCTCCACGGCCCAGCCCCAATGCTTCCAGCCCGCGTGCCACGCTCTGGATATCCTCGAGCCATTCGGCGTAGCTGCGCCGGAACTCACCATCCGTGATCGCTATCGACCGCGGACGTCGTTCTACCGTTGCGAGAAAACTGCGGCCAAGGTCGAACATTAGGGTGTCTCCTGTCGGTTGTTCTGTCTGGCCCGGGCCACTGCCAGCACGGCCTGGACGATGCCGGTGTAACCGGTACAGCGGCAGAGATGACCCGACAGCATGTCGCGCACCTCGGCTTCGCTCGGGTCCGTCACGCGGCCCAGAAATTCGTGGCAGGACATTAGTATCCCCGCCGTGCAGAATCCGCATTGCAGCGCGTGATGTTCCCGAAACGCGCGCTGCAGATCGTTGAGCTCGCCCTCTTTTGCCAACGACTCGATCGTTTCCACACGACGGCCTTCGACTTGTACGGCGAGCATCAGGCACGATCGTGTGGCGCGTCCGTCGACCATCACGGTGCAGGCGCCACATACGCCATGCTCACATCCGACGTGTGTCCCGGTAGCGCCGAGCGAGTGCCGCAGGAAGTCGCACAGCTGCGTGCGCGGTTCGGCATAGGCACTGCGCTCGCGACCATTGAGCGTTAGCGTGACGCGATAGCGTTCATCGAGCCGGACGTACATCGGCGGTCTCCTCCTGGACGATCTCTTCGGTCATCAGTCGCCGTCCCATTTCTCGTACCAGGTGACGGCGGTAAGTGGCAGAGGCGTGAATGTCGTCCTGCGCCTCGAGAGACCAGGCCAACGTGTTGAGGGCGTCGTCGAGATCGACGTCGCGGGGAATGCGTCGCACCACGGGCCGGTCGGCGACACCGCCCACGCCGAGGTGGTATTCGGTTTCGCCGATGTCGACGGCCAAGGCGACGATGGCGAAATCACCATGGCGCATGGCGACCTCCTGGAAGCGATAGCGATGCCCTGCCTTGCTGAGCGGAAAGCGCACTTCGGTGATCAACTCGTGGGGACGTCGAGCGGTGGTCAAGATCCCCTGAAAGAAGTCATCCCCGGTCACGCGACGCGGTTTACCACGCTTCGTCTCCAGCACCACTTCACCGCCCAGCGTGGCGAGGCATAGCGGCAGCTCGGCACTGGGGTCGGCGTGAGCGATGGACCCGCAGACGGTGCCGCGATTGCGGGTCTGGAAATGGCCGATCCAGGGCAGCATCTGTGCCAGCAGCGGCACTTCGTCAGCGAGTGCGGCGTACTCCGCCAGTTCGGCCTGGGTGGTGGCGGCGCCTACCGCAAGATAACCGTCGCGTCGCTCGATATAACGCAGCTCGTCGACGCCGCTGATGTCGATCAGCACCCGGGGCTGACTCAGGCGCATGTTGAGTACGGCCATCAGCGATTGGCCGCCGGCGATGATTCGAGCATCTTCCCCGCGTTCGACCAGTTGCTCGATGGCCTCGCGACGGGTCGTGGGTCGGTAGTAATCGAAGGCAGCGGGTTTCATTGGTCACCTCCGCGCTTGCCGGTCAGAGCGCGCAATCGTTGCCATAGCGATCTTTTGCTCGTGCTGCCACTCAACCGTTGCGAGAGCCGCGAGAAGATCTGACCGATGAGCATCTTCGAGGCGCTGGAGAGCATGCGTCCGCCCACCGAAGCGATCTTGCCGCCCACCGTCACCTCGTAGTCGTAATCCAGGCGGGTCTTGCCGCCTTCGATTTCGCTGAATCGAATTTTTGCCGCCCCAGCGGCATCGCCCATCCCGCTCTTGCCAGCACCGGAGAGACGCAGCGAGTGCGGTGGCTCGAGTTCGGCCAATTCGACGCGGGCATCGAAGCGGGCCCGGATCATGCCGACACCGACGGTGACGTCGGCGCGATAAGCGTTGTCGCCGGTCAGCTCCAGAGAATGGCAGCCCGGTATCATGGCTTTCAGCGTGTCGGGATCGAGAATGCTGTCGAAAACCTGCTGCGGCGACGCGGGAATTTCGACACTGTCACTAGCGCTCAGCTTGGAACCTCCACCCGCCGACGCCTGCGGGCTCTCTTCAGCCACACCTTCCGGCCTTGGCGGTTCCTCGATCCCCATCAGCATGCGGACTTTCGATGGCGTCAACGGCAGCTCGATGGCCCCCGGTTCGACCGCGTCACCCAGCGCATCTGCTACCGCGTTGGCAATGCACACCGGCGTACTCATGTTGTTGCCTTCACCGACGCCTTTCGCCCCCAGCGGCGTGAATGGGGAGGGCGTTTCCATGTGCAGAATGGTCGGATCCGGCACTTCAACGGTGGTGGGGATCAGGTAATCGGCCAGCGTGCCCGAGGCAAAGCTGCCATCCTCGTTGTAATGGAAGACCTCGTAGAGCGCGGCACCCACCGCCTGAGCGAAAGCGCCGCGCACCTGCCCGTCCACCAGCTGCGGATTGAGCATGCGTCCGGCGTCATGCAGCGTGACGTAGCGGTCGATCGTCACGCGACCGGTAAGCGAATCGAGCTCCACGCCGCAATAATCGAAAATGAAGCCGTAGCAGAGCGAGCTGTTGATACGCTCGTCGTCATCGGGCGCCGTCAGTTCGGCCGGCGTCCAGAAGGCGGTTTCGCGCAATCCGCCCGTTTCACCTTCAGGCAGCGTTCCCGGCGCCCAGTGAGTCGCGCCGGCGAGACGCTGAAATGACGTGGCGTGGACACCGTCGGCGGTATAGATTCGCCCTTCACCGAAGCGGATGTCCTCGACCGACACCTGCCACTGTTGCGCGGCGATGGCGTCCAGACGCGCACGAATCTTGAGCGCCGCGTTATGGACGGCGCCAGCCACCGCACCGGCAAAACGACTGGAATAGTTGCCCGAGGCGATCGACCAGGCATCCTTGCCGGTATCGAGCTCTACATCGACGCGGATGCTCTCGAGGGAAATTCCCAACACGTCGGCGACCACCTGGGCCGCGACGGTTCGATGCCCCTGACCTTGGGGCGTGGAAGAGACGTGGACGCTGACGCTACCCAGCGGGTCGACACTGATGGTGGCGGTACTCACCGCGCCGTTCTTGGGCCCGGCACGGCGCCGCTCCTCCGGCGTCTGCGCCATGGTGATGTAACCCATGTTGGAGATCGACGGCTCCACGGCCACCGTATAGCCGATTCCGTAATGGCGACCTTCGCGACGGGCAGACTCCCGACGCTGGCGCAACTCTTCGAGGCCGCCCTGCTCGACACCAAGTTCGATGCCGCGTCGATAATCACCGGAATCCAGCAGCGCCCCGGCGGCGCAGCGATAGGGAAAAGCCTCGGTGGGCACCAAGTTGCGACGAATCACATCGAGCGGGTCAAGATCCAGCGTCACGGCAATACGCTGCATCAGTCGCTCCAGTGCAAAGTAGACCTGAGGCCCGCCGAACCCACGATTGAGGCCGGTCGGCATCTTGTTGGTCATGACGATACGATTGCGAACCTGGAGGTGATGAATGTCGTAAGCGCCAGTGAGATTGCCGTGCATTCGATAGGTGGTGGCAGGCTCCGGGGCCCTTAGATAGGCGCCGCAATCATCGAGCTGATCGAAACGCAAGGCCGAGACCCGCCCGTCGCTCGCAAAGGCCGCTTCAATCGTGGTGACTCGGTTGGTGGCCGACGATGCGCCCTGCAAATGCTCGAGCCGATCCTCGACCCACTTCACTGGCGCCCCGACCTTGCGTGCCGCCAGCCCCATCATCACGACATAAGGAAAGACGCCCTGCTTGATCCCGAAACTGCCGCCGGAATCCGGCGGCGTACGCAGTCGCAGACGATTGGCGGGCACTTGCAGGGCGCGCGCCATCACCGAATGAATCGCGTAGGGCCCCTGGAAGTTGGCCATGACGTCGTAGCCACCCTCAGCGGGATCGTACTGGCCCAGAACGACGTAGCACTCGATCGGCGTGCAGGCACTACGGGGGTAGCGCACCTTGAGGGAAAGTCTGTGCGCTGCCTGCTCGAAAGCGGTATCCGCATCGCCATAATTGAAATAACGATCATTGACGACGTTACTGCCGACGGCCTCGTGCAGTACGCTGGCGTCATCGTTAGTGGCCATTTCGGGATCGATGGAGACGCCAAGAACGTCGTATTCGACCTCGACGGCATCCAGCACATCCTCGGCCAGATAACGATCCTCGGCGATGATCACCGCCACCGGTTCACCGACGTAGCGAACCTTGTCGACCGCCAGACACCAGTGCTCCATGGGCTGACGGACTCCCACGGGAAATGGCGCTGCCCAGCGTTTGACGTCTTCTCCCGTCAGCACACCTCGCACGCCCGGTATCTGCAAGGCAGCCTCTATCGCGACCCGCTGGATTCTGGCGTGCGCATGGGGCGACCGAACGACCGCCGCATGCAGTGTTCCCGGCGGGACGGCGAGATCGTCAGCGTAGCGCCCTAGGCCTCGTAATAACGCCTCGTCTTCGACACGCGGTTGACGCTTGCCGACGTAGGAGCGCGACTGCTGATGATGAAGCGGTGCTGCTGAATTCATCGAAGCCCCCTCGGTGGGCGTGAACCTGTGCCGAGGAGTCTATGATCGAGGGGGATTTCGATGCATTGCCGGTCGATACGGAATTTAGCCGCAGAGTCGGGCGGTTTACCGCTGAGTCTGATTTCAAGACCAAGGTCTAAAGATGGCTACCACTCGAAACCGGCGAGCGCTTCGATCTTGAATCTGAAGTCGCGTAAAGGAATGGAGCCTGGGAGATAGGCGATGAGAGAAACGGGCCTGCGTGGGGGAGCAGGCCCGGGAGGGTAGTGATCGGCTCCGCCGAGCCCAATCAGCGAGAAGCGATGATCTCTGCGGATACAGGCGAAGGCGAGAAAGAACTCACTCCCGAAAGTTGTCGTACTGCAGCGGCAAGTCGGGACCCTGCTCTCCCTTGAGCAACGCGATCGCCTGCTGCAGGTCGTCGCGCTTCTTGCCGCTGACGCGGACCTTGTCGCCCTGGATCGCCGGCTGCACCTTGAGCTTCGAGTCTTTCAGCAGCTTGACGATCGCCTTGGCGTCGGGCTGTTCCAGGCCCTGCTTGAGCTTGACCTGCTGGCGCGCCTTGACCCCGGAGGTCTGGGCGTCCTCGATCTCCATGCAGCGCGGGTCGATCCCGCGGGCGATCAGCTTGTTGCGCAGCACATCGATCATCTGCTGAAGTTGGAACTCGGCGTCCGCCTCGATCGACACGGTCTCGCCCTCCAGCGAGAAGCTGGCATCGACGCCGCGAAAATCGAAGCGGGTCTGTATCTCGCGGTTCGCCTGGTCGACGGCGTTGGTCGCTTCATGGCGATCGAATTCGGAGACGATATCGAAAGACGGCATGGGGATAGTCCTCAGTAAAAAATCCACCGCAGATGCGGCGAGGGTCAGTCGGCTGACGCCGTATCGGGCGTCCCGGGAGCGTCGAGTCGCTTGTCCATCTGCCAGGCGGCGCAGCCATCGGCATAATAGTCGTCCAACCAGCGATGGGCGATGAATCCCATCCGGCGATAGAGCCCCATCGCGACACGGTTGTCGGCACGCACCTCGAGCAGCAGGCGCTGGCTGCCGCGCTCCCGTGCGGCCTCTTCCAGCGCCTGGAGCAACTCCCGCCCCAGCCCGGTGCCGCGAGCGGCCGGATCGACACAGAAGGAGTAGAGCCGCGCCGTGACGCTGTTGCGCCGAAACAGCAGCGTGCCGTAGCCGACGACGCGCTGATCCTCGGCAACGGCCAGCAGGTTGACGGCATTGGCGCGGGTCAGCAGGTGCGCCAGTTGGCGGCGGCTGAAGCGATCACTGTCGAAGCAGCGCTCTTCCAGTTGGTACAAGGCGTCGCAGTCGGCGGGTAAGCCGCGACGAAGCGTGCGGAGCATGCGTGCGCTCTCATCAGATTCATCTAGAATTTCAGTGTCTTCAGGCCTTCATCGCCCTGAAACCGCGCCGGCGGGCCTCGAGAGGGGCCTTTCAAGCGCCGACGATGCTGAAATTATTTCACGCCGGCAACGACTTGTCGCCGCCTTCCCGTCGTCGCATGCTGTCTCCCCCGCAACCCCGACGCCTGCCGTATCGATCACCGCCGCTTCCCATCGGAAGACCGCGGGACAAGGAGCCACCGATTTCATGTCACGCCTGCGTATCGTCGTCGACCGCCTTGCCGACTGGCAACCCTACTACCCTTCCGAGGATCTGATCAGCGCCGACGCGTTCCTGGCGCTGGACGGCGCAGCGGCGGCGGATGACGCCACCCACGTCATCAACCTGTGTGCCAACCTCGACTACCTGGAGACCGGCTACTACGTCTCGTTGCTGGCCCAGGCCCGTGACCAGCGCGTCCTGCCCAGCGTGGAGACGCTCAACCAGCTGTCGCGCAAGGCCCTGATCGACATGCAACTGGCGGCCATCGATCCGTTGTTGATGGAACTGAACAAACGCGGCGTGCTGGCGGGCGACGCCTTCACCCTGCGCGTGTTCTTCGGTGAGTGCCGGGAGCCGGAGCTGCAGCGTCTGGCTAGAAGGCTGTTCGAGCGCCTGCCCCATCCATTGCTGGAAGCCCGCTTCGAGAGACGCCAGAGCGTCTGGCGGCTGGCGCGGCTCAAGCCGCTGGCACTGACCGCGCTGCAGTCCGGCGAGGAGGATCTGTTCGCGACGGCGCTGAACCGTCATTCGACCCGGGTCTGGCGCACACCGCGCGCCCGCCGTCGCTACCGTTTCGATCTGGCGATCCTGGTCGATCCGCAAGAGGCGTTGCCGCCCAGCAACCGGGGAGCCATCAAGCGTTTCATCCGCGCCGGCCGGCGGCTGGGCATCGATGTCAATCTGATCACGCATCGCGACGCCGGTCGGCTGGCCGAATTCGACGCCCTGTTCATCCGCGAGACGACCCGGCTGGACCACCACACCTACCGCATGGCCAAGAAGGCCGAACACGAGGGGCTGGTGGTGATCGACGACCCGCAATCGATCCTGCGCTGCACCAACAAGATTTTTCTCCACGAGCTGCTGGGCACCCACAAGATTCCCGCGCCCCGTGGCCAGCTGCTGTATCGCGGCGACATGGACCGGCTCGACGAGAAGCTGGCCCACCTGGAGTATCCGCTGGTGCTGAAGGTGCCGGACGGCGCCTTTTCCAAGGGCGTGGTCAAGATTCGATCGCGGGAGGAGCTGGTCGCGGAGGCCCCCAAGCTGTTCGAATCCTCCGCCCTGCTGCTGCTCCAGGAGTGGCTGCCCACCGACTTCGACTGGCGCATCGGCGTGCTCGACGGCCAGATGCTGTTCGCCAGCCGCTACTACATGGCTCGCGGCCACTGGCAGATCTACGACCACTCCAGCGGCAAGACGCGTAGCGGAGGGTTCACCACCCACGATCTGTCCGAAGTGCCGCCACCGGTGGTCAAGGCAGCGCTGCGGGCGACCAGGCTGATCGGCAACGGCCTCTACGGGGTCGATCTCAAGCAGATCGGCGACCGCGTCGTGGTCATCGAGGTCAACGACAATCCCAATCTGGACGCGGGGGTGGAGGACGCGGTGCTGAAGGATACGCTCTACGACCGGGTGATGGCGGTGTTCCTGAAACGCATGGAGCGCCAGCTCGAGCACAAGCCGCGCTGACGCTCCCGGTTCAGGCCGCTTCGGCGCTCACCGCGACCTGATAGCCGGCGAATTTGCGCAGGTTGACGACGCCGGTATCGAGGATCAGGTACTGCCCCTTGAGCCCCATCAGGGTGCCCTCGATGCGGGGCGTCTTGTCGAAATTGAACGAGACGATCTTGCGCGGCCACTCGAGCACCGGGTAGTCGATCGATAGTGGCGCGGCAGCATCGACCGCCTGGATGGCGTCGTGACCGAACCGTCGACGCAGCTCTCCGAGACCGGGCTCGAGCGATGCCAGCAGCCGATCGCGCTCGGCAACCAGGTCGAGCGGTTCGACCTCGCCCTTGAGCATCGCCCGCCAGTTGGTGCGATCGGAAACCTGCGCCTTGAACAGCGTCTCGACGAAACCCGACTGCTGACGGGTCTCCACGTCAAGAATCGGCAGCGCCTGGATCGCCCCCTGGTCGAGCCAGCGTGTCGGCATGTTGGTGCCACGCGTGATACCGACCTTGAGTCCGGAGGCGTTGGCCAGATACACGGTGTGCGGACGAAAGCAGTGACGTTCCCCCCAGGCGGGATCGCGGCAGGAGCCCTGGAAGTAGTGGCAGGTCTCCGGGCGCATCATGCAGAGATCGCAGTGCGCCAGCGACGAGAAGCAGGGATAGCAGTGCCCCTGACCGAAGCTCTTGCGCGTGGCCCGACCGCATTCGATACAGTGGATCTCGCCGGTGTGGCGCAGCACGATACGCCGGCCCAGCCAGGCATTGAGACCCACGCGCTGGTCGCCGGCCCGCAGCGTGTACTCCGCCGGGTGCCCCGCCGCCGGCAGGCGGATATCGAGCTTGCGCAACGGGCCCTGGGCCCGGTCATGCCGGCCCTCTCCCGGGAGGTACCCGCCACCGGAACGCGCAAGCGGGATCAGTTGATCCATTTGACCGCGGCTTCCTCGGCGGAAGAGTGGCCGCCGGAAGCGCACTCGTTGCGTTCCAGATAACCGACGCGCTGCGCCGCGGGAACGTCGTGGATCATCTCGTACTTGATCACGGCCTCCATGCACAGTTCGGTCTGCTCGGCGCTGAGCCGGCGGCCGTCCGGCCATTTGCGACGCTCGATGGCCTGCTTGAAGTTCTGGTACATCTCCGGCGTCATCTGCGCGACCATGCGGTCGAAATTCATCTCGCTCATTTCCTGTCTCCCGAGGCGTCGTGGCCGGCGCCTCCCGATGCGTTGCGGCTGGCGAACCAGCCCATGATCAACCCGATCAGCAGTCCCCCCAGATGCGCCTCGTTGGCGACGTTGCCGAAGCCGAAGGCATCGCCCAGGCCGGTCATGGTAAAGACCATCCAGCCCAGCATGAAGACCATCAGCATCTGGGGCACGAAGAGGCCGCTCTCGGGCCGGCGACGGGACATCAGCCAGACGTAGCCGAGCAGCGCATAGTCGACGCCGGACATTCCCCCGAACAGCACGGTGCCGGTGAAGTATTGGGCCAGATTCGAGAACAGCGCCGCCACGACGACGATGAGGCCCAGCCGGCGCCAGCCCTGGATCGACTCCACCTGCCGGCCGAAATACCACACCCACAGCATGTTGAAGATCAGGTGCATCCAGCCGAAGTGCAACAACGCCGGCGTGAACAGCCGCCATACCTGGCCGCCGGCCAGGGTGTCGGAGACGAGGTCGCCTGGCACCAGCCGGCGCCCCATCACCTCGAGAGGCACGATGGTGAAAGCGCGGACGATGGCGTCGCCGGCAAACGTCATGCAGAGAAAGACCGCCACGCAGGCGGCGATCAGCCCTGCCGCGAGCGGGGCCTGACCAAAAGCCTGGCCGGTGATGCTGGGCCGCCGACGAGGTGCCGACGGGGCAGCCGACGTCTCCAGCTCGCCGCGATGCCACAGCTCGATCAGCCGCGCCGCCTCGTTCCGCTGCTCGGGGTCCGCCAGCCACAGCACCTGCAGATCGGCCTGCTGCGTGAAGCGGTGGCCGATGTGATGGGCCCACATCGCCTGTCGGAGCGGACGCGTATCCAGATCGCCGGGCAGTTCGATTAACTTGTACATGGGGAAGGTCCGACCCGATTATCGAGAAAGCGTCGAAGCGAATCGACGACACCGAGGCCGCCGGGCAGACGGCCCGGGGCTCGACGATGTCGATGGTCGTTCGACGCCGCCATTCTACAGACCAGAAAAAGAAAAATCCGGCGGAAGGCCGCCGGATAAGAGCAAGGGATCATTCAAGGGAACACTGACTTTGAGGGTATCCGCCGGGCGGAGTTCCTCGGCGAAGGGAAAAAATCCCAATTTTTTCCCGATTGGCGCCGACGCCGTCATAAAACTCCCGCAAATCAATCGCTAAAATCATTGTAAAAAAATGCAAAGATCGCGGGGAACAAGCTCGCGCCCTCAACCGCGCGCACCCTCCCTCTCGACGTCGACCCAGACGAAACGGTTGGCATCGAGCCGCTCCTCTCCCTCCCAGCGGTAGGCCACCAGCCGACCGTACTTCACCGCGCTGTAGTCGAGACAGGCGATGTTCGCCCGCGGCAGCGCCGGTACCCCCTTGCACCAGTAGTGGCCCACGAACAGCGGCGGCGCCGATTCCGGGTAGTAGCTCAAGCGCTCCCGCTCGCCGGCGCTCAAGGGGCGATCCTCGAGCCCCAGCGGCAGATTGTCGGGCTGGAACACCACGTCGCCGTAGGTGCGCGGGTTCCGGCACCAGAAATGGGTGCGGAACGAGCGTCGCGTGAAGCCATCTCCGGAGCGGATCTCCACCCCCGGCGGCAACGGCAGTTGGGTGCCGCGTGTCAGACGGTCCAGGATACGCTGCGCCAGGCTGCCGTACTGGACCGACTCGACCAGAAAGTCGCGATCGATACGGGCATCGGGGCGGCGCGCCAGGAAGGCGGCGATCAGCGGCTCGTCCCAGCATGCGTGGACCACCCGCAATCCCCCCAGGTCGAGGCAGAGTGGCAGTGTCATGAACCAGGAGAGGCAGGCCTCCCACTCCAGCGGAAAGGCGTGAAACTGCTCCAGGGTGCGACCGATGATCCGATTGTTGCGCGGGGTATGATCCCGTAGCCACTCGCGCTCGCTGTCGCTCGGTGCCTGGTGACAGTAGGCCAGGGCGTTGACCTCGTGATTGCCCATCACGATATGGGCTTCGCCGGCGTCGACCATGCGCTTGGCCACCGAGACCGCCAGCCGGATGCTGGGACCGCGATCGATCAGATCGCCCAGAAAGATCACGCGGCGGCACGGGTGACGAAAGACCCCATCCTCTGCCCGATAGCCCAGCGCCTCGAGCAGGCGTATCAAGGTGTGACCGCAACCGTGCACGTCCCCGATCAGATCGTAGCCGTCGACGCCGTCGTCCTGGGCCATGTCAGTCTCCCAGCCTGCTGCTCCAGCCCAGCTTGGAGCGGCAGGCCTCGAAGAAACTGTGTCCACGCGGGTGGATCAACGTCAGCCGCTCGGCCTGACGGCGCACATAGAGCACATCGTCGGGCTTGCAGACGACCCGGGTCTGACCGTCGCAACTGACGTGGGGATAGGCCTGGTTGATATCGCCGATATGGACGCGAATCTCGCTGGCGGCGTCGATCACGATCGGCCGGCTGGAGAGCGTGTGCGGGAACATCGGCACCAGCGTGATGGCCTCGAGCCCCGGATGCACGATGGGCCCGCCTCCCGACAGCGCATAGGCGGTGGAGCCGGTCGGCGTCGCCATGATCAAGCCATCGGAGCGCTGGGAGTAGACGAAGCGGTCGTCGACGAACAGCTCGAACTCGATCATCCGGGCCGCCTTGCCGGGATGCACGACGACATCGTTGAGACTGGAGCCGGAGCCGATCAGCCGCTCGCCGCGATAGAGTTCCGCCTCGAGCAGGAAGCGTCGCTCGCTGTCGTACTGCCCTTCCAGAACCTCGGCGACCTTCTGCTCCACCTCGTCCGGCGAGATGTCGGTCAGAAACCCCAGCCGGCCGCGGTTGATGCCGAGCACCGGCGTCCCGCTGTGGCACAGCGCCCGCGCAGCGCCCAGCAGGCTGCCGTCGCCCCCCACCACGATCACCAGGTCGCAGAGCGTGCCCAGCTCGCGGCGGCGGGCCTCGTCATGGCCGTGTCCCTGCAGCAGCGCGGCAGTACGATCCTCGATCACGATGTCGAGACCACGACGTTCGAGGAAGATCACCAGACGCTTGAGCGTCTCGACCACCTTGTCGCTACCCAGGCGGCCGATCAGGCCGATGGTGTTGAACGATTCCATACAGCGTGTCTCTGCGCGGCGTGACGGCCCGCCATTATGCTGGCTGGCCTCGCTCCCCGGCAAACCCGACGCTCCGCTCCCGGCGGGCGGCGTGACCGGTCCCACACGCCAGGTGTCCCCGCCACCCCTGCGCGCCACGGCCGTCGAGAGCCCCCCGAATGTCTCTCGGGACCTGGAGCCAAGCCAATCGGCCTGGGGTTAACGACCTAAAATATTCTATACTTTGGCCGGCCCGGCGCAGGGAGTGCATGCACGCACGGCCCGTCACCAAGCGCTCTCGATGTGGTCTTTCCGGCCCGACCCCATATCGGATCGGGAAGACGACCGCCAGGCGCGCAAAACCGCTCTCATCAGGAGAAAAAAACTTCATGTCGCAATCTGGATCATTCAGGCCGGGCATCATCGTCATGCTCCTGGGCTCGCTCGCCGGGCTCGCCGTGGCACTCTATGCCTATTTCACGCCGCTCACCGGGGTCAACGGGTCGCTTGGCGCCCTCGTCGTCATTCTGTCGACGATCGCATTGGCCATCCTGACGCTGGTCCTGGCGCCACTGTCGTGCCGCAGCGGCCGGGTGGCACTGCGCGTGCTGATCCTGCTGGATCTCGTCGGCACCGGCTTCGCCGGGCTGCTGCTGCACCAGTGGTGGCTGACGGCCGCCATGGTGGTGGGCCTGATCGGCCTGCTGCTGGAGATGGCCGGTCGCGCCTCCTCCACCACGCCAGCCCATTCCTGAGGAGCCGAGTCATGCCCATATCCCTGTCACAGCCGTCCACACCGACCCTAAAACTCGCCGCCGCCCGCCTGGGTTCGGCAACGGCACTGGCGCTGCTGCTCGCCCCGCTGCCGCTGTTGGCCCAGGATCAGCCGACCGAATCCGACCGGACCTCGACGCGAAGCGAAACCCCGGCATCATCCGAAGCCGCCACCTCGTCCGAGACGGTGCAGGCCGACGATGAGGGTTCCAGGGACCTCGACACGGCGGACGCCAGCGATCGCCGGAATGCCGACCGGGCACCGATACCGCTGGTGCCCGAAAACCCGACCTGGGACAGCTTCCACGGTCAGCTCAACGCCCAGAAGTACAGCCCGCTCGACCAGATCACGGCGGATAACGTCGGTGATCTCGAGAAGGTCTGGGAATTCCATACCGGCGATGTCGCCGATGGGTCCGGCGATACGCCGGCGACCGTGTGGTCGGCGACCCCGGTCTTCGCCAACGACACCATCTACATCGGCACCCCCTTCTATCGTCTGATCGCACTCGATCCGGGTACCGGCAAGGAAAAATGGAGCTTCGACACCAAGTCTTCGCGTGAGGCGCTGACCCAGCCGGTGCTGAAGAACCGCGGTGTCTCCTACTGGGAGGCAGAGAACCCGGTCGCCGGTGAGCCGTGCCAGAAGATCGTCTACATGGGCACCATGGACGCGCAGCTGTTCGCACTGGACGCCGATACCGGCGAACTCTGCAAGGGCTTCGCCGACAACGGCGTGCTCAACGTCAACCAGTGGAACGACACCCACGCCGAGTGGCCGCTCTCCGTGCTGCAGCCGCCAACGGTGGTCGGCGATCACCTGATGCTGGGCTGGGCCGGCATGGACTGGGCCTACGAACAGGCACCGCCGGGAACGATCTTCTCGCTCGACGCCCAGACCGGCGAGCTCGAGTGGACATTCCAGGCGCTCTCCGACGAGATGCGCGAGAAGAGCGGTACCGCCAACGTCTGGACCCACATGTCCGCCGATCGCGAGAACGGCCTGCTCTATCTGCCGGTCTCCTCGCCGTCGCCCAACTACTGGGGCGGCAACCGCACCGAGGAAGCGCCGCTGGCGACGTCGACCACCGCGCTCGACATCGAGACCGGCAAGGTGGTGTGGTCCCGCCAGTGGGTCCACCACGATATCTGGGACTACGACATCAACTCCGCCCCGACGCTGATGGATATCACCGTCGACGGCGAGGAGATCCCGGCGTTGGTCCAGGCGACCAAGCAGGGCTTCCTGTTCGTGGTCAACCGCCTCACCGGCGAAGACGTCTGGCCCATCGAGGAGCGTCCGGTACCGCAGGGCGACGGTAGCGTCGAAGGTGAGGTCTATGCCCCGACCCAGCCTTTCCCGACCAAGCCGGCGCCGCTGCTGGATCAATCCGAGAAACCCAAGATCTGGAGCCTCGCCGATGCCGTGGGCGGCGGCCAGTGTTCGCGCCTGTGGGATGACCTGACCTACGAAGGCATGTACACGCCACCGACCACCAAGGGCGAAGGCGTGCTGGCCTATCCTGACAGCGCCGGTGGCGTGCAGTGGGGCGGCGTGGCGTTCGACCCCGAGAGTCAGACCGCAATCGTCAACACTTCGCATATCGTGCAGACCATCAAGCTGTACAACCGCGAGGACTACGAGGAAGCGGACAGCGGCTCCGGCAACGAGAGTGGCTTCGCCCCGCAGAAAGGCGCGCCTTACGGTCTGCGCCTGCAGGTGGCGACGAACTGGCTTGGCATGCCGTGCTGGGAGCCGCCCTTCGGCGAGCTGGTAGCGCTGGACATGCATACCGGTGACGTCAAGTGGCGTCGGCCGGTCGGCGCGTCACAGCAGTACGGCTTCTTCATGCCCGAGAAATGGGGCTCGCCCACCATCGGTGGTCCTGCGGTGACCGCGGGTGGCGTCGTCTTCATCGGTGCATCCATGGATGCCAAGCTGCGCGCCTTCTCGCTGGAGACGGGTGAAGAGCTCTGGTCGGATCAGGCCGAGGCCCCGGCCGTGGCCAACCCTTCGATCTACGAGTACAAGGGCCGGCAGTACGTCGCCTTCGTTGCCGGTGGCAACACCATCCTCAAGGATCAGGTTGGCGACCAGGTCGTGGTCTACGCCCTGCCAGAGGATTGATCACCTAGTCCGACAATCGACGGGCAGTGGCGATCATGATCGCATTGACGGGGTGGGCCTTGGCCCGCCCCGTTTTCGTTGCTGACGCCCATTACGCGACAGCCATCCAAAAAACAGAACACCTCGCGTCTTTCATTCGATCACGCTCTCTCTGGATACTCGGTGGACGACCTCTCCACCAACAACAAAGAGGTAACGATCGATGCCCCTCTCCAAACTGCTCGACTGGCGTCTTCACCTGCTGGTCGTCGTGGTCTCCCTGCTCAGCGAATGGATCGGCATTCTCAAGATCCCGCTCGGCCCGGGAACGCTTCTGCTACTGCCGCTGTTCTACGCCTTCGTGCTCGGCGTTCTGCTCAACCCGCACCTGTTCTCCGGGACCCGGCGCTTCCTGCCCGAAAGCGTCAGTCAGGCGGCCACCCCGCTGATCCTGATCTCGATCATGCCGTTCATCGCGCGCTTCGGTTCGACCATCGGCCCCGCCATCGACCAGCTCGTCAGCGCCGGACCCGCCCTGATCCTGCAGGAGCTGGGCAACCTCGGCACCATGCTGGTGGCACTGCCGGTGGCGGTGCTGGTTCTCAAGATGGGACGGGAAGCGATCGGCGCGACCTACTCGATCGCGCGCGAACCCAACATCGCGATCATCTCCGACAAGTACGGCCTCAAGGGACCGGAGGGCGTCGGCGTGATGGGCGTCTACGTCGTCGGCACCATGTTCGGTACGCTGTGGTTCGCGCTGATGGCCGGCTACCTGGCATCCCTGGGCTGGTTCGATCCGCGGGCGCTGGCGATGGCCTGCGGGGTCGGCAGCGGCAGCATGGTCGCGGCGTGCTCCGGCGCGCTGGCCGGCGCCATGCCCGATCTCGCCGACGATCTGCTCGCCTTTGCAGGTGCCAGCAACCTGTTGACCTACGCGACCGGGCTCTATGTCTCGCTGTTCATTGCCCTGCCCGTCGCCGAATGGCTCTATCGCCGCCTGGGCGGCCATCGCCGCGCTGCCAGCACGGTCGGCGCCACGACCGAGAACGACGCGGCCGGTCTGCCCCAGGAAGAGCGCCCGGAGGCGAACCTGGGCAAGACCGCCGCCGTGCTGGCCATGGCCTGCGTCGTCGGCTGGATCGCCAATACCATCAACGGCGCCTCGCTGATCGCTGCCCTGCCGGGCATGGTCATTCTCTACGTCATGACCCTGATCGGCCTGGCCATCACCCGGGCGGCACCGTTCTATCTCCCCGGCGTGGCCTGGGTGTCGCTGGTCAGCATCGTCATGACGCTGCCGTTTTTCCCAGGCAGCAGCTGGATCGTCGATCAGCTCGCCGCGGTCAACTTCCTCGCCATCGTCACCCCGGTACTCGCCTACGCCGGCCTGGCGCTCAGCCGGCGCGAGTTCGGCATGTTCCGCCGGACCGGCTGGAAACTGATCATCATCTCGCTGCTGGTGTTCACCGGTACCTATGTCGGCTCGGCCATGGTGGCCCAGGTACTGCTGTAGACGCCGTCCTTCATCGATGATCGGCGACGCGCCCGGCCCGCTCCGCCCCGTGGCGGGCACGCCTCCCGGTCACTCGATCAGATCATGAGCCATTGCCGGAGCAGACCATGAACCAGATCGCATCCTATCCCGACCCGAAGACGCTGACCGCATGGCGCCACGACTTCCATCGCCATCCGGAGATCGCCTTCGAGGAGACCCGCACTAGCGAGCGCATCGTCGCCATTCTGCGCGAAAACGGCCTCGAACCGGTCACCGGGCTGGGTGGGGGAACCGGCGTCGTCGTCACCATCGACGGCCGCCACGGCGCCGGACGCCGCATCGGGCTACGTGCCGATATCGATGCCCTGCCGATCGAGGAACTCAACGACGTCGATTACCGCTCGACGACACCGGGGCGCATGCACGCCTGCGGTCACGATGGCCACACCACCATGCTGCTGGGCGCGGCCTGCGCGCTGGCGAAAGATCCCGACTTCGCCGGCCAGGTTCACTGCATCTTCCAGCCAGCCGAGGAGAGCGAGGGCGGCGGCCGCGTGATGGTCGAAAAGGGGTTGTTCGAGCGCTTCCCGATGGAGGCGGTCTACGGACTGCACAACTGGCCGGGACTCGCCGTCGGCGAAGCCGCCGTCCACGATGGCCCGGTGATGGCGGCGTTCGATGTCTTCACGCTCAAGCTGACCGGGCGCGGCTGTCACGCGGCCATGCCGCATCTGGGCACGGACGTGGTGCTCGCCGCCTGCCAACTGGCGAACCAGTTACAGGGGCTGATCAGCCGCGAGACCCCACCGCATCAGTCCGCCGTGCTCAGCATTACCCAGTTCCACGCTGGCGACGCCTACAACGTCATTCCCGAAACGGTCGAGCTGCGCGGCACCGTGCGCTGCTTCGACGCGGCGCTGAAGGCGAGACTGGAACAGCGGTTCCGCGACGCCGTCGCGGCCACCGCCCAGTTTCACGGCCTCAAGGCCGATTTCGACTACCAGGCGCGCTACCCGGCCACGATCAACGCGCCTGGGCACGCCACCCGATGTGCCGAGGTGCTCGATGGGCTGCCCGGTATCGACAAGGTCCACCGCGACCTGGCGCCGAGCATGGGATCGGAGGATTTCGCCTTCATGCTGAACCGGTGCCCAGGCGCCTATATCTGGCTGGGCAATGGCGACAGCGCGGCGTTGCACAACCCGGCCTACGACTTCAACGACGCCATTTCCCCGCTTGGCGTCGCCTACTGGCAGGCGTTGGTGAAAAAGCTGCTGAACGACTGACGACGCCCCTGCCGAAACGCTTCATCCGAGAGCAAGCCTGGAGAACCTGATGAAAATCACTGTCATCGGCCTTGGCCAGATGGGCGGCAACATGGCGCTGACGCTCAAGCGCGCCGGCTTCGACGTCACCGGCAGCGATCTCTTCGAGACCGCCCGCGAGCGGCTGGCGGCGCAGGGCCTCGCGACCGTCAGCCCGGAGGCGATTGCCGCCAGCGACGTCTATCTGCTGTCACTGCCCACTTCCGATCACGTCAGAGAAGTCATCGAGACCTCACCCGGACTGCTCGCGCGCGCCCCCAAGGGCAGCGTAATCGTCGACACCTCCACCAGCGACCCGGTGGTGAGCCGCGAACTCGCCGCCCAGGTCGTCGCGGCCGGCCTCGAGTGGCTTGACGCACCGGTCAGCGGCGGGCCCAGAGGCGCGGCAAGCGGCAAACTCGGCATGCTGCTCGGTGGCGACATGGCGACGCTGGAGCGTGTCATGCCGATGCTGGAAGCGATGTCCGCCAAGCGTACCCACGTGGGCGGCCCGGGCAGCGGCCACGTGGTCAAGCTGGCCAACAACTATCTCTGCGCCACCAACCTGATCGCCACCGCCGAGGCCGTGGCCCTCGCCGCCAGGGCCGGCGTCGACCCGGCGGCTTGTCTCTCCGGACTCAACAGCGGCTCCGGCCGCAGCGCCATCAGCGAAGTCAATTTTCCCGAGTGGATCCTCTCCGGCCGCTTCGATTCCGGCTTCACCAGCGGCCTGATGCGCAAGGATCTGCGTCTGGCGCGGGACGCCGCCGACGATCTCGGGCTCGACCTGACACTGCTCCACCAGGTCGTCGCCGGCTGGCATGCCAACGCCGATCGCCCGGCGGACGGCGACGATTTCAATCACATCGTCTCGCCGATCCTGGCCCAGGCCGGGGTCGATTTCACCCAACCCTCTGCCAATGACGAGGAGACCTCCGCATGAACGCTCTCGATACCCAGGCACAGCAAGCCTTGCATCGTCTTCTCGCCCAGTTCGGCTTGTCGCTGGAACCCGGAGACACGCCCTGCTCCAACTGGATCGACGGCGATCTGGTCGCGGGCCGGGGCGACGCCATCGCGCTGACGAACCCGGCGACCGGGGGCGACCTGGTCAGCTACCGCGACGCGGGTGCCGACCTGCTCGATCGGGCCGTCGAGGCCGCGTCCCGTGCCCAGGTCGAATGGATGGCGCTGACCGCCAGCGAGCGCGGCCGGCGCATGAATGACGCCGTCCGTCGGCTGGAGGGCCACGAGGAGGATCTCGCCCAGCTCGAGAGCGTGATCGCCGGCAAGCCGATTCGGGACTGCCGAGGCGAGGTCGGCAAGGTCCGGGAGATGTTCGAGTACTACGCTGGCTGGTGCGACAAGCAGCACGGCGAGGTGATTCCGGTGCCCACCTCGCACCTCAACTACGTTCGCTACGTCCCCTTCGGCGTGGTCGGCCAGATCACACCCTGGAACGCACCGATGTTCACCTGCGCCTGGCAGTTGGCGCCGGCCATCGCCGCGGGCAACGGCGTCGTCCTCAAGCCCTCGGAGCTGACGCCATTCTCGTCGGTGGCGATCGCCCGCCTGCTCGAATGCGGTGGCCTGCCCAAGGGGTTGATCAATATCGTCAACGGCCTCGGCCCGACCACCGGCGCGGCCCTGACCGGCCACGACGGCATCAGCAAGCTGGTGTTCGTCGGCTCCCCCGACAGCGGCCGCCTGATCGCCGAGGCCGGCGCCCGCCGCCTGGTACCCAGCGTGCTCGAACTCGGCGGCAAATCCGCCAACATCGTGTTCGACGATGCCAGGCTGGACGATGCCGTGGCCGGGGCCCAGGCCGCGATTTTCGCCGCGGCCGGGCAGAGCTGCGTGGCCGGCTCGCGGCTGCTGGTCCAGCGCGACATCTTCGATGCCGTGGTCGAACGCGTCGGCCGCGCCGCCAGCCGGATCGCCGTGGGCCTCCCCGCCGACGAAGCGACCCGCATGGGGCCGTTGCAGAACGCCCGCCAGTACGAACGCGTCACCGCCATGATCGAGCGTGCCAGGGCCGCCGGCGCGCGCATCGTCACCGGCGGTCAGCGTCCCGAGGGCTTGCCGCAAGGCGCCGATGGCTACTACCTCGCGCCGACGGTGATCGCCGACGTCGACGCCTCGATGGAGATCGCCTGCGAGGAGGTGTTCGGCCCGGTGCTCGTCGCCATGCCGTTCGACGACGAAGCCGACGCCGTTCGGCTCGCCAATGGGACCCGCTTCGGCCTGGCCGGCGCCGTCTGGACGCAGGACCCGGCCCGGGCGCATCGTGTCGCTGGCCAGTTGCGCGCCGGCACGGTGTGGATCAACAGTTACAAGGCGATCAACGTGATGTCGCCCTTCGGCGGCTTCCGCGATAGCGGCTTCGGCCGTTCCAGCGGCCTCGACGGGCTGCGTGAATATACCGTCCCGCAGAGCGTCTGGGTCGAGACCGGTGTCGAAGCCAGCGTCGCCATGGGCTACGCCAGCGGGGAGGCATGAGGCACCGACGACGGCGGGAGGCGACTTCGCTCGCCCGGGCCCGAGTTTGGTTATCATGGCGGGCATGAGCCTGGAACCGACGAGGAGTCACCCCGTGCAGCCAGCCGACCTCTGTTATCTCAACAACGCCTCCGTCGGTCTGCAGAGCCCGGCGGTTTCGGCCCGCCTGCGGGATTGGCTGGAGGCGGAGATGGCGGCCTATCCGCGCCAGCGCCTCGAAAGCGCATTCTGGGATGGCCAGGCGACCAGAACCCGGCTGGGCCACTGGATCGGCGCGCCGGAGGCCCAGGTCGCGTTCGGCGCCAGCACCTCCCAGCTCATGGCCCAGGTCATCGGAAGCCTCAATCTCAGCGGAAGACGGCTGCTGGTCGCACCTGGCGAGTGGGCTTCCAACATCGTCATGCTCAGACGGCTCGGCAGGGAACCGCCGCGCGCCATCGAACTGCTGGCGACGGACGCGACCGGACGATTGGACATGGCCGCCATCGCCAGGCAGATCGACGACGATGTCGCGGCAATACTGACGCCGCTGGTGACCAGTATCGAAGGCCGACGCTACGAGGTGGAAGCGCTGGGCGACCTGCCCCGCCCGTCGCACTGTCCGTTGATCGTCGATGCGGCGCAGGGCCTGGGGCAGACGGAGATCGACGTGCGCCGTCTCGGCTGCGACGTGCTGGTCGCCACCACACGCAAGTGGCTGCGCGGACCTCGCGGCATGGCGCTGCTCTATGTCAGCCAGCCGGCAATGGCCATGATGCACCTCAATCCGACGCCAGAGCTGGCGGGGCTGAGACTGGAGACGGAAACCCAGCGGTTCGTCGATCTACCCCGGGCTCGACGTTTCGATGCCTCCGACCTTTCGGTCATGAGCCAGGTGGCGCTGACGGCTGCCCTGAACGAGTTGCAGCAGATCGCGCTGGAGCCGATGCGCGACCATCTGGCGGTGCTCGCCGGACGGGTCTACGACATCGCCCGGGAACAGGGGGTTCGGCCCCTGTTGCCCCATCCCGAGACGGGCATCGCCACGATCCACCTGCCGGATATCGAGCCTCTCCAGGTGCGTCAGCGGCTCGATGCTGCCGGGATCGTCGCCAAGACCTGCAGCACCTCGGCCGAGCCGCTGAACGTTCGGCTGCCGACGACCGGCACGCTATTGCGAATCTCGCCTCACTGGCATAACACGTCGGCGGATATCGACCGCGCCATGGCGGCGTTGAGATGAGAAAACGCGAGTCCGATCGCGTACCCTGTCTCCCTCGCCTCGCAATATTGGGCGATACTGCAGACAACGACGCTACGGGATGGAAGGCTCATGAGCTTCGGCATCGATCACCCTTTACTGGCGGTCAGTAATCTCGATCATGCCGCCCAGGCAGCCAGGGATCTCGGCTTCACCGTCAACCCGCGTCACCAGCATCCATGGGGCACGGATAATCACCTACTGTTCTTCAGCAACAACTTCATCGAACTGATCGGTATCGGTCGTCCGGAGTGCTTGGACTATCAGGATGACAATGGCTTCCAGTTCGGCCGCCTCGTCGAGGCGCGACTGACCACCGTTGGCGACGGCATCGCCATGGTGGCGCTGGACAGCGACAGCATCCAGCGCGATCACGCCCTGATCGCGGCACGCGGCTTTACCGAAGCTTGCCCGGTTATCTTCCGCCGCATGGCCCACCTGCCCGGCGATCGCGACGAGGATGTGAGCGTGGCGCTGGATATCCTGCACGACCCCGAACGCCCCTTCCTGACTCAGTTCCTCTGCCAGCAGCTACGCCCGGAGCTATTTCGCGTCGACCCGACGCAGGAGGCACATGCCAACACCGCGACATCGATCGCCGATGTCTGGTACATCAGCGATGAGCCGGATTTCGACATCGAGCACTTCCGCCGCATTCACGGTGCCGCCTCGGTCCGTGGCAGCGACGCGGTGTGGACGATTCACACTCATAAAGGGGATTGCCACCTGCTCGATGCCCGGACGCTGGCAGCGACCTTCCCCATTCTCGGTGAGGTCGAGGCGGAGCCCCCGCGCGCCGTGGCCCTGACTCTCACCTGTCGGGATCTGGAAGCGGCGATCGCCTGCTGGAATGATCACGGAATCGACTATCACCGTCACAGTGAGACCCAGGCCGACATCGCACCGGGCGTACTAGGCACCCTGCTTCGATTCGAGCAGCGTTAGCAAGACGACCCGACGACACAGGCCCGACGTCGGTGCCGCGGATTCAGCCGCTCACGAATGCCCTGCCGGGGCGCGAAAGGCCTGCATCCAGGCCCCCAGGTGGCGCAGCAGCGTGAGACTGGCCTGCGGCTGGCGCCGACCGATCCGGCTGATCATATGCGCCTGGGAGTTCTGGAAAAGCGCCGACGCCACCGGTAACGCCACCACGCTTCCTTCGGCCACCTCGTGAGCCACGGCGAAACGCGGCAGCAGCGTGATCCCCATGCCCGCGACCACCGAGCGACGCAGTACCGCCATCGAATTGGTCTCCACCGCGACTTGCGGACGCAGGCCCGCCTGAGCGAAAGCCTGATCCACCAGCCGGCGCACACCGTGACCGGGCTTCCAGAGCGCCATCGGAATCCCGCTGAGCCGCTGCAGCGAGATCGGGTCGGGGTCCCCGGCAAGCGGATGATCGGCGGGACAGATCGCCAACAGCGGCTGACCGCTGGAGGCCCAGAAGCGAATCTGGGGATGCACCCGTTCGTGGAACATCAGCCCGATATGCGCCCGATCCTCGACCACCGACTCGATGATTTCGTCCGTGCCCGCCTGCTCGATCTCCAGGCGTACGCCCCGGTAGCGCTCGGCGAAGGCCCTGAGCGGCGCATCGATCAGATCGTTGATGAAGCCCTCGCCCACCACCAGGGAGATGGTTCCGGTCTCCAGGCGCTGGTAGGCCTCCAGGCGGGTGATGAAGTCGTCGTCCAGGTCTCCGCGTCGACGACAGTAATCGAGCGCCATCTCCCCCACCGGCGTGGGGCGGATCCCTCTCGGCGTGCGTTCGAGCAACGGCGCCTCGAAAGCCGCCTCCAGCAGCGAAATCTGGCGGCTGACCGCCGAGGGTGCGATATCCAGCCGCGCCGCCGCCTTGCGCAGCGACCCGGACTCGACCGCGACGCGAAAGTAGACCAGGCGCTGATGGGGAATATCCATGAGTGTCGACCGGAGAACAGGAACCGTTGCTACGATTAGCCCACCAACTCGCGGCGGCGTCAACGCCATCGCTGGGACAGCGGCGCTTTCGACTCGACTTTCGGTATCGGATGCTGGCAATGTTGCCCAGTCATGCCTGAAAACTCGCGGTGACCGCCTCCATCGATTTTCTTACCGGACGCCGCTCTTCCCAGCAGGAGTCACTCCATGTTCATCGCCATGAACCGCTTTCGCGTCAATCCGGCGCGCACTCAGGAATTCGAGACAATATGGCTGGAGCGCGAAACGCACCTCCAGGGCCTGCCCGGATTCGTCGAATTCCAGATGCTGCGCGGCCCAGAGGAGGAGGACCATGTGCTCTACGCCTCCCACACCGTCTGGCGCTCTCGCGATGATTTCGAAGCCTGGACACACTCGGAGGCGTTTCGTGCGGCCCATGCCAACGCTGGTCAGAGCCGGCGCGAAGGCCTTTATCTCGGCCCGCCCAAGTTCGAGGGCTTCGACGTCATTCAGACGATCGGTAGCGATGAAAGCGCCGGCTGAGCGGGGCTATCGGCGACTGGCGATCGGCCTCGTCCTGGCCGGCCTGCTGTCGGGCGGCCCATCATCGGCATCGCCACCGCCGACCAAAGCCGAAATCGCGAAGCAGAAAGCCGTGCAACTCGAGCGGCGTGTGGTCGAGACGGACGAGATCGAACCGGCCCCCGAGGCGGTGCGACTGACCTCGGAAGGAACCGAGGCCGTCGATCCGCGAGGTTTGGCGCCGCTCGACGATGCGATCACCTGCCTGGCGCGATCGATCTACTGGGAGGCCAAGGGTACCGATCAGCGCGAGATGCAGGCGGTCGCCAACGTGATCATGAATCGGCTGGGCAATCCCGAGTTTCCCTCGAGCCTGTGCGACATCGTTCAACAAGGGTCGGAGAGCGGACACTGCCAGTTCTCCTGGTGGTGCGACGGCCGTCCCGACGAAGCCAACGAGCCCGATCAGTACGCGGCGGCCAGGGAAATGGCGCGCCGTGCGCTCAACGGAACGCTCCCCGACATCACCCATGGCGCCCTGTTCTTCCACCATCGCAGCATCTCGCCCGGCTGGATGTCGACACTGGTCAGAACGGCTCGAACCCGAGAGTTCAACTTCTATCGCCAGCCCGGATGAATCGGGTCACACCTTCCCGACGCAGGCCGGATCAACGACGATGAAACCAGGATTCGACGAAGAGGAAACCATGCCAGCCGACGCCGGATATCGATCGAGCGCATTATTGGGTCCGCTCGATGCCAACACCCTGACGACGCCACCACTGCCAGGGAAAGCGGCGCGGGAACGCGTCGAGGTGCTTCTCGGCCGACATCCCGTGATCGCGAGGGCTACCGAGCGGTACCTGGTCGCGCTGCTTCGCGAGGATGCCCGGATCGGCGCCACCGTGACCGGCCCCGCGACCAGACCGCGCTAAGCAATTCACGATGCTCGCCCCCTCGGAACCACGAGTCAGATTCGACATCTTCCAGCCGCCGGAAGCCCCACTGACGAACGATCTGGCGCGGCTTAGCCGGCCCTGGGTGCGCGACATCGCTTGGTTGCTGCATGCTCCGGACATGGCAACCCTCGACTGTCCCGGGCGCCCCACGCTGGCGGAACTCGGGCTCGATCGGCACGACCGCAGGCGGGCCTGGCTGGCCCAGCAGGAAACCCTGGATGCCGACTTTCAGCGACAGCGGCTGAAGCGGCACTCGCACCGCCTAGGCATCTATCACGAGACGCTATGGCAGTGGATCTTGGCGCGGGCCCCCCGCACTCGACTACTGGCGCACAACATCGCGCTACGCAAGGACAGGCAAACCCTGGGCGAGCTCGATCTCATGTACACGTCTGCGCCGACCATCGGCTCGCCGTGCGACGACCGCGCAACCGATGTCTTCCACGTCGAACTGGCGATCAAGTTTTTCCTCGGCCTGCCGGAGGGACCGGGAGACCGCTACGATGCCGCACGCTGGATCGGGGTGGGGAGCTTCGACTCGCTGGCCATCAAATGTCATCGCCTCCAGTCCCATCAGCTACCCGGAGGCCGATCCCCGGCCGCCCGGCGACAGCGCCAGGCACTGGGCGCCACCGGATCACTACGACAGCGGATCATCATGCCGGGGTGCCTCTACCACCCCTGGCATCGACGCTTGCCGCTGCCCCGACTTGCCAACGACAGCACGGCGCAAGGCCTGTGGTGTCACCAGGGTGCCTGGCCGGCGTTGGCGCGGCAATTACCCGAAGGCACGGGTGGCCACCTGCTGATCAAGCCTCACTGGCTCGCGCCGCCAACCACCGAGCCGTCGCCGCTGGCTGCGCTGGAAGACGCACTGGCACGGCATTTCAGCGACCTCGGCAAGTCGGCGCACCTGCTGCTGATCCTGCCGGATGGTGGGCAGTGCCGGGTTTTCGTGGTCAGGAACGAGTGGCCACCGGCGCTGCCGCTGCCCCCGCCGGCCCTCTTGCCCAGCGCGCGTTGAGCCATAGTGAACCGGCCAGGATCAGCGCGCCGACTCCCAGCCGCACGAGATCGGCGTCCCGGTTCCAGATCAGCAGGTTGACGATCAGCCCAGCCGGGATCAACGCATTGTTCATGATGGCCAGGGTACCGGCATCGACACGGCAGGCTCCCTTGTTCCAGAGGAAGTAGCCCAGCCCTGAGGCGACGATTCCCAGCCAGCCCAGTACGCCCCACTGGAGCGATGTGGTGGGTAGCTTGGCAGCGTCTCCCAGCACCCAGAAAGCCGGCAGCGCGATGCACAGCGCCCCCAGATAGAACCAGCCAAACAGATGGCGATGCGCCAGGTCGGTCGGCAGGCGCTGCGCCAGGTGCCGATACCCGACCTGGCCCAGCGCAAAGCAGAGGTTCGCACCCTGCACGACCAGAAAGCCGAGCCAGTAGTTGGCAGTGACCCCATCGTATCGAATGACCGCCGCGCCTATCACCGCCAGCACGGCCACCGCGAGATAGCGCGGCGAGAAGCGCTGCGCCAGCAGGTCATCGATCAGGGTGATATAGAGCGGCGTGAAGATGGTGAACAGCAGCACTTCCGGCACGGTCAGCAACAGAAACGAGTGGTAGAAGAAGAGATACATCACCCCGAGTTGGAGACTGCCGATGACCATGAGGCCCAGACGCGAGGACCAACGCAGCGCGGTGGGACGCAGGAACGGCAGAAAAATCAGCGTCGCCAACAGGATACGCACCATGACCGCAAAGTAGCTATCCACTTGCCCTGACAGGTAGACACCGATCAGACTGAAGGAGAAGGCCCAGAGCGCCGTGACGCCAACGAGGTAAGACATGCAGGTCAACCTGTGATAAACGATAAGTTGACAGCCATTATACGGCTAAGCGCGGTTTTGCCCAGTCTGTCGCGCTTCGAATTCGTGGCGCAATCGGGGGCGGCCTCGGAAGTGGGTTGGAACGGCTGGGGTACCGGCTCGGTCGACGTGGTTCGACAACAGGACAACGTGCGCTTTTTCGAGTCGGGGACCTTCACCCCCGATGGCCAGGATCGCAGCATACCGATGCGCAACGTCTATCGCTGGGATCTTCATGCCGAGCGGGTCTCGCTGTCCCACGAACGCCGTGGCGCCGCCGCTGCCGTCTGGCTTTTCGATCTCGTCGCCAGCGACGGGGACACCCTGGTCAGCGCCGAGGTACATCAATGCGCCGCCGATGCCTATAGCGCCACACTCACACTGGTATCGGACGGTATCGATCTGGAGTGGCGGATCGTCGGTCCCCGCAAGGACGAACGTATACTTTACCGTTATCGAGCCTGCTGAAACGACGACGGCTTCCCGAAGGAAGCCGAAGAAGGGAATCGCCGAAACCGTATCAGCGCGTCGCAATGATCCAGATGGCGTGAATGATGCCCGGGATGTAACCCAGCAGCGTCAACACGATATTGATCCAGAACTGCAGTCCCAGGCCAACCTGCAGGAACACCCCTACCGGCGGCAAGAGAATGGCGAAGATGATGCGAATGATGTCCATGTAGCCTCCTTTGCTCAGAACGACATCGTTGTTGGTATCCAACAATCCATTGTGGTGCCCCGAGGCGACCGGCGAACCTGCCACCTTGGGCAACGGGATGGCAATATCCCGATGACTTATCGTGATTCACCCCGCCACAGCATAGCGTTCTTTGGGGGTGAACGCTGCCGTTCATCAATGGCGGTCCTTGGTATCCTCGTCGGTGGAGCGCGTCTTGCTCACCTTGGCATGGATGGAGCGCGAATCCGAGGCGAGTTCCTCGTGATGCCGCTCCCAATCCTCCCAGTCATGCGGCGTGCCGCTCCTCGGGCCATGTTCGGCAGCCTCGCGGGCCCGCGCCCACGCTTTTTCCTCGAGCGACTGGGGCTTGTCCTGCTCCTTGTCGAGCGCTATACCCTGCTTGGCGAGATAATCTCGAGCATTCATCCGTTGTCCTCCAGTGCCGCGCATCGGGGCCCCCAACCCGTAGATATGGCTCCGTGCGATATCCTCTTAGATGGCACCTGGCGATCGCGACTTCAAGGTCTCTGGAAGAGCCGACGCCGTCGAATTTTCAACCGAATGAAATTTATGAACTACAGTAGGAGTGCATCCGGTTGCCTATCGCAGCCATCATCATCCTCTATGCAAAAGGAATTTGTCATGAGAAAGAATCTGATCGTTTCCACTATGGCCGCCATGCTGCTGATGGGTATCGCCGGTGGCGCCTTCGCGCAAAGCGATGCGATGGAAGAAGCCGAGCAGGCGAACAACGAACCGATGAACACGGGCAGCGGCGTCACGACGAATGGCAGCCAGGCCTCGGACAAAGCCAGCGGCCACAGCGATGCTGCCAATCAGTCCATGGATGCGGTCGAGGCCGAAACGAACGAAAAGACGGATATTCAGGAGTCTGAAGATCTGGACGACATCGACGCCGAGGGTCACAGCGACGCGGCTGGCGATGCCATCGAAAGTCAGTGATGGACTATTGGCGATAGCCGAGGGGCTTCGGCCCCTTTTTCACGCGACGAGAACGGAATGACGTAGAGCCAAGTCGTGTGACCGGCCCGGTGCCCTGAGAAACAGTGACGGCGCCAACCCAAAAAGGAGCACCTCGTCTTGAACTCATTTGTCGTTCGCCACTCCTTCGACCAATGCAACACGGCGGGCGCCAGAATGGCTCGTCGTCGATCAACGCTACGACGATGGTGCCGAGCCGTGCTGGGTCATCTCTCGGCACGCCTTCTCGGAGGAAGCCGAGATGGAAGCCGAGCGCCTCAACGGCAACGATACGGCCCCTATCGGTAGCGTCGACTAGTGTGGCCGGCACGAATAACGATCTTGAACACCACACGATCTCTGATGACGAACTCAACACCACCACCGATTGGGATGATGCCATGAAAAAGATGATCGGCGCCGCCATCGCCAACTGGCTGAGAAAGCCGGAGAACCGTGAAAAAGCCAAGCACACGGCCAAGCAGGCATACGCCAAATACCAGCGTCGCAAGGGGAATTCGACTCCTGAAGCGGGCCCCAAGTCTCGCTAGGTGTGTGGCCCGCCTGAGAACTGGCTGCTACATTACTGAAGCGGTGGATCGTTTCCCGGAAGCCCCGCCGCCCTTTGACATCGTTGGCACCAATGATTCCTCGCCAAGGCTCTGAGTGTTTTACTCTCTTCGCCCAACCACGGTAACGCGTGCCGATAAAGCGCTTATCCTCCAGTATCTTGACGTCCCACAGTGTGTTCGGAAGACAACATACTTTAAATAAGGTTATAAAATTAACCAAGCATCTAGCTGTATCACTCTTTCTTCACATCACGACGACAGGAAAGATAATATTCGACGTGCATCTAAGAGAAAGCTCAGTGCGCACTCCTTGATACAAAACGAGATCAAACACTGGCGATGATGGGAGCAAACGCATGTCAAACCGCTATTTCGTTCGAACGGTCAACCCCAAAACCCCAATGGAACACTTCGTGGTCGCCGACTTTCATCGGGAGGGGGCATGCATGAACGTCTATTTTAACCGCCCTGCTGCGATTGAAGAAGCAAGATGGCTGAATCGCTACCATCACCGCCAGCGACTCAAAGACGCGCGTTTCGAATGGCAGCACGACTTTCACTCACCCAGGGAACTTCACCCCCAGATCGAGCCAACAGAGGGAAGCTTCGAGGAAAGGGAAAGTGATTGCCCCTCAAGGTCCTCAAAAGCAACGACCCAGGCCGGCAAGCCAGAGGACAGTCTCTCTCGACGCGGCTCACAACCCCGAAAAACGGCAGAGCAGGTGATGAAGAGCCTGATGAAGCGGCGATTGGTCAATTAAGCTCTGTCTAAAAAATCGACGAGCGATAGCCAGACAAGGCAAAAATCGCCGAAAACGGACCGGGCTGGCGTACCAGTTTACGCGGGGTAAATGGGGCTGGCGCTCCAGTCGATTTTTAACGCCGTATGAGTGAGCGCAGGCATTTTTCAGACAAAGCGTAGGGAGTGGACGAACCCGCCCGGGTTGGAGGAAAGAGACCCGTGACAGCCAGGACTGTCTGGAGCGGGTGAAGGGAATCGAACAAGCCCTGCTATTACTTGCATCCTATCTATTTTCTCACCGGTACATACATCTCCCCATACACGATATCACGCGCTAGCCTCCTCCCCTGCGTTGCTTCGCCCGCATACGCCGATGATGCTGGGCGCTGTATATCTTTCCAAAATCAAAACTACCGAAGCCGCACCATACCTGGCCTCGGCCCATACAGTCTATAAGCTCTGACAGCGCCAAAACGGCATAGTTTGGCGCTCGGTTTGCCCCATTTTTGCCCCATGCACTCAAGCCAGCCTTTCCAACTCCTCGTATAGTGGCGTCGGAATCGACACGCCGTGCTCGAGACTCCGCTCACGCGCTTCGAAACGACGCTGGGAGGGTAACCGTGCGCCCTGCTCCAGAATCCGATCGAACAGCGCTTCAGCATGGGTGAGTTGAGACTCGCTCTGTGCACCGAGGAACGTCTCTGGCGAGAACGCGATGACGATCTCACCATGCTGTGGTCTGCCGGTGCCGGCATCATTGGCAGGTGAAGTCTCATGGCTCAGTGCGTCACCGATCAGCGGTCCGGCAAGTAGCTCAATCATCGTGGAAAGCGCTGCCCCCTTGTGGCCGCCGAAAGGGAGCATGGCTCCCTCAAGGGCCGCGGCCGGATCGGTGGTCGGGTCACCCTCTGTGTTCAGCGCCCACCCTTCCGGGATCGAGTTGCCGGCGCGTCGATGCAGCTCTATCTCCCCGCGTGCGACGACACTCGTGGCAAAGTCGAAAACGTAGGGCAACCGGCCCGGCCGTGGCCAGGCAAAGGCAAAGGGGTTAGTGCCGAGCAGAGGCTTTGTACCGCCGGTCGGCGCGACAAAGGCGTGGGTTGGGTTCATTGCCAGCGCGGCTAGCCCCAGTTCAGCAAGCGCTTCCACCTCGGACCAAAGGGCGGAGAAGTGAAAGCAATGATTGATGCCTAGCACCGCTACACCGTTGCGCTCCGCTTTCTCTTTCAGGTGCGCCTTGCCGGTCTCGAACGATAGTAGCGAGCATCCGCCACGAGCGTCGATCTTGACGACGCCCGGCGCTTGGTCATGAACCACCGGTTCGGCCTGGGGATCCAGGCCGCCCTTTCTCGCGGCATCCACACAATTGATCAGACGATAGAGCCCGTGGGAATGGCACTCATCGCGCTGGGCTGCAACGACGCTGCGCGTGATGGCATTCGCATGGGCTGGGCTGAATCCCGCTTTATCCAGAATGCGTAGACTCAGCGCCTCTGCCTCTTTAAGGCAGAGAGAAACATCATGGGTCATCGTCGACTCGACCTCGGGAATTTGTCATACATCATAAATTTCTGACGGCGCGACTGGCTATCGTCATGCGCTAGACGAAAGTGGCAAGAGTTGATTTGCCTCTCCGTGGCTCTTTTTTGATTCACCGGAGAGTGACGTAGAGCGATTGGAGAAAGCCAGTGCCGCCATGGATGAGCTGAACCGCAGGATGGGACGGGGCACAGTGAGATTGGGCGGGACGAGAGGAAAAGCGGCGTGGAAGCTCAAGGCGGACTTACTAACGCAGCGCTACACCACCAGGTGGGATGAGCTGCCGACGGTGAGAGTCTGAAAAGTTTCTCAGAAGAAGGCACTGGGATGGAGCGGTATACTCCGGAGACTCGTAATCAGAAAAAATGTTATGGAGTCCACCCTATGGCACGATTAGCACCAGCACCAAGCGCTCGATGATCCTAATGAAAATGGAACTCGATATGAAACCTGAAGTCATCTCCTTCAGCTTTAAAAAGTGGATCGGGCTACTCGCAATCTGCATGCCGATAGTATCGGCCTGTGCTATCGAGCAGCCGCGCGACGCAAACCCCGTCGCAAAAGAAATGGTACAGGAAGCTAGCGGTTGCGAGCTGATGCCAGATAGAGATCGATCCACAATCGTAATCTACGTGCCTTCGAGTGAAACGAAACTGGTGTGTAATGCGCCGCGCTCAAGAGAACGTTTTATCCCAGCCTCTACTTACAAAATCCCCCACTCGCTTATCGCCTTGGAGGTGGGAGCCGTAGATGACGAAAATCAGAAATTCCAATGGGACGGCCGGGGCCGTGGTGTGGACGCCTGGAATACGAATACTAGCATGGCCGACGCAGTGTCGGCATCAACCGTATGGGTCTTCCAGGAAATCGCAGACAAGATCGGCCAGCCACGCGAGCAAGAATGGGTCGAGAAGCTGGAGTACGGCAATGCCAATGTCGGATCGGCCGACGACCTACGACATTTCTGGCTCCGGGGCCCTCTTAAAATAAGTGCAGAAGAGCAGGTCGCGTTCCTTCAACGGTTACATAATGGACAGTTGAACGCTGATGCATCCAGCATGACACGAACGATTCGCATGATCCAAAGCGGTCAGGCAAAGGATGGAAGCATCATCTACGGCAAGACGGGCGCGATGCTCCCTATTGATGATGAAGGGTTCCTACGCTCCGATACACCTGGTCTTCTACCGAACGCTACGGAGCGAACTGGCTGGTTTGTTGGATGGATTGAACGCCCGGTGGAATCCGGAGGGCCTGTTTACTTCGCTTTAAATCTAGACTTGGAACTACCCAATACGATGAGAGCACGAACCAAGGCTACATACGCGTTGCTTAAATCCAATGGGTTCCCTGTACCGAACGCCATCGATAAAGATTGATACAATCTTGAAGTGGCAGAGCCCAAAACACAGCGCAGCGGAAAAGAAACACGTTAGAGTGGCCTCAAACCGCTGCCATCTTTGCCTTAACATCACGGCGTCCTGCCATACATCCCTGTGATGCCGCTTCCTGCAGCCGAATCCCTTGATATTCCTAGACACCACACCTCGCTGGTAGGGTCTAGGACACGGATGATTCGACCCAGATTGGACAATGAAATAGCACCGACTGCTATCAGCCGATGGCATCCGCGCGCGCGAGCATACAAGGCATCCTCACCTCGCCTCTCAATACCCGAGAAGGCGGGCTCAGCGTAGTTGCTGACACGAAGTCAGTGTGAATATAGAAGCGATGAGGGCCACTTGATATTTATAAAAAACCCGACCTCATGAGCCGGGAAAACTTCTTCATCGCGGGGATGTCTTAAATGGCTTCTCTTCGCCTAAAACATAAAGGATATCGACATCGCGCCGCGAAACTTGCGTGTAAATTTACCGACGCGATGTGTCAGCAGTTGCCTGCAGCGGAGTGATCAACTCAGCGTTATCATCGTTGCCATGCTTTGACCGACATGCTCACTGGCCAGTGCTCGACGAGATTGGAGCCGATATGCTGTGTGACGCCGCGAATCGAGTCGCGGTCGATAAACGCAGGGCTCTTGCTCCAGATCGATATATCAACCAGACAGCGCGGCCGCACAATCTGTACATACGGCACCTGCTGGTATCCATCACAACATTCGACGCCGGCCTCGAGGGTCTTAAGCCGCAGAGATGGTGGTAAGTCGAAGCCAAGACGCAGGGACGATGTCATGAGTAGAAACTACCCTATAGGCAGACCTGCAAGCGCTTACTGATGACATTGGTTGTTTCCCATAAAATCAGTCGTGAGCGGGATCCGGGCCTCATAATTCAGCTTTTACTCCACATCGTTCGATCTATAAAATGATCATGAAAAAGTAATGCTATTGTCGTATTTTTTTTATATCCTTCAAGGCATAAAATAATGTTAGCAGCATACTAAAAACCCAATAAACTCAAGGGGTAAGTCATAATGTCGGAGCCGTTCCTTGGTCAAATATGCCTAGTTGGATATCCCTTCGCGCAACGCGGTTTTGCTCTATGCCAAGGTCAATTGATGCCTATAGCGCAGAATTCTGCATTGTTTTCTCTGCTTGGCACGATCTACGGGGGCGATGGGAGAACCACTTTTGCTCTTCCCGATCTTTCAGGGCGGATGGCCATCGGACAGGGAGAGGGGGGAAACCGGTCACGCCGCGAAATTGGGAGTAGCGGAGGCTCTGAGACAACTACGCTGAGTGCGTCAAACCTTCCGCCTCATAATCACACCGCCACCCTCAACGCCGAAACAGGAAGCGCGACCGTAAAAACCCCCTCCGGGATGCTATTAGGTTTAGCCCAAATTTATACACAACCGAGTGTTTCCCCTAATAGACAGATGTCCTCTGAAGCAATTACCATCAATGAGACCGGTGATGGAGAAGCATTCAATTCCATGCCGCCTTATCTTGTCCTTAATTATGAAATCGCGTTACAAGGGATATTCCCATCACGAGAATGATCTTAGACGACACTTTCCACACATTGGCATGTATTATAGCAGCAAGATACCTGCAACACTCATCTCTCTAAGCCTACTTAGGGAATGGCTACTCTAATCGCATCTGTTACATTATAAAAACAACGGAGTTCCCTTAATGTTCGCTCGTCGAAAAGGCATATATTTTCGGATAATTCATCAGCCAGATAATCTATTTCTCATGAATCTCTATGCGAGCACTAGAGAATGGGAGTTTGCGCTCACTGTCTGGCCAGAGGATGAAAAAAAAGATTTTTTGAAGAGGCAATTTGAGGCACAAAAGCTACATTATGAACGACTTTTTCCTAACGCAGTATGTAGAATTATTGTTCTCGATAACGTGGATATTGGGCGGCTTTACTTGAATAAAGAAGACGAGTGCCTTAGAATCATCGAGATGTCTCTATTGCCGACCTATCAACGTCGTGGTATTGGAACAGATATACTCCGAAGTCTTCTAAATGAAGCAAGTGGAGGGAAAGTTCCCGTTCGCCTCAAAGTCGAGAAGGATAGCCCTGCTCGCCATCTCTATTTACGGCACCATTTTGTATCAACCGGTCTATACGGGCACCATCTGTCACTGGAGTGGCAACCCGACAGATGCTCACTCGAAATTTAACTGGTACTTAGTTGAAGACCACCTCGTAGAGAATGCAATCTTGGTCCTTCCTAAATGGGGATATGAAAAGTGCTAGGGTGCCGATCTGTTTATGCGAGAGGCTGAGCATCCCGCTGACCAGGATTGGTTTCACCGGTCCCACAAAGGTTAAGGCGAAGGCTTGCCGTGGAAGGTACTTGATCCCATCAATGACCAGCTTGCTATCACGAACATCTGAGTTCTTGAAAATTTTGACGTTATCTAACGTTAAGAGGATCTTCTCCGGAGCGCTATCGGTAATGAACGTGTCGCCTACATAGGGTAAGAAGGTATCTGACGTCGCTGTGATAGTATCGAGAGGCATAATTGACTCTTTCAGATTGAATAAAACGTCAATAAATTCAAGGTGTAACGGATGTTCGGCTTCACAGTCTGCTGCTTTGCAGCATGATTACCTACGAGGAGCAAAAGTCGAATGGACGAGGTTACCGTCTGCATGTAGATTTTACCTAGCTATACCTAAATACAACTAATGAGGCTTAAATGCAATGGCTGCTTACGAAGGCACATCACACCTATATCTCGATGGAGATCTTGCGCTCTCTGACTTCGTACCTGGCGAGATCGTGACTGATGACGGAGGAGATACGGTTTTTTCTCCGGGGGAAACTGTAGGCGATACAAGCGATTCCTTTGCTGATGGCAGTGGAACATTTGTCGGTACGATCAATATTGAAGGTACGGACTATCCTATTTTCAGTGATGCGAATACTGGTGGCACACTTGACGATTACACTCTGTATGTAGTCACCCCGTCAGGTTTTGACTCGTCAACGCTACCTGAAAATCTGGACAGTGCAACGGATTCATCGCTAGCAGAATGCTTTTTGGAAGGCACAGCAATCACAACACCTCAGGGCAGCGTACGAGTTGAAGAACTGCGTATAGGTGATGCTATTTTGACAGCAGACGGAGAAAGCGTTCCTGTGCGCTGGGTTGGCCGGCAAAAAGTTGTTTGTGCATTCCATCCACCGGAGCGTCTGATGCCAATCAGGGTCTGTGCCGGCGCGCTAGGTGATGGCCTTCCCCTCCGCGATCTACTCGTCACCGCCAACCACGCGCTCATGGTCGATGGCCTACTGCTCAATGCTTCCGCACTGGTCAATGACACAAGTATCGAATGGGTCCCTCTGATAGAACTCGGCAAAGGGTATACTGTTTATCATATCGAGACGGAAAACCATTCACTAATCTTAGCCGAAGGGGTGCCTGCGGAAACCTATATCGATTATGTATCGCGTAGCAGCTTTGATAATTATGATGAATATTTAAACCTCTACGGCATGGATATAACAATTCCGGAGATGGCTTTGTCTCGCATTTCCGCCAGCCGATACGTCCCATTGCGTGTCCTCCAGCGCCTAGCGAGTGCCAAGGTCGCTTGATCGCGGCCTACTGGACAAGGACCGCGTAATTCTAACTGAGTCTGAGTAGAGCGGAGAATCTTGCCCTGCTGGCAGAAATGGACTGCTTGTCGGGGCTGACGCGGGTGTTGCCTCACCCACACCGGTCGCTCCTCTCTATTTCAGAACGGCACTGTTACTTCCCCGCACGCCCACCTTCGCGCGGGCGTAGCGCATCAACGCATCGCGAGCAGTACTGTCGATGTGTAATGCCCCCCTGTTTTCTGCACAACCTACGCAGCTAATGTTGAGATGTGCTCGGGGTGCCACATAGTCCAGAGACTGATGTGGCCGCTCTTCGTTGTAGTACCGAATCCAGCGATCGATCACGATCCTGGCTTGGCCCAGCGACTCGAAACGATGGAGCCAAATGCACTCCTCCTTCAAGGAACGGAAGAAGCGCTCCACGAGCCCGTCCTGTTCCGGTGTATACGGCGTCGTGAACTCCTGCGTGAGGCCATAGGCCTTTACCGTGCCTGTGTAGTGGCGACTGCTGAAAACGAGCCCGTTATCTGACCGTAGGGATAGCGGCCGAGACCCATCCAGGCCCAGCGCCCGGTAGCTGGCTTCTTAATAGCGGAGCTCCCACCGCTTCCGGCCGGAGGGGGCGACAACGAAATAGAGTTGGTCGAGACCGAAGCTTTCACGATATTCTCGGGACTCGGGTTCAAGTTTAACGAGTACTGTATCCGCCAGCGGGCGCCGCTTGATTTGATCGCGCTTCATCTAACCTTTCTTGTATGGCTGAAACCTAGCCATACATTAGGCCATACAAGAGGGTGATTGCTATCACTGTTAATGCCTGGACGCATTTGAATTGGAGATGCTAGATGGTGTGCGGGCTGGAGGGCGATTCGAGGATATTTTTGGACATGTCTAATTAATAAAATGGAGCGGGTGAAGGGAATCGAACCCTCGTCTTAAGCTTGGGAAGCTTCTGCTCTACCATTGAGCTACACCCGCCGCGGGCATGATCGTAAATCCGGAGACTTGGCGTTTGCAAGCCCGCATTTGCTTGCCACCCATCTCTGTCACTGACAAGAGAGAGCCCGGCCCTCATTAGGAGGGCCGGGCTCTCAATCAGCCTGTGCCTAACCAGCTGACGGTCGGGAATACCTGATCCCGCTTCCCTGGCACCGCCTTCCTTGGAGGCTCTCCCTGATGTCTTCCCTGGCCAACAACTGCAAAGTTCAGCCACCATTCGATAGAATGGCATCCCACTGAGCAGCCACATGATCTTGCACGCACGGCGATAATTTTAGAACCAATGCAAGTTAATTAAAAAGGAAGTATTCGGTAGCGATTTGTAACAAAGCCTCGGAGCGGCAATCGGAAAAACAAGTGGCAGGACGGCAGAGGCAAAAGATCGGAGAAGAGATAAATAAGACCCATAAAAAAATCCCCGGCCAGAGCCGGGGAACCAAGGATCTACAACGAATCGTTATCTTATCCTCTCCCAGGAGGAGAAAATAGACCGGATGATCCGATCTTTTGTAAGACATTGCCGACAAAATAGAATCAATCCTATATACCTTCCACCTTTCTCCCGCGACGATCCTGCCAGCGCAGGCTTCCTTAAACGACGTCACGCACCCGTTCCCAGGCATGCTCGAGATGTTCGCTCAAGGCCGTCACCAAGGCCGGCGCATCCCGTCGCTCGAGGGATTCGATCATCGATTCATGTTCGGCAACGGCCGCAGCCCACTTCTCCTCGCCTTCGTGTCCGATGAATCGCACCCGCTTGAGTTTCGACTGGAGTGAACCATGAACCTGAATCAGCGATTCATTATGACTCAGCGCAACGATGGCAGAGTGGATGCGTTGATTCGTCTTGTAGTAATCGAGCCGATTCCCATCGCGATAGTAATCCAACATTTCGTCATGAAGCTCCCGGACCCCCGCGACCTCCTCATCGCTCGCTTCGCTGCAAGCCAGGCGCCCCGCCAACTCCTCGAGCGTGCGAATCAGCACCAGCATGTCCTGGATATCCTTTGCCGAAAAATGGCGAACCGAGGCGCCGCGCTGCGGCGTCAACTCCACCAGCCCTTCACTGGCCAGATAGCGAAGCGCCTCTCGCAGCGGCGTCCGCGAGACACCGAGCCGTTCGCAAAGGGGTCCCTCGTAGATCCGCTTCCCAGGTTCGAGTTCGCCCTCGATGATCATGTCACGAAGATGGCTGGTGATCGCATCGTGCAGCGAGTGTCTGGCAATCGCGGATCGCGGCGACGTCGTGTCGGACATGGCTGATCTCTTCATGTATGGGGACTCGTTCGTCGAAATAGGCGCCTGGAATGTCTCGATTCAGCCGGGAGCCGTCCATGAGACACGGCCCTCCCGAACAGCGTGAAGACATCATACTGCGCTTGCCGACCGCTGTGCCTCAATACCAACGTATAATGTATACATTTTGATTTTAAGCGCAATCTCCTCTCAACCAAGCACGCCGCCTCAGAGACCAGGAGATATCATGACGCCTTCACCCCCGCGCAAAGACGCTTCCGAGTTGCCGGTCATCGCCCTGGCGATGGGCGATCCTGCCGGCATCAGCCCCGAGTTGACGGCCAAGCTGGCAGCGGATGATACCGTCAACCGGGCCGTCCGCCTGGTCATCATCGGCGATCGTCGAATATTCGACGAAGGCGCACGCATCGCCGGCCTCTCGCCGCAACTCCATGTCGTCGACGGACGAAGTCCGCTCGAGGGTCTGGCGACCGCACCGGCCTTTCTCGATCTCGCCAACCTGGCGCTGGAAGCGGTCGATCAGGGCCAGGCCACCCCGGCCGGCGGTGAATTCGCCTCGGCCAACTTCCGCCGCGCGCTCGCACTGGCCAATGAGGGTCAGGTCGATGCGGTCTGTTTCACCCCGTTCAACAAGAAGGCGATGCGTTATGCCAACCCCGGCTACGACGACGAGATTCGCTTCGTGGCGGACGCCATCGGCTTCGACGGCAAAGCCCGCGAGTTCAACATTCTCGAATCGGTCTGGAATGCACGGGTCACTTCCCACATCCCGCTGAAAGACGTCGCCGCGGCCCTGAGCCCGGAGTCGATCGTCGACGAGCTGACGCTGACCCACCGCTGCCTTCAGCAGGCCGGACATGATCGTCCGCGTATCGCCGTTGCCGGTCTCAATCCCCACGCCGGCGATGGCGGCAGCTTCGGCATGGAGGAGATCGACATCATCGAGCCGGCGATTCGGCGCGCGCGCGAGCAGGGGATGGACGTCGAAGGCCCCTTCCCCGCCGACACCGTCTTCCTCCGCGCCGTGAAGGAGGGGTTCCACGCGGTGCTGACCATGTACCACGACCAGGGTCAGATCGCGATGAAGATGATGGGGTTCGATAGCGGCGTGACGATGCTCGGCGGCCTTCCGTTTCCCGTCTGCACCCCGGCCCACGGCACGGCCTACGACATCGTCGGCCGCGGCATCGCCGATCTCGGTGCCTCCCGACAGGCGCTGCTGCTTGCCTCACGCATGGCGGGCCAGGCGCGCAGGGCGGGCGTCTGAAGTTTCACCGCCACGGGCGGTTGCCGGTGGCGGTGAAGGGTAGTGGAAGTCCGATTCAACGAGACAGTTCACGAGCGACACCCACAAGAGCAACAACGCGAGAACCGACAGGAGAAACGCCATGTACAAGCGCAACCCCCTTTCCGCCCATCAGCTCAAGCCTCTGGCCCTGTTCTTTGCCGCACTCACCGTTTCCGGGAGCGCGCTGGCCTGGCAACCGGAGCGCCCCGTCGAATTCGTGGTGACCTCGGGCGCCGGTGGCGGTACCGATACCTTCGCACGCACCGTGCAGTCGATCATCGGCAAGCACAAGCTGATGGACGAGTCGATCATCGTCTCCAACAAGGGCGGTGGCAGCGGCGCCGAGGGCTACGTCTATTCGGCCTCTTCCAAGGACGACCCCTACAAGCTGACATTCGGCACCAACAACGAGTATCTGCTGCCCGAGGTCGGCGAAATGCCCTACGCCGCCGAGGATCTGCAACCGGTGGCGGCCATGGCCATGGACGAATTCCTGATCTGGGTGAACGGCGATGCCGACTATGCCAGTGCCAAGGATTTCATCGACGCCGCCAAGCAGAATCCCGGCAAGATGCAGTTCGCCGGCAGTCAGTCCAAGGACACCGACCAGACGCTGGTCAGCATGATCGAGGAGGCCACCGGGGCCGATTTCCGCTACGTGCCCTTCAACGGCGGTAGCCAGGCGCTGGTGCAACTGGCCGGCGGCCACGTCGACGCCAACGTCAACAACCCCAACGAGAACCTCGGCCAGTGGCAGGCCGGCATGGTCAAGCCGCTGTGCGTGTTCAGCCCGGAACAGCTGCCCAAGGGCGAGCCTGTCTACGAAGACAAGGGCTGGGGCGATATTCCCACCTGCATCTCCCAGGGTATCGACATCAGCGAATACCGCATGCCGCGGACCGTCTGGCTGCCGGCCGACGCGCCCCAGGAGGCGGTGACCTACTACCAGGAGCTGCTCAGGAAGGTCAGCGAGACCCCCGAGTGGAAGGATTACACCACCCGGACCGTGCAGACCAGTCAGTTCCTGACCGGTGACGAGCTCGAGCAGTACATCGATGACAACGCCGAGACCGTCAGGAAGGTATTCGAACAGGAAGGCTGGAACGCGTCCTGAGCCCACGCCGGCGGGCAGCCACTGGCGCCCGCCACGCCTCGGAGGGAATCAGCATGACCCACAACGGCATTTCCCGTTACAGCATGGAGATCGCCACGGCGTTGCTGACCGGCGGAATCGGTCTCGCGATCTGCTACGGCGCCTGGCAGGTCGGTACCGGGTGGACCCCGAGCGGTCCGGACTCCGGCTACTTCCCGTTCTGGATCGGCGTACTGGTCGTGGCCGGTAGCGTCGTCAACCTCTTGCGCGCGATCGTCGGACAGCGCCACAAGGACGAGATATTTCTGGACGCTGCCAGGCTCAAATCCCTCGCCCGATTCGTCCTGCCGATCCTCGGCTTCGCGGTGGTCTCGCTACTGCTGGGGCTCTATGTCGGGACCACGCTCTACGTGCTGTTCGCCATGCGACTTCAGGGTCATTACACCTGGTGGAGATCGCTGGCCAGCGGCGTGGCGATCAGCGTCTGCTTCTACCTGCTGTTCGAACTCGTATTCCAGGTGCCGTTGCTGAAAGGCCCCCTGGAGCACGCGTTCGGCGTCTACTAAGCGCCCGTCTTCAGGGGATCGCACCATGAACAACCTATCACTGCTGATGGATGGTTTTGCCACCATCCTGACCTGGAATCATCTGCTGATCATGGTGATTGGCGTGATGCTGGGCATGCTGGTCGGCGTGCTGCCGGGGCTGGGCGCCCCCAACGGCGTGTCGTTGCTGCTGCCGCTGACTTTTACCATGGACCCGGTCTCGGCGATCATTCTGCTGAGCTGCATGTACTGGGGGGCGCTGTTCGGCGGCTCCACCACCTCGATCCTGTTCAACATCCCGGGAGAGCCTTCATCGGTCGCCACGACCTTCGACGGCTACCCGATGGCGCGCAACGGCGAGGCGACCCGCGCGCTGACCCTGGCGTTCATGTCCGCCGGCCTCGGTGCGCTCGCCGGCGTGGTCATGATCACGCTGCTGGCCAGTTCGGTGGCCCAGTTCGGCCTGAGGTTCTCCTCGCCGGAGTACTTCGCGGTCTACTTCCTGGCGTTCTGCAGTTTCATCGGCATGAGCTCCAGCGCGCCGTCGAAGACGCTGGTCTCGATGATGCTGGGACTGGCCTTCGCCACGGTGGGAATGGATAGCGTCTCCGGCGGGCTGCGCCTGACCTTCGGCATTCCCGATCTGGTCAAGGGCATCAGCTTCCTGGTCGCGGTCATGGGTCTGTTCGGGATCGCCGAACTCATGGTCACCACCGAAGAGGGCCTGAGCTTCAACGGCATCAAGAGCCGCATCCGGGTCCGGGACATCCTGCGCACCATGGCGGAGCTGCCGCGTTACTGGGCATCGCTGATCCGCAGCATCCTGATCGGGATCTGGATGGGCATCACACCCGCCGGGCCGACCGCCGCCTCGTTCATGAGTCACGGCATCGCCAAGCGCTTCTCCCGGCATCCCGAACGCTTCGGCAAGGGCGAGCCCAACGGCATCGTCTCGCCGGAAGCGGCGGACCACTCCGCGGGGACCTCCGCGCTGCTGCCGATGCTGGCACTCGGCGTGCCGGGTTCGGCAACGGCGGCGGTGATGATGGGCGGGTTGATGATCTGGGGACTGACGCCGGGGCCGATGTTGTTCATCACCCGCCCCGACTTCGTGTGGGGACTGGTCGCCAGCATGTACCTGGGCAACGTGGTCGCGGTCATCCTGGTCCTGTCAACGGTACCGCTCTACGCCTCGATCCTGCGGGTGCCCTTCGCCATCATCGGCCCGGTGATCGTGGCGGTCATCTTCACCGGCGTCTACCAGGTCGCCAACTCCACCTTCGATTTCTGGCTGCTGCTGTTCTTCGCCCTGCTGGGTTACCTGTTCAAGAAGCTCGATTACCCGGTCGCCCCGCTGGTGCTGACTATGGTGCTCGGCCATCGCGCCGAGGAAGCCTTCCGTCAGTCGATGGTGATGTCCGACGGCTCGCTGACCGTGTTCTGGTCCAACTCGCTGGTGACCACGATCATGGGGCTCGGGGTGTTGATGCTGGTGTGGCCGCTGTTCTCCCGCATGCTGGGATTGAGAGGCTGGCGCCGGCGGCTGCATCGCCAGAAGCCACAGGCCTCGAAGCCGGCAACACCCGACTCGCGTCCCTGAGACAAGGAAATACCGATGCATCTCTCCCACTATCTCGATGGTGACGCACCGATTCGCTGCTGCGTGATCGGCTCGGGTGGCTTCGGCCGCAGCTTCATCCTCCACGCACGACATCTGGCAGCCGTGGAGGCGCGCGTAGTGATCGACCTGGATCCGGCGCTTGCGGCCAAGGCACTGGTCGACGCCGGTATCGAGTCGGCCCGAATCCGCCACTGCCGTACGCCGGCAGAAGCCAGCCGCGCCTGGGACCGAGGCGACTGGATCGTCGGCGACCGGCTGGAAGCCGTGATCGACCTCCCCCTGGACGTCGTCATCGAGGCCACCGGTCACCCCGAGGCCGGCGCCCGTCACGCCGCGCTGGTACTGGAGGCCGGCCACCATGTGGCCCTGGTCACCAAGGAGGTCGACAGCGTGGTCGGCCCCGGCCTGGCGGCCATGGCCCGCAAGCGCGGCTGCGTGATCAGCCCGGTGGATGGCGATCAGCCGGCGCTGGCGATCGGCCTGGTCAGCTGGGCCGAAACGGTGGGCCTGGAGATCCTCGCCGCGGGCAAGTCGAGCGAATACGACTTCGTCTTCGACCCATCGACGGAAACCCTGGCCAGCAATGGCAAGCGCATCGACGTCCGTGGCTTCGGGGAGCGCTGGGAGTTGCCCGCGGGGCTGGACAGCGAGGGTCACCGCCAGTGGGGGACGGATCGTGCCCGCCTGGCCGGCGCACTGCCGCAGCACGCGGTGCCGGACCTGTGCGAGATGGCGATCGTCGCCAACGCGACCGGCGTGATGCCGGATCGTCCATCACTGCACTACCCCATCGCCCGTCTCGGCGAGATCGCCGATCTGTTCGTGCCGACTGCCGACGGGGGCCTGTTGACGCGAACGCCGGCGCTGGAGGTCTTCCACTGCCTGCGGCGGCCGGACGAGTTCAGTCTTGCCGGCGGCGTATTCGTGGTCGTGCGCGGCCATGATCGCGCCAGTTGGCAGATGCTGGCCGAGAAAGGCCATCTGGTCGGCCGGCGCGGCGACAGCGCGATGCTGCCGCTGCCCCGCCACCTGCTCGGACTGGAAGCCGCCACCACCCTGCTGGAAATGGTGCGCTGCGGCGTTCCCAGTAGCGTCGGCCAGCCGAGACCTCATGTCGACCTGATCGCCGTGGCCGGAACCAACCTGAGCGAAGGCACCACGCTCACCGCTCACGGCCACCACCACAGCATCGACCACGTATCGTCGGCGCTGGTGCCGGCCAGTCCGCTCGGCGACGACGCGCCACTGCCCTACTATCTCGCCGCCAACCGGGTGTTGATGCGCCCGGTCCGCGCTGGTGAGCCCATTCGCCTGCGCGATGTCGCCATCGACGACAGCTCATCGCTGTGGAAGCTACGCCAGGATCAGGACGCGCTGTTCTTCGCCGACGCCATGACATCGACCCACGCCACTATCGAGCCCCCCAGAATCGAGGCCCCCAGATGACCACCGATCTTGCCGACTGGCCCATCGCTGCTGCCATGCTGCCGTTCTCCAGCCGTCTGCCGGACGGCTCTCCGCTGCAGACGGCCAGCGCCGAGCAGTGGCACCCGCTGTTCCAGGAGATCGCCGAGGCCGGTTTCGATCACGTCGATCTCTCCGACAACTGCTTTCGTCCCGGCGACATGCCGGACGACCAACTGGACGCTCTCGCCAGCGTGATCAAGTTGGCGCGCCTGAAACCCAGTTCGATCTCGGTGGTGCGCTCGAGCGTGATCGACGAGCGCCATGGCGACGATCACCTGGCCTATAGCCACCGCTCGCTGGAGGCCGCCACCAGACTCGGCATCGGCACCGTCTCGATCGGCCTGCACCGGCCACTGACCGAGGCCCAGCAGCGGCAGCTCTGGTTCTGGACCGTGGCAGGCCACCGCGACGATCCCGACGATCGGGCGCAGTGGCAGAAGGCGGTGACGCGAATCCGTGAACTCGGCCAGCACGCCGCCGAGCTCGGTATCGTGCTGTCGCTGGAGATGTACGAGGATACCTATCTCGGGAGTGCCGATTCGGCGGTGGCCATGGTCGAGGAGATCGGCCTGGCCTCGGTGGGATTGAATCCGGACATCGGCAACCTGATCCGGCTGCACCGGCCGGTGGAGCCTTGGCTCGATGCCTTGCGCAAGGTGCTACCGTGGTCGAACTTCTGGCATGCCAAGAACTACATGCGCGACGAGGACGCCGAACGAGACCATTACGTCGCTTTCCCCGCACCGATGGAGAGCGGCCTGATCGATTATCGCCAGGCGATGAAACTCGCCGTCGAGGCGGGCTTTCGCGGCGTGATCTGCCTGGAGCACTATGGTGGTGACGGCCTCAGCGTCTGCGCCGCCAACCAGCGCTATCTACGCGAGCGGGTCCTGCCCGCCTGTCGTCACGTCACGCCGCACGCCAGCCGGGTCAGGCAGCCGCACCGAGGCTGATGCTCCGCCGCTCACCTCGCGGGCAGCTATGCTGACGCCAACCGATTGCCCACGAGGTTTGCATGAACATCAGCCATCTCGAACACGCCATCATCGCTGTCGCCTTTCAATGTCTGCTATGGCCGCTCGTTGGTCGCTGGGTAGGCGGTTCGCTGATCGTCGCGGTGTTTCTCGGGCGCGAGATCGCCCAGCACGAGTATGCCGGCGGAGGACCCAACGCGGTCGGTTATTTCTACGGACTCGTTCACCATTGGTCGCTGGACTCGATCTTCGACGTTCTCTCCCCGGCGGTCGCCTGTCTTCTTCTGGCGCTGATCGTCCCCGGCAGCCCGTTGTGGCGAACGCTGCAAGCCCGACGAACGAATGCCGTCAGTCGCGGTCAACCGTGAACAGATCTCCAGGAGATATCCCATGGGACTTCGCTTTCGTCGCGTGCTGCGGCTGGCCCCAGGGCTACGGATTCGGCTCGACGGCCAGGGTCCGACGCTCTTGATCGGCCCCCGCGGCGCCAACCTGAATGTCAGCCGGCGCGGCATTCACAGCCATGCGGGCATCCCCGGATCCGGCGTCTGTCACCGGCAAGCATTATGGAAACGAACATCACGGACTGGGAAAGCAGGAAAGAAACGGCGTTAGCGGACAAGCATCGAAAAAGCCCCGGCCCGAGGGTCGGGCAAGTACGCAGGGGATAGTCCCCAGCGCCATTATCGATCGACGGGCGCCCCTCATCGGGTTGAATTGTCTCGTCAATCCGAGAGAGATTGCGCCCGCGACCGGCTACTCGCCCAAGGCAAATTCGAGCCCCATTTCGACATGCAGCGTGGTCGTGTCGTAGAGCGGCAGGTCGCAATCCTGCTGCCGGAGCAGCAACGCGATTTCCGTACACCCCAGAATCACACCCTGCGCGCCCTGGGCCTGGAGCCTGGTGACGATCTCCCGATAGACGTGCCGCGATGGTTCGGTGATGACGCCATGAACCAGTTCCTCGAAGATGATCCGATGAACGCGGTCCCGGTCTTCCCGGGTCGGCACCAGGCAGGAGATGCCATGCTCGTCGAGCAGCCGGCCCCGATAGAACTCCTGCTCCATCGTGAAGCGCGTCCCCAGCAAGCCGACCTGCTCGACGCCAGCGGCGCGTAATCGTGAACCGGTGCCATCGGCAATATGAAGAAAGGGGATGCTCAGTGCCGACTCGATCGCGTCGGCCACCTTGTGCATGGTGTTGGTCGCCAGCAACAGGCACTCGGCGCCTGCGGCTTCGACCTGACGGGCCGCCAACGCCAGCTTGTCCCCTGCCTTGTCCCAATCGCCACTTTGCTGCAGCGCCTCGATCTCGGCAAAGTCGACGCTCACCATCGCTATCCTCGCCGAGTGATACCCGCCGAGACGCTCGCGCACGCCCTCGTTGAGCATGCGGTAGTAACTCTGGGTGGACTCCCAGCTCATGCCGCCCAGTACACCAATGGTTTTCATCCCGGTCCCCGCCGCGTGGCCTCTCCTCGAGACTTTAATCATACCGTCTTTGGATCGTGACGGGGCTCGACGACACCGGGGAATGCTCGGCTTTTCCTTTCCCCCAGGGCCCTATTCTAGATATGAAAAAGCCGGCTACTCGAGCCGGCTGATTCAGAATTCGTGGCGGACCACGCGTGATAGCGATGAGAACCATGTCTACTCCATAGCCCTCTGTGCCCCTCGAAATAGGCATAAGGACACGGCAGAGATGGCTGACACAACCAAGAGATGTTCGCGTCGCGCCCCATTCGGTCGTTCGCCAGAGAAGAGACCGGTCACGAAAGCGGCCATTTTTTCATTGGCCAAGCAAGAGCTTTGTCTTCGCGCGTCCTTTGCGCGGAGCTGTCCGTCCGGGACGCAATGGAGTTGGATAGCGCGGGCGACCGACGGAATCTCGGCTTGAATTCAGGCTGTCCGCATCGCGTCGGTGTCTCGCGACCTGGATGATGGGTTTTCCCGAGACCCTTTTTGAGCAGCAATTCGAAATTTTTGCGGCGAGTTGCCCGTCATGCGTTTGAAGGCATTGCTGAAGGCGCTTTCGGACGTATACCCAAGCGACCTGGCGATCGCCGCCACGGGGGTTTCCTCCTCCCGCAACGCGCGTTCCGCAAGCCGCATGCGCCACTCGGCAAGGTAGGTCAGCGGCGGGACCCCCGCCACTGCTCGGAAGTGGTAGGCAAAGCTCGTTCGGGACATGGCGCACGTCCTGGCCAGGTCTTCCAGGTGCCAGGAGCGACCGGGCTCGCCATGCATCAGGCGCAGCGCCGGAGCAATTCGCGGGTCCGCCAGGGCCCGCAACCACCCGGCAGGCATATGGTCGGACGTTTGCAGGTGGGCACGCAGGATCTGGATGAAAAGCAGTTGCGCGAGCTGCGCCGTTGCGAGCTGTGCTCCGGGCAGATCGCCAGCCCGCTCCTCGACAAGCTGGTCGAGAAGCCATCGAAACGCTGTCGCTTGCGCAGATGCGGCCGGCACATGAATCCACGCGGGAAGGACATCCCTCAGAAGCCGCCCACCGACGGGATCGAGCAGCACATGACCGCCGATATGGGCAAAGTCCTGGCCGTCGCCAAGTTGTGTGGTCGATCGTCCGGCCCCTGAGAACAGCGCCATCGCATCGAGCGGTTCGACATCCGGAGCACTGGACAGAACGAAAGACCGCGGCGCCGTCAGAAGCCCCACGTCTCCGGTTTCAAAGTGAACCGGTTCTGCCTCACTCTCGATGCTGACCCAGCAATGTCCCTTCACGACCGCGAAGAACTTGATCTTGTCCGGCGCCGGGAAGCGGATCGCCCAGGGGCCGCCCGCCGTGAAGCCGCCCGTCACCAGGGATTCGGCGTTTGTGAACTTCAGGATCTCGGAAAAGGGATCAGTACTCATATTTGAACTATCGCGCAATTAATACGGATTATCAAGCATTCAAAGTCCGGAACCCGCGCCTTAAGCTAGTGCAACAAACCGTGCAATCCGGCGGCAACGCATGGCTGCAGAGCATTGTCGAGCCTCGCCGTGCATCGCAGGCATTTACCAAAGCCAGATCATCAGGAGACGATTTTCATGACATTGAGCAAACGACGCCTTGGCAATCAGGGACTGGAAGTCGGCGCGGTCGCCCTCGGCTGCATGGGGATGAGCCAGTCCTATGGCCCGGCGGACGAGGCGGAGTCGATCGCGACCCTGCACCGCGCCGTGGAGCTGGGATGCAATTTCTTCGACACCGCCGAGGGCTATGGTCCCTATACTAATGAGGAACTGCTCGGCCGGGCATTCAAGGACCGACGCGACAGCGTGATTCTCGCCACCAAAGTCGGCTTCCGCTTCGAGAACGGCCGTCAGGTCGGCGCCGAGACCGACAGTCGCCCCGAAGCGGTCCGCGCCGCGGTGGAGGGCTGCCTCCAGCGGCTACAGACCGACCATATCGATCTGCTCTACCAGCACCGGCTCGACCGCAAGGTGCCGATCGAGGAATTCGCCGGGGTCGTCGGCGACCTCGTGCGCGAAGGCAAGGTGCGCTACCTCGGTTTCTCCGAGATCGGCGCCGCCAATCTGCGCCGCGCGCATGCCGTGCACCCGGTCTCCGCGCTGCAAAGCGAATATTCGCTATGGGAGCGCAATCTGGAGCCGGACATCATGCCCGTTCTCGAGGAATTGGGAATCGGCCTCGTGCCATTCTGTCCGCTCGGCCGCGGCTTCCTCGCCGGCAGCGTCATGCGCGCAGAGGACTATCCCGAGGGCGACACCCGCCGTATCGATCCGCGCTACCAGGGTGAAAACTACGACGCCAATGTGAAGGCGGCGCGCATCGTGTTCGACATGGCCGAGGCCAAGAGCGTGAAGCCGGGGCAGATCGCGCTCGCCTGGCTGCTGCACAAGGGCGATCACATCGTGCCCATTCCCGGTACCAAGCGGCGCACGCACCTCGAGGACAACCTCGCCGCCGATGCAATCCGCCTCACCGCCGATGACATGCGCGCGCTCGACGATGCGCTGGTGGCGGGCACGGTTGCCGGCAATCGCTATCCCGACTTCGTCATGGCGACGATCGATCGCTGAACGTTTTCAAGGCAACAAACCCGCCACGCACCTTTCCAAAAAGTGATGAGACATGAGTGAGATGACAACGCTGCCCACGACGAGACTGGGCCAACACGGGCCGACCGTCGGCCTTCAGGGCCTCGGCTGCATGGCCATGGCGACCGGCTATTACGGTCCGACCGACGGCAAGGAAGGGCGGTCTCGATAACCAAGTGCAACACCCGAACTGTTAGCTAAGGTGTTGTCATGACTCATTGCTATCACCATCTCTGCGCCGAAGAGAGAGCTGCCATCATGTTGATGCAGGCAACTCATTCCAT
>NZ_VTPX01000008.1 GCF_008298015.1 Salinicola corii | reverse complement strand
GATGGAATGAGTTGCCTGCATCAACATGATGGCAGCTCTCTCTTCGGCGCAGAGATGGTGATAGCAATGAGTCATGACAACACCTTAGCTAACAGTTCGGGTGTTGCACTTGGTTATCGAGACCGCCCACCCTAGACACCCAAATCCGTCAGACCGAGGCCATCATCGCCAAGCTGCAGCAGGTCAAACAGGGCCTTCTGCACGATCTGCTGACCCGAGGCATCGACGAAAGCGGCCAGCTTCGCCCGCCCTATGAGCAGGCGCCGGAATTGTATAAAGAGTCGCCTCTGGGGTGGATTCCGAAGGAGTGGGAGCCTGTGACTCTCAAAGAGGTTTATAAAGAGCCTTCAAAAAATGGGCTTTATAAGCCTGCGGCCTATCACGGAAGAGGCCCGCTTATGGTTCAAATGGGGAATATATTCTCAGGTGATTCGATTGATTATAAAGGGGCGTCGAAAGTAGACGTTTCAAGAATAGAATTAGAATCTTATGGCTTGTGTATAGGTGATCTTTTGTTTGCACGTAGGTCTCTGGTGATGGAAGGGGCTGGTAAAGTATGTTTTGTTGATATGGTTCCTAGTCCGGCAACGTTCGAATCTTCAATAATAAGAGTAAGAGTGCAGGAAGCCGAGTTAATTCCGGAGTTTGTTGCAATATTCCTGCAAAGCAATATTAGTTTTAAAGATAGAAGAAAATTCATAAGGCAAGTCGCGGTGTCAGGTGTTTCAAGTTCTGATGTCGGAGATTTTTCCTGTATCAAACCCGAGATTGACGAGCAAAGATTGATAGTGGAAAAGGTGCGTTCTATTCGGAAAAGAATTAAGGAAGAAAAGAGGCGAGTCAAAAAGCTCAAAAAACAAAAAGCCGGTCTGATGGACGATCTGCTCACCGGCCGGGTTCGCGTCAACGAGCTGATCGAACAACAGCAGCAGGCCAGCTAACCAGAACAAGGAGAGGCCGGATGTGGCCGGAGTGGCAACTGAGCGAACAGCCGTTGATCGCGCAGCTCGAGGCGATGGGCTGGACCTATATCAAGGGCAGCCTGGACGACCCGACGGCGACCGGTCGTGAGAGTTTTGCCGAGGTGGTGCAGCGCGAGGTGCTGCGCGAGCGGATTGGGGCGATCAACACCCGCGCGCTATCTGACGGCAGCCGCACCGAGTGGCTGGACGATGAGCGGATCAGTACGGCGGTGTCGGCGCTGACGCGCATCTCCGCGCCGGGGCTGATCGAGGCCAATCGGATGGCCACCGAGTTGCTCACCGAAGGCATCGTGGTCGATGGCTTGGCGGATTGGGATGGCGGCCGTTCGCGCTCGATCCGCTATATCGATTGGGACACCCCGGCCAACAACCAGTTTACGGTCGTCAACCAGTACAAGGTGAAGTGCCCGCCGGGGCATGACACCGCCAAGCAGCACATCGTCCCCGACCTGGTACTGCTGGTGAACGGCATCCCGCTGGTGGTGATCGAGTGCAAGAGCCCGAACCTGGCCGAGCCGATGGCAGAGGCCATCGATCAGTTGCGCCGCTACAGCGACCAGCGCTTTGCCAGCGGTGAGGCGGGCGACCACGAAGGTGCCCCGGCGCTGTTCAACACCAATCAGCTCTTGGTCGCCACCTGCTTCGATGACTGCCGGGTGGGCACCATCGGCGCGGGCGCCAGTCACTACCTGCCGTGGAAAACGGTGGCCAGTGCGGAGAATCCGCGTCAGCGGGAGTTGGACGTGGCCAAGGCGCTCGCTGTGACTGCGCTCTCGCCCCAGCAGCGCACCGTGGCGGGGATGCTGGCCCCTGTGACTCTGCTGGATATCGTGCGCCACTTCACGCTGTTCATGAGCAGCGGCGGGCAGACCCTCAAGCGGGTGTGCCGCTACCAGCAGTATCGCGGCGTGGTGAAGGCGGTCGACCGGCTCAAGCACGGCAAAACGCGAATCGAAGATGGCGAGCACGACCGGCGCGGCGGCATCATCTGGCACACCCAGGGCTCGGGCAAGTCGCTGACGATGATGTTTCTGGTGCGCCGCATGCGCACCGATCCGGCGCTGCGCCGCTTCAAGATCGTCATCGTCACCGACCGCACCGATCTGCAGAAGCAGCTCGCCGCCACCGCCGCCCTGAGCGGCGATCTGGTGCATGTGGCCAACAACGCCGCCACGCTGAAGAAGATTCTGCGTCAGGAAGGGCCGGGGCTGGTGTTCGCGATGATCCAGAAGTACCGCGACGCCGAGGGCAAGGCCAATGCCAGCGACTTCGAGCAGCTCAACACCAGCCAGGACATTCTGGTGATGGTGGATGAAGCCCACCGCACCCAAGCGGGCGATCTGCACGCCAACCTGCAGGCGGGCTTGCCCAACTGTGCGCGCATCGGCTTTACCGGCACGCCGATCATCATGGGCGAGAAGAAGCGCACCCACGATATTTTCGGCGAATTCATCGACAAGTACACCATCCGTGAATCCGAAGCGGATGGCGCCACGGTGCCAGTGCTTTACGAAGGGCGCACGGCCCAGGGTGCGGTGAAGGATGGCAGCAGCCTCGATGAGCTGTTCGAGGATTTCTTTGCCGAGCGCAGCGACGACGAACTGGAGGCGATCAAACGCAAGTACGCCACCAAAGGCAACGTGCTGGAGGCGACGAAGCTCATCGAAGAGAAGGCGCGGGACATGCTGCGCCACTACGTCACCCATATTCTGCCCAACGGCTTCAAGGCGCAGGTGGTGGGCTATAGCCGTCTGGCGGCGGTGCGCTACAAGGTGGCGTTCGAAAAGGCGCGGGACGAGCTATTGGAGGCCGCCGACCGGCTTAGCCCAGAGATAAAAGCGCTGGATGATGAGGCATTGGCGCGCAAGTCGCCCAAGCTGCAAGCATTGGTGCAGACATGGCGATACCGCGAACTGCTGGCGAAGCTTGAGTTCGCGACGATCGTCTCCGGTAGCAATAACGACGGCAGCGAGTGGCAGGAGCACACCGACCGCGCCCGTCAGGACGAAGCCATCGCGCGCTTCAAGAAACCCTTGCTACCGAAGGAAGGGCAGACGGCCAATACCGATCCGCTGGCGTTTCTGATCGTCAAATCGATGCTGCTGACCGGCTTCGATGCGCCCATCGAGGGCGTGATGTATCTCGACCGCTCGATCCGCGAAGCCGAGCTGTTGCAGACCATCGCTCGCGTCAACCGTACCGGCTTCGGCAAGTCGGTGGGTATCGTGGTGGACTATTTCGGCGTCGCCAATCACCTCAAGGCAGCGTTGGAGGCCTATAGCGACGAGGATGTCGATGGTGCGCTGCGCAGCCTGAAGGATGAGATTCCGGCGCTGCGCGACCGCCACCTGCGGGCGGTGGATGTATTGCGTTCGCGCGGTATCGAGAATCTGAACGATATCGAAACCTGCGTCCAGGCGCTGGATAGCGAGCGGGTGCGCCAGGAGTTCGGCGTTAAGGTGAAGGCTTTCATGCAGAGCCTCGACACCGTGCTGCCGCGCCCGGAGGCGCTGCCGTTCACCAAAGATGCCAAGGCACTGGCGATGATCTACGCCCAGGCGCGACGCCGTTACCGGGACAGCACGGTGCTGGGCAAGGATGTTGGCGCCAAGGTGCGCCGGCTGATCGACGAACATGTGATCTCGCTGGGCGTCGACCCGAAGATCGCGCCGGTAGCTCTGACCGATGCGCAGTTCGGCCAGCAACTTCATCAAGTGCGTGAGCAGGCGGCCCATTACGGCGTCGACAACGCCGAGGATGGCGAGAAAGCGAAGAAAGCCGTGGCGTCGGAAATGGAGCACGCCATTCGCAGCCACGTCACCGAAAAGCTGGACGAAGACCCGGTGTACTACGCCAAGTTGAGCGAGCGGCTCAAGGACATTCTGGAAGGCTTGGCCGGCCAGTGGGATGCCATGATTGCCGCCCTGCAGACGATCATCGATGAGGTCAATAGCGGCAGCACGCGCCACGAGGAAGGCCTGCCCGATGTGCCCGAGAGCTACCTGCCTTTTTACCGCATGCTGCGCGAGGCCAAATGCGGAGGGGCGCAGCCCGATCTCGCCACCCAGTCGGACCTGATCCAGCTCACCGAGCACCTGGTGGCGCACATCAGCCATGAAGTGAAAACGCCGAGCTTCTGGGAGCCGCACCGTCGGCCGATGCAGGAGGCCCTGGAGCAGGCGCTGTTTGAACTTATTTTGGACAGGGATCTGCTGGCGTTCGATCAGATCGAACCGCTGGTCGACAAGCTGCGCGACCTGGCTAAGGCCAATAGCTATAAGCTGGAGCAGTCATGACGCTCGAGGTGGATGACCTGACCATTACCGTGCGCGAAAGCCCGCGGCGCAAGACGCTGCGCTTGACCGTCGAGCGCGATCAGTCGCTGGTGCTGAGCGCACCGCCAGGCGTCGGGATGCCGACGCTGGAAGCCTTCGTGCGCCGCAAGCAGGCGTGGGTCTACCAGAAGCTGGCCGAAAAGGCGCTGATGCAGAAGCAGATCCGTCAGAAGAGCTACGTTCAGGGCGAAGGGTTTCTGTATCTCGGCCGTCATCATCGGCTGAATCTGGTCGATGAGCAGGAGGCCGCGCTCCAGTGGCACCACGGGCGCTTTCATCTGCGCCGGGACGCGCGGCCGGATGCCCGGCATCACTTCATCCGATGGTACAGCGAGCGCGGCAAACAGTGGCTCTGGCAGCGCGTGCGGATGTTTGCCGCGCGGCTGGAGGTCGAGCCCGCCGGTATCCGAGTGCAGGATCTGGGCTATCGCTGGGGCTCCTGCGGCAAGGGCGACATGCTCTATTTTCACTGGAAAACCATGCTGCTGCCCGCCCGCATCGCCGAGTACGTGGTGGTACACGAGTTGGTTCACCTGCACGAGCCCAACCACTCCGAGATGTTCTGGTCGCGGCTGGAGCGCGCCATGCCAGATTACGAGAGTCGAAAGCAGTGGCTGGCGGAGCACGGCATGGATGTCGAGGGGATATGAACGAAGAGGGCTAGCCGAAGCGAGAAGAATCGGCAGGTTAGTGAGATCCGATATCGATTTCCCGCAGCCAGATAGCGAAAAACCCCGGTGCACTCACCGAGGTCATAACGCCGACCGGGCACTCCCAGTCCACTTGTCTTGAATTCTCGGCATCGGCAGCCGATCAGTCAACGCCGTTGGTCGTCCTCCTCCGGCACTGCCCCATACCTTCCCGGTATGCACCACCACGTAACGGCATTGGGCAGGCGACCCGGCGTGGCGTTACCTTACGCCCAGCGGCGCCGCCACCCCGGCGTCCAGGCCGTTCGAACCCCCTGACTGAAGACGATACCCACCATGATGGCGACCCCGGATCTCGGCACTGACGCCGACGCGATCCCCACCCGTGAAGAGAAGGACCTGCTGGGCGTGATGCCCGTGCCCCGGAACGCCTATTACGGCATCCAGACCCAGCGCGCGGTGGAGAACTTCCACCTCAGCGGCGTGCCCCTGGCGCACTACCCCAAGCTGGTGATCGCGCTGGCCATGGTCAAGCAGGCCGCGGCGGAGGCCAATCACGAGCTGGGCTACCTGGACGCCACCCGGCTGGGGGCGATCCGCTACGGTTGTCAGGTGCTGATCGCGGGCGAGCACCACGATCAGTTCGTGGTTGACATGATCCAGGGCGGGGCGGGTACCTCGACCAACATGAACGCCAACGAGGTGATCGCCAACCTGGCACTCGAACATCTCGGCCATGCCAAGGGCGACTACGCGCACCTGCACCCCAACAACCACGTCAACATGGCGCAGTCGACCAACGACGCCTATCCGACGGCGATTCGCCTCGGCCTGCTGCTCGGCCACGATGACCTGCTGACCAGCCTGGCACGCCTGCGCGATGCGATGGCCGACAAGGGCACGGCCTTCGCCGACGTGCTCAAGATGGGCCGCACCCAGTTGCAGGACGCGGTGCCGATGACGCTGGGCCAGGAGTTCAACGCCTTCGCCACTACCCTGGGCGAGGATCTGGGTCACCTGGAGGCGCAGATTCCGCGCCTGCTGTGCGAGGTCAACCTGGGCGGCACCGCCATCGGCACCGGGATCAACTCCGACCCGCGCTACCAGCGTCTGGCGGTGGAGCGCCTCGGCGCCATCAGCGGCCAGCCGCTGGTACCGGCCCAGGATCTGATCGAGGCCACCTCCGACATGGGGGCGTTCGTGCTCTTCTCCGGCATGCTCAAGCGCCTGGCGGTGAAACTCTCCAAGATCTGCAACGACCTTCGCCTGCTCTCCAGCGGCCCGCGCGCCGGTTTCAACGAGATCAACCTGCCGCCGCGCCAGCCCGGCAGCTCGATCATGCCCGGCAAGGTCAACCCGGTGATCCCAGAGGCGGTCAACCAGGTGGCGTTCGAGGTGATCGGCAACGACCTGGCGCTGACCATGGCCGCCGAGGGCGGGCAGCTCCAGCTCAACGTGATGGAGCCGCTGATCGCCTACAAGCTGTTCGACTCCATCCGCCTGCTGACCCGCGCCATGCACATGCTGCGCGAACACTGCATCGATGGCATCACCGCCAACGAGGCGCACTGCCGCGAGATGGTGGAGCGCTCGATCGGGCTGGTCACCGCGCTCAACCCGCACATCGGCTATGACAACGCCACGCGCATCGCCAAGCAGGCGCTGGCGAGCGGACGCGGCGTGCTGGAGCTGGTGCTGGAGGAGAACCTGCTGGATGCCACCGAGCTCGCCGATATCCTGCGCCCGGAGAATATGATTGCGCCCAGGCTTGCGCCGCTGCGGATCTAACGTCGAAGCCCTTGGTCTTTGACGTAGACCGAGGCGGTGCCCCATGGCACCGCCTCCTTGTTGACTCAATCTAGCCAGACGACTTTTCAACGCGATCCGAATGGCAAGCCGTTGATAGCGATCAAATCGTCGACATAGCAGGTATGGCTATCCGACGAGGGCTAGACTCACCCCCGGTATCGACTCCAAACCGCCCCCTTTCTTTGTCGTGAGGACCGGGATCTTTCTTCTGCACCGCTTCGGTGGCGCGATCGGGTCGATAATGAACCGGGACAAGAATCCGTCCGATGGGTGCGATTTTCGTTTCAGAGCGTAACTCTGCATCGCTTTTCGGGTGTAACATTCATTCTTCTTATGAATTAAATTAATGCTGGATTCTGTTCTTCAAGTTTATAAAATTCCCGGCGTTTCAGGGATTGAGCGGTGTCCACAGGTGGCGAGCATTCGGGACGGTAAGAAGGGATGCTTATGATGGTCGTCGTGGATGGGTCCGGCTGGCGACAGCCGGCATTACCGTTTCCGATGTCTCGATGCCGATCAGCAGAGATGCCATTCTGGACGCTTTGCTTCACCTGCCCTCTGGCCGTTCAGTGAGTTTTTTGGGTTTGGCACCGTTATTTGTGGCGTATTGCCAGTTCTTCCACCACAGTCATTCTGATTTCAGGATGAAGACTCGTCCGTGCAACGCGGTCGTGGGACGCCAAGAGAGCTTGGAGTCGATTCTCGGGGTGGGTCGGGGTTTGAAGGGGCCAACTGGCGGCGACCCATAATTACATTAAGTTACCTATCCGTATTTTGGCTTACCACAGATCATTTTACCTAATCATGCTTTGGGGTATTCTTCGTCTGTCCATCGGATGGACACTCGCAAGGACCTGGGACAGGGATCTGTCTGACGCCATGGACGTACGGATCGCGAGGGCCGTATAAGAGAGCATCTTTGGCACTGCTACTGAGGGCCCTCGCGCTTGCGCTTTGGCCCTCTTTTAATTCCCGCCTTCCAGCCATGCCGCCGGTACTTCGTCTCCTCTTGTCGTGGAGGTCGATGGCCGATGTGCGTCGCGCCAATGCCAGGCGGCGCTGGGGCTGGTCGCTCCGATTCCGACGCGTGCCGTCCCCCCATCTTCTGATATTGCGATACTCATACACGATGACAGATCGGGGGCGGAGTCTTCGGGAACCTTGAGCTGATCTGTCATGGAGCCGAATCGATTCTGCTGCCTGGTGTCCGGATTATCGATGGCCTTGCCGATTGACTCTCCTGCACTGTGGCCAATGCGGTTAGTGTCGGGGAAATGTCAGAAAGCGGCCTTGCCGATCGAGGCGCCGCCGTCGATGAAGAGCGTCTGTCCAGTGATGAAGCTGGCCTCTTCCGAGAGGAAGAACTCGATACCGGCAGCGATCTCCTCGGGCTTGCCGAAGCGACCCATGGGAACGCCGGAGAGATAGCGTCGTTCGCCATCGCTGCCAGGTGGATTGTTGACGCGGAAGAGTTCGATTTCGGTTGGGCCGGGGGCGATGGCATTGACGGTGATACCGGTGTCGTCGAGTTCGAGCGCCGTGGCGGGTTGGGGGCCTATCTGGTGCCATACGGAGCCTGGAATGGTGCGCAATCCTCAAGACAACCGTTCCACCAGGAAATCAATCAGGACGCGGACTCGCTTCGGGAGAATGGCCGTCGCCGGCCTTAGAAGCGATATCCCACCGGTTCGCAGTTCCCTAAGAGATAACGCGGGCTCAATCGGAACAGTGCATCCAGCTTGTCGTCCGCGCCCGCTGGCCTCGGCCAAGGAATTGCTGAGCTTGCTTATGCTTGCTCGGATTTCTTTTTCCTCAGTGGAGCTGTGAATTTCATGCCTGGGTTGGCGAGCCGCTCTGCCGGCCCCACCCAGGCATAGGCCAGCAAGCAGGGGTCGAGATCACCGGTAGTGATGCGGTGCTCGTCGCCGGGGCGATTGAGGACCAGTGAGCCTGGGGCGTGGACAGCGTTGTCGTTCTCCGACCAGGCACCGGCGATAGAGATATAGCTTTCTTCGATGTCCTTATGGCTATGCTGCGGATAGGTGGTATTGGGCGCGAAAAGCACGAATCCTAGAATCAAGTGGTCGCTCTCGATGGGCCCGTTGGGTCCGAGCACCTCGGTGTAGGCATAGCGCTTGCTGAGGGATTTGGAGATCTTCGAATAACCCAGTTCCCAGGTGAGCTCGTCTCTCACGCGCTCCAGTGACTGGCTCAAGCTATGCAGCGAGTCGCGGGCACCGAGATCCAGCGCCCGATCAAGATACGCCACCACTGGCTGATGCTGGACGTCGCGAACGATCAGCGCCGGATTCGTTTCGATGATCGCCGAGGTGGCGTGTCGGACGCGTCGGCGATGCGCTCTGATGGCCTTGCTGCCCCCCGCCGACCCTTGCCGATAGAGCAAGTCGAACTCGCGGATGAGATAGAGCCAGTTGGGGGCGTCGTGCAGTCTTTCGTTCATTTGTCCTCTATTCCGCTCTTGCCATCGTTAGTGCCCATCGGGCAGTCAGCCATTGACGTCCACCACGAGCCGGCCGCGCACCGTCCCTGCCAGAAGTCGTTCGGCCGCCTCCAAGGTCTCGCTCAAGCGGATGTCGCGTGAGATTTCGTCGAGCAGGGCGAGGTCGATGTCATCGGCCAGCCGCGCCCAGGCGTGCCGGCGCTCCTCGGCAGGGCGGGTGACGCTGTTGATGCCGAGCAGGCTGACGCCACGCAGAATGAAGGGGGCCACGGTCGCGGGGAAATCCATGCCCTGGGCAAGGCCGCAGGCGGCGACCAGGCCGTCGGGGCAGGTGCGGGCGCAGACGTTGGCCAGGGTATGGCTGCCCACCGAGTCGATGGCGGCAAACCACTGCGCCTTGGCCAGGGGCTTTCCGGGGCCTGACAGTTCGCTGCGATCGATGATCTCGGCGGCACCCAGCCGCTCGAGAAAGGTCGACTCCTGAGGGCGGCCGGTCGCCGCGACGACGCGGTAGCCGCGTGCCGCCAGCAGGGCGATGGCGTAGCTGCCAACGCCCCCGTTGGCACCGGTCACCAGTACCTCGCCGCGATCCGGCGTCAGGCCGTGGCGCTCCAGCGCGAGCAGGCTCAACATGGCGGTATAGCCGGCGGTGCCGATGGCCATCGCCTGATGCGTGTTCAGCGAAGGAGGCAGCCGGGTGAGCCAGTCGCCGTCGACGCGAGCGTACTGGGCCAGGCCGCCCCAGTGCGCCTCGCCGATGCCCCAGCCGTTGAGCAGGACGCGATCGCCGGCTGTCCACTCGGGATGCTCGCTGTGCTCGACGACTCCGGCAAGGTCGATGCCCGGCACCATGGGGAAGCGGCGCACGACGGCCCCTTTGCCGGTGATCGCCAGCGCGTCCTTATAGTTGAGCGTGCTCCATTCGACACGCACCAGGACGTCGCCAGGGGGCAGTGATTCGGGGGCGAGCTGCGTCAGCGCGGCGTGGCTCCGCTGATCGGCTTTGGTCTGCTGCACGACAATGGCGTTGAACACGTGAACCTCCTGAGCATTGAACGGTGATTCGGAGAGGGCGTTTGACTTTGGTGAGCTCGATCTCAACGGGGCAATCGAGCGAAGAACTCCCGGCTGAAGATCACCAGGGGGGTCGGCTCGCACTTCAGGCGAGCTCGCTGAACGGCGCCTTCCCAGCCGATCCAGAAGAAAGCGGCGAGGGTGTCGCAATCCGTATCGGCGGCCAGTGCGCCCTGCGTCTGGGCCAGTCGCAGGCAGTCGGCGACCCGGCGTTGCCAGTCCTGGAGGATGGCTTCCAGCCGCTCGTCGAATCCAGCGGGTAACAGCGTGACCTCCTGGCCCAGATTTCCCACCAGGCAGCCTCGCCGGTAGTGGTGGCGCGCCATGCCTTCCTGGGCGTCCTGGGTGAACCGGCGGAGCCGTTCGAGGGGCGGCAATTCGGAAGAGAGCAGCCAGCGGTCGAGCTTGCGCGCGAAATAATCGGCATATCGTGACAGCACGGCGTGACCAAACGCTTCCTTGCTATCGAAGTAGTGATAGAACGACCCCTTTGGCACGCCGACCCGTTTCAGCACGCCATCGATCCCGGTCGAGACGAATCCCTGCTCGGTGAGCACTTCGACGCCACACCGAATCAGGGCGTCCCGAGTGTCCGGGTTGGTGCGCGCCACCTTCGGTGGGCGGCCGCGGCGTTTGCTGGGGGGCGTTGGCGTCTGCATGGAGTCCAATTTAGACCGGTCGTCTCTAAATATCAAAATCGGATCGTCATCGACACGAGCGTCTCGACGTACTTCTGGCGGTAGGTGAGCGTCATTGCCGGATCGATGCCCACCAGCGGTACGCCGAGGCGCGACAGCACGCGGTCGTTGATCGTCTCGATCGAGGTTGGATTGACTTCCGCCACCAGCGCCTTAGTGTCAGCTCGGCGCTGGCCGGGTCTAGGCGTGTCATCATCGCCAAATGCAGTGTTCGAGAAGAACCCACCAAGATCCCAGCCGATACGGTATTTCGATCGCAAGACCGTGTCAGATCGGCTGGTACTGAGCAGGAGCCAAGTGAGTCGTGCTTTATCGACAAGATTTTGTTGGATGTTTCCCGAATATCGCCTGGTAACGCTCAGCGTAAATTGGCCAGGCTTCAGGGTTGAGCAAGCGCGGCGGGAATTCACCATCCAGCGTTTCGATCAGTTGCCGTGTTGCCCAGGTCGCAATATTGCGCCGTGCCTCGTGCGTGACGCCGGCGGTGTGATACGTCGCCATGACATTGGGCATGGCCAGCAATGGATGGTCCAGAGGCGGGGGTTCAACGTCCCACACATCGATACCGGCCCCACCGATATGTCCGCTTTGAAGTGCCTCGGCCAGCGCCGCTTCCGAGTGAATTCCGCCGCGTGCCGTGGTAACGAAGAGCGCGCCGGATTTCATGGCGGCAAAGGCGGAAGCGTCAAACATCCCAAGCGTGTCGGTCTTCCTCGGGCAGTGCAGCGATACGATGTCCGACTCGGCCAGCAGCGCCGATAGGGCCACCGGGCGGGCGCCTCTCTCTCGAATCGTATCCGCATCCAGGAACGGATCGTAGGCGATCACCTCCATGCCGAAAGCTGTGGCCAGCGCGGCGACGCGCTTGCCGATATGGCCGATGCCCACGAGTCCGACTGTCTTGCCTTGGAGCTCGCGCCCCATGAGATCCTCGCGGGAGAAGGTGCCGCCCTGCCTCAGGCGGTGGTCATTCTCCGCGAGTCGCTTGTTGACTCCCAACATCATGCCCAAGGTGTGTTCGGCCACCGATTGGGCGTTGGCGCCGGATTGATTCATCACGAGGACGCCGGCGCGGCTGCAGGCCTCGATATCGACCGTGTCATAGCCGGATCCCGAGGTGGAGACACAGAGGAGATTGGGCGTTCTGGCGAGCAGGGCCTCGTTGGCGAACCAGGCCGGAGGCGTTTCATCCTTGGCCGAAGAGATCTGGTAGGCGTGTGCCATCTGCAGCACCTCTGCACAGTCGTCGAGGCGGCTGGCAGCGGGAAGCGTGGTCAGCGTGATATCGGGTCGGGTCTCGTAAATAGCCTGCATCGATTCGTCGTACCAGACATCGAGTCGGAAGACCGACTTGTCGAGAGACCGTTGCCGCGACGTTGTCTCTAGTGGTGTCGGCGCACTGTGTTGATGATTCAATTTTCAGTCCTCGCTTCCTGAAGATGATTCTCTCGATCGGTGTGATGGTCTCGATGTGGCGAATTTTCTGGACTGTCGTGATGACCTGGGTCGTTGTCATTCGACAAGCGGCGCTCCGCCATCGAGGTCAGCGCGACCAGGTGATCCCGGCGCAACTGATTCAGTCGGGTGATCCCCAGTAGTGCCATGTCACGCCGGATCTCGGCCGTCATGAGTTCGATGGCGTGCGCGACGCCCCGCTCGCCGCCGACGGCGGCGGCATAGGCGAACGGTCGCCCGATGAATACGAAGCGCGCCCCGAGCGCCAGGGCTTTCAGCACGTCCGTGCCGCGACGGAACCCGCTGTCGATCATGACCGGCAGGTCTCCCACTGCCGCGATGACGTCGGCCAGCGCATGTAACGGCGAGACCGCGCCATCCAGCTGCCGACCGCCGTGGTTGGAAACGATGAGCGCGTCGACCCCGAGTGCCCGGGCTCTTTTCGCATCGGTGGGATGCAGGACACTCTTGAGTACCAGCCGGCCCCGCCAGATGTTGCGAATGAATACCAGGTCGTCCCAGTTCAAATGGCCCCGGTCGGAAATGTCTCGGTTGACGTGGGGGGAGAAAATAGGGGCTCCGCGGGAAGCGTAGTTGTTCTCGAAGTGCGGCATCCCGTGGTGATGGAGCGTTCTCAGGAAGGTGTTGAACAGCCATCCGGGATGTGAAATGCCATCCCAGGCCAGTCTGGCCGACGGCTTCATGGGGGAGGAGAAGCCGGCTCGGCGGTTGTTGTCCGGGTTCGTGGCAACCGGCGTGTCCAGGGTAATCACCAGCGTGGTGAACCCCGCTGCCTGGACGCGCGCCACCAGCGACCGAATGGCCTCGCGCCCGGCCGGTAGATAGGCCTGGAACCAGGTCGCGTCTCCCCGGTCGGCGAGGGTTTCCATGCGAATCAGCGATGAGCCGCTCATGATCATCGGGATGCCCGCCGATGCTGCGGCATCAGCGAGGACGATGTCAGCCCGGTAGGCCCACAGTGCGCCGAGTCCCATCGGTGCGATACCGAACGGTGACGACATCGGCAGGTCGAAGAGGGTCGTGGCCTGGCTCACTTGGGAGACATCCACCAGCACGCGTGGCATGAAGCCATAATCGCCAAAGGCATGCCGGTTGGCTCTGGACGATTGACCATCTTCTGCGGCATTGGCGATGTAGGAAAAGACGGAGTGGGGCAGATAGCGGCGAGCGACTGACTCAAAGTCGTGCAGGTTGTGAATACGGGCCAGCCGGCGACGGATTACCGCCGATCGGGCGTCAGCGAGAAGGGGGCGGATCGAGATCGGCATCGAGCGTTCCATCAGTCAGTCTAGCGGGGCCGGCGTTCAAGGGGATTGGGTCTTCGCGCGATACCCTCATCCCGCGACGCGCCGGTCATTGACTCGCCAGGCTTTACTTCAAACCCAGGCGATCGAGGGTGCCGCGTAGATTCAGTAGATCGAGCGTGCTGGCTCCCTGCTCCAGTTCACGGCGGAACGCCTCTTCCTTCTCTTCGCGCGCCTGGGAGGCCCTGATGACGTCATCGAGCTCCTCGGCCGCCACTACCACTACGCCATCCCGATCGCCGACCACGAAGTCGCCGGCACGTATCGCCACGCCGCCGCACTGGATCGTTTCTTTGACCCTGCCCGATTGATGCTTGTGCGTTCCCTTGATCGAGAGCCCGCGGCAGAACACCGGAAAGCGGGATTCGATGATGGTATCGGCGTCGCGTACCATACCGTCGATGATCAGGCCGCGGATGCCCGCCAGCGTGGCCGCCAGCGTCAGAATATCCCCCCATGGCCCTCCTTCGGTGAAGCCCTTGGCATCGACGACCAGCACGTCACCCGGCCTTGCCTTGGAGATGGCGTAGTGAATCAGCAGATTGTCACCGGGCGAGCAGTCCACGGTCAGCGCTCTTCCAGCCATTCTCAGCGTTGGATCCAGCGGCTTGATGCCGGAATCCATGGCGCCTCGCTGGCCTTGAGCTTCATGAATCGTTGCGCTGCCCAGGGTCTTCAGCGTGTCCATGACGGTCTGTGAAGTCATTGGTTGGTCCTTCTCTGATGAGGAGCTCGTCCGGTGCGCAAGGTCTCGTCGGCGCAGGACATCGTGTAGAACAATAAAAAAACAATATTGATATCCTGTCTATCGATTCTTCCTTTTTCTCATGCGAGACAAAAGTATAATGATCCATAAATTGGTTTTTATTCATCCGCTTGTGAACATTTAACGATTTCCGAATGGGGAGGTTGAAATCACCGCTTGAGCCGATGAGGCGCCTGTGATTCGATAATTTTGTTTTTTATTAGAACAATAATCGAGAGTCGAGCGATATCCGTCGTCTTCGACATCCATCCGAGCACAGGTCGCCAAGCCATCACGCCCGTCGAGGCGATGGCGGCGAAAAAGGAGAGGCCCATGAAGCCTGGCATGAAGACAAGAACCGTTGCGATCGCCGCCATCATGTTGATGCCGTTGTCGGCCATGGCCGACTATCCCGAGCGCGCCGTGCAGATGATCATCGGCTATTCCGCTGGAGGCGGTACGGATATCGCCGCGCGGACACTGGTGCCCTATATCGAGAGGGAATTGGGCACCGACATCACTGTCATCAACCGCCCCGGCGCCGGTGGCGAGGTCGGCTTCACGGCACTGGCCAACGCCGAGCCCGACGGTTACACCATCGGCTTCATCAATACGCCCAACGTGCTGACCATCCCGATCGAACGTGAAACACGCTACGAACTTTCCGATTTCCAGCCGGTGGCCAGCGTTGTCGATGATCCCGATGGCTTCAACGTGGGGCCGGATAGCGAATTCGCCTCGCTCGAGGATCTGGTCGCCTACGCGAAGGAACACCCCGGCGAGATCACCTACGGCACGACCGGGGTCGGTTCGGACGATCACCTGGCCGCGCTGGCGCTGGAGCGCCTGGCGGGAATCGAGATGACCCACGTGCCCTTTCCCGGCGCTGCCGACGTACGTCAGGCATTGATGGGCGGGCACATCGAGATGGGAATATTCAACATTGGCGAAGCGGCGGCGGACGTGAAGGCCGGGCGCATCAAGATGCTGGCCCAGGCCGCAAGCCAGCGTTCGAAGGAATTACCCGATGTGCCGACGACTGCCGAAGCCGGTTACGAGCTGACTATTGGCTCGAACCGCGGCATCGCCGTTCCTGCTGGGGTCCCGGACGAAATCGTCCAGAAACTCTCCAGTGCCATCGAAGCGGCCATGAACAACGAGGACTTCCAGAAGGCAGCCGTGCAGCAGTCGTTACCACTCGACTACCAGGATCCGACCACCTACCAGCAAACACTTCAGGACCTGCAGGCACGTTTTCAGGCGCTTTGGGATGAATCTCCCTGGAGTCAGTGATAGGACGAGCCAGCCCTTGGTGGCTGGCTCGCCACTTTTTATCCGCCGCATTTGAGAGGAGCGCGATTATGCGTCAGGCAGTGGTAGAGACGGGAGTGGCACTCGCTGGCGCGGTACTCAGCGTCTTCGGGCTTATCCATGCGCTGGGGTTCACGCGAGATTCCGCCTATTTGCCCACCGTCGTGATGGGACTTCTGACCCTCCTGCTAGTGGTCTGGGCCGTGAGATCTGCGCTTACCCTGCGTCATGAAGGTGGCGATTCGATTCGACTCGCGCCGGGCCATGTCAGAAGATTCTTCACCTTGCTGGCAACTTCCATCGTCATGATCGTTGCTGCACCCAGGCTGGGGTTCGCCACTACGTTCCTGCTGTTTGTGCCGCTGAGTGGAATGCTCCTCGGCTATCGCAAAGGCAAGTGGTTGGTGGTAACGGCAATCATTTTCTCGCTACTGATCTATCTGATCTTTCAGGTGGTGCTGGATAGACCGCTACCTCCCGAAATGGCGCTGCGCGTTTTCACGGGGATATGACTCATGTGGGATTCCATTCTTTCCGCCCTCCCGTTGCTATTTTCACCCGCTGTCCTGCTCGCCATGGCCGGTGGTGCGACCATCGGCGTGCTCATCGGTGCGCTGCCTGGGCTTTCGGCGACGATGGGTATCGCCGTGCTGATTCCGCTGACGTTCACCATGGATCCGCTGGTTGCGCTCGGCATGATGGCGGGTATCTACAATGGCGCCATGTACGGCGGCGCCATTCCCGCCATTCTCTTGCGTATTCCGGGGACGCCTGCCGGTATCGCCACGGTTTTCGACGGCCACCCCATGGCGCAAAAGGGCCAGGGGCTGGAGGCGATGAAGATCGCGTTGACGTCTTCGGCGATCGGCGGCTCGGTCAGTGCCCTGGCGCTGCTCTTTCTGAGTCCGCCCCTGGCCGCGATGGCGTTGAAGTTTGGCCCGGTGGAGGTTTTCTGGCTGGCGATCTTCGGGCTGGCGGCCATCTCAGTACTGCTGAGCGATGCGCCCATCAAGGGGCTCATCAGTGCCTGTCTCGGTCTCGTCATCGGTATGGTCGGGATCGACTCGATGACCGGTAACGAGCGTTTCACGTTCAATGTCATGGATCTCATGGGCGGCATCGACATCTTGGTGCTGCTCACCGGGCTCTACGCCATTCCGCCGGCGCTGACGCTGGCGCAGGAAGCCATGCTGCTGAGCAGGAACAGCATCGGCAGTGGCGGCAAGACGCGAAGCGGCATCGGCTGGAGACGATTGATGCCGACCTGGTGTCGGGCATCGGTCATCGGCGTGATCGTAGGCATCATTCCCGGCACGGGTGGGAATATCGCAGCCATGCTCTCATGGAACGAGGCGCGACGTGTGGCGAAGGACAAGTCGCGGTTCGGCAAGGGAGCGCCCGAAGGCGTGGCAGCGGCGGAGTGCGCCAACAACGCTGACAACGCGGCTTCCCTGATTCCAGCGCTGACCTTGGGGATTCCGGGCAGCAGCGTTTCTGCGGTCATCCTGGGCGGCTTGCTGGTTCACGGCATGCTCCCGGGGCCGGACCTGTTCACGCGTTCCGCTCCCGTCACCTACGGTTTTATCCTGGCCATGCTGGTGACCTCGATCATGCTGTTCGTGATCGGACGACTCGGCGCGAGACTGTTCATCAATGTGATGTACATGCCGCCGCTGCTCCTGGCGCCGATCATCATCGCCTTGACTACCATCGGGGTCTACGCGATTAACAACAGCCTGTTCGATGTGTGGCTCATGCTGACGTTCGGGGTCATGGGGTGGGGCATGGAGCGGCTGAAAATTCCGCTGGCGCCTGCGGTGCTGGCCGTCATTCTGGGGCCGGTGGCGGAGTCGAGCCTGCGTCGGGCGATGCTCATCGGCCGGCACGAGGTGAGCTATCTCTTCTCCAGTACCATTGCCATCGTGATGGTGACGATCATTGTGCTGACCGTTCTGGTACCGGTCATTCGGCGGCTGCTGACCCACTACCGAGGGCGGCCGTCGAAACTGGCGATGGCGAGCGACCCTGAGCGGGCCCGTCAACGGTTTGAGCCTTGAGCGTCAGTGATCTGGGATAGGTTGGTCTAGCGCGCCTTTGGTGAACTCGAGGCGCGCTATGTCTTATCCGCTTTTTCCCCAAGGATCCCCTTTCGATTGGGCCGATTGCCTGGCCATGAAGACGCAATAGGCCATGCGCAGGTGCACGCGCATGAGGTCTTCGGCGTAACTCTCCTCCCGCTTCTCGATCGCATCGATGATATCCCTGTGTTGCTGCATCGAGCGCTGCATCTCTGCGTCGGAGTAGAGGTAGTAAGAGCCTACCGTGATCGGTGAATCGACCAGCATCCTGACCATCTGCTTGAGCTGCGCAGAGCCCGATGCCGTCATCAGGATCTGATGGAATTTCTGATTTTCCGCCTGGATACTGAACAGGTACTTGTCGGGCTGGTCCCGATAGAGCCCTTCGATCACGTCGGCATGACGATGCAATTGCGCGATCTGCTCCGCCGTCGCACGGCTGGCGGCCAGCCTGGCTGCGCGTGATTCCAGCAGGATGCGTAGCTCGTAGATGTCGACGATATCGTCCTGCTGCCAGGGCGAAACGAATGAGCCGCGACCCTTCTCGTGATAGATCAGGCCGTCGTCCACGAGGCGCTGAATGGCTGCTCGAACCGGCGTCCGGCTGACCGCAAGCGTCTCGGCTAGATGGGCTTCCTTGATCTGCATGTCCGAAGATAACTCTCCCGACATGATTTTTCTTCTGAGTGTCGTGTAGACCCGATCTGTGAGCTTTGTCATGGCTTGAATACGATCACGCTAGACCGTCATGACGGTCGTCCGGAACCCTAGGCTGATGTCGATACCCTGCCAGCATCGCATCGGTGACAGGTAGTGTCATGTGGTGGGGTGATGGATCGTCCTCCGATGGATGGACATCTCACTCCAGGTTCTGAATCTGCTCCCGCATCTGCTCGATCAGCACCTTCAGTTCCACCGCGCAGCGGGTGGTGTCGGCGACGATGGCCTTGGAGGAGAGGGTGTTGGCTTCCCGGTTGAGTTCCTGCATCAGGAAGTCGAGGCGCCGTCCGACCGGCCCTTTCTGCTTCAACTGACGTTCCACTTCGGTGACGTGGGTTTCCAGTCGGTCGAGCTCTTCGGCGACGTCTGCCTTGTGGGCCATCATCACCATTTCCGCTTCCAGCCGCTGCGGGTCGAGTTCGGTCTTGGCGCTTTCCAGCCGCTCCAGTAGCTGCGCGCGCTGGCGCTCGAGAATCAATGGCAGGTGCTCGCGCACGGTCGCCACCTGTTCGCGGATGCCACTCAGACGCTCGCGAATCAGTTCCGCCAGGCGCTCGCCTTCGCGGGCGCGGCCGGCATCCAGATCCTCGAGCGCCGCGTCGAACAGCGCGAGTCCGGCGGCTTTGACCTGATCGATATCCAGGCGCTGGGTGGCCATCACGCCGGGGTGGGCGAGTAGCTCCAGCGCGTTGGGCATCGGCGCTTCCGGGAGCTGGGCGCGGATCTGCTCCAGCGCCTGGGAGAGTGCGGCGAGCTGATCGGCGTTGATCCCGGGGGCGGCGCTATCCTCGGCGGGGTCGAAACGCAGCGAGCACTCCACCTTACCGCGGGCGAGGCGCTGGCGCATGGCATCGCGAAAGTGCGGTTCGAGATCGCGCAGGGTATCGGGGAGGCGGAAGTGGGGCTCCAGGTAGCGCTGATTCACCGAGCGCAGTTCGAGCTGCAGGCTGCCCCAGTCGGCATCACGGGTCTGGCGTGAGAAGGCGGTCATGCTGTGGGGCATGGGAGTTCCTTGAATCGTCGAGCTGATCGATCGAGTGTAACCCATCCGTGAAGCCATAGGCCGCCGCTCGCCAGCGGTGAATGTACAGCCGAGCCGTGTAGAATGGCCGGCCTGCTGTGAAGCGTCGAAGGCGTGGCGCTTCTGTCATTGATGTTTTGGATCGAGAGGCTTTCATGCGCCCGAGTGGACGACAACCCGATCAGCCCCGCGAGGTCACGCTGACCCGCGGTTTTACCCGTCACGCCGAAGGCTCGGTGCTGGTGAGCTTCGGGGATACCCAGGTGCTGTGCAACGCCAGCGTCGAAGCCGGTGTGCCGCGCTGGTTGCGCGGCAAGAACCAGGGCTGGGTGACCGCCGAGTACGGCATGCTGCCGCGGGCGACCCACACCCGCGGCGGCCGTGAGGCGGCGCGAGGCAAGCAGGGTGGGCGTACGCTGGAGATCCAGCGCCTGATCGGCCGCAGCTTGCGCGCGGCGGTGGACCTGAAGAAGCTCGGCGAGTTCACCATCACGGTGGATTGCGACGTGCTGCAGGCCGATGGCGGCACGCGTACGGCATCGATCACCGGGGCCTGCGTGGCGCTGATCGAGGCGCTGCAGTACATGCAGCGCAAGAAGATGATCAAGACCGACCCGTTCCGTCAGCTGGTCAGCTCGATCTCGGTGGGTGTCTACAAGGGCACGCCAGTACTCGATCTGGATTACCCGGAAGACAGCGCCGCCGACACCGACATGAATGTGGTGATGACCGAAGACGGCAAGCTCATCGAGGTGCAGGGCACGGCGGAAGCCGAAGCGTTCTCCCGCGCCGAGCTCAATAACATGCTCGACCTGGCCGAGAGTGGCTGCCAGGCCCTGTTTGCCAAGCAGCATGAAGCGCTGGGCATTCGCCGCTGATTCGCTGCCGTGATGGCGGCCGCCATGGCCGCCATCACGGGTGTCCCCGTCGTCTTCATTCTCTCCATCCCTTCTCCCTTCTCCCTTCTCACCGTCGTTCCCGCAAGCTCGCGTTCGGCTGCAGGGCTGATCACGTCGACTAGACTAAAGCCCAAAGCCATCGGGCCAGGGCGGTGATGCCCAAGCCGTGGTCCACCGTCCATGTCATGGAGACAACTGTGGCCGAATTTACCATCGCGGATCTCATCATCGAGACGCTGGACCGCGCCGGCGTGCGTAACATCTGGGGCCTGCCGGGCGACTCGCTCAACGGTCTGACCGAAAGCCTGCGTCGCCAGGAGCGGATTCGCTGGCGCGGCGTGCGTCACGAGGAGGTGGCGGCACTCGCCGCCAGCGCCGAAGCCGATGCCACCAAGCGGTTATCCGTCTGCGCCGGCTCCTGCGGTCCGGGCAACCTCCACCTGATCAACGGCCTGTACGAGGCCCAGCGCGCCAACGTGCCGATGCTGGCGATCGCCGCGCAGATCCCTTCCAGCGAGATTGGCCTGGGCTACTTCCAGGAGACCCACCCCGAGAACCTGTTCCGCGAGTGCAGCGACTACTGCGAGCTGGTGTCGTCGCCGGCGCAGATGCCGCGGGTGCTGGAAACCGCCATGAACGTGGCGATCACCCAGCGCAGCGTGGCGGTGGTCGTGATACCGGGGGATATCGCGCTGCAGCCGGCACCGGTCAAGGCCTCGAACTGGTCCGAGCCCGTGCGTGCCGTACCGGTGCCGCCGGAGCCGGCGCTCGACGAACTGGCCGAGCTGATCAACGGCGAGCAGCGCGTGGCGATCCTTGGCGGCTACGGCTGCGACGGTTATCACGATCAGGTCGTCGCCCTGGCCGAGCGGCTGAAGGCACCGGTGATCCATGCGCTGCGCGGCAAGCAGTCGCTGGAGTACGACAATCCCTATGATGTCGGCATGACCGGGCTGATCGGTTTCAGCTCCGGCTATCACGCGCTCAAGGATTGCGACTTCCTGCTGATGCTGGGAACCAACTTTCCCTATCGCGACTTCTTCCCCGAGCACGGCAGGATCGTCCAGATCGACGAGCGTGGCCCGCATCTGGGCCGGCGCAGCCCGTTGCTGAAGGGACTGGTGGGCGATATCGGCGCTACCCTCGAGGCGCTGCTGCCGCGCCTGGCCGAGAAGAGCGATCGCCGCTTTCTCGACGACGCCCAGAAGGATTACCGCAAGGCGCGCCAGGGGCTCGACGATCTCGCCGCGCCGCGAGACAGCGGCGAGCCGTTGCATCCGCAATACCTGACCGCGCGGATCAGCGAGCTGGCGGACAACGACACCGTATTCACCTGCGACGTGGGCACGCCGACGGTGTGGGCGGCACGTTATCTGGCCATGAATGGCCAGCGGCGGCTGACCGGTTCGTTCATGCACGGCTCGATGGCCACGGCGGTCCCCCAGGCGATGGGGTGGCAGGCGGCGTTCCCGCAACGCCAGGTGGTGGCGCTGGCCGGCGATGGCGGCGTCAGCATGCTGATGGGCGATCTGATCACGCTGGTCGAGCACCAGCTACCGGTGAAGATCGTGGTCTACAACAACGAGACGCTGGGCTTCGTGGCGATGGAGATGAAGGCGGCGGGCTTCGTCGATGAAGTCACCAACCTGCCGGCGGCGGATTTTGCCAAGGTCGCCGAGTCGCTGGGCATGTTCAGCGTGCGCGTCGAGTCCTCGGATGCCATCGACGATGCCCTGCGTCTGGCGTTGGCGCATGACGGCCCGGCGCTGGTCGACGTGCGCACCGCCAAGCAGGAGCTGTCGATTCCGCCGCGCATCCAGGCCGAGCAGGCCAAGGGCTTCAGTCTCTATACCGTGCGCGCGGTGATGAGCGGTCGCGGTGACGAGGTGGTCGACCTGGCCAAGACCAACTGGCCGTGGCGGCGCAAGAAGTAGACGACGACAACCGCGATGATGCCGTCGCCTGGCCCTCTCGCCGGTGGGCGACGGTGATCTCCGGTCAGCTCGGGCTGGTGGAAGGGTCGAGCGCCAATAGCCCCGAGGCCAGTTGGCGGAACGCGTCGGTGGCTCTGGCCAGCACGTCGGCATCATCGCTGGCGGCAACCCAGAGCGCGGCGTTGAGTGCTGCGCCATTGACCAGCCGCGCTGCGGCTTCCACGTCCACCGGCTTGACGATCCCTTCCGCGACCAGCGCCTCCAGCGTCGTCATCGTCGCCAGCAGGCAGCGGTTCTGGCTCGGCCACTGGGAGGGATCTCCCAGCACCGCCGGGCCATCCAGCAGCACGATGCGCTGGATCTCCGGATCGCGCGCCAGCTCGATGTAGGCACCGCCCTCCGCCAGCAATCCCTCCCAGGCGTTGGTATGGCGCTGCCCGATCTCGTGGGCGCGAGCGGCCATCTCGTTGTCGAGCCGGTCGACCACGGCAGCGAGCAGACCCCGCTTGTCGCCGAAGTGATGGTAGAGCGCGCCACGGGTCAGGCCGGCGCGGGCCGTGAGCTCATCCATCGAGGCGCCGGCGTAGCCCTTCTCGGCAAAGGCCGCTCGTGCGGCATCGATCAACTTGGCGCGGGTCTCTTCCAGCATCTCGGCGCGACTGCGTCGGGCCATGGTGTCTCCTGTCTTCAAAGCGGACTTTACGGCCCAGAGAGTATCGCAGGGCAAAAATAAATGGCATACGCGGCGTATATTAATTTGACATACACGGCGTATGTGCAATTAATATACGCTCCGTATGTCAATTCCCTGGCGCCCTCGTGCGTCGCACTCTCCCCAAGGAGTCAAACCATGTTGCAAGCTCAGCCTACCCAGTCGCCGCAGCCGGTCTTTCCGGCCAACCGTAGCGCACTCTATGAGAAGCACGGCTACTCGGCCGCGATTCGCTCCGGCGACCTGCTGTTCGTCTCCGGCCAGGTCGGGAGTCTGGAGGACGGCTCGCCGGAACCCGATTTCGAACGCCAGGTCGCGCTAGCGTTCGAGAATCTGAAGGCGGTGTTGGCCGCCGCCGGCTGCGGGCTGGAGGATCTCGTCGACGTCACGACCTTCCATACCGATCCGGAGCATCAGTTCGAGACGGTGCTGGCGGCCAAGTCGCGCCACTTCCCGGCACCGCCCTATCCCAACTGGACCGCCGTGGGCGTGACCTGGCTGGCCGGATTCGATTTCGAGATCAAGGTGGTGGCGCGAATTCCCAGCGATGGCTGATGCCGGCGGCCTTGTAATGAAAAACGCCCCGCGATGACGGGGCGTTCTTCATCTCAGCGGCAGGAAATCGCCGGCGAGGCGCTGGGGTTGTGGTCGAGTCGGGAGATCAGGATTTTTCCTCGATCATCTTTTCGCGTGCCAGGCGTGCCTGCTCTTCCTCGTAGGTGGGAAAGTCGACATAGCCTCGAGCGTCGCCGCCGTAGAAGGTATCCGGGTCGAACTGGGCCAGCGGCCAGTCGTTCTGCAGACGCTCGACCAGGTCCGGGTTGGAGGTGAAGTAGCGACCGAATACCGGCAGATCGATGACACCACCATCGACCAGCTTCTGCGCTTCCGCCTTGTCGAGATTGCCGGCAAACAGCAGCGTGCCGCGGTAGGCGTCGCGGAACTGACGCAGGAACTCTCGCGGTAGGCCCTCCTGCCCCTGGGCGCCCTGGTCCATCAGGTGGACGTAGGCCAGATCGCGTTTGCTCAGCTCGGCGGCAAGATAGAGATAGGTCCCCTCGATATCGTCGTAACTCGGCATATCGAACAGGGTGCCGTAAGGCGTCAGGCGCACGCCGACACGATTTGCGCCGATCAGCGCGATCGAGGCGTCGATCGCCTCGAGCAGCAGCCGACAACGGTTCTCGCGCGAACCGCCGTAGTCATCGGTGCGGTCGTTGAGGCCGGCGTTGATGAACTGCTCGAGCAGATAGCCGTTAGCACCGTGCAGTTCGACGCCGTCGAAGCCGGCATTACGTGCATTCAGTGCCGCCTGGGCGAAGTCATTGACGAGCCGGCGGCACTCTTCGGTGGTGGCCGCGCGCGGCGTCGTCGCCGCCAGCATGTCGGGCTGACCGTCTTCGTTGTAGCCGAACGCCATGCCGCCCTGCTTGGCGCTGCTGCTGACCGGCGCGGCGCCATTCAACTGGATCGAGGTATGCGACACGCGACCGACGTGCCAGGTCTGACAGAAGATCACGCCGCCGCGTTCGTGCACGGCCTGGGTCGCTTTCTTCCAGCCGGCGATCTGGTCGGGACCGTAGATGCCCGGGTTGAACAGGTAGCCTTGGCCCTCGCGGGAGATCGGGCTGCCTTCGGAGATGATCAGCCCGGCGCTGGCGCGCTGGCGGTAGTAGAGCGCGCCCATCTCGTCGGGGATGTCGCCCTTGGCGCGGGCGCGGGTCATCGGGGCCATAACGATACGGTTGTTAAGGCGCGTACCGGCAAGATCGAACGGTTCGAATAGCGATGTCATATCGTGAACTCCTTTTTTATGCCGACATTCGGCCGCGGTGATGGCCGGCCAAACGCAGAGCGAGCCCGAAAGGGCTCGCTCGAATAGACCAAAGTCTAGGAAACGATTAGCCGACCAACAATGAAGCCTGACGACCGGGTCGATAGAGGAAACCTATCGCGGGCCGGGCCGAATCGCCGGCCGGTTTACACCACCGAGGTCATGCCGCCATCGACGAACACGTTCTGCCCGGAGACGAAGTCGGACGCCCCGGAGCAGAGGTAGACCAGCGTGCCCACCAGCTCCTCGACCTGGCCCCAGCGCTGCGCCGGCGTGCGCTTCTCGATCCAGGCGTTGAAATCGGCGTCCTGCCACAGCGCCTGGTTCATGTCGGTCTGGAAGTAGCCGGGCGAGAGGCAGTTAACCTGGATGCCGTAGCGCGCCAGGTCCGCCGCCATGCCCTGGGTCAGCAGCGCCACGCCGCCCTTGGAGGCGGCGTAGGGGACGATGGTCTCGCGGGCCAGCTTCGACTGCACCGAGCCGATGTTGACGATCTTGCCGCTGCCGCGTTCCGACATCGCCGGACTCACCGCCTTCGAGACATAGAAGGCGCTGGAGAGGTTGGTGGCGACGACGGCATCCCAGTCGGCGGGGTCGAAGTCGTTGAACGGGCCGCGTTTCTGCAGGCCGGCGTTGTTGACCAGGATGTCCGGCACGCCGAGACGTTCGATCAGCGGGTCGATGGCCGCTTTCACGGCACCGGCGTCGGTGACATCGAAGGCCACGGCGTCGACCTTTGCCCCGGTTTCAGCAGCCAGGGTCCGCGCGGCTTCCTCGGCCGCCTCCTGGCGGCGACCGTGAACGATCATATGGGCGCCCTGCTGGGCCAGACCGCGGGCCAGCGCATGGCCCAGTCCGCGGGTGGAGCCGGTGACCAGCGCCAGCCGGTCTTGAATGTCGAAAAGGTTTTTCATGGTTCTCCCTGAAAGCGTCGGGAATTCAGAAAATCAGGTAGACGATGCAGGCGAGCGCGAAGCCGACCACCGACTCCAGCGCCTGCTGCACGGTCCAGGTCATCAACGTGGTCTTGACGTCCATGCCCAGCAGGCGCCCCACCAGCCAGAACCCGGAGTCGTTGACGTGGCCGGCGAACACCGAGCCGGCGGCGGTGGCGAGGGTGATCGCGACCACCTGCATGGCGGAGAAATCGCCGCTGGCGACGGCGGGCGCCATCAGGCCGGCGGCGGTGACCAGCGCCACCGTGGCGGAGCCCTGGGCCAGGCGCATCACCACCGCGACCAGGTAGGCGGCGACGATCACCGGCATGCCCAGATCGCTCATCGAGTCGGAGAGCGCGTCGCCGATGCCGGAAGCCTGCAGCACCCCGCCGAACATGCCCCCGGCGCCGGTGATCAGGATCACCGAGCAGATCGGCCCCAGCGAGGAGTCGACGATCTTCTCCAGTGCGCTGCCGCCTTCGCCGCGGCGGCTGCCCAGCACGTAGATCGCCACCAGCACCGAGATCAGCAGCGCGATCGGCGTCTCGCCCAGCGAGGAGAGGAACTGGAACCAAGTGGCTTCGCTGTCGGCCACGCCGGCGGCGCGGGCGAAATCGAGCCCGGTATTGAGGAAGATCAGCGCCAGCGGCAGCAGCAGCAGCGCGATGACCGTGCCGACGCTGGGCGGATTCTCGATCTTGTCGTCGTCACGGCCGCCGAACAGGCTGACTTCCAGCTTGAAGTCGAAGCGGCTGGCGGCGAAGCGCCCCCACAGGTAACCCGAGAGATACCACATCGGGAAGGCGATGAGGATCCCCACCAGCAGCACCAGGCCGAGATTGGCGCCGTAGAGCTCAGTGGCGGTGACCGGGCCGGGATGTGGCGGCACGAATACGTGCATTACCGAAAACGCCACCGCCGCCGGCAGGGCGTAGAGCAGCACCGGACCGCCGAGGCGTTTCGCCACCGCGAAGATGATCGGCAGCATCACGATCAGCCCGGCATCGAAGAAGATCGGGAAACCCATGATCAGCGAGGCGATACCCAGCGCGAACGGTGCGCGGGCCTCGCCGAACAGCGACACCATCCGCTCGGCCAGCACCTGGGCGCCGCCGGAGTGCTCCACCAGCTTGCCGAGCATGGCGCCGAAGCCGACCAGCAGCGCCACCGAGCCCAGCGTGCCGGCGAAGCTGTCGGTCATGGTATCGACGATGGCGCCGGCCGGAATACCGGTGGCGAAGGCGGTCAGCAGGCTGACCAGCACCAGCGTCGGAAAGGCGTGTAGATGAAAGCGGATGATCAATACCAGTAGCAGCGCGATCGCTGCGGCGGCGATGCCGAGCAGCGGCCCTGCCGTCAGAGTCTGCGTCCAGTCGTCCATGAGGCTCTCCCGAAAGTGGTCGTTGCGGTCCCACCGTTGCACGAAGTGATGTGTCTAAAAATACGACGTTGGTTTTGTTGCTCCATTGCTCAGCTCTGTTTCAGGCTCCGAAAAGTGTTGATTTTCGTAAAAGAATCGCGCTGCTAAGCGCGATATCGGACCTCGTTCGTCAGATTCGTTGTTTTTTTACAACGTAATGCCGCAATGCTCGTAGGATTTGAACATTTGTCAGGTGCGACCAACACTTGAAAGGTCACCCTCATCGTCGGACAGCCCATCATGTATCGCCAATGTTTTTATTTTCTGACCGCTGCGTTGATCGCGGCCACCCTCGTCATCGGCATTTTCTGGCCGCCTCTGCTCTGGTCGCTGCTCCTGTGGATACCGTTGGCACTCGTCGGCTGGCGGGATCTGCGCTCGCCCCACAACGTGCTCTATAACTATCCGCTGATCGGGCATCTTCGCTATCTGCTCGAATTCGTGCGCCCGGAGCTGCGCCAGTATTTCTTCGAATCCGAGACCAGCGGCCGCCCGTTCTCCCGCGAGCAGCGCAACCTGATCAATGCGCGTGCCGACGGCAGCGGAGATACGTCGCCCTTTGGCACCATCCGCGATGTCGATGCGCCCGGCTACAACGTCTCCTACCACTCGATCCAGCCCGGCAAGGTACCGGAGGAGGCGCGCTGGATCACCATCGGCGGGCCCCAGTGCACCCGGCCCTATCGCTCATCGCGGCTGAACATCTCGGCGATGAGTTTCGGCTCGCTTTCCGGCAACGCCGTCGAGGCGATGAACCTGGGCGCGAAGCAGGGCGGGTTCGCCCACGATACCGGCGAAGGGGCGATCAGCCCCTACCATGAAAAACATGGCGGCGATCTGATCTGGGAGCTGGGCACGGCCTACTTCGGCTGCCGCCAGAAGAATGGCCGCTTCGATGCCGAGACGTTTCGGGAGAAGGCGCGAAGCGAGCAGGTCAAGATGGTCGAGATCAAGATCTCCCAGGGCGCCAAGCCCTCCCATGGCGGGCTGCTGCCGGGCGCCAAGGTCAATCGGGAGATCGCCAGCACGCGCCAGATCGAGGCCGGCCAGGACTGCGCCTCCCCCTCGTCGCACCCGGAGTTCTCCAACCCGCGCGAGCTGATGGCGTTCGTCGCACACCTGCGTGAACTGAGCGACGGCAAGCCTGTCGGAATCAAGCTCTGCCTGGGCAAGCACAGCGAATTCCTGAGTCTCTGCAAGGGAATGATCGAGACCGGCACGCTGGTCGACTTCATCGTCATCGACGGTGCCGAGGGCGGCACCGGGGCGGCGCCGCAGGAGTTTTCGGACAGCCTCGGCGTATTCATCGACGAGGCGCTGCCCTTCGTCGACAACGCCCTGCGCGGCGCCGGGCTGCGTGACAAGATCCGCCTCGTCGCCAGCGGCAAGGTCGCCCTGGGCTACGACATGGTGGTCAAGGCCGCGCTCGGCGCCGATATGTGCAACGCCGCGCGCCCGTTCATGTTCGCGGTCGGCTGTATCCAGGCCCGACGTTGCCACACCAACAAGTGCCCCACCGGGGTGGCGACCCAGGACCCCAAGCGAGCGCGCGCGATCGACGTGCCGGAGAAGGCGGAGCGGGTGGCGCGCTACCACCGCGCCACCCTGGATGGCTTTGCCGCGATCACCGGTGCCATGGGGCTCTCGCATTTCGACGAGCTGACCCCGGACCATATTCGCCACCGCAGCGGCTACGCGCCGGCTCGGGGCTACGGCGATTTCGAGCTGCCGAGGCTCGACGAGGGCCAACTGCTGGGTGAGGAGATTCCCCCGCCATGGCGCGAGCACTGGCAAGCGGCAGCCGTCGACCGCTTCTAACCGGATCGGGGCGCCGGCCCCGGCCCCGGCTCGCACCGGCAGCGCCACGTGCTAACCTCGATGGCAGTCACTCTGTTATCGCATTCTGTCATCGAGGCAACGCATGCATTCTTTTCCTGCCTACCGCTATCAATCCGCCACTTCCGATCCCGCTTCCGGTGGGGCTGGCGGCGGCGATCGCGCCCTCGTCGATCACACGGACACCGACCACGCAGACTCTGACCACACAGACAATGACCCTCATCGCTGGCTGGAAGCGGTGGACAGTTCCGAGGCGCTGGCCTGGGTCGCGGATCAGAACCGGCGGACGCTGGAGCGCTTCGAAGACGCCGAGTTCGAGACGTTGCAAGCGGGTTTGCGCGAGATCCTCGACGCCGATGACCGCATTCCGTTCGTGGTCAAGCGGGGGGAGCACTACTACAACTTCTGGCAGGATGCCGAGCACCCGCGCGGCTTGTGGCGGCGGACCACATGGGAGTCTTACCGCCAGGCCCGGCCAGCGTGGGAAGTGCTGATCGACGTCGACGCCCTCAACGCCGCCGAGGGCGAGAACTGGGTCTGGCATGGCGCCAGTTGCCTGGAGCCGGAGACGCCGGAAGCCCCCTGGGAGCGGGCGCTGGTATCGCTCTCTCGCGGTGGTGCGGATGCCGACGTGACCCGCGAGTTTGACCTGATCGACAAGCGCTGGGTCGACGATGACGGCGAGGCCGGTTTCGAGCGCCCCGAGGCCAAAGGCGGCATGAGCTGGATCGATCGTGACACGGTATTCGTCTATACCGATTTCGGTGCCGACTCCTTGACCAGCTCCGGCTACCCGCGCTACGTCAAGCGCTGGCGCCGGGGCCAGCCCATGGCCGACGCGACCACGCTGTTCGAGGCGGGCAAACGGGAACTGATGGCCATCGGCTTCCGCGACCGTACCCGCGGTTTCGAGCGCGATTTCATCCATCATGCGCTGGCGTTCTACGAGCAGCGTCTGATCGAGCTGCTGCCCGATGGCGAGGCGTTCCCCATCGAAGTGCCGCTCTCGGCCCAGGCGGTGGTGCACCGGGACTGGTTGCTGGTCCACCTGCGCGACGACTGGACGCTGGGGAGCGAGAGCGAGACCGCCGTGAGCTACCCCAGCGGCGCGCTGCTGGCGATCGACTACCCGGCGTTCAAGCGGGGCGATCGCGGTTTCACGGTGCTGTTCACGCCGGATGCCCACCGCTCGCTGGAGGGCTTCGAATGGACGCGGCACTACCTGGTGCTGGATGTCCTCGAGGACGTCAAGCACCGGCTTCAGGTGCTGACGCCGGGCCAGGGCGACGCCTGGGCGCCACAGCCGATCCCGGGCTTGCCGGACGCCGGTGAGATCGGCGTCGCGGCCGTGGATGACGAGGAGAGCGATGAGCTCTTCGTCATCACCACCGACTATCTCACGCCCACCACGCTCTCGCGGATGGATCTGGCGCAATGCGATCCGGCGTCGTCGGACGAGCGGCTGGAGACGATCAAGCGCGCGCCGAGCTTCTTCGAATCGCAGGGGATGCGGGTCACCCAGCGCTTTGCCGTTAGTCAGGACGGTACCCGGATCCCCTATTTCCTGGTGCTGCCGGAGGGCGCAACGAGTGGCCATGGCGATAGGCCGGCCCAGCCGCTGCCGACGCTGCTCTACGGCTACGGCGGCTTCGAGATATCACTGACCCCGCACTACATCGCCGGGGCCGGGCGCAGCTGGCTTTCGCGCGGCGGCGCCTATGTGGTCGCCAACATCCGGGGCGGCGGCGAGTATGGCCCGCGCTGGCACCGTGCCGCGCTCAAGGGCGAACGCCACAAGGCGTTCGAGGATTTCGCCGCGGTGGCGGAAGACCTGGTCGCCGCCGGCATTACCACCCCGGAACGGCTCGGCATCCAGGGCGGCTCCAACGGCGGCCTGCTGGTGGGCAACATGATCACCCGCTACCCGGACCATTTCGCCGCGGCGGTGTGCGAAGTGCCGCTGCTCGACATGCGCCGCTATCACCAGCTGTTGGCCGGCGCGTCGTGGATGGCGGAGTACGGCGATCCGGACAGCGCCGACTGGGACGATTTCCTCAAGGACTATTCGCCCTACCACAATCTGCGCGAGGGCGTGGACTACCCTGCGGTGCTGTTCACCACCTCGACGCGGGACGACCGCGTCCACCCCGGCCACGCCCGCAAGATGATGGCGAAGATGGCGGCGATGGGTGCAGGTGACGTCTACTATTTCGAGAACACCGAGGGCGGCCACGGCGGCGCGGCGGACAACGCCCAGCGCGCCAGGTTGAGCGCGCTGGCGTGGCGGTTCCTGTGGGATCGGTTGGGCGGCGCCAGATAAAACGGTCGGGCTCGGGATCATGATCTCTTTTGGTGACGCAGCGCGCGCTGCGTCATACTGCGACCCATTCAATCTCTCTTTGGGAAGACCTCTCCGATGAGTCAGAAAGCGGTGAAGCTCGGCGTGGTGATGGACCCCATCGCCGACATTACTTACAAGAAGGACACCACCCTGGCGCTGCTGTGGGCGGCGGAGGCGATGGGCTGGTCGCTCTACTATCTCGAGCAGGAGGATCTCTACCTCTACGAGGGGCGAGCCATGGGTAGCACGCGCCCGCTCAAGGTGCATCGAGATCCGCTGCACTGGTTCGACCTCGGCGAGCGCGAGGCGATGCCGCTGGGTGAGCTGGACGTGATCCTGATGCGCAAGGACCCACCGGTGGATGGCCACTTCCTCAACGCCGTGCACCTGCTGGCGTTCGCCGAGCGCGAGGGCACGCTGGTGGTCAACCCGACCCGGGCGCTGTTCGAGTGCAACGAGAAGCTGTTCGCCCAGCAGTTCGCCCACTGCATCCCGCCGACGGTGGTGTCGTGCCGCGACGCGGTGCTGCGCGCCTTCCAGGCCGAGCATGGCGACACCATCTTCAAGCCGCTGGATGGCATGGGCGGCACCGGCATCTTCCATATCGGCCCCGAGGGCCGCAATCTCGGCGCGGTGATCGAGCAGCTCACCGAGCGCGGCCAGCGCCAGATCATGGCCCAGCGCTATCTGCCGGAGATCAAGGAGGGCGACACCCGGATCCTGCTGGTCGACGGCGAACCGGTGCCCTACGGCCTGGCGCGCATCCCCAGTGCCGGCGAGACCCGCGGCAACCTGGCCGCCGGCGGGCGCGGCGTCTCCCGCGAGCTGACCGATCGCGACTACTGGCTGGTGGAGCAGGTGCAGCCGATGATTCGCGACAAGGGGTTGCTGTTCGTCGGTCTCGACGTGATCGGCGACTACATCACCGAGATCAACGTCACCAGCCCCACCTGCGTGCGCGAGATCGACGACCAGCGCGGCACCGATATCGCCGGGCTGCTGATGACCGCGATCGCCGGACGGCTGAAGGGTCGGGGCTGAGAGCCTGGCGGGGCAGAGGTGTTACAATGAGCCCATTTCCCCTATGACCGGCGCTCGCGGCTCGAGCGCCGGATCGCTGCGCGATGTCCGATGGAGTCCTATGCCAACGATCAGGCCAACATCCATGCCTACGCCGATGCAGAGCCTCAAGCACTACTTCCTGATGGCGATGCCGCACCTGGAAGATCCCAACTTTGCCGGGACGCTGACCTATCTCTGCGATCACGATGACGACGGCACTCTGGGCGTCATCGTCAACCGGCCCTCCGAGCTGACCCTGGATGGGCTGTTCGAACAGCTCGACATCGAGTCCGAGCCCGGCCCGCACAACGACGTACTGGTCTACAACGGCGGGCCGACCTATCGCGATCGCGGTTTCATCCTGCATCGCGGCAACGCCAGCGACTGGGACTCCAGCATTCAGGTCGCCGAGGGTCTGGCGCTGACCACATCGATGGACATGCTGCAGGCGATCGCCCAGCGGCGCGGCCCGGAGCACTATCTGGTCACGCTGGGCTGCGCGGGGTGGAAATCCGGCCAGCTCGAGGACGAGCTCAAGCAGAACACTTGGCTGATCGCCGAGGGTGACGCCGCGATCCTGTTCGATCGCCCGCCGGAGCAGCGCCTGAGCGCCGCCGCCGGTATCCTCGGCGTCGATCTCAACCTGATGACCCGCGACGCCGGGCACGCCTGATGGCATCGGTAACCGGCGACCGGATCGGTCAGCGTCTGGTGATGGCGTTCGACTACGGTACCCGACGCATCGGCGTCTCGGTCGGTAACGAGATGCTGCGCTCCGCCAGTGGCCTGGAGCCGCTGCCCGCCCGCGACGGCATTCCCGACTGGGTCGTCGTCGAGAAGCTCCTGAAGGAGTGGCAGCCGGACCTGCTGGTGGTGGGGCTGCCGATCCACGACGACGGCAGCGAGTCCGACATGAGCGTGCGGGCGCGCAAGTTCGGCAATCGGCTCCACGGCCGCTTCGGCAAGCCGGTGGAGATGTTCGACGAGCGCGGTACCACCCGCGCCGCCAAGCAGATCGCCAGGGAGCAGGGCCACAAGGGCAACTACCGCGATCGTGGCGTCGACGGCATCGCCGCCCAGCTGATTCTCGAAAACTGGTTCAACCGCGAGTCGCTCCCGTCCGGTATCCCCGGCGTACGGTGACCATCGCCTGAGGAAGAGAATGGATGTCTGATGATGTCGGTGCCCGCCTGCGGGCTCTGAGAACCCTACGCGGCATTTCCCAGCGGGAGCTGGCCAAGCGCTGCGGTGTCACGCATTCGAGCCTGTCGCTGATCGAGCAGGGCAAGGTCAGCCCCTCCGTCAGTTCGCTGAAGAAGATCCTCGATGCCATCCCCATGAGCGTGGGGGATTTCTTCACCATGGACCTGGAGAACCGCAACCAGGTCTTCTACGGCGCCGACGAGCTGACGGACGTCGGCAGCGGTGACGTGATCTACAAGCTGGTGGGCGCCAACCGCGATTCGCGGGCATTGTCGTTCATGATCGAGACCTACCCGGCCGGCAGCGATACCGGGCGCGAGATGATTGCGCACCAGGGCGAGGAAGCCGGCGTGATTCTCGACGGCGAGATCGAGATCACCATCGGTGCCCAGACACGGCTGCTGGTGGCAGGCGAGGCGTACTACTTCAATACCAACATACCGCACCGCTTCCGCAATTCCGGCAAGTCGGCCTGCCGTCTGGTCAGCTGCGCCACTCCCGCCAAGACGTTCTGATCGCTCGTGGCAGCCTGCCACGAGCGGCTCGGTTCATGACGGCTTCACGGCGATAGCGACATCCAGACACTCTTGAGCTCGGAGTACTCCTCCAGCGAGTGGTGCGACTTGTCGCGCCCGTTGCCGGACTGCTTGACGCCGCCGAAGGGTACGGTCTGGTCGCCGCCGGCCCAGTTGTTGACGAAGACCTGGCCGGAGTGAAGGCGTCGCGTGACCCGCATGATGCGATCGATGTCCTGGCTCCAGAAGCCGGCCGCCAATCCATAGTCACTGTTGTTGGCCATCGCGATCGCCTCCTCCTCGGTATCGAAGCCGAATACCGAAAGCACCGGGCCGAAGATCTCCTCCCGGCCGATGACCATGTCGTCGGTGACACCGTCAAAGACGGTGGGGCCGATGAATAGGCCCGGCCCGTCGAGCGACGTGCCTCCCATGCGCAGCCGCGCCCCTTCTTCCACGCCCTGGCGGATATAGTCCAGCACCCGCTCGTACTGGGTGCGGTCGACGATGGCGCCCATGAAGCTGCTGGGGTCCAGCGGATCGCCCGGCTGCATCGATTCGGCGGCCGCGAGCAGCTTGTCGACGAAGGCATCGCGCACGCTGTTTTCCACCAGCAGGCGTGACCCGGCGATGCAGACCTCGCCCTGGTTGTAGAAGATCGCCTCGGCGGCATGGCGGGCCACCCGGTCCAGATCCTTGCAGTCGGCGAAGACGATGTTCGGGCTCTTGCCGCCGCACTCGAGGTACACCCGCTTCAGGTTGGATTGTCCCGCGTACTGCAGCAACTGCTTGCCGACGCCGGTCGAGCCGGTGAAGGCGAGGCAGTTGACCTCCATGGAGAGTGCCAAGGCCTTGCCGACGGTGTGGCCGAACCCCGGCAGCACCTGGAAGACGCCCCTCGGCAGGCCCGCCTCTCGCGCCAGCGAGGCCAGGTACAGAGCGGAGAGCGGTGACTTCTCGGAGGGCTTGAGAATGACGCTGTTACCCGCGGCGAGGGCAGGGCCGATCTTCCAGGCCGTCATCATCAGCGGAAAATTCCACGGCACGATGGCGGCGACGATCCCCAGCGGTTCGCGCAGCACCAGCGCAAGGGTATCGTCACCGGTCGGCGCCACTTCGCCGTAGAGCTTGTCGATCGACTCGGCCTGGTGGCGGATGCAGCCGATGGCGCCGCTGACATCGCTCTGGGCGCTGTTGATCGGCTTGCCCATGTCCAGCGTGTCGAGCAGGGCCAGCGTATCGCGATGGCTCTCCATCAGCGTGGCCAGGCGCAGCATGACGAGCTTGCGCCCGGTAGGCGCCAGCCGGGCCCAGTCACCGCGCTCGAACGCCGCGCGGGCCACGGTCACGGCCTTGTCGGCGTCGGCGGCATCGCAGCTCGCCACGTCGGCCAGGGTGTCTCCCGTTGCGGGATTGACCGTGGCGAAGGTCTCGCCGCTTGCGGCCGCCACGAACTCATCGTCGATGAAGGCGCGTATCTCGAGATTGGCGGTAAGGGCGGCGGCTTTGGCCTGCCAGTCGGCCAGCGTTGGCGTCAGGCTCATGTGAATGTCTCCTTCGTTGCCGAAATGGTGGCCCCTCGGGCCTGCAGCCGGCGTGCCGTTTCGGCCAGCGCGGCTGCTGGCGGGTTCGTCGTCTTGAAGAAGCTGTTGTAGTAGGGCAGCTGCTGCAACTGCCGGGTAGCGGCATCGACCAGCTCCTGGCGGCCGTAGCCCAGGTTGACGCACCACAGCCCCGCCATCGCATCCAGGATCTGCCGGCCTTCGTCGTCCTCGATATAGACGCCGTGGGCACCGGTGATGAGGCGACTGCCTTCGTTACCCAGTGCCTTGAAGTCGGTGAAAGGGTGCAGGTAGTGATCGCGGTCGAGCGCCTTGAGTCTTGCCGCGTCTGACGGTGTCATTGGCGTGGTTCTCATCGTGAAAGCATCTCTAGCGTGCGTTCAGGTGGCATCGCCACGGCAGGCGCTGGCAAACCCCTCGAAGATAGCGGCGTAGAGAGGATGCTCTCTCGGCTGCCACTCGGGGTGCCATTGCACCGCCAGGGTGAAGTTCGGCGCATCGATCACCGACACCGCCTCGATGAGGCCATCCGGGGCAACCGCCTCGACGCGCAGGCCTTCACCCAGACGATCGATGCCTTGTTGATGCAGCGAGTTGACGCTGGCTCGGGGTTCCTGGAAGAGCGCTGCCAGCCGACCGCCGGGTCGAATGTCGAGCGAGTGGGTCGGCGAGTACTGTTCCGACCTGTCGCCCTCCGGCTCGCGATGATCGAGTTTGCCTTCCACTTTCTGGACAGCCTGATAGAGGGTCCCGCCGAACGCGACGTTGAACTCCTGGAAGCCACGACAGATGCCGAGCAAGGGTAGGCAACGCTCGAGCGCCAGGGGAATCCATGTCATTGCCGCCGAATCACGGTCACGATCTTCTCGCGTATTCTCGGCAATGCGGTTGGCACCGTAGCGATCCGGTAGGACGTTGGTGTAGCTCCCCGTCAGCACCAGACCGTCGAGGCGGTCCAGCAGCGCCCCGGCGGCACACGTCTCCACGTCCTCCCATACCGGGAGCATGACCGGCTCCAGCCCATAGTCGCGGAGGGTACGCACGTACTTGTCGGTGACCATGTGGGCGGGGTGGCCCTCCACGATGCGGCGGCAGGCAATGACGCCAACCAGAGGTCGAATGGCCATGTAGCCTCCTGTGTTATGGCGGGTGTTATGTTTTGCTCAACATACCGGGGTTGATATTTCTTGCCAAGCCAAAGTGGCCATGATGACAGTAAGTCGAGATTAAATATCTGTTTATAAAAAGATTTATTGTTGTTTCTTTCTGCTTTTTCATTTCTTTCATCAGTCATTTGGCGTAAATAATTTGACAACAATCGGCCTCGACGAAAAGATATCGACGATCAAGACAAACGTTCACAGGTGACATCATGTCCACCCTTGCCGCCGACGAGGCGCGTGATTTTCTCGCCCTCCACCCCGAAATAGACAGCATCGACTTGCTGTTGAGCGATCTCAACGGGGTCATGCGAGGTAAGCGTATACCCCGCGGCAATCTCGAAAAGGTCTATCGGGATGGCGTCAGCCTGCCTGGATCGGTCTTTGCGCTCGATATCACCGGAAACACGGTGGAGGAGACCGGGCTCGGCCTCGAGACCGGTGATGGCGACCAAATCTGTCGGTCCATTCCCGGCACCCTCATGCCCACGCCTTGGCTACGCGGGGGAAAGCAGGCGCAGCTGCTGATGGATATGCGTGACGATGAGGGCGGCCCCTTCTTTGCCGATCCGCGTAACGTGCTCGCCCGTCAGATCCGACGCCTGGCGGAGCTCGGATGCAGGGCGGTCGTGGCTCTCGAGCTCGAATTCTACCTGATCGACCGCTCTCGCGATGACCTTGGCATGGCTCAGCCGCCGCGGTCGCCAGCCACCGGTGAACGTGCCACCGAAAGCCAGCTCTACTCGATCAGCGAGCTCGACGAGTACGCCGATTTCCTGGAAGACATTCAGGCGGCGGCGGAAGTTCAGCGATTGCCGCTGGATACCGCGCTCAAGGAGTGCGCACCGGGTCAGTTCGAGATCAATCTCATCCACACCGATGATGTGCTGCATGCCTGCGACAGTGCCGTCCTGCTCAAGCGCCTGATCAAGGGCGTGGCGCTCCGACACGGCTTCGAGGCCACGTTCATGGCCAAGCCTTACGGCGGTCAGGCCGGCAACGGCATGCACGTGCACATGAGCCTGCTCGACGAGTCGGGCCGAAACGTCTTTGCCGCCGAGGACGAGAATCCGCTGGGGACCGACACCCTGCGGCATGCGATCGGCGGGCTCATGACCATGATGCCGGCATCGATGGCGCTGTTCGCGCCCAATCTCAACTCTTTCCGGCGCTTTCAGCCGGGCCTTTACGTGCCCATGACGCCCACCTGGGGTTACGACAACCGTTCGGTGGCGCTGCGCATTCCCTCCGGCAACAACGCGGCGCGCCGGATCGAGCACCGGGTCGCCGGTGCCGATGCCAATCCTTATCTGGTGCTCGCGACGCTGCTGGCCTCCGTGATCCATGGCATCACCCAGCAGGTCTCTCCGGGGGAAGCCGTCACCGGCAACGCTTACGAGCAGTTCGCGCCGACATTGACCAACAGCTGGTCACAATCGCTGGACGTGCTCGAAGCCTCGGACGTGCTGAACGCCGCGCTCGGCGCCGATTTCCTGAAGGTGTTCCTCGCCAATCGCCGCTCCGAACGCGAGGCGGCAATGCAGGCGGTCAGTCGGCTCGAGTACGACTGGTATCTGCGTCACGTCTGATCGCGACCGCTTTTTTCACTGCTACAGGGCCTCGAGATGATAATCACGACTTTCCCGGGTGTTTCCGTTCCCGTCGAGTCTTGCAGGGGGCGTTGTCGTCTCGAGATCGATCTTCGCGTGGTCTCTGGCGCTGCCTTCATATCCCGAGCTTGTCGCGAGTCTCGTAGTACCAGGCGCCCATTGCCGACAGCGGCACACGCAGTAGCCTGCCGCCCGGAAAGGGCAGGTGGGGCAAGCCGGCGAAGGCATCGAACCGCTCGTCGCGCCCGGTCATCACCTCGCTGATCAGACGGCCAGCGAGATGCGTGCAGGTGACACCGTGCCCGGAATAGCCCTGGGCGTAATAGACGTTGTCGTTGATGACGCCGAACTGCGGCAGCCGATTCAGTGTCATCAGGAAGTTGCCGCTCCAGGCATAGTCGACCCTGACGTCCTTGAGCTGCGGGAATGTCTTGAGCATCTTGGGACGAATGACCGCTTCGATATTGGCTGGGCCGGCGTTGCCGTAGTTGACTCCGCCGCCGTAGATCAGCCGGTTGTCGCGCGTCAGGCGATAGTAGTCGAGCAGATAGTTGCAGTCCTCGACGGCGATGTCATTGGGCAGCAATGTGCGAGCGAGATCTTCCCCGAGGGGTTCGGTAGCGATGATCTGGGTACCGCAGGGCATGGACTTGCCTTCGAGTGCCGGCATGACGCCGCTCATGTAGGCATTGCCGGCCATGACGACGCGATCGGCATGAACCCGGCCATCCGCCGTTTTCACGGTTACCGTCTGGCCATGAACGAGACTGACCACGGGGCTGTGTTCGAAAATCTTGCCACCGAGCGATTCGAAGGCCGCAGCTTCCCCCAGCACCAGATTGAGCGGATGGAGGTGGCCGCCCGAGTGGTCGACCAGTGCGCCGGTGTAGCGGTCGCTGCCGATTTCACGCCGGTAGGCTTTACCTTCCAGCAGCTCGAGCTGGTCGTGGCCGTAACGCCGCCATAGCGCCTGGTGTGCCTTGAGGCCCTGGAGCTGTCGGGCGTTGCAGGCGGCGAAGAGGTTGCGCTCGCGGAGATCGCACTCGATGTCGTAGCTCGCGATGCGTTCACGAATGATGCGGTTGCCTTCGAACGCCATGTCGCCCAGTGCGCGAGCCGTCTCGGCGCCGTACTTGTCCTCGATCACGTCCATGTCGCGGCTGTAGCTGTTGACGATCTGTCCGCCATTGCGTCCGGAGGCGCCATAACCGACGCGAGCCGCTTCCAGTACGACGACGTCGAGCCCTTTTTCGGCCAGATGCAGTGCCGATGACAGGCCGGTGAAACCCGCTCCCACCACGCATACGTCGCAGCTGACATCGGCCGACAGCGCCGGGCGCGCCGGCGCGGCGTTGGCCGAGGCCGCGTACCAGGAGGCGGCGTGCTCGAGGGGTGGCGGGTGCTTTGCGTCGGAAGGCGCGGACATCATGAGCTCCATGAATGAAAGGACGAATTGGGATGGGGAGGATGAAGGCCGATCAGCGAGATCGGGCTTCCGACCATAACTGCTGCAGCAGCTGCAACTGCTCGCCGTCGACGGAGGGCGTCAGCGACAGCCGGGAGCGGGTGTCGGCATCGGGCATCACCGGTGGCTCGCGAAGTTCGGCGGACAGCATCGGTTGTGCCGCGGCGTTGGGCGAGGTGTACAGGTTGTAATTGGAAAGCTGGGCGGCGACGTCGGGGCGCAGCAGGTATTCGATGAAGCGGCGTGCGTTGTCCGGATGCGGTGCCCGGGCCGGGATGGCCATCACGTCCACCCAGCGCTGCGAGCCTTCCCTGGGCACGAAAAAGCCGATGTTGCCGTAGAGCTCCGGGTCTTCGCTCTGCTTGCCGGCCAGGTCGCCGTTGTAGGCAATGCCGGCGTGGATCACGCCGCTGGCGATCTGTTCGATGGTCGCGGTGGCGTCGACGAAGCCGACGAAATTGTCTCGCTCACGGGTGGCGACCACCAGCTTGGCGGCCTCGACCCAAGGGGCCTGGCCGACGCAATCGAACCCTTCGCCGAGATAGGCGCAGAGGGTCGAGAAGGTGAACTGGGCATCGCCCTTGAGCAGCGCAAAGGGGTAGTCGGCGTTGACGGCGGGATCGTACAGCAGTCCCCAGCTAGGTTCCGGGTCGGGGAAGGTGTCGGTGTTGTAGACGATGCCCGTCACACCCCACTGATACGGCACGGTGTAGATGTCCTCCGGGTCGTAGGCCGGGTGGCGGAAATCCGACATGATATTGTCGATGCCCCGCAGCGCTTGGCCTTGCTGCGATTGACCTTCCGGGACGAGTGGCTGGATCAGCTTCGCCCCGATGAGACGCGGCACGAAGTAGTCCGAGGGGATGACGATATCGTACTGGGCGTCGCCGCCGGCGTTCAGCTTGGCCAGCATCTCGGCGTTGGAATTGTAGTAGTTCTGAACCACGTCGATGCCGGTTTCGGCCTCGAAGTCGGCGATGATCCCGGGATCCATGTAGTCGGTCCAGTTGAACAGGTTCAACTGTTTTTCCTGATCGTCAGCCATGGCGCCGCTGCCCATCATGCCGGCTGCGATCGCGATCACCCAGCTCGCGTATTTCATGATATTCCCCTGATGTCCTGAAGACTTAGGTTCCCTCACCGCACTTCTCGCCTGGCGCTGTTCACACGCGCAGCAGCAGGTGCTCGCGCTCCCACGAACTGATCACGCGGAAGTAGGCGCGGTGCTCGGCCCGTTTGACCGCGAGATAGCTGTTGGTGAAACGTTTCCCGAGGATGTCGGCCAGTTCGGGACATTCCCGCAGCCTGTCCAGGGCCGGGCTGATGTCGTCCGGCAGCTTGTTGCCACTGGACCAGGCCGAGCCGACCATCGGCGGGCGCGGTTCCAACTGGCCGACCATGCCGAGATAGCCGCAGGCCAGCGAGGCCGCCAGTACCAGGTAGGGGTTGGCGTCGGCGCCGCCGAGGCGGTTCTCGACCCGGGTGGCGGCGGGCGAGGAGACCGGCACGCGCAAACCCACGGTGCGGTTGTCCATTCCCCAGTCGACGTTGACCGGCGCGGAACCGCTCGCCTCGTGGCGCATCAGCCGGCGGTAGGAGTTGACGTTGGGGGCCAGCAGCGGCATCGCTGCGGGCAGGTACCGTTGAAGACCACCGATGAAATGGTGGAACAGGGTGCTGGTGTGGCCCTCTTCACCGGCGAACAGGTTGTTGCCCTGGGCGTCGACCAGACTCTGGTGAATGTGCATCGAGCTGCCCGGCTCGTTGGCCATCGGCTTGGCCATGAACGTGGCGTACATGCCGTGGCGCAGCGCGGTTTCCCGCAGCACACGCTTGAACATGACCACCTGATCGGCCAGCGCCAGCGGATTGCCGTGCTGGAAGTTGACCTCCATCTGGCCAGCGCCCTCTTCATGGATCAGCGTGTCCAGGTCGAGATGCATCGCCTCGCAGTAGTCGTACATCTCTTCGAACAGCGGATCGAACTCGTTGACCGCATCGATGGAGAACGACTGACGGCTGCTCTCCTGGCGTCCGGTACGACCGATCGGCGGCTCCAGCGGGTAGTCGGAGTCGGTATTGGTCTTGACCAGGTAGAACTCGACCTCGGGGGCGACCACCGGGCGCCAGCCGCGCTGTTCGTAGAGTTCCAGAACGCGCTTGAGTACGTGGCGGGGCGAAAGATCGACCGGCTCGCCGGTGAGGTAGTAGCAGTCGTGAATGATCTGCGCGGTGGGGTCTTCGGCCCAGGGCACCAGGAAGGCGGCGTTGGGGTCGGGCACCAGCTCCATGTCCCGCTCGGCGGGATTCCAGAAGCGGATGTCCTCGTCGTCGGGATAACCGCCGGTGACGGTCTGGATGAAGATCGAGTCCGGCAATCTTGGCAGCCCGCCATCGAGGTACTTGCTGGCGGGCATGATCTTGCCCTTGAGGATGCCGGTGAGATCGGTAACCAGGCATTCGACCTCGGTGATGCCGTGCTGATGGAACCAGTCTTTGAGCGCTGGTGTTTCCTGACGGTGACCCATGTGAGCGTTCCGTGTGGTGATGGGTTGCCCGGACGTGGCCAGCGGCCGTGCCGAGCAGTGAGATCGGGAAGCGGCGCCTCTACCGAGCCTGCACTTCCGACCACAGTTGCTGAAAGGTCTGCAGTTTTTCGCCCTCGAGGCTCGGGGTGAAACGCAGCACTTTCATCTCTTCGTCGGTGGGCTGGGCCGGCGGTTGCCTCAACGCCTCTTCCAGATAGGGCTCGGCGGCGGCGTTGGGGCTGGCGTAGTAGTTGTAGTTGGAGAGTTGGGCGCCAATCTTGGCGTCGAGGATGAAGTTGATGAACTTGTGGGCCAGATCCGGGTGCGGGGCGCCGGAGGGAATCATCATGGAGTCCACCCACATTTCGGCGCCTTCGTCGGGAATCGCGAACGCCAGGTGCTCGAAGGCTTCTGGATCCTCTCCCTTGAAGTAGAGATAGTCACCGTTGTAGGACATGCCCACGTGGGTCACACCTCGGGCCAGTTGCTGTAGCGCCGGGGTGCCGTCGGTGAAGCCGGAGAAGTTGTCGCGGCTCTTGGTCTCGATCATCAGCTTGGCGGCGTCGCGCCAGCTGTCCAGCGTGTCACAGTCATAGGGCTTGCCCAGCGCGCCGCAAGCGGCGCCGATAGCCACCTGGCCGTCGCCCATGATGGCGAATGGATAGTCGGGATTGACCTTCGGGTCGAACATCAGCGACCAGCTGTTGGGGGCGTCCGGGAAGGTTTCGGTGTTGTAGACCATGCCCGTCGTGCCCCACTGGTAGGGCGCGGAGTATTCGGAACCCGGGTCGAAGCTCGGGTCCTGGAACTGCGCCTTGACGTTGGCAAGGTTGGGAATCTTCGAGTGATCGAGCTTCTGGACCAGGCCCGTTTTGATCAAGCGCGGCACGTAGTAGTTGGAGGGGACGATAATGTCGTACTGGGACGCGCCGCCGGCGTTGAGTTTGGCGAACATCTCCGGCAGCGAGTTGTAGTAGTTCTGTACTACCTCAACGTCGTACTTCTGCTCGAACGCCGTGATGATCTCCGGGTCCATGTACTCGGTCCAGTTGAACAGATAGAGCTTCTCTTCCGCGGCCTGCGCGCCGGTTCCCAATAGCAGGCTGCAGAAGGCAACGGCGGCGGCCGTCTTGGTGTGCTTCGACATGGGCTTTTTTCCTTGTTGTCTCTTCAGTGTTTACCCGTGCGCGGGCTCTTTGGTCAGGATTGACGTTTGCGGTTGAACAACAGGCTGATCGCGGCGGCCATCGCTACCGCGCCGATCATCAGCGTGGCGATGGCATTGATCTCGGGCGACACGCCCTTCTTGATCGCGCCCCAGATATAGATCGGCAGCGTGGCGCTCTCCGGCCCCGCCGTGAAGAAGCTGATCACGAAGTCGTCCACCGACAGCGTGAAGGAGAGAAAGAAGGCGGATATCAGCGCCGGCTTGATGGTCGGTAGCATGAAGTGGACGACGCGTTTGGCCGGCGTGGCATAGAGATCCTTGGCCGCTTCGAACAGCGTCGGGTCGAGTCCGACGAAACGTGAATAGACGATCAGCGCGACGAACGGAATCTGGAAGGTCACATGGGCGATGACCATGGTTCCGAGCCCCGGCTGGAGCAGCCCGGTCAACCGATGGAACTGGACGAAAAAGGCCATCTCGGAGATGCCGAAAACGATGTCCGGCAGCACGATGGGCAGATAAATCAGCACGATCAGCCAACCGAGCTTGCGATGGCGGTGACGATACATGCCGTAGCCGATCAGGCAGCCGATGACGAGCGCTATGACCGAGGAACAGAGCGCCAGGATCAGGGTATTGCCGAAGGCGGCCATGATCTGCTCGTTACCGAGCAGTTGGTGATACCAGCGCAGCGACAGACCGGTCATGCTGGCGGCGCTGTTGGAGGCATTGAAGGAGAACAGTACCACCACGGCCAGCGGCAGGTAGAGGAAGATCAGTGTCAGCCACCAGAACGCCGTCAGGGCTCGTCTCAAAGAGCTACGCTTGAGCGTGCGCTTTCTCATATCACCACCTCCTCGCCGCCACCCAGGCGCTTGCCGATGCGCCGCATCGCGAACAGCCCGATGAAGGTCGCGATCAGCATCAGGATCGCGCCGGCCGCGCCCAGCGGCCAGTTCGAGCCGCCGGAGAACTGGGTCGCCACCAGGTTGCCGAGCATCATCGCCTTGCCGCCGCCGAGAAGCTCCGGAATCACGTACATGCCGAACGCGGGGATTGCCACCAGCACCACGCCCGCGAGCAGCCCCGGCAGTGTCTGCGGGAAGACGGCGTTCCAGAATGCCCGTACCGGCTTGGCGTAGAGATCCTGCGCCGCCTCGACCTGGGCGGTGTCGAGCTTCTCGAAGGCGGCGTAGAGCGGCAGCACCATGAACGGCAGGAAGTTGTAGACGAGACCCAGTGTCACCGCGAAGTTGGACGGGTAGAGCCCCATGTTGGGCGAGATCAGACCCAGTATCTCGGCGAGGTTGGAGAGCGGCGTACCCGGTGCCAGCAGATTCATCCAGCCGAAGGTGCGAATCACCTGATTGGTCCAGGACGGCACTACCACCAGCAGCAGCATGATCGGTCGCCACCGCGCCCGGCAGGTGGTGATGTAATAGGCGATGGGATAGGCGACCAGCACCACCAGTCCGGTGGCGACGATAGTCTGCCACAGCGAGCGCAGCAGGGTGTAGAGATTGCCCGGGCTCCAGCCCAGAAAGCCGACGCCCGCCAGCTGCTCGAACGAATTCAGCGACAGCGGCAACTGCGGCAGTCCGTAGGGGCCATTGGTCATGAACGCCACGGCCATCAGATAGACGCTCGGCAGCACCAGGAAGACGATGATCCAGGCTGCGCCCGGGGTTACCGTAAACAGCAGGTGGCGGGTTTCGCTGACCACCGCATGGCGTCGCGAGGCCGTCTGGGATGTCTGCAGCATGTCGCTTCTCCTCAGGCCGCGACGCGGACCAGATCTTCCGGACAGATACCGATCGTCACCCGGTCGCCGACGTCGTGTATGCGCTGGCCGAGATTGCCGGCCACTGCCGTCAAGGGGTGGCCATTGACGGTCAGGCGGTATTCGATGCGGCTGCCGCGGTAGAGTCGCTCTTCGACCGTGCCCTCGAGACGGTTGTAGTCCGCGGGAACGTCGCCGCCCAGTTCCAGCGTCTCGGGGCGGATCAGCAGCCATCCGTCAGGGGTGTCGCGTTGCTCGGCGGGGTCCAACTGCAGCCGTCCCAGCCCGGTGTCCACCCAGTTGTCCTCGCTGGCGGTGATGGCGAACAGGTTGTCGTGCCCCATGAAGCGGGCGACGAAGGCGTTGGCCGGATGCTCGTAGACCTCGCTGGGGGTGCCCACCTGCTGGATGATGCCGCTGTCGAGCACCGCGATGCGATCCGACATCACCATGGCCTCGTCCTGGTCGTGGGTGACGAACACGAAGGTCATGCCCAGGCGCTTCTGCAGGCGTTGCAGCTCGACCTGCAACTGGCCGCGCAGGCCGGCATCCAGGGCCGACAGCGGTTCGTCCAACAGCAGCACGTCGGGCTCGCAGACCAGCGCCCGGGCCAGGGCGATGCGCTGCTTCTGGCCTCCCGATAGCTGGTCGACGCGGCGTTCGACCAACGGGCCGAGCTTGATGAATTCGGCCACCTCCGCCACCTTGCGGTTGCGCTCGGCGGCCGGTTCGCCACGCATGCGCAGGCCGAACGCCAGGTTGTCGCGCACGGAGAGATGCGGGAATAGCGCGTAGGACTGGAACACCGTGTTGACGCTGCGCCGATGCGGCGGCATGTCGATGACGTCCTTGCCGCCGATCGTCAGTTGGCCGTCATCGGCCTCTTCCAGTCCGGCGAGGATGCGCAGCAACGTCGTCTTGCCGCACCCGGACGGCCCCAGCAGGGTGAAGAATTCGCCGGCCTTGATGTCCAGGTCGACGCCCGCCAGCGCGATGGAATCGCGTCCGAATTGCTTGCGTAACCCCTGCATCCTGATCGAGGACGCGCCGCGCCTGTCTCTCGACGCCGTATCTGCCACTTCCGCTCGATCGGCGGTGTTCACGGTGTTCGTCAAATCGGTCATTGGGCAGTCCTCGTCATTCTCGACGCTCGTCACAGCCGGTCGCGGAGCTTGTAGAAATGGGTCGCCAGTACCAGCAGGGGAGTCCGTAGCCACCGCCCCCCGGGAAATGTCCGGTGGGGCATGGCGGAAAAGAGGTCGAAGCGCTCGCTTTGCCCGGCAATGGTCTCGGCCAGCAGCTTGCCGGCCAGCCCCGCCAACGCCATCCCGTGGCCGGAGTAGCCCTGGGCATAAAAGACATTGGGCGCCAGCCGGCCGAAGTCCGGCGCGCGATTCATCGTGATGGCCACGTCTCCCCCCCAGCGATATTCGATATCGATCTCCTTCAACACCGGGAACAGGCGCCGTATCTTGGCGTCGGTGCGCGCCTCCAGACCTTGCGGCGGGCGGCCGTCGTAACTCACCTCCCCGCCGTAGATCAGGCGCCGGTCTCTCGACAGGCGATAGTAGTCGAGTACGAAGTTGGCATCCGACAAGGCGTCGTTTCTCGGGAGCACCTGAGCGGCCTGCTGCTCGGTCATGGGCGCGGTGGCGATCATGTAGTTGGCCGCTTTCATGATGCGCCCGCTCATTTCGGGCACCAGCCTGTCCCCGTAGGCGTTGGTGGCGATCACGACGTGATCGGCAGTGACGCGGCCGCGTTCGGTGACGACGTTGGCCTGCTGGCCGTGCTGGATATCGACCACGGGGCTGAACTGATGAAGGGTCGCTCCGGCACGTTGAGCGGCCCGGGCCAGACCGAGCGTGTAGTTGAGCGGATGCAGGTGGCCCGCTTCGCGCTCCCAGAGCGCCGCCGGGTAGGCATCGGTGACGACGTGTTCGCGCAGTGCGTCGCCTTCCCGCCACTCGAGCCCGTGATAGTCGAAGTCGCGGGCCATTCGCTCCTGCGACTCCCTGAGCTCGACGACATGGCGAGGTTTGACCGCCGCGTGAAGGTAGCCCCAGGACAGGTCGCAGGGGATCCGGTGATGCTCGACGAGGTGGGCGGTCAGTCTTACGGCTTCACGGCTCATTTCCCAGATATCGCGGGCGGCCGACAGACCCAGGGCCTTTTCGACGGTGCCTATATCGGTGCCCAGGCCTGGCAGTATCTGCCCACCGCTGCGGCCGGAGGCCCCATGGCCCACGTCCAGTGCTTCGAGCAGGATGACCCGATATCCCCGCTGGGCCAGGTGCAGCGCAGTGGAACAGCCGGTGACGCCTGCGCCGATCACGCAGACATCGGCGCGATGATCGCCCTCCAGCGGGAGCGCTGGCTCGAGCTCGACGGCGATGGAGTCCCGATACCAGGAAGAGGTTGTCGCCGACGACGAATAAACTGTCATAGGGTGTCCGTCTTGGGTTGCGCGCTGCGCTTGTAGTTGTTGATTCTGTCATGTCGAAGAGTGACGCGACCCGCTCAGTGTGTCACCAGTTTCGTGGTGGATGTCAACTATTTAATAACACTATTCTTGGCCGGAAGACACGGGTTTCGGCAGGACGCGCAGCCTCTTTTTGCTGGGCTCTATTACGCCCGGGGACAGGGTTAAAACACGATTTTTCGCCTTTTAATGCCCGTTTTTTCACGTTTTTGCAACTGACTTTGGAACCGGCCTACCCCCTCCGACAGCGAGGGGGGGAATCAAAAAATATCAGTGGAGTAGTGGAATAATCGACAACTGGCCTTGAGTCAGGCAGCCGACGAAGGGCATCGGCTGCCGCGGCGTGATCGGCAGGAGCGAGATCGTGTCGCAACGCCGTCAAACCGACGGATGATCGAGTTCCGGGAGGTTGATGATGATTCAAGAGCCCGCTTTCAGACTCTCCTCGCCGATGCCGTAGGTGTTCGGCACGAACCAGCCCACGTCGCGCAGATCCCTCTCCACCTGATCCTCTACCTGCAACAGGTGGGCAAAGATTGCCATGCGCATCGGAATGCCGTTGTCGGTCTGGCGAAAGATCGCCAGGCGCGGATCGCCGTTGAGGTCGGTGCTGAGGTCGTTGGCGCCGGGGCGGCTGTCCCGCGGCAGCGGATGCATGACGATGGTGGTCGGCGAGCAGCGGCGATCGAGGAAGCCGCGATCGACGACGAAATCCGAGGTCAGCTCGGCGAAGCTTTCCGACATCTCCGCGGTGAAGCGCTCGCGCTGGATGCGGGTGGCGTAGATCACGTCGACGTCGTCGAACGACTCGGCCAGGTTGGGCCGCGTCTCGATGCGGTGGCCGCGAGAAGCCACCAGATCGACCAGATGTTGGGGCATCTCCAGCCCCGGCGGCGACACCAGGGTGATGCGCAGCGGGTCGTAGAGCGACAGCAGCTTGATCAGCGAGTGCACCGTGCGGCCGTACTTGAGATCCCCGGTCAGCAGCAGATGCGCCCCCGCCAGCGGCTTGCCCAGCCGCGCGAACTCCTTGGTGATGGTGTAGACGTCCAGCAGCGCCTGGCTCGGGTGCTCGCCCGGGCCGTCACCGCCGTTGATCACCGGCACCTGGGTCGCCTCGGCGAATTCCGCCACCGAGCCCTGCTCCGGGTGGCGCATGACGATGGCGTCGACGTAGCCGCCCATCACCCGGCTGGTGTCGTAGAGCGATTCGCCCTTGGCCATCGACGAGAAGGTGAAGCCGGTGGTGTCGCAGACACTGCCGCCGAGGCGGCAGAAGGCGGCGTTGAAGCTGATCCGGGTTCGGGTGCTGGCCTCGAAGAACAGGTTGCCGAGCACTGCGCCTTCGAGCACGCGGGTCACCTTGCGCCGCTGGGCGATCGGCTCCATGCGTTCGGCGATGCGGATCAGGTGGTCGACGGCATCGCGGGAGAGCGAATCGACGGAGAGCAGGTGCGAAGGCATCGGGAAACCTCTTTGGCGGGCAAGTGTGACAGCGCATGCGGCGGCGATAGTGTAGCGCCGCTGGCGGTTCGCTTCACGTTCGGAAAGGCGCGATGCCCCCGGTTCCGCCGCGAGGGGCGGCAAGGCGGGGGGTGACGATGGCGGCGGGCTTGATATTAACCTGGGTTAATGATTGACACCGAGGTTTGGAAGAATCCTGCCAAGCTCTCTATGCTGGGGAGGCGTCGCGGTGATTCATGGGAGGATGCCGCGACGGTCGGGCGCATTTCATTCGATTCGTTCAGGAGGGAGCCGGAATGTCAGAATCGCATTTTCCACCACAGCATCAGACCCATCAGCCGGGTGACGAGCACGACATGCGCCCCGAGCCGGAGTTCATTCGCGACGACTATCGCGGTACTGACAAGCTCGAGGGCAAGGTGGCGATCATCACTGGCGGTGACAGTGGCATCGGTCGCGCCGTCGCGGTCCACTACGCCCGCGAGGGCGCCGATTGCGCCGTGGTCTACCTCGACGAGGACCGCGACGCCGAAGACACCCAGGCGCTGATCGAAGCCGAGGGCCGGCGCTGCCTGTTGCTCAAGGGCGACGTCGCCGACTCCGCATTCTGTCGCGACGTGGTCGAGCGCACACGGCGGGAGCTGGGCGGCCTCAATATCCTGGTCAACAATGCCGCCGAGCAGCACGACTGGGACGACGTGACCGAGATCACCGACGAACAGCTGCAGCGCACCTTCGCCACCAATATCTTCAGCCACTTCTATCTGGTGCGCGAGGCGGTGCCGCATCTGAGCGCCGGCGATACTATCATTGCCACGTCGTCCGTCAACGCCTTCAAGGGCAACGATACCCTGATCGATTATTCAGCAACCAAGGGCGCGATCCAGGGATTCGTGCGCTCGCTGGCGCAATCGCTGGTGGATCGCGAGATCCGCGTCAACGCGGTGGCGCCGGGGCCGGTGTGGACGCCGCTGATTCCGGCCAGTTTCGACGACGACAAGGTCGAGGGCTTCGGTGGGCAGGTGCCGATGAAGCGTGCCGGGCAGCCCAGCGAGATGGGGCCGGCCTACATCTATCTGGCCAGCAAGGAGTCTTCCTACATGACCGGACAGACTATCCATCTCAATGGCGGAGTGATCCTGAATACCTGAGAGGGTGTCTACAAAATGCCTGCGCTCGGCAATACGGCGTTGAAATCGACCTCAAAATGCTCATTTACTACATGTAAACTCCGCTTTTTCGACCGATTTCGCCTTGTCTTGCCTTCGCTCGTCGAATTTGTAAACACCCTCTGAGGAAACACTGCACAAATGTCTGCGCAGGCGAATCGGCTTCGTTGCGCGGTGCTGGAGCACCAGCCCGGTCGAATCCTCACATATACCCCAATATGCTCCGGTTGCTGCGCTCCGTGCGCCTTGCGACGGAATGCCGCCCACTTCATCCTGCTCGACAATTTATTCAGCGTTTCCAAACGAAACATGCCTGCGCTGGGGGCGTTTCGGGCCCAACGCCTACGCTGGCGGTTCGGTGGGGGGCTTGCCGCCGATCTTGGCGGTGATCTCGCGGGCGGTCTCCGCGACCAGGGCGGCGAGTTCGGGCAGGCGGGAATCGTCGATCCGGGCCACCGGGCCGGAGACCGATATCGCCGCCAGCGGCAGGCCGCTCTCGTCATGCAGGGTGGCCGCGACGCAGTTGAGGCCGATGGCATGCTCTTCGCGATCGACGGCGTAGCCCTGTCGACGGATCTCGACCAGCTGGTCGCGTAGCGTATCGACGTCGGTCAGCGTATTGGGCGTTTCGCCCTCCAGCACGCGGCCGGCGACGATCTGCTCGAACTCCTGGGGCGGCATCCACGCCAGCAGCGCCTTGCCGACACCGGAAGCGTGCAGTGGCGCCCGCGAGCCGAGCCGGGTGATCATGCGCATCATCTGCTTCGATTCGCTCTGGGCCAGGTAGACCACCATGCCGTCGTCGCGGATGCCGAGATTGGCGGTTTCGCCACTGGTGGCGGTGAGCCGACGCAGGAAGGGGCGCGCGGTGGCGACGAAATCCCTCGCTTCGAGAAAACTGTTGCCGATGCGGAAGGTCTTGACGTCGATCTTCCACAGTCCGCTCTCGACGTCCTGGGTGATGAAGCCCTGCTGGAACAGGGCCTGCAGCAGGCGGTGGGTGGTCGAGGGGGCCAGGCCGACGTCCTCGGCGACGTCGGACAGGGCCAGCCCGTCCGGAGTCGCCGCCAGCATCTCGAGGATGTTCAGGCCCCGCACCAGCGACTGACTGTGCCCGCCGCTGCTCTTGGCGCCGCCCGCGGGCCGGCCGACGGCTCTGCGTTTGGATTCCGCTGCCCGATTGTGCTGCTGGTCATCCGCCTGATCCCGCCGCGGATCAGTCGTCCCTTGCCGCTGTTGTGCACTCGCCCGATGCCGCTCTTCGTCCGTCACCCGTCGCCGCTCTCGTGTCCGCCCATATCAGGCGCTCAGGATAACCGCTCGATCCCGTGGTGTCTGTGCGCTATCGGCTACGACTTTCGGTCGCGCGCTGTTCCAGCCGCAGTCGCGCAATCCGGTGGATCTGCTCGATGGCGGTCCGGCGCTCCTGTTCCCGGATATGGCCCAGGCGAGTCTCGAAAGCTGCCAGAATCGCGTAGCGGTCGAGTCCGCGCACGGCGATGACGAACGGGAAGTCGAACCGATCGCGGTAGGCCTGGTTGAGCCGCTCGAAACGCGCGAACTCCTCCGGGGTGCACTGGTCCAGTCCGGCGCCGGCCTGTTCCGAGCGGGAGTCGTCGGTCAGCTCGCCGCCGATCGCTGCCTTGCCGGCCAGGTCGGGATGGGCCCGGATCAGCGCCAGCTGGGCCTCGGCCGAGGCCGCGTCGACCTGCTCGCGCAGCCGCTCGGCTAGCCCGGCGGGTGTGTCCTGTGCTGCGTCGAGACCCAGCTCCCAGGCCTGCGCCGCAATCCATGGCGAGTGTTCGTAGATATCGCCATAGCGATCGATGAATGCGTCGCGCGCCAGTTGGCTGGGCCTGGGCGTGAGAAGTCGCGTTGTCATGAGGCCTCCGATTGACCTTTGTATACAAACCAACTTGAATGAGGCTAACGCTTCGTACGCCCGGCAATCCACCGATTTCGGGCGATCCCCCATCCGACCGAGGTCATCATGAGCGATACAGCCAAAGGCTATCTGACCACCCACGTGCTGGACACGGCGCGCGGTCGCCCTGCCGGCGATCTGCGCATCGAACTCCATCGGCTGGAGGGCGGGACTCGCCTGCGCCTGGCCGATGTGAAGACCAATGCCGACGGACGCTGCGATGCACCGCTGCTCGAGGGCGACGACTTCACCGCCGGCGTCTACGAGTTGCTGTTTTACGCTGGTGACTATTTGGGCGCGGATCAGCAATTCTCTGGACGTTTTCTCGACCGGATTCCGTTGCAGTTCATCGTCGACTCTCCCGACGAGCATTATCACGTGCCGTTGTTGTTATCGCCGTACAGCTACTCGACGTACCGGGGTAGCTGATGACCACGACCCTGATCCATAACGCCGAACTGGTGGCGACGTTCGACGATGCCGAGCGCGAGCTGCGCGATGCCAGCATTCTCGTCAGCGACGACCGCATCGTCGCGATCGGCTCGGCGCAGGAGGTCGCGGCCGAGCTCGAGGCGCCGGCCGACAGGGTCATCGATGCCAGCGGCCAGGTGCTGCTGCCGGGGCTGGTCAACACGCACCATCACTTCTACCAGACCCTGACGCGCAACCTGCCGGCGGGGCAGAACGCCGAGCTGTTCGACTGGCTGGTGACCCACTATCCGATCTGGGCGCGACTCGACCCGGAATCGCTCCACGCCAGCAGCCAGATCGCTGCGGCGGAGCTGCTGCTCTCTGGCTGCACCACGGCGGCGGATCACACCTACCTGTGGCCCAACGGCGCACGTATCGACGACCAGATCGCGGCGGTCTCCGAGCTCGGCCTGCGCTTCCATGCCTCGCGGGGCTCGATGTCGGTGGGCGAGTCCCAGGGTGGGCTGCCGCCGGACAGCGTGGTCGAAACCGAACAGGCAATCCTCGACGATACCCAGCGCGCCATCGAGCGCTATCACGACGCCGCCGAGCGGGCGATGACCCGTATCGTGGTGGCGCCCTGCTCGCCGTTCTCGGTTTCCCGCGAATTGATGGTCGCAAGCGCCGAGCTGGCCCGTCACTACGGGGTGCATCTGCATACCCACCTGGCCGAAACCCGCGACGAGGAAGCCTACTGTCGCGAGCGCTTCGGCTGCACGCCGGTGGAGTACGCCGAGCAGGTCGGCTGGGTCGGCAGCGATGTCTGGTTCGCCCACATGGTGCACCCGCATGCCGACGAGATCGCGCGCCTCGGCGGCCACTACTGCGGCGCGTCGCACTGTCCCAGCTCCAACATGCGTCTCGGTTCCGGCATCGCGCCGGTGATGGCGATGCACCGGGCCGGCATGCGAGTCGGCCTCGGCGTCGATGGCAGCGCCTCCAACGACGGCTCGCACCTGCTGGCGGAGGCGCGCCAGGCGATGCTGCTGGGCCGGCTCCAGGGCGACATGGGCGAATTCACCGCGCGCCGGATGCTGTGGTTCGCCACCCGTGGCGGCGCTGCGGTGCTGGGCCGGGACGATATCGGCCAGCTCGCGGTGGGCAAGGCCGCCGATATCATCGGCTTCCGGCTGGACTCGCTGGCCCTGGCCGGTGGCGCGCTGCACGACCCGCTGGCATCGCTGGTGTTCTGCCAGCCGCCCCAGGTCGAGCTGTCGATCGTCAACGGTGTGCGCCGTGTCGAAAGCGGCCAGCTGCTCGGCCACGATCTCGATGCCATGGTGGCGAGGCACAACGCCAGCGCCAGGCGGCTGATCGCGGGCTGAGCATCCGCGCCCGGGCGGCTGTCATCTGGCGACGGGCCGTATACAATCGATGACAACGTGAATTATCGATGCGACCGGCGCTGGGTGGAGCGAACGACAATGGCAAAAAGCGCGAACGCAGCGAGCAATACGAGTACGAGCAAGTCTGCCGAGGCGAAACGTGGTCGCGGGGCGGGCAAGGCGGGTGACGGCGCCGAGCGCCATGCAACGATCTATCAGCAGATTCGCGAGGCGATCGTCGAGCACCGGCTCAAGCCGGGGGCGCGGCTACGCGAGGATGCGCTGGCGGAAGTGTTCGGTGTCAGCCGTACCGGCATCCGCAAGATTTTGCAGCGCCTGGCGCTGGAGTATCTGGTCACGCTGACCCCACGGCGTGGCGCCAGCGTCAGTCGGCCGACTATCGAGGAGGCGCGAGACGTGTTCGCCGCTCGCCAACTGATCGAGTGCCAGCTGATGCCCTGGGTGTCCCGCCGGCTGCAACCGGCGGATGCCAGGGCCCTGCGCGAGATGGCGACGAGCGAGCGCCAGGCCCTGCGCGCCGGCGAGCAGAGTCGGGCCATCCAGCTCTCCGCCCAGTTCCATCAGCGTCTGGCCGAGCTCTCCGGCAATACGCCACTGGCGGAATTCGTCGAACGGCTCTGCTCGCGCTCGTCGCTGATCCTCGCCGTCTACGGTGCCTCCGGGCATCTGGGCTGTGAATCCCACGACCATGACGAGCTGGTCACGCTGCTGGAAGCCGGCAGGGAGGAGCGCGCCGTCGCCTTCATGCAGCGCCACTTGAAGGCGATCGAGGCGTCGCTGTCGATCGAGGAAAGCACCGACGAAGCGCCGGATCTGCGGCAGATCTTTGGCTGATGCGCTGAGCGGATTCGACTACACGCCCCAGTCGGCGAAGCGCCCGCTGAACGGCTTGGGCCGCGGAAAGGCGAGATCGCCGTGCTTGCTGGTGCCCAGGCCCAGCGAGACCAGCGACTCCGCCAGTTTCACCGCGGCGCTGACGCCTTCGATCACCGGCATCTGCAGGTCATGGGTGAGGCGCTCGGTGAGGTCCGCCATGCCGCCGCAGCCGAGCACGATGGCGCCGATGCCGTCCTCTTCCCTGGCTCGCTGGCACTCTTCCAGCAGCGCCTGGTAGGCGTTGCCCGCCGGGTTCTCCAGCTCCAGCACCGGCAGGTCGGTGGCACGAACGCGCCGGCAGTTGTGGCGGAATCCATACTGGTCGAGCAGATGCTCGGCGATGATCGCGGTGCGGGCCAGCGTGGTCACCACCGAGAAGCGGGTGCTGATCAGCGCGGCCAGGTGGAAGCCCGCCTCGGCGATGCCGATGACCGGTGCGCGGGTCAGCTCCCGCGCCGCCAGCAGCCCCGGATCGCCGAAGCAGGCGATGACGTAGGCGTCCATGCCCAGCGCTTCGCCGCGCCGAATCTCCTCCAGCACGCCGACGGCGCTGACCGCCTCGTCGAAGTGGCTCTCGATCGATACCGGCCCGCTGTCCGGCTGACTGACGTGGATCTGCGTGTGCTCCGCCGCCACGCGGTTGGCGCAGGCACCGATCTTGTCGGTCATGCTGGCGGTCGTATTGGGGTTGATGACGTGGATCTGCATGGCATGGCACCTTGGCGACTCGGACGAATCGCGATACGGTTATTTTGTCCACAAAAATAACCGAGTTTGAATACAATATCGATGACGTCGGTATCGATGCCGTTGGCGTTGGCAGCGACGGATTCGACGAAGACCATTCCGACGACCGCCATCTCGACAAAAAGGGCACCGCGCATGATCTCTCCCGACTATCCTCGCGACCTGATCGGCTACGGCCGCAACCCGCCCCAGGCCGACTGGCCGGGCCGGGCCCGCGTGGCGGTGCAGTTCGTGCTCAACTACGAGGAGGGCGGCGAGAACAGCGTCCTTCACGGTGATAGCCATTCCGAACAGTTCCTCTCCGAGATCGCCGGGGCGGAGGCGTATCCGGCGCGCCATCTGAGCATGGAGTCGATCTACGAGTACGGATCCCGGGCCGGCGTGTGGCGGGTGCTGCGGGAGTTCGAACGACGCGGCCTGCCGCTGACGGTGTTCGGCGTGGCCATGGCGCTGGAGCGCAATCCGGAGGTGGCCCAGGCATTCAAGGCGCTGGGCCACGAGATCGCCTGTCACGGTTACCGCTGGATTCACTACCAGAACGTGCCGGAAGCGGTCGAGCGCGACCATCTCGAGCGCGCGCTGGCCATCTTCCAGTCGCTCTTTGGTGAGCTGCCGCAGGGCTGGTACACCGGCCGCGACAGCCCCAACACCCGGCGTCTGCTTCTTGACCGGGGCGGCTTTCTCTACGACAGCGACTACTACGGCGACGACCTGCCGTTCTGGATGCCGGCCGAAGACAGTCAGGGCCAGACGCATCAGCATCTTGTCGTGCCCTACACGCTGGATACCAACGACATGCGCTTCGCCTCGCCGACCGGCTTCGATCATGGCGAGCCGTTCTTCCAGTATCTGCGCGACGCGTTCGACGTGCTCTACGAGGAGGGCGCGGAGACGCCCAAGATGCTGTCGATCGGCCTGCACTGCCGCCTGGTCGGCCGCCCCGGGCGCTTTCGCGCGCTGCAACGCTTCCTCGATCATCTCGAGGCCCACGACCGGGTGTGGATAACCCGGCGTGTGGATATCGCCCGTCACTGGGCGGCGGTGCATCCGGCCTCGTAACGGATCGACCCCACGACACGGTGAATGCGGGGGCGGGTTTCGCGCCTCTGATTTCGCGCGCCTTGGCGGTGCGTGCGACGAGCCCGTTGCACCGGATGGGCCCGGATGATAGCCCTGATCGTCCTGTAGCTAGTGCTATTCCTGCCGGTGAAGGCTGACTAACTGACTGAATCGGCGCCATTCGGAGTGAGTTGGCGCCGGGTTTGCTACATCTGGCTGTGAAACAAATGTTTCTCGACCCATGGAGAAGTCGTCAATTGTTTCTCTGCCTCTCTAACAAAACATACAAGCACTCGTCAGGAGATAGGGCATGTTCGCTTTCGCCAAGAATCGATTCTCGCGCCAGCTCGTGCTGGCACTCTGCTGCACCGTTGCCGCTGGCCTCGCCGCCGTTGCGGTACAGGCCAGCGATCTGGATACCATCGAACAGCGCGGCACCCTGCGCGTTGCCGTTCCACAGGATTTCCCGCCGTTCGGTTCGGTGGGCACCGATCTGCAGCCGCAGGGCTATGACGTCGATATGGCGCAGTATCTGGCCGATCAGATGGAGCTCGATCTGCAACTGGTGACGGTCACCAGCGCCAATCGCATTCCCTTCCTGCAGACCGACAAGGTCGACCTGGTGATCTCGAGCCTGGGCAAGAATCCCGAGCGCGCGGCGGTGATCGACTTTACCGAGGCCTACGCCCCGTTCTTTCTCGGTGTTTTCGGCACGCCAGACGCCGCCCGGATCGACGATGCCGCCGGCCTTTCCGGCAAGACCGTCGGGGTGACTCGTGGTTCGGTCGAGGACATGGAGCTTTCCGATCTGGCGCCTGACGATGCCACGATCCAGCGCTTCGAAGACAATGCCACCACGATCTCCGCTTTTCTATCCGGCCAGGTCGACTACATCGCCACCGGCAACGTGGTGGCAGCGCAGATCGCCGAGCGCAATGCCGAGCGCGCGCCGACCATGGTCTTCCGGATCAAGAATTCGCCCTGTTACATCGGCCTGACCCAGGACAACACGGTGCTGAAGACGCGCGTCAATGAACTGATCGAACAAGGCAAAGAGGACGGCACGCTGGAGTCGATGTCGCAGAAGTGGTTCCACACCGCGCTGCCCGACGACCTCTGAACGAGTCGCTTGATCTCTGTCTGGACGGATAATTCGCCATGACTCTGGATTTCTCCACGCTGCTGCCCTACACGGACGCGATCCTCGAGGGGCTGGTGACGACGGTCTGGCTGACCGTCGTCACCACCGTCGCCGGGATCGCGCTGGCGATCGTCGTCGCCTATGCCCGCGATGGTTCGCGGGAAGGCCCTTCTGGCATCGTCAGTCGCCTTCTCGGTGCCTACGTCGAGGTGATTCGCAATACCCCGTTCATCGTGCAGCTGTTCTTTCTGTTCTTCGGCTTGCCGGCCCTGGGCGTGTCGATCAGCGCCACCGTCGCCGCGCTGCTGGCGATGATTCTGAATCTTGGCGCCTACACGGCCGAAATCCTGCGTGCCGGGATCGATTCGACGCTGAAAGGCCAGCATGAAGCCGCCCGTGCGCTGGGCCTCTCCCGGCTGCAAAGCTTTCGTCATGTGGTGCTGATGCCGGCCTTCTCGCGAGTTTATCCATCGCTGATCAGCCAGTGCATCATCGTCATGCTGGGTTCTGCAGTGGTCTCCCAGATTTCGGTGTTCGATCTGACCTACGCCGCCAACTTCATCCAGTCGCGCAACTTCCGCGGCTTCGAGGTCTACCTGGTAGTGACGCTGATCTATCTGCTGCTGGCGGTGGGCCTGCGGCTGGCGTTCGAATTCGTCGGCCGGCGGCTGTTCGCGTTTCGTCAGGGAGGGTCATCATGACCGATTTCACGCTGTGGGACATCGTGCGCAACCTGCTGCTGGCGGGGCGCTGGACCGTCGTGCTGTCGCTGATCGCCTTCACCGGTGGTGCCGTCGTCGGCCTGGTATTGACGCTCGCACGCATGGGCGGTCTGTGGCCGGTGCGCTGGCTGATCCGGCTCTACGTCGATCTGTTTCAGGGCACGCCGCTGTTGATGCAGCTGTTTCTGGCCTACTTCGGTGCCGCCGTGCTCGGCTTTGACGTCTCCGCCTGGACCGCGGCCAGCGTGGCGCTGACGCTCTTCACCAGTGCCTTTCTGTGCGACATCTGGCGTGGCTGTGTCGAGGCGGTCCCCAGCGGGCAGTGGCAGGCCGCGCGCGTGCTCGGGCTGAACTATCTGCAGTCGATGCGCCACGTCATCCTGCCGCAGGCGCTGCGACTCGCGGTGCCGCCGACCGTGGGCTTCTCCGTGCAGGTCATCAAGGGCACGGCGCTGGCTTCGGTGATCGGCTTCGTCGAACTGACCAAGGCCGGCACCATGCTCAACAATGCGGCCTTCGCTCCCTTCACCATCTTCGCGCTGGTGGCACTCGGATACTTCATCCTCTGCTATCCGCTGTCCCGCTATGCCCGTCACCTGGAGAAAAAGCTCTATGGCGCTGGTATCCGTTAAAGACCTGCATAAATCCTTCGGTGAGCTGGAGGTGCTCAAGGGCATCGATCTGGAGATCGAGGCCGGCGAGGTGGTGTCGATCATCGGCCGCAGCGGCTCGGGCAAGAGTACCTTGCTGCGCTGCCTCAACCAACTCGAGCAACACGACTGGGGCACCATCCATCTGGCCGATCAGCGTCTCGACGGCACCGCGATGTCGCCGGGGGAACTGAGCCAGAACGTCGGCATGGTGTTCCAGAGCTTCAACCTGTTCCCGCACAAGACGGTGATCGAGAACGTGATGCTGGCACCGCTGGTGGTCAAGCAGACGCCCCGGGAAGAGGCACGCCGGATTGCCGAGGCGGTGCTCGCCAAGGTGGGGATGTCCGAGAAGGTCGACGCCTATCCGGCCCAGCTCTCCGGCGGCCAGCAGCAGCGTGTGGCCATCGCCCGGGCGCTGGCGATGAATCCCAAGGTGCTGCTCTGCGACGAGGTAACCTCGGCACTTGACCCGGAACTGGTGGGTGAGGTGCTGCGGGTGCTCGAGGACCTGGCCCGGGAAGGGATGACGCTGATCCTGGTCACCCATGAGATGAAGTTTGCCCGCGACGTCAGTGATCGGGTCGTGTTCATGCATCAGGGGCGCATCCACGAATCGGGGGATCCGCAGACGTTGTTCACGCGCCCCCGGACCCCGGAACTGAATCAGTTCATCGCCTCGGTCCTGTAACGGCGGGCACTGTGTCAAGATTCACGCAACGTCAAGATTACGCAACGTTCACGGCTCAAGGTTCACGACTCGAGGTTCACGGCCCAGAGTTCACGATAAGGAACGTCATGCAGGCGCATATCGGTCGGCGGCTACAACAGCATTTCCCGGAACTGGGCCCTCAGGAACGCCGGGTGGCGGACTTCATCCTGGCGCACCTCGAGGATCTGGCGGTCTACAGCGCGACCGATCTGTCGCGGCTCAGTGGCGTCTCCAAGGCGACCGTGACCCGCCTGTTCAAGCGCCTGGGCTTTGATGACTTCAAGGCGGTCAAGGCGCATGCGCGCCAGCTGCGCCATTACGGCGTACCGCTGGCATCGGGTTCCGATACGCTGGGCGATGGCGTCGAGCGCTTCCGCCGACACGCCGAACGCGAGCAGGATAATCTGCGCCAGTGCCTCGAAGGGCTGACACCGATGCTGTTCGACGAGGTCGTTCGCGCGCTCGACGAGGCGCCGGCGGTGGCCGTGGTGGGCTATCGCAACAGCTATCCGGTGGCTCTGCATCTGCGCCAGCAGCTGCTTCAGGCCCGGGCTAACGTCCGTCTGCTGCCCGCGCCTAATCAGTCATTGGCCGAGGAGCTGGTTGAACTCGAGCCCGGCACGCTGATCGTGCTGATCGGCTTTCGCCGCCGGCCCAGACTGTTCGAGAAGCTGGTCGGCGCGCTCAACGACCGCGAACATCGCGTATTGCTGATCGGCGATCCGACCACCGCCAAATATGCGGATCGGGTCACCTGGCGGCTGGAGTGTGCGCTGGAGACGATCTCGGCATTCGATAGCTACGCCAGCGCGATGAGCCTGGTCAGTCTGCTGGCCAACGCCATGCTGCATCGTCGGTTGGCGCAAGGGCGGGCCAGGATCGGCGAAGTGACCGAGTTGTATCAGGAGCTCGATGAGCTCGCTGACTTTTCAGGCAGACTCTGAGAAGACGCATCGCAGGATAGGGACAAAAAGCAAACAGGACGTGTGGCGTTCGACGCCTGGCCGAATCGGACGCCGATTGATCGAGGAGAGAGCATGTCGCAGCGCAGCCACGATGCACCGAAACGAACCTACTATGCCCCCCACGGCGGTCTGCCGCCGCAGAGCCAGCTGATCCATGGCCGCGCCGTGTTCACCGAGGCCTATGCGGTCATTCCCAAGGGGGTGATGAGCGATATCGTTACCAGCTTTCTGCCGCATTGGGAAAAGACCCGATTGTGGGTGCTGTCACGACCGCTCTCCGGATTTGCCGAGACGTTTTCCCAGTACATCATGGAAGTCTCGCCCGGCGGGGGCAGCGAGCGGCCGGAACCGGACAGTGGCGCCGAGGGCGTGTTGTTCGTGGTCGAGGGCGAGATGACGCTCACCATCGGCGGCGAGACGCACGACATGGGGCCGGGCGGCTACGCCTACCTGCCGCCGGGCTGCGACTGGCAGCTGAGCAACGCGAGCGACGCGCCGGTGCGCTTCCACTGGATTCGCAAGGCGTACGAATTCGTCGATGGACTGGAGACGCCGCCGGCGTTCGTCACCAACGAGCAGACGATTGCGCCGACGCCGATGCCGGATACTGACGGCCGCTGGGCGACCACGCGCTTCGTCGATCCCGCGGATCTGCGACACGACATGCACGTGACCATCGTTACCTTCCAGCCGGGCGGCGTGATTCCGTTCGACGAGACCCACGTGATGGAGCACGGCCTTTACGTGCTCGAGGGCCGCGCGGTCTATCACCTCAACCAGGACTGGGTCGAGGTCGAGGCCGGCGACTACATGTGGCTGCGCGCGTTCTGCCCGCAATCCTGTTACGCCGCCGGATCGGAACCGTTCCGCTATCTGCTCTACAAGGACGTCAACCGGCACATGAAACTGTCGCTTTCCGGGCGCTAGGGAAACGCTGAATAAATCGTCGAACGAGACGAGGGGCCAGGCGCACGGAACGCAGAAGGCGAGACATAACATGGGGTTAGGCGAGCCTTCGAGTACCGCGCAACGCAGCCATTCGCTCGTGCAGGCATTTGTGCAGTGGTTCCTTAGCCGAAGCGGGAGAGCCGATAGGGCGCCAGCGGCGGCAAATCGCTCGTTGATGAGAGGCCTTCGCCGCTGTCGGCTGCTCCGGCCAGATCGGCGATCAACTCGGCGGTGATCGCCGACTGCGTCAGCCCCAGGTGGTGATGGCCGAACGCCAGCAGCACGCGGCCGTCGCACACACGATCGATGATCGGCAGCGAGTCCGGCAGCGACGGGCGGAAGCCCATCCACGGCGTGGCGTCCCCGGCGTCGAGATCGGTCTTGAACAGGCCGTGGCTCAGGCGGTGCAACTGCCACGCCCGGCCCATGTTGGGCGGTGCGTTCAGCCCCGCGAACTCCACGGTGCCAGCCAATCTCAGCCCGGTCTCCATCGGCGTCATGATGAAACGGCGCTCCAGTGAGGTCACCGCGAAGGGCAGGCGGTCGTGCTCACGGGGTAGCATCAGGTGATAGCCGCGCTCGGTATCCAGCGGTACGTGCTTGCCGGTGAGCTGGGCGGTCAACGCTGCCGAGTGGGCGCCACAGGCGAGCAGCACGCGACTCGCCGTCAGTTGTCGGCTATCGGTGACGAGCCGAACGCCGGACTCGACAACTTGCGCCGAGCGCACCGTCTCTTGGGCGAATTGCACGCCCTGGCGCCGGGCGGCTTCCACTAGCGTCGTGACCACCCGCCACGGATCCAGTACATGGCCCGTGGCCGGGAAGAACAGTCCGCCCAGCAGCTCGTCCGAGAGCTGTGGCGCCGCGCGTTGAATCGCGTTTCTGTCCCACAGCGCCACCGGCACCTGCTGTTCGCGCATGCGCGACTCGAGCGCTTCCAGCTTGGCGTGAGACTCCGGCTTCTCGTAGACCAGCAGCGAGCCGTCCGCCTTGAGCAGGTGGCTGCTGTCGACCGACGCCAGCAGGCGTTGCCACGCCGCCAGGCTGCGTTCGTTGAGCGCGCGGATGCCGGCCACGCTTCGGCCAAAGGGTTCCGGGCGTAGGTTCAGCACCAGTCGCGTCAACCACGGCAGCGCCCGGGGCAGATATTTCCAGTCCAGCCGCAGCGGACCCATGGGGTCCATGAGCATTCCGGGCAGCGACATTAGAATCGACGCATCGGCGATCGGAAAGACCTGTTCGGTGGCGAGGTGCCCGGCGTTGCCGTAGGAGGCGCCGCGTCCCGGTTCCTGGGTGTCGAGTACCATCACGCGGTGGCCCTGGCGCGCCAGGGCCAGGGCGCTGGTCACGCCGACGAGGCCGGCACCGACGACGATGATATCGGCATCGGGCGAAGCCGAAGGCGGTGAGTCCGACATGCGCTACCTCATGACCAGAAGGGCAAGTGAATGCGCGGGGAACGCGCCTCGCATCAGGCGCTGCGCAGATTCTTTTCCAGCACCGCCGCGATGCCTTCCGCGGCATCCTTGATATGGCTTTCCAGTAGTCGGCAGGCCTTGTCGACGTCGCCCTGGCGCGCCAGTTCCAGCAACTCGCGGTGTTCGAGTTCCGCCTTCTCGATCTCGCGGGTATAGACCAGTTGCATGCGGATATAACGCCCGGACTTGGTGTTCAACTGGCCGATCATGGCCAGCGTCTCGGGCAGCCCGGAGGGCGCATACAGCGCGTGGTGAAACGCGAAGTTGTAGTCGCTCCAGTTGTCGATCTGGCTGCCGGAGTCGAGCGCGGCGTCGTACTGGCGCAGGACACTGCCGGCGTGATCGAGATCCGCCGCTGTCAGGTTCGGAATCGCATGGCGCAGCACGTAGGTCTCGAGCAGCACGCGCAGATCGAACAGTTCGCGGATCGCCGCCACCGAGAGTTCGGTGGTGAAGGCGCCGCGATGGGCGTGAAACTCCACCAGCCCCTCGGACTCCAGGGTCAGCAGCGCCTCCCGAACGGGAATGCGGCTGACGTCGTAGTCCCTGGCCAGCGCATCCTGGCGTAGCTGGGAGCCGCCCTTGAACTCGCCACCGAGAATGCGCTCGCGCAGATCGTCCGCCACGTACTGGGCTCGGGTCTTGAAAGTCGCCATGAAGTCTCATCGTTTCGCAGAATCTGGATATTGTATGCAATCCATATGGCGCCCGCCGACTTTTCAGGCCCGCGCTCTGTTCCAGATCAGCGTTGCAAGATCGGTGCGGAAAGACCGACTCAGGCCACGTCGAGCCGCGCCGACCACTGCGCATACCACTCCCGGAACAACGCGTACTGGGTTTCGACGTAGCGTCGCTGGGCATCGCTCAGGACATCGCTCTCGTTGAAGTGGAGTTCGTAGGCGCTGTCGCCGTTGAGCACCATCAGCTGCTTGTAATAGAGCACCAGGTCCACGCCTTCATCGAAGGAGGAGAGCACCGCCAGTGCGGATTCCAGCTCCTGGGCCAGACGTCGGGCTGCGGGATCTCCCTTGGCGGCTTTCTCGCAGAGCGCGACCAGCTGCAGCACCTCTTTCGGCAGCGCGTTGCCGACCCCGGTGATGGCACCGGTGGCGTTGCAGTTGACGAAACCGTGGAACACCTGGGTATCGACACCCACCATCAGGCTGACCTCGTCATCCTGGGAGGTGATGTGCTCGGCCGCGTAGCGCAGGTCGTCTGCGCCGCCGAACTCCTTGAACCCGATCAGATTGGGATGTTCGCGACGCAGCTCGAAGAACAGGTCCGCGCGGGTGGCGAAGCCGTAGTAGGGGCTGTTGTAGATCACCGCCGGCAGTTCGGGGGCGGCTTGCAGGATCGCCGAAAAGTGCGCCTTCTGGGCCGCAGGGACGGTACCGCGGGAGAGCACGCGGGGAATGACCATCAGCCCCTGGGCGCCGACCTTGGCCGCATGGGCGGCGTGGGAGACCGCCTCCTTCGAGTTGACCGCGCCGGTGCCGACGATGACGGGTACGCCGGCGGCGACCAATCTCGCCACGCCCTCCTGGCGTTCGGCTTCGCTGAGCAAGGGCCAGTCGCCCATCGAGCCGCAGTAGACCACCGCGCGCATGCCGAGATCGACCAGTTCGCGCCCCTTGGCGACCAGCGCGTCGTAATCCGGCGTGCGGTCGGCGGTGCAGGGGGTCATCAGAGCGGGGATGCAGCCGGTGAAGATGGAGTCGTTCATGGTTGTCCTCTGGAATTCGTGAATGGCTTTTCGGGAACGGCTTGGCGAACGGCTACGACGCGGTGATACCCCAGGCAAACGGATCGTTTTCGTCGATCAGCAGCGTGGCATCGGCGGTCATGTAGGCGCTGCCGGTGATGAAAGGACGCACAAGCCTTTGCGCCTCGTCTTCCCATTCGTAGCGCCCCTCGAAGCGGCTGCCGGTGATGCTGGCCTGGACCCAGGTCTCGCCGGGGGCCAGCTTGCCGTCCGCCGCCAGGCAGGCCAGCTTGGCGCTGGTGCCGGTGCCGCAGGGGGAGCGGTCGTAGGCCTTGCCGGGACAGAACACGAAATTGCGGCTATTGGCTGGATTTTCAGTGCCAGTATCGTCGGCAAACAGCTCGATATGGTCGATGTGACCGCCGTTCTCGCCGCTGATCGCCTGTGCGTCCAGCGCCTGGCGGATCGCCCAGGTAAAGGCCGTCAGGGCTTCCTCGTTGGCCAGGGTTACCGTCTGGTCGTGCTCGCCTACCAGGAAGAACCAGTTGCCGCCCCAGGCGATATCGCCATGCACCACACCGTAGCCGGGCACCTCTACCGGGACGCGCTGGCGATAGCGGTAGGCGGGCACGTTGCGCACCGTCACCGCGCCGTCTTCGTGCAGCGTGGCGTTGACCGGGCCGACGGTGGTATCGATCCTGTGGTCGCCGGGCTGGATCATCCCGAGATGATGCAGCGATGCCACCAGGCCGATCGTGCCGTGACCGCACATGCCCAGATAGCCTGAGTTGTTGAAGAAGATCACCCCGCAGGTCGCGCCCAACGTGACGGGCTCGCAGTAGAGCGCGCCGACCAGCACATCGTTGCCCCGCGGTTCGAGCAGGCAGGCGCGCCGCCAGTGGTCGTGGGACTCCCGCAGCGCGTCGCGCTTCTCGACGAGGGTGCCACCCGGCAGCGCCGGGAAGCCGCTCATGACCAGGCGTGTCGGCTCTCCCCCGGTGTGGGAATCGATGACATGGATGCGCTGCATGCGTATTTCCTCCGATCCGGGTGGCCCCGCAGGACGTTGAGTGCTGCGGGTATTGTAGATTTTATACAATCATCATGGCGCGATGGGAAGCGCACCGCGCGAGAAATGGGGAGCGATTTTTTGACGTCGCGCAACGGCGGCCACAAAAAAGCCGGCGCTGGAGGGCGCCGGCAAGAGGGAGAGAACGCGCGAGGCGCTCGAGGAGACAGAACGGACGCCTATGAGGCAATGGCCGCTGTGACCGAGGCGCGTCGCATCGCCATGGCGTAGAAAGTCGCGCCCAGGGCACCGCCGATGAAGACCGAGAAGTGTCCCAGGTCACCCAGCGGCAGGAAGTTGATCACGATGCCGATCAGCGATGCGGCGACCACGGCCTTCACCGCCGCCGGGTTGAAACCGTTGCGATACCAGTAGGGGCCGTCGGGGTCGACGCTGAACAGGGCGTCCACATCGATCTCGCCCCGGCGGATACGGTAGTAGTCCATGATCAGGATGCCGTAGAGCGGGCCGATGGCGGCCGCCAGCAGATCGACGGTGTAGTGGATGATCTCCGGGTTGCTGAATAGGTTCCACGGGGTCAGGAAGATCGAGCCGACGGCGGCGATGAAGCCGCCGGTGCGAAAGCTGATCTTGCTGGGGGCCATGTTGGAGAAGTCGAATGCCGGCGCGACGAAGTTGGCGACGATGTTGATGCCGATCGTCGTCGTCACGAAGGTTGCGGCCCCCAGTACGGCAACGAAGGTGTTGTCGAGACGCGAGACGGTCTCGATCGGGTCGTCGATCATCTCGCCGAATACCGGGATCGTCGCTGACACCATCATCACCGTGGTCGCCGAGAACACCAGGAAGTTGACCGGCAGGCCCCAGAAATTGCCTCGTTTGACGTCATCGAAGGTGCGCGCATAACGGGTGAAGTCGCCGAAGTTGAGCGTCGGACCGGCAAAATAGCCGGCGACGATGGCGGCCGCGATCACCATCTGCCAGAGTTGCTCGCCGGGAGAGAGCTGAATGTCGCTCAGGGTAAAGCTGATATTGGACCAGCCCGCCTGCCACACCAGCCAGGCGGCGAGCGCGAACATCACCACATAGACCGCAGGGCCGCTCCAGTCGATGAAGCGTCGGATCGAATCCATGCCGCGCCAGAACACGATCGCCTGCAGGCCCCACAGCAGCATGAAGCTGATCCAGCCCAGATAGGAGAGGCCAAGAAAGCTGGGGCCGGCCAGCGATTCCATGCCGGGAAAAAGGCGCAGGATCACGATGGTCAGGGCGTTGGAGGCCAAATAGGTCTGGATGCCGTACCACACCACAGCGATCAGGCCACGAATCATCGCCGGAATGTTGGCACCCAGCACGCCGAACGAGAGCCGGCAGATGACCGGGAACGGCACTGCGGCTTTCTGGCTCGGTCTGGCCATCAGGTTGGCGAAGATCTGTACGATACAGATACCGATCAACAGCGAGATCAACACCTGCCAGCCGGCCAGGCCGAGCGCAAACAGGCTGGCGGCGACGACATAGCCACCGACGCTATGCACGTCGGAAAGCCAGAAGGCGAGAATGTTGTACCAGTTCCAGTTCTGCGTATTTGGTGCGAGGTCGGCGTTGTAGAGCCGGTCGCTATACTGACGTGGTGAATGGTGCGGTTGCTGTGGCATGGCGAACGCCCTCCGCGGGGCCGTCTTGTGATTGTGATTCGCATTTTTTGTATACAAGATGCGTGCCATGTCCGCCATCCACGAACAGTAGAAGAGCGTCGTAATGGGGCGGTGATCAGCCGGCTCGGGGGAATTACGCCCGCGTTCAGGCCTTTAGGTCAGCCAGGATCGGTCGGTGTTCAGCGATTCCGAGGCAACGTTGGGTCGAAAGCTGGGCTGACGACAGAGCGCTACGGAGATTCGGGCCACTCGGAAACGCACGGTTGATGCGCGGCTGCCACCGTTTTGCACCAAGCAAGTGCAAGAAAGAATGATATTTTTGTATACGATATATCTGAGTTGGTGATCGAACAGAGGATAGAGGAGAAAAGACGATGCTGGAACTGAAGGCTCGGAAGCTGACCCCGGCAGCCTTCGCCGCGTTCGGTGAAGTGATCGACTCGCGTGGCAGCGAGTCGTTCCCGATCAACAACGGCCGCACACGGCGTCATCATGCGCTGGCCAAGGTCGATATCCGTGACACCACGACACCACCGCTGATCAGCGTGTTCGTCAGTCAACCGGTTTCGCTACCGCTGGAGGTCGAGCTGCTCGAGCGCCACCCGCTGGGCAGCCAGGCGTTCGTGCCGCTGCACGAAGAGCGCTTCATCGTGGTCGTGGCGCCGCCGGGCGACGCTATCGACCCGAGAGAGGTTCGTGCCTTCGTCACCGACTGCCGCCAGGGTGTCAACTACCGCGCCGGTACCTGGCATGCGATCCATTCGGTGCTGGAAAGAGAGGGAGAGTTTCTGGTCGTCGACCGCGGCGGTGCCGACAACCTCGACGAGCGCGAGATGAGGATTCGGGTGGTGGTGCCTTAGCGAGCCGTTGGCGCGAAGAACTGGCGATCCATGTCGGGTCGGTCGATGTCTGAGAGTTCGAAAAGCATCTCCCGCACATGCTCGAGATGCTCGCTCATGCTGCTTTCGGCCAGTGTCGGATCGCGCCGGGAGAGCGCATCGAGAATGCGCCGATGGTCCGGCACCCAGTAGTTGAGCTGTTGCTTGTTCTCGATATGGGACTGCAGCTTCTGCCACATCGGCGATTTTTCCCGATATTTCCACAGCTGATGGACCGTGGCGATAAGCAGACTGTTCTGCGTTGCCTCGGCGACCCCCAGGTGAAACTCGAAATCCCCCCGCCCCTGGTAGATGCCTTGCTCGAACTCCTGGGTCTCCAGCGCCAGGGCGGTCTCCAGGCGAGCGATATCGCGTGGACCCGCCGTGCGTGCGGCGAGCCGAGCGATGCTGCTCTCGAGAATCTGGCGCGCCTGCAGCAGTTCGAATGGACCTATGTCGTGGTCGAGCTCTTCATTGGCATCGCCCCCCTCTACCACGTGAACGCCTGAACCCTTTCGGATCTCGACCTTGCCCTTGACCTCGAGCATGATCAGCGCCTCGCGGATCACGGTACGGCTGACGTCGTAGGCCTCGCACAGGTTCTTTTCCGAAGGCAGCCGGCCGCTGGTGGCAAACTCGCCGGCATTCAGACGGGCGAGCAGATGTTCGCCCACCTGTCTGTAGAGGCGCGATCCGCCACCCGCGAAGAAATCGATTCCTTCCATAACCCTTCTTTCATCCACTCGTGCATTACGCGCAGTGTAGCGTTTTCTGGAGATGTCATACAGATCTTGGCCGTCTGTCGAGCCAAATGGTCGGTTCTCGATGATGTGCCTTTTCGGCCACCGCTCCAGCGGCCATTGTGTTGACTCCATTTGTGTATTATAAATAATTACAACATGTATTATATGTTGAGTGATTAGAAGACAACATCAATAAAGGCCCTGTCATGTCACGCTCCCGAACCCAACGTGTCCTGTGGTTGCTGATGGCGGTCGTCATCGCCATGACCGCCACGCCGATCGTCATTCTTGCCAACCGTGTCACCCCATCGCCGCTGGGTATTCCATTCTTCCTGCTGTGGTGCGGGGCGGTACCGCTGCTGCTATGGATTCTCATGGTATTGCATAGCCGTGTGTCCTCCCTGGAAGGGGAAAGCGAATCATGACGGCGTTGATTGGCATCTCCATCGTCCTCGTCCTGACCCTGGGGGTCGGGCTTGCGCCCGCGTTTAGCCGCAAGGCGAAACAGGCGCTAAGCGTCAACGAGTACTTTCTCGGCTCGCGGGGCATGGGGCCGGTGGTGCTTTTCTTCACATCAATGGCGACCTGGTACAGCTCGTCGCTGTTTCTCGGTGCGGTGGCGGAGGTCTATGCCAAGGGCATCGGCTGGATCTTCGCGTTCACGTCGACCGCGATTTCCGGTCTCGTCTTCTATTTCATCGCGCCCCGCATGCAGGCGCTGGGGCAGCGCCACCGGTTCGTGACGCAAGCCGATTTCTTCGCGCATCGATTCGACAGCCGGTTGCTGGGACTTCTCGTCGGGCTCGTGGGAACGGTCTGCATGATCCCCTACATCACCATTCAGGTGGTCGGGGTCGGATTGATCTTCGAGATCTTTACCGACGGCCTGGTACCGTTCTGGCTGGGCGCGCTGATCGCCGTGGCAGTTTGCGCACTGTTCATCTATTTCGGTGGCATGACTTCCGTCGCCTGGACCGATGTCCTGCTCGGCATCGTTTTCGTGACCAGCATCTGGTTCGTCGTCGGCATGATCCTCTTCGATGCCTTCGGCGGGTTCGGCAGCTTCTTCGAAGCGGCGCGTACGCGTGTTCCCGAATTGTTGACCCTGCCTGGACCGAAGAATCTCGAGTGGGGGTACTTCCTGTCCCAGACCTGGGTCATCGGACTCGGCGGATACATGTGGCCGCATCTCTACATGCGCATGGTCGCCGCACGCTCCGCGCGTGACGCCCGTCGCGTCGGTTCGCTGATCACATTGGCCTCGGTGCCCAGCCAGTTACCCGTCGTGCTGGGGGCGCTCGCCGCCGCTATTCTGATTCCCTCCCTGGCGAGCCCCGATACGGCACTGATCTCGCTGATCGGCGACTATGCACCCCTCTGGACCATCGCCATCCTGGGCGCCGGCGGTATCGCCGCATCGCTGTCGACGATCAACAGTCTCGCCCACTCCCAGGGGGTGACAGTGGCGCAGGATCTCTATCTGCGATTGGTCAAGAAGCGTCCATCGGAATCCCGGATCATTGCCGTTTCCCGCGCGTTCGTGCTGATCACCTGCGTGATCGCCTATGCGGCGGCGCTGACCAAGCCGACCTTCCTCTGGACGATTCTGGCGAATACCTACAGCGGTGTGATCCAGTTCTTCCCGCTGATGATCGCCGCCTTGTTCTGGTCGAAGGCGACCAAGCAGGGAGCGATCGCCGCGCTGATCGTCGGACTGGTCACCGCGCTGCTGTTCTCCTATGTCATCGGTACGCCGTGGGGCATTGTCGCTCCCGCCTGGGGCTTCGTCGCCAATGTGTTGACGCTGATCGGCGTCAGCCTGATCACTCAGCCCGCCCGTGAGGGAGTCGGGGTAACCACCGTAAGCCGGGAGGCGACATGAGTTCGAACCTGAGAAAACGAATCGATGGCCAGCGGGTGGTTGAACTGACGCGCCGTTTGATCGAGAGGGAAAGCGAAAATCCTCCCGGTAACGAGGCGAGCGTAGGCAATGTCGTTGCCAGTTTCTGCGAACGGCTGGGTCTGGAAGTGACGCGCCAGCCGGTGGCGGGTGACCGGTTCAACGTGATCGCTCGGTTGCCAGGGCACAACCGGAACCACAGCTTCGCCTACAACGGCCATCTCGACGTGGTGCCGGCTGGCCCTGCCGAACTCTGGACCACGCCAGCGTTTACGCCCGAAATCCGCGGTGGCCGTCTGTACGGGCGCGGCGCCTGCGACATGAAGGGCTCGGTCGCGGCGTTCATGCACGTGCTCGAGTGCCTGATCGACCAGGACGAGCCACCGGCGGTGGATATCGTCTTCACGGCGGTAATCGACGAAGAGAAGAGCAACAAGGGCATCAAGGCGTTGCTGGACAGCGGGTTCCATGCCGACTGGTGCGTGGTTGGCGAACCGACCGGTATGGATATCGCGATAGGGCATCGCGGCGTGATCGCGTTCGAGCTGGTCATGGACGGCGTTGCCTGTCATGCGGCGCAGTCGCAGCATGGCGCCAATGCGCTCTACCATGCCGTCGAAGCGGTTCAGGCGATTCGCGACCTGGACAGGCGATGGCAGCAGCAGCGATCCAACGACGTGCTCGGCCAGAGCCGGCTTCAGGTCACCGGATGCCAGAGTGGCGTCAAGGTCAACGTCATCCCGGCCCGGGCGAGCCTGCAGATCGATGGCCGCCTGGCCTGCGGCGAAACCGAAGCCCAGGTGCGCGACGCTCTGGAAGCCGAACTCTCGCGTCTGCAAGCCGCCGGCAGCATCGAGGGCTGGCAACTGAAACAGACGACTTTCTGCCCCTCCGGCCTGACACCGGCCGATGCGACCATCAGCCGGCAATGCGCGAGCGCCGTGGAGCGGGTTCGCGGTGTGACGCCTCGGCGCTACGCCTTCGAAGCGACCTGCGAGGCCGCTTTTCTCATGGAGGCCGGCATCAAGACGCTGATCATCGGCCCGGGCTCGATCGCCCAGGCCCATCAGGCCGACGAATTCGTCGCTCTGGATCAGCTCGAAATGGCGGCACTCAGCTACGCCCAGATCATCGACTCCCTCGACGAGGTCATTTTTTCGCATGCCTGATCACCCTACGACTCTCGACGAACTGCTGACCCCGGAAGTCATCGTGCGTCGCGATATCCTGAACGCGACCATCGACCGAATGGAGCGCCGGCTCGCCGATGCCGGCGTTGCGCATCGTCCTCATATCAAGACGCACAAAAGCGCGGATATCGCGCTGCGCCAACAGCAGGCCGGTGCCCGAGGCATCACCACTTCCAGCATCGGCGAAGCCGAAGTCATGGCGGATCACGGCCTCAAGGACATCCTGATCGCCTACCCGATCATCGGTGAGCGCAACCGTCGGCGCCTGGTTGCCCTGGCCCCACGACTGCACCGACTGATCGTGTCGATCAACTCGCTGGAGGCGTTGGAGAACGTTGCCGCGGCAGCCGCCGAGGCCGGCCGGGTCATCGAACTCTATCTCGAGATCGACGTGGGCATTCACCGCGGCGAGCTGCCACCGGACGAGCGCGTGCTGGCTGTCGCCCGGCGCGCCAGCGACCTGGCATCGGTTCGGATATCCGGGCTGCAGGGCTACGCCGGACAGTGCTACGCGCCCGCGAGTCGCGAGGCGCGCATCGCCGTCGCCCAGGAGGCGCTGAAGACGCTAAAGTCGATAAGAACGTTGCTGGCGGAGGCGGGAATCGTCGTCGACACGTTGTCCATCGGTTCCTCCATGGAGGCGTTGATGATCGAAGCACTGCCCGGCGCCACCGAAGTCCGGGCCGGCAACTATGTGCTGGGCGATCGAGGCATCCTCGATGTCGGCGAGGTCACCCCGGCGCAGTGCGCCCAGCGTGTGTTGACGACGGTCATTGCGCAGCAGGAGCCGGGCTACGCCATTCTCGATGCTGGCTCCAAGACGCTGACCAGCGATGGCGCCAAGCACGGCGAGGGACATGGCCATGTCGTATCCATGCCGGATGCGACGATCACCCATCTCAACGAGGAGCATGGTTTCCTGCGCTACGATCCCTCCCTTCACCGCCTCGCGATCGGCGATCGGCTCGAGATCATCCCCAACCACTGCTGCGTCGTTCCCAATCTCAAGGATCGCCTGGTGCTGTGCGAGGGCAGCGACATCGTCGGCGAGATAACCGTCCACGCTCGCGGCGTCTGCTACTGAGCCCGATCTTGCATGTCGGGCTTGGCCTTTTGCGTGACGCAGGCCCGCTATATCCATCAGGAGAGCAACTTATGAATATCAAACGTTATGGCGTCGAGGGCGGCGTCGGCACCGGCGGCCAGAAACTGCCGTTCGCCCGCGCCACCGAAGCCGCCGGCTGGCTGTTCGTCTCCGGCCAGACCCCGATGACCGACGGCGAAGTCGTCGAAGGCAGCATCGTCGAGCAGTCGCGGCTGGCCTTCGCCAACTGCCTGAAGATCGCCGAGGAGGCCGGCTATGGTGTCGAGGACGTCGTCCACGTCACCGCGGTGCTGACCGACGCGCGCTACTTCAGCTCGTTCAACAAGGTGTTCAAGGAAGTGTTCGGCGACCATCCCCCGGCGCGGATCTGCAGCGTTCAGGACCTGGTGGTGGACTGCAAGGTGGAAGTGGACATCAAGTGCTATCGCGCGGACCGGGCGTGAATGCGGTGACCGCTACAAGAATGCCACCCCGATGGGGTGGCGTTTTCGTTGGTGCCGACGGTTCCGTATCAGACCGACTTGCCGCTGAGCACGCTGGCGGGGTCCTCCTCCAGTTCCATGCGTTCGCGCTCGTCGTCGATGATCTTGAGCGCCTGCTCCGGTGTCACCTTCGAGGCGGGCGTGACCAGGCTGACCACGACGCCCGCGATTAGCGCCACCAGGACGGCGGGGATGCTGGGATTGCCCCAGAAGGCCGTCAAGCTGTCCACGTTGATCACTGCCAGCGAGGTCGCCGACGCGGCGATCAGGGTGGCGATGGCGCCCTGCCAGTTGTAGCGTGGCCAGAAGCGCCCCAGCACGCCACAGACGAACATCCCCGCCATCACCGTGGCGATCATGCTGGTGATGTAGCTGATGACGTTGTTGGAGGTCAGTGCGAACAGCAGCGCCAGGCCGATGGTGGCGACCAGCGCCAGTCGCGACAGACCCACGACCTTGCGGGCCGACGGCGTATGGCCGGTGAACAGCACGTAGACATCACGCAGCAGGATCGAGACGCCGGCGATGGCATCGGAGCTCGCGCTGGACATGGTCGCCGACAGCCCCGCGACCAGCAGCAGCAGGCCCAGCCACAGCGGCAAGATCTCGGTGGCCAGGAACGGGAAGGCGAAGTTGCTGTTGTCGAGCCCGGGATTCAGGGCGTGGGTCGCCATGCCGATGATCGCCGGGATGATCGAGAAGAACAGATAGAGGATGCCGGTGATCACGAACGACTTGCGCACCGAACTGACCGAGTTGCCCGAGTAGATCCGCTGGCGGTAGGAGGGGGTCGCCAGCACGCCGACGGCGATGACGGCGGCGAGCGAGATCGCCGGTACCAGCCCGACCTTGTCGATGCCCAGGAAGCTGATGGCGGCGACATCCATGTTGGCGCCGAGACCGGAGAAGCCGCCGACCTCGAACAGCGCGATGATCGCCATCACGATGAAACCGATGAACAGGACCACCGCCTGCACGGTATCGGTCCAGATCACCGCCATGTAGCCACCGATCACGCAGTAGACACCGAAGCCCAGTGCCACCAGGATACGTGCCGTGGTCAGATCGATCCCCGCCATCCACGACAGATAGAGCCCGCCGCCGAGGATATGCGCGCCCAGCCAGCCGATACAGGCGATGTAGATCAAAACCGCGACGATGTTGCGCACCCAGCGATTGGCGCCGACGTAGTAGGAAAGCTCCTCGCTCATGGTCATGAAGCGGAAGCGGCGCACCGGGGCGAACCAGAACGCCAGCAACAGCACGCCAATGGAGCCGCCGATGCCATAGAGCGCGCCGGCCCAGCCGTTGGCGTAGCCGAAACCCACGGCGCCCATGCTGGAACCGGTGCCGACCATGGTGGCCACCGTGGTGCCGATAGTGAGGAAGATCGGGACACTACGCCCGCCGAGCAGGAAATCGTCGCCGGTGCCGCGGCTCTTGCGAGAGACCCAGGCACCGAATGCGATCATCACGATCACATAAACGATGAAGGCCCCGAGGAAAACGTGACTGTTCATAACGACCTCTTATAATTGTCGTTCCGGTCGTTGCCGCGACCGGAGCAGTGTGGAATGTCATGGCCTATGAGGTTTTTCACTGCGGTCGCGCCCTTGCCGGGGCGCGGCCACCTTTCTTTCTCACGCCTTTTCCGGCGTCTGTTTCTTTTCTGCGAGTGTCAGTGGATCGGCGCTGCACCGAAGCGCCACGAGCTTCGAAACTAGGCGCGATCGGCGCGATAGCACTTGATGTCCACCTCAACCTTGCAGTCGACGACCAGGTCCTGAACGCTGCAGATCCGCGCCGGGGGATGATCGCCGAACACTTCCTTGAACACCTTGTTGAACGAGCTGAAGTAGCGCGCGTCGGTGAGTACCGCGGTGACGTGGACCACGTCCTCGACGCCATAGCCGGCCTCCTCGGCGATCTTCAGGCAGTTGGCGAAGGCCAGCCGCGACTGCTCGACGATGCTGCCCTCGACGACTTCGCCGTCGGTCATCGGCGTCTGGCCGGAGACGAACAGCCAGCCGGCCGCTTCGGTGGCGCGGGCGAAGGGCAGTTTCTGGCCGCCGGTGCCGACGCCGCCCTCGACGCCATAACGTTTGATGCTCATACGGTTTTCTCCTGGGTTGTCTCAATGATCGGGTGGGTAATGCGAATGAAAAATCATGATGCGGTGCGGGAAGGCCGGGCCGACAGCCGGACCTGGCGCCGCAGCAGTCGTCCGGCCCGATGTTCGCTGGCCTCGCCCTGGCGGTAGCTGACCACGCCGTTGACGACGACCAGCTCGATGCCGCTCGCCTTGGCGATCGGCGCGGTGTAGGTCGCGGTGTCCTCGAGAGCGTCGAGATCGAACAGCACCAGATCGGCGAAGGCGCCGACGCGGATCTCGCCGCGATCGGTGAGGCCGAAGTTGGCGGCGGAAAGCCCGGTCATCTTGCGCACCGCTTCGGTCAGCGGCAGCAGTTTCAGGTCGCGGCTGTAGTGGGCGAGTACCCGCGGGAAGGCACCCCACAGCCGCGGATGCGGGTGCGGATCGTTGGGCAGGCCGTCGGAGCCGACCATCGACAACGGATGCGACAGCACCTGACGCATGTCCGCCTCGCTCATGTTGTGATAGACGGCACCGGCCGGCTGCAGACGCCGGGCCGCGTCCATCAGCGACAGCTCCCACTGCTCGGCGATCGCCTTCAGCGGCTGGCGCGCCATCTCCGGGTGCGGGTCGGACCAGGTGATGAAGATGTCGATCTCGTCGGTGACCTGGCCCAGATCCAGTGTCGAGGAGCCGGCGGTGTACGGGTAGCAGTCGCAGTGCACGCCGTGGGAGAGCGCGGCGTCGTCGAGCTTCGCCAGCGCCCTGGGCGCATTGCCCCAGTTGCCGGCACCGGCGCATTTGAGGTGCGAGATCACCAGCGGCGCCTGACCGTGCCTGGCGGTGGCGAAAGCTTCATCCATTGCTTCTGGGAGCCCGGCGAACTCGTCACGGAGATGCGTGGTGTAGACGCCGCCGGCGCGGCCGACTGCCTCGACGAGCGCGTTCATCTCGGCGATGGGGGCGTGATAGGCGTTGCGGTAGGCGAGCCCGGAGCTCATGCCCACGGCGCCTTCGGCCAGCGCCGTCTCCAGCTGCTTGCGCATGGCGGCGATCTCGTCGTCGCTGGCGGCCCGATCGAAGCGGTCCATGACCTGGCTGCGCAGGCTGGTATGGCCGATCAGCGCCGCGACGTTGACGCTGGGTTGCGCCTGCTCGATTGCCTCGGCGTAGGCGGCGAAGGTCGGGTAGCGGAAATCCTCCGCCCGGCCGAGAAGGTTCATCGGGTCCGGCACTTCGCCGGAAAGTCGCACCGGGCTGGCGCTGATGCCGCAGTTGCCGACCACCACCGTGGTGACGCCCTGGGACAGCTTGGGGAGCATCTGGGGGGTGCGGATGACGTTGGTGTCGTCGTGGGTATGCACATCGATGAAACCGGGGGCGAGAATCAGCCCTTCGGCATCGATGATCGTTCCCGCCTCCTCATCGTCCAGGTCGCCGATGGCGACGATCCGGTCGTCGTCGATCGCGATATCGGCGATGAAGGGCTCGCGTCCGCTGCCGTCGATGACGCTGGCGCGGCGAATCAACAAGTCGTGAGGCATGGTGGCTCCCGGGTTCTCAATCCCCCAGCGGCTGGCGATTGTCGCCGCCGCGATGGGCATCGAGGGTGATCTTGAGTCGCCGCAGCTTGTCGCGGGTGCGCGAGCGATGGCGCAGTGCCAGGCCGAGGGCCAGCATGTCGATGGCGGCCATCATGGCGTAGCGCGACGACGACGGAAAATAGATGTAGTCGGTCTCGCGGGCGGCCAGCGGCAGCGTGATATCGGCGACCTTGGCCAGTGGCGAACCGGTGGCGGTAATCGCCAGGACGCGCGCGCCGTATTCACGCGCCAGCTCCGCGGCATCATTGATTTCCGGCGTGTAGCCGGTCACCGAGAGCGCGACGACCACATCGTCGGGTTCCAGGGTCGAGGCGACCATGCGCGGCAAGAGCGCTTGCGGATAGGCGCTGATCGCATAGCCGAGGCGGACCAGCCGGAACTGCATCTCCTGCGCCATCACCGTCGAACCGCCGCCGGCGCCGAACACCAGAATCTGGCGGGCGTCGTCGAGCATCGCCACCGCGCCCTCGACATCCGCCTGCTCCATCAGCGTGCGGTTGAGCGCCAGGGTCTGGGCGGCGGTGTCGTAGATCACCCCCAGGCCATCGTCCTCGCTGGCTTCCTGGATGAAACGGCGGCCGGCCGCCAGCGCCCGGGTCAGGCGGGTCTTGAGATCGCGCACGTTGCGGCAGTCCACCGCACGGGCGAAGCGGGTCACCGTGGCATCGCTCACCGCAGCGCGCCTGGCGATCTCGCCGATGCTTGCCTCGGCGACGAAGTCGATATCGTCGAAGATCAGATTGGCGACCTTCTTCTCCGCCTCGCGCAGGCTCGGCAGACAGGCGGTGATATGCGACAGGATGTCGATCTGCTGGCTCACGTGGCTTTCCTTCGACGTCACTTCGGGGATGCTCTTCCTGGTCTGGTACTTTCTAACTCAAAAATATTGTAGTTGAAAGTTATTACCTTTCAGTAGCGCAAAATCCCGCCCAAAGTCTTAGGTAATACCACTGCCGGGCGGCCCGCCCGAGAGGCTCGAACGGGCCGGCAGTCAGGAAGCGCTAGAACGACGAGGTCTTGAGAAACGCCTGCAGGCGCGGCGACTCGGGATTCAGGAACAGCCGCTGGGGCGGGCCCTGTTCGGCGATCCGACCATCCTCCATGAACACGACCTTGTCGGAGACGTCCCGCGCGAAGCGCATTTCATGCGTGACCAGCACCATGGTCATGCCCTCTTGGGCGAGGGATCGAATCGTCTCCAGCACTTCGCCGACGCGCTCCGGGTCGAGTGCGGACGTGGCTTCATCGAACAGCATCACCTTGGGACTCATGGCGATGGCCCTGGCGATGGCCACGCGCTGCTGTTGACCGCCGGAGAGCTGGGAAGGGCGATGATCCCGCCGCTTGAGCATGCCCACCCGGTCTAGCCAGTGATCCGCCAGCTCGACCGCCTGGGGCCTGGGCATGCCACGCACCTTGGTCAGGCCGAGCGTGACGTTATCCAGCGCGCTCATGTGCGGAAACAGATTGAAGGCCTGGAACACCATGCCGGTCATCGCTCGCTGACGTGCGACTTCCCGTTCGCCGATGCGGACCCGCTGGCCACGCCGGAGGTGGTAGCCAATCGCCTCGCCGCCGATCAGCACGTCGCCCCGATGAAACTCCTCGAGCAGGTTGAGGCAGCGCAGCAGGGTAGTCTTGCCGGAACCGCTGGCGCCGATGATCGAGACGACCTCGCCCTCGGCGACCGTGAAATCGATGCCCTTCAGTACCTCGAGTTCGCCGAAACGCTTGTGTAGATCGCGCACTTCCACGATAGGGGTCATACCGTTCTCCTCGTCGGTTGGTCGAGACGCCGACCGATGAAACGCCCGACCTGCTCGATGGCGAAGTCGATCAGGAAATAGATCACCCCGGCCAGCAGGTAGAACTGCATGTTGAGAAAGTTGTTGCTGATGATCTGCTGGGTGGTGAGCAGAAGCTCGGCGACACCGATCACCGACAGCAGCGTCGAGGCCTTGACCATCTCCACCGCGGCGGTGATCCAGGTCGGCAGGGCGTAGCGCAACGCCTGGGGGAACAGGATGTAGCGAAAGATGCCGTCAAAGGTAAGGCCGATGGCGCGGCCGGCCTCGATCTGGCCGCGCGACAACGACTGCAGGGCGCCACGCAGTATCTCGCCGACATGGGAGGCGCAGAACAGCGTGAGCGCCAGCGCGCCGGCCTGGAAAGCGTTGAAATTCAGGCCCACGGCGGCGGAGACGTAGAACGTCGCCAGCACCAGTACCAGCACCGGCGTACCGCGAATGATGTCGATATAGAGCCGGGCCGGCCACCGCAATGGCTTGTTGCCGTAGGTGACGGCAATGCCGATCACGATCCCGAGCACGGTGCCGGTCAGAATGGCGATCAGCGATACCGCGAAGGTGATCGCCGTGCCGTGCAGCAGTGCATCACGGTTGTTCACGACCTCGTTGAAGAAGTAGGTCCAGTCCATATCAGGCTTTCTCCAGCACGAGCCGTTTTTCCATCGCTCTCAGCACCAGCGTGATGGCGTAGCAGCAGACGATGTAGAGCAGCGACGCCACGAGCCAGACTTCGATGACCCGGAAGGTCTCGGAGTTGATCTTGCGGGCATAGAACGTCAGCTCGGGAACCGCGATGGTGGCCGCCAGCGAGGTGTCCTTGAACAGCGAGATGAAGTTGTTGCCGAACGCCGGCAGTGCGTTGCGGAACATGATCGGCAGCACGATGTAGCGCTTGATCCGCAGCGAGGTCAGGCCGATCGCCTGGCCTGCCTCGACCAGGCCCTGGGGAACGCTCAACAGGCCGCCGCGGAAGACCTCCGCCATGTAGGCACTGGCGTAGAGCGACAGGGCCACGACGAAGCTGGTGATCTTGTCCAGCGACAGACCGAGTTGCGGCATGCCGAAGAAGAGAAACAGCACGATCACCAGGATCGGCAGGTTTCGGAGGATCGAAATCCAGGTGAAGGCCAGGCTGCGTAGCCAGCGGCTGGGAGCGCGACTGGCGAAGGCCACGACCAGCCCCAGCACGGAGCCGATGGCGATCGATACCAGCGCCAGCAGCAGGCCGAGACCGATGCCGCTCAGCAGCAACGGCCACTGCTCCAGGATGGGGGCGAAGTTGAAGTGATAGTTCATGTCAGTCCATCCGCTCGGGGAAGCGGTTCGGGAGAGCGTTGCCGGGCGAGAGGTTGCCCGGCAACGTCGGCGGGGTCAGGAGGGTTAGCGCATTTCGGCGGGGAAGCCGGTCTGCGGTGCGGGAGGACGTTCGCCGAACCACTGTTCGAACGCATCGGCATAGCGCTGGAACTCGACCCCGTACATGGCTTCCTCGAGGGTGGTGTTGACGAAGTTCAACCAGCGCTGGTCATCCGGCGAGACGGCGCAGGCGTAGGACTGCGGATTCCAGCTGTAGCCGGCGTCGATGTAGCGCCCGGCGTTGTTCTTCATGTACCACTTCAACGTCGACAGATCGGTGGCCACGGCATTGGCGCGACGTGAGTTGAGCGCCTGGTAGATCAGGTTCTGGCTCTCGTACTGGTCGACCTCGGCTTCCGGCAGGGCCTGATGGACCATCTCCTCGGCATAGACGTTCTGAAGCACGGCGACCGTGATGTCGCTGCCGGCAGCCTTGAGCGCATCATAGTCGGCGTAGTCGCTACCCTTGAGCATCAGCAGGCCGACGCCTTCCCGATAGTAGGGCACGGTGAAGGCGACCTGTTGGGCGCGGGCCGCCGTGACCGTCATCCCCTGGCAGGAGATATCGACCTTGTTGGTCAGCAGGTTGGGGATGCGGGCATCCGAGGACTGATTGACGAAACGGACCTTGCTCGGATCGTTGAACAGGCCCTGGGCCAGGATGTGGCCGATATCGGCATCGAAACCGACGGTCTGGCCATTGTCGGTGAAGTGCCAGGGCGGATTCGAGCTGCCGGTGCCGACGATCAGTTCGCCGCGATCGAGAACCGTCTGCAGGGTATCGGCCTGGGCAGTCGTGGCGGCAACAGAGGGGATGAGGGCGACCGCCGCAACGGCGCTCAGCGCTTTGAGGATCGTTTTCATGGAGTGGGCTCGTCTTGTTGCTGTTGTTTGTCCGATATATCGGATCGTTGTCCGATTTACCGGATGAATTTATACTGCACCCATCCATCGCCCCTGCGCAAGTGGGTCGTCCAGCTGCCGGCAAGGCCGTTGGACTTGAGTCCAGAGACACGTCAACGAGGTGATATGAGCCGTTCAAGTACCACATCGACTCCCCGAGCCCGGGGCATCGATCGCGTCATCTCCCTGTGCGAACAGCTTCATCTGCATCGTCAACCGATGACGCCGAAGGAGTTGATGGCGGCCACCGGCGCGCCGCGGTCGAGCGTCTACGAGCTGGTCAATCTGCTCAGTGAAGCGGGCTGGCTGGAGACGGAGAGCGACGGCCGGATTTTCTTCGGCCGGGCGATGCACTACTTCGGTCTCGACTATGCCGACCACAATGACCTGCTGCGCCGGGCCCGACCCGTGATGCGCCAGTTGTCGGCACGTTTCGACGAGACCACTCAGCTGTGCATGCTGGATGGTGACAAGTACACCGTGATGCTCAACGAGAATGGCGCCCGGCCTTTTCGTATCAGCTCCGAAGTCGGGGTAAAGGTGCCGATCCCCTGGACCGCATCCGGTCGGGTGCTGCTCGGCGGCATGAGTCGGGAAGCGATGCTGGGACTGATACCGGAGGAAGATTTCGTGCTGCCCAGCGGCGAGCGTATCGATATCGATGGCTTCATCGCCGAGATCGAGTCGACGCGTCGTCGGGGCTACGCCCTGACCGAGGGGCTGGTCGACAGCTTTGCCTGCTGCATGGCCGCGCCCATCCACGAGGGCGCCGGCCCGGCCCAGGCGACGCTCTGTTTCACCATTGGCCGCGACGCCGACGAGGCGCGCCGTGACACCCTGCTCACGGCATTGCGCGAGGCGTCCCGCTCGCTCTCCCGCGAGACCGATACCCGCTGACACCCCCATCCGGAGAACAGATCATGAACAAGACGACTCCCCCTGCGACGCCACAGAAAGGGACCCCACGGTCGACGCCTGCCCAGCTGCTGGCGGACGTGCCGCTGCCGGCGGCGGCGATACTCGAGACGCCGCTGGCCCACAACCTGGCGTGGATGCAGCGCTTCGCCGATGACCATGGCGCCAAGCTCGCCCCTCACGGCAAGACCACCATGGCACCCAAGCTGTTCCAGCGTCAGATCGAGGCGGGTGCCTGGGGCATCACCCTGGCCACGGCGGTGCAGACGGCAGCGGCGCACGCCCATGGCATAGCGCGGGTACTGATGGTCAATCAGCTGGTCGGTCGGCCCAACATGGTGCTGGTGGCGGATGCCATCGAGGCGGGGCTGGAGTACTACTGCGTGGTGGACGGTGCCGACAACGTCCGTGACCTGGGGGCGTTCTTCGCCGACAGGAACCTGACACTGAACGTGCTGATCGAGCTGGGTATCGACGGTGGCCGCTGTGGCTGCCGTACTGCCTCGCAGGTCGACGCGCTGGTGGCGGCGATCGCGGCCGAGCCGGCGCTGGCGCTGGTGGGCATCGAGGGTTACGAGGGCATGATCGGTGGCGACGACGAGATCGCCGCGGTGCGCGCCTATGGCGAGCGACTGGTGGATACCGTCAAGACGCTCCGCGCCAGCGGCGCACTCCAGCGCGAGGCGCCGATCGTCACTGCCTCCGGCTCCAAGTGGTTCGATCTGATCGCCGAGGCGTTCGACAGGGCGGAGCTGCGCGAGCACTACACGCCGGTACTGCGACCGGGCTGTTACGTGGTCCACGATCACAAGCTCTATGCCGGTGCGATGGATGCGATCAAGGCCCGGGATCCGGAGCTCGAGGGTGAACTGAAGCCGGCGCTGGAAGTTTTTGCCCACGTGCAGTCGCTACCCGAGCCGGGCCTGGCGATCATCGCCGTGGGCAAGCGCGATATCGGCCATGAGCCGGACCTGCCGTTGCCGCTCCGTCTCTATCCCCGGCTCGACGCTGGCGCCCCGGCGCCCATCGACATCCGCTCCTGGCGAACGACGAAGATCATGGATCAGCACGTCTTTCTCGAGGTTCCCGGCGAAGCCGAGATCGCGGTTGGCGATGTCATCGCCTTCGGCACTTCGCATCCCTGCCTGACCTTCGACAAGTGGCGACAGCTGCTGCTGGTCGACGACCGGTTGGCGGTGAAGGAGGTGATCGAGACCTGCTTCTGATGCCGGTGTCGCATTCGCCATTAAAAAAGTGGAAATGGTTTCCATAAATATTGACGCCCGGTCGTCGCTCGCTTAACTTGGCATCCATGAGCGGCGACGACGGGTGGGTCTCGTTGTCGGCGGCAACTCCCTGACAGGGTGAAACGCGCGCCGTGCCGATGCGTCGGTTCGGTACTCTCGCGGTTCATCTCCCGAGCGCTCTTCCGTCGGGATGAGACCTAAGAATCATTGACGGAAGTTTGTGGCGAGCCAATGGCTCGCCTTTTTTATATCCCGCCCATCGATGTCCTGCTCGCGCCGGGGCGGGCGCCATGAATTCGCGGGGAAGCATGAGTTCGCGGGGAAGCATGAATTCGCAGGGAAATAAGGAGTAAAACACCGTTCGGTTGTTTCCTCGTCGTGGGTTAAGTCTAATGAAAAGCGCTGACGTCAATTCGACGTATGGCGCGTTTCGACTGCCACAAGAGGCCGACAGTGTGAATCATCAAGGACGAAAGCCCGCTCAGGGACATTCGCGGCGCCTGAGAGTGCTCATGGCAGCCAGCCTGGGCATCGCGGGCCTGACCTGCGCCAGCATGGCGCAGGCCCAACTCGAGGATTTCGAGGTCATGGACAACCCGGCGCAGGCGGAGAAGCCCTTCGAGGGAACCGCCGAGCTGGGCTACAACAAGATCAGCGGCAACAGCAGCAGCGAGAGCCTGCGTGCCGGTGTCGACATGACCTGGTTCCGGCAGGCGTGGTCCTACAGCTTCAAGGCGGCTACCAAGAGCGCCAGCGACAACGACGAGACCTCGGCAGAGGAGTATCTGGTCGCCGGGCGGACGCGCTACAACCTCTCTACCTACAACTACCTGTTCGGTCTGGCCCGCTGGGACAAGGATCGCTTCTCCGGCTACGACTCCCAGTCGACCCTGGCCGGCGGTTACGGGCGCCAGTTGCTGATCGGTCCGCCGCAGTCGCTGGCCGTGGAGATCGGCCCGGGGGTGCGTCACGACGAGTACGAAGATGGCGGCCACGACGACGTCGGCCTGCTCTATGCGGGGCTCGACTACGACTGGCAGTTCTCGGAGACCTCGAAGCTTTCGCAATCGCTGGCGGCCGAGGCCTCCGACGAGAACCTCATCGGGCGCTCGGAAACCGCCTTGACGGTGGCGATGAACGACGCGCTGGCGCTCAAGGTCTCCTACGAGGTCGAGTTCAACGACAGCCCGCCGCCGGGGGCGTCCAGCCAGACCGATACCGCCACGGGGGTGTCGCTGGTCTACAACATGTGATCCGTCGGGCGAGAGACGCGGAACCAGAACGGGGCTTCGGCCCCGTTCTTCATGCCAGTGGGTGGGAGGGGCGCGATTCGCCTCAACTCTGGACCGAGATGACCGAGCCGCCGTCCACCCTCACGTTGCTGCCGTTGACGAACGAGGCGTGCTGCGACGCCAGCATGGCGATGACGAAGGCCACTTCGTCGGCTTCGCCCCGGCGCTTGGCGACGATCCCGGGGCGCTCCTCCTCCAGAAAGCTCTCGATCGCTTCCTCGAAGGTGCAGTCGATCTGCCAGGCGTGTTCGTAGTCGTCGTCGCTGAGTTCCAGCGGGTCGCCCTTGGCACCGGTGACGCCTGCGGCGTGGACGACGATATCGATCGCGCCGAAGCGTTCGACGCCCTGGCGGACCAGCGCGTCGATCTCGGCCTGGTCGGTGACGTCGGCGACGACGCAGAGCGGATCACCGTCGATCTCGTCGGCTGCACGGGAGAGCAGCTCGGCGTCCATGTCGCTGAGAACCAGACTGACGCCCTCGGCGGCGAGACATTTGGCCGTGGCCAGGCCGATGCCGCCCTGAGCGCCCGTGATCAGTGCCGTTTTACCGCGAATCGCCAGATCCATGATCAAGCCTCCTTGCTTAATGCGGGATGGATGCGAAGGGTTACCGGGTTGGCGCCTCCAGCATGGTCGAGGTAACAGGTTCTCGCCAATCCGGCCCAAGGCGGGGCCGCCTTGCGGGGGTGGGCTCGAGGCGCAAGAATGATGCCTCTGACGCCACATCGTGATTCGAAGCCGCGGGAAAAGCGGTGACATTCTGATTGCAGGGAACGCCATGAAATTCCGTTATCTCTCGACGGCGCTGTACCTCGGCGCTGCCATGCCCGGCGTCGTGCTGGCGCAGCCCACGTCGGCACCGTCTTCGCCCCGCGCGCAGGCACAGGCGCAGCCGGTGATCGAGGTCACCGCGCCGCGACTCTCCCGCGAGCTCTACGCGACGCCGGCCGCCGTTTCGGTGGTCGAACGCGACGAGATCCAGCAGGGCCAGCAGCGGGTTCGCCTGGACGAGTCGCTGGCCACGGTGCCCGGTCTCTTCCTGCAGAATCGCGACAACTTCGCCCAGGGTCAGCGGGTCTCCATCCGTGGCTTCGGCGCGCGGGCACCGTTCGGTGTGCGCGGGATCACCGTCGTCGTCGATGGTATTCCCTATACCCTGCCCGATGGCCAGGCCCAGCTCGACGCCATCGATCTCGACAGCGCCGAACGCATCGAGGTGATTCGCGGACCGGCCGCCGTCCAGTACGGTAACGCCGCCGGCGGTGTGATCAGCGTCACCACCGCCGATGGCAGCGACGACCCCGGCAGCCATATCCGTATCGAGGGCGGCAGCGACGGTTATCGCAAAGCCTCGGTCAGCAACGGCGGCGTCAACGGCCCGTGGTCGCATCACGTCAGCGTTTCCGCGCTCGCCGTCGATGGCTATCGCGATCACAGTTCGACCGAGAAGTACCTGCTCAACGCCAAGCTGCGCCGCGAGCTGGGTAGCGATCGCGCGCTGACGGCCATCGTCAACCTGCTCGACAACCCGCGCTCGGAAGATCCAGGCGGCTTGACCCGCGAGCAGGTCCATGAGGATCGCGACCGGGCAGGGGCGTTCACCGAGGAGTACGACACCGGCCAGTCGGTCGATCAGCAGGTGCTGGGTCTGCAGTACGAGGATCTGTCGGCCGGCCCCGGTGAGTTCTACCTCAAGGGGTTCTATCTCAAGCGGGATTTCGAACAGCAGTTGCCTTATCCCGGCGATAGCCTGATCGACTACAACCGCGATTATTATGGTGCCAGCGCCGAGTATCACCAGACGTTGAGCGTGGGCGACATGCCGCTGCGCTATGTGGCGGGACTCGACCTGGCGCGGCAGAAAGACGATCGCGGACGCAAGAACGTCGCTTTCAATGGCGACGTGACCGACAAGGTCGCCGACGAGACCCAGACGGCAACCTCGGTCGGCACCTTCCTGCAGGGCGATCTCGATCTGACCGAGCGCTGGACGCTGTCGCTGGGGGGGCGCTACGACCGGGTCGATCTCGATATCGATGACGACTATCTCAGTGATGGCGACAACAGCGGCGATCGCACTTTCCATCAATGGAGCGGCTCGGCCGGGTTGAGCTACCGCTACCGTCGCCACCATCAGGTCTACGTCAATACCGGTACCACCTACGAGACGCCGACCTTCTCCGAGTTCGCCAATCCCGCTGGCATCGGTGGTTTCAATCCGGATATCGAGCCGCAGAAGTCCTGGAATCGCGAGATCGGTCTGCGCGGCAATTTCGACAACGGCCTCGACTACGACGTGGCGCTGTTCTCGGTGCGTGTCCGCGACGAACTGGTGCCCTACGAGGGCGATGACGGACGTACCTTCTACGAGAATGCCGGCGACAGCGATCGTGACGGCATCGAACTCGCCCTGGGCTGGCAGTTCGATCCGAGCTGGCGAATCGACAGCGCGCTGACGCTGGCCAGCTACGAGTTCGATAGTTACGAAGACCAGACTGGAAATGATTTCGATGGCAATCGCATCCCCGGACTGCCGGAGCAGACCTGGGTCAATCGGCTGACCTGGCAGGGACTGGATCGGCGCTTCGCGGCGCTCGAGACGCAGTACGTCGGCGATATGGTGGCCGACAACGCCAACGACGTTCACGTCGGCGACTACTGGCTGGTCAACCTGCGCGGAGGTGATGGCTGGCGTCTGGGCGGCGATACCGTGCTCAAGCTCTACGGTGGCGTTCGCAACCTGTTCGATGTCGAGCATTACGCCAACGTGCGTATCAATGCCAGTAACGACCGCTATTTCGAGCCAGCGCCGGGACGAACGGTCTATGCTGGTATCGGAGTCGACTTCTGACGCATCGCAGCCCGATGCCTCAAGGTGGAAAACACCAGAGCGGCGACGGCGTATCGCCGCCATCATCGATGATTCAAGGAACCGTTATGCGTACTTTCATCCCGTTTGTCGGAGCCCTGGTCTTGCTCTCCCTCGTCAGCGGCTGCACGTTCAACCGCTACAACGATGGCCAGCGCGAGGTGAAGCCCGGGGTGCCCCAGGAAGGGCCAACCAGTAATCCGGCGGACGCTTCCCGCGGTCAGAATGGCACTGGCGAGTTGCCGTAGGCGCTTGGCATTCCCTGGGACCTGACGCAGCAAGCAGCCCGTGGGTGGCTTGCTGCATCGGCTCATCGAGACATCTTTTCAGGTCTGGTTGTCGTTCTTCAGACCTGATAGTCGCTCTCGGAGTAGAGCACGCGCAGGCGCAGGGTGTGGTCGACCTGCTTGAGCGCTTCCAGCGCCTGCTTGCCGTAGGCCTTGTCGACGTCGATGACGACGTAGCCGACCTTGTCGTTGGTCTGCAGGAACTGGCCGGCAATGTTGATGCCGTTTTCGGAGAGTACGCGGTTGATCTCGGAGAGCACTCCGGGCACGTTCTCGTGGATGTGCAGCAGGCGGTGCTTGTCCGGATGCGACGGCAGCGCCACTTCCGGGAAGTTGACCGAGGTGATGGTGGTGCCATTGTCGGAGTAGGTCACCAGCTTCTCGGCGACTTCGATGCCGATGTTCTGCTGCGCTTCCAGGGTCGAACCGCCGATATGCGGGGTCAGGATCACGTTCTCGAGACCGCGCAGCGGCGAGGTGAACTCCTCGTTGGCGCCCTTGGGCTCGACCGGGAAAACGTCGATCGCGGCACCCAGCAACTTGCCGCTCCTGAGTGATTCCGCCAGCGCATCGATATCCACTACAGAACCGCGGGAGGCGTTGATCAGGATGCCGCCCTGCTTCATCAGCGCGATCTGCTCGGCGCCGATCATCCAGCGCGTGGAAGGCAGGTCCGGCACGTGGAGACTGATCACGTCGGCCCGGGCCAGCAACTCCTCGAGGCTGCCCACCTGGCGAGCATTGCCCATCGCCAGCTTGGTCACCACATCGTAGTAGAGCACGTCCAAGCCGAGGGACTCGGCGAGCACCGAGAGCTGGGCGCCGATGCTGCCGTAGCCGACGATGCCCAGCGTCTTGCCGCGAGTCTCATGCGAGTTCTTGGCCGATTTCAGCCAGCCGCCCTGATGGGCGCGGGCGTTTTTCTCGGGAATGCCGCGCAGCAGCATGACGGTTTCCGCGAGTACCAGCTCCGCCACCGAGCGGGTGTTGGAGTAGGGCGCATTGAACACCGGGATGGCGCGCTTGAGCGCTGCATCGAGATCGACCTGATTGGTGCCGATGCAGAAACAGCCGACGGCGGTCAGCTTTTCCGCTGCGGCGAAGACCCGCTCGGTGAGCTGCGTCCGGGAGCGAATGCCGATGAAGTGCACGTCGCGGATCTTGTCGATCAGATCCTCTTCGGTCAGTGACGTGGAGAGCGTCTCGATACTGGTGTAACCCGCGTTCAGCAGCGTGTCCACGGCGGACTGATGAATGCCCTCGAGCAGGAGGATCTTGATCTTGCTCTTGTCCAGAGACGTCTTGGCCATTGGTGGATCAACCCTTCTTCATCGGCTTGTGGCGACGGTGGCATGACGAGCGTCGTCGCGTTCATGGGGAAGATCTGGCGAACCGGGGCGGGAAGCCTCCGCCTCGGCGGCGCCAGCGGGCGCACAGCTTAACACAGGCTCCGCAGGGCAGGATGAAAATGACGCGGCTTCAACGTGAAGCGGATGCATCCACCGCGTGCATCGCCCAGCCCTGAACGGGCGGCCACGAGGCCGCCCGTTCAGGATTTGCCGTCGGGGGCAGACGTCCCCCCCGGGCGGCGGTGTATACTGGGAAGCCGTTTCCGAACTGGCGTGGCGTTATCCGGACGTTCGCGCCTCGAAGAGAGCTCCCGGCATCATTTGGATGGCCGCGAGCGATGACACGAGAGCCCCATGCCCGACAAGATGGCTGACAAGGACGTTTCCCAGGACGCCCCCAAGGACTTCGCCGCGACGCTGGATCGGCTCGAGACGCTCGTGGCTCAACTCGAATCCGGCGAACTGACGCTGGAGGCCTCGCTGAGCGCCTTCGAGCGCGGCATCCGGCTGACACGGGATGCCCAGCACCGCCTCGACAGCGCCGAACTCAAGGTCCAGGCACTGCTCGAACAGGGCGACGGTAGCCTGCAGTCCGTGCCGTTCGAGACTCGGGAGCCGGACGATGAGCGCTGATCACCCCGGCGTCGCGGCGGGAATCGACGCGGCGCGATCACGCAGCGAGCACGTCTTGACCGGCTGGCTCAATCGCCAGAACGGTAGCTGTGCCGCCCTCGACGACGCACTCCGTTACAGCGTGCTGGGAACGGGCAAGCGGCTGCGTCCGGTGCTGGTCTATCTCGCCGGCCGTGCGCTCGGGGCCGGGGACGACGCGCTGGATGCGCCGGCGGCGGCGATCGAGATGATCCATGCCTACTCACTGGTCCATGACGATCTGCCGGCGATGGACGACGACGACCTTCGCCGCGGCCGACCGACGGTTCATCGTGCCTTCGACGAGCCGCTGGCCATTCTGGCCGGCGATGCGCTGCAGACGCTGGCGTTCGAGGCGCTCGCCTCCAGGCCGCATCCGCGTCTGGCGGCCTTGGTCACCACGCTCGCCCAGGCCGCCGGCCGGGATGGCATGGCGGCGGGGCAGGCGATCGATCTCGGTGCCGTCGGCGCGCCGATGGATCTTGCGGCACTGCAAATGATGCACCAGCACAAGACCGGGGCGTTGATCCGTGCCGCCGTGCGCCTGGGGGCGCTGGTTGCGGTCGAGGAGTCCGATCCCAGAATCGCGGCGCTGGACCGCTACGCCGCGGCGATGGGGCTGGCATTTCAGATTCACGACGACGTTCTCGACGTCACCGGCGACACCCGGACGCTGGGCAAGACCTCCGGCGCCGACGCGCGCCGCGACAAACCCACCTATCCTGCTCTTCTCGGTGTCGCGCAGGCCCGTGACCGCGCTCTCGACCTGCTCGAAGAGGCGCTCGAGGCCCTGCAGCCGCTGGGCGAGGCAGGCCTGTCACTGGCGGCTCTGGCCCGTTTCATGATCGATCGCGATCACTGACCCGGTAACGACTTTTATGAAGCTGTTCGATGAAATCCCTACTCAGCGCCCATTCACCCCGCTGCTCGACACGCTCGAGTCGCCGGCGAGTCTGCGCACGCTGTCTCTGTCTCAACAGCGACAGGTCGCCGACGAGCTGCGCGCCTACCTGCTATACAGCGTAGGCTGTAGTGGCGGTCATTTCGGCGCTGGCCTCGGCGTTGTCGAGCTGACCGTGGCGCTGCACCGTGCGTTGGAGACGCCTCATGACCGGCTGGTGTGGGACGTTGGCCACCAGGCCTACCCGCACAAGATCTTGACCGGGCGGCGCGAGGCGTTGTCCAGCATCCGCCAGTATGGTGGGCTGGCAGCGTTTCCACGGCGCGAAGAGTCTCCGTTCGACACCTTCGGGGTCGGCCACTCGAGCACGTCGATCTCGGCGGCGTTGGGCATGGCGCTGAGCGCCCGGACCAAGAGCGAGACACGTCGTGTCTGCGCGATTATTGGCGACGGCGCGTTGACGGCGGGCATGGCGTTCGAGGCGCTGGCCCACGCCGGCCACGTCAACGCCAACCTGCTCGTCGTGCTCAACGACAACGAGATGTCGATCTCGGAAAACGTCGGTGGCATGGCCAGTTATCTAACGCGAATACTGACCAGCAAGCCGTACACCGTCATGCGTGAGAACGGCAAGCGGATGCTCTCGCACCTGCCCGGGGCGCTCGAGTTCGCGCGGCGCACCGAAGAACACGTCAAAGGCATGATCAGTCCGGCGACGCTGTTCGAGGAGATGGGCTTCAACTATCTCGGGCCGATCGACGGCCACGATCTGGCGGCGCTGAATCAGGCACTGGAAGCCGTGCGCGACCTCGATGGTCCGCAGTTTCTCCACGTTCGCACCCGTAAGGGGCGCGGTTTCCGGCCGGCGGAAGCCGATCCCATTGGCTTCCACGCGATCACCAAGCTGGAGAAGACGCCGCCGAAGCCACCGGCGGTGGATGCGACCACGCCACCGGCGAGCGAGGTTGGGGCGTCCGAATCGATGGCGGACCCGAAGCCGCGCACGGATGAATTAGTGCGCCCGAAGCCGCGCAAGTATTGCAACGTCTTCGGCGACTGGCTGTGCGACATGGCGGCCGAGGATCAAAGGTTGATCGGGATTACGCCGGCGATGCGCGAAGGCTCGGACCTGATCCGCTTCTCGCAGACCTATCCCGAGCGCTACTACGACGTGGCGATCGCCGAGCAGCATGCAGTGACGCTGGCGGCCGGCATGGCCTGCGAGGCGATGAAGCCGGTCGTCGCGATCTACTCGACCTTCCTGCAGCGCGGCTACGATCAGCTGATTCACGACGTCGCCGTCCAGCATCTCGATGTGACCTTTGCCATCGATCGGGCCGGTCTCGTCGGCGAGGATGGCCCGACGCATCACGGTGCGCTGGACCTCTCCTATCTGCGCTGCGTGCCGGGCATGATCATTCTGGCGCCGGCGGACGAGGCCGAGTGCCGGGCGATGTTGTCGACCGCCTACCATCACGAGGGCCCTGCCGCGGTGCGCTATCCGCGCGGAACCGGGCCCGGCAGCGAAATCCCGACGGACCTGAAAGCTCGCGTGCCGATCGGCAAGTCCGAGCTGCGGCGGGAATCGGCCGCGCCGGAGAAGCGTGTTGCGCTGTTGGTTTTCGGTAGTCTCAATACGCCGGCTGCCGAGGTCGCCGAGCAGCTCGATGCGACGCACCTCAACATGCGCTCGGTGAAGCCGCTGGACCGGGAGGCGATCGTGGCGGTCGCACGGAATCACGATCTGCTGGTGACGCTGGAGGAAAACGTGGTGGCCGGCGGCGCGGGTAGCGGCGTCAACGAACTACTGGCAGCGGAAGGCGTCGAGGCCCAGGTGCTCAACCTGGGGATTCCCGATGCCTTCGTCGAACATGGCAAGCCCGCCGAGCTACTGCGCGATTGCGGCCTGGACGCCCCGGGGATCGAGGCCGCCATCCGTCAACGCTTGAACACCAACAACGACTGATAGGACTTTCATGTCAATTGCCATTCTGATCGGCGCCGCCATCGGCTATCTCTTCGGCAAATTGCCGGGCCTTCTGATCGGTGCCGCCATCGGCTGGTGGATCAGCCGGAAACTGCGCAACTCGCTGGTGGGGCGCGTGGTCAATATCCAGCACCAGTTCCTGGAGTCGACCTTCGCGGTGATGGGCTGCGTGTGCAAGGTCGACGGCCATATCACTCAAGACGAGATCCGCACGGCGGAGATGCTGTTCGATCGCCTCAATCTGAGCGGGGAGATGCGCGAGCGGGCCAAGTCAGCATTCAATCGCGGCAAGTCGCCGGAGTTCGACCTCGACGCCGAGGTGGAAACGGTCCGACGCGTTACCGGCGGCCAGCGCGCGCTGCTGCAGGTGTTCCTGCAGGTGCAACTGGCGGCGATCGCCGCCGACGGCCAGATGCATCCCGCCGAGCATGACATGTTGCTTCGCGTGGCTAGAGGTCTTGGCTTCTCCGAAGCCGAGATCCAGCAGATCGAAGCGATGTTGCGCGGCGGCGCCCATCAGGGAGCCGGCGGAGCGAGCAGCGGTCAGTCGCTGGAAGACGCCTATCGCGTGCTGGGCGTCTCCGAGGACGCCTCCGACGCCGAGCTCAAGCGCGCCTATCGCAAGCTGATGAGCGAGAATCATCCCGACAAGCTGGCCGGCAAAGGGCTGCCCGAGAGCATGCGCGAGATGGCCAAGGAGCGCACCAGCGAGATCAGCAACGCCTACGATCTGATCAAGAAGACACGGGAGCAGCGCGCAGGCTGACGCTGTCTCGAGACGATATCGGTCGCTATTGTCTCGTGGCAGTTAACACGCTTAGATGGAGATTCGAACGCCGAGACTGCCACGACAAGGACGTGACTGGATGCCAGCGAAGGCCGATCTCTACCGCACCGCCGCCCGAATGCTGGGTACGATCGACAAGAGTGGATGGATACTGCGTTACCGCTACGGCGACCGACGACTGCTCGAGGACGTGGTGTTGCCTGCGCTCAACCGCGATCCGGCGGTGGAGTCGCTGCTGCTCGTCGGGTGTGCCTGGTATACCCGCCACTATCCTGGGCTGCTGCCGCGCAAGCGTGTCATGACGATGGAGATCGATCCTGCCAAGGCGGCTTTCGGCGGTGACCCGCATATCGTGGCCAACATGACCAACATCACCGAGCATGTCGCGGCAAACAGCCTCGATGCGGTTATCTGCAACGGTGTGCTGGGGTGGGGGCTGGACGAGCCCGACGCGGTGGAAGCCGCTTTTGCCGGCGCGACGACCTGCCTCAAGCCCGGCGGCCTGTTCCTGCTGGGGTGGAACGATATATCGCCGCGAAACAACTGCCCGCCCGACACCATCGCCGCGCTGGATGGAATGGAAATTGCCGATATTCCCGGCCTCGACACCCACTCGTTGATCGCCCTCGAGCGCAACCAGCACTGCTATCAGGCTTATCGCAAGCCCGACGAAGGCTGATCAGCCTGCCTTCACGCCCGTCCAGAATACCGACCAGACGCCTTCGAACCGGCGTTCCAGTTCCGGCCTTTCGTACATGAAGGTTTCCGACAGCAGCCCGTCGATGATGCAGTAGAAGGCGGCGATGAAGTGATCGTCGGCCAGCGTCTCGCGCAGGGCGCCGGCTCGGTGCCCGGCCTGGACGAAGGCGAGCAGGCGCCGATCGATTCGTGACTCGCCCTGTTCGGTAATCGCCTCGGCCTCGGCGACGAGATCGTGGGGAGGAAACAGCAGAAAGCGCTTGTAGAAAACACCCTGATGCTCGCGATAGGCGAACGTGGCGCACTGCTGCAGCAGGTGTCGCAGCCGCTGCTCGAACGGGGCGTCCGCCATCTCGGCCAGGCTGGCGTCGATCAGCGCGATCATGTCGTCGTCGGCATCGCGGGACAGCTCCAGGAACAGCGCTGCCTTGCTGTCGAAGTGATTGTAGATCGAGGGCTTCTTGATGCCCGCTGCGGAGGCGATCTGCGCCAGCGTCGTGGCTTCGTAGCCGTGGCGGGCGAATAGCGAGAGGCCGATCTGCTTGAGGCGGTCGCGGGTGTTCAAGAGGTCGTCTTCCAGTGTGATTGAGGGCGTAGCTTGCCAAGTTTGGTAGGGCGAAATAAACTAACGACCGTTAGTTAGTCATTCTTTGCCGAGTGGTGCAAGTCATGATGCGACCGCAATGGATCATCCTGCCGCTGGCCGGCCTGGCCGAGGTCGGCTGGGCAGCCGGCCTGAAGCATGCCGAAAGCGTGCCTGACTGGGTGCTTACCGTCATGCTGGCGGTCACCAGCCTGTGGCTCGCTTCGCGGGCGGTGCGCTACATGCCCACCAGCACCGTCTATACGGTCTTCGTCGGCCTGGGCGCGGCGGGCACGGCCGTCGCCGACTGGCTGTTGTTCGGGGTGGCGTTTCACTGGCCGGTATTGGCCTTCATCGCGCTGTTGCTGGCTGGCGTGATCGGATTGCAACGGGTGAGCGACTGATGGAACCGACCACACTGCACTGGATCGCGCTGCTGGTCTCGGGCGCTTTCGAAATCGTCGGCGTCGCCGGCTTCGACCGCCTCAATCGCGGCCAGCGCCTGCACGGCCTGCTGCTGCTCGTCGTCGGTTTCGGCAGCTCGCTGGGCCTGCTGTCGATCGCGATGCGCTCCATCGACATGGGCGTGGCCTACGCCATCTTCACCGGGATCGGCACCCTCGGCAGCACGCTGATGGGCATGCTGCTGTGGGGCGAATCGCGGCGTCCGCTGCGACTCGCCTTCGTGGGGATGATCGTCTCGGCGGTGGTGGGTCTGAAACTGGTGAGTTGAAGAACTCTTGACCGAAGCCCCGCGTCGCAAGCGGAAGGTCGCGGTTGGCGGCATCGGCGCATGCCGCCTAGGCTGACAGGTCGCTGCTCACGCGTTCACGGGGTTCGTTCATGCCGCCTGTCCTATACACCATCGTCGTCGGCGTCATCAGCTATCTGGTCCTTATCGCCATCATTCGGCTCTCCGGCAAGCGTACGTTGTCGAAATGGAATGCCTTCGATTTCGTGGTGACCATCGCGCTGGGGTCGACGCTGTCGACGGCACTGGTGTCCACGCAGGTGTCGCTGGCGCAAAGCCTCACCGCCTTCCTGCTGATCGTCGTGCTGCAGTTCGCGATCACGTTCACCTCGGTGCGCTTCCGCGCGATCAAGAACCTGGTCAAGTCGCAACCGACGCTGCTGCTTTTCCAGGGGCGTTTTCAGCAGGCGACCATGAGCCGGGAGCGTGTCGTCGAAGCCGAGGTGCGCGCGGCCATCCGCGAGAGCGGTATCGCCGACGTCGAGGGCGTCCATGCCGTGGTGCTGGAGACCGACGGCACTTTCAGCGTGATCCCGGACGCCGGCCGCAGCGACTCGGCGCTACAGGGGGTGGCGGGTCTGCCGTCTTCCCGGGGCTGGCCGCAACCCGGGTATCCGCCGCGGCGCTCGGCTCAGCGAATCTCCTGGGTCGATGGCGGTGAGGCCTCCGCTTCCAGGAAGCCGCCCGACTGACGCCGCCACAGCCGCGCGTAGAGACCGTTCTGGCGAATCAATTCGGCATGGCTGCCCTGTTCGACGATACGCCCGCGCTCCATGACGACGAGCCGGTCCATCGCCGCAATGGTGGAGAGGCGATGCGCGATGGCGATCACCGTCTTGCCCTGCATCAACTGGTCGAGGTTCTCCTGGATCGCCGCCTCGACATCGGAGTCCAGCGCCGAGGTGGCTTCGTCGAGGATCAGGATCGGCGCATCCTTGAGCATCACCCGGGCGATGGCGAGACGCTGTCGCTGGCCGCCGGAGAGCTTGACCCCGCGCTCGCCGACATGGGCCTCGAAGCCCTCGCGACCATGGACGTCGCGCAGCGACTCGATGAAGTCCGAGACATGGGCCTGCTTCGCCGCCTGCCATGCCATCTCGTCGGTGGCGTCGGGGCGGCCGTAGAGCAGGTTGTCGCGCACCGAACGGTGCAGCAGCGAGGTGTCCTGGGTAACCATGCCGATCTTGGCGCGCAGGCTCTCCTGGGTCACGTCAGCGATGTTCTGGCCGTCGATGCGGATCGCTCCGCCTTCCAGCTCGTAGAAGCGCAACAGCAGGTTGACCAGGGTCGACTTGCCGGCGCCGCTCGGACCGATCAGGCCGATCTTCTCGCCGGGCCGGATGGTCAGCGACAGGTCGTCGATCACGCCGCCGCCCTTGCCGTAGTGGAAGCGGATATGGTCGAACGCGATCTCGCCGCGATCGATGGCGAGCGGCCTGGCATCAGGCGCGTCCTCGATCTGGCGCGGCAGCGACAGTGTCGCCATGCCGTCCTGTACCGTGCCGATGTTCTCGAACAGGCCTGAAACTTCCCACATGATCCACTGCGACATGCCCCACAGGCGCATCACCAGTCCCAGCGCCACGGCGACGGCGCCCACGCTGATCGCTTCCCCCAGCCACAGCGCGATGGATAGCCAGCCGACGCTGAACAGCAGTAGCGCGTTGAGCAGGTAGAGCATCCCGTAGAGCCCTGTCACCAGTCGCATCTGGCGATAGACGGTGACCAGGAAGCCGTGCATCCCTTCCTTGGCGAACGAGGCCTCCCGCTGGGCGTGGGAGAACAGCTTGACGGTCTGGATGTTGCTGTAGCTGTCGACGATGCGCCCCGTCATGCGCGAACGGGCGTCGGCCTGTGATTTCGACACCCGGCCCATGATCGGCACGAACACTCGCAGCAGCACCAGGTAGCCGGCCAGCCACACCACCAGCGGCATTGCCAGACGCCAGTCGGCATTGCCCACCAGCAGCAGCGTGCCCAGGAAATAGACGCTGACGTAGTTGAGCACGTCGAACAGCTTGATCACGCATTCGCGCACGGCCAGCGAGGTCTGCATCACCTTGGTGGCGATGCGTCCGGCGAACTCGTCCTGATAGAAATGCATCGACTGGCGCAGCAGGTAGCGATGCGCCTGCCAGCGGATGCGCATGGGGAAGTTGCCCATCATCGTCTGCTGCTGGAACAGCGAGTGCAGCCACACCAGGCCGGGCAGCAGGATCAGTACGACGAAGGCCATGCCGGCCAGTTTCCAGCCCTGGTTGGCGAGGAACGTTTCGCGATCCTGGGCGGCGAGCCAGTCGACGATGTTGCCGAGAAAGCCGAACATCCACACTTCGATGCCGGCGATCAGTGCCATCAGCGCCGTCGCCGTCAGCAGGTACGGCCAGGCACCGCGGGTGTAGTGGAGGCAGAAGGCGACCAGAGTCTCGGGTGGGCGCTGGGGCTCCTGCGGCGGAAAGGGATCGAGGCGGTTTTCGAACCAGCGAAACATGGCAATCCTGGGGTCTTGTTGCATGATCGGGGCGACGACACGCGGGCGCTGGCGATCAGTCGCTCGGGTGCGGCGGTAAAGCCGTGATTGTACGCCGGTTCGGTTATCCCGGAGTCATCGATTGGCGCCAGCCGCGGACGGGACGGCCGCCGGACGCGGGAGGACCTCGGCGGCTGTCGGCGCTCGTCGGCGGTCGAGTGCTGCTCGGGCTTGGATCAAAGGTGTCGGATGGCATGGCGTCGATCTCTTGCGGGGATATGGGAATTTCTGCACTCTAATTCCTAAAGCAAACTTGAGGTCAAGCGTGGAGCATGACGACGAAGATGCCGCGGAGTGGATCGCTCTCCGCCACCAAACAGGCTTTGAGCGTCGGCGATGTCGCCCGGCGCAGCGGCGTGGCGGTATCGACGCTGCACTTCTACGAAACCAAGGGGCTGATCCAAAGCTGGCGCAATGCCGGTAATCAGCGGCGTTACACCCGGGACGTATTGCGCCGTGTGGCCGTGATCAAGATCGCCCAGCGCACCGGGGTACCGCTGACGGAGATCCGCGAAGCACTGGCGGCGCTGCCCGACTCGCGCACGCCGACGGCGGCGGACTGGCGGCGGTTGTCGCAACGCTGGCGGGTGGCGCTGGATACGCGCATCGCCCATCTCACCCAACTGCGTGACCAGCTCGACGGCTGCATCGGCTGCGGCTGCCTGTCGCTGTCGCAGTGTCCGTTGCGCAACCCGGGCGACGTGCTGGGCGGCGACGGCGAGGGGGCGCAGCGGTTGGAGCGATAACGCCGGCAACCGGGCTCAGGTCTCGAACGGCAGCACCGCGGTGTAGACGGCCAGGAAGTGACAGACGCTGCCGCCGATCACGAACAGGTGCCAGATTGCGTGATGGAACGGAATCGCTCGGATGGCGTAGAAGATCACGCCCAAGGTGTAGGTGATGCCGCCAGCCACCAGCAGGGCGAGGCCGGTGGGGGATAGCTGTGCGGTGAGGCTGTCGGAGGCGATCAGGATCAGCCAGCCCATGATCAGGTAGATGAACACGCGCAGTATGCCGAACCGATGGGGCCAGATCAGACGCAGCGCGATACCGCCGAGCGCCAGGCTCCAGATGACGGCGAACAGCGCCCAGCCCATCGGCCCGCGCAGGTTGACCAGCAGGAATGGCGTGTAGGTGCCGGCGATCAGCAGGTAGATGGCGCAGTGATCGAAGGCCTGGAAGACGCGCTTCAGGCGCTGGCCGCGAAAGCCGTGATAGAGGGTCGAGGCGGTGTAGAGCAGCAGCAGGCAACTGCCGTAGAGCGAGACGCTGACGATCTTCCAGGGGTCGACGTGGGCGGCGATGCTGGCGAGCACGATCAACACGATCATGCCGACGAGACTCAGTGCCGCGCCGATGCCGTGGCTGATGCTGTGCAGCCACTCCTCGAGGCGGGTGAACTCGCCGGATTCAGGGTGACTGGAGGGTTCTGGCGGCAGGTCTGACATGATTTTCGAAACCTCACTGCAATCGAGGCGGCCGCCGCCACGGCGGCAGAATTCGGAAAGCTGTCTTCTGTGACTGAATCGAGACATCGGGGTTCAGTCTGTGCGGCCATGATGACGCCGATGTGACGCCGATAGAAGTCCGGCAGCGAGGGGTCGGTCGCTCAGGCGTCGCGTTCGATATCCACGTCGCTGGCGGGCGTGAAATCGTCGAGATCCATCATGTGATCGAGCTTGCCGACCTTGGTGGTCAGGTAGTGCTCGTTGAACGGATTGCGACCGGTGGTGATCGGCAGGCGTTCGTGGATCTCGACGCCATCCTGGCTCAGCGCCTCGACCTTGCGCGGGTTGTTGGTCATCAGCCGCAGCGACCGGATGCCAAGGTGTTCCAGCATCGGCACGCAGATATCGTAGCGGCGCTGGTCGGCACCGAAACCCAGGCGCTCGTTGGCTTCGACGGTGTCGGCACCATCGTCCTGCAGCGCATAGGCACGGATCTTGTTGAGCAGGCCGATACCGCGGCCTTCCTGGCGCAGATAGAGCAGGGCGCCACGCCCCTCGTCGGCGATCCGCTTGAGCGCTTCCTGGAGCTGATAGCCGCAGTCGCAGCGCATCGAGAACAGGGCGTCGCCGGTCAGGCATTCGGAGTGCACCCGCGCAAGGACCGGTGTCGGCGTGGTGACGTCGCCAAGGGTGAGCACGACGTGCTCCTTGCCGGTGGCCTCTTCCTGGAAGCCGTGCAGCATGAACGTCGCCCAGGGGGTGGGTAGTTGCGATGCGGCGATGAAGCGGATCGTCACGATGACCTCGCGATTGGGAGGGGCTCCGGCGTCGAATGCCGGCCGGGAGCGCCGGGCAATTAAAAAGGGCGGCATTATAACAGGCCTGGCGGCCGATCCGTTACAATGCCGGCAAATCTCGAACGCAAAAGGCCGTCATGACTCTGTCCCGTGATCTCCCGTCGCAGGCGCTTTCCGACGATGTCCAGCCGCCTGCGCTGCATAACGACCGCCTGCTGCGGGCGCTGGCCCGCCAACCGGTGGACCGCACGCCGGTCTGGATGATGCGACAGGCGGGCCGCTACCTGCCGGAGTATCGCCAGACCCGGGCCCACGCCGGCAGTTTCATGGATCTGTGTCGCAACACCGAGCTGGCCTGCGAAGTGACGCTCCAGCCTCTCGAACGTTATCCGCTGGACGCGGCGATTCTGTTCTCGGATATCCTGACCATCCCGGACGCCATGGGGCTCGGGCTCTATTTCGAGACCGGCGAAGGGCCCAAGTTCCGCAAGACGGTGCGCTCCGCTGCCGACGTGGCTGCCCTGAGCGCGCCGTCGGCCGAGCGCGATCTCGACTACGTGATGAACGCCGTCGCCACGATCCGTCGCGAGCTCAACGGCCGCGTACCGCTGATCGGCTTCTCCGGCAGTCCCTGGACGCTGGCGACCTACATGGTCGAAGGCGGCTCCAGCAAGGATTTCCGCCATCTCAAGGCGATGCTCTACGGCGATCCCGACACGCTCCATGCTTTGCTGGGCGTACTGGCCACGGCAGTGACCGACTATCTCAATGCCCAGATCCGCGCCGGTGCCCAGGTGGTGCAGATCTTCGATACCTGGGGGGGCGCCCTGTCGACGCCCGCGTATCGCGAATTCTCCCTGGCCTACATGCAGCGCATCGTCGATGGCCTGATCCGGGAGCACGACGGCCGCCGCGTGCCGGTGATCCTGTTCACCAAGAACGGCGGGCAGTGGCTTGAGTCGATCGCCGACAGCGGCTGTGACGCGGTGGGCCTGGACTGGACCACCGAACTTAGCGACGCCCGCCGGCGCGTCGGCAACCGTGTGGCGTTGCAGGGCAATCTCGACCCCAACGTGCTGTTCGCGCCGCCGTTGCGGATCCGCGAGGAGGTCGCCCGCATCCTCGAGAGCTTCGGTCCGGGCGAAGGCCACGTCTTCAACCTGGGACACGGCATCAGCCAGTTCACCGATCCGGATCACGTCACCGCGTTCATGGACGCCCTGCATGAGCTCAGCCCCGCCTACCATCGTTGAGTCCGTCGGCGGCGAGGCCGGGGACGGCCTGTTGCTGTTCGATGCCGACTGCCCGTTCTGCCGGCGCTCGGTACGCTGGCTGCTGGCCCACGAGCGTCCGGATAGCCGGCTGCGCATCGCTGGACTGAAGGGGATGGTCTCGCGTCGGCTCGGCGAGCATTTCCGGATCGACTTCGATCGATCCGACAGCATCTGGTATTTCGTCGACGGTGAGCCCAGTCGCAACAGCGACGCGGCCTGGCGTCTGGCTACCCGGTTGCGGGGTGGTTGGCGGCAGCTCGAGTGGCTGCGCTGGATCCCACGTCCCCTGCGCGATGGGGGCTACCGTTTCATTGGCGATCACCGGCATCGGCTCTCCCCGTTGGGTGCTCCGCGCCTCGAGGATCACCCTCGCTGGGTGGATCGTCTGCCCGCTGGACTCTGTCATCGCTGTGGATTGCCTGCCGAACTGGCGGACGAGCCGTGAGCGAAATCCGACGCCGCCGCGGGTGGGGCAAGAGCATGCCGCCGCGTCTCCGGCGCTCCGCCGCGGCGCTGCTGACGCTGGTCTGGGCCGCCGGGATCGCCTGGGGGAGCTTGAGTCCCGCGGCGGATTTGCCGCAGCACCTGCCCTGGGACAAGTTCAATCACTTCATCGCCTACGCCGGCCTGGCGACCGGGCTGCGTGTCGCGGGATGCCGCTGGCTCCTGGCCTGGCTGGTGGCGGTCGCGTTCAGCGTCGTCGTCGAATACCTGCAGTTGTGGGTGCCGGGACGTCAAGGCGGCGACTGGGGCGATATCCTCGCCAACTCGCTCGGGGCCAGCGTCGCCCTGTTGGCACTGTCCATGATCGGGATGTGGCGCCGACGCGATCGCGGAATTCAACGATAGTCGAAGATAGCCTCGCGATGCCTTGACGGCCATCCGCTTCGGAAGCTCCCGGGAGCGAGCACCATCATGGTGCGGCTGTGTTATTTAAGCACTGTTTTGAAACAATTTGTTGTCGTTTCGTCGGCTCCCGATGCCGGGCGGACTCGATGCACTCGTGGGCGGCTGTGCTAGGATAGCGTTGAAACAGGGTTTTACGGCCCTTGGCGCGAAAGTGGAACGAACTTTGCTAATTTCATCTGGCATGTTCCGGCATGCACTCAAATGATAACGCGAGGGAGTTGATTCCATATGCGCCACAACAACAAAAGCCTGATCGTACTGCCAGCCGCCCTGCTTGCCGCGGCTGCCGTGACCCCTGCTCAGGCTGCCACTTTGGATGATGTCAAAAGCAGCGGCGAATTCACCTGTGGCGTCAGCACGGGTCTGACCGGCTTCTCCTCACCCGATGAAAATGGCAAGTGGACCGGCATCGATGTCGAGGTCTGCCGCGCCGTTGCCGCTGCCGTTCTCGGCGATCCGGAAAAGGTGGTGTTCTCTCCGCTCACCGCCAAGGAGCGCTTCACCGCCCTGCAGTCCGGCGAAGTCGACGTGCTGTCCCGCAACACCACCTGGACCGCCACGCGCGACAACTCCCTGGGGCTGAACTTCACTGGCGTCAATTTCTATGACGGTCAGGGCTTCCTGGTCCGCAAGGACCTGGGCGTCAAGAGTGCCACCGAGCTCGATGGAGCGTCCGTCTGCGTCCAGTCTGGCACGACCACCGAGTTGAACCTGGCCGACTACTTCAAGTCCCATGACATGCAGTTCCAGCAGGTCGCGTTCGACACTTCCGATCAGTCCGCTCAGGGTTTCGACAGTGGCCGCTGCGACGTGCTGACCTCCGACTCCTCGCAGCTGGCGGCGTTGCGTCTGCAGCTCGCTGACCCGGAAGGCGTGGTGATCCTGCCCGAGCGTATCTCCAAGGAGCCGCTGGGTCCGGTCGTGCGCCAGGGCGACGATCAGTGGTTCAACATCGTCAAGTGGAGCCTATTCGCCATGCTGGATGCCGAAGAGCTCGGCGTGACCAGCGAAAACGTCGACGAGATGCGCGACAACCCGCCGAACCCGGACGTGGCACGTCTGCTGGGCAAGGACGGCAACTTTGGTGAGCAGATGGGCATCAGCAACGACTGGGCCTACAACATCGTCAAGATGGTGGGTAACTACGGCGAAGTCTTCGAGCGTACCGTCGGCATGGATTCCCCGATGGAGCTCGAGCGCGGCATCAACGCGCTTTGGACCGAGGGCGGTATCCAGTACGCCCCGCCGGTTCGCTGAGCGTCAAACCGTCCTCTCGACACCGCGCCCCTTTGGTCTGAGCACCGGGGCGCGGTGCCTCTCAACGCTCGAGTAGAGACAACTCATGCTGCGTCCATCCACTACCCTGCCGCGACGGGGGCGGGGCCCCCTGTGGCGAAATCCCGCCATCCGCGCTCTGATCGTTCAGGCTGTGCTGTTTCTGGCCCTGGCGTTTTTCGTCGGTTATCTGGTCCACAACACGCTGGTCAACCTCGAAGCCCGCGGCATTCATACGGGTTTCGGCTTTCTCGAAGGTCGAGCCGGCTTCGCGATTCCGCAGACACTGATCGAGTACACCAGCGATAGCACCTACGGCAAAACGTTCGTCATTGGCCTGCTCAACACGCTGCTGGTATCGGCACTGGGGATCGTGGCGGCGACGATCATCGGCTTCCTGGTCGGTATCGCTCGCCTGTCGCCCAACTGGCTATTGGCGCGTCTGGCGACGATCTACGTCGAGGCTTTCCGCAATATCCCACTGCTGGTCCAGATCCTGTTCTGGTACTACGCCGTGCTGCGGGCGCTGCCATCGCCGCGACAGAGCCTGTCGCTGTTCGATGCCTTCTTCTTCAACGTGCGCGGCATGGTGATGCCGGATCCGCAACCGCTCGAGGGCTTCTCCGCGACGCCGTGGGCGCTGTTGATCGCCATCGCCGCCGCGATCCTGTTCGGGCTGTTTGCCAAGCGGCGTCAGGCGAATACCGGCCAGGCGCTGCCGGTCTACTGGATCGGCACAGCCATCATCATCGGTCTGCCGTTGATCGTGTTCCTTGCCACGGGGTTGCCGCTGGAGTGGGTAATACCGGAAATGACCGGCTTCAACTTCCGCGGCGGCATCAACATCCTGCCGGAGCTGCTGGCGCTGTGGCTGGCGCTGTCGATCTACACGGCTGCCTTCATCGCCGAGATCGTGCGCTCGGGCATTCTGTCGGTCTCCCACGGCCAGACCGAAGCCGCGCGCTCGCTGAGCCTGCCGGAGGCTATCACCCTGCGCAAGATCGTCATTCCGCAGGCGATGCGGGTCATCGTTCCGCAGATGACCAGCCAGTATCTCAATCTGATCAAGAACTCCTCGCTGGCCACGGCCATCGGTTATCCGGATCTGGTGGCCGTCTTTGCCGGTACCACGCTCAACCAGACGGGGCAGGCGATCGAGATCATCGCCATGACCATGGCGGTCTATCTGGTCATCAGCCTGACGGTGTCGTTCCTGATGAACCTCTACAATGCGCGCACGCTGCTGAAGGAGCGTTGAGATGACGACTGACTCTACCTTCCGCACCCAAATGATCGAGGCGCGCGAGGCACCCGACCAGAGCCGGGGCGTGCTCGGCTGGTTCCGGGCCAATCTGTTCAACGGCCCGATCAACAGCATCGTCTCGATCGTGGTCATCCTGCTGCTGGCGCGACTGGTCTGGCCGTTCCTGGAATGGGCGGTGATCGACGCCGACTGGATCGGCACCGCCCGCGAGGCCTGTACCGGCGAGGGTGCCTGCTGGGTATTCATCTCGGCTCGCTTCGAGTCCATCGTCTATGGCTTCTACCCCGAAGCGGCGCGCTGGCGAGTCGATATCGTCTTCGCGCTGCTGGCGATTCTGGTGGCCTGGCTGGCGGTCCCCCGAATGCCACGCAAGAAGTGGGTCGCGCTGTTCACGCTGGTCGTGTTCCCGATCATCGCCTTCTTCCTGCTGGTGGGGGGCTCGTTCGGACTCGAATATGTGCCAACTCGTGCCTGGGGCGGGCTGATGCTGACGCTGACGATCGCCGTGGTGGGCATCGTTGGCTCGCTGCCGCTGGGTATCATCCTGGCACTGGGGCGGCGCTCGAAGATGCCCTTCGTCAAGGGTGTCTGCGTGATCTTCATCGAGTTCTGGCGGGGGGTACCGCTAATCACGGTCCTGTTCATGGCCTCGGTCATGCTGCCGCTGTTCGTGCCGGGCGAACTGGATTTCGACAAGTTGTTGCGGGCGCTGATCGGGATCATGTTCTTCTGGAGCGCCTACATGGCGGAGGTGATCCGCAGCGGACTGCAGGCGATCGGCAAGGGGCAGAACGAGGCGGGTCAGGCCCTGGGGTTGAGCTATTGGCAACGCATGGGGCTGATCATTCTGCCGCAGGCGCTCAAGCTGGTCATCCCGGGGATCGTCAACACCTTCATCGCGCTGTTCAAGGACACCTCGCTGGTGCTGATCATCGGCCTGTTCGATCTGCTGGCGATCATTCGCGCCGGCCTGACCGACTCCAACTGGCTCGGTTTCTCCACCGAGGGCTACGTGTTCGCGGCAGCGGTTTTCTGGATCTTCTGTTTCAGCATGTCCCGCTATAGCCAGTACATCGAGCGTCGTCTCAATACCGGACATAAACGGTGAGCGCGACAGGACTTCCGACACTCGTGCCCACATACAACAAGAGCGTCATCAGGAAATCATTGCCATGAGCGAAGCGACAGCGACTGAAACAACCGCACCCGGCAGCGACGGACCGATGATCGAAATCGATCATCTCAACAAGTGGTACGGCAACTTCCACGTACTGCGCGACATCAACCTGACCGTGACCCGGGGCGAGCGCATCGTCATCTGTGGCCCCTCGGGCTCGGGCAAGTCGACGATGATCCGTTGCATCAATCATCTGGAAGAGCATCAGCAGGGCTCGATCGTGGTCAACGGCGTGCCGATGACCAACGACGTCAAGCGGATCGAGCAGATTCGCCGCAATGTCGGCATGGTCTTCCAGCACTTCAACCTGTTTCCGCACCTGACGGTGCTCGAAAACTGCTGCCTGTCCCAGATCTGGGTGCAGAAGAAGCCCCGTGCCGAGGCGGAAAAGAGCGCCATGGAGTATCTCGAGCGCGTCCAGATCGCCGATCAGGCGCTGAAGTATCCCGGCCAGCTTTCGGGTGGCCAGCAGCAGCGCGTGGCGATCGCCCGGGCTCTCTGCATGCGTCCCGAGGTGATGCTGTTCGACGAACCGACGTCGGCACTCGATCCGGAGATGATCAAGGAGGTGCTCGACGTCATGATCGAGCTGGCCCACGAGGGGATGACCATGCTCTGCGTGACCCACGAAATGGGCTTTGCCAAGACCGTTGCCGACCGGGTGATCTTCATGGACCAGGGCCAGATCATCGAGGAGGCGCCGCCGACCGAGTTTTTCAACAATCCGCGCTCGGACCGTACGCAGCTGTTTCTCAGCCAGATCCTGGGCCACTGAGGGCACTTGGAAATGGGTATCGAAAAGCTCTTCGTCAATGGCGCGCCGCAGCCAATCGCGCCGTTCTCCCACGCCTGCAGGGTCGGCGATCTGGTCTTCATCACCGGCCAGATGCCGACCGTGCCGGAGACCAACGAGATGCTGCTGGGGACGTTCACCGAGCAGACGCACCGGGTGATGCAGAACCTGGCGATCGTGTTGGAGGCCGTGGGCAGCGGCTTCGAGCATGTGGTCCAGAGCCGCGTCTTTATCACCAACATGGGGCACTTCGAGGAGGTGAACGGCGTCTACGCCAGCTACTTCGAGGACCCGTTGCCGACGCGCACCTGTGTTGGCGTCACCGGCCTGGCCGGCGGTGCCGATGTCGAGGTGGACATGATCGCCTGGGTCCCACCTGCGGAATGATCGACCGAAGTTCGGTCCATGCGACTTCGCCCCGCACCTGCGGGGCGAAGTCGTCTCTGTATAGGCATGAAGGTTGAGCGATGAAGGAATCTCTACCAAGCTGGGATCGCGATCCACGGAACAGGGGAGAGTGATCATGGACAAGATATTCGTCGTCGCCGCCGATGCATCGCGCGCCCGTGTCTTCGCCCGAGAGGCGCGAGTACTGCGTGAAATCGAAACGCTGACGCATCCGGAATCCCGGATGCATACGGGAGACCTGCGTACGGGAGGCGAGGGTTCGGCCACCTCCGGGGCCAGTCAGCGCCAGACCGGCAACGACGACGCCACGTCGGAGAAACAGGCGATGTTTTTCGCCAAGGAGGTCGCTGGCTATCTGCGCAACGCAAGGACGCAGGGAAAGGCCGACAAGTTCGTGTTGATCGCCGCACCACAGTTCCTGGGCCAGTTGCGCGACAAGCTCGACAAGCCGACGCTCGACTGCGTGATCCAGACGCTCGACAAGGACCTCTCGAAAGCCAGCGAGGAGGAGATCGCCGGCAAGCTCGACTGACCCTCGACGGATGCCGACGATGACCCTTTCAGGGGATCGTCGGCAGATCGATCTCGTCGCTACGCTGGATGCCGGCGGTCATCTCGCGGCACAGGCGCAGGAACTCGCGCATGCCGGTCGTCAGGTACTTCTGGCGGTGCCAGATGAAGGCGAAGCGTCGGGTGAGATCCAGCTCCGGTGTCGCGATCGGCACCAGGCTGCCGCGGCGAAAGGCATCCCTCAACGCCAGGCGGGAGACGCAGCCGATACCGAGGCCTGATTCCACGGCACGCTTGATCCCCTCTGTGTGCTCCAGTTCGAGCAAGATATTGAAGCGTCCCCGACGATGGCGCATGGCATGTTCCAGCGTCCGGCGCGTACCGGAACCTACCTCGCGCATGATCCACGCTTCGCGCAGCAGCCGCTCGACATCGGCGCTGCCTGCCTGGGCCAGTGAGTGGCGCGGCGAGCAGAACACGGTCAAATCGTCTTCGATCCAGGGTTGTATAATGATGTCGTCGTGCTGGCAGTCGCCCTCGATCAGGCCCAGATCCAGCTCGTGGAGCGCGATGCGCTCGACGATGGAGGCGGTGTTGCGGACGTGCAGCCGGACCCGGCTTTCCGGATAGCGCTGCATGAAGTCGCTGATCAGCAGTGTCGCCAGGTAATTGCCGATCGTCAGCGTCGCCCCTACTTCCAGGGAACTGATGCCGCTCTGGCCCTGCAGCAGCTCCTCGATCTCCTCGCCGCGGTCCAGCAGCGCGACCGCCTTGGGCAGCAACTGAAAGCCCAGCGCATTCAGCTTGAGCCGCTTGCCGAGCCGATCCAGCAACTGGCAGTCGAACTGTCTCTCCAGTTCCGCCAGAGCGGTACTCGTCGCCGACTGCGACATCGAGAGCGTCTGCGCGGCGCGAGATACGCTCTGATGCTGGGCAATCGCGACGAAAACCTCGAGTTGCCGTAGGGTGTAGCGCATGGGCAATGCCCTTTATCGATTTTGTGGATATAGGTTATCCAAACAATCCACTTAACAGAATACCATTCTGTTTTTATAGTTCGCACATCTACTCGGCATCTCGTTTATGCCTTTTAGCTATTATCGATTATCGTCATCGCAAGGAGCTGGTCATGAGCAAGTTTGCGCTGGAAGAAGTCCTGAGCGTTCATCACTGGAACGACACCCTGTTCAGCTTCCGTACCACGCGCGAGCGTAGTCTGCGCTTCAAGAACGGACAGTTCGTGATGATCGGTCTGGAAGTGAATGGCAAACCTCTGGTCCGGGCCTACTCCGTCGCCAGCCCCAACTACGAGGACCATCTCGAATTCTTCAGCATCAAGGTGCAGGATGGCCCGCTGACGTCGCGCCTGCAGCATCTCAAGGTCGGCGACCAGGTCATGGTCAGCCGCAAGCCCACGGGCACGCTGGTCTGCGACGATTTGCTGCCGGGGCGAAACCTCTACATGCTCTCCACCGGCACCGGTCTGGCGCCGTTCATGAGCCTGATCCAGGATCCCGAGGTCTACGAGCGCTACGAGAAGGTGGTGTTGATCCACGGCGTGCGCACCGTCAGCGAACTGGCCTATGCCGACTTCATCTCCAAGGAGCTGCCGGCACACGAGTACCTGGGCGACGAGATTCGCGACAAGCTGGTCTACTATCCGACGGTGACCCGCGAGGAGTTCCACACCATGGGTCGTCTGACCGATCACATCCGCAGCGGCAAGCTGGTTGAGGATACCGGCCTGCCGCCGCTGGATCCGAAGCAGGACCGGGCCATGATCTGCGGCAGCCCTGCGATGCTCGAAGAGACCAGCGGGCTGCTCGACGAACTCGGGTTCTCCATCTCGCCGCGCATGGGCGAGCCGGGCGACTATGTCATCGAGCGGGCCTTCGTCGAGAAGTGAACAAAACGTGGCTGCGCTCGGTCAGGCGGTGTTAAAAATCGGCTCATAATGCTCATTTACACCCTGTAAACTCCGTCTATTCGCCGGTTTTTGCCTAGCCTGACCATCGCTCGCCTACGTTTTAACGTGCACGATAAAGCCCTCGCCGACCATAGTCGACGAGGGCTTTATCGATGGTGCTGCACACGAGCTTGGAACTTAAACTGCGTCCTTGCCGGTTTCGCCGGTACGAATCCGGATGACCTGTTCCAGCGGCGAGACGAAGATCTTGCCGTCGCCGATCTTGCCGGTATTGGCCACCTTGGTGATGGCATCGATCACCTGATCGCTCATGCCGTCGTCGACAGCAACCTCCAGCTTGATCTTGGGAAGGAAGTCGACCACGTACTCTGCGCCACGGTAGAGCTCGGTGTGACCCTTCTGACGACCGAAGCCCTTGACCTCGGTCACGGTGACGCCCTGCACGCCGATCTCGGACAGAGACTCACGCACGTCGTCCAGCTTGAACGGTTTGATAATGGCGGTAACCAGTTTCATGGAAGTTCTCCTCGCGTGCGATAGGCGGATAGTGTGCGCTTAACTCTTCGGGTGGCCGTTACGAATGCTCGACGACTAAGTAGTTTAAGCATACACCGCCGGTCGCGGGAATTAAAAAAGGCCCCCCGAAGGGGGCCAGGGGAGCACGCCAGCTCACTCGGTGTGTCGGCTCACTTCTTGCCGACGTTGAATTCAGGATAGGCTTCCATACCGCATTCCGCGATATCGACACCTTCATATTCTTCTTCCTCGGAGACTCGGATACCCATCACTGCCTTGATGATTCCCCACACCACCAGGCTGGCGATGAAGGTCCAGGCGAAGATGGTCACGATACCCAGCAACTGAGCACCGAACGTGGCATCGCCGTTGGAGAGCGGTACGGCGATCAGGCCCCAGATGCCGACGACACCGTGGACCGAGATGGCGCCGACCGGATCGTCGATCTTCACCTTGTCGAGCGTCACGATGGCGATGACCACCAGCAGACCACCGACGGCACCGATCAGCGTTGCGGCGAGGGCGGTGGGGGCCAGCGGTTCTGCGGTGATGGCGACCAGGCCGGCCAGCGCGCCATTGAGCGCCATGGTCAGGTCTGCCTTGCGGAACCACAGCTTGGCCAGGATGATCGCGGCGATGACACCGCCGGCAGCGGCCGCGTTGGTGTTGACGAAGACCTGAGCGACGGCATTGGCCTCATCGACATTGGAAACCATCAACTCCGAACCGCCGTTGAAACCGAACCAGCCCAGCCACAGAATGAAGGTGCCCAGCGTGGCCAGCGGCAGGTTGGAGCCCGGGATCGCGTAGATAGCGCCGTTCTTGCCGTACTTGCCCTTGCGCGCGCCCAGCAGCAACACACCGGCGAATGCGGCCGTGGCACCACACAGGTGGACGACGCCGGAGCCGGCGAAATCCTGGAAACCGGCCGCGTCGAGGAAGCCGCCACCCCATTTCCAGTAGCCCTGAATCGGGTAGATAAAGCCGGTCATGACGACGGCGAAGAGCATGAATGCCCACAGTTTCATGCGCTCGGCGACGGCGCCGGAGACGATCGACATCGCCGTGGCGACGAAGACGACCTGGAAGAAGAAGTCGGAGCGAGCGGAATAGTAGACATCGCCGCCACTGGACATCACGTCGTCGACGTTGTTCTCCGCGCCGATCAGGAAGCCGAGGTTGGGCAAAAAGCCGCCGCTCTCGCTGGAGTACATGATGTGATAGCCGACCAGCAGGTACATGGTGCAGGCAATGGCGTAGAGGACAACGTTCTTGGTCAGGATTTCGGTGGTGTTCTTGGCGCGGACCAGCCCCGCCTCGAGCATGGCGAATCCGGCCGCCATCCACATCACCAGAGCGCCCGTCACCAGGAAGTAGAAGGTGTCGAGTGCGTAGGAAAGTTGGACTACTTGATCATTCATTCTTTTGTCTCCTCGTTCCGCGCCGTCAAACGGCGTCGGCCCCGCGTTCCCCGGTTCGAATCCGGATCACATCTTCGAGTGGCGTGACGAACAGCTTGCCGTCGCCGATCTTGCCGCTGTTGGCGGCATTGCGGATCGAGTCCAGAACGCCATCGACACGGTCGTCCTCGACAGCGACCTCGACTTTCACTTTTGGCAGGAAGTCGACGACATACTCCGCGCCGCGGTAAAGCTCTGTATGGCCTTTTTGACGACCGAACCCTTTCACTTCCGTGACGGTGATGCCCTGCACGCCGTTATCGGCCAGCGCTTCGCGCACATCGTCGAGCTTGAAGGGTTTAATGATGGCGGTGATGAGTTTCATCCCTTGTCTCTCCCGTAATCGGCTTGCGCCTTCAGGTGACAGGCAGGACACATGCCATTTGTCGTCGAGGATAGAAAAATCAATGAGTTGTCTTTGATCTTGGGGGCTGCTTTTATCAATGCTTCACGACTGATGCTATCGATTGCACCAGAACCATGCAGCCCGGTTTTTCGGTTGCACCTTTTGTGCGCAGGCGTAAAGCCGGGAGTTTGCGTAGACTTGAGTGACAGGTCACCGAAGACATCGGGAAATCAAGGAGACAGTTTCATGTCGGCACAGGATCGGTTCGAGCGTCTGACCAAGCAGTTGGGTGACAAGCTTCATGGTGCCTCTCAGGCACCCGGTGATATTCAGCGCAACATGCAGGGCGTATTGCGGGGCGCCATGGAGCGTATGGAGATCGTTTCCCGGGAGGATTTCGACATCATGATGGAAGTACTCCAGCGCACGCGGGAACGCGTCGAGGCGCTGGAGGAGCAGGTCGCGGCGCTGGAGAATACGCTGCAGAGCGAGCAGGCGGCCCAGCCCCGGGTCGAGCCCAAGACGCCGCCCGTCGATGATACCGATGGCAGCGCCCACGGAACCCGGCCCTGATCGCGGCAGGATCGGAGGCTCCCGGTTCAGTTCGTCGCTGGGCGGTCCGATTGTCGGCACCGCTCGAGTTGCGATATCACGTAACATTATGTAGTTGTAGGGCTGCAAGGGATGTCGCGCCGGCATCCCCCGGCCTGGGGCGACTGCCCAGGTGCCGACCTGGGAGACGACATGACGCTTGCCATCGTGCGCGCCCGCGCCAGCCTCGGACTCGAGGCCCCCGAAGTGCTGATCGAGGTTCACCTCAGTAACGGTCTGCCGGGATTGACGCTGGTGGGCCTTCCGGAAACGGCGGTCAAGGAGAGTCGCGAACGGGTTCGCAGCGCGCTCATCAACGCCGGTTTCGAGTTTCCCTCGCGTCGCATCACGCTCAACCTGGCGCCTGCCGACCTGCCCAAGGACGGCGGCCGCTTCGATCTCCCCATCGCCCTGGGCATCCTGATGGCATCCGGCCAGGTTCCCGTCGAGGCGGCCGGGCAGCTCGAAGTCGTCGGCGAACTGGCGCTGGATGGCGCGTTGCGGCCGGTCACCGGCGTACTGCCGACCGCACTGGCCGCACGGCGGGCGGGCCGCGGTCTCATCGTCCCGCTCGCCAATGCCGACGAAGCCGCGCTGGCCGATGGCGTCGAAGTGTTCGCGGCGGGGCATCTTCTCGAGGTGGTGAGCCATCTGCTCGGTCGCGAGAAACTCGTTGCGCACCAATTTGGCGCGCCCGTCAACGCGGAGCTCCCCCAACCGGACATGGCGGATGTCAAAGGGCAGCACCAGGCGCGCCGGGCGCTGGAGGTCGCGGCGGCGGGTGGCCACAATCTGCTGCTGGCGGGGCCGCCAGGCACCGGCAAGACCATGCTGGCCAGTCGGCTGGCGGGCATTCTGCCGCCACTGACACAAGATGAATCGCTCGAGGTGGCGGCGGTGAGGTCGGTCTGCGGACTGCCGATCATGGAACGCTGGGGACAGCGGCCGTTTCGCAATCCTCACCACACGTCGAGCAGCGTGGCGTTGGTGGGCGGCGGCTCGCGGCCGCGGCCCGGCGAGATCTCGCTCGCGCACCAGGGCGTGCTGTTTCTGGACGAGCTGCCGGAGTTCGACCGCCACGTGCTGGAAGTGCTGCGCGAGCCGATGGAATCGGCGCAGATCCTGATCTCCCGGGCCAATCACCAGCGCCGCTTCCCGGCCCGCTTCCAACTGGTCGCCGCCATGAATCCCTGCCCCTGCGGCCATCTCGGCGATCCGCGTCAGCGCTGCCACTGCAGCCCCGCGCAGATCCAGCGCTACCAGTCGCGATTGTCCGGGCCGCTGCTGGACCGTATCGACCTGCAGGTCGAAGTGCCGGCGCTGCCGGCCACGCAGCTCACCGACCGGACGCCGGGGGAAGCATCGGCCAGCGTGAGGGAACGGGTTCTCTCCGCCCGCCGCCGCCAGCAGGCGCGGGGATATCTCAACGCCCATTTGCCAGGCCCCGAGCTGGAGGCCGCCTGCGCCTTGTCCTCGGATGAGCGTCAATGGTTCGCCAGCGTGCTGGATCGCCTCAACCTCTCCGCACGGGCCTATCACCGTGTGCTACGGGTGGCGTTGACGCTGGCCGACCTCGGTAGTGAAGCGCGAGTCGACAAGGCGCAGTTGATGGAGGCGATCGGCTACCGTCAACTGGATCGCATGCTGAAGACCAATGATCCCATGCAGGCCTGAATCGGGGGCGACTCACCCCCCGTCCCGCAGTGCCGACGCCAACGTCTCGAGTCTGCCCGGCACCAGCGCATCGTCGAGCGCGCTGATGCGCAGCACATGGCCCAGCGCTGGGTGCGCCGGGCGATGGATCAGGGTGCCTTCCGCCAGCAGTTGCCGATGGATCGACGTGGCGCGTTCGGCGTCGTCCAGTCGCAGCGCCACGAAATTGGTCGTGCTGGGCAGCACGTCGGCGCCGCGTTCTCGCAGCCATTCGCTCAGGGCCTCGCGTCGGTTTACCACCGCGGTCACGTGCTCCCGGGTCTCGTCGGGGTGTGTGAGCACCGTCTCCGCGGCCGCCAACGCCAGTGACGAGACGGCGTAGTGAATCCTCACCTTCATCAGCATGGTGTGGACTTCCGGCGTGGCGATGGCGTAGCCCACACGCAGGCCTGCGAGACCATGGGCCTTCGAAAAGGTGCGTAGACGAATCACCCCTGACCAGACCACATTGTCCGCTGACGACCACGCATCGTCGCGGAAATCATGGTAGGCCTCGTCAAGGACCAGCGTGCAGCCGTCGGGGAGGCTGTCGCGCAGCGCCAGCACGTCGGCGTCGCTGTGGAGGTGGCCGCTGGGATTGTCGGGGTTGGCGAGATAGACGACGCGGGCGTTCTCGCGATTGGCTTTGGCCGCCAGGGCACCGAGATCCGGCGCCAGCAGGTCGGCGCAACTGGCGTACGCGACTTCCACCTGGCGGCAACCGTGTCCGTGCACGAAGTAGCTCCAGGTGGGATAGGTGCCGGCGCTGGTAACCACGGTGTCGCCCGGCTCGCACAGGGCGCGTAGCGCCAGCGCCATCAGGCTGTCCGCGCCTGCATCCACCAGTAGCGCTTCCATCGATAAGCCCAGGCTCTCGGCCAATCGCTGACGAACCTGCCACGCCTCGGCGTCGCCGTAGGTGCGGGCGAGGTCGGCGACATCCTTTCCGAATCGGGCCGTCAGTGCCCGGTGCGGCATGTCGAGTCCTTCGTTGGAGCCGATACGGTGAGGCAGGGCATGCCCGAGCCTGCGCTCCAGCGCCTGCAACCCGGGGAACGGATTGTGGGGGCCATCTTGATTGCCGAGGTGGCGAGCAAAGCGTGACATGAATCTCTCTCTCGGACGTGGAAATCAGGGGGACTCGGTGGTCTTAGGCAAGGCATCGGGGTCGAGCGCGCCACTGGCGTGCCACTGCCAGTGCTCACCGCCAGGCTGGGAGAGATCGAACTGCAGCAGATAGGGCTGCAAGGTCCGGTCGCTCAATCGCAGCGGAGGCGAGTCGGCCGTCAGCTTGGCCTGGAGCAGCCATTGTCCGTCGGCATGCGCCGACATCGAGGCAGGCGCCCAGTCCAGGACATGGGGGGCATCCTCGTTGCTCAGCAGCGCTCGGCCCAACGCCTCGTTCAGCGCATTCGGCGTGATCGGGAGCGTTTCGGCGACTTCCGCGGGGCGTAGCAGAATCGTGACTGCCGGTGTGTTCTCCGCGGGCCAGGGCGGGGATGCCAGCAATCCCCGAGCGGCATTGGCGGCCAAGCCCTTCAATGCTTCGCGGGCATCCGGCGGCGACTGGCTGATGCCGGCGCATCCGCCCAGTGTGAGCAATACGAGCCCGATGAGCAGCAACTTCATGGGGCGGACAACGGGCCGGGAGGATGCGTCGCGGCGAAGCGCGTCAGGAAATCGTCGAGCGCCTCGAACAGCACCCGACGAATCGGTTCCGCCTCGTTGACCAGATGGTGACGGGCATCTGGATGACGCACGATCTGGGCGCGGGGGAACTTCCTTCGGAGCGCCTTGAGATTCCAGCTCCAATCGACGGTCAGATCCTGCTCACCCTGTAGAATCAGCACCGGCAGCTCGCTGGGTGGCCGCTTGAGCAGAGTCGGCATCCAACGGCGCATGGCAGTGACCCAGGTCAAAGCCAGATGGTCGTCCTGCAGGGGGTCGTGCAGACGCAGAAAGTCGGCGAAATCGAGATTGGTAGTGTTGGCGCGATACTTTCGGGGGATGGTATCCACGAAAGGGCTGGCGATGCGGTGTAGCCAGCGGGACTGATTCCAGCCCCAAGGGCGGACCAGAGGTGCCAGCATCACCAGCCCTTGCCACGGCGCCTGGTCGCCGCGAGCCAGGGCGTCGGTGGCCACGATCGATGCGCCAGTGCTCTGGCCGATTGCCAGCCACGGCCCCGGCGCCAGATGTCGCTCCGCTATCTGGCGTTCGACGTCATTGAAGCATTTCACGTAATCGGTGAAGTCATCGATGGTCGCGCGGGCACCGCTGGAGAGTCCATGACCGGGCAGATCCCACATCACCACCTGCCAGCCAAGTACCAGCAGGCGTTCGAGCAGGTGGCCGTAGAGACCGAGATGATCGAAGTAGCCGTGGACTACGAAGATTGTCCCCCGAGGCGAGGGGGGAGCCCAGACCTGAGCCCAGAGTTCGAACGTTCTGCCTTGCTCTCCTTCGGCCCAAAGAAAACCGGCATGGAGCTCCAGGTTCTCGTTGTTGTTCAGAAGCGCCGACAGCCGGTAGTGGTCGAGATAGTCGGCCAGTGGCGAATCGGAAAGCGTTTTGATGTGATGAAGCGGGCCAACAGCCTTCAATGGCGAAAAGTCGAGCATGTACGTGTCTCCTGATCCACCTATGCTACTCGTCGTGCGCTACCGAGACCATGACGCGGTGCAGGAGGCAGGCGATCGATAGCTCGAGATGCGGAGGGTGACGAAGGTCGAGGGAGACAACATCCGGGAGGCCGATTATGATGTCGTATAATTTATGGAAATATTTTCCACAAACGGTCTGGTGGGTACGGTGGCGGCGAGAATGAGACGGCGGCCGTAACCTGAGTGACTACCGATCTGGAGGCGAACATGATATCCGACACGACGAAACGTACCACTCATCACCGATTGCGGGTAGCGACAGCGCTCGATCGCTTCATTGTCGACGAGGTCCTGCCGGGCACCGATATCGAGGTCGACGCCTTCTGGGCCGGCTTCGACGCGCTGATTCACGACCTGGCGCCCCGCAATCGGGCGTTGCTGGCCGAACGCGATCGCCTGCAGGCCGAACTCGATCAGTGGCATCGCGACAATCCCGGCGAGATCGAGGATATGGCGGCCTATCGCGCCTTCCTCGAGAAGATCGGCTATCTGGTCGATGCCCCCGCGAAGGTCCAGGCCACCACCACCAACGTGGATGACGAGATCGCGCGGCAGGCCGGGCCGCAGCTGGTGGTACCGGTCAACAACGCCCGCTACGCGCTCAATGCCGCCAACGCTCGCTGGGGGAGCCTCTACGATGCGCTCTACGGCACCGACGTGATCAGCGAGGCGGATGGCGCCGAGAAGGGCAACGCCTACAACCCCAAGCGCGGCGCCAAGGTGATCGCCTACGCCCGCAACGTGCTCGACATGGCCGTGCCGTTGGCTACCGGTTCGCATCGGGAGGCGGTCGGCTATGCCATTCGCGATGGCCGGCTGTCGGTGACCCTCGAGGGCGGGCGCGATACCGGCCTGAAGAATCCGGGTCAGTTCGTCGGCTTCCGGGGCGAAGCGTCATCGCCCGAGGCGATTCTGCTCTCCAACCATGGTCTGCACCTCGAGATCCAGATCGACGCGGAGCACTCGATCGGCAAGACCGACCCGGCACACGTCAAGGATCTGCTGGTCGAGGCGGCGGTAACCACGATCATGGATTGCGAGGATTCGGTGGCGGCCGTCGACGCCGAAGACAAGATACTGGTCTATCGCAACTGGCTCGGCCTGATGAAGGGTGATCTCGAGGAGCGGTTCGACAAGGGCGGCAAGACCATCACGCGGCGACTCAACCCGGATCGCGACTACACCTTGCCGGATGGTGGCTCCCTGACCCTGCCTGGCCGCTCGCTGATGTTCGTGCGCAATGTGGGCCATCTGATGACCACGCCGGCCATTCTCGACGACGAGGGTAACGAGATCCCCGAGGGCATACTGGATGCGGTAATGACCTCGCTGATTGGTTTGCACGACCTGAAACGGGAACGAGGCAACTCGCGTGCCGGATCGTTTTATATCGTCAAGCCCAAGATGCACGGGCCGAAGGAGGTGGCGTTTGCCGACGAGCTGTTCGGTCGCGTCGAACAGCTGCTCGGGCTGCCGGCGACTACGCTGAAGATGGGCATCATGGACGAGGAGCGTCGGACCTCGGTCAATCTCAAGGCCTGCATCGATGCGGCAGCCTCGCGCGTCGCCTTCATCAATACCGGCTTTCTCGACCGTACTGGCGACGAGATGCATACCGCCATGAACGCGGGGCCGATGCTGCGCAAGGGCGACATGAAGGGCAGCAAGTGGATCGGCGCCTATGAGCGCAGCAACGTCCAGATCGGGCTGGCCTGCGGACTGCGGGGCCGGGCCCAGATCGGCAAGGGCATGTGGGCGATGCCGGACCTGATGGCGGCGATGCTGGAGCAGAAAGTGGGCCATCCCAAGGCGGGTGCCAATACCGCCTGGGTGCCGTCGCCGACCGCGGCGGTGCTGCATGCGCTTCACTATCACCAGATCGACGTGGGAGCGATTCAGCGCGAACTGGAGGATCAGGGAGAGGTGGATCTTCTCGACGATCTGCTGACCGTGCCGGTCGACCCCGAGGCGGCCTGGGGAGCCGACGAGATCCAGCAGGAACTCGACAACAACTGCCAGGGCATTCTCGGCTACGTGGTGCGCTGGGTCGAACACGGGGTGGGGTGCTCCAAGGTGCCGGACATCCACGATGTCGGCCTGATGGAGGACCGCGCGACGCTGCGCATCTCCAGCCAGCACATCGCCAACTGGCTGCACCACGGCATCGTCGACGAGGCGCAGGTGCGCGAGACATTGGAGCGCATGGCCAAGGTGGTGGACGGGCAGAATGCCGACGATCCCGGCTATACGCCGATGACATCGCATCTGGCGGACTCCACGGCCTTCCAGGCGGCGTCGGACCTGATCTTCAAGGGCCGCGAGCAGCCTTCCGGCTACACCGAACCGTTGCTGCATCACTGGCGCGCCGTGGACAAGGCGAAGGGCTGAAGAGATAAGAACCAAGAGCGCCGCTTGCTTTGCTGGGCAAGTGGCGCTCAGCCTCTTTCCTCTGTGACTTCACGGTGGCTTGCGCTATCTTGACGGCGGCGCCGTTGTTCCCGTCGATGCTGCGCCACCCGTCGAACAGCCATCCAGGGAGAGCCCGATGACCGTGATGACCGCCGCCGAAATCGAGGATTTCCTCGATGATGTCTTTCCCCAGCGTCAGGGCACCATCGAAGCCGTCGATCATATGCGGGCGACCATGAGCCTGGCGATCGAGGACGAGCACCTGCGCCCAGGCGCCTGTGTCTCCGGCCCGTCGATGGTGAACCTTGCCGATGTCTGTCTCTACGTGGCGGTCCTGGCCCAGATCGGGCCGGAAGCGATGGCGGTGACCAGCAGCCTCAACTGCCACTTCCTGCGCCGCGCCCGCGGCGACCGGGACCTGATCGCCAACGCGCGCATTCTCAAGCTCGGCCAGCGGTTGGCGGTAGGCGAGGTGCAGCTCTTTTCCACCGGCGACAACGAGCCCGTGGCGCTGGTCACCGCGACCTACGTGCTGCCGGATCGCGACGATTGATCGAGGGCCTCTCGGTTACGGTGAACACGCCTGTTTATTCTCATGCCCAATCTTTGGAGAACTCAATGTGGTAGACGCCATAGGCGTCCCACGGCGAGTATTTGGAGGGCGATCACCAGCGAAAAGGTCCAGCGCCAAGCGGCGTCCGGATAGTGCCCGTTCGTTGGCGGCCAGAGTTCTATCATCCAACCCACGGCGTACTGGAGCATAAATCCGCCCAAGGTTGCGGCCATATTGAGCAGGCTGATCAGTCGTCCGGAGAGATGTGACGGTAATTCGGCAGCGAGCCAGGCGTAGGTGAGAATAGGGCCGACGGTGAGCAGCCCGAATGCGATCCACAGCAGATTGATTCCAGGCAGCGGTAGCCAGACGATCATGCCCTGCACCGCCACGAAACCGATCGACATGATTCTCATCGGTCGAATCAACGGCACGCCACGCTGAAGCAAGCGGTCGGTGATCGCACTGAGTAACAGTTGGCCTACGACGATGGCTGTCGCCAATCCCAGCAGGTAGAGGGCAGTGACTCTCTCGCTCAACCCGACGACCTCGCGCATCCAGCCGCCCGCCCAGAGCCCTTGCCAGGCCAGCCAACTACCTTCGCACAGCAATGTCATCGGCCAGAGTCGCATGAACAGGGGGTGGCGCATCACCGCCATTAGCCCGTCCAAGGAAGCCCCACCGGCCTCGCGCTCGCTGGGATGGGTAGGCACCACTGTCCAGATCAATAAAGCCAGTAGCAGCGTAACAGCCGCCAGCGCTTGGAAGAGCGTTTGCCAATCGAGCATCTGAAGCAGCATCTCGGTGGGCAGGGTGGCCAGTAGCGCACCCAATCCTGACAGACCCAGCAGCGCACCATTCGCCAGCGCCAGCCGCTCGGCGGGCCACCACAACACATTGGCCCGGTACGCGCCCGCCCAGCAGGCGCCCAGCCCCACCCCCATCAGCAGCCGCCCGGCTAGGGCGGCCCGGTAGTCCGGAAGGGTGAACAGCCAGGCGCCTAGTGCTGCCACGACCATGAAGGAAGCGACGGTTCGGCGCGAGCCACAACGATCCAGCAGCAGGCCTGCCGGGATCTGCACCAGCGCCAGTGCCAACAGAAAGACGCTGGAGAGAAGTCCCAACTGCTCGGGACCGATATTAAGGTTCTGGCGCAGTGCCGGCGCGATCACGCCATTGACGTTGCGATAGAGCTCCGAGATCAGGTAGGCCAGCATGAAGGGAGTAAAGACCAGCAAGATACGGGCTTTGCCAGAGATGTGATTGTCGCAGGTTTTCACGAGGCTCGCCGCTGTTGGAATTTGCTGACATAGTAGTCGCCGGGGCTCGCAGCGACGATCGCGTAATACGACGTCAAAACCTGCAGTTTTTTCAGGTGTTGAAATGACGCGAAGCACACTTCCCTATCATGCCCTGCATGTCTTGGTCGCCGTGGCCGATCGTGGCAGCATCCGCGCAGCCGCACGACACATCGGCCGCTCGGAATCGGCTGTCAGTCACCTGCTCAAGGACCTGGAGCGACGTTTGGGGCGGACACTGCTGGAACGTAAAGGACGCGGCATCGAGCTGACTCCGCTGGCACTGCGCTATGTGAGCCGGCTGCGCGAGCCGTTTCAACACATTGACCAGGCAACGACGGAATTCGTTGCCGAGCCGCTAACCCACCATGTCGTGCTGACGTTGCCACCGGTGCTCGCGACGCTGTGGCTGGTGCCAGCCATCACGGCTTTCGAGCAGGCGTTGCCGGAGGTCGAACTGCGCTTGGTCACGACCAATCGGACGCTGGATTTACGCCGCGACGGTATCGATCTGGCGATCCGCTATCGCGCCGATGGCCGCTCCTGCGAGCAGGCCATGCTGACGTTGCCGGAGTATGCCTTTCCGGTCTGCGCCCCGTCGCTGGCCGAGAGGCTGCGAACGCAGCCGTCGGCACTGAGGGAAATGCGGCGCCTCATCAACGACGCTCATTATGAAGAATGGTCTCTCTGGCAGCGCACTCTGGATGAGCCGGTCGCACTTTCCGCGCGGACCGAGCGATTGGCCGATTCCACCCTGACGCTGGAGGCGGCGGCGCAGGGTTATGCCGTGGCCATAGGGCGTACGCCGCTGGCCAACGCCCTGCTGACATCGGGGCGCCTGTCCGCGCCGCTGGGAGCTCACTATCCTACCGGCGCTATCTATGAGGTGGTCTTCAATGACCAATCCGCGCATTCGGAGGCCTGCTGGCGCGTCATCGACTGGGTCGGTCGGCAATTCGCTCTCCCTCCGATGACAGGTCCAACATCGACGCTCACAACGTAGTCTTGGTCGATGCCACCATATTGATTCTTGTTATCCTCTGGCGACGACGAGCCCGTCGCTCTGATAAAGACAACGTATGTGCTGCCGAATCGGGACAATTGATCGCTGGCGCTATTGCCAAGGCCATTCGTAGAGCCCTGCCCAGGCGCGCTCCAGCATCGATTCTCTTTTCTCGTATCTCTTTTTCGATCTATGCCGGCCGCTGACGCCAGGCGCTCCACGCCAACACCAGCCAGCCCGCCATCAACAGCAGACCGCCGAAGGGCGTGACGATCCCCAGCGGCCGTATGCCACCGAGCACCAGGCAGTAGAGCGAGCCGCTGAACAGCACCATCCCCGCAAACCAAAGCCCGACGGCGAGCATCTGCCCCCGCAGGGCGCGTTGCCCATGCCAGGCGAGCACGGTCATGACGGCCAGGGTGTGCCAGGCCTGGTAGCGCACGGCGGTATGAAAGACTTCGAGATCGCGCGGAGAGAGTGTGTTGGCCAGCGCATGGGCGCCGAAGGCACCGGCCGCCACAAGAACGAACCCGCTCAGGGCAGCGAAACTCCAGGCCCACTTTTGGTGCATGTTGCGACTCCTTGATGGCGGCTATGCTTTAGGGCCTGTTGACACTATTCACGCGGCTCGCGGCGCATAGTGTCAACAAGCCCTAGGGGCGTCAGCCGCGGAATTGACGCCCGCCAGTCTAGCGCGTAAAAAACCGCCTCGGCAGCCGCCTGCCAGCGCTTGCGACGTCATCGTTACCCATAAGGACTTCCGAAATGGAATTCATCAACACGCTTCACGACGCGGTCTATGCCGTCATGACTCCGGTCAGCGATTTTGTCTGGACTTACATTCTCCTGTATCTGCTGCTGGGTGCCGGACTCCTGTTTACCGTGCTCACGCGCTTCATGCAGTTCCGGCTGTTCGGTCACATGGCGCGAGTCACCTTCAACAGCCGGGGAGCCGGAAGTGGCGTCAGCGGCTTTCAGGCCTTTGCGACCTCTCTGGCGGCCAGGGTCGGTACCGGAAACCTCGCAGGCGTGGCCATCGCGCTATGGGTCGGTGGCCCCGGGGCGATCTTCTGGATGTGGATGACGGCGCTGGTCGGCTTTGCCACCTCGTTCATTGAGTCGACCCTGGCCCAGACTTACAAGAAGCGCAACGAGGATGGCGTCTTCCGCGGCGGTCCGGCGTACTACATCGAACGGGCGCTGGGGCAGCGCTGGATGAGCGTGCTGTTCGCGACCTTCCTGCTGATCGCCTACGGTCTGGCCTTTAATGGCGCGCAGTCCAATACCATCGCGCAGGGCCTTTCCCAAGCGTTCTCGATTCCCAACTGGGTGACCGGCGTCGTGCTGGTGATCATTACAGGGCTGGTCATCTACGGTGGGCTCAAGTCCGTGGCGCGCACCGCCGAGAAGATCGTGCCGATCATGGCCATCGGTTACTTCCTGGTGGCGCTGTACGTACTGATGGTGAATATCAGCGAAGTGCCCGCCATGCTGGAGCTGATCGTGAAGAGCGCCTTCGGCTACGGTCCTGCCGTCGGCGGTGCGGTGGGTTACACCATCAAGATCGCGATGGAAAATGGCATCAAGCGCGGCCTGTTTTCCAACGAGGCGGGCATGGGCTCGGCACCGAATGCCGCCGCACAGGCCGACGTCAAGCACCCGGCGGCGCAGGGGCTAGTGCAATCCTTCGGTGTATTCATCGATACCCTGGTGATCTGCAGCTGCACCGCGGTGGTGATTCTGCTCTCCGGCGTCTATGAACGTCTGATGACCAGCTCTCCGGGGCAGGATATCGTCGGTATTCAGCTGACCCAGGATGCGATGGTCGATCACCTCGGCAGCTTCGGCGAGATCTTCATCGCGATCGCCATCTTTCTGTTTGCCTTCACCTCGATCATTGCCAACTTCTCCTACTCGCAGATCAATATCGAATATCTGTTCCGGAGCCGCAGCAAGGCTGCCGTGTCGGTGCTACGTATTGCCGTCCTGGCGATGGTGATGATCGGTTCCGTGGCGCAGCTGCAGTTCGTATGGGACTTCGCTGATCTCGCTATGGGCTTGATGGCCACGACCAACCTCGTCGCCATTCTGCTGCTGTGCCCTGTCGCCCTGCGCGTGCTCAAGGATTACGAGCGCCAGCGCAAGGATGGCGTACGCGAGCCGATCTTCGATCCCAAGGGCGTGCTAAAGCGTCCCGAGCAGGTCGATGCCGATGTCTGGCCTGCACGCGAAAGCACCGTATGAGTTCTTTGCGGCGCCTGGCCGGGATGCCTGATTCTCTCTGAGGCGCTACAATGCGGCTCCTCGAAATCTGCTTTAGGGAGGCCGCCATGCAGATTCAGCTCAACGGTGAGCCCAGTCAGCTCGACGGCGAGCAGACGCTGGCTCAACTGGTCGAGTCGCTCGGCCTGGCAGGGCGGCGCATCGCCATCGAGGTCAACGAGGAGATCGTGCCACGCAGTCTGCACGCGCAGACGCGCCTGAATGACGGCGACAGCGTGGAGATCGTGCATGCCATCGGCGGTGGCTAATTGTCATCGGTTCCATGACCAGGAGAGTCACCCATGTCCCAGTTGATCCAGGACACTCCGCTGACCGTGGCCGGACGTCGCTTTGCGTCTCGTCTGTTGGTCGGCACTGGCAAATATCGCGACTTTGACGAGACCGCCGCGGCGATCGAGGCCAGCGCTGCCGACGTGGTGACGTTCGCGGTTCGGCGGACCAACCTGGGCCAGAATCCGGACGAGCCCAATCTGCTCGACGCCATTCCGCCGTCACGCTATACGCTGCTGCCCAATACCGCCGGCTGCTATACCGCCAAGGATGCCGTGCGCACCTGCCGACTTGCCCGTGAGCTGCTCGACGGCCATAACCTGGTCAAGTTGGAAGTGCTGGGCGACGAGAAGACGCTCTATCCCAATGTGGTCGAGACGCTCGCCGCCGCTGAGACTCTCGTCAACGACGGCTTCGACGTCATGGTCTACACCAGCGACGACCCGATCGTAGCCAAGGAGCTGGAGCGGCGTGGCTGCTGTGCGGTGATGCCGCTGGGTTCGCTGATCGGTTCCGGCAATGGCCTGCTCAATCCGGCGACACTGGCGATCATCCTCGAGCACGCTGAGGTGCCGGTACTGGTCGATGCGGGCATCGGCACGGCGTCCGATGCGGCGCTGGCGATGGAGATGGGCTGCGATGGCGTACTGATGAACTCCGCCATCGCCCACGCCAGGCATCCGGTGATGATGGCGAACGCGATGCGCAAGGCGATCGAGGCCGGGCGCGAAGCGTTTCTCGCCGAGCGCATGCCGCGCCGCCCGAGCGCCAGCCCATCCTCGCCGTTTGCCGGGCGGATCAACGGCTGAGCTGTCCTCAGCTGACCCATCGGTCGACTTGTGCGTCGATCGACACAGGGCCGCCGCCAGCCGGCGGCCATTTCCCCTCACTTGCCTGCTGACCCCACTGGATGACTGACAAGAAGCCCCCTTATACCGAACCCCCCGCCGCCGGTGCGCCCGAGATACCCGCGCGCCGTGGCATCAAAAGCTATGTGCTGCGTGCCGGTCGCATGACGGCGGCGCAGGAGCGCGGCTTGAAAGACGCATGGCCCAAGTGGGGGTTGACGCTGGCCGATGGCCGCCAGGACCTCGAGCAGTTGTTTGGCCGCCAGGCCCCGTGCGTGGTGGAGATCGGTTTTGGCATGGGCAAGTCGCTGGTCGAACAGGCGGAACGCCATCCCGAGACCGATTTCATCGGTATCGAAGTCCACGCACCCGGCGTGGGCAAGCTGCTCGACGAAGCGGACAAGCGCGGGCTCACCAACCTGCGGGTCTATCGCGAGGATGCGCTGGCCGTGCTGGCGGACTGCCTGCCGGAAGCGAGCATCGACACGCTGCAGCTCTTCTTCCCCGACCCGTGGCCCAAGAAGAAACATCATAAGCGGCGTATCGTGCAGTTGCCGTTCGTCGAGCTGGTGCGTTCCCGCCTCGAACCGGGCGGCAAGCTGCACATGGCGACCGACTGGCAGGGCTACGCCGAATTCATGGCGGAGGTGATGGCCGAGGCGCCGGGCTTCATCAATACCGCGCCGGTCGCAACGGCACCGTTCGTTGAGCGCCCGGACTTCCGCCCGCTGACCAAGTTCGAACAGCGCGGCGAGCGCCTGGGGCATGGCGTCTGGGATCTCATCTATCGCCGCGATTGATCGCGCCGGCGTCCCTCGTGGTGACGCCTCGATGGGCTAGGCCTCCAATGTGCCGAAACGGTGCTGGGCGATCAGCGCGATCGCCACGCCCAGCAGCGCCAGGGCCATGCCACCGAGCTGGAGCGTGTCCACGCTCTCGCCGAACATCCATGCGCTCCAGGCCAGCGTGACCGGTGGCGTGATGTAGATCGCGCTCGACACGGCGTTGACGCCGACTCGACGCAGGCAGGCGGTAAAGAAGCCGTACCCGCCGAAGCTCGATAGCACGATCAGCCAGCCCAGCGTCTGCCAGGTCATCAATTCGCTGCCAGGGCGCTCGAGCTGTCCGTCGCCGAGTGCCGCGATCAGAAAGATCAGGCTCGCCGCGGCAAGCTGAGCCGTCAGGGTGGCCGGCATGTCGAGGCCCGACGGACGCCGGGCGGCGAGTATGCTACCGAGTGTCACGCTGATCACCGCCAGCAGTGGAAGTGCATAGGCCCAGCCGCTCGCGCTGCCGGCCCCTTGCCAATCTCCTGCGATGCACAAGGCGACGCCGGTCGCCGCGATACCGAGGCCTAGCCAGGCGACCCAGGGGAGCTGTTCGCGCAGCCAGAGCGTGGTGATCGCGGCTGCCAGCAGCGGCTGTTGGGCGGTGATCAAGGCAGTGGCACCGGCGCTGACGCCTTCTCCGATGGCCAGCACAACGCCAAGCAGATAGCCACCCATGGTGAGCGCGCCGACCCCCATCTCGCGCAACCAGCCAGTCGGCGTGACACCGCGCTGGCGGCTCAGCGCCCACCACAGTGACGCGATCAGCGTCGCGGCGATGAAGCGCCAGGCGAACATGTCCATCGCCGATATCGGTGCCTCGTCCGCCAGACGACTACCGATGAACCCCGAGCTCCAGCAGATCACGAACCCCGTCATCAACATCACGTTCAGCGATAGATTGCACATGCCAAGCCCCTTGCCGGTGTCGTCGAAGTGGCTTGAGTCTGCGCGCTCTTGCGGGTTCAATGAATCGAATAAAAATCGATCGGGATTCAATATGATTGAAGCCAGCTCCACGCTCGATCTCGAACTGCTGCGCACATTCCAGGTGGTTGCCCAAACGGGTTCGCTGGCGGCGACGGCGGAGATCCGCCACCGCACGTTGAGCGCCATCAGCATGCAGATGAAACGGTTGGAGACCGAGCTGGACGTGCGGCTGCTCGAGCGTGGGTCGAGAGGCGTATCGCTGACCCCGAGTGGTGAAGTGCTGTTGCGCGAAGCCCGCGAACTGCTACGCGTTCACGACACTCTGGTCAGCCGGTTCAGCGGCGAGCGCCTGAGTGGCCGCGTTCGACTGGGAATCCCCGAGGACTATGCCCGCGAGCTGCTCGATGACACCCTTCCGCAGTTCATGGCGTGCTATCCGGGCATTCTGCTGGACGTCAACACCGATACCAGCGGTCGACTGGCGCGGGCACTCAGGAAGCGCCAACTCGACCTGGCCATCGTGCTCGACCATGCCACGGGGCTGGAGGGCGGCGAAACGCTATGGCATCCCACGCCGGTATGGGCGGGGCCGATTCAGGGCGCCATTCACCGGGAGGCGGTGGTACCGCTGGCGGTCCATCCCGAGCAGTGTCCCTATCGTCATCTGGCGATCGAGGGGCTCGATTCGATCCAGCGACCGTGGCGAACCGTCTTCACCAGCACCAGCATCCACGCGGTGGAGAAGGCCATCGAGACTGGAATGGCGATCGGTGTGCTCGATCGCGAACGGGTCACCACGGCGATGCGAGCGCTGGACGAGAGTGACGGTCTGCCGCCGATCCGGCGATGTGTCGCCCGACTGCACTTCGCCCAGGCGATCGATGTCGCGTCGCAACCCGCCGTCGAGGCACTGGCCCAGTTGCTCCGGGAGCGATTGCACGGTCGCGGGCCCTGGCAGCGGGACGCCTTGAGTGGACGCGATACCGGACAGCGGCCGCGAGCATGAAAAAAAGCCGCCCCTGGCGGGGCGGCACTAAGGACCGTGACTAGCTTGATGAGGAGATAACCATGGCAGGAACCTGACATTCGCTGCTGTGGTCAGTGGCGTTTGGCGACGCCACGAGAGAAAGGTTAATCATTCTCATTTGTGATTGCAAGCGTAACGAGAATCTTTTTTATTTGCACGCATCAACTCACACCGACGGCGTGCAACAGCAACGGCAGGGTCGCCATCGCCAGTAGCGTCTGACCGGTGATCATGGCGGCCATCAGTTCGGCGTCGCCGCCCAACTGACGGGCCAGAATGTAGGCGGAGGTGGCGGTCGGCAGCGCGGCGAACAGCAGTGCCACGTCGCGATCCGCGCCATGAAGACCGACGGTCCAGGCTAGTGCCACCACGATCAGCGGCGTGACGATCAGCTTGAGCCCGCTCGATAGCCAGAATGCCTTGCCGCTGTGCCAGAGCGCCTGAGGCCGCAGGGCAACGCCTACCGCCACCAGCCCCAGCGGCAGCGCGGCATTGCCGAGCAGGCCGATGGCCTCGAAGCTCCAGCCGGGCAGGCCGATGCCGCCGAGATTCAAGGCGATGCCCAGCAGGCAGGCGAGAATCAACGGATTACGCAGTAACGCCATGGCGCTACTACCCAGGCTGGCGCTACCCAGCGTGCCGGAGGCGATGAACGCCAGCACGCAGAGGATGTTGGCCGCGGGTACCATCAGCGCGACGGCGACGGCCGCTACCGTGGTGCCGGCCGCACCGTGCAGAGCCGTGGCACCGGCGACACCGACATAGGTGTTGAAACGCACCACGCCCTGGAAGGCGGAAGTGAAGGCGGCCGGCGCCAGCTGGAGGCGATGCCGAATCAGCCAAAGCCCCAGACCCATCAGCGTCATGGTGCCGAGGAGCGTCATTCCGAGCCGAATGACCGGCACCTGGCTGACGTCGGCGGTCGCCAGTGTCGCCACCAGCATGGCCGGGAACAGCAGATAGTAGATGAGGCGTTCGAGCCATGGCCAGAAATCGCCGCCGGGAAAACGTGCCCAGCCCAGCGCCGCACCGAGTAAAATCAACAGAAATAGCGGGCCCAGGGCGTTCACGATGTCGCTCATGTGTCATCCTTGTCGAGCGCCTTGATGATGTATAGCGCCGGTGCCGGCTAGTCTATCGACTAATGCCCAACGCTTGGAGTCTCTGAAAGTCCATGGCTGCCTATGAAGAGGAAACTACTCGACCTCGCATGCTCAATCTGCTGATCGGGGTCACCTTGATGACGATCGTCATCGCGCTCTGGTACTTGCTCGATTACTACTATCTGCGAGAGTCGACCCGTGACGTGACCTGGTATCCGCCGGCGCAGGGCTGTGTATTGCTGGAAGGTGGGTGCCACGCCAACCTGGGGATAGACTCGTCCGTGGCGTTCGCGCTGCAGGAGGCGCATGACGAGGCCGACACGCTGACGTTCGAGGTTCGCGTCCAGGGCCGCTCGCCGCAGTCGGTAACAGTCCAGTTCATTGGCCGCGACATGAACGTGCGGTCACGCCGTCTCGCGTTGCAGTCGAAAGGGGATGGGCTGTTCGTCGGACAGGGGCATCTGGGACTCTGCAGCGCGCATGTGGACGCCTGGCGGGCCCAGGTGGTCGTGCTCAGCGATCATGGTCTGAAAGGGAGCTGGTTCGATTTCGACGGTCATGATCTGGGGGCCGCAACGGTGGGTCGGAAAGATAAGCGCTGTCTGTAAACGCAGGCGCCGGTCAGGCGTCAACCTGACCGGCGTCGGAAGAGGCAGTGACTGAGGGCCACTGAGTCAGCGTTTAGTTGCCGCTGTCGTCGCCGTCATCGCTGCTGCTGTCACTGTCCGCATCATCGGGGTTGATGGCGAGGAGTTCGACCTTGAACTGCAGCGCCTGGTTGGGGCCGATGGGGCCACCGGTGCCGGCCGGACCGTACGCCAGGTCGGAGGGGACGGTGATTTCCCAGGTATCGCCGACATGCATCATCGTCAGCGCTTCCTGCCAGCCCGGGATGACCTGGTCGACCTTGAACGAGATCGGCTCGCCGCGCTTGTAGGAGCTGTCGAAGACGGTACCGTCCGGCAGGGTGCCCTCGTAGTTGACGCGGACGGTATCGTCGGCGCTTGGGGATTCGCCGTCACCGGACTCGAGAACTTCGTATTGCAAGCCGGAATCGGTGGTCTTGACGCCATCTTTCTTGGCGTTTTCCGCGAGGAAGGCTTCGCTCTTCTTGCGGTTCTCGTCGGCAACTTTCTTCTGCTCGGCCTTCTGTTCGGCCACCTTCTTCTGTTGATACTGGGTCAGCGTGGTGCTGATCTCGTCCTGGCTCATCTGCAAATCGTCATCGCCATAGACATCCTTGACCGCCGCCGCGAACGCGTCGACATCGAGATCCTTGATGTCCTTGGACAGGCCCTGACCGAGTGTGGCGCCGATGCTATAGCTGAGTTTCGCCTGATCATTGCCGAGATCGACCTTGTCCTGGGCGAGAGCCGTTAGCGGCAGTGTCATGACGCTGCCGAGGGCGACGGCGGTTACCAAACGTTTCATGCAAACTCCTTGGGTCAGGATTGAAACCGATGCTGGCCAGTGTGCGAAAGAAGCCTCAAACACCGGTGGGTGGTCGTGATGTGACTCTAACAGGTGGGTTTTGGTTCCGCATCCGGGGCATCGATTATCCAGCGCGCCAGCAGACGACGTAACGGCGGGTAATCCTCGGAGGGCACCTCGCGCAGCATCCGACAACTGTCCAGCGCCTGTTCGAGGGCCGCGGCCGTCGTGGCGTCGAGGGCGGGCAAGGCGGCGAGCCGCGCCAGCATTTCGCGCTCGGCCTGCAGTTCCGCCTGCTTGAGGGTCTGGCGCAGCGGCTCCAGTCGGTGGTGGCGCGACACTTCGGCTTTCAGCGCCCGGCGGCGACTGCGCAGCGGCACGGTCATTTCCTGTTGCCAGCGCCTCGCCGCGGCCAGGGCCTGGTCGGCTGCGGGGTCTGGGCGTAGATGGCGTTCGCTCAGCCAGGCGACCCACAGCAGTTCGCAGACATCCCAGCCATGATCGTCCTGAAGCCTCAGGCATTCGGCTTCGACGCCGGGGCGGGCGTAGCGGTCCAGGGCGTAGGCCCAGAGCGAATCGGATAGATCGTCGACGGGCATGGCACTCCATACCGGTGGCGGATGGCTGGTAGAATGAGCGCCCATTCGACGCGCCCTGGAGCCCGGCATGATCGCATTTCGCCAACTCGCCCTGCAACGCGGCACCCGACGGCTGTTCGAGGGTGCCGATCTGGTGCTGCACGAGGGCCAGAAGGTCGGCATCGTCGGTGCCAACGGCGCCGGCAAATCGAGCCTGTTCGCACTGATCCGGGGGAAGCTGGGCGCGGATGCCGGCAGCGTCGAGATTGCCGGTGGCAAACGCATCGCCCATATGGATCAGGAGGTCTCGGCCATCGAGCGGCCGCTGGTGGAGTTCGTGCTCGACGGCGACGTGGCCCTGCGCGAGACGGAAGCGGCGCTGGCCGAGGCCCAGGCCAGTGGCGACGTGCAGCGCGAGGCGTCGCTGCATGGTCAGATCGAGGCCCTCGACGGCTATACCGCCCGGTCCCGGGCCGAGCAGCTGCTGGCCGGTCTGGGATTCGCGCAGGAGGATCTCTATCGCCCGCTGGCGGCATTCTCCGGTGGCTGGCGAATGCGCGTCGGCCTGGCCCGGACGCTGTTCACGCCCTCCGAGATTCTGCTGCTCGACGAGCCGACCAACCACCTGGACCTGGATGCGCTGCTATGGCTCGAGCAGTGGCTGACGCGTTACCCCGGCACGCTGATGCTGATCTCCCACGACCGCGATTTTCTCGACGCGGTCTGCGATCACATCCTGCATATCGACCAGGCGCAACTGATGCTCTATCGCGGCCACTACAGCGCCTTCGAGCGCGCCCGTGCCGAGCGGTTGGTGCAGCAGCAGGCGGCGTTCGAGAAACAGCAGGCCCGACGCGCCGAGATCGAGAGCTTCGTCGAGCGCTTCCGGGCCAAGGCGACCAAGGCGCGCCAGGCCCAGAGCCGCCTGAAAATGCTCGAGCGGATGGAAAACATCGCCGCCGCCCGCGCCGATTCTCCGTTCCGGTTTCGACTGCCCTGCGCGGACAAGACCTCGACGCCGCTGCTGGCGCTGGACCATGCCATCCTGGGCTACCCTGATCGCCAGATTCTCGAGGAGGTGAAGGTATCGATCCTGCCCGGCGAGCGCATCGGGCTGCTCGGCCCCAATGGGGCGGGCAAGTCGACGCTGATCAAGACCCTGATCGGCGACCTGCCGCCGCTCGCCGGTACCCGTGTCCCCGGCGAGAATCTGGTGGTGGGTTATTACGCGCAGCATCAACTGGAGCACCTGGACGTAACCGCCACGCCATTCATGCATGTGCAGCGGCTCTCGCCGACGGCAAGCGATCTTTCGATACGCAACTTCCTGGGCGGTTTCGGTTTCCGCGGCGACGACGTGTTCGGTGACGTCTCGCGCTTCTCTGGCGGCGAGAAGGCGCGTCTGGCGCTGTCGTTGGTGGCGTGGGAAAAGCCCAATCTGCTGCTGCTGGACGAGCCGACCAACCATCTCGATCTCGACATGCGCGAGGCTCTGGCCGAGGCGCTGGCGGAGTACGAAGGCGCCGTGATCATCGTCTCCCACGATCGCCACCTGCTGCGGGCCAGCGTCGATACCTTCTGGCGTGTCGCCGAAGGCCGAGTCGAGCCTTTCGATGGCGATCTCGACGACTACCATCAGTGGCTCAAGTCTCGCGAGGCGGAGTTGCGGCGCGACCTGAAGCAGGACGCGCGGCAGGAGAAAGGGACGATGGATGGCGGCGATCGCAAGGCGGCGCGACGGGCGGCCGCCGAACGGCGCGAGCATATGAAACCGCTGCGCAAGCAGCGCGATGCGGCGGAGAAAAAGCTCGAGAAGGCGCAGGCGGTGCTGTCGGCGCTGGATGCGCGTCTGGCCGACCCGGACATCTACGATGCCGGGCGCAAGGACGAACTGACGCAGTTGGTGCGCGAGCAGGGTGAGCGTCAGGCCGAGGTGGAGCGGCTCGAGAGTGAATGGATGGCGGCGGAAGAGGCGCTGGAAGCGCTGGAGACGGAACTGATACAGGCGGAATCCTGAGCCGTTCTTGACGCCTGTCCCGAGCGTCTACACTGAGAAGGAACGTCGCACTCAAGGAGAGAGTCCATGCCTTACGATTCCCGTGACGATATCCCCGACAGCGCGCGCAAGGTGCTGCCGCCGCATGCCCGCACGATCTACAAGGAAGCGTTCAACGACGCCTGGGAAGAGTACAAGAACCCCGAGGATCGGCGCGGCGACAGCTCCCGCGAAGAGGTCGCCCACGCCGTGGCCTGGAAGGCCGTCGAAGCGAAGTACGCGAAGGGCGACGACGGCAACTGGCATCCGAAGGCTTAACTTGAGCCGTAAACCGGAAGAGCGGCGCTACGCGCCTGGAAGCTGGAAGAAAAACCAGCGTTGAAATTAAATATCGCGCGCTCGTGGTGATGCCTGCAGTGGCATCCCGGCTTCCACCTTATTCCGCGTCAATCATCTGCTTGGTTATTCCTCCATCGACGCTGATGTGCTGGCCGGTAATGAACTCCGCCTTGTCGCTTCTATGTCTCCAGCATGAATGTCACCGGGCCGTCATTGGTCAGCGTTACCTGCATGTCGGCACCGAATCGACCAGTCTCTACCCGCGGCCACGCTCGATTGGCCTGCGTTACCAAGTAGTCGTACATCGCCTGACCATGTGCCGGCGGGGCGGCACTGGAGAAGCTCGGGCGCAGCCCTTTGTCGGTCGCTGCCACCAGCGTGAACTGGGACACCAGCAGCAATCCTCCATCGATTTGCTGGAGGTTGCAGTTCATGCGTCCGTCCTCGTCGGCGAACACGCGGTAGTGCAGCAGCTTGTGCAGCAGGCGATCGGCATGGGCGCGATCGTCGGTCGCTGCGACCCCGACGAGGGCCAGCAACCCGTGGTCGATCGCGCTGACGCGTTCGCCGTCGACCGCCACGCTGGCGTGGGTGACGCGTTGAATCAGGGCTCGCATGGTAGGCCGGGGCTCCATCAGGGGTCGCTGAACGAGCCCTAAGCTTAGCACTGCTTGGCACCAGCGGCAGGTCGTGCACATGATGAGCCCGAACCGCTCTCCGAACGAGGCAAGACACGCTGTTACGTGGCAGACACCGGGCTTTACGCGCTAACCTTGGGTAAGCGCCCCGCAGTCATGGCGCCGCGCTGCTCGCGCCGGCGAGGTCTCCGGAGGGCAGCGCCGGCGGAGGGTACGTAGGCGGTGGCGCGGACAACGACTCACCTTGATAATAAGGACAACGTCATGAACTCGACTTCTGCCAAGCGTGACGAGCAGCGCTCTCGTGGCGGGTTTCTCGGGGCCCTGCTGGCGTTAGACCGGCTGCTGGGGCTGCTCGAACGTGTGGTGATCGGCGGCTGCATTCTGGCCATGGCGCTACTGATGAGTGCCCATGTGGTTGGCAACCTGCTTTTCAGCCAGGGCATCGCCGGCACCTACGAGATCACCGAGATGCTGATCGTGGTGATCACCTTCGTCGGGGTGAGCTACGCCGCCCGTCACGCCCGCCATATCAGCATGTCCGCGATCTATGATCAGCTTGAGGGTCGCGCGCGCAAGGCGCTGCTGATCGTGATCTCGCTGGGTACGGCGCTGTTGATGTTCTACTTCTGCTTCAAGTCCTTCGAGTATGTGGTGGCGCTGCACGATCGCGGTCGAACCAGCGCGGCGCTGCACATTCCCTTCTGGATGGTCTATACCGCGCTACCGATCGGCTTCGTACTGGCGGGTATCCAATATGTGCTCACCGCACTGCGCAACATGATCAGCCCCGGCGTGTGGCGCTCGCTCACCGAGCGCGAGGGCTACGACGAGAGCGTGCTGGACGACGCGGCCGCCGAACGCGCCGCCGACACCCAGCCGTGAAGGAGGCAGGGCAGGGCCGCATCATCCGACGGCTGACGGCCCCGACGGTAATCGCGCAGGTCACGCTGCTTGGCGTCGGCTCGCGCCCGCTCCCCGTTCGGGCCGCGACGCCGACGATGACGGTGCCAATGAAAACCACGCCAATACCGACCGTGCCAATAACGACAATCGAAGAAGGATGCCTCTCATGCTGATGGGATTGGGCTTGATCATGCTGGTGCTGCTCCTGCTGGGTTTTCCCATGATGGTGCCACTGGCGGCCGGTACGCTTTACATGATGTTCACCGGCATGACGTTCTTCGGCCCCGATCAGGCGGTCAGTTGGATGATCAGCGGGGTCGGCAGCTGGGTGCTGGCGGCGGTGCCGATGTTCATCTTCGCCGCGGATATCCTGACCAAGGGGCATACCGCCAATCGCCTGCTCGACGTGGTCGATGCCTTTACCCGGCATCTGCGCGGCGGGCTGCCGATCACCACCGCGGCCTCCTGTGCGCTGTTCGGTGCGGTCTCCGGCTCGACCCAGGCGACGGTGGTGGCGATGGGCGGGCCGATGCGTCCGCGCTTGTTGAAAAAGGGCTACTCGGACGACTTCACCCTGGCGCTGATCATCAACGCCAGCGACATCGCGCTGCTGATCCCGCCGAGTATCGGCTTCATCATCTACGGTGTGGCGATGCAGACCTCGATCGGCGATCTGTTCCTCGCCGGCATTCTGCCGGGGCTGTTGATCCTGGTGTTGTTCGCGATCTACTGCTGGATCGATTCGCGAGTCAAGGGCATCGACCCCGAGCCCAGGGCGAGCTGGGGCGAGCGTGCCCGGGCGCTGAAGCGGGTGGTGCTGCCCATGGGCTTCCCGCTGCTGGTGGTGGGCGGCATCTACGGTGGCTTCTTCAGCGCGGTCGAGGCATCGGCGGTGGCGGTGGCCTATGCGCTGCTGCTGGAGGTGGTGATCTATCGCCAGGTGTCGATTCGTGATCTCGGCAGCATTGCCCTCTCTACTGGTCTGATCACCGCGGTAGTATTCATCCTGGTGGCGATCGGCGCCGCCTTTTCCCAGGCGTTGGCGACCGCCGGGGTGCCGAACCAGATCCTCGGGCCGCTGATCGACTCGATCGGTGACAATCAGTTCCTGGCGCTGTCGCTGATCGCGGCGGCGTTCTTCGTCGGCTGCATGTTCGTCGACCCGATCGTGGTGATCCTGATCCTGGTGCCGATCTTCAAGCCGCTGGTGCAGTCCGCCGGGCTCGATCCGATCCATGTCGGCGTGATCGTCACCCTGCAGGCGGCGATCGGCTCGGCGACGCCACCCTTCGGCTGCGATATCTTCACCGCCATCGCGGTGTTCCGGCGCCCCTACATCGACGTGATCCGCGGCACTCCGCCGTTCATCGCCATCCTGCTGCTGGCGACGCTGATCCTGATCGCCTTCCCTGAAATCTCGCTGCTGCTGCCGTCTCTGGGCGGCGATTAGAGCACCTAGGTAGCCAAGGGGGGCCGCGCCCGGCGATCCCCCTGACGGACAGCTAGACGAGATGGATCGAGTAGGAGGGGGAGTCGCCTCCCCCGTCCTCTCACACCACCGTACGTACGGTTCCGTATACGGCGGTTCCTGTCTCCCATTATTGGGCTGAGCTTCGTTCCGCTGAATTCGCCCGCCTATGTGCTCTGAGCGCTTCGACAGTCTTTGGGCTTCCGGCCCGCCATACAGTTATCGAGAGCCCTCCGGGGAGGCTTCTGCTCGTACACAGTAGAGAGCGGTCAACTATCCACTCGTGACAGGTTCAGCCCTTCAGCTCTAGGTTAGAGAGCCTACTATGGCCTCTGCTGACTCCTGTTCCCCCATCCCGATACCTCACGGTGTCGGTAGCCAGTGGCAGGCGAACAGGCCTCCCAGGGTAAGACGCGCGGCCTTCCTCCCATCTACCCGCCGCATCTACTTCCACATCTTCTGGATAGCTATTGGGCTTCGAGTTTCATGGCCCTCTCGCCCAGATGTGGCTGCCTCATATGCGGTTCCTGTTCGTCGGGCCAGGAGTTTGCCTACAGCTTCCTTCAGATTCCGCCTCGCGGCGGACACCCTTGCTGTTCAGCTAACGGTTCCCGCTATCAGGGTCCGTAGGGGACTTTCACCCCCAAGTCATCCAGCCAACCACCACGGCGGACCGGATAGCGCCTAGTCGGCGCTGCACGCCATGCCTGGCGCACCATGAAAAACGCCCCGCCAGCATGACGCTGGCGGGGCGCTTCGGGTCTTGGGTAGTTGGTGCGAGCGGTCAGCTGCTCTGGCTGTCGCCGTCCGACTTGTCGCCGCGGGCTTTTTCCTGCTCGAGCAGAATGTCCAGTGCCTTGCCGCCACGCTCGCCGACCAGGTTGACGAAGTCGTCGCGGATCGGCTTGGCGAGCTTGCGGAACTCGTCGCGCTGCGCCTGATCGAGATGAATGATCTTGATGTCACTCTTCTCTTCGATGGTTTTCAGGCGATCCTGGTTGAGCTGCTTCTGAATCTCGTCACCTTTCTTGACCATCTCGTGGATGGTGGTGTCGAGCAACTGGCGCTGGTCGTCGGAGAGACCGTCGTACCAATCTTCGTTGGCGATCAGGTTGGCGATGAACTGCGACTGCTCGGCGAAGATCATGTAGTCCTGAACTTCGTAGAAGCCCATGTTCTCGTGGGCCCAGACAGGCTGGATATTGCCCTCGGCCTGGCCTTGCTGCAGGGCGCTGTAGAGCTCGCCGTAAGCGATGGTGATGGGCGAGGCGCCGTAGGCCTGATAGGTCGCGCGCAGCAGGCTGTTGTCCATGACCCGGATCTGCAGCCCTTGCATGTCTGCCGGGGTATGGATGGCCTTGTTGGCGGTCCACACCTGGTAGCCTTCGGGCAGTGCCGCCAGCGGGACCAGCCCGCGTGTGCGGAAGGACTGCTGCCAGGCATCGCTCTTCATGAAGGCGTCGGAGTTGAGGATCTCGGTCGCTTCCAACTGGTCGTTGGGCATGACGTAGTTGAGACTCATCAGCTGGCTCTCGGGCACCGTGCCGCCGAGGAAGCCCGAGCCGAAGGAGAGCGGGATGGAGCCGTTCTGGATGGCGTCGTAGAGCGTCGAGTAGCTCGAGCCCCAGACGCCATAGGGCAGGATCTGCACTGTGATGTCACCGTCGCTCTTCTTTTCGATGAGCTGCTTGAAAGCCTGTGCGTATTCGTACTGCACGCTGCCTTCCGTTTCTTCGAGGCCGAATCGCCAGGTGTCGGCGAGGGCGATCGAAGCGCTGCCCATCATGCTCAGGGCCAGAATGCCGGTGGCGATATGTCGCGTCTGCATACGGATACCTCTAGTAGGTCGTTGTATTTAATCGTTCTTTCAATACCGTTTCAGAAGATAACAGGAAGCACGGAGTGTCAAATCGCGTGACGCGATGGTGGCCTCCCGTGATCGCGCCGATTCACTGTACCACGTTAGCCGCTATCTGCCGGTCGTGCCCGGCGACGGCCACCGGGTCGCCAGGTGACCCGAATCCGACATCACCGCCAGGCGTGGAAGACATCACCACCAGGCATGAAAATGGTGCGGCGGCCCCTTGCCTTGACCCACGTTCAGGCGTTCGCTTGCCGTGAGCGCCTGATGCAGCCACTGCTTGGCGGCGTCGATGGCCGCCTCGACGTCGGGGCGGGCTGGCGGGAGGTGCGCCAGCTGGGCCGCGATCGCCGAGGAGAGCGCGCAACCGGCACCATGAAGATTGCGCGTCGACAGGCGCGGGGCGTCCAGCCATCGGGTGCCATCGGGCATCCATAACAGGTCCGGACAACGCTCCAGCGGTAGGTGGCCGCCCTTCAATAAGCCGTAAGGCGCTCCGAGCGCGGCGAGATCGCCGACCATCGCTTCCATGGCGGAGAGGCTGCGGGGTGTGTCCGTGCCGAGCAGTGCGGCGGCTTCCGGCAGGTTGGGCGTGATGATGTCGGCCAGGGGGACCAGGATATCGCGCACGGCGCGCAGCCCCTCATCGTCCACCAGCCTGTCGCCGCTCTTGGCGACCATCACCGGGTCGAGCACGATCCAGCGCGGCCGGCGCCGCGTCAGCGCCTCGGCGATCGTCTGCGCCACGTCGCGGCTGGCAACCATGCCGATCTTGACCGCATCGATCTCGACGTCGTCGAGCAGGTTGTCCAGTTGGGTGCGGATCAGCGCCACCGATACCGGCTCCACCGCCACCACGCCTCGCGTGTTCTGCGCGATCACGGCGGTAATCACATTGGTGGCATAGACGCCGAGCGCCGAGAACGTCTTGATATCGGCCTGCAGCCCGGCGCCACCGGACGGATCGGATCCGGCGATCGTCAAGGCATTGGGAGTCGAATGAGAAACCATGGCTGGACATTGCAAGCGGCAGGAAAGCGTCTAGCCTAAGACAAGATGCTGCCATTGCCCAATGGCAATGACGCCGATAAAGGATAGAGTGACGAAGACGGCCGCCTGATCCCGGCCCGCCAGATTTGTCGGCGGGGTGCAATAGGACTAATTAGCAGGCTTGTTACCAAGTCGTCATCGTGTAAACTCGTAAACTTACGAACCTGTCAGTCTGGTTCGATATCGCCGAGTTCAGGTTCCATCACGTCTGCGAGGGAAGGCATGTCCGATCCGGTCTCCGCATGGATTGCCAGCTACTGGGCTACCGGGCTGTTCGTGGTGGCCGTCGTTGCACTCTGTGGATTGATGATCGGCGCTGCCAGCCTGCTCGGTGGCCGCAGTCATGGCCGCAGCAAGTCCCTCCCGTTCGAATCCGGCATCGTTGGCGCCGGCACTGCGCGCCAGCGGTTCTCGGTCAAGTTCTATCTCGTTGCCATGCTGTTCGTCATTTTCGACATCGAAGCCGTCTACCTGTTCGGCTGGGCCGTCTCCGTGCGCGAGGTGGGCTGGACGGGATTCGCGGCAGCGACAGTTTTCATCCTCATCCTGCTGGCCGGACTCGTCTACGACGCTCGCGTCGGTGCGCTCGACTGGGCGCCGCGCAAGAGAGGGCGCGAAGACGCCTCGAGAGCGCGCGAGCTGGCCGCCGTGCCGGGAGTCGAGCGTCATGCACGCTGACAACGTCCGTCGCGCCGAGCCCGGCAGGCAAGGTCGCCATGGCGATCGCCAAGATTATAACGATGGGAGCCAGGCATCCGTGACCGACCTGCGCTTCCTCGACCGTTTTTCTATCAGGTTTGTTGAGGCCCACTATGCAGTACACCCTGACCCGTGCGGAGGGAGGCGATTCCGCGGCTGATCGTTACCCACTTGGCGAGCGTGAGATCGTCGATGATCCGATGAAGCAGCAGGTTCATCGCAACGTATTCATGGGCAAGCTCGAGGACGTGCTCCATTCGGCCGTCAACTGGGGGCGCAAGAATTCGTTGTGGCCCTACAATTTCGGGCTCTCCTGCTGCTACGTGGAAATGACCACGGCATTCACAGCGCCCCATGATGTCGCCCGTTTCGGGGCCGAGGTCATCCGCGCCTCGCCCCGGCAGGCCGACTTCATGGTCATCGCCGGCACCTGCTTCATCAAGATGGCGCCCGTCATCCAGCAGCTCTACGACCAGATGCTCGAGCCCAAGTGGGTCATCTCGATGGGATCGTGCGCCAACTCCGGCGGCATGTACGACATCTACTCGGTGGTTCAGGGCGTCGACAAGTTCTTGCCTGTGGATGTCTACGTGCCCGGCTGCCCGCCGCGCCCCGAGGCGTTTCTTCAAGGTCTCCAGCTCCTGCAGGACTCGATCCAGGAAGAGCGTCGCCCGCTCTCCTGGGTGGTCGGAGACCAGGGCGTCTATCGTGCCGAGATGCCGTCGCAGCGTGAAAAGCACCGCGACCGGCGCATCGCGGTCAAGGAGCTGCGCACCCCCGATGGCATCTAGCCCGATCGCCCACGTCGATCGTTCCTGCCATTGATCCTTGTGGTCATTTTCGACCATTGATTCTGCACCGGGGGCCGCCAGCCATGACTGCAGCCGATGATTCTCAAAACGAGAGCGCGACCACCTTTAGCGCCACCCATGCCGCCGGTCAGCCCGACGTCGTGGCCGAACTGGCGCGCCAGTTCGGCGAGGCCGCCTTCACGCCACAGACGACGCTGACCGCCATGCCGGTCATCTGGGTCGCCCGTGAGCAACTACGGGACGTGCTCGGCTTTCTGCGGCGCGTGACCGGTCCGTTTTCGATGCTGTTCGACTTGAGCGCCGTCGACGAGCGCCTGCGAACCCATCGCCGGGGGCTACCGCCGTCCGATTTCACCGTCTTCTACCAGCTGCTGTCGGTCGAGCGGAACGCCGATCTGATGATCAAGGTCGCGCTGCACGAGCGTGATCTGTCGTTGCCCTCGATCAGCGATATCTTCGTCAATGCCAACTGGTACGAGCGTGAAGTGTTCGATCTGTTCGGCATCGATTTTGCCGGACATCCGCATCTGACCCGGATCATGATGCCACCGACCTGGACCGGTCACCCGCTGCGCAAGGATTACTCCGCCCGCGCCACCGAGTTCGACCCCTACACCCTGACGGTCAAGGGCCAGGAGGTCGAGCAGGAAGCGCTGCGCTTCGATCCCGCGGCCTGGGGGATGAAGCGCGAAGGGGAAGAGACCGAGTTCATGTTCCTGAACCTCGGGCCCAACCACCCCTCGGCCCATGGCGCGTTTCGCATCGTGCTGCAGCTCGATGGCGAGGAGGTGGTCGACTGCGTGCCGGACATCGGCTATCACCACCGCGGCGCCGAGAAGATGGCCGAGCGTCAGTCCTGGCACAGTTTCATCCCCTATACCGATCGTATCGACTACACCGGTGGGGTGATGAACAACCTGCCCTACGTGCTGGCGGTGGAGAAGCTGGCCGGGATCACGGTCACCGATCGCGCCAAGACGATCCGGGTGATGATGGCGGAGATGTTCCGTATCAACAGCCATCTGCTGTTCCTGGGGACCTATCTGCAGGATCTGGGTGCGATGACGCCGGTGTTCTTCACCTTCACCGATCGCCAGAAGGCCTACGAGGTGATCGAGGCGATCACCGGCTTCCGCATGCATCCGGCATGGTATCGCATCGGCGGCACCGCCCACGATCTACCCAAGGGCTGGGACAAGCTGGTGCAGGGCTTCGTCGACTGGATGCCCAAACGCCTGGCCGAGTACGAGAAGGCGATGATGGACAACGCCATCGTGCGCGATCGCACCCGCTTCGTCGCCGCTTTCGATACCCAGCAGGCGCTCGACTGGGGCGTCACCGGCCCCAACCTGCGCGCCACTGGGCTCGATTTCGACCTGCGCAAGAAGCGCCCCTACTCCGGCTACGAAAATTTCGATTTCGAGGTGCCTACCGCCGTCAACGGCGACGCTTTCGATCGCGGCATGCTGCGGATCGAGGAGATGCGCCAGAGCGTGCGCATTCTCCAGCAGTGCATCGATCACATGCCGGCGGGCGACTACAAGGCCGACCATCCGCTGACCACGCCGCCGCCGCGGGAGAAGATGCTGCAGCACATCGAGACTTTGATCACCCACTTCCTGCAGGTCTCGTGGGGGCCGGTGCTGCCGGCCGCCGAATCGATGCAGATGATCGAGGCGACCAAGGGCATCAACAGCTACTACCTGACCAGCGACGGCAGCACCATGAGCTACCGGACGCGCATTCGCACGCCCAGCTTTCCGCATCTACAGCAGATCCCCGCCGTCATGCGCGGGGGGTTCGTGCCGGATCTGATCGCGCACCTGGGCAGCATCGACTTCGTCATGGCCGATGTGGACCGATGAGGCAGCCATCATGACTACTACCGCGACTATTGGAACGACCATTGCCAGCGACGGTTTTGCCCTCGATCCCGCCGACCGCGAAATGATCCTCGAGGAGCGGGGGCACTATCCCTATCCGCAGGCGGCATGCATCGAGGCGTTGAAGATCGTGCAGAAGCGCCACGGTCACGTGCCGGATGGCGCGATCCCGGCGATCGCCGAAACGCTGGGCATTCGCGTGGCCGACGTCGAGGGCGTGGCGACATTCTACAGCCTGATTTTCCGCCAGCCGGTCGGCCGCCACGTTATCCTGATCTGCGACAGCAGTTCCTGCTTCCTGACCGATTACGAGGAACTGCGTGACGCCTTCACCGAACATCTCGGTATCCAGATGGGGCAGACCACCGCAGACGGCCGCTTCACCCTGCTGCCGGTGTGCTGTCTCGGTGCCTGCGATCGCGGGCCCACGATTCTGATCGGCGAGGATCTGCACGGCCCGGTGACCCCGGGCGAGATCCCCCGGCTGCTGGAGGCGTACGCATGACGTTCAAGAACCTGATGCGGGAGGGCGAGTCATGAGCCGCATTCTGCAATCCGCCGGCGAACGCCGCGCCGAGACCCATCCGCTGACCTGGCGCCTGCACGACGATCAGTCGCCGGTGCTGCTCGAGGAGTATCTCGACACGCAAGGCTACGCCGCGGTCACCAAGGCGCTCGAGCAGCACACCTACGAGTCGCTGACCGAGGAAGTGAAGAGCGCCAATCTTCGCGGCCGTGGCGGCGCCGGGTTCTCCGCCGGGTTCAAGTGGAGCCTGACCATGAAGGGCGAGGGCGTCCCCCGCGGTTACATCGTCTGCAACGCCGACGAGATGGAGCCGGGCACGTTCAAGGATCGCCTGCTGATGGAGCAGCAGCCGCACCTGCTGATCGAGGGCATGATCCTGGCCGGTATCGCCAACCGTGCCAAACAGGGCTACATCTTCCTGCGCGGCGAGTACCATCTGGCTGCCGCCGCGATCCAGCGTGCCCTGGCCGACGCCCGGGCCGATGGCTGGCTGGGTGCGGACGTGCGCGGTAGCGGCTGGGACTTCGATATCGCCCTGCACACCGGTGCCGGTCGCTATATCTGCGGCGAAGAGACCGCGTTGATCAACTCCCTCGAGGGCAAGCGCGCCAATCCTCGCGCCAAACCGCCGTTTCCCGGTCAGTCCGGCGCCTGGGGGCTGCCGACGGTGGTCAACAACGTCGAGACGCTGTGCAACGTGCCGGGTATCGTCAATCACGGTGCCGACTGGTTCCAGGCGCTCTCCGGCGATCTCAGCAGCGACGGCGGCACCAAGCTCTACGGCGTGTCCGGCAAGGTCAACAATCCCGGGCTGTGGGAACTGCCGATGGGCACCACCGGCAATCGGATCCTCGAGCTCGCTGGCGGCATGCGTGACGGCCTGACCCTCAAGAGCTGGCTGCCCGGCGGCGGCAGTACCGGCTTCCTGCTGCCCGAACATCTCGAGCTGGCGCTCGATTTCGACACCATCGGCAAGACCGGCAGCCGCATGGGAACGGGGCTGCTGACCGTGGTCGCCGACAATCAGAGCATGGTCTCGCTGACCCGCAACCTCGAGGAGTTCTTCTCCCGCGAGTCCTGCGGCTGGTGTACGCCGTGCCGCGACGGCCTGCCCTGGAGCGTCAAGCTGCTGCGGGCGCTGGAGGCCGGCGAGGGCGAGGCCGGCGATATCGAGCTGCTGGAGCAGATGGCCCGCGACCTGGGGCCGGGCAAGACCTTCTGCGCGCATGCGCCGGGGGCGGCGATGCCGCTGGCATCCGCGATCCACTATTTCCGTGACGAGTTCGAGCGCGGCATCACCCGACCCAAGGGTGAGGCGCACGCGGACCCGATCCCGGTCGGCAGCGTGTAGGAGGAGTTCGACGCCATGGCCACTATTCACGTCGACGGCAACGACTACGAAGTCGAAGACAGCGACAACCTGCTCCACGCCTGCCTTTCGCTGGGACTGGATATTCCCTATTTCTGCTGGCATCCGGCGATGGGCAGCGTCGGCGCGTGCCGCCAGTGCGCGGTGAAGCAGTACAAGGACGCCGACGATGACCGCGGCATGCTGGTGATGTCGTGCATGGCCCCGGTCAAGGACGACGCCTACATCTCCATCGCCGACGAGGAGGCCAAGGCCTTCCGCGAGACGGTGATCGAGTTCCTGATGGTCAACCATCCCCACGACTGCCCGGTCTGCGAGGAAGGCGGCCACTGCCATCTGCAGGATATGACGGTGATGACCGGTCACGACCGACGCCGTTACCGTTTCCGCAAGCGCACCCATCGCAACCAGAACCTGGGGCCGTTCATCGCCCACGAGATGAACCGCTGCATCACCTGCTATCGCTGTACGCGGTTCTACCAGGATTACGCCGGTGGCGAGGACCTGGGTGCCTTCGGCGCCCATGACAACGTCTACTTCGGTCGCGTCACCGACGGCACCCTGGAGAGCGAGTTCTCCGGCAACCTGACCGAGGTCTGCCCGACCGGCGTATTCACCGACCAGACCCACTCCGATCACTACACCCGCAAGTGGGACCTGCAGTTCGCGCCGAGCGTCTGCCACCAGTGCGCCAGCGGCTGCAACATCAGTCCCGGCGAGCGCTACGGCGACATTCGCCGGATCGAGAATCGCTACAACGGCGACGTCAACGGCTACTTCCTCTGCGACCGCGGCCGGTTCGGCTACGGCTACGTCAACCGCAAGGATCGGCCGACGCGCCCCGAATGCCGGGAGATCGATGGTGAGGCGCGTACGATGGAAGTCGATGAAGCACTCGATCTTGCCGCGGATCGCCTGCGTGGCGCCAGGCGGATCATCGGCATCGGCTCGCCCCGGGCCAGCTTGGAGAGCAACCATCGCCTGCGTCAGTTGGTCGGTGCGGCCAACTTCTCCACCGGTATCGAGGCCGGAGAACTGGCGCGGATCCGACGGATGGAAGCGCTCAACCGAGAGGCGGGGCTGGCCACGCCGAGCCTGTGCGAGATCGAGCAGTGCGACGCGATCCTGGTGCTCGGCGAAGACCTCATCCAGAGCGCCGCCCGTGTCGCGTTGTCGGTGCGTCAGGCGGTGCGCGGCAAGGGCGCGGAGCTGGGCGCCGAGCGCGGCATCCCCGAATGGAACGCCGAGGCGGTGAAGACCATCGCCCAGGACGCCGGCCATCCGCTGTTCCTGGCCACGCCCGATGTCACCAAGCTCGATGGAATCGCCGCTCACGCCGAGCGACTCGCGCCCGACGATATCGCCCGGCTCGGGTTCGCCGTGGCTCATGCCCTGGATTCCACCGCGCCGGCCGTCGACGGCCTCGACGCGGCAATGTCACGGTTGGTCGAACGCATCGCCGATGCCCTGCTGGCGGCGAAGAAGCCGCTGGTCATTGCCGGCGAGTCACTGGGATCGATGGCGATTCTGGAAGCGGCCGGCAACATCGCTCGGGCGCTCGGCCGGCGCCAGCGTTCGGACGCCGGCCTGACCCTCGTTCGCCGCGAGGCCAATAGCGTCGGTCTCGGGTTGCTGGGCGGCGAATCCCTCGATTGGGCGCTGGAACGGCTGGAAACGGGCGACGCCGACGGTGTGGTGATCCTGGAGAACGACCTCTATACCCGGCTGCCGGCGCCACGCGTGGACAGCGCGCTCGGGTGGGCCGCGGCGATCGTCGTGGTCGATCACCAGCGCACGCCGACCTGGGAGCGCGCCAACATCGGCTTGCCTGCGGGCACGTTCGCCGAGAGTGACGGCACCCTGGTCAGCCTAGAAGGCCGCGCGCAGCGGTTCTATCAGGTCTTCGATCCTAGCTATATGCGCCCGGATACCCGGATTCGCGAGAGCTGGCGCTGGCTGCATGCGCTTCACGCCACGCTGGAGCGCCAGCCGGTGGAGACCATCCTGCTCGACGACCTGACCCAGGCCGTCGCCGAGGATGCCCCCGCCCTGGCGCCGCTGCATCAGAACACGCCGGAGGCGATGTTCCGTATCCACGGCCTGAAACTGGCCCGTGAACCCCACCGCTACAGCGGCCGCACCGCGATGCGTGCCGATCTTGACGTCAACGAGCCGCGCGCGCCGATGGATCTCGACACCCCGTTCGCGTTCTCGATGGAGGGTTATGCCGGCTATCGGGAGCCGCGCCGAGAGGTTGCCTTCGCCTGGGCGCCGGGCTGGAACTCCCCGCAGGCCTGGAACAAGTTCCAGGACGAGGTCGGCGGCCATCTTCGCGCCGGCGATCCGGGCAAGCGGCTGTTCACGGCGGCAGCCGCCGGTGGCGACTACTACACCGAGATTCCCGCGGCATTCAAGCCGCGCGAGGGTGAGTGGCAGGTGATCGATCTGCCCCAGCTGTTCGGCGGCGACGACATGTCGCGCCGGGCCGAACCGATCCGCGAGCGCATGACGCCGCCGCAGGTCGCGCTCAACCAGACCGACGCCGCGGAGCTGGGTATCGGCGCCGGCGATGCGGTCTCGATCGCTGTCGATGGCACTCGCTTCAGGCTGCCGGCGAGACTCAGCGCCGGTCTGCCGCCAGGTGTCGTCGGTCTGCCCGCTGGTTCGATCCAGGAAGTCACCGGAGGATTGACGCCAGCTGCCGTGCGCTGGGGAGCGGTCGCGAAAGCGGATCACGATAGCCAGGCGCCGGCCGGGGAGGCGCGCCCATGAATTGGTGGACGCCGCAAGTCGAGGCGACGTTGATCGCCATGGTTCAGGCCGTGGTCATTCTGCTGGCCGTGGTCGTTTCCGGGGCGCTGTTGAGCATGATCGAGCGGCGCCTGCTGGCGCTGTGGCAGGACCGCTACGGCCCCAACCGGGTCGGTCCGTTCGGGCTTTTGCAGATCGCGGCGGACATGCTCAAGATCTTCTTCAAGGAGGACTGGATCCCGCCGTTCGCCGACCGGACCTTCTTCGTGCTGGCGCCGGCGATCGCCATGGCCTCGCTGCTGCTGTCGTTCATGGTGATCCCGATCACGCCCGGCTGGGGGGTGGCGGATCTCAACATCGGCATCCTGTTCTTCTTCGCCATGGCGGGCATCAATGTCTATGCGGTGCTGTTCGCGGGCTGGGCCAGCGGCAACAAGTATGCGCTGCTCGGCGCATTGCGTGCCTCCGCCCAGACGCTCTCCTACGAGGTCTTCATGGGCCTGGCGGTGATGGGCATCGTCGCCATGACCGGCTCGTTCAACATGCGCGATATCGTCAATGCGCAGGAGAACGTCTGGTTCATCGTGCCGCAGTTTTTCGGCTTCTGCACCTTCGTCATCGCCGGTATCGCGGTGACCCACCGCCATCCGTTCGATCAGCCCGAGGCCGAGCAAGAGTTGGCCGACGGCTACCACATCGAATACTCCGGGATGAAATGGGGCATGTTCTTCGTTGGCGAGTATATCGGCATCGTGTTGATCTCGGCGCTACTGGTGACGCTGTTCTTCGGTGGCTGGCACGGGCCGCTGCTGCCGCCAATCGTCTGGTTCCTGCTCAAGACGGTGTTCTTCGTCATCCTGTTCGTGCTGCTGCGCGCGGCGTTGCCGCGGCCGCGCTACGACAAGGTGATGAGCTTCGGCTGGAAGGTGTGTCTGCCGCTGACACTCGTCAATCTATTGATCACCGGGGCGATGATTCTGCTCATCGACCCGGGCGTGTAAGGGAGAGCGACCATGCTGAGTCAGATCCGGAAGATCGTATCCGGCACCGGCACGCAACTGCGCACGCTGTGGATGGTGTTTTCGCACGCCTGGCGCAAGCGCGAGACGCTGCAGTACCCGGAAGAGCAGGTCTACCTGCCGCCGCGCTATCGCGGCCGCATCGTGCTGACCCGCGACCCGGACGGCGAGGAGCGCTGCGTTGCCTGCAACCTGTGCGCCGTGGCCTGTCCGGTGGCGTGCATCTCGTTGCAGAAGGGGGAGAAGGAGGATGGCCGCTGGTATCCGGAGTTCTTCCGCATCAATTTCTCGCGCTGTATTTTCTGCGGGATGTGCGAGGAGGCGTGCCCGACCTCGGCGATCCAGTTGACGCCGGATTTCGAGATGAGCGAATTCCGACGCCAGGAGCTCGTCTACGAGAAGCAGGACCTGCTGATCGATGGCCCGGGCAAGGATCACAACACCAACTTCTATCGCGTGGCCGGCCTGTCGATTGCCGGCAAGGACAAGGGCGAGGCGCAGAACGAGGCCGAGCCGATCGACGTCAAGTCGCTGATGCCGTGAGTGGGAAACGTCAGCCGGTATCGTCGAGAAGGCGGTAGCGGCCAGGAGCCGTTTGCTGGGGGAGAGAGAAGCATGCAAATCGCGTTTTACTTGAGTGGCCTGGTCGCGATTCTCGCCACCCTTCGCGTGGTGACCGGCACCCATCCGGTCCACGCGCTGCTGTATCTGATCGTGTCGCTGATCGCGGTGGCGATGGTGTTCTTCGCCCTCGGCGCACCGTTTGCCGGTGCGCTGGAGATCATTGTCTACGCCGGTGCGATCATGGTGCTGTTCGTGTTCGTGGTGATGATGCTCAACCTCGGCGAGTCGGCGGTGGAACAGGAGCGGGCCTGGCTCCAGCCCAGGGCGTGGATGGGTCCGGCGATACTGACGGCGGTGCTGTTGATCGTGATGGTCGTGACGCTGGCCAGCGGCGACTACGACGGCAGTATCAGCGGCGAGACGTTGACGGCCAAGATGGTGGGCATGTCGCTGTTCGGACCCTACCTGGTCATCGTCGAACTGGCGGCGATGCTGCTGCTGGCGGCGTTGGTGGCGGCGTCTCACCTGGGTCGCAGTGAAGCGCACGATGAAGCCGATCTCGCCCGCGAGCGCCAGCGCGAGCTGAACGAACAGGCTTCCGCCGTGGCGTCAGGCGAGACATCGATCCACACCCGCGAGGAGAGTCGCGATACGCAGGAGGGCAAGGCATGACGGGCATTCCGGTGGAGCATGGCCTGTGGCTGGCGGCGATCCTGTTCGTACTGGGGCTGGCGGGGCTGATGACGCGGCGCAACATGCTGTTCGTGTTGATGAGTCTGGAGATCATGATGAACGCCGCCGGGCTGGCGTTCATTGTCGGTGGCACCCACTGGCAGCAGGCCGACGGTCAGGTCATGTTCCTGATGATCATCACCCTGGCAGCGGCCGAGGCGAGCGTGGGGCTGGCGCTGCTGATGCAGCTCTACCGCCGCTTCAAGACTCTCGATATCGATGCGGCTAGCAGGTTGCGCGGATGACTACTTTTCACGATGTCTTGCTGATACTCACGTTTGTCTTTCCGCTATTGGGTTCGCTGATCCTGGCGCTGTCGTTCGGGCGTCTCTCCGAACGGGCCAGCGCCACCATCGGGGTGGCCTCCATCGGCCTGGCGGCGCTGTGTACTCTGTGGGTCGGGATCGAGTTCTACGACCAGGGCAAGTCGGCCCAGACCTTGACCCTGTGGCACTGGGTCACGGTGGGCGATTTCCGGCCGACCGTGGGGCTGATGCTGGATGGCCTATCGCTGACCCTGCTCGGCGTGATTACCGGCGTCGGTTTCTTCATCCATCTGTTCGCGGCCTGGTACATGCGTGGCGAGGACGGCGTGACCCGCTTCTTCTGCCACATGAACCTGTTCGTATTCAGCATGATCCTGCTAGTGCTGGGGGACAATCTGCTGCTGCTCTACTTCGGCTGGGAAGGAGTGGGTCTCTGCAGCTACCTGCTGATCGGTTACTACTATCGCACCCCCGCCAACGGCTGGGCGGCGTTCAAGGCGTTCATCATTACCCGCACCGGCGATGTCTTCCTCGCCATTGGCATGTTCCTGCTCTACGACCAACTGGGGTCGCTCAATCTGCAGACTCTGCTGGCGCGGGCGCCCGAGATTTGGAGCCAGGGCGGATTGATGCCGCAGCTCACGGCGCTGATGCTGCTCGGTGGCGCGGTGGGCAAGTCGGCGCAGCTGCCGCTGCATACCTGGCTGGCGGACGCCATGGCCGGCCCCACGCCGGTGTCGGCACTGATTCACGCGGCGACCATGGTCACGGCGGGTGTCTACCTGATCGCACGGATGAACGGCATCTTCCTGATGGCACCGGACGTCCTTCTGCTGGTCGGTGTGGTCGGTGCGCTGACGCTGCTGGTGGCAGGCTTCGCAGCGCTGGCGCAGACTGACATCAAGCGAGTGCTGGCCTACTCGACCATGAGCCAGATCGGCTACATGTTCCTGGCGCTGGGCGTCGGCGCGTTCGATGCGGCAATCTTCCACCTGATGATCCACGCCTTCTTCAAGGCGCTGCTGTTCCTCTCCGCCGGTTCGGTGATCATCTGTACCCATCACGAACAGGACATGCGCCGTCTTGGCGGGCTGTGGCGCAAGCTGCCGCTGACCTACGCGGGTTTCATCGTCGGCGGGGCGGCGCTGGCCGCACTGCCACTGGTCACGGCGGGTTTCTACAGCAAGGACGCCATCCTGGTCTCGGCACTCGCTTCCGGTCATGGCGTGCTGATGCTCGCCGGGCTGTTCGGCGCGCTGCTGACCTCGATCTATACCGTGCGGCTGATTCTCGGCACCTTCCACGGTAAGCCCAAGAGCGACAACGCCCGCAGCGCCCATGCCGGCAAGGGGCTGGTGCATGGCACGCCGCTGGTGGTGCTGATCGTGATGTCGACGGCCGTCGGCGCGCAGTTGACCCCGCCGCTGGACGAAGTGCTACCGCCCGGTCCGGTCGCCGAGGGCATGGCGGTCCATATCCTCGAATTCACCGCCATGATCGTGGCCGTCGGTGGCGTGCTGTTCGCGGGTTGGCTGTTCAAGCGCCGGCGCGATCTGATTCGCCGTGGCATGGCGGACCCGCGCGGCGCCCGGCTGTGGACGTTCTGGCACAACGCCTGGGGTTTCGACACGCTCTACGACTGGCTGTTCGTGCGTCCCTACCAGGGCGTGGTCAGGGTCAACCGGGGCGACTGGATCAACTCGCTGTGCAATATCCTGCCGTGGCTGGCACGGGCTTCTCATCAGGGGCTGCGAACGACGCAGACGGGCCTGATGCGTCACTACGCCGTATCGATGGTGCTGGGGGCGACGCTGCTGCTCGTCTTCCTGCTGGTGGGCTGACGGGATGAGCGCAGATACGGTAAGCGGCGTCGAGGCCCCGACGACCCTTGTTCGGGCGCCAACGGAATTCACTCTATCGCGGATGGCTGATTCATGACTCTGGTCTGGCTGATACTGATCCCCTTCATTGGCGGCCTGCTGTGCTGGCAGGCGGAACGCTTTGGCGACCAGGCGCCTCGCTGGATCGCACTGGGCACCATGCTGCTGGAATTGCTGATGGTGCTGGGGCTCTGGGTCAGCAGCGACTTTCAGCTGCCGGCGGAGGGCGCCGCCAGCGCCTGGACGCTGGAGTGGCAGGCGGACTGGATCCCGCGCTTCGGCATTCAGCTGCATCTGGCGATCGACGGCCTGTCGCTGCTGATGATCGCGTTGACCGGCCTGCTCGGTGCCATGGCGGTGGTCTGTTCCTGGAAGGAGATCGTGCGTCGGGTCGGATTCTTCCACCTCAACCTGCTGTGGATCCTGGGCGGGGTGGTCGGGGTCTTTCTCGCCATCGACCTGTTCCTGTTCTTCCTGTTCTGGGAAATGATGCTGGTGCCGATGTACTTCCTGATCGCGCTGTGGGGGCACAGCGGCTCCCAGGGCAGTTCGCGCATCGGTGCCGCGACCAAGTTCTTCATCTACACCCAGGCCAGTGGCCTTTTGATGCTGATCGCCATCCTGGGTCTGGTGTTCGCCCATCACGGGGCGACTGGCGAATACACCTTCGCCTACGCGGATCTGTTGAACACGCCGCTGTCGGAGACCACGGCCTGGTGGTTGATGCTCGGCTTCTTCGTCGCCTTCGCGGTCAAGTTGCCGGTGGTGCCGCTGCACGGCTGGCTGCCGGATGCCCACGCCCAGGCGCCCACCGCCGGTAGCGTCGACCTCGCCGGCATTCTGCTCAAGACGGCGGCCTACGGCATGCTGCGCTTCGCGCTGCCGCTGTTTCCGGAAGCCTCCCAGGCCTTCGCGCCGGTGGCGATGACGCTGGGCCTGATCGGTATCTTCTACGGGGCGATCCTGGCCTGCGGCCAGCAGGACCTGAAACGGCTGATCGCCTATACCAGTATCTCGCACATGGGCTTCGTCTTGATCGGTATCTATGCCGGTACCGAACTGGCGCTGCAGGGCGTGGTGGCGCTGATGGTGGCGCACGCGTTCTCCGCCGCCGGGCTGTTCATCCTCTCCGGACAGCTCTACGAGCGACTGCACACCCGCGACATGCGCCAGATGGGCGGCCTGTGGGGGCGTATCCGCGGCCTGCCGGGCTTCGCACTGGTGTTCGTGGCGGCCTCGCTGGGGCTGCCCGGTACCGCCAATTTCGTCGGTGAGTTCATGGTGATGTTCGGTGCCTTCGGCGTGGCGCCCTGGATCGTGGTCATCGCCAGCGCCGGCCTGATCCTGGCCGCCGTCTACTCGCTGTTCATCATGCAACGGGTCTACTACGGGCCGCCGGCGGAGGAGACGCCGCTGGCCGGCCTCGACCGGCGCGAGACGATACTGCTGTTTGGCATCGTCGCGCTGGTGGTGTTCTTCGGTATCTACCCCCAACCGCTGCTGGATACCTCTGCCAGCGCCATGCAGGTGGTACAGCAGAGCGTTCAGCAAGCCGCAGCGATGACGGGAGGTGCCCAATGAGCGATGTCGTCAATCAAGGTGCCATGATGGCCCTGCTCGCCATATCCCCGCTGATCCTGGTCTGCCTGACCGTGATCGTGGTGATGCTCTCGATCGCCTGGAAGCGCAATCACACCTTGAGCGCCATTCTCACCGCCGTCGGTCTCAACGCGGCGCTGCTGGCGCTGCTGTTCGGCTGGACGCTGGGCACGGTGGACGTCACTTCGGTACTGGTGGTCGACGATCTCTCCCGCTTCGGCGGCGTGCTGGTGCTGATGTCGACGCTGGCCTGCGTCACCCTGGCTCACCACTATCTGGAAGGCTACGAGGGGCCGCGGGACGAGTTCTACCTGCTGCTGACGAGCGCCGCCGCGGGTGGCCTGGTGCTGGTCTCGGCGCGTCACATGACGACACTGTTCTTCGGTATCGAGCTGTTGTCGATGCCGCTGTTCGGGATGCTTGCCTATACCTTCCGGGACCGCGGCGCGCTGGAGAGCGGCATCAAGTACATGGTGCTGTCGGCGGCGGCGACGGCGTTCCTGCTGTTCGGCATGGCGCTGCTCTACGCGGTGACCGGCACGCTGGACTTCGCCGAGCTGGGGGCGGCGCTCTCGACTCGTGGCAGCGACCCCTGGCTGCTGGCCGGGGCCGGCCTGCTATTGGTGGGGCTGGCGTTCAAGCTCTCCATCGTGCCCTTTCACTTGTGGACCCCGGACGTCTATCAGGGTGGCCCCGGGCCGGCGACGACGTTTCTGGCTACCGCCAGCAAGGTGGCGGTGTTCCTGGTGCTGCTGCGGCTGTTCCAGTCGACGCTGGCCTTCCACGAGAACTGGTGGCACGACCTGCTCGGCTTCATCGCCGTGATCACCATGCTGGTGGGTAACCTGCTGGCGCTGACCCAGAACGATCTCAAGCGCCTGCTGGGCTATTCGTCGATCGCCCATTTCGGCTATCTGCTGGTGGCGCTGGTGGTCAACCAGGGCCTGGCGGTCGAGACCGTCGGCATCTACCTGGTCACCTATGTCCTCACCACGCTCGGCGCCTTCGGCGTCGTCACCCTGGTCTCCAGCCCCTACGTCGCCACCGGCGGTACGGCGGATGCGAGCCCGCTGCACCATTATCGGGGCCTGTTCTGGCGTCGGCCCTATCTCACCGCGGTGATGACGGTGTCGATGCTATCGCTGGCGGGGATCCCGTTCACGGCCGGCTTCATCGGCAAGTTCTATATCATCGCCGTCGGTGTCGAGGCGCACCGCTGGTGGCTGGTGGGCAGCGTGGTGGTCGGCAGTGCCATCGGGCTCTACTACTACCTGCGGGTGATGGTGACCCTGTTCCTGCACGAGCCCGGCATGCAGCGCCGCGACGCGACCCACGACTGGGCCGAGCGCGCCGGCGGCATGGTGGTGCTGGGCGTCGCCACACTGGTGATCCTGCTGGGACTCTACCCGACCCCGATGATCAATTGGGTCAATTGGGTCGCGGGGTGACGGCCGCCAGCCGTCGAGCGTCCTGCATCACCGTACGAAAAAGCGCCCGCGACAGGGCGCTTTTTCTTGCTATTCCACCATCCCGCCATCCCGGGTCAGGTGTCGGTGCCACGATCGCTGGCGAGGCCGATGCTGCGACGACAACTGACTGGCAGATGGATGTCCACGGCGATGGGGAGATGATCCGAGAACATCGCCTCCAGCACGCGCGGCTGCTCGGCCTTCAGCGACGCGGAGAGCAGGATATGGTCCAGCGCGCGGCGGGGCTGCCAGGCCGGGTAGCTGAGCTGCGGCTTGAGCGGGTTGAGATCCAGGGCCTTGCAGAACCGGGGGTGCGCCAGCAGTTGTTCCGGCGTGCAGTTGAGATCGCCCATGACCACCACATGGTGCAGCGGCTCGACGATCTCGCCCAGGTAGTCGAGCTGACGCCAGCGCCCGCGCTGGCTGAGTGCCAGGTGTGCGACGAAGACGTGCAGCGCATCCGGCCCTTCGCCGTAGCGGGCGTGAATCGCGCCGCGCCCGCGCATGCCGGGCAGGCGGTGTTCATCCACCTGGTTGGGCGTCAGGCGCGATAGCAGCCCGTTGCTGTGCTGGGCGACGCGACCGAGGTTGCGGTTGAGCTGCTGAAAATGAAAATCGAACGCCGAGCGATGGGCGAGATACTCGACCTGATTGACATGATTGGATCGAAAACTGCCCCCATCGACCTCCTGTAGGCCGACGATATCGTAGGCCGACAGGGTGCTGGCGACGATATCCAGCCGCGAGCTGCGCTTGGGGTGGGGCAGCAGGTGCTGCCAGCTCCGGGTGAAGTAGTGATGATAGGCCGAGGTATGGATGCCGACCTGCAGGTTGCAGGTCAGCAGTTTCAACGTCGACGCGATCTCGCTGGCGGGTGTCGAGACGGCTAGAGACATGGCGTCACTCGCTCTCGGTGCGTTCCTCGCGGACTTTCTCGATCAAGGCGCTGGCAATCTTCGGCATGTTTTCCAGTGAGCCGGCGGAGTCGGGCGTGACCACATAGCGGCCATCGACGATCAAATCCGGTACGCCCATCAGCTGGTAGCCACGCATCTTGGCCGAAGCCTGCTGGATCTCGCTCTTGACGCCGAAGGAGTCGAGCGCCTCGAGGGCTTCATCCTTGCTGACGCCATAGTGGGTGAAGAATTCGGCGATGTCCTCCTTGTCGGTCAGCCGCTTGCCCTGCTTGTGGATGGCGTCCATGAAGTCCTGGCGCATCTCGTGCTCGATGCCCAGCTGCCGGGCTGCGTAGAAAGCGATGGCATGCTGTTCCCAGACCCGACCCAGCGGGGCTGCCATGCGATCGAAGGTGACGTCGTCAGGCAATTGGGCAACCCACTCGTTGAGCGGCTTTTCCAGGGCATAGCAGTGCGGACAGCCGTACCAGAACACTTCGGTGACTTCGATCTGGTCCGCCGGCACCTCGGTTTTCATCGGCTCGTCGACGACCTGATAGTCCTGGCCCTCGACGATGTCCGCCGCCATCACCGCGCCCGAGAACGTCAGCCCGGCCAATAGCGCCACGAAAGACTTGATCATGCGTTACTGCTCCTGAAGGTCGATAAAGTTGTTGTGAAACGGATGTCGAGGAAATCACCGCCAGGCGACGGCGCCTCGGTCGATGGTACGCCACGGCTATTGGAGCCGCGAGGGGCCGCGAGGTTCCCTCGCTAGCCTGCTACCGACCGCTTTCCCTTAGCCTGACAGAAATGGCCGGAAAAGCGTAGGGCACCCAGGCCGTTGTCGGGCGCGGGGAGGTCGACCGCGTTGCCGGAGGCCCGGCCTTGGCGCTCATCCGATGGCCGGCACGCGTGATACACTGCGCGGCGCCACCGTCTCAAGATGATCGAGCCCACCATGACCGCCACGCCCGAGCGCCGCAATTACCAGACCGCGACTTTCCTGATCAGCGCGCCGACGCTGGCCAAATGCCCGTCGGATCGCGGTGTGGAGATCGCTTTCGCCGGTCGTTCCAACGCCGGCAAGTCCAGCGCGATCAACGCACTGACCCAGCAGCGGGCGCTGGCGCGCACCTCGAAGACGCCCGGCCGCACCCAACTGATCAACTTCTTCACCCTGCAGAACGACGAGCAGCTCAGACTGGTCGACCTGCCGGGTTACGGGTACGCCAAGGTGCCGGAAGCGATGAAAAAGGAGTGGCAGGCCCATCTTGCCGATTATCTGCATCGCCGCCGCTCGCTGGCCGGCCTGATCCTGCTGATGGACGTGCGCCATCCACTCAGCGACTTCGACATCCAACTGCTCGAAATGGCCGACGACCGCGAACTGCCGGTTCACATCCTGTTGACCAAGTCCGACAAGCTGAAACAGGGGCCGGCCAAGGCCTCGCTGCAGCAGGTCAAGCAGCGTCTGGCCGAATGGGAAGATCTGGTCAGCGTGCAGCTGTTCTCCGCGCTCAAGCGCCAGGGGCTGGATCAGGCTTATTCCGTGATGGATCGGTGGTTGGCCCGTTGAAGTTCCCTCGGGTTAGCGACTCATTTGAGTTTCCCGCTTACCACTGACCGAGCACTGGCCACCCTTTTGCTCGTTGATGCGAGGGGCAGGCCCCTCGCGCTCCCCTTTTTGACGCCCAGGGCGGCGAAACCCTTCGCGCGCCATCGCTGAGCTCAGGCCGGCGCGAAAGGGCATCCTGCCCAACGCGCCTCTTGCATCATCCATGATGCAAGACCCGGCTCATCGATTCCGCGCGTAGCGCCGCCCTGAACAGGCGTCGAATGGTGGCCGATTCAAGGTTTGTCATGATCTGGTGAGACGAGAATAAGCCATCCGATTGGCACGGTGGCGGGAATCCATTACGGCGGCGTGCCGCCATCCAGTTTAGCGACGATCTCCGGCAGCTCGCGTACGTGCGTCACGCGGTACACCCGTGGCGGCAGTTCGCGTTCGCCCTCGTCCTTGGCGTCGATCCACACCGCATGCATGCCGAGACGCTGGGCCGCCATCACGTCCTCCTCCCAGTTGTCGCCGACGTGCAGGGCGCGATAGGGCTGCGTGCCGAGCCGGGCGACGGCGGTCAGGAACGGACGCGAGTCGGGCTTGGGAGCATGCATCTCACCAGCCAGAATGATCACGTCGAAATGATGCCCTAGACCCAACCGGCGCACGTCTGCGTTACCGTTGGTGATTACACCCAACCGATAGCGCCTCGCCCAGGTCTCGAACATCGGAACGACTTCCTCATAGGGTGTGATGGCGTGACGCAACTCCATATTGTATTCAAATCCAGCTCTCGCCCAGCGCTGCGCGTCCTCGGTCGACAGACCATGCTCGATCAGCAACTCATACATGGCACGTTCGCGAATCCAGCTGTGGTCGCCGCGGCTCAGCGGATAGCGCTGCATCAGCGATGCGCGCAGGGACTGGTAGGCTTCCAGCGGGAAGGCTTCGGCCAGCGGCGTCGCGGTGGGGCCACGGTGGGTGTCGATCTGTTCGGCGAGCCATCGATAATGGGTCGGCTCGGCATGGGCCATGACCGGGCCGTTGTGCCACAGCGTGTCGTCGAGGTCGAAGGTGATGGCGTCAAGCGGCATGGCGAGTGATCCCTAGCGGTTGTCTGAACTCTCGTCCGAGGAGGAAGCCGGCCTGCGCCGTGCCCGGGGATGGGCCTGGTCGTAGACCTCGGCGAGCTGCTGCCAGTCCAGGCGGGTGTAGATCTGCGTCGTCGAGAGATTGGCGTGGCCCAGCAGTTCCTGGACCGCCCGCAGATCCTGGCTGGACTCCAGCAGGTGGCTGGCGAACGAGTGGCGCAGCCGATGCGGATGGAGGTGTTCCGGCAGGCCGCGCTTGCGGGCGGTGTCAGCCAAGCGGACCTGGATCGAACGATGACCCAGGCGACCACCGTGCTGGGCGACGAATAGCGCGGTCTCGCCCTCTCCCGCCAGTGCGCTGCGAAACCCGAGCCAAGTCTGGATGGCTTGCCCGGCGCGTTGGCCCAGCGGTACCTGGCGCGGCTTGCCGCCCTTGCCCACGACCCGAACGTGGCGCTCGTCGAGGCTGGCGAGATCGAGCGCCGCCAGTTCGGCCAGGCGCAGGCCGCAGGAGTAGAACAGCTCCAGCATTGCCTGGTCGCGCACTTCGAGCGGGTCGCCGTCGTGCGGCGTATCCAGAAACCGGCCGAGCAGGTCGACGTCCACCGGACTTGGCAGGTGGCGCGGCTGACGGGGCGCCTGAGTCAGTTGGACCGGGTTGTGATCCAGCTCGCCACGCCTGACCAACTCATCGGCGAAGCGGGACAGCGCGGCGCGTCGCCTCGCCAGGGTCCTCGGCGCCATGCCACGGGTACGCTCATGGGCCAGATAGCGCCGTAGCAACGTGACGTCGAGCTCGCGCCAGGCGTACACGTCCTGTGTTTCGAGATAGCCGATCAGACCGCCGATATCGCGCCGATAGGCATCCACTGTCGCCGGGCTGGCGCGCTGCGCCAGTCGCTTCAGAAAGGCGTCAAGCGCGGCCTGCACGGGGGACCTCGGCACGCCGCAACAATCGGCTGACCACCTCGCCCAGATACTCCGTGAACAGCGTATCCAGGGTGGCCCGGAAGTGCTCTCCATCGTGACTGGCCAGCAGCAGGAAGCCCAACGACTCTCCCTGTGTCAGCCGGGTGATGGCGCAGGAGCCGGATTCCGGCGGGGCGCTGCAGTGCGGAAGCAAGGCCTCCCAGTCCTCCCGGTTGAGAGTGGTGCAGCGGCTGGTCTGTTCGTTGAGCAGCAGTTCCAGACGCTGACGCGCGCTGTCAGTCAATTCGAACCGCGGTGGCTGCCAGGTGGTGGTATCCCGGGGCATGGCGTGGCAGGCCGGTGGCGCTTCGAGCCACAGGCCGATGCCCTGGGTACGGAAGCGTTCGGCCAGCTGCGTCGACAGCGCTTCGGCCAGGGCATCGGCGTTCTCGGCTTCGATCAGGCCCAGTACCAGCTCGCGGGTACGGCGATACTGCGCCTCGTTGTAGCGTGCCGATTCGAGCAGGTTCTCGAGCCGCCACTCCGCGTCCTCGGCCCGGTGGCGCAGGTCGTGCACCAACCGCTCCAGTAGTGATACGGCGCCTGGGATATGCGGGTGCGGTACCTTGAGTTGCTGTAGCAGCCCCTCTCGGCCGACGAAAAAGTCGGTATGTTGTGCCAGCCATTCGGCGACCCGATCGGGATCCAGTGTCTGGCGAGGCTTGGGGACCTGGGCGCGTGACATGCGTTGGTTCTCCTGTGAATCCCTGACGAGGCAGCAGCCTGCCCGTCGTATCTTTTTGTTAGAATTTGCTAGTTCAAGGCTATGCGCCCTTCGAAGACGCGTTCGGCGGGGCCGGTCATGACGATAGGCGTTTCGCCGCCTTTCCACTCGAGTGTCAAGCGACCGCCGCGAAGTTCCACGTCGACGGGGCTTTGCAGCACGCCCCGGCGAATGCCGCAGGCCACCGCCGCGCAGGCGCCGGTGCCGCAGGCCAGTGTTTCGCCGACGCCGCGCTCGTAGACGCGCAGGCGGATGGCGTGGGGTGACTCGATCTGCATGAAGCCGACGTTGACCTGACGCGGGAAGCTCGGGTGGCGCTGCAGCGCCGGGCCGAGCGTCTCGACCGGAGCGCTATTGACCTCCTCGACCTCGATCACCGCATGCGGGTTGCCCATCGAGGCGACGCTGAAGGTGACGGTCCGGCCGTCGATATCGAGATGGTGCGACGCCTCGTCGCGATCGGCGACGAACGGTACGTCCGCCGGTGCGAAGTGGGGGGTGCCCATGTCGACCCGCACCCGGCCGTCGTCATCGACTTTCAGCGACAGCGGCCCGCCCAGGGTCTCGGCCTGGAACTCGCGCTTGTGGGTCAGGCGCTGGTCGATGACGAAGCGGGCGAAGCAGCGTGCACCGTTGCCGCAGTTCTCCACCTCGCCGCCGTCGGCGTTGAAGATCCGGTAGCGGAAATCCATGTCCGGCTTGCGCGGCGGTTCCACCAGCAGCAACTGATCGAAACCGATGCCGAAATGGCGGTCGGCCAGCTGGCGGATCTGGTCGTCCCGCAGGTAGGCGCGCTGGGTGATCAGGTCCACCACCATGAAGTCGTTGCCCAGGCCATGCATCTTGGTGAAGTTCAGCAGCATCAGCTCCCCCCCGGCAGCCGTGACTCCAGCGCCCACAGCGAGTCGAGGCTCTCGCGACGGCGTACCAGATGGCTTCGGTCGCCGTCGACGAGGACTTCGGCGGGGCGGCCACGGCTGTTGTAGTTGGATGCCATGGCGAAACCGTAGGCACCGGCCGAACGCACCGCGAGCAGATCCCCCTCGGCGATTGCCAACTCGCGCTCCTGGCCGAGAAAGTCGCCGCTCTCGCAGATCGGACCGACCACGTCGTAGACGGCGGATTGCCGCGACGGCCGCGCATCGACGCGTTCGATGCGTTGCCATGCCTGGTACAGCGACGGCCGGATCAGATCGTTCATGCCGGCATCCACGATGGCGAAGTTCTTGGTCTCGCCGGGCTTGAGGTACTCGACTCGCGTCAGCATCACGCCAGCGTTGGCGGCGATGGAGCGGCCTGGCTCGAGCAGCAGGGTCAGTTCACGGCCTCGCAGGCGCTCGCGCACCGCGTGAACGAAATCGCCAGCCGCCGGCGGATGTTCATCCTGGTAGGTGACGCCCAGGCCGCCACCGATGTCCAGGTGCTCGATCACGATACCGTGGCCGGCGAGCCGGTCGATCAATGCGAGCAGGCGATCCAGCGCATCGAGATACGGCGAGAGCTCGGTCAACTGCGAGCCGATATGACAATCGAGCCCCATGACCTTGAGGTTCGGCCGTGCGGCGGCCCAGGCGTAGAGATCGAACACCTCTTCCGCTGCCACGCCGAACTTGTTGGCCTTGAGCCCGGTTGAAATGTAGGGATGGGTCTTGGCATCGACGTCCGGATTGACCCGAATCGAGATGTTCGCAACCTGGCCGTGCTCGGTGGCGACACGATCGAGGCGCTCGAGTTCCGGACGCGACTCGACGTTGAAGCACTTGATGCCGACTTCCAGGGCGCGCGCCATCTCGTCGGCCTGCTTGGCGACACCGGAAAAGACGACCTTGGCCGGATCGCCGCCGGCCGCCAGCACCCGCTCCAGCTCGCCGACCGAGACGATGTCGAAGCCGGCACCGAGGCGGGCGAGCACATCGAGCACGGCCAGGTTGGAGTTGGCCTTGAGCGCGTAGCAGACCAGATGCGGCATGTCGCCGAGGGCATCGCTGTAAGCGCGGAAATGTCGGGTCAGGGCGGCGCGGGAGTAGACGTAGCAAGGCGTGCCATACTGCTCGGCCAACTGATCCAGCGCGATGCCTTCGGCGTGCAGCACGCCATCGTGGACGGGGAAAGCGTCGGACGTCACGGCAGCTCCTCGGCGGTCGGCGAGGTGGCTGCCGGCGCCGGGCTTGCCTCAGGCGCTGCCGGCTGGCGACGCTGCGCGTCGGAGCGGCTTTCTCCAGGCGTCTGCTTCGAGGAGGCTGGCTGCGACTGTTCGTAATCCCCTTGCGGATCGTAGGTCTTCGAAGCCTCGCTATCGCCGGGCAGGTAGAGGGGGCCTTTCTGACCGCAACCGGCCAGCGCCAGCAGCATCGCGGCCAAGGCGATGATAAGTGCGTTACGCGACATGACGGCGCTCCTGCAGCGTGGCGAGGGCATCGCGTGCACGCTGGGCGGCGGCGCGAACCTGATCGGGCGCGGTTCCGCCGATATGGTTGCGAGCGGCGACCGAGCCTTCCAGCGTCAGCACCTCGAAAACGTCCCCACCGATCACGTCTGAGAACCGCTTGAGCTCGTCGAGCGACATCTCGGATAGGTCCTTGCCCTGCTCGATACCGTAGGCGACCGCCTTGCCGACGATCTCGTGGGCATCGCGAAACGCGACACCGGCCCTGACCAGATAGTCGGCGAGATCGGTGGCGGTCGAGAAGCCCCGGCGCGCCGCTTCGAGCATGTTGTCCGGCTTGGCTACCAGCGCCGGCGCCATGTCGGCGAAAGCCCGCAGACAACCCTTGACCGTGTCGAGCGTGTCGAACAGCGGCTCCTTGTCCTCCTGATTGTCCTTGTTGTAGGCCAGCGGCTGTGACTTCATCAGTGTCAGCAGGCTCATCAGGTGGCCATAGACACGACCGGTCTTGCCGCGTACCAGCTCGGGCACGTCCGGGTTCTTCTTCTGCGGCATGATCGAGGAGCCGGTGCAGAAACGGTCCGGCAGATCGACGAAATCGAACTGGGCGCTGGCCCACAGCACCATCTCTTCACTCATGCGCGACAGGTGCATCAGCAGAATGCTGGCAAAAGCGGTGAATTCGATGGCGAAGTCGCGATCGCTGACCGTGTCCAGCGAGTTTTCCGACGGGCGCTCGAAGCCCAGCAACTCGGCGGTGACATGACGATCGATGGGGTAGGTCGTACCAGCCAGCGCCGCGGCGCCCAGCGGCAGCACGTTGACTCGCTTGCGGCAGTCGAGCAGGCGCTCGTGATCCCGCGTCAGCATCTCCTGCCACGCCAGCAGGTGGTGGCCGAAGGTCACCGGCTGGGCGGTCTGCAGGTGGGTGAAGCCGGGCATGATGGTGTCCGCTTCGCGGTCGGCCAGCTCGATCAGGCCACTGCGCAGGCGCGAGAGCTCGGCGGCCACGGCATCGATCTCGTCGCGCAGATAGAGCCGGATATCGGTGGCGATCTGGTCGTTGCGCGAGCGCCCGGTATGCAGTTTCTTGCCGGTGATGCCTATCTTGTCGGTCAGCCGCGCTTCGATGTTCATGTGGATGTCTTCGAGCGCGATCGACCATTCGATGTCGCCGCGCTCGATCTCCGTCTCTATGGCATTGAGGCCATCGACGATGAGGTCCCGCTCGTCGTCGGTCAGCACGCCGACCCGGGCCAGCATGGTGGCGTGGGCGATCGAACCGCGAATATCGTGATGATAGAGACGCTTGTCGAACGGGATCGAAGCGGTGAAGGCGGCGACGAATGCATCGGTGGGTTCGCTGAAACGTCCGCCCCAGGATTGGTTGGTTGCCTGCGTCATCGAAAATCGAGCTCTGCGTGGTCTGCGGGTGAAAACTGCGAAACGATTATCCGAGTGTATCAGAGACCGCGTCGGCATAGGACGCTGAAACTCGCGGTCGAAAAGCGGGATGCACGGCCTGTCGCGCTGCGCGCTGCCCGGTTTTTACTCGGTCGGCGACTGCTTTATCATGGGATCCTGAGGTTCGCGCAGACGAACACCCACTTGATGACGAAGCCCGAAGCGCATGCCCTGGCGTTTTGGGGCGTCCATCCGACCCGGAGAACGGCGTGCCCGACGCTAACAGATTGAGAATCGCAACCCGCAGGAGCGCTCTGGCGCTATGGCAGGCCGAACATGTCAAGGCGCTGCTCGAACATCATCATCCGCACCTGAGTATCGAACTGGTGCCGCTGTCCACGCGGGGTGACCAGATCCTCGACACGCCGTTGGCCAAGGTCGGTGGCAAGGCGCTGTTCGTCAAGGAACTCGAGGAGGCGATGCTCGATGGTCGGGCGGATCTGGCCGTGCACTCGATGAAAGACGTGCCGATGCAGTTCCCCGAGGGGCTGGGGCTCTCGGTGATCCTGGAGAGCGGGGCGCCCACCGATGCTTTCGTCTCCAACCACTATGCCGGCGTCGATGGGCTGCCCGAGGGGGCGCGTGTGGGCACTTCCAGCCTGCGCCGCGGCCTGCAGGTCAGCGCGCGCCGGCCGGATCTCGAAGTACTCTCGCTGCGGGGCAACGTCCAGACCCGCCTGGGCAAGCTCGACGCAGGCGATTTCGAGGCGATCATCCTTGCCACGGCCGGGCTGGAGCGGCTCCAACTCGCCGACCGGATCACCGCGGAGCTCACCCCGGAAGAGAGCCTGCCAGCCTGTGGCCAAGGGGCGCTGGGCATCGAGTGTCGCCATGACGATGCGGACCTGGTCTCCCTGCTGGCGCCGCTGGACCACGCCGCGACGGCAACCCGGGTGCGCGCCGAGCGGGCGCTCAATACGCGCCTGGATGGCGGCTGCCAGGTGCCGATCGGCGGCTACGCCGTGCTCGAGAGCGATGGCGATACGCTATGGCTGCGCGGGCTGGTTGGCCATCCGGACGGTTCGACCGTACTGCGCGCCGAGGGCCGGGGATCGGCCATGGAACCCGAGTCGCTGGGCATTCGGGTGGCGGAGGATCTGCTGGCCCAGGGGGCCGGCGAGATCCTCGCCGAGGTCTACGGAGGCGCTGGCAGCGAGTGATGTCAGGCCGCGTACTGCTGACGCGCCCCGGGGAGCGTGGCGAGGTACTGGCGCGGACGCTGGAAGAGAGCGGCTTCGTCACGGCTGCGCTCGATGTCCTGCGCTTCGAACCCGTGGCGCTGTCGGACGTCGGTCGTGCAGCGTTGCTCGATCTCGATCGATTCCACGGTGTCATCGTGGTCAGCCCGCAGGCGGCGACGTGTCTTGCCGAGGCCATTGCGTCATACTGGCCGCAGTTGCCGCAGCGGCTGCGTTTCTATGCCGTCGGCGAAGCCACTGCGGAGAAGCTTCACACGGAATTGGGTGTGCCGGCGGTCATTCCCTCGCGCACGAGCGGCGAACACAGCGAAGCGCTGCTGGAAGTGGCGTCGCTCAGGGCGGTGGCCGGCAAGCGCATGCTGCTGGCTCGTGGCGAGTCAGGTCGCGAGCTCCTGCTGGAACGCCTGCGAGAGCGGGGAGCGAATATCGAGGTCCTGGCGCTCTATCGGCGCCGTTACCGGACGCCCTCGCCGCTCGCGACAGAATGGCTCAAGCACGGTGATTTCGCCGCGCTGGTGGTGACCAGCGGAGAAATATTGCAACATTTGGTCACGTGGTGTGGCCCGGTTGCGTTGAACCAACCGCTAATCGTCTCGAGTCCGCGGTTGGCTACACTGGCGGGGACGTTAGGGTTCGGCTCGCCTCACATGGCGTCGAGCGCCTCTCCCGCGGCATTGGACGCAGAGATTCGCGCGGTGCTCGATCCACGGAGCGCCACCTTCGATCAGGGTGATCACGAAAAAGGCTAGCGATAGATGAGCAAGCAGAGCAAAGATCAGCAACCGCAGTCGGCACCGGCTTCCGATGGCGAGCAGACATCGGACGGCCAGCCCAAGTCGACCGGGCAGGATTCGAAGGCGACGTCGTCCGAGGCATCCAACACGGGCAATGACCGGACGCCATCATCCGCCGGTTCGCCAGGCAAGGCCGGTTCGACCGATCCGATCAAGCCCTATGTCGCTCAGCCAGTCTCCGCCGACGGTGCGACCGGCAAGCCGGGAACCGTGAGCGACTCGTCTTCGACCGATGTGACCGGCAAGAGGGATACCGACGGCAAGTCGCAATCGGCGGGCAAGTCCAAGGCGGGGTCTGGGCGGGAAGCCGGAGCCTCGGCGTCGAGCGCTACCCCGCCGCCGACATCCGGCGCCGCCGCGCAGCCCAAACCCGCGAACGGTAACTCCGGTCACGCTGGCAAAACGTCCTCGGGTGACGGTCAGCCACCAGCGGGCAGTGGTGCGACCTCGGGTGGCGGCAAGCGCGGCACTGGCGGCAAGTTGGGTCTGCTGGCCCTGATACTGGTGATTCTGCTGGCGATCGTCGTGGCATTCGTCGGCTACCGGGGATGGCAGAAACTGCAGGCACAGCAGGCGCAGTTGAGTCAAATCGGCACCAATAGTACCACTCTCGATCAACTCGAATCGAAAGTCGGCGAGCTCGATCAGAGTCGCCAGCAGAACCTGAAGATGATGCGTGGCGAGTTCGATCAGTATCGCCAGAATCTCGACAATACGCTGGACAAGGTGCTCAAGGAGCTGGCCCAGCAGCAGCAGGCCGACCCGCGCGAGTGGCTGCATGCCGAGGCCGAATATCTGCTGCGTCTGGCCAATCAGCGGCTTCAGCTCGAACGTGACGTCAAGGGCGCCAAGGCGCTGTTGAAGGCGGCAGACGACCGGCTTCGGGAGGCGGACAACCCGGCACTGGTACCGATTCGTCGCGCCATCCAGTCCGAACTGGCATCGCTCGATTCGGTGTCGGTCATCGATCGCACCGGCCTTTACCTGGCGCTGATGGCGCAGCAGGAGCAGCTGGCGCGACTGCCGCTCAAACAGGATATCGAAGAGATCGCGGCCGGCAAGGGCGATGCCCAGCCGACCGGCGGATGGCGCCAGCAACTGGCAACGCTGGGTCGCGAACTCAAGGATCTGGTGACCGTGCGACGACATGATCAGCCGCTGGAGGCCTTGATCACGCCACAACAGGAGTCCTATCTGCGCCAGAACGTGCGGTTGCTGCTGGAGCAGGCGCAACTGGCACTGCTGAAGTCCGAGCCCGAGCTCTATCAGGCCAGCCTCGGCAAGGCGACGGAACTGGTCGAGGGCTATTACGCCACCGACAACGACGGTGTGGCCAAGTCGATCGACAAGCTGAAAAGCCTGCGTGACAACGATGTGCGCCCGGACCTGCCGGACATCAGCGAATCCTCGCAGCTGCTCAAGCGCTTCATCGAGCAACGCTTCGACAACGGCAGCGGGAACCAGCAAGGTTCGCAGGGCAGCGGTTCGCGAAGCGGTAGCGCGAACCAAGGGTCGGCACAGGGAGAGGGCGCATGAGGAAGCTGATCCTGCTGATCGTCTTCGGTCTGGCGGTCGGCGCTCTGTTCGGGCAGTTGATGCAATCGCTGCCGGGCTACTGGTTCATTCGTGTCGGTGACACTTCCGTCCAGACCTCGTTCTGGTTCGGCTGCGTCCTGTTGCTGGCGGCCTTTCTGGTGCTGCATTTCCTGCTACGGGCCCTGACGCGGCTGCGTCGTCCCGTGAGCCGGCTCAAGGTATGGAACAGCCGTACCCGCCACCGTACCGCGATGAAGCGCACCGTCCGCGGGTTGGTGGCTCTGGCGGAAGGTCGCTGGAAGCGTGCCGAGAAGTCACTCACCAAGGCGGCCGACGATTCCGGCACGCCGCTGGTCAACTATCTCTCCGCGGCGCTGGCGGCGCATTACCAGGGGCGCTATGAGCAGGCGGACGTTCTGCTCAAGCGCGCCCATCACAGCACCGAGGGTGCGGATACGGCGGTCGGTCTGGTGCAGGCGCAGTTGATGCTGGATCGTCAGCAGTTCGAAGAAGCGTTGGCGACGTTGACGCGCCTGGAACAGCAACTGCCGGAACATCCCCAGGTACTCAAGCTGCTCAAGCAGGCCTATCTCAGCGTCAACGACTGGGACGGCATGCGTCGTCTGCTGCCGCGTCTCGACAAGCACCGTCTGATTACCGAAGACGAGCGTCGGGCACTCGACCAGCGGGTCTATCGCGAGCTGCTGGTGCAGGCTGCGCAACAGGAGGACAACTTGCCGCGCGTTCGCTCGTTGTGGGCCGACATGCCGGACAATCTGCGCGGCGATGTCGAACTGGTCGGGCTTTACGCCGAAGCGTTGATCAAGGGGGGGGAAGAGGGCGACGCCGAACGCCTGCTGCGTAATTCGCTCAAGGAGCATTGGGACACCCGTCTGGTGCTGCGCTACGGTCTGCTCAACGTCGATGCGGCGCGCCAGTTGGTATACGCCGAGAAGTGGCTTCAAGAGCGGCCCAACGATCCCGATCTGTTGCTGACGCTGGGCCGCCTGTCGCTGCGCAATGCCTACTGGGGCAAGGCGCAGGAGTACTTCGAAGCGAGCCAGCGCCAGCGTCCGAGTGGCGTCGTTTGCGCCGAGCTGGCGAGGCTCTACGCCAATCTTGGCGACCACAGCAAGAGCCAGCTCTACTATCGTCAAAGCGTGACGCTGCTGGACAAGTCGCTACCCGCGCTGCCGCAGCCCAGCGACATGACGCGCTGATCTCGGCCTTCGACCGGTTGCTCTCCTCGGCGCCTGCGGGCGCCTTTTTTGTGGCCACCGGGAAATTGCCCTCGGCGACGTCTCGAGGCAGGCTACCGATCGAAATGAAGTCGTCACGAGGAACAATGTCCCATGCACTATGGTATCGATGTCGGCGGCACCAAGACCGAGATCGCGATCTATGACCGGGATTGGGTCTGTCTCGATCGCTGGCGCAAGCCGACGCCGTCGGACGATGGCGAAGCCTTCCTGTCGATGCTGACCGCGCTGGTGCGGGAGGCGGACCGCCGCTGTGACGGGCGCGGCACGCTGGGGCTCGGGTTTCCGGGCGTGCTCGATGAGCGCGGGCATCTGATCACGGCGAATCTGTCGGGACTGCGTCCGTTCGTGCTCAAAACGGCGCTTGCGGCGGTTCTCGATCGTGCCTTCGTGATCGAAAACGACAGCCGTTGTTTCGTGGTGTCGGAAGCCGGCCCCGGTGGAGCGGCAGAGGGGGCGAGTCATGCCTTCGGCGCGATTCTGGGGACCGGGGCGGGCGGCGGCGCGATCGTCGACGGCCGTCTTCTCAGGGGCGGGGGCCGGTTTGCCGGAGAGTGGGGGCACCTGCCGCTGCCCGCCGCCGCGGCAAGAGACTACGGGTTGCCGTGCCCGACCTGTGGCTGTGGCCTGTCGGGATGCCTGGAAACCTACATCGCCGGGCCCGGCCTGGTGAGACTGCATCGTCACTTCGGGGGTGCGTCGTCATCCGCCGAGGAGTGGCACGTGGCCTGGAGGACGGGCGAGGAAGCGGCGCAACGCGCGCGGGAGTGTCACCTCGACCTGCTGGGCGGTGCCCTGGCCAACGTGGTCAAGCTATTGTCGCCGCAGGTGATCGTGATGGGCGGAGGTCTCTCGACCATGGATGGATTGTTGACGGCGTTGCCGGCGGCGATAGCGGCGCATTTGTTCCCCGGTGTCGAGACGCCAGGCGTCGTCCGCTCTCGCTTCGGGAACTCGAGCGGTGTACGTGGCGCGGCGATGCTCGGCGCCGACGTATCGGCGAGCGCCGGGAACGAGCGAATATAAAAAGACCGCCCGAAGGCGGCCTTGAAGAGACAGCGGGATCGGCTCAGCGAGGATCGCCGGCCTCGCCACCGTCGACATCGTCATTGGTAGGCTTCCGATGCGTCCGGTCTTGTGCTTGTTGGTTCGGCGTTGTCTTCGACTGGCTTTCACCCTCGATTGCCGCAGGAGTCCCGGTTTCATGGGCTTTCGGCTGGCCGGCGGGGCTGCCATCGATGGTGAAGTCCTCCTGCATGATGCGCAGGTTGGCGGGCGGTGCCGAGCCGGTGCGGTCCTGGCCGAAGTAGAGCGTGGTATGCGGGAACGGAATCTCGATACCGGCTTTGTCGAAGTAGAGTTTGACGAGACGATTGTATGCGCGTCCGACGCCCCACTGATCCCCAGGCGTGGTCTTGATCACCACGCGGATATTGACCGAGCTATCGGCCAGAGCGATGACGCCTGCTACCGTCATTGGCGCCAGCAGTTTATGACCGTGCTCTTCGCTCGCCTTGAGCTCGTCGAAGGCAGCCTGCAACTGCTCGATGGCATAGTCGATGTTCTCGCGATAGGCGATGCCGTACTCGCCGACGTGATTACCGAATTCGCGCATGTAGTTGGAAACCGTGTCGACCGACGAGAACGGCACGATATGATAGGTGCCCGACAGGTCGCGGATCGCCACCGAGCGGATGCTGACTCGCTCGGCGGTACCGGTGACTCCACCCACGGTGACCACGTCGCCTGTGTTCATGGCGTTCTCGAGTTGAATGAAGACGCCGGTGATGACGTCCTGCACCAGCTTCTGAGCGCCGAAGCCGATGGCCAGGCCCAGCACCCCGGCACCGGCGATGAGCGGCCCGATATTGATACCGATCTGCGACAGCACGATCATCAGTGTCATGATGACCAGCGTGATGGCCAGAGCATTGCGGAATAGGCTCATCAAGGTTTTGGCTCGTGCAGTGGGAGCACCGCCACCCGTATCCGGATTGAGATAGTTCTCGATCAGGCTGGCCAGACCAATCCAGACGATCGCGGCAATGATCAGAATCAGGATGACCTGGATTACCGTCGCGACGGTATGTGCTCCCGAGTCACTCGCGTACCAGGCGGCGAGATTGAAAGCTTTCCAGGCGTCGAGCGTGTACATCACCACGGCGATCAGGATGATGGCACGGATGATCTTCAGCAGCGTCGGGATATAGGAGTTCAGCCTCGCCTCGAGCAGTGGCAAGCGGGTACGCATGTTCTCGCCGAGGTCGATACGTCGCCCGATGAGTTGGGTCAGAATGCTGGAAACCAGCATGCCGACCCCGACGTAGATGATCGTCTTGAGCGTTGCGATCAACACGAATGGCAGTGCCGTCTCGGGATGCAACAGTGTGACGGCGAACACCATGATGGCGTAGAGCAGCGCGATAATGTGCCAGGTCCGTGCGAACAGCCGAAGTGCCACGCGGGAGGCGGCCATCTGTGCCGCATCAGCCTTGGCGATGATCATGTCGCGGACGCCGTTACGGTTCTTGAGGATCACACCCATTGCCCAGATCAGCGCGATGAGCATGATCAATACACCCACGGCCTTGCCGAACGCGAGTGAAAGATTGGTATTGAGAATCGGTACCGCGACCAGCATGCCGTAGCCGACGAAACCTGCCAGCGTTGCCAGGAAGCGGTTGCAGCGCCTTGCCTGTGCGGCCTCGATTGATACCAGGCGCAACCCCTCGTGACGCGACGAGAAAAGAATGCGCAGCGCGCACTTGAACAGCTCGATCATCAGGAAGGCGTTGAGGAATAGCGAGAACCGGGTATTGAGGCTGCCGCTCTCGCCGACAAGGAAGGTCGCGACCAGATTGCCGGCTACGTAGGCAAGCACGACGACGATGACGTCGACGATGGCAGCCAGTACCACGGCGAGGATGACCCGCAGCAGATGGCTGCGCCCGCCATCATGCAAGGCCCACTGGCTGAACTTCGAGAACAGCGGACTCGCTATCCGGCGCAGAATCAGGAAGGCGGCAACGGTCGCGATGATGACCAGCGCGAGCTCGATCGCCGCACTGAGGAAGTCGCTCATGCTGAATGAGGGGCCACTACTTGCCGCGGCGTCTCCGCTGGCGAAGAAGCCGCCGATCATGGCGGCGAGGCTGGTGAATTGCCCGCCGATGTCACCCGCGATATCGCTGGTCATTTGCGCCATTCTACGGGGGAAGGAGACCGTGGCAGGGGAACTCTCGCCATTGTCGCTCGAAGCCGTGGATTCCTGGCTGCTCTGGGAGGTCTCGCTGGCGGCGCCTTTGCCGGATTCCTGCGCGTCGCTTTCCTGCGTATTGCCGGATTCCTGCTGCGCGGCCAACTCTCGCAGCTGGTCGATCAGCACCTGACGCGACTGCGAGTCTTCGAGTAGGTCCGCCATCGTGGAATAAGCCGGGCCACCCTGAGCATTCTGCCCTTCGGAGCCACTTTCCTGAGCCAGTGCCGGCGCGGCGAATATCAAAAGTAGTAGCAACAGCCAGCAACTGAGCCAGCGATCGGGGCGAAGGACTGTCAAGCTCCAATCTCCTTGTCTTATGGATGGATCGATCTGGCGGTATTGCACCAGCCTGATCGTCGGTAGGGTAACACTTTATCGTTTGGGACAAACTGACGCGTCCATGAGGATGACGGCGACTCTATGATGAGGCTAGCCGATATGATCGAGCTTTCCAGAGTTTCGGCAGTGACGTTCGATCCGGATTCCCGTTGCCTCTTCTCGCGAACGTCTGCCGAGTGAGCGCTGGGGGATGATCGGCGATGAAGGCGCCATCCCTGCGAACCATGACAAAGTTCATGCTCGGCGGGCGATGTCCGGCCAGTTGAAGGTTGCGATATAGTCGGGATGAACCAGCAAGCCCGGGCAGCGTGATTCCGCGATTCGCCGGCAGCGTCGTTTCCGGGATTTCTTGTTGCACGCCACCATGGAGTTGTCATGAGTCCATTCTCTTTTGCCGAACGTCTCGAGCGAGCTCCCGAGCTGGTGGCCGAAGCGACGAGGCGTCTGGATCGCCAGGATTTTGACGGCGCCATCTCATTGCTGGAGCCCGCGTTTCGAGCCGGAATCGACAGCCTGGAACTCGCTCGGGCGTTGATGCAAGCCTACGAGGGTGCGGGTGAAACCGCCAAGCAGGAAGCCTTGATGGCTTATGGGCGGCCCGGCCACCAGTTTTCCTGGCTCGAAATGAGAGGAAAATAGCTATGCCGGAAACCAAAGAGTCTGAGGTGCAGGGTGTCCGCATCCACGAGCGCCTGATCCCCGTCCCTGCATCGATCAGCGCCGCGGCGCGAGGGATGCTGCAAGCCGCCGTACGCTACGACGGCACGCCACTGAATGCGCTCTATCCCTCGCCTGCACCGCAAGATCATGACGGCTGGAGACAGATGCAGGAAGCCGCCGACGTGCACTACGCGGAGGCGGTCAGGGGGCTCGCGGGCGAGGTGGAAGCTGAGATCGAGACTCAGTACATTGGCCCAGCAACCGTGCATATCGCGACGCCGCACGATCTTCGCCACGAAGACTGTGTCTGCATCGATCTCCACGGCGGCGCGCTGGTCTTTGGTGGTGGAGAAGCCTGCCGCCAAAGTGCGCGGATGCAGGCGGACCGGCATGGCATGGTATGCTGCGGTGTTGACTACCGGATGCCCCCGGATCACCCCTATCCGGACGCTCTGGAGGATTGCATGGCAGTCTACGGACACGCGATCGAAGCGTACGGTGCCGGTCATGTCATCCTTTGCGGCCGCTCGGCCGGCGGCAATCTTGCGATGGCCATGATCCTGCGCGCGCGGGACGAGGGGCTGCCTCTGCCGGCCGCCGTCGTCCTTCTATCCCCGGAAGTCGATCTGACGGAATCGGGCGACAGCTTCCAGACCAACCGAACCATCGATGTCGTGTTGCCGAACTCCCTGATGTCATGCAACTTGCTCTATGCGGGCGACGCGGACCTGACGCATCCCTATGTCTCGCCACTGTTCGGAAAGATGACGACCGACATGCCGCCAATGTTCCTGCAGAGCGGAACCCGTGACCTCTTTCTCTCCAATACGGTACGCCTCCACCGCAAGCTGCGCCGGGCAGGAGTACCGGCAGAGCTACACGTCTTCGAGGCAATGCCGCATGGCGGGTTCGGAGGTACAGCCCCCGAGGATCTCGAGCTTGTGCAGGAGATTACCCGTTTCATCACGGACAATCTGCCACAGCGCAAAGTGTAAAGCCGGAGTACCCGTCATGCGCGATGTCCCCAAAGCAACATTCAAGGCCCATACGCTCGATACGGGTATCCGGACCAAATAGTTGGCTGCAATATTCTGAGAGGGTTAAGAGGTGGGGATGTAGGAAGGTTCCATCAACCACTTAATCTGGATACCCTACGCGACGAAATTCGATTCAGAGGTTATATAGAAGAAAAGAGCCATGGGCAGGAAAAGCTGACCATGCCATGCCTGATACAGACCATTTCAGGCCATAGAAACAAAAACAGCCACTCTTAAGTGGCTGTTTTCATTTGAAATGTGGTGGAGGCGGGGTCCACTTAAAAGATCGCATATACATCAGTAAAGTAAGCATTTTTTGTAATCCATAGTCAGACGTGCCCCCAAATATGCCCCCAAGCATGATTGGATGGCTAGGGCCCAAATATCTCGTTCGCTGCGTATTCTTGCCAGACCTGCTGCACATTTGGCCGCGGGAAATAAAGCTCTTTGCAGTCCCGGAGGCAGGGCCTGAGAAGATCGAAATACTCGGAGGTCTTGCCTTCATAGTGAAGCTGGATAGCACCAGCCAACATGTCGGCGAATTGGATGCCGTATTCTGCTGCGCTGTCTATCTGCTTTACCCCAAGTTCCGTGAGGTGATGACCATCCACAAACTTCTCGTAGAGCCTGCCTTGTAGGTAGGTGCTCAATGGATGTCCGGCGTTAGGAGCGATCCCACGCGGATCAGGAAAAAGCGTTACGCGTTGATATCTTGAAATCGGCTCGAGAAGAGAACACTTAATTAGATAGTTGTAGAGCATGGCGTCATCGTGTCTAAGGCGCTCCAGTACTCCCTGTTTCGCGATAACTAAGGCTCTATATTCAATCGTTTGATGCTTTTCACAAAGCTGGGCAGCCTTCTCGCAAAACTCTAATCTCAACTCGTGGGGAGTATGTACCCACTTCATCTCATCTTTTTTTGCCCAGCCAGCCTTCTTCTTCAGGTTTATAATTGTTCTCGCTAAATGCTTTTTTGCCTCAATGCAGGTGAATGCGCTGGCGATGGTCAAATGCCGAGAAGATCCGCCTTTGCCAAAAGGCGCATCGAATTTCCAACCTAAATCGCCGCTTTCATCGAGAAATATTAAGCGCTGCATATATAACTTTTTGTTCAGGCAAGAAAAAAGGCCAATGACGGGCATTGGCCTTGGAAGCTGTGTGTGACCCCTAGGGCCGGCGCACCAAACAGTACGCTTACGATGCTATACGCTGTCGCGGCTACCTAGGCCTTACTCACACGACCTCATTATTGGCGCAGCGTGACACAGTGTCAACACCGCTCCTCTCTTTGGAATTGGTCGTGCGGATTCTGCGGATTTGCGGATAAGCCGTTATCACGGAGCTCGGCGGTTGCGGATGAGTTGCGGACGGCTGCGGATATGGCGAAAAGGGTACACAGATGCGCGTACCCTTCCCTGACTCAGATCGGCTGGACGGTGCGACGCTCGCCGGACAGCTCGGCGCGATCGGGGTGGAAGTACAGGACTGGGAGCTCAACCGTGACTTCGGGCGGCAAGCCATAACTTGCCCCTGGCTGGGCTTCCTCGAGCGCCCGCCGATGGCGGCCGATTTCTTCCAGCAGGCACGTCAGATCGCTACCCGTCAGATATTCGACCAGATGGGTTTCCAGCTGCGCCAGCTTCTCACCGTGAACGTGCGTCGCTGCGGCGCTATAGGCTAGCTCCAGGTGGGCTAGGCTGACGTTTGCTTCCGACAGCTTTCGACGTAGACCGCGCTGGAGCGCTTGATGCCGGCTCACATCGGCTTGTGCCTTCTCGACCTGTGTACGTGCCTTGGCGTGCTGTGTGTTCGCGGCCTTGGTTTCGGTCTCGTCGCCGTAGCCGATTGCCGCCAGGGCCTCTAGTTCCTCGAGCTTTTCCTGGGCTGCCACGGCTTCCTGTGCTGCAGTTGTCAGCGAGCCGCTTTCGCCCTCGAGACTGGCCAGCTTCTCGGCAATGCCATCTCGGTAGGCTTGGGCCTCGTCCATATCCTTCTGGATGATTTCCAGCGTGGTCGCGGTGGCTTTCGGGATTCTTCCCTCGACCTTGGCGAGAGATTCAGCCCGCTCATCTTTCAGCTCGCCCGCGGCCTGCTGCGCTTCTCCGGCCTGCTGTAAGTTCTGATAGGCCTGCTGGACGTTATGCAGATACGCTTGGGCCTCTTCTCCTTTCTGTGTCTTAGGCCCTGAGCTTGCCAGTTGCTCGAGCCGAGTCATCAGGGCTTGGATATCCTGTGCGCTGGGTTCCTCTCCGATTTCCCTGGATGTCATGTGACGGGCGTTGCGGACATGGAACGTCAATGCGTGCTGCGATGCCTCCCGTTCTTTCTTGGCTTCCGACAGACTGCTGTCTGCCTCTGAAAGCTCATCGCGCTTTGCCTTGACCGTCTGATACCAGGCGGCCCATTCATCGGTGGCTTTTTTAGATTTGAACATTTGATTCTCCTGCGGTGAGTTAAGTGCCCGTCGTGGGCGGGTTTGACCTGAGCATGAAAGGCGGCAAATTCACTGCATCCATGTACAGGTGGTACAGGTCTCTAGACGCTCAACAGCGGGCCTCATTGCCACCTGTGGTGGAGCATCATAGATCGCCGAAAAAATGCCGAATTCCGCGATGCTCGTCCCCCGTGGCCTGGGGAATCTGGGTGGGGAAGGACCCGCCATTTTCGGCAGGCTGCGGCGACTGAGCGATATCAGGGTTTTGTTGGAGGACGGGGCGAAACGCCCCATCCTTTCGGCTAGCTGTTAGCGCACCAACGCCAGTAGTGAGCGATTGGCCGCGGCTCTGCCGGCGTTCTCTTGCTTCACTGGGCTGGGCTCAACTTCGACGGCTGAGTGCCAGATCGCCACGTATCGCCGGGCGGTGCGCTCTGCGGCCCTGGGTGGCAGGGTCCGCATACGTCGACAGATGAACGTCCTATCCTCCGCCAGTAGCGGGCAACGGCCGGCGATCCAATCGATCCAAGGCTCTCGATTGCCGATCGTCTCCCGGTGTGGTGCCTTGGGGGACGCTTCGCCCAGCAGGGCCAGCGCTCGCCGGCTTGTCTCGTCCGGGTCGCTGGTCGCCGTCATGGCGTCTTCCACGGCTATGGCCAGATCGGCGCGGTCACGCCGGGACAGTGGCGCCATCGTTTCCCGCAGCCGATGAGCCAATCTCGCATCCACGTCATGGCCAGCGGCTACCAGGCTGGAGATGATCGCCTCGATCTCCCGCATTGGCGCGGGGTGCTGCGGATTCTGCGGATCTGCGGATAAGCCGGTATCATTAGGCTCGGCGTTTGCGGATGAGTTGCGGATGGTTGCGGATGAGCTCTCTGCCGTCTCGTCATCCCATAGCTGGCGGCCCAGCTCCATCAGGTCCAAGGCTGGCCGCGCTTGGGTGAAGGACGTACTGGCTTGGGTATCTCCGCTCTCCCATAGTCGGCGTCCGACTTCCATCAGGTCGATCATGATTGCACCTCCCGAATCCGCCAGCCTGTCGGCTTTCCGCTCTGGTTGCTGCTGGCAATCTGCATGTGCCCCGTGTCGACCAGGAAGGTCAGCAGGGCGCGGGCCTTCGTGGCGCTGCGGTACTCGCTGCCCAGTCGCTTGAAGTCGCGGGCGTGTAGCTCTCCGCCGTGCGCCTTGATCCATTCCATCAGGTCGCGAGCCTGTAGCTCCTGCACGTCCTGACGTGCTTCGGCTGTGCGGATCGCCATCGACTCGAGGTAGTACGCCATCAGGCGTCCGGCTCTCTCGATATGCTGGGGTGTAGGGCTGTGTTCTCCCTCGACGATTGCCAGCACGGTGGCGATGCGCGCGGCGTTGTCGGCTGCCTTGCTGGCGAACGCCTGCACGTCGCGAAAGCGACCATCGGGGCTGAGCTGCCACTCGATACTGTCGTGAAGGCGGGCCCACGTATCGAAGGCTGCGCCGTCGATGCTGGCAAGCCTGGGCGACAGGGCGCCGTTCTCGTCGGTGTGAAGTGGTTCACGGATGAGGCTGGCCAGCGTCTCCCAATAGCGGCCGATCGCCGGATCATGATGGGCGCCACGCTTGGGATCTCGTCCTTTCAGCAGTCGGCTACCTACCAGGCTCGTCTCCTGCACAATCAGGAAGCGGGCCAGGAAGCCTTGGCCTTGCAATAGCGGGTCGCCCAGCACCTTGGCAGCTACTACGGGTTGCACCATCAGGTGGGCCGACAGGCGCCGGCCAGACAGAAAGCCAGACTCCCCAGCGGTGCCTCGAGTCCGGGTGATCGGTGAGCCATCCCACAGCTTGGAAACCATCGCTACCGTGCGGCCCCGGCTCTCCTCACTCATTCCATGCCCACCGAAGAATCCCACGCCTTCGTCGCTGAACAGCCCCGCGCTTGGGTAGCTGTGCTGGAGATGTCGGTAGATGCCCTCGGCGGTGGGCTCGGCAAAGGTCATGCTTGGCGTGGCTGGCGGCTGGGGCTCTTGTCCGTCGATCTCCGCCAGTTGCTCTTGGAGAAAGGTTTGCTCCGCCTCCTTCATGGGCTGGCGGCCCTTAGGCTTGCTGGCGCTGATAACAGACTCTCGGCGCATCTCCCACGCTTCACGGGCAGCCTTGAAGCTCGCCATGGCCTCGGGGTGCCCCTGACGCTTCTCGGCTTCCAGGTCGCGGATCGGCGCCAACGCCAGACCGTCCAGGCTTGACTTGCGCTCTCCGCTACCGGCCACGGTCATGCAGAACAGCGAGACCGGACCGCGGCCGATCGGTCCTCGTGCAATATCGATTTGGCCTTGCACCGCCAGCGCGGCGGCCGCCAGCACGGACTGGCCAGCCATGCCCGGCGGTGTCTGAACGTGGAAGGCCAGGCGCTCGGCAGCCTCTCCCAAGATCGGACCCAGTGCCTCAAGAGGAAAGGCGGGCGGCTGCTCTCGTTCAGCGAGAGGAATAGGGTTCAGCTCGAGCACGCTCCCGCGCTCTATGGGCTGCCCCAGTTGCTGTTTAACGGCGGCGTTACTCATGCGGCGCCCTCCTGGGGAGACTGGCAGCGAGCCAGATCGTTGAAGTCGGTACAGGTGCAATCCGGACAGGGGAAGCGTGGCCAGGTCAGATCGGCGCGGACGGCGGCCGCGATCTCTCTGGCGGCGGTGATGCCGGGATTGCCTTCGGTGTGCTGGTCGTTGTCGGCGGCGACGGTGATGGCAACGCTCGCCGGCAGACGCTGACGAAGGGCTTGCCCGACCGGTGCCAGGTTGTTGGCGGTCATGGCGGCGACCACGGGGCAGCCGGTGGACTCATGCAACGTCGCGGCCGTTGCCCAGCCTTCGCAGAGGTACAGGCGCGGTGCATCCGCCAGCCGACCGATGATCGTCGCGCAGCCTTTGAGGCGAGCGCGGGGCATGAAGCGCTTGGTGCCATCTGGTCCGATGCGTTGCAGGTTCACCAGTTGGCCCTCGGCGAACAGTGGGACCAGCAGCCGGTCGCCATGCTGGCGGATGCCGTAGGGTGCTACCTGCTTGGCGACCAGGTAGGCATGGCGTCGATCGGCAGCGCTGGCGCTTGCCCACAGCCGGCGGACGCGTTTGGCCGCGTGCGCCTGCTCTCGCTGCCGCTGGCTTTCCCTTGCCTGCCGGGCTCTCTGCGCAACCTGTCGTGCTTGCTCGGCGGCGATGGGGTCATGCTCTCCCGCCAGCGTCACCGTGTGCTGTTCGCCTGTATGCCAGAAGCCATAGACGGCGATCTCGTGAGTGGGGCACACGTACCAGCCGGAGAGATTGCCGCGACGCTTGTCCGGGGCATCGAAGCGATGGACGCTACCATCGGCGATGATGGAGAGGCCGGCCACGCCTTGGCCTAGCAGGGCGTCGATCAACGCCGATTCGATGCTATGATGGTGATGTGTGGGGAGCACACAACGCGGCTCTGGCGCCCGGCCCTTGTGGTCGGGCGTTCTCGTTTCAGACTTCACGGAACGGCCCTCCCATGCCCTCGTGGGCGTTCTCCAGCGCACGGAATACCGCATGCAACGTGGCGCCGATATGCCCGCTGGCCTTGGCCAGTGGTAGACGCTCGCGGGCCGGCACCTTGGCATGCCCCATCTCCTTCTCGATTCGCTCGATCCGGTTGCCCAGCGTCAGCAGATCGCTTGTGGTCTGCACCAGCTCGATGGCTTGGCCGATCGTCATGCGGGGCTGTCCATCTGCCTCAGCCTGAGGCGGGGTCTCAACGGTGCCGATGTGAGTCGGGAAACGTGTGCCGCTGGCGGACTCGTCCAACGCCACCATGCGGGAGGTGGGCAGCTTGCCGCCTTGCTCACACTCCACGGCCAACTGACGCAGGATCGCCGCCAGCTCGAACCCCGGTGATTCCTCGAGGCGTCGACGTTGCTCGTCGTCGGTCAGGCGGGCGGTGTCGAAGGTGATAATAGTCTTCATCGTTTCGCCCCCCTTGCCTTGGAGACGGGGGTGTCTTGCACACTATCGGCACACTCGGCCAAGGCGCGGCGGGACTCCTCGCGATTCCGTGATTCTTCCAGGCTGCGCAGGCTGGCGGCCTGCTCGTTGGCGAACAGGTCCATGTAGTCGCCCAACATGCCGGCGGCTTCCATCAGGCCGCGCAAGGTGCTGTCGGAGAGCGTGCCGTCATCCTCGGAGGCGGCATCGCTGATCGCGTTGAGGGCGACTTGTAGGCGGCTGGATTCGAGGGTGACGCGCTCCACCATCAGCCGGGCGACTTGAAGGTCATCGCTCATGACTGGCCCTCCTGCTCGTTCTGGCTCAGGTAAGCGATGGAATCCGCCAGGTCGGTGGCCTGATCGCTGAGCGCCAGCAGTGCCTCGAACAGATTCCCTCGGGTGAAGTTGTCCACCAGCGCTGGGCGGCCCTCGTCGCGCTCCATCTCGTCGTTGTGCAGCACGGTGGTAATGCCCGCCAGCGCGGACCCGATGCGGGCGGCCGTATCGGCGCGGTGCTTGATGGCGGTTGGAGTGATCGAGACCATTTTCATGCCTGCACCTCCTGGCCGGCGTTGAAGGTTTCCAGGTGGTGGGCTTTGCTGATGTGGTGGTTGTAGCGCTTGAGCCGGACGGCGGCGCTTGAGTTGCTGAACAGGGCTGCTCTTGCCATAGCGCGATGGGCTGCGGCGCGTGCAGACGGATTGCGGATAGGGAATAGGCGCGGGAAGGCCATAGGGTGACTCCTTTTGGTATTGGAGTCGTCCCCGGTTGCCGCCAAGCAACGGATGGGGGCGACTGTACGCAAGTTGGCGGACCGGCCCAAAAGGAAACACCGGCATGCCCGTAGGCATCTCGCGCACAGCCGCCATAACGCATCAGTCGGGCACAAAAAAAGCGCCGACATGATGTAGGGGCGCTGATGCGCCTTTTGGGATTCGATCCGCCAAGATCGGTTACGGATTTTGCCGTAACGCCTGCAGCATATCGGCGGGGAGTGGCTGGGGCAAGCATTAGGCAGTCTCCCCGTTGTTGCGCGCCCCTTGGATGCGGCTGTCGATCCACTCGCGCACTTCGTTATCGACCCACGCGACCGCTCTCGGGCCTAGGTTGACCGGCTGCGGGAATTCGCCGGACTTGATGAGCCGGTAAACGCTGCTGCGGCTCAGGCCTGTTTCCTTCATTACTTGGGGAAGCCGAATCATGGCCATTGCACTTTCTCCAGGCATAAAAAAACCCGCTCGAGGCGGGTTCGGGTTTCCTTTGGGCACAAAAAAACCGCCTCTCGTGGGCGGTTTATCTAGTTATCGCGGATGCCAATCGGTAACTGTCACTACCGTTCGGCATCTGAAATACCAGCATGGGAGAAAGAATACCCCAAAAGGTCACCTTTTTGAACAACTTCTTGGAATCGCTTGGCACGCTATGGCTATTTGGTGGACTCTAGTTAGCGTCGGCGTGCCATGGTATAGCGAAGGCAATCAACGCAGTAGCGCCGCTTGTCGATGACTTCGGAGGTTGCTCGCTCGGTTTTCTTGCCACAGGCATGGCACCTCATCGGCCGGCCTCCTTTGCGGTAGCCTTTGATTGAAAGGTTGTCGTTTTCCATGTCGCCTCCGCGTTCTCGATGTTATCCGCAGCCGTCCGCAATTCATCCGCAAACGGTATCGCCCGCCGTGGCGGGGCTATCCGCAAATCCGCAGAATCCGCAGGCCCCGTCCGCGACTGCTGGCCACTGCCCTGAAACGGGGGGATGAATTGGAGCTATCCGCAGCCGTCCGCAACTTATCCGCAACGGCAAATACCCGGAATGGCGGGGCTTTCCGCAGATCCGCAGCATCCGCAAGGTTCATGCGCCAGCTTTCCGCAATGGCACCACGTTGGTGGTGCCTGCCTTGAGAGCGTCGAGGTAGTCCGCCCATGCTTGTAGCATTTCCCGGCGCTGCTCGAGGTGCTGGGTGCGGTTGTATGCCCGGCCATTGGCATCGCGTACTGAGTGGGCCAGTTGCTGCTCGATGTATTCGCTGGGGAAGTTGAGACGTTCCGCCAGCACCGTGCGGGCCATGGCTCGGAAGCCGTGGGCGGTCATCTGCCCCTTGAATCCCATCGTGTCCAGCGCGGCCTTGATGGCGGCATTGCTCATCGGGCGAGTATGGCTACGGGCGCCGGGGAATACGTATCGACTGCGCCCGGTCAGCCCTTGGAGGTCGGATATGATCGCCACGGCCTGGGTGGGTAGAGGCACAATCAGCGGCGCGGCGTTCTTGCTGGGCTGGAATGACCACTCGCCAGCCTTGAGGTCGATATCCTCCCACAGCGCCTGGCGAAGCTCTCCCGGCCGGACGAAGACCAGGGGCGATACCTTGAGCGCGGCGATAACGGTCGGCGTGCCGCCGTAGCCGTCGATCGCTCGTAACAGCGGGCCTATCTGCTCGGGATCCGTCAGCGCGGCGTGGTGGCTGCCTCTGGCGCTGCGCAGGGCGCCCTTGAGGTCTGGTGTTGGGTCTCGCTCGGCACGGTCCTTGGAGATGGCGTAACGGAATACCTGGCCACATAGCGTCTTGACGCGGTGGGCGGTCTCCAGATGCCCGCGGTCCTGTATCCGCTTGAGGCAATCCAGCAGCTCCGGGGCGGTGATATCGGCGATCGGCCGGCGGCCAAGTATGGGGAACGCGTCACGCTCCAGCCGGCGCTTGTTGCGCTGGTAGTGCTCTGGCACCACTTCATGCTGGTGTACCTGCTCCAGCCACTCCACGCCCACGGTCTGAAAGGTGCTGGCGGCATTCTCCACGCCATGCTGGCGTGTCAGGCGCTTGGCCGTGCTGGGGTCGATATCTTGAGTCAGTAGCCGGCGGGCCTCGTCTCTCGCTTCCCGGGCATCGGATAGGCTCACATCGGGATAGACGCCGATGGCCAGGCGCTTCTCCTTGCCGTGGATCCGGTATTTCATCCGCCAGTAGCGACCACCTGCTGGAGTTATCTCCAGATATAGCCCTCCACCATCCGCCAGCCGTTGGATCTTCTCTCCAGGCTTGGCGGTGCGAACGGCGGTCGCGCTGAGCTTATTGGTAGGGCGGGACATTGGGGGCACCTCGTGGCGTTATGGTCGCCATGTGCCCCCAATCTTGGAGCTTATGCCCCCACGCTGGGGGCATCTCTCGTTCTCTGCCTGAGCCCATGGGGCGGGGATTTCCTGCCGATTTGGGGGCATAAGATCGGGCGCTATGGCGATGTGCCCCCAAATATGCCCCCATAGAACGGCGGATGTCTAGGAATCTTGTGGGACGTTATGACAACAAAAAAGGGCCCGAAGGCCCTTGTTTGCTGGTCTCATGACACTTTCTGATATGCCCTGAAACCCTTATTTGGTGGAGGCGGGGGGAATTGAACCCCCGCCATGTCTTCTATAAACAACGACTTACATAGATTGCTGACCATTCCCTGACTATCAGCCAATCCCAAAAGCTGCTCTAGGAAAGCCGTCTTCAGGTATCCCCATTGCGCTCAAAGAGCAAGATGGTGGGTTGGGCTTATCATCTATCAATGCCGCTACATCCTCGATCCAGCGTGATCCCGGACCGATCTGTTTCGTGAGATACCCAATCACAGCGATCAAGCCCAACATGCGCTTCTTGCTTTCTCCATTAGATGGCAGACCATGAAAAAAAGGGTCGTTCTCATAATTGAGTGGATTAGAGCTAGACTGATTCCAGATTCTTGCATGATGGGCGCATCTATTACGTAACGTATTTATCTCACGCAGCCAATTAACTAAATTTTTGACTGTCGAGACACCTACTTTTTCTGCGACTCTTGTTTGATGAGACATTTTGAGAAGTTCGAAATATTTTGACATTGTTCCGAAGTCCCAAGCTTCGACAGCCACCCAAAAGGGAATGGCTTTTTGGCTCCGCTTATGCCATTCAATATGGTCTTCTCGGCTCCTGTTGATTTTAGCTTTATGGTTGCCGAGCCAGTCGTGCCATTGATTCCTCACATTGCCATTCTGAAAATAGGTGGCTAGCTTTTTAGGGTTTATAAATGAGGGGTTCTCGTACGCTAGGGCGTCTTGCTGTCCGACAACATGGGCAATAATGGTCCGAATATTGACTTCTATTCGTTCAACTGCGTCGAGAATTAGTTGCCTTAAGCGTTTATCAAAAATATAGAGACGAACAATATCATCGAAGTTAGTGCCTTCTTGAAAGGCGCTAGATCTCATTGGTAGTCCATATCTCTTAACCTGCCTGCCGGTATCATCCAATTCTATCTGGCGACACGGATACCAGTAACCACTCAGCCGGTAGTAGCCGATCTGCGAAATCTTGCGCTCTGCTCGCGCCCGATCAGGAACAATCATGCCGTTGTTCTCAAGCCTACTGACGAGATCGGTGTAGTCTTTCCAGGGTTTCGGCGCAATGGGATTCGGCTGAGACATATTTATTTTTGGACCAGAAACGAGAAGGCCCGCACGTAGCAAGCCATATAGGCAGGCCAGAGGAGCGGGCGCGATTGAGTGTTAAGGTACCTTAACACTACTTTTCCGTCAAATTTTTTCGCGAAATGCTTTCAAGCAATGCTTCCGCGTGAATCAGCATATGCGCGTGTCGCCAAGGCTCCCGCCTGGCTATTCGTAACCGGTATCCACCTGGCGTAGATCCTCGTGGTGGTGATGACGCTGGTGTGGCCCATCTGCCGCGATACCCAGGCGAGGGGCTCCCCGGCGGAGACCATCATCGATCCGAAGGTGTGGCGTGTCTGGTAGGGCCGGCGGTACCGGACGCCAGCGCGCTTGAGTGCGTGGGTCCACATCGTTTTTCGGATCGCCTGGTCGCCGGTCCAGGGTTCGCCGGTTCGCGGGTTGAGGAAGACGTGGCCGCTGGGGTGCAACGCACTCAGCGGCTTCTGCTTTGTGAGAGCGTCGTGGGCGATAGGCAGTAGGTCGATCGTGCGGGTGCCGGCGGCGGTCTTCGTTGCCTCGGCGGTACCGCGGGCCGCTTGCGTCATCGCACGGGTCACGCGCAGTCGTTTGTGCTGCCAGTCGATGTCCTCCCAGCGTAGCGCGACCAGTTCGGACGTGCGCAGTCCACTCCAGAATGCGAACTCGAGTAGCGGCCGTGCCGCCGCTGGGGCTGCCGCAACGATCGCGCGCTGCTCTTCGGCGGTGAACGGATCGATATCGTCGACTTCCCGCGGGGCCTCTTGCTTACGGTAGTGCCAGCCGGCGAGTGGGTTGGCTGGGATCAGCTCGTCGTGCATGGCGTCATCCAGCGCTGCGCGTAGCGGGCTGACCATGTTGGCGATCCGCTTATTGGTGCAAGTAAGCGTGGCCGCCCAGTCACGCACATGGCCACGCTTCAGCTCGCCGAGAAGCAGGTGGCCGAACTCCGGTATCAACTGCCCGTCGATGATCTTGCGGTAACCCTGAAAGGTGCTGGTTTTCAGCGTTGGGCGTTTCTTCTCGAGCCAGCCGGTCAGGTAGTGGTCCAGGCGATCGCCGCGGATGAACTTGCGGGCGTTCTTGCTGCGGGGAAAGGTGACGGCGTAGTCGAAGGTGCCGTTGTCGATGCTGTCCAGGATCGCGGCGCGGTGGCGCGCCGCTTTCTTCAGATTAGCGGGGGTGGGCTGCAGCTTGATTCGTTCGCGGCAGCGCGCTCCCTGGTAGTAGAAGTCGATCTCGATTGTGCTGGCCGAAGCGGCCCGGACGCCGTCGAAGTCGGTCGGTTTACCCACTGTTCGTATCCCTGAATTGAAACGAGGATGCGCCCGTCTGGCGCCTTCTTATACTCGTGCCCTTCGCGCCATACGCCGGTTTTGATCTTCGAGCGAATCGCGCCGGGAGAGTAGCCGCTGTGTTCAGCGAACTTCTCGACGGTGAGATGATCAAGCGCGAGCATCGGGGCCCTCCGTGTCTATCACGTTCGCCGATGCCTGGCATGGCATCCTGCACCCGGTAATGCCAGCACTCATCGCTCCATGCCCTCCCGTTGCCGGCGGGCTTGCTCGGCACGCTTGGCCTTCTGGCGGGCCCGGCGATCCGCGGCGGCGGCTTTGCGGTTCTTCCAACCGAGGCCGGTACCGAACGCGCCGGCGATGGCGGCGATCAGGGTGTGCTTGCTGCTCATTCCAGATCTCCCCGGCTGCTGGCGCCACCCCGGCGGCGGTAGAGTTCCTGGCCGGCGAGCAGGGCCTCGAGGGGACCGAACTGCTGGATGTACTGGCGCAGTTCTTCCGGCGAGAGCCAGAGCACGTCCTCGTCACCTTCGCCATGAACCACGCGCATGCTGAGCGGTGCGAGGCCGCGCTGTAGACGGCGCTTGCTGAACTCGATGACTTCGAATTGCGGGTACTGGCTGATGGGGTGCTGAGCTGGCTGATTCATACCGCACCGCCTTCGCGCTGCTTGGCGCGGGCGATGCGTTCCATTTCGGCGAGGGTGAGGGCGCCGGCTTTTTCGAGGTTGCGCAGGTCGGTGGTCGGGTTCCACCAAGCGCCATCCCATGGCCACAGGGTCATCACGTGCCGATCGCGGCGCGGCATGTCTTGGGGTAGGGCATAGCAAGCCGCCGCTTTCGCGATCTCACCTGTGACGTGTGTATCATCATGCTCTGCCGTCCAGCCTTCGGCATCGACCTGGCGGCGGCGTTCACGGGCCACGGCGGCGAGTGCTTCGCCGGTCTCTTCCTGTGCCAGCAGAAGCTCGGCCAGGGGCGTCAGCGGCTTGAGCGCGAGCAGGACGATGTTGTCCTCGTTCTCGTAGCGCGCGACTTCCACAAAACCCGCGGGTAGCTGAAAGGACAAGGCATCGATGTAGCCCTGCGGATCGCGGGCGTAGTGGTCGAACGCTTCGAGGCCTTCGTCTTCTTCGTCGAGCGGTGGCTCGTGGCACTCGGTGTGCACCTCGAGGCCCAGCGGGGCGAAGATGCGTTCGGGTGCTAACTCGTCGAACTGTGCGTGGTTGTAGACGATCTCGATTAGTCGCATTGGTTTGCTCTCGTGTAGTGGAGGCCCGCCGCCGGTGGTGGTCGGCGGCGGGTGGTCAGTCGTCAAGGATTCCTTGACCGCTGGGGCTCAGCCCTTATTGAAGTTGCCGAGCAGTAGCGTTGCGTTCGCGCCAAGGTGGCTGGCCAGCACGCGCTTGAACTCTTGGGCGATCTCCTCTTTCACCGCCTCCAAGCCGATCAGGCGCAGCTTGAGCTTCGGTTTCTGGTCGTCGGCGATGATGGAGACGCGCAGCGCAAAGGTCCGCAAGCTGAGCCCTTCGTACGGGATGCAGCTGAAGCGGATGATCGCCGGCGTGCGGGCGCCGGTGTTGGCGTCCAGGCGGTCGAGGCCGGATCGGCTGGCGCTCCAGTCGTTGTCCTCGTGGGCACTTTCGCTGCTGGCCTTGATCTCGATGCGGCGGACGGCGGCGGCGAGCTGGTTGGGGCTCATGCTGTCGCCGGTGCTGTCCTCGCCTTCGATGTTGCCGTTCCAGTCCTCGATCCAGGCGGCCAGGTCTTTCTGGCCGTAGGCGGTGCCATCGGCGTTGAGCAGGGCGGCAAAGGGTGCCGTCTTGTCGAGCGCGAGCGTGGCGGTGTGGTCCGCATGGCCGGGATCGAGATGGGTGCCGAGGTCGAAGAAGCCCTTGGCTCTCATGCTGTCGATATCGACGAACACGCGAGACTTGTCCTCGGCGTTGACGTAGGCGGCGTAGTCTTCGATGGAGGAGGTGGCGAAGTTGCCCCGGAAGCGGCCCGGGTTCTCCATGTACTTTTCGAGCGAGACCAGGTCATAGCCACGCGGCACCAGCATCGTCGGCACGTGGGTGCCGGGGTGGCCAATATTGGCGGCTTGGGTCAGGTCCTGGAGCTTGTCGAGTGCGTCGGCATCGAACATGGTTCATTCCTTCATTGGTTTGGTTTGGTGTGGTGGTGCCGGGCTTGGCCCGCCCGGCGTCGGGCTCCGCGACTACCTGTGGTGCTGCGGCTGGGTCAGGCGTTAGCGTTCTGCCCAGCCTTTTCGCCATCGAACTCGAACTTGCCCTGGTTCTCCGGGAACAGCGTCAGCTTGCCGCCCTTGCCGACGTAGAGCGGGGTGGAGGTGGTGTTCTCCTCCGAGCGCTTGCCCTTGGCGGTGGGCTCGACATAGCTGAGCTTGTGGCTGACATCGACCTGCCGGCTGGTGGCGATCTGCTTGACGTCCAGCGTGATGGTGACCTTGCCGGCCTTGCCGTTCTGGATGACGCCGAGGGCAACCGCGGACAACGCGTGGGCGATCTTCTCGTGGAAGACGCCGGCATCGAGATCGCCGAGCAGCTCGGCGAAGTTGGTGCCGGTACCGGTGGTGGTCGGTTGGTTCTGGCTCATGATTGGTTTCCTCGTGGTGTGGTGGAGGCTGGGCGTTGCCTCAGCCGGTGCTACCCGTCGCCTCGGCGATCAGGGTGTGCTCGGTGGTCGGCAGGGCGCGGTGGTAGTGGTGCCACTTGCGCGGGCTAAGCTGCCGAACGCTGTCATGGGCCTGGCGCTCGATCAGCACCGCCAGGTGGTAGATGCAGATGAACCCTTGGGCCTTCTGGCTGCGGTCCAGTGTGATCACGGGCAGGTCGATACGCCCTTCGCGGATCGCGGCGCGGAAGTTGGCCTCGTTGAGGTTGCGGAAGTAGCGGCCGCGCACGGCGTCCAGCGGGATCAGCACGTCGCCGAACTGCTCGAACAGCAGGGCGACGGTGCTGCTGTCGCCGGGCGCGTCTTCGCTCTGCCATTCGGGCGGGGTGATCTCAGGCATCGTTGGCGGCCTCGCGGTGGATGCGCACGCCCAGCTCGCCGGCAAGCCAGAGCAGGCCACGCTCGGTCACCAGCGTCTTGCCGTAAGGCATTTCGCGGCCCAGGCCGGGCGTGACGACGGACTTCGACTCGACCGCGAATCGGCCGGCGCGGATGTGTACCGGCATCGGCAGGTTGTAGCGGTCGAAGATGTGGCGTTCTCGCAGCTGCCGGCAGAGCGTGGTGCGGCCCGTACCGAGCAGGGTGGCGGCGGTTTGCAGGTCGTATCGCATCGGTGGCCTCCGTCAGGTCAGGCGTTCCAGCAGCTTGGCCAGCGCCCAGGTGGCATCCGCCGGTGTGCCGTTGTGCAGGTTGAGCACTCGGACGCCCTGGGCGTTGGTGAGCGTGAGCGAGATGCCGGCGCCGGTGTCCTCGATGTGGCCTTGGGCGACGACCTCGCCGACCCGCTCGATGGAGAGCGGGTAGTGGGTGCGTTCGAGCAGGTTGCCGGTGAGGCTGGCCGCGTTGGTGTGTGCCGGCATCAGCCCGACGATCAGGCAGCGCGGCTGGCCGGTACGGGTGAGCAGGTCATGGGCGGGCGCGTTCATGAGCGAGCCTCCGATGGGCGAACAAACTCGTAACAGTCGATGGCTCGTTCTTTGCCAGTCTTCAGATTTAGGACGACGATTTTCGGGCCGTAGCTCGCCCTCTGATCCCGATGAGCAGTTACGCGGCAGGGTCCTATCCATCGACCGCCGACGTTGTAATCAACGACTTTTCCGACCGGTAGCTCGGCGACAACCAGATGATGCATCGTTGTTATTGCGAGGGAAGCTTGCTGCTCGCATCGCTCAAGGAGAGTGCGGTTCATGAGCAAGCCTCCGGCCTGGCCAGCAGGCTCTGCAGATAGGCGATGGTCTCGCTGAGATCGTCCAGCGCGCATTCGGAGAGCGCGGGGCGACCATCCTGGTTGCGTGGGAGGTAGATGGTCTTCGCCCAGATCGATTGGCAGCCCATCTTGTGTGGCGCCCTGGTCACGCGAATATCAAGCTCGAAGGTGTGGGCCCAGAAGTGCGTGTGGACGTGGTGCTGGCCCTGAGCGGTGATGTCCAGCGCAAGATCCTGAACGCCGTACATCAGGGCACGCATGCCGCTGGTGATCGCCGGCGCGGCAGCGGGGAAGCTGAGAACGGTCATGATCGGGCCTCCGGTGCATCGTCGGCATCGGACAGCACCTGGTACTGGTCCTCGATCCGCTCTGCCAGGTCGGCGTATAGCTCTCGAGGCGACCAATCATTGAGCTTGAGGAAGGTCGTCGGACTGGTAGAGAGCATGGCATCCGCGCGGTCGGGGTGGTTGGCGCGTTGCCTGAGCGTGACCTCGATGGTCAAAGGGCCATCGGTCGTCGGCAGGGTCAGGGTGCCGCCTTGGCGGCAGACATTGCGCAGCGCGCGTTCTTGGGTGCGGTTCATCATGCCGTCACCGCCTGGCCGCGTGCTGCGGTCATCGGGATCAGGCGTGCGGCGTTGGTGCCGAGGACGACGAGCATGCCGGTTTCACGCTGAATGCGTTGGATGCTCTCGGGGCTGGTGCCCGATGCCGGGTGCAGATACACCCGGCCCGGGGTCTTGCGGGTATTGGTTTGCATCTTGCTGTCCTGTGGTGGTGGTTCAGCTGGCGTTTGCAGACGCCGTAATGCCAAACGTAAACACATTTACCATCGCGGTCAATATGCAAAGTGAATTTACATTCGCGGGGCAAAAAAACCGGCCATGAGCCGGTTCGGAGGGCGGGTTAGGGTCGCCTGCTACATTTTGCCGAACGCCCAGCGACCCAGAAAGCGTGCGCAGATCTGGAAATCGTGTGTTTCGTCTATGTCGTAGCTTTCGTAGAGAGGGTTATCAGATATCACCCGGATACGCTTGCTGGGAACGTGCTGCAGGCGTTTGATGTGGACATAGCCATCGAGCTGGAAGATATAGACGCCGTCGTCCTGCATCTCGGTGACGGCTAGGTCAACGATGGCGAGGTCCCCATCGTTCAGTGTACCGAGCATGGAGTCACCCCGGACATTGATGATGCGCAGATGTTTGGTCGGTTCGACCCCAATCGCCCGCAATATCTCACGGGGAACTTCCATGAAGCTGGTCGTCGCCTCTGATAACACGATCGCGCCATGCCCTGCGCTCGCAGTAACCGCGAGAATGGGGATGCGATAGTCGCTGGCGTTCTGGGCTTTGCTGGCTGAGTAGTTGCGTAAAGGCTCCATGACGTTGAATTCCCCGGCTTTGTTGTGCATAGGTATCACGTTGTTGCCGGGAGTTACCTTTTCACGTTTGCCGTAAAGAATCCATCCAGTCGCAACCGAAAGTGCCTTGGCCAGTTTCTCGAGGTTCTGCGACCCGAGCTGCACGGACGGGTTGTTCTCCCATATGGAGATCGCCTCGCGGGTCACTCCGATCCGTGAGGCTAGCTCTTTCTGGGTGAGTTGCAGTTCCCTGCGGCGCTGCTTGATTCTAGATGCCTGATCGTTCATGTAAATAATCTTACGCCTTGCGAAGTAATTGCATTTCGCCTTATGATGCGTAAAAGCATTTACACGGGCTGAACAGGAATGCGTAAATCCGATGTCATCGACCACTTCGGCAGCATCACGGCTGTAGCCGAGGCGCTAGAGATCACCACTCAGTACGTCAGCATGTGGCCTGAAGTGGTGCCGCGCTCACGTCAGTGGCAAATCGAGGTTTTGACGGACGGGAAACTGAAGGCGCAGCGCAAGTTGGCGTCCAAGGCTTCCGCCTGAAAGGTGCCGAGCGGGACTGCAATCCCGCTCGGCGGGTGCCAGCGGCGGTGTTCCCACCACAGAAACGAGCCGTCGCTGGGCTTTGTGTGACGCAGAAGAGCAAACCAATAAAGCTGTCTGCGCCACGGTCTCAATAGTACACCACCTAGAGACCGTGGCGCATGGCAACGATTCAGGAGTAATGCCATGGGCAAGCAGTGGCCTACGTCGCGCGATCGTGCGATTACCGAAGTCCTCTCGTTGAACCTATCCCTTTACCATGCTGCCCGCGACTATCCCGGCGGCATCAAGGCCGTCGCCGCGGTTCATGGTCTCAATCCGACCACGCTGCAGCACAAGTTGAGCCCGACCCACGAGCCGCATAAGCCGAATATCGATGACCTGGAAGCGGTGCTGTCGACGACCGGTGATCCGCGCATCCTCGATAGCCTCGGCGAGATGGCGGGCGGGGCGATCTGGGTGCGACCGCAGGAGGCGACACAGCACGTGCCCGAGTTGGGGATGCTGGGCTCGCTGAAGCAGCTACACCGAGAGGTTGCCGAAGTCGTCGAGACGCTGAGCGACAGCCTGGATGACCAGGTTATCGATATCGTCGAGGCGAAGAAGCTCGACCTGCGCATTCGCCGATTGTTGGGGGCGGTGCTGGCCGTGGAGAAAGCCGCCGAGCTGTACGAGGAGGGCGAGTAATGGCGGACAAAGCGGATATCGCCCAGGAGCTGATCGACGAGCGGATGGCGCAGACCCTGGCCGCTCGCCAGACGCCGCGCCGGCACGCGGTACCGGTGGATGACCACTGCGTCGATTGCGGCGAGACGATCCCGGCGGCGCGCCGGGAGCGCATGCCGTACGCGCTGCGGTGTGTCGAGTGTCAGTCGGCAAAGGAGGGGCGGCGGTGAGTCTCATCACAACATTGGAGGAAGCGGCCCAGGTGGTCGCTTTTATTGCGCCCGATGACCGTGATCTCTGGATCAACGTCGGCAACGCGCTGAAAAGCGAGTTCGGCGAGGATGCGTTCGATACGTGGGATGCGTGGAGCCAAGGCGCGCAGAGCTATAACGCCGCTGATGCCAAGTCGGTCTGGCGCAGCCTGAGCCTGGGCTGTGTGTCGTTCGGGTTCGTGGTCAACGAGGCCAAACGCAATGGCTGGAAGCCGACCCGGCGCGAGCTGAGCGCAGCGGACAAGCGCCAGATGCGGCAGGAAGCCGAGCAGCGGCGCAAGGATCGACAGGCGAGCATCGAAGCCGACGCGGCGAAGCTGGAGGCGATGCAGCGGCAGGTAGGTATGGCATGCCGCCTGATCCTCAAGAATCACGTGCAGCCCACCGGGCCGAGCCAGTACCTGGGCACGAAGCAGGTGCAAGCGCACGGCGTGCTGTTCCCGCGGCACTCTGTGCTGATCGGCATCGACGACCAGGCGCAGCGCGTGGAGGTCTGGCCTGGCGAGGAGGTAAAGCGCTACTTCGAGGCGCTGCCCAAGCCGCGGCCGGATCACATCTCGTTTCTGCTGATCAAGAAGGGCGACATCATCATCCCGCTACGCGATGGCACGGGGCACGTGTGGTCGATCCAGGTGATCAAGCCGGAGGGCAAGAAGCTGTTCCCGAAGTACGGGCGCAAGGCGGGGTGCTTCCATCTGATCGGCGATCCGACGGCTGCCGACACGATCGCCGAGGTGGAGGGGTATGCCACGGGCGCCAGCGTGCATGAGGCGACCGGCTGGCCGGTGGCGGTGGCGCTGGATTCGGGCAACCTGCAACGGGTGGGGCAGACGCTGAAGTTGGCCTACCCCGAGCATCGTCTGGTGATTGCGGGTGACGATGATCCGGATAACCCGAAGAATCCCGGCCGCAAGAAGGCCGAGGAGGTCGCGCGCGGCCTGGGTGCGGTTGCGGTGTTCCCGACGCTTGGCGAGGTGGCATGATGGCAGACTGGAATGATCTGCGCGTGGCGCAGGGGCTGCCGGCAGTGCGCGAGCAGTTGATGCGGGCGGTCGAGGCGGCGAACGACGAGCCTTCATACCCCACCGGAAGCCTTGCGGCGAGCAATGATCAGAACCCCGACGAGGGGCGCAAGCCTGACGTGGGGTATGAGCCCCCTCAGGACCATGACGCGGAACTCGATGCGCTGATGGAGCGGCTGCGCTTCACCGACAAAGGGGCGATCAAGCCCGAGCTATCCAACGCCTACGAGATCTTCAAGCACCATCCGGTGTGGAAGGGCATGCTGGCCTTCAACGAGTTCACGCGGGAGGTGGACAAGCTGCGGGCGCCGCCATTCCCGAACGGGGAGGCCGGGGCCTGGCGTGATGCGGATGCTGGCCACGCCCTGGTGTGGCTGCAGCAGAAGATGAGCATGGGCCTGGGGCATGTGCCCACCGCAGACAAGGCCGCGATGACCGTGGCCGACGAGTTTCGGTACCACCCGGTGCGACAGTTCCTTGAGCGGTTGCCCGCCTGGGATGGCAATTCGCGGCTTGGCCGGCTGATGCCGGATGTGTTCGGTGCCGATGAGACCGCTTACACCGAGCACCTCGGCAAGGCGATGCTGGTCTCGGCGGTGGCGCGAATCATGGACTCGGGCTGCAAGGTCGACGAGATGATCATTCTCGAGGGCGGCCAGGGGCTGGGCAAGTCGACGTGCATTCGGCAGCTGTTCGGCGCCGAGTGGTACGTCGAGCTATCCGAGGCGCCGGACAACAAGGATTTCTTCCTGACGATCCAGGGGGCGTGGGCGGTCGAGATCGGCGAGTTGCAGTCGTTCTCCAAGGCCAATATCACGATGGTGAAGATGGCGATCACCCGCCGCGATGACAAGTTCCGGCCGCCGTATGCGGTGAGGCCGATCTCGCACCCTCGGCAGTGCATCTTCATCGGGACGACCAACGCGACCGAATACCTGATCGACAGTACCGGTGCCCGGCGCTTTCTACCCGTGGCTTGCCGTAAGGCTGACGTGGGGTATATCGAGCAGTGGCGGATCCAGCTATGGGCCGAGGCGCTGCGGGAGTACCGTAAAGGCTTCCGATGGTGGGATGTGCCGAAGAGTGAAGCCGAGGACGAGCAGGACCAGCGCTACCTGGAAGACCCTTGGGAGGAGCGCATTCACGACTATCTGGAGGGGCACGCGCCGGCGAACGCTTACCCCGATTGGCGCAACGGTGGCGCCCGTGGGGAGCCGGTGAACAAGGTGACCACTCGCGAGCTGATGGAGAACGCCTTGCGCCTGGATGTCGGCAGACAGGGCATGCAGGAGCAGCGACGTGTTGGTAACGTGATGCGGCACCTGGGCTGGATGAAGCAGAAGCAGCAGCGCTCGGCGCTCACTGGCCAGCGCATTCGCCCCTATCTGCGCCCCGGCGCCGATCCAGACGCGGAGAAATGAGCATGATCTGTCACAGGTCTACGCAAGTGTCACAGGTGGTGTCACAGGTCTTGAGCCAAAAAAGTGCTTACGATTCAACCGTGTCACAGGTGTCACAGGTGTCACACGTCTCCCGCGCACATACACGCGCACGCGCGCGCACGCATTCATATTCATTTTCTTGTGTGACACCTGTGACAGGTGTGACAACGTTGTTTTAAAAGGGGTTTTGGTGTCACAGGTCTAAATCGGTACCTGTGACACCTGTGACGGCACCAGGCTGCGCTGAAGCCACCACCTCTGCGCAGTCTTGAACACCACGGAGCAAACCAATGATCAAAGAAATGGACCAGTTGCTGAACCATTGGGCGGAGCAGCACGCCCGCCGGGGCGGTCAGCCGCAGTCGATGCTGGCGCAGGCGATTGAATTCGGCGGCATCCCACCGCGCGGCACGGGCCCGAAGAAGTCACGCGACCTGTTGAACCTGGGCGAGCTGGATAACGTGGCTTGGGAGGTGGAGCAGGGGCTGCAACGTTTGGAGTGGCACCACCAGATGATGGCCGATGAGCATTACCGCGATGGCGGCTACAGCCAGGCCAAGTGCCAGCGGCTGCAGATCTCGTCCAGCAGTTACTACGAACGCCTCGACCGGCTGCACAGGAAGCTCAAGGAATCGCTGAAGGACTTGGCAGCTCGTCGGCAGATGCGTTCATGACACCCGCCTATTGTGATGCGTTTCCGGTACGTTGCCCCTGTATTGCGATGCTGGCATTACCGACCCGTTGATGCCACCGGAATGGGCCGATATAAATCAGTCAGACTTCACAGAGTTATGCCCGCAGCGTCCATGGTAGTTCCCCTTGACCCGGCTCCCGCCGGGTCTTTCTTTTGGCGCTGGGGTCACCACGTTGCTCCTGTCTGTGGTGGACAGCCGCCCGGCGCTCGCCGGGCACCTATTCGAGGTTCGATGATGACGACGCTCAAACGCCGGTTGGTCACGGAAGTGATCGATCGCGAGGGTGGGTACGTCGATCATCCGGCGGATCGCGGCGGTCCGACCCGCTATGGCATTACCGAGGCCGTCGCCAGGGCCGAGGGCTATACCGGCGACATGCGCGACTTGCCGTTGAGCCTGGCCATCGCGATCTACGAACGACGCTATTGGGATTCGTTGGCGCTGGACAGCATCGAGCCGATCAGCGAGGCGCTGACGAGCTACCTATTCGATTACGGCGTGAACAGTGGCCCGGGTCGATCCGGCCTCGAGCTGCAGATGACGCTGAACGCCTTGAACGATCAGCAGCGGTTGTATCCGGACGTCGGCGAGGATGGTGCTGTCGGCGGCAAGACGCTGGCCGCGTTGGATGGCTTTCGGGTTGCGCGTGGTGCTGCTGGTATCGAGGTGCTGGCCGGGGCGATCAACGGTTGCCGTATCGCGTTCTGCCGTGAGTTATCCCGAAAACGCCCATCTCAAGAGGCGTTCACGTTCGGCTGGTTCAGCCGCATCGTGAATCTACGCAATGAAATCGCAGGGCCGCTATCAACCCAGCGCGCCATCAATCTCTATACCGAGGCCGCGCGATGACTGAGGAACAGGACATGCCTGTCCGTTCGCGCCCGATCATGGAACGTCACATCCAGACGGTTCTGCTGTCCGTCATTGTTGCTGCATTGCTCTGGTTCGGCAGCAGCGTCGTCGAGGTGCGCGAGGGATTCGCGCGGCAGGACGAGAAGATGATCGGCGTGCAGAGTCAACTGGCACAGATCCAAGCTGATCTACGTAGCCAGTCTGACAAGTATTATCCGAGGGCGGATGCCGAGCGCGAGATGACCTCATTCCGCAGCGACATCCGCACGCTGCGAGAGCGCGTGACCGTGCTCGAGGGGAAGGACGAATGAGCATCATCGATAAGGCGCTCGGTGCCGTGGTGTCGCCGATCCTGGATATCGTCGATAAGGCGGTGACCGATAAGGACCAAGCGGCGGCCATCAAGGCTGAGATCACACGTGCGCTGATTCTCGAACGATCCAAGTCGGTTGAGGCTCGCATGCAGGTCGTGCTGGCCGAGGCGAACGGCGAAAGCTGGCTTCAGCGCAACTGGCGGCCTCTCCTGATGCTCACCATCGTGGCGATCGTAGCCAACAACTACCTGGTGGCGCCTTACCTCGGTGCCATGTTTGGCGTCGGTCTGACGCTGCCGCTGCCCTCGGCGCTATGGGATCTCATGACGCTTGGCGTCGGCGGGTACATCGCGACCCAAGGCGTGCGCGAGGGCGTCTCGTCATGGCAGCAGGGACAGGTGGCGAGGGAGCAAGCGAAAGCGGGGCGGTTGGGTGATGAGATCGATGCACGACGATAAACGAGGCAACGCCAACGCTCGTGGCTATGGTCGCAAGTGGCGCAAGGCCCGCGAGCAGTTCCTCCAGCAGCATCCGCTCTGCGTGTTCTGCCAGCGTCGCGGCCGCGTGACGGCGGCGACAGTAGTCGACCACATCGTGCCGCATCGTGGCGATCTCAAGTTGTTCTGGCGCCGTTCCAACTGGCAGTCGCTGTGCAAGCCGTGCCACGACACTGAGAAGAAGCGCATCGAGAACGGTGGCAGCCTGCCGGGCTGCGACCTCGACGGCGTGCCGACCGACCCGAGCCACCACTGGGCCTGAGCCGCGATCCCGTGCGGATTCACGAAATGCGAATTTTTCGCGTTTGAGGCGGGAGGGGTGGGTCGAAAGTTCACAGGGTCAGCGCCGGAGACCGTCCGCTCATCTCTTTTCGTGAAAGCGGGAAAAATGGCAGGGGGGTATTCGGCCCCGGGTATTCATCAACGGAGGTTCGCCATGGCGGGCAATCGCAATTCAGGTCGCAGAGCGCTGCCGTCGAACGTCCACGCGCTGCGCGGCAACCCATCGAAGAAGTCGGCGCACGAGCTGCATGACAATTCGGCGCCTTCGCTCAATGCGGAAGCTCCGCCGTGCCCCAGCTTCCTGACAAAGGACGCCAAGGCTGAATGGAAGCGGGTCGTGCAGGACCTGGTCACGCTCGGGCTGATGACGAAGGTCGATCGTGGCGAGCTCGCCGTCTACTGCCAGGCCTGGGCCGACTGGAAGAACGCGCGCGAGAAGATCAGCGCCGCCGAGAACGACACGGGTTACGTCGCCAACACGCCCAGCGGCTACAAGCAGATGAGCGTCTGGATGCAGATCGCCAACCGCGCCGAGGAACGTATGCGCACCGCCGGCAATTCGTTCGGGCTGAACCCCAGCGCTCGCGCCAAGCTCGGTACCGGCACGGTCAAGCAAGGAGACCTCTTCCCCAATGAGCAAGCGGAGACAGCCGCCAAATACGGTCTCTGATGACCGGGCGACCGCGTACGCTCAGGCGGTAGTGGCGGGCGACATCATCGCAGGGCCGCAGGTTCGGCACGCCTGCGAGCGCCATCTCAATGACCTCGAGACCGGGGCCGAGCGCGGCCTGACCTGGAGTCTGGAGCATGCCCAGCACGCCATCGGATTCTTCGAAGACGTGTTGCGCCTCAACGGCGGTCGGTTCGAAGGCGAGCCGTTCAAAGTGCTGCCCTGGCAGGCCTTCATCGTTGGATCGCTGTTCGGGTGGATGGGGCCGGACGGCTGGCGTCGGTTTCGCGTCGCCTACGTCGAGACGGCCAAGGGCTCCGGCAAGTCGCCGCTGGCCGGTGGCGTCGGGCTCTACGGCCTAGTCGCCGACGGTGAGAACCGCGCCGAGGTCTACGCCGCGGCAACGAAGAAGGAGCAGGCCCAGATATTGTTCCGCGATGCGGTGGCGATGGTCGACCAGTCGCCGTTGCTGGCCTCTCGGGTCGTGAAGTCCGGGGCGGCGGGCAAAGAGTACAACCTCGCCTTTCACCGCACGTCGTCGTTCTTCCGCACCGTGGCGGCGGACGATGGCCAGTCAGGCCCACGGCCACACATTGCGCTGCTGGACGAGATCCACGAGCACAAGACCGCGCTGGTCGTCGAGATGATGCGCGCCGGCACCAAGAGCCGCGACCAAGCGCTGATCTTCATGATCACCAACAGCGGCACCGACAAGCTCACAGTGTGCGGTGACTATCACGACTACGCCGACAAGGTCGCGTCGGGCGTGCTCGAAGACGACGCCTTCTTCGGCTTCGTCTGCGGGCTCGACGAGACCGACGACCCGTTCGAAGACGAACAGTGCTGGTACAAGGCCAACCCCTCGTTGGCCTACGGCATCCCCGGGCTCAAGTATCTGCGTGAGCAGGTGACCCAGGCTCGCGGCATGCCCTCGAAAGAGGCCACCGTTCGGCGCCTGAACTTCTGCCAGTGGGTGCAGGCGGATAACCCCGCGATCAGCCGTGACGCCTGGCTGTCGACCCAGGATAAGGACTTCGACGAGACGCTGCTCGAAGGCCGGCGCTGTTTCGCCGGGCTCGACCTGTCAAGCACGCAGGATCTCACGGCGTTAGTGCTGCTCTTCCAGCCGACCGAGGCCGATCCAGTATGGCGGATGAAGCCGTGGTTCTGGCTGCCCGAGGAGGGGCTGGCCAAGAAGGCCGAGCAGGACCGGGTGCCTTACCTGGTCTGGCGTAGGGATGGGCACCTCGACACGACGCCAGGACGCGCTATCAACAAGCGCTTCGTTCTACACCAGCTTTCGGAGGTTGCCGCTCGTTACGACCTGGTTGCCATCGGCTACGACGAGTGGCGCATGGCAGACCTGCAGGCGCTGATCGACGACGAAGGCGTTAGCCTGCCGCCGCTGGTCGCGGTGCGTCAGGGTTTCAAGACCATGGCGCCTGCCGTTGACGAGTTCGAACGACGATTGATCAACGCGCAGCTTCGGCACCAGGGTCACCCGGTGCTGACCTGGTGCGCCGCCAATGCGGTCTATCAGGAAGACCCGGCCGGTAATCGCAAGATCAACAAGGCCAAGTCAACCGGCCGCGTCGACGGCATCGTCGGCGCCGTCATGGCGACCGCGCTGACACTGACCGAGCTCGAGGAGTCCACTCCCGAGCCTGACTTCATACTGCTATGACGACGGAGACGCCGTGTTCGAGCTACTCAACCGACTGACCGGCGGCCGATCGGTCGCGGCGACGCGTGAAGAGCCGACGGTCACCCCTGATCCCGGCCTCCAGAACGCCGCCGATGGGGCTCCCACCGTCAGCAGCAGCGATAGTCCGGGGATGATGGAGCTGTTCCAGCTCAACCCTAGCGCTGCCGGGCCGGTGGTCAACGCCAATACCGCGATGCGTGTTACTGCGGTCTACTCATGCGTGCGGCTGCTGGCCGGCGCGGTGGCCACCATGCCGGTGCACATCTACGAGCGCACCGCCACCGGACGTACTCGTGTCGATCACGACGCTTGGTGGCACCTGAACCAGCAGGCATCGGAACTGTTCACCGCCTCGGCGATGTGGGAACACGGTATTGCCGAGATGCTGCTGCGTGGCGACGGCCTTGCCTGGTTGCAACGTAATCGCCGTGGTGAGCTCACCGGCATTGAGCCGCTACCGCGTACCCAGACGATCATCGAGAAGAAGAACGGCCGCCTGCGGTATCACGCCTCGCTGGACGAGGGTTATGTGGGGCTGGACCAAGATGACGTCCTGCATATTCCCAACATCGGCTTCGATGGCATTTCCAGCCCCTCGGTAATTGGATTGGCCGCCAAGCAGGGGATTGGCCTGGCCATGGCTGCCGAGGAGTACGGCGCTCGCTTCTTCAGCAACGGGGCGCGGCCGGATCACGTGATCACGATGGATGGTTCGCCGACTCAAGATCAGGTCGACCGGATTCGCGACAACTGGCTCAAGCGGCATACCGGCGTCGCCAACGCCCACCTGCCGGGCATGCTGGTCGGCGGCGCCAAGTTGCAACAAGTGACGATGAGCGCCGAGGACGCCCAGATCATGCAGGTGCGACAGTTCCAGGTGGTTGATATTGCCCGCGCCTTCGGCGTGCCGACCTGGATGATCGGTGCGATGGATAAGACCACGAGCTGGGGCAGTGGACTCGAGCAGATGGGGCTTGGCTTCATCATCTACACCCTGCAGCAGCACTTGAACCGCGCCGCCCAGGAGATCAATCGCAAGATCCTGCGCGACCGCCGGCTCTTCGCCGAGTTCAACGTCAACGCGCTGCTGCGTGGCGATGCCAAGACGCGCTCCGACTACTACAAGTCGGCGCTCGGCGGCACCCAGAACCCCGGCTTCATGACCCCCAACGAGGTGCGCGCCAAGGAGAATCTGCCACCGATCGAGGGCGGTGACACGCTCTACACTCCCAAGGGACAGACCAATGCCGATGCCGAAGCTACTCCAGCTTTTCCTGGACAACCAAAACCGACCCCGTGACTTCCACGTCAAGGCCGAGGGCAACGAAGCGGAGATTTACCTCTACGACGCCATCGGTGCCTGGTTCGGTGTTGCCGCCGAGGATTTCGTTCGCGAGCTGCGCAACCTGGACGGCGTGGAGACCATCCACCTACGCATGAACAGCCCGGGTGGTGACGTGTTCGAAGGCCGCGCGATGGCGACGGCGCTGTCGCAGGTGAAGGCCCGGACGATCTGTCACATCGAAGGCCTCTCGGCATCGGCTGCGACGTACGTCGCGGCGGCTTGTGACGAAGTGGAGATCGCCGATGGCGGCTTCTACATGATCCACGAAGCCTGGACGCTGACACTGGGCAACAAGCGCGACCACGAACACCAGATCGGCCTGCTGAGTAAGGTCGATGACAGCATCATCAACGACTACGCCAAGCGTACCGGGAGCGACCGGCAACAGCTGATCGACTGGATGGAAGCCGAGACCTGGTTCAGTGCCGCCGAGGCGGTCGAGCACGGTTTCGCTGACCGGATGCTCGAGACCAACCGCTCGCAGAACCGCAAGCGCGCCCAGTGGAATCTGGCCGCCTATCAAAACGTACCGGCGGCACTCACGGATCAGCCGCCGCCGGAGCAGCTTTTTGATCGTGTCCAGGCCGAACGCCGCCTGGCGCTACTCGAACGGCGATAGCGGGCTCCCGCGCGCCTCACCATGACCGCCATCTGAGGCGGTTTTTTTGTGCCCGAAAGGAGAGAAGACATGCCCAAGAGCATTCAGGATCTGCGGGAGCAGCGCAGCAAGGCCGCCAAGAGCGCCCGCGAGTTGCTCGATGCCAACCCCGGCGACAAGTGGGGCCAGGAGCAGCAGGCCCAATACGACAACCTGGTCGGTGAGATCGACCGCTGCGATGGCGAGATCGAGCGGCACCAGAAGCTCATGGACCTCGAGTCCGAAGAGACGCACCGCACCCAGAATCGCGCAACGCGCGAGGGCATTTCTGAAGACGAGGCGCACCACCTGCAGGACAAGGAGCGCCATATCTTTACCGCCTGGATGCGGGGCGGTGCCGACAACCTGAACGAGGAGCAGCGCCAGCACGTGCAACAGCAGCGTCAGCGTATGCTGCAGAACTCGATGAGCACGGGCACCGGCAGTGAAGGCGGCTATCTGGCGCCGGATCAGTTCAGCGGTGAGCTGCTGCAGGCGCTCAAGGCTTTCGGCGGGATGCGCGAAGTCTCGCAGGTCATCCAGACCAATAGCGGCGTGGCGATCAACTGGCCCACCACCGATGCCACCAGCGAAGAAGGTGAGATCGTTGGCGAGAACCAGCAGGTATCCGCGGCCGACACCAGCTTCGGCACGCTGCCCCATGCGACCTACAAGTTCAGCTCCAAGTCGATCGCGATCCCGTTCGAGCTGCTTCAGGATTCCGAGATCGACCTCGAGGCCTATATCCGCGGTCTACTGCAGCAGCGTCTGGGGCGTGTCACCAACCGCATGTTTACGGTCGGCACGGGCACGGGGCAGCCGCATGGCATCGTCACCGGCGCTTCGGCAGGCAAGATCGCCCTGACCGGGCAGGTCGATACCGCCGGATACGACGACTTGGTTGACCTGGAGCACAGTGTCGACCCCGCCTATCGGATGGGGTCGTGCCGCTGGATGTTCCACGATCAGACGCTCCGCGACCTGAAAAAGCTGAAGGACGGCGAGGGCCGGCCGATCTGGGTGCCTGGCGTGGCGACCAAGGAGCCCGACACTCTGGCCGGGTACGCCTATGCCATCAACCAGCACATGCCCAAGCTCGGCGCCGGCAACAAGCCAATCCTGTTCGGCGATTTCAACAAGTACATCATCCGTGACGTCATGCAGCTGCAGTTCTTCCGCATGACCGACTCGAAGTACACCGAAAAGGGTCAGGTCGGATTCCTGGCGTTCATGCGTTCCGGCGGGCGTCTGATGGACGTCGGTGGTGCGGTGAAGGCCTTCCAGAACGCGGCCAGCTAACGTCACCCCAGTGCGGGGCCGACAGGCCTCGCACTCACGGATGGAGGAGAGCGAACATGGCTCGAAGCAAGTCACAGCAGGCGCAGGAGACGAAAGCCGATGATCCCGCAGCCGAACAAGACGCCCGTGACCAGGAAGCGACCGCCGGGCAATCCGACCAATCGGAGCAACCCTCAGCCACCGATGGTGTCGCCGCCGATGCGCAACCCTCGATCTCGGCATCTGCCGATGGGGAGCAGTCGCAACTGACGGGGATGTCCGATGTTCCGCCGGAGACGCCACCGACGAATATCGAACAAGGCGGCGACCAGGGCGGCGATGAGCAGGGAGACGATGAAGGGTTCAAGGATCCTAGTGATTTGGATCCCGAGCGTCCCATCGAGGTGCTAATTCTGCGAGATGAGACGGTAGACGGCATCGATTACCGACCGGGTGCGACTCCCACGCTGCCGGCACGCATCGCTGAGCGACTGCTCGAACGGCGGGTCGCGGACTCCCACCCTGCGGCGATTCGCGCATTCAGAAGCGCACAAGGCGGCGCACGAGAATCCGAGCAGGTGATCGAATGATTCGCAGCCGCCTGATCGTGCCGCCGGCAGCCGAACCGGTCACTCTGGACGAAGCCAAGGTCCAGGCGCGTGTCGAGCACGACGACGATGACGAGATGATCCAGCGGCTGATTGCCTCGGCCCGCAGCTCTGCCGAGCAGCGGACCGGCAGGGCGCTAATCACCCAAACCTGGGAGCAGCGCGGGCGGCCGCAGGATGGCGTGGTCGAGCTGCGGCGTTGGCCTGCGGTTGAGGTGGTATCCGTGAGCGGCGTGGACGGCCCGCTGGATGCTGATAGCTGGCGAGCTGAGCTCGGGGAGTTCCCGGAAGTCGCGCTGATCGATTGCCTGGATGGCGACGTGACAGTGGAGTATGTCGCCGGCTACGGGGATTCCGCCGACGCTGTGCCAGCGCCGATTCGCCAATGGATTCTGGTCGCCGTCGATACCATGTACGAGCTTCGCGAGGCTGAGGTTACCGGGACCATCGTTAGCCGAGTCGGCTATGTCGATGAACTGCTCAACGACTACAGGGTACCAGTGGGATGAGAGCCGGACGCCTACGACATCGCGTGACGATCCAGCGCCAGGGCGAGGGCAAAGACGAGCTCGGTCAGCCGGTCGAAGGCTGGGAGGACGTCGCCACCGTCTGGGCCGAGGTCACCGGCCTCTCTGGCCGCGAGTACATCGCGTCCGGTGGCGAGCAAAGCGAAGTCTCCATGCAGGTCCTGATGCGGTACCGGACTGGCATCGACGAGACCATGCAGGTGATCCATCCGCCGCCGACCGGTGGCGGCGAGATCTACGAGATCATCTCCGCGCTGCCGGACGCACGCCGTCGGCAGTTGATCCTGATGTGCAAGTCAGCGAGACGCTCATGAACACGACCCATTTGGACTGGTCAACCCTGCCCGACCTCGAGGCCGAATTGCGCCTGCTCGAAAAGGCGGAAAGCGAGCGCGTGCTACGACAGGGCGCCCGGGCCGGTGCCGGTGTGTTTCGAGATGAGGCGCGTCGGCGTGTGAAGAAGCGCACCGGCAAGCTGGCGAAGAACATCGTCAGCGATACCGCGAAGGTCACCAGCAGCACCAAGGCCACCGCAGGGGTCAAGGTTCGGGAGGAAGGCAAAGCGAGCAACCCGCGCAACGCCTTCTACTGGAAATTCATCGAATATGGCACGTCGACGATTCCCGCGGCGCCGTTCATTCGGCCCGCGTTCGAGGCCAAGCAGGAAGAAGCCGCGCAAGCTGTGTTCATGAAGTGCAACGAGGCCATCGACAAGGTGCTAACGCGATGATCGAGGCGCAGATTTATGCCGTGCTCAAGGACCTGCAGGGCGGCCGGGTGTTTCCGATGATCGCCCCCCAGGGCACGGCGCGGCCATATCTGGTCTACATCCTCCCCAGCGATATCACCGAGAAGATGCTCCAGGGCTTTGGCGCGCAAGAGGTCACAGTCCAGGTGGACGCCTACGCCGACACGCTGATTTCGGCGGGTCAGGCGGGTGACGAGATCGTCGAGGCCCTGATGCCACTCGAACCCGGCGATATCGAACGAACGCCTGGATACGAGGACGACACCAAGCTCTATCGGCAATCGATAGAAACCCAAATCTGGCTGTAACCCATACCCGCCGCCGGCGGGTTTTTCATGCCCAGGAGGCACGACATGGCAGGAAAAGCGAAGTTTCATCTTACCGCCGGTACCAGCATCGGGGTCACCGAATCGACCGTTGCCACTATCGAAGCGATCGCCAGCGCCACGCTTCTCGAAATCGGCACGACCCAGAAGGAGATCAGCTACAACGGTGGCCAGAAGCAGGACGTGGATGTCGGCGTGCTCCTCAGTGAAGAAGAGGAAATGGAGAACGGCCTGGAGTCGCCGGGCGAGCTGTCTCTCTCTGGCAACTGGTTCCCCAGTGACGAAGGCCAGGCATCGCTGCGCGCCGCCGACGCGGACGACTCCACCCGTGGCCTGGTGCTGACATTCAAGAGCGGCGCCACGGCCACCATGCTCGTCCAGGTGCGGCAGGAAACGTGGGGCGTTCAGAAGAGCGGCGTTGCCACCGGCGGCTTCACGCTGCGAGTGAAGGGCAAGCCGGTCTACGCATCGGCGCCGTCCGGCGGGACGGGAGAGTAATCGATGGCGAAATCCCAATCCCCCCAACTCGATCTGCGCGCCCTGGCGCTATCGCCCCTCGCCGGGTTTCGGCACGAGTCGATCAAGGTCGACGAATGGAAGGGCGCCACCGTTACCATTCGCGAGCCCTCGGCGGGTGACTGGACGACATGGCAGTCCAAGCTGGCTGCGATCACTGGCGAAGAGGTCACGCAAGACAACGTCGGTGAGCTCGAATCGGGGATCGACGGTAACGACAGAACGCTCGAGGCCACGTTGTTCGTCCGCGTTCTCTACGACGCGGATGGCAAACGAGTCTTCAGCGATGAAGACGTGGCCGACGTCGCCGCGATCTATGGCCCGGTGCATGAACGTCTCCTGCGTAAAGCGATGGAGTTGGCAGGTCTGACCGAAACGCCGCTGGAGCAAGCGGAAAAAAACTGAGCGAGAGCCCCTGGCTGTTCTTCCTCATGACGCTGGCGCTGCGCCTCGGGCGAACGCTCGATGAGTTGGGCCAGCACATGACAGCCCGGGAGCTCATGCTTTGGTCCGCGTTCGACAAGCAGTCGCCGATCGGTGATCACCGGGGCGATATCCAGCACGCCAACACTGCGGCCGCCATCTGCCAGGTGCTGGGCGGAGAGGCGAAGTTGAGCGACTTGCTGTTGAAGTGGGGCGAGTCAGGTGAGGAAGACGCCGGCAATGACGACGACGCCTTCGAGTCGCTGTTCGCGGGGCTGTCCCAATAATGGAGAATCTGCATGGCGTCCAAGCTCCGTGAGCTGATCGTCCGCATCAGCGCGGATTCCAGCCAGTACCAGCGCGAGATGAGTCGTGCGTCCCGCATGGGCAGCGACTACTACAAGAGCATCGAGGGCGGCGCCCGCCGCGCCGATGCGGCGATGCGTCGCAACCAGCAGCAGCTCGAAGCAGTACGGACCTCTCTGGGAGCCGCTCGTCAGCAGGCGATTGCCTTCTTCGCGGCTTACGCCGGAATTGAAGGCGCCCGGGGCATCGTGCGCCAGGCCGACGCCTGGAAGAACACCAGCGCCCGCATCAAGCTCGCCACGCAGGATCAACGCGAGTTCACCCAAGCGCAAACGGGCCTGCTGGAGCTATCGAACCAGACCCGAACCTCGTTCGAAGCCAATGCCAACCTGTTCGCTCGTTCCGCTCAGTCCGTTCGGGACTACGGCGGCTCGGTAGAAGACGCGCTTGGGCTGACGGAATCTATCGCGTTGGGCCTGCGCCTCTCAGGCGCCACCGCCGAAGAATCCAGCTCGGTCATCACGCAGCTATCCCAGGCGCTTTCCTCTGGCGTACTGCGGGGTGAAGAGTTCAACGCCATCAACGAGTCGGGCAACCGCGCTGCGCAAGCGCTAGCGGATGGTCTCGGTGTCGCGCGTGGTGAGCTTCGCGCGATGGCGGAAGCTGGGCAGTTGACGACTGGTCGCGTGCTAAAGGCGATGACCAGTCAGCTCGTTACGCTGCGCAAGGAAGCTGCCACACTGCCCGACACCGTGGGCGCCAGTTTGCAGGTGCTCAACAACCAGTGGACGGCCTACGTGGGGCGGCAGGATGCGGCCACCGGTGCAACCCAGGTCATGTCGACCGCCATCCTTGGCCTGGCCAACAACCTCGACACTGTCGCCAACGCAGGCGTCGCCCTGGCTGGCGGCGTGCTCGCCGGCTACTTCACCAAGTTGAGCCGATCGGTTGGAACCGCAACGCTCGAGGTGGTGCAGGGAACCCGCGCGCAAATCTCTCACGCGGCGGCACAACGCGAGGCTGCCGCGCAGCTCGTGCGGCGTACCGCTGCTGAGCAGGCATCGGCCAAGGCGGCGCTTGCCACGGCTCAGGCGCAATACAACGCTGCCCGTGGTACCAACGCCCAGGCGTTCGCCACCCAAGCGCTCAGCGGGGCCCGCGACCGCTATGCGGTGGCGACGTCGGAGGCCGCGGCGGCCACCACCGCGCTGAGCGCTGCCAACAGCCGCTTGAATACCGTTATGGCCGTCACCCGCAGAGTGGGCTCTGGTGTGCTCGGCTTGCTGGGCGGGCCGGCCGGATTGGTCGGTATCGTCGCCTCAGTGGCCGCCGGCTGGCTGCTGTACCGCGACAATACGCAGAAGGCGTCCAGCGCGAATATCGACATGTCGGCAACGCTGGACGATCTCCGCACCAAGTTCCGCGCGCTCAACGACGACCAGCAGCGCGCCGAGCTGGTCGCCTGGGGGCAGAAACAACGCGAAGAGATCGAGAAGGCCCAGCAAGGTTACGAACAGCTGCGCGAATCGATCACCAGTACGTTCGGCGGTCAGTTCGGTCAGCGCGTCGCCCAGGAGTTCGACCAGGCTCGCCAGAGCGGCGAGTCGCTCTCCGCTGTAGTTGCCCGCATTCAAGAGCGTTACGGCCTCAGTGATGAGCAGACCGAGTCCTGGCTGGTGCTGGCGGGCAATATCGCCGACGCCGATCAGGCAGCCCAAAAGGCGGAGCAACGCCAGAATGCGCTGAGCGGTGCGTTGGTCAAGGTCAGCGACACGGCGATTCGCGCCTCTCGCTCCCTCGCTGGGCTCAATGACACCGCCAATGAAGGCCCAAGCCAGAAGGTGCTCGACAAGTGGCGCACGTTCAACGAGCGCCTGCGCGATCAGATGGCCGCCATTCGGGATCCGTCAGAGGTCGGCGCCGCATCCCGGGAGCTCGATAGTCTCGGCATCGACGACTCGGTGCTGCGTGGCTTCACTATCTTCCAGGCGTCGCAACTAGATGCCATCCGGCAGCAGCAGGAGGCGCGAAAGGCTGCGGCCGCCGAGGCCAAGCGCATTACCGCCGAGGCGATTCGCAATGCGCAGCGAGAAGCGGAGGAGGTGAAGCGGGCGCTGGAGCAGGAGAAAAATCAGTACGTCAGCCTGCTCGACACACTCTACCCCGTGCAGGCCGCGCAGAAGGAATATGCCCGCGACAAGGAACTGCTGGTCGCCTGGATGATGCGCGAGGGCAAGACGGCCGATGAGTTGGCGGAAGCGCAACGGCGGCTGAAGGATAGCTATGCCTCCGACGAGGACTTCCAGAAGGTCTACGGTTTCGACCCGAAGGACACCAAGAAGCTCGAGCAGACGACCAGCGTCGCCAAGAGCCTGGGGCTGACGTTCAGCTCCGCGTTCGAGGATGCCGTGATCGGCGGCAACAAGTTCCGCGATGTGCTGTCTGGCATCGCCGATGACATTCAGCGGATCCTGATTCGAAAGAGTGTCACCGAGCCAGCGGCGAATGCCCTGGGTAGCTTTGACTGGGGCAGCCTTTTCAGCTCGAGTAGCTCTGGCAGCTACAGCTCAGGATGGGCGGCCAGCGCTACCAGTTTCTCCGGCGGTGGCTATACGGGCGCCGGTGGTAAGTACACGCCCAAGGGTGTCGTTCATGCCGAGGAGTTTGTCGTTCGCAGCGAGGTCGTCAAGCAGCCAGGAGTTCTCGAGTTCCTGACCGGTCTGAATCGCGGTTATGCCAATGGCGGCTACGTGGGTTCCAGCGTGCCGGCAATGCCTGCGGTGGCGCCGGCCACTGCAGGTGATATGTCGATCGTGATCCACAACGAGGGCGAACCAGCGCAAGTGACCAGAACTGAGCAGCGTCGGAGCACCGGCGGTAAGCGGGAGATTCACATGTGGCTGAAGTCCGCTTTCAGCTCGGGAGCGCTCGACACGACGATGGCAGACAACTTTGGCATCCAGAGGAGGGGCAGAGGCAATGGCAACCTGGCCTAGTGATCTGCCGGATTTCTTGCGCGATGGCTATCAGGAAGCGCCGGTGTCTCAGACCATCGAGTCGAGTGTCGACGGCGGGCCGCCCAAATCCCGTCGTCGCTTCACCGCTGCCTATCGAACCATCACCGGGCGGGTGGCGATGACTACCGAGCAACTGGATACATTCGAGACCTTCTTTCGCGATGACGCCCCGGATGCCGTGCCATTCACCATCCCGCACCCGCGTACGGGGCAAGACGTCCGGTGTCGAATCATCGGTAGCCCGCCCTACACCATCGAACCGACTGGCGCACCGCGCCGGCCCTGGCGGGTTTCATTCCAGATTCAAACAGTGCCCTGAGACCAAGGAGGTAGCATGGCCGTACGCTCCATCTCAGCGGAGGGGCTCCGCGATCTATTCGCCCAGCACACCGACTCGGTAATGCTCGCCCTGGTTTCGTTCTACGAGCCCGACTCGACCAATTACGCGAGGGTGGTCAACAACACAGAATCCATCGAGCACAACGGTGCCACCTATATTGGCTTGCCGTTCCAGCTCAGCCTGCCCTCCAGCTCGGATGAGCAGGTTCCTCAGTTGACCATGACAGTGGACAACGTCGAGCGAACGCTGGTGGAGCTCCTGCGCAGCGTGGATGAGCCTCCGAGCGTGTCGATCGAGGTGATACGCGTGAACCGTCAGGGCGGCACCACGTCCGAGTTGGGCCCCATGGAGTTCTCTCTGCTGGGCGCGGACATCACTCCGGAATCGGTGACCCTGCAAATCGGCTACGCCAACGATATTCTGAACAGCCCGGCCACGGGGGACATCTTCAACCCCGGGACGGCCCCGGCGATGTTCTCGTCATGATCGACGTCAGCGAATACATTGGCTTGCCGTACCAGGTCGAAGGCCGCGGACCAGACGCCTATGACTGCTGGGGGCTGATCCGCCTCGTCTACGCTGATCGGCTGGGGATCGAGCTGCCCTCGAACCTCGGCTACGACGAGACACTGACCGCACACACCGCCGAGATGATCGAGCAGGGCCGTTCCGGATGGGGGTCGGTGACCACGCCTGACGCCTATGACGTGGTGCTGCTCAATGTCGCAGGTTCTCCCAACCACATCGGTCTGGTCATCTCGCCCGGCTGGATGCTGCATACCACCCACCAGAAAAACGCCTGTATCGAAAGCTATGCGCGCCCGATGTGGCGAAGCCGGGTTGAGGGGGTCTATCGCCGATGCGGCGATTTGTTTGCGAACCCCGATAAGCCTATTCTGGCCGAATAGCCGCCCCAGAGCGGCGTTGTGCATTCAGGGGAGACAGAATGAAAGCACTCGCAGTAGTAGCCGCCATCGTCGCGCTTGGGCTGGCGGGATGCGCCAACCAGCCGTCGACGCCCGAATCAGCGGCCGCTGTGCCGCCCGACCGCCTCTACAGCATGCAGGCGCCCCAGCCTGGATACGGCACCGTCCAAGTTTTGCGTGACACCGGGGTGACTGGATCCGGCTGCTCGATCGACGTGTACATCAACCGCGAGCGTGTCGCCACCCTGGAGCCAGGGGAAGCTGCAACGTTCCAGGTGAAGCCGGGGCGGACACTGATCGAAGCCGCGTCGAGTGGAATGCTATGCAGTGGGAGGGATACCTCCGTCGAGACTGTAGCATCCGACGAGACCTACTATTTCCGCACGGCCAGCGACGGGGCGTTCTCGGTAACGCTCTCGCCAACCATGTTCTGACCTAGCTCCCGACTACTTTCGAAACCCAGCCAAGCGCTGGGTTTCTTCGCTTCTGAGGTATGCATGACGACGCTTATCGCCCGCCCGCACCCGCTGCGCAGTGATATCTACGAGGTCGACCTCGGCGAGGGTGCCGTACTCTCCAGCATCGTTCCACAGATGGAAGGCCTGCACGCCCAGGTAAACGGGACTCCGTGGCCCCAATCCCGCTGGGGAGAGGTATTGCCGGCTGGCGTCGTACACGTGGTGGCCGTTCCTGGCGACGATGGCATTCTCGGTTCAGTCCTCCAAGTGGCGGTTGCTGTGGCGGCGGCTTACGTCGGCTTCACGATCGGTGGCCCCTGGGGCGCGGTTGCGGCGGCGGGGATCAATATCGCCGGCAGCACGGCGATCAACATGCTCATCCCCCCCAAAACCCCCGATGCCAGCACCGGCACCCAATCCGGCAGCACCATCCGCAGCTCGCTCACCGGCAGCCAGAACCGGGCCAACCCCTACGGCGTGATCCCGCGCGTCTACGGGAACCCGCGCTGGTTCCCGCCCAAGGCGGGCAACGACGTCACTGAGTCGGCCGGCGATGACCAGTACCTGCGCATGCTGCTGTGCCTCGGCTATGGCCCGCTGGAGATCGCTGGCCACCGGGTCGGCCCTGGACTGCCGTTGCTGGCTAACGCCGATGTCGGCGCTGCTATCCGTATCGGCGAGACAAACCTGGGCGAATACGACGAGGTGAGCTGGGAGATCGGTACCCGCGACCAACTGACGCTCTACACCCAAGATATCGTGGAGGAGGTGCCGGGCGTAGCCCTGGACCTGCAGGACCGCACCACCGGCAAGAATCTGCTGAGTTCCCAGGATGACGTCTCCGCCGTGCGCACGACTGCCGTCGATGCGACCGAGATCAGCGTCGATGTGGTCTGGCCGTCAGGGCTTTACGCCATGAACTCGACCGGCGATATGTCCCCGGTCAATGTCGAGATGCTGATCGAACAGCGCGAAGTCGGGCAGAGCGAGTGGATCACCCAGCGCAGCGTTGTCGTGTCGTCGGAGTCCAAGACGACCGTGCGCAAGAATTGGAGCTGGAGCGTCCCCAAGGGGCAGTACGACGTCCGTGTGACGCGCGTGCGCACCGATGGGCCCAACCGCGAGGCTGTCGTTTCCGATGCCCAGTGGTCGGCGCTGCGTACGATTCAGGGCGATAACGAGGCTTACGGTAACGATCGGCACGTGCTGATGGCACTGCGGATCAAAGCCACTGATCAGCTCAACGGTGTTGTCGATCAGCTCTCGATCCGCACGCAGTCGGTGCTCCGCGTATGGAACGGTGAGTCGTTCACGCTCGATGCGACCAACAATCCGGCATGGGCCTACCTCGATGCGCTCACCGGCGAGCAGGTGCCACGCCCGATCACCGACGACCAGGTCAACCTGCCCGAGATTCAAGCCTGGGCGGCGTTCTGTGACGAGACCGGCCTCGGCTACTCCTGGGTGCACGACGGCAACGAGACGCTGTTCCAGCGCTGCCGTGCCATCGCATCGACCGGGCAGGGCTCGTTCTCACTGCAAGATGGACTGTACGGCGTCGTCCGCGACAGCCCCAGCGAGCCTGTCACCCAGATGATCACACCGCGTAATGCGTCCAACGTGCGTGCCAGCCGTCAGTATCGGAAGCTGCCACACGGGATCCGCGTGAAATACGTCGACTTCGAGACCGGCGCGGCTACCGGCACCGATGCCGAGCTGATCGTCTATCGCGATGGCTTCACCGAGCAGAACGCCACCATCTTCGAAGACTTCGAGACGCAGGGCGTGACCAGCGCCACTGAGGCGTCGTTCCAGGGCAACTACTATCTGCGCCAGGCCATCCTCCGACCCGAGACGTTCACCGCCGATATGGATTGGGAGAACCTGGCTGCAGTGCGCGGCAACCGTTGCTCGCTGGCCTCCGACGTGCTGAAGGTCGGCCTGGCCAGCGCGCGGATCTCGGCCATCGACGACGTCAACAATCGCATCACGCTGGACAGCGAAGTCGAGTACACCACCGAACGGCAGTATGGGCTGCGCGTGCGCCAGCAGGATGGCGAGCAAGTGCTGATTCCGGTCACTGCCGACGAGGTGGGTTACGTCGATACGCTCTCGATCGGCGACGAGGACTACGATCTGCAGCCGGGCGACCTGGTTACCTATGGCGTGCTGGATCGCGAGACCATCGACACCAAGATCACCCGGGTGGACCCGGGCCCCGACTTCACCGCGACGTTGACGCTGGTGCCGGCGGCGATCGATATCTACGACTTCGCCAACGACCCGATCTACGACCCAGGCATCACCAACCCGATCGACCCCAACCAGGTTGCGCCGCCGGCGCCGGTGATCACCTCCGCGCGGGGCGACTCCACTGCGGCATCGCGCAATGCGGATGGCAGCTACCGGACGCTGATCCGGGTGTCGTACATCTTCCCGGTTCGTGTCGGCTCGCCGACGGTACAGGTGGAGGCGCGCTATCGGCTGCTGAGCAATCCGCAGTGGAGCCATGCCGGTCCGTTCCCGGCAACGGGGTCGCTGGCGATCGCCGACATCGAACAGCACGCTGAGTACGGGATCCAGGTACGGGCCCGTAACCGTGACCGCGTCTCGGCATGGTCTGCCGAGGTGGCGCTGGACGTGATCGGCCAGGCCGCCATCGCGCCCACTGGCGTCGATGCCGAGGTCGGCACGTTCAGCGTGACCCTGCGCCCGGTGACGATCTACGCCGGCAGCCTGTTCCGCTTCTACCGCTCAGCCGTCGAGCTCCAGCCGAGCCAGGTCGAGAGCGGGGCGGTCAATCTCGGCGTCGCCGCGGTCATGGTCGACACCGACCTGCAGCCCGGTACCGATTACTGGTATTACGTTCAGGCCTACACCGTGTACTCGTCGTCCGAGTTCTACGTACTCAAGGTCACTACGCGGGAAGACTTCGACGCCATCCTTGGCGCCGTCGACGAAGACCTGCGCAAGCCTGGCGGTCTGGTCGACCAGTTCGAGAACGGTATTAACGACAATGCCGAGCAAATTGCGGCCGCACGTACCGACTTCGAGGACGGGCTGGCCGAGGCCAACGCCGGCATCGAGCGGACCGATGCACTGATCGGCGAAATCGGTACCGAGGTCGATCAACTCACGAGCAACGTCGATACCGAGTTGGCAGGCGTCAATCAGCGTATCGGTGCCGCCAATGATCGGATCGATGGCATCGAAACCGATCAGGCTGCCGCCGAGGAAGCGCTGGGCAACCTCGATACCGAGATTGATCAATTGTCGAGCGACGTCGAAACCGAATTCTCGGGGGTCAACGACCAGATCGCCGATGCCAACCAGCGCATCGACGGGGTGGAATCGATCGCCGAGGGTGCGGATACCAAAGCGGACATTCTCGCCGAGGACGTCTCGACGCTCGACTCGCGGGCCGACGGCCACGACGCGGAGATCTCCGAGACCAATCGTATTGCCCGGCTGAATGGCATGCTCGAGGCGTTCGAGCGTCAAGCGGCGCAGGTGCAGACCGCAGCGGGTAGTGCAGCGTACACGGTCGAGCGCATCCAGCGGATCTCGCAGGGTCAGTCGCTATCACAGGCCACTGAGGAACTGGACGCGCGTCTGAGCGGCAACATCGCCACGGCACGCAGCCAGATCACCACGCTGGTGGATACGACCCAGTCGATCACCGATAGCCTGACCGAGCTGCGCAGCGAGTACGAGGGCACCTCGGCGGAGTTTGATAGCCGGATTACAGCGGTGACGACTCAAGCCCAGGCGATTGCCGATTACGTTCTGAACCTGAAATCCGAGGTAGAGGATGGCTTCGCCACGGTTCAGTCGCGGATCACGACCGTGGCGAACGAGTCCGAGGCGCTGTCTCAGGACATCCGCACGCTGCGTAGCGAATACGAGGGATTCTCCGCCGAGGCCGACCAGCGGCTGACCACGCTGGCAAATGATCAGCAAGCCATGACGCAGTCTCTGCAGGCGTTGAGCGCGAGCTACGATGCGTCGACGGCCGACTTCGACGAGCGCATCACGACCCTGGCCGACGAGCAGAAAGCGACGGCGCAGTCACTGTCGCACCTGTCCACGGCTTACGGCGAGACGACGTCGGATTTCGAGCAGCGGATCTCGGCGCTGAGTAGTGCGACCGAGGGGTTGGTCGAAGAAACCTCACGCCTCTCGACGCAGCTAGGCGATGCCGAGGCGGCGATCGAGAACGTACGTCGCGTGCAGCGCTTCGATGGGCTGTTGTCAGCATTCGAGCGCCAGGTCTCGCAAGTGCAGACCGCCGCCGGTAGCGCGGCGTATACGGTCGAGCGCATCCAGCGGATCTCGCAGGGTGAGTCGCTATCACAGGCCACTGAAGAACTGGACGCGCGTCTGAGCGGCAACATCGCGACGGCGCGTAGCCAGATCACCGCGCTGGTGACGACGACCGAATCGATCACCAGTCAGCTAACTGGACTGCGCAGCGAGTACGAGGGCACATCGACCGAGTTCGACGACCGCATCACGCTGCTGGCCAGCGAAGCCGAATCGCTGGGCAGCCATCTCGAGGCGCTGACGTCGGAGACCGACGGCAGCCTGGCCGACGTGCGCTCGCAGATCGAGACGGTGGCCAACGATGCCGAGGCCCTGGGGCAGTCACTCGACAGCCTGCGAACGTCCTACGAGGGGTTTTCTGCCGAAGCCGATCAACGGCTGACCGTGCTATCGAACCAGCAGCAGTCGATGGCCCAGTCGCTGGCCTCGCTCGGGGCGAGCTACGACGATTCGACGGCCGACTTCGACGAGCGCATCACGACCCTTGCAGACGAGCAGAAAGCGACCGCGCAGTCACTGTCGCAACTGTCCACGGCTTACGGCGAGACGACGTCGGATTTCGAACAGCGGATCTCGGCGCTCAGCAGCGCAACCGAGGGGCTGGTCGAAGAAGTCTCGAGTCTCTCGACGCAGCTCGGCGACGCCGAAGCGGTGATCGAGAACGTGCGTCGCGTGCAGCGCTTCGATGGGCTGCTGACCGCGTTCCAGTCGTCCGCGACCCAGGTGCAAACCAGCGCCGGGGGCGCCGCGATACGGTTCGACCGCCTGGTGAGTGTCAACGAGCGACAGGCGCTGGCCCAGCAGACCGAGGAGGTGAAGACCGAGTTCGGCCAAACGACGTCGAACCTGCGCTCGGCGCTATCGTCGCTCTCGAGCGAGCAGCAGGCGCTCGCGCAGGATCTACTCGATCTCAATGCCGAGCTGGGCGACACGTCGGCCAACTTGCACTCGGAGCTGGCGGCGCTATCGGATGGCGTGAGTGCCGTCAGTCAACGGCAGGACGAGTACCGGGTCGAGGTCGATGATCAATTCGCTTCAGTTGAAGACAACATCAGCGCCGTCTATGACCCGGATACCGGGGCCGTCGCCCAGGCGATTACCACGGTCAACGTCAACGGCAAGACGGGAATGCTGGGCCTGCAGGCGTTCGGCGAGGAGATCCAGATTGTCGGTGTCGCCGATGAGTTCGCGATCCTCAACCCGATTTCCGGTGAGCTGGTGACGGCATTCGTCGTTACCGGGGGGAAGGTCGTCATTCCCCAGGCGCTGATCGACTCCCTGGTCGTGACCAAGCTGCGCTCGACGAACGGCAACCTGGTGTTCGATGGCAACAAGCTGAAAGCCGACTACATCGATGCCGTCAATCTCAAGGTCAAGTGGGCCAACGTCCAGGACATCATCATCCAGTGGGCCGATATCCAGGATGTGAAGATCAAGACGGCCGATATCGAAGACGCTGCGGTGACCACGCTTAAAATCGCTGGCCAAGCCGTAACGCTCCCGCAAAGTAACTATCAGGAGGGGAACAGATATTTCAAACGATCAAATACAGGCTCTAGTGG
>NZ_VTPX01000007.1 GCF_008298015.1 Salinicola corii | reverse complement strand
CCTCCCTCTGACTGACATCCTCACGCAAACACTGCTGAACAACCCGCAGTTTGAAGCTCTCATCGTATCTCGCCATCAAAAACACCCCGAAGATTGGATGGGTGTCCAACTTTCGGGGTGCAGTTCAGTGATCGCTGCCGGCTTTTGTTCGTCTATCGCCTGATGATTCAGCGCCCCGAGCGTGTCGTTTCGACGCACGAGACCGCCCGGCTGGCGGTGCGGATTCCTATTCCAGCACCCACTCCCGAAATGCCCGCATCGGTTCGGTGAAATGACGATGCTGCGGGGTCAACAGCGACAGTCTGCCGCGGCTGGGCAGCGTCAGCGGAAGCACCTGCGCCAGGTTGCCCTGCTCGAGGTCCGCCGCCAGCAGACGCATCCAGCCCAGGGTGACGCCCTGGCCGGCCAGGGTTGCGTTCATGAGCAACTGGAAGCTGTTGGCCCGCAGGCTGTGCTCCGGGGCGTGCCAGGTCAGGCCCTGTGCCTGATACCAGCCTTCCCAGGTCAACCAGTCATGATAGTGGTCTTCCACCACCATCAGGGTATGGCGTGCCAGCAGATCGTCGGCATCGCGGATGTCGCCATGACGAGCCAGGTAGGCCGGACTGCAGACGGCGGCAACCTCTTCGTGGGCGAAAATCGCCTCGGCACTGAGGCCGGGCGGATCGACTTCGTGAGGGACATGATAGTAGATACCGAGATCGAACTCGGCGAGGTCCAGGCGGTGTGGGTCCTCGACCGTCAGGATGCGGATCTCGATATGCGGATGGGCGCGTTGGAAGTCGGGCAGCTGCCGTGCCAACCAGATCGAGGCAATGGTGGGGCTGGAGGCCAACGTGAGCTGACGGTCATCGCCACGACGCCGCAGGCGCGCCGTCTCGTCGCGCAGGTCACGCAACAGGCGCTGCACCACGCGAAAGTAGTGCTCGCCAGCGGGCGTTAAACGTAGACCTTCATAATGACGTTCGAACAGCGGCCGGCCCAGGTCGTCCTCGAGCCGCTTGATCTGGCGGCTGACCGCGCTTTGCGTCAGGCTCAGTTCATTGCCGGCTTGTGTGAAGCTGGCATGTCGCGCGGCCGCCTCGAAGGCACGCAAGCACGTCAGCGGCGGTAACGCATCACGGGATGCCATAGACGAATCCGGGGCCATGAAACGGCCCCGGAGCATAACATGCGTGGTCATGGTCTCGTCGTCGACAAGTGCCTAAATACCTAAGCCCCTAGATGGCCGAGCGCGGGATCTCGCGCTGCCACGTCTTCTCGCTGACCAGGGTTTCGCCTTCGTGGGCGATTTGCTCGGCGCTGAGGTAGAAGGTGTCTTCGTCGCAGTTGAGGTGGTAGCGACTGGTCACCTCGACGGCGAACCGACCCTCGCCCTCGTCGCGGCTGGCACGGTAGACCCATTCGATGTCGGCGCGTGTGCGCGTGGCATCACTCGGGTGACTGGTGTAGATCTCCTTCGCTTTCTGCTCGACGCGCAAACCGTGATCGGCGAAGCGAACGTCGCCCATGTCGTCCTCGACGGTGACGGTCACCTCGCCGTTGACGACATCCTCGCTGATCGTACGCTTGGGCTGACCGGCACGCAGCGTGTCCACGCGACAGGGCGGTGCGCTCTCCGGCGCTTCGAACGGCATCGGAAGGTAGGCAGCCTTGGAGACCGGCAGTTCCAGCGTTGGCGTACCGGCCTGGAGCGTGAGGTCCGCGCGCTTTTTCGGCGACCACACCAGTGGGAAGCTGGCGCTGGAGAGCGCCACGCGCAGGCGGTGTCCTGGGGGTAGGCGGTAGCCGATCAGGTCCAGCGGCAGGCGTATGTCCATCGGCTCGCCGGGGACCGGCGGCGTGAGCGTGCCGGGATCGTCGCGCAGATTGAGATTGAGCGTGGCGTAGGTGATCAACGCGCTCTCGCCGCTCGGCGCTACGTCACAAAGGCGCACGTGGAACTGACCGCAATCCTCGGCACTGGCGAGCGTCACCCTCACCGTCGGCTGGCCGAGAATGTCGAGCCCTTCGATATAAGGCGCGGAGTCGAAGGTCAACGATAGGCCGTCGTCGCGGCGCTGGTCCGGCGGGAAATCGGCGCCGAACCACAGCGGGATGTATTCACCCTGCAACGAGCCGGCGGTCAGTGGCGAGGCGATCAGCCGATCATTGCTCAGCCGGCCGCTGGCCCCCAGGCCGCGATCGCCGAGTACCAGGGATTGCGTCTCGACCTCGTCACTGGGCGCGGGCCAGCCGTGGGTACGGACCCACTGCCCGGGGCGCTCGAGATATTTGGGGGCCGGTGGCACGCCATCCTGCAGATAGAAGGTGCACTCGGGCTCGTCCATGATGCCGGTGTCGGTATCCTTGAGCCAGTAATCCCACCAGCGCAGCGCCTCCTGCAGAAAGCCGATGGCCGGGTCGGGAATCGCGAAATGCGGGTACTTGTGCATCCAGGGCCCGATCAGCGCCTTCTTCGGGCACGACAGGTGCTCCATCATTCGCGGAATGGTGTTGATGTACGAATCCGCCCAGCCGCTGATCATATAGACAGCCGCTTCGATGCCGCCTAGCTCTTGGTGACAGCCCTCGCAGACCGAGCCGTGTTTCCAGTAGTCGTCGCGATGCTGATGCTCGAGCCAGGTTTCAGCCAGCAGGGGCATGTTGCCGAGGCGATGCTTCCACATCTCGCGCCATCGATCGCCGACCAGCGCCGGGTCGGGCACGGCGGCGGAGAAGCTCAGCATGGTCGCCGCCCAGCCGAGATTCTCCAGCAGCATGTTGCCGCCCTTGTAGTGGATGTCGTCGGCGTAGCGGTCGTCGGTTGAGCACAGCGTGATGATCGCCTTGAGCGGTTCGGGACGCAGCGCGGCGAGTTGCAGGCTGTTGAAGCCACCCCAGGAGATACCCATCATGCCGAGCTTGCCGCCACACCAGGGTTGGGCGGCGATCCAGTCGATCACCTCCAGCGCATCACGCTGTTCCTGGGGGGCATACTCGTCTTCCATCAGCCCGTCGGACTCGCCGTTACCGCGCATGTCGACGCGCACGCAGGCGTAACCGTGACCGGCGAAGTAGGGATGAGTCAGCTCGTCGCGCACCGCCGTGCCGTCGCGTTTGCGATAGGGCAGGTATTCGAGGATCGCCGGCACCGGCTTCGACTCGGCATCCTCAGGCAGCCAAATGCGGGCTGCCAGGCGAGTACCGTCTTCGAGCACGATCCACTGGTTTGCTATTTCCCGCACGCGATGGGGAAAGGTCGTTTTGGTCTTCATGCGTCATCCTTGGCAACGCGAGAGGATGTCGGCTCATGGGTGAGCCGCTGTGGGTGTTTGAGCCAGACCCAGAGCGAACCGGTGGCCATCAACACGATCAACAGAGCCGGCAGGCCCCCGAGATTGGAAAGCATCTTGATGCCGTCGATCCCCACGAAGCTGACCATGACCCAGGACACGATGCCGACGATCACGCCCCAGATCACCTTCATCGGGACGCCGGCATTGAGATCGGAGTCGGCGGTCAGGCCGCGGGTGCAGAGGTTACCGATGGCGTCGGTCTGCGAGTCGGCCGCGGTGACGTAGGAGATGTAGGCGATGAACAGCAGCAGCGGAATCCATACCTGCGAGAACGGCAACTGACGGAACAGCTCATAGAGCACATTCTCGACCCCACGATCGTTGAGCACGGCATAGAGATCGGCGCCGCTTGTGCCGACATGAGCCTGAAAGTAGAGCGCCGTCCCGGAGAAAATCAGGATCCACACGCTGGCGAACAGCGCCGGGTAAAGCAGGTTGACGCGCAGGAACTCGCGCACCGTGTAGCCGCGGGAGATCTTGCCCAGGAACAGCGCCGCCACCGGGGCCCAGGCGAACCACACCGCCCAGTAGAAGATCGACCACCACTGCGGCCACTGGTCGTCGGCGGCGGCGCCGGTGAACAGGCTCTTGGTGAAAAAGCCGTCGAGGTAGACGCCGAACGACTCGACGCCCAGTGACAGGCAGAAGACGGTCGGGCCGACGATGAACATGAAGACGCCGAGAATGGCGAGCAGAATGGCGTTCAGCGACGACAGTCGGGCGATACCCTTCTGCAAGCCGCTGGCAGCAGAGATCACAAAGGTCACCACGATGATGGCGATGATCACACCAAGCCGCAGCGGGCTGGTTTCACCGCCGAGATATTGGCCCGCGCCGCCGGCCAGGGTCAGCGCACCGGTGCCCAGTGAGGATGCCATGCCGGCCACCAGCGCGTAGAGCGAAATGGCATCGATCAGGCCGCCGAAGCGTTTGACCCTGGGCCCGAAAACCGGCTCCAGCATGCTCGAGATCGAAAAGCGCAGGCGAAGGTTGTAGAACGCCAGCGCGAAGATCAGTGCCGGGACGGCATAGATTGCATAGGGCGTGAACGTCCAGTGCAGGAACATCGTCGACATGGCGAACAGCATGGCGTCGCCCGAGCCGGCTTCCAGGCTCAGCGACGTCGGCGGTTCCATGAGGTGATACAGCGGCTCGGCGGTGGTCCAGAATAAAACGCCCACGGCCAGCGTGGTGCACAGCGTGATCGAGAACCAGCGTAGCCGCGACAGCAGCGGCGTGGCATCCCGGCCGCCAATGCGAATGCGCCCGATCGGCGAAAAATAGACGATGACGGCCATGATCAGCAGGTAGAGGCTACCCAGGCTGAATAGCCACGAAAAGTTGGTCAGAACGGCGTCGTTGAGCGCGCTGGCGGTGGCTAGAAACGCATCCAGATCGACATAGCTGGCAACGACGGCCGCCAGCAGGATCAGAAAGGTCGGCCAGAATACCATCGGCCGCAGCGAAGTTTGCATACCCATCTCCCGTTATCGTTATCGTAGGCGCCGATGCGCCGTGCTCATGACGGTATAACCTAAGCTCTGTCTGAAAAATCGACGAGCGATAGCCAGACAAGGCGAAAGTCGGCGAAAAAGCGGAATTTACGCGAGGTAAATGAGCATTTTGAGTCGATTTTTAACGCCGTATGGGTGAGCTCAGGCATTTTTCAGACAAAGCGTAACGCCTTTGCTGCCCGGTCGGGCAAGTGGTCACTGGGAATGAGGGCATGCGCCGAGTTCATGGGTACAGTGGCGGAGGCGACCGTCAGGCGCTGTAGAATGATGCGGCCAGGAATCGACGAAGGAGACGAAATGGAGCCTGAAGACCTCACCAGGCTGGTCAGTCGCAAGATGCCCTTCGGCAAGTATGAGGGATGGTTGATCGCCGACCTGCCGGGCCCATACCTGAACTGGTTCGCGCGGGAAGGCTTCCCCAATGGGGAGATCGGGCGTCTGCTGGCGTTGATGCACGAGATCGACCACAACGGCCTCAGTGGGCTTTTAGATCCTCTGAGAGAGCGCCGGTGACTTCTGCAGCAGGGTCGGTCGAACAACTTTTTCTGCGGCGGATGCCGCAAGGGCCGCTGCAGCCCGACGATATAGGCCTGCGTTCGGCGGCGGTTGATTGTGGGAAATCGCTGCGCCTGGAACCCCATTATTTCAGCGTCGACCCTTACATGCGAAACCGCATGCAGCCAGAGGGATACGATTATATCGCGCGATGGCAGGCTGGCAGTATGCTCTCGGGCTGGGCGCTGGCTCGGGTCAGGGAGAGCCAGTCGTCGACGTGGCGACGGGGGGACTGGGCACTCGGGCATCTCCCGATGCAGACGGTGGTGGAGCATGACGGGGCTGGGTTGATCCACTATCCGGCATCGCCGGAACCGCCCCTGGCGGGACTGCATCCGCTAGGGATGACCGGATTCACTGCCTGGCTGGGAATGTGTCACATCGGCCGACCGCTGCCATCGGACACGGTGCTGGTCGGTGCCGCTGCCGGTGCGGTGGGGTCCCTGGCGGCGCAGTGGGCCCGACGTGCCGGGGCGCAGGTGATAGTGACCGCCGGGCGTAGAGAAAAGCGGGAGTGGTTGAAGGCGGTCGGCTTCGAGCGCGTGCTCGACCACCGCGCACCGGACTATGCCGAGCGGCTGCGCGAGACAGCACCTGATGGCATCACGCTCAATTTCGAAAGTCTCGGTGGATCGGCTTTCGAGATCGCCAATACTCTCATGCGCCCCGGCGGTCGAGTGGTGCTGTGCGGGCTGATCAGCCAATATCAACAGCCCGAACCTCGCCGGGCACCCGCCAACCTGGCACGGCTCGGCGGCAAGGGTGTCGGTGTTCATCCTTTCGTCGCACCTGAATATCTCCATGAGTGGGAGGCGTTCCAGCGCGCTTCCCGATCGCCTGTGGCGGCGGGTGAGCTCGTGTGGCGTCTCGATATCGTCGAGGGTGGGCTGGCGGCGGTTCCTCAGGCGCTGATCGGCCTGCTCGCCGGAGGCAACTTGGGCAAACGGATAGTGAAGATGGACTATTGCTAATTGGCTATGGAAGTGGCGCCTCGGTTCTCCTCTAGCAGCTTGCTAACTCAGCCAGCGGCCGATGCCATAAGCGGCGAGCCATCCGATCAGCACGGCCAGGGCAAGCCAGGACCAGCGTCGCCAGCGCGTCTGATGGCGGCTGAGTGCAATTTCCAGCTGTCGCGTCAGCAGTTCCTGACGAACCACGATACGTTCGGGGGACGAGGAAAAATCATTGGCGGTGTCCCCTTGCCAGTGGGGGGCATGGGTCATGCCCAGACCCGCCCGCAGCCTGCCGAGGTCGTCCAGCAGTGCATGCAGGTCGTCATAGGCCTCGCGATGCGCCGCGTCGCCGAGAGCGCTCAGCGCATCGGCCTTCAGCGTCTGGTTGTTGCAGCGTTCTGCAGCTCGGACGATGGCTTTGGGCGTTGCGTCCTTGGCGATGCCGAGTCGACGATAGAGATCACGCATGTTGCATCAACAGGTCGTAGGCGTTCTTGATCCGCTAGAAACGTTGCGAAGCCAGGGATATTCGCAAGTCGCCCTGGCCGTGGAAGCGATCGGGATGATGACGCTGTGCCAGGCGGCGGTAGGCGCGTTTGATATCGGTCGAGGAGGCATGCTCGTCGAGTTCCAGGACCTGCAAGGCCAGCCGGATTCGGTAGTGGGGTTGGGGGATGCCGGCCGCTTGTTGCCACTGGCGTTGCCGTCGCTGCTGTTCTTGACGAGACGCTTCTTCCCGACGCGCTCGCTCCCGTCGCTGGGCTTCGGCCTGACGCTCCTCTTCCTGGCGCTGGGCTTCGGCCTGGCGTGCCCGTTGCAGGCGTTCTTCCTCCTGGCGCCGCCGCGCCGCTCGTTGACGTGCCTGCTGGCGCAAGCGGTCACGCTCAAGGCGATTCTCCCGTCGCCGCGTATGCGCGGACAGGATTCGGGCTCTCCAGCCTAGCCAACGGTGAGTCTCGCGCGGGGAGGGAGCCGTGGTGTCGGTGTCTGCCTCGGCTGCCGGCTCGGCTGGCTCTTCCTGCTGCCAGTACTCCTGTCGGCTGGGGTCGCTGGGGGGCGTCAGGGCGCGTCCGGCCACCTCGCGGAACAGCCGTGCAAAAGCAGCGGGCGTCACGCCTGAAAGATCGGAGAGAAAGCGCAGGATGTGGTGATTTCGCAGGCTGAGATCACCCTCGCTCGTGGCCAGCCCGATCGCGCGCCGCAGGAAGGGGTGCGACTGTTCATCGATGCGTTCGCGTAACACCACCTCGGCGGCCAGTTGGATGGCCTTCAGGTCGGCTCTGGCGATCGCCAGCAACGTGTCGAGATCCCGGGAATGGCGATAGCCGTTGGCCAGCACTTCGAGGTAGCGCCGGTCCTCGGCAAGCACAGCGCGCTTGTTGACGTAGACCCACGTCAACAGCAACAGGGCCGCGGTATCCGGCGGGTAACGACTTTTCAGCAGCAGAAGCTCGAAAGCGGAAAAGCGCGCTGGGCCATCGATGAATCCAAGCGGAGAAAGGGTTGTTGTCATCATTTGTTGGATTCCGAGTATACCCAAACTCGACAAAGAGTCGTCACCGTTGCGCCACGCGGATAGGTTCTTCTGAAGCATAAGCCAGTTCTACCAGTCGATATAGCGAGCTGCTCATGCGTTGGCGGTGAACGACCCGGCAAGGTCGAGAATGGCCTGGGCCAGACTGCGGTCGACAATGAGCGTATTGAACAGTCCAGCCTTGGCAGCGGCGATCGTTGCCTGGGCTCGATAAGCACCGGCGCCGGTACCGATGACACGGGGGACCCTGCGTAATTGGTCCACCGAGATACCGAGGACGCGGCGATCCAGTTCGCTTTCTATGGCTCGTCCATGCTGATCGAAGAGTCGACCACTGATTTCACCGCAGGCGCCTTTGTCGGCTATCTCCTCGGCCTCGCTTGCTGTCAGCAAGTTGTAGAGCGCCGAGCCGGAGGGGCGCCAGGCGCCGACCGATACGACGGCGATATCCAATTCCTCGATACGGGCCAACGAGCGGGCGATATCGGGTTGGCGCGCCAATGCCCTCGCTGTTTCGGCTTCCTGCAGTACCAATGGTGCATAGATGGGGTATGCCGTGCCATTGGCGGCTTCTGCGATGATGCGAATGGTCTCGACGGATCCGAGTCGGTTGCCGGTGAGGTGGATGGCTCCGGCGAGCTGCACGACCTCGCAGGTGGGCAACTGGCGGATCTGGCGTGCCATCGACTCGATGACACGGCTCCAGGTCATGCCGACGGTCTGGCCGGGTTTGATTTCGTCGTCGAGCACTATGGCAAGGCGATGGGCCACTGCCTCGATGGTGGATTGGTCGCTGCCCGGTATGCGGTCCACCACGATGGCGTGTTCGATTCCCAAGGCCGCGGCCACGTCCAAGCCCATCTCCGGTGAGAGTTGCGCGGGATGGCGAATGCTGATCATGACCAATCCCGTTTCCCGGGCCTCCTTCAACAGTCGCGCGACCTGAAAACGGCTGATACCGAAGTGACGCGCCAGATCGCTCTTGGATTCGTCTTCCAGGAAATAACGACGAACCATCTCGAATATCTGATCCTCGCCGACAGAAGCCCTTTGTGGCCGGGTTTTGCTGGCATCCGTCATAAAGCCTCCCTCTACATCCTTAGTTGTAGTCGCCGGTCGAAAACTTGCCCCGGGCGATAGTACCAGCATACGCTCATGCTCGTTTGAGACGTGATGCGCTCATTTGAGTATTGGCTTGCACCGTCTCGTAGTGACTGGATCACCAACGACAACTTGGGTCATGGGCCCGCCGCCTCCTGCCGGAGTTCGCCAAACGAGAGGGATGTCATGAGCGTCGATGATCTGCAGGACCCCGCGCGGTCAGAGGGCAAATCCAGGAAGGCGGCATTTGCTGCGTTCAGCGGTGCCTTCATCGAATGGTACGACTTCTATCTCTATGGCATCGCCTCGGCACTGGTGTTTCCACAACTGTTCTTTGCCGATGCCGACGCTTCCGTCAGCCTGATGGCCTCGTTCGGTGCCTTCGCCGCGGGTTTCATCGCTCGCCCCATTGGAGCATTGCTGTTCGGCCACTTCGGAGACCGGCACGGTCGCAAGACGATGCTGATCATCACCGTTCTCATCATGGGCGTATGCACGCTGTTGATGGGGCTCGTACCGACTTACGAATCGATCGGCTGGTGGGCGCCCGCGGCGCTGATTACCCTTCGTATCGTGCAGGGACTGGGAATAGGCGGTGAATTCGGCGGCGGTGCGCTGGTTGCGCTGGAGAACGCGCCGAGTCGAAAGCGCGGGCTGATGGGCAGCTTTCACCAGTTGGGTACGCCGATGGGGCTGCTGGTCTCTACCGGGGTCTTCTCACTGGTCCAACTGTTGCCGGAGTCGAGCTTTCTGGCGTGGGGCTGGCGGATTCCGTTTCTGTTGAGCGGCGTCTTTCTCGTCTTTGCCCTGTTCCTCCGCAGTTCGCTGCCAGAGACGGAAGTCTTCCGCAAGCGAAAGACACAAGAGCCCGCGCGCCACATTCCCTTGATGAGCCTGCTTCGCGAACAACCGGGCTATCTGTTGCTCGGGCTCGGCGCGCGCATGGCCGATGCGGTGACCTTCAACGTCATCAACGTTTTCGGTATCGCCTACGCCACGTCGACGCTGGGGTTGTCGCAGCAGATGATGCTGACCGGTTTCGTCATGTCCGCCGCGGTGCAGGTCTTCCTGACACCGCTGATCGGCATGTTCTCCGACCGGGTTGGGCGTCGTCCGGTCTACATGGCGGGCATCGTCGTCTGTGCCATCGGGGGGCTGGCCTATTTTCCCCTGCTGTCCACCGGAGAGGCCTGGGTCGTGTGGCCGACCATCATCGTGGTGCAGGCGGTGGGCACTGGGCTGATGTTCACCATTCAGGGAACCTTCTTCGCCGAGATGTTCTCGACGCGCGTGCGCTATACCTCGCTCGGCATGATCTATCAGGGCTCGGCGCTGTTGGGCGGTGCGCCAACGCCGTTGATCGCCGCCGCGCTGGCCAGTGCCTTCGCCGGTAGCTACTGGGGGCCGGCGCTCTATCTGTTCGCCATGACATTGGTCAGCCTCGCCTGCGTCATCGCGATCACCGAAACTTATCGCAGCGAGCTGTGAAACCGCCATCAATGGAGCAAGGAGCCGCGTCCATGTCAGAGAGGAAAGTCCCCAATATCATGTTCGTAATCACGGACCAGCAGCGATTCGACACGATCCACGCACTGGGACATGAGCACGCGATCACTCCGAATCTTGATCGGCTGGTCCAGGAGGGCACTACCTTCGCGAGAACCTACGTCACGGCGCCATCCTGCGCACCGTCACGAGCCAGTCTGTTCATGGGCCTCTATCCGCACAGCACCGGTGTGTTCCGAAACGACGAGCCGTGGCGGCATTCGTGGGTCGAACAACTGGCGCAGGCGGGCTACCGCTGCGCCAACATCGGCAAGATGCATACCTTCCCGTACGAGACGCCGCTCGGCTTCCACGAGCGCCACGTGGTTGAGAACAAGGATCGCGATCATCCCAACCTGCCGTTCTTTCTCGACCAGTGGGACAAGGCGCTGTGGGTCCGGGGCGTCGACAAACCGAGCCGGGTGACCTACCGTCACCGTGCCGACTATGACGATCGCCTGGGAGCTTTCGTCTGGGAGGCGCCTGCCGAGCTGCATGCCGATAACTTCGTCGGTGACTTCGCGGCCATGTGGCTCGAGCGTTACCCCGGTGACGAGCCGTTCTTTCTGCAGATTGGGTTTCCCGGACCGCACCCCCCATACGACCCCACGCCTGAATACCTCCAACCGTTCGAGACGCGTGACGTGCCGATGCCGGTCGGCGGCGCGGAGGACATCGCCAGTCAGCCGGCGCCGCTCAAGGCGCTGCGTTGGAACCATCTCGACAACGATCATGACGCGGTCAAGCATCTGGAGCATCCGACACCCGAGCAAATGGTCCGCCAGCGGCGCCACTATCATGCCAACGTGACGATGATCGATGCACAGGTCGGGCGGCTGCTCGACGCCTTGGAGAGGCGGGGCGTCCTCGAGGACACCATCATCGTGTTCACCTCGGATCATGGCGACTGCCTCAACGACCACGGTCATAGCCAGAAATGGAATATGTACGAGTCGAGTGTGCATGTCCCCGCGATCGTCTGGGGGCCGAAATTCGTGCGAGGGAACCAGCGCATCGAAGGTTTGACTTCGCTCATGGATCTGGGGCCGACCGTTCTCGAGTTGGCGGGAGTCGAACCGCCGGCCTGGATGGAAGCGCAATCACTGTTGCCGGCGCTGCAGGGCGAAACGTGGGCGGGTCGCGAGCATGTCTTCGCCGAGCACGCCCGTGATTTCATCCTGACCGACACCGAATTGATGACCATGGTGCGCGACGACCGCTGGAAGCTCGTGACCTTCGTCGACAGTGACGAGGGGCAACTCTTCGACCTGGAAAGCGATCCCGAGGAGCTCGACAACCGCTGGGACGACGCCTCCTGCCGGGCGCTGCGCGACCACCTCCAGCAGGTGATTGCACGTTGGCGGGCCGAAAGCGCGACCCATACGTCGACATGGGCGGCGCCTTGGCGCTGAATGGGGCGTTTAGGATGGCATCGAACGGTCGTACCTGCTGTGCCCCGACTTTGGCACGGAAAAAGCCGGGGGCCGGGACCGACGGGCTTTCGCGTCGACTGGCGGGAGCCGGTAGCCATCCGATCGAGCAGGCGGCCATTCCCGCCGGTTCGTTCATCATGGGTGAAGGTACCGATATCGCCAACCGTCGCGATGGCGAACACCTGACGCATGCGGTCTATCTCGACGCGTTTGTCATCGATGCGACCACCGTTACCAACCGCGATTTCGCGCGTTTCATCGACGCCACGGGATATCGCACGGATGCCGAGCGATGGGGAATCTCGGCGGTGTTTCGCCATCAAGTTCAGGCATCGAGGGAGGACGTGCTCGGTGCCCTCGACGGCATGGCTTGGTGGGTCGCGGTGCGGGGGGCGCATTGGCGCGCCCCGGGCGGGGCGTTGTCGACGGTGGACGACCTGCTGGATCATCCAGTCGTTCACGTCAGCTGGCGCGATGCCGTGGCGTACTGTCAATGGGCGGGGCGCAGGTTGCCCAGTGAAGCACAATGGGAGTACGCCTCGCGTGGCGGACTGGCGGGATGCCGCTATCCTTGGGGTGACAACGTGACGGACGAATACGGGGCATGGCGCTGCAACATCTGGCAAGGCAACTTCCCCCACACCAATCTCATCGAGGATGGCTGGCGTTTTACCGCGTCGGTCGAGGCCTTCCCGCCCAATGGTTACGGCCTGTATCAGACGGTCGGCAATGTCTGGGAGTGGTGCGGCGATGGCTTCGACCCCGAGTACTATGCGCGCTCGCCGTTGAGCAATCCGCCGGGACCGCCCGACGTCGCGCGCCGCGTGATGCGAGGCGGCTCGTTTCTGTGCCACGACTCGTACTGCAATCGCTACCGGAACGCGGCGCGTACATCGAACACACCGGAAGCTTCGAGCAGTAACATCGGGTTCAGGACGATCAGCGTGGGAGCTTGAGCGACTTCCGCATCACGCCACGTTTCAACCTCACTCCGCTGCGATGAGCGTAGTCGTCAATGGCGAGCAGCTCGTAACCGTGGGCGAGATAGAAGTCGATGGCGTTGAGCGCGGCGGACAGCGTCAAGATGTCGATGCCTTCTTGTCTGGCCAGCTCCTCTGCGCGTGCCAGCAACTTCGAACCATGACCGCGACGAAAATGGTCCGGTGCGACGAACAGCGCTTCCAGCTCCCGTTCGCCGACATCGACGACGGCATAGCCGACGATGCTCCGATCCCGTTCCGCCACGATCGCGTGACCCTGTCGAAGAAGATGTCGGAAACCGTCGCTCGGTGCGGCGGCAAGCCAGGTATCCAGCGCGTCGGGCGGGTAGTGCCCCGCGCACTGAATCCTCGCCGCTCTGTTTCGAATCGACCAGAGTGCGGTCAGGTCGTCGGGCGTTGCCGGGCGAAAGGCAAGATCATCGCACATTGCTCAGCGCATCCCTGAGGTCTTGTTCAGGTTTTCCGGGCCGAAGGAGTCGGGCAGCAGTTCGTCCATGGTGTAGCGCTTGAGCGGGCTGCCCTCGCCGTCGAGGACCACGATCCGGGTCTCCGGCGTGGCGAATTCCCGAATGCGTTGCCGGCAGTCGCCGCAGGGGGTGCAGCGATGCTCGCCGGGGCCGATGACGTAGATCGTGCGTATCTCGCGCTCGCCGCTGGAGATCATCCCGGCTATGGCGCTGGCCTCGGCGCAGAGGCCCTTGTAGTTGGCGCTCTCGACGTTGCAGCCCGCGTAGGTCTTGCCGCTCTCGCTGATCAGCACCGCGCCCACCGGGTGGCCGGAGTAGGGCACGTAGGCGTGACCGCGAACGTTCAGCGCCGTCCGCCGGACGTCGTCGGGTACCTGGATGTCGCTCATCGGCTCGTCTCCCGGTCATCGCGCAACAGTCCTTCCAGGGTGATCGCCATCATCTCGGCAAAGCCTGTCTGGCGCGCCTGGGCATCGAGCGCCTCGCCATTGAGGATATGGTCGGAGACGGTACACACGGTCAGCGCGCGGGCGCCGAACTCGGCGGCGACCCCATACAGACCGGCGGCCTCCATCTCGACGCCGAGAATGCCGTGGCGCTTCATGGTCTGGAAGAAGTCGACGTTCGGTGTGTAGAACAGATCCGCCGAAAACAGGTTGCCGATCTTGATCTTCGTGCCGCGTTCACGGGCTGCATCCGCCGCATGGCGGACGAGGTCGAAATCGGCGATGGCGGCAAAATCGTGACCGCCGAAGCGCGCGCGGTTGACGCCGGAGTCGGTACTCGCCCCCATGCCGATGACGATGTCGTTGACCGCGACGTCGTCGCGCACCGCACCGCAGGAGCCGACCCGAACCAGCCGCGCGACACCGTACTCGGTGATCAGCTCCTTAGCGTAGATGGAGCACGAGGGAATCCCCATGCCGCTGCCCATCACCGATATCCTGCGACCCTGGTAGGTGCCGGTAAAGCCGAGCATGTTGCGTACCCGGTTGACGCACTCCACATCGTCGAGAAAGGTTTCGGCGATGAACTGGGCGCGCAGCGGGTCGCCAGGCATCAACACGGTGTCGGCGAAGGCGCCCGGTTGGGCGTCGATATGCGGGGTTGCCATCAGTTGTCTCCCTGGGGCGATTCCGTCAGTAGTGAACGCCCATGATCCATCGGATTCAGCCCGAAATGCCCGGCCAGGGTCTGGCCGATATCGGCGTAGCTCTCGCGGCGGCCATAGCTGCCGGGCGCCAGTACGTCGCTCGCGATCAGAACGGGCACCTGCTCGCGGGTGTGGTCGGTTCCGCGCCAGGTCGGGTCGTTGCCGTGATCGGCGGTAAGGATCAGCAGGTCGCCGGGTTCGAGCCTGGCCATCACTTCTGGCAGGCGCCGGTCGAAGGCTTCCAGTGCGCCGGCATAGCCTTCCGGATCGCGGCGATGGCCGTAGAGGGTGTCGAAGTCGACGAAATTGGTCATCACCAGGGTTCGATCGCCGGCGTCGCCGATGGCGGCGAGGGTGGCGTCGAACAGCGCCTCGAAGCCGTGGGCCTTGCGCACTTCGCTGACGCCGCAATGGGCGTAGATGTCGCCGATCTTGCCGACGCCGAGTACCCTGCCGCCGCTGTCGTGCAGCTTCTGCAGCACGGTCGGAGTCGGCGGTTCGATGGCATAGTCGCGGCGATTGCCGGTGCGTTCGAAGGTTTCCGACGTTTCGCCGATGAACGGCCGGGCGATGACGCGGCCGATGTTGTAGGGCATCAGCAGCTCGCGGGCGATCTCGCACAGTCGGTACAGGCGGTCGAGACCGAAGTGGGTTTCATGGGCGGCGATCTGGAACACGGAATCCGCCGAGGTGTAGACGATCGGCTTGCCGCTGGCGATGTGCTCTTCGCCCAGCGCCTCTATCACCGGCACGCCGGAGGCGTGGCAGTTACCGAGCACACCGGGCAGATCGGCGCGCTCGATCAACGCCTCGAGCAGTTCTGGCGGAAAGCTGTTCTCGCGCTCGGTGAAGTAGCCCCATTCGAACAGTGCCGGTACGCCGGCGATCTCCCAGTGACCGGAGGGGGTGTCCTTGCCGGAGGAGATTTCGCCGGCACAGGCCCAGGCACCCTCGACGGTGTCGGGAACGTCGACGCCGGCCGCCCAGTCGCCGGTGCTCAGCCGATGGGCGTGATAGAGCCCCAGGCGAGCCAGGTTGGGTAGCTCGAGCGGCCGGCCGGCATCGGCGCGATAGCGGGCGATATGGCCGAGCGTGTCGGAACCGGCGTCGCCGTATTCCGCGGCGTCCGGGGCGTTGCCGATGCCGAAGGAGTCGAGGACCAGCAGAATCGCGCGTTTCATCTCTTTTCCTCGTTCATGACAGGTCTTCCTGACGCAGCGTGGCGTGAACCAGTGGCGGCGGCTCGACGGGCGCCTCGCTCAGTCCGAAGGCGCGACGCAGGCGTTGGCTGACGGCGTCGGCGTCGTCCCGGTCCGCGGCATGGATGCGCAGCAGCGGCTGTCCCGGTTCGATGCGCTGGCCGAGCGGGGCGATGTGTGACAGGCCGACCCGGTGATCGATGGCATCACCCGCGTTACGCCGCCCGCCGCCCAACTCGACCACGCCGAGGCCGAGCGCGCGCGTGTCGATGGTGCTGAGGAAGCCCGCCCGATCCGCCTCGAGATCGACCGTGACCGGGGCGGAGAGGAGATAGTGGCCGGCATGCTCCGCCAGATCGCCAGGGCCGCCGAGACCCTGCACCATGCGCGAGAAGCGCTCGAGAGCCTCGCCGGAGTCGAGCGCGCGGTTCAGCCGCTTGTCGGCTTCTTCGGCATCGCCGGCCAGGCCGGACTGGATCAGCATCTCCTGGGCCAACGACCGCGTTACCTGATGGAGGCGGCTCTCTTTACCATGACCGCCAAGCAGCCGCAGTGCCTCGAAGACTTCCAGTGAATTGCCGGCGCAGTCGGCCAGCGGCTGGTTCATGTCGGTCAGCAGTACGCTGGTCCGGGTGCCTGCGCCGCAACCGATGGCGACGATCGCCTCGGCCAGTTCGCGAGACGCTTCCTGTGTCGGCATGAAGGCGCCGCTGCCGACCTTGACGTCCATCACCAGCGTCTCGAGGCCGCAGGCGAGCTTCTTGCCCAGAATCGAGGCCACGATCAGCGGGATCGACTCCACCGTGGCGGTCACGTCGCGCACGCCGTAGAGGCGCTTGTCGGCCGGCGCCAGCGACCCGGTCTGACCGATGATCGCCACGCCGACCTCTTTTACCAGGCGGTGGAAAACGGCGTCGGATGGCGTAACGTCGTAGCCGGGAATCGATTCGAGCTTGTCCAGGGTGCCGCCGGTGTGGCCCAGGCCGCGACCGGAGACCATCGGTACATGGCCACCGCAGGCGGCGACCCAGGGGCCGAGGATCAGCGATACCAGATCGCCGACACCGCCGGTCGAGTGCTTGTCGAGCACCGGGCCGGCGCACCCGAGATCGCCGGGGCCGCCCCAGCGCATCACCTGCCCAGAGTCGCGGATCGACTCGGTCAGCGCCACCGCCTCGTCCCGGTTCATGCCGTTGAGATAGACGGCCATGGCGAACGCGCCGATCTGCGCGTCGCCGATGCTGCCGTCGGCGATGCCGCCCATGACCAGATCGAGCATCTTGCGGTCGAGGGTCTGTCCATCGCGCTTACGTCGAATGATTTCCTGCGTCAGCATGGCGCTCTCCGCTCGTGGTCGACCTGATTCAGTATCCGCCGCCGGTCGGTTGGGTGTCGTCGCCGGACAGCGTCGCGAGCAGCGCATCCAGTAGGCCGGAAGCGCCGAAGCGGAAGTGCGCCGGGGTGAGCCACGCCTCGCCCATGATGCCGGCGGCCAGATCCAGGTAGGCCTTGGCATCCTCGGTGGATCGGATGCCGCCGGCCGCCTTGAAGCCGACGTCGCGGCCGCTGTCGCGAATGGCGGAGAGCAGGATGTCGGCGGCTTCCAGCGTGGCGTTGACCGCCACCTTGCCGGTGGAGGTCTTGAGGAAGTCCGCGCCGCACTCCAGCGCAATATCCGCGGCCTGGCGGATCAACGCCGGATCCTCGAGTTCGCCGGTCTCCAGTATCACCTTGAGCAGGCGATCGCCGCAGGCGTCGCGGCAGGCTGCGACCAGGGCGCGTCCCGACTCGGCATCGCCGCCGATCAGCGCCTTGTAGGGAAACACCACGTCGACCTCGTCGGCACCGGCCGCGACGGCCGCCCGGGTCTCGCGGCAGGCGCGCTCGACGTTGACGCTACCGTCGGGGAAATTGGTCACCGTGGCGATCCGTACCCGGTCGCGAATTCCCATGGCCGTCAGTTCGCGATCCGCCGCGTCGATGAACGCCGGGTAGAGGCAGACCGCGGCGGGGGCGCCGTACGGCGTGTCGGTACGACGACACAGTGTCCGGATGGCAGCGTCATCGTCGTCATCGTTGAGCGAGGTGAGGTCCATCATGGCCAGCGCCCGGCTGGCGGCTTGCTCGAGACTGCTCATCTTCCTATCTCCTTGTCCGGCGTGTTGGTGGCGGCTTCCTGCCGAGCCCGGCTCCCGGCATGTCTCCGCCGAGTCTGCCGGGGTTTCATGGCGATCATGCGATACGCATCCCGGTTCAGGCCGTGCCGGCCAGCGACAGGAAGATCCCGGCCAGGGTGGCCGACATCAGGTTGGAGAGCGTGCCGGCAAGTACGGCCTTGAGGCCGTAGCGGGCGATCTCGGGCCGGCGACTGGGCGCCAGCGTGCCGAGACCACCGAGCAGGATCGCGATCGATGAGAGGTTGGCGAATCCGCACAGCGCGAACGACAGGATCGCGGCGGTATGGGCGGACATCGCCTGACCGGTCGCTTCCACCACGGTGTCGCCGCTGATGTAGGGGGCCAGGTTGATGTACGCCACGAACTCATTGACCACCAGCTTCTGGCCGATGAACGAGCCCGCCAGTGTCGCTTCATGCCAGGGAATGCCGAGCACGAACGCCAGCGGTGAGAACAACCAGCCGAGGATCATCGACAGGCTCAGCGAATCCACCCCGAACCAGCCCCCGACGCCACCGAGGATGCCGTCGATCAGGGCGATCAGGCCGATGAAGGCCAGCAGCATCGCGCCGACGTTGGCGGCCAGCATCAGCCCCGACGAGGCGCCGGAAGCGGCGGCATCCAGCACGTTGGCCGGTTTGTCCTCGGCTTCCAGCACATCCCTGGCCTGTTGGGTGCGATCGTCGGGCTGCTCCGTTTCCGGCATCAGGATCTTGGCAAACAGCAGGCCACCGGGCGCCGCCATGAACGAGGCGGCGATCAGATACTCCATGGGGATGCCGAGTTCGGCGTAGCCGGCGAGCACCGAGCCGGCGACGGATGCCAGGCCGCCGCACATGACCGCGAACAGTTCGGAGCGCGTCATGCTGGCCAGGAACGGGCGCACCACCAGTGGCGCCTCGGTCTGACCGACGAAGATGTTGGCGGTGGCGGAGAGCGATTCGGTGCGCGAGGTGCCGAGCACTTTCTGCAACGCGCCGCCCAGGATGCGCACGACCCACTGCATGATGCCCAGGTAGTAGAGCACCGCCGTCAGCGACGAGAAGAAGATGATGATCGGCAGCACCTTGATGGCGAAGACGAAGCCGACATTGGTCGGATCGGCCAGGTTGCCGAACAGGAAGCCGATGCCGTCGTTGGCATAGCTGATGACCTGGCTGACGGCGCTGGAGACGGATCCCAGCACGCTCTGGCCGAAAGGCACGTAGAGCACGAAGGCACCGATACCGGCTTGAATGGCAAAAGCGCCGATAACGGTCCGCAACCGAATCGCCTTGCGGTCGCTCGAGAAGATCAGCGCGATCATCAGCAGCACGACGACGCCGACCAGACCCATGATGAGTGTCATGTTGTTGTCCTTGGTGTTGGTCCTGATGGGTAGAAAACGCCTTTCGACAGGACATCTTCTTGAGATGTTTTTAACATTTTTTGGTTTTCCCCGTCACTTGTTGTTTTTATTCTCACAAGCTCATAGAGTACTTTTGGACAAAGAATGGGCCCATATGTAGTGCTTTACGACCTATTTCCGAGTCACTATTGCGTAGCAGTGACGCGATGGCATGCCTGTGCCAGCCACGGGCGGTCAGGGGAATGAAAAAATAGTCACAAATCGGCGATAACCGTCTGGACGATGACGCCGCCGCAATGACGTCACGATGACAACACAATAAGAGTAGGGGAATGGCATGGTAGAACGAATCGCACGGCCAATGGGTGCTATGGAATGGTGGCCGAAAGGAGGATCTCGCCATCTGGCGTTGTCGGTGTCGCTGGGATTGGGGGCGATGACGCTGGCCGCATCCCCGGCCAGGGCCGCCGATGACCAGAACGAAGCGCCGGTTATCGAGCAGGAGACACCGGACGAAGGACCGACGGCAGAGGGGCAAACCGCCGACGGGCCCTATCTGTCCGATTGGTATCATCAGAACCTCACTGTCATCGGCAGCAAGAGCATCCGGTTCGGGCCGCAGCAGGTCGACGATATTTATCTGGAATACGAATTCTTCGGTCGCAAGGGGCCGCTGGATCTTTACGGCTATATCGATTTCCCGAAATTCTTCGGTGTCGGCAATGCAGCGGACAGCGGTATCTTCGACAAGGGGTCGCCGGTGTTCATGGAGCTGGAGCCGCGTCTCTCCATCGACGACATGACCGGCCAGGACCTGAGTTTCGGCCCGTTCAAGGAGTGGTTCGTCGCCTTCGACTATATCTTCGACTGGGGGCATACCACGGAGAGCCGTCAGAACACGCTCTACGCCGGTCTGGGCACCGATATCGATACCGGCTCGCCGCTCGGGCTCTCGTTCAATCTTTACAAACGTCGCCAGTGGGAAAATTACGGTGCCGCCAACGAGCACTCCTGGGATGGCTACCGCGCGCAGTTGAACTACTCCTATCCGCTGGGCAGCTTCGATAACGGTGCGTCGCTGGTCTACGTCGGTTTCACCAACCACGATTTCGGTTCGGACCTCGGCGACAACGACCCGACCCGTACCAACGAGTCGACTGTGGCGACCAACGTGCTGCTGTACCAGTTCACGCATCTGCGCTTCATGGCGGTGGCACGCTATTTCCACAACGGCGGCCAATGGAACGATGGCGAGATGGCGCCGTTCCCCAACAGTCACGGCGACAGCTTCGAGTTGCGTTCCACCGGATGGGGCTACTACTTCGGCGTTGGCTGGCAGTTCTGACGCTGCAGGAGTGGATTCGTCGACGAGGAGCCTGCGGGCTCCTCGCTGCGTTACGGGGTAACATCGTTGGCCGGCGGTGATACCGTGCTAGCTGGTGAGTGTCCAAGGAAGAGACATGGCGCGTGAAACGATGTCGCAACACCCTGATCGGAAAGATAATGTCGGGAGAATGTCATGAATGGCCGCAGCGCCGTAAGGCTCGAGAGACTCCGTGAAGCGATCCGGCGCAACGGCGCGCTTCCACTGGCCGATGCGGCGACGCTGTGCGACGTCTCCGAGATGACGGTGAGGCGGGATATCGCCGCCAGTAACGGTGCCATCATCTCCTTCGGTGGCCACCTGGTCATGGCCGACAACCCTCAGTTTGCCGCCGCCTACAATCTCGATGCACAGAGAGACCGCTATGCGAAGGCCAAGCGACGCCTCTGCGAGGCGGTCGTGTCGATGATCGAGGAGGGCGATACCGTCTTCGTCGATTGCGGCACGACGTTGATGCCGTTCTGCGCGTTGCTGCCGCGCGAGATGAACGTGACCATCGTGACCTACGCCCTCAACGTCGCCAACGCGTTTAGCCAGCGCGACATGCCCAACATGCGCCTGGTGGTGCTGGGCGGGCTCTACTACGCCGCTTCCGACTCCTTCGGCGGGCAGGACGTCACCACGGCGATTCGCCGCTTGGGTATCAACAAGGCGCTGATCTCCGCTGCCGGGGTCCATGCCGAAAAGGGGGCCAGCTGTTTCCACTTCCATGAAGTGGCACCCAAGCAGGCCGCCATCGAACATGCGGAACGCAGGATCCTGGTCGCCGACGAGAGCAAGCTCGATGTGATGCGAGCGGCGTTCTTCGCCGAACTGTCGGACTTCGACACCCTGCTGACCAGCGGCGATCCCGGGCGGACCTGGCGCGGCCGGATGACCGAAGAGGCCGCCTCGAAGATCCAGGTGGTTTGAAATATTCTGCTATAAGCAGGATTTTTTGATCAATTTATCCGGCTTTTTGCAGGAGGTTTTCGCTTCGGCCTGGAGGTAGGATGGCTAGACTTCCTTCTTTTCGCACAGGTGACCGGATCGATGTCTTCCTCCTCATCCTCTCTTCAGAGTCCAACCGTACCACTTCGTACGCCTGCTGATGCCCACTACTACCCCGCTTCGATCGTCGGCTTCGATGCCGCCGATGCGGGCCGCTACGCCTTGCGTTCCCCCGCCACCGGGGAGGTGATCGCCGAGGTCGCCGACTGCGGAGTGGCACAGGCGAAGCTGGCCGCCGATAACGCCCAGCGCGGCTTCGAGGCGTGGCGCAAGACCACTGCCTTCGAACGGGCAGCTCTGCTCAAGGCGTGGCACCGGGCGATGATGGAGGCCAAGGAAATCCTCGCCGTCACCATGTCCCGGGAGATGGGCAAGCCGATCCGCGAGGCGCGGGGGGAAGTCGACTATGCCGCCAGCTTCCTGGAGTGGTACGCGGAACAGGCCAAGCGTATCGATGGCGACATTCTGCCCAGCCAGCATCCGGACAAACGGCTTGCCGTGCTGCGTCAGCCGGTCGGCCCGGTGCTGGCGATCACGCCATGGAACTTCCCGGCCGCCATGATCACCCGCAAGGTGGCACCGGGGCTGGCGGCAGGCTGCTCGGTGATCGTCAAGCCAGCGGAGCAGACGCCGGTCACGGCGCTGCTGCTGGCCCAGCTCTGGCAGCAGGCCGGCGGGCCGGCGGAGGTGTTCCAGGTGATCACCGCCGAGCGACCGGCGGCGGTCAGCGACGCCTTGATGGAAGATCGGCGCATCCGCAAGGTGACCTTCACCGGCAGCACACCGGTCGGCAAGCATCTCTACGCCAAATCCGCCGCCACCATGAAGCGCATGTCGCTGGAGCTGGGCGGGCATGCACCGTTCCTGGTCTTCGACGACGCCGACATCGAGGCCGCGGTGGCCGAGGTGATGGCGAGCAAGTTCCGCAATGGTGGCCAGACCTGCGTCTGTGCCAATCGCATCTACGTTCAGCGTGGCATTCTCGACGCCTTCTCCGCGCGTCTGACCGCCGCGGTCGACGAACTGCGCGTGGGGCAGCCGGAGGACGAGACGACCCAGATCGGTCCGCTGGTCAGTCAGGCGGGGCGCGACAAGGCGCAATTTCATATCGACGATGCCGTGGCCAAGGGGGCTCGTCGTCTGACGGCCGAGCGTGACGTCGACGGTTTCTTCGTCGCGCCGACGGTGCTCGCGGACGTTTCCAATGACATGCAGATCATGCAGGAGGAGACCTTCGGTCCCGTCGCCCCGCTGATTGCCTTCGATAGCGAGGAAGAGGCGATCGCCGCCGCCAACGCCACGCCGTTCGGCCTCGCCGCCTACCTGTGGACCCGCAATCTGGGCCGGGCGGCACGGGTTTCCGAAGCGCTGGACTACGGTATCGTCGGCGTCAACGATGGCGCGCCTTCCGTGCCCCAGGCGCCGTTCGGCGGCGTCAAGGACAGCGGCCTGGGTCGCGAGGGTGGCCGCTACGGCATCGATGAATATCTCGATACCAAGTTCGTCTCGACGCGGCTGGATGGCTGACCGCCATGTCGGTTGACGAGGCCGACATGGCGCGGCCGCCGGTCGAGCTCGACCTGGCCACCGCGCTGCGTGAGACCAATCTGCGCCACGCTCGCGTGGTGGCTGGCGAGCGCTCGCTGGATCGACCGTTGCGCTGGGTGCACATGGTCGATCATCCCGATATCGTCGCTTGGGTTCGCGAGGGTCAGCTACTGCTGACCACCGGTTATCATTGGCCTGACGAGCCGGCCGCCGAGCGGGCACTGATCGAGGCGCTGGTGAAGAAGGAGCTGGCCGGCGTGGCGCTGGCGGTGCCGAGGTTCCTCACCGCCTTTCCCGAGACCAGCCGGCGCGTGGCCGAAGCGCTGGATTTTCCGCTCCTGGAGATCCCCTGGGACGTTCCGTTCAGCCAGATCACCGAGGAGGTGCACGCCTGGCTGATCGCCCGCCAGGGACAGTTGATCGCCCAGGCGGAGCGGATTCATCGCGACCTCACCCGGTCGGCGCTGACGGCGCGCAGCCTGGGCGATATCGCCACGGCATTGAGCCTGCTGCTCGAGCGGGACGTGCTCTTCACCGGTCTGGAGGGCGAATGGCTGGGGGGAAGCGCCGGAATCGAGGCGATGCGCCTGCCGACATCGACGATGCTGGCTGATGCCCAGTTTCTGACCGCGGTCTCGGCTCGCTCCCTGGGCGAGGAGGACGGCGGCCGAATGCTGGCCTGCCCGGTGCGAATTCTGGAGGTGCCGGCCGCCACGCTGTGGATCGACGAGACGGCTTCTCCCGTGGGCGAACTGGAACGCCGCGCCGCCGAGCAGGCTGCCCTGATCTCGGCACTGCACCTGTCCCACCAGCGGGCGCTGCAGGCACAGGAAACCCGGCTCGGCTACGCCTTCGTCGACTCGCTGCTGGAGGGGCGGTTCGAGCCCACCCCGACCGCGCTGGAGCGCGCGTCGCTGCAGGGGTGGGATCCCCACACCGGCTACCATGTCTGCGCCATCCTGCTCAACGAGCCGGTGCCGCTGAGCCGGGATGGGCTGCTGCGTCGGGAGCGATGGGAGCGTCGCCTGAGGGAGCAACTCGAGGCACAGGGCCTGCCGCCGCTGATCTCCGTCTCGCTCAACCAGCTGCTGTTCCTGGTTCGCACCGATATCTCGACGGCAATGCTCTGGCGCGAACTCAACGATGGCGCGGCGGCCATGGCGATCAGCCGCGAAGTGCAGGGGGCGGCGGCCATTGCCGAGGGTGCCGGAGACGTGGCGCGTCTGCTGCCTTCCCTCAGGCCGGGAGAGCGCCGGGATTTCGAAGCCTTGCTGTTCGACCGGGTGCTGGAGGGCGATACCGAGGCTCGACGACTGTTCCTCGAGCGTATTTCCCGTGCCCTGGGGCAAGGCGCGCGACGGCAGAGCGCCATCGAGACGCTCTCGGCACTGGCGGACAGTGGCTTTCAGTTGGCGCAGGCCGCCCGTGCACTCGATATCCACATCAGCACGCTGCGTTACCGGATCGAGCGATTGGAGACGGCGCTGGGCATGCCCCTGAACGACGCCGACGCCAGACTGCAGCTCCAGGTCGCCATGCGCCTGCTCAATACGGATTCCGGCTGAACGCCAGCCGAATCATCGACATACGACGTTGGAAACGCATCTCGACGCTACCAGAGGGACCCTCATGCAATTGACGGATTTCACCACCCTGACCTTTGACGTCTACGGCACCCTGATCGACTGGGAGAGCGGCATGGTCGCCGGGCTGCAGCCACTGCTGCAGCGCACCGGGCAGAGCCTGAGTCGCGACCAGGTGCTCGAGGCGCACGCCCGGCATGAATCGACCCAGCAGCGTTACACACCGCATCTGCAGTACCGGCTGCTGTTGGCGGTCGTCTACAAGCGCCTGGCGGAAGAGTGGGGCGTGGCGGTCAGCCACGACGAGTGCCTTGCCTATGGCGATTTCGTCAAGCAGTGGCCGGCTTTCGCCGACACCGCTGAGGCGCTCGGCTATCTCAAGCAGCATTACAAGCTGGTGGTGCTCTCCAACGTCGACAACGAGAGCTTTGCCTACAGCCAGCGCAAGCTTGGTGTCGAGTTCGATGCAGTCTACACGGCCGAGGACATCGGCTCCTACAAGCCTGCGGCGCGCAATTTCGAATACATGCTGGAGAAGCTCGGCGAGCGCGATATCGACAAGTCGCAGATCCTGCACACCGCCGAGAGCATGTTCCACGACCACCAGCCGGCCAACCGGTATGGATTGGCCAACTGCTGGATCTATCGTCGCCACGACAAGGAGGGCTTCGGCGCGACCATGAATCCAGGCGACATGCCGAGGGTCGACTTCCGCTTCAACAGCATGGCGGCGCTCGCCGAGGCGCATCGCGAGTTGTTTTGACCGACGCTAGCGAAGCGTCGACCACACCTGCGCTTCGCTGATTCCCAGCGCCTCGAACTCCGTCTGCCTTAGAGGCGCTTCGTCGAGCAGGAAGAATTCGTCGAGCTGTGGCGGTGCGACATCGGTCTCCGAGAGCATGGCGTGAACCTGACCACGGTGATGCGTCTGGTGGACGAAGAGGTGCGCCAGCACGCGATGTGCCGGTTCCAGCTGTCGGCGCTCGGCCCGTTGGAGCGTGACGTTTTCGGCCAGCGTCGAGGGGGTCAGCGCTTCGCAGACAGCGATCAGGCGCCGGTCCAGCGCTTCCTGGGCCGGCCACAGCGCATCGACGCTCGCGTGCGGGGTCTCGTCCTCGAACGCCCGCTGACCGAGCGTGCCCCCCTCGAGCGCGTCGATATAGTAGGCGTCGACGACCAGGATATGGTTGAGCGTGGCATGGATCGAGGGGAAGAAGCTGCTGCGCCTGGCCTTGAGCTCGGCTACCGACAATGGGGCGCAGGCCTTCAGCAGACGATGGTTGGACCACAGATTGCAGTAGGCTTGATGGCGAAAGTGTTCGATCATGGCAGGAGTACCTCACGCTTCTCTTCAGCATTGCAGGAATCGTCATGGAAATCCTACACGGTCTGATCGTCATCACCTTCGTGCATCTACTGGCGGCCGCCTCGCCGGGGCCGGACTTCGTCCTTGTCACCCAGCAGACGCTCAACCACGGCAAGCGTATCGGCCTGCTGTGCAGCCTGGGCATCGCGCTGGGGCTGTCGATTCATATCGTCTATTCCGCTTTCGGGCTGGCGGCGGTGATCGCCAATTCCGCCGAAGCGCTGTGGGCGATCAAGCTATTGGGTGGCGCTTATCTTCTTTATCTCGGCGTCAAGGGGTTGCGATCCCGACCCGCTTCCCTCGAGCCAGGCACCGACAACGCCAGGATCCTGCCGCCCCGTTCGGCGCTGCGTATCGTCGGCACGGGCTTTCTCTGCAACGCGCTCAATCCCAAGGCACCCATCTATTTCGTCTCGCTGTTCACCATCGTGCTGTCGCCGTCGATGCCGCTATACCAGATCGCCATCTACGGCGTCTGGATCATGCTCATTCAACTGGGATGGTTTTCGGCGGTGGCGCTGTTGCTCTCCACGCCGCCAATTCATCGTGCGTTCAAACGTTTCAGCCACTGGATCGACCGAGTGCTGGGCCTGGCGATGGTGGCGTTGGGCATCAAGGTGCTGACGACGCGGGTGTGAGCCCGAGAATGCCGACAGATCACCGCGCTCTTGGATACTGCGTTAAAACCGAGCTGGTCATCGCTCCTGACGTCCGTCGGCATCCTCGCCGACGCTTTCTTCCATGGACCATTTTCGGCATCCTGAAACGCATCCACTCAATTGGCGAGGAGCGCTCGTGAAGACTTGGCTGCGTGAACTACCCAAGGTCGAACTGCATCTACATATCGAGGGTTCGCTGGAGCCGGAGCTGATGTTCTCGCTGGCGGCGCGCAATAACGTGGCGCTGCCCTACGACACGGTGGATGAGGTGCGCACTGCCTACGATTTCAGCGATCTGCAGTCTTTTCTGAATCTTTACTACCAGGGCATGCGGGTGCTGCACACCGAGCAGGATTTCCATGACCTGGCGATGGCGTACTTCGAGCGCGCCCATGAAGAGGGCGTGGTGCATGTCGAGCTGTCGTTCGATCCCCAGGCGCATCTGAACCGCGGGGTCGAGCTGGCGGTCCCGTTCGAGGGGTTGCGCCGCGCCATGCGAGACGCAGAGCGCCGCTGGGGCATGACCACGGCGCTGATCATGAGCTTCCTGCGGGATCGTGACGCGAGCGAAGCGATGGACGTGCTCGAGAGAGCGGCTCCCTTCTACGAGTCGATCGATGCCGTCGGACTCGATAGTGCCGAGGTAGGCAATCCGCCGGCCAAGTTCGCGGCGGTGTTCGAGCGGGCCAAGGCGCTGGGCATTCCACGCGTCGCCCACGCGGGGGAAGAGGGACCGGCGGCCTATATCAGCGAGGCGCTGGAGGTGCTCGACATCTGTCGAATCGATCATGGCGTGGCTTGCCTGCAGGATGCCGAACTGATGGCTTGCCTGCGGGAGTCGCAGATTCCGCTGACGGTCTGTCCGCTTTCCAACGTGCGATTGAAGGTCGTTCCGACGATGGCAGATCATCCGTTGCCCGCGATGATCGAGCAGGGTGTGAAAGTGACGCTCAATTCGGACGATCCGGCCTATTTCGGCGGCGGCGTGCTGAATAATTATTTGGCGTGTTTCGAGGCCTTCGACTGGGATCGCGATCTCTTCAAACAGCTGGCGGGCAACGCTATCGAGGCCGCGTTCATGCCGGAAACCCGCCGCAGCGAGCTCCTGGAAAGGCTATCGACCTGCTGAACGGTTTCGCATGTCGCGCGAGACTGCCCGGCTAGTAGCGTCGGGCAGTCTCGTTCAGCGTTCCAGCTAGACGGTAGCGCCCCGTGGCGCATCAGTCAGCGCGGCAAGGAACGGGGTCAGTCGATCGAGCGCTTCTCTGGCGAGTTCGGGGTCGATGGCGAAGCAGATCCGCAGATAATCTTCACCTTCCGGGCCGAAGGCACTGCCCGGGGCTACGCCGACCTTGGCTTCCCGCAGAATTCGCTTGGCCGTCTCCAGGCTGGATTCATCGAGCCCGTGAACCTTGAAGAACAGGTAGAAGGTGCCCTGAGGCGAGAATACGGTCACGTTGTCCAGTACGCTCAGGCCCTCGACCAGGATGTCTCGCGAGGCTCGACAACGTTCGACCTGCTGGCGGATGAATTCGTCGCCATCTTCCAGTGCCACGATGCAAGCCCGCTGAATGAACGATGCCACGCCAGTGGTGTTGTACTGGCAGAGGCGGGCGAACAGCTGATCCATGCCTTTTGGGAACACGACCCATCCCGCACGCCACCCCGTCATGCACCAGTTCTTGGAAAACGTGTTGGTCACCAGAAGCTTGTCATTCGGCCCGCAGATCTGCAGGAAGGATGCCGCTGGGCCTTCGTCGTCATAAACGAAATGGTTGTAGACCTCGTCGGCCACGATCCATAGCCCCCTTTCGCGACAGAACTCCTTCAATCGCTGCATGTCCTCGAACGGCATGCGCCAGCCCGTCGGGTTGGATGGCGAGTTGATGAAGATGGCACGAGTGCGGTCGGTCACTTTGGCGAAAAGCTTGTCCAGATCGAGCGAGATGTCGCCATCCAGGGAGAAGTCGAAGGGCACCGAGACGTTGACCCCACCTACGATCTCGATCATCTGCCTGGCGTTGGGCCATGCCGGCGTCGGCATGAGGACTTCGTCGCCTTCATCGAGAATCGCCTGCATTGCCATGGTGACGGCGTTCATGCCGCCAATGGTGACGCAGAAGCGATCGCTGGAGATGTCCACCTGCCAGTGCCGACGATGGTATTCGGAGAGCGCCTGGCGCAGTTCGGGCAAGCCTTGAGAGTAGCTGTAACGGGTGTCGTCGTCCGCCAGTGCATCCATCGCCGCCTGCTTGATGTAGACAGGCGTGGGCAGATCCCCTTCGCCAATCCATAGCCTTACGACGGAAGCATCGTGCCGGGCGAGATCCGCGACCGCGACGATCTGGTTGTCGGGCATCTCCTGAACACGAGAGGAGCATGATTGGCGCAGGCTGGCGGGGATTACATCGAACATTAAGGGGGCTCACTGGTTGAAAAAGAAGGTTCCCCTGATCATATAACGCTCGTTCGTTGGCGGGCCAACGTTCATCTGACACACATGACGACCATAGTCCAGCGCCTCGAGTATCATGGTGTCCGTTCCTCTGTAGTGGGTCCACATGATCCAGATAATCAGGAAACTTAAACAAATGTTCTCAGCGACTCCCATCGAGCGTTCCGCCGAAGCTCAGGCTGACGTCGATCGCGCCTGTCGGGACTTGGCGCTCTATCATTTCATGAGCTGTCCATTCTGCCAGCGCGTTCGCCACCAGATTCAACGCCTGGCGCTGCCCATCGAACTGCGCGACATCCAGCGGGACCCGGAGCGCCGCCAGGAGCTCATGGCGGGCGGGGGCCGCACCATGGTGCCGTGTCTGCGTATCGACCATGGAGATGGCGAGGTCGAGTGGATGTATGAGTCCGCCGATATCAATCGCTACCTGGCACGTCGGTTCGAGGGGCAGTGATGGGTTCGGAAATCGGCGGTGACGCCGGGTGGCGTGTTTTCGTAGAATGCTGGTTCCCATTGATCAAGATTCAGGAGTGATGTCATGGCACAGGCCAGCGCCCGCCATATTCTCGTCGACAGCGAGCAGCAGTGTCTCGAGCTCAAGCAGCAGATCGAAGCCGGCAGCGATTTTGCCGAAGTGGCCCGTCAGCACTCTACTTGCCCCTCCGGGCGTCAGGGTGGCGAACTCGGCACCTTCGGGCGTGGTCAGATGGTCAAGGAGTTCGATGAAGTCGTATTCAATGGGGCGGTCAACGAAGTCCACGGACCGGTCAAGACGCAATTCGGCTATCATCTGCTGGAAGTGACGTCTCGCAACTGAGTCGAGGCCGCCGGCAAGATGACCAAGGATCGCGAGCTGGAGGGCAAAGGCACGGCGCAGCAGGTCAAGGACCACGCCAAATCGGCCAAGGGCGATTTGAAAGACGCGGTCAAACCGCGCCGCTGATATTCCGAGTCACCGAGCCCTCGAGCCGCCAATGTCGTACGGCCCGAAGATTCTTCACCATGCGGCCCTGACGATCGTCGGGGCCGCAGTCGTCTCGGGTTGGTCGATCACGCCTTGGCGCGACGGTTGTAGATCTCGAGGTCCAGCTCTTTTTCGCTCTTGCCGACCAGCGTCGTCACCATCAGATCACCGGCGACGTTGACGCTGGTCCGTGCCATGTCGAGGATTCTGTCCACACCCGCGACGACGCCGATCGCCTCCAGCGGCAGGCCGATCTGCGCCAGCACGATCGACAGCATGATCAGCCCGGCACCGGGGACGCCAGCCGTTCCAATGGAGGCCAGCGTGCCGGTGAGCACGATCATGCCGTAGTCCATCATCGAAAGGTCGGCCCCCACCAGCTGCGCGACGAACAGGGCCGCGACCCCCTGGTAGATCGCGGTGCCATCCATGTTGATGGTCGCGCCCACCGGCAGCACGAAACTGGATACGCCTTCCGACACGCCCAGGTTCTTCTGCGCGCAGCGAATCGAGACCGGCAGCGTGCCGGAAGACGACGCCGACGAGAACGACACCACCAGGGCGTCGATGATGCCCTGCAGATAGCGTACCGGATTCAGCCGGCCGACCAGGCTCAGCAGTCCGGTATAGACGACCAGTACGTGAACGAGACAGGCGAGATAGACCACGCCGATCACCTTGGCCAGCGGCAGCAGCACGTCCAGCCCATACTGACCGGAAACATTGGCCATCAGGCCGAAGACGCCGAAGGGCGCGAATGCCATGACGATGGCGGTCAACTTGTACATCGCCTCGGCGAAGCTCTCGAAGACCCGCACGACGGGCTCGCCCTTCTCGCCGATCATCATCAGCGAGATGCCAAGGCCGATGGCGAAGACGATGATCTGCAGGATGTTGCCCTCGATCATGGCCTGCAGCGGGTTCGACGGCACCAGGCCGACCACGATATCCACCAGCGATGGCGCCTCGTTGGCCTGCTGTGTGGCACTCATCGAGGCATCGGCACCGACACCCGGCTGGAAGATCGTCGCGGCAACCAGGCCGATGACGATGGCGAAAGCGGTGGTGACCAGATAGAGCGCGATGGTGCGGGCTCCCACGCGGCCCATCTTCTGGGGATCCCTCATGCCGGTGATGCCGACGACCAGCGTCGAGAACACCAGCGGTACGATCAGCATCTTGATGCCGTTGATGAAGATATCGCCGAGCGGCTTGAACACGCTGGCCTGCTCGCCCATCACCGCGCCGGCGAGAACACCCAGCACCAGACCGGCAATGATCTTCTGCCACAGGGGAATGCGTCGCCACAGATTTGGCCGGGAGGTCGTTGATGTCATGCGCGGGCTCCTTGTGCAGGCGAAATTGCCGGGGGCAAAAGCGCGCATTCTACGCATCCCCGGGCCTTTTGCGATCCGCCCATTCGAAAACGGGATGGCATATAACCTGATTGCGACCAAAGTCTCAGTACGTCGATCCGGCAGTGAACCTGCGTCGACGCTCGGAAGACGCAGGCCCGCTCACACAGGCGGTATCAGATTTCCCGGTAGAGCTCACCGCCTTCCCGCTTGAAGCGCTCCGCCTGCTCCTGCAGACCGGCCTCCCGCTCGTCGCCGGCGACATTGGCGGTGTCGCCACCAAATCGTTCGCGCACTTCCTGGGTGATCTTCATCGAGCAGAACTTCGGCCCGCACATCGAGCAGAAGTGTGCCACCTTGGCTGAGTCCTTGGGCAGCGTCTCGTCGTGGAAGGCGCGCGCCGTGTCCGGGTCGAGACCGAGATTGAACTGGTCTTCCCAGCGAAATTCGAAGCGGGCTTTCGACAACGCGTTGTCGCGACGTTGCGCGCCCGGATGCCCCTTGGCCAGGTCGGCGGCGTGGGCGGCGATCTTGTAGGTGATGATGCCGGTCTTGACGTCGTCCTTGTTGGGCAGCCCTAGATGCTCCTTGGGCGTGACGTAGCAGAGCATGGCGCAGCCGTACCAGCCGATCTGTGCCGCGCCGATACCCGAGGTGATGTGATCGTAGCCCGGGGCGATATCGGTGGTCAGCGGCCCCAGCGTGTAGAAGGGCGCCTCGTCGCAGCACTCGAGCTGCTTGTCCATGTTCTCCTTGATCAACTGCATCGGTACGTGGCCGGGGCCTTCGATCATCACCTGCACGTCGTGTCGCCAGGCGATCTTGGTCAATTCGCCCAGCGTTTCCAGCTCGGCGAACTGGGCCTCGTCGTTGGCATCGGCGATGGAGCCGGGGCGCAGGCCGTCACCCAGCGAGAACGAGACATCGTAGGCCTTCATGATCTCGCAGATCTCCTCGAAATGGGTGTAGAGGAAGCTCTCGCGGTGGTGATACAGGCACCACTTGGCCATGATCGAGCCGCCGCGGGAGACGATGCCGGTAACTCGCCTGGCCGTCATCGGCACGTGATGCAGGCGGACGCCGGCGTGGATGGTGAAGTAGTCCACCCCCTGTTCGGCCTGCTCGATCAGGGTGTCGCGGAAGATCTCCCAGGTCAGGTTCTCGGCCACGCCGTCGACCTTCTCCAGCGCCTGGTAGATCGGCACCGTGCCGATGGGCACCGGCGAGTTGCGGATGATCCACTCCCGTGTCTCGTGGATGTTCTGGCCGGTGGAGAGATCCATGATCGTGTCGGCCCCCCAGCGGATGCCCCAGGTCATCTTGTCGACCTCTTCCTCGATCGAGGAGGTCACCGCCGAGTTGCCCAGGTTGCCGTTGATCTTCACCAGGAAGTTGCGGCCGATGATCATCGGCTCGCTCTCGGGATGATTGATATTGGCGGGGATGATCGCCCGGCCGCGCGCGACTTCGTCACGCACGAATTCCGGGGTGATCTCGTCAGTCAGGTTGGCGCCGAAGGATTCGCCGGGGTGTTGATGATCCAGCATCGTGTCTCCCTTGGCATCGCGCGCTTCCCGCCGGCGCTGGTTCTCGCGGATGGCGATGAACTCCATCTCCGGGGTGATGATGCCCTGCCTGGCATAGTGGAGCTGGGTCACGTTGGCGCCCGGGCGGGCGCGGCGCGGGGTGCGCGCGAGCTGAAAGCGCAGGGTCGAGAGACGTGGGTCCTCGGCGCGCCGGCGCCCATAGGTGGAGCTGGGGCCGGCTAGCCACTCGGTATCACCGCGCGCGTCGATCCAGGCGCGGCGCAGGGGTGCCAGACCTCGACGGATGTCGATGTCGGCCTGCGGATCGGTGTAGGGTCCGGAGGTATCGTAGACGGTGAGCGGGGCGTTGGGCTCGAGGCCGTTCTTCGTCTGCGTCGGCGACAGAGCGATTTCGCGCATGGGGACGCTAATGTCGGGACGCGATCCTTCGACGTAGATCTTGGTCGAGGCGGGCAGCGGCGCGATGGCGGCGCTGTCGACGCGGGCGGTCTCGGAGAGAAACTGTGGTGATTTCATGGTGCTTTGTGCCTCGGGCATGACGTTGAGGTCAGGCCGGCGCACAGCGTAGGCGGGGGGAGGCACGGTTGGGCGGTATCGGGGACCGTTCGACGCGGACCTCCGCTTGATCCCTACGCCGGTACTAGCCGGATCAGGTTCGTCGGGATCCGTCGTGGCGCGGCGGCTCCAGCGAGTCGCGGCGCAGGACGATCTCAGCCGGTTCCACCGGCACCCCGTCAAGCGTTGGCCTCCCGGCTCGATGAGGCCGAGCCGGGAGGCCAATGTCAGTCTGAGTCAGCGGCGCAGGAGGGTCAAGCAGGTCGCGCGGGCGGGAGAGGACGCCAGGGTCAGGGCCGGTCTACGGCGCGTGCCACCCGGCCTCCGGTCTGCGGTGTGGCCACGCCGGTGGTGAGCGGGAAGCTCAACGGTAGTCCGCGCAGCGAGCGCATGGCCAGATAGGCGAAACACTCCGCTTCGATGGCATCGCCGCGCCAGCCGACGGCATCGGCGAGTTGCACCTCGGCACCGGTGCGATGGGCGAGTTCCCGCATCAGCGTGGGGTTTCTGCGCCCACCGCCGCAGACGACGATGCGCGACGGCCGTTGCGGCAGCAGCGACATCGCTTTGGCCACGGCGGAGGCCGTGAACGCGGTCAGGGTGGCGGCGCCGTCCTCCAGGTCCAGCCCCTCGGCCATCTCCGCCTGGAAGTCGAAGCGATCCAGCGACTTCGGGTAGGGGGCGGTGAGATAGGGGTGGTCGAGCAGTGCGCTCAACCGGTCCTCGTCCACGCGCCCCTGGTTGGCGATGAGGCCATCCCGATCCATGGTCGCGCCGGTGTGCTGCCGGACCCAATCGTCGATCGGCGCATTGGCCGGGCCGGTGTCGAAGGCGATCAAGCGTTCGCTGCAGTCTCCATCCCCGCCCCACCAGGAGAGATTGGCGACCCCACCGAGATTGAGCACCAGGCTTTCCGGACCGGCGCCGAGGCGCCGCAGCAGTGCCCGATGGTAGATCGCCGATAGCGGCGCTCCCTGGCCGCCGCGCTCCACGTCCGCGCTGCGGAAATCGTAGACCACGTCGCTGCCCACCATCCGCGCCATCAACTCGCCATCGCCCAGTTGGCGGGTGGCGCCGCGCCGGCCCGCCGCCGGGGCGCGGTGCAGTACGGTCTGGCCATGAAAGCCGATGGCGTCGAGCTGATCGGGCCGGAATCCATGACGATCGAGAAACCCCGAGACGGCGATGGACTGCGCTTCGGTCAGGGCGGTCTCGGCGTGGCGGAAGATGGCGGGTTCGGGACCCTCGAAGTTCCACTTCCGGGCGGCGGCCAGGGTGTCCGAGAGCAGGGTGCGGATGTCGGTGGGATAGGGCACCAGCTCATAGGGACCGAACTCGTCGATCCTCTCGCCGTCGCTGTGCAGCATGGCGATATCGATGTTGCCATCGAGTACGGTGCCGGTCATGAGACCGAGGCTCCAGCCGGATTCCATGTCGGATCTCTCCTGTCATCACGCCCGGGGGCGCATTGCGAAGCGGGGTGTCGGCAAGAGACTACCGGCAAGCTTCGTCGGCGAAAAGGCATAGGGTGACGAGAGCTTGCGGTCAGCCGGGTATCTCCCGGCCGCGGTATTCGCGCACCAGATCGACGAAGCGCTGCGTCTGGGGTGTCGGCTGGTGGCGGAGATGGGTCAGCCAGACTTCCGAGACGGCGTCGTCGTCGCTGATGGGGCGGTAGCGCACGTTGTCGATCCGGATGTGTCGGAAGGAGGCTGGCAGGATCGAGACGCCGAGTCCGCCGGCAACGAGACTGATGATGGTATTGGGGCCACCGACTTCCTGGACCAGGCGCGGTGTCAGACCACGCCTGGCGAACAGCGCGTTGAACTGATCCAACAGGCCGGTGCCGGCGGCCGGCGAGAAATAGATGAACGGATGGATCGCCAGTTCGTCGAGTGTCAGCGGCGACGAGTGGCCGCCGAGCGGCCCCTGTTCGTTGACCACGGCCATCAGGGGTTCGCGAATCAAGGTGAAGGCGTCGAGTCCGTCCGGCAGCGTGGCGGGGCGCATGATGCCGATGTCCAGATCGCCCTCCAGCAGCGGCTCGATCTGGCGGCGGCTGTTGAGCTCATGCATGCGCAGATCGACATCCGGGTAGCGTTGCCGATAGCGCAACAGTATCTGCGGCAGGGTCGCGGTCAGGGGGACCGAGGTGGTGAAGCCGACTCTGAGCTGGCCGGTCTCGCCGCGTCCAACGCGCGATACCCGTCGCGATGCCCGCTCGGTGCGAGCCAGTATCTCCCGGGCGTCCTCCAGGAACAGAAGGCCCGCCTCGGTCAGTTCGACACGCCGATTGGTGCGCGTCAGCAGGCGCGTTTCGAGCTCGGCTTCCAGGGCCCGAATCTGTTGGCTCAGCGGGGGCTGGGAAATACCCAGCCGCTGGGCGGCGCGGCTGAAGTGCAACTCCTCCGCCACGGCCACGAAGTAGCGCAGATAGCGCAATTCCATTGAGTCGGAAAACCTCTCAAAAGCGTCGAATAATATATTAGAAAGCTTAATCGAGGCGGCGTAATCTACCAACAACGGAATTCACGCCATCCGGGCAGGGTCATCGCCCAGCCTCGGCCCTGCTATCGAGATCGGGAGAATCGGGTTGTCCCGCCGCACATCATCCGAGATTCGTGACGCCACACGGGCGACGAACCACCAGCTGGAACGCGAGGTGGAGATCGTCGAGAGTGATTTCATCGAACGTGGCCGGGCCGGTTATCGGCCTACCATGCTGGCGCTGTTCCTCGGTGCTTTCTCGACCTTCGTGCTGCTCTACTGCGTGCAGCCGCTGATGCCGATTCTGTCCGACGCCTTCGGGATCGACGCGGCGACCAGCAGCCTGTCGTTGTCGGTCTCGACCGGGATGCTGGCGATAGGGTTGCTGGTCACGGGACCGGTCTCCGACGCGGTGGGGCGCAAGTCGATCATGACGATCGCGCTGCTGTCCGCCTCCGCCTGCACGCTGCTGGCGGCGGTGATGCCGAACTGGATGGGCATTCTGATCATGCGCGCCCTGGCGGGGCTGTCGCTCTCAGGCCTCTGCGCGGTGGCGATGACCTATCTCAACGAGGAGATACATCCGCGCTACATCGGCCTGTCGATGGGACTCTACATCAGCGGCAACTCGATCGGCGGCATGAGCGGGCGCCTGATCAGTGGCGTGATGGTGGATTGGGTGCCGTGGCGCTGGACGCTGGCCATCATCGGTATCGTGGCGCTGATCGCGGCGATTCTGTTCATGTGCTGGCTGCCGCCGTCGAAGCACTTCTCGCCGCGTCCTCTCAACTGGCGCAGCGTCTTGTCCGGGTTCACCGTCCATTTCCGGGATCGAGGGCTGCCCTGGCTCTTTGCCGAAGCTTTCCTGTTGATGGGTGGCTTCGTCACCCTCTACAACTATATCGCCTACCGGCTGCTGACCGAGCCCTATCAGGTCAGTCAGGCGCTGGTGGGCCTATTGTCGATCGCCTACCTCTCCGGCACCTACAGCTCGGCCTGGGCGGGCTCGCTGGCGGACCGTCTCGGACGCCACCGGATCTTCTGGATGTTCATCGTGATGATGCTGGTAGGACTGGCGATCACGCTGTTCGAGCCGATCAGCCTGATCCTGATCGGCATCCTGGTCTTCACTTTCGGCTTCTTCGCCGCCCACTCGCTGGCCAGCGGCTGGGTCGGGCAGCGTGCCAGCCAGGCCAAAGGGCAGGCGTCGTCGCTCTACCTGTTCAGCTACTATCTCGGCTCCAGCGTCGCCGGGACGCTGGGGGGCGCGTTCTGGTTCTGGGGCGGCTGGAGTGGCGTGGCCCTGTTCATCGCCGTGCTGCTGTCGATCGCGCTGGCCATCGGCGCGCTGCATCTTCGGCGACTCGCTTAGCGGGTCGCCATCGCCATCGACACAAAAAAGCCGCCGATCGGGATCGGCGGCGACCATAAGGCGTCGCTAGACGCGAGGTGCGAGAGAAGCGGTATTACTTGGCGAACAGCTGGCCCATGTCCTTGAACGCCTTGAACTCCAGGGCGTTACCGCACGGATCCAGCAGGAACATGGTGGCCTGCTCGCCCGGCTGGCCCTGGAAGCGCACATAGGGTTCGATCACGAACTGGGTGCCAAAGCCCTTGAGACGCTCGGCCAGCGCCTCCCACTCTGGCCAGCTCAGCACGATGCCGAAGTGCGGCACCGGCACGTCATGGCCGTCGACGGGGTTGGTGTGCGCGGATGCCTGGGACGGGGTCTGCGGGTGTTCGTGAATGACCAACTGGTGACCATAGAAATCGAAGTCCACCCACTGCTCGCTGGAGCGGCCCTCGCTGAGGCCGAAGGTCTCGCCGTAGAACTGGCGGGCGGCGGGCAGGTCGTGAACCGGGATCGCGAGATGAAAAGGGGATAGTGCCATGGAGTTCTCCTGGGGGTCGTTGGCCTGGGCCTTGCTGGAGTGGATTTCAGTGTGGTCGATGTAGTCTGGATGCGATTAAATTTGATGGAAAGCGCATAATATTGCTGTCTGATATCAAATTATTTGGATTCTGGTGGTCATCGATCCATGCTCAGAGAGCTCAAGACCTTTCTCGCCGTGGTGCGCCACGGTACCTTCTCCGCCGCCGGGGGGGCGGTGGGGCTGACCCAGTCGGCGGTGAGCTCACAGATCCGCAACCTGGAAGCGGATATCGGCGAGCCGCTATTCGAGCGCACCGGGCGCGCCGTCAGGCTCAATGCCGCTGGACGCCGGCTGCTGCCCCGGGCGGAGGAGATGCTGGCCCTGGCCGAGCGCATTCGCAGTGCCGATACCGATGGCCTGACCGGCGAGTGGCATCTCGGCGCCATTGCCAGCCTGCAGAGCGGGCTGCTGCCCGATGTGCTGCGAGCGTTGGGCATCTCGGCCCCCGGGGTCATGACCCGCATCGTTCCCGGGGTGTCGCTGACGCTGCTCGATCAGGTCGACAAGGGCGACCTGGACATGGCGATGATCGTCCAGCCGCCCTTTGCGCTACCCGGCGATCTCTATGCCCGTGTGATCGCCCGCGAGCCCTTCGTGATGATCGCGCCCGCCGACAGCGATGGCGAGAGCATCGAGGCACTGCTCGAGACCCACCCGCTGGTGCTCTACGACCGGGGCTCCTTCGGCGGTCGCCAGGTGGTCCGGTTTCTCGAGCGGCGGCGACTGCGCCCGGCGATTCGGCTGGAACTCGACGAGATCGATGCGATTGCCAGAATGGTCGAATTCGGCCTGGGCGTGGCGCTGATTCCGCTGACCGGGCTTTGGCGGCACCGTCAACCGCTGCCGGTGAGGATCGTGGCGCTGGGAGAATGGACGTTCTACCGCGAACTGGTGATGGTTTCGCGCCTCTCGCCAACACAGTCGCCGCTGGTGGCGTTGATCGAGGAGGCGTTGACGGCAACCGGCACCGGGGAGGTCGGGTGATCGATGCCGGGAAATCAACGTTCCAGATAGGCCGCGTGGCAGGTCGATATCACGAGTTCCCGGAACCAGCGATGAGCCGGGTCGGCGAATGTCAGGTCGAGACCGAGTACACTCGGCGACTTTTCCATCGATCCGGTGCCGTGATCGTAGACTCCTGACGACTTAGTGAAACGAACGCGGGGAAAGAATTCGCTGATCATCGGGCGCCGGTATCCCTAAGCTGTAAGCAATGATACCGAGGAGTCGTCCATGTCTGCGCTTGACCCTGCTTCCACCGCCAGATCCCGTCGTATCGTCGCCCTGCATCCCGCCATCCGCGACGATATCGGCGATCTGACGACCCGCCGGCCGCTGCCGGGCCCAGGGATCGACCAGCTCGATCCGTTCCTGTTTCTCAATCACCACGGTCCGCAGGTCTATCCCGCCGGCAATCGCGGGCTGCCGTTCGGGCCGCATCCGCATCGCGGCTTCGAGACGGTGACCTTCATTCTCGAAGGTTCGCTGGCCCATGCCGACAGCGCCGACCATCAGAGCGTGATCCACGCCGGCGGCGTGCAGTGGATGACTGCCGGCAGCGGTATCGTCCACGCCGAGATCTCCCCGTCCGAGTTCCTGCGCGAGGGTGGGCCGCTGGAGATTCTGCAGCTGTGGATCAACCTGCCGGCGCGACTGAAGATGAGCGAGCCGCGTTATACCGGGCTGCAGCGAGCGGCGATTCCGACGATTGCCCTGGCCGGTGGCGGGGAGTTGAACCTGATAGCCGGTGAGTGCGAGGGCCAACGCGGGCCTGTCGAGAGCCTGACCGACGTGTTCATGTCGACACTGAGGCTGCCGGCAGGCGCTTCCCATACGCTGTCGGCCCCGGCAGGGCGACAGGTCTTCCTCTACGTCGTCGGTGGTGAGATAGCGGTGGCCGGCCAGGCGGTGAAGTCGCGTCATCTGGTCGAACTGGATCGGGCCGGCGATGCCGTCGAACTCGAAGCGTCGGACGACGCCAGGCTGATCTTCGGCCATGCCGAGGTCATCGATGAGCCGGTCGTCTCCCATGGCCCGTTCGTGATGAACACCCGGGAAGAGATCGCCGCGGCCATCGATGACTACCAGGCCGGGCGCTTCGGCGGTCTGGCCCAGTAGAGCAGCGGCTTTCGCCGGCGATCAGCGTTTGCGGTAGAGCCGGTGCTGCCGATAGCCGGGCACGAGCTGCTGCTCTTGCTCGGTCTTCTTCCAGCGTTTGTATTCCCACTGGTACTGGGCCAGATCGAGAGCAATGGCGGACTCGACGCAAGCGTTGACGCCGAGCGCCGACACATTCTCATCCGTGTCGTAGACGCGGTCGTCCGCGGCCATGAAGTGGATCGCGAAGCCGCGACCATCGGGCAGGCGCCTGGCGACGCCGGTGACGACGCGAGCCTGGGTGCGGGCCACCAACTTCGGCAGCAGTGTGGCGGTATAGGCGGGGCGGCCAAAGAAATCGGCGAACACGCCGCTGCCCCAGTCGGGCTCCTGGTCGGGAAGGATGCCGACGGCTTCGGCGCGCTTCAGTGCCTTGAGCAGGGCGGCAACGCCGCGTGGGTTGGTTGGCACCAGCTCGGCCCCCATCCGCTCGCGACCATGACGGATGACGGGATCGAGGTCGGCGATCTTGGGCGGCTCGTACATGGCGGTGAACGGGAAGTGGCTCGACAGCCAGAAGTTCAGCACCTCCCAGTTGCCGAAGTGGGGCGCCAGCACGATCACGCCGCGACCCTCGGTGCGTGCCTCGTCCAGCAGCTCGCGACCGTGGACCTCGACGATCGAGGCGTCGACGCGTCTGGGGTCGGCGATCCAGGCGAAGCCCAGCTCCAGCATGGTGGCCGCGGAGTGACGCAGGCTGGCCTTGATCCGGCTGCGGCGCTGTTCGCCATTGTCGTCAGGATAGGCGACTTCCAGATTGCGTCGGCTGACGTGACGCTCCCGCCGGGAAACGGCATACAGCACGCGGCTGGCGACACCCGCCAGTGACCACATTGTCTTCAGCCGGCAGTGTGACAGCAGGCGCCAGAGCAGATGGATGGCGCGAGCTTGAAGACTTTCGATCATTCGGCTCTCTTTTTCTCGGTACTCGTCATTGTCGCATCTCTCGGGTCGGCATCCCGGAGCGGCGGGCAGCATCGGCTTGCCCGGGGGCTGGCCGTCGAGATCACCACAGCCAGCTATCGACCTTGTCCGGGGCACGATGTTCCTGCAGTGCCTTGAAGCCGATGACGCAACGGACGATCAGCCACACCGCCTGCAGCGCCATCAACACGAGACCGATCAGCACGAAGGCGAGCACCCAACTGATGCAGGCGTAGAGCAGCCCGATCCAGAAAGTGCGGATATGGTAGCGATAGTGTTCGTCCAGCCAGCGCGGGCCATTGCCGCGGTAGACGTAGGCGATGATCACGCCGATCACCGGCGTGATGCCGGTCACGAAGACCCCCAGCAGCAGGGCGTAGACGATCATGGCGAGGGTGGTGTCGGGACGCCTGGCGTCGGTGTTCGATTCGGTGACGGCGTTGTCGATCGGTGCAACCATGAAGTTCCTCTCGGCGGCGCAGCGGTAGTTGACCGCATTTTGCCGTCGAGAGGCGCCGGGTGCCAGCCTGAACGGAGGTGCCGCAGAAAAGGAGGGGGCGCTCGCGCTATTCCATCTTGGTCGGCGGCACACTCGTCGGTTTCCTCGCGATTCACCCTTTCAGCGGTGAAGGAGTGACATCATCGGGAATTGGACAGCGGTAAGGCTCGCGTTGCGTGGCCCTGTTCAACTCCGCCCTTGCCTCGGCCAGTGTGGCCGGGTCCTGCATGAGCGCGACGGCGGTGCCGGCCATGATCTTGGCCGCCTGCAGCATGCCCTTGTGGCCCAGCGAGCTGCGTCCCTGGGCGACCACCTGCCAGGTGTGCAGTGGCGTGCCCAGTGCGAAGCAGTTGACGTAACACTGGGCGGTCGGCACCACCCAGCTCACGTCACCTACGTCGGTGGAGCCGTACATCAGTGTCTCGCTGGCACTGTAGGGAGCGAGATTGTCGACCAGCGCCTGGTCGGCGAGTTCCTCGACGTAGGCTTCGGCGGCCTCGCCGCCGGCGGCGATGATATTGGCGTAGGTGGTACGCAGATCGTCGTCGCTGACCGTCGCCTTGATGCGCTCCCCGTAGGCTTTCTCTTCGGCGTTGTGGCGCGGCGGGCCGAACGCCTCGAACTGAGACTGCATCAGCCGTTCCAGCGTGCGATTGGGTCGGTAGCCGGAGCATGCCTTGTCGAACGTCATTTCGACCCGGGTGCCGGTCATCAAAGCCGCACCTTCGGCGATCTTTCGGATGCGTTCGAAGATCGCCTGAACGTCGCTCATGCGCCGGGCGCGCATCAGATAGAGCACCTCGGCATCCGCCTGGACGACATTGGGCGAGGCGCCGCCGGCGCGGGTGATCGAGTAGTGGAAACGGGCATCCGGCACGATGTGCTCGCGCAGGTAATTGGCGCCGACGTTCATCAGCTCCACCGCGTCCAGCGCGCTGCGGCCGAGATGCGGGGAGTTGGCGGCATGGGCAGACGTACCCTTGAACCGGAAGTAGGCCTGGATGTTGGCCAGGGTCGGGGTCGAGAAGATGGCGTTGAACGCCTGGGGATGCCAGGTGAGGGCGGCGTCGACATCGTCGAAGACGCCTTCGCGCACCATGAAGGTCTTGCCGGAGCCGCCTTCCTCGCCCGGGCAGCCGTAGAAGCGGATCGTGCCGGCGAGACCCTGTTTCGATCGCCGTTCCTCGAGATAGTCGCGCACGCCGACGGCACCGGCCAGCGCCGCGACGCCAAGCAGGTTATGCCCACAGCCGTGACCATTGCCTCCGGGGATCAGCGGCTCGGCTTCGCTCGCTTCACCGCGTTGGCTGAGTCCGGCCAGAGCGTCGTATTCGCCGAGCAGCGCAATGACTGGCTTGCCGGTGCCGTAGCTGGCCACGAAAGCCGTGTCGATGCCGGCGATGCCGCGTTCGACCTGAAACCCTTCGGCCTCCAGCGCGTCACTCAGTGCCGAAACCGATCGGCTCTCCTCGAAACGGGTCTCGGCGTATTCCCACACCTGGTTGGCGTAGTCGATGAAGCGCTCGCGCTTGCCTTCGATCAGGGCGTCGATCCGCCGGGTCGTGGCGTCGGTAGCCATTGCGTCCATGGCAAGATATCTCCTTAAAGCGTCTCGGGACGTCGGCGGCGCAGTGCAGGATCGTCTGCCTGCAGCGCCAGATGCGCCAGGGTGCGAATGGTCAACGGCAGCACGTCCTCGTCGAAATCGAAGCGCTGATGGTGGTGACCGGCGGCGAGATCGGTGCCGAACACCATGTAGGTGGCCAGCCCGCCACGCTCGCGCACGCGCTGCATCATGGTGGTGGCGTCCTCGGAGCCAGAAGGACGGTTTTCGACCGGGATCACGCTATCGATGCCGGGAAGACCGGCAATCCGTGCCTGTATGAACTCGACCAGGCTGGGGCTCGGCTCGCAGTTGCGCGCCTCGCCCGCGAGGGAGTAGGTCATCTCCACGCCCTGCATTGCTGCCGCACCGCGCAGCACATCCAGCGCCCGGCGCTGCATTTCATCGTTGATCTGGCTGGTCTCGCCACGGGTCTCGAGCTTCAGTCTCGCGGCGGCCGGCACCACGTTGCGGCCGCTGCCGGCGTTGAGCACGCCGACGTTGATGCGCGAGGCGCCGGTACTGTGGCGCGGGATGGCATGCAGGCCGAGTGACGCCTGGGCGGCGGCCAGCAGCGCATTGTTGCCGGCCTCCGGATTGGCGCCGGCATGGGCGGGCACACCGGTAAAGGTGACGTCGAGCTTGGTGGTGGCGAGATAGCCGTTGTGGCCGCAGACGACCGTACCCTTGTCCACGCCGGTGCCGATGTGTGTGGCAATGAAGATGTCGACGTCATCGAGTACGCCGGCTTCGACCATCGATCTCGCGCCGCGTACGCCCTCCTCGGCAGGCTGGAAGATCAGCTTGATGCGGCCGCTCAGATGCGGCATCAGCTCGACGAACAGACGTGCCAGACCCAGTCCGATGGTGGTATGACCGTCGTGGCCGCAGGCGTGCATCATGCCGGCGTTGCGGGAGGCGAACCCCTCGCGGGCGGGACGATGGTCGTCGGCCCGGGACTCCTCGAGATCGAGCGCATCGAGGTCGACGCGATAGGCCAGCGTCGGCCCCGCTCGGCCGGTGTCCCACTCCGCCACCACGCCGGTATAGCCACCGGCGAGGGCCGGGAGCCAGCGTTCGACGGCGCCCTGGTCGCGGGCACGGTCGAGTGCCTGGGCCAGCACTTCGGGCTCGGGTACGCCCATGCGGCTGTCGGCGTCGATCACGTCGCGACCGACACTGACCCGATAGCCGAGTCGCTCCAGCTCCTCGGCAACGATCGAGGCCGTGCGAAATTCGACCCAACCCGATTCGGCGTGGTGATGAAAGTCGCGTCGCCAGGTCTTCAACTGCGGCAGCAGGGCGTCGACCGCTGTCTTTAGATCGGGCGTGGTGATGGTGCTCATGGTGAAGGTCTCCGTCTATGCGGTGTCGTCGTGCGTCTTTTCACATTCGGGTTCTGGTCAGGACGGCAGGTAGGTCGTGATGCCCGGGCCGTAGGGCAGCCCCAGCAGGTAGGTAGAAAGCCGTCAGCAGCAGGATCCAGGTGCTCAGAAATGCCAGGGTGTAAGGCAGCATCAGCGACATCAGCGTGCCGAGGCCGGCGTTCTTGTCGTATTTCCGGATGAAGGTGAGCACCACGATCATGTACGGGTTGAGCGGCGAGATGATGTTGGTCGAGGAGTCGGCGATGCGATAGGCGACCTGAACGAAGGCGGGGTGGTAGCCGAGCTGCATGAACATCGGCACGAACACCGGGGCTTCCAGCGCCCACTTCGCCGAGCCGCTGAAGATCAGCAGGTTCATGCAGGCGGTGAAAACGACGTAGCAGAGGATGACCGGGAACCCGGTGAAGTCCATCGCGGTCAGCAGATCGGCGCCGTTGACCGCGATCCAGGTACCGATGTGGGTCCAGTTGAACCACGCGATGAACTGCGAGGCGGCGAAGATCAGCACGATGTAGCTGCCCAGGTCGCGCATTGCCTCGGCCATGTTCTCGGACACGTCGCGCGAGCGTTTGATGCGACCCACGGTGATGCCCCAGGTCACGCTGACCGTGATGAAGAAGAACAGGATGATCGGAATGATGCCGCTGAGGAACGGCGACGGAATCAGTCCACCTTCCGGCCCGCGCAGCGGCGAGTTCGGCCAGAACAGCAGTGTGGCGATGGCGGCGACGTAAACCAGTGCGGCAATGCCTGCGTTGCGAAGGCCGCGGCGGGCGTTCGCGGGTTCACCGCTTGCGACCTGCTCGACATCGCCCTGATAGCTGCCGAGGCGCGGTTCGATGACTCGCTCGGTGACGACAGCGGCCACGATGGTGAGCACGAACACCGAGACGCAGTTGAAGTACCAGTTGTCCACGGGCGTCACCATCATGTCGGGGCTGACGATGCGGGCCGCCTCGGTGGAGATGCCCGACAGCAACGCGTCGGTACCGACGATCAACAGGTTGGCGGTGAAACCCGCGCCGGCGCTGGCGAAGCCCAGCGCCAGGCCGGCGACAGGATGGCGTCCCAGTGAGTGGTAGACCATCGCCGCCAATGGCGGCAGCAGGATCAGCGAGGCGTCGGAAGCGACGTTCATCATGATCCCGGTGAAGGCGACGGTATAGGTCACCAGCCGTTTGGGCGCCGATAGAATGGTGTGGCGTACCAGGGTTTCCAGCAGTCCCAGTTTCTCGGCCAGACCGATCCCCAGCATCATCGACAGTACCAGCCCGAGCGGCGCGAAGCCGGTGAAGTTATCGAGCATTGAGTCGAGAATGAACTGGATACCCTCGGCTGAGACCAGGCTGCGAATCGCCTCCACCTCGCCACTGCCGGGATGCTCGACGGTGGCGCCGGCGAGGGCAAACAACACCGATGCCACCAGCACGGTGGCAGCCAGCATGACGAAGATCATGAATGGGTCGGGAAGCCGGTTGCCGAAACGCTCGATGGCGTTCAACAGCCGGATAGACAGCCGCGGACGAGCGGCGTCGCGAGACGCGGTCGCTTCCATGGGGCACTCCTGAGTCGGTTGTTGTCGACCGGATGGACCGATCGAATGTTGTATCGCGCTGTTGCCTCTGCCTTGCCCGGCGCCGACGGTCGATTGTGTTATGGCGTCTGGGGTCCGAGCGGGTCGTTGTTATCGACTTCGAAACACAGTAGTGCCGGCTCGAAAGCGGCAAAAGATGTCGATTACTTTTTGGTGATAACCTGTAGTGATCACCCGAGTGGGAGCCTTCCTGTGCAGTATCCGATCAAACTTCACCAGATTCGGGCCTTTGTCGAGGTATCCCGTCGCGGCAGCATTCGGGCGGCGGCGCGTGAGCTGGGACAATCCCAGCCGGGTCTGACCAAGGCCATTCGGGAACTGGAGGAGGGGTTGGGGGCTGCGTTGCTGGTGCGTACTTCCCAGGGCGTGACGCTGACCGACTCCGGGCGAGCCTTCGATCAGCACGCGCATCTGATCATCGAAGAACTACGCCGGGCGCGGGAGAACGTCGAGCAGTTGAACGGTGTGCTGCGCGGGCAGATCGTGATGGGGGCGTCGGCCACGGTGGCGCGCACGCTGCTGCCCCAGGTGGTTGGGCGCTTCCGGAGAGAACTGCCCAACGTCAGATTGCGGGTGATCGAGGGGCAACTGTCATCAATGGTGGCGGGGCTGCGCGATGGCGAACTGGATTTCTCGATCAATACGCTCTCCAGCGGCGTGCTCGATAGCGATCTCGAGGCACTGCCGCTGTTTTCGACGCCTTTCGTCGTGGTACTGAGACGGGATCACCCCAAAGCGGGCGCGCGCCGATTGAAGGAGTTGATCGACTGCGACTGGGTACTGCCGACGGCGCGCAGCGGTTACTACGCCGATCTTGCCGACACTCTGGAACGTCATGGTTTCTCGCGCGACCAGGTGAGCGTGGTGTGCGACTCCTTCACCACCTCGCTCAACCTGATCCAGCACAGCGAGATGGTCGGGGTCTTTGCCGCGCAGATGACCGCACAGCATGGCATGGGCGAACTGATAGAGCTGACCCTGGATGATCCACTGCCGCTGGCGACCTTCCACATGATCAAGCGCCGCGGCGTGCCGCTGACGCCGGTGGCATCGCGGCTGGCCAAGCTATTCGAGTACGAAAGCCGGGAAGCAGAGTGACGCTCGCCGGCTTCTCCATCGAATTACGCCGACTTGCCGGCGGGAGTCACGGCCGACGGCGCCACCGGTTCCTCCTCGACGCCGTCGAGGCGGTCTGTGCGTCTCAATACCGGAAAGCTCCACATCCACAGCCCGACGATCGCCAGCGTGCCGACCGAGCCGATGACCGCCGCCGGTACGGTGCCGAACCACGAGGCGGTGACGCCGGATTCGAACTCGCCGAGTTCGTTGGAGGCACCGATGAACAGCATGTTGACGGCGTTGACTCGGCCGCGCATCTCGTCTGGTGTGGCGAGTTGCAACAGCGTCAGACGCACGTAGACGCTGATCATGTCGGCGGCGCCGGCGATCAGCAGGGCGCCGAACGACAGCCAGAACCAATGGGAAAGCGCGAAGACCAGATTGGCGATGCCGAACACCGCTACCGCGGCAAACATGATCAGTCCGGCGTGGCGCTTGATCGCCCGCACGCCCAGATAGAGCCCCATCAGAAACGCGCCGGCCGCGATGGCGCTGCGCAGGGCGCCAAGTCCCTCCGGGCCGACGTGAAGGATTTCGTGGGCGTAAACCGGGAGCAGCGCGATGATTCCTCCGAATAGCACAGCGAACAGGTCCAACGAGATGATCCCGAGAATCACCGGTTTGTTGCGGATGTAATATATCCCGGCGGTAAACCGCTGCCAGGCGGTATCGTCGGTGTGGATGCGTTCGAATGCATAACGTACCGGCACGCCGGCCAACGCCAGTTGGGCGACCAGGAAGCAGCCCAGGTTGACGCTGTAGGTCAGCGTCGGACCGAGAGCGTACAGCAGACCACCAAGCATGGGGCCGCCGATGACGCCGATCTTCATGATTGATGAGTTGAGCGCGATTGCCTTGCCTAGCTGATCGCGGGGAACGATCTGCGGCAGGAGACTCTGCAGCGTCGGCCCGGTGAAGGCGCGAGCGGCACCGAACAGCACCAGTACCGCATAGAACGGCACTGGTGAAGCGGGCTGTTTCAGCGACAGCAGGATCAGCAACACGCTACAGAGCGCTTGGGCGGCCCAACTGAGTTGCAGGATTCGCTTGCGATCGAAGCGGTCGACGATATCGCCGGCCGGCAGCAGCAGCAGGACCATCGGGAGGAACTGCGCCAGGCCGACATAGCCCAGCGTCAATGGGTCGTGGGTGATGTCGTAGACCTGCCATGCCACCACGATCGCCTGGATCTGCATGGCAAAGACCGCGCAGAGGCGCGAGGCAAGAAAAGGGACGAAACCGGGCTGGCGATAAACGGGACTGTCGGCGATGTCTGCGGGCATGGTGTCCTGGTCGTGAGGCAGGGAAGGCGAGTTAGCGTGCTAATGGCTCAGCATACGCCGTTCTGCGACAAAAAGCCGCTGACGGCCCATGGCCTTATCGCGATAGGTGCGACTTCTAATACCGGTTCGTGTCGTCGAACGGGCATTTTGGATAACGCTAGGTAATGGCGAGACAGTCATTGCCCCAAAGCGGCGCAATAGCTCCCTTTTAGGCGTTTTTTCGACTTCTTTTGGCACAGGGTCGGGCGTATAGTGCGCTCGCTTCGACCTCACGTGTCTGGCCTTCATGCGAGGGCCCAGGCCCTTATTCCGAGGCAAAGTCGTCATGACGGCGTGAGTGTCTAAGCTTACCTAAGTCTATTCGAGTGAATCCGTCGGCTGCCGTGCTCGCTGCATGAGTCGCCGACCTTGTTCGAAGTGCAATTTCGAGGTTCGTGGCCTTATGTCTCGGCAGTTGCTTTGCATGGCGCTGGCACCGCTATTGGGTCTTTTCATTCTCGGCATTGGCAACGGTTTTCTGGCCTCGCTGATCACCCTGCGCCTTGACGCGGCCGGGGAGTCGGTCACCACCATCGGCTGGGTCTCGGCCGCCTACTACATCGGGCTGGCGATCGGGGCGCTGTTCAACGATCGGCTGTTGCTGCGGATCGGCCACATTCGTGCCTACGCCTGCTTCGCGTCGCTGGTGGCGGTGACCGTGCTGCTGCAGGGGCTGTGGCTCAATGCCCCGCTGTGGTTCACGCTGCGCCTGATCGGCGGGTGGGCGACACTGGGCGTCTATCTGGTCATCGAGAGCTGGTTGCTGACCGCAGCCGACACCCGGGTACGTGGCCGTCTGCTGGCGCTCTACATGATCGCGCTCTACGGTGCCGGTGTCATCGGGCAACTGTTGCTGGGTGTGGCGGACCGCGCCGGACCCAGCCAACCATTCATGGTCATCGCCATGCTGGCCTCGCTGTCGGTGTTGCCGCTGGGCATGATCCCGCGCGTTTCGCCGCTCATCGAGCACGCTGAGCCGCTTTCGCCCTGGCGGCTGATCACGGTGACGCCGACCGGGGTGATGGGCTGCTTCGGTTCGGGGCTGGCGGTCTCGGCCATCTACAGCCTGCTCCCGCTCTATCTGCAGCGCAGCGGCTTCGAGGTGCAGCAGATCGGTGAGATGATGGCCATCGTGATTCTCGGCGGGATGCTGCTGCAGTATCCCATCGGGCGCTGGTCGGACCGACACGACCGACAGATCGTGCTGATTCTGATCGGTGTGGTGCTGGCGGTGTTGTGTGGCGGCGTGATGCTGCTGCCGAACCTGCCTGGATTGCTCGCGGCGATGCTGTTCCTGGTGGGCGGTGGGGTGTTCGCGATCTACCCCGTGGCGGTGAGTCACGCGGCCGACCGCGCCCCGGCCGGTGCCCTGGTGCGAATGAGCCAGGGGCTGCTGTTGATCAACGCGCTGGGTGCCACCCTCAGCCCGCCGCTGATCACGCCACTGATGATTCATGTCGGCGATGTCGGGCTGTTCGTGGCTCTGGCCGGGCTGGGTGTGGCGCTGGTGGCCTTCTTCGTTTGGCGGCGGAGTCGGCGCCCGGCGCCGGTACCGGTAGCGCCGTTCACCTCGAATCCTCAGCAGTCGGTGGCGGGTGCCGAACTCAGCGTGACCGACGAGCTGGTACAGGGCGCGATCGAGCACGAGCATCTGGAAGATCTGTCGCAGGTGGTACCGGACGTGGAGACGGCGCTTCCCGTCGATATGGAGAAAGAGTTCGTCTCGCCAGCGCGAGAAGGCGTCGTCAGCCGCGGGGTCTCGGCGGCCGACTGACGCTACACGATCCTGGACGGAGATATTGGCCAGTGCGGATCGACTGGCGACAGCCTAGCGCGCCGGGTCGACCACCCCGCCCAGCGAAGCGTTGCGGCGAAACCAGCCGGCGATACTGACCCGGGGATGTTGGGTCGGTAGCACCTCGTGCGGAATGCGATCGGAAAGAAAACAGGCGAAAGTGCCCGCTTCGGGATGAACGCGGGCTACTTCACGATCGGTGTCCTGCTCATCGTATAGCGCCATCTCGCCGCCGCCGTCCGCGGGCCAGTCCGGGTTGAGGTACAACACCGTGGAGATGACGCGGTTGGCTCGGCCCCGAAAGCTGTCGTAATGCTTGCGGTAGAACGCTCCCGGTGGATAGTGGGCGAAATGGGCCTCGAACTCGAACAGTCCGGCGTAAAGGGCGACGTTGATCTGTTGCTGGAGTTCGCTCATCAGCGCCAGGTAGCGACGCTGAGCCAGGCTTTCCCGATCCAGCCAGTGGATCGCGTCTCCACGGATGTCGCGTCGCAGCGTGCGCTCGTCGCCGCGACCGATGGCCGCCTCCTGCAGTGCTTGCCGTTGGTGCAGTCGCTGCAGGTCATGCCGCAGGTCCTGGCACAGGCCGGGGTCGAGAAACCGTTCACCGACATACCAGCCGCGCTCCACCAGGCCGTCGATCAGCGCGGCCAACTGGGCGCTGTCCCAAAAGGCGTGATGGGCATCGTTGGGTGTCATGAAGGGCTCACTTGAGAACCTTGCCAGATTGGTCGGAGCGCGCCGCAGTCTGACGTCGGCGCTGGGGGTGATAGCGCAATTCGCCCTGGGCGGGCTTGCGGTCCAGGGCAATATCGCATTCGAAGCCGACGGCCAGCAGCTCGACCAGCATCATGGCGGACAGCCCCCAGATCGTGCGGCCATCGAAGGGGTAGCTGGGAACGTACCAGGGCTGATCGTCGACCGGAATCACATCGGTGTGGCTGCGACAGTCATCGAGGAAGTGGCGTAGCGGCACCTCGAAGATCGCCTCGATCTCACCCGGCTCCGCCACCAGCGACAGATCCGGCGCGATCACGCCGACGAAGGGCGTCACGCGGAGGCCATAGAGCGAGATGACGTCGCTGAGCCGGCCGATGACCTCGACCCGCTCCGGCGCCAGCGCGATCTCCTCCTGGGTTTCCCGCAGTGCAGTGGCGAGAAGGTCGCTATCCTCGGGTTCCCGTTTGCCCCCCGGAAAGGCGACCTGGCCGGCATGCTGGGAGAGGTGGGCGGTGCGCTGGGTGAACAGCAGCGTGGGGTCGGTTCGGGCGACGATGGGCAGCAGCACCGCTGCCTGGGGATAGGCACTGCTCGAGCGACTTGGGCGATGTGCTTGCAGGCGCTCGCGGAGTTTCTCTAACATGCGCTTTCGACTCCCTGTTGGCAGGCGCGCCGGTCGGCGCTGTCTGGCGTTCCCGCGAGGCTCCGTCGTCCGGGGATCTGCCCGCTCGAGGACCTCCGAATTCGAGGCGCTATGAACTACTGTAGCCACTGCGGTCACACCGTGCGTTTTGCGATTCCCGATGGCGACGATCGCCCGCGATTCCTGTGCGATGCCTGCGGCACCGTCCATTACCAGAATCCGCGCATCGTGGCCGGTACGCTGCCGGTAGCCGGTGAGCGCATCCTGCTGTGCCGCCGGGCCATCTCGCCGCGCAAGGGCTTCTGGACGCTGCCGGCGGGTTTCATGGAAAACGCCGAAACCGTGGAACAGGCGGCGCTGCGTGAAACCCGCGAGGAGGCCTGCGCCGTCGTCGCCGAGCCGACACTGTATACGCTGATCAGCCTGCCGCACATCAATCAGGTCTACATGATCTTTCTGGGTGACCTCGATGGCGGTTTCGCGGCCGGACCGGAGAGTCTCGAAGTCGAGCTGTTCGAGGAGACGCAGATTCCCTGGGACGAACTCGCTTTTCCGACCATCGAGCGCACGCTGCGCCACTTCTTCGACGATCGGCGGCGAGGTACCTTCGAGCTGTATCTTAGCCAGATCGGCAGGGAGGAGCGGGAGCGTTACTTCGGCTCTGCGTGAGTGGCTCCGCATGAATTGAGGGCGGCCCCGCCTATATCAAACGCGAGGCAGTAAATCCAGGTCGCTCAGCCGCCAGACGTCGTAGGCGGGTTCCTCGTAAGGATGCGCGTCGACCAGAGCAGCAACCGCCGCACGGATTCGATGATCCTCGCAGACCAGCTCGACCCGATACTCCTCGACCTTCTCCAGCGCGCCCGTCTTCCCGATGTGGGGCGTGGCGCCCGCCAGCGGACGAAACTGTCCCTCCCCCCGGACCTGAAAGCAGCACGCTTCGTAAGGGCCGATTCTCCCGGCGCCGCTGGCAAACACCACCGACTTGACGCTTTCCAGGTGGGATTCGGGAACGAAGAACGCCAGTTTGTACATGAGGAGTGTCCGATCCGGATTCTGTCGTGACGGTGGGCCACGTGCGGCGATGATGGCATAATGAGTCGCGCTCCGACAGTGGTCCGACGTGCCCTTGAACTCCGGGTTGCGCCCTGTTCGGAACGCACCGTCCGAAATGAATCGTGCCGATCGGAAACCTTGGCGATGTGGAAATGGGTCATTGTGGTGTTGGTTGTCATGCTGGGGCTGATGCAGTACCGGCTGTGGTTCGGCGAGGGCGGCATTCGGGAATTCAATGATATCCAGGCTCGCGCCGATACGCTGGAAGGGACGACCGATACGCTCAAGGCGCGCAACGACCGCCTTGCCGCCGAAGTCGTCGATCTCAAGAACGGTCTCGATGCGATCGAGGAGCGTGCGCGCAGCGACATCGGCATGGTTCGTCAGGACGAGCAATTCTTCTGGGTGCCCGGTGTTGACAGTCCCGGCAACGGCCCCGCCGCCAGCACGGGGGTGGTGCAGCCATGACGCTATGGTTGATCGTACCCGCCGCCGGCCGCGGCCAGCGCATGCAGGCCGACCGTCCCAAGCAGTACCTCATGTTGCAGGGGAAAAGCGTGCTGGCGCGAACGCTCGAGCGCCTGCATCAGGCCTTTCCCGACGCCGTGCTGCGTCTTTGCCTGGATCCCGACGACGAGCACTTCGACCCCGAGGACGTTCCGTTCGACCACTGGCTGCGTGTCGGTGGTGGCGATGAACGTGCCGATACGGTGGGGCGCGCGCTGACGACCCTGGCCGAAGAGGCCGCAAGCGACGATTGGGTAATGGTGCACGATGCGGCGCGACCCTGTGTGCGGATCGAGGATCTGCGTACCTTGCAGGGGGCTCTCGAGGACGAGGCGATCGGGGCGCTGCTGGCGACACCCGCGGCCGATACCATGAAGCGAGCCGATGCAGGGGGGCGCATCAGCCACACCGAGCCTCGTGATGGCCTGTGGCATGCGTTGACGCCACAGGTGTTTCGCTTCGATCTGCTGCGTCAGGCGCTCGACGCCGCCCGGGCGACCGGAGTGAGGGTGACCGACGAAGCCTCCGCGATCGAGGCAATGGGCCTCGCGCCACGGCTCGTTGCCGGAAGCCGCGACAATCTCAAGATCACGCATCCCGAGGACCTGGCCATGGCTGCGCGGATTCTTGCGCTGCAGGCCGAAATCGCGGTGGACGCGCTCGACCAGGGAGTCGAAGCATGAGTATCAGAATCGGTCACGGTTTCGATGTGCATCGTTTTGGCGAAGGGGACCATTTGATGATCGGCGGCGTTCGCTTGCCGTTCGATCATGGCTTCGTTGCCCATTCCGATGGAGACGTGCTGTTGCATGCGATCAGCGATGCGCTGCTGGGTGCCTGTGCGCTGGGCGACATCGGACATCACTTCCCGGATACCGACCCGGCCTGGAAGGGCGCCGACAGCCGAGCGCTGCTACGTCACGTCGTCGGGCTGGTGTGCGAGGCCGGCTATCGAATCGGCAACCTCGACGCCACGGTGATGGCTCAGGCACCGAGGATGGCCGAATGGATTCCGCGCATGCGCGAAACGATCGCCGCCGACGTGGGGGGCGAACTCGGCGCGGTGAACGTCAAGGCGACGACCACCGAACGTCTCGGATTCACCGGGCGCGGTGAGGGCATCGCGGCGGAAGCGGTGGTGCTGTTGGTCGCGGACACCAAATGAGCGATCCGGCGTCGTCATCGGTGTCTTGGCCGCCGAACTGGCATTACGTGGCGGGAGAGCCCGCGGCGGCTGGCGACTATCGCCGGAGCCCCGAGGATTTCCAGGTCGAGGAGGTTCTCGATTTCGTCCCGGAAGGGCATGGCGAACACTGGTGGCTATGGTTGGAAAAACGCGGAATGACGACGCCGGACCTGGCTCGGCTGCTCGCCCGGGCCGTCGACATTCCGGTGCGGGACGTCGGGTTCAGCGGTCTCAAGGATCGCGACGCGGTGACGCGGCAGTGGTTCTCGCTGGCGCTACCCGGACGCGAGCCGCCGCCGGGCTGGGAGGCAGGGCTCGTCGAGCGAGGTGTCACGTGTCTCCAGGCAGTCCGGCACCCGCGCAAGCTGAAGCGTGGCGTGCACCGAGCCAACCGCTTCCGGTTGATAATCGGCGGAGAGACCATTGCGTTGCCGGCCACTCGCGAGCGCTGGGATCGTCTGGTGCAGCTAGGGGTGCCCAACTATTTCGGCCCTCAGCGCTTCGGCCCCGAGGGACGTAATCTGCATCGTGCCCGGCAACTGCTGGTCCGCGGCTGGCGCAAGCGGCAGGATCCGCACGGGCTACTGCTTTCCACGGCCCGGAGCTATCTTTTCAACAGCGTACTGTCGGCACGTGTCGCCGATGGTACTTGGTGCGTGCCGCAGCCCGGCGACGTTCTCAACCTGGAGGGAACCGCGAGCCGCTTCGCTGCGACGGAGATCGACGAGTCGCTGCTCGCGAGGGCGGAAGCCGGCGATCTGCACCCGACAGGCCCACTCTGGGGGAGAGGGCGGCTGGAGAGTTTGGGCGAAGTGGCCGAGCGGGAGACCCGCATCGTCGCCCGCTGCCCCGACCTGGCCGAGGGGCTGGTGCAGGCGGGGGCGAATCATGAGCGACGACCGCTACGGCTGCGGCTCAGGGATCCTGAGTGGCAGTCGGCAGGCGACACCGTCCGGCTCTCTTTCTCTCTGCCACGAGGTGCCTTCGCCACGTCGGTGCTAAGAGAGCTGTTTCGGCATCCGACCCTGGTCTGACACCTCCGGCTCGACGCTCGAGGAAGTAAGGAGAAGAGATGCGCAGACTATTGCTATCCAATGACGACGGCGTGCATGCCCCGGGACTGAGGGCGCTCGCGCGAGCGCTCGAGAGTCACACGCGACTGAGGGTGGTGGCACCCGATCGTGACATGAGCGGCGCCAGCAATTCGCTGACGCTGACACGGCCGCTGGCATTGACCGCGATGGACTCGGGGTTCTATAGCGTCGACGGCACACCCGCGGACTGCGTCTACCTCGGCGTCAACGGCGTGTGGGAAGAGAAGCCCGACCTGGTGATCTCCGGGATCAACCACGGCGGTAATCTGGGCGACGACGTGCTCTATTCCGGTACCGTCGCCGCGGCCATGGAGGGGCGTAACCTGGGGATGGCTGCGATCGCGATCTCGCTCTGCGGGCAGCGCCATTTCGAGACCGCCGGACGCGTGGCGGCCAGCCTCGTAGGCGCGGCAGAGAATCTCTCGCTGCCACCGCGCAGCCTGCTCAACGTCAACGTGCCGGATCTGCCGTGGAGCGAAATCCGAGGGTTTCGCGTGACTCGGCTGGGGTACCGGGGCCCGGCGTCCCAGCCGATCCACGTCAAGGATCCACGCGGGCGTGATCGCTACTGGATTGCCGCGGTATCCGAAAACGCCGACGATGGCCCGGATACCGACTTCGCGGCGATCGAGGCTGGCTTCGTCTCGATCACGCCACTGCAAACCGATCTAACTCGTCACGAGACGCTGAACGATGTACAGGGCTGGCTTGATGGACTGTCACATGCCTGAGGAACTCAGTGGTGTCGGCATGACATCGCAACGAACTCGCAATCGCATGGTCGAACGTCTGTCGACTGGCGGAATTCGTCACGCGCGGGTGCTGGAGGTGATGGCAGCGGAGCCGCGCCACCTGTTCCTCGACGAGGCGCTGGCGCACCGTGCCTATGAGGATACGTCGTTGCCGTTGGGACTGGGGCAGACGCTGTCGCAGCCTTGGATCGTCGCCCGGATGAGTGAGCTGGTGGCGCTGGCCGAACCGCAGCGAGTGCTGGAGATCGGAACGGGCTCCGGTTACCAGACCTTGATTCTGTCGCGCCTGGTCAAGAGCGTCTGGAGCGTCGAGCGCATCGCCGCGCTGCAATCCCGCGCCCGTCAGCGGCTGACGCGGTTGGGCGCACATAACGTCAATCTGCGCCATGCCGATGGCGGCATGGGTTGGCCACAGGCGGCGCCGTTCGACGTCATCCTGTTGACGGCATGCGCCAGCGAGCTTCCTCAGACGTTGCTGTCCCAGTTGCGTGACGGTGGCGTTCTTATCGCTCCGCTGGCGGACGCGGAGGGGCAGCAGTGGCTGACTCGGGTACGCCGGCGTGGGCTGACGTTCGATCATCAGCGTCTGGAAGAGGTGCGTTTCGTGCCATTGCTTGAGGGAGTCATTCGTTGAAGCGCATCGCGAAAACCGTATTGAAAGGTATGGGTATGGGAGCGGCGGATGCCGTTCCGGGAGTTTCCGGGGGGACCATCGCCCTGGTCGTGGGTATCTACGAAGAGCTGATCGAGACCATCAGGCGTTTCGGTCCAGGGGCCTTCGGTGTCTGGCGCCAGCAAGGTCTTGCCGGTCTTGTCATCTATCTCAATCTACGCTTTCTGGTTCCGCTGGTGCTGGGCATCGGTATCAGTCTGGTGACGATCGCGCATCTGGTCACCTGGCTGATGAGCCATCACGAGCTGTTGCTCAATGCCTTCTTCTTCGGGCTGGTGCTGGCGTCGGCATGGGTGGTGATGCGGCAGGTCGGCCATTGGCGCTGGCGTTATCTGCTCCCGGTGATGCTGGGCTTGCTGCTGGCCGCATTTCTACCGCGCCTGCTGCCCGACATGAGCCAGGCTGGCGATGCGACGCTGTTCGTGGCCGGCGCGATCGCCATCAGCGCCATGCTGTTGCCCGGCGTATCGGGTAGCTTTCTGCTGCTGGTGATGGGGCTCTACGGCACCGTGATGAGCGGCATCAAGAATTTCGACCTTGGGCTCATCGCGATCTTCGGCGCCGGTTGCCTGCTCGGGTTGTTCACGTTCTCCCGTCTTTTGTCCTGGCTGTTGCGTTACCACCATGCCATGACGTTGATGACGATCGTCGGCTTCATCCTGGGTTCGTTGCCGCAATTGTGGCCCTGGCGGCAGATAGCCAGCTATCGCATGGCGGCCGATGGGCAGCAAGTGGCCTTGGCCTACCATTATCTGGCGCCGTCGGACTACGCCGCAGTCACGGGGCAGTCCTCCCAGTGGGGGCTGGCGGTGGCATTGATCATCCTCGGCGTCGTAGTGGTAATGTGCCTGGGAGAGCGCAAAGAGGTCACGACCTGACGCGTGTCGCCAGCATCCTCGGGCTTTCCGTTTCGAAAAAGGACTTTATCTCATGAGTAAGCGTCGCACCGCACTGTTACTGGGGCTTCTCCCTCTCGTCGCCGCCGGCTTGAGCGCCTGTACCACTTCGAGCGGACGGCCGCAGGTACAGGATCTCTCCATCAGCCGCAATAGCGAGACACCTTCGACCTACACGGTGAAGAGCGGCGATACCATCTACGGAATCGCCTGGCAGAACCGTGTCGACTTCCGCGACCTGGCCCAGATCAACGGCATTTCACCACCCTATCGTCTGGAACCGGGACAGCAACTGAGGTTGCAGTCCGGAGCGAGTGTCGGTGGCGGACAAGCCATCGCCAGCAGCGGTTCCGGCAGTGGTGGGGTGACGGCGACGGGGCTCGGTGCCGGGGAGGGTAGCGGAGCCCAGAGTGCGGGCGGTGACGACAACCCCTCTTGGCTGCTGCCGTCTGACGGTGGTAGTGCCAGTAGCGGTAGCGCGCAGGGTTCTTCACAAGGTAACGGACAGACAGAGAGCGGCAGTGGCTCGTCCCCCGGGCCGGTCTATGCCCAGAATGGCGCCGCCGATAGTACCCGCAACGCCAATTCCTCCGCAAACGCCGCCCAGGATGGCTCATCAGATAACGCGGGAGAGCGCAGCACCAACGCCGACGCCCGTCAGCCGGCCGGCTCCGCGGAAGACGTCGCTTCCGCCTCTTCCGGGACCGCTGACACAGGGTCGTCATCTTCTTCTGCTTCCATCAATGCCGGGAGCACGAAAACGGCGGCTGGCGAGGATGCCGGTACCGAGGTCGCCGGCGAACCCAGCGGTGCGCCGGACCGTTCCAGCAGGACCTACAAGCCGGTCGAAAATGTGCCGTGGCAGTGGCCGGCAAATGGGCAACTGGTGGGCAAGTTCGATGACGATTCGAACATAACCCCTGGCATTGATATTGCGGGACAAAAGGGGCAACCTGTCAAAGCAGCCGGACCAGGGATTGTGGTGTATGCCGGCGATGGCGTGCGGGGATATGGCAACCTCATCATTCTCAAGCACAATGATCGCTTCTTGAGCGCTTATGCACACAACGATTCGTTGAAGGTCAAGGAAAACGACGTCGTTGAGGCCGGAGAGACGATAGCCACCATGGGGCAGACGGATGCTGACCAGGTCGAGTTACATTTCGAGGTTCGCGTGAACGGACAACCTCAGGACCCATTACAATACCTGCCCGCGCGCTGATTCTGCATCGGCGCTCCAGATAGTCGTGCGGAAACTCGACGTGCTTAGTCCGTTTCCGTACGAAGCCTGGACTGCTGCCAAGAGGCCGCCCCGAAGCCGTTACCGATAGATGCATCCGAACCGCCGCACTCGAAGTAGTTCAGGCAAATAGGTGTCGTCGAGCAGCTGGCTCGGGAAAGAGAGTCTCCGATAGTGGCGGGATGGCCGCTTGGCCAGGGATGTTTACAAGACTGCAAGGAATACGCGGTCGCCATGGCGGGGTGCCGTCATGGCGAGGTACTCAGGAAGCCAAGATTGGGGGTAGTGGACATGAGCATGCTTGAACGGGAAATTCAGGATGTTGAGCTCGACGGTGTCGATACTACGGAGGTCGATGGCGATAACACGGGTCGCAAGGATGATGAAGACGCCTTCGAAAAGGCGTTGAACCGTGAAGAGAACTCCTACCACCATAGCCTTGATGCGACGCAAATCTATCTCAACGAGATCGGTTTCTCTCCGCTACTGACGCCACAGGAAGAAGTGCACTACGGCCGGCTCGCGCAGAATGGGGACCCGGCTGGACGCCAGCGCATGATCGAGTCCAACCTGCGCCTGGTGGTCAAGATCGCCCGACGTTACCTGAACCGTGGGTTGTCGCTTCTCGACTTGATCGAGGAGGGCAATCTGGGTTTGATTCGCGCCGTGGAGAAATTCGATCCTGAACGCGGGTTTCGCTTCTCGACTTATGCGACCTGGTGGATTCGTCAGACCATCGAGCGGGCATTGATGAATCAGACGCGCACGATTCGCTTGCCGATTCATGTGGTCAAGGAACTCAATATCTATCTGCGGGCGGCCCGCGAGTTGACGCAGAAGCTCGATCACGAAGCGACGGCCGAAGAGATCGCCGAGTTTCTCGACAAGCCGGTCGGTACCGTCAAGCGAATGCTGGGGCTCAACGAGCGCGTATCCTCGGTCGACTATCCGATGGGGGCCGAGAGCGACAAGCCGCTGATCGACACGCTGGCCGATGAAAACGAGGTCGGGCCGGAGTCCAATCTGGTCGATGACGACGTCAAGCAGCACGTCGACGAGTGGCTGGTCGAGTTGAGCGACAAGCAGCGGGAAGTCGTTCTGCGGCGTTTCGGCCTGCGCGGTCATGAAGCTGCCACCCTCGAGGAAGTTGGCGAGGAGATCGGGTTGACGCGGGAGCGCGTGCGCCAGATTCAGGTCGAGGCGCTGAAGAAGCTGCGCCGGATGCTGGAGAAGCAGGGGTTATCGATGGATTCGATTTTCGAGTAGGTGGATCTCCGCAGCGCCTCAAATACGCAAATGATGGTGGAGACCTATCAGACTATTGATCCAGTCGCATACATGCGGCATTGTATGTAAACCTCAAGCCGGGGCGTCAGCGAAACTGCTGGCGCCTCGGTCGTTTGTTGTATGGTTTCGGATGACGTCGACGCTTCTCGGCGTCTCGAGTCCGCCAGAAAACAGCCATGATTGGGTACCTGGGCGATGTCGATAGCGGCTCCGGCTTGTGCATGCCGACATGGACTCGCGTGGTCGGTTTGGTATCGTCTTCAGTGCTCAACGATAGGAAATGTCTCGATGTCGCCTCTCATTTCGTTGCCGTCGCGCTCCCCCCTGCGACATGCTATCTCGCTGCTGGCCGTGGCAGCGTTCGCCCCCTCGGTTCATGCGGCGGACCTGTTGACCATCACGCAGGACGCGCTGGAGCATTCCGCCACATTGAATTCGTCGCGCTCGACGTTCAAAAGCACCGAAGCCGGCCAGGACGTGGAGCGAGGCGATTTGCTGCCCCAGGTCAGCGCCACCGGTAGCATCTATCGCTACAATTCGCTGGACAGTCAGAGCTATGCTGGTTCTGGAGCGAGCCAGGGTGGAACATCTAGTAGTACGTCCTCTTCCGGTGAAGACTACAACGGTACCAGCCTGGGCGTTAACGTAACGCAGGCGTTGTTCGACGCCACCAATTGGTACGAGTACCAGCAGAGCAAGGAGCAGGTTGGCCAGCAGGCACTGCAGTTGGAAATCGATCAGCAGCAGTTGCTCTACGATGTCTCCGAGGCCTATTTCGAGATTCTGCGCGCCAAGGAAGTTCTGGATGCGCGTCAAGCCCAGGAAAAGGCAATCGGGCGTCAGCTCGAACAAGCCAACGAGCAATTCAACGTTGGCCTGGTGGCGATCACCGATGTCAACGAAGCCAAGGCCGCTTTCGATTCGGCGCGAGCCCAGCGCATCGCCGCGAAGAATGATCTGCAGGTGAGTTTCGAGACGCTGGAGCGTCTGACCGGGCAGCAGTATGCCAGTATCGAAAGCCTGGACGATGACCTGCCGATTCAGCCGCCCGCACCGGCCAATCGCGACGATTGGGTGGATATGGCCCTGTCGAGCAGTCCCTCCATTCAGTACGCTCAAGCCGCGGTCGAGTTGGCGAAGTCCGGTGTCGATATCGCTCAGGCCGGCCACTTGCCGACGCTGGATGCGTTCGCGGACTACTCCTACTCCGATAACGACCGTGACGAACTGCGGGGCCACAACGAGGACCTTCAGGTAGGAGTGCAGGCCAATCTTCCGATCTACACCGGCGGTTCCACCAGCGCTTCGGTGCAGCAGAATACCTACACGTTGGAGGCGACACAGTACGACTTCGAGGATCAGCGTCGCTACACGACCCAGCAGGTTCGCTCGCTGTTCACTCAGGTGGGTAACGACGTCGAATCGGTTGAGGCGCAACGGGAGGCCATCGTCTCCAGTCGCAGCGCGCTGGAAGCGACCCGCGCCGGCTACGAGGTCGGGACGCGCAATATCGTCGACGTGCTGGATGCGGAGCAGTCGCTTTACGAATCGATCTCCGATTACGCCGATGCCCGCTATACCTACGTAACGGATTTGCTCCAGCTAAGGCAGCAGGCTGGTGTGCTCAGTCTCGATGTGATTCGCGGTACCAATCGCTGGCTACGTGACAGCAATCCCGTGTCGCTGACATCGGTCGACGATACCGATATGTCGGCGGTCGACGATATCGGCAAGCGTCCCACGCCGCCATCTGCGCCCTGAAATCCTTGTCGTTAGGGAATCTCCTGGTTCGACGCCGCTGCCACGGCAGCGGCGTTGTCGTTTCCGATGCCGCGAACGCTCCCGAACGCGATAAAATGACGAGGCTCAGCCGGTTGCTGATACCGGTTTCCGTCCGACTGTTTCGAAGGAATCGTCATGGCCCGGCCCATCATCGCCGACATCGATCTCGACGCGTTGTGTCACAATTACGCCGTAGCCCGCCGGATTGCGCCTCGTAGCCACGCCATGGCAGTGATCAAGGCAAATGCCTATGGCCACGGAGCCGTGGCCTGCGCCAAAGCGCTGGCGGCAGTGGCGCCGGCATTTGCCGTAGCGTCGCTGGAAGAAGCCGAGAGTCTGCGTGAATCCGGCATCCTGCAGCCGATACTACTGCTGGAGGGAATCTTCGATACCGACGAACTGGCGCGTGTCGAGGCGCTGGGGCTATGGCAGGTCGTCCACAGCGACTGGCAGTTGAATGCCGTGTTGAACTACTCACCTGCCCGGCCGCTGACGGTGTGGTTGAAGCTCGACTCCGGAATGCATCGGCTCGGCTTCGATTCGGCCTCATTCGCCGATCGCTGGGCAAAACTGCAGGCAGCTGGCGACCGGGTCCGGGATCTTCATTTGATCAGCCACTTCGCCAGCGCCGATCAGGCCGACCCGTCGCAGTTCGAGCGCCAGTGGCAGACAATCGAATCCGTGCGGCAGCAGCTGGAAGCACCACTGTGTATCGCCAATTCGCCAGCGACGCTGGCCAAACCCCGCACTCATGGTCACTGGAATCGGCCCGGCATCATGCTCTATGGCAGCAATCCGCTCGAGGGGGCGTTGCCGGACGGTATGTCGTTGAAGCCGGTGATGACGTTGCGCTCGCGCCTGATTGCCGTCCAGACCCTGCCGATGGGAGAACCGGTGGGATATGGCGGGCGGTGGCACACCTCCCGGCCGGCTCGAATCGGCATTGTCGCCGCCGGTTATGGCGACGGCTATGACCGGCATGCCGCCGACGGCACGCCACTGCTGGTCGATGGTCAGCGCTGTCCGCTGGTCGGGCGTGTCTCCATGGACATGCTGACGGTGGATATTAGCCATCTGCCCGACGCCGGCGTAGGCAGCGAGGTGGTGTTATGGGGTCGAGGTCTTGGTGTCGACGAAGTCGCAAGGCATTGCGATACCATTGGCTACACGCTGCTCACCGGGCTACTGCCGAGGGTTCCGCGGCGGTATCTGGTGCCCTGACGCGGCATCTTTTCGCTACACTGGCCGGCGTCTACAAAGAATCGGAAAGGACATGCCAAAGAAAGTCTATCCTGCCAACCGCGCCCATCCTCGTTACTGGGGCGCCTGGCTCGGCATCGGGTTGATGCGGACGGGAGCGCTCTTGCCCTGGCGACTCAAGCTGGCGCTGGGACGAGGCATCGGATTGTTGACCTGGAAGCTCGCGAAGCGGCGTCGCCATATCACCGACACCAATCTGGCCCTCTGTTTTCCCGAGCTGAACGATCAGCAACGCGCGGAACTGGTCAGGAAGACCTTCGTCGCCAACGGGATCGGCATTCTCGAAACGGCGACCGGCTGGTGCCGCGACCCCGAACACCTGCGCCACCGCGTGACTTTCCGAGGTACCGAGCACATGGAGCGCGCCATGGCGCGGGGAAAGGGCGCATTGATCATCGGTATCCATTTCTCGACGCTGGATCTCGGCGGCGCGCTGCACTCGCTCTTCTTCCCTGCGGATGTCGTCTACCGGCCCCATGACAACCCGGTATTCGAGGATTTCATGACCCGAGCCCGACGCGGTATTTTTGGCGACGCCATCGATCGTCATGATCTGCGCGGCGTCGTGCGACGAATCAAGTCCGGCCATGCCGTGTGGTACTCGCCGGATCAGGATTTTGGCCGTGACGTGAGCGTCTTCGCGCCGTTCTTCGGCGTTCCTGCCGCTTCGATCAAGTTGACGGCCAAGATCGCCCGAATGACGGGCGCGCCGGTCATGCCGCTGATGTTTCACCGGAATCCGGATGACCGAACCTACACGCTGGAGTATCTGCCACCTCTGGAGAATTTCCCTAGTGGCGATGATGTGGCGGACGCGGCTCAGGTGAACGCCTTTATCGAGCAGGCGATCCGCCGCCGTCCAGAGCAGTACCTCTGGTTGCACCGGCGCTTCAAGACCCGCCCCCCGGGAGAAAGTTCGTTTTACTAAACCTCGATCGCGCGTCGAACTTGACGAAAACGCAATGAACGACAAGGCTTAGCTTGCTCTCACGGAAGACGAGGGCGGTTTGCCGGGCCGGATGTCTGGGCACGGGCAAGTCCAATGGGTCAGCACAGGAAGAGTTGCCATGCTTAGCTACGCCGTGATTTTCCTTATCGTCGCCATTATCGCCGGGGTTCTCGGGTTCGGCGGTATCGCTGGCGCCGCCGCGACGGTTGCCAAGGTATTGTTCGTGATCTTCTTGATCCTGTTCGTCGTTTCGTTGATTCGCGGGCGAGGTCGCTGACGCTTGAGGGATTCAATGGATGCCAACAAATACCCCGCCTGGATGGCGGGGTATTTGGTTGTCGCGGTCGACAACATGAAGCGATTCTCCGCTCAGGCGTCGATGCGCTTGTACTTCATTCGCTTGGGCGTGTCGTTGCCGACGCGCTTGTGGTAGTCAGCCTCGTACTCGGCGTAGTTGCCTTCGAAGAAGACCACGTTGGAGTCGCCTTCATAGGCGAGAATGTGCGTGGCGATACGATCGAGGAACCAGCGGTCGTGGGAAATCACCAGCGCGCAGCCCGGGAAGGCCAGCAGCGCTTCTTCCAGCGCACGCAAGGTTTCGATGTCGAGGTCGTTGGAGGGCTCGTCGAGCAGCAGCACGTTGGCGGCCTGCCTCAGTGTCTGGGCCAACTGCAGGCGACCGCGTTCACCGCCGGACAGATCGCTCAGGCGCTTCTGCTGATCAGTACCCTTGAAGTTGAACCGGCCGACATAGGCGCGGGACGAAACCTCGTAGCCGTTGATGTTGAGAATGTCCTGGCCGTCGGACACCGCCTGCCACACCGTCTGGGTATTGTCGAAGTGGTCACGTAACTGCTCGACGTAGGCGACGTCGACGGTGTCGCCCAGCACCACTTCGCCACTGTCCGGCTGCTCCTTGCCGGCAATCAGCTTGAACAGCGTCGACTTGCCCGCGCCGTTGCCGCCTACGATTCCGACGATCGCACCGGTCGGCACCTGGAAGGAGAGGTTGTCGAACAGCATCTTCTCGTCGAAGCGCTTGCTGACGTCGTGGAATTCGATGACCTTGTCGCCGAGACGCGGCCCCGGCGGGATATAGATCTCGTTGGTCTCGTTGCGCTTCTGGTAGTCGCCGGACTGCAGCTCTTCGAAGCGATTGAGGCGGGCCTTGCTCTTGGCCTGACGCCCCTTGGCGTTCTGGCGCACCCACTCCAGCTCCTGCTTGATAGCACGCTGGCGACCGGCTTCCTGCTTGGCCTCCTGTTCGAGCCGCTTCTCCTTGGACTCGAGCCACTGGGAGTAGTTGCCCTCGAACGGAATGCCATGGCCACGGTCGAGCTCCAGGATCCAGCCGGCGACGTTGTCGAGGAAATAACGGTCGTGGGTGATGGCGACGACCGTGCCCGGGTAGTCGTGCAGGAAGCGCTCGAGCCAGGCGACCGATTCGGCGTCGAGGTGGTTGGTCGGCTCGTCCAGCAGCAGCATGTCCGGGCTCGACAGCAGCAGGCGGCAGAGCGCCACGCGGCGGCGTTCACCCCCGGAGAGATTGGCAACGCTCGCCTCCCAGGGGGGGAGACGCAGCGCTTCGGCGGCCACTTCCAGCTTGCGCTCGATATTGTGGGCGTCGGCTGCCTCGATGATGTTCTCCAGCCGGGCCTGCTCGGCGGCCAGGGCGTCGAAGTCGGCGTCCGGCTCGGCATAGGCGGCATAGACCGCCTCGAGTTGCTCCTGGGCCTTCTTGACTTCGCCAAGTGCCTCTTCGACGATCTCGCGGACGTTCTTGCCATCGTCCAGCTCCGGCTCCTGTGGCAGGTAGCCGATATTGAGCCCCGGCATCGGGCGCGCTTCGCCGTTGTGTTCGGTGTCGACGCCGGCCATGATGCGCAGCAGCGTCGATTTCCCCGAGCCGTTGAGGCCGAGCACGCCGATCTTGGCGCCGGGGAAGAAGGATAGCGAGATGTCTTTGAGGATCTCGCGCTTCGGGGGGACGACCTTGCCCACCCGATTCATGGTGTAAACGTATTGCGCCATGGAAATCCGGTTATATGTCGCGGTGGATAGAAACAGGCAGTCAGCGCTGGAGCGCCCGTCGGTGGGGCGCGGCCTGGATGAAGAAGGGTAAACCAGTCATGCCGACAATGCGAACGGGCGCCGAAGCGCCCGTCGGATGACACCAGGTCAAAGACTGTCTACTCTTCCTCGTCGCCGTATTCGTCGTACCAGTCGTCTTCGATGGCACGTTTCAGACGGCGCTCTTCCAGCAGTGCCTCGACCTGTCGTCTCGCACGCAACGTGTCGGCCTTGCTGCTGCGTGGACGTTCGAACTGCTCGTCGTTGATGGCTTCGGAAAAATCCTGATCGTCGATATATTCCTCACGGCTCATATTTTAGCCCTCCCGTGAAATCGCATCTCAGTGACGCTCCGGGCTATATATCGTCGAAAGCCGACCGGTACAAGACTTTCCTGGTTAAAAAAAACTATCGCCATGAAGGGCGGCGATAAGCACTGGATTCTACGGCACGGTCACGCCGTATCTCGTTCGGCCTTCAGCGTCTCGAGTTCCTGCAACGCCTCTGCAAGATCGGTGACATCCTTCTGGACGCCGACGAAGTAGGTGAGCTGATCTTCCGCGTCGTAGACCGGCGTGATCGACAGCTCGTTCCAGAACGGACTGCCGTCCTTGCGGTAGTTGCGCAGCACTTCCCGGCAGGACTTGCCCTCGCGCAGGGCCGTGCGAATCCGGTCGATGGCTGGCTGATCGCGATCACCATTCTGAAGGAAGCGGCAGTCGCGGTAGAGGATCTCGTCGATACTGTAGCCCGTCAGGCGTTCGAAGCCTTCATTGGCGTAGATCAGAATGTTTTCGTCGCCTTCCTGCTCGGCCACTACGATGCCGTCATCCGAGGCGTTGATGATACGCTCCAATAGAGCCGGACTGATCATGGGGGAGCGTTTGTTGGCACTGGCCATCCTTGCCTCCAGACTGTCATTCGACGGATTGTAGGGGCGATACGGTCGATAATGATGCCACGGTATCGGGGGATTACAACGCCTTACGAAGTGGCCTCCGACTCGACCTCGGCAAGGGCGTGTGAGCTCAAGGCCGCCGCGATCGCCAGCGCTGCGAGAACCAGCAACAGGCCGGCACTTCCCAGCCATTGCGCGAGGGCGCCCAGAAGCAGGCCGACGACGAGCATCAGGACCCCGGTGAAGGTATTCGAGAAAGCGACATAGAGCGCGCGGGTGTCGCTGTCCGAGAGATCGATGACATAAGTCTTGCGTCCCAGGCGGATGCCCGCGTGGGCAATCATCAACAAGCCATAGACCATGGCGTATGGCCACACGCTGGTGCTTACGGACTCGGGCAGCCACACGCAGGCGGCGCCGGCCAGGCAGCACAGGGCCGCTCCGATGGCGCTGTCGCGCATCACACGGCGGCTGGAGCGGTCCGCCAGGTGGCCCCAGATCGGGCCGGCGATCATGCTGGCCATGCCGGATGTCACGATCAGAATGCCGAGGCTGGCCAGGTCGGTGCCGCTGTTCTGCTGACCCAGCAAGGCAAGATAAGGGAGCGCGAGCGCGCTGGACAGCAGCAGTGCACGCGAGAGATTGAAATGCAGGAAGCGGCGGTCGCGGCGCATCAGCGAGATTCCCTGCTTGATGCTGTCCCATGCGTTGGCACCGCCTTCGGTTGCTCCCGCCGCTTCGCGTATCACGGCGGCGCAGAGCGCGTTCAAGCCCCATCCCAGGGCGGCGGCGAACAGCAGGATGGCCAATGCCCAGGTGCCCGGACGATCGCCGAGGACAACCAGGCTGGCACCGACGATCAGCGTCAGGGCGCCGGCGACGCTGGCGCTCCATCCCATCAGTGTACCCCGGCGCTGTTTGGCAATGGTCTTGCCGAGGACGTCCTTGGTGGCGACCGAAGACAATCCGCGCCCGAGTGACAGGCCGGTCAAGGCGATCAGTACCAGGGCACCGCCCCAGCCGCCTTGGCCAAACAGCGCCAGCAGCGTCAGGCATAGCGCACCAATCGCCTGGACGGCGCCGCCGGTGACCCACACCCACTTGCGGATGGGGCGTAGGCGAATGTAGCCGGCGATCAGCAGTTGCGGCAGTAGTGCGCCCGCCTCGCGAATCGGGACCAACAACCCCACCATCCATACCGGCGCGCCGATCGCGCCCATCAGCCAGGGCAGTATCAGTCGAGCATTGGAGAGCTCGTCCGCGAGCTTGTTGCCGAGAGCGGCGACGAGATGACGGGCAAAGTTGCCGGCTTGTTCCTGGCATGCCTCGTCGGAGATATCGCGGCACATCCGGCTGTCTTCGTCGCCGGTGACGCGCTCGAAGAATTGAGTGAAGCTGGCTTCTTTGGCTGACATGAAAAACGTTCCCTGTTTTCCGGAGTATCGCTGCTCGGATTCCGCCCTTCCAACGGCCTTCCGTCCTGGCTGACAGAGTCGGACAAGGCGCAAGGCACTGCTGCATTCAGGCGGCGCGGTTGGCTTGAGTTATGTCGCGCCGCCGCCGCATCATGTATTGATCCATCCCAAGGAGAGGCTCATGGCCCGCATCCGTATTCACTATTGTACCCAATGCCAGTGGTTGCTGCGTGCTGGCTGGTACGCCCAGGAGTTGTTGCAGACCTTCGGCGAGGATCTCGAACAGGTGGCTCTGGCGCCCAGTCATGGCGGGCATTTCGAGGTGCTTTATGACGACGAGACGTTGTGGGAACGCAAGCGAGATGGGGGCTTTCCCGGCATCAAGGAGCTGAAGCGCCGAGTTCGCGACCGTCTCGATCCCGAACGTGATCTAGGGCACACCGACCGGTAATGCCCGTGCTGATCATCACCACCAGTGCTTGCGCTTGAGCAGCCACATCACCCAGCCGCCGACCAGAGCCGTGATCGCCACGAAGACGATGAATCCATAGGGGCTGTCGGCGCCGGGGATGCCACCCACGTTGATACCCAGCAGTCCGGTCAGAAAACTCAAGGGCAGGAACACGGTAGTCACGATCGCCAACATGTACATGCGCTGGTTCAGACGTTCGTTGTGTTCACTGAAGAGCTGTTCCTGCAGGATCAGCGCACGCTCCTGCATGGCGTGAAAATCCTCCACGTAGCGCGACAACTGGTTGGCACTCTCGCGGATCGATACTTTGGTATCTTCGTCCAGCCAGTCGGGGCCGTGGGCGATCTGATCCAGGCAGTCCCGCTGCGGACCCATGAAGCGCCGCAGGGTGATCAGCGAGCGGCGCAGCCGGGAGAGAGCGTCGGGATCGATTTCCCGATCGCTGAGCTGGTCTTCCTCGAGTTCGCCCAGTCGGTCGTCGAGCTGGTGCGAGACGTCGCCGACCTTGTCCACCAGGGCTTCCGTCAGCCAAGCCAGCAGGTCCGGGATCGACAGCGCTCCGCTGCCTTCGTCGAGCCGCTCGCGTACGTCGCTGACGGATTTCAATGGTCGGCGACGCAGGGTTATCAGACGGTTCGGTGCGCTCCAGATACGCAGCGAGATGAGGTCCTCGGGTGCAGCGCCGGGATTGAGATTGATGCCGCGCAGCGTACTGACGGCGCCATTACGGAATTTAGCGACGCGCGGCCGGGTATCCTCTTCCAGCAGCGCCTCGACCGGTGCCTCGTCGAGCTCGGCGATCTCCTCCAGATAGGTATGGACATCCTCGTGACGGAAATCGAGATGCATCCATAGCGGCCGCTCGGGATCGGCCCAGGCCTCTCGCAATTGACGCACACTGAGCAACGTACCACCGCCTTTGCCGTCGAGCTGATAGGCGGCGACCAGAGCCGTCTCCGTTTCCACTGTCAGCCTCCTTGCCGGTCCAGATCGCGATGCGCCATGTCGCGAGCATTTTCAATACGTTAACGATAGCAGGTCGAGGCGTCACCACTAGCGGGTCGGTCGGGGCGACCGCGAGCGTGACATGAGAATCCGATACCCGATCAACCTCCCGCCACCGCCGACGGCGCCAGCATCGGTTCCAGCTTCGACCAGACATTGTCGAGAATGATGGGTTGTGCCTCGGCGGTGGGGTGGATGCCGTCATCCTGTAGCATGGTGTCGAGATCGACGCCCTCGAGCAGGAACGGCAATAACGGGACCTCGTAATCGCGAGCCAGCTGCGTGAACACGTCGCGAAAAGCGTCAGTGTAGGCGGGGCCGTAATTGGGAGGCACTTCGATGCCGAGCAGCAGAACTCTGGCGTCTACTCTCTGACTACGCTCGATCATCTTCGACAGGTTGACCTGCATCTGCTGAGGAGAAAGTCCGCGCAGCCCGTCGTTGCCGCCGAGTTCCAGCAGAACGATATCGGGATGATACTGTCCGAGAACTTCAGGAAGCCGTGCCGAGCCGCCCGATGTCGTCTCGCCGCTGATGCTGGCATTGACGACTTCGTGCTCATCACCCAATCGCTTTTTCAGTAGATTGACCCACCCGACCTGTGGATCGATGCCATAGGCCGCGCTCAGGCTGTCGCCCATTACCACGATGGTGTCGGCGCGGGTCGTGCCGGGCGTCAGTGATAACACGGCAAAACACAATAACAGTGCGCCACCTGCACGGCGCCTTGCCAACTTGGCGATAGGCCTCTCGATACCAAGCACAGGGAAACTAGGCACCATGTCTCACTCCTCCGACCATGAACGAAACCGAATTCTACACGCAAGCCAGCTCGCCAAACGGGTAACAAGTGGAGAACGAGAGCTGGTTATTCTCGAATCGCTGGCGCTGGATGTCGACCGCGGTGAGAGTGTAGCCATCGTTGGAAGTTCCGGCGCCGGTAAATCCACCTTGCTGGGGCTGCTGGCAGGACTCGACGCGCCCAGTTCGGGAGAGCTCCAGATGTTCGGCCAGTCCCTGAACGACCTGGACGAAGATGGGCGTGCGACCCTTCGCGCTGGCCGTGTCGGCTTCGTCTTTCAGAACTTCCAGTTATTACCCACACTGACCGCCTTGGAAAACGTTATGTTGCCGCTGGAACTGTCGCCTCGGCAAGACGTGGCCGCCAAAAGTCGTCAATGGCTGGAGCGTGTCGGGCTCGGCGAGCGTCTCGAGCATCTGCCCAAGCAGCTCTCCGGCGGTGAGCAGCAACGGGTGGCGGTAGCGCGCGCGTTCGTGGCCGACCCTGATCTGGTCTTCGCCGACGAGCCTACCGGCAATCTCGATGAAGCGACCGGCAGTCGCATCATCGACCTGCTCTTCGACCTCAACCGTGAGTCCGGGACGACCCTGATCCTCGTCACCCATGACATGGCTCTCGCGATGCGATGCGATCGTTGCCTCCGGCTCGAGGGCGGCACGCTGACGGCGATCGAGCAACAGCGTGGAGTCGGGGCATGAACGTGATCGCGTTCTCGCTCAAGGGGCTCCGACGCGACCTGCGGGCATCCGATGTCCGGGCACTGTTCGTCGCGCTGGCGCTGGCCGTGGCGGCAACCACCATGATTGGTTTCTTTCTCGACCGTCTCGACCGGGGGCTGACGCGACAGGCGGGACAGCTGCTCGGCGGGGATCTGGTGCTGGAGCAGGGGCGCGCTTTCGACGATGGGCTTCGCCAAGAGCTTCGTCAGGCCGGCCTCGAACTGAGCGACCAGGTCGATCTGGTATCGATGGTCAGCCAAGGGGATGCCTTCCAGCCGGCTGGTCTCAAGGTGGTGGACGATCACTATCCGCTCTACGGCGAGGTTCGGGTCGATCGGGGCAGCGGTGTCGAAGGCGTGGATCACGGCCCGTCGCCGGGCGGCGCGTGGATCGCGCCCAGGCTGGCACACCTGCTGGCCGCGGGCGTCGGCGATCGTATCCAGGTCGGGGCGCTGTCGTTGACCATCACCGGCCTGATCGACCGTGAGCCCGATCAGCAGGCCGGTTTCGCCGGGCTGACGCCGCGCATCATGCTCAATATCCAGGATCTCGAGGCGACGGAGCTGGTCAGGCCCGGCTCGCGAATCGAATACGAGCTGTTGGCCGCTGGGCCGCCAGCGGCGGTCGACGGGCTGGAACAACGCCTCGATGCGCTGCGTGATGCCGGGGTCGAAATTCGCGACGTGCGGGTGGATCGCCCGAGCCTGGGGCGGTCGCTCGAGCGGGCGCAGAAATATCTGAGCCTGGCGGGGCTGGCCGCGGTTCTGCTTGCCGGTGTCGCCGTGGCCATGGCCACGCGGCGCTATGTCGACCGCCATCTCGACACGGCGGCGTTGCTGCGCTGTTTCGGCGCCTCGCAACGTCAGTTGGGTCAACTCTTCGCCTGGCAACTGGCGTGGTTGGGCCTGGTCGCGGCGGTGGTGGGCGCATTGCTGGGGCTGGCAGGGCAGTCGGTATTGCTGGCGTTGTTGACCCGCTTCTTGCCGCTGGAATTGCCGCCGCCGGGCGGCATGCCCTGGCTGATGGGCGTGCTGACCGCGCTCGCGGTGCTGGTGGGTTTCGCGGGGCCGACGCTGCTGAGGCTAAAGCGTGTCAGCGCTCTCAAGGTGCTGCGGCGCGAACTCGATCCGATTCCGGCCGCCGGATGGATGGTCGTGGCGTTCGCCAGTCTCGTGTTCGGCGCCCTGCTGTGGCTCTATTCTGGCGACCCGGTGCTGGCGCTGGGCATCCTGCTGGGCGGTCTGGTCGCGCTGGTCGTGTTGTGGGGGGTGGGGCAGACGATGTTGCACCTGCTGCTCGTCGTGCTGGCTCGCTTGCCCCAGGGGGGCAAGGTTCGCGCCTGGCAGTTGGGAGGGCGTCAGTTGGCGCGACGACGCACGGCCAGCCTGGGGCAGTTGCTCGCTTTTTCCGTCACCTTCGCGGCGATGGCGATCATTGCGCTGGTGCGCGGCGACCTGCTGACGACCTGGCAGGCGCAGCTGCCGGCGAATACGCCCAACTATTTCGCGATCAACATTCAGCCCCAGGAGCGTGACGGCGTCGAATCGTTGATCGACAGCGCTGCCGACGCCACCAGCGGCCTCTATCCCATGGTGCGGGGGCGACTGACGGCCATCGACGGCGAGTCGCCGCAACAACGGGTGCCGGAAGAGCACCAGACTGATGGTGCGCTACGGCGGGATCTCAACCTGACCTGGCGCATCGATCTGCCGGAAGGCAACCGGATCACCGAGGGGCAGTGGTTCGAGGCGGAGACGGCATCAGGCGATGGTGCCGTGCCGATTTCGGTCGAGGAGGAGCTGGCAGGAAGGCTCGGCCTCTCGCTGGGCGACGAGATGACCTTCACCATCGGCAGTGACAGCATCACGGGCCGAATCACCAGCCTTCGCCACCTGGATTGGGAGAGCTTTCAGCCCAATTTCTTCATCATCTTTCCCCCTGGGGCGCTGGATGGCTTCGGTCACAGCTACATCACGTCCTTCCATCTCCCCGGCGACGGCAACGAACTGCTGGGCGAGATGGTGCAGCGATATCCTGGCGTGTCGGTGCTCAACGTCGAGGCGTTGCTGGAACAGGTTCGCGGCATCCTCGGTCAGGTGACCCAGGCCATCGAGTTCGTGCTCGGTTTCGTGCTGCTGGCAGGCATCAGCGTACTCTACGCGGCGCTGACCGCCAGCCGTCCGGCACGTGCCCACGAAGGCGCCCTGCTGCGGGTGTTCGGTGCCGGTAACCGGACGCTTTCCCGCATGCAGTGGTCCGAGTTCGCCCTGCTGGGCTTTGCCAGCGGTCTGCTGGGGGCCGCGCTGGCGGAGATGGCGGCGCTGGGTATCTACGGCTGGCTGGGGCTGGTGCCAAGAATGCACTGGCTGATGTGGGGGATCATGCCGATCCTGGGCGCCGGGGTCGTGGGCGGCATCGGTTTTTTGCTTTCCCGTGGGACACGACGGCAGGCGCCGATGGCCAGCCTGCGGCTGTTGGGAGAGACCTGATGGATCACGACGCGACCGCAGGGGGCGAATCTGGCGGGGGCGAGACGGCGGATGACGCCCCCGGGCATGTTTTAACCAGGCTAAAGCCAACGTGAGAAATTATGGTTCAGCGCATGACGGACTTTCATAGGAAAGGCCGTCAGCGCTGGGGTATCATTGCGCCCCACGCTGCACCTGAAAAGAGCCTGCGCCGCCCATACAGCGTTGAAGATCGGCTCGGAATGCGCCTCGACTCCCGTGTCAATTCCGCTTCCTCACCGATTCTTGCCTCGTCTGGGTTTCGCTCGCCCCCTTTTCGAACTGCGCTGACGATTTTTGAGATCGAGCCGCCGGATGCCTGACTGGCGCCGCTGGTAGTCGAACCATCCCCGAGCCGAGGATTCCCGTCGATGTTCACCCGAGAGATGCAGATTGCCGGATTCGATGATGCCCTTTGGAACGCGATGCAGCAGGAAGTCGCGCGCCAGGAAGCCCATATCGAACTGATCGCTTCCGAAAACTATGCCAGCCCGCGCGTGATGCAGGCCCAGGGCACGCAGCTGACCAACAAGTACGCGGAAGGCTATCCCGGCAAGCGCTACTACGGTGGTTGCGAGCACGTCGACGTGGTCGAGCAGATGGCCATCGACTACGCCAAGGCGCTGTTCGGCGCGAGCTACGCCAACGTGCAGCCGCACTCCGGCTCTCAAGCCAACGGTGCGGTTTTCCAGGCGCTGGTCAAGCCGGGCGACACCGTCCTCGGCATGAGCCTGGACGCCGGCGGTCACCTGACCCACGGCGCCAAGCCGAGCTTTTCGGGCAAGCACTACAACGCGGTCCAGTACGGCATCGACGAGAGCGGCCGGATCGATTACGACGAAGTTGCCAAGCTGGCCAAGGAACATCAGCCGAAGATGATCATCGCCGGTTTCTCCGCCTACTCGCAGATCATCGACTGGGCCAAGTTCCGCGAGATCGCCGACAGCGTGGGTGCCTACCTGCTGGTCGACATGGCGCACGTCGCCGGCCTGGTCGCGGCAGGCGTCTATCCCAGCCCGCTGGCTCACGCTCACGTGGTCACCACCACCACGCACAAGACGCTGCGCGGCCCGCGTGGGGGCCTGATCCTGTCGGCCGAGAACGATGCCGAGATCGAGAAAAAGCTGCAGTCCGCCGTCTTCCCCGGCGGGCAGGGCGGGCCGCTGATGCACGTGATCGCGGCCAAGGCGATCTGCTTCAAGGAGGCGATGGACCCCGAGTTCAAGACCTACCAGCAGCAAGTGGTCAAGAACGCCCAGGCGATGGCCGGTGTCTTCATCGAGCGTGGCTACGAAGTCGTTTCCGGTGGCACCGAAGACCATCTGTTCCTGCTGTCGCTGGTCAAGCAGGGGCTGACCGGCAAGGATGCCGACGCGGCGCTGGGCCGTGCCCATATCACCGTCAACAAGAATGCGGTGCCGAACGACCCGCAGAGCCCGTTCGTGACATCCGGTCTGCGCATCGGCACCCCGGCGGTGACCACGCGCGGCTTCGGCGAGGCCGAGTGTCGCGATCTGGCCGGCTGGATCTGCGATATTCTCGACGCCATGCAGCAGGGCGACTCCAGCCAGGTCGAGGGCGAGGTCAAGGCCAGGGTCGAGGCCGTCTGCTCCCGCCTGCCGGTCTACCGCTGATCGGACCCGGCTTGCCGCTCACGATGCCCCTCCTTGGAGGGGCATCGTCGTTCTGGCCTCCCGACGGCGTCGCGGAGAGCAAGGGGCTTGCCCGTGGCGGTGGAAGGCGGGGGCGAAAGATGAGACAAGGAGATACCGTCGCGGTGCAGGTCGAATTCGGATTCAGGGTGTATTTTCCTACGACTTTGGTCTTGTCTATGACCATGGTCTAACAGCCAGGCAGGTCAACTTGCTGGAAGCTATGTCGGACATAGATGGCTGTGAGTTGAACATCGCGATGGCAGCAGATCCTCCAGCGACAGATCCCCCCAACCTCCCGAGGCCCGATATCGCCGAAGCGCTGGCCGAGGCCGTTTTCAGCGGCCGCTATGCGATCGGTGCCATGATTCCGCGGGAGGTCGATCTCTGCGAGCGCTTCGGCGTCAGTCGCAGTACCGTCCGCAGCGCCCTGCAGAAGCTGGTCAACGCGGGGCTGCTGGTGCGTATTTCCGGGCAGGGGACGCGGGTCTGCGAGCTGGCCTCCTGGCATCTTCTCGATCCCCAGGTCAGCGTCTGGATGGCGCGCTACGCCCAGCCCAACCCGCATCTCCAGCGGGAAGTCTTCGCCTTTCGCGTGGCCGCGGAGCCGTTCGTTGCCGCTCTGGCTGCCACCCACGCCACCGCCTCGGACCTGCTGGCCATCGAAACCGCCTACGAAGGCATGATCCGTACGCTCGAGCGTACGGATCTGCACTGGCAGGGACAGAGCTACAACGCTTACGACGTGGCGTTCCACGAGGCGATCTTCGCCGCTTCCCACAACCTGATCTGGGCGCAGATCAGTCATGTGCTCAAACCGGCCATCGCGCTGATCGTCGAGCGCTCCAACCAGAGCGCCACGCTGCATAGTGCCAAGGATCTCGATGACAGCATGGCGCGTCATCGACGGGTGATGGAGGCGATCCGCCTGCGCCAGCCGCAGGAAGCCGCCAAGGCGGCGCTATCGGTGCTCAAGCGCACCGGCCGTGACCTCGGCATGGAGGATCTGGTCGAGAATCCGCCGTCGATCGTGATGCCGCCTTCGATCGGGGTGCCGTGATGGCGCTCCAGGCCTGCCAGTGGGGCCGCGTCGGCGCTTTCGCGTCAGCCGGTCCGAATCGAACGAACTGCTTTGAAGAGAACAGGTGAACCATGAAGATTACCCGCTTGAAGACCTGGCAGGTGCCGCCGCGCTGGTTGTTTCTCAAGATCGAGACCGACGAGGGTTGCTATGGCTGGGGGGAGCCGGTGGTGGAGGGACGCGCCGCCACGGTCGAGGCCGCCGTGCATGAACTTTCCGACTATCTGGTCGGTCAGGATCCGCGCCGCATAGAACACTTGTGGAACATCATGTATCGCGCGGGATTCTACCGGGGCGGTCCGATTCTGATGAGTGCCATCGCCGGTATCGACCAGGCGCTGTGGGATCTGAAGGGGCGCGATCTCGGCGTGCCGGTGCACCAGCTGCTGGGGGGTGCCTGTCGCGACAGGATGCGGATGTACGCCTGGACCGGCGGCGACAAGCCCAGCGACGTGGGCGCGGGCGCCAAGGCGCTGGTCGACAAGGGCTTTACCGCATTCAAGATGAACGGTACAGCCGAAATGGCGATCGTCGACTCTCACGCCAAGGTGGACGAGGCGGTGGCCCGTGTCGCCGAGGCCCGCGATGCGGTGGGGCCGGATGTCGGCATCGGTATCGATTTCCACGGTCGCGTCCATCGCCCCATGGCCAAGGCGCTGCTGCGGGAGCTGGAGCCGTATCACCCGATGTTCGTCGAAGAGCCGGTGCTGCCGGAACACCTGCCGAGCCTCAAGCACATCGCCGGGGGCCTCGGCTATCCCATCGCCACCGGCGAGCGGCTGCACACGCGTTATCAGTTCCGCGACCTGCTGGTCGAAGGCATGGTCGATATCGTCCAGCCCGATCTTTCCCATTGCGGCGGCATCAGCGAGGGCATGAAGATCGCCACGCTGGCATCCTGCTTCGATGTGGCGCTGGCTCCGCACTGTCCGCTGGGACCGCTGACGTTGGCCGCTTCCCTGCACGTGGATGCGGTCAACCACAACGCCTTCATCCAGGAGCAGAGCATGGGCATCCACTACAATCGGGACAACGACGTGCTCGATTACCTGGTGGACAAGAACGCGCTGGCGATCGAGGACGGCTACTGTGCGATTCCACAGGGACCCGGGTTGGGCGTCGAGATCGACGAAGCGTTCGTCGAGGAGCGTGCCAAGGTCGGGCATCGTTGGCGCAACCCCGTCTGGACACATGAGGATGGTTCCATCGCGGAGTGGTAACGGCACACTCGATAGCCGCCTGCGCGAGTGAATCGCCGTGTTGCCCGGTGCGCGAACTCCTCACATATACCCCATATGCTCCGGGTTCTGTGCGCCGGGCGCCTTGCGCTTCAGCTCGCTCGGCTGGCTCTCGAGCGCACCGTACTTGGCGCTCAGCCGTCTTTGCTCGCCGACGCAGAGCATCCAGGAAAGTGTGGCCCGGCTGGCTCTCGAGCGCTCCATGCTGGTGCTCTGCTGGCTGCGCTCCAACGCGCGGCCCTAGACTGGCCGAAACGAGGAGAGAGAAATGAATGAAACACGCAAGTTCGCATTGGAAACGGCGCTGCGCGAGCGCCCCCTGGTGGCGATCCTGCGCGGTATCACCCCGGGAGAGATCGATGGGGTGTTCGACGCGCTGGTGGCGGCAGGTTTCAAGCTGATCGAGATTCCGCTCAACTCCCCGCGGGCCTGGGACAGCATCGCCGCGATCGCCAAGCGCTGCCCGGACGATGTCGTGATCGGCGCCGGTACGGTACTCGACCCCGAGCATGCCAAGCGTCTGGCCGATCTCGATGCGCCGCTGCTGATCACGCCCAACACCGATCCGGAAGTGATTCGGGCCGGGGTCGAGCACGGTCTGGCACCGATGATCGGCTGCATGACGCCCAGCGAGGCGCTGGCCGCGGCCAAGGCGGGCGCGTCGGTGCTCAAGCTGTTCCCGGCGGCACGCCTGGGCACGGGCTACTTCAAGGATATCAACGCGATCCTGCCCAAGGGTCTGCCGGTGCTGGCGGTCGGCGGCATCGATCAGAGCAACATGAGCGAATGGCATGCCCATGGCGTGGCAGGCTTCGGCTTCGGCAGCAATCTCTACAAGCCGGGACGCAGTGCCGAAGACGTCGGACGGGTCGCGGCCGAACTGGTCAAGGAGTGGCAGCGGCTGAGCGAGGTCGCCCACTATGCCGAGCAGCAGGAACGCGAGGCGGATGCATGAGTGGCGATGCACCGGCGCGTCTGATCGTCATCGACTGGGGGACCAGCAACTTCCGTGCCTTCCTGGTCGACACGGCCAGCGGCGAGGTGCTGGACAGCCGGCGTTCGGCCTCCGGCCTGCGCGCGCTGAGCCAGAGCGAATTTCCCCACTACTGCGCGTCGCAGACCGACGACTGGCGGGAGGGCGGCGGCGCGGCTTCGGGCGCTGAAAAAGTCCCGGTCTATCTGGCCGGCATGGTCGGCTCCGCGCGGGGATGGCACGAGGCGCCGCAACTGGAACTGCCGGTCACCGCCGCCGATCTGGCGCAGAACGTGGTCGCGGCGCCGGGGCTCGACGACGTCTGGATCGTGCCGGGAGTCAAGCAGGTGACCCCCGAGCATGTCGACGTGATGCGCGGGGAAGAGGTTCAGGCCTTCGGTGCACTGGCGCTTGCGGGCGTGGAGGGTGGCGACTGCTGTCTACCGGGGACGCACAGCAAGTGGGCGCGACTCGATGCCGGCCGCATGACGGCGTTCAACACCATGATGACCGGCGAACTCTACCACGCGGTGCGTTTCCACACCCTGCCGGGAGAGCCGGCTCGCGAGGATGCGCCGTTCGACGAGGGGGCGTTTCGACTCGGCGTCTCCCGGGCCGGCTGCCCCGGGGGGGTGATGCATGCCCTGTTCGAGGCCCGCAGTCGCCATCTCTACGCGGGGCTCGAATCGCCGCAAATCGGCAGCTTTCTCTCCGGCGCGTTGATCGGGGAGGAGGTGAGGGCCATGACAGCGGCTCGCCCCGAGCTCGACAAGGTGTACCTCGTCGGCGCCGATTCGCTACGGCAGAGTTATACCATCGCGCTGGAAGCTTCCGGGATCGAGGTCGAGGCGATCGACAGCGATCGCGCGACACTGGCCGGCGTCATCGCGATCGCGGCAAGACACGTCCGATACTGACCTCGCCCCGCCCATTGAACCATTAATGCACCAAAGTGGTGCAGAGGCACGCGCACCGAGGGTTCGACATCGCCGCCGACGGCCCGCGACCCGTACCCAAGGCGCGGGCCGTCGTGTTTGGCATGATACGTGCTACCTTCACCTATACGACTGCCGACACGCAGCCGATCGCGTATGACATGACGAGGTGATGCGATGCGGGTGAAGCCATGACACAGCCGACCTTGAACCAACCACCGTTGCTGGTGTTCACCGATCTCGATGGATCGTTGCTGGACCACGATACCTACGATTGGCAGCCAGCCTCGACCTGGCTGCATCGTCTCGAACAGCGGGCGATCCCGGTCATTCCCACCACCAGCAAGACCCGTGCCGAACTGCTGGCGCTCCGTCATGAGCTGGGGCTGGAGCAGACACCCTTCATCGCCGAGAACGGCGCCGTGATCGGCTTGCCGCCTTCCTGGCAGCACGCGCGACTGGATCGTGACCCGGCATCGCCGGATGGCCTAGTGGTCAAGACGCCGAGCATGGATGTCGATTTCATCCGGCGACGTCTGGACGTGGTACGCGAGCGCCATGGCCTGCGCTTCCGCCGGATGGGGGAAATGGATCTGGCCGAGGTTCGGGAACTGACCGGGCTCAGCGCCGCCGGTGCCGAACAGGCGATGATCCGTGAAGGGAGCGAACCGCTGGTCTGGGAAGACAACGACACCAAACTGCAAGCTCTGCATGAGACGCTGCGCGTCGATGGTCTCCGCCTGACCCGGGGCGGCCGTTTCTGGCATGTCATGGGCGCGGTCGACAAGGGGCAGGCCGCCGAATGGCTGGTGGCACGATTCGAGTCCTTGCGTGGCTACCGGCCGAGGACGCTGGGCCTTGGCGATGGACCCAACGATCTGGCACTGCTGTCGACGACGGACATGGCCGTGATCATTGCCGCCAGTCACGGCCAGGCGATGACACTGGAAAATGCCCGGGTCTATCGAACGCGAGCGCGAGGGCCTGCCGGTTGGTCGGAGGGCGTCGCGCATTGGCTGACCCAGGAGCCGGGGTGGGAAAATGACGAGCAGCGGTAGCCGAAGATATCGACCTGATGACAGGCGTCACGGATCGACGCCAAAACGACAATACGAAGAGGGCGCTTCATGAGTGATTTTTATCAGAACGGTATCATTACCAATTTCCACAACCTGACTCGGCGCTCGGTGGAAGCCCTGGAGAACGATCTCAAGCAGTTCTCGCGCAGCCGGCCGATGGGGTTGATTCTGCCATCGCTCTACTCGGAGCTGGAGGGACCCGCGCTCTCGCACATCGTCGATGAACTGTGCAAGGTGCCTTATCTCAGCGAAATCGTCATCGGCCTCGACCGGGCCGATCGTGAGCAGTTTCTCAAGGCGCGGGAATTCTTCTCTCGCTTGCCTCAGCACCACCGCATCCTGTGGAACGACGGCCCGCGACTCCAGGCTCTCCAGCAGGAGCTGGCGCAGGAGAATCTGGCGCCCCTGGAGCCGGGCAAGGGCTGCAACGTCTGGTACTGCTCCGGTTATGTTCGCGCATCCGGCAAGGCCGAGGCGATCGCGCTGCACGACTGCGATATCGTGACCTACGACCGCGGCCTGCTGGCGCGATTGATTTATCCAGTTGCCAACCCACGCTTCCACTACGAGTTCTGCAAGGGCTACTACTCCCGAATCGCCTCCGGCAAGCTCAACGGCCGGGTGGCGCGGTTGATGGTCACGCCGCTGATTCGGGCTTTCAAGATGATCTATGGGCCGTTGCCCTACCTCGATTATCTCGACAGCTATCGCTATCCGCTTTCCGGCGAATTTTCCATGCGCGCCGATGTGCTCGACGGCATTCGCATTCCCAGCGACTGGGGGCTGGAGATCGGCGTGCTCTCCGAAGTTCATCGGAACTTCTCGACCAAGCGCCTGTGCCAGGTGGATATCGCCGACGCCTACGACCACAAGCATCAGCCGGTATCCGAGGAGGATCCCAGCGGGGGACTCAACCGGATGAGTATGGACATTGCCAAGGCGATGTATCGCAAGTTGGCGACGCTCGGTGTGGAGATGAGCGTCGAGAGCTTCCGCACCGTCAAGGCCACCTACTATCGCGTGGCGCTGGATCTGATCGAGGCCTACGACCACGATGCCGCCATGAACGGGCTCAAGTTGGACCGTCACAGTGAAGAGGCCGCCGTGGAACTGTTCGCCGACAACATCATGCAGGCCGGCGCCGCCTTCTTCGAATCCCCGCGGGACAAGCCTTTCATCCCCAGTTGGAATCGGGTCCAGGCGGCGATTCCCGACCTTCAGGACCGCCTGTTCGAAGCGGTGGAGCTGGATAATTCCGGGGAGGTGTAGGTGTGATCCGTGCGCTTGCCGAAAGTCGGCCCGCGGGCGGAGAGCATTGCTTCGACCCTCTCGGCCCATCGCTCGAATATCTCAGGGCTGGACCAGCCACAGGCTGCGGTAGGGCCGGAGGATGTCGCGTTCGTCGGGATGCGGGCTCCAGCGCTTGCCATCCTTGAGCACGTCGTACCATTCGCCGCCATTCAGTTCGTCGATCTCCAGCGGTTGGCGCGTGTCGCTGATGTTGTAGATCGCCAACAGGCGGCGCCCATTGGCGAGCGGCCCGCGCTCGACGGCGAAGATGCCGGGCGGCGTATCCAGCACTCGCTGAGCGGCTTCGGGATGAAAGCAGGGCTCGTTGGCGCGGATATTGAGTCGTCGCTTCAGCGAGGTGAACGCCTCACGGGTCGGCGTACTGCGGCTGTCGATGAGTTCGTCCAACTCCTCCTTGGGCCAGCGCCGCCGATTGATCGAGCGAAGGTGACCGCTGCGTTCGACGCCGCCATGGTCGTTGAGCGTGGCGGTCAGGGTGTGGAAGTAGACGCCGGGGATGCCCTGCAGCGCTAGCATCAGATTCTGGCTGCACAGGAAGCGCTCGACCTGCCACGCATCGGCACCGCGACGTGTCCCCTTCATCGCGTCATAGTAGGTGATGTTGATCTCGTAGGGCGAGTCGCTGCCGTCGGCGTCGGTCTTCATGCTGACGTAGCCGCCGAAGCGATGCATGAGCTCGAGCAGAATCTCGAGGTCGTGCGGTGGCAGCAGGCCTTCGAGGGCTCTCACGCCGATACCGTCGTGGCTGGCGGTGAAGTTGAAGTAGGTACAGCCCGGTGGCAGCGCCGGCAGGCTGCGCGCCCAGTCGGCCAGCGTGGTGGCGTCTCCGCTGGTTAGCGTGTGCACCAGCAGAGGCGGTAGCGTGAACTGGTAGATCATGTGGGCTTCGTCGGGCATCGATTGCGACGCTTCGCCGTCGCTCTTGCCCTGTCTTTCCAGGCTCTGTCCTTCCAGCCCCTGTCTTTCGAGACCAAAGTAGCTCATGTTCTCGTGATGTGGCACGTTGGTCTCGGTGATCAGTAGTGTCCCCGGTGCCATGAAATCCAGAATCGCCCGCAGCAGGCGCACGATGGCATGGGTCTGAGGCAGGTGGACGCAGGTGGTGCCGACTTCCTTCCACAGATAGGTGATGGCGTCGAGACGGATGATTCGGGCGCCCTGCTGGACGTAGAAGAGCAGGATGCCGATGAATTCGAGCAGGACGTCCGGATTGGCGAAATTGAGATCGATCTGGTCTTCGGAGAAGGTCGCCCACAGGTGGCGCGTGCCGCGACGCGTCGATACCGGCACCAGGAGCGGCGAATTGCGCGGCCGCGTAACCATGGAGAGGTCCGTTTCCGGGTCCATCTCGATGAAGTAATCGCGCCCCGGCTGCGTGCCCGAGAGATAGTCGATGAACCACAGCGAATCACGCGAGACATGATTGATGACCAGATCGACCATCAAGTCCACCCGCGAGGCGAGCCGACGGATATCCCGCCAGTCCCCGAGCTTGGGATTCACCTCGCGATAGTGGATCACCGAAAAGCCGTCGTCGCTGCTCCAGGGGAAGAAGGGCAGGATATGCAGGCCGCTGAACGTCCCGTTGAGGCGCGTGGCGAGAAAGTCGTCGAGCACTTCCAATGGCGGACGTTCTCCATCGATGATGGTGTCGCCGTACGTGATCAAAATCTGGTCGCGCTCACTCCAGGTGGGGCGCGGCAACGTGTCCAGTGCACTGCGTTGGTGCATCAGCAACGTCATCAAACGCCGCATGATCTCGTCACGGCGGGGTCCATATACCTCCTCCAGGCGCGCGCTGGCGCGTGCCATGAAGGCCTCCTCGGAAAGCGCGGGATAATTCGCGGCACGACTGGGCATGGGCGATTCCTGGTGTCGGCGGTTGACGTACTGTGGCCGGTGGTTCGAGGCTTCGTTGTCAAGGATTGTCACAACATCCTTGCAGAAGATGGGCCAACATCAAAATCGCCAAGGTTTTTCCGCGTATTTCCGCTATGTTGCCCAAACCGGTACACTCTTTCTCTCATACGGCACCGTTACCGCATTCATCAACAAGAGCGGCGATCGCGCTCATCGCCCACGCTGACAGGTAGACCCCGACGATGCATTGCCCGTTCTGTGGTACGCACGATACCAAGGTGACCGACTCCCGCCTGGTGGCCGAGGGGGATCAGGTGCGTCGTCGTCGTCAATGCGCCGAGTGTGGAGAGCGCTTCACGACCTATGAAACCGCCGAACTGGTGATGCCCCGGGTGGTCAAGTCCGATGGCTCCCGCGAGAGTTTCGACGAGCAGAAGATGCGCGCGGGCATGGCGCGTGCGCTAGAGAAGCGTCCTGTCAGCGTGGAGTCGTTCGAGGCGGCGGTCGAACGGATCCGCCAGCGGCTGCGAGCCAGAGGCGATCGCGAAGTGGAAGCGCGCGAAGTGGGCGAAGAAGTGATGGAGACCCTGCAACGTCTCGATCACGTGGCCTATATTCGCTTTGCCTCCGTCTATCGCCGTTTCCAGGATCTCGACGAATTTCGTGCCGAGATCGACCGGCTGTCCCAGGAGCCGAATCTCCCATCGGGTGATGAGGGCGGCCAGCGCTGAGTCGGTGCCTGTCCCGTCACTATCGTCTCCTTGCTTTCCCTGCTATCGAGCGAGCCCTCATGTCCTCATCGATCCTCGAATCCATTTCCCCGCAATCCTGCATGGACCGGGCGATCCAACTTGCCTGGCAGGGCCGCTACAGCTGTGATCCCAATCCTCGGGTCGGCTGCGTGCTGGTCAGGGATGGCCGGATCGTCGGGGAAGGCTTTCACGTGCGGGCCGGCGAGCCCCACGCCGAGATCAACGCGCTGCGGATGGCCGGCGAGGCGGCCCGGGGAGCGACCGCCTACGTCACGCTCGAGCCCTGCTCGCACACCGGGCGTACCGGGCCTTGCAGCCTGGCCTTGATCGAGGCGGGCGTGACCCGGGTCGTCGCGGCGATGGAGGATCCCAACCCGCAGGTATCGGGCCGGGGATTCGCGATGCTGCGCGATGCCGGCGTCGACGTCGCCGTGGGGCTGCGGGAAGAGGCCGCCAGTCGGCTCAATCCCGGTTTCATCCGCCGCATGCGCGAAGGGTTGCCGAGAGTCACGCTGAAGATGGCGATGAGCCTGGACGGCCGTACCGCGATGGCGGATGGGGAGTCCCAGTGGATCACCGGCCCGGCCGCGCGGCGGCAGGTCCAGCGGCTGCGGGCCGAGTCCAGCGCGGTTCTGGCGGGCGTCGAGTCGATCATCCTCGACGACTCCCGGCTGACGGTGCGCGCCGATCAACTGGGGCTCGATGATGCCGAAGCGATCGCCCGGCGTCAGCCTCTCAGAGTGATCCTCGACAGTCAGCTACGCATGCCGCTGGCGGCGGCGTGCCTGAGCGAACCGGGGCGTACGCTGGTATTCACGATCCAGTCGGAGATGAGCGAGCGGCGTCGCAGGCTCGAGGCCGCTGGCGCCGAGGTGGTGGTGATGCCGGCCAATGCCGAGGGGCGCGTGGAGTTCACGGCCCTGCTGCGCCATCTCGCCACCCGGGAAGCTTGCAACGAGGTGCTGGTCGAGACCGGTGCCACGCTGGCCGGCGCGCTGCTCGAGGCCGACTGTGTCGACCGTCTCGAACTGTTCATGGCGGCCACGTTGCTGGGCAGCGAGGCGCGTCCGCTGTTTGCGTTGCCGGGGCTGGCGACGATGAGCCAGCAGCGGCGGTTGAAGATCGACGATATCCGGGCGCTGGGTGACGACTGGCGTATCTCGGCCCGCCCGCTCAGGGATGGCTGACTCCGGCGGAGTGGCGGCGTCACCGATAGCGCGCCGCGTCGCCGCCACCCGACAGTAGCGTCCGCGTCCCGCGACAGGTAGGCTGTGCCGCATCGACCCCTGGTAGTTTCAGTAGACGGCGGTTTCATTGGACGAGTCATCAATGACGACAGCGCAATCGAATCAGTTGGCCGGCATCGATGTCCTGCTGGAAGAGATCCGGCAGGGCAGGATGGTCATCCTGATGGATGACGAGGATCGCGAGAACGAGGGCGACATCATCATGGCGGCCGAGTGTGTCGAGGCCAGCCACATCAACTTCATGGCCCGCCACGCTCGCGGACTGATCTGCCAGCCGATGTCGAGATCGCGCTGCCAGCAGTTGAAGCTGCCGCTGATGGTTAGCGACAACGGCTCCGGCTACGGCACCAAGTTCACCGTCTCCATCGAGGCCGCCAGGGGTGTCTCCACCGGCATCTCGGCGGCCGACCGCGCCCTGACGGTCCGGGCGGCGGCGGCCCGCGGCGCCAAGCCTGAAGACATCGTGCAACCGGGGCATATCTTCCCGCTGATGGCGGAGCCGGGGGGCGTGCTCCGCCGTGCCGGTCACACCGAAGCGGCCTGTGACTTGGCCGCCATGGCCGGTTTCGAGGCGACGGGCGTGATCTGCGAGATCATGAACGACGACGGCACCATGGCGCGGCGGCCGGAGCTGGAGCGGTTCGCGGCGGAACACGGCATCAAGATCGGTACCATTGCCGACCTGATCCACTACCGCATGCTCAATGAGCGTACCGTCGACGCCATCGAGCAGATGCCGGTTCGAACGGCCTTCGGCGACATGACGATGCATGTCTTCCACGACAATGTTCAGGACAGACATCACCTGGCGCTGGTCAAGGGGCATCCATCCCGTCACACGCCGACGACGGTGCGGGTGCATGGCGGCGATACCCTTCGCGATCTGTTGGCCCTGTGCCGGGCGGATAGCCACTGGACCGCTCACACGGCACTGGCCGAGATCGGCCGGGCGGAGTCTGGCGTTTTCGTGCTGCTGGATGATGCACGCCCGCAAGGCGACTTCAAGCAGCAGCTCGACGAGGTGCTGGGGCGGGGGGCGTCGCCGCGTAATAGTGCCACCGATGGAGCGGGAAATTTCCTCTCCATCGGCACCGGGGCGCAGATTCTGCGTCAGCTCGGTGTCGGGAAGATGCGACTGTTGAGCTCGCCGTGGCGTTTCTCGGCGCTCTCCGGTTTCGATCTCGAGGTGGTCGAACTGGTCAGCGGTGACGCCTGAACGAGATTCGAGTCACAGCTCGTGTGAGCATGGTATGGCCGCGCGGCCATGATAAGATGGCCGGCTTCGCGCGCCGAGCGCTAGGTTCTGGCGCCGGCCAATCAGTCTGTTTTATCGCGTTCAGGTTCGAGTGACTGACGAGCCTGACGCAGTGTATCCGGAACCCGACAATGCAACCGATCGCGCAACTGGAAGGTCAGTTCACCGATGTCGATGGCCGTTACGCCATCGTCGTGGGCCGCTTCAATCACCATGTCGTCGACAGCCTCGTCGAAGGCGTCGTCGACAGCCTGATGCGGCACGGCGTCAGTGAAGAGAACATCGAGCTGATTCACGTCCCCGGCGCCTGGGAGCTGCCGTTGGCGGTCAAGCGCGTGCTGCAGGTTTCCCGACCCGACGCCGTCGTTGCGCTGGGCGCGGTAATCCGTGGCGGCACGCCGCACTTCGAGTATGTTGCGGGCAACTGCAACTCGTCGTTGAGCAGCCTGCAACTGGAGTTTGCGACGCCCATCGCCAATGGTGTGCTGACGGTCAACTCGATCGACCAGGCCGTCGAGCGTGCTGGCACCAAGGCCGGCAACAAAGGCACCGAGGCGGCCATGGCGGCGATGGAAATGGTATCGCTGTTCAAGCGACTGGGAGGCGAGGCATGAGTTCACCGTTACGTCAGTCGACGCCGGCCCAGGAGGCCCGCCGTGCAGCCCGGGAGCTTGCCGTCCAGGGGCTCTATCAGTGGCAGATGACCGGGAAGTCGATCACGGCTGTTGAAGCCGAGTTCCGTTCCCAGATCGCCGACGAGGATCTCGAGGATCACGAGAACTGGCACAAGGTAATGGAGATTGCCGACAAGGCGCTCTTCCATGACCTGCTTAACAACACGGCCAACAACCGCGCGGAGCTCGACGCGGCGATCGCGCCGCTGCTCGATCGGCGTCTGGAGGATCTGGACCGCATCGAGCTGGCCATTCTACGCCTCGGCACCTACGAGCTATCCCGCCGTCCCGAGGTTCCCTACCGGGCCGTGATCAACGAAGGGGTGGAACTGGCCAAGATATTTGGCGCCACCGATGGCCACAAATACGTCAACGGCATACTCGACAAGCTCGCCTCGCGGCTGCGGGGCGCCGAGGTCGCTGCACGCCGTCGTTGACATGAGTCGTACCTCCTTGAGCGAATTCGACCTGATCGCTCGCTACCTGTCGCGACCTGCGACAGCCGGGCGTAGCGACGTCATCGTCGGCAACGGCGACGACTGCGCTGTGCTGGCACCCTCCCCGGGTCAGCAGTTGGCGGTCAGCGTCGACACCTCGGTGGCCGACGTCCATTTCCCGCATGATGCACCGCCTGCTGCCATTGGCCATCGCGCCCTGGCCGTTGCCTTGAGCGATCTCGCCGCGATGGGCGCGAAAGCCCGCTGGTGCTGCATGGCGCTGACGCTGCCCGCCGCCGATCCGGTGTGGCTCGAGGCCTTCGCCGAAGGATTCCGTGGGTTGGCCGAACGCAGCGGTTGCGAACTGGTCGGCGGCGATGTCACTCGAGGTACGCTGACGATCGGTGTGACGGTCCATGGCGAACTACCGGCCGGGCTGGCGCTGCGGCGTAGCGGTGCCCGGGAAGGCGATCTGATCGCGGTGACCGGCTACCCGGGGCGCGCGGCCGCCGGACTTGCCCGTTGGCAGCAGGGTGAACGCGACCCGGGGCATCCTCTGCTCGAGGCGTATCTGCGCCCCGAGCCTCGCCTGTCGGCGGGGGAGGCGCTGAGAGGTGTAGCCACCAGCGCGATCGATATCTCCGATGGCCTGCTGGCGGATCTCCAGCATGTTCTGTCGGCCTCGAGGGTAGGCGCCAGGCTCGACCTCGAGTCGCTGCCATTGGCGACACCGCTGCGCGCGACTCTTGAGCTGGACGAGGTATGGGAGCGAGTGCTCAATGGCGGGGACGATTACGAGCTGCTGGTAACGATGGCTGCCGCTGATCTCGCCGAGGCGCAACGCCGCCTGGCGCCGCTCCACCTGCCGTTGACGCCCATCGGCCGGATCATCGCAGGCGAGGGTGTCGAGGGCGTGCCTCTCCGCCACCTCGAAAGCAGCGGCTGGGATCATTTTCCGGAGGTCCTCTCATGAACCGGGCGCCCGCGAGTGTATGGCGTCGACCGACGCATTTCCTGGCCTTCGGGTTGGGCAGTGGCGCCGTACCGTTCGCACCGGGGACTTTCGGTACGTTGGCGGCGATACCTTTCTACTGGTTGCTGTCTGGACTACCGCTGGCGATCTACATGGGGCTGATGGGCGTGGCCACGCTGGTCGGGATCTGGCTCTGCGAGACAACGTCCCGCGATCTCGGGGTTCATGATCATTCGGGTATCGTCTGGGACGAGTTCGTGGGCTACTGGCTCACGATGGCGGCGGTACCGTTTTCCTGGGAGGCCGCGCTGTGGGGATTCGTGGTATTCCGGATCTTCGATATTCTCAAGCCCTGGCCGATTCGCTGGGTGGACCGTCGGGTCGCCGGAGGGATCGGCATCATGTTCGACGACATCCTTGCCGGCGTGTATGCCTGGAGCACGATGCATCTCTGGTTCTGGCTGCATTGAACCATGGGCAACGAAAAACAAGGCGACATCCGATGCCGGCCGAGCCGAAGAGGGACAAGGTGACCGCGCCGACGTCGGCCTCCTCAATGTCTGTGTCAGGAGCAACATATGCGTAAATGGATGATCGCAGGCGCGGTCGTGATCGTGTTGGCCGGCGGCGGCTACCTGGGGGCTCAGGCCTATTCTAGCCAGCGCTTCGAGACCGAGATGGACAAGCTGGTCGCGCGGCTCGACGCGCGCCCCGACTGGGAGGTCTCACGCGAGGATGTCGACAGTGGCTGGTTTCACTCCTCCGGCCGCATCGAGGCGCGTTATGTGGCGGGCGCTGATTCCGTCGCGGTCGACGTCTCGTATCGGGCGAATCATGGCCTGCTCGAGACGACGCTCGATGGCGAAGCGCAGTCGCGGGACGGCGGGGGGCAGACACTGTTCGGTGACGTGCTCGAGAGCCAGGGGCCGATGACCTGGAGCGGGCGCTTCCTGACCCGCGAGCAGAAGCTGGAGGGTCACTTCACCCTGCCGAGTTTCTCGCAGACGGTCACCGTGCCGGCACGAGAGGTCGCTGGGGAGGTGACACCGGCTCGCGACATGCAGCTGGAGTCCGCCGAATCGACGCTCGACGTCGAGCAGGTCGGCGATCACGTCACGTTGAAGGGAGAGGCACCGCGGCTGCGACTGACCGACGATCAGACCGACGTCCTGATCGAGGGGGCGACGGTTTCCGGAACGTTCGAGGGTGATGACCAGGCTTTCCGCCAGGAGATGGCGCTGACGTTCCCGACTACGACGGTCACGCCCAGCGGCAGCCCCAGCGTGATCACCCGGGATATCGGTTACACGGTGAATGCGACGCTCGACGCCGACCAGCTGACGATGCAGATGAAGGCCGACCTGGGTGATACTCGAATCCAGGATCAGTCGGTTTTCAATGGCGGCTTCACGCTGGCGCTGGATCGGGTCGACGGTGACGCCTATCGGGCATTGGCGAAGGTGCTGGAAGAGAATCTGACGGACATTCAGACGGCCGCCGACGCCGGTGATGGCCAGGCGCTAGAGTCCGCGTTGGCGCCGTTGCAGCCCTCGATCCAGGCGCTGCTCGCTGGATCGCCACGCCTGTCGCTGGAGAGTCTGAGCGCCGACAGCACGATGCTGGGCATGAAGATGCGCGGCGAGGGCGAACTCAGTGTCGATGGCGCCGGCATCGAAGAGTGGGATCCCGAGATGATGAGCGACGAGGCGCTGGAACGCGGGCTCCTCCGCCGCCTGCAGGGCAGCCTCACCCTCGAGGGCGCGCCGGCCATGCTGCTGATGACGCTCGGCCTGCCACTGGGCAGCGATCCGCTACAGGTCGAACTGGCGGATGGCTTCCTCGATGTCGATGGTCAGCGGATACCGCTGTTGCCGCCGGCGAACGACTCGAACTGATATCGTCCAGATGCCTGACGGGGCCGCGCTTTCGGGCGCGGCCCGACGATTTCCGCGCTGATCTCCGGTCGCCGACTTGAACTCCCGCCCCGGTGCCCACATCCCTTGGTCATTCGGCCAGCTTTGGCCTCGAACTCAGGGTGAATGATGAGCGAACACGACCGCGACGCCACGGACTACTTCGAAGCCAGCCAGGACGCCGTCGGAGGCGACCCCAAGTCGCAGCAAGCCGCCGGTGCCGTCGTCCCTTCCGGTGATTATCTGCCGGAACGGATCTATCTCCTTCCCATCCATAACCGTCCTTTCTTCCCCGCCCAGGTGCAGCCGCTGATCATCCAGCGCCAGCGCTGGGAGGAGACGATGAAGCGCGTCGCCAATACCCCCCATCACATGGTGGGCGTGGCGTTCGTGGGCGATGTGGGCATGGAGGAATTGAATCCCGGCAGCTTCCCGGAGATCGGCACGGCGGTGAAAGTTCATCGCAACCAGACCGAGGAACAGCAGATCCAGTTCATCGCTCAGGGGATGCGGCGCTTTCGCATTCACCGCTGGCTGTCGAAGACACCGCCCTACCTGGTGGAGGTCTCCTATCCCCGCGAGCCGGTCGATGCCGAGGCGGAGGAGGCGCGCGCCTACGCGATGTCGTTGATCAACGGTATCAAGGAACTGCTGCCGATCAACCCGCTCTATGGCGAGGAGTTGAAGAGCTATCTCAACCGCTTCAGCCCGCACGAACCGGGTCCGTTGACCGATTTCGCCGCAGCCATCACCTCCGCCAAGGGCAAGGAACTGCAGAACGTCCTCGAGACCCTGCCGATCATGGATCGGATGCAGAAGGTACTGCCGCTGTTGCGCAAGGAGATCGAGGTCGCCCAGTTACAGAACCAGATCAGCGAGCAGGTCAACTCGCAGATGCAGGAGCGACAGCGCGAATTCTTTCTTCGCGAGCAGCTCAAGGTCATCCAGAAAGAGCTCGGTATCTCCAAGGACGATCGCGAGAGCGATGTCGATACCTTCCGCGACCGTCTCGAGGCGCTGCGGGTGCCGGAGCGGGTGCAGGAGCGCATCGACGACGAGTTGAACAAACTGTCGGTGCTGGAGACCGGTTCCCCGGAATACGGCACCACCCGCAACTATCTCGACTGGCTGACGTCGCTGCCCTGGGGCATCACCTCGGAGGACCAGCTCGATCTCAAGCGGGCCCGCGGCGTGCTCGATCGCGATCATGACGGGTTGAACGACGTCAAGGAACGCATCATCGAGTTTCTGGCGGAGGGTTCGTTCAAGGGCGATGTGGGCGGTTCCATCGTGCTGCTGGTCGGCCCGCCCGGGGTGGGCAAGACCTCCGTCGGCCGCTCCATCGCCGATGCCCTGGGGCGCAAGTTCTATCGCTTCTCGGTGGGCGGCATGCGCGACGAGGCGGAGATCAAGGGCCATCGCCGTACCTACATCGGCGCGATGCCGGGCAAGCTGGTGCAGGCGCTCAAGGAGGTGGAGGTCGAGAATCCGGTGATCATGCTCGACGAGATCGACAAGATGGGACAGTCGTTCCAGGGAGACCCGGCCTCGGCGCTGCTGGAGGTGCTCGATCCCGAGCAGAACGTCGATTTCCTCGATCACTACCTCGATGTGCGCCTGGATCTGTCCAAGGTGCTGTTCGTCTGTACTGCCAACCAGCTCGACACCATTCCGGGGCCGCTTCTCGATCGCATGGAGCAGATCCGGCTTTCGGGGTACATCGCCGAAGAGAAGGTGGCGATTGCCAAGCATCACCTGTGGCCGAAGCTGTTGAAGCGTGATCGTATCCCCAAGAAACGCATCAACCTGACCGATGCCGCGCTTAAGCAGGTGATCGAGGGCTATGCACGCGAGGCTGGCGTTCGACAACTGGAGAAGCAGCTGCACCGGATCGTGCGCAAGGCAGCGGTGAAAATGCTCGAGCATAACCAGGAGACGGTCAAGGTATCGGTCAATAACCTGGAGGAGTTCCTCGGCGCGCCGCTGTTCCGCAAGGAGAAGGTACTCAAGGGCGTTGGCGTCGTCACCGGACTGGCCTGGACGGCGATGGGTGGTGCCACGTTGCCGATCGAGGCGACCAAGGTGCATGCGTTGACCCGCGGCTTCAAGCTCACCGGCAAGCTGGGCGAGGTGATGCAGGAGTCGGCCAATATTGCCTACAGCTACACGCTGGGCCATCTTGGCGAATACGGGGCCAACGCCGACTTCTTCAACGAAGCGTTCGTTCATCTCCATGTGCCGGAGGGCGCGACGCCCAAGGACGGTCCCTCGGCAGGCGTCACCATGACCACGGCGCTGATGTCGCTGGCCCGGAACCAGAGTATCGACCGATCGCTTGCGATGACCGGCGAGCTGACGCTGACCGGGCAGGTGCTACCGGTCGGTGGTATCCGCGAAAAGGTGATTGCCGCGCGGCGCAGCGAAATCTTCGAGTTGATCCTGCCGGAGGCCAACAAGCGCGATTACGACGAATTGCCGGATTATCTGAAGGCGGGAATGACCGTGCATTTCGCCAAGGTCTACCAGGATGTCGCCAAGGTCGTGTTCGGGCGTTGAGAGAGGCCGCTGGCATACCGCGCAGACGCGTCATGGTATGCTGTTGGTGACGCTGGCGTGACGATCGGCGAAGGAATGAGGAGCATGACGTGGTAAACGACAAGGTGATACAACGATCACGCTGCCTGATGATGGCGACCTGGGCAGTGTTGGCAATGGTGATGCTGAGTGCCTGCAGCTACCATCCGGCACGCATCGAGTCCGAGCCCGCCGTGATCATTGGTGACGGTGACCATCGCCACGGCGACGGCGATTTTTGTCCGCCAGGGCAAGCGAAGAAGGGCAATTGCTGAGGCATTCATTGTCTGGACCGGTCACAAGCGGCGGCGCATCATGCGCCGCCGCTTGCGTTGACGGTTGCGCTGCAGGAGGCATCAGACACACAATCTCGGTTCATCGCTTCCTTCGCGGGTACACGTCATGAGTTTCGAGAGCGCCTTCACTTACCTGCTAGCCATCTTCCTGTTCGCCATTACGCCGGGCCCGGGAGTGTTCGCTCTGATCGCCACGGGCATGAACGCGGGGTTTCGTCGATGTCTCGCGATGGCGGTGGGCATGACGCTCAGCGACGTGCTTTATCTGCTGCTTGCGACCTTCGGCTTGGCCACCATCGCCGAGCACTGGGGGGAAGTCTTCGGCGTGATCCGCGTCTTGGGGGCGCTGTACCTGTTCTATCTCGGCTGGAAGCTATGGAGAGCCCGGTGCAGAGCACAGAGGTGGCATCACCCGGTCGGCCTGGCCGCAATCTGGCAGGTGTAGTGCAGGGGTTTCTGATCTCCGCCTCGAACCCCAAGGTAATCCTGTTCTATATCGCTTTTCTGCCCACGTTCGTCGATCTGGAGCGGCTTGGTGGGTCCGCCCTGGCGTTGTTGGCCGGGCTGACGGTCGCTGGCTTGATGGCGGGGCTTTGTCTGGTCGCTGCCGGTGCCGCACGAGCGCGGAGAGCCTTGCGTTCTCCCCGGGCGCAGCGCAGATTGAACCGGGGCGCCGGATCGCTGATGATCGGCGCCGGCGCGCTGTTGATAGCGAAAAGCTGATGGAGAAGGCGAGTGGCCCTCGTTACTCGTCATCGCCGTAGTACTGGACGCCGAGCTTGATCAGGTCGCGGCCCTGCGCCTTGCGGTGGAGGTTGGAGTCGCGTAGCGAGTAGACGCAGCCGCAATACTCCTGTTGGTAAAAACGCTCGCGCTTGCTGATCTCGATCATGCGTTTCGACCCACCCTTCTTGCGCCAGTTGTAATCCCAGTATTCGATCCCTTCGTAAGGCGCTGCGGCGCGGTGGCCACAGTCGTTGATCTGGTTCATGTCCTTCCAGCGCGAGATGCCCAGTGAGCTGGAGATCAGCGTATAGCCGTTCTCCTTGGCGTAGAGCGCCGTGCGCTCGAAGCGCATGTCGAAGCACATGGTGCAGCGGATGCCGCGCTCCGGTTCGTACTCCATCCCTTTGGCACGGGCGAACCAGTTGTCGGTATCGTAGTCGGCATCGATGAATTCGATGCCGTGCTGCTCGGCGAAGCGGATGTTCTCCTCCTTGCGCAGCAGGTACTCCTTCTTGGGATGGATGTTCGGGTTGTAGAAGAAGATCGCGTAGTCGATGCCGGAGGCGTGGAGCGCTTCCATGACCTCCCCCGAGCAGGGGGCGCAGCAGGAGTGAAGCAGCAGCTTGGTGTGCCCTTGGGGCAGGTGGAGCGTCTGGCGCTCGTCGGCAGTGGACATGGTGGGATTGGCCTGGTCGTGAAGCAATTTCCGAATCATTGCTCATGGTGCGTCGCGAGCCTGGTGTCGTCAACGTCGAGTCTCTTCAGCGGCGTCTTTGCCGGCCACTGACCAGGGCCACCCCGACGGCGGCGATGGCCATGCCCAGCCAGGCAACGGGAGGCATGGTTTCGTCGATCAGCCACCAGGAGAACAATGCGGCACAGGGCGGCACCAGGTAGAACAGGGCGGATACCCGGGAGGCCTCGCCACGGCGGATCATTGCCAGCAGCAGCGAGATGGCGATCAACGAGTTGCCGATGACCAGGTAGGCCAGCGATCCGACCAGCGCACCGTCCAGCTCGAGCGTGAAGTGGCCGAAGAGCGCGATCAGCGGCAGTGTTGTGATCAAGCCGGTCAGGTATTGGATGAGATTGGCGCTGATCGGATGGAGTGGCTCGCCAAAGCGCTTCTCGTAGAGTGTCGCACCGCTCATCCCCAGCAGGGCGGCCAGCGCCAGCAGCAAGCCGCCGACCGTCGTGCCCTCCACGGTCGAGCGACCGACGATGACCACCACGGCGCCCACGAAGCCCAGCAGGAAGCCGATCCAGCGCCGCCTGCCGATGATTTCTCCCACCATGGCCGGGGCCGCGAGGGCAACCAGTATCGGCTGCAGTGACACGATCAGCGCCACCACGCCGGCGGAACTGCCGATGGCGAAGGCGCTGTAGCAGCAGCCGAAGTAGACGGTCTGGATCAGGAAGCCGACCATCGCCTGATGGCCCCAGGCGCCGAGCCTGGCCGGCATCGGTGGGCGCAGCCATAGCCAGACCGGCAGCATGATCAGCAGCACCAGCGCGAAGCGAAGCCCCAGAAACAGCAGCGGATCGACGTGCTGCGTGCCGATCTTGGCAACCGGGAATCCCAGTGACCACAACAGCAGGAAAAGGCCCGGCGCCGCCGATAGCCACAACGGCTGACGCCGGCGAGCGGATGGCTCTGCCATGGAGGATTCAGTCATGTCGATCCGTCATGGAAATTGCGGGGCAGCGGCCGGTGTCCCGAACCGCTGGCGCCTCACGGAAAGCGATTCCCGGCAGTGCCGGGACTCTCGCCGGTATGTCTCAGTCCCGATCCACCGACAGACCGCCCCAGGATTGGCAGACCGGCATCAGCTCGAGACGGTTGATGTTGAGGTGCGGTGGTAGCGTCGCGGCGAGAAAGATCTGTTCGGCGACATCTTCCGGCTGGATAGGCTCCACGCCGCCGTAGAGCTTGTCGTGAGCGCTCTGGTCGCCCTTCATCCGGACCAGCGTGAATTCGGTTTCCGACATGCCGGGGGCGATATCGGTGACGCGAACCCCGGTGCCCTTGAGATCGCAGCGCAGGTTGTAGGAGAACTGATTGACGAACGCCTTGGACGCGCCGTAGACATGGCTGCCGGGGTAGGGCCATAGCGCCGCGGTGGAGCTGACATTGACGATGGTCGCGCCGCGCCCGACATCGATCAACGTTGGCAACAGCGTTCGCGTCACGTTGACCAGGCCGGTGATGTTGGTATCGATCACCGTCTGCCAGTCGTCCAGGTTGGCCTCCTGGGCCGGACCGGCACCCAGGGCCAGTCCGGCGTTGTTGACCAGCACCTTCACCGCCTTGAAATCCGAGGGCAGCTCCTCGACCACCCGGGTGACCGCCTCCCGGTCGCGCACGTCCAGTGCGGCGACGTGAACCGGGACTTGGCTCTCCAACTCGCTTTTGACCGCTTCCAGCCGCTCCTGGCGGCGGCCGCTGAGGACCAGTGCCCAGCCAGCTTCGGCAAAGCGGTGGGCACAGGCACGTCCGAACCCCGAGGTGGCACCGGTAATGAAGGCGACGGAGGATTGCTGATTCATGGTGACTCCTGGTCAAGATGAGTGTGGGAGGTGGGGAAAGACAACCCGGGCGGGACGCCCAAGCGTCGACAGGGATTACCGGGCGCGTCCCGATGAACCCATCAGCGCGGCAGCCAAGCGTCTCCTGGTGGCGACAGCGGCAGGGGGTTTGTGTAAAAAAGAGTGATTCCCAAAGCCCTTAAGCAGTTTTTGTTGCGATCTTGTTACACTTTGACGACGATCCGCGCCTACCGTCGCGGTGCGGCCCTCGCCCTTCGATAATAACCGTATAACGACCCCGCGCAATCGCTTCGCATAGAGCTGGCCGCCTTATGGGGCCGTTTCGGGCATCGCGTTCACTGGCGTGAGGTGCGCCTCGAAGCCTCGTCCGTCGATCACGTCGTCAGGCACTGTCCGGCGGCTAGAAAGGAGGTGACAGGATGTCCACTATCAAACGACAGCGATATTACGGCCTCGAGTGGCTGCGCTTTCTGATGGCGTTGTGGATGGTTGCCTATCACTTCGGCGGGATCTACAGCGACATGCCGGCGATGCTGAGAAGCTTCATCGGCATGGGCTTTTTCGCCACCAGCACGTTTTTCATGCTGTCCGGATTTCTGCTTGCCCACGTGGCGCTGGATCATGCCGGAGAGATGAAAATGCACGGCCCGGCGTTTGTCGCCAAACGCTTGTGCAATCTCTATCCGATTCATGTCATGACGATGCTGCTGTCAATCGGATTGCTATTGATCCAGTACCCCATTCGCCCTGAAGGGGTTCATGTCTACTTCAATACGCACCCCTATTATCCGCTGAGCGACGAGGTGAGGGCTGACTTCGCCGAGCGGTTGTCGTGGCCCAACGCCATTGGTCACATCGCGCTGCAACTGACGCTCCTCCAAGCCTGGGAGCCGCGTTTCCTGTGGCTCAATGGGGCCTCGTGGTCGATTTCCGCGCTGCTCTTCTTCTACGCCTGCTTCCCGTGGTTGGCGCCGCGACTGATGCGGGTCCAGCGTTGGGGCTTGGTGCTGCTGGGCATCTGGGGGCTCTACGCGCTGGGACCGCTTGTCGCCACGCTGGCGGGGTCGTTCGATTACGTAACGGTTGGCGTGCTTCACCGCAATCCGTTGTTTCGCTTGCCAGAGTTCTTGGCGGGCATCGTGCTCTATCGCGCCTGGCAGTCTCCGCGTGTCGGCGACCTGGTGCAGCGGTTCCGCTACCCGTTGCTGGCGCTGGGCCTGTGCGGTGTTCCCATCGGGGTCCTGCTACTGAAAATGGATGGTCTGCACTTCTACTACCTGACCCACAATGGCCTGCTGCTGCCATTCCAGGCGCTGGTGTTGCTCAGCGTATGCGCCTTCTCGGCTCCGCAAAGCGCGACGGTCAAAGCCTGGGCTCAGCGACTGGGGGAGTCTGCGCTGTGCATTTTTGCCCTGCACACGCCGCTGATCGGCCCGACCGCGAGAGCGACCCGCTGGCTCTTGCAGCGATGGCACGAGAGCTGGGTCGTGGACAGCAGCAACGTGGCACTCAAGTTCGCGATCCCGCTATGGACCATGGCTTTCCACCTCGCCATGATCGTCGTCCTGGCGCTCCTGATGCAGCGCTTCGTGGTCGCACCGATACGTCGATGGCTGGAAGCGCGATTGCCGTCGGCATGGCAACGGCATTCGGCATCGAGAGCTGTCCAGGCGTGAGTTCGCCAGCGAGGGGCGGTATCGGAGGCCCCGCAGGTTGTCGTCATGTCTCGAAGGGAAAGTCAGGCATCCAGTGTCAGGTCGGTGAGTGGGACGGCCTGGCAGCTGAGGCACTGGCCCGCTTCGAGGGCGTTGCTCGGCTCGTTCACCTCCCCCGCGATCACGCCGACGGCGCAACTTTCGCATTGACCGACCCGGCAGCCGCTCGGCAGGGCAACGCCATGCCGCTCGGCGCTGTCGAGCAGAGATCCCTCTTGCGGATGCCAGACGAATTCGGATCCCGTCCGTGCGAGACGGACCCGTCTCGGCTGCAGCCCCCGAGTCGCTGGCGCGGGCGGGGAGAGGAAGACCTCGCTGAAGATGGCCTGGGGGGCGACGCCCCGCGCTCGCAAGGCCGTGGTGAGATCGTCCACCATCGCGGGGCTGGCGCACAGGTAGTAACGCGCGTCCCGTGGCAGCTGCAGTCGCGTCAGGGCCTCATCATCGATTCGGCCGCTCATGGAGTGGCCTCGGTCTCCCTCCTCTGGCGCGCTATAGGCCGTGACGATGCGCAACCCTGGAAGCGCCATCGCGAGTTCCGCCAGGCGTTCCCGAAAAGCGTGCAGATGGCGGTTGCGACTGGCGTGGAGCAGCGTGATGTCCGGCATCTGCGGAGAGGCCTCGCGTGACAGCGTCTCGAGCAGTGACAGGAACGGCGTGATCCCGATACCCCCCGCCATCAGCACGATGGGCAGACGATGGCGGCGCGGAAGCGTGAACTGTCCTGCCGGCGCCTGAATGTCGACCTCGTCGCCCACCGCCACCCGCTCGTGCCAATAGGCCGAAACGCTCTCCACCGACTGCATCGCATCGGGCGCGCGCCTGATAGAGATACGATAACGCCGATGCCCCGAGGCGTCGGCCGGGCCGGAGAGTGAATAACTGCGCTGGAGATGTCGTCCGTCCCGGGTGAGGCGCGTCGCGATGTGCTGCCCGGGCAGGTAGTCGGGCAGGCTGAGGCCGTTGGCCGGCTCCAGCCAGAACGAGGTGACCTCCGGCGTCTCCACGATTCGCTCGCTCACCCGCATGCGGCGATAGCCCTGCCACCTTCCGGAGTCGGTTTGGGAGCGCCTGATATCGCACGGCGCCGAGCGCAACGGCAACGCGCCGCTGACCGGGTCGCGCCGGCGGGTGTCGATGATGGCGTTGACGTTGCGGGAACCGGGACCATGAAGCGGAGAACCGGGGCGCCCGAGATCGTCGCAGGCCTGCCACCAGCCGTAATCGGTGATCACCAGGTCCGGCGCGAGCGTCTCGTCGATGACGACGTCGAGAACGATCGAGCCTCGAATGCCCAGCAGCTCCGCGCGATCGCCGGCGTTCAACCCTCTGGCACGTGCCAGATCGGAACCGATGGTCAGCGTCGGTTCCGGTGACCGCCGCCGCAGCGAGGCAATCTGACGCTGCTGGCTGTGGCAGTAGAAGCCGTTCTTGACGCTGACCAGGGTCAGCGGAAGGCGCGGCTCGGGAAGTGAGGATGGTCGATAGGCGGGCACCCCGGGATAACCGGCATCGGCCAGCGTCTGCGAGTAGAGTTCCACCCGTCGTGTCGGGGTCTCGAAGCCCCTGGGTCGACCGGAGGCGTCCTGGACGGCGTAGCCGCATGGGGTCTGGGTCAGCGGCACCCGGTAGCCCTCGGGTCGCTGGCGCAGGTGTTCGACGTCGAGGCCCGAGGGCGCCAGGATATGGTTCCAGCCGCGTTCGATATCGCCGTCGAAGAACGCTTCGCCCATTCCCAGCCGGCAGCCCAGCGCCATGGCGATGGCATGGTCCGGGCGCGCCTCGCCGCGCGGCGATACCATTGCCGGGCGCAACTGAACGTGCGCGGCGGCCTCGGGATTGATCTCGAAACCGACCCGCAGCCCCTCGCGCTCCCACGGCGTCCCGACCGGCAGCAGGAGGTCGGCGTAGGCGTTGGTGGGGGAGGGGTAGAGATCGCAATGAACGTGGAATTCGAGCGCGGCAAGGGCGCGCTCGCCGCGGGCGGGATCGGGTTGCGAGACCAGGAAGTTGCCGCCGAAACCGAACAGCATCCTGGGCCGGTAGGGCAGGCCGGTCTCGACGGCCTCGTAGAGGGCTTCGGCACTGATCCAGCCGCTCGACGCGGGCCCTAGCGGCCGTGCGTCGAGACCCAGCGCCTTGCGTCTCTGCGACTCGGCAAGCAGCTCCAGGTCATTGACGCTGTTGGTCGGCGGCCGGGCCCACTGGCGGTTGCCCCCGGGCCGGTCGAAACTGCCGGTCAGTGCGTAGAGCGTTGCCAGTGCGCGCTCGGTCTGGGTGGCGTTCGCGTGCTGGCCGATTCCCGTCCAGGCGTGATAGCTCACGGCCGCTCCGGCCTCGGCGATCATCTCGGCGGCACGGACGATGGTCCCGGTGGAGAGCCCGGTCACGGCGGCGGCGCGTTCCAGTGGCCACTCGTCGCACGCCCGGCGGTAATGGTCGAAAGCGGGCCGGGCATGACACGCCCCGGTGCCTTCCCGAACCAGGCGATAGCGACCCTCCAGAGCCAGCGCCCGGGTCTGGTCGTTGGTCGGTGGCAGCCGGGTGTCGAGCTCCACGGGTTGCCCGCTCTCGAGGTGCCAGGCGAGAAAATTGCCGTTCGAGGCTTTCAGGAACTTTCCCGACGCCTCGTCCACCAGCAGAGGCGCATTGCTCCAGTTTCTGATGAACGACTGATCGTAACGCTCGTGGCGAATCAGTTCCCGGGCGATGGCCATCGCCAGCACGGCATCGGTACCTGGACGAATGGCGAGCCACAGATCGGCTCTTTTTGCCAGCGGCGTTTCACGCGGGTCGACGACCAGGAGCCTGGCGCCATTAGTGCCGCCTGCGGCGATCTCCCCGGCCTGGGCGAGCCAGACGTGCGAAGGGTTATGCCCCCACAGCACGTTGAGTTTCGAGTTGGCGTAGTCGGCGGTCGGCATGCCGCAACCGAAGGTGAAACGGTGGGCGACATCCTTGTGCCAATTGCAGATCTCGGTGCCATAGAGGGTGTTGGGGCTGCCGTAGAGGCGAATGAAGCGCTCGATCCAGTCGATGCTGTCGCTCATCGGCGTGCCGCTGGGCGTCGTGACGCTGAAGACGACGCTTTCCTGCCCGTGCGTGTCCCGGTAGTACGCCAGTCTTTCGGCCACGAGTGCCAGCGCGTCTTCCCAGCCGATGCGTTCCCAACCCGGGTCTTCCGAGCCCTTGGGGTGAGTTCGCCGCAGCGGATAGAGAATCCGCTCCGGATCGTCGATGAGCTCCGGCGCCGCTCGCCCCTTGGCGCAAGTGGCGCGTCCGGTCGGGTGGCTGGGCAACGCCTCGACCTTGATCAGCCGGTCGCCATCGAGATGATTGAGCGTGCCGCATCTCGAGCGGCATAGCGTACAGAAGCCGGGAACCTTGTTCAGCGTTGTCATGGGACCGTACCGGAATGCGCGTCACGGTTAACCGTATCGCTCAGCGTCGTCGAGGGCCAATGGTATCGACTCTGGCTCGCCATGGATTCTTGGCGTTCGAGATGCGGTACCCTAGGCTCTGTACGAAAACTGCCTGCACTTGGCAATACGGCGTTAAAAACCGGCTCAAGATGCTCATTTACACCCCGTAAACTCCGCGCTTTCGCCGATTTTTGCCTTGTCTTGCCTTCGCTCGCCGACTTTTCGTACAAACCCTAGCAAGCGAGTGCGCCTCGCCGGGTCGCCCCGCGAAGCGATTGCGAATTCATCTCTAAGGGAAACAGCATGAAGGGATCCATCCGTGTGGGGCTGGTCGGCTACGGCATGGCCAGCAAACGGTTCCACGCGCCGCTGATCACCGCGCAGGAGGGCCTGTCTCTGGTGGCCGTGGCAAGCCGGGATGCCGGCAAGGTGAACGCCGACTGGCCGAGCGTGCCGGTGGAGCCAACGCCGGGGGCGCTGTTCGAACGCGACGATATCGATCTGGTCGTGATCCCCACGCCCAACGCGACGCACTATTCGCTGGTCAGCGAGGCGCTGGCGGCAGGCAAGCATGTCGTGGTCGACAAGCCCTTCACCGTGACGGCGGACGAAGCCCGCAAACTGTGCGATCAGGCCAGCAAGGCCGGACGCCTGCTGTCGGTGTTTCACAACCGACGCTGGGATTCGGATTTCCTGACGGTGCGCAATCTCATCGACAGCCAGTCGCTGGGCAGGATCGTCCATTTCGAATCCCATTTCGATCGCTTTCGGCCGGAGGTCGCCCAGCGCTGGCGTGAGGATCCCGCCCCCGGCGCCGGTGCCTGGTTCGACCTCGGTTCGCATCTGCTCGACCAGAGCCTGGTGCTGTTCGGCACGCCGGATGCCATCTCGCTCGATCTGGCCTGCCAACGGGAGGGGGCCAGGGTCGACGACTATTTCCACGCCGTGCTGCGCTATCGGGAGTGCCGCGTGATCCTCCACGGCGGCACCCTGGTTTCCGCCCCCGGCGCGCGTTTCACCGTTCACGGCACCCGAGCCAGCTATGTCAAGCACGGCCTCGACCCGCAGGAGGACATGCTCAAGCGCGGTGACCGGCTGCCGTCGCCGCATTGGGGGGAGGATTGGCGCCACGGCATGCTGACGGTCGGCCAGGTGCGCGAAGGCATTCAGCCGGAGCTGCACGAAGTGCCGACTTTGCCCGGCGACTACCTCGCCTATTACGCGGGCGTTCGCGATGCCATTCAGGGCGGCGCGCCGCTGCCGGTGACGGCCGAATCCGCGCTGGAGGTCATGCGCGTGCTGGAAGCGGGAATTCGAAGCGCGGAGTCGGGGCAGGTCGTCACGCTGTCGTGACCTCTACTGACGTCTCGACCCCTGCCCCGCGATGATATCGAGGGTCGAACCCTCTGCACGACTCATTTCGGGATGGGGGCGGCCTCCTGGCGGGCAGAAGCGCTGTCATGGGCGCTGGCCTCGGCGGGTATCTCCTCCGGCGATCGCAGTTCGCCATTGCGCTTGAGCAGCCACGAGGCGATGGCCGGCGCCATCAGCGCCGAGACCAGTACGCAGGCAGCGACCTGGGTCGTGGCGACACCGACATAGGATTGCAGCGACGGGTCGGCCGCAGCGGCGATTGCCGGTGTGGCGATGGAGTTGCCGGCGGTGGTGCCGGCGGCGAAACCGATACCGCTGCGTCTGCCGCGTTTCAACAGATATCGATAGCCGAGATAGACCAGGCCACCGGTGAACGGGGCGACGAGCAGGCCCAGCGCCAGCCCGGTCAGCCCGCCGTGCAGCACGTCGGTCAGATTGATGCCGGTGCCGAGGCCGAACGAGAAAAAGGGAATCACCATCTCCGGCACCGGACGCATCACCTCGGTCCACTTGGGGTCGAGATTGCCGACCAGAATCCCCAGCAGCAGCGGGATGATCGCCGCCATGAACACTTCCAGTGGTATGTCGGCGAGGCCCGACGCGCCGATCAGGATCAGAGTGAAGAAGGGGCCGTCATTGATGGCGCTGGCGATATAGGCGCCGCGGTCGCGCTGGTCGCCGTAGCGGCCGGTGAAGGCGAGCCAGATACCGCCGTTGCTGTTGTCCATCGCGGCCAGCATGGCCAGGATCGAGATCCCGAACAGGCCCTGCATGCCGGTGGTCAGGCCCAGGATCGCGATCAGCACACCGGGAATCAGGCTCTTGGCCAGGAGTATGACGCTGGCGGTGCCGACGATGGGCCCGGCGTTGCGCGGCGTGATCTGCATGCCGGTGGCGAAGATCACCAGTGCCATGAACGCCATGGCGCCATCCTTGAACAGCGCGGTGGTGAAACTGCCGATCTCCAGCGCGGCGGGCGCGAGCGTGCCGACGATCGATCCGAGAATCAGCGGAATGATCATCAGGCCGCCGGGGATGCGGTTGAGCGTGTCGTAGATGGGGACGCGTGATACGGGAATCGACATGTGATCTTCTCCATGCCAGAGCGGGAGGGGCGCCGTCGGCGACGGCGCCGTGGAAGGTGGCTTGCGGGGTGAAGCGACATGCGTGTTCGGAGAACCCGCGAGTTCAGGTGATGACGCCGATCTGCCAGGGCACGAACTCCTGCTGGCCGTAGCCGTGACGCTCGCTGCGGCTGCGCTCGCCGGAGGCCAGGGCCAGCAAGCGCTGGAATATCTGCTCGCCAAGCTGCTCCATGTCGATGTCGCCATCGATCAGTGCGCCACAGTTGATGTCCATGTCGTCCGACTGGTGGCGCCAGAGCGCGCTGTTGGTGGATAGCTTCAGGGACGGCGCCGGCGCGCAGCCGAAGGCGCTGCCGCGACCGGTGGTGAAGGCGATCAGATTGCAGCCGCTGGCGACCTGGCCGGTGACCGAGACCGGGTCGAAGCCGGGAGAGTCCATGAATGCCAGACCGCGCTCGCGCATCGGTTCGGCGTACTCGAGCACTTCGACCAGCGGCGTGGTGCCGGCCTTGGCAACCGCGCCCAGCGATTTCTCGAGGATCGTGGTCAGGCCGCCCGCCTTGTTGCCGGCGGAGGGGTTGTTGTCGAGGGACGCGCCGCGAACCCGGCAGAACGCTTCCCACCAGTGGATGCGCTCGATCAGCTTGTTGGCGACCGCCGGGCTCACCGCCCGGCGTGTCAGCAGATGCTCGGCGCCATAGACTTCCGGGGTCTCGGCGAGCACGGCACTGCCGCCGTGGGCAACGAGCCGGTCGACGGCGGCGCCCAGCGCCGGATTGGCGGTGATCCCGGAGTAGCCGTCGGAGCCGCCACACTGCAGCGCGACCCGAAGATGCTCGACGGAACACGGTGTCCTTTCGACCTGATTGGCTTCCGCCAGCAGCTGCTCGATATGGCGTATCCCCTCGGCGATGGCCTTGGTGGTGCCGCCGATCTGCTGAATCGTGAACGGATGAAGCTTGGGTCCGGGGTTCAGGCCCTGGGATTCGATCAGGGTGTCGATCTGATTGGTCTCGCAGCCCAGGCCGATGACCAGCACGGCGGCGAAATTGACGTGTCGCGCATAGCCGGCGAGCGTGCGCTGGAGCATCTCCAGGGCCTCGCCGTCCGCGGCCACCGCGCATCCCACGCCGTGGGTCAGTGCCACGACGCCATCCACGTTGGGGTAGGCTGCCATCGCTTCGGGATGGACGTCCCGACGGAAGTGGTCGGCGATGGCGTGAGCGACCGTGGCGGAGCAGTTGACCGAGGTGAGAATGCCGATGTAGTTGCGCGTCGCGACCCGGCCATCCGCACGCTGGATACCCATGAAAGTGGCGGCGGGGGAAATCCGCTCGACGGGCGTGACCTCGCTGCCGATGGCATAGTCCTTGACGTAGCCCTTGGCATCGCCCTGTTCGTGGCCGTCACCCTCGAGATCGCCGATGCCAAGGTTGTGGACGTGGACATGATCGCCGGGTTCGATGGCGCGGGTGGCGCGGCCGATGATCTGTCCGTAGCGTCGAACCATGTCGCCCTGCCGGAGCGCGCGGATCGCGATCTTGTGCGCGGCCGGCACGGCGCTGGTCAGAACGATGCCCGGCAGGATCTCGCTCCCCTTCGGCAGCGGGACGCGGGCGATGACCACGTCATCGCGTTCGTGCAGTCGAATGATCGAGGCGGGAGCCTCGGTGGTGTGTTCGATTAGTGCCATCAATCGGCTCCTCGGGCGAGTCGTGCCACTTTGGTCTATGCGACTTTATCTTTAATTCTTTTTGAATCAGTCGGTTATTATGATTTCCGTGCTGGCTCCACCCTATCCGGTCGCCATGTGTCGCACTACTGAAAGTTGCTGATCGAATGATAACGACCGCGCATTCGTCCAAAGTCTTAGGGGGTGCACGAAAAGTCGGCGAGCGTAGGCAGTTTCCGTACAAAGTCTGATTCTGGTCACGTCATAAGCGAGAGGAGTCGTCGATGCCCCCGACGTTGGAGACACTGATGTCGCGTCTGCGCCTGCGTCAGCTGCGTTTGTTGATGGCGCTGGAGGAGTGCGGCTCGATTCACAAGGCTGCCGAGCAGGTGGCAATCTCCCAACCTGGCGCGACGCGGGCGCTCAACGAGATCGAGTCGACCCTGGGGGCGCCACTGTTCTTGCGTAGCGCGAGAGGGCTCGAGGCCAATGATCTGGGACGCTGCGTGGTGCGCTACGCGAGGCTGATCCAGACCGACGTGGCGCATCTGCGCGAGGAGATGATCGGCATTCAGCAGGGTTACGGAGGGCACCTGGCCGTCGGTGGCACGATGGGCGCCATCGCCGCGATCGTCGAAGCGATCGTCAAGGTGCGTGCCGAACAGCCCTCGCTGTCGCTGCAGGTGATCGAGGACACCAGCGAGGGGCTGTTGCGCTTGCTCGATCAGGGGCGAATCGACGTCGCGCTATGCCGCTCCAACTTCGGCCGGCGTCCCGGGGACTACCATTGCCACGGGCATTTCCCCGAGCCGCTCTGGGTGGTCGCCAATCCCGGACACCCGCTGGTCGAGGCCGGGGAGCCTGATTTCACCACGTTGGCCAGGCAGGCCTGGATCGTCTACCCCGTCAGCATGCCGCGGATGCTGGAACAGGAGTTCGTTGCCGCGGGACTTTCGCAGCCGGTGCAGTCGATCGAGATTTCATCGACCTACGCGATCCTGGCCATGCTGGAGCGGGACGAGGGCGTGCTGGCACTGCTGCCCGAGCGCATTGCCCGGGAGCAGGTGAAGCGGGGGCATGTCGCCCGGATCCGCTACCGCTTCCGAACGCGAAATCCCGCTTTCGAACTGCTCTGGCGCCGGGACAGAGAGCTGTCTCCCGCCGCAAGGAGATTCATCGAGTGTTATGACGACGGCGCGGAATGCGACGCCAGTATTTGCTAGTCGACGATTTTTTGTCTAGGTTTTGTATAGCTTGTTCAGACAAGCTTGGGTGACGCAAACGGAGAAGGTTGATTTCGTTGGATCGGCGTCATATGTAGAGATGAATTAAGGAGGATTCACATGAAAAAATTGAACGCAGCCATTTTCGCCGCGCTCATCGCACTCCCCACCGCCAGCGCGCTCGCTCAGGATGAGGCGCCCAGTGTTAGCCCCGAGACCGGCTCAGCCAATACCCAGTCCGGCGGGGCGTCGCCGACAATGGCCGAAGGCGCTACCGCATCGGACAGCGCAAGTGGGAAATTGCCGACCGAGAACAATCTGCCCGATGAAGACAATGGGCAGACCGGTTCCGCCAACACCCAGCCGGGCAGCATGAAAGTCGAGGGCGGGACGGCCCAGGATACGTCGGCAGCGCAGGGGGCGATGGCCGATGACATGGAAGGCAACCACGGTGTCGATTCCGCGCAGGACGTCGATCCTGACTGATCGAAATCTTGCTTCGCGCTAGCAGCTTCCTACAACGGCCTTGCCGTTCGAAGATCGCCCCGCTCAGCGGGGCGATCTTGGTTTGCCGCATCTTGATCTTTGGCGGCCACTGGTGTCAGCCATGCCTCACCACCAGCTTTCGGACTCCCGCTCGCTGCGCAGTTTTTCGCGAGCGATGAACAGGGCGGCGATGGCGCGACCTTCATGAAAATCGTCCCGTGCCAGTAGCCCGGCGATGTCGTCGATGGCATAGGTTTCCACGATCAGTGGCTCGGGTTCATCGCCTTCCAGGCGCCTCTCGTAGAGATCGCTGGCCAGCATCACCTGGATACGGTGATTCATGTAGTTGGGCGCCAGCGACAATTCCACCAGCGGCTCGATGCGGTTGGCACCGTAGCCGCACTCTTCCATGAGCTCTCGATTGGCCGCCGTGATGATGTCTTCGCCCGGGTCCACCAGCCCCTTGGGCAGGGTCAGCGTGTATTCATCGAAGCCCGCCGCGTATTCCCGGATCAGCAACACGTGATCGGGGTCGGGCATGGCCACCAGCATCACCGCGCCGCGGCCCTTGCCTTTCAAGCGTTCGAAAGTCCGTTCCGCGCCGTTGGTGAAGCGCAGATCGAGCGATTCGATGGCAAACAGTTCGCTCTGGGCGACGTTGCGCCGCGCGAGAAGCGTCGGCCGGGTCAAGACGGGCGGGGGGGAATCTGTCGGCGCCATGCGGCCTCCGTGCATAGGGCGGGTTGCACTGGGTACAATAATCGACGCTTGTCTCCGTGGGAAATGACTCCGATATCTCCTCCCAATGGAGGGGGCGTCCCGCGAGAGGGTTTCTTTCACCGACGGCGAGATTTTTCCGATGATCGACTGGACCGCTATCGATACCGTTTTTCTGGACATGGACGGTACGCTGCTCGATCTCCACTTCGACAGCCATTTCTGGCTCGAGCACTTGCCGCGCCGCTATGTCGAGCTGCACCGGCTCGACGACTCTCATCGCACGGCGCTGGAGTCGCGTATCCGCGACGCCAGAGGAACGCTGGACTGGTACAGCCTGGCCTACTGGAGTCGCGAACTGTCGCTGGATATCGTCGCGCTCAAGCGCGAGGTGGCACACCTGATCGGATGGCGGTCCGACGCACTGGCCTTCATGGAGTGGCTGAAGGCGTCGCCGGTGGATGTGGTGCTGGCGACCAATGCCGATCGCGAGAGTCTCGGTCTCAAGTTGCCGTTGACCGGACTGGATCGCTATGTCGATCGCATCGTGTCGTCGGCGGATGTCGGTGCTCCCAAGGAACAGCTGGCGTTCTGGTCGGCCATGCAGACGCTGCACCCCTTCGACCCGGCACGCAGCCTGTTCATCGACGACAACGCCGACGTGCTCGAAAGTGCCCGGCGATACGGCATTCGCCACCTGCTGGGCATCCATCAACCGGATAGCCGCAAGGTGGGGAGCGCCCATCCGTCGTTCACCGTCGTCGAGCAGTTTGCATCGCTTTTGCCCGTGCGGCCGGGTTGAAGCGGGCACTGCCCACCCCCATCTACGCTCTGTCTGAAAAATGCCTGCGCTCGCCCATACGGCGTTAAAAATCGACTCAAAATGCTCATTTACACCTCGTAAACTGGAGCGCCAGCCCGGTCCTTTTTTCGTCAATTTTTGCCTTGTCTGGCCATCGCTCGCCGATTTTTCAGACAGAGCTATCTAGGTCGGTCGAGGTAATTGACCCATGAGTGAAACCGTACGTATCGACAAGTGGCTGTGGGCGGCGCGGTTCTTCAAGACGCGTCAACTGGCCAAGAAAGCGATCGAGGGCGGCAAGGTCCGCTACAACGGCAGCCGCGTCAAGACCAGCCGCAACGTCGAGGTCGGCGCGCTGATCGAGCTGCCGCAAGGCTGGGACAACGTGACCGTCGAGGTCCTGGCGCTCTCGGATCAACGCCGCGGCGCCTCGGAGGCCCGGGCACTCTACGCCGAGACGCCCGAGAGCCTCGACCGACGGGAGCGGGAAGCGCATCAGCGCAAGCTGGCCAACCAGGTGATGCAACCGCCGATCAAACGACCCGACAAGCGCCAGCGTCGCGATATCCATCGGTTCCAGCGCCAGCACACCGATGACTGATGCCCCACGCTCGTGACGTTGCCCACTACCTGCCCCCACCGGGCGATCCTGCGATCCTCCCGGTGCCCGACGAGATCCGATCCATGAACGATGAAATCCAACGCTTCCTGTTCGACGACACCAACGTGCGCGGCGAGATCGTGCAACTGGAGGCCGCCTACGGCGAGGTGCTCGCGCGCCAGGACTATCCCGCGCCGATTCGCCATCAACTGGGCGAGCTGTTGAGCGCTGTCGCCCTGCTGACCGAGACCGTCAAGCTCGATGGCACCGTCAGTCTCGAGGTGCGCGGCAAGCAGGGGGTCGACGTGCTGATGGCCGAATCCAACCCCGGCGGTCAGCTGCGAGCCATCGCGCGGTACGACGAAAATCAGATCTTCGCCGACGATGCCACGCTGCGGCAGCTGGTGGGCGACGGGCAGATCGTGATCACCCTGGATCCCGCCGAAGGCAACCGCTATCAGGGGATCGTGGCGCTGGAGCACGATCAGCTCGCCGGCTGCCTGGAAGCCTATTTCGCCCAGTCGGAACAGCTGGCGACACGGCTGTGGCTGAGCGCCGACGGCCAACGCAGTGCCGGGCTGCTGCTCCAGCAACTGCCGGACGATGCGTCCAGCAAGGACCCCGATGCCTGGGACCGGGTGGTGCATCTGGCGGCGACGATCACCGCCGACGAGATGCTGACGCTACCGGCGCAGGACGTGCTGTATCGCCTCTTCCACGAAGAGACCACGCGCGTCTTCGACCCCAAGGCGCTGGCGTTCGGCTGCACTTGCTCGCGGGAGCGCATTGCCAACGCGCTGCACACCTTCGGCGCCGACGAGTTGCGAAGCATTCTGAACGAGCAGAAAGCGGTCGATACACAGTGCCATTTTTGTCATACGCAGTACCATTTTAGTGCGGCCGACATCGAGGCAATCATCGACTCTCCCGAGGCACCCTCGCCGACGCTTCACTAGAGAGGCCGTCACTCGCCGAGCGGAGCGGCTCGCCGGGGCATGCGCAGGGCTTTGATCAAATCCGAATTGACATCGGACGTCCAGCGTTTGCGCGCTGGGCGCTTTTTGCCATAATGGCGATCCTTTTTCGCCTGCCATGGTGTCGAGGTCGCCGGTCCCATCGAGAGCGGTGTCGTCGGGATGGCGGGTTTTCGACGCTGTGAAACGATACGAAAGCAGAGGCCTTCGAGCCCAGGATTGGATAATGACCACCTCTCAAGCCATCTCCCAGGCTGCCGGCGCGAAAGCGCATACCCATTTGACCGCGGCCGAGCTGGTCGAATATGCCTTGGCGAGGGGCGAAGGCGTGCTGGCCGACAATGGCGCACTGGTGGTGGAAACGGGCGAGCGCACCGGCCGGTCCACGCTGGACCGTTTCATCGTCGAAGAGCCCTCGACCTCGGATCTGATCGACTGGGGCCAGGTCAACCGTCCGATCGGGCCGGACGTGTTCGATGCGCTGTGGGAGCGGGTCGAGGACTATCTGGCGGGGGGAGAGACCTTCGTTTCGGAACTCCACGTCGGTGCCGATCCCGAATACTACCTGCCGATTCGCGTCGTCACGCAGAAGGCGTGGCACAACCTTTACGCACGCAATCTGTTCGTGCGTCCCGAAAACTGGAACCCCAAGGACAAGAGCGAGTGGACGGTGCTGAGCGCACCTGACTTCGTCTGCGAGCCACAGCGCGATGGCACTCGCTCCGAAAGCACGGTGATGATCAATTTCGCCCGCCGCCGGGTACTGCTGGCTGGCATGCGCTATGCGGGTGAAATGAAGAAGGCGATGTTCTCGGTTCAGAACTTTCTGCTGCCGGAGAAGGACGTATTGCCGATGCACTGCAGTGCCAACGTTGGCGAGGATGGCGAGACCACGCTGTTCTTCGGCCTCTCCGGTACCGGCAAGACCACGCTGTCGGCGGACCCCGAGCGCTATCTCATCGGCGACGACGAGCATGGCTGGGGGGAGGGCACCGTCTTCAACTTCGAAGGGGGGTGCTACGCCAAGACCATCGACCTGTCGCGCAAGAACGAGCCGATCATCTGGGATGCCATCCGGTTCGGCACCGTGCTGGAAAACGTGGTTCTCACCGAGGACCGCGTCCCCGACTACGCCGATGACAGTCTGACCCAGAACGGCCGGGCGGGGTATCCGCTCGAGTTCGTCGCCAAGCGGGTGGAGGAGAATCGCGCTGGCGAACCCAGCGCGATCATCTTCCTGACCTGCGACATGAGCGGGGTGTTGCCGCCGGTTTCGCTGCTCTCCAAGGAAGCGGCTGCCTATCACTTCCTTTCCGGTTACACGGCGAAGGTCGGGTCGACCGAGATGGGGTCCACCAGCGGCCTGGAGGCGACTTTCTCGACCTGCTTCGGGGCGCCGTTCTTCCCGCGCCCGGCCCACGAATACGCCGAGCTGCTGATCAAGCGTATCGAAGCGTTCGAATCCCGGGTCTATCTGGTCAACACGGGGTGGAGTGGCGGCGCTTACGGTCAGGGCGGCAGCCGCTTCAGCATTCCGACCACCCGGGCGATCATCCGCGCCATTCAGGAGGGTGACCTGAAGGACGTCGAGACGCGTCATATCGACGGGCTGAACCTGGATGTGCCGGTGGCGGTGGAGGGCGTCGATGCCAAACTGCTCGACCCGCGCGATGCCTGGGAGGACCGGGAGGCCTATCGAGAGCAGATGAATGCGCTGATCGCCAAGTTCACGGACAACTTCGCCAAGTTCGACGATGTCGATTCGGCGATTCTGGCCGCCGGCCCGCAGCGGCTCTGACCGGCCCCGTCGACAGACGACATTTCGCCGCAAGCGCGCTGCCGATCCGTTCGGCACTGCATCAAGGGGATGGCCAATCGGTCATCCCCATTCGATTCCGGCGTTGCGATGCGCCGGAGAGTGAGCCCCGTGCGTCGCTGTGCTAACGTGGCGCGATCTTGTCCATCGTGATGATTTTCATGTCCAACACCCAATCCGCAATCACCGCGCTGATCGCCGACGAACTCGGCGTTCGCCCCCCTCAGGTTCATGCCGCCGTCGAACTGCTGGATGGCGGCGCCACCGTCCCGTTCATTGCCCGCTACCGCAAGGAAGTCACCGGCGGACTCGACGACGGCCAACTCCGAACGCTGGAAGAGCGTCTGCGCTACCTGCGTGAGATGGAAGAGCGGCGCGATGCGATTCTGCAGGCGATCGACGAACAGGGGCAGATGACCGAGGCACTCCGTGCCGATCTGCTGGCGGCGACCACCAAGCAGCGGCTGGAAGACCTCTATCTGCCTTATCGGAAGAAACGCCGGACCAAGGCTCAGATCGCCCGCGAAGCCGGGCTGGAACCCCTGGCCGATCGCCTGCTGGCCGGGCCCGGTCTGGACCCGGAGCGCGAGGCGGCAGCGTTCGTCGACAGCGCCACCGGCGCCAGCCATGGTGTCGAGGACGCCAAGGCCGCGCTGGACGGCGCCAAGCAGATCCTGATGGAGCGCTTCAGTGAAGAGGCCGAGCTGGTCGGGCGGCTACGCGAGCGGCTGTGGGAGGATGGCCAGCTGCGTGCCCGACTGGTCAAGGGCAAGGAGGCGGAAGGCAGCAAGTTCTCGGATTATTTCGAGCACGACGAGGCGCTGGCCAAGACGCCATCGCACCGCGCGCTGGCGATGTTCCGGGGGCGCAAGGAGGGGGTGCTGGCTCTCTCGCTGGTCATGGCCGGCGAGGACGACGCGCCCATCCATCCGGCCGAGGTGGCGATCGCCCGCCATGTCGGTATCGACCTGGGTGCCGAGCAGGCCGCCTCTCGATGGCTGAAGGAGGTGGTTCGCTGGACCTGGCGGGTGAAGCTCTACACCCATCTGGAAACCGAACTGATGGGCCGTCTGCGGGAGCGGGCCGAGCAGGAGGCGATTGACGTCTTTGCCGCCAACCTCAAGGATCTGTTGCTGGCGGCACCCGCTGGACCGCGCACCACGCTGGGGCTCGATCCCGGCCAGCGCACGGGCTGCAAGGTCGCCGTCGTCGATGCCACCGGGCGTTTCCTGGAGCAGGCCGTCATCTATCCGCACGCGCCGCAGAAGCGCTGGGACGAGGCGCTGGCGACCCTGGCCGCGCTGGTGGAGCGCCATGACGTGTCGCTGGTGGCGATCGGTAACGGTACCGCCAGCCGTGAAACCGACAAGCTGGCCGCCGAACTGGTCAAGCGCGTGGCGCCACGCCAGCTCACCAAGGTGATGGTGAGTGAAGCCGGCGCATCGGTCTATTCGGCATCGGAGCTGGCGGCCAGGGAGTTTCCCGATCTCGATGTATCGATTCGCGGGGCGGTGTCGATCGCCCGGCGACTGCAGGACCCGCAGGCCGAGCTGGTCAAGATCGATCCCAAGTCGATCGGTGTCGGCCAGTATCAGCACGATGTCTCCCAGGTGAATCTGTCCCGGAGCCTCGAGACGGTGATCGAGGACTGCGTCAACGCGGTGGGCGTGGATCTCAATACCGCCTCCAGCGCGCTGCTCTCCCGGGTTTCCGGCCTGAGCGCGATGCTCGCCGACAATATCGTTGCGCGGCGCGACCGCGAGGGGCCGTTTCGCACCCGCCAGGAGCTCCTCGGCGTCGACAGGTTGGGCCCCAAGACTTTCGAGCAGTGCGCGGGCTTCCTGCGCATCATGGGCGGCACCAATCCGCTCGATGCCAGCGCGGTGCATCCGGAGGCCTATCCACTGGTGGCGCGCATTGCCGAGCGCAACGGGCGCGAACTGGGCGGGCTGATTGGAGACAGCCGCTATCTCAAGACGCTCAAGCCCTCGGACTACGTCGACGAGGCGTTCGGGGTGCCGACGGTCATCGATATCCTGGCTGAACTCGACAAGCCCGGCCGCGATCCTCGCCCGGAATTCAAGGCAGCGACCTTTCGCGAGGGCGTGGAGAAGATCGGTGACCTCGAGCCGGGCATGCTGCTGGAGGGCGTCGTCACCAACGTGACCCACTTCGGCGCCTTCATCGATATCGGCGTGCACCAGGACGGGCTGGTGCATATCTCCGCGCTGGCCGACAAGTTCGTCGAGGATCCGCGGCAGGTGGTCAAGGCCGGCGATATCGTCAAGGTCAAGGTACTCGAGGTCGACGTGGCGCGACAGCGGATCGGATTGACGATGCGACTGGGCGACGCACCCGGCGAGAAAGCGGCCCCCGGCGAGCGCCGCTCGGGCAGCGGCAAGTCTCATGGCGGGGCGCGGGGCCGTCAGCCGCGACAGGGCGGCAATGATCGCCAGCCCGCGCAGCCGGGTGGCGCGATGGCCGAGGCGCTGCTCAAGGCGCAGCGACGACGCTAGGGAGTGTTGGCGTTTCACGCACGCTCGCGTCGGAACGTCAACACTCCTGGTACCGGGCCGCGAAGTCGTTAGCCTTGAAAGCGCTATCGTCGGCTCCATAATGAGGTTTGGCTCGCGGTGGCTCCGGCGACAGCAATGGCGTCCGGAGCCGTCGGCGCACGGACAAACGGGGGAGCAGAGCTCTTCCCACGAAATAAGGTGTTGAGCGTGTCTGATCAACTCGCCACGAACGTCGGCCAACTGATGGCGCCGGCCCAGAAGGGATTGCTCGGTCGTCTACGGCGGGGCATCGAGAAGGAAGGGCTGCGTGTCGATTCCAAGGCCGCCATCGTGCAGACCCTCCATCCGCACTCGCTCGGCTCGAAGCTGACCCACCCCCACATCACGACCGACTACTCGGAGGCGCTGCTCGAGTACATCACCCCGGTCTATTGTCGTCCTGCCGATGCGCTCTCTTTCCTGGGCGATCTGGTCCGCTTCACCTATCGCCAGCTCGACGACGAGTGGCTGTGGCCGGCCAGCATGCCGGCGCGGCTCTCCGGCAACGACAGCGTGCCGATCGCCGACTACGGCACGTCCAACGTCGGCACCATGAAGCATGTCTACCGCAAGGGGCTGGATGTACGCTACGGCCGCATCATGCAGTCGATTGCCGGCATCCACTACAACGTCTCTCTGCCGGATGACATCTGGCCGCTGCTGCGGGAACAGGAGGGGCGGCGGGGCGAATCGCTGCAGGGGTATCGCTCGGCCCGCTACTTCGACCTGATCCGCAACTTCCGCCGCAACAGTTGGCTGCTGCTCTATCTATTCGGTGCCTCCCCGGCGCTGGATCGCAGCTTCCTGGGGGAGGATGGCGGCGACAATCGCTGCGACAAGCTCGAGGCGATGGGCCAGCGCACGCTCTACGCGCCCTACGCGACCAGCCTGCGGATGTCCGATCTGGGCTATCAGAACAAGGTCCAGGAGCAGTTGAAGATCTGCTTCAACTCGCTCTCCAATTATGTCGGCACGCTCCGTCACGCCATCTCTGCCGAGTGGCCGGATTATCGCCGGATCGGTGTGGAGGTGGACGGCGAGTGGCGACAGCTCAGCGCCAACATTCTGCAGATCGAGAACGAGTACTACAGCGACATCCGTCCGAAACGGGTGGCGCGACACGACGAGACGCCCACGCAGGCTCTGGAAGCGCGCGGCGTCGAATATATCGAGGTGCGTTGTCTCGATCTGAATCCGTTCCTGCCGCTGGGGATCGATGAGCCGCAGATGCGTTTCATGGATACCTTCCTGCTCTGGTGTCTGCTCTCCGAGAGTCCCTGGATTCCGGACGAGGAGTGCGACCGGCTGGACGACAACCGCCGGCTGGTGGTCGAGCGCGGCCGCGATCCGGACCTGAAGCTGCGGATTGGCGATCGTCACGTGCCGCTGCGGACTCGGGGCCACGAGATCGTCGATGGGCTGCGCGAGGTCGCCGGCCTGCTCGACGCCATCGAGGGCGACGGTCTTCACGCTGCCGCCATCGAGACGATTGCCCGGCGGCTCGACGACCCGGAGCTGACCCCCTCGGCGCAGATGCTGCGGGCACTGGAGGCGCATGGCGGTGAGTGGACCGATTTCATTGCCGATCTGGCCAAGGAGCAGGGGCGTCATTGGCGCTCGACGCCGATGGACGAGTCGCGTGCCGAACTCTTTTCCCAACTGGTCGAGACGTCGCATCAGCAGCAGCACGACATCGAAGCCGAAGACCGGGTGTCGTTCGCGCGCTTCATCACTGATTATTTCCAGCGGGCGAGGGAACCTCGTTCGGCGGCGTGAGTCAGTGAATCCGTAACGTTCGGCGAGAGCCCAGGATCGGCTGTCGTGAAATGGAAGCACGGCCGGTGCTGGACCGCACTGGCCCTCAGTGGAAACGAGACATGCAAATCAAGCGTTGGGTGGCGCAAGCCAGTATGCGTCAGTGGTGCCTGCTGGGGCTATTGATGTCCTGCTTCATGATGGCGGTCGCGCTCTACCTGCAGTATGGCGTCGGCCTTGAACCTTGCCCCTTGTGCATCTTCCAGCGCGTTGCGGTGATCTCCGCGGGTGCCGTGTTCCTGATCGGGGCGATTCACAACCCCGGCAAATCCGGAGGCCTGGTCTATGCACTGCTCGCTCTGATTGCCGTGCTGACGGGCATCGGCGTGGCGGGGCGGCATGTCTGGCTGCAGACCCTGCCACCGGATAGCGTGCCAAGCTGTGGGCCCGGCCTGGACTACATGATGGACATGCTGCCGTTTTGGGATGTCATGGCCCGCGTACTCCACGGTTCCGGTGAGTGCGCGGCCGTCGAGGGAGCGCTGTGGGGCGTCACGTTGCCGCAATGGACACTGTTGGGGTTCGTCGTCATGGCGACGATTCCGGTGATGATGTTGGTATCCCGATTGCGCTACAGTGGCAGGACGGTTCGCGAACCGGCAGGGCAGGGCTCCTGAGAGCGTGCCTTCCGGGTTGCGCGGCCAATGGCGCCATACGGCGTTACGGGATTTGACGAGAGAACCACCATCGTCGGCATCCCGCGCCTTGTCTGGCACCATTTGACGCAGCAACGCGGTTCGCGCTGAAACGTCAACAGCCCCTGGGGAGAGAGTGATCATGCTGGAAGATTGCAAGACAGCTCGGGAGCGATGGGGCGGCGTACACACGCTGATCGATCGATGGCTGGATCAGCGCTATGACATGCTCGTGACGCTGGTCGATCTCCGTGAGTTCTGCGATGCCGATCTCTCGGCGGTGTCCAAGGCGCGAATCGATGCTTTCAGCGAAGCGCTGATGGACTACATCAGCGCCGGCCATTTCGAGATCTATCCGCAGTTGCGAGAGGAAGCCAGGGCCTTCGATGACCAGGAGGCGCTGGCGGTGGCCGACAAGCTCCTGGCTCGTGTCGACGCGTCGACGCAAATGGTGCTCGATTTCGACAATGAGTACGCGACGCCGTCGCGCTGTCAGCGCTATACCGACCGGCTCCCCGGCTGGCTGGAAAAACTGGGCGCCACCATGACCGAACGCTTCGATCTCGAGGATCAACTGATCGGCCGGTTGCATGCGGTGCACGCGCCTTCGTCCACCGAGGCGGCGGCTGCGCGAGACGGCCAATCCCTGCGGACGGAGTGAGTACCGCTTTCCCCGGTGTCGTTTCCTTGTTTCGATCCCGCGACGCCCTGGTTTCCGCCAGGGCGTCATGGCCTGGTCTGGTCCGCCCGCGGCAAGGCTACGCCGATGGCGCTCGCAAGGAGAGCACGCGCCAGCCTCGCGCCCGGGCCAGTTTCTCGAGCTCCTCGTCGGGGTCGACGGCCACCGGCGTGGCGACTTCCTCGAGCAGGTATCGATCGTTGATCGAGTCGCTGTAGAACCAGGCGTCGTCCAGCGCCAGGGTGGGGTGCTCCTCCAGCCACTCTCTGACCCGCGTGACCTTGCCTTCACGGTAGCTGGGGATACCCTCCACGCGGCCGGTGTAGCGCCCATTTTCCCGCTCCGGCTCGATCGCGATGAGATCGTCGACACCGAGGCGCCGGGCGATGGGGCCGGTGATGAACCGGTTGGTCGCGGTCACGATCAGCAGGAAATCGCCTCGCTGGCGGTGCCACGCCAGTAGCTCCTCGCCCTGTGGCAGAACATGCGGCTCGATCTTGCCGGCCATGAATTGCTGATGCCAGGCATTGAGCTGCTCTTCGCTATGCTCGGACAGCGGCTTCAGCGCCATCGAGAGATAGGCCATGATGTCCAGCTCGCCGGCCCGATAGTCGCGTAGATACTGATCATTGGCACGCCGGTAGGCTTCGCCATCCACCGCACCCTGTTCCACCATGAATTCGCCCCAGGCGTGGTCGCTGTCACAGCTCAGCAGGGTGTTGTCGAGATCGAAGATGGCCAGACTCAAGGTTGGCTCCTGTCTTGTGCGTGTGTCGTTAGGGCAACAGCGTTGCCGTTCGGATCGTGAGTGCGAGCGCCCGGCAGTATCGCAAACTCCCGCCGCTTTGCCCACGGTGACGGTGGCGCCCATAATGGTTGCCCAACGATAAGTCATTGTCGCCAAAGGCATGGCTGCAAGAGCTGGTAGAGGAGCATTCCGATGCCGAGGTTTTAGCGTCGGTTAGCTTAAGGCGTATTGATGCCCTTTCTCGCTTTGTGGAAGAATGATCCCAACGACGATTGAGCTAAGGTGAACGCTGTGATAGACGCCGATGGCTTTCGGCCGAACGTTGGCATCATTATCGCCAACTGTGATGGCCAACTGCTTTGGGCGCGTCGGGCGGGTCAGGAGGCGTGGCAGTTCCCGCAGGGAGGCATCAAGGCCTGCGAGACGCCACATCAGGCGCTCTTCCGGGAACTCGAGGAGGAAATCGGGCTGACGTCCAAGGATGTCGATGTGGTCGCCTGTACGCGTGGCTGGCTGCGTTACCGTCTCCCCCGACGCATGGTCCGAACGCATTCGAAACCGCTCTGCATCGGTCAGAAGCAGAAGTGGTTTTTGCTGAAAATTCGCTGTCACGACAGTCAGGTCTGCGTCGACAGTACGCCCAAGCCCGAATTCGATGGCTGGCGGTGGGTGAGTTACTGGTATCCTCTCGGGCAGGTCGTGTCCTTCAAGCGCGAGGTCTACCGGCGCGCGCTGAGGGAACTGGCGCCCGAATTCCATCGGCTCTCTCTGGAGGAAATGGCCAGGCTTTGAGGCCGGCAGCACGATTCACGGCTGAGTGACTCCCCCCTGATGGCGACGACTGTCGCGTGGCATTCAGGGGTGGCGTCTCACCGGCCATTGATGCCACGACGAGGATCTCCTCGCCCACAAGAAAAGGCTCATGCTCGATACCCTTCGCCGCATCGTTCAGGAAGTCAATGGCGCACGTAGCCTGGATGCCGCGCTGGCCACCATGGTGCGCCGAATCCGGAAAGCGATGCGTACCGACGTCTGCTCCATCTATCTGTTCGACCGCGAGCGCGATCGACTGGTGCTGATGGACACGATCGGCCTGCGCACCCAGGCCGTGGGGATTGTGACCCTGCGTCTGGGAGAGGGGCTGGTCGGGCTCGTCGGGCAGCGCGAAGAGGCGCTGAATCTGGAAGATGCACCATCCCATCCGCAGTTCCGCTACTTCGCGGAGACGGGAGAGGAGCGTTTCTCGAGCTTCCTCGGCGTACCGATCATTCATCAGCGACGAATGCTCGGGGTCCTCGTCGTCCAGCAGCAGGAGAAGCGGCGTTTCGACGAGGGCGACGAGGCGTTTCTGGTCACGATGGCTGCGCAACTGGCGGGTGTCCTGGCGCATGCACTGGTATCGGGGACGCTCAGTCGGCCCACGGGGCCTGATGGGCAGGCGATGTTTTCCGGCGTGGCGGCGTCGCCGGGAATGGCGATCGGCGAGATCGTGGTGATCGCCCCACCTGCCGACCTGGATAGCGTGCCGGACCTGATTCCGACCGACCCGGATGCCGAAGTAGTCCGTCTCCATGCCGCACTCGCTCATGTGCGGGAGGATATTCGCAAGGCGGGAGCCCGCCTGGCTAGCCGGATCTCCACCCAGGAACTCGCGCTCTTCGATGTCTATCAGCAGATGCTGGGAGATGCCGCGCTGGGCAACGAGGTGGAGAAGCGGATTCGAGAGGGCCAGTGGGCGCCGGGCGCGCTGGCCGATGTGGTGCGTCGCCATACGCAATATCTGGAACGGGTGGATGACGGCTATCTGCGCGAGCGGGCGGCGGATATTCGGGATCTGGGCCGTCGGGTGCTGGCCCACCTGCAGGAAGGCAACGAGCGAACCCCCTCGACCTATCCCGACAACGCCATTCTGGTCGGCGACGAGATCAGCGCGGCAACGCTGGGCGAACTGCCCAGGAAGCGTCTGGCGGCGCTGGTCTCGATTCGTGGCTCCAGCAACTCCCACGTCGCCATCCTGGCCCGCGCCATGGGCATCCCCACCGTGCTGGGCATGGTCGATCTGCCGCTGCCCAGGATCAACGGGGCCAAGGCGATCCTCGATGGCCATCGGGGGCGGCTGTTCGTGCGGCCCGATGCCCAACTGGCCAAGCGCTATGAACGTCTGATCAAGGAGGAGCAGGCGCTGGCGGAAGTGCTGGAGCACGAGCAGCACCTTCCCAGCGAGACCTCCGACGGTCACGCCATGCCGCTGCTGGTCAATACCGGGCTGGCGGTGGATGCCGTTGCCCAGCTCAAGCCACGTGTCAGCGGGGTGGGACTCTACCGGACGGAAGTCCCGTTCATGATGAACGAGCGCTTCCCCAGCGAGCAGGAGCAGACCCGGCTCTATCACGAGCAACTGGCCAGTTTCGCCCCTCTGCCCGTGGTCATGCGCACGCTCGACATCGGTGGCGACAAGGATCTGCCGTATTTTCCGATCAACGAGGCCAATCCGTTTCTCGGCTGGCGTGGCATCCGCGTCACGCTGGATCATCCGGAAGTCCTGATGGTGCAGATGCGCGCCATGCTGATGGCATCGCGAGAGCTGGACAATCTGCGTATCCTGCTGCCGATGATCACCAGCGTGGACGAGGTCGATACTGCGCTACGCTTGCTGGCGCGCGCCCGGGAGGAGCTTGCCGAGGAGGGGATCGAGGTTGCCTCGCCCAAGGTCGGAGTGATGATCGAGGTGCCCGCGACCCTCTACCAACTGCCTGCGCTGGCGGAGCGGGTGGACTTCTTCTCGGTGGGGAGCAACGATCTGACCCAGTATCTACTCGCGGTGGACCGCAACAACGCGCGCGTGGCTGGACTCTACGATGCCTGTCATCCGGCGGTGCTCAACGCCCTTTCGCGTCTTGCGCAGGAGAGCCGGCAACTGGCGGTTCCCGCCTCTGTCTGCGGTGAACTGGCCGGGGATCCCGCCGGCGCATTGCTACTGATGGGCATGGGCTTCGATGCGCTGTCGATGAATGCGCCCAGCCTGCCAAGGGTGCGGGCCGCGATCCGGCGTGTCAGTATCGGTGACGCTCGCGCGCTGGTGTCGGAAACCCTGTCGTTGCCGACCACGGCGGTCGTCAGAGCGCACCTTCGCCAGCGTCTGACTGACTGGCAGATCGGCCACCTGCTGCCGCCTCAGGACTGAACCGTCGTGGGCGTCGCCAGGCTTGTCACATCACCGATCGGTGCACCGCCCGGGGCAAATCGCTGCTCTTCCAGCGTCGTTTCCGTTGTCGAGACCGAGACCAGCGTCGTGGCTCGCGTCCCGTACTCCTGTCCCTCGATGAACGCCGACGAGAGCCGGCGCTCGAGATCTCGGTCAACCCCGGTGTGCGGGAGCTTCTCGATCGGTGCCTGACGCGTATCGCCCATGGCCGACCGCATGCCGACCCGCCAATCCCTCGTCGTCAGCACCTGTCGCAGCGCCTCCCTAGCCTGAACGACCTTGGGCCAGGGCGTATCGAGGCCGGCATTGGACAAGCCATGCAGACCGGGCGACACGAGCCGCCAATGGGTCTCATGGCGACTGTGATGAAGCGTCCACATCCGGGTATCCGACATCACCAGCAGATTGAATCCGGCGTAGGGATCGGCGCCACCCGACGCCAGGGTCTCCAGCCACACCGCCGGGTCCTCGACCTCGAGAGCCTGGCGCACGAGCTCGCCACGGCTAGGGGCGCCGGCGGGCGTTGGAGCCTGCCCCTCCCTGACATTGGTCAGGGCGGCCACCCTTGTGGGCGTCGCCGCCAGCCAGGTTCCCCCGCCGACCCGGTCCCGGCCGCCGATCAGGTCGCTGCCGGGCCAGCGATGCAGAGCCTCGGCCGGGCGAGCGTGGAACTCGTCGCGATTGGCGGCGAGGCGCAATCTTACCGCTGCCTGGGGCTGCCAATCGAACACGATCAAGCACATGCGGTGGTCTCCAGCGAGAAGGTGATGGGGGGAATGTCGGGGGCGTCGCCATGACACGGTCCCGTCGGCAGCGTACCATAAGCGCGCTAGCGACCCGTGCCTGCTCTCTGCTCCGTTGCCTCGTGCTTTACAGGACCGCCACATGCCCATATCCCTATCGTCCTCCATTATCACCAGGCCGTCGGCGGGACTTCTTGTCCCCGCGATCCTTGTGCTCGTCAGGCGTGGAGGCGTCCAATGCTGACGGCTATCGCGATCTATCTCCTGGTCGGCGCCGCTGCGGGTCTGATGGCGGGCGTGTTCGGTATTGGCGGGGGCATCGTCATCGTTCCCGCGCTGGTATTCACCTTTCTCGCGCAAGGGTTCGATCCCGCGGTCGTCGCGCATTTGGCGGTAGGGACGTCGCTGGCGACCATCGTGGTCACCGGTGCCTCTTCAGCCTGGGGGCACTGGCGTCGGGGTAGTGTGAGGCAGGACTGGCTTCGGCTGATGATGCCGGGATTGCTGGTGGGCGGTATTCTCGGTGTTCTGCTTGCCTCGGTACTGCCGGGTCACGCGCTGACGCGTCTGTTCGGGATTTTCGCGATCGTGATGGCGCTGAAAATGTTGTTGACTCGCCCGCCCGCGACCCTGGGGCGGGAGCCGCGGCGCTGGCCGATGACCTCGGCCGGCGCAATCATCGGCGGCGTCTCGACGCTGTTCGGCGTGGGCGGCGGGGTCATGTCGGTGCCGTGGCTGTCGCGTTTCACCAGCCGGATGACGGAAGCGGTGGGAACTTCGTCGGCCATCGGCCTGCCGATTGCGTTGATCGGCACCGCGACCAATGTCGTCGTGGGGTGGGGCGAGATGACCCTGCCGACGGGGGCGACCGGTTATGTGATGTGGCCGGCTTTTCTCGGCCTGATGGTGACCAGTGTTCCGATGGCCCGGGTCGGCGTCAAAGTCGCCCATGCATTGCCTGCCAGGACGCTGCGACGTATCTTTGCCCTCCTGCTGATCGTGGTAGGGATCAAGCTGATGATCGGCTAAGGAAACACTGCATAAATGTCTGCGCAGGTGAATCGGCTTCGTTGCGCGGTGCTGGAGCGCCAGCCCGGTCGGGAATCCTCACATATAACCCATATGCTCCGGTTCCTGCGCTCCGTGCGCCTTGCGACGGAGTGCCGCCCACTTCATCCTGCTCGCCGATTTATTCAGCGTTTCCCTTAACTCTTTCGTAGCCAAGGAGAAAGCATGCTGGCTTACCCCGAGATCGACCCGGTGGCCGTTTCGTTGGGCCCGCTCAAGGTGCACTGGTATGGGCTGATGTATGTCGTCGGCTTCGTGGGGGCCTGGTGGCTGGGGCGCCTGCGTGCCGACCGCCTGGGGCTCAAGCGCGACGATATTGGCGACATGCTGTTCTACGGGGCGCTCGGGGTGGTGCTCGGTGGTCGTATCGGCTATGCGCTGTTCTATGGTCTCGACCGGTTCGTGGATAACCCGCTGTGGATATTCCAGGTCTGGGATGGCGGCATGAGTTTCCATGGAGGGCTGTTAGGGGTGCTGCTGGCCGCCTTGCTGTTCGCACGCAAGCACGGTCTGGCGTTCTTCCAGCTCACGGATTTCATCGCGCCGCTGGTACCGATCGGCCTGGGGGCTGGGCGTATCGGGAATTTCATCAATCATGAACTGCCCGGCCGCGTGACGGACGTCCCCTGGGGGCTGGTCTTCCCGGGAATGGGAGGGCAGGGGCGCCATCCCTCGTCGCTCTACCAGTTCTTTCTCGAGGGTGTCGTGCTGTTCGGCGTGCTGTGGATGGCGTCCCTGACCCCGCGTCGACGTGGCTTCGTCTCGGGACTCTTCCTGATCTGCTACGGCGCGTTTCGATTCCTGTCGGAGTTCTTCCGCCGCCCGGACCCGCAACTGGGGTTCATCGCCTTCGACTGGCTGACCATGGGGCAATTGCTGTCACTGCCGATGGTCGTCGCGGGTATCGCGCTGATCGCCTGGTCGCGTCACAATGAGGTAGACGACGCCCGCCCGGGGCAGCCCACGCGCTGAGCGGGCGTCGTCGAGTGGTTGGCCGCCGAAGTTTCAAGCGGCCTTGAAATCGAGAGTGTTTCGATGGGCTCGTCGCTTGCGCCGAGCCTGTCACTGGAAAGGAGCGTGCCCATGCGGCCTTATCTCGACTTGATGCAGCGCGTGCTGGATAGCGGCGTTGAAAAAGCCGATCGGACCGGCGTCGGGACGCTTAGCGTGTTCGGTCACCAGATGCGCTTCGATCTGCGTGAAGGATTTCCCCTGGTCACGACCAAGAAGCTCCATTTACGCTCGATCATTCATGAGTTGCTATGGTTTCTCCGGGGCGAGACCAATATTGCCTACCTGCACGAGCACAACGTCTCGATCTGGGACGAGTGGGCGGATGCCAACGGCGATCTCGGCCCTGTCTACGGCTACCAGTGGCGAAGCTGGCCGGCGCCCGACGGCGGGCATATCGACCAGATCGCCAGGCTGGTCGAGCAGATACGCCGCAACCCGGACTCCCGCCGACATATCGTCTCGGCGTGGAATCCCGCGCTGGTCGATGAAATGGCGCTGCCGCCTTGCCATGCGCTGTTCCAGTTCTACGTCGCCAATGGGACGTTGTCCTGCCAGCTTTACCAGCGCAGTGCCGATATCTTCCTGGGCGTGCCGTTCAACATCGCAAGTTATGCGTTGCTGACGCACATGATCGCTCAGGTCTGTGGGCTCGAGCCTGGCGAGTTCGTGCATACTCTGGGCGACGCCCATCTCTATCTCAATCATCTCGATCAGGCTCGGCTGCAGCTTTCGCGTGAACCGTTGGTGCTGCCGACCCTGAAGCTGAATCCGTCGGTCGATGACCTGTTCGCTTTCCGCTTCGAGGATATTGCCATCGAGGGATACGAATCCCATCCTTCCATTAAGGCGCCCATTGCCGTATGAGTGACGTGACATTGGCAATGAAGCCGGAAACACCGATCGCCATGATCGCGGCGCTATCTCGCAATCGCGTCATCGGCGTGGGTAATCGGTTGCCCTGGTATTTGCCGGAGGATCTCAAGCGATTCAAGTCGCTCACGCTTGGCAAGCCGCTGGTCATGGGACGCAAGACATTCGAGTCGATTGGTCGACCGCTGCCCGGGCGCCTGAATATCGTGATTACGCGCGACCGGCACTATCATCGCGAAGGGGTAAGGGTGTGCCACTCCCTGGACGAGGCGCTACAACTTGCCGATCATCAAGCGGTGATCGACGATGCGGCCGAAATCGTGGTGATGGGCGGAGGAGAGATCTATCGCCAGGCGCTGCCTGTCGCCGACAGGCTCCAGCTTACCGAGGTGGACGTCGAGATCGAGGGGGACGCATTCTTTCCCGACTTCCTGAACGGCGAATGGCAGGAAGTGGAGCGTGCCGTAATGCCGCCGCAGCCCGGTCAGCCGGACTATGCTTTCGTCCAATACCGTCGAGCGGCCGGTTCTGGCTGAGTCTCGGCAGGGCCATGCGGCCAGGAGGGATCGAGTGCCAGTCGTCAGGATGAGCGACGGCATGTCCCTACGTTGATCAAGAGGACTTGAGAGGAGTTGTGCCGTGTTGACGGATCGAACACAGGCGCTCCTGGCTGCCATCGAGCACCAGGTCGAAGCGGGTCAATCCGCTTTGGAAGCCGAGAAAGAGCGGTGCAAGGCCTTGGAGGCCGAGAATCGAGCCCTCAAGGAGCGCCTGCTCGCGCTGGCCGAACTGGACCCCATGGTGGTCAAGGGGCAGGATCATAGCGAAGATCCGGACGGTGGCACGCGCGCACGTGGCCTGGGCAATCTGGCATTTCGGCGGCCTCGGTCGAAACCGGATGGTGACGCCGACACCAGAGCGGGCCGCCACGGTCCGATCTCGCCGTTGCAGCGCCTGACGTCCGCTCCCTCCCATGCAAGGGCGTTTTCCGAGACCGCTCGGCCCGTGGATGTCGCGCACTCGGCGCCTCCGGACGGTGAGTCCGAATCATCCTCCTCTCGAACGTCTCCCGACATCCCTTCGAAGCTCTCCGCGGAGGAGTCGGTGCCTGTCAATGTCGAGCCGCCGCCGCAGAATTCACTGGCATTCGGCGCCGAGCACGAAGTGCCCTCGCCGCATGCGCTGCTCGCCCAGTGGTACAAGCGCTATCCCAAGACCTTCTTCAAGGGGCATACGCGGCCGCTGAAAACCGGCATTCATCTTGATCTTTGCGAGGTCGAACCCTGGCCCGAGAAACTGGTCCGCCGGGCGTTGGCCTGCTATGTGCATCTGCCGCGCTACCTGAAATCGGTTCGAGAAGGGGCGAGTCGAGTGGATTTGACGGGGGAGGACAGCGAGGTGGTGACTGCCGAGGAGGCCAAGCACGCCAAGCGGCAACTGGAAGCGTTGCAGAAGAAGCAGAAAGCTCGCGAGACACAGCAGCGATCGGAGAAACTGGACCGCAAGATCGGGGCGTTGCTGGCCAAGCATGGTCAGCCTCCGCAGGAGTGACACGGAGCAAGCGCAATCCGATTGAGATGACTTGAACTTTGGTAGCGTTGGGCAGGCGAGACAAGCAGGGAAAGGAATGTTCGCCCCGATTCCTTGCCCCGATGGGTCGTGTCATGAGACCGTCATAGCCTGTGGCTAGGCTGCCAGCAGCCGGTTTCCTCGGTCGACGTCACGAATCCCGGTAGTGACGAAAGGCAAACCGGCGGGAAGCGCAGGGAACGAAAACAGTGTTTTTTTCTTGTTGCGTTCCTCCAATGTCCGGTATAAGGTTTCCGGGCGAGCATTGGACAATAACAAGGCTTCCAAGTTCCGCAGCCGTCATTCGTTCGCGTGACGAAGCTGGTTGAAGGTGCCGAAGCCGACTGCATCTGCAGACACGATCGAACAGTAAGCTAGTTAAGGAACCTATCGCGATGAAAAAGACGCTCTTAGCGACTGCTATTGCTGGTGCCCTGGGCGCCTCTGCCGCTGCCCAGGCAGCGACTGTCTACAACCAGGACGGCACGCAGCTCGACATCTACGGCAACATCCAGATTGCCTACAAGTCCGTTGACAATGCGGATGGCAATTCCGAGGACGAGGTGTTCGATAACGGTTCGACCATCGGTTTTTCCGGTCAGCACATCATCAACCCGGGTCTGACCGGTTATTTCAAAGCCGAGTTCGAACACGAAGCTGATGAAGAGAAAGTCAACGGCGGCATCAACGATGGCGATCAGGCTTATCTGGGTCTGAAAGGCAACTTTGGTGACGTTCGTTTGGGCTCCTGGGATCCGTTGATCGATGACTGGATCCAGGATCCGATTGGTAACAACGAATATTTCGACCCGACTGACTCTTCTTCTGATCTGGGTGGCCTGTATGGTGGCTCTCTGGCGGATCAGGTCGATGTCGACCGTGAAGGCGACAAGCTCCAGTATCTGTCTCCGGTTTGGGCTGGTCTGCAGTTCGCCATCGGTACCCAGTACAAGGGCGACGCGGAAGAAGAGTTCGGTGCTAACAATGAAGTGACTGGTGTTTCCAGCCAGGGTTCCAACGCATCGTTCTTCGGTGGTGCCAAGTACACCATCGGTAACTTCTCTCTTGCCGCTGTCTACGATGACCTGGATAACTACGGTTTGCACGCAACTGAGGAAGCGACCGGGCGGACTCTTGAATACGAAGCTAAGGCCTACGGCCTGACCGCTCAGTACGTCATCGATACGCTGCGTATTGCTGCGAAGGTTGAAAATACCGATGCAACCTACGCGGGTGAAGACGGTGATATTCTCCGTTACGCGTTGGGTGCTCGCTATGGCTACGCGTTGTCCGATAATTTCTCGGGCGATCTCTATGGTAACTATCAGTACATCGATGCTGATAAGGAAGTGGCTGCAATCACCAATGCCGGTGGGGTCAATAATAGTGGCGACTATGTTGGTGATGACTCATTCAACGAATTCGTCGTTGGTGCCACTTATAATATCTCCCCGGCCATGTACACTTTCGTCGAATACGCTCAGTATGACCGTTCGCACGATGAAGGCGACGGCGTTGCCGTCGGCGCTGTCTACAGCTTCTAAGCGGTCCCCGATGCGAGTGGCTTGAGCCACTCACTCGAACGAAGCCGGCCCTCTCGGGGCTGGCTTTTTTTATGCTCGATAGATAACGGGCTACGCTTGTCCTGTCGGCAAACAGCACTCGTCCTTTGCAACTCGTGGCTCGATGTTCTCCTTCGTCTAGATGTCATTATCGTGACAGGCTGGTAATCTCTTGTTGAGCGGATGTTCAATATATTATGGAGCGTCACGCTGTCGTAACAGGTCTGTCGTATAACAACGTTTTCCACGCCTCTTCTTGACGAAGCCGGGAGAGTGGATCGACAAACAACAGGAGACCTTCGATGACCCTTTCCCGTCGTCGTTTCTTGCAGGGTGCCGCGGCTGCCGGCGCCGCCGCTTCGGTACCGTTCTACATCAACCGTGCCCTGGCTCAGGATCAGGTCCTGCGCATCTACGCCTGGGCCGGTTATTTCACCGACGATATGTTGTCGGATTTCACCGCGAAGACCGGTATCAAGGCGACCTTTACGCCTTACGGTACCAACGATGAATTGATGAACTCGCTTCGGGCCACCGACGGCTCGGGCTTCGATGTCATCATGCCTACCGTGGATCGGGTGCCCGGTTATCTGGATTATCAGTTGATCCAGCCGCTGGATGTGTCGCGTATCCACTGGGATGGTTGCCTGGATACCGCCATGAAGGGGTCGGAAGTCGGTGGGGTGATCGATGACAAACGCTACTTTGCCCCCTCCGACTGGGGCACCGAGGCGATCGCCTATAACACCCGCTATACCGACATCGATCGCTCGACGCTCAGCTACGGGGACCTCTGGAATCCCGATATCGGTGAAGGGGTCACGGTCCGTGCGCACTCGGCGCTGATCGGCATCGGCCTGTGGCTCGAATCCCAGGGCAAGCTGCCGCGACCGTTGCTGGATTCGTTCAAGACCGAAGAGGCGATGCGCGCCAACTTCGACGTCATCCTGGCCGAGGCCGTCAAGCACAAGGACATGGTGATCCAGTTCTGGTCCACCGAGAACGAGGCCCAGGGCGCCTTCCGCACCAATGGTGCCCTGATTGGCCAGACCTGGGATAGCACCGCGTTTCGACTCCAGAGCGAGGACCAACCGATTGCCTACGGGGCGCCCAAGGAAGGGGCGCTAGCCTGGATGGAAGGTTTCGTCATTCCTCAGAACGCACAGAATGTCGACGCGGTCTACGAGCTGATCAACTGGTACTACACCCCGGAAGCGGGGGCGATGTTCGTCAAGTCCACGGGCTATAACTCGACCGCCGTCGGCGCCGAGGAGCTGTTGCCAGAAGCGACGCGTCGGTTCTTCAAGGACTCCTACACGCAACAGGACCTGGACAATCTGTGGTGGTGGCCGGTGCAGGACCCCTGGTACGTCGCGTTGCGTAACGAGTATCAGGATCGATACCTGTCGGCATGAGCGTCGTTTTTGACGAACGAAGACCCCGTGCCAGCTGGCACGGGGCTTGCCGAAATTCGGCAGGTTCCCGGCTCGGATACCACGCTAAGCTCTGTCTGAAAAATCGACGAGCGATAGCCAGGAAAGGCAAAAATCGGCGAAAAAGCGGAGTTTACACGGGGTAAATGAGTATTTTGAGCCGATTTTTAACGCCGTATGGTTGAGCGCAGGCATTTTTGAGACAAAGCGTAAGAGGACGTCATGGACGGTCGCGTAACCCTGAGCCAAGTCGCGATGCGATTCGGCGATTTCACGGCGATTCAGCCGACCTCCCTGGAGATAGCGTCGGGAGAATTCTTCAGTTTTCTCGGCCCTTCCGGCTGTGGAAAGACCACGCTTTTGAACATGATCAGCGGGTTTCTCACTCCCAGCGAGGGCTCGGTCGCTATCGGCGGTGTCGACATGACTCGAGTGCCGGTCAACCGCCGGCCCACCGCGATGATCTTTCAGAATCTGGCGCTTTTTCCGCTGATGAGCGTTTATCGGAACATCGAATTCGGGCTGGAAGTCCGTGGCGTCGACCGGGAAAAGCGCAGGGACAAAGCTGACGAATTGCTGGATCTGGTGGCACTGGCCGGTAGTGGCGACAAGCCGGTCGCCGAACTGTCCGGAGGCCAGAAGCAACGGGTTGCGATCGCCCGTGCGCTGGCCGTGGAACCCCGCGTTCTGCTGCTGGACGAGCCACTCTCTGCCCTGGATCTCAAGTTGCGCCAGCACATGCGCACCGAGCTCAAGGCGATTCAGCGCAAGACGGGAATCACCTTCATCTATATCACCCACGATCAGGGCGAGGCATTGACCATGTCCGACCGGGTTGCCGTGATGTGCGATGGCCGTATCCAGCAGGTCGCCGATCCGATGACGCTGTATCGACAACCCCGGACCGATTTCGTGGCCGGTTTCGTGGGCGAGAACAACCGTTTCCCCGGGCGTGTCACGGCCGTGGACGGTGGGATGGTGACGTTGGACGCGGGACTGCCTGCGCCGTTGCGCGGATACGCCACCTCGCCGCTCGCGTCCGGCGACGAGGCCACGCTCTATGTGCGGCCGGAACAGTGGCGGGTAGGCAGTGCCGGCGATTCGTCGCTGTCGTTCGGCGGCGTGATCCAGGCCGAGCACTTCGAAGGCGCATGGCTGACGCTCGAGATCGCTCTGGACCGGGGAGGGACGGTGCGGGCGCACGTGCCGCAGGCGCTGGAAAGCACCGGCATCGGATCCCAGTTTACGGTCGGCAGCACCTGCCGGCTGGATTACTCGCCGCGTGGGGCGCTGGTCCTGCCGGGCATCGAGCGAGGACGGGCGAACGAGGAGAGCGTCGATGTGGCGGCAACTGCATAGCCGCTTCGGACTGCCGTTGACCATGGCGATCGTTTCGCTGATGGGGATCTGGCTGATCGTGATGGTACTGCTGCCGCAGTGGCAGATGATCGATTACTCGTTTCACCCGGCGCTGCTGCCGGCCGAGCGCGGCGGGGCGAAGGACGTCTGGTCGCTGACCAATTACGCCACCTTCTTCCACAACGAGATTCATCTCGCGATCTTCTTCAAGACGATATGGTCCAGCGTCCTCGTGACGACACTGACCCTGATCGTCAGCTATCCGCTGGCCTACTATCTGGCCAAGGTGGCGACACCGGGCCAGGCAGCCCTCTGTCTGCTGCTGTTGATCATTCCATTCTGGATCAACGAGATTCTTCGCACCTTTGCCTGGTACATCATTTTCGCGTTCCGGGGGCCGCTCAACGAGCTGCTGTTCGCCCTGGGGCTGATCGATCGACCGATCCGCTTTCTCAACGGCGACACCGGCGTGTTGGTGGGCATGGTCTATGCCTACATTCTTTTCATGGTCTTCCCGCTCTACAACGCCATCGAGAGTCTCGACACCAACCAGATTCGAGCTGCGCGGGATCTCGGTGCCGGCTGGGGGCGAACTCACCGGCGTATCGTGATTCCTCACGCCAAGCCCGGCATCGCCACCGGATGTATCATGACGTTCATGCTGGCTGCGGGCAGTTATGCGGTGCCGGCGCTGCTGGGCTCTCCGGGAAGCCGCTGGTTCACTCAGATCATCTACAACTGGTTCTTCGAGGGCGGCGACTGGAATCAGGGCGCGGCCTACGCGTTCTTGCTGCTGATGCTGTGTATCGTCTTCGTCACCGTCATCATGCGGATCTTCAAGGTCGGTCTCGGCGATATCGCCAAATAGGAACGGTGCTTAATGAGTTCTTCGCGATTCTTCTCCTGGGCGTTCAAGGCCTACCTGGTGATTTTTTTCGCCTACCTTTTCCTGCCGTTGTTGATCATGGCGGCAGCGACGTTCAACGAGAGCCGTTTCCCCACCGTCACGCCCTGGACCGGAACGACCCTTCGCTGGTTCTCGGCGCTGTGGGCCGACGGGGGGATGTGGGATTCGTTGGCCAACAGCTTGCTGGTCGCCGTGGGAGTGCTCTGTCTGGCGCTGCCCATTGGGGTGGCCAGTGCGCTTTTTCTGACCACGGTAGATGGTCGTGGCAAGTCCTTCATCTATGCGCTGATCCTGTCGCCGCTGCTGACGCCAGGTGTCATCATCGGTATCTCGACGCTGATCTTCTGGCGCGACTGGGGGGTGAACGGAGGTATCGCGTTGACCGTCATTGCCCAGAGCGCATTTATCGCGGCGTATGTCATGTTGATGGTGGCGGCCAGGCTACAGCGTTTCGATCGCACCCTGGAGCGCGCGGCGCTGGATCTCGGGGCCAGTCAGTGGCAGGTGTTCCGCCGAATTCTACTGCCATACCTCAGGCCGGCCATCCTGTCGGCGGCGGTCTTGGCATTCCTCCAGTCACTGGAGAACTACAACACCACGCTTTTCGTTGCCGGCTACGACACCACGCTGACCGTCTACATTGCCTCCAAGGTCCGTACCGGCCTGACCCCGGCGGTCAACGCGCTGGCGCTGGTGATGATCGTGTTCACGGTGGGGCTGGCGGTGATCTACGAACTCAAGCGCCGCCGCGAGGCCGCCAGGCGAATCGCCTGAGACGGCTCGCGCGGTGCAAGCCGTTCACTGACGCGTCAGTCTGACCAGCCGATGGCGCAGCTCCGGGTCGAAAAGTGCCCGACTGCGCATCTGCGTTTGCCGCACCGAATCGTCGTAGAACAGTCTCTCGTTCTCGACGCGCAACCAGCCCTGCTCTTCGAGCGTCTCCAGCATGCCGCTGAAAAGTCGTTTGTCGAAGAACTCAGGGGCGTTGAGACCCGACAACAGTGTCAGGCGCTCGGCCAGCTGGCGGCTGTGCTCCTCGAGCGCCTCCTGGGTCAACTCACCACTGGGATAGCGCAACAGCGATGCCAGCAACAGGTAGGCGCGCTCCAGGGTTGGCTGTACCGGCTGCCCCAGCAGTCTCAGGTGCTCGCTGGATTCCAGGTGTCCCGGCTGCCGACGCCAGCCGTTGTCGGTCACTTGCAGCAGGCCTTCCTCGGTCAGCGCGGAGAGCGTAGCGCTCAGACGCTCGCGCGGATCGGCAGGGGGCGCGAAATAGAGCTCGTTTGCCAGTAGCGGCCAGGCCGGCGACAGCAGCGTATCGAGATCGTCCAGCGTGAATGCCGCATTATTGCGAAAGGCGAACGCCACCAGGCCCAGGTGCATGAACAGGTGCAAGACGTTGTTGCGATACCAGGTCAGCAGCGTCGCTTGTTCCGGGCGTGCGGTGACCAGTTCGCCAAGGGCCTGGGACTGCCGTGTCACGAAGCCAAGACTGGCCACGTGCTCGATCCAGTCGGCCGGTTCGCCCGCCGGCAGTTGGCAGTGCCGGCTCCCGGGCAGGTTGCGCTGCAGCCTGACCAGAAGGCCGATGTGATGGGCCAGAAGATCGGATTCGATGGTGTGATGGGGTGTCGCCAGCAAGGTCATGGCGACCAGCGAAACGGCGTTCAGGCTGGCGGCGTCGTTGATCCGCCGCGCCAGCGTCTTTCCCAGCAGTGGCACGGCGCGATGCAACCACTCCGGACGCGCCGAAACGGGATCGTTCTGCCAGCCTGGAACGGCCTCGTTCAGGAAGTCCGTCAGCGACAGCGGCTCGCCAACGCTGACGGTGACCCGACCGTGGGGCTCGCGCAGATGCTTGAGTACGCGAAGCAGGTCGAGGGGCGACTCCTTCTTCTTCTGGCCGCCACGCAGCTCGCGCAGATAGCTGTTGCTCTCCAGCACGCGCTCGTAACCGACGTGGACCGGCACGAAGGCGACGTCCCGGATGGCGTCGCGGGCGAACGAGCGCAGCGTCATGGCCAGCATGCCGGGACGGGGCGACAGCATTCTCCCGGTGCGCGAACGACCGCCTTCGATGAAGTACTCCACCGGGTGACCGCGTGCAATCAGGCGGTGCAGGTATTCGTTGAAGACCGCGGCGTAGAGCCGATTGTCCTTGAAGCTCCGGCGCAGAAAGAAGGCACCGCCCCGGCGCAGCAGAGCGCCGATCACCGGCATGTCCAGATTGCGACCGGCGGCGATGTGTGGCGGCATCAGCCCTTCCCGATAGAGCACGTAGGAGAGCAGCAGATAATCGATATGACTGCGGTGGCAGGGGACGTAGATCAGTGTCCGCTCGCCGGCTATCGCCTTGACCGCGTCCAGTCCGTATACGTCGACGCCCTCGTAGAGCCGGTTCCACAGCCGCTTGAGTAACTCGTAGAGAAATCGCATGACCGGGTAGGACATGTTGGAGGCGATCTCGCGCGCGTAGCGTTCGGCCCGACGCCGCTCCCGGGCCGGGGTGCTGCGGTCGGCCTCGACGGCTTCCCGGATGGCTTCCCGCACCGGACGACTATCGACCACGCCGCGCATCAGCGTCCGGTGATGGGAGATATCCGGCCCCAGTACGCGTGCGCGAATGCGCCTGAAGTGGACCCGCAGCACGCGGGCCACCTTGCGTTGGGTCAAGGTGACCTCGGGGTCGTCGATCAGCGGTCTCAGCCGGATTGGCTCGCCGAAGTGCGCTTCAAGGTGGCGGCCGTTGACGATCACCGACAGCAGTCGGCGCAACCGCCCGCTCCAGGCCCAGTCGTCGGCGGCCAGCATCTTCCAGAAGCCGAAATCCTTGCCCGGCGCCCGGCTCCAGAAAACGCTCACCGGCACCAGTTGCGCATCCAGAGTGGCGTCGGCCTCGAGGGCATCCAGCAGATGCTGCAGGTGAGCCGAGTGCTGGCCCTGGATCGCGCCACGGCTGAGTCGCAGACGTGGCAGCGCAAAGCAGCCGGGAAGCGAGGCGTGACCGAGCTGATGCCACTGGCCGGCGTCGGGGAGGTCGAGATCGCGGCTCAACCGATCGATGGCGATTTCATCGGTCAGGGCGGGGCGGGCAATGACATAGAGCGTGGGGAGCGTGGCGTCGAGCTGGAATGGCTCCGGTTCGACCAGGCGGAAGGCGAGCCAGCGATCGAGCAGACGACTGGCCAGACGATGCCACAGCCGTTGAAGTCCCATGGATGCCTGCATCGACGCCATTTCCCCCGCAAATCCATGAGTATAGCGATATCGTCGCGGCGCAGCGATGACAGGATCGACAGGCTTTCCCTGAAACGCCAAACGTGCGTCAATCGGCAGCGACCAGGGAGGCGCGGTTCATGCAAGCGACATGGAAGGATGGCAATCGATTCGAACTGTTGCCGGAAGGCAAGCGCTTCTGGCCGGCCATGCGGGAAGCCATCGAGGGCGCCCGGCATCGCTTGTGGGTCGAGCTCTACTTGATGGAGTCGGGGACGCTGGCCGATCGCTTCATCGAGCTGCTGGTCGCGGCGGCGTCCCGCGGCGTCGAGGTCAAGCTGATGCTCGACGGCGTGGGAAGCATGGGGCTGTCGCGTAGCGACCGGCAGCGGTTGCGGGAAGGCGGCGTCGAGCTGAGATTCTTCAACCCGCTGTCGGTGACGCGGTTGGGCGGCAACCTGATGCGCGATCATCGCAAGCTCGTGATCGTCGACGGCAGCACCGCCTTCACCGGAGGGTTCGGGATCGTCGACGAGTTCATCGATGCCTGGTACGAGGTCGCGGTGCGCATCCTGGGGCCGGTCGTGGAGGACTGGATGCGGCTGTTCGTCCAGGTCTGGGACTCGCCGTTGACCCGGGGAGAGGGCGCCAGGACGCGCCTGGCATCGTCTCTGCAGGCCCTGCCGCCACCCGAGCCGTCGGCCGCAGGCGTGCGTGGCAGAGCGATCTGGGGGCGAGGGCACCGCTATCAGGCCATTCGTGTCTCGCTGCAGAGCCGCATCGGCACCTCCCGCCGCCGGCTGTGGCTGTGCACGCCCTATTTCGTGCCGACGCTCAGTCTCCGCCGTGCGCTGGCCCGCGCGGCGCGGCGTGGCATCGATGTGCGCCTGCTGCTGGCCGGCGGCCATCACGACCACCCTGGCGTTCGCTACGCCGGGCAGCGATTCTATGGCCGACTGCTCAAGGCGGGGGTCAAGATCTACGAGTTTCAGCCCAACTTCATTCATGCCAAGTTCAGCGTGATCGACGACTGGGTCTCACTGGGGTCGTGCAATTTCGATCACTGGAGCCTGCAGTGGAATCTCGAGGCCAATCAAGAGATCGACAACGCGGCGTTTGCCACCGAGGTGTCGCGGCTTTTCGAGCGCAATTTCGCTACCAGCCGGTGTATCGATGCCGCCAGTTGGGCGCAGCGTTCATGGTGGCAGCGAGTGAGGGAGTGGCTGTTCGGGACGCTCAACGCCTGGGTGACGCGTCTCAAGTAGCATCCGGCCCGCTCAGCGCTTGCCGCCGCGCTTCCGGCTTGCGGCGGTCTTCGTCCTGACGGCACCCTTGCCTCTGGGCGGTTCGGGCGGAACCCGAAAATGCAGGTAGAGATCCAGCGTCAGTTCGGCCAGTTGACCCGCCAGGGCGGAAAACTGCGAGTCGTCGGCCACCATTTCCGCCATTTCGGGTTCGTCGTCGAACAGTCCCGACAGCGCCATGAACGGCAGCAGCAGGGCCGCCACATGGGCCTCATCCTGGGAGAACCAGGCGGCCTCGTCCACGAACACGCCTTGCATGAAACCCGCGCACCAATCCTCGATGGCCGCGACCATCTCGCCGTCCGCATCCAGTTCGGTATCGAAAGGCAGTTCGATCCGGTGGCAGCGTTCCATGATGCTCCCGGCGTTGTTCTTGAGCGCCTCGAGCAGCCCCAGAACCTCGTCGCGCTCGGCGGCATGCTCGAACGGTGGCTCGCCCTCGAACAGCTCGGCGAGCCAGACGTCCGGCGGGACCTCGCCGGGAGATACCGCCAGCGCGACCAGATAACCGTGTGTGCCGATCAGGTCGGGCGCTTCCTCGCCGAGGCGCTCGGAGGCCAGGTAATCGTCGAGCCTGGCAAGTGCGTCATCGTCCAATGGCGGCTGGCTGTCGATGGCGTCATCCTGGGCTTCAGGCATGCAACTCTCCGTGGCGTGATGGGGGGCGGGCTGGACGCCCATGGCTGTCGTCGGCATTCTATCACCCCATGACGAATCTGCGTTCCTCCTCTCCCGCCCCCGCGCTCGGGGAAAGCGATGCCCAGGCGCTGGATGCGCTTGACCCCGCCGCGCTCGAAAGACGGCTCTTGCGTCAGGCGGAGGCGGCCTGGCAACTGGCACGGGAGGTGCATCCGGCGCTGCCCCGGCCGCGGATCTGGTTCGATCTGCGTGGACGAAGCGCAGGGCAGGCCCACTACCAGCGTGGCGGGCTACGCTTCAATCGCACGCTGCTGCAGGGAAATCGGCAGGCTTTCATCGATGAGATCGTACCTCACGAGATGGCGCACTGGCTGGTCTTTCATCTCGAAGAGGGCGCGCGGGCCCGTCCCCACGGACGCGAGTGGAAGACGGTGATGCGGAATCTCTACGGCCTGGCGCCAGTCGTCACGCACCGCTTCGACGTGGCGCGCGCCAGTCCCGCGCCCTATCTCTACCGCTGCCGTTGCGAGACACTGCATCGCTTTACCGGTCGGCGTCATTCGCAGGCACTGAAGGGCACCCGTTACCGGTGCCGTCACTGCCGAGCACCACTGAGCTTCGCTCACCGGGAAACGCCCCAATAGCATGAGTGTCGCGCCGGGCCGTCGCTTGCCGGTTTCGTCAATTGCCGCCATCGCCTCGTTCACGGAATTGGCGCAACGGCGCAGGTTGACCGAAACTCGGTGAGACGAAGGTCTAATAGGGGGTGGCCGGTGCCGCCGTTATATGCTGACGGACCGCGCAAGCGAGGGTCTATCACATTGAGTCGGCTAGGCTTTCACCGTCGAATGGGTTCGAACGAAGGGGGATTGGAGCATGAGCGAACAGCAGCGCATATATCCTGTCGATGAGCGCTTGGCAGCCGATGCCTGGATCGATCGCGATCGTTACCAGCAGCTCTATCGCCAGTCGGTGGAAGACCCCGAAGGCTTCTGGCGGGAGCAGGCCGACAGCCTGAGCTGGAGCAAGAAGCCCTCCACCATCAAGAACACGTCGTTTGCCTCCGATAACGTCGATATTCGCTGGTTCGAGGATGGTGAGCTCAACGTCGCCCACAACTGCCTCGATCGTCATCTCGATTCCCGCGGCGACCAGCCGGCCATCATCTGGGAAGGCGACGATCCGAACGACCATAAGATCATTACCTATCGCGAGTTGCATCAGCGAGTCTCGCAGCTCGCCAACGGTCTCAAGTCTCTGGGCGTCGGCAAGGGTGATACGGTCACGCTCTACATGCCGATGGTGCCGGAAGCGGCCATGGCCATGCTCGCCTGTGCCCGGATCGGCGCAGTGCATTCGGTGGTGTTCGGCGGATTCTCTCCGGACGCACTGGCGGGACGTGTCGTCGACTCCCAGTCCCGCGTCGTGATCACCGCCGACGAATCGGTACGCGGCGGCAAGCAGGTGCCGTTGAAGGACAACGTCGACGCGGCGTTGACGCGAGAGGGCACCGACGTGGTCGAGTCGGTGCTGGTAGTCAGGCGCACCGGTGGTGATATCCAGTGGCACGAGGGGCGCGATCGCTGGTTCGACGACGTGGTCGATCAGCAGTCCACCGATTGTCCCGCGGAGCCGGTGAACGCCGAGGACCCGCTGTTCATCCTCTATACCTCGGGCTCGACAGGAACGCCCAAGGGGTTGAAGCACACCTCTGGCGGGTATCTCCTCTATGCCGCGCTGACGCATCGCACGGTTTTCGATTACCACGAAGGCGAGGTCTACTGGTGCGCCGCCGATGTCGGCTGGATCACGGGGCACAGCTATATCGTCTACGGGCCGCTTGCCAACGGTGCCACGACGCTGATGTTCGAAGGCGTGCCGACTTACCCGAGCCACGGGCGTATCGGCCAGATCGTCGACAAGCATCAGGTGGCGATTCTTTACACCTCGCCGACCGCCATTCGCGCGCTGATGGCGCATGGCGAGCACATCATGGACGACAGCCGGCGCGATTCGTTGCGGATCCTCGGCTCGGTCGGGGAGCCGATCAACCCGGAGGCCTGGGACTGGTTCTATCGCGTGGTTGGCAACTCCCGTTGCCCGATCGTCGACACCTGGTGGCAGACCGAAACCGGCGGGCACATGATCACGCCGATGCCGGGGGCGACCGATCTCAAGCCGGGGTGCGCGACCAAGCCGTTCTTCGGCGTTCAGCCGGCGCTGGTCGACAACGAGGGCAGGCGGCTCGAGGGGGCGGCCGACGGCAATCTGGTCATTCTGGACTCCTGGCCCGGGCAGGCCCGCTCCATCTGGAACAACCACGACCGTTTCGTGCAGACCTATTTCTCGACCTACGAAGGGGTCTACTTCACCGGTGATGGCTGCCGTCGTGACGAGGATGGGGATTACTGGATCACCGGGCGCATCGACGATGTGCTGAACGTATCCGGTCACCGCATGGGCACGGCGGAGATCGAGTCGTCCCTGGTCGCGCATGAGTCCGTGGCCGAGGCAGCCGTGGTCGGATACCCGCACGACATCAAGGGACAGGGCATCTACGTCTATGTCACGCTCAATGACGACGTGGAGCCCAGCGACGAATTGAAGCAGGAGCTCAAGCAGTGGGTGCGCAAGGATATCGGTCCCATCGCCACTCCCGACGTGATCCAGTGGGCGCCGGGGCTGCCGAAGACCCGCTCCGGCAAGATCATGCGCCGTATCCTGCGCAAGATCGCAGCCGACGAGTGCGATGGCCTGGGCGACACCTCGACGCTCGCCGATCCCGGCGTCGTGGAGGATCTGATCGAAAATCGTCACGTACGTATCTGAGGGGGCGATGACGAGGGCTAAATGACAATGGCTTTTTCCATTATCAGGGTAACAACTATATGACTAGTTAATATGGGCCATGAGCGCTTATTTTGACTGATGATTGTCGTTCGGTCGTCTTGAAAGAGGCTTTCCTCGCAGTGAGTTTCGTGCCACTCCGAAGGGAGGGAAGCGCGCCAGCTTTCCGGGACGACCGAACTTTTTTTTCGCATATACCACGTGCCTACCCACCGACTATACGGGGATTTTCCCCGCGTTGATTTGAGGCTTGGGATTCCACGATCGCATGGGGTAACATGCCGTTAATCAATAGTTGGATTATATTGTCCAGATGGCGATAGTGAACCGGCTATCTCGCCACATATCTCGACAGCGCCGGAGGAGAATCAATGGCTTTTGCCCAGAAATTCATCGTTGCCGATGACCACCCACTCTTCCGGGCGGCGCTCAATCAGGCATTGCGACAGGTGTCGCCGCAAGCGGAGATCGTCGAGGCGGATACCATGGAGGCGACGACGGAAGTCGTCACTCGCCATCCCGATGCCGATTTGATCCTGCTCGACTTGCACATGCCCGGCGCTCACGGATTTTCGGGGCTGATCCAACTTCGTGGACAGATGCCGGATATCCCGGTGACCGTGGTGTCGGGCAGTGAAGAGGTGGATGTCGTTCGTCGCGCCATCGATTATGGCGCCTCGGGTTTCATTCCCAAGTCCGCTTCGCTGGATACCATTGCCGAAGCCATTGGAGAAGTCCTCAAGGGGGAGGTCTGGTTGCCCTCGGACCTGGCCGATGCCATGGGGGAAGGCAGCGAGGAAGATGCCCGCTTCGCCGAGGCGATCGCTTCGCTGACGCCGCAGCAGTTTCGCGTGCTCAACATGCTGACGGAAGGCTTGCTCAACAAGCAGATCGCTTATGAGCTCAACGTCTCGGAGGCCACCATCAAGGCGCATGTGACCGCGATATTGCGCAAGCTGGGGGTTCATTCCCGTACCCAGGCCGTCATCGCCGCTCAGAAGCTGGAAATCGAGCCGCCCAAGGTGACCGACAACTGAATCGCTTCGATTCCGGATTGTTCGGGCCGTCGCATCCTCGAGGATCGGCGGCTTTCTCGTTTCAGAGCGATTTTTCTCGTGCCCGGCCTAGCGTGCGCTGCCCGCGCTGCATGGGGAAGGCACGGTCGCCGCAGGCGCTGTCGTCTCGCTAGCGCCGACCGGAACCTGTGACCGCTGGTTGGACGCCGACCGGGCCTGATAGAGTGCTTTTCCCATCAGCAACAGTTCGATGCTCGCGAACAGCAGCAGACTGTAGCCGGTCAGTTCCGTTATCTCTTCCGCCGCATCCTTGACGACCCGTAGATAGTGGTCGCCCATCAAGGCTTGCCACAGTTCGCTGCGCCCGTAGAGACGAGAAAATACGTAGGTCGTCAGGAAACCACCCGCGAATAGTCCAAATCCCAGGCTATTACTCACTTGCGCGAACTCGTCGACAAAATCGTGACGAGTACGGATCGTCACGACGAGAGACGGCAGCGCCACCAGCGCGACCAGGCATTCCCAGGCTCCGTCGAAGACATAGGTATCCAGCCACAGATCGTTTTCGCGAATCAACGACATCGCGAAGAAAGCCCCCATCAGCAGGCTGATGGCGCGCAGTACCCTGTAACGGTAGCGTATGTAACCCATCATGACGGCGCAAAGCAGCAGCAGCAGCGCCTGGGTCAGCTCGGTCAACGATGTCTCGCTGAAGTTGGGAGCTTCAGCATGTCTGGCATCGATCGTCAGTACCGCTTGCATGAGCCCCGCGAGGAGGAGGATGTAAGCGCCTGCTCTTGCGGAAACTGCCCGAAAAGAGAATCCGGTCATATTCTATGCCTGCGAGAATTAGTAGCCGGCTAAGAATATCAGGCTTAAGTTTCTTAAGAAACGGTGTTTTCCGATTTTTAAGGAATTCTTAATCTTTTGGTGCGAGTCCCACGCTCAAATGGGCGGCCTCGATGCCCGCGATGGCGGCCTTCTCATCATTCTCGGAGCTATCCCCGCTGACCCCGACCGCGCCGATGACGCGCTCCTGAGAGTCGAGAATCAGCACGCCCCCGGCAACGGGAATGAACTCTCCTCCAGAAGCCGCCGCGACGGTCGAGAGGAACGCCGGGCGCGACTCGTTGCGCTGACCGATGGTTCCGCTGGACACGCCGTAGCCCAGTGCCGCCCTGGCCTTGCCGTGTGCTACAGGCATGCGCAGCGTGGCGCAGCCGTCGGCTCTGTCGCAGCTCAGCGGATGTCCGCTGATATCCATGACGGTCACCGTGATGGGGTTCATCTCCTGTGCCGTCGCATGAGCCAGTGCGGCATCGATGATCCGACGGGCCTGGGTCAGCGACAAGGTCTGGTGAGTCGGGTAGACGTTGCGCATGCTCGTTCTCCTTTTGCTGTTTTGTATTCATAATTCACTTTGGGTGGCGCTATCCATGCGCCATTGGGAGAATAGGGCAAACGAACCCGTCATGAGTGCCCCATGATCAAGATTCAGCAGAACACGCTATACGGCGAGGCGGCAGCCCGTATCCGCGACATGATCAACGAAGGTCTCCTGCTTCCCGGAGCGCGTATCCCCGAGAAAAGATTGTGCGAACAGTTCGGCATTTCCCGAACGCCACTTCGGGAAGCGCTGAAGGTCCTGGCGTCCGAAGGTATGGTCGAACTCCTGCCCAATCGCGGCGCGCGAGTGATGCGCTTGACCCGGCAGACACTGGAAGAGACCTACAGCGTGATGGGTGCCCTGGAAGGGTTATCCGGGGAACTGGCCTGCCGCTACATCACCGAAGAGGAGGTTGCCGATATCCAGGCGCTGCATTACCAGATGATGGCGCATTACAAGCGCAAGGAGATTCGGCCCTACTTCGAGTTCAATCAGCGTATTCACGACGCGATCATGCTGGCATCTCGCAACGAGGTGCTCCGGGAGACTCACAGCAGTCTGAGCTATCGAATTCAGCGTGTGCGATATTCCACCAACATGATCGATGAGTATTGGAAGCAGGCAGTGGCCGACCATGAAGCCATGATCGACTGCTTGCTGGACCGTGACGGCGAGCGACTGGGTAATATTCTGCGGGAACACCTGCGCCACAAGCTTGTCGTCGCGGCCGCGAGCGGCGTGATCGACGACGATCGTGCCGCTTCGTCCTGAGTTTTACCGTTGTCAGTCTCCGGGGCGCTGTGCGAAACCTGCCCGTGCCTGGTAGGGCGGCACTGGCAGTCGGCAGCGCCAGTTCGAGCCAGAGGATCGTCACCATCGCGTGACCCCTGATCCGGCCCGGCCCCTCCGTCGCCGGTTGTCGCCTTGCCGCCGCTCGTCGGCTTCTCCCCCAGCCCTGCACGGGTTGCACCTGTTTCGGTTCCGCCGACCCGCACTTCCTCCCTGGCAGTCATTGCCTCGTCCCGACCGCGGGCCGCCGACGCCGTCGGCACCCTCCCTGGCGAAAACCCGAACTGAATTCATCGAGTCGGGCGATCTCGTGCCGCTCCCCGCAGCCGATGGTCGAGCCCGGGGCGGTGGTGAGACTTTACGCCAATAGACAAATGTTGGATTGGTTAAAATTGAATTATGAATTCATAATTCGATTGCAAGATCCCAAGGTGCTCGCATTTGCGGGGTATCGGCCGAGCGTTGCCCTGATCCGGACGGCGCTTTTTCGGCCCATCGTTCAGGCGAGCCAATACAAAAAGACGGAAGGACGCCAGTGATGAAAAGTCTCAAAGTTGGACTGGTAGCGCTCGCGCTGTTGGCCGGGGTCAGCCACGCCAGCGCTCAGGAAATCCAGGTCAAGTTTGCCCATGTCGGCGAGCCGGGGTCGCTCTTTGCCAATGTGGCCCAGGAATATGCCAAGCGCGCCAACGAGAAGCTGGCGGGCGAGGCCAAGGTGGTCGTCTATGGCTCCAGCCAGCTCGGTGGCGACTCCGAACTGCTGAAGAAACTCAAGTTGGGCACCGTCGATCTGGCGCTGCCCTCGACCGTGATGAGCAGCGTGGCGCCCCAGTTCGCGCTGTTCGAAATGCCGTACCTCATCGCCGATCGCGACCATATGGCCAAGGTGCGCGACGAGGTGGTGAGACCCCAGCTCTACCCGGTGGCCGAGGGCCGCGGCTACCACATCATCGGCGTCTGGGAGAACGGCTTCCGCCAGATCACCAACAACGTCCGTCCGATCAACACGCCGGCCGATCTTTCCGGAATCAAGCTGCGCGTACCGCAGGGCGTCTGGCGGGTCGAGATGTTCAAGAGCTACGGTGCGAATCCTTCACCGATGGCGCTTTCCGAGGTGTTCGTCGCCCTGCAGACGGGCGCGATGGACGGCCAGGAAAATCCGCTGGTCCAGACCTACGCCTCGCGCCTGCAGGAGGTGCAGAAGTATCTCTCGCTCTCCGATCACATCTATACCCCCGCCTTCGTGACCGCCGGCATGAGCTGGAACCGGCTGCCCCAGCACGTGCGTGATGTGCTCCAGCAGACGGCCGTGGAGATGGAGCCCTATGCGTTGGAGCAGGGCGCGAAGCTCGACGAGGAGACGCTCGCCAAGATGCGTGAGGCCGGGCTCGAGATCAACGAGGTCGATCGTCAGGCCTTCATCGATGCTTCCAAGCCGGTCTACGACATGTTCGTCAAGGATGTGGACGGGGGCCAGGAGATGCTCGACAAGGTGCGTGAACTGCAACCCGCCAGTTAACTCGCGCGTCCGGTCGCGTCCGCCAAGCGGGGCGTGGCCGGGCTGCGGACGAAGGAGCCGCCTGTGAAAATCCTGAATACGCTGCGCGATGGCTTCAGCCGCCTGCTCGAGGTCATCGTGGTCATCAACATGATGACGCTGGCGGGAATCGTCATCGTCGGTTTCCTGTCGCGCCTGGTGGGGTCGCCGTTTACCTGGTACGACGAAGCGGCCTCGATCAGCCTGGCCTGGCTGACCTACTACGGTGCGGCGCTCGCCGCGGCCAAGGGGGCACACATTGCCTGTCCGAGCATCGTCAATGCGTTTCCGCCCAGGATACGGCTGCCGATCGCACTGCTGGGAGAGGCGGTGACCATCGCCTTCTTCGTGCTGCTGGCGGTGACAGGGTGGCAGGTCGTCCAGATCCTGGCCGGTTCCACCATGATCAGCCTGACCAGCGTCTCGCTGCAGTTCACCCAGTCGGCGCTGCCGATCGCCTCGGTCCTGTTCATCATCGCCGAGCTGCTGCGTCTGCCGGAAGTCATCCGCCAGGCACGCGGGGAGGGCTTCGTCGATCACGAGCTGGAGGAGGTGGGCCTGAGTCCGAACATGGCAAGTCAGTCCGACGCGGGGAGTGTGACACGATGATTCTGGCGCTGATGTTCGCAGGACTCCTGGTATTGATCGTGCTCAATGTTCCCATTGCCATCGCGCTCGGTCTGGTCGGCGCCATCGCGGTGTACTCCAGCTACGGCGTCTATGCGCTGCCCAATATCGGGCTGACCATGTTCGAGGGTGCGACCAACTTTCCGCTGATCGCCATCCCGCTGTTCATTCTTGCCGGAGCGATCATGAATGCCTCGAGCATCTCGCGGCGTCTGATCGACTTCGCGGCATCGCTGGTCGGCTTCGTCAAGGGCGGCCTGGCCATGGTCACCATCGGTTCGTCGATCTTCTTTGCCGAAATTTCCGGCTCTGCCGTGGCCGGGGTATCCGCATTGGGCAGTCTGCTGATTCCGGCGATGAAGAACCGGGGTTACTCCAAGGAGTTCGCCGCGGCGATCTCGTCGTCCGCCGCCAGCCTGGCGATCATCCTGCCGCCCTCGATCCCGATGATTCTCTACGCGGTGATGTCGGGAGAGTCGGTGGTCAAGATGTTCGTCGCCGGTATCTTCCCGGGGCTGCTGGGCGCCCTGGGCCTGGCGATCGTCTGCTACTTCCTGGCGCGCAAGCACAACTTTCCGTCCGAAGGCCGTTTTCAGGCCAGCCGGGTATGGAAGTCGTTCAAGGCGGCGATCTGGGCGCTGCTGATTCCCGTGATCATTCTCGGCGGTATCTTCGGTGGCATCGTCACTGCCACCGAAGGTGCGGCGTTGGCGGTGGTGGTCGCCATCTTCATCAGCGCGGTGGTCTATCGCGAGTTCTCGCTGAAGACGCTATGGAAGTCCTGTCTGGACGCCGGCATCCAGACCGCGGTGGTGATGCTGCTGGTCGCCAGCTCCGCGCTGGTGGGGCTCTATCTCACCGAGTCCCAGCTGCCGCAGCAACTGGCCAACTCGATCAGCGGCCTCACCGACAACAAGTACGTGATCCTGGCGCTGCTCAACGTCATCTTCCTGATCCTGGGGGTCTTCCTGCACTCGGCGGCGGCGATCATTCTGGTGGTGCCGATCGTGTTGCCACTGATCATCAGCGTCGGGATCGATCCGCTGCATTTCGGGCTGATCGTCACGCTCAACCTGGCCATCGGTCAGCAGACGCCGCCGGTGGCGAGCGTGCTGATCGCCTCATGCTCCATCGCCAAGGCCGATATCTGGCGCACGACCCGAACCAACCTGTGGTTCCTCGGCGTGCTGTTCATCGTGCTGCTGTTCAATACCTACGTCCCCGACTTCGCGCTGCTGCTGGTGCACATGATCTACGGCAGCTGAGACGGGACACCGAATCTGCGGGATCGAGCATGTCTCGATCCGAGGAGAAGCCGCAATGATTCAAGACGACGAGATCCGCTGTTACCAGGAGGGCGGGATCGGCTGGATTCGCTTCAACCGACCCGAGGCTCGCAACGCGATGACCTGGCACATGTACGAGACCATGCACCAGGCCTGCCGGCAGTTCGATGAGGACGAAGAGGTCAGGCTGATCGCCTTTCGCGGCGAGGGTGGCGAAGCCTTCGTGGCGGGTACCGATATCAAGCAGTTCGCCGAGTTCAACGGACCCGAGGATGGCATCGACTACGAGCGCCGGATCGACCGCATGATCGGCGGCCTCGAACAGCTTGCCACGCCGACGGTGGCGCTGCTCGATGGCTACTGCATCGGGGGAGGGGCGGCCATCGCCCTGGCCTGCGATTTCCGTTGCGCCAACGAGAGCCTCAAGTTCGGGATTCCCATCGCCAGGACGTTGGGCAACTGCATGTCGATCACCAACGTGTCGAGGCTGGTCGATCTGATCGGGATCCCGCGCACCAAACGGGTGCTGATGCTGGCGCAGACGATCGAGGCAGAGGAGGCGTCGTCCATCGGCCTGATCGACGCTGTCGTCGAGAGTGGAGCACTGGACGAGGCTGCCAAAAGGCTCGCCGGGAAACTCTCCGGCCACGCACCGTTGACGATGCGAGCCGCCAAGACCTGCATCAATCGCATCCTGGAGGAGCGCCGACCCGCGCATGACGCCGCCGATGACCTGATCGCGCTCTGCTACACCAGCGACGACTTTCGCGGCGCCGTCAGGCGTTTCGTCGACAAGACGCCATACACCTGGCAGGGCCGTTAGGCGACGCCGCCCCGTTCCCACACGCCGGAAAGCGCGGATGCCGAACCCGTCCGCGGTGGGAACGTGCGTGCCCGACCTGTCACGCCACTCGCAGCCGTGCTGCTCGCCATTCGAAGGCCGTTAGGGGGAATCGCCATGTTACCGTTGGAAGGCATGAAAGTACTCGACATCTCGCAGATCATGGCCGGCCCATACTGCACCATGGTGCTGGGGGACATGGGCGCGGACGTGATCAAGGTGGAGAAGACCAATGGCGGCGACGACAGCCGTCAGATGGGACCCTACGTCAATGATGAATCCACCTGTTTCGCGCAGATCAACCGCAATAAGCGCAGCATTTCGCTCAACCTCAAGGAGCCCGACGGGCTGGCGCTGTTCTACCGGTTGGCGAAGGAAGTGGACGTCGTGGTAGAGAACTATCGCCCCGGCGTGACCCAGTCGCTGAAGATCGACTACGACACGCTCAAGGAGATCAACCCCGGTCTGGTCTACTGTTCGATCTCCGGCTACGGGCAGACCGGCCCGTATCGGCGCAAGGGCGGTTTCGACCTGGTCGCCCAGGGGATGACGGGGCTGATGTCGATGACCGGCGAGCCGGGGCGGCGGCCATTGAAGACCGGCGTCGCGGTCTACGACATCGGGGCCGGGATCACCGCGATCTATTCGATACTGGCGGCCTACATCCACAAGCAGAAGACCGGCGAGGGGCAACTGGTCGATGTCGCGATCGCCGAGTGCGGCCTGCCGTGGTTCACCTGGGAAGCGGCCGCTTACTTCGCGGAGGGGCGAGTCCCGCAGCCGACCGGATGGCGGCACCGTGTGTCCGCGCCTTACCAGGCGGTCAAGGTCCAGGACGGCTACATGATGCTGGGATGCGCCAACCAGCGCACCTGGGAGCGGTTCTGCAACGACGTGCTGGAGCGTCCTGATTTGACCGAGGATCCTCGCTTCCTCACCAACAGTGACCGCGGTCGCGACGTCGATGTCCTGGAGTCGTTGCTGGAGGAACTGATGTGCACCGCCGACACGCAGCACTGGCTGAGCCGGTGCGACGAAGCCGGCGTGCCGGCGGGGCCGATCAACGACTTTGCCCAGGCGATGGACGACCCACACTATCGGGAGCGGGGAATGGTCCAGGAACTCGACCATCCCGTGATCGGGCGCATGCAGACCATCGGCTTCGCCAGCAAGCTGTCGGCGACGCCGCCGCAAATCCGGCGGCCGGCGCCGGTCTTCGCGCAACATACCGAAGAGGTGCTGGCGACGCTGGGCGTGGAGGGGGAGCGTCTCGCCGCCTTGCGCGAGCGCGGCGTCGTTCGCTGAAGCCGGGCGAGCGCGCCTCTCTCGGTCGACAGAGCCTTGGTCGACAGGATCTTAGTCGACAGGACTTAATCGACAGGATCTTAGTCGACGGAACCGGAAGAGGGGGCGATCTCCTGGGATCGTCTCGCTTCCTCCTCCAGCCAGTCGTGCACTGCCTGAACCCGACGGTCGTCCAGCGCGCCTTGCTGATAGACCAGCCCGTAGCGCTTGCCGGTCGCGACGGAACCGGCAAACGGTGCAATCAGGCGTCCGCTGGCCAGTTCATCGCCGATCAGCGTTCGCCGGGCGATCGCCACGCCCATGCCGGCGATCGCCGCTTCCACCGTCAACTGGTTGCGGTTGAACGTGTAACCCCGTCTGACATTGACCCGCTCGCCGCCGATCGCCTTCAGATAGTGTTCCCACTCGGCATAATCGTGGCTGCCACGCCAGGCCGTCACGTCGTGTAGCAGGGGGTAGTAACCCAGGGCCTCGGGATGTGTGAGAGGGGGCCGTCTCCTGAGTAACTGCGGCGAGCAGACGGCAAAAATTTTCTCGTCGATCAAAGAGGTGGTCTGAAGGCCGGGATAGTGGCCGTCGTTGAGGTCGATGGCCAAATCGTAGCCGCCGTCCAGCAGCGAGAGGTTGCTGTCCTCGGCGGTGATGTGCATATCGATATCGGGAAAGCGGGCCTGCAGGCGCGGCAGCCTCGGCATCAACCACTTGGCCAGGAACGAGGGCAGGCAGCGTAGCCGCAGCACACCGCTCATGACACCGCCGCGCAGGCGGTCGACTTCCAGCCCGACGGCTTCATAGGCCTGCGACACCACGCCCGCCAGCCGCTCGCCCTCTTCCGTCAATGCCAACTGGCGCGGCAGGCGCCTGAACAGTCGAAAGCCCAGGCGATCCTCCAACTGCTTGATCTGCTGGCTGACGGCGCCAGTGGTGACATGGAGCTCCTCTGCCGCACGGGTGAACGACAGATGGCGGGCGCTGACCGCGAACACCTTGAGCCAGGCGTGAGTCTGTGCGTTGAGTGTATGGATCATGGTTTAGCCAGGCTATAAGGTTCGGCAGTTTTTATCGATTGTTTCCGGTGTAAACGGCTATCACACTGAAGTCAAACTACATCTCGTGCCTGTTCCGACTGCGACGGATCCTTGTGCCCGAGCGACGACGGAGGTGGCGGCATGACATTCAGCGTGTTCGACCTGTTCAAGATCGGTATCGGCCCTTCGAGCTCGCATACCGTCGGCCCAATGCAGGCCGCCCATGACTTCGTCTCGGCGCTGCGCCAGCGCGAGCTGTTGAGTTCGGTGAAGCGGGTATCGATCACGCTCTATGGGTCGCTGTCGGCGACCGGCAGAGGGCACAACACGGATAGCGCTGTCATTGGCGGCCTCATGGGGGAGCGCCCGTTGACCGTCGATCCCGACGACCTGGCGCTTCGGCTGGCGGCGCTGCATCGCGACGGAGAGTTGAAGCTGGCGGGCGTCCAGGCGATCGCCTTCGACGCCCATCGGGACATCCAATGGTGCGACGAGATTCTCGACTACCATACCAACGCCTTGCGGCTCAGCGCTCACGACGAGCATGGCACCGTGCACGACAACACCTACTACTCGGTCGGTGGCGGCTTCGTGGTCGATGCCGAACAGGCCGCCCAGGGCGATGCCGCGTCGTCTGCCGTTCATCTCCCTTACCCTTTCAGGAACGCGGTCGAACTGCTGGAAATCTGCCGTCGTGAAGGGATCTCCATCAGCGATGTGATGATGGCCAACGAACGGGTCTGGCGTAGCGAGACCGAGATTCGCGACGGGTTGTGGAAGATATGGCTGGCGATGAAGGCGTGCGTGGACAGCGGCCTGGACCAGCAGGGCGTGCTGCCCGGCGGCCTCAACGTGAGGCGGCGGGCCCCCGCGCTGCATCGCCGTCTGCTGGCGATGGACGACGAGAAAAGCCTGATCGCCAGCACGTTCTCGGCAATGGACTGGGTCAATCTCTTCGCGCTGGCGGTCAACGAGGAGAACGCCGCCGGGCGTCGCATGGTGACCGCACCCACCAACGGGGCGGCGGGCATCGTGCCGGCGGTGCTGCACTACTACATGAAGTTCCAGCCCGACGCCTGTGAGCGGGACGTGGTCCGTTTCCTGCTGACGGCGGGCGCCATCGGCGTCCTGTGCAAGACCAATGCCTCGATCTCGGGAGCGGAGGTAGGTTGCCAGGGCGAGGTCGGGTCGGCCTGTGCGATGGCTGCCGCCGGGTTGGCGGAGTTGATGGGCGGCACGCCAGCGCAGGTCGAGAATGCCGCCGAAATCGGGCTGGAGCACAACCTGGGGCTGACCTGCGATCCGATCGCGGGTCTGGTGCAGGTGCCCTGTATCGAACGTAACGCCATCGCGTCGGTCAAGGCGATCAACGCCGCCCAGATGGCACTCCGCGGCGATGGCGAGCATTTCGTCTCCCTCGACAAGGTGATTCGCACCATGCGGGATACGGGGCGTGACATGCAGGACAAGTACAAGGAGACGTCCCGCGGCGGGTTGGCAGTCAACACGATCGAGTGTTGATCCGCCGATCGTGACGTGGCCCGGGCCTCCCCGGCCCGAGCCCAGGTCGTCGACCCTGATGCGTGATAACGACAATCGCGTCTGGCTGTGCCAATATCGACTTCCTGAATACAGGGGGCCTGACACGGTCGCACAGGAAGCACGTAACAAGGGCAAGGGTAATGAGCCAAGACAGTTGCATTATCTGTCATTTCAAGCACTACGGTGAGCTTTCCGAGAATGACGAGGCCCTGCTGGCCGAGCTCGAGCAGAGCCCGACGGAAATCAAGGGCGACCAGATACTGTGGCAGGAGGGCGATACCGCCCACGAGTTCTGTACTCTGAGCAAGGGCTGGGCCTACTCTTTCCGTCACATGGAGGACGGTTCCCGTCAAATTCTCGAGATCTACCTGCCCGGCGATATCATCGGCCTGCGGGAGTTCGCCTTCAAGGAGCGGCTGACCGGCGTCGCCATGCTCGAGGATGGTGTCGTGTGTCATTTCCCGCATCGCCGGTTGATCAACGTCTTCCGCGAATCGCTGACCCTGTCGACCATTTTCTTCGCGATCTCCTCGCACCAGCAGGCCCTGCTGACCGAGCGTCTCGTCAACCTCGCTCGTCGCAGCGCGCGTCAGCGCCTCGCCCACCTGATCTACGAAATGTACGTGAGACTGGAGCGCACCAAGGCCCGCCAGGGCAACAGCATCCGGTTGCCACTGTCCCAGCAGCACCTCGGCGATGCCCTGGGGCTGTCGTCGGTGCACGTCAGCCGCACCCTGACCGCGTTCCGGGAAGAGGGGCTGCTGCTGCGCTCGCGCCAGCGTGTTGAGCTGCCCGATCCCGCCGCACTGGCGCGGGAAGCGGAGTTCGGCGATGCCTACCTCAACGACGGTATCGATCACTTCTTCCATCATTGAATCGACGATTCGCGATGTGCCGGGCCGGGATGTCGCCGGCCCGGATGGCCTGCAGTCATGGCGCGAATGCCTAACCGGCCGCAATCGCATCCGGCAGCCGCCCGGCCAGGAAATCGACCAGCAGGCGAATCTTGGAGGAGAGCTGGCGGTGGCGGGGATACACCGCCCACACCGCGGTGTCGGTGAACTGGTAGCGGTCCAGCACCGCCGTCAGCTGGCCCTGGCGGATTGCCGTTTCCACGTAGTAGTCCGGCAGCTGCGCTAGGCCGATGCCCTTGCAGGCGGCATCCAACAGCGCCGGCCCCGAATTGCCCCGCCAGTTCCCCGCCACGCGAACCTCGCGCTGTCGGCCATCGACGCTGAACAGCCAGCTGTCCCGCGATCCGACCAGGCAGTTGTGGTGCGACAGCTCCGAGAGACTGTGCGGCGTCGGGTATCGTTGAAAATAGTCTGGGGCGCCGACGACGTATTCGCGACGCTGGCACAGCCGCCGCGACAGCAGGCTCGAATCCCTGAGCACGCCCATGCGAATGGCCACGTCGAAGCCCTCGTCGATCAGCTCGACCGTGCGATTGGTGAAGTGAAGGCGCACGTCGAGCTGGGGATAACGACAGTGGAAGTCATTGACCAGCGGCGCGATGAAGCGCTCGCCGAACGTGGTTGCGCAACTGATGGCGAGCCGCCCCTGAGGCTGGGACTGAAGCTCGTTGAGCGCGGCCTCGGCTTCCTTGAAGCCGTCGAGCAGCGAACGGCAGTGTTCGTAATACACGGCGCCGCCATCGGTCAGCCGAATCTGACGCGTCGTCCGATAAAGCAGCGGCGTTCCCAGCTCCTGTTCCAGTTGGCTGACCAGCCGACTGACGTGGGAATTGGACACCTTCAGTGACTGGGCGGCGCGCGAGAAGGTGCCCAGTCGGACCACGGCAACGAATGCCTCGATACCATCCCAGCGCGACATACAGGCGGCTCCTCTCTCCTCATTGCGGGGTTATTATTGTTGCATGGCAACAATCATCTGCGAAATGCCAGGTTTATTGCCTGGCGGCGTGCGCCTAGACTGAGACCGGAAGAGTCGCCATGGCGCCGGCCGGATGTCGAGCGACCCGAATCGAAGTTTCTCAAGCTCATAGTGGAGTTCTGGTATGAAATCGCGTGCCGCAATCGCCTGGGAAGCAGGCAAGCCGCTCTCGCTGGAAGAGATCGATGTACAGGGCCCCAAGGCGGGCGAGGTCATGGTGCGTATCGTTGCCACCAGCGTCTGCCATACCGATGCCTATACGCTTTCCGGCAAGGATCCGGAGGGCCTGTTCCCGTCGGTGCTGGGCCACGAAGGAGCCGGCGTCGTCGAGGAAGTGGGAGAGGGCGTCACCAGCCTGAAACCGGGCGATCACGTCATCCCGCTCTACACCGCCGAATGCGGCAAGTGCAAGTTCTGCCTCTCCGGCAAGACCAACCTCTGTGGCGCGGTGCGCGCGACCCAGGGCAAGGGGCTGATGCCGGATGGCACCACCCGTTTCTCGAAGAACGGCACCTCGCTGCACCACTACATGGGCACCTCGACCTTCTCCGAGTACACCGTGCTGCCGGAAGTCTCGCTGGCCAAGGTCTCGAAGGAAGCCCCGCTGGACAAGATCTGCCTGCTCGGCTGCGGCGTGACCACCGGTATCGGCGCCGTGTTGAATACCGCCAAGGTCGAACCCGGTTCCACCGTTGCCGTATTCGGCCTCGGCGCTATCGGCCTGGCGGTGATCCAGGGCGCGCAGATGGCCAAGGCGTCGCGGATCATCGCCATCGATGTCAATCCGGACAAGTTCGAGCTGGCGCGCCAGTTCGGGGCGACCGAGTTCGTCAACCCGAAGGATTACAGCGATCCGATCCAGCAGGTGATCGTCGACCTGACCGACGGTGGCGTCGATTACTCCTTCGAGTGCATCGGCAACGTCAACGTGATGCGTTCGGCGCTGGAGTGCTGCCACAAGGGCTGGGGCGAATCGATCATCATCGGCGTTGCCGGCGCCGGTGAAGAGATCTCCACCCGCCCGTTCCAGCTGGTCACCGGCCGGGTCTGGAAGGGCTCCGCCTTCGGCGGCGTCAAGGGCCGTACCGAGCTGCCGGGCTACGTCCAGCGCTATATGGACGGCGAGATCAAGATCGACGAGTTCGTCACCCACGACATGCCGTTCGACCAGATCAACGAGGCGTTCGAGCTGCTGCACGCGGGCAAGAGCATTCGTACGGTGTTGCACTTTTGATACGCGCCCGAAGTCGCGCGAAAAGCCTTCAACACGCGTCCAAAGCTGCGAAGAGCATCTGATCTATCGCGCCCGAGGTCGCGGGAGGAGCATCTGATTACCGCGCCCGAGGCCGCGCGAACCGCGTCCAATTCGCCGGCGGTGATGCCGCCGGTGCTGCAAGGAGAAAGCCATGTCGATGAGCGAGCAGTTGGAGCTGGTCTCGGCCACCAAGAGTTTCGGTGGCTGGGTCAAGCGCTACAAGCATTACTCCCGGGCGCTGGATTGCGACATGATCTTCACGATCTACCTTCCGCCGCAGGCCGAGGAGGGGCGCGTGCCGCTGATGTGGTGGCTCTCCGGTCTGACCTGCAACGACGAGAATTTCATGCAGAAGGCGGGGGCGCAGAAGACCGCGGCCGAGCTGGGTATCGCGATCGTCTGTCCGGACACCAGCCCCCGCGGCCTGGACCTGCCCGGCGAGCACGACAGCTACGATTTCGGTTCCGGCGCGGGTTTCTACCTCAATGCCAAGCGGGAGCCGTGGTCGAAGCACTACCGGATGTACGACTACGTGACCGAGGAGCTGCCCTCGGTGGTCCGTCTGCATTTTCCGGTCAACGGCCGCGAATCGATCAGCGGCCACTCCATGGGGGGACACGGCGCACTGGTACTGGCGCTGCGCCAGCCGGGCCGCTACGCGGCGGTCTCGGCCTTCGCGCCGATCGTCAACCCGATCCAGGTGCCCTGGGGCCAGAAAGCGTTCGAGAACTACCTGGGCGACGACGTCGGCCTGCGCACGCAGTACGACGCCTGCGAACTGGTCGCCAAGGGCTCGTCGCGCCAGCCGCTGTTCATCGACCAGGGCGAAGCCGACAACTTTCTCGAAGAGCAGCTCAAGCCGGAGCGGCTGGAAGCGGTCTGCGAAGAGCACGATCACCCGCTGACCCTGCGCCGCCACCCGGGCTACGACCACAGCTACTTCTTCATCGCCAGCTTCATCGACGAACACCTGCGCTACCACGCCGAGAGGCTGTACGCCAAGCGCTGAGGCGGCGACGGGTTACTCGTGTTTCCGAAGCCCGCCGCCAGGCGGGCTTTTCATAGGTGGCTCAACCGGAGAACACGTTGGCCGGTGACCATTGTGGCTTCGCGTCCACGTAGTAGGGTTTGTCGCCTTTGATGGTGACGCGTTCTCCACTGCGTGTCTGGCCAGCGTAGTCGTAGATCGCCCGATGTAGCACGCAGCGGTTGTCCCAAATCGCCAGTGTGTTCGGCTTCCAGCGGAAGCGAACCGTGAATTCAGGCTGGGTTTGGTGGTGGTAGAGGAAGTCGAGTAGCGCCCGGCTCTCCGCTGGCGCCAGATCGACGATCTCGGCGGTGAACCCCGGATTGACGAATAACGCCTGACGTCCGGTCTCCGGATGGGTCCTGACGACGGGATGGATCGCTTCAGGGTAGGTCTGCCCGTTCTGGAAGCCGTAGGCGCTTCGATCCTGGGCTTGTCGACCGGCATAGCGCAGCTTGTAGTTCTCCTCCCCTGAATGTCTTGACTTCAGCCCCGTTAAGAATGTTTGCATTGCTGGTGACAGAGCCTCGAATGCGGCGTAGCCGCTGGCGAACAGCGTATCCCCGCCGACAGGTGGGACTTCGTGAAGATACAACAGACTCCCTAATGGTGGCTCCTCGTCGCAAGAGACATCAGAGTGCCAATGATTACCGTTGATGGCGCGCCGCCGACCTTGCCGAATCTCTCGTACATCATTCGATGAATTGGCATCGGCATGAATGGGGAAAATTTCCGGGTAGCCCTCAGGTCCGGGCGTCATCGGGTGAATATGCAGTTCGCCAAATCGCCGGCCCAGCGAGAGATGCTGATCCCGTGTCAGCTGCTGGTCGTAGAAGAACAGCACCTGATATTCCTGAAACGCGAGGTTGAACTCGTCCCATTGGCGTGCAGAGAGCGGGGTTCCCAAATCCAGCCCGCTGATCTCGGCGCCGATGGCGCCCGCTGTGGGTTTAACGTCTAGCGTTCGGTAAGGCATGGCTAGTTCCTCTAGCGTGATTCATAAGTCGAATGATCCTTCACCGAGACGCCTGTGTTAAATCCATTATTGTGTAAAGCAAAGGCGGTTTTTGCTTAGCAAACGTTGTGATTAGCAATGGCCAAACTCTGATTGGTGGCCATTGCCTCGCTTGCCTTAACGTGTTCGGGGTAACGGGTGAGTTTTCTGTGATGATTTACGAATGAAGGAATGACATCGATGCTATCGCGACTATCAACGGCGAATCTGCGAATCTCGGTTATTGCCGGCGCCTTGGCTATTGCGACGTCCACGATGACTATGAGCGAGAATGCCAGTGCCGAGACATTGCGCATCGCCGAGCAGTACGGGCTCGTCTACCTGCCGCTGCATGTGATTCGAGATCAGGGTCTGCTCGAGGAAAAAGCTAAGGCCGCAGGCATTGATCTTGACGTAGAGTGGGTTCAGCTCTCGGGCGGAGCCAACGTCAACAGCGCGCTCCTGTCGGATAGTGTCGATATCGCGAGTGCGGGTGTCGGGCCGCTGCTGACGGCGTGGGATCGCACGCGAGGGAGCCTGGATGTCAAGGCATTTGCAGCATTGGGCGAGTTCCCCAATGATCTGGTAACCAATAACCCTAAAATCGAGTCGCTAAAGGATTTCGGTCCTGGGGACAAGATTGCGGTGCCGGCCGTGAGCGTGTCGGTTCAGTCGCGTCTTCTGCAGATGGCCACGGCCAAGGTGTATGGAGAGGAACAGTACGACAAATTGGATGACCTTACCGTATCGCTACCCCACCCTGATGCCACGGCGGCATTGATCTCGGGAGAGACGGAGATTAGCGCTAATTTTTCCAATATTCCTTATCAATATCAGTCGCTTGAAGACCCGGACGTCCATCGAGTGCTGAGTTCCTACGATATCGTCGGTGGACCGATCACTCCGACGCTGATCTATGCCAAGTCGAGCTTTTATCAGCAGAGCCCGCAGCTCTATCAGTTATTCGTCGAGGCGCTGGAAGACGCCGATCGCTTCATCAACGCACATCCCGAGCAGTCTGCCGAAATCTATCGTCGAGTGACGCATTCAAAGCTCGATACGGCGACGCTAGAGTCGATCATCACCGATCCGAAAATTCGATTCACGCCCGTTCCTCGTAATACATACCCGCTGGCAGCGTTTCTTTATCATGTGGGCGCCATCCGCAATCAGCCGGCGGACTGGCTGGATTACTTCGTCGATGACGCGAGCCGCTGGGAGGGTAGTTAAGTGGGTGTATTGAACCCTCTGGCTGCTCCCGATTTTGAAAAGCCGTCAGTAAACGGCAAAGCGAGGCCGCGGCTGGCAGTCGATGGCGTGACGTTGGATTACGTTACGAGAGAGCGGCGGGTCAGGGCCACGCAGGCGGTCAGTTTCGACGTGCTGCCTGCCGATCGATTCGTGTTGCTGGGGCCGTCCGGATGTGGCAAGTCGACTCTGCTCAAGGCGATTGCAGGTTTCATCTGTCCAACGGCGGGTGCTATTCGGCTGGATGGAATGACCATTCGTGGACCAAGCCCCGATCGCCTGGTGGTATTCCAGGATTTTGACCAGCTCATGCCATGGAAGAGCGTTCGGCAGAATATCGGCTTTCCGCTCCGAATCGCTCGGGGGCTCGATCGTCGAGCTGCCGAGGACAGAGCGAATGAGGTGCTGGAAACGGTGGGGCTATCGAATTTCGCCGATGCCTATCCTCACACGCTCTCCGGCGGAATGAAGCAACGTGTGGCGATCGCCCGGGCATTGGCAATGGAGCCGAAAATCCTGCTGATGGATGAACCTTTTGCAGCGCTTGATGCCCTGACACGCCGAAAGATGCAGGAAGAGTTGCTGGCGCTTTGCGAGCAGACGGCCTCGACGCTGCTGTTTGTCACCCACTCCATCGAAGAGGCACAGATCGTCGGGAACCGGGTATTGCTGCTGTCGCCTCATCCTGGCCGGGTCAGGGCTGAACTCGACTGTGGTACCGATTCGCTGAACAGTCTGGGTAGTCCGACCACACAGCAACGCGGGCAGCACATTCATCGATTGTTATTCGAGGCACCAACATGAACCAGTCCTCCTTCAGGACCCGCGAGGACCGATACGTGGATTTGGCGCCCATCGATAATCGCTCACTGGTGCAAACACGGCCCTTTCGGCAAAGACTCTGGGATATAACGCTCTTCCGCAAGGGTGTCATCCTGTTGGTGCTGGCGCTAATCTGGGAGGCACTGGCGCGCTATCAGAACAATCCGTTGATGCTGCCGGGAGCACTGGAAACGGCGGATGCGTTGCTAGCCGGCACGCTCGACGGCACTTTGCCCGTGAAAGTGGCCAATTCTATTTCGGTGTTGATTAAAGGCTATGCCTTGGGCGTCATCGGTGCTCTCGCACTGACCACTGGCGCGCTATCCACGCGCCTGGGACGAGATCTGCTGGGTACGCTGACCTCGATGTTCAGCCCGTTGCCAGCCATCGCATTGTTTCCCGTTGCGCTGCTGTGGTTCGGCCTGGGGGAAGGGAGTCTGATATTCGTGCTTGTTCACTCCGTGCTATGGGCGATGGCCGTCAACATTCACGCCGGTTTTCAGGGTGTCTCCGAAACCCTGAGGATGGCGGGACGAAATTATGGTCTGCGTGGCATTCGTTACGTGATCCACCTTCTGATCCCCGCGGCGCTCTCGTCGATTCTGGCCGGACTGAAAATCGGATGGGCGTTCGCCTGGAGAACGCTGATCGCGGCCGAGTTGGTATTCGGCGCGTCCTCCGGCGGCGGGGGGCTCGGCTGGTACATCTTCCAGAATCGCAATGAGTTGTATACGGACAATGTATTCGCCGGCTTGGTCGTCGTTATCCTGATTGGCCTGCTGGTGGAGAATCTGGTGTTCGAAAGTCTGGAGAGGCTGACTGTGCGTCGATGGGGCATGCAGAACTCGGGCTGAATTCATCACTAGTGCCGATTTATCAAATTGGGAGGGCTTTCTGATGCCACTTATGCAAGTCGTCGACTATTTCAACCGGCACCTGGATACTTTTAATCCCCGGTCAACGTTATCGGAACATGCCCGATTCCACTATCAGAATGGTGTAGTGTCGGCGACACTGCTTGATCGTCATCTGCATCCAAGACAGCGCACGGTATATTCTCTCAAGCGCCTCGATCACGAGGCACGGGAAGCTTATACCGAGATTCATGATGTGCACGGTAGTGCTCTGGTCGCTGACTCGCTTTACTTTCTTGCGTGGGATAGTGAGGACGTCGTTTTTGTCGATCGCTTTCAGCGGGTATTACACGCGCTCAATCACCTGACCTATGATCCCGAGGCCAAGAAACGTCTCATCGTCGACGTGCACTGGCGTCATATTCAAGCCGTCGAAGCGTCTCACGGTTCGGTCTTCGAAGGGCTGCTCGCTCGTCTCGGCATGTCGCCGGACCGGGTCATCCTTAGGCTTCAGGGTGAGGCATTGCTCGAACACGCACATGCTCGAGATGCCGCGTTGAGCTTTCACCGGCGGGGATATCCTCTGCTGGCGGTGGACGTGGTAACCGAGACGCCCGAACGGGAATGGCTGCTGCTATACGAGCACGGCGTTCGCTGGGTTTCGCCGGCGCGGGATGCGCTGATAGAGGCCAGGAGAGGCAATCTGAGCTTTCCCCGCCTCGATGAATGGACCCGGCAAGCCAAGCGCGGCGGTTTGGACGTTTGGTGGCCCGGACTGAACGAGCCAGGCGATCTGGGCAGGGTATCTCGCTTTGAGCCGGACTTCGTCAGTGGTAACTGGGTCGAGCGAGTCATTTCCGAAGCGTCGGTTTGACTGTCGTTGCTTCACATACCGTCACTTTGTATCTTCCGCTGCTTATAGCTAATGCCGGCTGACGGCCAATACGTCACGATAGCGTATCGCTGCTCGCACCTATATGTAGATCTCCTACGAGCATCACAAACGATAATGTGATCAAGAGTATTTCGTCTTTTATGCAATAGGTATGAATATTTTTTATAAAAGAAACCGATTATATCCATTCGTGATGTACTACTTTGTGGCAATATTACCAACAGGTGAATTCATCCCACTTATAGTGTGAGTCCTTGGCGTATTGTTATGAATTTTCTGAAAAACATCAGACGCCTAGCCGCTTTTGATTATCAAGGTGTCCATACCAAACGTATTGCGGAAGGTGAATATTACAGAATCACACTGCATGATATCGGAAGTGACAAAACCGTCATCAGTTTTGCCTTCCTGGGAGCGGGTGTTTCGGATAAAGGCAGTGACCGGGATTTTTGCCTCAAGAACGGTTACAACAATATCTATGTCTCTTGTTCGGACGAGGACAGATTTCAGAGTCTATCCATTGAAATCTTCGAAAGCGCCGTGACTCCTTACATCAGGGACAAGCAGGTCATAAGTTATGGCACTTCTGTCGGCGCCTATGCTGCGATCTATTTCGGCGGGGGGATCAATGCCAGAATCGTCGCATTCAGCCCAAGAAATTCATTTCACCCGATTTTCAATTGGCAATCGAAAAAATTCAAACACTGCTATTTACGCGACACGGTATGTTCATCAATAACGCCGACGATTATTTATGATCCGTTCGAAAAAACGGACCACCGGTATGTTACGGAATGCATCATGCCGGCCTATCGGAAACTCAATGTCGTCACGTTGGATAACTGTGGGCACACCACATCGCTAGCACTATCACAAGCCGGGCTTTTAAAAGGCTTTGTGTTAAAGGCCTTTCAAGGTGTTATCGAGGTCCCAGAACTACCCAATCTACAGAAGGTGTGGTACTTGACCAAAAAGGTGGAAAGCTTGATTCAGACGGGGCAGGCCGCCAAACGCTACCTTATCCCCCTGCTCGAACTTTCCCAGGATAGCGAGATCATCAAATTGGCCGCACAGTACAATCTGAACTCAGGAGATAACGTGCCGATTCCCAGGCCCAGCCAGAATCGTATCAGAGCCAGCCTGCAGAAATTGAACGGCAGATGCAGTGACAAGCCAATCGGCACCGTCCTTCTGGACATCGCCACTCGGCTAGAAAATGTGGGGGCCTACCGGGAATCGATAGAAATATTATCGCTGGCGCTGATCACAAAAGGTGCGGATGAGAAATTGAGTAAAAGAATGCAAAATCTGAAAAAGTTGGCAGCGACCCAGGTTTGAAACGGACGACGCAGTCGCCATCGCCCCCGGTAGCCATGCGCAATCGGTGGCTCTGATTGTTATCCAAATTGTTTATGGTCGTGAGGTAAGTCGTGAAAAAGAATATTGTTTTGATTGGTGGCGCGGGAGCGCCCAATTACGGGGACGAGCTCATCGTCCGAGGGTGGCTGAAGTTCTTCGGAAACCATGCGGAAGAGTGCAACATCACCTTCTATGAAAACCTGGCAGAAAATTCCAGGAAATTACATGATCAGCACGCCACAGGAAAAAACAGAATCCAATTTCAAGATGATCTGGTTCAGGTCGCCAAAAGCTATGTCGGCATCAACTTCTGGGAACAAATCATTCGTGGTTATACGTTCATCGAAAAACGGGGGCTGGAAAAATACGCAGGATACCAGCTAACGCCATTGCTGGAGGCGGATATCATCCACCTCCATGGTGGCGGCTATCTGAACAACTACGACCCCGAAAAGGGTTTCTATATTGGGCTGCTGGCTGCGCTGAAGGAGAAGCACGGAACCGAGATTTTTGCGACCGGCATTGGCTTTGGCCCGGTACCTGTGCCGGGGGCTGAGATTCAAGGTGTGATCCACGATATATTCAAGCAGTTCAGATTATTCGAGCTACGAGACGTAGACAACTTCCGCTTCTTGAAGAAAACCTTCGGAGAAGCCGCCTTCCACTACGGGCTGGATGACTGCTACCTGTTATCGACCGGAGACCTCTTTCAGCGAGATGAAACCGGTCCACGGCTCTACCTCTCCTATCTCTCCTACAATATCAGTCAGGCCAGTGAAAGATATTGGGATAGACTAAAAAAATTCTCCGAAAAGTTCGAAGAAACAATCTTCTGGGAAAGCTATCCCTGGCAAGATAAAGAGGTCTTCACCTATCTGAAAAAGAAGCTTCCCAACCTCAAAAAACTGGAAGTCAAGGATGCCCTGGATCATAAGGTCAAAATCGGCTCAAAAGACTTCGTCATCTGTTCTCGCTTTCATGTCCATTTCGTCTTAGCCCGAGCCGGATTGCATGGCATATACATGAAAGACAGCAAATACTATGACATTAAGCACCAGTCGATAGTCGATCGGGGGTCGACGTTTACGGTTGCCAACTTTAGTTCGAGTGCCATCGTCAATAAGGGTAAAATATTTGATTCTCCTATCACGGTGTGTGACATGTCCAGTCATGAAAGTAAACTTGAACTCTCTAAGAGGATGTACAGTCTGTGTTCTCCGTAAATAATATATAGATGTCGGGTCCCGTGTGATTGACCATCCGTTTGGTCAATAACTCAGGATGTTGGGTCTGCCATTCCTTCATCACCGCAATCGGTGATTGATGGTGCAGGGCCTTCTGCGGGATGTGGTGATTATACAGCCAAGTGTAGCGTTTGAGCGTCTGCTCCAGGTCCTCGCCTGAGGTATAGCGCCGAGTTGCCAGCACGTCGCTGATACGGCCGTTGAAGCGTTCCACCATGCCGTTCGTTTGTGGTTTTCCTGGCTGGATCAGGCGGTGTTCGATACCATGGACTTGGCACTCTTGATCGAAGGGGGCGGGGGGCGCTGGGCTTGCGCTCACCCGTCCGCGTGAAGCGATCGGTGAACGATTTGCCGTAGTTGTCGACGCCGGAGCTATAAGTCCGTAAATCATCAAAACAGATTGCCCCCCGACCCGCATGACCTTTCCTTGCTGGTGACCAAACCTGTAAGGGCCGCGCCATGCTGAGCCGAGAGGACTTTCTCATGATAAGGCAACTTCACCAGCGAGGCGCCCACCTCGTGGACATCGCTCATCAGATTGGCTGTTGCGAACGGACCGTGCGTCGCCATTTGGCCCGCGAGGAGGCACCCTCCGGGCGACCGACCAAGCCGCGGGTCAGCAAGCTGGACCCCTACAAGCCAATCATCGATCAGCTGCTGGCCGACAATGTCTGGAACCCCGAGGTGATATTCCAGTTGATCCGTGAGCAGGGCTACACCGGCGGCAGCACCATCGTACGCATGTACATCCAGCCCAAGCGAGCGCTACGGCCGAGCAAGCAGACCGTGCGCTTCGAGACTCAGCCCGGCTTCCAGCTCCAGCACGACTGGGGCGAAATCGAGACGGTCATCACCGGCCAGCGCTGCAAGGTCAATTTTGCGGTCAACACACGCTGGGCTATTCGCGGCGCTTCCATGCCTGGGCGGCGCCCAGCCAGGATGCCGAGCACACCTATGAGGCGCTGGTGCAGGCCTTCCGCCACTTCGGCGGCGTACCGCGCACGGTGCTGGTCGACAACCAGAAGGCGGCGGTGTTGAAGCACGACCGGGACCACCGTGTCATCTTCAATGCCGGCTTCCTGCAACTGGCCAACCACTACGGCTTCGCCCCCAAGGCGTGCCGTCCACAGCGCCCGCGCACCAAGGGCAAGATCGAACGCATGGTGGGCTATGTGAAGCAGCACTTCTTCCAGCGTTACCGGCAGTTCGAGAGCTATACCCACCTGAACCAGCTGCTCCAGCTGTGGCTGGAACGGGTCGCCGATCAGCGGCCGTTACGGCAGTTCCGCCAGACCCCGGCCGAGCGCTTTACCGCTGAGGTGGGGGCCTTCCAGGCGCTGCCCGCCACCGACTTCGATACCCGCTACCACGACCTGCGCCAGGTCGGCTGGGACGGCTACATCGAAGTCCGTGGCAACCGCTACAGCGTCCCCGAGCGCTACTGTGGCCAGGCGGTGGTGATCCGGTTGAGCCTGGACGTTGAACTGACCGTCTACTCGCCGGCCGGTGATGCCATCGCCCAGCACCGCCTGCAAGCACCACAGGCCGGATGGCACACGGTCCCGGAGCACCATGCCGCCCTGTGGCAGCAGACCCTGTCAGTGCAGCAGCGTGACCTGCGGGTCTACGAGGAGGTGCTGTGATGGCTCTGGAACAGCGACTCAACCGTCTGAAGATGGAGCATCTCCAGGCCTCGCTCGGCAGCCTCTGCGAGCATGCCAGCAAGCAAGACCTGAACTACCGCGAGTTCCTCGAGCAGGCCCTCGTCCAGGAGTGGGGCGGACGCCACCAGAAGGGGCTGGAATCCCGTCTGAAGCAGGCCCGCCTGCCCTGGATCAAGACCCTGGAGCAGTTCGACTTCAGCTTCCAGCCCAGCATCGACCACAAGATCGTGCGCGACTTGGCCGGCCTGGGCTTCGTCGAACGCGGCGAAAACGTGGTGCTGCTCGGCCCGCCCGGCGTGGGCAAGACGCACCTCGCCGTCGCCTTGGCGGTGAAGGCCGCCGAAGCCGGCCACCGCGTGCTGTTCATGACTCTGGGCTGGTCAGCACGCTGATGCGCTCACGGCAGGAGAATCGTCTGGATCGCCAACTCCAGCAGTTGACCTACCCCAAGGTGCTGGTGCTCGACGAGATGGGTTACCTTCCCATGACCCGCGAGGAAGCCAGCCTGTTCTTTCGCTTGATCAACCGGCGCTACGAGCGGGCCAGCACCCTCCTCACCTCGAACAAGTCGTTCATGGACTGGGGCGAGATCTTCGGCGATCAAGTCATCGCCACGGCGATCCTGGATCGACTTCTCCACCACTCCACGACACTGAACATCAAAGGCGAGAGCTACCGGCTGAAGGACAAGCGACGAGCCGGCTTGGTGACTACACCTGCCACGAAGGAGGACGAGCACTCACACGACCCTGAACCTGTTCCGATGAAAGAGCACTGATAAAAACCGGACAATCTGAAGTGATGAAATCCGGACAGCCTTCAATGGCGTTGACATAGTTCCTACGGAATGACTTTCCAGGGGCAGCCATCGTGGCCTATGAGGTCCTTGTGTGACCCTCATCACAACAAGGAGACCGCCGTTATAGGGAATATTGCCAGCATATTCATTGCCATTATTGGTAGGGTTAGCGAGTTGACGAGGGAATATACCGGAACCACCTCGTTATTCAGAGTGGACGACCTTCGGTCTCGCTTTCAGGAGCTCCATCCGATGACTTATCCCAAACGCCATTATCGTGAGATTCGCCAGGCTCTGTTGGACAAGCAGGAATTGGCGCTGGTAGACGTACGCGAGGAAGCCCGGTATGCCGAGAGCCATCCACTGTTTGCGATCAATATCCCATTGTCTCGACTCGAACTGGTGGACGTCTATGCGAGATTGCTGCGTTTTCACACGCCCATCACGATCTACGACAATGGCGAAGGGCTGGCCGAGCGGGCACTGAGAAAACTGAAAGACTGCGGTTATCGGGATGTTGCCCTGCTGGCCGGCGGGTTGAAGGGATGGGAGGAAAAGCCCCATCGGCCTTGACGGTGGGGCTCTTGGCTTTTGTCATCGCCTTTGGATGGCATTCGGGTACGACTAACATTGGTTCAATCAGCGCCAGGACGCTTACTGGATAGCGGTCTCCGTCTCCAGTCGTGCCTTACTCACGTCTACGGCATTCGGGATCAGACCTATCTCCCTGAAGGTATCGGCCAGATCTTGCTGCTCCGCGAAAATATCGTCGGTCACGGGTTCCAGTGCGTATTGTGTTCGTTCGATGGCGCGCTGCCAGATGGGGGCTGACAGGTCGGTGGCTTTCGACAGAATCTCGGCCGCCTCTTCGGGATGCGCCGTTGTCTGCTGGCTGACATCCGCTATCTGCTGATTGAAAAGTTCGATGAGCGCAGGGTATTTCTCCGCAAAATCCCGGCTCGACAGGTAGAAGCTATAGTGTGGCACCAGGCCCGTGGCGTCGGCTAGCTTGCGGGCACCGGCATTGGTTTCCGCTTCGGCGTAGTAGGGGTCCCAGATCACCCACGCATCTACCGATCCTTGTTGAAAAGCAGCACGGGCATCGGCGGGCTTGAGATATCGCGGTGTGATATCGGTGTATTCGAGCCCTGCGGATTTCAACGCCACCGGCAATAGGTAATTAACGTCAGAGCCTTTGTTCAAGGCAATGGATTTACCCTTGAGGTCTTTCAAGGACCGTATCGACGAGTCCTTGGGTACCAGGATCGCTTCGGTCTTGGGGTTGGCAGGGGTTCGTGACACGTAGACCAGATCGGCATTAGCCGCTTGGGCGAAGATGGGAGGAGCATCGCCAGTGGTGGCGAAATCGATACTGCCCAGGTTCAGCGCCTCCAGCATCTGAGGTCCGGCGGGGAATTCGATCCACTCCGCATCGATATCCTGCTTCTCCAATGCTTCGTCCAACGTCCCCCGCGCTTTGAGAAGTGCCAGAATACTGCCTTTCTGAAAGCCTACCTGCACACTTTCGGGATCATCGGCCGCCACGGCAGAGGCGGCTGAAAACATCAGAATTAGTGCAGAGAGTGTGAGGCATTTCAGTCGCTTTTCATGAGGTGTTTGAGAGTGTTTCCTGACATGTTGTGGTGTTAAAAGCCGCTTTTCGGTGGACTTCATTTCAGAGATCCCTTGGTGACATATGTGAAGGTTAGAATGTAAGTAAGACTTTCTGATGAGAGAAGTGTTTTTAGATAACAAACTTATTCAAGAAAAACAAAAAAAGGGCCGCAATGGCAGCCAGGTATGTACTTTCTATATGTTGTTTAGGATGTCGTTGGGTGGATAATTTTTATGCGGTAGATGCAGATTTTGGTCTTTCAATATTGGCAATTGTTTCGCCAAAAGGCCCCATGTTGGCAGTCTTATCCGATGTATTGATTTCCGTCTCCAGGGGTAGAAGCGGCAGCACGGATTCGCCGAAACGCCACGCCTCTTCAAGATGCGGATAGCCCGACATGATGAAAGTGTCGATACCGATCCCCTGATACTCACGCATACGCGCCGCGACGGTTTCAGGACTGCCGACCAGGGCGGTACCGGCGCCGCCGCGCACCAGCCCGACGCCGGCCCACAGGTTAGGGCTTATTTCGAGTTCAGTGCGGTTACCCTGATGGAGTTTTGCCATTCGTGACTGGCCAACGGAGTCCATCCGTGAAAAGACTTTCTGTGCGGCGGCGATCGTTTCGTCGTCGAGATGTTCAATCAATTTATCTGCCGCCTGCCACGCCTCTTCATCCGTTTCCCTGACGATGACGTGCAGCCGGATGCCAAACGTCACCTCACGCCCGACTCTGGCCGCCGCAGCACGCACGGTAGCAACCTTTTCGGCGACCTGCTCGGGCGGCTCGCCCCAAGTGAGATATTTGTCGATAGTGTTTGCCGCGACATCGATTGCCGAGTTCGAAGAGCCGCCAAAGTAAAGGGGAGGGCCATTCGGCGTGACTGGCTGGAAAATTAGCTTGCCGTCTTCGATGCGAAGATGCTTTCCAGTGTGATTGACGGTGTCGCCCGCCAGCAGACGCTGGTACACATCGAGAAACTCGCGTGTTACTTCATAGCGTTCGTCATGATCCAGGAAAACGCCGTCGCCTTTATTCTCGATCGGGTCGCCTCCCGTCACGACATTGATCAGCAGTCTGCCTCCAGAGATCCGGTCAAGCGTTGCCGTCATGCGCGCGGCTACAGAAGGGGACTGCAGGCCGGGGCGGACCGCGACCAGGAATCGCAGACGCTGCGTCAGAGGCGCCAGTGCCGAGGCGACGACCCAGGAGTCCTCGCAACTGCGGCCAGTTGGAAGTAGTACACCGTAGTAACCGAGCTGGTCGGCAGATTGGGCAATCTGCCGGAGATAGTTGATATCGACGTTACGACCACCTTTCGAGGTTCCCAGGTAATGGCCGTCACCGTGAGTCGGTAGAAACCAGAGCACTTTAAGCTTGGCTGGCGTGTCGGTCGTTTGCGAAGCCATGATCATTGCTCCTCGTTTGTGGGCTCATAAATGTGTGCATCGCGCGTATCGACTTTGCGCGGCAGCACGCCGGCTTCCAGGAATGCATCCACGATTTGCTGCTGCTCGTCGAATTGGGCTTTTGATACTGGCTCGACCTGATAACTGCGATTGCTGAGCGCCGCTTCGATAATCTTCGGATCGATCCCGCCCCAGAGTGGACTCAAGCGTTGGGCCGCCTCGTGGCGATGGGCGCGCACCCAGTCGCCGGCCTCCTTCAGCGTGCGATAAACGGTTCCAACGACTTCCGGATGGGACTCGGCGTAGGGCGTGGCGGCGAGATAGAAGCGGGTATAGTTTGCGAGGCCATCGCTGCCGTCCACTATCGTGCGGGTGTCGTCCTGGGCACGTGCCGTGGAGAGATAGGGCTCCCAGGCAATCCAGGCATCGACGTTCTTCTGTACGAAGGCTGCGCGGGCGTCCGAGGGCGTCAGATAAGAGACCTGGACGTCATCGAGCGTAAGCCCGGCGCGATTGAGCGCGGCCAGCAGCAGATAGTGATTCCCGGCGCCGCGAGTGACCGTGACGCGCTTGCCTTTTAGATCGGCGACACTGTCGATACTGCTGTCGGCATGCACGATCATCGCCTGTCCTGCCGGTGATGGCGCCTCGGTGGCGTAGAACGTCAGATCGACGTTGGCGGCCTGGGCAAAGATCGGCACGGTGTCGGCCACGTCCGCACTGAGATCCAGATCGCCCAAGTTGAGCGCTTCGAGCATGGGCAATCCGCTGGTGAATTCATGCCAGCGAATGTCCACGCCCTGCTGCGCGAGGCGATCATCCAACACGCCACTGTCGCGTATGAGCCCCATCAGGGTGGACGAACGTTGATAGCCGATACGAACGGTATCGCTGGCGAATGTCTCCATTGGTGCCGCGATCAGCGTCATGGCGAATAGTGCCGCGATTGTGCGCGGGAAACGAAGGGACATTGTCTTTCCTCGGGTCCAAGGGAATCGATGGTGCGTCAGCCCCAGAGGTTGGGCACGACATCGGATGAGAATCCCGAAACGAACGGTTTCACCGCGCCGTCCTCGGTAAATACGTGACGTCGAACGCGGCCGATGTTGGCCCCGTAGACATGGATGCTGATCGAGGTGCGATCGGCATGGGCGTTGCGGACCCGGTGGATGTCACCGGTTCTCGGTTCGAAGGTCTCGACGTCGCCGGGGTGCAGGCGAACCGGTTCACCGGCCGTCAGTCTGTCGGCTCCGGAGCGGTAGGGGTGGAAATTTCACTGCCCCGCAGCATGCCGATCAGACCCCAGACGCCATGGTCGTGAATCGGTGTCTGCTGCCCCGGTCCCCAGACGAAGCTGACGACGGAGAAGCGCTCCTGGGCGTCGCAGTGCAGCAGATATTGCTGGTAGTGATCATCGTGGGGCACCGTAAAGGTCGGCAGCAGCCAGTCGTCGTCGCGCAACAGAGCCTGCAGCGCCGGGGTGATCCGACGCAGGGTCTCCGTCGCCGGCAGACGCTCGTCGACGATCGCGGTGACGAACTGGACGAAGTCTCTTAGTGCCACGGTGCGCTGGGCCGCCGATTCGGGCGCTACCGGGGATGCGGCTGTCGCCGCGACGCTACTCATGACAGCAGCTCCGGCTGGCGCGAGGGCGCCGCCTCGTCACGCACGGTGTCCTCGCGGCCGAGGACACGATGCAGAACTTGCGTCTCCAGCGCCGAGACGCCGGGCGAGGCCGGTTCCCGTGGCCGTGGCCGTGGCAGTGGTATCTCTAGATCCAGGCCGATGTGGCCGTCTTCCAGCACGATGACACGGTCGGCCAGTTGCACGGCTTCGGGCACGTCATGGGTGACCAGCAGTACGGTAAAACCGTGGCGTTGCCACAGTTTCTCGATCAGCGCGTGCATCTCCAGCCGGGTCAGTGCATCCAGTGCACCCAGCGGCTCGTCGAGCAGCAGCAGACGCGGCTGATGGATCAGTGCCCGCGCCAGGGCGACGCGCTGCCGTTGCCCTCCGGAGAGCTGTGACGGCCACATGGCCGCCTTGTCCTCCAGTCCCACCTCGCGCAGCGCCTCCAGCGCGCGCATGCGCCAATCTCCCTTGAGACCGAGCCCGACGTTATCGAGCACGCTCTTCCAGGGCAGCAGGCGCGCCTCCTGAAACATCAATCGCGTGTCGTCGCGGTGGGCGGAGAGCGGCTGGTCGTCGGCGCTCAGCTTACCGTCACTGAGCGTCTCCAGCCCCGCGATCAGCTTCAGCAGCGTGCTCTTGCCGCAGCCACTGCGGCCGACGATGGCGACGAACTGGCCCTTGGGTATCTCCAACTGGAGCGCCTCGAGTACCGGCAGGTCGCCGAAACGCTTGGTGACGCCATCGAGCCGCAGATGGCTGCCACCCCGGTGTCGGCTCGCCGCCGAGGTCTCGCGGTAGACGGCCGTCTGGTGGGCGTCGTCATGGCACTCGGAAAAACCGCCGCGACGATGAAAGATCGTGGATGGACTCATTGGACTTGACCTCCGCTATAGGCGGGATTCCAGCGCAACCAGCGGCGCTCGAGAAAACGGGCGGATTCATCGGCGAGCTTGCCGAGAATGGCGTAGAGCACGATGGCGAGAACCACCACATCGGTTTGCAGGAATTCACGGGCGTTCATCGCCAGATAGCCGATACCCGAATTGGCCGAAATGGTTTCGGCGACGATCAGCGTCAGCCACATCAGGCCCAGCGAGTAGCGCACACCGACCAGAATGGAGGGCATCGCGCCGGGCAACACGACGTTGGTAAACAGTGCCCGTCCTGAAAGGCCATAGCTTCTGGCCATCTCCATGAGATCGGCGTCGATGCTGCGGATGCCGTGAAAGGTGTTCAGGTAGATGGGAAAGGCGGTGCCCAGGGCGACCAGAAAGATCTTCGCGGTCTCGTCGATGCCGAACCACAGGATGACCAGCGGGATCAGCGCCAGATGGGGGACGTTGCGCACCATCTGCACGGTGCTGTCGAGGAGCTTCTCGCCCCACCACGAAAGACCGCTGATCATGCCGAGAAGCAGTCCGATGCTGCCACCGATCAGAAAGCCGAACGCGGCCCGCTGGAAACTGATCAAGAGATGATGAAAGAGCTCGCCGTTACGGGAGAGTTCCCAGCCGGCTTGGAGCACGGCCGAGGGCGCCGGCATTACGCGGCTGGAGATGAAACCGGCGGATACCGCCAGTTGCCAAATCAGTAATATGGCAACGGGAACCAGCCACGGAAGGACGCGATTCAGCGTGCGTCGATTGATCGGAGCCATCGCTATTTTCCTCGGATACGGACAATGATGTCGTGCAGTGTTGAAGAAAGTAACAGCGTCCGATCGTGCTGGTGAAATGAGAAATAAAGAATTGGATATGTAGCGAGAAATGGCCATTAATAAGCAAATCACGAAGAGCTTTTCGTGATTTTCATTGAAGCTGAGATGCGCCGAGGGCGATCGATGCCGTCGGCGCGTTTCGTCTGGGGCTCAGCGTGTCGTGTCAGCGGTCGACGCCGTGTCGGTATGGGTGTTGTCGCGGAGCGCGCGGGCGAAGGAGTCATCGAACAGTCGCGAGATGTCGTAGGTGTCGATCAGGCCGATACCGGCGAAGAAATCGACCGTCTGCTGGGAGCCATCGATCACCGCTGGCGTGATCGGCTCCACGCGAGTCCGAGAGCGGGCAAACCACGCCTTGGCGATATCGGGGTCCGCGTGTGTCTTGCCGGCCCAGGCTTCGGCGTAGGCATCGTTATGGCCGGGGTCGTTAAGCGACCAGGCGCGGGCCTGTTGCACCCGTTGCAGGAAATCGCTGATGACCGCGCGCTTATCGCCGATGGCGCTGTCGCTGACAATGATGAAGCTCTGGGCCGGAATCAACCCCTTGGCGGTGGCCAGGACGCAGGCGCCGCGACGTTCGAGCTGAATGACGTAGGGGTCCCATGTGCCGATGGCATCGACCGCACCGCTGTCGAGCGCGTGCGAGGCGTCGAGCGCGTCTAGATAGCGCAACTCGACCGCATCGCGAGGAATGCCGGCCTTTGCCAGCGCATTGAACAGCAACTGCTGACTCCATGAGCCGCGCCAGATCGCGATGCGTTTGCCGCGCAGATCCGCCAGCGAGTGGATATCCGAGTCGCCGCGTACCACGATAGCGACGCCATCCAGGTTCTGACGTGAAACGCCGATGATGTCGAAATCGCCTCCCAGCGCGCCGAGGAACAGCGGGGGAGCGTCGCCGACGAAACCGATGTCGATGTTGCCTGTGTTGAGTGCTTCCGCCACCGGCGAGCCGGAGCTGAACTGCTTCCACTGCACCTCGTAGGGCAGATCGTCGAGCACGCCGGAGGCCTCCATGATCGACAAATTGTTGTAGGCCTGATCGCCAACGACGAGTGTCTCGCTGGCCTGGGCGACAGTGACCATGCCGTCAGTCAGGGCGGAGATGACGACGAGTGACGACAGCAGTCGGGTGAATCGTTTCAAGCGTGGCAAGGTCGAATACCCCCTGGCGTGGGGGGACGGGGAATGATGGCTGCGGCGCTAGCGGGCGTCACCCGCTGGCAGCGAAAAGCTCGTATCGAAGGTCTGGGGGACGTCGAGCGGTTCGGGAATCAGGCCGACACGGTGATAGAAGTTGGCGGTCTTCTGCTGCGCCTCGCGAGTGGTATCGTCGATCGCTTCCCAATGCAGCTCGCGGCGCACGTACTGCTGGCGTGCCACTGCTTCCGGGAATCCGATGATCTGGGCGAGCTTGCGGGCGTACTCGTCGATGTGCTGATAGGACCAGATCTGTGCCTGCTGCAGACGAGCGAGATAGTCCTGAAGGGCGGCACGTTTGACCGGGTCGGCGATCGCCGCGTCGGTCGCCGCGTCGGTCGCCGCGACGAAGCTGTTGCCGAATACCAAGCCGTTGCCTGGCGCAACGACGCGGGCGCCGTCCACCAGCTCGGCATAGCTCGTGTAGGGCTCCCAAGTGCCCCAGGCGTCCACCGAGCCGTTGGCCAGCGCGATGCGAGCGTCCACCGGACCCATGAAGCGCAGTTCGGCATCCTCGGCGGAAAGTCCCGCGCTCTCGAGTGCCTTCAGCGCCACCAGATGGCCGATCGAACCGCGTCCGACGGCGATCCGCTTGCCGGCGAGATCGGCGGACGTCTTGATATCGGAATCGCCGTTGGCGATCACGGCGGTGCCGTAGGGATTGGATTTGTCGACCGCGATGGCCTTGACTTCGGCGCCTGCGGCGAGTGCGAAGACGAGCGGGGCATCACCGATGATCCCGGCGTCGACCGCACTGGCGTTGAGCGCTTCGACCAGCGGTGCGGCGGCCGGGAACTCCGACCATTGAATGCGATAGTCGATGCCTGTCAGCGCATTGGCGGCTTCGAGCTGCGCGCGCATGTTGCCCTTCTGGTCGGCGATCCGGAGCGTGGCGGGGTCGGCCTGGGCCGTGACCGAGAGCAGGACGACGGCAAGGGGCAGTAATCGTGACAGCAGGCGGTGGGTTGGCCGCATGGCAGAGGTTCCTTGATGACGTTGGGACGAATATTGGATGGCGCGGCGCTCGGCCATGTGCTAGGCCAGGCCGGCGAGAAAGGCGTCATCGAGAGGCGTCATTCAACACGGTCTCCTTCCGGTCGCTGATCGCGACATCAAGCGGGTTGTGCCTGGGCCTCGCGCTCGGCGATGCGCTGCCTGACCAGTGGGATGAGCTCCCGGCCATACTCCTCGGCATCGTCGATTGGTGAAAAGCCGCGGATAAGGAAGGTGGTCACGCCCAGCTCGTGATAGGCGAGCAGCGCGTCGGCGACCTGCTCCGGCGTGCCGACCAGGGCGGTCGAGTTGTAGCTGCCGCCGACGAGCGCCGCGATTCCCGTCCACAGGCAGTGGTCCACGCGATCGCCACTGGCCACGGTGTCGCGCAGCCGACGAGCGCCTTCGCTGTCGGTCTTGGTCGGAAACACCGTGCCTTCTCTCTCCAGCCGTTCGCTAGCCTGGGCGCGGATCGTCTCGGCGCGCCGCCAGACCGCGGCCTCGGTCACGCCGAGAATCGGACGAAACGACATGCTGAATTCGATATCGCGGCCATGGCGCGCCGCTTCGGCTCGGATGTTGGCGATGGTCTCTCGGGCCTGCGCCAGCGATTCGCCCCACAGGGCGTAGGTATCGGCGTGCTTGCCCGCAATGCGCTGCGCGATGGGCGACGAGCCGCCGAAGTAGACGGGCAGGTCGCCTTTCGGCTTGATCGCCGAGTAAGCCCCCTCGGCGCGGTAGAAAGAGCCCTGGTGATCGAAGGGCGTGTCGCTGCGCCAGACGCGCTTGACCACATCGAGGTATTCGTCGGTGCGTAGGTAGCGCTGCTGGTGGGGTTCGTAGTCACCATCGCGACGCTGCTCCACGTCGCTGCCACCACTGATGACATGGACCGCCAGCCGGCCATCGACCAGATGGTCCAGCGAGGCGAGCTTGCGTGCCGCCAGGGGCGGGGAGACGAAGCCCGGACGATGGGCGAGCAGCAGCTTCAGGCGGCGGGTGGCCTGTCCGGCCAGCGCTGCGACGATGAAACCGTCGGGTTGATCGGACCAGTAGCCGATGAGAATGCGGTCGAATCCCGCCTCCTCGTGGGTGCGCGCGAAACGCTCGATCACCGGCTTGTCGAAGATAATGTCGCCCGGCGGGAGGGTTTCGGAGGTTTCCCGGTGGCCGATCATGCCGATGAACTGGACACTCATGCGCTATCTCCTTGCGGATCTTTTCAGGGACTGTTGGCGCCGGCCTCGGGTCGAAAGCACGGCATCGCTGCAGGTTTTCGGTCATCAAACCCGAGTTTCGGAGGACAAGGAAGTCACAATCATCGAAGTGTTATTCGGCACCAATCGATAAGCTTTTTCATCCGCAATAGCTATCGATAGGGTCATGAGGTTATCAGTAATCTTGCCGTTACCATCGATGCAATCCTGATAGATTGCTTCGACCTGTTGGCCCGCAGATGCTGGAAAACAGCGACGCTTTGGCCTGCATCTGTGAAAGCCGTAAATGTCGAAAATCCATCACTCAGGAGGCCTCGATGTCGCAGCCACTACGTTATTTTCAAGATATTCACGAAGCGCTCGTCAGCTCGCAGGAGTTGGCGCTGGTCGATGTGCGCGAGGAGGCGAGTTTCGCCAACGCGCACCCGCTGTTCGCTGTCAATCTGCCGCTCTCCCGGCTGGAACTCGACGTGCTGGCGAGAATTCCCCGGCGGGACACGCCGATCACGCTCTATGACGATGGTGAGGGGCTGGCGCAGCGCGCCCGCCACAAGCTGATCGAGATCGGTTATCGGGACGTGGCGCTACTCGCCGGCGGCCTGCAAGGGTGGCGGGAGGCCGGCGGCGAGCTGTTTCGTGACGTCAACAGCCCCAGCAAGGCGTTTGGCGAGTGGGTCGAACACCATCGCGGCACGCCCTCGCTGAGCGCGATCGAGGTCAAGTCGCGGATCGAGACGGGGGCGAATATCGCCATTCTGGATGCGCGCCGTTTCGACGAGTTCGAGACCATGAGTATCCCCGGTGGCGTCAGCGTCCCGGGTGGCGAACTGGCGCTGCGGATCGATGAACTGGTGCCGGATCCCACCACCGAGGTGATCGTCAACTGCGCCGGTCGGACACGCAGCCTGATCGGGGCGCAGTCGCTCGTTGATATCGGCCTGCCCAACCCCGTCAGCGCGCTGCGCAACGGCACCATCGGCTGGACACTCGAGGGGTTCGAACTTGCTCACGGCCAGCGCGCCCGCTATCAGGAGCTTGCGCCCGGCGAGCGTCCGACACTGCGTGCCAGGGCCGGTGCACGTGCCCTTGAACTCGCCACGAGATCCGGCGTGAAACGGCTGTCGCGCGACACCCTCGAGAATTTCCTCGGCGCTGACCGCACCAGCTATCTGGTCGACGTGCGCGCGCCGGAGGAATACCGGCAGGGCCACTTGCCGGGATCGCGTTCGGTACCCGGTGGACAACTGGTGCAGGAGACCGATCACACGCTCGCAGTGCGCGGCGCCCGCGTGGCGCTGATCGACGATGATGGTACCCGGGCCAACATGAGCGCGACCTGGCTGGCGCGGATGGGATGGGAGGTCTTCGTCGTCGATGGCCTGACCTCGGCGGATTTCAGCGAAACCGGTACGGAGCGACTGCCGCGACCGCCGCTGCCCGAGGTCGCCACGATCTCGCCGGCGCACCTGCGCGAACGCCTGGTGGACGGCGAGATCGAACTACTCGACGTCACCAGCCACGCTAATTACCGGTGTGCCCATGTGCCGGGAGCTCAGTGGATTCTGCGCGCCGAGCTGGCGGATCACGTCGCGCGGCTACCCGCCACGACATCGGTGGTGCTGACCTGCGCCAGCGATCTGCTGGCCCACTATGCCTGGGGGGATCTATCACCCGCCGATGTCGGCCGGACCCGGGTGCTGGCCGGTGGTACCGCGGCCTGGCGTGATGCACGACTACCGCTCGAGAGCGGCGATGGCGTGACGTTGTCGCCGACGATAGACCGCTACCGTCGTCCCTACGAGGGCACCGACAGCCCACGCGAGGCGATGCAGGCGTATCTCGACTGGGAGTTCGGCCTGGTCGAGCAGCTGCGACGCGACGCGACCCACGGTTTCGCGACAATCTGACGTTGTGAGTGCCGGCAGGGAAGGGAGGCCGGCTTTGCAATCGCCCGCCGTGTGATGCTGGCACCGCCGGTCGCGGAATGGCCCGGAACGGTGCCCCAGGTCTGGGACGCCACTTCGCGTCCCGATGAGGGTCAGGCCAGCGCGAGCCGGGCCGCGTGCCGTGTTCGGGGTTCGGCGGTCGCGGGGGCGATGGCGTCGATCAGTTCGTCGATGACGACGTTCAGTCGCGATTGCAGTTCCTCGCCGAGGCGGTAGCGGCCGTCCATCTCCTTCTCGATATGCAGCGGCGAGGCGTAGACACCGGCGAGCTGGTGGCGGGCACCCAGCGACGAGAGCACGGGCTTGAGCGCGTAGTCGAGCATCAGCAGGTGGTGGTCGCTGCCGCCGGTGGCCAGCGCCAGCACCGTCTTACGGGTCAGCGCGCCCTGGGGCAGCAGGTCGAGCATCAGCTTGAGACCGCCGCTGAAGGAGGCCTGGTAGACCGGTGTGGTGATGACCACGGCATCGGAGGCGAGGACCGCGTCACGCAGCGCGGCAACGTCGGGGTGGTCCCAGTGCCCCTGAACGAGTGCGTTGGGATCGAAGTCGTCGAGGGCGAAAGACGAGAACTGCGCGTTTGCCGCGCCGATTCGCTGTCTGAGGTAGTCCAGCATGCTGGTGGAACGGGAGTTGGCGCTAGGGCTGCCGGCGAGAGTGACGATATGCATGACGGTTCTTATCCCAAGGAAGTGTTCGTGTGATACGACACTAGCAGGGCCGATCGGCATCCGATAAATGAGAAATGCTGCAGAGGTTATCGCGATAAGGACGTCTCGCACGGCAGGCGACGTAAGCGGGGCGGGAAGCGTCGGATTCACACGACGCTCCCTGAACGACGGCAGTGATCCGTTAGACGGCTTCCTCGAGCGCTGGTGCCGTTTCCTGATGAAACCAGTGCAGATGATGTACCCGGATGCCGACCACCTCGCCGACCTCGAGCGCCAGCGCCTTGAACGCCTGGCGTGTCAGTTCGACCGTCAGGTAGTCGTTCTCGACTTGCGGCCCCTGGACGGTATCCGTGACCGGTGTGACCTCGACGTGATAGCTGCTGCCCATGGGTTGGACGTGGCGAATGCGAACCGGCCACGGCGTGTCGGGGGCGCGAACGATTTCGATGTCGTGCGGCCGTACGAAGGCATCCTGCCTCCTCGAGCGCAGGTTGGCGTCGGCGTCGGGAATCGGCAGGTGCCAGCCGCCGGTGTCGAAGTGGCCGTCGCGAAGGGTGCCATGAAGCACGTTGACGCTGCCGATGAAGGTCGAGACGAAGGGAGTGGCCGGGTAGTCGTAGACCGTTTCCGGTGTGCCCACCTGCTCGATGCGGCCGTGATTCATCACCACGATGCGGCTGGCGACCTCCATCGCCTCCTCCTGGTCGTGGGTCACGAACAGGCTGGTCACGTGCAGCTCCTCGTGCAGTCGTCGCAGCCAGCGGCGCAGCTCCTTGCGCACGCTGGCGTCGAGTGCGCCGAACGGCTCGTCCAGCAGCAGATAACGGGGCTCCACCGCCAGTGCTCGGGCCAGGGCAATACGTTGGCGCTGGCCACCGGAAAGCTGCGGCGGGAAGCGTTTAGCCAGCCAATCGAGCTGAACCAGGTCCAGCAGTTCGTGGACCCGCCGGCGAATCTCGGCCTCCGGCGGGCGCTGGGCGCGGGGTCTGACGCGCAGTCCGTAGGCCACGTTCTCGAATACGCTCATGTGGTTGAACAGCGCGTAGTGCTGGAAGACGAAGCCTACCTGGCGATGACGGATCGGTTCGAAGGTCATGTCGCGACCCTCGAGCAGGATATTGCCGCTGTCGGCGAACTCCATGCCGGCGATACTGCGCAAGAGCGTCGTCTTGCCGCAACCGGAGGGGCCGAGCAGCGCGACCAGCTCGCCGTCGTCGATGGCGAGATCGATGTCGTCGAGCGCGGTGAAGTCGCCGTAGCGTTTGGTGAGATGATTGACCTGAATGCTCATGACGAGGCGTTCTCCCATTGACGTTGCTGGCGCCACTCGACGATCGACTTGATGATCAGTGTGACGATCGCGAGCCCGGCCAGCAGCGTGGCAACGGCGAAGGCGGCGCTGAATTGATATTCGTTGTAGAGGATCTCGACGTGCAGCGGCAGGGTATTGGTGGCACCGCGAATATGACCGGAGACCACCGAGACGGCGCCGAACTCGCCCATGGCGCGGGCGTTGCAGAGGATGATGCCGTAGAGCAGCCCCCACTTGATGCGCGGCAGCGTGATCGTCCAGAACATGCGCCAGGCGCTGGCGCCGAGCATGATCGAGGCCTCTTCCTGCTCGGCCCCCTGTTCCTGCATCAGCGGGATCAACTCGCGGGCGACGAAGGGCAGTGTCACGAACATGGTCGCCAGCACGATGCCGGGCAGGGCGAAGATGATCGGAAATCCATGGCCGGCGAACCAGCCGCCGAACCAGCCCTGGCTACCGAAGATCAGAATGAACACCAGGCCGGCGATGACCGGCGATACCGAGAAGGGCAGATCGATCAGCGTGGTCAACAGGCTGCGCCCCGGAAACTGGAAACGGGCGATGCACCAGGCCGCGGCGATGCCGAACAGCGTGTTGAGTGGCACGCAGATCAAGGCGGTGATCAGCGTCAGCAGGATGGCGTGACCGGTATAGGGATCGGTGATGGCGTCCACGTAGGCGCCGACGCCTTCGCGAAACGCCTCGAACAGTACGGCCACCAGCGGCAGAATCAGAAACAGCGCGATGATCAGCAGCGCAAGCGTGCTCAAGGCGTAGCGCACCCACGGGATCGATTCGGCGGGCGCCATATCGGTTCGCTGCGCCGGTCGCAGGATATTCTGGGTCGTGCTCATGACTCGTTCCTCAGTCGCGTCCGGTGCGTTGGCGTGTCCACTGCTGCAGCCCGTTGATGATCAGCAGCATGACGAAGGCAACCACCAGCGAGGCGAGGGCGATGACGGTGGCCCCCGGATAGTTGTATTGCTCCAGCTTGGTCACGATCAGCAGCGGCACGATTTCCGACTTCATCGGCATGTTGCCGGCGATGAAGATGACCGAGCCGTACTCGCCCAAGCCGCGGGCGAACGCCAGCGAAAATCCGGTGAGCAACGCTGGCACCAGCGGCGGCAGCAGCACACGACGAAACGTTTGCCAGCGAGAGGCGCCGAGACTGGTCGAGGCCTCTTCCTGCTGGCGATCAAGATCCTGCAGCACCGGTTCCACGGTTCTGACCACGAAGGGCAGGCCGATGAAGATCAGCGCAATGGTGATTCCCAGCGGCGTGAAGGCCACGCGGATGCCGAGCTCGGCGAAGAACTGGCCCAACCAGCCATTGGGCGAGTAGAGGGTGGTCAGCACGATACCGGCGACGGCCGTCGGCAGCGCGAACGGCAAATCGATCAGCGAATCCCATGCACGCTTCAGCGGTAGCGGGTATCGGACCAGCACCCAGGCGACGATCAGCCCGAGGAAGAGGTTGAGAAAGGCCGCGGCGAACGCGGTGGAGAAGCTGACCCGGAACGCCGCGAGGACGCGGCGATCCGCCAGCGTGTGCCAGAGTTCGCCGAGACTGAGCTCGGCGGACTTGGTAACCAGAGCCAGCAGCGGGATTAGCACCAGCAGCGAGACGGTGAAGACGGTGACGCCCAGACTCAGTCCGAAGCCGGGGAGCAGTGATCGGCGTTGGCTCATTGCGATCGTGATGTCCTGTCGTCGAAAGGGAATCTTCAGGGTTGATAGATCTGGTCGAACACGCCGCCATCGTCGAAGTAGGTTTCCTGCGCGTTGCGCCAACCACCGAAGACTTCATTGACAGTGTGCAGTTCCAGATCGGGGAAGCGTGCCAAATCTTCTTTCGCGGCGGATTCAGGATTGACCGGGCGGTAGTAATTGGCCGCTGCAAGGGCCTGTGCTTCGGGCGAGTAGAGATGTTCGAGATAGGCGTGGGTGGCTTTCTCGGCGGCCTCGCCCTTGTTCTTGACGTTGCCCTCGACCACGGCGACCGGCGGCTCGGCGAGGATGCTGACCGACGGCACGACGATATCGAACTGATCCTTGCCGAGTTCCTGAGTGGCTAAAAACGCCTCGTTCTCCCACGCCAGTAGCACATCGCCCAGGCCGCGCTGTACGAAGGTGTTGGTGGCGCCGCGAGCACCGGAGTCGAGCACCGGTACATGGCGGTAGAGATTGCCCACATATTCCTCGGCGGCGACCTTGGCGGCCTTCACCTCATCGGCATACTGCGGGTCGTCCAGCTTGCCGAGATCGCCCAGCTCGCGCTTGAGGACGTAGATCCAGGCGGCGAGGAAATTCCAGCGCGCGCCACCCGATGTCTTCGGGTTAGGGGTGATCACCTCGACGCCATCGCGGGTGAGATCGTCCCAATCCTGGATGCCCTTGGGGTTGCCCTTGCGAACCAGAAAGACGATCGTCGACGTATAGGGTGCACTGTTGTGTGGAAACGCGCTCTGCCAGTCCTCGGGTATCTTGCCGGTGCGATCGGCAATCGCGTCGATATCGTAACCCAGCGCCAGCGTCGCCACATCCGCTGGCAGGCCGTCGATGATGGAACGCGCCTGACTGCCAGAGCCTCCATGGCTCTGTTCGATGGTAACGTCGTCACCGGTCTGTTCCTTGTACCACTTGCTGAACAAAGGGTTATAGGCTTGATAAAGCTCACGCGTCGGATCGTAGGAGGCATTGAGTAGCCCGATGTCTTCCGCCTGTGCGAATGCCGTGGCGCCCAGTGCGGAAAGCCCCAATGCGCTGGCCAATGCCCAAGAAGTCAATTTTCTCACTGTTTTCGGTCCCCTGGAGTCGATCGGTAGGAGTTTCTGTCCGATGACTCTAAGTGAGCTGCTATCTATTGAAAAAGTAATAAAAAATGAATTGGTTATCGCATTTTTAACTTAGCGGGTCAGCGCGCACCGAGCGCCTGCTGCACGGTCGTTTCGTCCAGCGCGGCGCTGCAGAGGTGGAGGAATTCGTAGGCGAAGGCGTGCAGGAAATGCCCTCGCCTGAGGGCGAGATAGGTGGTATTGCGGGGGAACAACGACTCTCCCGACAGCAGTTCCAATCCACGGTCGCGATCGGGGTGGTAAGCCAATGACGCGATGATTCCGATCCCCAGGCCGAGCTCGACGTAGGTCTTGATCACGTCGGCATCCAGCGCGGTCAGAACGACATTGGGTACCAGCGAGGCCTTCTCGAAGGCCTGATCGATTCTGACGCGGCCGGTGAAGCCTTCGTGGTAGGTCACGACGGGATAGTCGGCCACGTCCTCCAGGGTCAGGGGCGAGGCTCTGGTCAGCGGATGGTCGTCAGGCACGATGACGCTGTGATGCCAGTGATGGAACGGGAAGCGCACGAACGACGCGCCATCCTCGTTGACGGCCTCGGTGGCGATGCCGACATCCACCGTCCCGGCTTTCAACAGGGAGACGATCTCCCCGGGGCTGCACTGGTGGAGCTCGAGATGGACTTTTGGAAACCTCTCCTTGAATCGGGCGATGATCGGCGGCAGGGAATAGCGCGCCTGGGTGTGCGTCGTGGCTATTGCCAGCCGGCCCTGGTCTTGGTTCGCCAGCTGGTGGGCCGAGCGCTTGAGGTTTTCGGCATCGAGAAGGATGCGTTCGATCGTCTCGAGCAGCGTGCCGCCTGCGGTCGTCAATCCGAGTATCCGCTTTCCGCGGCGTTCGAACAGCTCGACGCCGAGCTCGTCCTCGAGGTCGCGAATATGCTTGCTGGCACCGGATTGCGAGGTGAAGAGCGCGTTCGATGCCTCGGTCAGGTTGAAGCGTTGGCGCACGGTCTCGCGGACGATGCGTAGTTGCTGGAAGTTCATGGGCAGGGCCGGTGGTGGTCGTTATCGTGGAATATAAATCAGGTTTTTTATTCTCTTTAATACATATTGCTCATATCCATATCGACCAGCCGGCACTGCTGTTGCCGCTTGGTGTGTAGTGGGTGTCGTCTGGGGTCAATCATCGGCCAGCGGGACCGTCACAGTAGAAGTGTTTCATTCGATAACAAGTCAAGGGAGATAACCCATGGATCATTCCAGCCTGAAACGTCACCTCATCACCGCCGCGCTGCCGCTGGCTCTGCTGACGGCGGGATCGGCGCAGGCCGATCTCGACACCGTGCGTTTCGGTGTGCCGCCGTGGCCGGGCGTGACGGTGAAGTCCGAGGTCGCTTCGCAGATTCTCGAGGCCATGGGTTATCAGACCCAGCAGAGCGAGCTGGCAGTCGGCGTCATTCTCAATGGCCTGGCCAACGACGATCTGGACGTCTACCTGGGCGGCTGGTACCCGATCGAGCAGGAGATGATCGATCCGCTGGTGGCCGACGACAAGGTCGACAAGGTGGCCAAGAACATCAGCAACGCCAATTCCGGCCTGGTCGTGCCCGAGTACGTCCACGAAGCGGGCGTCAACAGCGTTGCCGATCTCGATCGCTACAAGGATCGCTTCGACGGCGAGATCCAGGGCATCGAGGCGGGCACCGGCATCAACGATGCGATCCTGGCGGCGATCGACGAGGATTCGGCGGGGCTTGGCGACTGGCAGCTACGGGAAAGTTCGACCTCGGCGATGCTGGCCTACGCCGACCAGAAGATCAGCGACAAGCAGTGGGTGACGTTCGTGGGCTGGGAGCCGCACTGGATGAACGTCAGCTACGATCTCTATTACCTCGAGGACTCCGACGATAGCGGCGTGGCCCAGATCGAGAGTACCGTCTGGAGCGTGGTGCCGGCGGGGCTGGAGGCGGAGGACGCCAACCTCTACCGGTTCCTGTCGCAGTATCAGGTCGCCATCGCCGACCAGAACGACTGGGTCTACCAGTACAGTCACGAAGAGCGCCCCGCCGACGAGGTGGCCAGCGAATGGATTCGCAACCACTACGATACCGTGGGCGAGTGGCTGGATGGCGTGAAGACCAAGGAGGGCGAGCCCGCCATCGACGCCGTCAAGGCGCAGCTGGACGGCTGAACCCAGGGGGACGATTCAGGCCCCGTCGTCGAGCCGTCCCTCGATCGCCTGGCAGAAATCCTGCCAGGCGATCTGCATTAGCGGTAGTTCCGCGTGACCATGCAGCGCCGAATGCACCATGTCGGGCGCGCAGCGATAGCCCACCGAGGCGCCGGCCTGGCGCCAGCTCCCGATGGTCCGCTCCAACGGCAGGGTCAGCGGATCTCGCTCCACCGCGAGGGCTTCGATGGTCATGGCCGGCGGACGCTCGGTGTCGATGGCCGGCACGTCAGGTGCCGCCGCTTGCCATAGCGAGAGCACGTCCGCTCGTGACAGCAACGGGGCATCCGCGCCCAGCGTATCCAGGGTAGGTGTTCCCACCACCGGATAGATCAGGCCGAGGACGCCTTGCCATTCACCGGTATGGGCGACATCGATCGCCAGCCGGCCGCCGGCGCTATCGCCGATGACGGCGACGGGCGCGGTCGTCTCGACCACGGCCTGGCAATCGGCCAGCGCCTCGGCGTAGCTCGCTTCCGGCAGCAACCGATAGTCGACGCTGATGACCTCGCGCCGCAGGCGCTCGGCCAGATCGGCGGTGATACCGTGGTGGCTGTCGACCGAACCCAGGTTCCAGCCGCCCCCGTGCAGATAGACGACAACGCCGGTCCGGCAGTGAGCGGGCTGGAATCGGCGGACTTTCACGTCGGCGATACGTTCGTTGCGAACCTGCATCCCGGCGGGATCGACAGCGCGGCGTCGCGCATGCAGGGCTTCATACGCACGGCGTTTCGCCGTCACCGGCGCCTCGGCGGCGGCATCGGCGAGGCTGAACTGGTGGATGAAGTCGTCGATTCGCATCGGGTATCCTCTGTCGGTGGCTGCGCCTACCACGGTAATCGGCCGAATGGCACCATGCCAGCACGCTCGCCGGCGCACGAGTTGCGACGAGGCGATCGAGACGAACCCATACCAGCAAGCCCTTGTTATACTGGGCGCCTACTTCTTCGAACACGAGCTCTCGTTCATGCCGTCAGGTTGGCCGCGCACGTTCCTTCGCTATCTGGTGATCGCCATCGCGGCCTTCGTGGGGTTGTCGGTGCTGTTCGCGCTGGTCTTTCGCTTCGTGCCGGTGTTCGGCTCGATGGTGATGGTGGAGCGCAAGGTGAGTTCCTGGTTCCATGGAGACAACCTGACCATCGAACAGCAGTGGGAGCCGTGGTCCCGGCTATCGGACAACGCCAAGGTGGCGGTGATGGCGGGGGAGGACCAGCGCTTCCCCGAACACTGGGGTTTCGACGTGGCCCAGATCAAGCGCTCGCTCGCCAGCTGGTCGGACGGCGGCGACCTGCGCGGCGCCAGCACGCTGAGCCAGCAGACCGCCCGCAACCTGTTCCTGTGGACGGGGCGCAGCTGGATCCGCAAGGGGCTGGAAGCCTGGTTCACGCTGCTGCTCGAGGCGCTATGGCCCAAGCAGCGCATCCTCGAGGTCTATCTCAATATCGCCGAGTGGGATACCGGCGTGTTCGGGCTGGAGGCGGCGGCGCAGCACTATTTCGGCACTTCCGCCGCCAATCTCAGCGTGTCCCAGGCCAGCCGACTCGCCGCGATACTGCCCAACCCCCGCGGCTGGAGCGCTTCCCAACCCTCGGCGCACGTCCAGCAGCGGGCGGCATGGATCCAGCGTCAGATGCGTCAGCTCGGCGGCACCGCCTTCCTGCAGCGCCTCGACTGATCCCCCCGGCCTGCTCACTCGTCCGTCCAATCGGCCAGCACCGCGTCGCGTTTTTCCAGCAGATGGCGCTCCATCAACGCTCCCAACGCAGGCCCGTCACGCGCTTCCAGCGCGCGCAGCATGTCGCGATGTTCCTCCACCGCCTTGCGCCACTTGGCTTCCGAGCGATTGGAGGAGAGCCGCAGCGGGTGGAGGCGCCGGTTGAGCGACAGGTACGTCTGGCGCAGGGCGTCGTTGCGGGCAGCGCGGTTGATCAGGTCGTGAATCCGCTGGTTGGCATGGTAGTAGGCGGGCAGGTCATGGCGCTGCCAGTGGCCCAGCATCGCTTCATGGGCTTCACGCACGGCCGCCAGCTCTTCCACGGTGATCCTGAGGGATGCCAGCTCGCCGGAGAAACGCTCCAGCGCGCTCATCAGCTCGAAGGTGTCGCGAATCTCCTGGCGGGTCATGCGGGTCACGAAAGTGCCGTAGTTAGGCGAGATCGTCACCAGCTTCTCGGCGGCCAGCACGCGCAGCGCCTCGCGTAGGGGCGTGCGCGACACCGCCAGCCGCTCGGCCAGTTCGCGTTCGTTGATACGTTCGCCGGGTTCCAGGCCGCCTTCGGTGATCAGGTCGTGTAGCCGCTCCACGATCTTGTCGTGCAGCGCGGCGCGCTCGATGCGCAGTGGTCGTGCGTCGAGGCCGAGCGCCGTATCGTCGGATGTCTGCATGCATTGAACCCTGTTGGTTTCCCTTCTTTCTATCGCAAGCGTTCGATCGTGGCTACTGCGCATCGGCGGTCGACCGACCGATCTTCGACCCCGCCAACGGCCTCCGCGTTCCGCCGCCGAGCTATCGGTCGGGCCCTGCGACTTATGTCGTGGTTTGTCGGAGGGCGATTATTCGGCATATTGCGTAATGAATGCAAAAAACCATATGAGTGCCACAAAACGATGTGAGGCGTGCCGTTGGCTTCACTTCTGGTTTACCTCTGGAGATGCCGCCATGCTCGAGCTCGACCAACACCCTTCCGGCCGCCATTTTCTGCAGATCCCGGGGCCGTCGCCCGTGCCGGATCGCATCCTGCGGGCCATGAGTCTGCCGACCATCGATCATCGAGGCCCGGAGTTCGGTGAGCTGGGTCTGAAAGTGCTGGGAGGCATCCAGAAGATCTTCCAGACCCGGCACCCGGTGATCATCTACCCGGCCTCGGGTACTGGCGCCTGGGAAGCGGCGCTCTCCAATACGCTCAGTCCCGGCGACGCGGTGCTGATGTTCGAGACCGGGCATTTCGCCACGCTGTGGAAGCAGATGGCGCTGCGTCTCGGGATCCAGCCGGAGTTCCTCTCCTTGCCAGCGTCCCAGAGCTGGCGTCATGGCGTGCAGCCGAAGCTGATCGAGGAGCGCCTGCGGCAAGACCACGAGCATCGAATCAAGGCGGTGTGCGTGGTGCACAACGAGACCTCCACCGGGGTCACCAGCGATATCGCCGCCGTGCGCCGCGCCATCGACGCCGCCGATCACCCGGCGCTGCTGCTGGTCGACACCATCTCGGGGCTGGCGAGCGCCGACTACCGTCACGACGAGTGGGGCGTCGACGTCAGCGTTTCCGGATCGCAGAAAGGGTTGATGCTGCCCCCCGGAATCAGTTTCAACGCGCTGTCGCCCAAGGCGATCGAAGCCAGCCAGCGCTCGACCATGCCCCGGGGGTTCTGGGCCTGGGACGAGATTCTCGCCGCCAACGCCAATGGCTACTGGCCCTACACGCCGAGCACCAATCTGCTCTACGGTCTCAACGAGGCGCTGGAAATGCTGCTGGAGGAGGGGCTGGAGCAGGTCTTCGCTCGCCACGAGCGCTGGGGGGAAGGCGTGCGGCGCGCCGTCAACGCCTGGGGACTGGAGATCCAGTGCCAGGAGCCGGCGCTCTATTCGCCGGTGTTGACCGGGGTGGTGACGCCGGAGGGCATCGATGCCGACGAGGTCCGGCGCACCATCTACGACCGGTTCGACCTGTCGCTGGGGACCGGGCTCGGCAAGGCCAAGGGGCGAATGTTCCGCATCGGCCACCTCGGCGACTGCAACGACCTCACCCTGATCGCCACCCTTGGCGGTTGCGAGGCCGGGCTCAAGCTCTGCGGGGTCGAGCTGTTCGGCAGCGGCGTGCAGGCCGCGCTGGACTTCTTCGCCGAGAACCCGGCGCCCGGCACGCCGGCGGCCCGCAAGCTGGCGACTCGCGAATCGGCGGGTCACTCACAGGCCGGTGCCGTTCGCGCCTGACAGGAGATCGCCATGAGCGTGATGCCGAAAAGTCCGGTCGCAAGACGGCCCCGACAAGCCGCCATGAGCGAATTCGAGCGTCGGCTGCGGGGTGAAATGAAAGGCGAAGTGGCGTTCGACGCCGGATCGCGCGGGCGCTACGCCACCGACGCCTCGATCTATCAGATCATGCCGCTGGGCGTCGTGGTGCCGAGGGACCAGCAGGATCTCTCCCTGGCGCTGGATATCGCCCGCGAGTTCGGCGCACCGGTGCTGCCGCGAGGCGGCGGCACCAGCCAGTGCGGGCAGACCGTCAACGAGGCGCTGGTGATCGACACCAGCCGCTGGCTGACCGGCATCGGCGACCTCGACCTCGAGGCCCGCACCGTCACGGTCGAGCCCGGCGTGGTGCTCGACCATCTCAACGCCTGGCTCAAGCCCCATGGGCTGTGGTTTCCGGTGGACGTCTCCACCTCGGCGCAGTGCACGCTCGGCGGCATGGCGGGCAACAACTCCTGCGGTTCGCGCTCGATCCGCTACGGCAACATGGTTCACAACGTGCTGGGGCTCGAGGCGGCGCTGGCGGATGGCCGCGAGGCGGTGTTCGGCCGCTTCGACGAGATCGCGCCCGGCTCGGCGTTGGCGGGGCTGGCCGGTTCGGTGTCGGCCATTATCCAGCGCGAGGCGGCGGCGATCCGCGAGCACTATCCGCAGGTGCTGCGGCGGGTCGGCGGCTACAACCTGGACCTGTTCGACTGCCGCAATCCGATTCCCTACGACGCCGAAGGCCGGGCCAATTTCGCCCACCTGCTGATCGGCTCGGAGGGGACGCTGGCGTTCACGCGAAAGCTGACCCTGAAGCTGTCGCCGCTGCCGGTACACAAGGTGCTCGGCGTGGTCAACTTCCCGACCTTCTACCAGGCGATGGACATGACCCAGCACATCGTCGAGCTGGGCCCTGCCGCGGTGGAGCTGGTCGATCGCACCATGATCGAACTGGCGCTGGAGAATCCGGCGTTTCGGCCCACGGTGGAGAAGTCGCTGATCGGGCGTCCGGATGCGCTGCTGCTGGTGGAGTTCGCCGGCGAGGATCTCGATTCGCAGTTGCGCCAGTTGAAGGCGCTCGAGACGCTGATGGGCGATCTGGGGCTGCCGGGCAGCGTGGTCGGGTTGACCGCCGGCGCGGAGCAATCGGCGCTATGGAACGTGCGCAAGGCCGGGCTCAACATCATGATGAGCATGAAGGGCGACGGCAAGCCCGTGTCGTTCATCGAGGATTGCGCGGTGCCGCTGGAGCACCTGGCCGAATACACCGAACGGTTGACCGAAGTCTTCCATCGCCACGGCACCGAGGGCACCTGGTACGCCCATGCCAGCGTCGGTACGCTGCACGTGCGGCCGATTCTCGACATGCGTCGCGGCGGTGCCGCCAAGATGCGCGCGATTGCCGAGGAGGCCTCCGAACTGGTCCGCCGCTACAAGGGGGCCTACTCGGGAGAACACGGCGACGGCATCTGCCGTGGCGAATGGGTGGCGTGGCAGTTCGGCGCCGGGCTCAACGCCGCCTTCGGCGAGATCAAGCGGCTGTTCGATCCGGACAACCGCTTCAACCCCAACAAGATCGTCGACACGCCGAAGATGGATGACGCGCGACTGTTTCGCTTTCCCGCCGATCACCAGGTCATTACGGTGGCCACCGAGCTCGACTGGTCGGCCTGGGACGTGACCCGCGATCCGCTGAGCGGTGCCCTGGGCGAGCCCGGTAGCGGCGGCGATCCGGCCCACGGCCTCGCCAAGGCGGTGGAGATGTGCAACAACAATGGCCACTGCCGCAAGTTCGACGCTGGCACCATGTGCCCCAGTTACCGGATCAGCCGCGACGAGCGACATCTGACCCGGGGGCGCGCCAATACCCTGCGGCTGGTGCTGTCGGGCCAGGTCGGCGACCGGGGCCTTGCCAGCGATGAAGTCGCCGACGCGCTGGATCTGTGCGTCTCCTGCAAGGGCTGCAAGCGCGACTGCCCGACCGGTGTCGACATGGCCAAGTTCAAGATCGAGGCGCGAGCGGCGCGGGTCAGGGCACAGGGTCTGAGTTGGCGTGACAAGCTGGTCTCCGAGCTGCCGCGCTACGCCCCCTGGATGCGCCATGTGGGCAAGATCGCCGCGCGCTTCGAAGGGATTTCCTGGCTGGGCGGGCGCGGCAAGCGCTGGCTGGGCTTCGCCGAGGCGCGCTCGCTCCCGGTTTTCAGTGGAGATTATCTGAGGACGGCTAGCGCTGAGCCTCATCACCCGGCAGCAAACCCAACGGGTGAGGTGCTGCTGTTCGTCGATACCTTCAACAACTACTTCGAGGGCGACAACGCCGCCGCGGCGCGGCGCGTGCTGGAAGCCGCGGGCTACCGTGTCCATTTCAACGTCCATGAGGGCGAGCGGCCACTCTGTTGCGGACGAACCTACCTGGCGGCAGGGCGCGTGGATCGGGCCAAGGAAGAAGCACGCCGCACCCTCGAGACCCTGATGCCCTACGTCGAACGCGGCGTCAAGATCGTCGGGCTCGAGCCCTCGTGCCTGCTGACGTTGCGCGACGAGTTTCTGCACTATGGTTTTGGTGATGAGGGGACGCGGCTGGCGGAGGCCGCCATGCTGTTCGAGGAGTTCCTGGTCGCGGAGAAGCAGGCGGGGCGGCTGAACCTGGCACTCGAGCCGCTGGCGGTCGGTCGAGCCAAGGTCCACGGTCACTGCCACCAGAAAGCCTTCGAGGCCTTCACGCCGGTGATGACGGTGCTGAACTGGATTCCCGGGCTCGAGGTCGAGGCGATCGTCTCTTCGTGTTGCGGCATGGCGGGCAGCTTCGGTTACGAGGCGGAGCATATCGAAGCCTCGCAACAGATGGCGGAGCTTTCGCTACTGCCGGCGGTTCGTGAAGCGGGCGAGGGCGCCTGGATCGTGGCCGACGGCACCAGCTGCCGCCATCAGATTCTCGACGGCGCCGGACGCGAGGCGCTGCACGTGGCAAGAGTGCTGGAGGCGTCTTTACCCGGCAATCCGCATTAGACATTGGTCGTATCTTTCGTATGACTGAAAGGGCCAATCGTCCCTGGTGATCTGGCAATGCCAAGGCGCTCGTCGACCATGCGGCGGGCGCCTTTTGCACTCCCGAGTCATGCAACCCGCTGTCCGGGAATGGAATTTCGACCGTGTGCTGACTAACCTTTGGATCGTGAACGCCTGAATGGGCGTCATCGCGACGGATGGCCATTGGTGCCATCGCGCCGACATCGCTCGCCAAAACAACCACAGATCAAAAGCGAACGCGCTCATGGATGATCTTCAATTCTGGGATTTTGCGGTCATCGCGGCCTATTTCCTGATCGTCACCTTCATCGGCTACAAGATGGCCCGGGGCAAGACCACGCCGGAGGAGCTGTTCCTGGCGGGGAGAAGCCTGGGCCCGCTGGCGATCGGCTTCTCGCTGTTCGCCTCCAATATCTCCTCGGACACGCTGATCGGCCTGCCCGGGGCCGCCTACCAGCACGGCATCTCCGCCGCCAACTACGAGTGGATGGCCGGCGTGGTGCTGATGTTCACCGCCATCTTCGTGCTGCCGGTACTGATGCGGGCCCGTATCACCACCATGCCGGAACTGATGGAGCGCCGCTTCGACTCCCGGCTGCGCAAGTATCTCTCGGTGATCACGCTGTTCCTGTCGATCATCCTCGATACCGCCGGCACGCTCTATGCCGGTGGCCTGATCGTCACCACCTTCATCCCCGGCACCAACCTGTGGGAGGTGTGCGCGCTGCTGGCGCTGTTCACCAGCATCTACACCGCCTTCGGCGGGCTGCGCGCGGTGGTCTACACCGACGTGATGCAGGCCTGCGTGCTGATCGGCGGGTCGGCGGCGATGACCTGGATCATCTTCGGCCACTTCGACTACAGCTGGTCGACGGTCAAGGAGGCGGTCAGCCCGGAGAAGCTGTCGCTGATTCGGCCGCTGGACGACCCCAGTGTGCCGTGGCTGGGCCTGATCACCGGGGTCCCGATCGTCGGCTTCTACTACTGGTCGATGAACCAGTACGTGGTTCAGCGTCTGCTGGGCGCGCGGGACATCCAGGCGGCGGGGCGGGCCTCGATCTTCGCCGCGGCGCTGAAGCTGTTGCCGATCTTCATCATGACCATTCCCGGGGCGATGGTGATACCGCTGCTGCCGGGGCTCGAGCATCCCGATCAGGTCTATCCGAAAATGGTGCAGGAGTTCACTCCGACCGGGCTTACCGGGTTGATCCTGGCCGGCCTGATCGCGGCGCTGATGTCGACGCTCTCCTCGACGCTCAACTCCTCGGCGACGCTGCTGACGCTGGATTTCATCAAACCGGCCAGACCCAATCTCAGCGATGCCCAGCTGGCCAAATGGGGGCGAATCTGTACCTTCATCCTGGCCGCCATCGCCGCACTCTGGGGGCCGATGATCCAGTACTTCTCGGGGCTGTGGTCGTATCTGCAGCAAGTGTTCGCCTTCGTCGCCTCGCCGCTGGTGGCGACCTTCCTGATGGGACTGTGGGTCAAGTCGCTGGGCTCGTCGGCGGCGTTGCGGGGGCTAGCCAGCGGCCATGCGCTCAGCGCGGTGCTGTTCGTGCTGGTGGAAACCGGCGTGCTGCCGATCCACTTCACCATCATCGGCGGCATCCTGTTCGCGGCCACGGCGCTTTTCACCTGGCTCTGGAAGGTGCAACTCGGCGCCGGCGACCGACCCGATGGCGAAGATGCACGGATCGCGGTCATCGCCAAAGAGGGATTGGAGCGGGTACCTCGTGATGTCATGATCGGCATCGTCATCGTCTCGGTGCTCACCGCCATCATCGTCTATCTGCTGCGCTGAGGGCGCCGCCGGGGCCGTTTCCCTTTCCAGGGTCGCTCGGTATGCCAACGCCGGGGCGGCTTTTGATTTCAAGGCTGCTATTCACAAGGACCTGTCATGGACACCCTTCGTCTCGCGATCGTGGGCTACGGCAAGATCGCTCGCGATCAGCATCATCCGGCCATTGCCAATGATCCCCGCCATCGACTGACGGCCGTTGCCAGTCGCAACGCCTCCGTACCCGAAGTGGCAAATTTCGAGAGCCTCGAGGCGCTGCTGGAGCAGGGCCCCGAGATCGACGCGGTCTCGCTGTGCACGCCGGCCGGGGTTCGTACCCAGCAGGCGCGGCTGGCCATGGCTCATGGCAAGCACGTGATGCTGGAGAAGCCGCCCGGCGCCACGCTGGCCGAGATCGAAACCCTGCGCGAAGACGCCGAACGCCATGGCGTCACGCTGTTCGCCTCCTGGCACTCCCGTCACGCCCACGGGGTGGCGGGTGCGAAGCGCTGGCTGGCGGAACGTCAGGTTCGCCGTGTCGATATCGAATGGAAGGAGGACGTGCGGGTCTGGCACCCGGGGCAGGCCTGGATCTGGCAGCCGGGCGGCATGGGCGTGTTCGACCCCGGCATCAACGCGCTGTCGATCGCCACCGCGATCCTGCCGCGCCCGTTTCACCTGGTCGATGCCCAGTTGCAGGTGCCCGGCAACTGCCAGACGCCGATCGCCGCCTCGCTGGATTTCGTCGACGGCGAAAACGTGCCGATCCACGCCGAGTTCGATTTCCGCCAGCAGGGCACCCCGCCGATCTGGGAGATCCATGTCGAGACCGATGCCGGGCGGATGACACTGGAAGCGGGCGGCAGACGGCTGCTGATCGACGGCAAGCTGCAGCAAGAAGGCCCAGACGCGGAGTACGCCGGACTCTATGCGCGTTTCGCCGAACTGATCGCCGAGGGCCGTTCCGACGTCGACGTCAGTCCATTCCGGCATGTCGCCGACTCGCTGATGTTGGGATACCGCCATACGGTGGAGGATTTCATCGAGTGATCGCGAATCGCGAGGCGAAGTGGACGAGGCCGCGTTATAAAAGTGAAAGGGCGTCCAATGGCGTCTCCTTGACCTCCTGTCACTTGTTGCTTGGCCTGGCCACTTCGTCATACATTTCTCGCCAGATTACCAACTGACCACGGCGCCGTCGGTCCGTGGCTCGGTGCCACCCGTCAGTACACCAGTCTCGAGATCACGAAGAATGATCTGCCCGCGCCCGAAAGTCAGACCGTCGGTGCGCTTGATCACTTGGTGGCCGCGGCGTTCCAGCGCTTGAACGAGGTGGTTGGGAAAATGCGGCTCGACCTCGATCTTGCGCTGCGAGACCCATTTCCAACGCGGTGCATCCAGTGCCGCCTGGGGGTTGAGGTGATCATCGAGCAGGCTCGTGATTACCTGCATATGTCCTTGGGGTTGCATGAAACCGCCCATCACGCCGAACGGCCCGATCGCTTGGTCACCCCGCGTGATGAACCCAGGAATGATGGTGTGATAAGGGCGCTTACCTGGAACCAGGGCGTTGACGTGGTTCGGATCAAGAGAGAATGACCAGCCGCGATTTTGCAGGCTGATACCGGTACCCGGCACGACCACACCGGAACCGAAACCTTTGTAGTTGCTCTGGATGAACGACACCATATTGCCTTCGCTGTCGGCCGTGGCGAGATAAACGGTTCCACCGCGAGGCAGTTCGCCAGGAGCAGGCAGCAGCGCGCGCTCTCCAATCAATGCTCGACGGCTGTCGGCGTAGCTGGTACTCAACAGCGCTTCGACATCCACATGCATGTGTGTTTGTTCGCTGATGTAATGGAAACCGTCGATGTAGGCGAGTTTCAAGGCTTCGATACGGCGATGTAGGGTTTCCACCTCGGCACGATCAGGATCGAATCCCGCGAGAATGTTGAGCCCCATCAGTGCAATCATGCCGGAACCGTTGGGTGGAATTTCCCAGATATCGTGGTCGCGATAGCGCACGCCAACCGGCTCGACCCACTCTGGTCGATAGCCGGCGAGATCCTCGCGCGTCAAGAAGCCGCCGTGTGCTGCCGCATGATCCGCCATACGGCCTGCCAATCCACCCTGATAGAACGCCTCGGCGTGGCTATCCGCAATCTTCCGTAGCGTCTCGGCATGATCAGGTGCTTGCCAGATCTCTCCGATTTGCGGAGCCCGACCGCGTGGGGCAAAGGTGGCATGCCAGGATTCGAACACGGCAGCCTCATCGACGCTGTAGATCTCGAAGGCTTCCGCCCACATTTGATGCAGAGTCGGTGTGATGGCATAGCCCTGTTCGGCAATCTCGATGGCGGGGCGGAACAATTCGGCAAAGGGCAGTTTGCCGAAGCGCTTGGAGAGCGCTGCCCATCCGGCCGGGGTGCCAGGCACCGTAACGGGTACCCAGCCATAGGCCGGCATGCTCTCGTGGCCGAGCGCTTGGACCGCCTCCAGCGTCAAGCTTCGCGGTGCAGGCCCGCTGGCATTGAGGCCGTAAAGCTTGCCATCGATCCAGACAATCGCGAAAGCATCGCTGCCGATACCGTTGGAAGTGGGCTCGACCACCGTCAAGGCGGCGGCGGTGGCAATGGCGGCATCTATCGCGTTGCCGCCTTGCTTGAGGATGTCCAGGCCAGCCTGGGACGCCAGTGATTGAGAAGTGGCCACCATTCCACGACGCCCCAGCGTGACGTTGCGTTGTGAAGGGAAAGGATAATAAAGCGGATCTTGTGTCATTGGAGCGTCCGTCAGCAGCGTCAGTCTTGATAGGGTGTCGGAAAATCTAATGATCGAACTGGGCATTCGAAGTGGTCGCTATCGGGCGTTGCCGATCACGAAGGCGGTGTCCGGGACGCTTTCGACGCGCGGGCGATGCGCTGGTTCTGGATCAGAGAGAACACCACGGAAGCCAGTGCCAGAGCCAAAAATGCCGCCGACAGTGGTCGGGTGAAGAACGTGGTCCAGCTGGGGTCGAGTTCCAGCGCTCGGAAGAACTGGTTCTCCAGGTTCTTGCCCAGTACCACGCCCAGAATCATCGGTGTCAGAGGCACACCGGCTTTCCAAAGCAGATAGCCGACGATGCCGAACAGGAACAGTACCCAGACATCGAACAGATTGTTGTTGAGGGCGAACGAGCCCACCGCACACAGCACCAGAACCACCGGGACCAAGATCTGCTGGGGGACACGCGATATTTGCGCAAACCAGCGAATCAGCAGCAGTTGCACGAGCACCATGGCGAACGCGGCCACCATCAGGCTGACATAGATTCCGCCTATCAGTACCGGGTTCTGTTCGAACATCAACGGTCCCGGCGTGATGCCATGCAGAATCAATACGCCCATCATGATGGCCATGGGGAGATCGCCGGGAATTCCGAGAGCCAGCGTGGGAATGAAGGCGCCACCCAGAACTGCATTGTTGGATGACTCCGAAGCGACGATACCGTCCGTAATGCCGGTGCCGAAGCGCTGGGGATGACGAGAGAACTTGCGTGCTTGATCGTAGCTCAGGAAGTTGGCGACGCTGCCCCCGGTGCCTGGCAGGGCGCCGACCAGACCGCCAATGATGGAGGAGCGCAGAGTGTTGATCTTCTGTCCGGCAATATCCTTGAGGATGCGTCGGTAGGGGATGGATACCGAGCCTTGGGCTGGCGCCTGCTTCGATGGGGTGTCCGTCGATCGGCCGCGACTCGAGAGCTGCTCAAGGTTGTTCATCAACTGCGAAAAGGCGAACGCGCCTATCATCACCGGCAGGATCTCGAAACCGGATTCCAGCGCGGGGAGGCCGAAATCAAAGCGTAGATTGCTGTTACGGTCGTACCCGAAGGTGGTGATCAGCAGGCCGATCGCTGCCGCCATTAAGCCCTTGAGCATGGCGCCGCTGGACATACTGGCGACTAGGGTCAATGCGAAGACGATCAGGCCGGTAATTTCCCACGGGCGAAAGTTCATGCTGAACTGCGCAATGAGCGGGCCCAGGAAGATCAACATCAATACGCTGATCAAGGTACCGAAGAACGATGACAGCATACCGATGCCGAGCGCGCGCCCCGGCTCTCCCTGCTGAGCCATGGGGTAGCCATCGTACACGGTGGTGATCGAGGAAGGCGTCCCCGGAATACCCAGCATGACACCCGATATGATGCCACCGGAGTAGCCACCGACGAACACGCCGATCATCAGTGCAATGCCGTCTACCGGGTCCATGGAGAAGGTGAACGGAAACACCACCAGAATGGCCATGGTGACCGTGAAACCCGGGATACTCCCGCCAATGATGCCGAAGATGACCCCCAGCGTGATCATGGCCAGGGTATAGAGATTGGAGACTTCGGCTAGGCCCTGTAGAAAAAATTCACTCATGAGAGAACTCCCGGGTCAAGGCAGCCAGACGTTGAGGCCGTATTCGAAAATGACGAAGATCAGCGGCGCCAAGATGCCGGCCGTCACCAGGTTGATCAGCCATTTTCTCGGCGTATCGACGCCCAGCAGCAGTGCCTGGGCGATGATCAGGAATGCAAGCGTGGCGATCAGATAGCCGAGCAGGGGAAGAGACCACGTGTAGAGCCCGAAGAGCACGAAAAGACTCGGAACCTGATAATGGAAGCGCGGTCTGGCCGTATATTCTTCAGGGGTAGGCTCGATGGTCTGCGCCTCTGTCAGGGCACTGTCTTCTCGTGTCTCCTGAAGGGGCGTGGCTCGCCGGGAAGCCAACAGTGACTGAATCCACAGCAACGTGGCCAGTATCCCGATGACCCCCAGCAGTAGGCGGGGAAAGATCGCTGAATCGAACATCTGCCAGCTGGTCTTGTCGGGAATATTGCCCGATTCGACGGCGAGGATGGCGACCATCCCTAGGACGACGGTCGCGAGAATACGATCTCGGATCGTGGACATGACATTACCTACAGGGCAAGGGTGATCCCTGGATCACCCGTGGAGACGAAGCCCGATGTTGGTACCCATACATCGGCACACTAGCGAGCGACCGGCTCAGCGTGAAAAATCAATGTTTCCCGCGACACGCTCTAGTGCAGTCGAGTTCTCTTCCAGGTAAGCGGCGTAAGCTTCAGGCCCCATGTAACTGACCACCGAACCAAACTCTTTCTCGATGCGGTTGGCGACTTCCTTTTCCTGCAAGGCTTGTTCGTATGCGCTGGCGATCACCTCGATGTTTTCCTTGGGCGTCTCCTTAGGAGCAAAAACGCCGCGCGCCGTTGTGTTGACCAGGTCGATATTCTGTTCGCGAAGCGTGGCGACTTCCGGCAGGGCGGCCAGGCGTTCTTCACCGGCAACACCCAGCGGACGGAAGGCGCCATCTTCATAGAACGATGCGCCGGAAGGCATGTTGAGCAGCGTGAAGTCGATTTCGTTGGCCAGTAGCGCCGATACCTGGGAGCCAGTGTCCGGGTAGCTGATCATGCGCACGTCCTGCATTGGAATGCCGGCGGCTTCGAAGAACTGCACCCAGAAGAAGTGGTCCGTCGAGCTGGGAATCATGCCGACTCTGACTTCACCGGGGTTGGCCTCGACATAGGCAGCGATATCGGCAGCGGTCTGTACCTCGTGATCGCTGTTGGTCGAAGGGATATTTATGGTTTGCGTCAGCAGTGCCATGGGTTCGAAGGCGTCGTAGGAGTAGTCCGCCATGCCGGCGAGGTAGGATAGCTGAATCGATTGGTGGCTACCCAGCAGCGTGTAGCCATCCGGTTTGGCATTCTTGACTTCACGAGAGCCAAGGGTGGCACCGGCACCTGCCATGTTGACGGGCACGATCGATTGGCCGAGGGACTGCTCGGCCTGGCGTGAAACCAGGCGAAAGATCACGTCGGTAGCGCCGCCAGGGCCGAAGGGGATGATCAGGCGCACATCCTGATCGGGGAAGTCATCGGCGGCGGCCGCCGGCATCAGAGAGAAAGGCGATAGCAGCAAGGTGGCGCCCAGCGCCAAAGCCGAGATTGAACGCTTCATCAGTCGTAACCCTTTTGTGAGTTGTCATTGGGAATCGAGTGCGATTGCGACGAGCCAGGGGGTAGCCGGATCATTGCAAAGAGAGCTTGTTACAAAGGATCGCAGGTTTGTCGTTTTTTTTGTAAAAAATCGATTTTCTGTATTCGAACCTAAATTGACCCATATCCGTTGTCAAGAGCGATGTGCTAACCGTAATCCCAAGGAGGACTGCCATGCCTCGACCGACGCCCGGCTTTCAAATCGAGGCTGCGTCTGAAGATAAACGTGACGATGCGCCCGATATCCGCGTTGATCCACTCGACAGCCCGTTGGCCGCCGGTAGCCTGTTCGAATCGCTGCGACGCGATCTGATCGATGGTCATTTCGTGGCGGGGGAAAAACTTGTCATCAGCGTTCTGAAGGATCGCTACCGTGTGGGCCTGAGCCCGCTTCGAGAAGCGTTGAACCGGTTGGCGGCCTACGGCTTGTTGGAGCAGACACACCAGCGTGGGTTTCGCGTACCGGCCCTCATGCAGGACGATCTCGAAGAGATTGCCAAGATGCGCCTGGAACTGGAATGTATGGCTTTGAGACGGGCCATGGAGCGGGGCGATACCGAGTGGGAATCTCGGCTGTTGGCGGCCGTGCATCGACTCCGGCGGGCCGAAGCGAATCAGCTACCGCTGCATGAGTGGGAAGTGCTGCACCGAGCCTTTCATCGTACGCTGATCAGCCCGTGTGGATCGCGATGGCTGTTGCGTTTTATCGACCAATTGCATGATCAGTTCGATCGTTACCGGCGCCAGGCGCCTACCAATGCGAAGATCCGCAGCAGGCGCGACGATCAGCATTATCAACTCGCGGCGCTGAGCATCGAACGCGACCAGTCGGCGGCGATCACGTTGATGGAAGACCACATTCGATTTTCCTTCGAAGTCGCGCTGGCAGCGGTCAATCCGGCAGTAACGCCGGATTGACCGGACCCAAGGTCCGCGTCCGTTCATTGTCTGCGGCAGATCTAGCGGTTCATCGCCTGCGGCAGGTAGAGCACGATCTCCGGGAAGGTCCGCATCAGAACGATGGCGAACAGCATCAGCAGGAAGAACGGCAGCGTCGCCTTGGCGATGGTGAAGATATTCTTGCCGGTCAGCCCCTGGATCACGAACAGATTGAAGCCCACCGGTGGCGTGATCTGCGAGATCTCCACCACGATCACCAGGTAGATGCCGAACCAGATCGGGTCGATGCCGGCGGCGTTGATCAGCGGCATGATGATCGAGGTCACCAGCAGGATCAGCGAGATCCCGTCGAGGAAGCAGCCCAGCACCAGCAGAAAAAGGGTCAGCATCACCAGCAGCACGTTGGGCGAGAGCCCCATGGCGGCGATGGCGCTGGCCAGCTGCGTCGGCAGCTGGGTGAAACTCATGGCCGACGACAGGAACGAGGCACCGGCGATGATGAACGCGATCATGCACGAGGTGCGCAGCCCGGCGAACATCGACTCCAGGAAGGTCGACCTGTCGAAATGGCCGTTGCATCGCGCGATCACCATCGACAGCACCACGCCCACCGCGGCCGCCTCGGTGGGGGAGGCGACGCCGCCGTAGATGCTGCCGAGAATGCCGCCGATCAGTACCAGCAGCGGAATCAGCCGCCAGCTGTTTCTGACCTTGTCGAGAAACGGCATCGGCGCCTCGGCATGACCCGCGCCGCCATTCCTGCCGGCGGTCAGCGACCAGATCACTAGGTAGATCATGAACAGTGCCAGCAGCAGCAGGCCAGGGCCGATGCCCGCCATGAACAGGCGCGAGATCGACTGCTCGGTGACCACGCCGTAGACGATCATCATGATCGACGGCGGAATCAGCAGGCCCAGGGTAGAGGCGCTGGCCAGCGTACCGATCGCCAGGGTTTCGTCGTAGCCGCGGCGCTCGAGCTCGGGCAGGGTCATCTTGCCGACGGTGGCGCAGGTCGCGGCGGAGGAGCCGCAGACGGCGGCGAACAGGCCGCTACCGATGATGTTGGAGTGCAGCAGCCGGCCGGGTAGACGGTTGAGCCAGGGCGACAGGGCGCGGAACATGTTGTCGGCCAGGCCGGAGCGGAACAAGATTTCGCCCATCCACACGAACATCGGCAGGGCGGTCAGATCCCAGCCGTAGCTGGCGCCCCAGAAGTCGGAGGCGAGAATGGGGCCGACCTCGAAGCTCGTAAAAAAGGTCAGCGCGATCCAGCCGGTGCCGAGCAGGGCGAAGGCGATCCACACGCCGCCGCCGAGCAGAATCGCCAGGGTAAAAAGCGTTGCAAGACTGAGCGTGAGCACGAGTCGAGTCCTCGGTTCAGGGAAGCAGCGTATAAATGTCTGCGCGGGCGAAGTGCTGCATTACGCGGTGCTGGAAGACTCGCCTAACCCCATGTTATGTCTCGTCTTCTGCGCTCCGTGCGCCTTGCTCTTCATCCCGCTCGCCGATTTATTCAGCGCTTCCTCGCTGGTTGTTGGAGCGAAAAGTCACTCGCCGCCGAAGCTGTCGTTGTCGCCAACGCCATCGTCGCCGCCGGGCGCCACGTAGCGCGAGGGGGCCGTCATGGCTTGCCTCAGCGTTGTCAGCAGCGCTTCCAGAATGGCCAGACACAGCAGCGCGAGGCCGACGACCAGGACGGTCTGCGGGATCCACAGCGGAATCGCCATCAGCCCCGAGGAGACGTCGCCGTAGTCGAGGCTCTCCTGGATCAGGCCGATCACTTCCCAACTGAGCAGGGCGCTGAGTGCCAGGGCGATCGCCAGGCACGCCACTTCGCACCAGACCCGGATCGCCGCCGGCAGACGGGCGATGACCAGCGTGACGCGGATATGGGCGTGATGGGTGAAGGTGTAGGCGAGGCTCAGGAAGGTCGCGCCGACTAGCAGGTAGGAAGCGATCTCCGAGACGCCGCTGATCTCGTAGCCGAGGCGGCTGGCGCCGACCAGTACCAGCACGGCATCGAGACAGCGCAGCAGTACCTGAAAGGTGACCATGGCGCAGATCGCCAGCATGCAGGCCGCGGCGCCCCAGGCGCCCAGCCGGTAGAGCGGATTCAGTCTGAAGATCATGGCGGAGACTCACCGGGTGCGAGTGAAGGAAGTCTGCAGCGTACGAGGCCCGCGGCGAGACGGGCCGTCGCACCGAACGTCACTGGCTCTGCTTGGCCTGGCGTTCGCGGTAGCGATCGACCAGCTGCTGGGCCTGATCGCCGGCGCGCGCCTGCCAGTCTTCGAACAGCTTCTGTCCGGCGGCTTTCAACTGCTGCTGGAGGGCATCGCTGGGTTCGCTGACGGTGATACCGTGGGATTCGAGGGCCTTGGCACTCTCGGCGCTGTCTTCCTTGCTCATCTGCCAGCCGCGCTGCTCGGCCTTGGCAGCGGCGTCGAGAACGGCCTTCTGCGTGGCGTCATCGAGACGATCGAAGGCGCGCTTGTTGACGAAGACGATGTTCTTCGGCAGCCACAGGTTGGCATCGCTGTAGTTGGACACGTAATCCCACGCCGACATCGACTTGCCGGTGGAGACCGAGGTGATCATGGCGTCGACGCGCCCGGTGCTGAACGCGGTGGGGATATCCGCCTCCTCGGTCTGGGTCGGGATGCCGCCCAGGTTCTCGACGAAGCGCTGGGTGTTGATGTTCGGCGCGCGGACCCGTAGCCCCTCGAACTGGGAGGCATCGGTCAGTTCGAAATCGGTGTAGATACCCTGCGCCGGCCACGGCACGGCGTACAGCGGCATCAATCCTTCCTTGGCGAAGAGCTCGGTGATGATCGGCTTGGAGGCCTGCCACAGGTCGTAGGCGTCGGCATAGCTGCCGGCCAGGCCGGGCAGGGTGTCGACTTCGTAGATCGGCGATTCGTTGGAGAGCGTGGAGAGGAATATCTCGCCGGCCTGTACCGTGCCGCGGCGCACCGATGGCTTGATCTCCGCGTGGCTGATCAGCGAGCCGCCGCTGTGCACGGTGATGGTCAGCTCGCCATCCGTCGCGTCGGCGACATCCTCGGCGAACTGCTTGGTGTTCTGGGTGTGGAAGCTGGCATCGCCGTAGGGAGAGGCGAGGTTCCACTGGTCGGCGAGTGCCGGCGTCGCGACGGCGAGCGATCCCGCCACGGCGATCGTCGACAGCTGAACATGGAATATGCGCATCGTTGGATTCCGTTTGTTATTGAGAAGGTCTTCCTGCACGCCGCTTGTTATTGACAGGGGTCGTGACCGGGACATGGCACCCCTGCATTCTTCAAGTCGGCCGGCGACGGCGTCAAATCGTTAATTCTTATCCAAACTATCGGGCCAGACTTTCACCTCCTCCCACTGTCCGTCACCGACGGGGTCGCGGGGGTGCTCCGTGGCATAGCGGGCAGCGCACTCCTGGGCGAGTCGCGTGACTCCCCGACAAAAGCTGGGATAGCTGCTGGTGCGCCAGATCGCGTCGTAGAACATCGCCGGCAGTGGCGTGGGCAGCGCCAACCGCAACAGCTCGCCGCGCTGGCAGGCGTCCGACACCGTGGAGACCGGCAGCGAGCCAATGCCGACGCCGTCGATGCTCATGCGGACGATGGTCATCAGCGTGGTGGCGCAGTGGATCTTGGGATCGTCGATGCCGAGTTCGGCCAGATAGGCCACGAGTTCGCCATAGGGGCGAGCCAACTTGCTGAACGAGACGAACGGCAGGCGGGATAGCGCCGACACGCCACCCTGTCGCAGGCGATCGGCATGCTGCGGTGCCACGAACAGGCCCATCTCGTAGGTGGCCAGCGGTAGCTGCGTCACCGAGAGGCCGGGGGCGACGCCATCCATGGCGAAGATCATGTCGAGATCGTTGTCCGCCAGGCGCTGGTGAAGAAACGGCGAGATGTCGACGGTCAGTTCGATGGTGAGCTGCGGGTGCCGTTCGGCCAGTTGGGTCAGGAAGGTGCTGAACCAGCTGTGGGCGATGGTCTCGATGACCCCGAGCCGCAGCGTGCCGGAGAAGTCCTCCTGGTTCTGGAACAGCTGCAGCGCCTCCTCGCGGCTGTCCAGCAGGCGTTCTGCATGGGCGTAGAACTCCCGGCCGCGCAGCGTCGGCTGCACCGGCCGGGCACTGCGGTCCAGCAACGACTCTCCGACCGCCGCCTCCAGCCGGGTGATGCGGTCGGAGATCGAGGGTTGGGTCAGGTGTAGGCGCGCTGCCACCTTGCGAAACGAGCCCAGCCTGACGACCCAGACGAAGGCTTCGAGCTCCTTGAAGTCGAACATGGGGTTCTCTCTAGGTATTCAAAAAGCGCTAGGTATTCAAAAGGCGCTGCGCACTTGAACGGGGATGGCCGATTCTTCGGCGCGGCGTCGTGAACGTCAACTCTCCGGCATCCATCCACCGGCATCGTGCCATGGGAATGAAAGATTGTGCCGATACTGCGCATCGCGAAAAACGATTGGACCCTGCGGCTGGCGGTTTCTTAAAGTGCGGTAAGGCGTCTTCGGGATGCCCACTGTCCACGGCACGCTGGTGAAAAGCTTTCGTGACGGCTTTTCCGAATGGCTCCTCCGACGGACTCGTCCGCTGGATTCCCGTGCCGGACTCCCTACAACAACGATACGAGGTAATGCGATGCGCGCGCCCCTGCTCAACTGCGACATGGGTGAAAGTTTCGGCAACTGGGCGCTGGGGCTCGACGAACAGGCGATGCCCTTCGTCGATTGCGCCAATATCGCCTGCGGTTTTCACGCCTCCGACCCCGACGTCATGCGCAAGACCGTGGCGCTGGCAGTGGCCCATGGGGTGAAAGTCGGCGCGCATCCGGGCTATCCGGACCTGATGGGGTTCGGTCGCCGCTCGATGGCCTGCTCGCCGCAGGAAGTCGAGAACCTGATGCTCTACCAGATCGGCGCGTTGGAAGCGTTCTGTCGCGCCGAGGGCATCCGTATCCAGTACGTCAAGCCCCACGGCGCGCTCTACAACGACATGGCCGGCGACTTCGATCTGCTGCAGGCGGCAATGCAGGCGGTGGTGCGTTACGATCGGGAGCTGCCGCTGCTGGTGATGTCGACCGCCAATCCCGAGCCGGTGCGTGAACTGGCCGCGGAGATGGGCGTGACGCTGTGGTTCGAGACGTTCGCCGACCGCGCCTACGACGCCAGGGGACGCCTGGTCTCGCGACGCCTTCCGGGCGCCGTGCATCACGATCGCGGCGCCATCGTCGAGCAGGCCGTGGCCCTGGCCAGGGGCGAGCCGCTGATCGCCAACGACGGCAGCGAGCTACGCCTGCCCGCCGATACGCTGTGCGTTCACGGCGACAACGCCGAATCCGTGGCTGCGGTGAAAGCCATTCGCGAAGCCTTCCAGCAGTTGGCCGACGCATGAGTCAGTCTCCTTCCCTCTCTACTGCGCCCTCTTTTCGAATGGAAACGGTCGGCATGGACGCCCTGATCGTCAGGCTGTTCGCCGCCATCGACGAGGCCCACATGCCCTGGATCCTGGCCGCCGACAACGCGCTGCGGGAACGCTTCGGCGAGGCGCTGATCGACCTGGTGCCGTCCTACACCACGCTGCTGGTGCACTACGACGTGGCCCGGCTCTCCCAGCGCGAGGCCAGGCAGTGGATCGACGACGCCCTGCGGGGATTGAAGCCGGCCTCCACCGAGACCGGGCGGGAGCATCGCATCCCGGTGTGGTACGACGACAGTGTCGGCCCCGAACTCACCAGGATCGCCGAGCGCCTCGGCGTCGATACCGACGAGATCGTGCGTCGCCACGCCGGTCGCGACTATTGCGCCTTCGCCCTCGGCTTTTCGCCAGGCTACGCGTTCATGGGCATGGTCGAGGAGGCGCTGGCCACGCCGCGGCTGAAGACGCCGAGACGGAAGGTAGCGGCGGGCAGCGTAGGCATCGCCGAACGCCAGACCGCCATCTATTCGATGCGCTCGCCGGGTGGCTGGAACATCCTGGGCCGCACCGCCGTCGAGCTGTTCGATCGCGAGCGCGACGAAATCAGCCTGTTTCGCCCGGGCGATCGGGTGCGATTCGAACCGATCAGCCGCGAGGCTTTCATCGAACAGGGCGGCGACACCACGCCGCTGGAGGAGCGCTGATGGCGACGCCGGAAATCTCCCGGGCGGCGAGTGGCAATGCCGCTCTGGTCGTCGAGGGCACGGGGCCGCTGGCGCTGGTAGAGGATGCCGGTCGCTTCGGGGCCCGCCATCTCGGCGTGACTCAGGGGGGAGCGCTGGACTGGATCGCGCTGGGCTGGGCCAACTGGCTGCTCGGCAACGCCCCGGATGCCGCCGGCATCGAGATCGCCATGGGTGGGCTGACGCTGAAGGCCACGGGCAGGATGGCGGTGGCCATCGCGGGTGCCGATCTCGGCGCCACGCGGGATGGCGAGACGCTGCCCGCCAATGGCAGTTTCGTTCTCGAACCGGGACAGGTGCTGGCGTTCGACCAGCCCAGGGCGGGGCTGCGTGCCTACCTGGCGTTGCCGGGCGGGATCGATGCCGAGCCGTTCATGGGGAGCCTCTCGACCGTCGCCCGCGAACAGCTGGGCGGTCTCGACGGGCGGGGAAGCGCGCTTCGGGTCGGCGATCGGTTGACCGCGGCCTCGGTGGCCGCCGAGACCCGCGAAATGCCATGCGCGATGGCCATGCCGCAGGACGAAGCCACGCTCGAATTGGTCACCGGGGCGCAGATCGCGCACTTCGATGGTGCCAGTCTGTACGCGGCCTTCAATCAGGCCTGGCAGGTGGACAGCCGAGCCGATCGCATGGGCGTTCGCCTGACAGGCCCGGCGTTGCATTGTCGGTTGGAGGGCATGATCTCGGAGGGAATTCCGCTGGGCGCGGTCCAGGTTCCGCCGGATGGCCAACCGATCATTCTGCTCAACGACCGGCAGACCATCGGTGGCTATCCGCGTCTCGGGGCGTTATCGCCGATTGCCTGCGCGCGCCTGGGGCAGTGCGCTCCCGGCACCTCGATAAGACTCTCCCCGGTCTCTCCGCATCAAGCGCGGCGAGCCTATCTGCGTCAACTCGCGCTATGGCGCTGATCGCGAACCGGTTCTCCGCCATCGTTTGCCGGCGGGCGCCTGAACCGAAGGGCGTCCGTCGAGGCGCGCTGTCGCCCCTTCAGTCGTCGCCCGCCTGGCGCATCGGCATCCTGTCGATGGTGGCGTAGATCTCCTGGAGGTCGACCTCGCCCTGGAGCTGTACTTTCTTGCCGCCATCCTTGCCGATCAGGATCGTGGTCACGCCCTGTTCGGGGCTGACGTCCACGGCATCGAGCAGCGCCTTGGTCTCGTAAGCGGTCATCGGACGGCCATGACGGGTGCCGCTCTCTCCTTCGATCGTGTAGAGCAGCATGTCGCGATCATCGAACTGCGCCTGGGTGCGGTCGAGCTGCTGGCGCAGGTGCCGGTAGGCGGGCTGCCCGGCATCCGGCGTCACCACGATGAGCGGGCGGAAGTTCCACTTGTCGGTAATCAGCGGATTGGCTGGATCGTTGCCGTTCGCCTGGGCCGAAGCCCCCGTCGCGAACGAAGCCCCGGCCATCAGTACTCCGGTCATCAACCAGTGTTTCATGGGGATCTCCTCCGAGTGTCGTTAGCGAGTCCGCCGTTCATTGTGACTCCGAAGGCTGCAGGGGGTTCAAGCTGGCTGGAGTTCCCGCTGGCGCTGTTATAACGGGAACTCCTAATATAACGGACACCAATAGCAAAAATATTTCTAAGTTCGTAAAAATATTTGCAGGTAGTGAGACCTCGGTATAACCTTGCAAAACTGAAACGGAGGGATGAGGCATGGCCGATCGCGATGGTTTCGATATGCCGCCGACATCGATAGCCGCCTTGCAGGCGCTCTCGATCGCCGCGCGTCGAGGAGAGCCCCGGGCACCGAAACTGACGCCGGGGGCGCTCAAACTGCTCGAGCAACTGCTCGCCGCTCCGGAGCTCGCGGCCACGCTCAGTATCTCGGCGCTGGCGAAGCAGCATGACGTCAATGCTTCCAGCCTGACCCGGCTTTCGCACGCCTTGGGCCTGACGGGATTCAAGGCGTTTCAGGCGCTGTTTCGCGCCGATGCCACCACCGGCGCCTTCTACTCCACCCGTGCGGAACGCCTGCTCGATCTCGGTCAGATTCCGAGTGACGGCGACTATCCCGTCCAGCGCCAGACGCTGTGGCAGGAGGAGATGGGCAATCTCTCGCGAACCGCGGAGAGGCTCGATGAGGCGATGCTGGCGCGTGCCGCCAGGGCGCTGATCGATGCCCGGCGGGTCCACGTCGTTGGCCAGCGTGCCTGCTTCGCGGGGGCGCACTATCTGGCCTACTACCTGGGCTACCTGCGCAGCGACGTGCGCCTGATCGACTCTCTCGGTGGAATCAACCTCGAGACGGGGCGCGAGTTGGGGGAGGGCGATCTGGTGGTGGGCATCAGCTATCGCCCGGAAACCCGGGTCAGTGTCGATTACTGCCGCCAGGCGCTGGACCAGGGCGCTCGATTGCTCGCGCTGACCAACCAGGAGACCGCGCGATTGGCCACGATGACTGACATGACGCTGTTGGCGTCCGCCGAAGGACCGTTCTTCTTCAACCCCATGAGCAGTCTGTTCGTGACCATCGAGATGCTGCTGTCGCACATGGCCCACGAGATGGGGGGCGACGCCGTCGCCTCGATCCGCCGTCGTGAAGCCCTGATCGCCCGCTGGCAGATCGAATGACCTTTCCACCCCGACGACCCCATCGAACCCAGGAGACCAGTTGTCATGACCGCCTGCCCGGGGCTTGCCACCGCCCTGTTGAATCGTGCCTACGCCGATGACCTCGATGCCACACCGCCATCCGATACCCTGTTGATCAACGAACAGTCGCGACTGCTGGAGTCTCGTGGCGAGCGCGTCATCAAGTTCGGCTTCGGCCAGTCGCCGTTTCCGGTCTACGGCCCGGCGGTGGAGGCGCTGGCCCGCCACGCGGACCGCAAAGCGTATCTGCCCGTGCAGGGGCTGCCGGCACTGCGGGACGGGGTCGCGAGTTTTCACAGCGAGATCGATGGCACGCCCTGGCAGGCATCGCGGGTCCTGGTGGGACCCGGCAGTAAACTGCTGCTGTTCGCCTTGATCAAGGCGCTGCCCAGGGCGGAGGTCCTGATCCCGGCGCCAGCCTGGGTCTCCTATGCGCCGCAGGCGCGTCTGGCCGGACAGACGGCGGTCAAGCTGGCGGCCAGCTTCGAGACGCGCTGGCAGATCACGCCGGAGCAGCTCGAGGCGCATTGCCGAGAAGGCGGGAGCCGCACGCGGCTGCTGATTCTCAATGCACCTGGCAATCCGACCGGGTTGTCGCCCGATGCCGAGACTCAGCGCGCGCTGGCCGAGGTGGCTCGGCGCCATGGCGTGATCGTGCTGGCGGACGAGATCTACGGCCCGTTGGACCATCACGGCTCGCACCGCGCCTTCGCCCGCGACTATCCCGAGGGCACGGTGACCACCAGCGGGCTCTCGAAGTGGTGTGGCGCTGGCGGCTGGCGACTGGGCGTGATGCACGTTCCTGAAGCGCTGGGCGGTGAGCTGTTCGCACGCCTGCTCGGCATCGCCTCGGAGACGTGGTCGAGTGTCGCCAGCCCGGTCCAGGAAGCGGCCTGCGTCGCCTATCGGATGAGTCCCGAACTGGCGAACTATCTCGAGCGCCAACGGGCCTGGTTGGGCCTGATCGGACACTGGTGCGCCGAGCGGCTGCAGGCGGCCGGCGTTCGCACGCAGCTACCGGATGGTGGCTTCTATCTGTTTCCCGATTTCGACGCTCACCGGGAGGCCCTGGTCCGGCGCGGCATCACCACCAGCGCCGAACTGACCGCCCGGCTGCTGAAAGAGACCGGCGTGGCCCTGCTGCCGGGGAGTGCATTCGGCTGCGACCCCTTGCAGCTCACGGTGCGCCTGGCCTACGTCGACTTCGATGGCGGAGTGCTACTGGAGCACTGCCCGCAACGCTACGACGACCCCATGGGGTTGCCGACCCTGGACAAGGTCCGTGCCGGTATTCAGGCCATCGTGGAATGGTTACCATGACCGACGGGCGAGTGACGGTGGGAGATCGCCAGCACCGGGCGTGCCGATGTTTCCCGGCGAAACATTAAATTGCCGAGAGAAACATTTCGGAGGGAACTCTCCTTCCCACGCGGCATCCCACTAGGGCACACGCATAAAATCGATATCTGGAGGTATTCATGCAAAGGATCACTGCATTTCTCGCGGCGGCAATGATGACGACCGGTCTCGCCAGTGCGCCTGTCTTGGCCCAGGAGTCCGCCGACAGCGGTTCGCAGGCGCAGGCTCCGGCGCAAAACTTCTCCGATGACCAGCTCCAGCAGTTCGCTGACGCATCGCAGGACATCGCGATGATCTCCCAGGATTACACCGAGCAGCTGCAGAACGCCTCCGATGAAGGTGAGCAGCAGAAGATTCGCCAGCAGGCCAACGATGAAATGGTCCAGGCGGTTCAGGAGAGCGGCATGAGCGTCGAGCAGTTCAACTCGATCGGCCAGGCCATCCAGCAGGATCCGCAATTGATGCAGCGTGTGAAGGGTATGGTGCAGCAGCCCCAGCAGTAAGCATCGACAGGGCGATCTCGAGGATCGCCCATGAACGAAAAACCGCCGACCCCAGGGTCGGCGGTTTTTTTGCCATTGACCAACGCGAAACGAACTCAGTTGTTGTCGATCGCGTCGCTGGCGTCATTCAGCAGGTCGGACGTGGCGGCCTTGGTGTCTTCCCAGGCGCTGGAGGCGCCTTGCTTGGTGTTTTCCCAGGCCTCGGCGGCTTGGGTCTTGGCATTCCGCCACCAGTCGTTGGTGTACTCGGGCTGCTGTTTCAGCGCGCTTTCGTCCATGTCGAGGACGATGCGGTATTCGATATCGTCGAGGCTTTCGTCATGATTGGTCTCGACGGTGAAGTCGCCTTTCTGGACCACGAAGTTCTTGTCGCCCATATCCAGCACGCCACCGGCTTCGACCACCAGTGCTTGGACGCTCATGTCTTCGCCCAGCAGGATGTCCTCGACATCGCCGACATCCTCGTCGGGCTTGCTGGACAGAAACACGTCGGCGTCCATCAGCTCATCGGCGGAGTAGAGGCCCTGCGGGTCCTGCGTTTCCTGGGCCGTCGCGGCCTGGCTCATCATCATGCTGCCGGCTGCCAGCGTGGCCACGCCGAGTGTCTGCTTCCATGACAGATTTTGCATTTACGTCTCCTTGACTCATGGCTTCTATGGCGTGCAACTACCTGTAATCCATTAACTTTTAAAGATTACACTTTGTAATGTAGCTGCTCGGTGCGCATTTGCAAGCGAGCGGGAGGCCACGCTACAGCATGAAAGCCAATTCCAGCGGCAGGTAGACGAAGGCCAGCAGCGTCGAGCAGAAGACCAGGCCGGCGACGTACTCCGGTTCACGGCGTGAACGCTGGGCGAACAGGTAATTGTAGACGGCCACCGGCATGCTCATCTGCAGCGCCACGGCGCTGGCGGCAACCGGTGGCAGGCCGAGCCAGGCGGCAATGGCGAAAGAGAGGGCCAGCGCAATGGGCACGCGGCAGAGCGTGAACAGGAAGCCGGAGGAGAGGTTGCGAGCCTGGATACTGGCCAACGAGACGCCGAGCGTGATCAGCATCAACGGGATCGTCAAGCCGGAGAGCAGATGCACGGTGTTGCCGAGCCACGCCGGCAGAGACACGCTGGTCAGCATCAATGTCAGCGAGATCGCGATGCTGTAGAGCGTGGGGTTGCGTATCAGCGCCTTCCAGGGATTGCCACGCGTCGCCATCATCATGCCGACGGTGAACTGGATCAATGCGTTCGCCACCCAGGCCGTCATGGCAAACGTGAAACCTTCCTTGCCGAAGGCGTAAAGCGCGACGGGCAGGCCCATATTGCCGGCGTTCGGATACATCATCGGCGAAATGATGACCTGCCAGGGTTTGCGCAGCAGCTTGGCGACACCGAAGCTTGCCAGCGCCATCCCCGCGAGCACTAGAAAGGTCGTCGCGAGCGTGCGCCCGAAGGCATCTGGATCGACCTCGGCGTCGGCCAGGGAGGCCAGTACCAGCGCCGGTGTGCCGATGTTGAAGACGAGTTTGGTGACAAACTCGGTGGGGTAGCCGTAGCCCAGACGGATCCAGCCGAACCCGATGCTCGCGCCAACCAGGACAGGGGCCATGACGGCGAACAGTTGAGCGAGCATCGGGTGTCCTTGATCGTGATTGCGACGAAAGTTGAAGTGGTATTGTCGTCAATCCGTCATGGGGCTGGCAATGCACGATTGCCTGTCGATCAGGTTCCAGACCGGGCGATCAAGCCATCTCGACCACGATCCGACCATGGTGATTGGCGCAGGTTTCCAGGTAGCGATGCGCTTCGGCGATCTCTTCGAACGGGAATCGATAGTCGATCTGAGGCTTGAGTTCGCCACCCCGGGTCATCCGCTCGACATCGGCGATGGCGCGGTCCAGCGCTTCGCGATTCTGGGGAATTCCCAACTCGGGCTTGCCGCTGAAGTTGGAGAGGCAGTGCACATGGAACTGGATGTTCTTGCGGAACACCGCCTGGGCCGGGAACGTGGTCTGGTTGCCGTCCAGCATGTCATAGAGGATCAGTCGGCCGCGAGGCGCCAGGACATCGCCCAGCAGGTTCATCTGAGGGCCACCCAGGGCGTCCAGCACGATGTCGACGCCGTGGTGATCGGTCAGCTTGTCGATCCGAGTGGCAAGATCCTGGGTTTCCGTATGCACCACTGCCGAGGCGCCGAGGGATTTCAGATAGTCGACGGCGGCCTCGTGAGGGGTTGCCGCGATCACTCGGGCGCCCAACGCCCGCGCGACCTGCACGGCGTAAGGCCCCCCGATATGGCAAGCGCCGGTGATCAGCACCGTCTCGCCGGGCTCGAGGTTGGCGACCTCGCGAAATCCAAGCCAGGAGACCAACGACGGCAGGTAATGGACGCTGGCTTCGCTTGACGACAGACAGTCGGGGTAGGCGATGAGCGCCTCCGCCGGTAGCAGCGCGCGTTCGGCGTGTGCCGTATACTGGTTGGGGTCGAAGGCGGGAATCGAGGCGACGCGATCGCCTGGCGAAAACGCCGTGACGTCCGGGCCAACGGCGATGACCGTGCCGGCCATCTCGCTGCCCGAGCCGGCCGGCAGCCTGGCCAGCGTTGGTGCCATGTTGCGCCGCCACATGACATCCTGCCAATTGATGCCGAGCGCCTCGGTCTCGATCAGAACCTCCCCGGTGGCGGGGTGCGGATCGTCGCGCTCAATGATTTCCAGAACGTCGGCGTCGCCGAAACGTTGAAACTGTATCGCACGTAACATTGTGCACCTCAATGTATCCAGGGTTTGTCCCCGACTCTATCGACGATGGCGGACAAACACTATGCTCGAGGATCGATAGTGGTTATAACGCTTATCGATACAGCATTCGCGCCGAGGGTCGACGCCACCCGCCAATGGGAGACATGAATGAATCGTAGTGACCTGCGAGGGGTGGATTTCAAGCTACTGGTGGTGTTCGAGACACTGATGCAGGAGCGCAGTGTCTCGCGTGCCGCGGAGCGGCTGTTTCTGGGGCAGCCTGCGACCAGCGCCGCGCTGTCGCGACTCCGGGATGTCCTCGGTGATCCGTTGCTGGTGCGCACCGGCCGCCAGATGGTGCCTACCGCCCGCGCGGAGCAGATCTACGAACAGCTGCAGCCGGCTCTCGATGCGATTTCCAACGTCCTCAGCCGTACCAGCGAATTCGACCCGGCGACCAGCGAAGCGGTATTTCGGGTCGGGTTCAGCGACGACATCGAGTTCGCCCTGCTTCCGGCGTTGCTCAAACGGCTGCGGACCGAGGCGCCGGGTATCGTGCTGGTGGTGAGACGCGCCGATTTCCACCTGATGCCGCAACTGCTCAATACCGGCGAGGTGACCGTCGCCGCCGGGTATGCGCGAGATTTGCCGGCCAACGCCAAGCAGAAGATCCTGCGCCACAGTCACGCCCGGGTGTTGCGGGCGGATAGTCGTCCGGGCGCGCTGACCCTCGACGATTATTGCGAGCGGCCCCATGCCCTGGTTTCGTTCGACGGTGATCTCAACGGCTATGTCGACGATCTGCTCGCCGAGAAAGGGCGCAAGCGTCGTATCGTGCTGGCCGTGCCACAGTTCAACAGTCTGGCCTCGCTGCTGCGGGATACCGACATGGTCGCCACCGTACCCGATTACGCCGCCGACGTGCTGGCGGCGCAGGGCGGGCTGCGGGTCGACGAGTTGCCATTGGAACGACCCCCGTCACCGTTGAGCATGGTGTGGCAGAGCGTCTACGACAACGACCCCGCGGAGCGTTGGCTGCGTTCACGCATTCAGATGATGTTTGCCGACGACGAGGCGTGAGCACGCCCCGACCTCGGGGTGTGTTCGCTGCGGCTTGACTTCGTTAGTGAAGATTAGAATCATTCGCGCCTGCGGTTCGCCGTCGATCATCGGCGCCGTCTCTCTCGTTCGACGCCCGACAAGCGCTTCCGACCTGGCTGTTGCCGCGAAATACGGCGGCGAGTGCGTCATGCTTGCGGCGAACAACGAACCCCATCGCCGGCTACGGAACCCGAATGGAACTACTGCGCGTCGTCTTTCGTCACTATCGCTGGCCGTTCATCGGCGTCATGCTGCTCAGCCTTCTGAGCGCGGCGCTGGGGATCGGCGTCATCGCCTTCATCAACCACTACCTGATCGTCACCGATCCGGGTGGCGGTGAAATCAGTGCGGTCACCGCCCTGCTGCCGTTCATCGGGCTGGTGGCACTGCTGCTGGCGGTGACGCTGGGGTCGCAGCTGGCGTTGACGACCCTGGGGCACCACTTCGTCTACCGCCTGCGCGGCCGGCTGATCAAGCGCATCCTCGACACCGATATCGAACGTCTCGAGCAGCTTGGCAGCGCGCATCTGCTGTCGTGCCTCTCCAGCGACATTCGCAACGTGACCATCGCCTTCGTGCGCCTGCCGGAACTCGTCCAGGGGATCGTCATCACGCTGGCCTCCGTCGGCTATCTGTTCTGGCTATCGCCGCCGCTGCTGCTGGTGACCGCCATCTGGATCGCCGTGACCATGCTGGTCGGGTGGTGGCTGGTCTCGAAGGTCTACCACCATATTCGGATCACCCGCGCCACCGACAGCCGGCTCTATCAGGACTACGAGACGATCATCCACGGCCGCAAGGAGCTGGCGCTCAATCGCGATCGCGCCCGTCACCTGCTCGAAGAGGTTTACGGCGCCGACGCCCGAACCTACCGGGATCACATCATTCGCGCCGATACCTATCACCTGAGCGCCGGCAACTGGACCAACATCATGATGCTCGGCGCCATCGGCGTGGTGTTCTTCCTCGCCAATGGCCTGGGCTGGTCCAACACGGCCGTCGCCGCCACGTTCTCGCTGACGCTGCTGTTCCTGCGCTCGCCGCTGATCCAGGCCGTCGGTGCGACGCCAACGCTGATCACCGCGCAGGTGTCGTTCGACAAGCTGCGCGAACTGTCACTGGTGGAGTATCGCGAGGCGTTCGATCTGGTCGAGACGCACAGCGAGTGGCAGGTGCTCGAGATGCGCGATATCAGCTATCGCTATCCGGCCAAGGCGGGGCGGGAAGGATTTGCCGTCGGGCCGATCAACCTGCGTCTGGAACGTGGCGAACAGGTCTACCTGATCGGTGGCAACGGCAGCGGCAAGTCGACGCTGGCCAAGCTGCTGACTGGGCTCTATCGACCTCACTCGGGGGAAATCCGTCTCGACGACGAAATCATCGGCGAGTCGGACTGGCACCGTTATCGTCAGCGTTTCTCGGCGGTCTATACCGACTTCCATCAGTTCGATCGGTTGATGGGGCCACGTGGCGGCAGTGCCGATCCCGCCTTGCTGGACAACTGGCTGCAGACCCTGCAACTGGCGAAGAAGCTACAGCTCGACGACGGCAAGGTGCTCGATACCGAACTCTCCCAGGGGCAGCGCAAGCGCCTGGCGCTGCTGATGGCGCTGGTCGAACAGCGCCAGATCCTGCTCCTCGACGAGTGGGCCGCGGATCAGGACCCGCAGTTCCGGCGCGCTTTCTACCGTGAACTGATGCCGTGTTTCCGGGAACTGGGCATCACCGTCTTTGCCATCAGCCACGACGATCACTATTTCGCCCACGCCGACCGGCTGCTGGAGATGCGCGATGGTCATCTGCGCGAGCTGACCGGCGACGAGCGCGAGCTGGCCAGTCGAGATGCGGTGGCGCGGACCGGTACATCCTGACTGGCTGGACGGTGTCGCTCGCCGTCTAGCCTTCGTCGTCCGGCGATGGCTGGGAGAGGGTGGTCCTGGCGTCCGGGAGCGCCTTGCCCTTGCGCCGGCCCACGCTGCTCTCCTGGGCCAGGCGTTGCCCACCATGGCGCGCCCTGGCCTCCAACTCCGGAATCAGATCGCCCTCGCTGAGATGACGCCAGAACCGCTGCGGCATGTGCTGGGTCATCACCCTGTGATTGAGGCGTGCGGGATTGAAGGTGCTGACGAAATAGGTTCGCCACAGGTCGTGCTCCTCGTCGGCGTTGGCGCGCTCGGCGGCCGTCCTGGCCTCCTCGGTCCAGGCCGCCGGGCAGGGAGCGCGATAGTCCAGCGCCGAGCCATCCCAGCCTACGCCACCGTGGGGCGTGGCGATGATCCAGCGTGAACCGCCCATGCGGTCGGCAAAGTGCTCCGCGGCCAGGTCGAGCACGTCATGGGCGGGCTCGAACCATGCCACGTAGCGTTCACCTCGGGCCTCGTCGCGGCGATGGAAGCGCAGGAACGCATGCATGTGGTGGGCTTCCCGCTTGACCGCGTGCCAGCGCTGATGCAGCACGCGGCCATCCCTATCGGCGGGATGCATGGCCGCGGCGTCGCCCCGGGCCCATCGCCACAACACCCGGTACAGCAATGGCCAGCGCGGCTGGTCGTGGCCGTCCGCACGATAGCGCGCGGCGTTACCCAGCAGCGTCAGCTGGTCGCGACCGATCCGGATCGCTGCCGGCGTGGAGCCTGGCAACGTCGGCGGCAGCTCCAGCGAGGAAAAGAGATCGTCATGACCGTCGTTGCCGTCGTGCCAGGTCACACTGGCCGGTGGCACCCCGGCGTGGAGCAGTCGGCGCGCCTGGGCGCGCCACTCGTCGAAATCGTTGGCCCAGGCAGCGCAGGACGGCGGAAGCGGCGAGGCATTGCGCATGGCGGTATCTCCTGCGGAAGGCGGCGCTACCACAACGCCATCTGCGCCGGCTGGGGTTGGGTCAGGCTCTGGCGCAGGCGCGAGCTGTCGCGCTGGGCATCGGTGGGGCGATAGTCCTGGGTCACCACGAATGGCCGCAGGGTCTCCAGGCGACACCGCAGCGCCACCAGGTCCTGATAGCGGATGCGCCGCAGCCGCCGCAGATCGACCAGCCGTTGCACGCTGCGCAGACCGATGCCCGGAACGCGGGCAATCATCGCCGGCTCGGCGCGGTTGAGGTCGACCGGAAAATCGTCGCGGTGTGCCAGTGCCCAGGCCAGCTTGGGATCGATCTCCAGGTCCAGGTTGCCCGGTGCGTTCAGCAACTCCTCGGCCCGGAAGCCGTAGCCACGGATCAGGAAGTCGGCCTGGTAGAGCCGGTGCTCGCGCAGCAACGGCGGCGCGGCCTGGGGCAGCCCTGCGGGGCGCTCCGGAATCGGGCTGAACGCCGAGTAGTAGACGCGCTTGAGGCGGAAGTCGCGGTAGAGGTGCTGGGCGGACTGGAGGATGGTGCGGTCATCGGTGGCATCGGCACCGACGATCATCTGCGTGCTCTGGCCGCCGGGTGCGTAGCGTGGCGCCATGCGCTTGGGGTTGGCGCTGCGCGGCAGACGCTTCGCGTCCCGCTCGGCATCGTCGTTGGCGGCATCGATGCGCTGGCGCATGTGGCTCATGGCCGAGTGGATGGTGTCGAGCTCCTTTTCCGGGGCCAGCGTCTTCAGGCCGGTCAGGGTCGGCAATTCGATGTTCGCGCTGAGCCGGTCAGCGTAGCGCCCGGCTTCCTCGAGCAGCCTGGGATCCGCCTCCGGGATCGCCTTGAGATGGATGTAGCCCCGGAACTGGTGCGTCTCCCGCAGCAGCCGGGCCACCTGGATCAGCTGCTCCATGGTGTAGTCGCTGGAGCGAATGATCCCGGAACTCAAAAACAGCCCGCTGATGGTATTGCGACGGTAGAACGACAGCGTCAGGCGGACGACTTCCTCCGGCGTGAAGCGTGCTCGCGGCACGTTGCTCGAGCGCCGGTTGACGCAGTACTGGCAGTCGAACAGGCAGAAGTTGGTCAGCAACACCTTGAGCAGCGACACGCAGCGCCCGTCCGGGGTGAAGCTATGACAGATCCCCATGCCGTTCGACGAACCGAGCCCCGTCTTGCCGCGAGACGAGCGCTTGGGCGCGCCGCTGCTGGCGCAAGAGGCATCGTACTTGGCGGCATCGGCGAGGATGGAGAGCTTGTCGATCAGTTCCATGCGGCAATCCTGTGGCCCGTCTCGAATACTGTCTGAATATACAGTATTCGAGAACGCCGAGATCGACAAGTTGGAATGGTTGAAGCGTTCAGCCTGCTTGGGCTATCTGTTCCTCGACCCACGCCCTGACTTCGGGGTAGGGTCGCTGCTCGTGGACGCCGAACCCGTTCAACTGCCGCGCCTTGAGCGGCGTGAACACTGGCATCGACAGTCCGCACAGGAAATGGGCGATGCGCTGCGCGCCGGGCAACGTCCCGAGCTGTTCGCGGTGGCGTTCGATGAACGGCCCGGCCTGGCGGGCGAAGTCGGCATCGGTTAGCTCGGGCAAGGACGGCGCCCCCGGCAGACGCGCGATATGGCCATGGCAGACCGAGCAATGGCCGCAGTCCATTGGCGCGTCATCGTGCTCGAATCGCGTGTCGCCGAAGTAAGCGGCGAGCCGTCGGGTCAGGCAGGTGTCCGATTCGAACAGGTCCAGCATGGCCTGGAGGCGGTCTATCTCCGCCTGCTCCCGGGCTTGGCTCTCCGCCAGCAGTCGATCGGTCAGAGCGTCGATGTCGAATTTGGGCTGGCGCACCTCGTAGACGTCGGTCATGCGTTTGCCTTCCAGCACCACCCAGCCCTTGTCCTGGAAATACTCCAGTGCGGTGATGACCCTCGCGCGCGAGGCGTCGAGCCCCGCCGCTTCGCCGGCCCGATGGAGTCGTTCGAAATCCACCGTGCCCCAGGTCTTGGCGATGGCGATGTTGTCGACGAGCAGGCGTACGAAGTCGGCGCGCTCGCCCTCGAAGCGCACGACCAGGTTGGCGGTCTCGTCGAGATAGCGCAGCCGGTACTCGGCCAGGTAGGCGAAGCGGGGTACGATGACGCCATGCATCTCGAGCCGGACGAGCAGCGTCTTCAACGGCAGCAGACGGACGTTGCTGTCGCGGGAGAGCGTGTTGAGCAGCACCGGCCACTGGCGCGCCGATTGGCGGCCGGCGTCGGCGATCTCGCTCAGCACGTGGCGGATACCCTCGCGCTCCGGGGTATCGCCGTAGACGAAGTTCTCGAGCACGCGCAGGCCGTCCCGACCGGCCAGCATCAGGCAGCGCGACGGCTTGCCGTCACGCCCGGCGCGCCCGATCTCCTGGCTGTAGTTCTCGATCGACTTGGGCAGGTCGTAGTGAATGACGTTGCGGATATCGCCCTTGTCGATCCCCATGCCGAAGGCGATGGTGGCGACGATGCAGGGAATCTCGCCGTCCATGAAGCCCTGCTGGATCCGGTCCCGGGTCTCGCTGTCGAGGCCGGCATGATAGGCGCGGGCCGAAAGGCCCCGGCTCGCCAGCGCCCCGGCCACCGACTCGGCGGTCTGCTGCAGCGTGACGTAGACGATGGTGGGCGCTTCACGGCCAGGCTGCTGCTGCGGGACGAGCCAGTCGACCAGTGCCGGCAGGCGGTTATCGGCCTCTACCGGCTGCACCAGCAGCTCCAGGTTGTCGCGATAGAAGCCGGTGGTGACGACATCCTCCTCGGCGATGGCGAACTTGGCGCGCATGTCGTCGATTACCGCGGGCGTGGCGGTGGCGGTCAGCAGCAGCGCCTGGGGGATGCCGAACTCGCGCTGGTAATCCGGTAGCTTCAGATAGTCGGGCCGGAAATTGTGTCCCCACTCGGAGATGCAGTGCGCTTCGTCGATGACCAGCAGTGAGATCGCCACCTGACGCAGGAAGTGGCGAAAGCGTTCGTTCTTGAGCCGCTCCACCGACACCATCAGGATCTTCAACTCGCCGCTGCGGGCGCGCTCCATGATCTCGCGGGCGGTGTCGCGATCCTGGGTGGAGTCGAGGCTCGCGGCCGCCAAGCCGTGACGCTGGAGAAAGGCCAACTGATCCTGCATCAAGGCCAGCAGCGGCGAGACCACCAGGGTGAGATGCGGCAGGTGAAGCGCCGGCAGCTGATAGCAGAGCGACTTGCCGGCGCCGGTGGCGAAGATCGCCGCGGTGGAGCGACCGGCGATGACGCGTTCGACGACGGCCTGCTGGCCGCCGCGAAAGGCCGGGAAGCCGAATACGTCGAGCAGGGTCTTGCGGGCGCTTTCGATGTTCGCCTGGGTCATGTTCTCTCCTGGGGCCACGGCGCGGTCGTATCCAGCGAACGGTCTGCGGCCGACTCGTCGGTGGGCGGTTCGGTCTGGTGTGGCGTCAAGGCAGGCTGGGCGTGCCGCGACGAGCGATAGCTGACGCCGTGACGCAGGCGGGGCGCCTCCGGGCCGCTGTGCAGCGCCGTGACCCGATCGATGATGGCGCGGTCGGCCAGGGTCAACCGATCCAGCATGCGCAGATGCTGCAGCCAGTTGGGCACCAGGAAGACCTCCTGCCACAGGTCGCGATCGACGACATCCCGATAGAGCGACCAGCGCTTGGCGCCATTGCGCAGCCGCAGCCGGCGAAGCGGGCGGACCGCGCGGGCGAATTCCCGCAGGTGGTCACCGTCGATGCGGTACTCGACTGTCACCATCACCGAGCCCCGCGCCGGGTCGAACTCGAAATCGGGGCGATCGGTGTGGGCTTCCGGCGCCTCGACCAGATCGCCGGCGTCCAGGTTCGGCAGCCTGGAGGGAAGCAGCAGCAGCGCCGAAACGATCAGCAGCGTGCCGGCCAGCATCAGCGCCATCTGGACCCCCAGCCCGTCGGCCAGTTGCCCCCACAGCAGCGAGCCCAGCGTCAGCCCGGCGTAGAGCGCGGTCTGATACAGCGCCAGCGCCCGCGCCTTGACCCAGTCCGGTACCAGGATCTGTACCGAGGAGTTGTAGGATGCCACCGCCGCGATCCAGCAGCTGCCGCCGACGATGAGTGCCGGGAACAGCACCCACAATGTATCGAGACCGCCCAGTGCCAGCATCACCAGACCCAGCAGCATGGCGGAGAAACTGATCAGGCGGCTGCTGCCGACCCGCTGGCGCGCCCGGTTGACCAGCGTGCTGCCGGCGATGGCCCCGATGCCGAGGCCCCCGAGCATATAGCCGTAGAGCGAGGCACTGCCGCTGGGATGCTGATGGGCCAGCAGCGGCAGCAGTGCCCACAGTGCGCTGGCGGAGATCCCGAAGATGAACGAGCGCATCATCACCAGCCGGGTGACGCTGGAGTACTGGACGAAATGCAGCGCCGCCTTGACCCCTTCCCAGATCCTTTCCGGCGGCAGCGACTTGGGCAGCACGGCACGCTTCCAGCGCCACAGCGCGGCGATCAGCCCGCAGAAGCAGAGCACGTTGAGCAGGAAGATCCACGCCGGACCCACCGCGGCCAGCAGCAGCCCGCCGATGGCCGGGCCGATGGCGCGGGCGGCGTTGTAGTTGACGCTGTTGAGCAGAACCGCGCTCGAGACCAGATTGCGCGGTACCTGTTCGTTGACCGCCGCCTGCCAGGCCGGCGTGGTGATCGCACCGCCGATGGAGACGCACAGAATCGAGGCGATCAGCAGTGCCGGCGAGAGCAGGTCCAGAAAGGCGATCGCGGTGACGAACAGCCCGCCGAGCACTTCGATGCCCAGCCCGAACAGCATCACCTTGCGGCGATCGTAGTTGTCGGCGATCACGCCGGTGACGATCGACATCAGCACCAGCGGCAGCGCCGCCGCGACCTGGATCATCGCCACCGCCACCGCGCCGCCGTCGTTCGAGGTCACCACCCAGGCCGCCGCCACCGACTGCGCCCACAACCCGAGGTTGGCGAACAGGTTGGCGATCCAGATCATGCGGAAGGCGGGGACGCCCAGCGGGGCGAAGGTGCTGACATCCGCCGGGCGTGGCGGCGTCTGTTCGGGTTCGAGGGTCAGGTCGCTCTGGCGGGAAACGGGTTGCAGCATGACAAGCTCGCAGACAGGAGGCGAATCGGAAGGCACGACCGGGCGAGCGGACAAGGCCCAGCGCTAAAGGTTAGCATCCTGTCTATGATAGCGAGCGTCCAGTGCTATCGCTTACCGGCAAGCCATATGTCGATCAGGGATAGGTGTCGGCGTTGCGGTTACTGCAGCACCGCGATGGGGCAGGCGTCGGCGGGGTGGTTCATGACCCGCATCGGAATGCCGTAGATGGCTTCCAGGTTGATATCGTTCATCATGCTGGCGGGCGCCCCTTCGGCGAGGAGCTTGCCGCTGTGCAGGGCGACCAGGTGATCGCAGTAGCGTGCGGCCATGTTGACGTCGTGGAGCACGATGATCACGCCGAGCCCCAGCTCGCGACAGAGCTTGCGCACCAGCGCCAGCACCTCGACCTGATGGGCGATGTCCAGCGCGGCCAGCGGCTCGTCGAGCAGCAGGTAGCGGCTGCCCTGGGCCAGCAGCATGGCGAGCCACACGCGCTGGCGCTCGCCGCCGGAGAGGGTGTCGACCAGGCGGTCGGCGAAGGCTTCGGTATGGGTCAGGGCGATGGCGCGTTCGATCTGCTGATGGTCATGGCCGTTGAGGCGGCCCAGCAGGCCGTGCCAGGGGTAGCGGCCGAAACCGATCAGCTCGCGACAGGTGAGGTTCTCGGCGCTGGGCAGATGTTGCGGCAGGTAGGCGACGTGGCGGGCGAACTCGCGGGGTTTCCACTGCGACAGCGGTCGGCCATCGAGCCGGATGCCGCCCTGGCTGACCGGCTGCTGTTGCGCGAGCAGCTTCAGCAGGGTCGATTTGCCGGAACCGTTGTGCCCGATCAGGCCGTAGACCCGGCCTTCACCGAAGGTGAGATCGATAGGCGAGAGCAGTGTCTTGCCCGCAATCTCGAAGCTCGCCGACTGGACTTCGAACATGGCAGGGGCAACCTCGCGGTGAGTGGTGGGTCACGTGATGGAATGCAATCCTAATTCAAATACGAACGGTTATCAAAGGCGGTTGTCGCTGTTTATCGTCTGGCAGCGTCCGTTGACTGCCGAATAACCCTGTTCGAGGAGCATGAACCCATGAAAGTGTGGTCGTCGATTGCGCTGTTCGCGCTCGTCGGTGCGGGCGTGCTCTCCGCCGTGGCCTCCCATGAACCGTTCGAGCCACGCCTGGTGAGGCTGGAGACCCAGCGGGCGCTGCCGTCGCTGGCGGATGGGCTGGCCGAGGAGTCGGCGGAGATCAATGCGCTCTTCCTGGGCTACGCCGACGAGCCGGCGCTGTGGGCCAGCGCCTGGCTGGCGATCCAGAACCACGGTGATCTGGCCCGCAAGGCACTGCTCGATTACGGACTCGATCCGGCGTTCCAGCGGGTGCTGGTGCGCTACGGTGCGGATGCGGTCCTGCCGTTGGTCTATTACCGCGATCACGACATCGCCACGCTGCGGGCGCAGCACTGGCTGGGAACCCGCTATCGTCAGGCCAGCGAGCAGCTCGACCGCTGGTGGGGCGAGGACGAGGAGAGCGAGTCTCGAGACTCGTCCGGTGCGGCCAAAAACGCGAGTCAGGCCGAAAACGCGATCCCAGAGGAAAGCGACAAGGCCGACACATCGCTGACGCCCGTGCGCCGCGGCCAGGTCGCCATTGCCATTCTCGACGCCAAGGGCCACGCTTTCCTGCAGCAGTTCGTGGTCGATCCCGACGGCGAGGTGCAATGGCTGCAGAGTGAGCGCGTCGTGAGCGACCTCGGTGATCTCTTCACCAGCGGCCTGCGCGATCTGGAGAGCCAGTGGCGACGCGGCGAGGCGATCGGGGTTGCCGATATCGGCTGGGCGGGTGTCGACCTGCTGGTGATGACCAGCGCAGTCAAGGTGCTGCGGGCCGGACGCACGGCTCGTGTGGGCGCCGCCGCCGAAGGGCAGGGCGTGCGGGCAACTGGGCGCAGCATGCTGGTCGGTGGCGGACGCTTCGTCAATCTCTCGCGGGCAGCCAAGGTTGCGGCGATCACCGGCACCGCCTACGTGGTCGTGCGTCATCCCAGTCTGGTCAGCGCGCTGGGGGCCAACGTCTCGCGGTGGCTTGGCTGGCCGGTGTGGCTGGGGCAGTTCCTGATCTGGGTGATGGTGCTATTGCCGCTGTTGATCGTTGCCAGGTTCGTCTATCGCTGGGTGCTGGCGCCGCTGCTGTGGCTGTTGATGCCGTTGCTGAAAGCGACCTCGAGAACGCCGCGCTGGCTGACGAACAGGCAGCGCTCGCCTGGCGATGGCACACTGCAGGCTCGACCGGAAAACGATGCGAGAGTGGATCCCACGTTATGAAACACGACGCCTGCGATGATGAAGAAGCCTATCGCCTGGTTCTCGAGCCGCCCGATATCGAGACCTATATGCGGCTCCGCCGCGAGGCCGGCATGAACCCGCGCAGTACCGCCGGTGCCGAGCGCGGCCTGCCCGGCAGCCTATTCGCCGTGCAGGTCGTTCATGAGGGCGCACAGGGGAGCGAGACGGTGGGCATGGGCCGCGTCGTCGGCGACGGCGGCTGCTTCTATCAGGTGGTGGATATCGCCGTGCAGCCGGCGCACCAAGGGCGTGGCCTGGGCAAGCGGATCATGGGAGAGATCCGCGCCTATATCCTGCGCGAGGCGCCGGATAACGCCTTCGTCAGCCTGCTGGCGGACGGCGAGGCCCACCGGCTCTACGCCCAGTTCGGTTTCGAGCCCACCGCGCCTCATGCCATCGGCATGGCGTGGTATCCCGACCGAGCCGGCCATCGGTCGGCCGAAGGCTGACTGGCCGATCACCGGCAATCAGTGCCGTGGCTCGCCGTCCAGCGCCTCCAGCTCGTCCTGGCAGCGGGTCATCGCCTGGGCGATATAGCGTCCCGCCATGCGCTCCGAGACGCCGAGGCGCTGGCCAATTTCGCGCTGCGTCAACCCTTCCAGCCGGTGCCAGATCAGTGCCTGGCGCAGCCGTGCCGGGAGTGCATCCAACGTCCGCGTGAGCTGATGGACACACTGTCGTTGGCAGGCATCGGCCTCCGGGCAGACGCGCGGACAGACCAGTACCGGCTCCAGTGCGTCGATGGCGATCAGTTCGGGATGCTGGCGGCGCCGATGGTCGATCAGCAGGTTGCGAGCGATACGGAAGAGATAGGCGCGGGGATTGTCGAGCACCCGGCGCACGGGCGCGTCGAGCAGACGCAGGTAGGCGTCATGGCAAAGATCGGCGGCCTGGTCCCGTGAACCCAGTTGGCGATCGAGAAAGCCGAGCAACTCGTGGTGGTGCTGACGATAGAGGAATTCGAACATTGCTTCGCGCATGATGACGGCCCCGAGGGCAAGACGACAAATGAAGTGCCGCGATCATGGCAAAAATGAGAATCGTTATCAATAAGGGGCATTGGCGTTAAGTCGTATCGGCAGCAAGTCGCATTGCAGCCGTCGCTGGCCGGGCGCCGCGAGGGCGCGCCCGGCCGTGGCAACGCGTCCGCCTGGGGCGGTTCAGGTCGATACCACCCGCACTTCGCGCTCGCCGTTGTCTCCGCCCGAGGCGGCGGGAGTGGGTCGGCAGGCGGCGATGGGATTGACCAGCGTACCGGCGAACTGCAGGTTCTTCGACGGATCGGCGAGGTCGATCATCTGGCGGTTGTTGCGCAATTGCAAACGGTTGAGGCACGACAGCGTGAAGTCGGGCGCGAACAGATCGAAGCGTTCGAACTTGTCGGCGAATTTCGGATGCCGCCGCTGGTAATCGATCACGCACGCCGCCACCAACTGCCAGAAATCGTCCTCCTGGAGCTGGTTCGAGGCCACCAGGATCTCGGCGAGGAAACGGAAGAAGCAGTCGAACAGATCGGTGAAGATCGACAGGATCTTGAGGTGCTCCGGCACCTCCACCGCAATGCGGCGGGCCGCTTCCGGCAGCGACTGGCCGTTGTCGAAGATGCCGGTCTCCTCGCCGATATCCTTGAGGATCGCGCCGACCGGCACGTGATCCTCGAGCTGCAGGATCAGGTTCTCGCCGTGGGGCATGAACACCAGGTCATGGGCGTAGAAGCAGTGCAGCAGCGGTGTCATGTAGGCCGCTAGATAGCGCTCGATCCAGTTGCGTGCGCCGATGCCGGAGGCGTCGATCAGTGCCGGCAGCAGCGCATCGCCATCGGCGTTCCGGTGCAGCAGCGCAGCCATGGTCGTCAGCCGCCGATGGGGTGCGATGCGGGTATAGGGGCTCTCCCGCCACAGGCACGCCAGCATCTTCTGATACGGACTTTGCTTGTCGGTAGCGGCCTCGAAACCGGCATGGTGATAGCCCAGCGTGGCGACTTCACGCAGCACGCTGAAACCCTGCGCCTGCAGTTCCGGGTCGCCTGCGACCAGGTTCTCGACCCAGGCATTGATGGCCGGCGTGCCGCGCATGTAGTGGGGCGAAAGCCCGCGCATGAAACCCATGTTGAGGATCGACAGCGCGAACTTGACGTAGCGACGCTGGGGCCGCGAGACGTTGAACCAGGTCCGAATCGACTGCTGGGCAAGGTAATCGTCGTCCGCCTCGCCGAGCAGCACCAGGCGCTGTTCGGCCACTTCGCCGGCGAAGGTGATCGCCAGCTTGTGGCGCCACTGCCACGGGTGGACCGGCATCAACAGGTAGTCATCGGGATCGAGCCCGAGCGCCCGCAGGCGGCCGGCGAAACGCTCCCGTACCGAGGCGTCCAGCTCTTCGGCAAACAGGGTCTCGGCATCGAGGCCCTCGATGGCGCTGTACTCGGTGCACTGGCGCGCGGCGGCCAGCCACAGCGGACGGATCGCGGCACCGGCTTCCGGCGCGTAGCGGTGATAGTCCTCGATATCGAAGCCGATCCGGCCGCTGTTGGCGACGAAACAGGGGTGACCTTCGCTCATCGCCGTCTCGAGGGTCTGGAAGTCGGCCAGCGCGAGTTCGGCGGCCGGCGGTACGTCACGGCCGAACTTGTACGCCATGCCGGCCAGGGTGCTGGCGATCTCCTCCAGGTAGGTCGGCAGGTTGGCGGGGTCGATGCCCAGCCGCGCCCGGCACTCGAGCAGGAACTGCGTCACGTCCAGCGGCTGGGAGGCGCCGTCGCGCATCTTGGCCAGCGTGTTCTTGTCGATCCACCAGTGATCCAGTGCCATCCGGCGCGCGCGGAACCGGTAGCGGATGCCGTCACTGTCGGTGGCGAGGGCGTAATCGGCCCAGCCGTCGGCGTCGATCTCGGTTTCCGGTACCGGCTGCAGCAGACGCTCGTGGGCGAACTCGCTGATAGCCTTGCACAGCAGATCGCGATTGGCGCGGCGCCAGCGATCGGGCCGCAGATGGGCGCTGGCTTCGCCCGTGGCGGTATCACGGCGCCGCGAGGCGTGCAGCGACTCGAACCGCTCGCGGGTGCAGAAGCCCAGGCGGGCGGTCTTCTCCGCCAGTCGGATCTCACCCGCGTAGACGAAGCCCGCCCGGCGGTTGAGCGGGTGGATCCTGTCGTTGGTGACGTCTGGCTCGACGACGATGCGGCGCGTCCCCGGATCGCTGAACAGGAAGGCCACGATGGTATCGATCACGGCCTGACTGAAGCCGTGGATCGGCGTGGCCGCCGGCGCTTTCGGCGCGACCAGGAAGTGCATGCCGCGGTCGCCGGGTTGGACGGTGTACTGCTCGCCGACCGGGTCCTGGCGGGGATCGTAGCACTCGACCAGAAACGCCGGCTGGCCGTTATGGAGGCCGATGAACGCCTGGGCGCCCTCGCTCTGCTGCATGTCCCGGTAGAAGGCGGCGACCTGATCCCGGGTGTCGCCGTTCATGCCCCAGAAACGGGCGCGGTCGCTGCTGACCCAGTCGTACACGAGCGGGAGATCCTGATCCAGCGCGAGGGGGCGAAGGGCAAGGGTGCCGATGCCCGGCCAGTCGCGACGAAAGCGAACCTCGGGCGAATAGAGGCTGCTGGGCGATGTGGCCTTCGTCTCGAGGTCGCTCACGCTGCCCGTGGCGTCGCCCATCCTGGCGGCGGGCAGCCGGCTCTGCGGTAGATTCATGCGTCTCTCTCCTGACGGCAAACGGTAATGGCGAACTGGCGCGCGACAGCGGTCATGCCGTGGCTCGCTGCGGCTGGAACACGCGGTCGTCGGGTGCGCCGAAGTCCTGGAAGGTGAAGCCGCGCTCCACGGGATAGACCTCGCGGCCGGCGAGTTCGCGGATGATGCAGGCGTTGCGGTAGCACGCCATGCCGAGATCGGGGGCGACCAGGCCGTGGGTATGCAGCTCGGCGTTCTGGACGAAGATGTCGTCGTCGATGCCGATGCCGTAGTAACGGCTGACCGCATAGCGTCCGGCGCCGTCGCGGCGGATCCGCTGCTCGATCGGAGCGAGGAAGGCGGGTGTCTGCGCCGCGTAGCCGGTGGCCAGGATCACGCCCTCCGTCTGGTGTTCGAAGCGCCGGTCCTGCTCGGTGTGGGTGAAGGTCAGGTCGAAGCGGCGATGGGCGGCATCGAAGCGGCAGCTCTCGAGCTGGGCGCAGGTCAGCAGGTGGGTATCCACCTTGCCCTGCAGGCTCTTGGTGTAGAGGCGGTCGTAGATGGTGTTGATGAGCTCGAGATTGATGCCCTTGTAGAGCCCCTTCTGCTGGCGCATCAGCTCGTCCCGGGTCGCCTCGGGCAGGGCGTGGAAATAGTCGATGTAATCCGGCGAGGTCATCTCGAGCGTCAGCTTGCCGTACTCCAGCGGGAAGAAGCGCGGCGAGCGGGTGACCCAGCTCAGGGTATAGTCGTGGGTGTCGATCTCCTCGAGCAGGTCGAGATAGATCTCGGCGGCGCTCTGGCCGCTGCCGACGATCGTGATCGCCGACTTCGCCTGCAGCGCGGCCTTGTGATCGAGATAGCGGGAGGAGTGCACCACGCGCTCCGCCACCGGCTGGCAGCACGTCGGAATCATCGGCTCGTTGCCGGTGCCCAGCACCAGTCGGCGGGCGCGGTAGATACGATTCTCGTTCTTTCGAGTATCGCGGCAGCGGATGCGATAGCACTGCTCGGCGTCGTCGTAGGTGATGCTCTGGACATCGCGATTGAAGCGCAGCGACTCGAGCTGCGTGGTGACCCACTGGCAGTACCGGTTGTACTCGCTGCGCAGCAGGAAGAAGTCCTCGCGGATGTAGAAGTTGTAGAGTCGCCCCTGGGATTTCAGATAATTGAGAAAACTGAAACGGCTGGTCGGGTCGGCCAGGGTGACCAGATCGGCCATGAAGGGCGTCTGCAGGGTGGCGTCCTCGAGCAGCAGCCCGGGGTGCCAGTCGAAGCTCGAACGGCGCTCGAGGAACAGGCCGTCGAGATCGTCGATGGGATCGGTCAGGCAGGCCAGGCCGAGGTTGAACGGCCCCAGGCCGACGGCGATGAAGTCGTAGATGCGGCTCAGCATGATGACTGGCTCCAGACGGGGGATGGACGAGCGGACGGCGATGTCAGGGACGGTGCCAGCGATTCGCCGATCCGGGCGATCTCCGCGACCAGCGCCACCAGCTCCGCGAGGCGGGTCATGGGGTTGAGCAGCGTGAACTTGAGATGGAAGCGGCCGTCGACCCGGGTGCCGGCGACGACCGCCTCGCCGCGTCGCGACAGTGTCTGGCGGATCTGCTGATTGAGCGTGTCGAGATCGCCGTCGTCGTCCACGTCGTCGGGACGGTAACGGAAGACCAGCGTGCTCAACGCCGGCGGCAGCAACACCTCGATGTCGTCCCGCTGGCGCATGGCCCGGTAGGCCTGCTGCGCCAGTTCGATCACCTGGTCGAGATGGTCGCCCAGGCGCTCGGCGCCCAGCGTGCGCAGGCTCATCCACAGCTTCAGGGCGTCGAAGCGCCGGGTCGTCTGCAGGCTCTTGTTGACCAGGTCCGGGGTACCTCCCTCGGCCTGATCGCGGGGATTGAGGTAGTCGGCGTGGTAGGTGATGTGGCGCAGCTGGCGGCGATCGCGAACCAGGCAGGCGCTGCAGCTCACCGGCTGGAAGAAGGTCTTGTGGTAATCGATGCTGACCGAGTCCGCCTGCTCGATCCCGGCGAGCCAGTGACGGTGCCGGCGGGAGAGCAGCAGCCCGCCGCCGTAGGCCGCATCCACATGCAGCCAGATGCCGCGCTGGCGGCAGAGTTCGGCCATGGTGGGAATCGGGTCGATGCTGCCGAAGTCGGTGGTGCCCGCGGTGGCGACGATCGCGAACGGGATCAGCCCCGCCTCGTCGCATTCCTTCAGCGCCGCCTGCAGCGCGGCGATATCCATGCGCTTGCTGGCATCACTCGGCACGGCGATCACGGCGTCATAGCCGAGACCCAGCAGCGCGGCGGCCTTCTGCACGCTGAAGTGGCTGACCTCGGAGGTGAGGATGCGTAGCTGGCGGAAGTTCGAGGGGAGCCCGTGATGGCGATTGCCGGCGTGTCCGGGCATCGCTTCGCAGGCACTGTCGCGGGCGATACTCAATGCCATCAGGTTGGACTGGGTGCCGCCGCTGGTGAACACGCCGTCGGCATCCTCGCCGAGCCCGACGCGGGCGGCGGTCCAGTCGATCAGCTTCTGTTCGATCAGGGTCGCGCCGGCGCTCTGGTCCCAGGTCTCCACCGCCGTGTTGAGCGGCGTGGCGATCGCCTCGGCCAGGATTGATGGCAGCGTGATCGGGCAGTTGAGATGCGCGACGTAGCGCGGGTGGTGGAAATACACGGCGTGATCGAGATAGAGCCGCTGCAGCTCCTCGAGACTGGCCTCGAGATCGTCGAGCGGTCGGTCGAGGTCGATCGCTTGGAAGGCGGGCTGCAGCTCCTGGGGCTCGATGCCGCTGCAGGGATTCCGGGCGCGGGTCAGGGTGTGCCGGACCAGCTCGACGCAGCGCTGCATGCCGCTGCGGTAGGCGTCCAGCGACTGCTCGTTGAACAGGGCCAGCGGGTCGTTCCGGCCGTCGGGCCGGGAGCGTGGTAGCACAATGGCGGGAGCAAGCTCCGTGTCGTATCGCATGGCAGATCCTCCTGATTGCCTCTCTTCGGGCGCCTGAGCCGATGGCCGGAATCGCCGAGATGACGTTCCATCGGACAAAGGCGCGGCCTACGCGACGCCGTGGGCGCGCGTCGATGAACCTCGAGTGCGTTGATGCGTACTTGATGGCCCGGTGGCGTTGCCGCCAGAGACTGCCGGGCCGGATTGTCGCGTGGCGAGTCGAGACGGGAAGGCGTCCTTGCCTCCCGGTTCGCCTGGCGGGCGCTACGCTTTGTCTGAAAAATGTCTGCGCTTAACCATACGGTGTTAAAAATCGGCTCAAAATGCTCATTTACACCCTGTAAACTGGAGCGCCAGCCCGGTCCTCTTTCGCCGATTTTTCAGACAGAGCTTAGCCAGGCGCCCGCGTGGTCGAATGGTCTGTGTGGGGTTTCCTTCCGGTGAGATCAGAACTGATAGGAAACGGTCGCGGTGACGTTACGCTCCGCGCCGAAGTAGCAGTACTCGAGGGAGTTGCACGACGCCACGTACTCCTTGTCGAGCAGGTTGCCGACGTTGACCCGGGCGCTGACCCCTTGCAGACCGACCTGGCTCAGGTCATAACCCACCGCGGCATCCACCAGGGTGTAGTCGGGCACCGTTTCGGTGTTGGCGCGATCGGCATAGACATCCGCGTAGTAGCGCACGCCCAGGCCGGCATCGAGCCCGTCGAGCGCACCGCGATCAAAGGCATAGTGCCCCCACAGGCTGGCCTGGTGGCGCGGCGCATAGATGGCGTAGTTGCCGTCCTCTTCCGGGTCGTCGCTCTTGGTGTAGCGAATGTCGGTATAGCTGTAGCCGGCCTGCAGTCGGAAGTTGTCGGTCATCCAGGCCCGGGCCTGCAGCTCGATGCCCTGGGAGCGGATCTCGCCTACGGAGCGATAAGGGTCGTTGGGCTGCTCCTTGGTGGCCACGTTTTCCTGATTGATCCGGAATAGCGACAAGGTATAGAGATCGCGGCTTCCTGGCGGCTGGTACTTGAGCCCGGTCTCCCACTGTTCGCCTTCCATGGGTTCCAGTAGATCGCCTTCCGCATCGACGAAACTGGTCGGCGTGAAGGCGGTGTTGTAGCTCAGGTAGGGCGCGAGGCCATTGTCGAGCAGGTAGAGCGCGCCGGCACGACCGCTGAACTGGGTGTCGTCGAGTGTGCTTTCGCTATCGTTGAGATGGTTCTTGTTCTTGATATCGACCCAGTCGTAGCGGCCGCCCAAGGTGAGGCGCCACTGATCGATCGCCATCTGATCCTGCAGGTAGATCCCGGTCTGGCTGAGTTCATGACGCTCATCGGCCGACGTGTAGATACCCGGCACTTCGGGGTCCGCACCATAACTGGGGTTGAAAGCATCGAGATTGGGGAAGGAGCCGTAGGTCCAGGTGACGTCATTCTTGCGCTTCTGATAATCCACGCCGACCAGCACGGTGTGGTCGATGAAACCGCTCTTGAGCTTCGCTTCCACCTGGTTGTCGACGGTCCACGCCTGCAGCGACTCGCGTCCGCCGGAGTAGTAGCGGTTCAGCTCGTTGGAGTCCGGCGATACCCAGCCGAAGCCGTAGACCTGGTTCAGCTCGACGTCCGAGTTCAGGTAGCGCAGTTTCTGACGACCGGTGACGTTGTCGCTGAAGCGGTGCTCGAGGTTGTAGCCGAACATGCGCTGGGTGCGTTCGAACTTGTCGTAGTCGGCCTCGCCGTCGAAGAAGTCGTTGCTGATATGGCGGCCGTTGTGGCGGCTGACGGCGCCCTCGTAGGGCACGCCGGAGTGATAGCCGCCTTCCGGATCCTTCTGCAGGTAGGCCATCAGGGTGATGCTGGTGTCGTCGGTGGCGTCCCAGGTGATCGAGGGCGCGATGGCGTAGCGCTCCTCTTCGACATGATCGAACTGGGTGTCCGCCTTGCTGCCGATGCCGACCAGGCGATAGGCGACGCGACGCTCGTCGTCCAGCGGGCCGGAGAAGTCGAACGCGGCACTGCGCTGGCTATTGGTGCCGGTGCTGAAACGGAGCTCGTTGCGGTTCTCGAACAGCGGCTTCTTGCTGGTCAAGGCCACGAGGCCACCGGGAGACGAGCGCCCGTAGAGCACCGAGGCCGGCCCCTTGACGATCTCGACGTTATCCAGGAACCACGGATCGATCACCATCGAGCTGTAGCCGTTGGCGTCGCCCATCACCTTGAGCCCGTCGAGATAGGTGTTGCTCAGGCTGCCGTCGGAGAACCCCCGCATGACCAGATAGTCGTACCGATTGGAGGCGCCGACCTGGTTGGTATAGACCCCCGGCGTGTACTGCGCCGCTTCGCGCACCGTGCGCACGCCGCGTTCGTCCATCTCGGCACGGTCGACGTTGGATACGGTCTGCGGCGTCTCGACGATGGGCGTTTCGGTCTTGGTCGCGGCCGACTGCCCGGTCACCGTGACGGTATCGAGGTTGGCGGTTTCAGCCGACGCCGGGGTGGCGACGGTGTTGTCGCCCGTCTGCTGGGCCCAGACGGGAAGCGACAGGCAGGCGCAGGCCAGTGCACTTGCTGGGTAGCGCAGAACGTAATGCATGAACGACAGACTCCCCTTGAATGAAAATCGTTCTTATCCATGAGTGTTGCCAATAAGAAGACGTAGGGGCGTCCGGTTTCTGAACCGCAATGACAATTATTTTCAAAAAAGAGAAGAACGATACGGTGAGGGCGGCGAGTGCCGGACGATCCGGGGAAGAGGGAAGAGGGAAGAGGGAAGAGGGAAGGGCCGGGGTGTGCCGGCCCGGCCGCTCACCAGGCAATGATGGCGATGATCACGATGGCGAACAGTGCCCACTTGATGGCGTAGTAGAGCGACTTGTTGCGCTTCTTGAGCGCCTTGCCCTGGCGCCGCACCGCGTAGATGTACTTGAAGGCGCGATTCAGCCCGCCGGTGCGGTCGCTGTCGTCGTTGGGCGAGCTGGCGGCGGCCATCACGGTACGCCCGAAGAAGTGGTTGAGACTGCGGGCCCAGCCATATTTCATCGGACGTTCGATGTCGCAGAACAGGATGATGCGGTTCTGCTCGGAGCCGTTTTCGGCGCGGTGCAGATAGGTCTCGTCGAACATCACGGCCTCGCCGTCGCGCCAGCTGTACTTCTCGCCATCGACATCGATGTAGCAGCGATCGTCGTTGGGTGTGATCAGGCCCAGGTGATAGCGCAGGGAGCCGGCATACGGGTCCCGGTGCAGGGTCAGATGACTGCCCGCCGGCAGCTCGGCGAACATCGCGGCCTTGACGTTGGGAATGCCTGCCAACAGCTGCGTGGTCCGCGGGCAGAGCTGCTCGGCGGAGGCGTGGCTCTCGCCGTACCACTTCAGGTAGAAGCGCTTCCAGCCGCGGCGGAAGAAGGAGTTGAAACCGGCGTCGTCGTAGCGGGAAGAGGCCTTGATGTGGTCCTGCAGCGCCATCGCCTCGTCGCGGATCGTCTCCCAGTTGCCGGTCAGGCGTTCGAGCTCCGGGTAGTTCCGCAGGTCGTGGTAGGGGCGATCCTTGTCGCGCCCGAACAGCGTCATCAGCGCATTGATCGGCGACATGAAGGTCGAGTGATCGGAGAGCTGGCGCAACGGCTTGTGACGCACGCGCCCGCGATAGTGCGTATAGAGCACGCTGGCGACGAAAAGCAGTATCAGTATCCACTTGATCATGGGATCAGGTTCCGCTGGCGAGCCGATCGCACGGGCGATCGCGCTTCAGTGAAATTAGTTTGGTCGCTCACGATTCTCGCGAGATCGCGATCAGCGTCAAGAGATAGTCGTCGATTTTCGCCACCTGCCCGGTCAGCCGAGCGCCGGCCCGCCACTCCGGCGACAGTGTCTCCAGCAGTTCGATCGCGACGGTTCCTTCGTCGGCGTTCCAGGCGGTCACTTGGGCATGGGGAAAGTAGAAGCGCCGACGCACCAGCGGGTAGAGCGCCTTGAACAGGCTCTCCTTGAGCGAGAACGCCACGGTGAGGAACTCCCCCTGTCGCTCACCGGGCAGGTCGTCGAACCAGGCGCGTTCCGATGCCACCAGGATCTGTGGCGCCAGACGTCGCGCGCGTTCAGCGGTCATCTCCACCTCGGCATCCAGGCCGATGCCGCGACACGCTTCCTGTCCGGCGACCACCGCCGCCGCCAACCCCCGGCTGTGGGTGATCGAGCCGACGGTACCCGCTGGCCAGCGGGGGAGCCGCTCGGGATCCTGCGCCGGCGTCGCCGGTGAACCTGTCAGCTCGGCGAACGCGTGGCGGGCGCTCAGGCGGCCAGCCAGGAATTCGGCCCGACGCTTGGCCGCTGCCGTTGCCAGACGATCCGGTAGCGAGAGGTGCCAGGCATCGAGATCGGCTTCGCATAGCATCCCGGGATCGAAACGCAGGGCACTGAACCTCGCCCAGGGCCAAGCCTCCCGCCAGGGCCATTCGCTCAGTGGCGAGTGGCACCCCGGCGGCAGTGCAGTGGCGGCGGCTTCGAATCCGGACATCGCTCAGCGATCGACCAGCACGGCATCCAGCTCGACCGGCACCTCGTCGCCAATCTGCTGGTATCCCATCAACGAGAGAATCGAACGCACGGTCTGGTTCTTCATCAGTTCCCTGCCGTCCAGCGACACCGGTTCGGCATTGCGGGCGCGCACGACGTCGGCCGCCTCGCGGGTAAACCGCACCGGCAGCTTCTCCTGGCGCTGTTCGCCGTTGGAATCGGTACGGAGCGTCAGTATCTCGACCGTCGACTGGCCGACGGCCAGCGAGTTGATCCGCTCCGGCGGCAGGTGAGTGACGATCGTCACCAGGGTGGTGTTGGTGAGCGAGGACATCCATGGTGGCAGATCGCCGAGGCGATCCAGCACGTCGGTCTGGTTGAGCCGAATGGGCAGCTTCAGCGTGCCGTCCGCGCTGATCTGGCCCTCCATGCGGCGCAGGGCGTGCTCGTGGGTGATCGACTCGCCTCCGCTGGTGATCTCGGTCACCGTGGCCGTGACGCGGGACTGAACGGGGTCGAGTTGCCACGCCGCCTGGGCCAGGCCGCAGGACAGGGTCAGCCCGGCGGCCAGGCCGATACCCATGACGCGGCGAATGATCGGTTTCGGTGACATCGTGTCCTCCCTGGACATTCATGGCCTGCAATAGCGGCTGGCCTGTGCCAACCGCTTTGGTTATCATACGGCTCCCGCGTTTCAGGGCCTATAGCTCAGTTGGTTAGAGCAGGGGACTCATAATCCCTTGGTCGCAGGTTCGAGTCCTGCTGGGCCCACCATTTAAAACAGTGACTTAGCAATCTTCTCTGGTGAGTCCCATGTTCCAAGGGTACAGTTTCGGTACAGTGCCGATCCTTCAGCCCCCTGGAGATTTTCATGGCCACCATCGTCAAGACCCCCTCAGGTAGCTGGAAAGCCGTCATTCGCAAGACCGGCTGGCCGACCACCGCCAAGACCTTTCGTACCAAACGTGACGCTCAGGACTGGAGCCGCCGCACCGAAGATGAAATGGTGCGTGGTGTCTATATCCAGCGCAGTGCTTCCGAACGTATGACGCTTGAAGCGGCGCTCAAGCGTTACCTGGCCGACGTTACTCCCACCAAGAAGCCCAGCACCCAGAAGAGTGAGCGCCATAAAGCCACTACGCTCATCGAGCACTTGGGCAAATATTCCCTCGCGGCCCTGACGCCGGAGCTAATTGCGAAATTCCGCGACACGCGGCTGAACAGTCTGGGGCACCGGGGGCAGCCCATCAGCCCTAATACCGTGCGCCTCGAGCTCGCCCTGCTTGGCCACCTCTACACCGTGGCTATCCAGGAATGGGGCTTGGGCCTGACTTACAACCCCGTTCAGAACATTCGCAAGCCCAGCCCTGGAGAGGGACGCGACCGGCGCCTGAGCCCCGACGAGGAGAAGCGCCTGTTCGCCGTGCTCCGGCAGCACAGCAACCCGATGCTGGCCTGGATCGCCAGAATCGCTCTGGAGACGGGCATGCGCTCCTCGGAGATCCTGACCCTCACTCGCTCCCAGGTTGACGTAAAACGCCGCGTGGTGCGTCTCACCGACACCAAAAACAACGAAGCCCGCCTGGTACCGCTGACCCAGGCCGCCACAGAGGTGTTCAAGCAGGCGCTGAACAACCCAGTACGACCGTTCGACTGCGAGCTGGTGTTCTTCGGTGAGCCTGGCAGGGATGGAAAGCGCGGCCCCTATGCGTACACCAAGCTCTGGAACCAGGCAAAGAAGCAAGCTCGACTGGATGACTTCCGCTTCCACGACCTACGTCATGAAGCCGTCAGCCGGCTGGTGGAGGCGGGGCTATCCGATCAGGAGGTCGCCGCGATCAGTGGGCACAAATCCATGCAGATGCTCCGGCGGTATACGCATTTGAGGGCGGAGGATTTGGTAGCGAAGCTGGATATGATTACTTAACGGGTAGATAGCGCGTGATATAATATTTAGTGCTGTTGTTTGGATTTGATAAGGTAGTGGAATACGAAGTTCGGTTTTTAAGGTATGGAGGATGAGTCATGGGTGATGATGAACCATTGGAAATTGAAAGAGCTATTATTCTTGATGAAGAGAATCCTTTAAAAAATATCGACACAAGAAGTAATCAAGTGCCAATCAATAGTGAGCTTGATAAATATATATATGGTTGCTCGCAGGCGCTGTCAGCAATTAGCTCGGCCGTTGATAAGGTTAAGATATCAATAATAATGCTCGAAAACTCTAGAGATTTGCTGCCGAAAGATTCTCCATATAATGAGGCCGAGCACATAGAGTATGCTATTGAAAATTACTTCATAAGAAGCTCTTGTTTGTATGATAGATGTCTAATATTCACGGTAAAGCTGCTCGACTTGGGGGTTGCCAATGAAAGTGTTACTCATAATGTTGTTGTTACTAACGAACATGTGAAAAACAATGGTCTTTGTAAGGCTTTAAAAAGGATAAGTAAAGCATGTAAAGAGTTTTCTACTGAGCGAAACAAAATCATTCATCATGGGAGCTACAATGATGAATCCTTCTTGACTGTATCTGCAGTTCACAAGGCTAATCAGCTTTCTGTTAGTAATGGGGCAGAGCCACCGTTTGGACAAGACGTGATTGACCATTTCACTAACAAAGCTATTGAAGAGAAAAAAGTAAACTTCAATGCTCATTTAGATAAGATTCAAGGTGAAGTTCATGGTTTTTTTATAAAGGCGCTTCCGGTTTATATCTCCATGAAAGAAATTCGTAGGAGGATGTGATATAAAGATGTGTCGGGAAATTTTCCTCTGATTGTTCATCTTTACAGTGATGATATTTACCTGACACATGCCTCATGGGTTCACTATAGTTAAGCATCATTTTCTGCCATTTTCCTGGATTTTGTCGTCTTGGAGAGCCCTTTCTTGAAAGCTGGAAGACCTTGTCTCGAAGCTAGACCGAATTCAAAGCCAATAGAAAAATTCCTTGATTATAGTTGGCTGCGCTGATGCTGGTGCTTCGTTGCCAGTGGTTAAGGAACCAGCGAGCAGTCCGTTAATGATGCAGATATCCATCAATAATAATAAGAATAATGATATTATTATTCTTATTATTATTGCCCCGTTTCGGTTGCCTTTGCCTCATTGCTGTGGTATTTGTTAAATTTTGTTAATTATTTAAGTCTCTGAAATTTATTGATATTTGCGCGCGTAATTTCTTCAAAATAATACACCTTGATAATCAATATATAGTGCATTGATTGCTGTGAAAGAAGCGTGCGCTTGAGCTTTGGCTTTGCTTGGTTAGCATTGATTACATCGATATGTGATTGATGGAGTGCTAGCCATGAAAGTCGAAGACTATCTTGTTGATCGGTTCGGCCTACTGATGAGCATAACAGACCTGGCGGATCTTCTTGGTCGTTCGCCCGATGGTGTGCGAGTTTCTCTTTATTCAGATACTGAGGTCTCTCGAAAGCTGAAGCCGACGATGGTGAAGGTAGGGCGTCGTGTCTATTTCCGGACGCTCCAAGTAAAAGACGCTCTGGATTTGGAGCCTTCTGAATATGGCGCGTGTTAGTCCCTCGGTAGTACAGAAGATCCTAGGTAGGGTAGTTGCTTATCATGCCGCATTTACGCTTCTTCCCGGCGTTTCAGTTCCTGGTGCAGTTTTTCTCAGCCAAGCATTTTACTGGACGCGTAACACCAAGGCGGAGGAAAGAGGCGGGTGGTTTTATAAAAATCAGCGTGGCAGAGATAGTTGGGAGTCAGAAACAGGGCTTTCTCCAAAGCAGCAGGCTAATGCTAGGAAATCGCTAGTGGAAATTGGCGTATTGGAAGAGGAAAGGAGAGATGTACCTGCAAAAATGTGGTATCGGGTGAACTGCGAGCGCTTGCTTGAGCTTCTGGCGGAGAAATTCGACGACGACCCTTCTGGAAGTGATTGTAATTCCCAGTTTTTCCCTTTGGTCGATTCTACTATCCCTTCTGGCCAATCTGGTGATCAGGATGGTCAAACCTTGAATCGACCAAAGGGCAAATCTATTACAAAGAATACAACACAGAGTACATCAAGAAATAAAAGCGAGGCGGCCAATGCCAAGAGTCATATTGGGTCCGAATCAAAATTAACGCGGGCGGAGATGGCTGAGTTATTGGGCCAGCAAAGAGCAGACCTCATAGCCAGAAACTACGGCAGCGACAAAGTTGGAGCTCCTGCAGTAGAAGAAATGCGTAGAACCCTTCGCACGTAGGATTCAAACGGCGCGGAACGGGGGGGATGGCCCCGGCCGCGCCTAACCACGACTGCCTGCATAGGAGGCATACATGGCTAACAGACAGGGTATCACACCCGTCTTCACCGGCAGTGGCCTGTCACGGCTGTACCGATCACACGCTGTCGAACAGCACGCCATCCAGAGTGAGATTCAAACTCTGGTGATCATCGCCGGTTACGCTTGCGATTTTCTCACCGAAGGGCTGGAAGCCCTTCCCGAAGACTTCTTCACCTGCATCGAGGAGATGAAAGAGGTCATGGAGTCCATCGACCTGAAAAGTCTGGATTTTGAAAAACGGTCGCTCACTCTCCAGAGGACAAAACGGCGTCTGGAGGCCAAAGAGACCCGCCAGAATCGTCAAAAGGAGGTTTGATCATGAGCATCACAATTTCGTGCGCACGAAAAATCGCTGGTGTCGCTCTCGCGGCCACCGTCGCTCTATCGCAGCCCGCCATGGCGGGCGGGATTCCCGTGATCGACGTGTCGAATCTGACTCAGCAGATTTTGCAGGTCCAGCACATGCTTAACCAAATTGAGCAACTGAAAAGCCAGCTCGAAACGGCCAACAAGGAGCTGGACAGCATGAGCGGCGTTCGTGGCCTGGGTAATGTCATCGACTCGGCCTATGACACCGCCGTGAACGTCGATCTTAACCAGGTGCTGAATGACGCCGGCATCAGGGGAGCGAGCGAACACGGCCTGACCGGCGACGTGGCGGACCTGTACGACAGCGGCAACCAGAACACGGCGACCTGGCTTGGCCAGTCCCAAAAGTCGCTGGAACAGACGCAGGAGCGTTTCAGCGAGCTGACCGGCTTGGTGACCGAGGTCAACAACAGCCCTGACCAGAAAGACGTTCTGGACCTCCAGGCTCGTATCGGCGCCGAACAGGTCATGCTGCAAAACGAGATGGCCAAGCTGTCCATGCTCCGCTCGCAGGCCGAGGCCAATCAGGCGATGCACAACCAGCGCGTGCAGCAGATGCGCGTCGCGTCATCAGGGGAACCGTTCGAACTTGATTGGTAAGGAGGTCTTATGGATGTCAGGAAAATTTCGTGCGCACGAAATATTGCCATTGTGGTTCTGATCAGCGTTGCGCTGACTGGGTGTTTTGATGACACCCCGGATACTGGCCCGGTGCAGACCGTGGACTGGTACAAAGCGCATGACGACGAGCGCAAGGTGACACTGGAGACGTGTGGCAACAACCCTGGCGAACTCCAGGAGGCGCCGAATTGCATTAATGCACTCCAGGCGGAGCGGGCACTGTCTAGCGGTGAGCCCTTCGAGCTCGACCTGTCTAGCCTCAAAAGCGAGGAGGACTCATGAACCTGTTTGAAGGCATGTTCTCCGTCGTTGATCAGGCACTGGACCAGTACATCGTCAACACGGCTACTGACCTCATCGCTTATATCACTCCGATGTTCACCAGCATGTTGATCGTCTGGATCGCCATCTGGGGCTATTTGATGATGTTTGGCAAGGTCAGTGAGCCCTTGCAGGAGGGCGTTTTTCGCATCCTTCGCATCGGCTTCATCATGACTTTGGGGCTGACGGTCGGTACCTATATGGGCGTCGTGGTGGACGTACTGGCTCACGGCCCGGAAAAGGTAGCTGCAGTCATCACTGGCTCCAATGGAGGCGCAGCGGCCATTTTGGATAGCCTATTCTCCCGCGTTCTCGCCGTAGCTGATCAGGCCTGGGATAAAGCGGGAGTCATGAGTGGTGATTTCGGCATGTATCTGGTGGCAATTCTGATCATGGTGTTTGGTGGTGGTGTTGCCATCGTAGTGGCGTTTCTCCTGCTGGCCAGCAAGGTGGCAACGACAGTGCTGCTAGCGATTGGTCCGCTCTGTATCATCGGCCTGCTGTTTAACAGCACCCAACGCTTTTTCGAGAGCTGGCTGGGCATGGTGATTAATTTCGGCATGCTGCTGGTTTTAGGTTCAGCTATTGGGCGCATGGTCATCGATGTCAGCGAGGCGTTCATGAACATTGTGGAGTCGTCGGCAAGCAGCATGGCCAGTATGACCACAAGCGCCTATCTGATTGCTTTTTTCGCCCTTGGCATCCTTGTGCTGAAGCAGGTGCCGGCCATTGCTTCTGCATTGGGCGGTGGTGTGGCATTGGCAACTCAGGGCGCTCTGGGCTCTGCTATGTCCGCGATGCGTCCCTCAGCCATCCGCCGTCAGTATCGCGGCGTTCAACGTGATGCACGCTTAGCAGGCAGTGCGGCAACCTCTCCTTACCGTGGCGCCAAGTCTGCCTATCGTGCCTACCAGAAGCGTTTCGGTGCTGGCAACACGATGACAGGAGGATAAGTCATGAATACCAATATCAAGTGGTTAGATACCTGGCGCGTCCGCGTGGCGCGGGTAAAGCGTGGGATGGGGCTGGTCATCTCGGGCCTGTTACTGGTGGTGGGTATCCTGTTGTCTGTGGCGTTGCTCCCTGAACTGCCTGGTTTGGTCAGCGTCGCTCTTACTGGCGATGGCGAGGCTGCTCGTACCCTGTTTGTCTGCGTGGCCGGTATTGCTGTGTGTGTTCTCCAGTGGCTATGGCGCGCAACGATATATCCCGAGCTTCGGCGTGATCCATCTCAGAAGGAGACCTCATGAGCTACCGGCGCTTGACACCCGAAGAGATCGAAGACCTGCGAGCTGAGTGTAGTGGTTCAATGAAACCGGACACCAGCGTAGGTGGTATTCTTCCCACCTTGAGCGAGGTGTCATATGGCAAGAAGACAACGACGATCCTTCAGCCCTGAGTTCAAACAGGAAGCAGCACAGCTG
>NZ_VTPX01000006.1 GCF_008298015.1 Salinicola corii | reverse complement strand
CCCGACCTTCCTCGTTGATGTGCTCGATCAGCTCCATGCCGACCTCCGCGGCCATCTTGTCGCGGAACTCGATCATCTCCTTGAACTTCCAGGTGGTGTTGACGTGCATCAGCGGGAACGGCGGTGGGCCGGGATAGAACGCCTTGCGTGCCAGGTGCAGCATCACCGAGGAGTCCTTGCCGATCGAGTAGAGCATCACCGGATTGCCGAACTCGGCCGCGACCTCGCGAATGATGTGGATGGACTCGGCTTCGAGCTGCTTGAGATGGGTCTGGCGTTCGGGGGTGAGTTCGGTCATTGGCTAATCCATGGATTCATTTATCAGACTAAAAGAAGTGAGCCTTGGGCTGTACCGTTGATTATTCGCGACTCGTAGCCCGAGGCTCGAAGTTTTTACGTAGCGCGGCTTCCCATTGATCATCCCGTTGCCCACGAACAATGAAGAACGGGTTGAGCGTGCTTTTCTTCTGATTGCAATGGAGCGGGTCAAGCGTTTCGGCATCCAGCATTTCGTTTCCGACAACAGGGAGTCATCAGCCTTCCAAACCACCTCGCGACCGGATCGAGAGACTTCCATCATCCGCTCCCTCGCTACCACAGCAGCTTGAAAGGGCCACCCACGGCTATCTTTGTTTCCACAGGGGCATACCTCCGGTAGCGCGTCCAGCTATTACAGCTTGACGGGCCACGGCAACATGACAATATCCATCTTCCTCCACACGACGAGCGCGGCGACAACATTTTGCAGTACCAGCACCAACATCAATGACAGTGCCGCACCAGTGGCACCGAAAACCGGAATCAAGACAAAGAATGACACTGTCCCTAAGGTGCTACAGGCCAAAGAGATGTTGCGCATCACCTTCTCCCGGCCGGTCATAGTCAACAAAAAGCCTACGGCACCGGTAGTTACATTAATCAACTGCCCAATAGCGATAATACGCAGCAGATTGGCGGCCTGACGAAATTCGTCGCCAAACCAACCCAGTACCCATTCAGGGAAAAGAAAGCAGATCGCCGCTGGCGGCAAAGCGAGGACGGTTGCTACCATCGAGCTCTGCTGAGCTAATCGCTTGAGCTGGGTGTGCTTACCTTGATGAAAGAGTCTCGCGAAACGCGGTGGAAACACGGCATTAATCACCAACAGAATGAAACTGATCATCAAGGCAACCCGCTCGGCGGACTTAAACAGCCCCAGATCTGCGTGACTCAACAGCGCACCGGCAATCATTACGCTCAACACCTGCTGCAAAAACTGCGAAACATTAAGCACGATGAAACTATGAGCGGTACTGAAATAGGTTTCTCGGCTCGGCAACGTCGATTCATCAGCTCCGACGGAGGTAACCAAGGGATGCCGTCGTAACCACAACCAGGTCTGTATCGCTCCTTGTCCACCGACTAGCCAAGCCGCCAAGCAGAACCCCCAGCCAGCTTGGCTCAGCGAGTGCGATTCCGTCGTCCAGAAAAGTGCCAGAATACAAGCGGCCGCCAACAGCGAAATGGAGCCATTTTCCTGAAGGCTGGCTCTCGCCGGCATACCAACACCTTTCAGAAATCCTGCGAGAACGAAAGAGAGCGTGAAAGCCGGTATCGCCAAAGCGATACTGGCCAGTACGTCAGCCAGTGCCAGTGAGCCGAAAAATATCGCCACCCAGTCTCGGGAAAGCCACACCAGCACACCAATGGTGATACTTAAGCCTCCTGAACGAACAACCGACCAACGTAAATAGACGGGGATGTTGGGGCTATCGTTGTCCTGGCTCACGTAACGCATCAGAGTGCCATTGAGACCGAATCGAGCGATGATTCCCGCCCCAAGGATTACGCTCTGCGCCAGTGCAAAGACCCCCACGCCATCGGCACCATACAACCGCCCCAGCACCAAGCCCAGGAACAAGGTTCCCAGCGCCGCAATGCCGCGAGCGACGAAGGTCTTGCACAGAGAGAGAAAGAGCTCACCGCGAAAGCGACGGAAGAACGGTTGCTGCATACCTACGCGCCCGGATGAACTCATCAAAAACTCCCAAAAAGCGGAAACCCGCCAGCGTCACCGCGATCGCGGAGCCTGCTCTCGTTCTGATGCGACAGTTGCAGGCTCGCATAGATGGAGACCTCTCTGCTGGCGGCATGGCTCATCAGCGACACCGTAGCTCTATTGATGTTCCCAGCGGCCAAGGCAATCAAGATATCGCTTAGTGTATCGATGCAGGGATCACTGATATCGAGATCATTGCATCGATAGACCGTTACAGTACTCATCACTTGTAACTGTAATGGTAATAACCGTAGCCGTATTCGGTAGCGGCCTTGCGCTCCACAGCATTAAAGATGGCGCCTCGGGGCTCGACACCCGCCGTCTTCAGTCGGCTGATCGCCAATTCCATCTCCTTGACCGGATTGGTCTGGAAGCGCGCAAGTATCAACGTCGTACCCACCTGCTTACCGATGATGGCCGCGTCGGTCACCGCGAGAATCGGCGGGGAGTCGACGATGACCAGATCGAAGCGCTCGCTGACCTGGGCCAGGAATTCGCTGAAACGCGATGTCATCAGTAGCTCAGAGGGATTCGGAGGCGCCATGCCACGTGCGACGTAATGCAGGTTTTCCACGTTGTCGACCGGTCGAATCACCTGCTCGAGCCCCTGCTTGCCGGAGAGCACATCGCTCAGCCCGTTCTCGGAAGCGGCACCGAAAGCGCTATGGACCTGCCCTTTTCGCATATCCGCGTCGACGACGAGCACGCGTTGCCCGGCCTGGGCACACACTGCCGCCAGATTGACGCTGACGAAGCTTTTGCCCACTCCCGGGCTGGGCCCGGTGATCATCAGACGGTTATCGCCAGCCTCGAGCATGGCAAAGTGGAGACTGGTCCGCAGGCCGCGCAGCGCCTCGACCGAGACATCGGCAGGATTGCGAGCGGCCAGCAGACCGCTGGAGAAGCTACGGCTCTGGTCCTTGCCGGAGCGCTTCACGCGCCGGTTTAGCTTGCCCTGCTCGTCGGATAACGGAATGGTGGCGTAGACCGGAAGTCCCAGATCCTCGATCTGTTCCTGGGTTTCGATCCCGCGATTGAACAGCGCTCTAAGAAAGACGGCGGCAACGCCGACGATCAACCCGACGATGATCGCGACGGCGACCAGCAGAGGCTTGTTAGGCGCCACCGGGGCAGGCAGGACCTCAGCAGCGTCCAGAACCCGCACGTTACCGACCGTGCTGGCCTCCGCTATCTTGGTCTCCTGTACCTTGTTGAGCAGTTGGACATAGATCTCGTTGGTAACCTCGACGTCTCGCTGCAGCCGCAGTATCTCCTGCTGCGTCTCCGGCAACCCCTTGACCTGCTTGTCGAGATTGTCCCGCTCACGCTGGAGCTGTGCCTTTTTCTCCAGCAGCGCCTGATAGGTCGGATGACTCTTGGTGAAGCGCTGCGAAATCTCCGCCTCGCTCATTTCCAGCTCGTTCAACTGGGACTCCAGGTTGACGATGCGGTCGAGAACCGATTTTGTCTCCAGCGAGAGATCGACACTGTCCCTGGACTCCCGATACTCGTTGAGCTTCTCTTCCGACTGGTTCAACTGGTCACGGATCTGCGGCACCTGAGTATTCAGAAACTCAAGGCTCTTGCGCGCTTCTTCCGATTGGCGTTGAACGTTCTGCGAGTAATAGATGTCAGCGACCGTGTTGAGTGTTTTCTTGGTGGCATCCGGATCGGGGCCAGTCAGGCTCCAACTAAGAATCCCCGTTTCGCTGCCCGCCTCCCCGACCTCGAAACGCCCTCTCAAACCGTTGATCGCCGCCAGCCGGGGCACGTGTTGAACGGTGAATTCGGCGCCGGCTGGCGCCTGGATGGATGTTACACGTATGGCGACGTCACCGTTCAAAAAGGTGCTCAACTGCCCGACTTTACCCGAACCCAGCGACTTCCCGTCGGCATCCCGCAAGCGATAGGTGTAACTGTCCTGGATCTCAAGGGTGAACGTCTTGCCAAGATAGGTATCGGACATCGGCATTTCGCTGACCGCAACGGTCTCCCCGCTGAACGCATGCCCCCACCCCTTGGCGAAGCCGGGTCGTCCGATACGTTGGCGCTGAAAAAAAGCCCCTACGATCGGCAAGGTGACTGGCGCCACATTGATGTCGAGATTGAGCAGATCAACGGCCTGACCCAGCACCATTCGCGATCGAATGATCTCGATTTCGGAGAGCGTCGGCGGCTTTTCGCCCAGCAGACTCGTAACCTCCTGGAGCGGATTGTTGCCTGGCGAATCGCTCTCGATCTGCACCAGGGCGTCCGCTCGGTAGATAGGCGTCGCCAGGCTGGCGTACAGAATTCCGATCAACGCGAAACCCAGAACGCTCGCCATTACCCACTTCTTGTGGTCCAGCAGAATCCCCAGCAGCCGACGAATGTCTATCTCTTCGTGGTTACCCGCTGCCGATGTCGTCGATGTGTTGCTTGTGGTCATGTGGGGTTTTGCATCCTTTCAGCGATCCGGCAACTTGCCTACCCAGGCATCTACGGCTTGTGTCAGCAAACAATGAACGTGTTCGAAAGCGCTCCGACTCTTGTGATAGGGATCGGGTACCTCGTTCTCCCCGATCCAGCGAGTGAGCAGCATCGTCTTGCCACTGGCGGCGGGATAAAGCTCCGTCACGGCACGACGCTGACCATCGGACATCACCAGGACCAGGTCGGCGGACTGCAACATGCCGACATCGACCTGCCGTGCGACATGGGCGGACAGATCCAACCCTTCCCGCGCCGCCAGTTCCTTGGCCGTGGGCTCCGCACCCTCGCCGACCAGCGCCCCCAGTCCCGCGGAAGTGATCTGCCTGTCCGGGAATCGTTGCCTGAACAGCGCTTCCGCCACCGGGCTACGGCAGATATTTCCCGTGCACAGCACCAATATCCGATCGAACATGTCAGTTGCCGTCGCGGAGTTCGTCGAAGTCGCGCGTGGCTCGTGTCACCTGGTAGACGGAACTGATCGTCGGCGTCAGCTGATTGATGACGCGGTTCCAACGGCTCAGCGGCGCAGCGGTGACATAAACGATATCGGTGGGCTGCAGCATGAACTGCGCCCCGAGCACCAGCGCCGTCGCATTGCGTGCGTCGAGTTGATAGACCGTGGCCAGCTTTCCGCTGTCCGGCGCGGACTGACGAATCACGAAAATGCCTTTCGCGTTGGCCTGGGTCTCGTCCATGCCACCGGCCTCCGACAGGGCGTCGGTCAGCGAGAGACGCGAATTACCCATCGGAAGGGTCGCCGGGTCCATTACTTCGCCCATGACGAAGACCTTCTGACTTCCGATATCGGGTACGTGGAGGACATCGCCGTCCCGGAGCAACTGGTTCTGGCGCATATCGCCATTCTGGAGCATCGAATAGACGTCGATATGTGTTTCGTTGCTGCCCCTCGAAAGCACCACATCATGCCAATTGGCTTCGCCGTTGAGGCCACCACCTAGATTGACCGCATCCAGCACCGTCATGGGAACGTTGGTGATGGGCATCGCCCCAGGGTTCTCGACCTGCCCGGTGACGTAAACCTTTTGAGAATTGAAACCCACGACCTTGACGTCGACCTGTGGTTCTGTGACATACGTTGCCAGGCGACGCTGCAGTTGGGAGCGGACATCTTCCACGGTGCGGCCGGCCACCTGAATCCGACCGACGTAGGGATAGAAGATCATGCCGTCGCTATAGACCGTATTGCCCGTATCTTCCGTGGGACGCTCACTGCCGGCGGGTATGGTCAACTCCGGATGGTCGTAGACGATGATCGACAGCACATCGCCGATACCGATGTGATATTCATAGCGGTCCTCCAGCGCCGGGTCGCGGTGGGAAGCGGCCATTGCTCGCTGCAGGTCAGCTTCATCGTCGTTCCCACCCCGAAGTGAAGTCACCGCCTGCTGTGTCCGAACCAGGCCCAGCGTGATCGGCTCCACGTCGACCAAATCATCGATCGGCGCGGAATCCGTGTCGTAGTCGATATGTCCACCCGGAGCAAAAGCGCAGCCGGAAATCGCAACGACCAGTGACAACGGCAAGACGGGAAAGCGCCATCGAAAAATAGAACGCTTGCGACCCTCGCGAATTTTCATCATCCCTGTCGACCACCCCTTCTCTCATCCATATTGAGCCCTGTCTACCATGACCCGTGAATGGCTTCCGCTTTAAAAAAAGCTTAAAATTTAAACACGCTACCGCCCCAGGATTTTAACGGCATTCCCTGACGCCCTTATTTATCGTGTCAAATCACTCACAAACATGAATCTCGCGTCATCGACGCCTGCCGGTCACCAATACGCGAACCGCCGAGCAATCCTTGACTCAGCCACCTCACAAATCAACAAGTGCTATTTTCGTGCCAGCTTTTCAAAATAAACAAAATATCTAACCCATTAGTTACAAAAACGCTTTGCAGAGTGTGCAGGAACCAAGAATTCCACGAATCACCTCTGATTCTCCTCCTACAGATAACAACCAGGTGTGACGAATTCGCGACAACTGTACACGTCAACACGAGCAAGGAATTACATCAAGGCGCCTCAAGTACACATCAATTGACACAAGAAACCCAAATAAACATTATAAATTGTTAAATAAATACATATCTATTTTTCAGAGGCTTACGGAACCAAAGGCTCAAAACCGCCTCTCAGACGGGTCATCGAGGCGAAACAGGGCCCGACAAATCGGCCATTTCTCTTCCTGAACCACCTGATTTTCATATTTTACGAGCTCTATAGACAGAAGGTTGTCGCTATTTTTAGACAATTTAAGTTTGACATTCACAACAAGGACAACCCGTGTTTCATAAAAACACATTATGATCTCATTGCTCTACCCTGCGGCGCTTGCACCATAATGGACACGACTAACTATACTTGATTCCATTCAGTGCAATCTGGCGGATGTCTTTTTTTTGACACACTATAATTCCAAAAATTTGAAAGATATAATTGCTCAAATACGTGATATTGGTAAGAATACAGGTGGTCTTCGGACCACATCGTTGGTTTAACCAACACGTTAGGAGGTACTTATGAAGAAACTGGCCATAATGGCAGTCGCGTTAATGGCTGTCTCTTCACTCGCCGTCGCCCAAGAAGTGGCAACGGGCAGCGCCGCCGGAGCCGGCACCGCCGCTAGCGCATCGACAGCTTCGGCTGTCGATACCAGCGCGGCGGCGTCATCGGTCGGCGCGCTGGCCGCTGCAGGTGGCAGTGATGGCACCACCGGAACGACCGGTACCACTGGTACCACCGGTACGACCGGGACCCGGTAATGACAGCAGCACGTTATTACCGCCTGGAAGGCCGCCCTCGGGCGGTCTTCTTTTGTCTCGCCATGACGAGCCTCATCCTCTCCGGCTGCTCCCTGGGCGGAAGCCACCCGCTCGATGGCATCGTCCCGGGACTCGCTAGCGATGACGTGTCCGACCAGGCCGCCGCCACCTCCTACGCATCACTCGACTTCCACGTCGCGGGGAACGGCGGTCTGGTGATTCTGGCGAGTCAGGCTGGGGACATGACCTACTGGCAGTTTCGCGACTCGGCCACCGTCGCCCTGGGGGATGGCTACCTGCACAGTAGCGCCGGCCTCGAGCAGAACGTGATCGACACGCAACTCAGCGACGGGGAAGGCAACGTTCTCGATACCCCTCCCTGGAGAAGGCCCTCCTCGACTGCCTACCGTCTCGAGCGGGAGTGGCAGACGGCGGACGGCAATCTACACCATGGCCAGGCGACCGCCCTCCTCGATTGTGAAGCGGCACCTTCCCGTGTCGAATTGCCGCTGACGTCACGAGAGTTGCAGGTATGCCATGAAACGCTGAACTGGAAGGACGGCAACGTCACTCACGGCACGCTTTGGCGAGCGCCGGAAGACGGCCGCCTATGGGCGGTCGAAACCCAGCCGTGGCCTGGCGGGCCGATATTCGACTGGCAGGTCGCCCGCCCTTGGTGACCCTCAACACCGTCGCGATTCGGCGAAAGCGAGACAGGGATTTTCGTGAAGCCCATCAAGGACAAGAGTGACACATGGTGACCCCCCGCTCCCCGTATCACCGGCACCGGTCATGGCGCACCACCCGACGTTTGATCGCCGTTGCACTGTGCGGTCTCGGTCTGGTCGGCATCGCAGGCGCGCAAGACGACACCGAACCGACCTCGACCTTTTCCATCGATATCGAAAGGCAGCATCCACCATCGCCTTCTCCCTCGCTGCTCGATGCCTGGTTGACCGTGGAACGGGAAACCTCGGTCAACTGGTCCCGCGCCTTTGTGGTCCGAGATAGTGCGACAGCCGAGAATCGACAGCGCCAGCAACGCCTCGACGCCGAGCTGGAGGGGCTTGCCATGCAGGCCAGGCTACTGAATGCGCCCCAGGTCGGTGACGGCCTCGACGCTTGGCGAAAGGCGCTCGGCAAACTGGACAAGGGGCGGATACCGGGGCGCGTCGATCCGACCTGGCTAGTGGCGCATCTTCGCCGGGTTCCCCGGCTCGAGGACGTCGACGCGCTAGGCTGGTGCCGGACGCCCGACTGGATCGAGACCTGGACGCCGCTGGGCATCAGCCGTCTAGCATGGGAGTCGGGCATGACCACTGATACATTGCTCGACCGACTCGACGGGGAGGCCTATGCCAGCGCCGATACGTTGCAACTGGTGAGCCCCCAGGGCGATATCAAGAGCCTGGGCATCGCCGCCTGGAATCACCAGCGGGCACCGCTGGTCCCCGGCACTCGTGTGGTCGTCGCCCTCCCCCTGAACTCGGTTGGCGCCCAGTGGGTCGACATGGCCCTCCCCCAGTTTCTGGCCACGCGCTTGCCCGGCGATGAGTGCATCACGGTCGACCCAGCCAATCTTTACCACTAAGCCATGCTCATGACGACATTCGCAGATCGCCGCTGGACCCCGCTGCGCCTTTTCACCCCGGTCATGGGAGCCTCTCTCCCGATCCTGATGGCATACGCGCCCATCACGCAGGCAGACCTGGGCCAGGCCCGCACCGACTTCGGCGGGGTTGGGCTGATGCAGACACCGACGGCACGCATGGCGCCATTGGGAGACATCTCCCTCAATCACAGCCATGTATCGCCCTACCTCCGCTACAACATCAGCTTTCAGCCCATGGACTGGCTGGAGGCAGGCTTTCGCTACACGGCAATCACCAATCAGGACTACCCGGCCTCCAGGGACCCCGGACGCTCCTACCTAGACAAAGGGATAGATTTCAAGTTTCGGCTGCTCGAAGAGGACCGCAACACTCCAGCCGTGGCGCTGGGTTTTCGCGATTTCGGCGGTACCGGCCTCTTCGGCAGTGAATATCTGGTCGCCAGCAAGCGCTGGTACAACTTCGATTTCACACTCGGACTGGGTTGGGGTTATTTGGCCAACGGCGGCGGCATCGGTAATCCGCTGGCGGCGGTATCGGATCGGTTCGACGAGCGCTCAACGGAGAATCCCGAGGAAGCCGGCGACTTCGAGTTCGGCGACATCTTCAGCGGCGATGTTGGCCTGTTCGGCGGCATCGAATACCAGACCGGCTGGGAGCCGCTGTCGCTCCAGCTCGAGTACGATGGCAACGACTACCGCAGCGAACCATTCGAGACGACGCTGACTCAACACTCTCCGGTCAATCTCGGTGCCCGCCTGAGCCTCAACGACAACATCTCGTTGAGCGCCGGGTGGGAACGTGGCGACACCGCCATGTTCGGCATCACCTTCCGCGGCAATCTCGCCGGCATTTCACAACCCAAGACCGATGATCCGAGACCGGTGCCAATCCAGGCAGCACCGGAGCGGACCGCGCAGGACTGGCAGGCCATCAGCTCAGAACTGCAGAACAACGCCGGGATGCGGGTGAGGCGTATCACCCGCGACGACGACGAGCTGATCGTCGAGGCCGAAGCGACCAAATATCGCTCGATGCTGGAAAGCGAAGGTCGCGCCAATCGCATTCTCAACAACCATACCGCGGAAGATATCGGCACGTACCGCTACCGCTGGCAGAGTGTCGGCATGGGATTGCGCGACGACGTCCATGACCGCCAGGCCTATCTCGAGGCGGCGGGTTCCACGGCCTACGACCAGCAGTACCACTACGGCCTGTATGCCTCGGCATTGACCCAACCCGGCGATACACCCCCCGCCGGAGAACTGCTTTATCAGAACGATCTCGATCAGTTCACCTGGAGCCTGTCGCCGGGCTTGAACCAGAACCTGGGAGGGCCCGACGGTTACCTCTACCAGATCTACGCCAAGCTCGACGCCGAATACCGGACCGACCCCAACGGCTGGTTCAGCGGCCGCGCCGCCCTGAACCTGGCGGATAACTTCGATGACTTCGACTACGTCGCCAATTCGAAGCTGCCTCGCGTTCGTACCAACATCAACAGCTATCTGGATGAAACCAACCTCGGGATCTACAACCTGCAATACACTCGCACCCTGCGATTCGGCCAGGACTGGTACGGCATGGCTTACGGCGGTCTGCTCGAGATGATGTATGCCGGCGCCGGTGGTGAAGTGCTCTATCGCCCGTTCAACAGTCCGGTGGCTTTCGGCGTCGACCTCAACTGGGTCAAGCAGCGGGATTTCGACCAGCGCTTCGACATGCGCGACTACGACACCTGGACCGGCCACGCGACCGCCTATATCGAAACCGGTATCGAGGACGTTCTCGCCCAGGTCAGCGTAGGTCGCTATCTGGCCAGGGACCTCGGCGCAACGTTCGATCTCTCCCGCCAGTTCGATTCCGGGGTGCGGATCGGCGCCTGGGCGACACTGACGGATGCCGGCGACGACTACGGCGAGGGCAGTTTCGACAAGGGGCTCTATGTCTCGATCCCCCTCGACGTCTTCTTCTCGGAATCGAGCCGCGGCAGCACGACCCTCGCCTGGCAGCCGCTGACCCGCGATGGCGGTGCGCGCCTCGCCCGGCGTTACACGCTGTATGGCCTGACCCAGGACCGCGACATGGGTCACTACTGGAATGACTACGACAAGCTCTGGGAGTAGCGACTCTCGCGACCTGCCGACCCCGCTCTCAAACGGTGCCTCGCGGGCGCCGTTCTTCCCTCGAGACGATCTCCTCGCGGTGACGACCATTGAGTGCCGGATCCGGCCAGTCCCACCGGCTCGCCCCGCTACAATGAGGTCGAGACGATGATCAGGACGCCCCCATGCTCGACCCCCAGCAATGCCGCAGTGCCCGCCTGGCCCGGGATGCCCGCTTCGACGGCCGCTTCTTCATTGCCGTCGAGACCACCGGGATATTCTGCCGCCCGATCTGCCCGGCGACGCTTCCGCAGGAGCGCCACGTTCGTTACTTCGAATCGGCGGTCGCCGCCTCCCGCGCCGGTTTTCGCCCCTGCCTGCGCTGCCGTCCGGACAGCGCACCGGACTCTCCCGCCTGGCAGGGACCCCAGACCACGCTATCACGGGCCATTCGCCTGATCGATGCCGGCGCGCTGCAGCAGAGCAACGTCGCGGCACTTTGCGACAGACTGGGTATCGGCGAGCGCTACCTGCGCCAGCTGTTCCAGCGTCGATTCGGGGTATCGCCCAAGGCGTACGCGCTCTACCGCCAGTGCCTGTTCGCCAAGAAGCTCCTGCACGAGACCGCATTGCCGGTGATCGACGTCGCGCATGCCAGCGGTTTTTCCAGCCTGCGGCGCTTCAACGACGCCTTCAAACGGCAGATGGCGCTGACCCCCAGCGACATCCGGCGACAAAAACGACGCAACGCAGCCCTGACCGTCAAGCTCGCCTATCGCCCGCCCTACCAGTGGGAACGGCTGCGCCATTTCTACGCGCTTCATCTCATCGAAGGCCTGGAGTGGGTCGACGAGCGTTCGCTGGGGCGGACCCTGAGACAGGGGGAGACCACCGGATACTTCGACGCCGTGCACGATCCCGAGCGTCATCAGTTCGTGGTCACGCTGGTTCTGAGCGAGCTCGGCGACCTCAGCGCCATCGTGCGTCAGATCCGGCGGATGCTGGACCTGGACGCCGACACCGCCGCCATCGAAGTCCACCTGCGGCGGCATCTACCGGAGTTGCCGCTGGCCGAAGGGCTGCGCCTGCCGGGATCCTGGGGCGTCTTCGAAGCCGGCATCCGTGCCGTACTGGGCCAGCAGGTCTCGATTGCCGCCGCCAACCGCCTGATTCAGAATCTGGTCGACCATCTCGGGGAGACCGATGCCGGCGGACGTCGGCGCTTCCCCACCGCCGGGGCCATCGCCGCCAGCGATCTCGCTTTCCTGAAACTGCCCGCCAGTCGCCGGGAAACCGTCCGGCGGCTGGCGACCGCCTGGGATCGGGGAGAGCTCGGCGAGGACCCACGGCAGTGGCTCTCGCTCAAGGGAATCGGGCCGTGGACGGCCAACGTCGTCGCCATGCGCGGAAACGGCGACCCCGACATCTGGCTGGACGGCGATGTCGGCCTGCGCCGCGCACTCGCCCGCCTGGAGACGCCGGTGGATATCGCCACCGCGTCCCCGTGGCGCAGCTATCTCACGATGCAGCTCTGGAACCAGATCCTATGAACACAGACTTCCCCCAGTGCGACGCCCGCCTGCCGGCGCGTCACGACGAATTCGTCCAGCGCTATCAACCACCGGCGTCGATCCCCCTGGGTCCCATCGAGATTCGCGCCACCGCGCTGGGCCTGACCTGGGTCGCTTTTTCGAAGACGCCGGGCCATGTCGACAACCCCAACGCCGTCACCGCACGCTGCGCACAGCAACTGGAAGCCTACTTCCTGGGACAACTGACGACGTTCGACCTGCCACTGGCCCTTCGGGGCACCGACTTCCAGGCGAGGGTCTGGCAGGCGCTCCGGACGATCCCCTATGGCCAGACTCGCAGTTATCGCGAGATTGCCGTCGCGATCGGCGCCCCGTCGGCGGTCAGAGCGGTCGGCGCTGCCAACGGGCGCAATCCGATCTCTCTCGTCATCCCCTGCCACCGGGTCATCGGCAGTAATGGCAGGTTGACGGGCTATGCCGGCGGTATCGGCAGAAAGCACTGGCTGCTACGGCACGAACAGACAGTGTCAGGTGAACGGTTGGCGCTATAGGGGTGGGTTCCGGTGCGGCATAATTACACACCCGGACGGTGGTGATTGGCGGCGCAAGCGCCAGCGCGTAGAGTCCCCCCTCTGACGACGGCGTCCTGGACGAGATATGACGCATTTCTGGCATCGCTGCTACCGCCCGCTGACCGCGCTCGCGCTGTTTGCCATGCTGATGGCGTTCACGGGCCCGTTGATCAGCCAGATGCAGCGCTTGATGGAGATGCCGGCCCACGGCGGCATGATGGTGGCCCCGTCCCATCATGCGGCGACCGGCGACGACAACCGGATGCCATCGTCCGCCCGAACCATGACGGCAGACGACCACTGGCACCTGGCCGCCTGCGGTTACTGCGAGCTGTTTCTCCACGCGCCAGGCATCGAGCCGCCGCGAGCCATACCGCCGGTCTCGCCGCCACCGGCGGCCATACATCCGCCGAAGGTCGTCGCCCCGCCGTCGCCGACGCCGGTCTATCCCCGCTACGCCTCCCGCGCACCGCCCCTGGCCTGAACCCGTTCTCTCGCTCCGCATGCCCATCGTGACCCGATGCGTATCCGGGACGCCCATGTCATGCCCGTCCGACGACCGTCGTCGGGCGCTGCCATCCGGTTCAGGCCTGGAGTTCACCCATGGACACCGTTTCAGCGGCGACCGATCGCCGCCAGCCCCCCTTGTGGGTCGCACTGATCACTCGCCTTCACTTCTACGTCGGCCTGTTCGTCGGGCCGTTTCTGCTCGTCGCCGCGCTATCGGGGATAGCCTATGCGCTGACGCCCCAACTCGAGAACTGGCTTTATCACGACGCACTGACCACCCAGAGTCGCGGTGAGCCCCAGCCCATCTCCCACCAGATCGAGGCCGCCCAGGTCGCCGCGGGGATCAGCGTAGCCCCCGCCGCCGTTCGCCCCGCGTCGGCGCCGGGAGCGACCACACGGGTCATGTTCGCGGGTGAAGGGTTGGGGCCCTCGGAGCATCGTGCCCTGTTCATCGATCCGGTCACGCTGGCGCTTCGGGGCGACATGACGGTCTACGGTACCAGCGGCGTGCTCCCTCTGCGTACCGCCATCGACCAGTTCCACCGCAGTCTGCTGCTGGGTGATCTCGGTCGTCTCTACAGCGAGCTGGCCGCCTCCTGGCTCTGGATCGCCGCGCTGGGCGGCGGTTTTCTGTGGTGGCGGCGTCGAATTCGCCGGCGGGCGGCGGGACCGCAGCGCTTGCGCCAACGTCACGCCACGCTCGGCACGGTAGCGCTGATCGGACTGCTGTTCTTCTCGGCGACAGGCCTGACCTGGTCGCAATGGGCGGGCGGCAACATCGCCCAGCTGCGACATGCCTGGGGCTGGGGCACGCCCAGCGTGTCGACCAATCTCGCAGCGCCCACACCAACTTCAGTGGAACCGACCGCCGCGGCCCCCAGCGATCCCCATGCCGAGCATCACGTCGCCGCCAGCCACACCGCCATGGCCACTTCGCGACCGACGTCGTCGCCCGGTGATTTCGACTTGGCGCTCGCCGCCGCGAGAGCCGCCGGCATCGACGCCGACAGGCTCGAGATCGTGCCGCCGAACTCGCCGACGACCGCGTGGAAAATTCGTGAAGTCGGGCGGGAGTGGCCGACGCAGGTCGATCAGATCGCCCTGGACCCGCAAACCTTTGCCGTCACCGACCGTGCCGATTTCGCCACCTTCCCGCTGGCCGCCAAACTGACCCGCTGGGGAATCGACCTGCACATGGGAGTGCTGTTCGGACTGCCCAACCAGTTGGCACTGGTCGCGTTCGCCTCATGCCTCGTCACCTTGATCTGCTGGGGCTACGCGATGTGGTGGCGTCGACGAACCGCCGCTTCCCGCGAGCCGCAGACGTTGACCGCCATCTTCCGGCTGATGGATCGGCGATCGCGGCTGGTCGTCCTGCTCGTCGCGACCGCCTTCGGCTATGCCTTGCCGGTAATGGGCGCCAGCCTGCTGCTGTTCGTCGCCGTGGACTATCTGCGCTGGCGGGCCGGTGTCCGCCAGCAGGTGGCGCAGACGGCCTGATCCTGGGCCCGTGGCGAGCGCCTGTGTTACAACAGGGGCTCGCCACCGCCACGATGCCACCATGACCCGAACCCACCACCCCTCGCCGCGCTTTCAGCTTCGCCTGGTCGCCGATCGGGAGATCGTCGTCGGCCCGGGCAAGATCGAGCTGCTGGAGGCGATCCAGCGGCACGGCTCGATCGCCGCGGCGTGCCGCGAGATGGGCCTGAGCTACAAGAAGGCGTGGCAACTTCTCGACACCATGAACCGGCACCTCGCCGCGTCGGTGGTCGATACCGTCACCGGCGGCACCCGGCGTGGCGGGGCGACCCTGACGGCACAGGGCCGCGCCCTGGTCGACGACTATCGCCGGCTGATGGCCGATCTCGACGACAATCCCCATGGGCAGGCGCTGATGAATCGTCTCGCGCCGCCCCGCGCCGTCGATACCGACGACAGCCAGGCCGAAGCACCGGCGGCCGATGCCGATTCCGACTGATCCCACCGCTTTGCGCGATTCCCTCTCGACCACCGCATTGCCGGCGGCTATAGTGATTTCCCGTTATTTCCATTCAGACATAGCGAGAAGCCCGTGAATCTCCCAGCCTGTAAAATCCCGTCCGCTCTGCTGGCACTGGCCCTCTGCATCCCGGCCGTCGCCCATGCCGGCGACAGAGCCGACCCGGTCCGGATCTACGCCGCCGCCTCGATGACCGATGCCATGAACGCAGCGATCCGGGCCTACGAATCCGACCACGATGTCGATATCGTCCCGGTCTACGCCTCCTCATCGACGCTGGCACGCCAGATCGCCAGCGGCGCTCCCGCCGACATCTATCTCTCCGCCAACGAGCAGTGGATGGACTGGCTGGCAGCGCAGGACCTGCCGGTCGGTGAGCGCGTCGACCTGCTCAGGAACCGGCTGGTATTGATCGCGCCGACGGCCAGCGACATCGCCGGTTTCACCCCGGGCGACGGGACCACGATAGCCTCCCGGCTGGACGACGATCAGCGCCTGTCGGTTGGCGAGATCAGCCACGTGCCGGCCGGTATCTATGCCAAGCAGGCGCTGCAGTCCATCGGCGAGTGGAGCGCGCTGCAATCGCGCCTAGCCAGCGGCGACAACGTCCGGGCCGCGATGGCGCTGGTGGAGCGCAACGAGACCCCGCTCGGCATCGTCTACCAGACCGACGCCGAGGCGAGCGACCGGGTCAAGCAGGTCGGCGTCTTCCCCGACGATAGCCACGACCCGATCACCTACCCCCTCGCCGTGGTGAATCCGACACCGAACAGTGACATCGAGGCGTTCCGACGGTGGCTGACGGGCGCCGACGCATTGGCGATTTTCAGCCGCTACGGCTTCACGCCGGTCGAATCAGACTGAGCCCCGGATGCTTTTCGAGGCGATAGCGCTCTCCGATGCCGAGTGGCAGGCCATCACCCTCAGCCTGAAGATCGCCGGGAGTGCCGTGGGATGGATTCTGGTTCCCGGCGTCGCCGTTGCCTGGCTGCTGGCCCGTCACGACTTTCGCGGCAAATCCCTGCTCGACGGCCTGCTCCATCTGCCGCTCGTGCTCCCTCCCGTGGTGGTGGGCTACCTGCTGCTGCTATCGCTGGGACGCCATGGCTGGCTGGGCCAGTGGCTCTACCAGGGCTTCGGCTTGTCGCTGCCGTTCACCTGGCAGGGCGCCGCCATCGCCGGCGGTGTGATGGCGTTCCCGCTGCTGGTTCGTGCCGTCAGGCTCTCGCTGGAAGCCGTCGATCCCAAGCTGGAGGCGGCCGCGGGCACTCTCGGCGCCAACCGCTGGCGGGTGCTGTTCACGATCACCCTGCCCCTGGCGATACCGGGGCTGCTGACCGGCACGGTGCTGGCGTTCGCCCGCGCGCTTTCCGAATTCGGCGCCACCATCACTTTTGCGTCCAACATTCCGGGTGAAACTCGCACCCTGCCGCTGGCGCTCTATACTCTGATCCAGACGCCAGGAAAGGAAGCCGCCGCCGCCAGGCTCTGCGTGCTGTCGATCGTCATCGCCATGTTTTCGCTGATGGCGTCGGAATGGCTGGCCCGCCGCGCCAGACAGCGCCTCCAGGAGCGTGACCGATGAGCGGGAACGCTCACCACTCGACCCCGGGCGAGACCCACGCCCCGGCCGGCAACGCACTGGAGTGCCGGCTGCGCAAGCGCCTGGGTACCTTCGATCTGGATATCGCGCTGACGGTGCCGGCCAGCGGTGTGACCGCGCTGTTTGGCGAGTCCGGCAGCGGCAAGACCAGTCTGTTGCGATTGATTGCCGGCCTCGACCGCCCGGCTGGCGGCTACGTCCGGCTAGGCGAGCGTACGCTGAGCGATACCCAGCAGAAGATTCACGTACCGATTCATCGACGCCAGCTGGGCATCGTCTTTCAGGAAGCACGGCTATTCCCTCACTACCGGGTTCGCGGCAACCTCACCTATGGCATGTCGAGGAGCGGCCGCGCACGATTCGACGACCTGGTGGCCTTGCTGGGAATCGGCCATCTTCTCGAGCGCCTGCCCGGAACCCTCTCGGGGGGAGAGGCGCGCCGCGTCGCCATTGGCCGTGCACTGCTGACCCAACCTCGCCTGCTACTGCTGGACGAACCGCTGACCGGGCTGGATGGCGAGCGCAAGCGGGAGCTCCTGCACTATCTCGTCCGCTTGACCCGGGAGATAGATCTGCCGGTACTTTACGTCAGCCACGACACCGCGGAAATCGCCACGATTGCTGACCATCTCGCCTTGATCGAACAGGGCCGACTAGCGGCGCATGGCCAGTTGGACGAACTGATGATGCGACTCGACCTGACCGAGCGACTGGGCGGATTCGATGCCGCCACGCGACTGAACGCCAGAGTGGTCGACCACGACCAGGCCTACTCGTTGACCCGGGTCGTCCTTGACGATGACCAGACCCTTCGCATTCCGGCGCTCGACCAACCGCCCGGTACACCGATACGCCTGCGCGTCGGCGTGCGCGATGTCGCCCTCGCCCTCGCCATGCCCGGAGACACCAGTTATCGCAATGGACTGATGGCAGTGATCGACGCGATCGAGCCGTCCACCCATGAGCCCAGCGCCAATGAAGTGCGCCTGATAGTTGGCCGGCAGCGGCTGCGAGCCCGGCTTACCCGTCAAGCCTGTGACGAAATGCAACTGGTGATCGGCAAGCCGGTGGTCGCGCTGATTCGAAGTGTTGCGTTCGGCTCCCGATTCTAGCCATAAAACAATGGCTTGTGAGCCCAGTCGACAAAACCCTCGCCAAGCGTATCACTTTGTAACTTAACGCTTTTTAGCGATTTTCTCTTCGCTTTGGTGAGGAAGCCTCATATACACTGCGGGTGGCAGGATGCCGCTGCCGCACGGAAGCTCCTTCAAGGACGATGCGACGCCGCACGGAACGCGATAGGGACAGCATCCAAGGATCGACAGCAGCGCAACAGGACGTTGCCGGCCCTCAAGGTTGAGACTCGACAGGAAGTTGAGCGCGAAAGGACTCGCTTCCGTTACCGGGTCGATCACCGCAACGGCCAACCGGCCTTCCCCAGACCTCTCCCGCCTCGACGAAGTATTGCTCCCACTCCGGATCCATCACGCGCCTCGGACCGCGCCATCGCACCTCCGGACACCACAGCCCTTGATGATCACCTGGCACAGAAAATCGCTGGCCGACTGAAAATCCGCCTCCCCGAGTGCATCGCGATGCGTGATGCCGACGATCTGCGTTTCGAAGTCGGCGTAGTGCTGCGTTGCCGACCAGATCAGAAAAATCAGCCAGACCGGGTCCACCGGGTCCATCAACCCCCGCTCGGCCCACTGGCGAAAGACCTCGGCGCGGGCTTCCACCCACTCCCGCATTTCGCCGAACAGCGACTCCTTCAGAAACGGGGCGCCTTGCAGTATCTCGTTGGCGAAGAGCCGCGAGCTCTGTGGATGGGTCTGGCTCAAACGCATCTTGCTGCGGATGAAGGCCTCGAGCACCTCTGCCGGGTCGTCATCGACACTCATATCGCTCAACATCTCGTTCCAACGCCACATCGTGCGCTCGAGCAGGGTGATATAGAGTCGCCGCTTGCTACCGACGTAGTAGAGGACGTTGGACTTGGGGATTCCGGCCGCCGCCGCGATCGCCTGAATGCTGGCACCCCGATAGCCGTGTCGAGCGAAGACGCTCTCCGCCGCGTCGAAAATGCGTTGTTCGTTACGCTCCCGAACCGTCACTTCGGGAAGGTTGTGATGACCCACTTCGATTCCTTACGTCCAACCAGATTGATTCCCCGAGTATGTGGTTCGTCTCTCGGGCCCCGTGTGCAGCACGCTCCGCCGCGTCATCAAGCTCGCAGCACGACAGCGGACACTTTCGACGCCGATGCTATGCTGAATCCAGACGATTGTCTTCCTGCGGCACGGTTCCAAGGCCTTCGAAAGCAGGCCCTCGGCCCCGAACAGCCGAGCTCGAACAACGCCAGATCGAAACGTGCTGCTTGAAAAGCGGTGCCAGGGGCTTGCCATCAGACGTGGAATCGAAGAGGCTAGAAAAAGCTGACCAATCGGTCAGAAATCTTCCTGCAAGGCGTCCTTTTCGTATTCCATGAACGGGCGACCCTCACAATGACAATGGCAGGTCACCGATGATCGAATTCTTTCTCAACGGCCAACGTCAGCGCGTGGCGACCGAACCCGAGACGAGCGTGCTCGAGCTACTGCGCGGGCCGCTGGCACGACACGGCACCAAAGAAGGCTGTGCTTCCGGCGACTGCGGCGCCTGCACCGTTGCCATCGCTTCCCCGGAAGACGGGCAACAGTCGCTCACTTACCGCACCGCCAACGCCTGCATCACGCCGGCGCATCAGCTTCAGGGAGCGCATCTCATCACCGTCGAAGGCCTCGCCCGGGGCGATGCGCTGCATCCGGCGCAGTCGTCGATGGTGGCGTGCCACGGCAGCCAATGCGGATTCTGCACGCCCGGCATCGTGATGTCGCTGTTCGTGATGCACGAGCAGCAGCGTTCGGCCCCCGGCATGCCCCTCGATGACCATCGACTCGAGGCAGCACTGGGCGGCAATCTGTGCCGCTGTACTGGCTACCGCCCTATTCGAGATGCCGCCTTGAGCATGAGTGAACATGCCGACACCCGTCCCCCCTGGGCCGATGATCCTACCCTCGAGAGGGCGGTTCGCGAACTCTCCCCGACAGTGGCCTCCGAGGGCCAGAGCGGCTATCTGACGCCGACGACACTCGCCGAACTCACCGCCGCCATGCAGCGCCATCCCGAGGCCCGACTGGTCGCTGGCGCCACCGATCTCTGGCTCGAGGCCACCCAGCGGCTCGAACCGTTCGAAATGCTGATCGACCTGCGCCAGGTGCGGGAACTGCGTCAAATAGAGGAGACAGCCGATGGCTGGTGGATCGGTGCGGCTGTGAGCTATCGAGAGTGGGAGCCGCTGTTGGTCGAGCACTACCCGGCGTTCGCGCATCTGCTGACCCGGCTGGGCTCGGCCCAGATCCGTAACCGAGGCACCGTGGGCGGCAATATCGCCAACGCCTCGCCTATCGGCGACACCCCGCCCGTGCTGCTGACGCTGGATGCCAGGCTGCGGCTGGCTGGTCCGCAGGGAATGCGTGAATTGCCGCTCGCATCATTCTTCCTGGATTACAAGAAGACCGCGCTCGAGCCGGGCGAATGCGTGGCCGCCATCTATCTACCCAAGCCGCAGGCCAACTTCGAGCAGCGCGTATGGAAGCTGTCCAAACGGCGCGAAGATGATATCTCAACATTGCTGGGAGCGTTTCGCTGGCGACGGAAAGATGGCGTGCTGTCGGACGTGCGCGTCGCTTACGGCGGCATGGCAGCGATTCCACTGCGGGTCGAGGCCGTCGAGGCCGCGCTTGAAGGCAGGAAACCCGATCAGGCAACCTTCAGGACCGCCAGGCAGGCGCTTCACGACTCGCTCACGCCGATGAGCGATGCACGGGGCTCCCGCGACTACCGGCTGACTGCCGCGGTCAATCTGCTCGAGCGCTGGCGACTGACACTCGTTGATACCGGTTCCAACGATCCGGCGCAGGAGGTAATTCTCGATGCGTACGCTCACTAAGCGGGTCTTCAATACTTCGCGTGCCACCGCCGAAACCACGGCCGAAACAGACCAGTCGCAGGAAGCGGCCATGAGCGAACCCTTGCTGGCACTTCGAATCGAGTCCGAATCGACGGGCACTGGCGAAGCGTTCGGCCGCCTCGAAGGCGACGAACCGGTAGCACGCGATACCGTCACGCCACGTCCCGCGCGAGAAAACTCCCGCCACGCCCAGGCCCACGAAAGCGCCATCAAACATGTCACCGGGCGCGCTCGATACATCGACGACCTGCCGGCGCCCCACGGCGCCCTGCACGCCATGGTGGGCCTCAGCGACGTGGCCCACGGGCGAATAACGCGACTCGATCTCGGCGCGGTGATGGAAATGCCTGGCGTCATCGATGTGATCACGGCACAGCATATCCCCGGACATCGCGATATCGGCCCCGTCTTCCCCGGCGACCCCATGTTAGCCGACGAGGAGGTGAGCTATGTGGGACAGCCGCTGTTCGCCATTGCCGCCACCAGCTATCTCGAGGCACGCCGCGCCGTGAAAGCCGCAGTCGTCGAGATCGCGCCGCTGCCGCCCCGATTCGATCCGGTTGCCGCCGCCGATGCCGGGGAGTTCGTGCGCCCGACGCACGTGCAGATGAGCGGCGACTGGCAGCAGGCGCTGGAGCACGCGCCCCATGTGCTTGAGGCGGAGCAGTTCGTCGGCGGCCAGGAGCATTTCTACCTCGAGGGTCAGGCCTGCCTGGTCGTGCCCGGCGAGGACGAAGGCGTCACCGTCTACACCTCCAACCAGCATCCCAGCGAGACCCAGAAGCTGGTCGCCGAGGTGCTCGACATTCCGTTTCATGCCGTGACGGTGGAGAACCGGCGCATGGGTGGCGGCTTCGGCGGCAAGGAGACCCAGGCCGCGCCGTGGGCGTGCATGGCCGCGCTACTGGCACGCCGTACCGGACGAGCGATCCGTCTACGTCTGCCACGAGCGGAAGATACTCGTGCCACGGGCAAACGCCACCCGTTCCACAATCGCTATCGCCTGGGCTTCGACGACGAGGGCGTGATCCTCGGCGGGGACATGACGCTGATCGGCGACTGCGGCCACTCGCCGGATCTCTCCGAAGCGGTGGTCGACCGCGCCATGTTCCATGCCGACAACGCCTACTCGCTGGGCGCCGCGAGGGTAACCGGCCATCGGGCCCGGACCCATATGGCCTCGAACACGGCGTTTCGTGGTTTCGGCGGCCCGCAAGGCATGATGATCGTCGAGCAGGCGATGGACGATATCGCCCGCCACGTTGGCGAAGATCCGTTGACCGTGCGCAAGCGCAACCTCTATCGCATCGGTCGCGACACGACTCACTACGGCCAGCACGTCGACCAGTATCCGCTGATGGTGGAGATCATCGAGCGCCTGGAACGCAGCAGCGACTACTGGCAGCGGCGGGACGAGATTCGTGCGTTCAACCGCCAGAGTGCCGTGATCAAGCGCGGGCTGGCGCTCACGCCGGTCAAGTTCGGCATCTCGTTCACCGCCAAGCACCTCAACCAGGCCGGCGCCCTGCTCCACGTCTATACCGACGGCAGCGTGATGATCAATCACGGTGGCACCGAAATGGGCCAGGGCCTGCACACCAAGGTGTGCCAGGTCGTCGCCCGGGAACTCGGCATCGATTTCGAATCGGTGCGCATCAGTGCCACGCGCACCGACAAGGTACCCAACACCTCGCCCACGGCGGCCTCCAGCGGCGCGGACCTGAACGGCATGGCCGCGCGCGATGCCGCTACCCAGATCCGTCAGCGCCTGCTCGATTTCGCCGCCGAGCACTATCAATTCGACCGCGAAGGGCTACATCTCGAGAACGGCAAGCTCGTCTCCGACATCGGCGCGGTGACGCCCGCGGTGTCGTGGGGAGAACTGATCCAGGCGGCCTATCTCGGCCGGGTATCGCTGTCGGCGACCGGTTTCTATTCCACCCCGCTGATTCATTACGATCGCGATAGCGGCCAGGGGCGGCCGTTCTACTACTTTGCCTACGGCGCGTCGGTCAGCGAAGTGCGTGTCGACACCTTGAGCGGCGAATACCGGGTCGAGCGCGTCGACATCCTCCATGACGTCGGTGATTCGCTCAATCCGGCGATCGACCTGGGTCAGGTCGAGGGCGGTTTCATTCAGGGCATGGGCTGGCTGACCAGCGAAGAGCTGAAGTGGAACGACGACGGCCGTCTGCTGACGGATGGCCCCGCCACCTACAAGATCCCGACCTTCGGCGACCTGCCGCCGATCTTCAACGTCGAACTGCTCGAAGGCCATCCCAACTCCCAGGCCAGCCTCTATCGCTCCAAGGCCGTGGGCGAACCCCCCTTCATGCTGGGTATCTCGGTCTGGTCGGCGTTGCGCGACGCGCTGTCGAGCCTCACCGGCTATCGGGTCAGCCCGCCGCTGGATACCCCCGCCACGCCGGAGCGGGTACTGATGGCGGCCGAGGCGCTGCGAGCCGGGCCTGCGAACGTCGGAGCGTCGCGATGAGCGCTGGCGGCTCTCTCGAAACCCGCGATCGCCACGAAAGCTGGCACGCCGCGCTGCATCGTCTGCAGGAGTGCGCCGTTCCCCACGTGCTTGCCAGCATCGTCGGCGCTGCCGGTTCGACCCCGCGGGAGCCCGGCGCCAAGCTAGTCGTCACGCCGGCAGACGTGATCGACACCCTGGGCGGCGGCCACTTCGAACAGCAGGTGATCGAGACCGCTCGCCAGCATCTGGCAACGACGCCCGTCTCGTCCGGCACCTACCTCGAAGCGTTTCCATTGGGCGGGCGCTCCGGCCAGTGCTGCGGCGGATTCGTCCATGTGCTGATCGAGGTCTTCGCCGGCGCCGAAAGCCACCTGACGCTGTTCGGCGCGGGGCATGTCGGCCAGGCGCTGGTGAAACTGCTCGCGCCGTTACCCTGGCGCATCGACTGGTACGACAGCCGCGACGGGGCATTCCCGCTTCAGGCCTCTCACGACCGCTATCCCGACCGCGTCCGGCCCCTGACGCTGGCGGCGGATGCCGAAGGCGTGGCCCAGGCCGTGGCGGCCATCCCGTTCGCCAGCCATGTGCTGGTGATGACCCACGACCACGCCCAGGACCGCGATCTGATCGCGGCACTATTATCGCGAACCCACTCGGGCGGCGAGGGATTGCGGTCCATCGGCATGATCGGCTCGAGCAGCAAATGGGCCAGTTTTCGCTCGCGCCTGTCCGCCGCCGGATTCGATGACGCCGCGCTGGCGCGGGTTCGCTGCCCCATCGGCCTGGTCTCCACCGCCAGCAAGCGCCCCCGCGAGATCGCGATCAGCGTGGCCGCCGAGCTGCTGGCCGATCGCCACGAGCCGCAAGACGCACCGGATCGGCGGGGCGCGGCACCGGAACGACTTCGCCACGCCTTTTCCACCACCGATCCGATCGACAACGCTCACTCGATAGGTTCCGCCAGAGAATGACCATGCAAAATGACCACCGCCTGCTTCGCGGCCCGCTCTTCACCTGTCTCGACGATCCCGGCGAGGACGCCGTGCCGCTGGCCGGCGCCACCCGCTATCTCGAGGATGGGGCGATCTGGATCGTCGACGGCCACATCCACGCCGTCGAACCTTTCGACGCGCTGGTCGATCGGTTGCCGCCCGGCATCGAGATCGTCGACTACCGCGACAAGCTGATGATGCCGGGCTTCATCGACAGCCACGTTCACTACGTCCAGCTCGACATCATGGCGTCCTATGGCCGCGAGCTGCTCGACTGGCTCAACGACTACACCTTTCCCGCCGAATGCCGGTTCGCCGATGCCGAACACGCCCGGGCCGGCGCCGAGCGGTTCCTCGACGAGATGCTGCGGGTCGGCACCACCACCGCGCAGGTGTTCTGCTCGTCGCACCCAATCTCGGTGGACAGCTTCTTCGCGGCGGCCCAGAGCCGCCAGCTGCGCATGATCGCCGGCAAGGTGCTGATGGACCGCCATGCGCCCGACGCCCTGACCGACGACACCCTGGGCGGCGTCCGCGACAGCGAGCGGCTGATCGCCGACTGGCATGGCCGCGATCGTCTCGACTACACCCTGACGCCGCGCTTCGCGCCGACCTCCACCCGCGAGCAGCTCGACGCCGTGGGCGGCGTGCTACGCAACGCCCCCGATCTCTACCTGCAGACCCACCTGTCGGAAAATCGCGGCGAAATCGCCTGGGTGGCCGAGCTGTTTCCGGAAAGCCGTGACTATCTCGATGTCTACGAGCGCCATGGACTCGTCGGCCCGCGCAGCACCTTCGCCCACGGCATCCACCTCAACGGGGAGCAGCGCCGCCGACTGGCGCAGGGAGGCGCCAACATCGCCTTCTGCCCCACCTCGAACCTGTTCCTCGGCAGTGGACTGATGGATCGCCTGGCCTGCCGGGAGGCGGGGTTGATGACGTCGCTGGCCAGCGATGTCGGCGGCGGCACCTCGCTCTCCGGCCTCGGCACCCTGCAGGGCGCCTATCAGGTCGGTGCCCTGCTCGGCCAGGCCCTGACCGGTTGGCAGGGGTTCTATCGGCTCACCCTGGGCAACGCCCGGGCGCTGCATCTGGACGACAGGATCGGCAGCCTGCAGCCGGGGTTCGAGGCGGATATCGCCGTTCTCGATCCCCGATCCACCCCGTTGATGGCACGCCGCCTGTCCCAGGCCACGACCCTGTCGGAGCGCCTGTTTGCCATGATGATGCTGGGCGACGACCGCACGGTGGCAGCAACCTGGGCCAACGGCCGCCTAGTGCACCAGCGCGACGCGACAGCGGCCTGACCCCGCCGAAGCTCACCCGTTGGCCGTCTCCGGCAGCGGATAGCGGCGATCCGACGTGCCAGCCTTGACCACTTGGCCCGGCACGTCGTGGCCGATCATCGCCGGCAGCAGCTCGGCTGCGGCGATCAGCCGGTCGAGATCGACCCCGGTCCCCACCCCCATCTGCTCGAACATGTGGACCAGGTCCTCGCTGCACACGTTGCCGGTGGCGCCGGGCGCGTACGGACAGCCCCCCAGGCCACCCAGCGAGGCGTCGAACCGGGTAATGCCGTTCTGCCACGCTACCAGCGCATTGGCCAACCCCATGCCGCGCGTATTGTGCAGATGAATCGTCACCGGCAGCCACGGCCACCGGCTCAGCGTCTCGCGGCAGAGATCGGCAACCTGGCGCGGGTTGGCCATGCCGGTAGTGTCGCAGAGAGAGATTCCCTGCACGCCCAGCGCCAGCAGCTTTTCGGTGATCGAGAGTACCCGCTTGAATGGCACCTCGCCCTCGAACGGGCAGCCAAACGCCGTCGAGATCGAGGCGTTGACGAACACGCCGCTGCCCTTGGTGATCTCGAGAATATTGGCGAAGCGCTCGAGCGATTGCTCCGCGGTCATGCGCAGATTGGCGCGACCATGACTGTCGCTGGCCGACAGCACCAGATTGATTTCGTCGACCCCGCAAGCCAGCGCGCGTTCGGCGCCCTTCTCGTTGGGCACCAGCACGACATAGTCGACACCCGATACACGCTCGATGCCGCGCATGACTTCCTCGGCGTCGCGCAGGCTGGGAATCGCCTTGGGCGAAGTGAACGAGGTCGCCTCGATCTTCGCCAGCCCGGTACGAGACAGCGCATCGATCAACCGGATCTTCTCTTGCGTCGGCACGAAGCGCGATTCGATCTGAAGGCCGTCTCGCGGCGCCACATCATTGATGGCGACGCGGGCTTGCGTGTTCGCTTCCGTCATCAGATCACTCCTCTTTCGCGCATTCTTGCCTGGGTTTCGCGGTCGATGCCCAGCTCGTCGAGGACATTCTGCGTGTGCTGCCCAAGCGCCGGGCCGCCACCTTCGATTCGTCCCGGCGTGCGGCTCAGCTTGGGCAGCACGCCGGGCACCTTGAGCGATTCGCCATCACCCAGACGAATGGTCTCGATCATCTCCCGGGCCAGGTAGTGCGGATCGGCGACGATATCCTTGGCCGTATACGGATAGCCCACCGGCACGTGAGCGCTCTCCAGCACGTCGAGCACGTAGTCTCGCCGGTGGCGGCGGGTCCAGTCCGCGATGGCGCCATCGATCAGCTCGGCGTGCCGGCTGCGGCCGTCGTTGTGGGCGAAACGCGGATCGTCGGCGAGATCCTGGCGGCCGATCGCCGCCATCAGGCGCTTGAAGATACTGTCGCCGTTGCCGGCGATCAGCACGTACTCCTCACCCTCTCCATCGTCCGACGCGCAGGGATAGGCATTGGAGGGCGTGATGCCCGGCAAGGCGCTGCCGCTGGGTTCGCGAATCGCCCCGGCATTGTCGTATTCGGGGATCAGGCTCTCCATCATCGCGAATACCGATTCGTAGAGCGCAACGTCGATGTACTGCCCCTGGCCGCTGCGATGACGCTCCTGCAGTGCCAGCAAGGCGCCGATCACGCCGTACAGCGCCGACAGCGAATCGCCGATGCTGATCCCCACGCGCACCGAGGGTTGATCGGGATGACCCGAAAGGTAGCGCAGCCCGCCCATCGCCTCGCCGATGACGCCGAATCCCGGCCGATCGCGATAAGGGCCGGTCTGCCCGTAGCCGGAGATACGCACCATGATCAGGCCGGGGTTGCGTTCGCTCAGCGCCTCCCAGCCCAGCCCCCACTTCTCCAGCGTACCGGGACGAAAGTTCTCGATCACGATATCCGCCTCGTCGATGAGCCGGCGCACGACCTCCTGCCCCTCCACCGAGCGCAGGTCCAGCGCCAGCGAGCGCTTGTTGCGGGTCTGGACGTGCCACCACAGCGAGGTGTCGTCCTTGAGCACCCGCCACTTGCGCAGCGGATCACCCGTCCCAGGCGGCTCGATCTTGACCACGTCCGCTCCGAACTCGCCAAGCAGCTTGCTGGCGAAGGGCCCGGCGATCAACTGGCCCAGTTCCACCACCTTGAGTCCCGCTAGCGCCTGCGCGTCGTCGCTGGCCGCCATATCGCTCTCCTTCGTGACGTTCGGCAGCACCTCTCTTGAGTCGCTGCCGGCATGGTCGTTCATTGATAGCGGCAGCGTGACCCAGCCTCGGGGCCGCCACAATTAGGCGATCGTCAAGCTAGGCTTCGTCCATCGCGAACGATAGAGTGGCCGGGTCCTCGTCGCCACACAGATGCCGCCACCATGAAGCGAATCGACTTCACCACGCTCAAGCTGTTCGTCGCCATCGCCGACCTGCGGAGCCTGACCCGCGCCGCCGAGCGCGAGCACCTGGCGCTGGCGGCCGTCAGCAAGCGCATCAGCGATCTCGAGGCGCAGCTCTCGACCACGCTGCTCTATCGACGCCCGCGCGGCGTCGAGCTGACACCCGCCGGGCACGCGCTCCTCCATCACGCCCGCCACATGCTGGATAGCCTCGACCATCTCAACGCCGACCTCAGCGAATACAGCGTGGGGATCCGGGGGCACGTGCGCCTGCACGCCAACACCTCCGCGGTCATCGAGTTCCTGCCCGACGACCTGAGCGATTTCACCTGGCGCTACCCGCAGATCCGCATCGACATGCAGGAGCGCCTGAGTCACGAGATCATCACGGCCGTTCGCGACGGCCTCACCGACATCGGCATCTTCTCCGCGCACATTCCCGCCGAGGGCCTTGCGATCCAGCCCTACCGCCGGGACCGGCTGGTGCTGGTCACCGCGCGGGACCATCCGCTGGCGAGCCGACAACGGCTGGCTTTCGCCGAGACCCTGGATCACGACTTCATCGGACTGGAACAGGACTCGTCGCTCCACGCCCTGCTGCACCAGGATTCTCAGCGGCTGTCACGGCCACTGCGGATGCGCATCCAGGTGCGCAGCTTCGAGGGTATCTGCCGCATGATCGACCGCGGGATGGGGATCGGCATCCTGCCCGCCCGGGCCGTCGCCGCCTATCGGGAGAGCCTCTCCCTGGCGACAGTGCCGCTGGTCGACGAGTGGGCGGAGCGCGAACTGGTCATCGGTGTCCGTGACCTGGAGGCGCTGCCGCTGATCGCCCGCCAGATGGTCGACCACCTGGTCGGCGCGGAGACCCGGGAGCGCGAAGCCGCGGCGACCTGAGCCGCGGCGATCATTGCGACCAAGGTGTAAACCCTTCGAAAAGCGCGAAGCCTCGCTTGCCCAGAAACCAATTTTTCCCCTCTCCGCCGCTCGCTACAGTCCTCTAGCGTCTGCTGTCGCCCCTGCCCGCCCGTTGGCGGAGGACGGCAGCGGGACGGGACTCATCCCTGCCGATCGATCACCAGACGACGATCGATAACAAGATCAAGAGGAACGCGCCATGATCAAACCTCACCTCGGGACGCTCATCCTGGGCGGCCTGCTCTGGAGTGCCGCCAGCACCACCCAGGCGTTCGAACAGACGGGAAAGGTGGATTGCATCGCCCCCGCCAATCCCGGCGGCGGCTGGGATTTCACCTGCCGCTCCGTGGGTCGGGTGCTCGGCGACCTGGACCTGGTGGACGGCAACGTCCAGACCACCAACATGCCAGGAGCCAGTGGCGGTGTCGGCTTCTCTCACGTGGTTCAGAAACGTGCCGGCCAAGAGAACCTGATCGTCGCCGCCAGCACCGTGACCACCACCGGCCTGGCTCGCGGCCAGTTTCCCGGGATGGGCGCCAGCATGGTCAACTGGATCGGGACGCTGGGCGCGGACTACGGGGTCATCGCCGTCGCCGCCGACTCGCCGTATCAGTCGCTCTCCGACGTCATGCAGGCGCTGAAGGAGAACCCCCGGGCACTGACCTTCACCGGCGGCTGGGACCATCTCAAGCTGCTGATGGCGGCCGATGCCGCGGGCGTCGACGACCTGGCGCGCATTCCCTATCTCGGTTACAACGGCGGCGGCGAGGCGGTGACACAGACCCTGGGCGGCCACGTCGATGCCTTCACCGGCGACATTTCGGAAGTGATCAGCTTCATCGAGTCCGGCGACCTGCGCCCCCTGGCGATCCTCTCCGAGGAGCGCCTGCCCGGCAAGCTGCACGAGTGGCCGACGGCGCGCGAGCAGGGAATCGACACCATCGCCCCCAACTGGCGCGGCTTCTACATGCCGGCGGAGGTTTCCGACGACGCCTACGACTGGTGGGTCGACACCATCGATACGCTATACGCCAGCGACGAGTGGAAGAGCGTGATGACGCAGAACGGCCTGATGCCGTTCGAGATGCATGGAGAGGCCTTCACGGCCTTCGTCAACGACCAGATCGCCCAGATCAGCGATATCTCGCGCCAGATCGGTCTGTCCCGGTAACCCGCCTGGCAGCCGCTGTCGTCGTGTCCGGCGACGGCGGCGCCACCGCTCAATCCCGGCGGTAGACGTCGTCGAAGCGCTCGATGTCATCCTCGCCTAGGTAGCTGCCGCTCTGGACTTCGATCAGCTCCAGCTCGATCTTGCCAGGGTTCTCGAGACGATGGACCACGCCCAGCGGGATGTAGGTCGACTGATTCTCCTCCAGCAGGAAGGTCTCCTCGCCCCGCGTCACCCGTGCCGTACCGCGCACCACGATCCAGTGCTCGGCACGATGGAAATGCTTCTGGAGCGACAGCCGGCCGCCCGGCCGCACGCTGATCTGCTTGACCTGGTATCGCTCCGCGGCGTGCACGCCGTCGTAACTGCCCCACGGCCGGTGGACGCGACGGTGCTGATCCCATTCGGTGCGATTCTGGCGCTTGAGCGTCTCGGCAACGCGCTTGACCGCCTGCGAGGCGTCGCGATGCGCCACCATCACGGCATCCGGCGTCTCGACGATCATCAGGTCACTCACGCCGATCGCAGCCACCAGGCGGCTCTCGCTGTGGATCAGGCTCCCGCTCACGCCGTCGACGATCACATCCCCACGCAGCGCGTTGTCGTCCTCGTCCCGGGCGGAGATTTCCCATAGCGACTGCCAGGAGCCGACGTCCGACCAGCCAGCATCCAGCGCGACCACGCTGGCGTCCGGGGCGTCCTCCATCACGGCATAATCGATCGACTCGGCCTCGCAGGCACTGAAGGCCTCCGCTCCCACCCTGAGGAAATCGAGATCGACCTGGCGCGCCTCCCAGGCCGATTTCACAGCCGAGAGCATGGCCGACCGCTGCCGCTCCAGGGCCTGCAGGTAGCGGTCCGCCCGCATCAGGAACATGCCGCTGTTCCAGAGGTAGCGGCCGCTGTCGAGATAGGACTGCGCGGTCTCCGCATCCGGTTTCTCGACGAAGCGCCGGATCGGCACCGCGCTATCGGCGCTCGGAGTCTCCGCGGCTTCGATATAGCCGTAGCCGGTCTCCGCCCGCGTCGGCGACACGCCGAACGTCACCAGCCGGCCCTGCTCCGCCGCCGCCCGCGCCGGCGCTATCGCCTCGATCAGCGCCTTCGGGTCGGCCACCGCGTGATCGGCCGGCAACACCAGCATCAGCGCATTCTCGTCCCGGTCAAAGGCTTGCAACGCCGCCAGGGCAATCGCCGGTGCAGTGTTGCGCAGCGCCGGCTCGAGCAGGATATCGCCGGTCACGCCCGCCTCGCGCAGCTGCTCGGCCACCAGGAAGCGATGGGCATCCTGGCAGACGACGATCGGCGCCGCGGGCGACAGTGAATCGAACCGCGCCAGCGTTTCCACCAGCATGCTGCGACGCCCGCTGATGGGCAGAAACTGTTTGGGGTGACTCGCGCGGGACATCGGCCACAGACGCGTGCCGGCACCGCCGGCCAATACCACGGGTATGAGCATCCTTGTCTCTCCTTCGCGCTCGGTTGTCGGGCTGGGCATGGTCGGGCGCTCAGTGCGCCGGACGGCCGCTGATACGTAGCGAATCGCCGCGGCCCACCGCAAAATAGAGCAGGCCTGCGGCACGAACCTGATCGGGTTCGAACAGGTTGCGACCATCCACGATGACCGGTGTCCGCAGCGTGCGGTGCAGATGGGCGAAATCCACCGTCCGGAAGGATTTCCACTCGGTGCAGATCACCAGCGCATCCGACCCTTGCAGCGCTTCGTCGCGCCCCCCGACCAGCGTCAGGTCGTCGCGCTCGCCGTAAATGCGTCGACACTCTTCCATGGCTTCCGGGTCGTACGCCCGAACCCTGGCGCCAGCGGCCCAGAGCGCTTCCATCAGGTGGCGGCTCGGGGCTTCGCGCATGTCGTCGGTATTGGGTTTGAACGCCAGCCCCCAGACCGCCACCGTCTTGCCGTCCAGTTGGCCATCGAACGCCTGGCCGAGCTTCTCGAACAGGGTCGATTTCTGGCGGTCGTTGACCGCCTCGACGGCATTGAGCAACTGCGGATCGTATCCGATCTGGCTGGCGGTCCGCGCCAGCGCCTGGACGTCCTTCGGAAAGCAGGAGCCGCCATAACCGCAACCAGGGTAGATGAAGTGATAGCCGATTCGCGGGTCGCTCCCGATGCCCCGGCGAACCTGCTCGATATCCGCCCCCAGCCGCTCGGCGAGATTCGCGATCTCGTTCATGAAACTGATCTTGGTCGCCAACATCGCATTGGCGGCATACTTGGTCAGTTCCGCGCTGCGCACGTCCATGAACATCAATTTCTCGACGCGCCGGTTGTAAGGCGCATAGCACTCGCGCATCAGCGCTTTGACCCGCTCCGAATCGGTACCCACGACGATGCGCGCGCCATGGGTGAAATCCTCGATGGCGGCCCCCTCCTTCAGAAACTCCGGGTTCGAACAGACATCGAAGTCGAGCGACACGCCGCGCTCGCCCAAGGCCCCGGCAATGGCCTCGTGAACCCGATCCGCCGTACCGACAGGGACCGTGGACTTGTCGACCACGACCTTGTAGTCCTCCATGTGCTGTCCGATGGTCTTGGCCACCGCCAGCACGTACTGCAAGTCGGCGCTACCGTCCTCATCCGGCGGCGTGCCCACGGCAATGAACTGCAGTGTGCCGAACGCGACCGCTTCCGCGGCATCGGTGGTGAACAGCAGCCGCTGCTGGCCGACGTTCTCGGTAACCAGCGTTTCCAGTCCGGGCTCGTAAATCGGAATTTCGCCCTGCTTGAGTCGGGCGACCTTCTGTGCATCGATATCCATGCACATGACTTCATGGCCGGCATCGGCCAGACAGGCTCCGGTGACCAAGCCGACATATCCGGTACCGAAAATCGTGATTCGCATTGCTATCCCTTCAACCATCGGATGAAAAAAGCGCGAGCCGCGACATCGCGATCCCGTGTGCGTGTCGCGGTCGCCGTCTGGCGATTGTGGTCTATGGTAATCGGTTTTCGACGACGCGGCGCGGATCGGCGGGTGAACGCCAGTAAAGCGTGACCAACCCCGCCACGATCAGATTGTGGACATAGATGCCGGTCCAGAACGAGAGATAGGACTCGAACTGATTGACGATCAGCCAATAGCAGAAGAACGCCACCGCGAACAGCGCCACGTCGTTGGGCATGTCGCCCCGGGACCAGGCTCTCCAGGTGATGGTTCCGACCCATGCCATCAGGCCGATCATGCAGGCGAGCCCCAGAACGCCGTAATTGACCAGCGTCTCCAGCAGGAAATTGTGCAAATGTCCAAAGTGGGTTTTCACATACTCCGGCAACCAGGGCGTGTGCTCGATCACCAGTTCGCGCCCGTTGCTGCCCCATCCGATCCAAGGCCTTTCGCCGATCCACTGGGTGGCCGCGACCCAGGAGTGAACGCGAATGCCGATGCTGGAATAGGGCAACGTATCCAGTCGTCCCGACAGCAACTGCGCGATAATCTGATCTTCCGCCAACACCCGGTCGGTCAGTACATGACCGAATAGCACCGTAACGATCACGGCTGCCAGAAACAGACCGGCGCCGATCCCCACGGTCATCCGGTTGAGCAGGCGGACATGATAGCGTCTTTTGGCGTAAACCCCGACCGCGAGCAAGGCGACGATCGCGGAGACGAACAGCGCCAACCAGACGGCCCGAGTCTGGCCGAACAGGATACCCACCAGCACCATCAGCATCATGCCGGACCAGACGCATGCGCGGCCCCGGCGAAAACCGCCGGACCAGCAGAACCGTCGGGCAAAGATACAGAGCCCGAGCAGCGCGACGCCAAACAGCATCGAGGCGTGCTGGTTATTCTGGATCCCGAACCCGACGCGCTCCCCCTGCAAGCCGATGATCCAAGACTCACGCCCTTCGGGGAGAACGACCGTCGTCAACAGGAAGGCCGCCAGGGCGAGACCCCAGACCCAGAAGACATGGCGCAGGCTCCCTCTCAACCACCAGGCGATGGCAATGAAGATGAACAGCTTCGCCAGCCTCTCCGTATCGGGGTTGGGCCTGGCCCACTGCGGATGATCGGCGATGGCGAGCCACCAGCTGACGATCTGGACCACGCAGATCGCCACCAGCAGGACCAGTGCCACGCTCTTCCGCCGCCAACCGCCGTAAACCAGTAACGCGGCCAGTCCCAGAAACGCCATGTAAGGTTCGATGACGTCCTTCAACGAATGTGCGGCGATCCCGAAGGCGGCATAGACCAGCAGCAGTGAAAAGCCGAACCACCAGACACCCCTAGGGCAGTACCAACCCATGCCTTTCCCTCATGCTTCACACTTGAAAGCGGAAAACGCCGCGTGGGCGGCGTCACAAGTCACCTATCTCGAAACGAACATTCACGGATATCGTGCCAGCCAACCGCCCTCAATAGGCGTGGGGATTCGTGAACCCCCGGAAGAACGTCAGCAGAATGATTCTCAAATCGAGCCACAGAGACCAGTTCTCGATATACCAGAGATCGTACTCGATCCGCTTGTTGAGATCCGTGTCTCCACGCCAGCCGTTGATCTGGGCCCACCCGGTGATGCCGGCCTTGACCATGTGCTTCTGCATGTAGCCCGGTATCTCGTGCTTGAAGCGCTCGACGAAGATCGTGCGCTCCGGTCGCGGGCCGACGATGGACATGTCCCCGCGGAGCACGTTGATGAACTGGGGCAGTTCGTCGAGGCTGGTCCGCCTCAGGAAGGCCCCGAAACGTGTCGTCGCTTTGTTCCTCGCACCGCCCCAATCCACACCGGCCTGCTCGGTATCGACGTGCATGGAGCGGAACTTCAGCATCCAGAACGGTCGGCCGTTCCAACTGACGCGCTCCTGCCGATAGAAGATCGGGCCTTTCGAGCTGACCCGCACCCCCAGTGCCAGAATCAGGAGCAGGGGGGCGATCGCCACCAGAATCAAACTGGACAGCACCACATCCAGGATCCGCTTCTTCATCCGCCGCCACCCGGTCATCGGCGAACAGCACACATCGATGAGATGCTGCCCGGCGATGACCGACGTGCTGTGATTGATCAGGCGCAAATCCGACAGGTTCGGCATCAGGCGAATATTGGCAGTGACCGTATCCAGCGCATCGATGATGCGATGCGCATCATTCCCGCGGGAAAGCGGCAGACACACCCAGACTTCGTCCTCCTCGACCGTGATACGTCGTCCGAACTCATAGTTATCGACAACTCCCTGGTATTTCTTGAGCCGCCGCCCGAGACCGTAATCCAGGACCAGAACGCGAGCGACATCGAATCCCTGCCCCGGATCCCGGCGCAGGGCGTAGAAAGCGTTGCGACACGACAAAGCATCCCCGATCAATAAAACCTTGCGCTGGTTCCGGCCATGCTTGCGCAGGCTCGCGATCAACGGATAAGCGATCCCGCGCGCGCTGGTGGAAAGCGCGAGGGCCAGCAGCATCCATCCCAGCAGCCAGATACGCGAGTAGTCGAACAATTGAAACGCGAACATCACCACGGCAATTGCCGCGCCCCAGGCCAGATAGGCCGCGACGAGCTTCGCGACCATGGCCAGCCAGCGACGCCCCCGCCAGGACCGGTAGAGCCCGAATAGCGGGAACATCCAAAGCTGGATAAGACCGCCCACCAGGAGCGCCCACTGGTATCGCTCGTAATGGACGACCACACTTTCGAATCGCCACGCATAGGCGGCCCACCCGGCCAGCAGCACGGCACAGAAATCTACCCCGCGAGACAGCAGGGCCATCAACCAGTCGTGACCTCGGGGCCGCGACCTCTCCTCTGCAGGCGACATCATCCTCTCCCAATCCTCACGCCTCCGATAAAGACAACGCTCATCGGTCCGTCGCCGCGACTCATGGCCGACAGCCAAACCTCGGCCGCCCAGCCTAGAACCCCCGTTTCATCCTCAAGGCGTCCCACCGCTCCAGAACGAATGCCTCCATTTCCCGATCGAATCGTTCACGCGAAAAACTCTCGGCATGCTGCCGGATTTCGGAGGCGCCGAATGATACCCCTTTTGTCTCGAAATTTTCGACTGCTTCACGGATTGATTCCGGTGTCTGGCGATCGAAGTGGAAGCCCGTCTTACCATTCTGAACGGTTTCCAGCGCGCCACCGCGAGCATAGGCAATCACCGGCGTGCCACAGGCCTGGGCCTCGATCGGCATGATGCCGAAATCCTCTTCGGCGGCGAATACGAAAGCCCTGGCGCGCTGCATGTAGCCACGAAGTTCTGAAAAGGGCTGGTGACCGAGGAAAGTGATATTGGGCGTCAGCATTCGCCGAATCTTGTCCTCCTGGTCGCCCTCCCCGATCACCACGAGCTGGCGATCCGGCATCCGGGAAAAAGCCTCTACCACCAGGTCGATGCGCTTGTAGGGGACCAGGCGTGACGCTGCCAGATAGAAAGACTCCTTCTCGGGCACCAGCGAAAAATCATTGACGGCGACATTCGGATAGATGACATCGGCATCGCGGCCGTAGACCTTGCGGATCCGCCGGCCTATATAGCGGGAGTTGGCGATGAAATGGTCGACGCCATGCGCCGTGCGAACGTCCCAGATGCGAAACCGGTGCAGCAGATAGCGCGCGAGCCACCCTTTCGGACCGCGTCCCATGCCCGACTCGTTCAGATACTGGTGCTGAAAATCCCATGCATAACGAATAGGTGTATGGCAGTAACAGATATGAAGTTGATCCGGCCCCGTAAGAACCCCTTTGGCCACCGCATGCGAGCTCGATATCACGACATCGTATGCGGAGAGATCGAACTGCTCGACGGCCAGGGGCATTAGCGGCAGATACTTTTGATAATGTTTCAGCGCGCCAGGCAATCGGGCGATGAACGACTCCGTCACCCGGGCTTTTTCGAAGCGGGTTCCCTTGAACGCCTCGCGATTGAAGACACAGGTAAAGACATCGGCTTGAGGAAATAGCCCCAGAATGGCTTCCTCGACCTTCTCGGAACCGGCGTACGAGACGAGCCAGTCCGATATCAGCGCAACTTTCATTGGGAACTCTCTTTTTCAGTCATCTCATGCCTGACAAGATCCAGCATGCTGGAAGTCCTGGATTCGTAGGTATATTCGCGGGCCAATCGCTGACGGGCCGCGATACGCTCGTCGCTGTTTCCCTCGAGGGCGCGGTCGACCTGATGTACGAAATCTTCCTCCTCTCCAGCCATGAAGACCATTTCCTGGAACTCGGACAGCGCTTCCAGCCTCGTCGCGACGACCGGCTTTCCTGCAGCCAGGTACTCGAAGAACTTCATCGGGAACATATTGGCAGTGTATTCGTTCAACAGGCTGGGCAGGATCGCCACATCGAATCCCTTGAGTATGCCCGGCAGGTCGGCATAGGCCGCCGGCCCCGGAAAGTGAACGTTGGGAAGCGCTTCGAGGCGGCGGATGTCCGTATAGGGATCGCCCTCCCCGATCTTGCCCACCAGGACGATCTGGTAGTCCGGGCGGGAGAGCGCCAGATGTTCGAGCAACGGGAAATCCACCTTGTAACCACTGATCGCCCCGACGAAACCTATCACCGGGCTGCCGAGGCGCGCCACGACGGGAGAAACGGGCGTCGAGGGCTCGTTAGCCCGGGAGAAGTGACGATAGTCGGCCACGTTGGGGAAGAACCACGTCTTGTCGTTCCACCGCTGCCGGGTCTCGAAGAGCTTGGGCGCCGTGACGAACACCACGTCGGATGCCTCCACCAGTCTCTTCTCGGACTCTTCGAGAATGAGGACCGGCATATCCGGCTGCGCCTTGATCTCGTCGACACAGTGATAGATGAGAAATCGGTATCGGGAAACATCGAGCAGACGCAGCGTCAGCGGATTGTATGTCCAGAGCACGGGGCTCCGAAATCCATGGCATCGCGTCAGGAGACGAATCATCAGTCCCAGAGACAGCCGGTTGATGCGGCGCACGAGAGAAAATCTCTGCAACGGTATGACGATCGGCGACCAGACGATCACGTTCTCCTCGACCTGCCTGGGCCGTGAGAAGAAAGACTTCAACCTGGCGGCGATACGCTTCATGTCGGAGCGATTGAAACTGGGTTGGCGCAATCCCAGCGAATTGATGTAGAACACCCGATGCCCACGCCTGGCCAGTTCTCGAGCGACATGCTGCTTGTTGGTCCAGAACGGATTGTCCCAGTCTGCTGTCGACAACATCACAATGTCGAACTTCTCCATGACCACTCAACTCCTGACTTGACGTTGCCTGATCAGATCGACGATGCACTGACGGAAGGCAGGTATCACTAAGACGATGATCGACCAGTAGATGGCAGCGAACAGCGCGTTGCAAAAAAGGCGCGACAATTCATGGTCGGGGGCCGGAATCCACTGGCCGCACAGGAGATATCCGCAACAGGCGACGGCCAGGATCGGCAAATAACGCAGGATCGATTTCGCGAGACCACAGGCCCAGACCGTACCGAGGAACAGCAGCAGGCCGTACACGGCGTTTCCCAACCCCAGGGTCCAGGCGCCCAGCCATCGGTAGAGCAGCAGATTGGTCATCACGTTGCCGAAAAGCGCAGCCGCCATGATCCACAGGACCTGGCGATTGCGCATTTTGGCGTTGAGCGCCTTGATCAGCACGTAGCCAACCACCTGGGCCCAAAGCCCGATCGCGGCGCCTTGCAGAATGGCCGCCGTGGTCGTGGACGAGACCGCATCGAACGCTCCCCGGGCGTAGACGACATCCACGATCGAAACCGCATTGTCGTAAAGGAACAGGCTGCCGGGCACCGCGACCAGCAACAGCAGCATCGTGACTCGCCGGAGTTGTCGATCCAGTGCCTCTCGCCCCAGCACGCTCCAGCTCGACAGGCCAACGTAGGCGATCGGCATGGCGAGGAGCAGGATGATCGTCTCGGTGACGAAGCGCGAATAGTCGATCGCCGCCACGGCGGTCAGGCTGATCATCGACGCCACGGCCCGCTCCGTCACGATATTGCCCTGAAGCATGACGGGCAGCAGCAAGAGCGGCCTTAGAGTGAGCCAGAACGCCCGCGCGACCTCGCGCAACTCTCCCCGCTGCCACGCCTCCGGCCACCGAAGACTGCGGGTCACGACCGCCCGATACAGGCTCCAGCCGAAGAGCCCCATGTAACTCGCGGTGAACCCCCAGGCCAACCAGCTGACGTGACCGGTGAAATAGGCCAGCAGCACCCCCGCGATCATGCCCAGGTTCTGGACGGAGGGCCGCAGCGCCATGGGCACGAAGTCGTCATGGGCCATCGCCTGGAAGATGAAGATCATGCTCCAGAGATAGAAAGGCACGCCCAACGCCATGACACGCAGCAACTCGACGGCAGTGGTCATGGCGACGGAACCGAGCCCCGGCGCCAGCGTCTCCACCCACAGGGGGGCCAGTACCGCCAACCCGTAGCCGATGGCGACGGACAACAGCGTGAACAACCCGAGAATTTCCCAGAGCAGGACGATCGCCTTGTCGGGGGACTCGACAAGATAACGCTTGTAGAGCGGGATGAACGCGGCATTCAGGCTGTCACTGGTGAAGAAGTTGACAGGGACCAGCGTTCCGGTCTGAGCAACCCGGTAAGCACCGGCCGTCGCGCCGGTTCCGAAACAGGCTGCCGTCAGGACTTCACGAACCGCGCCCAACAGTTTTGAAAGAAGGTTGCCGCTGAAGACTTGAACAATGGCTCTCATCATGCCCAGTACCCCTTCCACCAAGCGCGAACCGACATGTTATAGGTCGACGGAAATTTCATCTTACTCTCGGTTCGCTCTGTTGCGTTTGTCGCAACCAATCTTGCGAAAGAGAGCAATATAGGAATCAGCCACGCTCGACCAAGCGTATTTTTTCGCCGTCGATATTGCCTTTTCCCCCATGCTATTCATAGCAGAGGGATTGTTGATAAAGTGCTTTACTTTTTCAGCTATGTCTTTTGAATCTCGAGTTATTTCAAATCCATTATGACCATCGTGCAAATATTCAGTTATCCCCCCAACAGGGCACATCAAAACCGGCAGGCCACAAGCCATAGATTCAACTCCAACCAACGCCCAAGTCTCATAGAAAGACGGCAGAACAAAGAGGTCACACATATTCAGCAAAGAAGCGACATCCGATCTCTGCCCTAAAAACTTGACTCGATTCTCGACAGCCAGCTTTTCCGCAATTTTTTTGTATTGCTCTATTTTAGACTGCGACCCGCCTCCCACCACAACAAGCTTGACGTGATTCGGCAACAGTGCCAAAGCTTCGATAACAAATTTCAACCCTTTCCTATCAAACTCGTGTCCAACAAAAACCAGACAAAGGTCTTCCAAGCCCAGTCCAAAACTCAGTCTCAGGTTGCAATTATCCTGGGGCGGGCCAGGCCGATAAATATCCAAGTCGATACCGTTGGGTATAACCGCCACTTCACTTTTTATTTTTGGATAAACCTCAAGAAGTTCAAGCTTTTCACGATCGCTGAAGCACACAATGACAGAATGGATATTAAAATAAAAACGAAGCCACTCCCTCAACAGCAAAAACAAATGAAAAGGATTTCTGACAATAATCCTAAACCTATTCTTTGAGCGCCTCAACATGGCCAAGTGGAGACCATGGTTTACGTAGACGTCACCATAAAGAACATCGGCATGGCACAAAACAACAGATTGATCATTTGATTTCAAAAACTGCTTTCTTGCCCGAAACGTACCAAAAACCGTAAATTGAACAACCTCCTTCATCAATTTTATCTTACTAAAAAAAACCGACTTAGCCATTGACTCTTTTTTTACTTTGCCGAGCGTAAACGCCTGAGCCTCCACCCCTTTTCTCTTGAACTGGATATCAAGATTGTAGGCAACACCATTTATTCCTCCACTAGGCCCTATATCCCTGACAATTTGAACGATCGACAACGGCAGCTTAGAAAAACTCATAAATCACCAGTAAAAAGGCAGCGGTCCCACTCCAGAAGATGCACCCAAAACCAACACAGTCTTAACTCGCGTCTTTTAGAACTGATTCATAAATTCTTTCAAGAGTTTTAGACTGACAATTCATTTCAAACCTGTTCTGTATCATGACCTTCGCATTCAGCCCCATGCGGACATTGGTGTCATCGTCCGCGACTAGCTCTAGAAGGTATTTCTTGAGATTCGTAACGGATTTTTCTTCAACGAGAAACCCCGTCTCCCCGTGAACGATCACTTCCGGTATACCACCATGATGGGTGCCGACCAGGGGGATTCCCATTGCTGCCGCCTCGAGCAGCACCATTCCGAGACCTTCCATGTCTCCGGTTGCCGCCTGGACACTGGGCAAGGCAAGGACCGAGGCACCGGTCAATCTCGTGAGAACGGTCTCGTGTGGAAGCGAACCCAGGAAATTGACCTTCCCGTTCAACGTCAAGGAGTCGACGAGATCCTTGAGCTCCTTCTCCAAAGGACCCTCTCCGATGATTTCCAGTTCGCAATCCGGCATTTCCCGAAGCAGCTCCTTGAATGCCAGAATGAGGTAACGCGTGCCCTTCTTCTCCACCAGTCTTGCGACATGAACTATCTTTTTGGTCCCGCCGACGGGCAACCTGGGAGGTATCAGGGCCGAGTCAATCCCCGTGTAGTGGACGAACGTCCTCTCCTCGGGAAAGCCCAGCGCCAGCACACGCTCTCGGATGTAGGACGAAACGCAGAGAAAGACGTCGCCACCCCGAGCCAGCTGCTTTCGAAACAGCAGATAGTGATACCACGCGGGAGAACCCGACGTCAGGAGCCCTTTCCGGTTGGTCGTGGCATCAAACCCATGAAACGTGGTGACCAGCGGCACGCCAAGCCTTCTAGCCAATGGTAGCGCGTAGACGGCATCCACGCCGAAGTGGGCATGAATGATGTCGACCGGACCATCCCTCAGCAGCCGAACGTATTCCCCCGGATAGCGAGTCAGTGCATTGACCGTTTGATGCCCCCGCGCGACGGTTCCCTGCGAGCGATCCAGTGATAGATACCTTGCACCCTCCGGCGCTCTACCCAACAGCTTCCTGCCGATATAAACCGGTTCGAAATGAGTTAACGCCTGTGCCTGCTGAGTTATGAAAGGTTCGGAAAATTTAAACAATTGATTCCGAAATATACCCACTCGCTTAAGCTGCACTAGCGCGCTTCCTTTCTGATAGATTGTCGATCCCGGCAATGATGAAAGCCAGTAGCGTCACCTGATGAGCATCGCCCAGGAGCCCGGTGTTATCCCCCATGCCATGCGCGGTCAACCAGACCCATGCTCCCGTCAACGCCAGCGCCATCCTGAGGCCATGTTCTCTTTCACGATTTTTGCCGATCGCTGAAAGCGAGATCCCGCTCCAATGCCATAACAACAGAACCGCAAAAACAACCGACAGCGCCCCGCTTTGGCTCCAGAGATAGATAAAGGTATTATGCGGAGGAAAGCCATCGCGCAACTCGATCCCCTCCTCGCGCAGTCTTTTGACGTAACCGGAAAACCCCTGCTGCCACCCCCCGTACCCTTGACCCATGAGAGGTTTTTCTTCGAACGCCTCCAAGCCGTATTGCCATATCAGCAGTCGGCTGTTCATCGAATCCTCGGCATTATCCAATGTCTCGCGCGGGCTCGGTTCATCCGGAGGCGGCGGAGACGCGGAGGGTAACGTAGGAGCTTGGCCCGTCTCCTGACTCGTAATCTTGTCGACGAACTGTTGTGGAATCGGGCTGTAGAACAACATCATCATCGAAGCCACCATCACTCCCAGCACCAGAGCCATTCTGGCGGCCAAAATGTTTTTTAGGACGAAAGCGACTACCAGATAGACGATGGTCAGGCCGATCAAGATAACCGTCGCCGTTTTCGATCCCGTCGAAAAAACGGCAACAAGCAATACAAGGCTGATGCCCCAAGCCAGCCGAGGACGCCTGATACAAGCCAACGCACAGAGGGAGAGCATACCCAGGTAGCAACTGGCCACGTTAGCGTTGACAAATATCCCACCGGCTTTTACTGGATCGAGAGCATTGTTCCGGATACTGCCATCGGCCAACCCATGCTGGACGTTGGGATTGATAAAAATCCCACTCCACTCGGATATCAAAAACGCGTTCTCTAATTCCGGAAAAGCTCTACAAATGATAACAAAGGTCGCCAAAAGAAAGCTTCCGAAAATAAAAGCCCACATAGTCGGCTGCTTCTTGAGCTTTCTCCAGTCGCAAAGCTTTGTCGCTGAAAAAACGACGATGAAGACAGCCTCATAGATAATGACCTTTATCCCTAATGCTCTATCGACCGACCAGACAAGAGAAAGGCACTGCGTCATTACCAGCCCTACTAGCAGTAAAACCGCTCTATCTTTGGCCAGGGCCTTCATATGGAGTATTAACTCGGGGAATAACAGCGCCACCGAGACCAGAGCCAAAGGAAGCCACATCCCCATGGCCTCAATGATGAAAACCTGGGGCAATGATAACAGTAACACCAGCCCCAGCCGGCTCTCGAGGCTAATCAAGGATATCATGAGCGGAATCCTTTCCACTGCGAAATTGAATTGATGGTAAAAGCGTTCCACCAAACTTTTGACAGCCGCCGCTCGCACCATGCAGAGACAAGCAAACTCATGTCAAAGAAATAACCGATTCAAACCATTGTATTCCAAACATTAGGCTTCACGATATTTTCTTATACTCCACCAGCGTGCTCAACATTTCATGTACACAGCGTTGACTTAGCGCATACTCTCTCATCAATCCTTGCAAGCGATCTTCGAAATCCGAACGTTTATGATCCTCGGAGGCCTGTTCGGAGCGTCGGGAGCCACCATCCAATTCACGAAGTGCTTGGGCAAAAGCATCATCGAGTTCACGAAACTTACGAAGTTTCTCACGTTCATTCATCGTACGCGACATAGTTAATTATCAAAAAATCCTATAAATAAACATATCATAGGCAACGCCGCCTTCTGGTCAGCGTAAAAAAGTATCTATTTGCCGACAGGAAATTCAGCGTTTTGCCATTGACACGGACGGACCCAGTCTATCGAAAGATGCTCGAGAAATCACCATGTCCGCATGTGGTGCGGCCAAGGCCCGCGAAAAGTCCGCGAGCGAAGGCACAACCAAACCGACATTGGTGGACGATAGTCCCCTGTGATGATCCAGTTTAGCGTCGTCACGGATAGCTCTTACCGTAACACCGGAACGTCCATGGCAGCCCCGCGGACGTGTCCGCCTCTCTATCGCCGACCAAAAAGCGTTGGGGAAATATCACGTGGTCGCACTGGATCGGCATCTAGCCAATGATCTGGCCGCCACGCCCACAGCCCACCCGCTTGCTCTACTAGTACGACCTACGCAGCCACTTAGGCAACCATAAGTAACATAAAGAAGTATTTTGTTTCTCTAGCTTTTGCCATCAGATTCCCCATATTCACCCATTCCCCGCAACCACACGGCTCTGCATGGTGACGTTTCGACCAGACGCCGAATGACGTGCATCAAAAATTTCTCAAACAGGGCTAAAGCGACATCGGGTAGCGCCGATAACTGGGTCAACGGCCACGGGGCCGTTGCAGCAGGATCCGGCACCATCTGCCATCGCGCAGCGGATCAGGCCCAAATTGCCCTCTAAAGCGAGAAAGGAATACGACCATGGCAGTTATCAATACCAACATCACTTCCCTGATCGGTCAGAACAACCTGAACAAGTCTCAGGGCCAGCTTCAGACCGCGATGGAGCGTCTTTCCTCCGGCCTGCGCATCAACAGCGCCAAGGACGATGCTGCCGGCCAGGCCATCGCCAACCGCATGACCTCCACCGTCACCGGCCTGACCCAGGCCAGCCGTAACACCAACGACGGCATCTCTCTGGCCCAGACTGCCGAAGGCTCACTGGATCAGATCAACGACAACCTGCAGCGCATCCGTGAACTGACCGTAAAGGCTCAGAACGGTACTAACAGCGCCCAGGACATCGACTCCATCCAGAAGGAAGTCAACCAGCGCCTGGAGGAGATCAACCGCGTTACGACCCAGACGTCCTTCAACGGGACCAACGTGTTCAAGACCAGCGCCAGCGACTCTTCCTTCAGCATCCAGGTCGGTGCCAAAGACGGCGAGACCATCAACATCACCATCGGCGGCGCAAGCGCTTCCGGCACCTCCAGCACCGGCAACAGCGGCTGGAACATGTACACGAGCACCGCTACTGCAGCCGCAGCATCTGTCAACGGCGAGGCTCGCGCGGTCAGCACCAACGGCTTCGACGTGCTCGCCAGCAGTGCACTGTCCATTCTGGACAACAAGCTCAACAACGTCGACAACGAGCGCAGCAACCTCGGTGCGGTCCAGAACCGTTTCGAGACCGCCATCGACAACATCACCACGACCTCGACCAACCTGTCTGCCGCACGTTCGCGCATCGAAGACGCCGACTATGCGGTCGAAGTCTCCAACATGACACGCGCCAACATCCTGCAGCAGGCCGGCACCTCGGTCCTGGCCCAGGCCAACCAGTCTCCGCAGAGCGTTCTGTCACTGCTCCAGTAAGCACGCCCAGGCGGTAAACGAGGCCGGCAATATGCCGGCCTTTTTACGTTTCGGTTCGCGACGATAAAAGGCGTGGAGTGACATCACTTCGTCGCTTCGAATCTCTCCGAGTGTGGGAAGCTGATCCAATCCTCGTCAGCACCAGACCGGAATACGGATTCTTATGAGCCAGAGTCTTCAAGCCCCCGCCTCTCGTCAGAAACAGTTCATGGACCTCTATCGGCAGGGCAAGCACAAACTCGCCATGACAGATGCCGAGAAACTGGTCCAGAACTATCCCGAGGATGCTTTCGCCTGGAAAGCATTGGGCAACTGTCAGTTGCAGATTGCCCCCGATGAGGCCAAAGAGACACTGGAGAGGGCTTATTCGCTCGATCCCGATGATCCTTTAACGCTGACGGCACTGGCACGAGCCTGTTTCATGGCGGGAGAGAAGCAGCGGGCCCAGGCATTGCAAGCCCGCAGTATCGAGCTCGATTCCGGCAACGCCCAAGCCCATTTCAACATGGGTCATATGCTCTACCAGATGGGATCCTATTCGGAGGCGGAAAAGTCCCTGTCGAAAGCCGAGGAGCTAGGCCACTCTCCCGCAGAAGTCCTGGCCATGCGCAGTGTGATCCTCTCGCTCCATTTCAAGTTCAAGGAAGGGCTGGAGGCACTGAATCGTCTTTATGCATTGAGGCCTGAGGATCCTACAGTGCATAACACGCTCGGTAACTACCACAAGGATATGGCGGATTTCAGAAAGGCCGAGTGGCACTATCGAGAAGCCCTGCGCTTGAGACCGGACTATTCGGGTGCCTACTCCAACGAGATCCTGACCAAGCACTATGATCCGGAAGCTTCGGCAGAGAGCATCCTTCAGAAGTCGAAAAAGTGGAGCACGCGTTTCAAGCCGCCCCAGACTTTTGATCACGGTGAGAAGGATACGTCCCCCAATCGCCGATTACGGGTGGGCCTGCTGTCCGGAAACCTGCGTGCCCATCCGGTCGGCTGGATGATCAGTAGCGCCCTCGAGCAGCTCCCGGACGATATCGAACTCCATGCCTATTCCGATACAGACGCCGGAGACAATGATCCTATTGCCGAACGTATCAAGAAGGCCTGCGAGTGGAAGCCCGTCTATCACTTGAATCATCGCCAACTCGCCGAGAGAATCTTCGAAGACGATATCGACATTCTGATCGAGCTCGCCGGACATGGCGGTCTCAACCGATTGCCGACCGTCGACACGAAGCCAGCCCCCATCATTGTCAAATGGGTCGGCATGCAGATCAGCAGCATGGGCATTGATGCGTTCGACTACTTCCTGAGTGACAGTCATGAAACCCCGGCAGGCGTCGACCACCTCTATACCGAAAAGCTCATTCGCCTGCCGGACGACTATATCTGTTATCAGCCACCGAGCTACAAGCCGGCCATTACCGCACTACCCTCGCTCAGCAATGGCTACATCACCTTCGGCTGCTTCAACAATCCCGCCAAGGTCAACGACACCCTGCTGGCCGAGTGGGCAACTCTCCTGCAACAGCTGCCGGATAGCCGCCTATTCCTAAAAGGTGGTCAGTACAGCAGCGACGAGGTGTGCGAGCGCGTGCTCACGACGCTGGAAAAACACGGCGTCGAGCGGTCGAGAGTCCTGCTGGAGGGCCCGTCGCAACACAAGGAGCTACTGGAGAGCTACAACCGTGTCGATATCGCGCTGGACACCTGGCCGTACTCCGGCGGCCTGACCACATGCGAAGCCCTGCTGATGGGCGTTCCCGTGGTTACCCACACCGGCCCCACTTTCGCCGGCCGCCATAGCGCGACCCATCTGTGCAACGCCGGCATGCCGGAATTGGTGACGGACAACTGGGACGACTACCGCAAGCGTGTTCTCGACCTCGCTTCGGACCTGCCGAGTCTGGCGGTGATTCGAGCGGCGCTCCGCACCTATCTCGAGCAGTCGCCCATCTGCGACGCACCAAAATTTGGTCGCCACCTCCATAGAACTTTGCGGGGCATCTGGCAACGCTACTGTGAAGACAAGGCACCGGCAGCCCTGACTTTCAACAAAGGCGGCCAAGCCTGGTTTGAAGATGAATCCGAGCCCTTGAGGCTGCCCGCATCGCTTCTCAAAGAGTTCGATTGGGATCTGGATAGCGCGATCACGATTTTGGATAACGGCTGCAATATCGCAAAACGCAGCGACATCAAGGAATTACTTGGTACTGGCCATGTAGCACTGCTGGTCTTTGATCCCGCCTGTGGACTCGACAATGCGAGTGAGCTATCTCAGTATGGTGAACTCCAGCACTTGCCTCAGGCCACCCTTGGCGATGGGCACCCCACCCCCGTGATACTCGACGGTGCGGGGGGAGAACCTGCAACCCTGGAGCCCTTGAAAAGCACTGATACCGTCAGTCTTGAGACATTCGATATTGCCAGCGTTTCCTTGGACAGCATCGAAGGGTTGGAAAGCATCGATTTGCTGGCGCTGGATGATCGACATGACAGTCTAAAAATCCTTGAGCATGGCACTCAGGCACTAGCAGATGCTCTTGTCCTACAGGTCCAGATAAGATTCAATCCAATTTATAAAAAGCAGACAGAATTAGGTGATCTGACTCGATGGGCCAACGCGAACGGATTCCAATTCTACCGTTTTTATTCAGCTTCATACGCTGTCAGTGAGCAGGACAAATCATCGATCCCGGATTTTCGGGCGTCCCAGTTGACCAGCGCTGATGCACTACTAATTCCAAGCGACTCTCGTCTATCCACCTTAACCGAGACACAAAAAACGAAGCTGGCATTTCTTACCTATCGTTTTTATGGAATTGAAGATTTCAAGGCCTCGTTGTCGTCATTCAATGACAACAGCAACGAGGACGATGATCGTGGGGCGTTGGCAGATACCGAGAAAAGAGCTTCTCTCGCGCCCATCAATATTTTCTCGTTAATAAGCGAAGAAGCCCCTCTGGATCAACAAAAGGGCTCTTTCGTAGTCGACTTGACAAACAACCTAAATCGATTCGACGCAAGCGTTATCGATGATTTGATTGAAAAATGCAAAAGCCTGCTTGAGTGGCAAAAAGGCAATAATGCTGCATTTTTTATTCTCACCCATGCGTTGCTGGAGAGAAAAACCAGTATCAGCGACAGAGAAAGGGCAACATCCCTAGAAAATCGTCTTGCAAGAGTAAATTGGACGCACAAGCGTTCACTCTATGATTATTGGTTATCCCAGGAAAGTGTGCGAAGCCATCGAGAACGATTCGACATAGCAGCTATTGTTATAGCGAACCGGTTCAAACCGGAAATCGTACAAAACATTTCAAAGCTTCGCGAGGACGGAGGCAACAGCCTTCAGATCATTTTTGTCAACAATGGTTGCCCAGACGAGGAATTCAGAGAAATAGAGCCTTGGGTCGATACTTGGCTAAAAACAGCTGGAAACGCAGGTGCTTATCTAGCGCGCAACATTGGCGCGCTGTACAGCGATGCACCTATCCTTCTCTTTGTCGATGATGATGGTATTCCTGAACCGGATTTCATTGGCAGCCACATAAGAGCCCATGAAAAATGGGATATCGTCTCACTGCGAGGCGTTTATCGTCAGCGATCAGACTCGACCACTCCCAGTCACTATTATCCTTCCGATAAGCCATACCCGGCTCCCCCGGAGCTGGAAGGTAATGCTTCATTCCTGGCAAAAGCATTCTTCGAAGTGGGGGGATGGGGAGACTATATACTGTTCGGTCATGGTGGCGTGGACATCTCATATAAACTGACTCAAGCAGGATACCCTGCCCGCAAACAGGTTTATGATCCTGGTCCGGTGTTGATTCACGAATATCTTCGTGGTCAGGACCATGCTAGAGAAAAGCTCCGCAAGCAGGCGGACTCATGGATATTGTTGAATTCTTTACACTCGCAGATCGCAAAACACTTTTCTCTTCTCCAGGAGGCCAAGAGCCAAGGAATCATCAATCGGGACTCTGCTACTCGCAAATCACACGGAGAGGACGCTCATACTTCTCCGAAAATTGATAGCGATATTTCAAAACAACAGAATGATAGCAGGAGGGAACTGATTGAACCCAAGGTTACCTTACCTCCAGAAGTAGAAAACTACATTACCGACATATACCAGAAAAGCTCTGTCATCCTTGAGTACGGAAGCGGCGGCTCCACGATTATCGCTGCTAAAATGCCCAACAAGCACATCACGTCAGTAGAGAACGATGCCGCTTGGGCTCGTAACATGAACCTCTATATCGAATCAGCCGATCTCTTGTCGCGTCCAAGTATCATGCATATCGATGTCGGCGAGACTGGTCTTTGGGCAAAACCCAAAAATGATGCAAAATGGCGCAATTTCCATCGATATCCCACTCAGGCATGGAATCAGGATGACTTCGTGCACCCGGATGTTGTTCTGATCGACGGCAGATTTCGGCGGGCGTGCTTTATAACGACTTTCTTGATGATCGAGAAGCCAACCATTGTGCTTTTCGATGACTATACAGATCGGCACTATTACCACGAGATCGAAAGATTGGCAGAGCCAACCGAGACCGTGGGCAGGATGGCACGCTTTGATCTCGAGCCTAACTCGCTGCCAAGAAAACACTTGGCATGGATTCTGGATAATTACAACAAAGTTGCATATGGGGCATCGTAGTAACGATAAAATTATTTCTGGCGGGACCAACTGCATTGAATTCCGACGAACCAAGGCCGGCTCCGTAAAGCCGGCCGGGGGGTCTGCGTGTTGACGAAAATATCCACGCTCATCCGTAAGCCGTTGAACTCTTCGTCAAAATGATAATTTGCAGTTTCAATCGAATATCAAGAACTGACGAGCCATTCCGCTCACTCGTATTCGACGTATCCTCTGATTTCTCGCCTCAACTCCGCTGGACGGGCGCGCTACGGTCGTCCTCCGGGAAGATATCGGCCTCTGCGACCAGTGACGGCTCCGCGCCGAGGCGAGCCGACTCCGGAGCCGTGGAGTCGATGCGCGCCGCCCCGGTATCGAAAGCGTCCCTGAGCTCATTCTGTTCCGGCTCCATGTCGATGTTGCCGTGAAATGCCGCGCCCTCTTCCAGTACCAGGCCGGGAGAATGGAGTTGGCCGTTGACGACGGCCCCCGCTTTCAAGGTGATCTTCTCGGCGGCGATCAGGGTGCCATCCACCCGACCTCTCACCGTCAGCTCCCTGGCCACCATCCGGCCTTCCACGACGCCCTCGGCGCCGACGGTGACGCCATGCTTCCGAAACAGGACGTCACCCAGGATCCGCCCCTCGATGAGCAGGTCCTCTTCACCACTGATATCGCCTTGGATGGTCGTCTTGCCCCCGATTCGAGAAAGGCCGTGGGTGTGAACGGGGTTGCCGCCGGGTGACGCCGGAATGTCGCCGCCGCGGGGCGAAGCTGCCGGCTGCCGAGGATTCTGGCTGGATTTCTGAAACATGTCGCAGGTCTCTGTCGCTGTCGGGAGATGGCGAGCTGGGTCTGAAAGAAGGCCACCGATGTGATGATAGATCGGCACGTGGCGAGGCATCTTTACCTTGCTTCGGGACCTCCCCGATCATTCGCGCCTTCAGTTCTTCTTTTCAGCGCCGATAGCTATCGACATATACCGCCCCAATCATCGCCGAACGCTCCGTTCGACACGAGAGCTGGAACCGCTTTGGGAATGAAATCTATGGACTCGGCAGAATGGCTCCTGCTCGGCGGACTCGTCTGCTGTGCCCTGCTGCTGCTGGATGGATATCGCCGGGTGACAAGGCGACAACGATCGCTCGCGGCGACGCCGGTTGACACCGTTTCTCCGGGCAGCGAGCCGTTACTCGGGAATGCCGCTCCCGCCCCACGCGCAACCAAAGCGACGCCTGAGGAGATATCCGGTGCCATTGACGGCAGTCTGATCGGCCGAACGGTCAACGTGCAGGGTCGTCTCGAGACGCGCGAGACGCTTCGAATCGAAGGTCAGGTAGAGGGAAACATCTCAGCCGACGATCAACGGGTCGTGGTCGGCACAGGCGCCCGATTGGCACCGCGACTCGTGGCTCGCGAACTCTATCTGGCGGGAACCTGTTCGGGCCAGATGGAAGTATCGGATCGCGTCGTCATCGAAATGGGCGCCCGTCAGGAAGGTCAGCTTTCCACGGCACGCCTGCACTGCCACGAGGGTGCATGGCTCCAGGGAACTGTCGATATCGGCGGCAGACGGGCGGCCCCTTCTCGTCCCGTGCCTCCCTCCCTTGCCTCACCATGTCTTGTCTCCGAGTCCAGATAGCGATGACGAAACCTGGACATCTACTCTCCGTGTCGACTCTTCGAGGAAGATGGTCATGCCTACCCCCATCGATCTGGCTTCGCTCTCTCTCAATCCGAGTGCCGATGGCTCTCCCCGTCAAAGACTGGAAACGTTGATGAGCCAGGCGGGCCTGGCCCCGCCGAGCACGATCGCGCCTTCCATGTCCACACTCGACGGATCGGCGCCGGGAATCGGCTATCTGAGCGATCAGCTTCACTCGCTCAACGGCGTCATGTCGCAATACGGGCTGCATTTCGAATTGAGCGAATTCGATAGCCGAGTCATTACCCAGGTCATCGATCGGGCCACGGGAGACATCATCCGCCAGATACCGGCGGAGGAGATGGTGCGAATCGCCGAGGCGTTCGCTGAAAACCAAGGGCGGCTGGTCGACGCTTCCGTCTGACTCATCTCGGCTTGCACACGATCCGGAGTGCGCGCACCATTTACCGCCCTGATTATCCTCTTGAACGATAAGCTTATTACCGGGAGCCTGACGAGACGATGAGCCTTTGGCGCCGATTGACGGGAACCGATACGCGAGAGCAGATCCACGTCCGTGCCCATCTGGCACGCTATTTCCCGATCATCAGTTGGGCGCCCTACTACAACCGCCACCTCCTCAACGAGGATCTGGTCGCATCCATCATCGTCACTCTGATGGTGATCCCTCAGGCCCTTGCTTACGCCATTCTCGCCGGACTGCCGGCAATCACCGGTCTCTACGCCAGCATGCTGCCGCTGATTCTCTATTCGATCTTCGGCACCAGCCGCACGCTGGCGGTCGGCCCGATGGCGATCGTCTCGCTGATGACCGCCGCCGCCCTCTCGCCCTTGTTCGACAGCGGCACACCGGCCTACGGCCAGGCCGCGACGACGCTTGCCATGCTTTCGGGCCTGATTCTGGCCATCATGGGCCTGTTACGGCTGGGATTCTTCGCCAATTTCCTCAGCCATCCAGTGGTCTCTGGCCTGCTCACCGCTTCCGGCGTGCTGATTGCCGCCAGTCAATTCTCCAGCCTGATCGGTATCGGCGGCTCGGGATTCACGCTGATCGATCAGATCGCTCACCTGCTGAGTCATCTCGGGAGCCTCCACTGGCCCACGCTGGTGCTGGGAGCGTCGGCGCTGGCGTTTCTGCTGGTGATGCGACGAGCAGGCCCCGTGCTGCAGAAGATGGGGCTGAGCGCCGGAAAGGCCACCTTCATCGTGCGGCTGGGTCCGGTCATGGCCGTCGCCATCACCACGCTGACCTCTTGGTCGCTGGACCTCCCTGCCGATGGCGTGAAGGTAGTCGGCGACATTCCCGCACGTCTGCCGCCACTGAGCCTGCCGTCGTTCGAGCCGGGCCTGCTGCGCGATCTGCTGCTGCCGGCGTTTCTGATCAGCGTGGTCGGGTTCATCGAGTCGGTGTCGCTGGCGCAGATGCTGGCCGCGCGACGACGCGAGCGCATCTCCCCGGATCAGGAGTTGGTCGGCCTTGGTACCGCCAATCTGGCGGCGGCCTTCACTTCCGGCATGCCGGTGACCGGCAGCCTGTCGCGCACGGTGATCAATTTCGACGCCGGCGCCCGCACGCCGGCGGCCGGAGCATTCGCCGCGTTCGGCGTCGGGCTGGTGATCCTGTTCCTGACGTCACTGATCGCCTACCTGCCGATCGCCACCCTGGCCGCTAGTATCATCGTGTCGGCGATGACGCTGGTCGACCTGCCCGGCCTCAAGCGGACCTGGCACTACTCCCGAAGCGACTTCGCCGCGATGCTGATCACCATTGTGCTGACGTTCGGCGAGGGGGTGGAAGCTGGTGTCATGGCCGGCGTCGGCGTCTCACTGGCACTCTATCTCTACCGCACCAGCCGGCCCCATACCGCGGAAGTCGGGCGCCTTCCGGGCACCGAGCACTTTCGCAACATCCAGCGCCACGAGGCGGAAGTCGATGACGAGATCGCCCTGCTACGTGTGGATGAAAGCCTCTACTTCGCCAACGCGCGGTATCTGGAGGATACCGTCTACGGGCTACTCGCCGACCGCGACAACATGAGGCACCTGGTGCTGATCTGTTCGGCGGTCAACCTGATCGACGCCTCGGCACTGGAGAGCCTGGAGGCGATCAACGCCCGCCTGAAGGACTCTCAGGTCACCCTGCACCTGGCCGAGGTAAAGGGACCGGTGATGGACATGCTGGGCAAGAGCGATTTCCTCGATCATCTGACCGGCGAGGCCTATCTCAGCACTTTTGCGGCCTGGACCGACATCCGCCATCGCCTCGACGACGAGCGTGCGGCGTTGCTAGCAGCGAAGGAGTCATCGACCGACCCCCCGGCCGACGAGTCCGAACCGGGGCCCCCGTCGTCAGGCGGGAAGTCATAGCGATGATACCGCCTCGCGCTCGCCGTGCTGTCGCTGCATGATCGGCAGGATGTCGTAGCAGGCGCAAAGATTGTGGCAGTCGGTCTTGGGCGCCGGGCTCTTCTCCCGCGAGTAGCGTCGGTTGTCCGGGGTCAGAATGCGATACCAGCCACCGTGCTCGTGATCGATCATGTGCTGCCAGCAGTAGTTGGCGATCTTGTCGTACCAGCGCCAGTAGCGCGCCTCCCCGGTCAGATCGCCGAGCATCGCGGCGGCGGCCAGGCTCTCGGCCTGGACCCAGTAGACCTTGTCCCGATTGAGAGGCAGGCGGTTGAAATCCGCCCCGCAGATCAAGCCGCCATACTTGTCGTCCCACCCCTTTTCCACTGCCTCGGTGAACAGCCGGCGCGCCGTCGGGAGCAGCCAGGCCTCATCCGGACGATGGTGATGGAGTCGCAGCAGCAGCCTGACCCACCCGGTCTGATGACCGATCTGGAACCCCCAGGGCCGGAAGAGATCGTCGGGGCGGTCGCGGCGATAGTCAAAATCGATATGCCAGTCGCGATCGTAGTTCTCCCATAGCCAGCCATCGCCCATGGGGGCGAGCCGGCGCCATAGCGTCCGGGCGATACCCAGCGCCCGGTCGAGAAAGGCAGCCTCACCGGTGGCATCGAACGCCGCGATCAGCGCTTCGCAGCTCCGCTGATTGACGCTCTGGCCACGGTAGCCCGTCAGGTGCCAGTTCGCGTCCGCTTCAGCGGCGTAGAGCTGCGTGTGAGACTCGAAGAACCTTCGATCCATCAAGGCACGGACCCGATCGAGCCCGGTTCGTGCCTCGGAAACCCCGGCCTTCAGCGCCATCGCGTAGGCCAGCATGACCCAGGCCAACCCGTAGCAGTGGTGGTTGGTGTCTTCCGCCTTCCCATGATCCAGCGTCCAGGCGAACCCCTGGGTAAGGGTCTGGTAGTGCCTATCCTCGATGAACTTCAGCCCGTGGCGTGCCCATTTGAGGGCCTCGGGCGCGCCGGTATGCATCGCGGAGCGGGCGTAGATGATCACGTAGCCGGCGCTGGAGACGAGATGTCGATGGTGGCGGTTATAGAGATATCCGTCGTCGGTGAGATAGTGGTAGAAACCCGCCTGGGGATCGATGCAGCGCGGGTGGTAGAACGCCATGGTCCTGGCGATGTGCTGCTCGATCTGGTGCGGCGTGGTGAACGGCATGGCGAACCTCGCTTCATGACGGATGCCGATGCACGAAGGACCCAGTGCATGACGACACCGGAAGAACGCACGGCAGCGTCGAAGGTTTCACGCTCATTCTGGTCGGCATGGCCAACGGTCACAATGCGCCTCTCGTCGGATGTCGATCGGCTCGGGATAGGTGTCGATATTTTCCTTCGACATCGACAGAATTGGGAAACCGACATGTATCGACGCCGACAGGGCCTGGCGATGACCGCAACTTCCGAACGATCCCCCACCGCGCTCGACGTCTACCGACGCCTGAAGGCGGATATCATCCGCGGCGTCTATGCACCACAGGAAAAGCTGCTGATGAGCCGGCTGAAGGCTAGCTACGCCACCGGCGTCGGCCCCTTGCGGGAGGCCTTGACCCGGCTGATCGGCGAACGCCTGGTCACCGGGATCAGCCAGCGTGGCTATCGCGTGGCGCCGATGTCGATGGCCGAACTGGCCGCGATCTACGACGCTCGCGCCGAACTCGAGGGCCTGCTGATACGCCTGGCCATCGAGCGCGGCGACGATGACTGGGAGGCCTCGATCCTGGCCCGGGCGCATACCCTGGCCAAGGTCGACCGGGTCAACGACGGCGAGGAGATGCTCGAACGCTGGGACAAGCGACACCAGGCGCTTCACGACGCCATGGTCGCCGGCTGCGACTGCCTGCCGCTGCTGCAGTCGCGGGCGGCTTTGTTCGATCAGGCGCAGCGCTATCGCCATCTATGGCTACGTCGGACCGTCTTCTCGGCGCAGGCTCTGGCCGACAAGCATTGCGAGCATCAGGCCCTGGTGAACACGATCCTGTCACGTGATGCCACGGCCGCCAGCCGCATGATGCGCGAACACCTGATGACGCCGGTGCCGATCATCCGCGAGCGGCTCGAGGCGTATGGTGTGAACAGGCCCTAGAGAGCGGCAACCGGGGCATCGATCAGACAATCGCCCCAGCGCGACGCAGATCCGCCAGCGCCTCGGCATCCAGCGCCAACCACTCGCTCAGGACGCATGCCGTATGCTCGCCCAGCCGCGGCGGCGACTGCCACGATGTCATCCGACAGCCATCCAGCGTGATCGGGTTGCCCACCAGCCTGGCACGGCGCCCATCCCCCATGACGCTCTCCTGGCACATGCCGCGATGCCGCACCTGGGGGTCGTCGAAGACCTGATCGAGCGTATTGATGGGCCCGCAGGGCACGCCGTGGGCCTCCAGCAGCGCCAGCCACTCGTCGCGGGGCCGGGCGATCAACCGCTTCTCCAACAGCGCGACCAACGCCTCGCGATGGGCGACCCGCTGGGCATTGGTGGCGAAACGCGGGTCCCACGCCCACGCCGGTTCGCCCAGCGCCTCGCACAGATGGCGAAACTGGCTGTCGTTGCCCACGGTCACGATGAAATGACCATCGGCGGCGGCGAACGCCTGATACGGCACGATGTTGGGATGCGCATTGCCCATGCGCTGCGGCGTCTGGCCGCTGGTGAGGTAGTTGAGTGCCTGATTGGCGAGTACGCCGACCTGGACATCCAGCAGCGCCATGTCGATGTAGCCGCCCTCGCCGGTCGCATCCCGGCGACGCAGCGCCGCCAGGATCGCGTTGGCGGCGTAGAGCCCGGTGAAGATATCGGTGATCGCGACGCCTACCTTCGTCGGCTCGCCGCCTTGCGCGTCGGGCGCTCCGGTCAGGCTCATCAGCCCGCCCATGCCCTGGATCAGGAAGTCGTAGCCGGCGCGGCCGGCATAGGGCCCGTCCTGGCCGAACCCGGTGATCGAACAGTAGATCAGGTCCGGCTTGAGTGGCTGGAGGCTGGCGTAGTCGAGCCCGTAGGCAGCCAGCCCGCCGACCTTGAAGTTCTCGATCACGACATCGGCCTTCATTGCCAGGCGCCGAACCAGCTCCTGCCCCTTCGCGGTGGACAGGTCGACGGCGACCGAGCGCTTGCCGCGGTTGGCGCTCAGGAAGTAGGCGGACTGTTTCATCCCGGCACCCGAACCCGTGCCGGTACCCGACTCCGTCGAGTTTCCTGTCTCGGCACCCGGCCCCGTGCCGGCACCCGACTCCGTCGAGTCTCGTGTTTCCGCCCCTGTGCCGACGCCGTCGAGCCAAGGCGGGCCCCAGGCGCGGGTATCGTCGCCCCGCCCCGGCCTCTCGACCTTGATCACCTCTGCGCCGAGATCCGCCAGTTGCTGAGTACACCAGGGGCCGGCAAGGACCCTCGAGAGGTCCAGCACCTTGAGGCCGGCCAGCGGCCGGGAGATCTCACTCATCGCCGTCACCCGAACGCCTGGATACCGGTCTGGGCACGCCCCAGGATCAGGGCATGGACGTCGTGGGTCCCCTCGTAGGTGTTGACCGTCTCCAGATTGATCATGTGGCGGATCACGCCGAACTCCAATGAGATGCCGTTGCCGCCGTGCATGTCTCGCGACATACGGGCAATATCGAGCGCCTTGCCGCAATGATTGCGCTTGATCAGCGAGATCATTTCCGGGGTCGCCTGGCCCGCGTCCAGCAGGCGCCCGACGCGCAGACACGCCTGGAGGCCCAGCGCGATCTCCGTCTGCATGTCGGCCAGCTTGACCTGAACCAGTTGGGTGGCGGCGAGCGGCCGGCCGAACTGCTCCCGATCCAGGGTGTACTGGCGCGCGGCGTGCCAGCAGAACTCCGCTGCACCCATGGTGCCCCAGCCGATCCCGTAGCGGGCCTTGTTGAGACATCCGAACGGCCCGCCCAGGCCGGAGGCGCCAGGCAGCAGCGCCTCCTCCGACACGAACACGTCGTCCAGCACGATCTCGCCGGTGACCGAGGCGCGCAGCGAGGCCTTGGCCTGGATGGTGGGCGTGGAGAAGCCCTCGGCGCCGCGGTCGACCAGAAACCCCTTGATCTTGCCTTCATGGGCATCGGATTTCGCCCACACCACGGCGACATCGGCGATGGGACTGTTGGTGATCCACATCTTCTGGCCGCTGAGACGATAACCGCCATCGACCTTCCTGGCCCGCGTCTGCATGCCGCCGGGGTCGGAACCCGCGTTGGGCTCGGTCAGCCCGAAACAGCCCACCATCTCGCCGCTCGCCAGTTCGGGCAGGTAGCGCTGCTTCTGCGCCTCGGTGCCATAGGCCTCGATCGGGTGCATCACCAGCGACGACTGCACGCTCATGGCGGAGCGGTAGCCGGAGTCGACCCGCTCGACCTCCCGCGCGATCAGACCGTAGGCCACGTGGTTGGCGCCCGCCCCGCCATAGGCTTCGGCCACCGTGGCTCCCAGCAGTCCGAGCCCGCCCATCTCGCGCAGGATCTCGCGGTCGAAATGGTCGCGTTCGAAGGCCTCCAGCACGCGCGGCTGCAGGCGCTCCTGGCAGTAGTCGCGTGCCAGTTGCTGAATCTGGCGCTCCTCGTCGCCGAGCTGCTGGTCGAACAGAAAAGGGTCGTCCCACTGGAAACCGGACATGGCTGGCGCTCCTGGTATCGATGGAATCGCCCGGCTTCGACGGCGCGGACGATCAGATAGTGAGAGTAACGCCATCACCAATGTCGACACTATTGGCAAAATGTCTACATTTTTGACAACCCACGCTCTCCGACCCTTCCCGCCTCGGCCGGCATCAACCGCCAGCAGTCGTCGCAGGTTGGCAACGCCTGGGGATCGTGGCCCAGCAGCAGCGCAGAGCGTCCCGCCAGCCACGCATCCAGTGCCGACTTGATCGAGGCCGCCGTCTCGGCATCCAGTCCGCTCAGAGGTTCATCCAGGATCACCAGCGGCGAGTTGCGCAGCATCACCCGCGCCAATGCCACCCGGCGCGCCTGCCCGCCGGAGAGCTGCCGTCCCTGCTCGCCGACCCAGGTTTCCAGGCCGTCCGGCAGCGACCGCGCCCAGGGCTCGAGTTCGACGCTTTCCAGCACGGCCCACAATTCGGCGTCGCTGGCGTCCGGGTCCCCCATGCGCAGGTTGGCGGCCAGGGTGTCGTGGAACAGCTCGCTGCGCTGGGTGAGATAACCGATTCGCGCCCTCAACGAGTCGGGCGAAACCCGGGAGACATCTTGCTGCGCGAATTCGACCCGCCCCGCCTGGGGATCGAACGCCCGTACCGCCAACTGCGCCAATGTCGACTTGCCGATCCCCGAGGGGCCGACGATGCCGACTCGCCGACCGGGCTCGATGACCAGGTTCAGGCCGCTGAAGACGGTTCTCGCCCCGTGCGTGACCTCGACATCCCGGTAGACCAGTGACGGCGCCGCACCTCCGGCCATGAGCCGGTCCCCGGTCAGCGGCGTCTTCAGCTCGGCCTGGGCATTGAGCCGCTCGGCGGCCCGCACCGTGGCGCCCAGCTGGGTGAACGCCATCGGCAGGTTCCCGAGCCCCTCGCTGACCGCCAGCGTGCCCAGCGCCAGCATCACCATCACCGGCCCGCTGACCTGGCCATCGCGAAAGGCCTCTAGCCCCAGCAGCAGAACCACCAGCGTCGCCAGTTGGACGCCGACGGTGACGACGAGATTGCCGGTCGCCGTACGCCGGCCGAGCCGACGCTGGTCGTCGAGCAGCGCCTGCTCCTCGCGGCGCCAGAGCGCGCGATGCGTCTCCAGCGCCCGATAACTGGTCAATTCGGCCAGTCCCTCGACCTGCTCGATGGCCCGGGTTCGCAGCCGTTCCTGCCGATCGACCCGGCGGTGGCTGGCACGCCAACCCCACCAGCCACAGCCGGCGGTGGCGATCAGGCCCAGCGGCAGCAGAATGGCCAGCAGCGCAAGCCCGGCCACGGGCAGGAAGGCGCCGGCGAAAGCGGCGAATGCCAGGACACTGACCAGTGCCACCAGCGGCGGTGCCAGCAGGCGCAGATAGAGATTGTCGAGGGTGTCGATATCCGCCGTCAGTCGATTGAGCCACTGGGAAGCACGGGCACGTGCCAGCGTACGCGCATCCAGCGTGACCAGGCCGGCGAACACACGCCCGCGAAGATCCGCCAGCAATCTCAATATCGTGTCGTGGTTGTAGAGCCGTTCCAGATAGCGACTGGCGGTGCGCGAGACGGCGAAGAACCGGATACCGCTGCCCGGGGTGAAGACGTCCAGATAACCGCTTGCGCCGACCGCCGCGATCGCCGTGGCGGTGATGAACCAGCCGGACAACGACAGTAGCCCGAGTGCGCTGAGCAGCGTGGCGAGCATCAGCAGCGCGCCGACCAGGAGACGGCCGCGACGCTCGGCCAGGACGCCAAGCCATGGTCGCAGTGACAGCAGTGCCTTCATGAGTACGCCTCCCGTGAAGCATCCGGGCGCTCGACCGTCGACAGCCGGCCTCCCTTGATGGCGAGGACGCGACCGGCCATGGCCATGATCGCGGGATGGTGGGTGGCGACGACCAGGGTACGACCGCTGGCAGCCAGCCGGGTCAGGCCGGCGATGACCTCGCGTTCGGTTTCGGGATCGAGGGCTGCCGTCGGTTCATCCAGCAGTACAAGCTTCGCGGGGGAAAGGAAAACTCTCGCCAGCGCCAGCCGCTGCCCCTCACCGCCGGAGAGCCCGGCGCCGCGCTCGCCCAGTGGCGTATCGAGCCCCGCCGGGGACGAGGCGAGCCACGCCTGCAGCCCCGCCTGCCCCAGGGCGTCGCGCAACGCCTCGTCGCTGGCGCCAGGCGCCACCAGCCGCAGGTTCTCGGCCAGCGTCCCCTGAACGATCAGCGGTCGCTGGTCCAGCCAGGCGATCGCCGGCGTTGACGTGACCCGAACCCTTCCCGCACTGGGCGCTATGAAGCCCGCGATCAGTTGCAGCAGGCTCGACTTGCCACTGCCGGAAGGACCGATCAACGCCACGACCTCGCCGGGGTCGACCTTCAGCGACAGCGGCCCAAGGATTCGCTCACGCCCGCGATGACGCAGCTCGACATCGTCGAGGGCGACCGCGCCGGGACGCTGCCGCTGGGCCTCGTCCGGCTCGGTTTCATCGTACGCACGCCCCGGCGCGCCTTCTTCACCGGCTTCCGGCTCCAGCAGCGCCACCAGCCCCTCGGCGGCCCCCAGAGCGGAAGCCCTGTCGTGGTAATGCTGGGAGAGCGTGCGCAGTGGCTGGAAGAACTCCGGTGCCAGCAGCAGGATGAACAACCCGCTAAACAGGTCGAGCCGATCGGCGGGCCCATACTGGATGTAGCCCAGCAGGCCGAAGCCGATGTAGATCGCGACCACCGCGACGGAAACCGCCGCGAAGAATTCGAGCACCGCCGACGACAGGAACGCCACCCTCAGTGTCTTGAGGCTGCGTCGGCGATAATCGTGGGCGACCTCGCTCACCTCCTCGACGCTGCGCTCGGCCAGTCCGAACAATTGCAGCGTGGCGATGCCTCGCACCCGGTCGAGAAAATGCCCCGAGAGTCGGGTGACCGCCTGGAACTGCGCCTCGTTGAGCCGCTGGGCGCCCATCCCTATCAGCGCCATGAACAGCGGGATCAGCGGTGCCGCGATCAACAGCCAGATCGCCGCCAGCCAGTTGAGCCAGAACACCACGGCGAGATAGATCATGGGGATCAGCGCCGCCAGCACCACCTGGGGCAAAAACCGGGCGTAGTAGCCCTCCAGCGACTCGACCTGATCCACCAGCTGGCTGGCGAGACCGGCGCTATGCCGCGACGCCAGCCGCACCGGCCCCAGTTGCTGCAGACGCGCCAGCAGACGGGCACGCACCTGCTGCTTCACCCGCAGCCCGCAAGCCTGGCCGCAGACTTCCTGCCCCCACTGCGCCAGCGCCCGGGCGGCAATGGCGACGACGATCATGGCGACACCACCGAACACCGCCTCTAGCGAGGCACCATCCGAGATCACCCGATCGACAACCCAGGCCAGCGCCCCCATCTGGATCAGCGTGGCAACCCCCACCAACAGGCCACAGCAGACGGCACCTCGATACCAGGGTCGAACACCGACCGCCTGCTGCATCAACCACTCTCGTGACGGATTCGTGGATCGCCTGGCGGCGCTCAATGGTAGCCCTCACCGACGCGAACCTTGCCGCGGAAGACCCAGTAGGACCACGCAGTGTAGGTCAGCACGATCGGCACCACGAACAGCACGCCGATCAGGATGAAGAACTGCGATTCCGGCGCAGATGCCGCGTCCCAGAGTGTGTAGTCGGGCGGAATCACGTAGGGCCAACGGCTGACCAGCAGTCCGAGGTAGGTGAAGATGAACAGACCCAGCGTCAACAGGAACGCCAGCCCTTCACGACGACGGCGCGTGGCGAAGTAGATTCCCGCCGCGCAGAGCAAGGCAGCGAAAGGCAGCAGCCAGATCACCTGCAGGTGGTCGAACCAACGGTCGAACACACCCGGATCGATCCAGGGCGTCCACAGGCTGACGATGACGAATACCGCCAGCACGCCGATCAGCAGCTTGGGAATCAAGCCGCGCGCCCACTCGCGGACATGCCCCTCGGACTTGAGCACCAGCCAGGTAGCGCCCAGCAGGGTGTAGCCGACCACCAGCCCGATACCGGTGAGCACCGAAAACGGTGTCAACCAATCGAACGCCCCGCCGGTGTAGACGCGATCCGCGGTTTCGAAGCCCTGGATATAGGCCCCCACCACACAGCCCTGGGCGAACGCCGCAACAAAGGAACCGCCGGCGAAGGCCGCGTTCCACCAGCCCCGCGTGCGCTTGGACTTGAAGCGAAACTCGAACGCCACGCCGCGGAAGATCAATCCTGCCAACATCAGGAACACACCGAGATAGAGCGCCGGTAGCAAGATGGTGTAGACCAGCGGGAAGGCGGCGATGAGACCTGCACCACCGAGCACCAGCCAGGTCTCGTTGCCGTCCCACACCGGTGCGACGGAGTTCATCATCACGTCGCGAGCGTCTTCGTCGGGGGCGAACGGAAACAGAATCCCCAGGCCCAGATCGAACCCGTCCATCAGCACGTACATGATCACGCCGAAAGCGATGATAACGGCCCAGATCAGCGACAGATCGTACATTTCCATGGCTTAGCTCCTGGATGACGCGGTGGTGCCATCGAACGGCACGTGGGTGGCGGACAAGGGACGCATGGGGCGATCGGCATCGTGGACTTCCTCGTCCGCACCGAGTTCGTCCAGCCCCTGGCGCACGACCTTGAGCAGGTAGTAGATACCGGCCCAGAAGATCACCGCGTAGACAGCGACATAGCCGATCAGCGTCGCTAACACCATTCCGCCGGAGAGCGAGGGCGTCACAGCGTCGGCGTAGGAGAGCACGCCGTAGACCAGCCACGGCGAGCGACCGATCTCGGTCACGAACCATCCCGCCAGCACCGCGACGAACGGTGCCAGGCTCATCCCCTGCAGGCCGTGCAGGAACCAGCGCGTGGTATAGAGGCGACCACCGCGACGCAGCACCAGTCCGGCAATGGCAAACGCGATCATCAGGACGCCCAGGGCAACCATGACACGGAAGCTGTAGAAGACGATCCAGACCGGCTGCTGCTGCTCGACGGGAATCTCCTTGAGCCCCGGCACCACACCGTCCGGATCGTGACGCAGGATCAGACTGGCACCGTTGGGGATGCCGATCTCGACGCGGTTGGCCTGAAGTTCGCGGTCCGGCAGCGCGAACAGCAGCAACGGTACGTTGGACTGGGTCTCCCAGTTCCCTTCCATGGCCGCGATCTTCATCGGCTGATGCTCGAGTGTGTTGAGGCCGTGCTCGTCACCCACGAAGGCCTGTAGCGGCGCCAGAATCAACAGCAGCCACATGGTCATGGAGAGCGCGCGCTTGTGCGCTTCGACATCGCGCCGCCGCAGCAGGAACCAGGCGCTGACCCCGCACACCACGAAGCCGCCGGTCAGGAACGCCGCCAACGCCATGTGAGCGAAGCGATACGGGAAGGACGGCGTGAAGATCGCCTCCATCCAGGAGGTAACATGCAGGACACCCTCACGGATCTCGTACCCCTGAGGCGTCTGCATCCAGCTGTTGGTAGCCAGGATCCAGAATGCCGATATGAACGTGCCGATGGCGACCATCAGCGCGGCGAAGAAGTGTACCGACGGCGAGACACGGTGGCGGCCGAACAGCAGCACGCCGAGGAAGCCCGCCTCGAGGAAGAACGCGGTGATCACCTCGTAACTCAGCATCGGCCCGATGAAGTTCGAAGCGAACTGGGAGAAATTGCTCCAGTTGGTGCCGAACTGGAAGGCCATGACGATGCCGGAAACCACGCCCATGCCGAAGACGACGGCGAAGATCTTGGTCCAGAACAGCCCCAGACGATCCCACACCGAGTTGCCGGTCGCGACGTAGAGGCCCTGCAACACCGCCACGTAGGAGGCGAGTCCGATCGTGAAGACGGGGAATATCGCGTGAAAAGAGACCACGAAAGCGAACTGCAATCGTGATAACAGGATAGGATCTAACGCCATGACTGACTCCTCGCAAGCGCCAGGGCAGCGGTTCCCCTCATGCCCCGACGGCAGCTGTCTCAGCTGACTGTCTGCTGTTTGTCTTTCGCCCGACCATTGCAGCCGTTCGATGCTTCATATCATAGGCTCGGCGCTCGCGTGGGCCGCCGTGTCCGGTTGTCGCAGCCCTCTGTCGCGCTTTTCCATCCGACGCTCTAGACAACCTAGGCAATCCTGCCGAAAGTCGCCAACCACTTGGGTTCCCGGGCATCCGCCCCGTCTCGTCGTCCGGACTTGCGGAGCCGCACCCGAAGGCGGCCTGCGACAATATGCCAACCTGACAATGTGCGATTACGGCGTTGTGGACAGCCTTTCGTCGCCGCACACGGCGGCAGGCCTTGGTCAAATGGTCATACAAAGTCAGATCGCGTAAGGTTCGAATGACATACAGGCTAATGGCTATCCCGCTATTGGATCGCACCTGAATTCCACTCTTCTGTTCACGAGGCGCTTCGTGACTGACCCTACTTCCTCGACTACCCGATCGACGTCTCCTATCGAAACGACAACGGCGCGTGCCGTACCGGCGTTATGGATGCTGGTCATGATTACGTTGGCCGGCACGCTGGCCATGCATATCTTCGTGCCGGCACTACCAATCGCCGGGGAAGCACTGCACGCCGACAGCACCCGGATGCAGTTGACCATCAGCCTCTACATACTGGGCCTGGCGCTCGGCCAGCTCTTCTATGGCCCGCTCTCCGACGCGCTGGGAAGAAGACCGGCGTTGATGCTCGGCATGGCCATCTACAGCATCGCAGGTGTCGTTGCCTGGCGAGCGCAGAGCGTCGAGATGCTGATCGGGGCGCGGTTCTTCCAGGCCTTCGGCGGTTGTGCCGGACTGGCCCTGGGCCGCGCCATGATTCGCGATACCGCGGCCCCGGACCGGGCCGTGCAGCGGCTGGCGGTGCTCAATCTGGTGGTGGCCATCGGCCCGGCCATGGCGCCACTGATCGGCAGCCTGCTGACGTCGACGCTGGGTTGGCGAACCGTGCTGCTGGCACTCTGTCTGATGGGCGTCGGCAACCTGCTGTTCGTCTGGAGACTGATGCCGGAAACGGCGCAAGCCACCGGTCGCATCAACCTGCCCAATCTAGCCCACGAATATCGCACCCTGCTCCGCTCTCCCGCCTTTATCGGTTACGCGATCGGCGGCGGCTGCGTCACCACGGCGATGTTCGCCTTCGTCGCTTCGGCGCCGTTCATCTTCGTCGAACAGTTGGGCAAGCCAGCGAGCCACGTGGCGTACTACCTGTCGCTGCTGATTCTGAGCATCTCGCTGGGCAACTTCATCACCAACCGAACGATCCACCGCATCGGTCTGGTTCGATTGATGCTGGCGGCGAGCCTGCTCAGCCTGACCGGGGGAATATCGATGCTGGTGATCGTGCTGGCCGGCTGGGCTTCGGTCGTCACCCTCGAAGTCTCGGTGCTGCTATTTACCTTCGGCGTGGGAATGACCGGGCCGACCGCGTTGACGCTGGCGGTGAGCATCAATCCCAAGGTCGTCGGCTCCGCCGCCGGTCTTTACGGATTCGCCCAGATGGGCATCGGCGCGCTCTGCACGGCGCTAGCCGGACTGGGCGACAACCCGGCCCTGGGTGCGGCTATGGTACTGGCCGCGGCCGCCGTGATCGGACAGTTTGCGTTGAGGGTCGCTCTGCGCTTCGATAGCCAGCCCCATCGTTGAACGCCCGCCTACTATGCCGGCGGGACGTCTCGAGTCTTGCCATGCCCTTCGCGCGCCTGATGCGTTCGTCTAACGGAGCGCGCCATCCGTCTTCGGTAGTGTAGACACACCACAACAACGCAGGTGGGCGTGGTCCGCTGCGCCCACCAGAACCGTCAAGGAACCCCCATGAACGCTATCTGGATCGCCCTGTTCGGTGCCGTGTGTTTCGTGATGGGCTATCGCTTCTACTCGAAGTTCATCGCCGAACGCATCTACCGACTCGAAGTCGATTTTCAAACGCCGGCGCATGCCTATCGCGACGGCGTCGACTACGTTCCCACCAACAAGTGGATTCTCTGGGGCCACCACTTCACCTCGGTGGCGGGGGCAGCGCCCATCGTGGGGCCGGCCATCGCGATCTACTGGGGCTGGTTGCCGGCCATCCTGTGGGTCGTGCTGGGTACGGTGTTCGCCGCCGGGGTGCATGATTTCGGCGCGCTGGTGATTTCCAACCGCCACAAGGGCCACTCGATCGGTACGCTGGCCAACCGGCTCATCGGACAGCGCGCCAAACTGCTGTTCCTGTTCATCATCTTGATTCTGGTGTTGATGGTCAACGCGGTCTTCGCCTGGGTCATCGCCAAGCTGTTCATCACCTTTCCGGCTAGTGTGCTGTCGGTCTTCATCCAGATTCCGCTTGCCGTGTGGATCGGCTATCGCGTCTATCGCCATTCCGGCTCGATGCTGCTGCCATCGGTGATCGCGCTGGCGGTGATGTATGGCGCAGTGCTGGTGGCCAGCGAAGTCCCCCTGCTGCAGTTCGACCTCGTGAGCTGGTTCGGTGGTCCCGACGCGCCGGTCGTCGGCGGCTTCAATGGCACCTCGATGGCCTTTCTGATCTGGATCGTGGTGTTGATGGTGTACGTCTACATCGCCTCGACGCTTCCCGTCTGGAAACTGCTGCAACCGCGCGATTACATCAATTCGCATCAATTGGTGGTCGGCCTGGCGCTGCTGTATCTGGGGCTACTCTTCGGGGCACCGGAAATGACCGCGCCCAGCGTCAATGGCGAAGCGGAAATCAGCTGGTATCCGCTGCTGTTCATCACCATTGCCTGCGGGGCGATCTCCGGCTTCCATGGCCTGGTCGCCTCAGGCACTACGTCCAAGCAGCTCGACAAGGAGACCGACGCGCGCTTCATCGGCTATGGCGGTGCCCTGGGCGAAGGCATGCTGGCGATGATCGCGATCATCGCGGTGGGCACCCTATTCACCTCCGGCGCCGACTTCACCGCCACCTACTCGAGCTTTTCCGCGGCCGGCTCCAACGGCTTGGGTTCATTCGTGCGGGGCGCGGGACAGCTCGCCGGCAATCTCGGCATTCCCGAACACGTGGGGTCGACGCTGATCGCGGTGATCGTGGTGAGCTTCGCCGCCACCACCTTGGATACCGCCGTGCGCCTGATGCGTTACATCATCGCCGAGCTGGGTAATGAGTACGGCATGCCGGTCATCGCCCGCAAGCATGTCGCGACCAGCATCGCCGTCATCACCAGCGCCGCGCTGGTCATCCTGCCGGAAGGTCCCAACGGCTTCGGCTCCGGCGGCTACCTGCTGTGGCCGCTGTTCGGCACCAGCAACCAGTTGCTGGCGGGCATTACGCTGATGCTGGTCTCGGTGTGGCTCAAACGGCAGGGCCGCCCGGTGATCTTCACACTGGCGCCCATGCTGTTCCTGCTGATCATGACACTGTGGGCCATGGGTCAACAGGTGATTTTTAGCTGGTCCGGCTTCGGCGATGCCGACCGCAACTGGCTGCTGTTCATCTTCGGTGGCCTGATCATGGTGTTCACGCTGTGGATTCTGCTCGAGGCATCGCGCAGCTTCCGCCACGGCGACACCGCCACACGGCAGCCATCGTTGAGTTCCGATGAATCGCAATAACGACGAGGGTTCCGCGATTGCCCTGTGGAGATCGCGGTTACACCGCGCGATCCAGGGGTACGACGCGGTGCTGAGTCTGCCTCACCGGCGCGAAATCGCCCGGGAACTGCAGGACGAGGAGGACCTCTTCATGCTGCTGTGCTTCTGCGACATGATGGGGATTCCCAATCCCGTCAGCGACATGACCCTGGAGCTCTACCCGCACATGCTCGACCGCTTCCACGAGTGGCACACTCGCCAGGGCATGCCGCGTTCGCCCCTGGCGGGCTTCCGCTGCTGCTAGGCGGGCGCATGTCCCACGAGGAACCACTCATGGCCAAGAGCCTTTTCTTCGGCGGCAAGGGCGGCGTCGGCAAGACCAGTTGCGCCACCGCCTATGCGCTGAGCTGCGCGGCGGCCGGCTGGCGAACCCTACTGGTCTCCACCGACCCGGCCCACAACCTGGCCGACCTGTTCGGACGCTCGCCAGGCCCGAGGCCCACGCGCATGCAGCCCGGCCTCGACGTCGTCGAACTCGATCCCGACCACGAAACCCAGCGCTACCTGGAACAGGTCAAGGCTACGCTGCGCCCCCTGGTCAGCGGCGAGCGCAGCGCGACCGTGTTTCGCCAGCTCGACCTGGCGCGGCACGCGCCCGGCACCGAGGAAGCCGCCCTGTTCGATGCCCTGGTCGGCCTGCTGCTGGATACCGGCGAGGCGTACGACCGGCTGATCTTCGACACCGCGCCAGGCGGGCACACGGTTCGCCTGTTGGCGCTACCCGAGATCATGGGCGCCTGGGTGGAGGGGTTGATGCAACGCCGCCGCAAGGTGCGCAGCGACTACAAGGCGTGGCTGGGCGACGGCGAGGTGGTCGACGACCCCATCCAGGAGACGCTGATGCGCCGCCGCGGCCGTCTCGCCGCCGCCCGCGAGCACCTGACCTGCCCTGCGCACTCGGCGGTGATCCTGGTCGCCAACCCGGAACGTCTGCCGGCACTGGAAACCGCGCGCACCCGCGAGCTGCTCGAGAGCCACGGCCTGTACGTCGGCGCCGTGGTGATCAACAAGTGCCTTCCCGCCGAGGTCGACAGCCAGTGGCTCGCCAACTGGCGGGAGGAGCAACGCCCCTGGATCGAGCATCTCGAAGCCTCCTTCCCCGACCGCGAGCGCATACGCATCGACCACCAGTCCCACGCGCCGGCTTGCTGTGACGATCTGGCGCCTCTCCAGGCAGCGCTGAGTGGGCTGGCCCCCTGGCACGCCCACGCCTAGCGCATGCCGATCACGCTATAGACCAGCCATGCGGTGTAGGCCACGAAACTGGCCAGCAGCACGGCGCCCTCCAGGCGATTGATACGTCCCTGCCCCTTGATGCCGATGCCGAACACCAGCAGTACCAGCGTCAACGCCGCCATCACCGGCCAATCCCGGACCAGTACGTCGGGATCGACGTCGATGGGATGTATCATGCCAGCCAGGCCGACCACCGCCAGCGTGTTGAACAGGTTGGAGCCCACCACGTTGCCGATCACCAGGTCGTGCTCGTTCTTGCGCACCGCGCTGATGGAGGAAGCCAGCTCCGGCAGCGAAGTGCCGATGGCGACCACCGTCAGCCCGATGACCAGATCGCTCACCCCGAACGCTTCGGCGATCGTGACCGCGCCCCATACCAGAAAGCGCGAACTGACGATCAGCATCAACAGGCCGACCAGCGTCCAGACCACGCCGCTTTTCAGCGACATGGACTCGCCTGCCGCGTCCGCCTCGACATCGGCCTGCAACGCGTCGCCCTCCGAGCGCCGTGAACGCCAGATGCTGTAGCCCAGGAAGCCGAAGAGCAGCGCCAGCAGGAGCACCGCATCGAAGCGCGAGATCACGCCATCATGCAGACACCACAGCGATATCAGCGTCACGCCGCCGAGAACCGGCAACTCCTGTCGAACCACCTGGGAGTGCACCGTCAACGGGCTGATCAGCGCCACCAGTCCCACGATCAAGGCGATATTGGTGATGTTCGAGCCGTAGGCGTTGCCCAATGCCAGGCCAGGATTACCCTGAACGGCCGCCAGCGCCGAGACCATCAGCTCGGGCGCGGAAGTGCCGAAACCGATCACCACCATGCCGATCAGTAGCGGCGGAAGCCCCAGGTGACGGGCCGTCGCCGCCGCACCATCCACGAACCGATCGGCACTCCAGACCAGTACCACGAGTCCGGCCACAATGGCCGCTAGCGCCATCCACACGTTAGGATCTCCCTTTATATGTTCATCGAGTACGTCCCGTCCGGCAGGTATCGGGACAGCGGCACGAGCACATGGTTGGCGCCCGAAGGCTCGCAAAAAAGGTGTCGTCCGGTCATGTCGGCCACCGGCGTTCTTCGGCAAAGCGGCCTTAGCCTACTATAGTATCCAAGCGGCTGAACTATCGTGACTTTTCATCGGCGACGCCACCGTCTTCGATGGGCATTCGGCAAACATGCATGGACGTATGTATTCCAGTAACATGCTCTCTTTACGCAGCGTGACGCTCCTTCCACTCAGTTTTCGTATCGGGTACGGCTTTGGCATCAGGCAAGGATGACACCAGCATCGACAAGGCGACCTTTCTGACGCCTCGACGGACGCGTCGCCGTCTTCGCGCCTGCCATGAATGCGATCTGCTGGTCGCGCTACCGCCCTTGCATGGGGGTCAGCGAGCCAGTTGTCCACGCTGTGGCCATACGCTCAGCCACCGCCACTTTCGCCCCGCCGAGCGCAGCCTGGCATTCGCCATCAGCGCTTTGATCGCGCTGGCGGCGTCGCTCTATTTTCCGTTCATCAGTTTCGAAGCGCGCGGCGTTAGCAACGCCATTCAACTCACCGACACCTCGGCCAGCCTCGTCAGATTCAACGAGCCTTTCGTCGGCGTGCTGGTATTGCTGACCATCGTGGTGCTGCCCGCTGTCTATCTGCTCGCGGTCATCTGGCTGCATTTCGGCCTCCTGCAGCGGCGCCCGCTGCCACGGAGTTACCGTATCGCCCGCGCGCTTTCCCACCTGGGGCCGTGGATGATGGCGGACGTCTTCGTGATCGGCGCGCTCGTCAGCCTGATCAAGATCGCCGGCATGGCGTCCGTCGACCTGGGCCTGTCGTTCTGGGCGTTCTGCGTCTATGCCCTGCTGCTGCTGCTGACCACACGCTCCATCGACACGGACTGGATGTGGTTCTCGCTGGTGGGCGAGCCCCTGGCACCCGAGGGGTGTCGGCCGGGCCAGCCGGCCGCGGAACAGAAGCTCACCGGCTGCCCGACCTGCGGGCTGGTCAATCGCCTCGGCCATTTTGGGCGCGGGCGCTGCCAGCGCTGTGGCGAGCCGCTACGTTTCCGAAGCCCCCACAGCCTGCAGAAGACCTGGGCGCTGCTGATCGCGGCGACGCTGTGCTATATCCCCGCCAATCTCTACCCGATCATGACCACGACGTCGCTGGGCAACGAGACCCCTTCGACCATCATCGGCGGCGTGATGATCTTTCTCGGCCATGGCGACTGGCCCATCGCGCTGATCATCTTCACCGCCAGTGTGGTGGTACCGATCGGCAAGGTGTTCGCGCTCGCCTGGCTCTGCATCACGGTCCGGCGCAGCGGTGAATCCGAGTTCAAGCACAAGCGCCAGACGCTCTACCGGATCACCGAACTGATCGGCCGCTGGTCGATGATCGACGTGTTCGTGGTCGCCATTCTGGTGTCGTTGGTCCATGCCGGGTCGCTGCTGTCGATCACCCCGGGGCCGGCAGCGCTCGCCTTTTCCGCCGTGGTCATCATCACCATGCTGGCGGCCATCAGCTTCGACCCACGCCTGATCTGGGACGCGCGCAACATGCAGCCCCACATGCCGGCCGCGCTCAAACGCCAATCTCCCTATTCGCCTGTCAAGGAAGCCGACGATGCCTGATTCGATGCAACGCGCCAAACGAGTGTCGCAATCGCGGCTCTCGCCGATCTGGATAGTGCCCCTGCTGGCGGCGCTGATCGGCGCCTGGATGGTGTGGGACAACATTTCCAGCCGAGGCCCGTTGATCACGCTGAACATGGAGAACGCCGAGGGCATCGAGGCCGGCAAGACCTTGATCAAGACGCGCAACGTCGAGGTCGGACACGTCGAGGCGGTACGCCTCTCCGACGATCTGTCCCACACCGTGGTGACGGCCCGCATGTCCAACGACGCGGCGCGAATGCTCAATACCGAGACCCGCTTCTGGGTGGTCAAGCCCCGCATCGGGCGCGAAGGCATCAGCGGTCTGAATACCGTGCTCTCCGGCGCCTACATCCAGCTCGCGCCAGGCAAGAGCGATGAACCCCAGGACAGCTTCGACGTGCTCGAACAGCCGCCTGTCGCGCCGCCCGATGCCCCTGGACTGAGGATCAATCTGGTGAGTCAGGTAGGCAATTCGCTCAGTGCCGGCGACCCGGTCACTTACCAGGGCTATACCGTCGGCCGCGTGGAGAGTACCGATTTCGATCCCGAGAAACGGGAGATGCGCCACCGGATCTTCATACAGGCTCCCTACGACAGCCTGGTGACCGATACCACGCGTTTCTGGAGCTCTTCCGGCATCGACGTGCAACTGGATTCAGAGGGGGTCAACGTCAACCTGGACTCTTTCGAGACACTGATCAGCGGGGGCGTGACCTTCGGCGTGCCCGAGGATGTCGCCCGCGGTAATGCCGCCAAGCAGGACGCGACCTACACCCTCTACAACAACGAAGAGAGCGCGCGCGAGGGGACCTACGACCAGTACATCGAGTACGCCCTGCTGGTCGACGATACCGTTCGTGGACTCAGCCGGGGGGCGCCGGTGGAGTATCGCGGCGTTCGCGTAGGTACGGTCGTCAGCGTTCCCTGGCACTTCACCGCGCCGCAGCCCGACACTCTGACCCAGTTCGCGATACCGGTACTGATTCGTATCGAACCTCAGCGTCTGGAGAGCAACGAAGACGTCAACGACGATATCGACGATCAGGAAGTGCGGGAACGTTTCGAGACCATGTTCAAGAAATACGGTCTGCGGGCAACGCTCAAGGCTGGCAACCTGCTGACCGGCGCACTGTTCGTCGATCTCAATTTCAGCCAGGACGCCGAGCCCTACAAATCGATGACGTTCGACGGCAAGCCCGTATTCCCGACCGTTTCGGGAGGATTCGCGCAGATCGAACAGAAGATCTCGAACCTGCTCGACAAGCTCAACGGTCTGCAGGTCGAGCCGATTCTCGACAGCCTGGACCAGACGATGCAGACCTCCCAGCAGACCCTGGAAGAGGTGCGCCAGATCGCCGAGTCGGTCAACGCCATCGTCTCCGACCCGGCGACGCAGCAGCTGCCGGGGAGTCTCAACGATACGCTTCAGGAGTTGCAGAACACGCTGAACGGCTTCTCTTCCGGCTCTTCCGGATATCGCCAGCTCAATGACACACTCAAGCAGCTGGAAATCCTGATGCGCGATCTGCAGCCGGTCGCCAAGACCCTTCGCGAGCAGCCCAATGCGCTGATCTTCGATCGTGAAGTCCAAACCGACCCCGTGCCGAGGGCTCCCCAATGATGGCCTCATTCATGCTCCGCTGGCGCCAGTTCGGCGCCACGACCCTGCTGACGATCGCGACCGCGACGATGGCGGGTTGCGCCGCGCAATCCCCCCCGGCCAACCGCTTCACCCTGCCGGAAGTCGAGAGTCCGCCGTCATCGACGGTGTCGGTCTCTTCGCGGCAACTGACGGTCAATCCGGTCGAGGTGGCCAGTTATCTCGATCAGGAGGGTATCGTGATGCAGACCAGCGATATCGAGCTCAACGCCGCCAATCAAAACCTGTGGGCGGAGGAGCTGGGGCACCAGCTGACACGCCAGTTGCGCCAGTCGCTGTCCACCGAGCTGTCGGGCATGACGGTGGTCAGCGCGGCTCAGGGAGGGGCTGGCGCGCAGCGGCTATCGCTAAGCGTCGACCAGTTTCAGGGGCGCTACGACGGCCGCGCCCTGGCCTCCGGGGAGTGGCAGCTCCATGACGGTAACCGGCTGGTGATGCAACGACATTTCGAGGTGACCCGCCCCTTGGACGACGACGGCTACCCGGCGCTGGTGCGTGCACTGGGCGCGGCGTGGAAGGATGTCGCGAGGCAGGTCGCCGCAGGGCTTCGCACGGCACCGATCCCGACGCCAGCCGTCGATTAGCGGGTCAGCTCGATTGAAGAGCCTGGACGATGAATGGCAACGGCCCGGTATAGTCGCCAGGACCATACTCGGGCCGATAGGCCTCGCAGAACCATGGGGGGACGAACACGCCATCTTCTCGGTCAGGGATTGAGCCGGCTTCTCAGACGCGATACCGCCTGGCTGTGCAGTTGACAGACCCGGGATTCGCTGACGCCGAGTACGGCGCCGATCTCCTTCAGGTTGAGTTCCTCTTGGTAATAGAGCCCCAGCAGCAGCTTCTCGCGCTCCGGCAGTGCCTCGATCGCCGCCATCACGTTGGCTCGGTTATCCGCGTCGAGCAGCGCCTCGAGCGGCGATGGTGGACCCCCCTCGGAAACCGCCGTCACGCCGTTTTCGCTATCGCTCTCGTCATACGCCAGCAGAAAACCGTTGTTGGTGTCCGTCAGTAGCTGATGGTACTCGTCACGGGATACCCCCATTTCTCGGGCTATCTCGCGCTCCTCGGGGGCGCGCCCGAGTTGCTGCTCCAGTCTTCGCACCGCCTGATCCAAGGCGCGGGCGCTACGACGCACGCTCCGCGGCATCCAGTCACGACTGCGCAGTTCATCGATCATCGCGCCGCGGATTCGCTGATTGGCGTAAGTCGAAAAGCTGGCACCATGAGAATCGTCGTAACGGCCCATGGCGTCCAGCAGGCCCAGCATCCCCGCCTGAATGAGGTCATCGAGCTCCACGCTGGCGGGCAGGCGCACTTGAAGGGAGAGCGCGTGGCGCCTCACCATCGGCAAATACTGCTCAATCAATGCGTGCTGATCGATTTTGCCTTGTGCGGTATACATCGAATGGCCTCGTGCAAAAACTCACGGTCACCGGAACGCATGACCCAATCACATCATTATGCCGCGCGCCCGACGAACCAAGACGGCAAACTGCCTGTTTTCCGGGGGCTATTTCGGTTGTTTGTCGACACTACTGACGATAGTCGATGATCAGTTGACCGCCGGAGATCATCGCCCTGTCGGTGTCATGGCCGGCCGCCGGCCATTGGAAGCGCAGCCGAAACCGGCCGGCGGCCGATCGTCCCGAAAATTGCAGCGTCTCCCCTCGGGGCCGGGCTAGCGGCAGACAGAACTCATCCTGGCATAGCCAGGCCTTTAGTGTCGGCGCGGGCACATCGGTGCGAAAAGTCCAGCGGACGCGAACGATCTCCGCCCCCGCGATGGATGGCGGAGGCTGGATCGCAACGCCGACGAGAGGACGCTCCGACGCCACCACGGTCTGGCTCGGCAACGGGGTAACCCAGGTTCCCTGGGCCGCCCAGGCCAACGCGAACGGCCATGCGACGATCGTGCTTAGCACGACTCGCCATAATGGGAGCGAGCGCCGTAGGCTCATGGCGGTGCGCCAATGGTCGTGGTGACCCGCAGGTTACGGTCATCCGGGATTTCCGCTTGCGAGAGAACCACCAGTGACTTGATCTGACGGCGCAGGAAACGTGACAGCAAAGCGCGCAATCCATGCTGCACGACCAGCACGGTCGGTTCGTCGCGGCTCTGCTGCCGCTCCACCGCGGCGGCGGTCTGCTGCATCAGGGTATCGGCCAGCCCCGGCTCGAGAGCGCCACCATTGTTGAGCGCCTGGGTGAGCACCTGTTCCAGCCTGGGCTCGAGACTCATGACATGCATCGACTCGCGTCCCGGGAACCACTGCTGCGTGATCGCCCGCCCCAGCGCGACGCGCACCAGGGCGGTCAGTTCGTTGGCATCCGACTGCTGCGGGGCGTATTCCGCCAGCACGTCGAGAATCGTGTGCATGTCCCGAATCGGCACATCCTCGGCCAGCAGATTCTGTAGAATGCGCTGGAGCGACGTCAGCGGCAGCAGCTTGGGCACCACGTCTTCCACCAGCGACTTCTGGTGTTCGGCGACCTTGTCGAGCAGTTGCTGGACCTCGGCCCGGCCCAGCATGTCGCCGGCATTCTCGTGCAACAGATGATTGAGGTGAGTCGCGATCACCGTGCTGGCATCCGCGACGGTATAGCCATAGATCTGGGCTCGTTCGCGCTGCGCCGTCTCGATCCAGTAGGCCGTCAGTCCGAACGCCGGATCCTGGGTACGGCTGCCCTCGATGGCACCGGAAACCTGGCCGGGATCGATGGCCAGCCACTTGCCAGGAAACGCCTCCGCCCGTCCAACTTCCACCCCCTTGAGGGTGATCACGTAGGCATTGGGGTTCAGCTCCAGGTTGTCGCGGATATGCACCACCGATGGCAGGAACCCCACGTCCTGAGCGAATTTCTTGCGCACGCTCTTGATTCGCCCCAGCAGCTCCCCTTTCTGGCGCTGGTCCACCAGCGGAATCAGGCGATGACCCACCTCCAGCCCCAGGATATCAACCAGTTGCACGTCGTCCCAGCTCGCCTCGGGGGTCTCCTGCACCGCCGGTGGCGCTCTCTCTTCCACCGCACGGACCGCCTGGACCTGCTCCCGCCGCCATGTCCACCATCCCAGGGACGCCAACACGACGGCAAACAGCAGGAACACGACGTTAGGCATCCCCGGGATCAAGCCAAGCAGCCCCATGACGCCCGCCGCCAAAAACATCACTCGCGGATTGTTGAACAGCTGGCTCAACAGCTGCTGGCCGACATCCTGGTCGGTGTTGACGCGCGACACCGTGACACCCGCCGCGGTCGAGATCACCAGCGCCGGAATCTGGGCAACTAGCCCGTCGCCCACCGTCAGCAGGGTGTAAGTCTTTACCGCCTCGCCGAAAGGCAGGCCATGCTGCGCGACGCCGATCATCAATCCGCCGATCAGGTTGATGACCATGATCAACAGCCCGGCCATGGCATCGCCGCGGACGAATTTGCTTGCGCCATCCATGGAACCGTAGAACTCCGATTCCTGATTGATCTCGGTGCGGCGTTTGCGCGCGTCTTCCTCACCGATGAGGCCGGCGTTGAGGTCGGCATCGATCGCCATCTGCTTGCCTGGCATGGAATCCAGTGTGAAGCGCGCGCCGACTTCGGCGATACGTCCGGCGCCCTTGGTGATGACCATGAAATTGATGACGACGAGAATCAGGAACACCACCAGACCGACGGCAAAGTTGCCCCCGATCAGAAACTCGCCGAAGGCCTCGATCACTTTGCCTGCGGCATCACCGCCCTGGTGCCCTTCCATCAGGACCACGCGAGTCGAGGCCACGTTTAAAGACAGCCGCAGCAGTGTCGAGAACAGCAGCACCGCCGGGAAAGCTGCGAAGTCCAGCGGCTTCTCGGTGAACATGCTGACCAGCAATACCATGATCGACAGCGCGATATTGAACGTGAAGAATAGATCGAGCGCGAATGGCGGCAATGGCAAGATCATCATGCTCAATATCATGATGATCAGTACGGGGCCCGCGAGCACCCTGTACTGCGTTTCCGCCGGCCACTTGCGCTGACCGAACCACTGGCTGAGTGCGTTCATTCACTCTCCTTGAATGAATCCGGCGCCGCATCGTCGAGCGCTGGAGGCACGGGTAAGTCGCGGGGGACCGTTGGCACCTCTCCGCCATCGCTTTCGACCTGCTTGAGGCGAAATGCCCAAGCCAGGACTTCGGCCACCGCGGTATAAAGATCGCCCGGGATTTCCTGGTCGAGATCGACGTGATGATAAAGCGCGCGAGCCAGAGGTGGGGCTTCCAGTCTCGGCACACGGTTTTCGTCGCCGAGCTCCCGAATTCTGGCAGCCACTTGATCGGCGCCCTTGGCGATGATGACGGGAGCGGACATCGCATCCTGCTGGTAGCTCAGCGCGACCGCGTAATGGGTCGGGTTGGTCACGATCACGTCAGCCGTCGGCACCTTGCTCATCATCCGCCGTCTCGCCATGGCCTGCTGCTGCGAGCGGATCCGTCCCTTGACGTGCGGATCCCCCTCCGTCTCCTTGTGCTCCTGTCGAATGTCCTCGCGACTCATCCGCAATTTCTTGTTATGGCTCCATATCTGATAGGGAACGTCGATCAGAATGACCAGCAACAGAGAGGTAACGATGAGCGCGCACCCCACCGCCGCCATCCTCATGGCCGTCGCCAACGCCTGCTGAATCGGCATCTCCATGAGGCCGAGCAGCGTATCGCGCTGCGTCCACAGATAGACCATGCTAACGCCACCGACCAGGGCCGACTTGGCGATGGCCTTGGCCAGTTCCGCCAGCGCCTGGGTCGAGAACATTCTCTTCAGGCCCTTGAGCGGGTTCAGCTTGCTCAATTGGGGCTTGAGCGATTTCGCCGACAGCAACCAGCCGCCCAACATCGTCGGGCCCAGGATCGCGGCCACCGTGAACAGCAGGAAAAGCGGCAGCAAAGCGATCAGAGTATGTTCGCCCAGCGACCAGACATGGCTCAGCATGCGGGCCGTGTCGAACGCCAGCCCGTGATCGAAAAGAAAGGCCTGCTCCATGACGATGCCCAGTTCGTCATAGAGGTTGCTGCCCATGACCCAGAGCCCGAACACGCCGCAAGCCAGCAACAGGAACGTCGCCAGTTCTCGAGAGCGCGCCACCTGCCCTTCCTCGCGCGCTTTCTCTATTCGCCTGGGAGTCGCCGGTTCCGTCTTTTCCTGATCACTGTCGTTCTGTTCGGCCAAGCGCGCACTCCGCCCGGGTCGGGGATGAATGAATGGGCGCTATTCTGCTTGGAGAGAAGTCAGTTCAAAGGGCGAAATAGCAGGGCGAACGCCCTGCTATTCCGGGGGGAGAATATTCTGGAAGGATGAAACTCTTGGCAACGCTCGTCGTCGACGTCAGAATCCGAGGCTATCCAGCAGGTCATCCACCTGGTCCTGACTGCTGACCACATCGACGGCTTGAGGATTGACCTGCGGCCCGTTCAGTAGAGACCCTTGCTGTGACGTTGACATCGCAGCCTGCTCACGGCGTTCGGATCCCTCGGGCGCGTTGTCGATCAGTACCTGGAGCAACTGCTGTTCGATCTCGTGGATCACCTCCATCATTCTCTTGATGACCTGTCCGGTGAGATCCTGGAAATCCTGCGCCATCATGATCTCGAGTAACTGCGCATTGGTGGCACTGGTCTGCTTCGGCACGGCCTGCAGATAAGAGCGCGTGTCCTTGACCAGTGCCTTGGCTTCGTCCAGCGCCTTGGGTTCGGCAAACCAGGCATCCCAGCGCTTGTCGAGGGCGACCGCCTCGCTCTCCAGCGCGTTCTGTAGAGGCTGTGCATGATCGATGGCATTGAGTGCGCGCTCAGCGGCCTGCTCGGTCATAGAAGCGACATAGCTGAGCCGGTCGCGGGCGTCGGGAATGGCCTGGGCCGCTTTTTCCACTTCCTTGTCGAGGCCCAGCTCCCGCATGTTTTCACGCAACATGCGGGTCAGGTGACCAATTCGATGGATCAGGTCATCGGGTGCTACGCTTTCGGCAACTCTGGTTTGAGGATTGGCACTACTCATGGTCTCCCCTCCCGAGGCGTTATTTGCCCAGCTTTTCGAAAATTTTATTGAGCTTTTCTTCGAGTGTCGCGGCAGTGAACGGTTTCACGACATAACCGTTGGCGCCCGCCTGGGCAGCCGCGATGATGTTCTCTTTCTTGGCCTCGGCCGTCACCATCAACACCGGCAACGACGACAGCTTCGGGTCCTGGCGAATCTCCTTTAGCATCTCCAGGCCGTCGAGATTGGGCATGTTCCAGTCGGAAACGACGAACTCGAAACCACCGGCCCGAAGCTTGGTCAGCGCTTCCTGACCATCCTCGGCCTCATCCACGTTCTCGAACCCGAGTTCCTTGAGCAGACTGCGGACGATCCGACGCATGGTCGGAAAATCGTCCACCACCAGAATGCTCATGTTCTTGTCAGCCATCGTCTGTCCTCATCGAATCGTTTGGCGAACCTGCTGGGATTTATCGGCAGCAGACCCATTCGCTTTATAAGTGCCGCTCAAACCCGCTGCGCGCGCCCCGCTGCATGCATCTGCTGGACCAGGTGCCCCGCGATGTCCGGCAGCCCAATGATCTCGGTCGCGCCACCCAGCGCAATGGCCTCCTTGGGCATACCGAACACCACGCAGCTCGCCTCGTCCTGCGCCACCGTGTGAGCACCGGCCTCGCGCATTTTCAACAGGCCCGCCGCCCCGTCGCGCCCCATCCCCGTGAGAATGACGCCCAGCGCGTTCCGACCGGCGCAGTCGGCCGCGGACTGGAACAGCACATCGACCGACGGGCGGTGCCGGTTGACGGGAGGGCCGTCGTCGAGCGCGATCACGTAGTTGGCTCCCGAACGGCTCAGGCGCATGTGCCAGTCCCCCGGGGCGATGTAGACATGTCCCGGCAGGACCCGCTCCCCGGCTTCAGCTTCCTTGACGGTCACACGGCAGAGGCGATCAAGCCTCTCAGCGAAAGAGCGGGTAAAACCGCCCGGCATGTGTTGGGTGATCAGCACTGCCGGGCTATTGGCCGGCAACGGCTCGATGACCTGGCGAATCGCCTCGGTTCCACCGGTCGACGCCCCGATGATGATGATCTTCTCGCTCGAGAGCATCGGCGCCTTCAGCACTTCACGTGGCGTGCCGGACCCGGCCGGACGATCCTGGCGCCGGGGCCTGGCCTGCGCGGCCGCCCGGATCTTGTCGGCGATCATCCCTGCGTATTCCAGCATGCCCTCCCGGATGCCGACTTCCGGCTTGGCAACGAAATCGACCGCCCCAAGCTCCAGCGCCTTGAGAGTAATTTCGGAACCGCGCTTCGTCAGGGAGGAGACCATGAGTACCGGCATCGGCCGCAGCCGCATCAGTCGCTCGAGGAAGTCCAACCCGTCCATACGAGGCATCTCGACGTCCAGCGTCAAAACGTCGGGATTGTGTTGCTTGATCAGATCGCGAGCCACGAGCGGGTCGGGCGCCGTGGCAACCACGGTCATGTCAGGCTGGTCATCGATGATCTTGGTCATCAAATCCCGTATGAGCGCCGAATCGTCGACGCATAGCACCTTGATTATCGGTTTCACCGTCACTCCTTAGCGCGAGGCATCCCCGGCATTGCTCGCGGTGACGGCGATGCCAACGTGTAGACGGTCTGCCCCCTCAAACGGAAAGCTTGGCTCAGAAAGGAGAAATTCTCCGAATGCCCCGCAAACAGCAGTCCATCCGGCTTCAACTGGCCTGCAAAGCGGCGCAGAATCTCGGTCTGGGTCTCCTTGTCGAAATAGATCATGACATTGCGGCAGAAGATGATGTCGAACGGCCCACTGCTCGACCAGGCACCGGTGACCAGATTGAGCGGCCTGAAATCGATCATCGCCGCCAGCTCGGGGCGCGCCCTGGCCTTGCCGGCACGGGCTCCACTGCCGCGTTGAAAAAACTGACGACAGCGGGCCTCACCGAGCTTTTCCACCGTTTCCAGCGGATACACTCCAGCCCGCGCCGTGTTCAACGCTTCGGTATCGATATCGGTTGCCAGGATTTTTACCTGGCCGGCGGCAGCGCCCAGCGTCTCCTTTACCGTCATCGCCAGCGAGTAGGGTTCCTCTCCGGTCGACGCGCCGGCACACCAGATCTTGATACCGGGGCCGCGACGACGCACCTCTTCGGCCAGTACCGGAAAATGGTGTGCCTCCCGAAAAAAGGCGGTCAGGTTGGTGGTCAGGGCATTGGTGAAAGCCTCCCACTCCTCGGAATCCGAACGGGCCTCGAGCCTGTCGAGATAGTCACCGAAGCGGGTCATGCCATGCAGCCGCAGACGCTTTGCCAACCGGCTGTAGACCATTTCACGCTTGTTGTCGGCCATGACGATGCCGGCACGGCGGTAGATCAGATCCCGAACCCGCTCGAAATCACGCAGAGTAAAATCGAGATCCCGAGTAAAACGCACGGCTCTGTCACCACCACTGTCGCCAGTACCGGGGGCTGAGAACATGACCGACTCGGTTTTCAAAATGCCTCCCACTCCTCATTGTCATCCGTCACGATACGGCGACCGGCGGCCGGTAGCCTGGCGGTAACCTCGGTGGGCCTCGCCAACTGCTGTGTCTCGTGGTGCTCACCGGGTTCGGGATTGCCGGACGGTGTCACACGTTCCTCGCCGCTGCCCGCCAGACGAAAGACCGCGATCGAGTGAGTGAGGTGCTCGACACTCGCGCGTAGCTCTGCAGCGGAGGATGCGGTCGTTTGCACGCGCTCCGCGTTCTGCTGGGTCACTTCGTCCATCTGCGCGACGGCCTGACTGATCTGCTCGATGCCGCTGGTCTGCTCCTCCGAAGCCGCGGAAATCTCGCTGATGATGTCGTTGACACGGGTCACGGCGTTGACGACTTCGTCGATAGATCCCTCGGCCTGACGCACCAGATCCGCGCCATGCCCCACCTCCTGGGTGGAGCTGTCGATAAGGTTCCGAATCTCTTTTGCGGCATCAGCACTACGGCTGGCCAGGTTCCGTACTTCGCCGGCCACGACTGCAAACCCTCTGCCCTGCTCACCAGCTCTCGCCGCCTCGACCGAAGCGTTCAACGCCAGAATGTTGGTCTGAAAGGCGATCGAGTCGATCACTCCAACGATATCGGCAACCTTGCGCGAGCTGTCGGTGATCCGTCCCATGGTTCCGACGACCTCACCCATGACCTGGCCGCTCCGCCGCACGGTATCGGTCGCGCCATTGGCGAGTTGGTTGGCCTGGCGGGCATTGTCGGCGTTCTGTTTCACGGTCGCCGTCATCTGTTCCATGCTGGTAGCGGTCTCCGCCAGTGACGCCGCCTGCTGCTCGGTACGCGAGGAGAGATCTTCGTTGCCACTGGCGATATCGCGAGTCGCCGGCGCCACCACGGCGACGTTCGAATTGACGTCGCCGACGATCGTCCCCAGGCTCTGGCGCATGCTGTTGAGTGCGCCGATCAAACGCCCGATTTCATCGTGGCTGCGTTGCCGCAGCGTCGCGCCCAGATTGCCCGAGGCGATCTGCAGTGCGAAATCCAGCGCTTCGCGAACCGGCTTTAGCGTCGCTCGAATCGTCGTCATGCCCACGATAAGCAACAGGATGGCCCCTGCCACCAGCAGCGAGAGCAGGATGATCATTGTGGTGCGCTGGGATTCGGCGGCGCTGACGGCCATGGCCGCGCCACTCTGGCGCTTCGCCTCGACCAGGACGTTGAGGTCGCTACTGATCTTGTCGCTGTTGGCCTGCAGCACATCGTTGTAAGCCACGTAGGATTGGTAGAAGTCACCACTATTGAGCGCCTCCATGACTCCCTTCAGCCCGTCGTCCCGATAACTCTCGAGATCGGCGGCAAAGGCTTCCGCCGCTTCAGTCTGATTGACCGGCCGGCCCTGGTAAAAGGCGCTCCAGGTAGCGTTCAATTCGTCGATGAGGGCATCGACTTGCTCGTTGATCGGAGCCAGGTCTGACGCCATCGGATTACTGACCGGCTTGGAGACGAGGTCGCGGCCTTTCGACATCAACTGATCGATCTTCTGCAGCCGGGCCAGATCCTCGAGGCCATTGGTGGTCAGTCGTTGCAGACGCTGTCCGTCTTCATGCAGTGCGTAGATCGATACGCCACCACTGACGACCAGCACGACCAAGGCCAGCGCCATCATCGAGATCAGCCGCCCTTTCAGAGAGCCCAGGCTGAGCCGACGAAGCGCGGGAACGAATCCCCGCGGCTTCAGTTCGCCACGATCGAGCCTAACGCCTCGCTTGCGCCCGGCCAGCAGCTGCGGGTAGTGCTTTTCCGCCAGTTGACGCGGCTTGTCGGCAACCCGGGTTCGCACGGAGGTGTAACCGGCAACCTTGCCGTCCTCGATGATGGGCGTGATCGTGGACTGAACCCAGTAATGGGATCCATCCTTGCGGCGGTTCTTGATCACTCCGGACCAGTTTTCGCCCCTCTCGAGGGTCTTCCACAGGTCGGCGAACGCCGCAGGAGGCATATCGGGATGACGAACGATGTTATGGGGCGCGCCGATCAGTTCTTCCCGACTGAAGCCGCTGACCTTAACGAAAGCCGGATTGGCGTAGGTGATGCGGCCTTTCAGATCGGTTCGCGAGATCAGGTAATCCGAGTCGCGCACCACGAATTCATGGTCGGTCACAGGTCGATTGTTTCGCATCGCAGCATCCCTGGTATTGTTATGCCCATCCGTAATCTGCCGGCGGGCATGAGGCAGACCAAATGTGATCGTTGCGGATTCTTATCGGCCGATCGATCACACTCTTGAGCCTTCCGCAGTAATACCCGCTTACGCGAGCTGCTCCACGTCATGGCGCTCCCGCTCGGCGTTGAGCCGCCATTGCGTCAATCCTGAATTATCTTCGGCATCGGTTGGCGCGACGCGATAATGCTCCAGCGTCGATTCGAGCTTGCGAGCCTGTCCCACCAGCGACTGGGAGGCATTGGCGGTCTGTTGCACCAGGGCGGCGTTCTGGCTGGTGACTTGATCGAGTTCGGTGATCGCCTGATTGACCTGTTCGATACCGCTGCGCTGTTCGCGGGAAGCGTTGGCGATCTCTTCCATCAGTCCACTGACGCTGGCCACGGAAGAGACGATCTCCTCCATGGCTCGGCCCGCCTGCTCGATCAGGGTGGCGCCACTATTGACTTGCTCGCCCGAGCCGGTGATCAGTGTCCGAATCTCTCTGGATGCCTCTGCGCTGCGGCTGGCCAGATTGCGGACTTCCTCGGCGACGACGGCGAATCCTCGTCCGGCAGAGCCGGCGCGCGCAGCCTCGACGGAGGCGTTCAAGGCGAGGATGTTGGTCTGGAAGGCGATGTTATCGATCATGTCGACGATCTCCGCCATCTGCCGCGAACCCTCCTGAATTTTCGACATCGTGGTCTCGATGTCGCACATCATCTCGCCACCCTGCTGGGCCCGTTCCCGGGTCTGTGTCGCGGCGCGGGTGGCCGTGTCGGCGTTGTCCGCATTGTGACGAACGGTCTGGGTCAACTGCTCCATGCTGGAGGCTGTCTCGACAATGGCGGCGGACTGCTGGTCGGTTCGTACGGCAAGATCCTGGTTGCCACCGGCGATCTGGCCGGCACCGACATTGACCCACTCGGCGCTGGCTCGGATGTCGGAGAAGGTCTTCGACAACCGCTGGCGCATGCTCTCTATCGCAAAAAGCAGGCTGTCGGTATCTCTGGCCTTGAGCACCAGCGCCTGGGAGAAATCACCCTCGGCGATTTTCTGGATGCTGTTGCGCGCGTGTCCCGGATCTCCACCCAGGCGCCCCAGCACGTTGCGTATGACCCAGGCCACGATCAGCGACAGCAAGCCGCCAATGGCTGCAATCAGCGCCAGGTAGACCGCGGCGCCATCGATCAGCGTGGCATCGATGTCGTCGACGTAGACCCCGGTGGCGATCTGCCAGTCCCACTGCGGTACGCGCATCACGTAGCTGAGCTTGTCGTACATCTCGTCGCCATCGCTGCGACGCGAGACGTAAGGCACCAGGCCGCCATCCGGCTGTTGTGCGGCCGCGAGCATCTCACGATAGAGATAGACGCCGTTGGGATCCTGGTAGTCCCGCATGCTGTCACCCACCGCGCGTCGCGGGTGCTCGACGATCTCGAGATTGGAATCGAAGACGAATATGTAGCCGTCGGCACCGAATCCGAGATGGGAGAGCGCGTTACGCGCCTGCTGCTTGGCGTCCGCCTCGCTCAGCTCGCCGCTTTCCGCCTGGCTGACGTAGCTGTCGACCAGCTGCTTGGCGCTGCCGATGAAGTACTGCAGGCTCTGGATACGCTGTTCCAGCAGGTTCTCCCGCATGGAGTAAAGCGACCATCCCGCCACCATGACCAGGCCGATCCACATCAATCCCAGCGTCGCCCACAGTTTGCGACGCATCGTCCACTCACGAAAATTCAGCATGACATCTTTACCCGGGTTGCTCGAAAGGTTGCTTGATGGTCGCCACGCTCGCTCCCCACGAAACCGCTCCTTCGAAGCGCGACAGCTCTCTTATCGGCCTGCCACTGGATCACCTTTATCTGCATTAGACCAAAGTCTCGAAATTGGACCGGTTTCTTCCGACAACAAAAAACCGCAGCCGAGGCTGCGGTCTTCCGGGACTTGCCGTACCTGACGATCAGGCGCTTTCGGCCGTCCGCTCCACCAGCTGCATCTCCTCGTGGGTCAGCAGCTTCTCGATGTCGACCAGTACCAGCATCCGATCCTCGAGGCTGCCGATACCGCTCAGATAATCCGAAGAGAGCGTGACACCGAACTCCGGCGCCGGCTTGATCTGGTCCGGGGCCAGGCTCATCACGTCGGAGACGCCGTCGACGACGATACCGACGATGCGATCATCGACGTTGACCACGATCACCACCGTCTGTCCGCCGTACTCGATCTTGTCGAGATGGAACTTCAGCCTCAGATCGATGATCGGGACGATGACCCCGCGAAGATTGGTAACGCCCTTGATGAACTCAGGCACGTTGGCGATCCGGGTGACGTTTTCGTAACCGCGAATTTCCTGCACTTTGAGGATATCGACGGCGTATTCTTCGTCCCCCAGGGAGAAAACCAGATATTCACTGCTCGCCGCGTCATTGGCGGGGGCGTTCGTGTTCGCTTGTGCACTCATGCTAGCGATACCTCTTGCAGGTGTTGATGTTTCGCCTCGTGACGCTGTTGCGATTTGCATCGGTCGAGGCGATGTAGATCGGCAATATCGAGAATCAGAGCCACGCTGCCATCACCGAGGATGGTGGCGGCGGAGATGCCCGGCACTTTGCGATAGTTGGTTTCGAGATTCTTGACCACGACTTGTTGCTGACCGACAAGGTCGTCCACCAGCAGGGCATAGCGACGTCCCTCGCCCTGCACGATGACCGCAATGGCCGCGGTCAATTCAGTCTTGGCGCCAGTCACGTCCAACGCGTGATGTAGAGCGATGATTGGGAGGTACTCATCGCGTACCTTGAGCAGTTGATCATCACCCGCCATCGAATAGATGTCATCGGTTTGCGGCTGCAGAGATTCGAGCACGGCGTTCAACGGCAACAGAAAGGTCTCGTTGCCGCATCGAATGGACATGCCGTCCAGAATCGCGAGCGTCAGCGGCAATACGATCCGGGTCGTCGTCCCCCGACCGGGCTTGCTCAGGATCTCGACGTGCCCGCCCATCTCCTGGATATTGCGTTTGACGACATCCATGCCGACCCCCCGCCCCGAGACGTCGCTGACCTGCTCGGCGGTGGAGAAGCCCGGCGCAAAAATCAGTTGCCAGACATCGTCGTCGCTCATGGAATCGGTAACGGCGAGACCGCTGGATCTCGCCTTGGCCAGAATCCTCTCACGGTTGAGCCCGGCGCCATCGTCGATCACCTCGATCAGGATGTTGCCACCCTGATGCTGGGCTGACAGGGTCAGGCGACCGGTCGGTGACTTGCCGGCCGCTTCGCGCTTGTCCGGGGACTCCAGGCCATGGTCCAGACTGTTCCTCACCAGGTGGGTCAAGGGGTCGATGATGCGTTCGATCAGGCTCTTGTCGAGTTCGGTGGACTTGCCCTCGGTCACCAGTTCGACATCCTTGCCCAGCTTGGCCGCGAGGTCTCGCACGAGTCGGGGAAAACGGCTGAAGACGTAATCCATGGGCATCATGCGAATCGACATCACCGATTCCTGCAGATCGCGCGCGTTCCTCTGCAGGAGATTCATGCCGTTGACCAGCGGTCCATGGGACACGATATCCAGATCGCTGGCCGTCTGCTCCAGCATCGACTGGGTGATGATCAATTCGCCTACCAGGTTGATGATCTGATCCACCTTGTCGACCGGCACTCGAATGGTGCTGGACTCGCTGCCTTTGGCACTTTTGCCGCTGGGCTTGCCGGGTCCGCGCGGCGGCGCGGCGCCCCCCGGTGCATCCTTATCCGTCTCGGAGAACGCTTGAGCCGCCGGGGAGGCCATTTCACTCACGGATGTCGCCGCGGGAGGCGCCGCGAGGTCTTCGACCGCCCCCGTGCCTTCCACCTCGATCGACAACTGCTCCGGCTCGATGATGAAACAGAGAACGGCCTCGATATCGTTCTGGGATTCGTTGCTATCAAGCAGCACCCGATACCGGGCGACATCACCGGACTGCGAGCTGATCGTCCCGAAGTGCTGAAGCTCCTCGACCAGCAGCTCCCGATCCTTGTCGCTGACGTTGGCCAACGTGATCGACAACCGCCGTGCGGCGGCCACCCCCACGTCATCGTGATCGATCTCGGCCTGCCCCGAATCGCCGGTATCCGGCGCCGGTTCTGGATCCGGCTTCGTCGTCTTTACCGCTTCGCCCTGCCCCAACTCATCGAGCGCCATCTGCTGCAACATGCGGGAGATGCGCTCGAACGCCTCCGCATCGGGCTCACCACCATTGCGATAGGCGTCCAGTTGGTCATGCAACATATCTTTGGTTTCCAGGAACGTGTCGACGATATCGCGCCGCAGTTTGAGTTCGCCACGCCGGGTATGGTCCAGCAGGTTCTCCAGCAGGTGGGTCGTTTCCTGCAGGACGGTAAAGCCAAAGGTACCCGCCCCCCCTTTGATGGAGTGTGCGGCACGAAAGATTGCGTTGAGATCTTCGCCATCCGGATCGTCGACATCGAGATCCAGCAGCAGACGTTCCATATCCGCCAGCAGCTCTTCGGCTTCTTCAAAGAACGTGTCGTAAAAATCAGAAATGTCCATGAGCACCTGCCATAGAAGCCCTACGAAAAGGGCGTGAACGCGTCTGCATCAAGTCGATGAACCTTGCCCGTTCTGCCCGCCCACCTCGACGCGACCGCCGGCGACTGGCGCGGGAATCTTCTCAGGAAAAGACGCCCGCTCTTGCTGTTCGATGGCCTGAGCCGCGCGATTGTCCAGTACCACTATGCTGATACGGCGATTGACGTCGTCGCTGGGACGAGTGTTGGGTAACGTAATGCGAGATCCCATACCAGCGACCCTCAGCAGCTTGTCGGGAGAGAGACCTGCCGCGATCAGTTCCCTCCTGGAGGCGTTGGCGCGATCGGCTGACAGCTCCCAGTTGCTGTACCCCTTTTCGCCCCCGGCGTAAGGAAGATCGTCGGTGTGACCACTGATGCTGATAGGGTTGGGCATCTCGTTGAGCACTGGCGCGATTCGGCGCAGAATCTTCTGCATGTAGGGCTCCAGCCGGTCGCTGCCAAGTTCGAACATCGGCCGTTTGTCGCTATCCACGATCTGGACGCGCAATCCCTCTGGCGAGAAGTCCATGCGCAATTGAGACCGCAACTCCTTGAGTTGCGGATCATTCTGGATCACGCTCTGGAGACGATCGCGCAGATAGCGAAGATTACGCTGCTCGTCGCTCGAGCGCGTCTGCTCACGCACGGTCACGCGACGCTCTTCACCGTCAGTCTTGGTCGGGTTGTCACCTCCACCCGGGATGGCGCTGGTACTGGCCGTGGTCTTGTCGCCACCGGTCAATGCCACGGCGAGAGGCGTGCGGAAGTATTCGGCAATATGTTCCAACTGGCTCGGGCTGGCCGTGGACAGAATCCACAACACCAGGAACAGGGCCATCAGCGCCGTCATGAAGTCGGCATAGGCGATTTTCCACGATCCTCCATGATGCGGCGCGGCCTGTACCCGCTTGCGCTTTATGATCAGTGGGCGTCGTTCACCACTCCCCCTCATGAGCCATCCGTCCCCGTACTGCGCAATGTCTGGCCGCTGGAGCGAACATGCTCCTCGAGCTCACTGAAGGAAGGTCTGACCGCGGTGAACAGCGCCTTCCGACCGAACTCCACGGCCAGTTGCGGTGCCAGGCCATTGAGACTGGCCATCAGCGTGACGCGGATGCACTGCAACATCTTGGTCGCCTCGCCGACCTGAAGATTGATGTGGTGCGCCACGGGCGTTACGAAGCCGTACGCCAGCAGGATCCCGGCAAAGGTACCGACCAATGCCTGCGCAATCATCTGCCCCATGACGCCGGCCCCCTGATCCGCCGACCCCAGGGCATGTACGACTCCCATGACGGCAGCCACGATCCCGAAAGCCGGTAGTCCATCTCCGACGGCCGATAGCGAGTGAGACGGCATTTCCGCCTCGTGCTGAAACGTCTCGATCTCGTGCTCCATCAACGCATCGATCTCGAACGGATCCATGTTCCCGCTCACCATCAAACGCAGGTAATCGGTCAGGAACGCCATGATCATCGGATCCGAGAGGATTTTCGGGTAATCCGCGAAGATGGCGCTATCCTGCGGCGAGTCGATATCGCGCTCGATCGCCAGCATGCCATCCCGCCGTGCCTTGGTCAGAAGCCGGTACTGGAGCGCCATCAGCTCCATGTACATCATCTTGTTATAGCGTTTTGTACGTTTGAGCTTCGAGAACGAACGCAGAGTCGCCTTGATCGCCTTGCCGTTGTTGGCGCACACGAAGGCGCCGAGTGCAGCCCCGATGATCATGACGAACTCGGCGGGCTGGACGAGGGCGCCGAGGTGGCCGCCGATCGCAACGTAGCCACCGAACACGCTACCCAAGACGATGATGTAGCCGAATAAGATCAGCACGGAAATACTCCCGTATACAGTACATGGCGAACCTGATGACTGTATCGGCAGCAGACCCGATGGGCTTGAGGGTGGAAATATCAGAAAAGCGTAATTCGTCGAAAATGCACAGCCAATGGCTCGCGGTCACTTTACGGCAAGCATGAAAAAGCGGGCGATGAAGCCCGCTTTGTAAAGATGTTGCAGCTAGACGGCCAGGCGTTTCGCCAAAGGCATCTCGACGGGGGTGAAGGTGCGCTCGACCGGCTTGGCAACCCGCTTGGCCTTGCGCGTCTTCCCCGCGCGAGACGGCGGCTGGCAGATACCACAGACGTAATCGTGTGCAGGGCTATGAGCATGTGCCACGAAATCGCCCTGGCAGCCCTTACACCGGGAAAGCTGCAGAAGATCGCTTTCGAAAAAGCGAACCAGCGTCCACGCACGAGTCAGCCCCAGCGTCGCTTCTACCCTATCCAGGGCCACTTGCTCCAAGTAAAGACGGTAAGCCTTGACGAAGGCGGTCATCCGCCCGCATCCCAATTCATCATTGAGACGACGATAGATATTGTAGAAAAGCGAGGAATGAATGTTCGGAAGCCAGGTGATGAACCAGTCGGCCGAGAACGGCAGCATGCCTTTCGGCGGCGACATTCCCTTGACTTCCTTGTAGAGCTTGATCAGCCGGCCACGACTCAGGTCGGTTTCCGTTTCCAGCACCTGTAGACGTGCGCCCAGCTCGATCAGCTCGATCGCCAGTTGCACCTGAAGCATTTCCGCGACGAGACTTTTATCGGCCATGACTCAACTCCCCTGATGCACAGAAGGCCGAGCGCGACCCGCGCTGGCCATCAGCAGCGATGCATGGGTCTGCTCGAGCCCCTGAGCCCTCGGGTTATGTATCAGCAGATTCAACTTGTCGGCATCGGTGAAACGCAAATTGCAAAGCAGTTGATTGGTGCGAGATAGCTGAGTCAATTGCTTGATCGACAACCGCGCGATGGTGTCAGCCAGGTCGGCATTGAGATCGAGCCGAAACATCGCCGACTCCCGGTCTTCGTTCAGCAGACGCTGAACCAAGAGGAGGTAGGAGAGGTTAAGATCCTGAATATCGTCGAGAAGACTATTAGAGTGCATTGCTAGGTTCCCTGCGTATGGTTTTATCGGCATCTGTTGATCAGATGCTCCAACTGCCTACTGCTGCTGTTCCTACTTCAGTTCTCCATGGTGGACCCAGTTTGCGACTTTTTGATGAAAAAAAGCAAGTTTTGTCACTAAACATATAGTTAAGTAACCTTGCGTATACGAAACGCAACGAGCCGGTGCTTCAAACAATTGATCTAGTTATCAATATCTGATGGCCGGGCCCCCATGGATCTGAAGCTAAATTTAGCTGGGGCGCGTCCGATGTAATAGCCAAGGGGCATATCGTTGAATTAAATGACAAGGAATAAACGTTAGCTTCCTAGCTCTGTGTCGAGTGAACGGTCGACCTGTCCGATCCACACCAACAACTCCGCGATAACCTGGTAGAGGGACTCCGGGATGCGTGCATCCAGATCGACCTGCATCAACAGTGCGACTAGCTCCGGCGAGTCATGCACGAATATCCCCTCCTGATTGGCGAGTTCGATAACACGCTCTGCGAGATTTCCGTACCCCTTGGCGACGACACGGGGCGCGTCAGTACGCTCGCCGCTATACGCCAGGGCAACCGCGCGGCGCCGGGCGTCGCTCTCCTCGTTATCGCTCACGCTCTACTTCCCAATGCCAAATTCACCTCGATCCCCAGCGACGACAATCGCTCGCGAAATGACGAGAGCCCGACCTGGATGGAGTCCCGAGCCGACTCCTCGGCGGGTTTGATCTCGACTTGCAGAGCGGCATCGCGACGCGTGCGAAAAATGATATCGATGACGCCCAGAGCGGGTAAGTGGACCTGAACTTCGGCACGCCAGTCGCTGGCATCGCCATTACCTTCTCCCTGCTCCCGGCGGCTCCGCGAGTTCTCGAGGCTATCGTCGCGAGCGTCTTTGCCTGAAATCTCGCTCAGGAGCATCGTCATGGGGACTCCCGGCCAGAGCTGCCCATCCCAACGGAGGTTGGGCGCCACGATCACCTCCAATTGTTGTCGAACCAGCGATTGCAGCGTGTCAGAAGGCGCCTGAGATAACTGATGGACCCGGGTCATCGACGATGGAGCAGGCTCGTCAGCCCGGTTTCCCACCGGCCTCGCCACCTCATGTGTAGAAGCAGGAAGCCGCTTGGTGCTCAGACCGGCCGCCACATCGGGAGATGCCGCGACGCCGGAGTTCGGTGCCATCGACATACTGGACGAGACACTCTGACTCGGCCCATGAATAGCCAAGCTATAGCCGTGGAAACTCGGAATGGAGGACGATGACGCCGTGAGAACAGGACGAAATGTCAGGCTCAGCCAAGCCTGCGGCTCTCGCATCAGCGCAGCGCGAGGATACTGGCCGGACATCCAGCGCAGCAGATGTGATTCATAGAAGACGCCGCTCTCCCTGACGCTCTGCGAGAGAGCGGCCGCCAACGCATGCGGACTATCTCCAGACCGGAGCAGTAGCGAGAGGGGCGGTCTGATCGAGGGGGTCTGGGTCGAGGGAAACCGCGCCAGAATATCCCCGATCTCGGTCGCGGCATGACTCAAATGCAGTTGCGTCGACGAAGCATCGATTCTGCCAGTCGCCGCGGGCGAGACGGGAGAGCTTCCGACGGAACTGCCATGGGACGCGACGTTGTTCTCCCTACCCCCTACCTGCTGGTGCAACCTCGAGTCGCTCCGCGCTGGCTGGATGGCATCGGCCGAAGCGGCAGCCGAGACCGGTGAGGGCTGGTCCTTGATAACCGGCGTGTCGACCCGCCTGCCGAGAACTTGATGCAGCAGGGTGTCGAGTATCGGCGTGATGCCGCTCACGGCCGCTCGTCTGGCGGTACCGAGCGCAGCCGAGATGCAATACTGCCTCGTCCAGCCTGATAGACCTCACCCAAAGCCTGCTGCCGTCGGGAACTCCCGATGAGATGGCTCAGCTCATCGCGCCTGGCTTCCAGGGCGCGCCGGGTTTCGGCATCCTGTTCCAGAATTCGCGCGAGCAAAGCCCGCTTCTCCTCGCGCTCCGCATCGCTCGACGGCCCTTCACTGTCCGCAGCGCGCAGGCGCTCAAGCGACACCAGGTAGCCGGCTTCACACTGTACCAGCGCCTCCCAGTTCTGCTCCCGCGCCAGAGCGAGCATCCGGTTGGACGTTTCGAGCAACTGGCGATACTGATCGACGACCGACATGGCTGGCGTCATCCGATCACACTCCTGCCAAGGACGATGCGGCGGGCGAATGCCGAAGCTCGCGCCAACCGGAGCCGATATTGTCGAGCAGCGATGCCGCCAGGTCCAGTTGGTTAACATCGTCACGCAAGTTGGCCTGCACCAGCAGCCGTGCGACATAGTCGTACAACTGGGTGAGGTTTTCGGCGATTTCGCCCCCGCGCTCGTGATCCAGGGCGGCCGCCAGACCGTTGTTGACGATATCGATCGCCTTGGAGATGGCCAGCCCCTTGGCCGAACGGTTGCCATCCTGCATGTGCAGGCGAGCGCTACCGATGGCTGCCTGCGCACCGTCGAAGAGCATGACGATCAGTTGATGGGGGTCTGCGGACATCACCGCCGATTCGACGCCGACTCTGGCGTAAGCGCCGGCACCCTGTCGGGAATTCATCATCGTTGTGTCCTATTACTGGTTGAGCTGCGCGTTCAGGGCATCGAACTGCTGGGTCAGGTAATCGCTGGTGGAATTCATCTGCGACACCAGCGAGTCGAGGCTGGCGAACTGGGTTCGATAACGAGCGACCGTGGCGTCGATGGACTCCTGCATCCGCGTGTACCGGTCGCTCAAGCGCTCGAGGGAGGTATCGATCCCATCGGTGGCGATCTTCAGCAGGCCATCGTCATCCAGGATCGTCCCCATGGTGTCTTCGATACTGGCACCAAGGCCGCCCTCGCCATCGACACCGGAGAAGAACTGGCTGACCGCCTCGCTGTTGTTCGACATGGCATCGGCGAGCTTGTCGTCGTCGACTTTCAGCGTGCCATCCAGCTGCCGCTCGATACCGAGATCCGACAGCATGGAGAACTCGCCCCCACCACCGTTGTAGCTGAGAACGCCACGCAATCGGGACTCGATGCCGCGCATGGTCGAATTGCCAAGCAACACACCGGCCGTGTCGGATTCCGAATCATAGGAGGTGAGAGCGTCGGCGGTGCCCTGGAAGCTATTGTAGGCGTCGACGAAGGCCTGGACAGCCTTGGTCATCGACTCCGTGTCCTTGGACACGCTGAGCGTCTGGGCGCTCTCCGTGGTCGATGTCAGCTCGAACGTGACACCTTCGAGAGCCCCTTCGACGGTATTGGATTGGCTGGTGATCGAGATGCCGTTGACTTCCAGTTGCGCGTCCTGCGCCGGAACCGTCTCGCTGAATCCGAAGAGATTGTCGCCATCGGTCACCTGGATCGCAGACTGGGTCCCCGTCTTTTCGGACGTGAGCGTCAACTGGTACTGGGAGCCGTTGAAGACGATCGACGCCGTCGCCCCGGTATCCGCCTTGTTGATCGCATCCCGGATGTCTTCCAGCGAATCGTCGCTGCCGATGGCGATATCCACCGCCTCTTCCCCACCGACACCGATCCCCAGCGTACCGGACTTGCCCAGCGCTTCGGTCTTGTCGGTGCTCAAGCCGCCCGACGCCAGGGATTGGGCCTGCGCCAGTTGCGAGACCTTGACCTGGTAACGACCCGAGACGGCATCGCCGGTAATATTGGCGGTCACGCCATCGCCGGTCATCGAACTGGTGACCGCCGTGAAGGTGGTCGGATCGCTCAACTTGCCGACGGCTTCGCGCAACGCCGTGAGCGAACTCTCGAGGGTTCCGAAAGCCGACAGTTTGGTTTGGTAGCTTTTCTGCTGGGTGACGATCGGCGTGAGCTTCTCGTTCTCCGCGTCCTTCAGGTCGTCGAGCAACCCGCTCAAGTCGAGCCCGGAACCGATCCCCAGTGAAGATATGGTAGCCATGTTACCTCTCTAATGCCTGGCGCTATTTCTATCACGCCGATCACGACAGCAGACGACGATTAGGCGCACTTTCATGCGTCAATTGTCTCATCGGCTGCCGGCAGGGGAACTTTAGCGTCGACTGATCTTCTTTCTCCTCGCCAGCGGGAAGATGAACCCTTGGGTGGCCAGACGACCGCCGGATAGGCGATCATAGGCCACCGACAATTTGCCACTCTCTGGAGAAGACATGGACGCAACCTCCCTGCATGCCAATTATCGACTGTGGCAACGTTTTCAGCGCCAGGAACAGCTGGGGCGGGAGCATCAGGCGGCCCTGCGCAAGCTCGCGGAAACCGGTGCGATGGCATCACGTGTCACCGAAGCCTACCGCAGCATGGCGGATCGCGCCGCCAAGGAGGGTGCCAGCTATCGCACCCTGTTCCAGCGACGGCGCGATAACGGCGACAATCTGGCCTGCGAGGGATGGCTGTTCGTGCGTCGGGTGCTGGCGGAAGGTGGAACCACCCGCATTCGGGCCACGCTGTTCGAGACTTTTACCCTGGAAGAGGGCGAGATCACTCCCTCCGCGGAGAGTCCGATCAAAATCACGCTGGATATCTATGACGAACTCTTGGTCCAAAAGAGCATGACGCTGGGTTGCCGTACCGATCGTCACGACAATGAGCGGGATACCCGCTTCATCACTTTTCTGGATAGCGTGCGCGGCGACCTGCATCAGTATCTGTAAAGGCCAGGACGGGATTCCCGCTTGCTCCCCGAACCTTGATCACCAACGAGCCTCAATCGAACTAGGGAGACTTCCCGATGACCAACCCCCCTCATCCCTCAAGAATCCATTTTTCCGCACTGCCGCTGGAAAACCTGGATGGCGTCAGCGGTATCGTCCAGCCGACACCCCGGACACAGTCGGTGACACTGGAAAGCTCCGCCACCATGCTGGTCACCGATTTCAGCGTCAGTCATCCTTATACCCTGCCAACCGGAAGTTCCATCGCCCAGGCGCTGGAAACGATGAAGCAGGCCGGCATCCGGCTACTGATGCTGGTCAATGCCAGCGGCAACTTCACCGGCGTGGTCAACGCCCGCGAGCTGATCGGCGGCCGCCGTATCACGCTGGCGATGCAAAAGCATCAGATCAGCCGGGACGAAGTGACCGTGGAGATGATCCAAACACCGCGCAGCGAACTGCATTCACTCTCCTACGCCAGGATCTCTCATGCCAGCGTGGGAGACCTCGTGGAGACGCTGAAGAGCTCGGGCGATCAACACGTGCTGATCACGGAGCCGGATGGCAATGGCGCCTCGAGAATTCGCGGCATCATTTCGGCATCCAACATCAGCCGTGCGTTGGGCGTCGACTTCAACCATCCGCCGGAAGCGCGCACCTTCTCGTCGATCTGCCACGTCATCCTTGGCCACGATCTCTAGCCGGCCATGAGTTCTACGAGATACGACGGCGCCCTCCCCGTTCTTGTCATCTACACCGGCGGGACTATCGGCATGCGGGAAAGTGATCGGGGCCTGGTGGCTGCGGGTGATTTCGAGTCGCGCATGGCGACAGCATTATCGACATTGCCACCCGACCGGCAGCGGGAGTTGCCGCGGTACGTCCTGTGGGAAACGACCCGCCCGATAGACTCCAGCAGCGCCACGCCCGCCGACTGGCGGGCCCTGACTCGCATGATCGCCGAGCAATATCGGGAGTTCGCAGGATTCGTGGTGCTTCATGGAACCGACACGCTGGCCTGGTGCGCTTCCAGTCTGGCGTTCCAGCTCCAGGGCCTGTCCAAGCCGGTCATCGTGACGGGGGCACAGAAACCCTTGGGAGCCTCCGATAGCGACGCGCTCGACAATCTCGAGGCGTCGTTACGATTCGCGACGCAGACCGGCTTGAGAGAAGTCTGTGTCAGCTTTGGTGGTCGCCTGATGAGGGGGTGTCGTGCAAGAAAATGGTACACTGAGTCCACTCTGGGCTTCGAAACGCCGAACTGGCCCCTGCTTGGCGAGATGGTGGATCACGCTTCCATCCTCTACCCAGGCCGTTGCTGGCAAGGTCAGGGAGCACCGCGATTCGAGCTCGGCACCCATCCACTTCCCGAGGTCATTCGCCTCCCCCTCTGGCCTGGCATCCGCGCCCAGGACGTGACCCGGTGGCTGGACGACGATCAGATCAGGGGCGTTGTCATCGAGTGCTGGGGCAGTGGCAACCTTCCGGAAGACGCCGCCCTGCTCGGCGTTCTGGCTCGAGCCTGCGCAGCGGGAAAGACGATGGTCGCCATCAGCCAGTGCCCGGTCGGCGGAATACATCCCGGCACTTACGCAACGGGCCGGACGTTGACGGAGATCGGCATCATGTCCGGCGATGACATGACGCCAGAGGCCGCTCACGGCAAACTCGCGCATCTACTGGCCCAGGACCTGTCACCGGACGAATTCAGGCAGCGCTTCCTGACGCCTCTCGTCGGTGAACGAGGCGCCTTCCCAACATAGTCGCGAATGGCACCGAATCACTCCCAGACCGTTTGCTTTGCCACAGGTTGACAGCATGACACCCTCGACTTCTCACACCCCATCCAAGCCGGCCGTCGTCATATACTCCGGCGGGATGGACTCCTACACCGTCCTGCACCGCGCTATCCGCGAAGGGTACGAGGTCCACGCACTGTCGTTCCATTACGGTCAGCGCCACGCCCGTGAACTCGATGTCGCGCGCCGGGTGTGCGAGGACCTGCGGGTTTCTCACCGGATCGTCGACATCCGTGCCATTCACCAGTTGATCGGCAATTCGGCACTGACGGACAGCGACCGGAGCATGCCAAAGGCGGACTATGCCGAGGACAATCTGGCGGATACCGTGGTGCCCAACCGCAACATGATCCTGCTGTCGCTGGCGATCGGTTATGCCGTCAACATCGAAGCCTCCGTGTGCTTCTATGGCGCGCATGGTGGCGATCACGTGCTCTACCCCGACTGTCGCCCGGCTTTCGTCGACCGCATGAACGACGTCGCCGCCATTGCCAATTTCGAAGCGGTCAGCATCGAAGCCCCCTATCTGTACAGTGACAAGGCAAAAATCCTCAGCGACGGGATCGAGATGGGGCTCGATTATGCTCTGACATGGACCTGCTACCTGGGCGGGGAGACCGCCTGTGGCGAATGCGGAAGTTGCCGGGAGCGACTCGATGCCTTCGCCCGCGTCGGGATGGAGGACCCGATTCCCTACGCGCTGCCCGACCGGCACTAGGGTTTGTACGAAAAGTCGGCGAGCTCAGGCAATTTTCGTACAAAACCTGAGCACCATCTATCATCGAAACACGTCCCGATCAGCCAAGCCCCGGCGTGACCGGCCCCACGGCCAGTCCGCAGGGAACCAGCACGGAAGTTTGCATGTACAGCGTCAAAGAAGCCTTCTACACCCTTCAGGGAGAAGGCGCCCAAGCCGGCCGTGCCAGCGTTTTCTGCCGTTTCACCGGCTGCAATCTCTGGTCCGGCCGGGAGCGCGATCGCGCTAAAAGCCAGTGTACGTTCTGCGATACCGACTTCGTCGGTACCGATGGCCAGAATGGCGGCCAGTTCCCCGATGCCGAGACCCTGGCTAGGCACCTGGCGACACTCTGGCAAGCGCCTGAAGAGGCGAACTCCGAGCGCTACGTGGTTTTCACCGGCGGAGAGCCGTTGTTGCAACTGGACGCGGCACTGATCGATGCCATGCACGTGCGTGGCTTCGAGGTTGCCGTCGAAACCAATGGCACGCTCTCGCCACCCGAGGGGATCGACTGGATCTGCGTCAGCCCGAAAAGCGACACCACGCTACGTCTGACCCGAGGCAATGAGCTCAAGCTCGTCTATCCTCAGGCGGGTGTGGATCCGGCGAACTTCGCCGGGCTCGATTTCACCCATTTCTTTCTGCAGCCCATGGACCTTTCGCCGGGCGCCATCGTCAGCGATGGCGATCCGATGGCGGCAACCGTCGGATACTGCCTGCGCCACCCGCAATGGCGACTTTCGCTGCAGACCCACAAGATCGCAGGAATCGATTGATGACCCTGTTCGTAAATAACCTGACCAATATCGATGCATCGATCTGGTCACCTCAGCGTGGACTGAGCGGCATCAGCTGGCACGTCGACGTGGAGCTCGACGGCGAGCTGGGAGAAGACGGCATGCTGTTCGACTTCGGCGAGGTCAAGCCCTGGATCAAGTCACGTCTCGACGCGGGCCTGGACCATACCTTGCTTGTGCCGACCCAGGCCGCCGGCGTCAAGATCGAGGAGTGCAGCGAAGGTCTGCACATGGCCGCCGAACTGCCCTTCCCCTTCGAACTACGGGCGCCCCGCCAAGCTTTTACCCTATTCCCGTGGGGAGAGGTCACCGCGGAGCGCCTGGGAGCACATCTAAGCAACGAACTCAGCAAGAGGCCCCCGCCACGCGTCGAGGCGATCCGAATTCGACTTCGTGAAGAGTTGGCAGATGGCGCAATCTATTGTTACAGCCATGGCCTCAAGCACCATGAAGGGAACTGCCAACGTATCGCACACGGCCATCGCTCGCATCTGCGCATTTGGCGCGATGGCCAGCGCGACCCCGAGCTCGAGCTGCATTGGGCACAGCGCTTGGACAATGGCTATCTCGTCGACGATGCGGATATCGTCGACCCCCGCCGCAACGATGACGTCATGCGAGTCCGCTACCGGTCAGGGCAGGGACAGTTCCAGTTGCAGCTGCCAAAAGAACATTGCCATACGCTGCCCGCGCCGACTACCGTCGAAAATATCGCGGCTTGGCTCGCCCATCAGATTGCGTCGTCGACCGGCGCCCACATCCGGATCCAGGCGTTCGAGGGAATCGATAAAGGCGCGCTAGCCGAGAGCCGCGGCAAGACGACGGCAGCATGAGTTGCAGAGCCGGCTGCGGCGCGTGCTGCATCGCGCCGTCGATTACCTCTCCCATCCCCGGCATGCCGGAGGGCAAGCCTGCCGGGGTTCGCTGCCTACAGCTCGACGAAGACAATCTGTGTCAGTTATTCGGCGATTCGAGCCGCCCGGCCGTGTGCCGACGCTTCGACTACGACAGGGAGCTGTGCAGCGACAACCGCGAGCAGGCGCTGCGCATCCTGACCGAGTGGGAGCTTGCCACCCGCTAGATCGCGTCCCGTCGCTGCCGGATTCAAGGGAGCCGGACCAGCATCTTGCCTTCGTTATCTCCCGAGAAAAGCTTCAGAAAAGCCTCGGGCATCCGCTCCAGCCCCTCGACGATGGTTTCGCGATAGTGGATGGCTTCGCGTTCGACATCTGGAGCGATCTGCTGCAGAAACGTCTGGTAGTGATCCCAGTGCTCGGCAACGATGAACCCTTCCATGCGTGCCTTGCGAAACAACAACTGATTGAGATTGCCCGGTCCGCCAGCGGGCCCTGTATCGTTGTAGCGATCGATCATCCCGCAGATCGCGATCCGGGCGTGATCGCGAAGATTGGACAACGCCGCCTCCAGCAACGGGCCACCGACGTTTTCATAGTAGATGTCATATCTATCCGGGGAGGCTTTCCGCAGCGATCGCGTCAGCGCATCGACATCCTTGCCTCGATAGTTGAGCGCTTTGACGCCCATCGATTCCAGCCAATCGCATTTGGCCTGGCTACCGGCAACGCCAACGACGTGACAATTCGCCGCCTTGGCCAGTTGTACCGCCAGCGATCCGACAGCACCGGCAGCCGCGCTGACGAGTACCCGCTGACCAGGCTGCAAATCGGCGACGAGATTGAGCCCTGTCCATGCCGTCATGCCCGGCATACCCAGAACGCCGAGATAGGCCTGCTCCGGAACGTCGAACTGCGGCAACGGCTCTACCTCGTCGCCGGGCAACTGCGCGACGTCACGCCAACCCGCCATGTGCCTGACCCGGTCGCCGTGCTGAAAGTGGGGATGGCGAGAAGCGATCACTTCCCCCACTGCACCGCCGGACATTGGCTTGTCCAGCGCATAAGGCTCGACATAGGTCGTGATGCCACTCATGCGGCCCCGCATGTAGGGATCGACCGACAGCCAGCGGTTCCGGATTCGAACCTCGTTAAGAGCCAGATCCGGTAGCGTCGCCTCCCGGAGCACGAACAGATTCAACGGCGGCAATCCACTTGGAAATTCCCGGAGTACGAAGAAACGAGTATCAGTCATGAAAAAACCCTCCTCGACTGACGGTTGGCATGCCGTTCAGCCTAGGAGGGTTTGAGCGAGGATCAAGCGAGGTCGCAACCTGGCCCCACGAAGGGATCAGTTACGTTCGATTTCCGCCTCGTCCTGCAGCGTCTGGGTCAGTCCCTGAATGACGATCTGGGCCTGTAGACGTTGCGCCAGCCGCGTCGCGAAGTCCGCATCATCCGAGTCGGCATCGCCTGACTGCACCGATTCGACGCCGACGATGGCAACGCCATTCTGGCTGTCGGCATGTCCCCAGACCGTCTTGCCATCCTGGGGATGGGGAAGACGAAACGCTTCCTGAAGGATGGCGTCCGGCGCGCCGTCAGCCTCCCGGGTCGCATTCTCGGCCTGTTTCCAGTCGATATCCGTTACCGCCTGGCCCTTGCGCAGCGAAGCCACGGTCTCGGCCGCGAGTTCCTGCAACTGCTGCCGGGTCTGCTCCGCCTTGACCGCGCTTTCGACCTGACTTCGGACTTCGTCGAGCGGCAACGTGTTCGCTTCGCGATGATCGACGACACGCAGCGCGACCCGTTGCTGATCGTCCGTCTCGATCACGTCGCTGTTGTAACCATCCTCGAGCACATCCGGAGAGAACGCCGCCGCGGCGACATCAGGATTGGAGAGCACGCCCTCGCCGCCATCATCCTGGGAGAACCAGCCGCTGGTCTGCACCTTCAACCCCAGCTCATCCGCGACGCTGGACAGATCTTCCGCCTGATAGACATCATCGGTCATCTTCTGCACCCGCTCATTGAAAAGCGACTGGGACTGTTCGAGCTTGACCTGTTGAGCAAGGGCTTCGCGATCATCCTCGAATGACGGGATATCGACCCCGGTCACCTTGATAAGATGGAGACCATACTGCGTCTGGACGACTTGGGACACTTGACCCGGGTCCAACGAGAACGCGGCGTCATCGAAACTGTCTCCAAAAAATCCTTTCTGAATCGCCCCGAGGTCCCCACCCTTGCTGGCTGACGAGGAGTCATCGGAATATTCACGAGCGAGATCGGCGAAATCATCGCCCTGTGAAAGCTTCGACTGCACCTCGGCCAGACGTTCTCTCGCCTGCTGTTCGGTCCGGTCGTCGCCGAAAGTCACCAGAATATGGGATACCTCGCGCGGGGCATCGGCACGCGCTTGCTCGTAGGCCTGACGCAGCTGATCGTCGCTGACCTCGACGTCCTTGGCCACGTCCTCCTGGTTCAGGACGATATAACTGACCTTGACCTGCTCGGGACGACGATAATCTTCCTTGTGCTGGTCATAGTACTGCTGAAGATCGGCATCGCTGGGCGCAACGGGCTGCCCCAGGTCCGCGGCGGTCAGTTGTGCGTAGCGGAACGTTCTCTGCTGCTGCTGCAGTGAAGTCAACCGCGCCTTCTCGGTCGGCAGCAGGAAAGTGGACGCCGCTAGCCCTTGCTGGACCTGACGCCGAAGGGTGTCGGCGCGGAGCTCGCGACGGAAAGACGATGGCGTATAGCCGGCCTGCGCCAGACGGTTAGTGAATAGCTCGTCGGAGAAACGACCATCCTGATCCTGGAATTCGGGCAGAGAGACAATCAACTGATCCAACTGATCGTCGGAAATGTGCAGGCCACCCTCGGTGGCGTACTGATCCAGTGTGCGCTGGCGGATCAGTTGATCGAGTACCTGCCCTCGGAACTGCCGCTCCTGGCTGGGCGGAACCTGGCCTGACCTGATGCCTCTTTGAACCTGTGTCTCGACGGCCTGACGACTGATGGACTCACCATTGACGGTCGCCACATCATTGCTGCCGGCAGAAAAGTAACTGACCAGAGATTCCGCGCCGAATAGCGCGAACGTTACGATGATGGCTCCCACGATGACTTTCGCCACCCACCCTTGAGAACCCTCACGAATTCGTTGCAGCATGCTGTCCTCGCATGTCGTTGACCCAAAGTTGCGCGCGTATCGTACACCGCCATGCCACCACGACGCATCCGGGGACGAAACATTGGCCACTGGACCTGCAGCAGCCTTTTCGTTGCAGCAGGGCAATAAAAAAAGCGCACCGCTGAGGCGATGCGCTTATGTGTTACGGGCTTTCATCGACCGGACTACCGTGGCTTTCCGGCATTTAGCAATACACCAGCCCGCGGCAGAGCGAAACTCAGTTCACCGCGTCTTTGAGTGCCTTACCGGCCTTGAAGCTCGGCACCTTGGCAGCACTGATGTTGATCGGCTTGCCAGTCTGCGGGTTACGGCCGGTACGCGCTGCACGCTCCTTGACCGCAAAAGTCCCGAACCCAACCAATGCTACGGAATCGCCCTTTTTCAGGCTGTCTGATACGGACTCGATCATCGCGTCGAGTGCACGAGTAGCAGCCGCCTTGGGAATATCAGCAGACGCAGCAATGGCTTCAATCAGCTCGGATTTATTCACACTTCACCCCTTGACTGTATACGAAATTAACAGGACATCGATGCGCAATCAGAGACGCGGTCACGATCACAACAAGTTGGCATTTTATAGCAATGCCTAGATTACCCTGTCAATCGAGATCCTCAGAAAACCGCGTCATATCAGGCTTGGCGCACGAAAATTGCGCAACTACAAGATTAATGTGTGCTGACATTGGTTTGCGAAGAGGTTACATCTTCAGCAAGTTTGTCATCACCGTCGACATGATTCGTCAACGCCGTTGACAACACGTCATCAATCCACTTTACCGAACGAATGTCCAATGCATTCTTGATATTCTCCGGCACCTCTTTCAGATCCCGACGATTATCTTCCGGTATGAGTACGATCTTTATACCACCGCGCCGGGCAGCCAGCAATTTCTCCTTCAACCCACCAATCGGCATGACCTCGCCGCGCAGGTTGACCTCGCCCGTCATGGCGACATCGCACCGCACCGGACGGCCAGTGTAGGCGGATACCATGGCGGTCACCATGCCGATACCGGCACTGGGACCATCCTTCGGTGTCGCACCTTCAGGAACGTGGATATGGAGATCTTCTTTTTCGAATCGCTCCGGGTCGATACCGAACTCACGGGTCCTGGCCCGGACCACGGTATGCGCCGCGCTGACCGACTCCTTCATGACATCACCCAGCGACCCGGTCTTGTTGACGCGGCCTTTGCCCGGAGTCACGACGGATTCGATGTACAACAATTCGCCTCCGACCGAGGTCCACGCCAAGCCGGTGACTCGGCCGACCTGGTGCTCCTGATCGGCCAGGCCGTAGCTGTAGCGACGCACGCCCGCGTAACGCTCGATATCGCCGGCCGATAGCGACAATCCCGCCTGGGCCCCCTGGCCTTTTTCAGCCTCGAGGCGCTCGCGAAGCACCTTACGGCTGACCTTGGCAATTTGACGCTCGAGTTCGCGCACCCCTGCCTCGCGGGAGTAGTAGCGCACCAACTCGAGGAGGGATTCGTCACTGAAAGTCAGCTCTTCCTCCTTGAGACCATTGGCCTTGAGCTGCTTCGGAACCAGGTAACGCTTGGCGATCGCGAGCTTTTCATCCTCGGTGTAACCCGGCAATCGGATCACTTCCATACGGTCGAGCAGTGGTCCGGGGATGTTCATCGAATTGGCGGTACAGATGAACATCACGTCCGACAGGTCGTAATCGAGCTCGAGATAGTGATCGCTGAACTTGTCATTCTGCTCAGGATCAAGGACTTCGAGTAGCGCCGAGGAGGGATCTCCGCGGTGATCCATGCCGATCTTGTCGACCTCATCGAGCAGGAACAGCGGATTTCGCACGCCAGCCTTGCTCATGCGCTGTATCAGTTTGCCCGGTAACGAGCCGATGTAGGTCCGTCGGTGTCCACGAATTTCGGATTCATCGCGCACCCCCCCGAGAGCCAAGCGAACGTAACGGCGGTTCGTGGCACGCGCGATGGATTGACCCAGTGAAGTCTTGCCCACACCCGGCGGCCCGACCAGACAAAGCACCGGGCCCTTGAGCTTCTTGACCCGCTTTTGCACGGCAAGATATTCCAGAATTCGCTCTTTGACCTCTTCCAGCCCATGATGGTCTTCGTCCAGCACCTTGACGGCGTGAGCCAGGTCGTGCTTCACGCGAGTGCGTTTTTTCCAGGGCACGGACAACAACCAATCCAGATAGGAGCGCACGACGGTCGCCTCCGCCGAGGTCGGCGACATCATCTTGAGCTTACCGAGCTCCTGGGTCGCCTTGTCGACGGCTTCCTGCGGCATGCCGGCGTCCTGGATACGCTGCTCGTACTTCTCCGCTTCGTTGGGAACGTTTTCGAGTTCGCCCATCTCTTTCTGGATGGCTTTCATCTGCTCGTTGAGATAGTACTCGCGCTGAGACTTCTCCATCTGGTCCTTGACCCGCGAGCGGATACGCTTTTCGACCTGCAGCAGATCGATCTCGGACTCGATCAGCGCCATCAGGTGCTCGACCCGATCGCGCACGCGATCCATCTCGAGCAGTTCCTGCTTATCATCGATCTTCAATGACAGATGCGCGCAAATGGTATCGACCAGCCGGCTGGGATCTTCTATCTCCTGCAAGGAAGACAAGACTTCGCCCGGTACTTTCTTGGACAACTTGACGTACTGCTCGAACTGATTGAGCAAGACGCGAACCAGGGACTCCTGCTCGCGTTCGCTCAGCGGCTCGCTATCGCGCGCAACCGCCTGCGCGCTGATGAAGCCGTCCTCGTCCTCCAGGACCTCCTGGAGGTCCGCTCGAAAACTACCCTCTATGAGGACCTTGACGGTGCCGTCGGGCAATTTGAGCAACTGCATGATGTCGGCGACCGTGCCGATACTGAAGAGATCCTCGACCCCAGGATCATCATGGGCCGCCTCGCGCTGCGCGACGAGCAGGACGCGCTTGTCGTGCTCCATCGCCGCCTCCAGCGCGCGGATGGACTTCTCGCGCCCCACAAACAACGGGATGACCATCTGCGGATAGACCACCACGTCACGCAGCGGCAAGAGCGGAAGCTTGAGTGTCTGGTCAGAGCTCTGCGCCATTACAGCATTTCCTCGACAAACTTTCGGATGGGTGAGCCACCAGAGCGGCAATATGGGAGATACGTGGGGGCGCCACCGTTCAGATGCAAGAGTGCCCAACGCGGCACGGTATCCATAAAAGCGAAGGGGCCCATCAGGCCCCCTCATCTAGGCAAGTAACAGTGCGGAGGCGATCACCCGTCCTTGTTGGCGACGCGGCTCTCTTCCTGCTTCGAGTAGATCAACAACGGCTCACTGTCGCCAGCAATGACGGAGCTGTCGATCACTACCTTCGTCACGCCGTCGAGCGAAGGCACGTCGTACATCGTTTCCAGTAACACCGACTCCAGAATCGAACGTAGCCCACGCGCACCGGTCTTCCGTTCCATGGCTTTGTGCGCCACTGCACGCAGAGCGTCCTCACGGAAATCCAGTTCGACACCTTCCATCTCGAACAGGTGTGCATACTGTTTGACCAGCGAGTTCTTGGGTTCGGTCAATATCTGAACCAGAGCGTCTTCGCTCAACTCGGTCAATGTCGCAATCACCGGCAAACGCCCGACGAATTCGGGAATCAGCCCAAATTTCACGAGATCTTCGGGCTCGACACCCGCGAGAATATCGCCGACGCCCTTGTTGCTCTCTTTGCTCTTGACGGATGCGTTGAAACCAATCCCACCCTTCTCGGCACGATCACGGATCACCTTATCCAGTCCTGCAAAGGCACCGCCAACGATGAACAGTATGTTGCCCGTATCAACCTGCAGGAATTCCTGCTGCGGATGCTTGCGACCACCCTGCGGCGGAACGGACGCCGTCGTACCTTCGATCAGCTTGAGCAGTGCCTGCTGGACGCCCTCGCCCGAGACGTCTCGGGTGATCGATGGATTGTCCGACTTGCGCGAGATCTTGTCGATCTCGTCGATGTAGACAATCCCGCGCTGGGCCTTCTCGACATCGTAATCACATTTCTGCAGCAGCTTCTGAATGATGTTTTCGACATCTTCACCCACGTAACCCGCTTCCGTGAGCGTCGTGGCATCTGCAATCGTGAACGGAACGTTGAGCAGGCGTGCAAGAGTCTCCGCCAGTAGCGTCTTACCGCTACCCGTCGGGCCAATCAGCAAGATGTTTGACTTGCCTAGCTCGATGTCGCTCTTGCCACCACCGCGCAGACGCTTGTAGTGATTGTAGACCGCAACGGATAGCACCATCTTGGCGCGATCCTGGCCAATCACGTAGTCGTCGAGCGTATCGCGGATCTCTCGAGGCACGGGAAGACGGTCTTCATCGCCCTCGGCGTCGGCTTCCAGAACCTCCTCGCGAATGATGTCGTTACAGAGATCGACACACTCGTCACAGATATAGACGGACGGACCGGCAATGAGCTTGCGAACTTCGTTCTGATTCTTGCCACAGAACGAGCAGTAGAGCAGCTTGCCGTTGTCGTCTTTGCCTTTACCGTCGGCCATTCGTGTACCTCGTCAGGACGGCGGCGCGCTGCGCAGCCGTGTGAAACCTTGACTCAAACGCTATCAGGATACCGGACGCTTATCCAGCATGGCATCGATCAGGCCATATTCAACCGCCTGTTCGCCATCCATGAAGTTGTCCCGATCGGTGTCCTGAGCAATTTTGTCGATATCCTGCCCCGTGTGATCGGCCAAAATGCGGTTCAGCTTCTGGCGAATGGTCAGGATTTCGCGGGTGTGGATCTCGATATCCGCAGCCTGCCCCTGATACCCTCCGAGCGGCTGATGAATCATCATCCGCGAATGCGGCAGGCAGAAGCGCTTGGCCTTCGCGCCGCCGGCGAGCAGCAACGCCCCCATACTGGCCGCCTGGCCAATACAGACCGTGGAGACATCGGGCTTGATGAACTGCATGGTGTCGTAGATGGACATGCCAGCGGTCACCGAACCACCCGGTGAGTTGATATAAAGGTGGATGTCCTTGTCCGGATTCTCGGATTCCAGGAACAGCAGCTGCGCCACGACCAGGTTGGCCATGTAATCTTCGACCGGGCCGACCAAGAAGATGACACGCTCTTTGAGCAGACGGGAGTAGATATCGTACGACCGCTCACCGCGCGCGCTCTGCTCCACTACCATCGGGACCAGGCCACCGGCATTACTGATGTCGAACTCGTTACGCATCGCGATTTCCTTACATCTGGTGATTGTCAGGCCCATCGACTAGCAACCCGGCCTGAACCGGGTCGTCTTGCTTACCAAGCACCCATCATGCTTTGGAATCGCTTTCCTCAGCTTCGTCTTCTTCAGCCGCTTCCTCGGATTGTTGAGCGGCCTGCAGCACTTGCTCGTAGCTCATGCTGACATCGTTAACCTGGGCCTGCTCGAGAAGCTTGTCAACGGCCTTGTCTTCCAGCACAGCGGACTTGATCTGCCCCTTGAGCTCGTCATTCTGCATGTACTGATCGACAACCTGCTCCGGCTGCTGGTACTGAGTGGCCAGTTCCTCGGCACGAGCACGGATCTCGTCATCACTGGCATCGAGCTCATGCTGCTTGATGACTTCCGCCAGCAACAGCCCTACCTTGACACGGGTGCGAGCCTGATCGGCAAACAGCTCATTCGGCAACTGGCTGACGTCGAAGTCCTCACCGAGACCGAACTGCTGGGCCGCCTGACGCTTGAGTCCGTCGGTCTCCTGCTGGATCAGCGACTGCGGAACGGTAACGTCGTTGGCTTTCTGCAGCGCATCGAGAGCCTGCTGCTTGACACGGTTCTGGGCCGCTTGCCGGACTTCGCGTTCCATATTGTTCCTGACCTCGGCACGGAACTTGTCGGCATCACCGTCTTCCACACCGAACTCCTTGATGAAGTCGGCATCGACTTCCGGCAGCGCCTTGGCGGAGACCTCATGCACCGCAACCTTGAAGGTCGCCTCCTGTCCCGCCAGGTGCTCGGCCTGGTAATCATCCGGGAAAGTCACGTTGATGCTCTTCTCGTCGCCGGCCTTGGCGCCGACCAGTTGCTCTTCGAAGCCCGGGATGAAACGGTTGGACCCCAGTTCGAGCTCGTGCCCTTCGGCAGCCCCCCCTTCGAACGGCTCATCGCCGAGGAAGCCCTGGAAATCGATCTTGACCTTGTCTCCCTCTTCCGCTGCGCGTTCGACCGGCTGGAACTCGGCGCGCTGCCCACGCAAGGTTTCGATCATCGTATCGATGTCGGCATCGGTGATTTCCGCCTGCGGGCGCTCGACGGTAGTGCCATCGATGCCGCTGAGTTCGATTTCCGGGTAGACTTCGAGCGTGGCGACGAACTCCAGATCCTTGCCCGTCTGATCGACTTTCGGCTCGATCGAGGGGTAGCCGGCCGGATTCAGGCTCTGCTCGGTGATCGCCCGCACGTAGTGCTGACGCATCAGTTCACTGACAACTTCATTGCGGACATCTTTGCCGTAACGCTGGCGCACGACCGCCATCGGGATCTTCCCTTGACGAAAGCCATTCAGACGAACGCGCTTGGCGGTGTCTTGCAGGCGAGTCGCAACGGCTTCATCGACCTCGGCTGCGGGAACCTGAACAGTGATGCGACGTTCGATCTGGGATGTCGTCTCAACGGAAACTTGCATAGATGATCCTCTACCGACGGGGGCGTTCTGTGAATGCAACTCAAAGACTGTGACTTCAAAACTGTCATTTCAAAGCAAGGGGGCGATTTTAAGAACCCCCATGCCTACTGGCAAGCGGACTAGCGCGGTAAATGGTGCTAATCGAGGCAAAATACAAGCCTGATGCGGCAAAAATCGACTTTAGGAGGGGCTCCCTATGCATCCGATCCGCCGATCGAAGATGCCTGGCCGCATACCACATCCGACAGCCGAGGGAGAAAAGTCATCAATTCAAGGAGGCAGATTAAAGAAGGGAAGAAATGGGGTGGATGATGGGGATCGAACCCACGACCACCGGAGCCACAATCCGGGGCTCTACCACTGAGCTACACCCACCATTTCTAAAAGCCTGATCGGTAATGGGGTGGATGATGGGGATCGAACCCACGACCACCGGAGCCACAATCCGGGGCTCTACCACTGAGCTACACCCACCATACCGATTCTGCATCAACCGGGAACGCGTCACGCCGCGTTGAGTGGCGCGCCCAGCAGGACTCGAACCTGCAACCTACGGCTTAGAAGGCCGTTGCTCTATCCGATTGAGCTATAGGCGCATTCCAATACCGGCTGCATTTCCATCGACACGAAACGGCGACATGCTTGGTCGGGGTAGAGGGATTTGAACCCCCGACATCCTGCTCCCAAAGCAGGCGCGCTACCAGACTGCGCTATACCCCGTGCCGCGTTTTTCGTGCTCGATGACTCTACGAGCCCTTCGATGCGCTGCGTATTCTACGGATCCTTTCAGCGGGGTCAAGCCTTTACGTGCACTCAGGCCTGATTCGCAAAGCATCGAGAGAGTCGCCACCGAGCGCGAATCCCACCTCCCCGTCATCGTGCGTTGACTGCATCGCTGGGCATGCGAAAATTGCCCACCTCCTCCGGCGATCCGCCGGCCTTCAGGACTCAGAAAGGAAAGTCGATGACCGCTCAGTTGATCGATGGCAAAGCCATTGCCGGCGCAATTCGCAGTCAGGTAAAAGCCGACGTGGAACATCGTACCCAACGAGGGCTACGCCGCCCGGGGCTGGCCGTCATCCTGATCGGTCACGACCCGGCGTCGGAGGTCTACGTCAGCCACAAGCACCGGGCCTGCGAGAACGCCGGCATTCTCTCCTTCAGCCATCGGCTCGAGACCACCACGACCCAAGCGGATCTGGAAGCGCTGATCGACCACCTGAACACCGACTCGGCGGTCGATGGCGTCCTGCTGCAACTGCCATTGCCGCCCCATCTCGATGCCAATCCCCTGCTCGAGCGCATTCGTCCGGACAAGGACGTCGACGGGTTCCATCCTTACAACCTCGGTCGCCTGGCACAGCGACTTCCCTTGCTGCGCCCCTGCACGCCCAAGGGCATCATCACGCTGCTGGAGCAGAACCAGATCCCGCTGCGAGGGCTGGACGCCACCATCGTCGGCGCCTCCAATATCGTCGGCCGGCCGATGGCACTGGAGTTGCTGCTCGCCGGCTGTACCACCACGATCTGCCATCGCTTCACCCAGGGGCTGGAGGACAAGGTCCGGCAAGCCGACCTGCTGGTGGTTGCCACCGGCAAGCCCGGCCTGATCGATGGCAACTGGATCAAGCCGGGCGCTATCGTCATCGACGTGGGCATCAATCGCCAGCAAGATGGCACGTTGATCGGAGACGTCGATTTCGACACCGCTGCCGAACGCGCCAGCTGGATCACGCCCGTACCGGGGGGGGTCGGACCAATGACTGTCGCCACGCTGCTGCAGAACACCCTGCAGGCCGCCGAACTCCACGATGCGCGGTGAATCATCGACCGCTCCCATCAGAACAATGGATCATCCCATGCAGACTCTCGGTATCATCGGCGCCATGGAACAGGAAGTCGCCCTGCTCGCTTCCCGCCTGGACAACGCCCGCATCGAACACCACCCTGGCGGCACCTTCCATTGTGGCGAGCGCCACGGGCTCCAAATCGTGCTTCTTCAATCCGGGATCGGCAAGGTCAACGCCACGGTGGGCGCAACCCAACTGATGACCCACTACCACCCGGACGCCGTCATCAATACGGGGTCCGCGGGCGGCTTCGGTGCGGACATGGAGGTGGGCGATGTCGTCATCTCCAGCGAGGTTCGCCATCATGACGTCGACGTCACGGCATTTGGCTACGAAATGGGCCAGGTCCCTGGCATGCCCGCCGGTTTCGGCGCCGATCCGGCATTGATCGAGACCGCCCGCGCCTGCATCGAGACGCTCGGTGCTCTGCGCGTTCACGAGGGGCTGATCTGTACCGGCGACAGCTTCATGGCCGACCCGGCACGCGTCGATGCCGTACGCGAGCACTTCCCTCAAATGCTGGCCGTGGAAATGGAAGCCGCCGCCATTGCCCAGACGTGTCATCTGTTCGACTGCCCGTTCGTGGTCATCCGAGCGCTATCGGACATCGCTGGCAAGGAGTCCAGCCTCTCGTTCGACACCTTCCTGGAACAAGCCGCGACGCACTCCGCCGAAATGGTCGATGCGATCATCGCTTCCCTGGGAAGGTCCTGATGCCGGGCTTCGCGCCATAACGACGAACCCCGCCGGTCGGCGGGGTTCATCGTTTCAGGACAGCGTCGGGTCAAGCCGGCGGCGCTTCGAAACTCCAGCGCGTGCCCTCGCGAGAATCCTTCAACACGACACCCAGCGCAGCCAGTTCGTCACGAATTCGGTCGGCTTCGGCGAAGTCCCGGTTTCCCTTGGCGGTCGCCCGCGCCTCGATTCGGGATTCGATCTCGGCCTCGCTCAGTGGCAGACCGGTCGCGCCGGCCTTGAGGAACTCGGCGGGTTCACGCTCGAGCAATCCCAGCAAACCCGCTAGTCGCCTGAGCTCCTGACCGAGCGCACCGGCGCGAGTCGGCTCGGTGACTCGTAGCCGATTGATCTCTCGCACCAGGTCGAACAGCACCGACAACGCTTCCGGCGTATTGAAATCGTCGCTCATCGCCGCCGAGAAACGCTCGGCATAGATGCCCTCGACGTCGCCATGGACCAGCTCGACACCGTCGAGTGCATGGTAGAAACGCTCGAGTGACTTGCGCGCCTCGCTCAGGGACTCCGGCGCATAGTTGATCGGGCTCCGATAGTGACTCGCCACCAACAGATAGCGCACCACTTCCGGGTCGTGAACCTCCAGCACTTCGCGAATCGTGAAGAAATTGCCCAGCGACTTGGACATCTTCTCCTGGTTGACGCGAACCGCGCCGGCGTGCATCCACACGTTGACGTAGGGCTTGCCGGTCGCCGCCTCGCTCTGGGCGATCTCGTTCTCGTGGTGCGGGAAGGTAAGATCCGGGCCGCCGCCATGAATATCGAAGGTCTCGCCCAGGCAGCAGGTGGACATCGCCGAGCACTCGATATGCCAGCCTGGCCGCCCCTCGCCCCAGGGAGAGGACCAGTTGGCTTCGCCTGGCTTTGCCGCTTTCCACAGCACGAAATCGAGCGGATCCTCCTTGTGCTCGTCGACGTCGACGCGGGCTCCCGCGCGCATGTCATCGAGATTGCGGTTGTTGAGCTTGCCATAGCCGGAGAAGCGGCGAACACGATAGTAGACGTCGCCGTTATCTGCCGCGTAGGCATAGCCCCCATTGATCAGGCGCTCGATCATCGCCACGATCTCCGGGATGTGACCGGTCGCACGGGGTTCCGCATCCGGCCGCAGGACCCCGAGTCGCGCCTCATCCTCGTGCATGGCCACGATCATGCGCTCGGTCAGCGCCGAAATGGACTCGCCGTTCTCCTCCGCGCGCCTGAGGATCTTGTCATCGATGTCGGTGATATTGCGAACGTAGGTCACGTCCAGGCCGGCCTGGCGCAGCCAGCGCGTGATCACGTCGAACGCCACCATGACCCGGGCGTGGCCCAGGTGACAGTAGTCGTAGACCGTCATGCCGCAGACGTACATCCGCAGCTTGCCAGGCTCGATGGGTTCGAGTTTCGCCTTGCGGCGCGTCAGCGTGTTGTAGATTTCCAGCGCGCTCATGTTCTCGTTCCCTTAGCCCTGCTTTTTCTGAATCTTGGCCCAGCTGTCCTTGAGCCCCACGGTGCGATTGAATACCAGCTTGCCGTCGCGACACGCATGACGATCGGCACAGAAATAGCCAACCCGCTCGAACTGGTAGCGCGCTTCCGGTTCGACATCCGCCAGTGCGGGCTCGGCGATACCCTGCACAGTGACCAGCGAGTCCGGGTTGAGGTGATCCAGGAAATCGGCATCCTTGTCGCGATCCGGCGCTTCCTCCAGGAACAGGTTGTCGTAGAGCCTGACCTCCACCGGCACGCCGTGCTCGGCGCTGACCCAGTGGATGACGCCCTTGACCTTGCGCCCCTCGGGGTTCTTGCCCAGGGTGTCGAAGTCGATGCTGCAGTGGAGCGCGGCGATCTCGCCATCGTCACCCTTGACCACCTCGTCGCAGCGGATGACGTAACCATTGCGCAGGCGAACCTCCTTACCGGGCGCGAGACGGAAGAACTTTTTCGGCGGCTCTTCCATGAAGTCTTCACGGTCGATCCAGATCTCGCGGGTCAGCGGAAGTTGGCGAGTGCCCATGTCCTCGCGCGCCGGGTGTCCCGGGACCTCGAAGACCTCGTCGTGGTCCGCGGGGAGATTGGTCAGCACCACCTTGAGCGGATCGAGCACGCACATCGCCCGCGGCGCGTTGTCCTCGAGATCCGAGCGGATGGCGAAATGCAGCATCGCGATATCGACCACGTTGGCGGCACGGCTCACACCGGTCATGTCGCAGAACTTGCGCAGCGAGGCCGGCGTGTAACCGCGGCGGCGAAGCCCGGAGATCGTCGGCATCCGCGGGTCGTCCCAGCCATCCACCACGTTGCGGTCGACCAGCAGCTTGAGCTTGCGCTTGGACGTCACCGTGTGGTTGACGTTCATCCGCGCGAATTCGGTCTGACGCGGCTTGGCCGGCACCGGCAGGTGTGCCAGGAACCACTCGTAAAGCGGGCGGTGATCCTCGAATTCTAGCGTGCACAGCGAATGGGTGATGCCTTCGATGGCATCCGACTGGCCGTGGGTGAAATCATAGGAGGGATAGATCTTCCACTTATCGCCGGTCTGATGATGATGGGCGTGGCGAATGCGGTAGAGGATCGGGTCGCGCAGGTTGATGTTCGGCGCGGCCATGTCGATCCTGGCCCGCAGCACCTTGCTGCCCTCTTCGAACTCTCCCAGCCGCATGCGCTCCAGCAGATCCAGGTTTTCCTCGACACCGCGCTCACGATAGGGGCTCGGACGGCCCGGCTCGGTCAGCGTCCCCCGATACTCGCGAATTTCCTCCGGCGAAAGATCGTCGACGTATGCCTTGCCTTCACGGACCAGGTGCTGGGCCCAGGCGTAGAGCTGGTCGAAATAGTCGGAGGCGAAGCGCACCGCACCGCTCCACTCGTAACCAAGCCAGCGAATGTCTTCCTGGATCGCATCGATGTATGCCTGCTCTTCCTTGGCCGGGTTGGTATCGTCGAAGCGAAGATGGCAACGTCCACCGAACTGCTCCGCGAGGCCGAAGTTGACCCAGATCGACTTGGCATGGCCGATATGCAGGAATCCGTTCGGCTCCGGCGGAAAGCGGGTCACGATCGTGGTAGCCTGGCCCGATTCGATCTCGTCACGAATCTGGTTGCGCAGGAAATTCGGGGCTCCGTGCTGGGTCTCGGCACCGGGCTGGTCTTCGGAACGATCGTTGGGACTTTCGGCGCTCGTGTTGCTTTCGACGCTCATGGAATGCAGGCAACCTCTATAATTCGGATGATCGGCCGACAGTGCGGCCCTGATGACAGCAGGTTAACACGCGCGGACGGCGGTTTCTCCCGGCGGCTCAAAGCCGCTATTATAGCGCGACGCCCGCGGCCGGCGCCAAGCCGCCTGCCGTCTCCCGACAGCCAGAATCGTCCAGGATTTCCGATGATCGTCTTGCACACCAACCACGGCACCATCACGCTCGAACTCGACTTCGAAAAAGCCCCCAAGACCGCCGCCAACTTCGAACAGTACGCCCGCGATGGCCATTACGACGGGACCCTCTTTCATCGCGTGATCGACGGTTTCATGGTTCAGGGCGGCGGCTTCGACACCGACTTCGAGCAGAAGCCGACGCGCGCCACGATCGAGAACGAAGCCGACAATGGCCTGGCCAACCAGAAAGGCACCGTGGCCATGGCGCGTACCCAGGACCCCCATTCCGCCAGCGCCCAGTTCTTCGTCAACGTCTCCGACAACGAATTTCTCAACCATCGCGACAAGAGCCTGCAGGGCTGGGGCTACTGCGTATTCGGTCGCGTGGTCGACGGCATGGAGGTGGTCGATGAGATCCGCCAGGTCGCCACCGGACGGCGCGGCATGCACAGCGATGTCCCCGTCGAGGACGTCGTCATCGAACGTGCCGAAGTCACGGACTGACCCCCGCCCCTCACGGGCCGACCACCAACAGGAACGACCTCTCGAATGCAACTGTTGATTGCCGATCTCCACCTTCACCCCTCCCAGCCGGACATCGCCAAGGGTTTCATCGACTATCTGCACGGGCCGGCCCGGGAGGCATCGTCTCTGACCATTCTGGGCGACCTGTTCGAAGCCTGGATTGGAGACGACTATCGGGGCGAGTTCGAGCATCGGATCATTGCCGCGCTGAAGGCGTGCGCCGAAGCCGGCACCCGTTTGGCGTTCATGCACGGCAATCGGGACTTCCTGATCGGCGAAGCGTTCGCCGCCGATAGCGGCTGCGCCCTGCTCGACGATCCCACGGTGGCGGAACTGGGCGGACAGCGAGTCCTGCTGATGCACGGGGACAGCCTGTGTACTCGCGACGAAGCCTACATGGCATTTCGACGCCAGGCTCGCGACCCCGCCTGGCAGGCACAGATCCTGTCGATGCCGGTGGAGGAACGCATCGCACTGGCCAGGAAACTCCGGGAGCAGTCCGGCGAAGCCAATACCAACAAGGCCGAGGACATCATGGATGTCACGCCCGAGGCCGTCATCGAGACGATGCAGGCCCATGACGTGAGGGTCATGATCCACGGTCACACGCATCGACCGGCGGTGCACGAACTGAGCGTCAGCGGGGAGCCGGCCGAACGCTACGTGATCGGCGACTGGCGTCCCGGCACCGGCTGGCAGCTGAGGGTGGACGACGACGGCCTGACACTCGAGTCGTTCGCCATCTGATCGCACCGGCGCCCGGCGCGCGGTTTCGCCGGGCGAGTTACCGGAAATGCCTCACGGCACTCAACCGGCCTCCTCGTACTGGAACTAAAACTGGTAATCGGGCGAACGGGGAGACGAGGCGCTGACATTGTCCAGAAGCGTTCGCCAGCGAGTCAGAACCGGCGCATCGGACAGCGCCACTTCCCCCAGCCGATAACGCAGTGCGCGCTGCTTGTCCCGGTCGCCGGCATCGACCAGGGAGAGCCACATCTCGAGACTCTTCAATTCCATATGGGGGCTGCCGGATTCGATGGCCCAGCTTCTCGACTCCTCGATAAGAGCCGCCACGCTCTCCATGTCGTCACCCATGCGATGCTTGGCTCGAGCCATCTGCAACGCGATTTGCGGCATCATCAAGGAGCGTCGTGTACGTGCATGCTCGAGACAGGGCTCGAGATAGGCCACGGCGCGCGCCACCTCGTTGAGCGCCAGACAGGCATCGCCGTACCACAGAAAAGGCCGCTGCCAAGGCTCTCTGCCCGTCAACTCGCTCAATCGGGCGACGCTGGACTCGATTCTCTGTAGGCCCTGCGACTCCCCTGCCAGCGACTGACTCCAGCCGAGCACGCACTCCGCCTCCCAGTGCCAACGCTGGAGATCCGCGGTACGCGTCATCTCGTGCGCGCGACGGCCACGCTCCGTCGCCAGATGGATATGTCCCAACTGCCGGTAGAGGGAAGCGGCGAATATCAGAGCCATGGCCAGAGAGCCCGGGTGACGAACGGATTCCGCCAACCGGATAGCCGCTTCCATTTGCTGCTCTGCGCGGCGATAGTCGCCCCTCAGGCAAAGCGTCCAACTCTGATAGCAGGCCGCCGCCACCTGCGGATGATCGGAGTATGGCAACCACTCCAGAACCATCGGCCAACTCAATGGATCGATCTGGTCGAGGTGCTCAAAGGCAAGCGAGATTCGACCACTCCAATATTCTCCATGGGCGCGGGCGTAGAGTGCCAGGCGTTGGTAGCGCGGATCATCAATGCGCTGCGCCAGTTCACGCAGCTGCTGGGCCAACGACTCCGCCTCGCGATTGGCGTGGCGCTGGCTTGCGCCGACCCATAGCCCCCACGTCACCAAAAATGCCTGATCGTCAGCTTCATCGTCGTCCAGAACCGAGCCCTGCCACAGGCTCTGGGCCTGGAGAAAACTCTCCTGCGCCGCGGGTGAGCCATGCCCTTCCAGCGCGTAGCAAGCTTGCCCCTTTACCGTCAGCAGACTGATTTCACGCTCGGCACCACCCCCGGATATCATCTTCAGGCAGGCGAGACCGGACTCCGCCATTTTCAACGCCGTACGGTTAGCGCTGACCTTCAGGCCACTCCTCGCCGCCATTTCGAAATAACGTGCGGCCCGAGCCGGATCGCCACTTCGGCGCAGATGCTCGGCGAAATCTCCCGGATGTCGGCTGATCCAGGCGGGATAGCTGGATTCGATCAGTTCCACGACTTGCTGATGCAACAAGATCCGAACATCCTGTGGGCACGAAAGGTAGGCCGCCTCCTGCAGCAACGGATGGCTGAACTGGAAGTCATAGGGCGGCATGTCGCAGGGTTCGATGATCTCCAGCCGTCGCATCTGCTCCAGCGCCACCTTGAAGACATCGTCGCTGATCGCCAGACCGGCTCGCAGCATGCCTGCCTCGAACTGGCGCCCCAGCGTGGCCGCCATGTGCGCGACCTGGCGATACCCCTGCAACTGGTCGATGCGACTGGCCAGCAATCCCAGCAACCCGCTCGGCAGACTGTCGGCGTCCAGACGCCGGCCCTCGCGACGGTCGATCTCGAGTCGGCGGCAGATCTCCTGCAGGTAGAGCGGGACTCCCTCGCAACGTTCGATCAATTGTTCGCGTAACCGCGGGTTCAGCTTGAGGCGATGTCGGCGGGCCAGGTAATCCAGCATGTCCGCGGACCGCTCCACGTCGAGGCGCCCTAGCACCACCTGCTGATCCCAGTTCAACCTGACCGAGGGAACCTCCCGGTTCTGATGCGAGGCGACCAGTAACAAGGCAGTATGAATCGGCAGCCGGGCCTGCAGGTTCTGGAGCACTTTGAGTGAAGGTTCGTCCATCCACTGGAGATCATCGACGATGATCACCAGTGGACGGCGAGAACGGGTCGTCTCGAGAATCAACGCCTGGGTAAGCTGAGTGACCAACTCCACCGCCTCGTCGGCATCCTCCCTCGCCAGCGGTGCCCGCCCGAGCACATCGATCAACAACTGACGTCGCTCGATGCCGACTCGTTCCAATGCAGGGATTCGGTCGATCACCCCTCTGATCGCATCATCATTCGGTTCCGCCTCCAGATACCACCCCAGCAGCGCCTGGATCAGACCGTAAGATGCCTGACTCGACAACCGAGTCGTGGGACGCCAGAAAACCGCGGCCTCTTCGTGCTGCAGATACTCCCTAAAATGAATCATCAGGGCGGACTTCCCAATCCCCGTGTCGCCCAACACCAACAGACTTTGCCGCAGCCCCAGGGAAACCCGGGCCAGCGCATCGCGCAACTGGCGCAGTTCCGCCTCACGTCCGGTCAGGCTGGGCAGCAGCGTCTCTCGACCGGAAGACTCCACGCCAAGCACCAGGCCTCGTCGCTGAACGCGACCATCGCTGCTGATCAGGCGCGGTGTCAGACGAGATTGCAGATCGAAAGCCGGCGGCAGATGCTGACTGGCGTTGAGCGAGATGACCAACTCGCTGCTCTTGGCCGCCACCATCATGGCCAGCGCCACCTGAGTCACGTCGCCGAACGGATCGATCGAGTGCCGCTCGGGAAGCCAGATCACGCGGCCGCTATCCAGGCCGGCCGTCAGCGTGAACCGCGGCGGCGCCTCTTCACCCTGCCATAGGCTATCGAGCTCATGGGCCAGTCCTTGTCGACAATGCTCGAACAGCGCCACCAATTCGGCCAGTTGATGGGTCGGACCATGAGTGCCGAAACAGGCGAGCCCTACGCCGCTTCCCACTGCTGCCTGCCAGAAACCGCCAAGATGACGACATTGGGTCTCCAGCCATCGAAACAGTTGATCCTGAGCCTTTAGGCAAGCCAGTGCCCGGCCGAGATCGTTACCGGCGTCCGCCGGTCGGAGCGCGATCGCCATGACCGTGACCTGGCGGTAGTCGATGTCCTCCGCCGAGTACCCCGGCGCCTCCTGCGGTCCCGGGGAAGGGTCGGCGCCGGCGGGGTTGGACCAATCGATCCGGGGACGCCCCTGCTCCGGTACCTCCGACCAGAATCTCGCCAATTGCAGAAAGCCCGGCTCCGGCTGCTGACCGGAGAGCGCGAGATGCTGTAGGAAGGCGTTGAACTGCTCCCGGGCGGCAGCGAATTGCCCGTGCTCGGCGAGCTGCCTTACCAGACGCTCGTGAAAAGGACCAAAATCCGGGATGCGGTGAATCAGGGTTCGCAGCAGCGCCTCGGGCAGCGCCGAAGACGCCTCCAGAACCCGCTCCGCATACTCGGTCAAACGCTGCCGCCACTCGCCTCGGGTGCGCACCAGCCACTGCTGGAAAGCGACGCACTGGCCAAGATGCAGTTCGGCCAGCAGGTCGCCGCGATAGTAGTCGAGCAGCCGGTCGAGCACATCGATGGAGGGAGGCTCGCGCAGCAAGCCATCCACCTCGCGGAGATCCCAGTGAACATTGGGCGGCAAATCGAAGGAGATGGTCTGACGGGTGACGGTCAACGACGCCTCGGCAAGATCGCCGAGGCTATGACGGAGACAGTGAAGGGCGTGGCGAAGGTTCGTGCGCCCCGACTTGACGCCCTGGTCCGGCCACAGCATCTCGGCCAGCGCGGCACGACTGGCCGGCGCATCCTGCATCAGGAGATAGACCAGCAGCGCCTTCACCTTGTCGTAGCTGAAGTGCGTCAGGGAGTCGTCGCCTTGCTGATACCCGAAATGTCCGAAGAGCGCGATTGTTGTTGTAGCTCGACCTGAATTCATCGTTTTCCGTTATCCGATAGAGGAGGCAGCCGCGCGGAGATCATCGGCAGCCCGTTGCCACGCCCTTCCGGCTGGCTTGGACCGGTACGATCGGCGAGGCGGCGACGATTCATGGCGAGATCGCTGTCGGCACGCCGCTGTGAAAGCGGAACATGGCGTCTTCACCTTCGATCAAGGCTCTCTCGTGAGTGGCAAAGCGCGCCACGCGTTCGACCACCGCGGCCTCGCCCCCATAGCGTTCGGCGAGCCCGAGATAATCCTCGAAGTGGCGTCCTTCGGAACGCACGAGGGAGCGATAGAACTTGGCAAGCGACTCGTCGAGATGAGGAATGAGCCGGGCGAAACGCTCGCAGGAGCGTGCCTCGATGAACGCGCCCACGATCAGAATATCGATCAACCGATCCGGCTCTTCCCGCGCCACGTGTTCCCGCAGCCCTTCCGCATAGCGTGACGCCTGGATGTGGGAGTAGTCGACGCCCCGCTCCTGCATCAAGCCCACCACCTGCTCGAAATGCAGCAGCTCCTCGCGAGCCAACTGAGACATCTTGGTCAGTAGCTCGGGGCGATCGACATAGCGGAACATCAGGCTCATCGCCGTCGAAGCGGCCTTCTTTTCACATTGCGCGTGATCGATCAACAATAGCGCCGGATTCTCCAGCGCGGCCTCGATCCAACGCTGGGGCGTGGCACAGGGGAGAAACTCGAGCAGTTCGGCCGGCAGCAGGCGGTCGGCGTCGACATCGATGTCGTCGGTCATTCGTTCAGTAGTCATTGACGTTCTTCGGGCGCTCGGCAATGGCCGAATACGTTGGTGGTGAAAGACGCCGAATGAGAGCCGGGCGTGTCGTATCCCGTGAAGATCGTCCCTGAGACAGTCGACACGGCCATCAAGGCCAGACCCAAGCCACTCAACGGTCTCCATCGCTTGGTACGTTGAATCAGAGTGGATTCGGCGTCGCGTGGACTCATGGTAGCGCCTGGCCGACGAGACTTCGATAGCCATCTCCATGACCATGGTGACATTGACAGCCGATCGGAGCCGCCAGGGCGCGGAATCGAGGGCTCCTTAACATTGTCGACAGTTTCACGTAGACTTCGCAGCGCCCATCGCAGCCGATTTCGTGCCAGCCATTCCAATGGCTGCCAGACGATCCTGGGTCGCCGAACGACGAGCGGTTCCGTGCCTGCCGCGTCATGGCACCTATGTCCGTCTCGCTCATGCGGGCTCCAACTCTAGATGAGGGTCTCCACCGTGCTTGAAGCTTACCGCCAACATGTCGAGGAGCGCGCCCAGGAAGGCGTGCCACCGAAGCCGTTGAACGCCGAGATGGCCGCGCAACTGGTCGAGCTGCTGAAGCAGCCCCCGGCCGGTGAAGAGGCGTTTCTCCTCGAACTGATCACCGACCGCGTGCCCCCGGGCGTCGACGAGGCCGCCTACGTCAAGGCCGGTTTCCTGACCGCCCTGGTCAAGGGCGAGGCCAGCTCGCCGTTGATCGACAAGATTCATGCGGTGAAGCTGCTGGGCACCATGCAGGGCGGTTACAACATCGCCACGCTGGTCGAGCTGCTCGATGACCCCGAGCTGGCCCAGGAGGCCGGCGAACAGCTCAAGCACACCCTGCTGATGTTCGATGCCTTTCACGACGTGGCCCAACGCGCGAAAAATGGCAACGCCACCGCCCAGAGCGTGCTCGAATCCTGGGCCGGTGCCGAATGGTTCCTGGCCAAGCCGGCCCTGCCCGAGAAGATCAGCATCGCCGTATTCAAGGTGCCGGGCGAAACCAACACCGATGACCTGTCGCCGGCGCCGGACGCCTGGTCGCGCCCCGACATTCCGCTCCACGCCAACGCCATGCTCAAGAACCCGCGCGACGGCATCGAGCCGGAAGTGCCGGGCAGCAAGGGCCCGCTGGCGCAGATCGACGCGGTCAAGGCCAAGGGCTTCCCGGTCGCCTACGTCGGCGACGTGGTGGGCACCGGCTCCTCGCGCAAGTCGGCGACCAACTCGGTACTGTGGTTCTTTGGCGACGACATTCCGTACGTACCCAACAAGCGCGCCGGCGGTTTCTGTTTCGGCGGCAAGATCGCCCCCATCTTCTTCAACACCATGGAAGACGCCGGCGCCCTGCCGATCGAGATGGATGTCGACAAGCTCGAGATGGGCGACGTCATCGATGTCTACCCGTACGAAGGCAAGGTGACCCGCCACGACAGCGATGAAGTCGTCTCCACCTTCGCGCTCAAGACCCAGGTCATCCTCGACGAAGTCCGCGCCGGCGGCCGTATCCCGCTGATCATCGGCCGCGGTCTGACCGAGAAGGCGCGCAACGAGCTTGGTCTGCCGGGTTCGGATATCTTCCGCAGGCCGGAGCAGCCGGTCGATACCGGCCGCGGCTTCACCCTGGCCCAGAAGATGGTCGGCAAGGCCTGCGGCATGGACGGCGTTCGCCCGGGCATGTACTGCGAGCCGAAGATGACCACCGTCGGCTCCCAGGACACCACCGGCCCGATGACTCGCGACGAGCTCAAGGACCTGGCGTGTCTCGGCTTCCAGGCCGACCTGGTGATGCAGTCGTTCTGCCACACCGCCGCCTACCCCAAGCCGGTCGATGTCGAAACCCATCACACCCTGCCCGACTTCATCATGAACCGTGGCGGCGTGTCGCTGCGTCCGGGCGACGGCATCATCCACTCCTGGCTCAACCGCATGCTGCTGCCGGATACCGTCGGCACCGGCGGTGACTCGCACACCCGCTTCCCGATGGGCATCTCGTTCCCGGCGGGCTCCGGACTGGTCGCCTTCGCCGCCGCCACCGGCGTGATGCCGCTGGATATGCCGGAATCGGTCCTGGTGCGCTTCAAGGGCGAGCGCCAGCCCGGCATCACCCTGCGCGACCTGGTCCACGCGATCCCCTACTACGCGATTCAGCAGGGCCACCTGACGGTCGCCAAGTCCGGCAAGAAGAACATCTTCTCCGGCCGCATCCTGGAGATCGAAGGCCTCGAGGATCTCACCGCCGAGCAGGCGTTCGAACTCTCCGACGCCTCCGCCGAGCGTAGCGCAGCCGGCTGCACCATCACGCTGGGCGAAGAGCGCGTCAGCGAGTACCTCAACTCCAACGTGACACTGCTGAAGTGGATGATCAGCAATGGCTATGGCGATCGTCGCACGCTGGAACGACGCATCGATGCCATGCAGGCCTGGCTGGACGACCCGAGCCTGATGCGCGCCGACGCCGACGCCGACTATGCGGCGGTAATCGAAATCGACCTGGCCGAGATCGACCAGCCAGTGCTCTGCGCACCCAACGACCCGGACGATGCCCGCCTGCTCTCCGACGTCGCCGGCCAGAAGATCGATGAAGTCTTCATCGGCTCCTGCATGACCAACATCGGCCACTTCCGCGCCGCCGGCAAGTTGCTCGAGAAACAGCCGGCGGGAAGCCTGAAAACGCGCCTGTGGCTTGCACCGCCGACCAAGATGGACCAACATCAGCTGACCGAGGAGGGCTATTACGGCATTTACGGCAAGGCTGGCGCTCGCATGGAGATGCCCGGCTGTTCACTGTGCATGGGCAACCAGGCACGTGTGGCGCCGAAATCGACCGTGGTTTCCACCTCCACACGCAACTTCCCCAACCGTCTGGGCGACGGCGCCGACGTCTACCTGGCATCGGCAGAGCTCGCGGCCATTGCGGCCGTCGAGGGCCGCCTGCCAACGGTCGAGGAGTACAAGGCTACCATGGGTGAGTTCAATGCCATGGCGGGTGAGATCTACCGCTACATGAACTTCCATGAGATAGAGGATTTCCAGAAGGCGGCCGCTACGGTCATCCCGGTCGCCCAGGAAGCCTGACAAGTCTCTTCCGATGCTCGCGCTTCATGAAGAGGTCACCGAAACGCCCTGCGAACGCAGGGCGTTTTTTTATGTCTTGCCTTCATTAGGGGCTAATCATAAAGTCTGGGCGACTCATCAAACGCTGTTCGCCAGCGTCCAGGATCAGCGTAACCACGCTCAATCGATACTGCACGGACCCAAGGACACGACGCCTGTCCGCACTCATTCAAGGGAGATTCACGATGAAGAAGACTACCTGGTTCGCCATTCCGATGGCGCTTTCCCCGCTTCTGTTGATGACGCCGACGGCCCAGGCCGCCAATGCCGACGGGCTCTATCTCGGGATCGGCGGCGGCTACGGCGAGGTGGCGAGCAGCGACAGCGACATCGGCAAGTTCGCCGGCGCCGATGGCAGCAACTATCGCGTCGACGACGACGACAGTGTCTACAAGGCGTTCGTCGGCTACGAATACAACCCCTACTTCGCTACCGAGGCCTTCTACGCCGATCTGGGCAAGCCCAACCTGATCCGCGGCGGCAACGTGGTCGACCTCAAGAGCAAGGCCTACGGCTTGAGCCTGGTCGGCAAACTGCCGGTCGGCGCCGGTTTCGAGCTGTTCGCCAAGGCGGGAATGGCGCGCTGGGAAACGGATGCCAGGGGCAACCTGGGCGCGGCGTCCAACGACCTCGACGACAACGACGGGATCGACCCGGTCTACGGCGCTGGCGTCCAGTTCCGCTACCAGCACCTGCTGCTGCGCACCGAATACGAACGCTATGATTTCGACAGCGACTTTCAGGTCGACACCTACACCGCCTCCGTGGGCTGGCAGTTCTAGACCAGCGCTTGACGATGCCGCGTCCAGGCCGCCTTCGAGCGGCCTTTTCCGTTCCGGATCAGACGAACTTGCAAAGATGACCGTTTGACGACAACACTGAATGGCGCGCCTTGTCGCGCCCATTCGCCACCGATCACACTTGGCCCGGGAAGGGACACCGCCGACCAATCCATGCTAGCACCCAGCTCATTGATTCAAGACATCGCCCGGCAGATCCGCGCCCACCTGCGCTCGCTGATCGCCTTCCACCTGTTCTTCACATTGCTCGCCTCGGCCGTCTGGGTGCCACTGTCGGCCAACACGCTGGCCGGCCTGCTGCACCGCATCGGACGCCCCGTACTCAGCAACGGACAGATTCTGGACGTCGCCTTCTCGCTGTGGGGGCTGCTCTGGCTGCTGGTAGCGATCGGGCTCAGCTTCCTGGTGATCTTCCTTCAACAGGCGGGAATGATGCTCGTCGTCTCGAGCCAGGCCGGGAACCGATACCGGGTGGCCATGGGGTCGCTATGGCACGTGCTGCGCCGTTTACCGGCCTTGATGACACTCACCCTGCTCCAGGTCGGCAGCCACCTTCTCCTGGCCGCCCCGTTCGCCATCGGTCTCGCCCACCTCTACGACGCCATGCTCGGCGATATCGAGCCCTACATCCTGATCCACCTGAAGCCTCCCCCGCTATGGGAGTTTCTCGCCGTGGCCACGCCGATCGCCCTGGTTCTGGTACTGCTCAGCGCCGCACTCTACTTTCGCTGGTTCCTGGCGCTGCCGGCGATGATGCTCGACGGCCTCGAGCCGGTTGCCGCATTGCGACGCAGCCGCGAACTGACACAGGGACGCCGCCTGCGGATGGCCCTTGCCGTCGTCGGCATGGCGCTGCTGGTGGCGGCCATCCCGGTCGTCTTCACGCTGACCTTCAACACGCTGGGCGGGACGCTGCTCGGGTACCTGCCGGAGCGCAACAGCGTCCTGATCCCGGCGATGCTTGCCTACCTGGCACTCTATATCGTCACCACGATCGCGCTCACTTTCCTGGGTATCGCCGCCAACAGCCTGCTGGTGATCACGCTGTACCACCGCGCCATCGGGCGGGCGCCGGTGTTTCGCCCCTCCGCGACACCGCAGCGCTCCGGCATCATTGCCTGGGGGGCGGAGATCCTGCTGCTGGTCTTCGCGCTCGGCCAGGCGGGCTGGATACTGCATGGGTTCGAGATCAACGACCACGTCGCGATCACCGCACATCGCGGGAGCTCGCTGGTGGCGCCCGAGAACACCATGGCCTCGATGAACCAGGCCATCGCCGATGGCGCCGACTACCTGGAACTGGACGTCCGGCTGAGTGGCGACGGTCAGGTCGTCGTCTCCCACGACAACAATCTGAGTCGACTGACCGGGGTCGACCGTAACATCAGCGACATGACGCTCAACGAGATCGAGCAGGTCGATGTGGGCTCCTACTTCGGCGACGCCTTCGTTGGCGAGCGCATTCCCACCTTCCAGCAGATCCTGGACAACGCGCGAGATCGCATCGGGCTCTACGTCGAGCTCAAACCGGCACCGGGAACCGCCGAGGAACTGGCCCAAAAGGTCATTGCCCAGTTGAAAGCCAGCCAGATGACGGACCACGCCGTGATTGCCTCGCTGTCACCCGATGTCATCGAGGTGGTCAAGAGACTGGACGAAGACCTGCGGACGACCCTGTTTCTGCAGTTCGTCCTGCCCGGTGCGCTGAATACCACCGACGCCGACATCATTGGGTTGCGCCACACCCAAGCTACGCCGAGCCTGCTGAGGACCATTCACGATACCGGCCGGGGGGTGGCGGTGTGGACCGTCAACGGGGTCGGCGACATGTCGCGTTATCTCGACATGGGGGTCGACAACATCATCACCGATCGGCCCGATGCTCTCGCCGAGATCCTGCAGGAACGACGGGCAATGTCCGACGGCGAGCTGCTGCTGGTGAAGCTGCGCAACTGGCTGCGGTCGTGACCGCCCCGGCGGTGGAGGCGCGGTTGTCGACGTCTCGCCACCACCTCGAAACCAAAAAGGCCGGCGCGATGACATCGCGCCGGCCCCCAGGGCTGCCTCGCAACGATCAGCCCAGCGTTTCGCCCGCCAGCATGAACCAGGTCTCGAGCACGGCGTCCGGGTTCAACGACACCGAATCGATCCCCTGCTCCATCAGCCACTTGGCCAGTTCCGGATGGTCGGAAGGTCCCTGGCCGCAGATGCCCACGTACTTGCCCTGAGCCTTGCAGGCCTGGATCGCCATCGACAGCAGCTTCTTGACCGCCGGGTCCCGCTCGTCGAACAGATGCGCGATGATCGCGGAATCGCGATCCAGCCCCAGCGTCAACTGGGTCAGGTCGTTGGAACCGATGGAGAATCCATCGAAATACTCCAGGAACTCGTCGGCCAGCAGCGCATTGGAGGGGAGCTCGCACATCATGATCACCTTGAGGCCCTGGTCTTCGGAAGATGAAGAGGCGCCGCGTTTGAGTCCATTGGCCTCGAGCAGGTCGACCACCGCCTTGCCCTCGGCGGGCGTGCGCACGAACGGCACCATGATCTCGACGTTGTTCAGCCCCATCTCGTCGCGGACGCGCTTCAGCGCCCGGCACTCCAGCTCGAAGCAGGCCCGGAAGTCGTCGGAGATGTAGCGCGAGGCGCCGCGGAAGCCGAGCATCGGATTCTCTTCGCCCGGCTCGTAGAGCTTGCCGCCGATCAGGTTCTCGTATTCGTTGGACTTGAAGTCCGACAGCCGCACGATCACCCGTTTGGGATAGAACGCCGCCGCCAGCGTGGAGATGCCCTCGACGAGGCGATCGACGTAGAAGCTGACCGGATCGTCATAGCCGGCGGTGCGCAGATCGATGGTCTGCTGCAGGTCGCTGGAGAGCTTGTCGTAATCCATCAGCGCCCGCGGATGCACCCCGATCATGCGGTTGATGATGAACTCCAGGCGCGCCAGCCCGATGCCGTCGTTGGGCAGCCCCGCAAACGCGAAGGCGCGATCCGGATTGCCCACGTTCATCATGATCTTGAACGGAATCTCCGGCATGGCGTCGACGCTGGTGGTCTGGCAATCGAACTCCAGCTTGCCCTGATAGACGTGACCGGTGTCGCCCTCGGCGCAGGAGACCGTCACCTCGACGTCGTCCTGGAGCAGCTCGGTGGCATCGCCACAGCCGACCACGGCGGGAATCCCCAGTTCACGGGCGATGATCGCCGCGTGGCAGGTACGTCCGCCGCGATTGGTGACGATGGCGGACGCGCGCTTCATGATCGGCTCCCAGTCGGGGTCGGTCATGTCGGTCACCAGCACGTCGCCGGACTGTACCTTGTGCATCTCTTCCGGCGATGCCACCAGCTTGACCTTGCCCTGGCCGATCCGCTGGCCGATGGCACGACCGTCGACCAGCACGCGGCTCTTGCTCTTGAGCGTGAACCGCTCCAGGGTGCCGCCCTCCTGGTTCGACACCACCGTCTCCGGCCGGGCCTGGACGATATAGAGCTTGCCGTCGTCGCCGTCGCGGGCCCACTCGATGTCCATCGGGCGGCCGTAGTGCTTCTCGATGGTCACCGCCTGGCGTGCCAGCTCCATGACATCGTCGTCGCTCAGACAGAAGCGCTGGCGATCGGCATGGCCGACATCGACCGTCTTGACCGAGCGGCCGGCGGCCGCGTCGTCGGTGTAGACCATCTTGATCCGCTTGGAGCCCAGCGTGCGTCGCAACACGGCCGGTCTGCCGGCAGCCAGCGTCGGCTTGTGAACATAGAACTCGTCGGGATTGACCGCGCCCTGCACCACCGTCTCGCCCAGGCCCCAGGCGCCGGTGACGAACACCGCATCGCGATAGCCGGACTCGGTGTCCAGCGTGAACATCACGCCGGCTGCCGCCGTCTCGGAGCGCACCATCTTCTGGACGCCGGCGGAGAGCGCGACGTTCTCGTGCGGGTAACCGCGATGAACGCGATAGGAGATGGCGCGATCGTTGAACAGCGACGCAAAAACCTCATGGACGGCACGCTTGACGTTGTCGAAACCATCGATATTGAGAAAGGTTTCCTGCTGGCCGGCGAAGGAGGCGTCCGGCAGATCCTCGGCGGTGGCCGATGAACGCACGGCCACCTTGAGGTTGGGATGGCGGGCCTGCAACGTCTCGTAGGCGTCACCCAGCGCATCCTCGAATGCGGGGGGCAAGGGCGTATCGATCACCCACTGGCGAATCCTCTCGCCCACCTTGGCGAGCATCTCGGTATCGTCGACGTCCAGTTTGGAGAGTTCGGCGTTGATGCGGTCGTTCAAGCCGTCATGGGCCAGGAACTCACGATAGGCGTGGGACGTGGTGGCGAAACCGCCCGGCACGGTGACCCCGGCGTCCGCCAGGTTGGAGATCATCTCCCCCAGCGAGGCGTTCTTGCCACCGACGCGCTCGACGTCGGACATTCCCAGTTGCTCGAAAGTGATGATGAAGGGTTCCAAAGTCGTCTCCTGATCGTCCTGGCCGGCCACTGCCGATGAAACGTGGCGCATGAAACGGCGCGCTCCGCTGCGCCTCGATGGAGCCAGAAGCTAACAGGCGACTTTGGGCTTAGCCAGAAGTTTAAGGGCGTAGAGTTTGGAGTATTTCTACAGGAATCCACGCTTTTCGCGCATTCCTGTAGTCACGCGAGTCGGTGCGGCGCCGCCACCGGGGACGAGTTGCCCCGGTCGCGGATTTCGGCTGACAATGGACGATCGACACCCACGGATGAACGCCATGCCCCGCACCGCCTTCTTCATCTCCGACGGCACCGGCATCACTGCGGAGACCCTCGGTCGCAGCCTGCTTTCACAGTTCGAGAATACGGATTTCATCCAGGTCACCAAGCCTTACATCGATACGCTCGACAAGGCCCGTTCGCTGGTGGGCATCATCGAGGCCACCGCCGAGCGCGACGGCATCCGCCCCATCGTCATCGACACCATCGTCGATCAGGCGATCCGGAGCATCGTGGCCGAGGCATCGGCCTTCAAGGTCGATATCTTCTCTACCTTCCTCGCCCCGCTGGAAGAGGAGCTGGAGACCCACTCGACCTACACCGTCGGGCGTACCCATGCGATCGGCCGCGACGACGTGTACATGCACCGTATCGAGGCGGTCAATTTCGCCCTGGACAACGACGACGGCGCACGAACGCATCAGTATCAGGAGGCGGACGTGATCCTGATCGGGGTGTCGCGCTGCGGCAAGACGCCCACCTCGCTGTATCTCGCGCTGCAGTTCGGCATCCGTGCCGCCAACTACCCGCTGACCGAGGACGACCTGGACGAGAACGGCATTCTCAACCTGCCGCCATCGCTGGCCAAACATCGGCACAAGCTGTTCGGCCTGACCATCGATGCCCGCCGGCTGTCGGCCATCCGCACCGAGCGCCGGCCGGACAGTCGCTACTGCTCGATGGACCAGTGCATGCAGGAGATCGGCCAGGCGGAGGCGCTCTACCGGCGCCACAACATTCCCTACATCGATACCACCCGCTTCTCGATCGAGGAGATATCGACACGCATGATGAACGAGACGGGACTCCAGAGGCGATTCAGCCCGCGTTGAGCGGGCCGAAGAAAACTATCACTGCCAACCGGGGGCGGCCTGCCTGGCGCGAGCCTCGCGTCAAAGCCCTTTCGGGGCGAAGATGCCTGGTGCGTTACGCCAGTAGCCCTTGTAATCCATGCCGAAGCCGAATACATAGCGATCGACGACCTCCAGGCCACAGTAGTCGGCCTTGAGACCAGGCGAGGACTTGCGATCGTGGCGCTTGTCGACCAGTACCGCCGTCGAGATGCTTGCCGCCCCGGCCTGGCGACAGTAATCGAGAATGGCTGCCAGCGTGGCGCCCTCGTCGAGAATGTCATCGACGATCACGACATGGCGGCCGGCCATCGGAATTTCCGGCGACACCCGCCAGAACAGTTCACCGCCGCGAATACCACCGCGATAGCGCGTGGCGTGCAAGTAATCGACTTCCAGAGGAAAGCCGAGCCGTGTCAGCAGATGCCCGGTGGTGATCAGTCCGCCGTTCATGACGCAATAGAAGACCGGCAGCTTATCGCCCAGCTCGCGCGTGATATCGGCCGCCATGCGGTCCAGAGCCTGCTCCACCTGCGCCTGATCGATCAGGCAGTCGGCATTGTCCATCACTTCCTGCATCGAGCTCAGGGCATCGATCGGAGGGGTTTGATTCATCGTTTACGGTTCACCATGAAAAGAGCGACGACCTGGGTCACCACAAGCCGCCGCAGGAAAACAGCACGTCTCGGCCCGTCATTCGGACTCGTTGAGCGCTTCGAGACGTACGTGCGTGCGCCGCCAACGGGAGATTGCGGTGAGTGACGCCAGAGTGGGACGGGCGCGCGCATAACGAAGCTTGGCGATGCGCGGGGCCTGGCGGCCTTCACAGGCCGCGACGATCTCGCGCGCCGCCTCGGGCGCATTGCAGACGACGGCCATATCGCAACCAGCGCCCCAGGCGGCTTCGGCCCGCTCGCAGGGAGATCCGACCGCATGCGCCGCCGCCATGGTCAGATCATCCGAGAAGATGGCCCCTTTGAAGCCGAGTTCTTCGCGCAGCATACCGAGCCAGCTGGGAGAGAAACCGGCAGGTCGGTCGTCGAACGCGGAATAGATGACGTGAGCCGGCATGACGCCGTCCAGCTTGCTGGCCAACCTGGCGAAAGGCACCAGGTCGTGTTCGCGCAACTCCGCCAAGGAGCGTGTATCCTCGGCAATTCCGAAATGGGAGTCTTGCCGTGCCCCGCCGTGGCCGGGGAAGTGCTTGCCGACCGCCACCATGCCCGCGTCGTGAAGCCCGTCGATGAACGCCCCGGCCAGCGCGGTGGTCACCTCCGGATCCGGCGAGAAACTTCGCGAACCGATGGCGGGCGACCGGCTGTCGTCAAGATCCAGCACGGGCGCGAAGCTCAGATCGAACCCACAAGCCGCCATCTCCATGCCCAACAGCCAGCCCGCATCCTGAGTCAACGTCAAGGCCGCCTCGGGAGACTCCGCGAAATGGCGCCCCAATACCGCCATGGGGGGAATTGGCGTCACCCCCTCTTTCAATCGCTGCACCCGACCGCCTTCCTGGTCGATCGCGACCAGAATATCGGGGCGACACTCGCGAATCTGACCGATCAACGCCTGGGTCGTGGCGACATCCGGCGTGTTCCTGGCAAACAGCAGGACGCCACCGACCTCCGCACGCGAAATCAGTTGGCGCTCCTCGTCACGTAACCGGGTGCCTTCGACATCCAGCATGACCGGGCCGAGAGGTTGAGTCATAGCTAACACCTGAGACCATTGAGCGCCCGATTCTAGACGACAGCGGGTTGCCATGACAGAGGTTAACCGATGCCAGGCGTCATCGACTCACTCCACAGCCGAGCCAACCTTCTCCAGAGACTCGGGTAATGGTGCCTGCATGCCTGCGACCACGACCGGACGGAGGTGACGGATCAACTCTCTGACCGACATGTGTTCCTGGTACTCGCTGTCGGCGATGTCTCTCAGCGCATCCAGCCCGGACAAGGTGAAGACCACGGTCCCCAGCATGAAATGCAGTCGCCAGAATCGCTCGGCGTCCGGCAGATCCGGCGTCGCCAGACGCAGGCAGACGACGAAGCGGTGAAACGTGTCTCCGTAGTGCTCCTGGATGTAGCGCCGCAAATGCCCCTGGGCCTGCGTGTAGGCCAATCCCAGTAGCTTCATGAAGACCTTGAGGCTGTTGCGCTCGGCAGGTACCTCCAGAACGCTGGTGGCAAGCTGCTCCAGCAGCACCTCGAGCGGTACTCTCGTTTCCCGATAGCGTGCCTCCAGCCCATCGAGCGCCAGGTTCAACCGCTCCGCGAACGGATCGAGATAGCGGGCGAATACTGCCTGAATCAAGGCCTTCTTGGAGCCGAAATGATAATTCACCGCCGCCAGATTGACCTTGGCGCGAGTCGTGATATTGCGCAGCGAGGTTTCAGCGAACCCCTTTTCGGCAAAAAGGACCTCCGCCGTATCGAGAATACGAGTAACGGTGTCAGGTCGGGCCATGTCATACCTCGCGCCAGAGAACAACGACTTAGAACGATTATGATTCTAATCATTCCTGGACGAGCCGCACAATCGAGCATTTCGTCGGACCCGGAGCACAGGGTTGCCAACTCACGGCCCGAAAGACTTCCCTCATCGCGAACGACTGGATACAATTCCAGCCTGTATGCATGAACACGCCTAGCTGCGGGTCAGGCTCCACGATATCCGACCCATGATCAGCTGGATAAACGCCTGACTATCCAAGCAGGCCCCAAACGCCTGATGACCTTCAAGGCCCGGGAGAGAACGATGGCGCGACCGCTCACCGCACGACAGCAGAACGTCTATGATTTCATCGTCAAGACGATGGGTGAATTCGGCTACCCGCCGACACGAGCCGAGATCGCCCGCGCACTGGGATTCCGCTCCCCCAATGCCGCAGAAGAACACCTGCGCGCGCTGGACCGGAAAGGCGTCATCCGCATGATACCCGGCACCTCCCGCGGTATTCGTCTGCCAGCCGGCGTCCAGGAACCGGAATCCGGTGAAGCCAATGTCGAGGGCTTGCCAGTCATCGGCAGCGTCGCCGCGGGCAGCCCGATTCTGGCCACCGAGCATATCGACCGTTACTGCCCCCTGCCGGCCGATTACTTCACGCCCAGCGCCGACTATCTGCTGCGCGTGCGGGGGTTGTCGATGAAGGACGCCGGGATCTTCGACGGCGATCTGCTTGCCGTTCATCGCACCCAGGAGATACGCAACGGTCAGATCGTCGTGGCGAGGCTGGAGGACGATGTCACCGTCAAGCGCTTCCAGCGCCAGGGCAGCCGCGTCACGCTGATCGCCGAAAACGCGGATTTCGAGCCGATCGTGCTCGATCTGAAGCATCAGCATCTGGAGATCGAGGGGCTCGGCGTGGGCGTCATTCGTGGCGGCAACGGCTCCGGTCTCCACTGAGGCTTTCCCCCGGCACCATGCGCAAGATTCTGCACGCCGACTGCGACTGCTTCTATGCCGCCGTGGAGATGCGCGATGACCCTTCGTTGACCCATACGCCCCTGGCGATCGGCGGGAGTGCCGAGCGACGGGGGGTCATCGCCACCTGTAACTATCCGGCGCGGAAGTTCGGCATCCATTCCGCCATGCCAACGGCTCGCGCGCTGCGCCTCTGCCCCGAGTTGAAGCTGCTACCGCCCGACTTCAACAAATACCGGGACGTCTCTCAGCAGATCCAGGCCATCTTTCACGAACTGACGCCGCTGGTCGAGCCGCTTTCACTGGATGAAGCCTACCTGGACGTGACCGAAGTCACCCGCTTTCAGGGCAGTGCCACCTGGATGGCCCGCTGGCTCAAGGAGGAGGCCCTCGCGAGAACGGGCATCGTCATCTCGGTCGGCGTCGCACCCAACAAATTTCTCGCCAAGATCGCCAGCGACTGGGACAAGCCCGACGGCCTGTTCGTGATCCCGCCGACAGAGATGGAATCGTTCATTACCGACCTGCCGGTCAGGAAACTACACGGCGTCGGCCCGGCGACCGCCACCAAACTCGACACGCTCGGAATCGCCAGTTGCGCCGATCTAAGGGCCCAGCCGATGGACAAGCTGCTGGATCACTTCGGCAAGTTCGGGCGCCGTCTTCACGAGTTGGCTCACGGCATCGACGAACGTCCGGTCAATGTCTCGCGTGAACGCAAATCCGTCAGCGTCGAGACAACCTATGACCGGGACCTACCCCACCGGAGTGATTGCCACGCGGCATTGAAGCCTTTGATCGAGAAGCTGCACGAGCGCATGGCCCGCCATGGCGATCCTGCCATCGCCAAGCAGTTCGTCAAGGTCCGCTTCGACGACTTTTCCAGCACGACCCAGGAAACGGGAGCCCGCGGCATCGTCGACGTGCGCTTCCATGAGCTGCTGGAGAGTGCATGGCGACGAGGCGAACGCCCCGTCAGGCTCCTGGGTGTCGGCGTACGGCTGGTGCCGGAACAGGCGCAGCGCCAGTTGGGCCTGTTCGACGATGGCGAACCGGCGTCGCCCTGAACATCAAGTGACGAGAGTCACGAGAACACCACGGTCTTGTTACCGTGAATGAGCACACGATCCTGCAGGTGCCATCGCAACCCGCGGGCGAGCACGGCCTTTTCCACGTCGCGCCCCAGGCGCACCAGATCCTGCGGCGTATGACAATGGGAGACCCGCTGGATGTCCTGCTCGATGATCGGCCCTGCGTCGAGCTCTTCGGTGACGTAGTGGCAGGTGGCGCCGATCAGCTTGACGCCACGCTCGAACGCCTGGTGGTAAGGCTTGGCCCCGGCAAACGACGGCAGGAAGCTGTGGTGGATATTGATAACCCGCCCTGCGTACCGCTGGCAGAGATCGGGCGGCAGAATCTGCATGTACCGTGCCAATACCACGCTGTCGGCTTCGGCCGCCGTTATCAGACGCTCGACCTCGGCAAAGGCCGACGCCTTGTCGTCGGGCTCCACGGCAACGTGATGGAACGGAATGCCGTACCAGGCCACCATGGCACGCAGGTCGTCATGGTTGGAGATAACGCACGGAATGTCGCAATCGAGTTCCCCGGCCGACCAGCGATAGAGCAGGTCGACCAGACAGTGCGACTCCTTGGAGACCATGACCACGACCCGCTGGCGCCGGTCGGAGTCGCTGAGCCGCCAGTTCATCTCGAACTCCTCGGCGATGGGCGCGAAGGCGATGCGAAAGTCGTGGGCGCTCAACGCATTGGCGCGAATGTCGTAGCGCATGAAAAAGCGCCCGGTAGCCAGGTCGGAATGCTGGTTGGCCTCGATGATCGAACCTTCCTGGGAGGCGATGAAGCTCGACACTCGCGAGACGATACCGACGCGGTCGGGGCAGGAAACGATGAGACGATAGTTGTGCGACATAACTATGAGGACACTCTGTTAACGCGGGAGCGCTTTATGAAAGAACTCTGGATGTAAAAAGCGCTCGAACTGATCATTGGGCACGGCTGCCGAACCGAACTCCGACGCTTCGGCGTCGTGCCATCGAAAGCGGAACATCGATGACCTGCGGTCATGGCGCCCCCGCGACCGGAAGAAAGGGCTCGTCGGCGACAGCTCCAGACCCGGCTGCCGAGTGACGCTGCGCCTCGATGGATGGCGCATTGTACCCCACTCACGAGCGTCGGCCAGCGTCGCAGCCCGTTTGAGCGCGCCGAGACGCATGACTTATAGTGGAACGAGATTTCCTCCTACAAGGATGCCGATGTTCCGTCCGCGCGCACAGATCCGCCCTCGTACTTATCCCCCGCTGCTGTTCCATCCATTGGGAGGATGCGGTGAAATCGGCATGAATCTGTCGCTCTACGGCCATGACGGCCACTGGATCGCCGTGGATTGCGGCATGACGATTCGCCAGGACCTGCCGGATCAGCCCCTCCAGATTCCCGATGTCGACCATTTGGCGGCAAACGCAATGGTCCCCTCCGCGGTCTTCATCACCCATGGCCACGAGGACCATCTCGGCGCCCTGGCCTGGATATGGCCTCGCTGGAACTGCCCGGTCTACGCCACGCCCCTGGCTATCGAGATGTTGCGGGCCAAATTCGCCGAACAGGGCCTGAGAGTCGACGCCCTGCAGACCATTCAGCCCGGCAACCGAGTGACCACCGGTCCTTTCGAGGTGACATTCCTGCCGGTGACTCACTCGATACCGGAAAGTTGCGCCCTCTCCATCATCACGCCGCGCTACAAGGTGCTGCATACCGGCGACTGGAAACTGGATGAGCACCCTCTCATCGGCGCGCCATTCTCTGCCGCCCAATTCCAGGCGCTGGCGCCGGTGGACCTCGTCGTGGCCGACTCGACCAATGCCGACGTGGAAGGACATTCCCGAAGCGAGACGGAAGCCGCCGAGGCCCTGGAGTCGGTCATTCGTAGGTGCCGGGGACGCGTCATCGTCAGTTGTTTCGCCAGCAATATCGCTCGCATCAAGGCGCTGGGCGCGATCGCCGAACGCACCAACCGTCGCGTGGCCCTGCTGGGGCGCTCGATGGAACGCATGGTGTCGATCGCCACCCACCTGGGCTATCTCGACGATTTTCCGCCGCGGGTCCCGACGCATGATCTGGGATATCTCTATGCCGAAGAGGTCCTCATCATCGCTACCGGAAGCCAAGGGGAACCCCGCTCGGCACTGTCCCGCATGTCTCAGGGACGACACCCAGCTCTCGACCTGCTGGCTGACGACGATGTCATCTTCTCGGCTCGCGCCATCCCCGGTAACGAACGTCCCATCGCGCGTCTCAAGGCTGGCTTCAAGCGTCTTGGTGTCAATGTACACGACGAGCATACCGACCCCGCTCTTCACGCTTCGGGGCACCCGGCTCGCGAAGAGCTGCGCCAGCTCTACCGTTGGTTACGACCGAAGATGCTGTTACCGGTCCATGGAGAGGCTTCCCATCAGCAAGCGCACCGTGACTTGGCCTCGACCATGGGCATTCATGTTCCCCAACTGGTCAAGAATGGCGTCGTGCTGTCTCTGGATGCAGAGGCCCTGGCGCCCAGCAGCACGCACCATCTCAGACCTCAGTTCATCGCCTCCAGAATGCGACCCGGAGAGCGTTCACAGCCAGTGTCGGCCCGCCGACACGACAAGTCGCTGTCGATCACGTTGAATGTCTTGCCAACCGAGACCGGGTGGACCCGCATCGGACAGATGCTGTGGGACAGCGAGATATCACTTCCACTGGATGAAGACGCACTGGCCGACTGGCTGGACGAGCGGATAGACGCCATTACGGCGGAGACGCTACTCCAGCTCCGCCAGCAACTCTTCGCCCCGCTACGCGAGTGGCTTCACGAGCATCTGCCTACAGCGCTGGAGATTCATCTGCAACTGATGCCCGCCGATCCGCAGCCGGAATATGAAGTACGCACGGCACCCTAGTGCAAAAGACATCGGGGAGGAGAGCGTCATCTCCACACCAGGCATGATGGGTTCTCCCCGAACCACGACTCTCTTCGATGAGCATCAGTCGCCAGAGACAGAAACCAGAAAAGCGCATCCGGCCACTCGGCAGACGCGCTTTTCTGGGAATTACCTGCTCGGGGATGTATCTATATCAAGCCACCCCGGGCCAGTGGCATATCCTCAGTTCTTGCTGGCATTCTTGGGCGGACGGCCGCGACGCTTGCGCGGCTGCTCGCCGACCAAATCATCCATAGACAATCCAGCGTTGTTCATCGCCTCTCGAATCTCGGCCAACTTCTTCTGCTTGTCGGCTTCCTCTTTCTGACGCTCATGATCTTCCTGCTGCTTTTGCTCGATCACTTCCCCAATGACTTCCGACAGTTTGTGCAGTTGTTCCATGCTCAACTGGCGGGCGGCGGCGCGAGCCACATTCTTATTGCGAGCGATGCGTTCCAATGACTCGGTGGACATCGTCCTCTCCTTGCTGGATTCCAATACGGCATTACACCGGTTGTTTTGATAAAAGTATATTCTTACCACCCTTCTTGGCAAGAAATTAAATCAAAAAGGCACGCTTAATTCGCGTACCTTTACTCCCACAAGTGGTTCGAGGTTTGACAAGAATGCGTTTTAACCGCCCGTCATATTCATGAAGCGAACGACTTGTACATCGCCATCCGTCGAAAAGTGATGACGTTCCGGCTTCAAATCCATGGCCGCTATAATCTGCTCCTTGAGCGGCTGCAGTTGACCTGGATAGCGCCGCAGGGTTTCGCGCAGGTCCACGGAATGTTCGTTTCCCAGACACAATAGCAGCCGGCCTTCGACCGTGACACGAACCCGGTTGCAGGTACTACAGAAGTTATGACTATGGGGCGAGATGAAGCCGACTCGACAATCACTATCGGGCATGCGGAAATACCGCGAGGGACCCAAGGTCGTCTCGGGTGACGGCATGAGGGGGTAACGAGACTCGATTCGTGTCTGGACCTCATCGCTCGAATAAAAGGTTTCTCCCCGCGAGTGATCAGACACGTCGCCCAGCGGCATCTCCTCGATAAAGCTGATATCCAGCTTCTCATCGCGGGCGAACTCCACCAGATCGAGCACTTCGTCGTCGTTGCGGCCACGAAGTATGACCGCATTGAGCTTGATTCTTTCGAAGCCAACGTCCTGGGCCGCGTGAATCCCGTCGATGACCCGTGCCAGATCCCCGGTTCGCGTCAACCGCCTGAACCGATCGGTATCGAGGGAATCCAGACTGACATTGAGACGAGTCATCCCCCCGCCATACAGGGCCTGGGCATGACGACGCAATCCGGCGCCATTGGTCGTCATGGCGAAGTCCTTCAGTCCCGGCAAGCTGCCGATATTGGTTACCAGGTCGCCGATGCCTTTTCGCACCAGCGGCTCGCCACCCGTCAAGCGGATCTTCTCCACTCCGAGCTCGGTAAAGGCGCGCGCTACCTGATAGAGCTCCTCCAGCGACAGGACCTGGTCTCGTGGCAAGAACGTCATCTCTTCGCTCATGCAGTAGACACAACGAAAATCGCACCGATCCGTTACCGAGATTCGTACATAACGGACGTGACGTGAAAACTTGTCGATCAAATCGGTCATGAAAGCTCCCAGCGATTCGCGGCCTCGAGATCGCTTCGCCGCTCGGACACCCAGTAAGAGCCGTTATCGGTATGCTCTTTTTTCCAGAAAGGAGCCCGCGTTTTCAGATAATCCATGATGAAATCACACGCTTCGAATGCGGCATGGCGATGCGCGCTAGCCGTCATGACCAGCACGATGGCATCCCCGGGATCGAGACGTCCAACGCGATGAATGATGGTGACAGCCTGCAGCGTCCAACGTTCACCAGCTTCCAGCGCGATTTCATGGAGCAACTTTTCCGTCATACCGGGAAAGTGTTCCAGTGTCAGAGCCGTGACACCGGGTCTCTCGTTGGCGTCTCTTACCCGGCCCGTGAAACTGACGACGGCGCCAACATCGAGACGCCCCGCAGTCAAACGACGCTGCTCCGCTTCCGTGTCGAAGGTCGCCTTCTGTACGCTAATCGCAATTTTCATGGCGGACTCTCTGCGCTCAGCCCCCGGTGACCGGCGGGAAGAAAGCGATCTCGTCTCCCGGAGAAATAGCGGTTCCGTCCTGGCTCATGGCTTCGTTGCAAGCGCAAAGAACGCGCTGGCTCAGGAGCGCCTTGAACTTGGGGTCCCGCTCGATCAGCGCCAACTTGACGCCTGCGATATCGGGCGAAGGGAGCCGCTCCCACTCCAGATGGTATTCTCCGGTCTCGAAACGTTCTCTGAGCTCCGCCAGAAACTGCACTCTCAACGTCTTGGTCGGCGACGCTGCCCCATCCTCCCCGTAAGATACCGGCGGGGACTCGAGTGCGGCCTGCCGCGACCAGTCTCCCGAGCGGCCGCCGCTCTTCTGCTCGAGGCGAACCCCGTCGATGATCATGGCCCTGTCGACCGCCTTGCACATGTCGTAGAGCGTCAGGCAGGCCACGGAAACCGCCGTCAATGCCTCCATCTCAACCCCGGTACGACCATTGAGACGGCAGAACGCCTCGACGTGAACGCAGTTTTCCGCAGTGTCCAGGGTGAACTCGAGGCTGACTTTGGACAGGGCCAATGCGTGGCAAAGCGGAATCAATTCGTGGGTCCGCTTCGCCGCCTGAATGCCGGCGATCCTGGCCGTGGCCAGTACGTCGCCCTTGGGCAGATCGCCATCGGCCAGCAGCGCCAGCGTCGAAGCCTGCATGTGAACCGAGCCACGGGCCCGGGCTTCACGCCGCGTCTCCTGCTTGTCGGCGACATCGACCATGTGGGCTTCGCCACGCGCATTGAGATGCGTGAGAGTCATGCTGAACTCGCCTCGTTTTCCATCATTGGATCAAACATCAAGTGTAGCTTGATCGTCGCGCCGGTGCCCGCCGCGCATCCGCCACCGGATACCGGCGATGCAACGATCCCGGCGATGACGACGCCGGTCGTTCAGCGTTGCGGACTGGGCTGCCAGGCAGCGGCCCAGTCGACAACCCAGGTCAGGATTTCCCCCGGATCGTCCAGGTTCAGACGGGGGAGCCCCGCCGGCAGGCGGGCGAGCGTTCCGGGGGGCACCTCGACTGGCTTGTAGGCCACGGCCTGCACCCAGGGATCCTGTTCAGCCGCCCATGCTTGGTCGGAATCGCTGCGATAAAGTTCCAGCTTCGGAATCGGCCAGGTCTTGAATCCCTCGACCAGGATCAACGCCGGCTTCAAACCAACGACCTGCGCCACCAGCATAGGCAAGTCCGGCTCCTGCTGCCCGGGCGTTTCCATCATGAGCGCGAAACGCCGGCCGGAGGCCACCACCATGGGTGTCGCTCCCGCCTCGCGCAGGCGATGACTGTCCTTGCCGGGTTTATCGATATCGAAGTCGTGATGCGCGTGCTTGATCACGGCTGTCGGCCAACCCCGCGCTCGGAGCAGGGGCAACAAGGTCTCCAGCAGCGTCGTTTTTCCAGTTCCGCTCCAGGCGGCAATTCCCAACAGAGGAACATCGCAGGCGAGCGTGTCGGCGGCTTCATTCATGGCGGCTTCCTGGCGACCTGACGTAGTCCGCCTCGACGCGTTCAGCCAGCTCGACCTCGCGTGGCGTGTTGAGGTTGGCGAACTGCACCTCCTGGGCGGAGAAATCGACCTGAATCCAGCGGTGCCGACCGTACCAAGTGACGACCCGACCGCCGCCCGCCGCCAGCCATTGCGCCAGATCCCCGCTCAGGGAGCTGCGTATCAACGCTACCAGAGGCTGCAGTCGCCTGCCATCGTGGGCGACCGCAATATCCGCCTCGCCGATCGCGCCCGAGAGTCGGCTCAAGGTATCGACAGGGAGCCAGGGCATGTCCACCGGCGTCAGCAGTATCCACGGCGTGGAAACTTCCTGCAGGGCGCCCAGTGCACCGGCCAGCGGCCCCGGATAGTCGGGCAGCGAATCCGTGACGACGGCGTGACCCAGCCGACGATAGCGATCGAGATGACGATTGGCGCTGATGACGACGCGATCGACCTGCGGTGACAGACGCTGCAGCACCTGTGTGACCAGCGGCAGGCCATCGAGCTCTACCCATCCCTTGTCGACACCGCCCATGCGCTGGCCTCGACCACCGGCCAGCAGCACCCCCGTGACGTCGGCTCGCTCGATCACCGGGTACCGAAGATCTTGTCGCCGGCGTCGCCCAGCCCCGGCACGATATAGCCATTCTCGTCGAGCCGTTGGTCGACAGACGCGGTGTATATCTCGATATCAGGATACGCCTTCTGGACCCGCTCGATGCCCTCCGGCGCCGCCACCAGCACGATGACCTTGATCTGCTGGCAGCCCCGCTCCCTGAGCATGTCCAGCGTCGCCAACATCGATCCGCCCGTGGCCAGCATGGGATCGATCACGATCGCCAGGCGCTCGTCCAGGGCACTGACGAACTTCTCGAAATAGGGCACCGGCTCCAGCGTCTCCTCGTTCCGGTAGAGACCCACGACACTGATCCGTGCGCTGGGGATCAGATCGGTGACACCGTCCAGCATCCCCAGGCCGGCGCGCAGAATCGGCACGATGGTGACCTTCTTGCCCTTGATCTGTTCGACCTCGATCGGGGAGCCGTTCCAGCCCTCGATCGTCGCCGGCTCCATCTCCAGGTTCTTTGTCGCCTCGTAGGTCAGCAGCTTGGCCACCTCGCAGGCCAGTTCACGAAAGCTCTTGGTACTGATGTCCGCTGCACGCATCAGTCCTAGCTTGTGTTTGACCAGGGGATGGGAGATGGGGTGCACACTCATGATCGACGCCTTCGTCAAAATGGGAAACACCGATATTGTACGCGACCTGCCAGGGGTCAGGCGACGCTGGCAGGCAATTGCCAGTCGATCGGCTCCAGGCCCCGCGACTGAAGAAAACCGTTGGCCTGGGAAAAGTGGCGAGTGCCGAAGAAGCCGCGATGCGCCGACAGCGGCGACGGGTGCGGCGCGTGCAGCACCAGGTGCTTGCCGCGATCGACGAAACTCGCCTTCTTCTGGGCGTAACTGCCCCACAGCAGAAAGACGACACCGTCACAATGCTCGTTGATCACCTGGATGGCGCGATCGGTGAAAGTCTCCCAGCCGCGATTGCGATGGGAACCGGCATTGCCCTGCTCCACGGTCAACACGCTGTTCAGCAGCATCACACCCTGCCGGGCCCAGCTTTCGAGAAAACCGTGATTGACCGGAGCGGTACCGACGTCGCTGGCCAGCTCCTTGTAGATGTTCTGCAGCGATGGCGGTGTCGGCACCCCGGGGCGTACCGAGAAACAGAGTCCATGAGCCTGGTGGGGCCCGTGGTAGGGGTCCTGTCCCAGGATCACCACCTTGACCCGCTCCAGCGGCGTCAGTTCGAAGGCGCGAAACCAGTGGGACGAATGGGGATAGATGACCTTGTGGGCCGCCTTTTCCTGGGCGAGAAATTGACGCAGCGCCTGCATGTAGGGGGCACGAAATTCATCGCCGAGATAGGCGTTCCAGCTGTCGGGTAAGGGCGACTGGGCCATGGATTCGCTCCGCAGCGGTCAGGATTTGGGTGGACGAACCTGATCGACCAGCGGCTCGACGTAGGCATGCCCCAGGTCCCACGGGAACTGGATCCAGCAATCCTGTGCCACCTCGGTCAGATACTGATCGACCAGCGGTCGTCCTTCGGGTTTGGCGTAGACAGTGACGAAATGGGACTTAGGCAGCATGTCGCGCACGGCACGGGCTGTCTTGCCGGTATCGACCAGGTCATCGACCAGCAGCCAACCGTCGCCATCGTGGTCGACGCCCTTCATCACGTCCAGCTTCCCCTGCGACTGCTCGTCGTAGCTCTTGATGCAGACGGTATCGATCAGGCGGATGTTGAGTTCGCGGGCGATCAACGCCGCCGGGATCAAACCGCCGCGCGTGATCGCGACGATCCCCACGAAATCGCGCTCGACGAGTCGATGGCAGAGCGCCCTGACGTCGCGATGGATCTGGTCCCAGGAAACGGTGAAATGATGCTGGTAGCGATTGGCGGTCATGGCGGGTCCAGGCAATGGGTAGGGCCGCCACCGAGGGATGACGGCATCGTGGCTCGCATTGGATGACGAGAGGCCTATTCGTCCTCGGTGAAGCTGCAGACTGCGAAGACGCTGTAGCCCGCTTCGCGAATCTTGGTCGAGCCACCCAGCTCCGGCAGGTCGAGGATGGTCGCGGTCTCGACGACATGCCCGCCGCTGCGCTGAATCAGCGATGCGGCCGCCAGCATGGTACCGCCGGTGGCGATGATGTCGTCGATCAGCACGATCCGGTCCTGCTCGCGAAAGGCATCGGCATGCAGCTCCACCGTCGATTCGCCGTACTCGAGGGTGTAGGTTTCGCTGATGGTGCGGAATGGCAGCTTGCCCTTCTTGCGCACCGGCACGAAGCTGCAGCCCAGTTCATAGGCTAGCGGCGCGCCGACAATGAATCCTCGTGCATCGATCGCCGCGATGGCATCGACCTCGAGCTCCTGGTAGCGGTGCACGAAACTGTCGATCAGCTTGCGGAAGGCGGCGCTGTTCTGGAGCAGTGGCGTGATGTCGCGAAAATTGACGCCGGGCTGGGGCCAGTCGGGCACGGTGCGAATGACCGACTTGATATAGTCGCCGTAGATGCTGCTGCTCATCGAAGAAACTCCATTGACCGAACACGGCGCGCCCGGGGATGACCATCGCGGAACGATAAATCCTGGCGCAAAGGCGTCCATGTTACCCAAGCCGGCGCCACGGTGCGACCTGCTCGGGAACAGCTGCGTCGTCGGTGCTCGAGCGTGCCGCCAGCGCTGAACCGGCCGCTCAGGCGCGGCCGGCCAGTACCCGCTCCACGGTCTCGACGATCGCCTGGGTCTGGGGGTCGATCTCGACATTGACCCGATCCCCCAGCGAGCGCTCTCCGATCGTGGTCCTCGCCAGCGTCTCCGGGATCAAGTTGACGCAGAAGCGCTCCAGCTCTACTGCGCCCACGGTCAGGCTGATGCCATCGATCCCGATGTACCCCTTGTCGAACACGAATCGCGCCAGGTCCGGCGACAATTCGAACCACAGTCGGCGATTGTTCGGCGCCTCGTCGATCTCCACCAGTCTGGCCATCGCCATAACGTGGCCGGACATGGAATGGCCGCCGATCTCGTCGCCGAAGCGCGCCGCGCGCTCGAGGTTGACCCGATCTCCGGCGACGAGGTCACCCAGGTTGGTCAAGCGCAGCGTCTCGCGCATCAGGTCGAAACTGACGTTCTCGCCCTCGATCGCCGTCACCGTCAGACAGCAACCGTTGTGTGACACCGACGCGCCCAGCGTCAGACCCTCGCGCATCGCCGGTGACATCGATACCACATGCGTGTGCAACTGCTCACGCGCCTCGATGGCCACCACGGTCCCCACATCCTGCACGATCCCGGTAAACATGCCCCCTCCTGGCCTGAACGAATGACGAGCCAACGAAGGCAGACGCCCTCGGCGGCAGAGATCGGGAATTCTAGCATGCCGGCCCCACCGGGCATGAATCGGCCGCAGCGGAACGCGCCTGCCGGATCTCGTCCCCACGTCTTCGACCGGCGGCGACAGTCTTCTTCCGGCGGCGACGATTGTCCGGCCGCCGGTCGGGGTCGATAGCGCCAGGCCGGAATCGACGTGGTAAAGTGCCAGCAAATGTTATCGACCTGTCATGGCCGTGGTTCGACGCCAGGGGTGGAGAACCGTCAAGCCATTCAGATACCCGCCAGCCAGGAGGCTCATGACGTCAATCACGCCAGCCACCGCCGCCTCCCCTGGCCGCGCCGCTGCCAGCGAAGCCCGCAAGCAACGTATTCGCGATGCCGCGCTGACGCTGTTTTCCCGGTTCGGCCTGCGCGGCGCCAGCCTGGACGCCATCGCCGACCAGGCCGGGGTCTCCAAGACCAACCTGCTCTACTACTTTCCCTCCAAGGAGAAGCTCTACGTTTCGGTCCTTCAGCAGATCCTGGAGACCTGGCTGGAGCCGATGCGCGCCATCGACGCCGATCAGCCCCCGGAAGCCGCGATCGGTCACTACATTCGTTTCAAGGTCGAGCTGTCGAGGGATCACGTGCAGGCGTCGCGCCTCTTCTGCCTGGAGATGATTCAGGGTGCACCACTGCTGAAGGAAGAACTGCGAAACCACTTGCGCGCGCTGGTCGAGGAGAAATCGAAGGTCATCGAGGGCTGGATCGCTAGCGGCAGTCTGCTGCCGGTCGATCCGCATCACCTGATATACCTGCTGTGGGGAACCACCCAGCACTACGCCGACTTCGCCGTCCAGATCGAGGCGATTTCCGGCAGGACGCTAGCCGACCCCGATTTCTTCGAAGCCACGGTCGACAATATTCAACGCATCGTGCTGGGCGGTTTGCTACCGCGGACGAACCGCGACGCCTGACTCGCGGCGTGGCCGGCGCAAACGCACCGCAGCGGTCGCCCGGACTCCGCGAGATCCGTATACTATCGCGCTCATCGACGCGGGGCCGTCGCCGATGATGCGCTGACTTCACGCCACACCGCCCCGCTCCCTCCCGACACCCAGACAGACGCTTTCGACACGCCCAATGATCACACTGGACAACGTTTCCAAAACCTACGGCAGCGGGCCCGGGGCCGTGCAGGCGCTGAAAGAGATCGACCTGCAGGTACCCAAGGGCACGATTCACGGCGTCATCGGCCTCTCGGGCGCCGGCAAGTCGACGCTGATCCGCTGCGTCAACCTGCTCGAGCGGCCGACCGCCGGCCGCGTCGTCATCGACGGGCAGGAACTCACCGCCATGGACGCCGCCGCCCTGCGTCAGGCACGGCATCAGTGCGGCATGATTTTTCAACACTTCAATCTGCTCACCAACCGCACCGTCTACGACAATGTGGCACTGCCGCTGGAGCTGATGGGCCAGTCGCGCCAGACCATCCGCGAGCGCGTGCTGCCGCTGCTGGAGATGACGGGGCTGGCGGACAAGACGAAGCAGTATCCGGCACAACTCTCGGGCGGCCAGAAACAGCGCGTGGCCATCGCCCGCGCCCTGGCCAGCCGGCCCAAGGTGCTGCTGTGCGACGAAGCGACCTCGGCGCTCGATCCGCAGACGACGGCATCGATCCTATCGCTGCTGCAGGAGATCAACCGGCAGTTGGGGTTGACCATCCTGTTGATCACCCACGAGATGGAGGTGGTGAAGACCATCTGCCATCGCGTGGGGCTGATCTCCGATGGACGTCTGGTCGAGGACGCGGACGTGGGCGACTTCTTCACCGCGCCCGGCACGCAACTGGGACGGGAGTTCCTGAACGACTTCCTCAAGCTGGAGGCGCCTCAGGCCCTGATCGAGCGTCTCGAGCCGGAAGCCGGACCGGATACCCACCCGGTGGTGAGGCTGACGTTCTCGGGCGACAGCGTCGCCACGCCGCTGATCTCGCGCCTGGCGCGGGAACACGGCATCGACGTCAGCATTCTGCAGGCCAAGGTCGAATCCATTCAGGGGCGTACGCTGGGCCTGATGATCGCCGAGCTGATGGGCAGCGACATGCAGACCCGCGAAGCCCTGACGACACTCGAATCCTTTGATCTGCATGTGGAGGTACTGGGCCATGTCCAGCGCACTGATTGATCTCGTCTGGCAGTCCACGCTGGAGACACTTTACATGGTTGCCGTCGCCGGCATTCTGTCGGCGCTGGCCGGCGTCCCGCTCGGGGTGCTGCTCTACGTGACGCGGCCGCGCCAGATCCTGGCGCAGCCGGTGGTCAATACAGTGCTCGGTGTCGTCACCAACGTCGGCCGCTCGGTACCGTTCATCATCCTGCTGGTGGCGATCATTCCCTTCACCCGCATGATCGTCGGCAGTTCCATCGGTACCAACGCCGCCGCCGTGCCGCTGACCATCGCCGCCATCCCGTTCGTCGCCCGGCTGGTCGAGGGCGCGCTCAACGAGGTCTCGCCCGGCCTGGTCGAAGCCGCCCAATCGATGGGCGCGACGCCGATGCAGATCATCATGAAGGTGCTGCTGCCGGAGGCGCGTGGCGGCATCATCAACGGCCTGACGATCACCATCGTCGCCCTGGTCAGCTATTCCGCCATGGCCGGCGCCGTGGGCGGCGGCGGGCTCGGTGACCTGGGCATCCGCTACGGCTACAACCGCTTCAACCCCACCGTGATGCTGATCACCGTGGTGGTGCTGGTGGTCATGGTGCAGCTGTTTCAGAGTCTGGGGGACTATCTGGTGCGCAAAAGCGATCACAAGTGATCGTCGAGCCTCACTAGACTCATAACCAGAATGAATTACCGTGATCGCCGTTATTCCGTTATATTTCAGCGGTCACCGGGCATCGAATCCATGCCCGAACGTCTCATCATCAGGGAGAATGTCGCCAAATGCCGATTTCACTCACACGCACGCTGAGCGCCGCCGCACTAAGCCTTGGGCTGGTCGCCAGCGCCGCGCAAGCCGCCGACACCATCAAGGTCGGTACCATGGCCGGCCCCGAGACCGATGTGATGCAGGTGGCCAAGCAGGTCGCCAAGGAGAAGTACGACCTCGATGTCGAGATCGTCGAGTTCACCGACTACGTGACGCCCAATGCCGCGCTCGCCGATGGCAGCCTGGACGCCAACGCCTATCAGCACGAACCCTACATGCAGTCCATGGTCAACGACCGCGCCTATGACTTCGCCATCGCCGGCAAGACGTTCGTCTATCCGATCGGCGCCTACTCCGCCAAGTACGACAGCATCGACGAGCTGCCGGACGGCGCGACGATCGCCGTACCCAACGATCCGACCAACGAAGGGCGGTCGCTGATTCTGCTCGACAAGCACGGGCTGATCACGCTCGACGATGCCGGGAATCTGGAAGCGACACCGATCGACATCACCGAGAACCCGCACGACTACTCGTTCAAGGAGATCGAGGCCGCCCAGATGCCGCGCGTGCTGCAGGACGTCGACATGGCCTTCATCAACAGCACCTTCACCCAGCCCGCCGGCTTGACCCTGGACGACGCGCTGATCAAGGAAGGGCCGGACTCCCCCTACGTCAATCTGATCGTCGTGCGGGGCGGCGACCAGGACCGCAAGGAGATTCAGGAACTGGTCAAGGCCTACCAGTCCGATGCGGTCGCGGACAAGGCCCAGGAGCTGTTCCAGGGGGGCGCCGTTCCCGGCTGGAAATGATCACGCCATCGTCACGAACATGACGAGACGCGAGTCATCTGCACGAAAGCCAGCGCCTCGGCGCTGGTTTTCGTTTCCGCGCCGCCCCTGACCGTTCCCCCACGAAGGACATCCACGATGACCGATTACGATCTCCTCGAGCGTCAACTGACAGCGCTGCTGGACACGCGTGACTGGCTGACCAACGCCGCCCAGACCAGCGCCTTCCTGATGCAGGCCCTCGACGACCTGAACTGGGTCGGCTTCTACCTCCAGCGTCAGCCCGAGACGCTGATTCTCGGCCCCTTCCAGGGCCTGCCCGCCTGCAACCCGATCCCGTTCTCGAAAGGCGTCTGCGGTGCCGCGGCACGCTCGCGCCAGACCCAGCGAGTCGACGATGTCCACGCCGTTCCGGACCATATCGCCTGCGATGCCGCCTCCCGCTCCGAACTGGTGGTACCGATTCTCCTGGGTGAAGAGGTCTGGGGGGTGCTGGATATCGACAGCCCGGTGCCTGCACGCTTCAGCCACGCGGACCAGGCCGGTGTCGAACACCTGTGTCGCGTGTTCAGCGACGCCAGCGACCTGATTGCGAGCACGCCACCCGCCTGAAGACGGCCGCTCCATACCCGCGATTGAGGCACGGAAGCCCGGTCTCAATCCAGAAAGACACCCAGTTCGTCGTCCGAGCGCACCAGTTGCAGGATATCTTCGTAGAGCGCCAGCAGATCCAGCGCCAGCGGCCGACGAACCTCCCGCGGCATCTCCCCCAGGGCGTGCTCCTCCCGGCGCCCGCTGGCGATATTGTGATAGAGCTCGATCGCCAGGTGCACGGCAGCGGCATAGGGCGAGAACGGCACGGCATCCAGCGGCTTGTCCTGATAGGTGAGCGCGTTGCAGATGGTCTCCGGGAAGCGCCAGCGCCGACACAGCTCCGCGCCCACCTCGCTGAACGTATAGCCGAACTGGTTGGCTTCCAGCTCGGCGCGAGGGGCACCTTGGGCCACCAGCGCATCGATTCGTCGCATGGTTTCCGGATCGGCGATGTGCATCAACGCCGACCCCACGTGATGCAGGATGCCGCAGGTAAACGCGGTCTCCGGTGCCAGATCGCCCAACTGACTGTGACGGACTATCGTGCGGCTGATATTGGCGACCATGAACGACTCACGCCAGAACGCCTTGCGATCGAGTCCTGGGACCTCCTTGAGCATACCGACCATGCCCGAGGCGATGACGAGCGTGCGTACGCGATCGAATCCCAGCAGCAGTAAGGCGTCGTCGATCGTCGCCACGTTGCGCCCTACGCCATATCGCACGGAATTGGCCGAACGAAGCAGCTTCAGGCTCAGGTTGGGATCTTTGTGAATGGTGGCGGAAACACGGTGAACACTGATTCTGTCGTTATCCAGGCTGGCAATCAGCTCGGTGACGACGGCGGGCACGCTGGGTAACTGGTGAATGTGTTCGAAAAGCGAGTTGAATGGCATGGTCTACTCCTGCTATCCCCCCATGTTATCTATCGCCCAGGCAAAAGTCGTGAGAGCGAGGGGCAGAATAGGCCGTTACGGGTTGGTGGGACAAAAAAATCCCGCCGGAAAACCGGCGGGAAGGTCGCCGCCCAGGCGACAGCAATCACCCATATCGAGTACGCCCCCTATCCTTAACTCTCCTGCCAGGATTTCACCATCTCGGCGTAGGGGACGGTCTTGCCTTGCGGCTTTTCGTTGTCGAGCTTGGGCTTGGGCGCGCCGGGCTGATCCAGCCAATACTGCGCATCGCGGGGTTCGTTCAGCTTTGGCCCGCAGTTTGGCTGGACGTTGGCCCGCTCCAGACGCTCCATCATCCGGTCCTGGGCGTCCGCCAACCCATCCAGGGCCTGCTGCGCGCTGGTCTCGCCACTGACGGCCTGGGAAATATACTGCCACCACAGCTGCGCCAGCTTGGGATAGTCCGGCACGTTGGTGCCGGTCGGCGACCACTGCAGTCGCGCCGGGCTGCGGTAGAACTCGACCAGGCCACCCAGCTTCGGTGCGGCGTCGGTCATCGCCTGGGACTGGATGTCGGACTCGCGAATCGGCGTCAGCCCCACCAGCGTCTTCTGCAGCGAGACCGTTTTCGAGGTCACGAACTGGGCGTAGAGCCAGGCGGCGAGACGGTTCTTTTCGGGCGTCGACTTCATGAAGGTCCAGGACCCCACGTCCTGATAGCCCTTCTTCATGCCATCCTCCCAATACGGCCCCACCGGCGACGGCGCCATCCGCCACTTGGGCGTGCCATCCTCGTTGACTACAGCAAGGCCCGGCTGGGTCATATCGGCGGTAAAAGCCGTGTACCAGAAGATCTGCTGGGCGACATTGCCCTGCGCCGGCACCGGTCCCGCTTCCGAGAACGTCATGCCCTGGGCTTCCGGCGGCGCGTAGGCGTGCAGCCAATCGATGTACTTCTGGGTCGCGAACACCGCGGCCGGGCCGTTGGTGGCGCCACCTCGGGTGACGTTCGAGCCCACCGGCCGACAATCCTCGACTCGGATTCCCCATTCATCGACCGGCAAGCCGTTGGGAATGCCCTTGTCGCCGGCCCCGGCCATCGAGAACCAGGCGTCGGTAAAGCGCCATCCCAGCGAGGGATCCTTCTTGCCGTAATCCATGTGGCCGTAGACACGTTGGCCATCGATGTCGTGGACGTCATTGGTGAAGAAGTCGGCGATGTCCTGGTAGGCCGACCAGTTCACCGGTACGCCCAGTTCGTAACCGTACTTTTCCTTGAAGCGCGCCTTGAGATCCGGATCATCGAACCAGTCGGCGCGGAACCAGTAGAGGTTGGCGAACTGTTGGTCGGGCAGTTGGTAAACCTTGCCGTCCGGGCCGGTCGTGAAAGAGAGCCCGATAAAATCATCCAGATCCAGCGTCGGCGAGGTCACTTCGGCCCCGTCGCCCTCGATCATGTCGGAAATCGGCACCACCTTGCCGTAGCGAAAATGCGTACCGATCAGGTCGGAATCGTTGACGTAGGCATCGTAGATGTTGCGACCGGACTGCATCTGGGTCTGCAGCTTCTCGATCACGTCCCCTTCCTGGATCAGGTCGTGCTTCAACTGAATGCCGGTGATCTCGCTGAAGGCGCGGGCCAGCACCTCGGATTCGTACTTGTGAGTGGTGAGCGTCTCCGAGACGACATTGATCTGCATGCCACGGAACGGTTTGGCGGCGTCGATGTACCACTGCATCTCGGCCATCTGCTGCTCGGGCGTGAGCGTCGAGGTCTTGAACTCGTCACCCAGCCAGCGCTTGGCGGCGTCCTGATATTGATCGGCGATCGCGGTTCCCGAAACGGCCATCAGACCCGCGAGGCCGACTCCGATGCCGATGCCCAGAGGCATTCGGCGTGGCGATCTGGCGTGCTTGATATCGAACATAGCGTTAACCCTCGTTGTTATGCTGCATTTGCTGTCTTGGCGCTATCCGAAGAGCAATGATCCCTGGTCGATGCGTTACCCCCATTTCATGATGATTGCCATTCCTGCCACGCAGATCGCCGTCGCGATCCAGAGCGGCCAGTCGGTCAGTGCCAGAACCAGCAAATGGCCGTATGCCGCCGCCAGCAGTCCAATGAACAGCCGATCGCCCCGAGACGTGGAGATCGGTAGAAACCCCTTGCGCTCTCGGCCGGGCGATACGGTCTGCCAGACCGTCATCGCCACCAGCAGTGCCGCGATCCCGGCAAAGAACAGTCCCGTCGGTAGTGTCCAGGCCATCCAACCCATGGTGACTCCCCCTCTCTCTGGCCAGACGGATCAGACGCGTCCCAGGGCGAAGCCCTTGGCCACGTGATTGCGCACGAAATAGATCACGGCGATGCCGGGCAGCAGCGCGACCACGCCCGCGGCCGCCAGCACGCCCCAGTCGATCCCCGACGCCGAAACCGTGCGGGTCATCTGCGCCACGATCGGCTTGGCATCGACCGAGGTCAGCGTCCGCGCCAGCAACAGTTCGACCCACGAGAACATGAAGCAGAAAAACGCCGTGACACCGATGCCGGGCCGAATCATCGGCAGGAAAATCCGGATGAAGAACTTGGGAAAGGTGTAGCCGTCGATATACGCGGTCTCGTCGATCTCCTTGGGCACCGACGACATGAAGCCCTCGAGGATCCATACCGCCAGCGGCACGTTGAACAGGCAGTGCGCCAGTGCCACCGCGATCGGCGTGTCGAACAACCCCACCGCCGAGTAGAGCTGGAAGAATGGCAGCAGGAAAACCGCCGGTGGTGCCATTCGGTTGGTCAGCAGCCAGAAGAACATGTGCTTGTCGCCCAGGAAGCGATAGCGCGAGAACGCATAGGCGGCCGGCAACGCCACCAGCAGCGAAATCAGCATGTTCATCGAGACATAGCTCAGGGAATTCAGATAGCTCATGTACCAGGTCGGCTCGGTGAAGATGACCCGGTAGTTGTCCAGCGTCGGCGTCGTGGGCCAGAGTGTCAGTCCGCCGAGGATTTCCCGGTTCGACTTGAACGACATGTTGACGAGCCAGTAGATCGGCACCAGCACGAACAGCAGATAGACCAGCATCACCAGGCTCTTGCGCAGTCTCATGGCGGCGTCATCCCTTGTCGTCGTTGTGGGTCATGGCGGTGTAGAACACCCAGGTCACCAGCAGAATGATCAGGAAGTAGATCAAGGAGAAAGCCGCGGCCCTACCCAGGTCGAACTGGCCAAGCGCCATCTGGGTCAGCGTCTGGCTGAGGAAGGTCGTAGCGGTGCCCGGCCCGCCACCGGTGAGCACGAACGGCTCGGTGTAGATCATGAAGCTGTCCATGAAGCGCAGCATGACCGCGATCAACAGCACGTTCTTGAGCTTCGGCAATTGAATGAATCGAAACACCGCCCAGTGAGAGGCGCGATCGATCCTCGCCGCCTGGTAGTAGACGTCCGGAATCGAGCGCAGCCCGGAATAGCACAGCAGCGCCACCAGCGACGTCCAGTGCCAGACATCCATCACCAGCACGGTGATCCAGGCATCCCGCGGATTGGAGGCGTAGTTGTAGTCGAGCCCCAGACTGTTGAGGGTCCAGCCATACAGGCCGATGTCCTCCCGCCCGATGATCTGCCAGATCGTCCCTACCACGTTCCACGGCACCAGCAGTGGCAGTGACAGCAGGATCAGACTGAACGGCACGCCCAACCCTCGCCGAGGCATCGATAGCGCCACGACGATACCCAGCGGCACCTCGATGGCCAGCACGCAGAACGAGTAGATGAACTGCCGCACCAGCGAATCGTGCAGTCTCGGATCCACCAGGATCTCCCGGTACCACTCGGTGCCCACGAAGTAGCGCGTGCTCGGGTCGAAGATGTCCTGTACCGAATAGTTGACCACCGTCATCATCGGGATGATGGCGCTGAAGGCCACCAGCACGAACACCGGCAGTACCAACCACCAGGCCTTGTTGTTATAGGTTTTCATCACCCACTCCCACCAGATGGTCATCGATATAGAAGCGCTGCCAGGCTTCGGGGAAGTGCACGCCGGTTCGCCCTTCGGGAACGCCAGCCTCCTCTCCCAGGCGCGCCTTGACCACCGGCGCCGATGGCGTATCGAGGCGCACGTCGACGATCTTGAAGGTGCCCTGGTCCTGGACCAGATCGACGTAGCCGTGCAGGACGGCGTCGTCGGGCGCCACCAGTTGCACGAACTCCGGCCGAATGCCGACCTGCAGTCGACCGCCTTCGCGCTGCCGAAGCTGGGCGGCGATCGCGTCGGGCACCGCCAGCGCGTGGCCGTCGAACTCGACGCCCGACGCCCCCAGCGCGATCTCCAGCAGATTCATGCCGGGGCTGCCGATGAAGTAGCCGACGAAGGTATGTTGCGGGTTCTCGAACAGCTCACGCGGGGTGCCGAACTGGACGATCTGGCCTTCGTACATCACCGCGATCTTGTCGGCGAAGGTGGACGCTTCCAACTGGTCATGGGTGACGTAGACCATCGTCACGTTGAAGCGCTGATGGATCTCCTTGAGCTTGCGCCGCAGGCGCCACTTGAGCTGCGGGTCGATCACCGTCAACGGCTCGTCGAACAGGATCGCCGCCACGTCGTCGCGCACCAGGCCGCGCCCCATCGACACCTTCTGCTTCTCGTCCGCCGTCAGGTTCTGCGCCTTCCGATTCAACAGCGGCTCGATCTCCAGCGCCTCGGCCACCTCTCTTACCCGGGCATCGATGCGCTCTCGAGGCTGCCCCTGGTTGCGCAGCGGAAACGCCAGGTTCTCGTGGACGGTCATGGTGTCGTAGACCACCGGGAACTGGAAAACCTGGGCGATGTTGCGCTGCTGCGGGGTGAGATCGTTGACCGACTTGCCGTCGTAGAGCACGCGCCCTTCCGAGGGCACCAGCAGACCGGAAATGATGTTGAGCAGCGTGCTCTTGCCGCACCCCGAGGGCCCCAGCAACGCGTAGGCCCCGCCCTGCTCCCAGACGTGATCCATCGGCCTGAGCGCATAGTCGGCCGGGCCAGAGGGCGCACCGTGATAACGATGGGCCAGTTGTTCCAGGCGGATTTCAGCCATCTACAGGTCTCCTCGCACGCCGGGCGATGTCGATCGCGATGAGGGAGGTGACAGCACCAGGTCGCCCCCGGGCTCGAACACGAAGAGCTGGCGAAACGGGACCTGGACGTCCAGCGACTGATCCACGCCGAACTCGTGAATCCCGATCAGGTGCGCGACCAGATCGATCCGGTCATGCGAGAGGTGCAAAAAGGTCTCGGAGCCGCTGATCTCCGCGACGCGCACGACGACCGGCAGGTGCAACGCCGCCTCCGAGAGCGGCAGGAGCGACCAGTGATGAGGCCGGATGCCAACCTGGTATTCACCCTCGGAGAGCGATTTCCAGATCTCGGGCAGTGCTTGGCGCTGATCGGCGACACGGCACTCGTCGCCCTGGATCGTCATCGGCATCAGGTTGATGGGGGGCTCGCCGAACAGCGTGGCAGCTTCACGGTTACGGGGATGGCGATAGACCTCGTCGCTGGGACCGCTCTGGACGATGCGCCCCTGGTGCAGCAGCGTCGTCGTCCCGCCCAGTGCCAGCGCCTCGGCGGGCTCAGTGGTGGCGTAGACCGCGATGGTGTTGCGCGATTCGAACAGCTTGCGCATCTCCACCCGCAGCGCCTCTCGCAGCTTGTAGTCGAGGTTGACCAGCGGCTCGTCGAACAACACCAGATCGGCATCCTTGACCAGCGCCCTGGCCATTGCCGTGCGCTGCTGCTGACCACCGGATAGCTCCTGCGGATAACGTCCCAGCAGGTGCTGAATTCCCAGCATCGTCGCAGTCTCCTCGACCCGGCGAGTCATGTCCTGACGCGGCACCCTGGCCTGCTTGAGCGGCGAGGCGATATTGTCGAAGACCGTGAGCGTGGGATAGTTGATGAACTGCTGATAAACCATCGAGACATTACGCTGGCGGACCGGCAAGTGAGTCACGTCACGGCCGTCGAGGTACACTTTGCCGTGGTCGGGCCTGTCCAGCCCGGCCATCAGCCGCATCAATGTCGTCTTGCCCGCCAGCGTGTGTCCCAGCAGTACATTGAATGACCCCGGGTCCAACGTCAGGCTGGCATCGCTGATGTAGGTTTCGCCTCGCACCGACAGTGTCACGTTATCGAGTTGTAATGACATGAGTGGCGCCGTTCCCTTTTTCTCTTTCGAGCATCCTAAAACACTCTTTTTATAAAGCTATACGACGAAAAAAGTAGGCACCGCCACTGACCACGACAGCATTCTAAATATTTGTTTTATAAATCGTTAATTCAATTAAAACCTTAGTCTTAACCACTAATGTCCAACACGCCATGCGAGTTTCGGTGGCATGACCGCATTGAGAAAAGCGTTCTTTCGAGAGTGTTTGTTCGAAAACCAACATGACTCGGGGATGCGAGGAGCCGGACGTTGAAGGCAGCGCGCCGATGGTCGGTGCATGGCGGAATGGGAAATCGCGGACACAAAAAAATCGCCGGGAGCGATTTTTGACGTCGCGCCAGCGACAGCCAGCATGGTGCCCGCCAGGGATGGCAGGGCACAAAAAACCCGAGCCGAAGCTCGGGTTTCGAATCTGGTAGGACCAAGCGGATTTGAACCGCTGACCTCCACGATGTCAACGTGGCGCTCTAACCAACTGAGCTATGGTCCTGGATGGCATCGTCGCATGCCGATGTGAACTGCTGGTAGGACCGAGCGGATTTGAACCGCTGACCTCCACGATGTCAACGTGGCGCTCTAACCAACTGAGCTACGGTCCTGCATTGATTACGACGAGCTCGCCGTGACAACGGATGCGAATTTTACCCGGGCGGACACAGAATGCAACCCTCTGACCGTAAAAAAATTGCCTCCAACTGCCTGTCATGGCGAGATAATTCCTTCCGGACCACGGCGTTGGCGTCGGGCGTCCCCAGCGCGCCCCAATACCGCCACGTCGAGGCGATGCCCCTGTCGCCCCTTTCCGTTTTCCCAGATTGTGAAAGGAGCCCTGCGGCATGGCGCTGCCGCAGGCCGGATGATCGAGATACCCTGCCTAGCTTCGTTTTCGGTTGGCAACAATGCGAATTCGCTTTCCAACACCTAGACCATGGTCGTAGCCATGAAGGCCCCGATACGGCCAACCGAGACAACGGCAAGCCCTGCAGCTTTGATAAACTGACTGCTCGGATCAGTCACAGAATCGTCAACGGAACGCGGCAGGAAACCACCATGACACAGCAGGAACGTCACGAAGCCATCGTCGAGCTGGTCAAACGGCAAGGCTATGCCTCGATCGAACAGCTCGCCAGAGACTTCGACGTCACGCCCCAGACGGTGCGCCGCGATCTCAATCAACTGGCGGAAGAGGGCGTCGTCAAACGGGTCCATGGCGGCGCGGGCCTGGAGTCGAGTACCGTCAACACCGCCTATAACACGCGCAAGACGCTGAACCTGGACGCCAAGCGCCGTATCGCCGAAATGCTGGCGAGCCACATTCCCGACTCCTCGTCGCTGTTCATCAACATCGGCACCAGCAATGAATTCATCGCCGAAGCGCTGTGCCAGCACAGCGGGCTCGAGGTCATCACCAACAACCTCAACGTGGCGGCCATTCTGCAGCACAAGACCGACTTCAACGTCATCGTCGCCGGCGGCCAGGTTCGCTCGCGGGACGGCGGTATCATCGGCGAAGCCACCATCGATTTCATCAATCAGTTCAAGGTCGACTACGGCATCATCGGTATCAGCGGCATCGATGGCGATGGCTCGCTGCTGGAATTCGACTATCAGGAAGTTCGCGTTGCGCAGGCCATCCTGCGCAACTCCCGCCAGGTCTTCCTGGCGGCGGATCATTCGAAGTTCCACCGCAACGCCGTGGTACGCCAGGGCAACCTCAGCCAGATCAATGCCTTTTTCACCGATCGCCAACCACCCGACGCGCTGCGCAGGCTGATGCGGGAGCATGATGTGGCGCTCTACGTCGCCGATCCTTCGATACCCGCGGATATCGAGGCCCTGCCCGCCTACGCGGGCTGATGCTCGAGATCTCATGAGTCGGCCGGCCACGCGCCGGCCTCGATACCAGCCCACCTCTTACCGTCCGATTCCCTCCATCATGGCTCCTCCATTGGTCGAGGAAACCGCCTCGCGCCTATTGATGTTCGGAAGTGATTACTCTATTTTCGTAATCGAACATTCACTCCATTATCCTTCCCGGAGGACGGTATGGCCTCAACGACGCAGCACCACGTCCACGATCTCATCGTCGTCGGCGGCGGCATCAATGGCACCGGCATCGCCAACGACGCCGCCGGCCGGGGCCTCTCCGTGCTGCTGTGCGAGCAGTCGGACCTGGCCAGTGCCACCTCTTCCGCCAGCAGCAAGCTGATCCACGGAGGATTGCGCTATCTCGAGCACCGCGAATTTCGCCTGGTGCGCGAAGCGCTGAAGGAACGGGAAGTCATGCTGCGCAAAGCGCCGCACATCGTCTGGCCGTTGCGCTTCATCCTGCCTCATCAGCCGCACCTGCGGCCCGGCTGGATGATTCGCGCCGGCCTCTTTCTCTACGATCATCTCAGCCACCGCGACAGCCTGCCCAACGCCAAGCGCCTGCGATTCGGTTCGGAAAGCCCGTTGGTGCCGACGATAAAGCGCGGATTCGAGTACTCCGACTGCTGGGTGGACGATGCTCGGCTAGTCGTGCTGAACGCGATCCAGGCACGGGAAAAAGGTGCCGACATCCGAGTTCGCACGCGCTGCGTCGAGGCTCGCGAGGAGCACGGTCAGTGGGTGGTCAGCCTCGAGAACCTGGATACCGGGAAGCGCCAGGAACAGCGTGCCAAGGTGCTGGTCAATGCCGCCGGCCCTTGGGTGGAGTCTTTCGTCAAGGGCAATGCCAAGCGCGACTCGCGCTACGGCATCCGCATGATTCAGGGCAGCCATCTGATCGTGCCGCGGCTCAATGATGACGATCGCGCCTACATTCTGCAGAATCGCGATGGTCGTATCGTCTTCGTGCTGCCTTACCAGCAGCGCTATAGCCTGATCGGCACCACCGATCGCCGTTACCAGGGCGATCCCTCCCAGGTCAGCATCAACGACGAGGAGATCGACTATCTGCTCGACGTGCTCAACTCTCACTTCGTCAAGCAGCTGAGCCGCGAGGACGTGATTTCGACCTACGCCGGCGTCCGCCCGCTTTGTGACGACGAGTCGGAAAACCCGTCAGCGATGACCCGCGATTATACCCTCGACCTCGACCGGCACGGCGCGCCGATGCTGTCGATCTTCGGCGGCAAGATCACCACCTACCGCAAGCTCGCCGAGGCGGCCATGCGTAAACTCGAGCCATTGCTGCCTACCATGGGGCAACCCTGGACGGCCGACGCCAGGCTGCCCGGCGGCGATATCGAGTCACGCCAGGCATTCGCCGATCGACTCGTGGATGAATACCCGTTTCTCGGACGGGAACGGGTTGAGCGGTTCGCTTCCAGCTACGGTTCACTCTGTCTCGATTTCCTGAACGGCAAGCAGAGCCAGGAAGATCTCGGCCAGCATTTCGGCAGTGGCCTCACCCGTGCCGAAGTCGACTACCTGATCGAGCACGAGTGGGCGCGCACCAGCGCGGACATCCTGTGGAGACGCAGCAAGTTGGGGCTACGTCTGACCAGCGACGAACAGCAGACGCTGTCGCGCTACCTCGACCAGCATCCCGGCATCGTCGCTCTAGACTCCCTATCCAAAGTATCATGAGGAATTAGCTGTCACGAGGTTCTCGGAAAACCATACTGTCGAGGGTACGAATCGCGTTTCTGCTACGCTTGACCCAGCACGGCGCCCTACTCCGACACAAGGAATCCTCCCTTGCTGCAACTCCTGTTTAGCTTTCTCGGCTGCCTCGCGCTTTCTCGGCTGCCTCGCGCTGTTGATCACCCTGGCGCCTTACATGCGAATTCGCCACTGGAGCGTTCGCAGTTTCGATTTCCCGCTTCTCCAGATCGCCATCGTCGCCACCATTCTGGCGCTGATTCAACTCGCGTTCGAACCCGTAAGCTGGTGGCATTGGGCCGGCGTTACCGCCAGTGTGATCGCGGCGGTCATTCAGTGGGCGCGCATCTACCCGTGGACGCCCCTGGCCAGATGTACGGTAGTCAGATCCAACTCATACGCGCCGGAACACGAACTCAAGCTGCTCGTCTCCAACGTGCTGACCCCCAATCGCCAGGCATCGAAGTTGATCGATCTGGTCCACGAGCACGAACCCGATATCTTGCTGACGCTGGAGTCCGATCAGTGGTGGGGAGATCAACTGGACGCCGCCATCGGCAAGTCGATGCCGGAAGCGGTGCGCATCCCTCTCGACAATCTCTACGGGATGCATCTCTACTCCCGTCTGCCACTGGAAGATGTCAAGGTCAAATGCCTGATCCAGGACGACATCCCCTCGATTCACGCCTGGGTAAAGATGAGAGACGGTAGTCGTATTCGCTTCCACGCCCTGCACCCAAGGCCGCCCGCGCCATCGGAAAGCGATGAGTCGCTATGGCGCGACGCGGAACTGCTGCTGGTGGGCCAGACCATCGCCGAGAGCAATGAACCCACCGTCATTGCCGGGGATCTCAATGATGTCGCCTGGTCACCGACGACGAAACTGTTCTGCAGGATCAGCGGCATGCTCGATCTGCGTCGCGGACGCGGCCAGTACAGCACCTTCCACGCCAAATATCCGATGCTGCGCTGGCCCCTGGATCACGTCTTCGTCACCGAGCATTTCACTCTCGTCCATATGGAGCGGTTGCCGGAAATGGGATCCGATCACTTCCCGATCTTGGTCACGATACGTCACAACCCGACCCGCGCGACCGAGAACGAGCCCGAAAAAGCTGATAGCGACGAGCAGGAAGACGCGGAAGAAACCATCGAAGAAGCGCAGGATCGTCATGGCGAGGCGCCTGTCTGAACCCTCCTCGCCCGAGGCAATCCATCTTGACGACAACGCCACCCATTTCGAGGTGGCGTTGTCGTATCGGCTGCCGAATGCCCCTCGCATGGGCATTGGCGGGAGACATTGGCCGAAAGTGAAGACGGAAGCTACTCCGGGATTCCCCCCCTGGTCAGCCTGGCCGGGTCAAGCAGGCGCTCCAGTTCCTGGCGGGAGAGATCGGTTTCTTCTTCGGCCACATCGATGATCGGCCGCCCTGCCTGATAGGCTTTCTTGGCTACCGCCGCTGCCGCGTTGTAGCCGATCACGGAGTTGAGCGCGGTCACCAGAATCGGATTCTTCGATAGCGGGCTCTCGATGTTGTCACGACGTACGTTGAAAGTGGCGATGGCGCGGTCGGCCAACAGGCGGCTCACATTGGCCAGCAGCTTGATCGAGCCCAACAAGTTGTGCGCAATCAACGGCAGCATCACATTGAGCTGGAAGTTGCCACTCTGTCCGCCCACCGTAATGGCGGCATCATTGCCGATGACCTGAGCGGCGACCTGGGCCGCGGATTCCGGGATCACCGGATTGACCTTGCCTGGCATGATCGAACTGCCCGGCTGCAGTGCCTCCAACTCGATCTCGCCCAGACCACCGAGCGGACCGGAGTTCATCCAGCGCAGATCGTTGGCGATCTTCATCACCGCGACGGCATAGGTCTTGAGATGGCCCGAGAGTTCCACCGCCGCGTCCTGGGACGCCAGGCTAGCGAAGAAACTGTCATTGGGCCGAAAGTCGAGGTGCGTATCGATAGCGAGGCGCTGCGCCACCTTTTCGGCAAAATCGGGATGAGCATTGACGCCGGTCCCGACGGCCGTGCCTCCCAACGCCAAGCGGGTCATGCGCTTGAGACCGTCTCCCAGTCGTTCGATCGATTGATCGACCTGGCTGGACCAGCCACCGAGCTCCTGGCTCAGGCGAACCGGCATCGCATCCATCAGGTGCGTACGCCCGGTCTTGACTACGTCATCGACCTCTTTTGCCTTGTCGTCGATGGTTGATCTCAGATAGTTGAGCGCCGGCAACAGGCGCTCACGAACCTGTGTCGCCGCGGCGAGGTGAATGGCCGTGGGGATCACATCGTTGCTCGACTGCCCCATGTTGACGTGATCGTTGGGGCCGACCTCCAGGCCTCCCCGGCTGGCCAAGTGAGAGATCACCTCGTTGACGTTCATATTTGTCGAAGTTCCCGATCCCGTCTGGAAGACATCGATCGGGAACTGATCGGCGTGCTTGCCGTCGATGATCTCGTCGGCCGCCGCCATGATGGCTCTCGCCCTGTCATCGTCCAGCAACCCCAACTCACGGTTGACCTCCGCGGCGGCACGCTTGATATGCGCGACTGCGGTAATGAATGCCGGTGGCAGCGGTTGGCCGCTGATCGGAAAATTGTTGACGGCACGCTGGGTCTGCGCGCCATAGAGTGCGCTCTCGGGAACGTTCAGTTCGCCCATGCTATCGCGCTCGACTCGTGTCTGAGCCATGACCTTCTCCTATCGATGACGGATGAAATGCCAGGGAACCACGGGAGATCGACACACCGCCGATCCCCAGGTTCTCGTTAGACTCAGTCAAGACTAGCAGTCAGTCGCTGGCCACACTGCATCCACTTCGCGCGGCGGATGTCGGGAGGCAGCCATAATACACCGGAGAGCGCCTCCACCGGGGGACCAGACGCACTCAGTCGAAATCGATGATCTGGCGAATCGCCTTCCCGTCGGCCAGACGATCGAAGCCGAGATTGATCTCGTCGAGTGTTAGCCGATGGGTCAGCAGCTTGTCGACGGGCAGTCTTCCCGACTGATAGAGCGCGATATACTCGGGCACGTCCAGCGATGGCACGTGCCCGCCGAGATAGGAGCCTTTCAGCGTGCGCTCCTCGGCGACCATGCGCGTCGGACTGATGGCGAGCCGGACGTCGGGATGCGGCAGGCCGGAGGTCACGGTGGTGCCGCCGCGGCCGGTGGATTCATAGGCGAACTCGAGCGCCTTGGCGACGCCCGCGAACTCCGCGGCGATATCCACCCCGCCGCCGCTGATCTCGCGCACCTGCTCGATGGCGTCAGGATCGCCGCTGTTGACGATGTGCGTCGCCCCCATCGCCTTGGCCGTCTCGAGCTTGTCCAGCGCGATATCCGCCGCGATCACCTGCCGCGCGCCGCCGCCGACCGCCCCCATCACCGCCGCCAGCCCCACGCCACCCAGGCCGACGACCAGTACCGACTGCCCCAGCCGGAGCCCGGCAGTGTGCACCACGGCACCAACGCCGGTCAGTACCGCGCAGCCGAACAGGGCCGCAATGTGAAAGGGAAGGTTCTCGTCGATCTTGGTCAACGAACGCCGCGAAGCCACCGTATATTCGGCGAAACCGGAAACGCCGATATGGTGATAGATCTTGTCGTTGCCCTTGTGCAGCCGCATGCCACCACCAAGCAGATGCCCGGCGGTGTTGGCCGCCGCACCGGGCTGACACAGCGCCGCTCGTCCGGACAGACACGAAGAACACGCCCCGCAGCTCGGCGCGAAGGAGAACACCACATGATCGCCCGGCGCCAGGTCGGTTACGCCCTCGCCGACTTCGGCGACCTCGCCGGCCGCCTCATGCCCCAGCACCATCGGCAACGGTCGTGGCCGATCCCCGTTGATCGTGGACAGATCCGAATGACACAGCCCAGCGGCACGCATCTTGACCAGAACCTCACCCGGTCCCGGCCCCTCCAGCTCGACCTCCTCGACCGACAGCGGCATCGATTCCCGATAGGGTCGGGGCCTGTGCATTTCATGAATCACGGCGGCATGGATTTTCATATCAGCATCCCATTTCACGGATCGCCCTGGCTCGCTTGAACGAGCCGGGCGTGGTTTACGTTCGTCTGCCTGGCGGCACGATCAGAGAGGAGTCGTGATGAAGAGCCATGATCACGAGTAGTATTCGGGCGCATGACGGAATGTCGGCCATGCCACCGGGTCATGCCCGGTCACCACGAGTGCGCCGGTCTTCTCGACCAGGGCATGTAATTTGCGCACGGATCGCACCGTGTCCACGGTCGAGGCAAGAAAGCCCGGCAAGGCCTTCTCCTCCCAGTGATCGGTGGTGTATGCCGCGTCCACGGCCAACAGCACCGGCCCGGTCTCGGGCAAGCGGAGCAGGAAACTGGCATGCCCAGGCGCATGGCCGGGCGTGAAGATGAAACGAATGGTGCCGTCGCCGAAGACGTCGTAGCCGTCGTCGCCATCCTCGAGCAGATGCCACTTCAATCCGGGGCGGTCGAAGTCCGCGCGAATATAGCCGCCGGCGGAGAACCAGTCCGGGGCCATGGCATACTCGTATTCGCGACGTCTGACGATATGAGTGGCGTTGGGAAAGCGCCCGGTCGCCCCGGTGTGGTCCAGGTGCAGATGGCTGTGCAGGACATAGCGAATGTCCTCGGGTTCGATGCCGAAATTCTTCAGCGCCTGGACACAACCTTCCTCCTCACGCATCACGGGCCAGTAGACCGCGGTGATATCGCCCCAGTGCTTCTCGGGATCGCTGGCGCACTCGACGGCACAGCCACCATCGATGACGACATTTCCCTCCGGGTGCGTGATGAGATACCAGGGCACGGGGATCTCGTACTCGTCCAGCCCCGCATTCATCTTGATATTGCACACCCGGCACTTGAGCGTGCCGGTCTGGAACATGTAAAGACGAGGGGTAGTCATGACGCACTCCTGATTTTGTGCCACATGAAGACGACATTGCCGCCGACTGCGGTGCGAGCACGGCGAAAGATGCAACATCCGCCAGCGGCCCCGACGCTCGCAGCCGGGGGATCGGACATGTCAGAGTAGGACACCGCCAAACGGCGTGACCAGCGGACTTTGGTCCCAGACAGCCCCCGCGGCGTGTCGGCACCTCATCCAGTCCCGACCGATCATGCCGACTTTCAGAAAATCGATCGAGGAGTCTCGGCCATGTGGCATCGTCAACCCTTCACGCTCACCGCGCGCCCGCGCGGCTTTCATCTGGTCACCGACGAGGTCCTGGCGGCACTGCCACGGCTGGCCGAGATCCGTACCGGCCTGCTCCATCTGCAGTTGATGCACACCTCGGCCTCGCTGACCCTCAACGAGAACGCCGATCCTGACGTGCGCCACGACATGGCGCTGTTCGCCAGCCAGTTGGCACCCGAGAACCTCTCCGGGATGCGGCACACGCTGGAAGGCGCAGACGACATGCCCGCTCACGTGCTGGCGAGCCTGTTCGGCACCCAACTGACCCTGGCGGTGGAAAACGGCCGCCTGCTCACCGGCACCTGGCAGGGCATCTGGCTGGGCGAACATCGCCAACATGGCGGCGCCAGAAAGGTCACCGCCACGCTGATGGGCGAATGATGCAAGTTGCTGTCTGAATCCGCCCTACGGCCACCTCAGTGCGAGTGGCGCGGCACCTCGGCGCCCCGGCAGCCGCGCAGGAAGTCGAAGTCGCACCCCTCGTCGGCCTGCAGCACCCGTTCGATGTAGAGCTGGCGATAGCCGCCGCTGCTGGCGATCCGGTTCGACGCCGCGGTGGGGTCGACCTCGGCCAGACGACGCGCGATCTCGGCGTCGTCGACCTCGAGCTCCAGCTTGCCGCTGTCACAGTCCAGGCTGATCCAGTCGCCGTTGTGGACGGCCGCCAGCGGTCCGCCGGCGGCCGCCTCCGGGGCCACGTGCAGCACCACCGTGCCGTAGGCGGTACCACTCATGCGGGCATCGGAGATACGCACCATGTCGGTGATGCCCTGCTCGAGGATCTTAGGCGGCAGGCCCATGTTGCCGACTTCCGCCATGCCGTGATAACCCCGCGGACCGCAGTGCTTCAGCACCAGGATGTCGTCGGCCTCGACCTCAAGCTCGGGATCGTTGATGCGCGCCTTGTAGTCGTCGAAGTTCTCGAATACCACCGCGCGACCGCGATGCTTCATCAGCTCGGGACTGGCAGCAGAGGGCTTGAGCACCGCACCGTTGGGCGCCAGGTTGCCGCGCAGAATACAGATGCCACCATCTTCGCGCAGCGGGTTGTCCAGCGGGCGAATCACCTTGTCGTCGTAGTGCGGTGCGTCCTGAACGTTTTCCCAGATCGTCTTGCCGTTGACGGTCAGCGCGTCCTTGTGGGGCAGCCGGTCGGCCTCGCCCAACCGGCGCAGCACGGCCGGCAGGCCGCCCGCGTAGTAGAACTCCTCCATCAGGAAGCGTCCGGAGGGCTGCAGGTCGACGATGGTCGGCGTGCCGCGACCGATTCGGGTCCAGTCGTCCAGCGGCAGCTCGACCCCGATGCGCCCGGCGATCGCCTTGAGATGGATCACCGCATTGGTCGAACCGCCGATGGCGGCATTGGTTCGAATCGCGTTCTCGAACGCCTCGCGGGTCAGTACCTTCGACAGCTTGAGATCCTCGTCGACCATCTCGACGATGCGGTTGCCGGAGAGATGAGCGAGCACGTAGCGGCGCGAATCCACCGCCGGGATCGCGGCGTTGTGCGGCAGCGACACCCCCAGCGACTCCGCCATGCACGCCATGGTCGAGGCCGTGCCCATGGTGTTGCAAGTGCCGGCCGAGCGGGACATGCCGGCTTCGGCGGCCATGAACTCATGGATCGATATCTTGCCGGCCTTGACCTCTTCGGAGAGTCTCCAGACCACGGTCCCCGAGCCGATGTCCTTGCCCTCGTGCTTGCCGTTGAGCATCGGCCCGCCGGTCACCACGATCGTTGGAATGTCGCAGCTCGCCGCCCCCATCAGCAGCGCCGGCGTGGTCTTGTCGCAGCCCACCAGCAGCACCACGGCATCCATGGGATTGCCGCGAATCGCCTCCTCGACATCCATGCTGGCGAGGTTGCGGGTGAACATCGCCGTCGGCCTCAGGTTGGACTCGCCGTTGGAGAACACCGGGAACTCCACCGGATAGCCGCCAGCCTCGAGCACGCCCTTCTTGACGTGCTCGGCGAGCTTGCGGAAGTGCGCGTTGCAGGGTGTCAGTTCCGACCAGGTGTTGCAGATGCCGATGATCGGCTTGCCCTGGAACTCGTGGTCCGGAATGCCCTGGTTCTTCATCCAGCTGCGGTACATGAAGCCGTTCTTGTCGGCGGTACCGAACCACTGGGCCGAGCGCAGTCGGCGCTTGTTGTGGGGTCTATCCGATGAATCGCTCATCTCTCTCTCCTCGAGCCATCGTCAGTGGATGACGGTCACGGCAGTCGTCCAGGTGTTGTCAGGAATCGCGGGCAGCGTCACAGCAGGGAAAATGCCAGCCATGCCAGCCCGAACGACATCAGCGAAATACCGGTGGAGATCACCGTCCAGGTCTTGAGCATGGTCTTGGTGTCGACACCGAGGAACCGACCGACCAGCCAGAAGCCGGAGTCGTTGACATGGGAATAACCGATGGCGCCCGCGACGATCGCCACGGTGATGCAGGCGGCGGGCAGCCCGGCCAGTGCCGGATCTCCCAGCACCACCGGGGCCATGATGCCGGCCGCCGTGGTCCCCGCCACCGTTGCCGAGCCCTGGGCGATCCGAATCACCGATGCGATCACGTAGCCGGCGAGGATCACCGGCAGCCCGAACGCCTGCAGGCTGTCCGCCAGCGCATCGCCGATACCGCTGGCCGTCAGCACCCCGCCGAACATGCCGCCAGCGCCAGTGATCAGGATGATGCTGCAGACCGGCGACAACGCCTGCTCGACGATCTCGTTGATCGAATCCATCGCCCCGCGCTCGCTGGAACGAATGACCAGCAGCCACATCGCGATACAGGTGCTGATCAGCAGTGCGATCGGCGTCTCGCCAATCACCATCAGCGCGGAGACCAATGGGTTGTCGCCATCGATAACCCCGCTCTGCCCCAGCGTCGATAGTCCGGTGTTGAGAAAGATCAGCACCAGTGGCAGCAGCAGTACCAGCAGTACGGTGCCGAAGGCCGGACGCTTCTCTGGCGGAATCTCCTCGCTCTCTCCGCCCATCAGGTTGGGTACTGCTTGGAACGGCGAGCGATTGGCCAGCATCAGCGACAGCCGATAACCCATCACGTACCAGGTCGGCAGCCCCACCAGCAGTGCGACGAACAGCACCTGACCGATGTCGGCGTGCAGGAACACGGCGGCCGCGACGGGCCCGGGATGCGGCGGCATCAATGCGTGCATGACCAGAAACGCCCCCGCGGCCGGAAGCCCGTAGAGCAGCAGCGACGCCTTGAGCTCGCGGGCAACCGAATAGATCACCGGCAGCATCACCACGAAGGCCGCGTCGAGAAAGATCGGAAAACCGAACAGCAGGCAGGCGATCGACAGCCCGAGGGGTGCCCGCTTGCTGCCAAAGAAGCGAATCAGCGTATCGGCCAATACGCGTGCGCCGCCCGATACCGCGACGAGACGGCCCAGCACGGCACCGAACCCGATCAGCAACGCCACGTTGCCGAGTGTCTTGCCGAAACCTCCCAACAGCGTCGGCAGCAGATCGCCGACCGAGATCCCGGTCGCCAGCGCGGTACCGATACTGACGATGACCAGCGCGAAGAACGGATGCAGGCGCACCCGAATGATCAAGATCAGCAGAATCGTGATGGCAGCAGCGGCGATCCCCATCAAACCCAAGGTGGGGAGACCGGCCGCCGCCTGTGTCGTGTCTTGCATGGCGTCCTCCTGACTCCTGCCACGGCTCCAGCCTGAAATGCTCGCCGTGGGGTACCGCTACGTTAGCGCCAATTTCTGATAACCAAGAAATGTCAATTTACCGTACTAGTAATATGTCTTTGGTTATCGATAGACACGCCTGGAGCACGGCGCCCCGGCTTCGTCATACAAGGCGGCTCAGGCGACCCGACCAAAGTTGCAGTTTTCGTTCGACGCCCGTCAGCCACCGGCGCGCCGGGTCTGCTTCCAGCGGTCGAACATGACCGCCAGCAGCAGAATCGCCCCGCGTACCAGATACTGATAGAACGTGGGCACGTTGAGCAGCCCCATCGCGTTCTGCACGCAGCCCATGATCAACACCCCGACCAGCACGCCGGTGATCGAGGCGACGCCGCCGGAGAGAGAGACGCCGCCCAGCACACAGGCCGAGATGACGGCCAGTTCCAGCCCCTGCGATGTATTGGGATCGCCCAGCCCCATCCGCGAGGTGAGCAAGACGCCTGCGATACCGGCCACCAGTCCCTGGAGCGCGAATACCATGATTTTCAGGCGGCGGACGTTGACCCCGGCGAGGCTGGCCGCTTCCGAATTGCCCCCCGTCGCCAGCGTGTTGCGACCGAACGCCGTCATGTTCAGAACGACACCGAAAACCAGGAAGCAGCCGATCATCGTCCACACCGGTAGCGTCAGCCCCAGAAAAGACGCACTGCCGAGATCGAAGAACCCCGGCACGGTGATCATCACCGCGTCGCCCCCGGAGGTGATATAGGCCAGTCCCCGCACGAACTCCATCGCGGCCAGCGTGGCGATCAGCGAGTTGATGCCGAAACGGGCGACCACGAAGCCGTTGAAGGCGCCGACAGCGGCGCCCGCCGCGATCCCCACCAGCACGCCGATCACCACGCTGCCACTGGTGGATGTCACCATCGCCGCCACCACGCCGGAAAAGGCAACGATGGAGGCGACGGACAGGTCCACCTCTCCCAACGCCAGCACCATCATCATGGTGGTGGCAATGGTACCGATCAGCGTCACCGACAGCAGCAAGCCGACGATGTTGCGTCCGGTCAGGAAGTCCGGCACCAACACCGAGAGGCCAATGAACAGCAGGATGAAAACGGCGATCAGCCCCGAAGTGTCCAGCAGCGTCCGTAGCGGCTTGGGAAGTCCCCTGCGCCCCTCGACGGGCGACGTCGACTGGGTGGCAGCTTTGTCGTTCATGTTGTCGAATCCTCTTGCGATTCAGAGCTCTCGTGGAAATCCGTGGCCAGTCTCAGGCCGGCAGCGCCAGGCCCAGCAGCCTCTCGGGCGTCGCGTCTTCTCGCGGGACGATGTCGATGAGTTCTCCGTTCCGCATCACCCCGATGCGATCGCAAATGGAGCTGACCTCCGCCAGGTCGCTGGAGATGACCAGTACGCCCTTGCCCCGCTCGGCAAGGTCGTAGAGCAGCGAGTAGATATCCCGGCGCGCGCCGACATCGATCCCGCGGGTCGGCTCGTCCATCACGAACAGGTCGATCTCCTCCGCCAGCCAGCGCGCCAGAATCACCTTCTGCTGGTTACCGCCGGAGAGGTTGGCGATGGGGGTCTTGGGCCCCGGCGTCTTGATACGTAGCTGCCGGATATAGTCCCGGGTGTTGCGGGTTTCGCGCGCCGGGTCGCGAAAGCCTCCCCAGCGCTTGAAGAAGCGACGGCAACTGATATTGAGATTGTCGGACACGCTGGCCACGGGAAAGATGCCCTGGGACTTACGGTCCTCCGGGCACATCGCGATGCCAGCGCGGATCGCCTGTTGTGCCGAGCCGAACCGGCGGCTGGTGCCATCGAACGAGACCTGGCCGGCCGAGGCGCGCTCGACCCCGCAGACCAGCCGCATCAGCTCGCTGCGACCGGCGCCGACCAATCCGAAGAGCCCCAGCACCTCGCCGCGATGCACCTCCAGACTGACCGGGGCCCTGACGCCTCGCCCTTCTATTCCTTCGAGACGCATCAACACGTCGCCGCGTTCCCGCGGGCGGTAGCCGTAGACATCCTCGATCTCGCGCCCCACCATCTCGCTGACCAGAGTGTCGTGGTCGAGCCCTTCGAGGGTGTCGTGGGTGCGGATGTGACGGCCATCGCGAAACACCGTGACCGCGTCGCACATCTCGAACACCTCCTCCATGCGATGGGTCACGTAGAGCACCACACGCCCTTCGTCGCGAAGGCGCGAGACGATCCGCTTGAGATGCCGGATTTCCTGGACCGAGAGCGAACTGGTCGGCTCGTCGAAGGCGATGATGCGAGCATCGCGCAGCAGCGCCCTCCCGATCTCGATCATCTGCTGCTGGCCGATCGAGAGATCCCGCACCTTGGTCGACGGGTCAATATCCCCCTCGCCCAACTCCTCCAGGATCGCCATCGCCCGTTCGCGCAGCCGACGCCGATCGAGAAAGCCGTGCTTGACCGGCAGTTGTCCCAGCAGCAGGTTCTCCGCCACCGAAAGATTGGGCGATAGCGTCAACTCCTGATAGATGATCGAGACACCGCGCCGCAGCGCCTCGCGCGCATTGGCGAAAACGATCGGCTCGCCTCCGATCCAAAGCTGTCCGCCGGTGACCCGGTTGACGCCACTCAACACCTTGAGCAGCGTCGACTTGCCAGCCCCGTTCTCGCCCATCAAGGCATGGACTTCCCCTCCACGCGCCGCGAAGCTGACACCATCCAGCGCACGAACGCCGGGAAACTCGACAGTGATGCCATCGATGCGAAGATAAGCTTCCGCCATCCCAATCTCCTCAGCGGTAGGGGGGCCGGTTTCGCGAACGGACCTTACAGGCCCAGGTCTTCGCGAACCTGCTGCCAGTTGTCACGCGTCATCAGCGTGCCCGTGGTCTCGGTATTGGCCGGCGGTTCCTTGTCTTCGGTGATCCAGGTATAGAGATTGTCGGCGCTCTGGCGACCGTGCATGGTCGAGCTGACGGCAATCGTGCCGTAGAAGCCGGTCGGCTTCTCGCGGGAGAACTCCGCGAACGCCGCGCCGGAGCCGTTGATGCCGACACCGATCACCTGATCGGGCGACAACCCGTACTGCTCGCTGGCCCTGACGCCACCCAGCACGCTCTCCTCGTTGAGTGCGAAGATCACCCAGTGCTCGAAGCGGCCGTTCTTGGACAGCACCGGCGACGCCGCCGCGAAGGCGCTGCTGGTGTCGGTGTTCTGCTGCGGCGCGTCGAAGATGTTGTCCTCGACGAAGCCGGCATCCAGCAGCGCGTCGGTCGCGCCGTCGGTGCGTTCCTTGGCGGTGGGCAACTCGTTGTTGCTGATGCGCAAGGCTGCCACGCTCTGCGGATCCCAGCCCCGCGCCTTCATCTCCTTGGCGATGGTCTCACCGACCTGTTGGCCGATCTTGTAGCCCGACATGCCCAGGTGCGGCACGGAGGCCATGGGTTTGCCATCCGCGCCGAGGAACTGGTCGTCGACGGTCACGACCTTCATGCCGTACTGCTTGGCGCGGTTGGCGATCGCCGGCCCGAGTCGCACGTCCGGCGGGCAGATCACGAATCCCTGCGCGCCCTGGGAATTCAGGTTGTCGATGGCACTGAGTACCTGCTGGCCGTCTTCACCGGCCAGCCGCACCACCTCGAACCCCTTCTGTTCGCCCAGCGCACTGGCGGCATCCTGTTCATTGATGAACCACGCCTGTTCGGGCTTCTTGACGATGAACCCGATCTTTACGTCGTCCTGGGCATGGAGCGGCGCGGAGGCGACCCCCAGGCCGGTCACGCCGAGTACGAATAGTGACGATTTCAGAAAGCGAATCATTGGCGGCCTCCAGCCCTCACAGGGCCATCGAGTTTGTTATTGGATGACGTTTGCCACGTCATGACTGTCGTGACATTAAGCAGTTACTCGATAACCGGCTAATAACGATAATACGGCGAAGCGATACATAATTTGTTATCAACAAACCAAGAGGACAACCAGCAGGCGGGGCGGACGCCAGCGGACGGACCTGCCGGGCCGACTAAAGTCTTTTTACGACTTTGGTTAAAACAGGCGTTTCATCCCGCCAGAGCCGCCGCGATGGCGACTCTGGCGGAATCTGCAGACTGTCGGTGCCGGCCTTCGCCGGGCGGGATTCAGTCGGCGTGGGGCTGGTTTTCCGACGCTGTCGTCGAGAAGCGATAGACGGTCTGCGAGTGATAGGTCTTGTCGGGCTTCAGGATCGTCGAGGGAAAGTTCGGCTGGTTGGGAGAGTCGGGAAAGTGCTGCGTCTCCAATGCCAGGCCGGAACGGTGGGTGTAGGGACGTCCGCTCTTGCCGGTGAGGCTTCCATCGAGGAAATTGCCCGAGTAGAACTGGAGTCCGGGTTCGGTGGTGGCCACTTCGAGCACCCTGCCGCTGCGGGGTTCGATGACCCTGGCCGCCAGTGTCGGCAAATCGCCCTGGCCGGGAGTCTTGCTCAGCACGAAGTTGTGATCGTAACCCTTGGCATAGGCCAACTGGGTATTCTTCTGGCCCATGCGCGCGCCAATGGCGGTAGGCTGGCGAAAATCGAATGGCGTGCCGCTGACGTCGGCGATCTCGCCGGTCGGAATCAGGGTTTCATCGATGGGCGTGTAGGCGCTGGCATTGATCATCAACTCGTGATCCAGCACGCTGGTGCTCCCCTCGCCCTTCAGGTTGAAGTAGCTGTGCTGGGTCAGATTGACCGGCGTGGCACGGGTCGTCCTGGCGCGGTAGTCGATGGCCAGCTCATTGTCATCGGTCAGCGTATAGCTGACCCGCGTCGAGAGCCGACCGGGAAATCCCTGCTCGCCATCCGGGCTGGTGTAGGTCAGCACCAGCCCTCGCCCCTCGGCGGAGGAGAAAGGCTCGACGTGCCACAGCCGTTGGTTGAACCCGACATCGCCGCCATGCAGCGTGTTCGGTCCATCATTGGTCGGCAGGTGATAGGTTTCCCCGTCGAGCGTAAAGCGACCGTTGGCGATCCGGTTGCCGTAACGCCCGATCAAGGCACCAAAGTAGGGGTTGGCCTGACGATAGGTGTCGGAGAGATAATCGCCGATCGAGTCGAAGCCCAGCACGATGTCATCCATCCGTCCGGTTCGGTCGGGTGTCTTCAGCGACACGATGATGCCGCCGTAGTTGATGACCCGCATCTCGATGCCGTTGTCGTTGGTGATGCGGTAGCAGTCGACCTCGCGGCCATCCGGAAGCCGGCCGAACGAGGAGCGCTCGATTCCCGGCGGCATGGCCGACGACGAGGTGGTCGACATCGTCTGTGCCTGAGCTTGAAGAAAGGCCGGGCCGATCATCACTCCCAACAGGCCGATGCCGAGACATCGAGGAAGAGAAAAGAGATGGCGAGTCATGGCGAACTCCTGTTTTTCGTTTGAGCTTCACGTTCCGATTGTCGTTCCTGACGTTCCGGCCGACTCCTCTCCGCCGACACGATCGTTTAAACCCTAGACCGGGCGCCCCGATCTGACTATGCGAGAACAGCGCAACATGCCTTATAAAAACGTCGAATCCATGAGCGGGATGGGGATGGTCGCATGAAGTCTCACTCCACCGAGCTGCTGCCGCCGGACTGGTTCCTGCGCGTCAGGCTCAAGTTTCGTCATCTCCAGCTGTTCGTCGCCCTCGACGACTGCCGCAACCTTCATCGTGCCGCCGAACGGCTGGGCATGAGTCAGCCCGCGGCTTCCAAGCTGCTGGGGGACCTCGAGCACCTGCTCGGCGTCTCGCTTTTCGACCGGCATTCGCGGGGGGTGACGCCCAACTGGTACGGGGAGAGCCTGATTCGCCATGCCCGCGGCATGTTGACTTCGCTGACCCAGGCCAGCGAGGAGATCAACGCGCTCAACGACGGCAACGCCGGGACGGTCTCCATCGGCACGGTCCTCGCGCCGGCCGTGACGCTGCTGGCCAGCGCGGTGGAACGCGTACACCGCGACAGCCCTCACCTGGAGGTCAACATCGATGTCGACGTCAGCCGCAACCTGGTGCCGCGGTTGCGCGATGGCGAATTCGACTTCGCCATCGCCCGGATCCCCAGCGGTATGCCGGCCGGCGATTTCGTGTTCGAGGAGATCGGGGAGGAGGCGCTGTGCTTCGTGTGCCGGGCGGATCACCCGCTCACCGCCCGTGAGAGCTTCGACCTGACGCCGATGCTGGACTACCCGTGGGTGCTCCAGCCCCCGGGGGCGCTGATGCGTCAGCGCGTCGAGCACCTATTCCTGCACCACAAGGTCGCTCCCCCCCAGCGCATCATCAATACGCCGGACATCTACATGGCGCTCGCCATGGTCGACAAGTCGGATTCGGTCACGGTGACGACCCGGGAGGTCGCCGACCTGCTGTGCACACAGCCCCGCTTCGCGATCCTACCGTCGACGGATAGCATCAGCGTGCAACCCTTCGGCCTGATCAGTCTGCGCGAACGACGCATGTCGCCCGGCGCCGCGAAGCTGATGAGCACGCTCCACCAGTTGATCCGCGAGCGCAAGGCCTCAGACAGCGACGCTCAAGCCAGGGTGGCGACCCATTACAGGGATGTGACGCTGTGAGCGTCGCTCGCTCATCTGCGCCACACCGGCGATGCGGAGGAGACAGAAAAGTCCCCCGACTAGCGCAGGCTCGACTCACCACTCCAGCGCCTGTTTGACGAAGGGAATGGTCAGCTTGCGCTTGGCGGACAGCGAAGCGCGATCGAGCCTCGAAAGGATCTCGAACAGCGGATCCAGTTGGCGCGGCCCGCGATGGAGGATATACCGCCCCACTTCCGCCGGCAGTTCCATCCCGCGAACCCGAGCCCGGAGCTGGAGAGCGGCCAGCCGCTGAGCGTCGTCCAGCGGCTGGACATGGAACACCATCCCCCAACTCAGGCGGGAGGCCAGGTCCGGCAGCTTGACCTCGAGTTGACGCGGCGACCGGTCGGCAGCGATCACCAGCCGTTTGCCGGCATCGCGCAAGCGGTTGAAGCCGTGGAACAGCGCCTCCTCCCAGCGCTTGCGCCCCACCACCAGTTGCAGGTCATCGATGGCCAGCAGGTCGAGACGCTCCGGCTCTTCGAGAATGTCGGGCGGGAAGTGCCCCAGCGTATCCAGCGGGAGATAGAGCGCGCGCTTGCCCTGGGCATCCGCCTGGTGGCAAGCCGCCTGCAACAGGTGGCTACAACCCACGCCCTCGCCCCCCCACAGGTAGAGAAACGCTTCACCGCCCTCTTGCAGTTGCCCGGTCAGGTGCGAGACCAGCGATGCGTTGTCGCCCGGCAAGTAGTTGGCGAGAGTCGCGTCGTCGCGGAGACCGACACCCAGCGGGAGTTGTGACGGCCCGACGCTCATGCTGATCCGCTCCCCCTGCAAGGGCGCTGGACGACGCAGACGCTTCTCGCCCGGCCACGAAACGGCAAGCCCCCCCCCAAGGCGGCCGCGACGATCCTCCCGATCCCTCCGATCGCGCTCCAGATTTGCTGTGTTGTCATCGCGCTCTCGTCGCCCTTCGGCTGTTCCCTCAATGAAGCAATGCTACAATGCGCCCCGCCGAACATCATCCCCATTCAGAAAGGTCCTCCCATGACGCGCTCCTCTTCCGACACACCGAACGCGCCCGGTTCGTCTGGCCGGCACTCCTTGACCTACCGTGACGCCGGCGTCGACATCGATGCCGGCAATGCGCTGGTCGAGAGAATCAAGGGCGTCGCCAAGCGCACCTCGCGTCCGGAAGTCATGGGTGGGCTCGGCGGCTTCGGTGCACTGTGTGAAATTCCCAGCGGCTACCGCCAGCCGGTACTGGTGTCCGGAACCGACGGCGTCGGCACCAAGCTGCGCCTGGCCATGGACCTGGGCCGACATGACACCATCGGCATCGACCTGGTCGCGATGTGCGTCAACGACCTGATCGTCGCCGGTGCCGAACCCCTACAGTTCCTCGACTATTACGCCACCGGCAAGCTGGACGTGGATATCGCCGCCGACGTCGTCACCGGTATCGGCGAGGGCTGTAGCCAGGCGGGTTGCGCGCTGGTGGGGGGCGAGACGGCGGAAATGCCCGGCATGTACGAGGGCAGCGACTACGACCTGGCGGGCTTCTGCGTGGGCGTGGTCGAGAAGTCCGAGATACTCGACGGCAGCAAGGTCGGCGAAGGCGACGTGCTGCTGGGGCTGGCCTCCTCGGGGCCGCACTCCAACGGCTACTCGTTGATCCGCAAGATCCTCGAAGTCGGTGGCGGCAAGCTCGACGAGACCCTCGACGGCAAGCCGCTGGCCGACCTGCTGATGGCGCCGACCCGCATCTACGTCAAGCCGCTGCTGTCGCTGATCCGTTCCGGCGGCGTCGACGTGCACGCCCTCTCCCACGTTACCGGCGGTGGTCTGCTCGAGAACGTTCCGCGTGTGTTGCCGGACGGTCTGGCGGCCCGGATCGATGTCACCCGCTGGCAGCGTCCGGCCATCTTCGACTGGCTGCAGCAGCAGGGCAATGTGGAAGAGCGTGAAATGTACCGCGTACTCAATTGCGGTATCGGCATGGTCATCGCGGTCGATCGCGACCAGACCGATCAGGCCATCGCCCATCTCGAAGCCAGCGGTGAAACGGTCTATCGGTTGGGCGATATCATCGCCCGCCGTGACGGCGCCGAGGCCGTGCAGTTGGAGAATCTACCGGCATGAGCGGTGACTATCCTTCACAACAGCACGATACGCTGAACGACTTCGAGGCCGCCGCGGCCGAAAAACCACGGGTGGTGGTACTGATCTCCGGCAACGGCAGCAACCTGCAGGCGCTGCTGGACGCCCAGCAGCACGAGGAACTCGGTGGCGGCGAGATCGTCGCCGTGGTCTCCAACAAGGCCGATGCCTACGGGCTCAAGCGCGCCAGGGATGCCGGCGTCGACGCCGTCGCTCTGCCCCATCGCGAGTATGACACCCGCGACGCCTTCGACGCCGCGCTGATCAAGGTCATCGACCGCCACGAACCTCACCTGGTGGTGCTGGCGGGCTTCATGCGCATCCTCACGCCCGCTTTCGTCGATCACTACCGTGGGCGCATGCTCAACATCCACCCCTCGCTGCTCCCCGCCTACCAGGGCCTGGACACGCACCGGCGAGCGCTGGCCGACGGCGTCTCGGAGCATGGCGTCAGTGTGCACTTCGTCACCGAGGAACTCGACGGCGGGCCAGTGGTGATCCAGGCCGTGGTCAACGTCGAACCGGATCAGGATATCGACACCCTGATCGAAAAGGTCCATGCCCGCGAGCACTTGATCTATCCCATCGCGGTACGCTGGTTCCTGGAAGGCCGGATCAAGCTGTCGCCCGATGGCAAGGTGGCGCTGGACAACATGCCGTTGCCGCCGACGGGCCTTCGCATGTCCCACGCCGACGCCGCCGAAGAGTTGGACGAGGATCTCGACGACTGACCCCTCACGCGCCGGTTCCGGCGTACCGGGATCGTGCCGTTGTCATTGGCCTCTCCCCTGGCTTGCCCTGACGCCAATCTTTGCCAGACTGACATGACGCAATCGCCCGGCGCCTCGCCGGGCGAATCGTTTCAGTCGGCCAATGTTTCGGCAAGCAAGGAGGAGCAGCGATATGGATTATCGTCCGCTGGGCAACTCAGGACTGATGGTGTCGACGTTGACACTGGGTACGGTGCCCTTCGGCGGCGCCAACGGTTTCGAGAAGGCCGCGAGCGTCGACGTCAAGGGCGCCAGGAAGCTGCTCGACATCGCCTTCGATGCCGGCGTCAACCTTATCGACACCGCCGATCTCTATTCGATGGGCCTGGCCGAGGAGATCACCGGCAAGGCGCTGGGCGGCAAGCGCAACGACATTATCCTTGCCACCAAGGGAAGAAGCCCGCTCGGCGACAACCCCAACGCCAGCGGTGCTTCGCGATATCACCTGATGCGCGCCGTCGAGGCCAGCCTGGAGCGGCTCGGCACCGACCATATCGACCTCTATCAGTTGCACAACTGGGATGGCGTCACCCCCATCGAGGAGACGCTGGAGGCGATGCACCATCTGGTCGCCAGCGGCAAGGTTCGCTACTGGGGTACGTCCAACTACACTGGCTGGCAGATGATGAAGACCCTCGGCAAGGCCGAACTCCACGGTTTCAACAAGCCGATCAGCCAGCAGATCTACTATACGCCGGAGTCCCGCGAGGCGGAGTACGAGCTGATGCCGCTGGCGCTGGACCAGAACCTCGGATCGCTGATCTGGGGGCCTCTGGGCGAGGGCTTTCTCACCGGGAAGGTCCGCCGAGGCCAGAAGACGCCGCCGGACACCCGTCAGGGCAACGGCTGGCCGGAGCCCTACGTCCACGACATGGAGCGCGCCTACGACATCATCGAGGCGCTGGCCGCCATCGGCGAGGCCCACAACTGCTCGATCCCGCGCGCCTGCCTCGCATGGCTGAAGGACCGCCCCGGCGTCACCTCCCTGATCGTGGGAGCCCGCAGCGAGGAGCATCTTCGCGACAATCTCGCCGCCGCCGACCTCGAGTTGAGCCAGGAGGAGCACCAGCGTCTCGAGCGGCTGACCCGTCCGGCACCGCTCTATCCCTACTGGCATCGGGTGGTCTCCGGCATGGATCGACTCGATCCGGCGGAGAAGCCGTTCCTGGACGGCTTCGGCGAGACCATCAAGAATCGTACCGACGAGCGCTCGGCCCAATGACCGCCGGCTGACCGCTCAACAACGCAAGCGAGGCAGACAAGGCAAAAACGGCCGGCACATCGTCAGGATTGACGCTGTGCCGGCCGTTTTCAATGCAATATTGCCAACCCGGGTAGTGCTTTCAGGTGCGCGGCAACGTCACGCCGCGCTGCCCCATATACTTGCCGCCGCGATCCTTGTAGGAGACGTCGCAGATCTCATCGGATTCCAGAAACAGCATCTGCGCCACGCCTTCGTTGGCGTAGATCCGCGCCGGTAGGTTGGTGGTATTGGAGAACTCCAGGGTGACATGCCCTTCCCACTCCGGCTCCAGCGGCGTCACGTTGACGATGATGCCGCAGCGCGCGTAGGTCGACTTGCCCAGACAGATCGTCAGTACGCTGCGCGGGATACGGAAATACTCCACCGTGCGCGCCAGGGCAAACGAGTTGGGAGGGATTACGCAAGCGTCGCCCTTGATGTCGACGAAACTCTTCTCGTCGAACGCCTTGGGGTCGACAATCGCCGAGTGGATATTGGTGAACACCTTGAACTCGTCGGCGCAGCGCACATCGTAACCGTAGCTGGACGTGCCGTAGGATATCACGCGCTGGTTGTTCACGTGGCGGACCTGATCGGCTTCGAACGGCTCGATCATGCCCTCCTGCTCCGCCATACGGCGAATCCACTTGTCGGATTTAATGCTCATGCAGGCGTCCTTGAGACAGGGGCAGACGTCGTCACGACGTCATGAAATCATCGGGGAAACTCATCGGTGGGCGACATGATAGCGGCCCGCTTCCGTGAAGGAAACGACGCGCCCGAAAACGCCACCCAGGGCGAGCGTCCGTGATAAACGGCGAGAAGACGCGGCTGCCCGAAGCGCGCCAGCCCCGGCAGGACGAAGCAGGCGGCGGCTCGCGCGCCGAACGGGATCAGTCGCTGAAGGAAATCGAGGGGCCAGCGGTGTCCTGCCCGGCGACACCGCTGGCGACCGTGCGGGCCATGGCACGAAACGTGGCGGCGACCTCGCCATCCGGCTCGGCTACCACGCTGGGCTTGCCGCCATCGGCCTGTTCGCGGATCGACAGCCGCAGTGGAAGCTGGCCCAGCAATTGGGTGTCGTACTGCTCGGCAATGCGCTCCCCCCCACCGGCGCCGAAGATCGGCTCGCTGTGGCCGCAGTTCGAACAGACGTGCAGGCTCATGTTCTCGACCACGCCCAATACCGGCACGTTGACCTTGCGAAACATCTCGATGCCCTTGCGTGCGTCGAGCAGCGCGATGTCCTGCGGCGTGGTGACGATCACCGCGCCATCCACCGGCACTTTCTGCGCCAGCGTCAACTGGATGTCGCCGGTGCCCGGCGGCATGTCGATGAACAGGAAGTCGAGATCGTCCCACAGCGTCTGGTTGAGCAGCTGCTGGAAGGCACCGGAGACCATCGGCCCACGCCACACCATGGGCTGATTGATATCGACCATGAACGCCATCGACATCGCCTGGATGCCATGGGCCATCACCGGCTTCATGCTCTTCTCGTCGATCACCTCGGGGCGGGTGTTCTCCGCCAGCCCCAGCATCCGCGCCTGGCTCGGACCGTAGATATCGGCGTCGAGCAGGCCCACGCGGTAGCCTTCCGCCGCCATCGCCAACGCCAGATTGGCGGTGACGGTGGACTTGCCGACGCCACCCTTGCCGGAGGCGACGGCCACGATATGTTTGATGCCTTCGATCACGAACCACTCCTTGCAACGTTCAAAGCGCGACTTTCCACCAGTATAACGAGGCAGACCCTCTATACCCTAGCAACACGCTCGGAAATAGCACCCGATTCTGACCGAGCAGGCAGCGACGGGGTGACAGCGATCAATCCCGAGGCGAGCTATGAACGCTTGAACTCGCCCAGCACGGTCAGTTTGGTGCGAATGAAGTCGCTATGGGTCACATAGAGCAGATCGGCCAGACGGCGAATCCGGTGCTCCTCCAGGGCCGCCAGCTCATGGTCGGCATAGGCCAAACGCCACATGGCCGCGATCAGCTCGACGCGCTGATCGTAGTCGTAGCGTTCGTTGAGCAAAGAGACGTACTGGAAATGATCCACCGCCTGGTCGACCTGCCGTTGCGCCTGGTCGACCAGTTCATCGACGGCAACCTCGTCCAGCGAAAACTGCGCCATCAGCATCCGACGCAACATGGCCAACTCTTCGGGTTCGGTTTCGTAATCGGCGCGCAGAATCTCGCTCAACAGCGCGGCAACCGCCAATTGTGGCGTGATCACGTCCCGGTTTGCGGACTGCGGCGTAGCGAGAACGCGTTGAAAGAACTGCTGAACGGTATCGAGCATCGGTCAATCCCCTGCGGTGAACGGCGAACAATCGGGTAACGTTTTGACACCGAAAGGCCGAAAGGTTCGAAGCTCCTTCAGATTCAACCATTCTCCGAACGAAAAACCCGCAACCGAAGTTGCGGGTCTGGCATCTGAACGGACGCCTTGCGGAGCATCGGAGTGGCGTCATGCACCGTGAGCGGCGAGAAACTCTTCGGTCAGCTTGAGTTCGCTGTTGGAGTTGACGCCAATCCCTCGCGTGGTGACGTTGCGGGCGATCTGCTGTGCTTCGTCGAGCGAGTGCATTTCTGCCGTTCCGCACTGGTAGACGTTCAGCTCGGGAATCGATTTCTGATCCGTGAGCTCGAGCACGTCTTCCATTGCCGCTTTCCAGGCAGTCCCCACGGTCTGCTCGTCGACCTGACCGATCAGGCTCATGTAGAACCCGGTACGGCAACCCATCGGCGAGATATCGATGATCTCGACGCCATCGCCATTGAGATGTTGCCGCATGAAGCCTGCAAACAGATGCTCGAGCGTATGAATGCCGCGCTCGGACAGGATCTCTTCGTTGGGAATGCAAAAACGCAGATCGTAAACGGTAATATTGTCGCCGCCCGGTGTCTTCATCTGCTTGGCGACACGCACCGCAGGTGCATTCATCTTGGTGTGGTCGACCATGAAGCTATCGAGTAATGGCATGCTGCCTCCTTAATCGGCATGTCCGAATGTCCGTCTACTTTAGCACGCTAACCGGCGCTGTCATGCGCCGACTCCGAATCATCACCCGTCCAGTTCGGGGTAGTGACGGAACAGGCCGCCCTCGTTGAAATCCAGTCGCCGGTCGGACGTGAGATAGGCGGAAAGCTTCGGTCGCTGACTGACGCGATCGACCAGAGCGGTCACTTCGGGTATTTCCGGCTCCAGTCGCCCCATCGCCCGAGGGAACGCGTAACGCAAGCCCGTCACCACCTGGAACAGGGACAGATCCACATAGCTGTGCGCCGTTCCCACCAAGTAGGCCTCGTTACCCGCGTTGACCGAGAGCACCCGCTCGAAGTAGTGAAGAAATCTGGGCAAGCGCTCCTGCACGAAAATCGTGGCCCGACGCGCCGCTTCGTCCTGCTGATCCTCGTAATAGAGCGAACTGCCGATCGGATGGTGCGTGTCATGAATCTCGGCAACGAAATCCGTCAGCGTCAATTGCAGGCCGTTGGCCCAGACCAGGCTGGCGTCGTCATCCGACACCAGCCCCAGGCGTGGCGCCAGAAACTGCAGGATATTGGCGACATGAGATACCACGATCTCGCCGGCCTTCAGCACGGGCGGCGCGAAATGGGGTTTTCCCATCTCGCCGCCATGGAGGAATTCGCTGACCGCGCCGGCGCCACCGCCGTTCGAGGAGAGCTGATTGCCGACATCGACATAGTCCGCACCGGCATCTTCCAGCGCGAGACGAATGAATTCACCGCGGCCGGGGATACCGGGCCAGTAATAGAGTTCGTAGGTCATCGCCTGCCTCTCCCTCCTTGAAAAGATTCCATGAAGCACCGTTTTGCGGCGTCTCCATGCGACCGCCATGCCCATGACAGGTGACGGCGAATTTGCCGCCAGACAACCCCGAAGTCGTCACGACAGGCGACATCGATCGATACGCTCCCCAGCATAGAACAAAAAAGGCAGGCAGCGGCTAGCTATCACCGCCTCGATCTCGGCATCAATGTCTTTCGAACCGGGCTCAGAACAGCCCCAACTGCTGTCCGGTCAGGCGCTCGAAATCGTCGCCCACGAACGGCAGAATGCCGTCGGCAACGGGCTGGAGCTGCCGGCTTACATAGTGCTGGTAATCGATAGCCGAACGCCGATTCTCTAACGGCTCCGGGCCGGCAACCGTGATCAGGTAGCGAATCCAGCCCCCATTCTGGTACTGAAGCGGACGCGCCATCTGGCGGTTGAACTCGTCCGCCAGACGTGCCGCGCGCACGTGGGGCGGAACATTGCGCTGATAGTCGTCCAGCTTGCGCCTGAGGCGCTTGCGATATACCAGTTGGTCGTCGTTCTCCCCGGCCAGTGTCTGACGCACGGTCTCGCGTACATAATCGCGATAGGGTTCATCGGCGAAGACCCGCCGATAGAGTTCGCGCTGGAAGGCCTGGGCCAGCGGTGACCAGTCGGCGCGCACCGACTCCAGTCCCTTGAAGACCAGTCGCTCACTCCCGTCCGCCTCGCGGACCAAGCCGGCATAGCGTTTCTTGCTGCCCTCTTCCGTGCCGCGAATGGTCGGCATCAGAAAGCGTGTGAAGTGCGTCTCGAACTGCAGTTCCAGGGCGCTTTCGAGCTGTAGGTCGTCTCGCAGATGCCGTTGCCACCAGGCATTGACCCTGGTCACCAACCGTCTCCCTATCGTGTTGGCGGCTTCGGCGTCGTGGGCCCCGCCCAACCACACGAACGTCGAGTCGGTATCACCATAGATAACGGTATAACTCTCGGCCTCGATCAGCGCCCGCGTACGGCGCATGATCTCGTGACCGCGCATGGTGATCGACGACGCCAGTCGAGGATCGAAGAACCGGCAGCCCCGCGAGCCGAGTACGCCATAGAACGCGTTCATGATGATCTTCAACGCCTGGGCCAGGGGCGCGTTGCCCTCGCGCTTGGCCGCCTCGCGCCCCTCCCACACCTGCTCGACGATCGCCGGCAGGGCGTGGGCGGTTCGAGAGAACCTCGCCCCCAGAAATCCCGCCACCGAGTGTGCTTCATCCGGCGTGCGCAGCCCTTCCACCAGACCGACCGGATCGATCAGAAACGAGCGGATGATGGAGGGATAGAGACTCTTGAAATCGAGCACCAGCACCGAATCGTAGAGGCCCGGGCGCGAGTCCATCACGTAGCCGCCCGGGCTGTCCTCGCCGTCGCGGCTGCCCAGCGTCGGGGCGACGAACCCGAGCCGGTGCATGCGCGGCAGATAGAGATGCGAAAATGCCGCGACGGAGCCACCGCTGCGATCGGCGGAGAGCCCGGTGACGCTGGCCCGTTCGAGCAGGAAGTCGATGATCCGGGTGTGCTCGAAGATGCGCGTCACCAGTTCGCAATCCTTGAGGTTGTAGCGCGCCAGCGCCGGCTTGTCCTCCGCGAACATGCGGTTGATATCCGCCATGCGTTGATAGGGGTTGTCGATCGCCTTGCCCTCGCCGAGCAACGTCTGGGCGACGTTTTCGAGGCTGAAGGAGGGAAAGCTCCAGGTCGCCGAGCGCAGCGCCTCGATGCCGTCGATCGCCAGCCGCCCCGGAATGGTGACGAAGTAGTGATTGGGCTGGTGGCCATGCGCCCGCCACTCCACCGTCGCTCCGCCTCGCCCCAGCCGCAAGGCGACATTCAGGCGATCCGCGTGACGCTGCAGCTGGCGCAGGTCGAACTGGATCACGCTCCAGCCGATGATCGCATCCGGGTCGAAGCGCGCGAACCAGGCGTTCAGCGCGTGCAGCAGATCGGCGCGGGAGTCGCAGTAGACGAGTTCGAAATCCCGCTCGCGATCGGCCTTGCTCCCGTTGCCCGCCGGCGGCCCCAGCATGTAGACGATGCGCTGGCCGCATCCATGCAGGCCGATCGAGTAGAGCTCGCCGCGCTCGCTGGTCTCGATGTCCAGCGAGCAGAGTGTCAACTGCGGCCGATAATCCGGCGCCGGCTTCAACTGGGCGTCGATCAGGGAACCGTCGGCCGCCTGGGTAGCCATCGCCACGACCGGCGCGGTAATGAAGCGCTCCATCAGGTAACGGTCCGGCGGTCGGATATCGGCCTCGAGCAGGTCGACGCCGGCATCGGCGAGACGTCGCTCCAGGTTCATCAACTGACGATGCTGACGACAATAGAGGCCGAGCACCGGACGGTGATCGAAGTCCCTCAGATCGAGTTCTCGCAGTTCGACATCGCGCTCACGGCGAATCGAGCGCTCGACGCTCTCGCGCTGATCGGCTGGGATGAAAGCCACCGATGTCTGCGGCGGCAGGCGTACCAATCGCGGCCCGTCATCGGTGGCCAGCCAAAGCGATACCTCGGTACCGGTCGGCGTGTCCTGCCATTGGCGGGTCAGAATGAAGCCCTGTTGCGTCACGCTATTCGATTGCACGGTGGTCGACACCCGTCCCTTTCCGTTCGGAGAGCACTTAGAAGGAGAGCACCCACGGTAGCGCGACCCCGAGGTAGACCGGTATCAGCAAGGGCGCGGCCAGTGTGGTGATCAACACGGCGATGGCGCCCTTCTCGGGGCGAATCTCCAGTTCCATGGCGATGACCACCACATTGGCGGCCATGGGGACGGCGCCGATGAGCAGAAATGCCAGCGCCAGCGAGTCCGAGACGCCCACGCTCATCCGCAGCAGCAGCACCATCAATAGCGTCGCCAACGGCCAGACGACGAAGCGCACCACCACGCAGCCGGCGACGAAGCGCAGGTCGAACTCCCGCCACGTCACGCGTCCCAGGGTCATGCCGATGATCATCATCCCCAGCACCGTGAAGCAGTACTTGAAGTAGTCGAGCCCATCCGCGACGACATCCGGTATCTGCCAGTCGAGGGCGCTGACCAGCATGCCGGTCGCGAAGGCGTAGATCAGCGGCAGCCTCGCCAGTCGGGTCAGGCTCTCTTTCACCGAGAAACGTCCCCGGGCGCTGACATAGAAACCGACCGTGAACTCGTAGAGCGAGACACCCAGCATGCAGAAGAGATAGAGCGTGACCCCCTCCGGCGGCAGCAGCACCAGCGCGATCGGGAAACCGAAATAGCCCGTGTTGCCGGTCCCGGCGGAAAAGGCCAATAGCGCCCGCTCCTGTTCGGCGAAAAAGCGGCTGGCTACCCTGTTGACCGCAAGACAGAGGCACGTCGCCAGCAACAGCACGCTGAGCGTCAGTATCAGCTTGTCGGCGCTGGGCTGCCCCTGGGTCAGGCCATGGAAGAAGGTCAGCGGTGAAATGATGTAGACGAGCAGCGTCGCTATCGGCCGAGGATCGACCCTCAACCGCCGCGCCGCCAGCCAACCCAGCGCGACGAAGAAGAGCAGCATCCATAGTGACTGGGAAAGATCGATTTCGGCCATCCGGGGTTCCTTGAGCAACGGTCGGCGGTAACGGTTTGGCCGCTGACTTTAACATTTGAATGTCTCGCCGGCCGGGCTCTGGGTTACTACGGGATCGCAGTATTCGCCACGCCCTATCCAGACCACCATGACAGTTGTCAGGGGCTGAGCTCGAGCCCCTCCTCGACCCGTTTCCGCGTCACGACGATGGAGGGCGATGGGAATCACTTCTCCCCACGCGTGCACCCGACGCAAAGCCCCCGCCATCGGTGCTACAATCGTCGACCAAGTTTTCAGCCTATCCACCCGTGGGGCCACCGATACCAGGCCGCCTCGGGTTTCGTTACGGGAATGTTCCAGTCGCCATGTCGAACAACGCCTCGCTTTCGCGCCAGATCCTCGTCACCAGCGCGCTGCCCTATGCCAACGGCTCGATCCACCTGGGCCACCTGCTGGAGTATATCCAGACCGATATCTGGGTGCGTTTCCAGAAGAGCCGCGGCCACGAGTGCCATTACGTCTGCGCGGACGACGCCCACGGCACCGCGATCATGCTGCGCGCCGAGCAGGAAGGCATCACGGCCGAGCAACTGATCGCCAAGGTCAGCGAGGAGCATCAGGCAGATTTCGCCCGCTTCGGCGTGGCTTTCGACAACTACCACTCGACCCACTCCGAAGAGAACCGCATTCACAGCGAGCGGATCTATACGGCGCTGCGCGATACCGGCCATATCAGCACCCGCGATATCGAGCAAATGTACGATCCCGTCAAGGGTCTGTTTCTGGCCGACCGCTTCATCAAGGGCACTTGCCCGAAGTGCGGCAGCGAGGACCAGTACGGCGACAACTGCGAAGTGTGCAGCGCGACCTATACACCGGCGGAGCTGATCAATCCGGTCTCGGCGATCAGCGGCGCCACGCCGGAAGTGCGCACCTCGACCCACTACTTTTTCAAGCTGCCGGACTTCGAAGCGTTTCTGAAGCAGTGGACGCGCTCCGGTCGCGTGCAGCCGCAGATCGCCAACAAGCTGCAGGAGTGGTTCGAATCCGGCCTCAACGAGTGGGACATCTCCCGCGATGCGCCCTACTTCGGCTTCGAGATTCCCGATGCGCCAGGCAAGTATTTCTACGTCTGGCTGGACGCGCCGATCGGCTATCTGGCCAGCTTCCAGAACCTCTGCGATCGCGAAGGCCTCGATTTCGACAGCTACTGGAAGGCGGATTCCAGCGCCGAGGTCTACCACTTCATCGGCAAGGACATCGTCTACTTCCACGCGCTGTTCTGGCCAGCCATGCTCGAAGGCGCCGGCATGCGCACGCCGACCGGCGTCAACTGCCACGGCTTCGTGACCGTCAACGGGGCCAAGATGTCGAAGTCCCGCGGGACCTTCATCAAGGCGCAGACCTACGCGGAGCACCTCAACCCGGAGTATCTGCGCTACTACTTCGCCGCCAAGCTGACTTCTCGCGTCGACGATCTCGACCTCAATCTCGAGGATTTCGCCGCGCGGGTGAACTCGGATCTGGTCGGCAAGGTGGTCAATATCGCCAGCCGCTGCGCCGGCTTCATCAACAAGCTCGCCGACGGGCAGCTCTCTTCGACCTGTGCCGAACCGGAACTCGTCGCCAGGTTCATCCACGCCGGCGACGAGATCGCCGCCGATTTCGAGGCCCGTGAGTTTGGCCGCGCCATGCGCAAGGTGATGGAACTCGCCGACGAGGCCAATACCTACATCGCCGACAAGACGCCATGGGTACTGGCCAAGGAAAGCGGTCGCGAGCAGGAAGTGATCGATATCTGCTCGGTGGGGATCAATCTGTTCCGCACCCTGATGGTCTACCTGCATCCGGTGGTGCCGGCAATGGCCGAGCAGGCGCGACGGTTCCTGCAGGTCGACAGCCTCGCCTGGGCGAGCCGCCAGCAGGTACTCGAAGGTCATGTCATCGGCAAGTTCAAGCCGCTGATGACCCGTGTCGAGAGCGACAGGATCGAGTCGATGATCGAGGCCTCCAAGGAGGTGCTCGAGGAGGAGAAGAAATTGACCGGGAAAGCCCCCTCGAACCCCGCCGAAGCGCCCCGGGACACGCCACTGGTCGACGAGCCGATCGGCGACGAGATCGCCTTCGACGACTTCATCAAGGTCGACATGCGGATTGCCGAGATCAAGAAGGCCGAACATGTCGAAGGGTCCAACAAGCTGCTCAAGCTGACGCTGGATATCGGCAGCGAGACGCGGACCGTCTTCTCCGGGATTCGCAAGGTGTACGCGCCGGAAGCCCTCGAAGGCCGGCTGACGGTGATGGTCGCCAATCTGGCGCCGCGCAAGATGCGCTTCGGCGTCTCCGAAGGCATGGTGCTGGCCGCAGGTGACGACGATGGCATCTATCTTCTCTCCCCGGACAGCGGCGCCAAACCGGGCCAGCGCGTCACCTGAAGGAGCCAATGCCGCACGATTCCCATCGGGAGTGGTCGTTTGTCCCGCTATTCCGGAAATCCTATGTCATTCGCTATCACCGTCGAACGAATCGATGCCGAACTACCGCAGACCCAATGTGGCAAGTGCGGTCATGACGGTTGCCGGCCTTACGCCGAGGCGATCGTGGAGGGCGAGGCGATCAACCGCTGCCCTCCCGGTGGCGAGGCCACGCGTGACCGATTGGCAGCGCTGACAGGCCACCCGCCTCTCGAACTGATCGAGCCGCCCCAGACACCGTTGCTGGCCGTGATTCGCGAGGCCGAGTGCATCGGCTGCACCAAGTGCATCCAGGCCTGCCCCGTCGATGCCATTCTCGGCGCCGCCAAACAGATGCACACGGTCATCGAGTCAGAATGCACCGGCTGCGAACTGTGTATCGCACCCTGCCCGGTCGACTGCATCGATCTCGTTCGGCACCCGCAGTGGGCGCAGGCCGGCAATGACATCGAGCGGCAGCGCTATCTCGACTGGCGGGCCGAAAACGGACGCCGACGCTTCGAGGCGCGCAACCGGCGACTGGTTGTCAGAGCCGAGGAGAAACGCCGCAAGCGCGAGCAACGCCGCGCCGCTGCGGCACGGCCGGCCGCCAATGCATCACGTGAATGGCCCGTCGATGTCGACGTTACCGCCCTGAAGGCGCAGGTGGCGACTCTTACCGCACGCCGAAAACGCCTGCACCGCCAACTGGACAAAGTCGAAGAGGCGCAGCGCCCCGCGCTCCTCGAGCGCCTGGCGGGATTCGACGACCAGCTCGACGCCTTGTACCGACGACTCGAGTCCGGACCGCCATCGAACCGGAGCACCACGCGAGACCACCAGCATATCGCCGTGGCGGCAGCAGAGCAGGCGATGCGCAAGGCACGCCAGGAGCTCGCCCATTTTCAACGTCAGGGCGATCAGGCGGGCATCGCGCAGGCGCGGGACAAGATATGCGAGGCGGAGAGGCTGATCTCCCTGGCCAGCGGATCGCCCGTCAACCAGCCTGCCAGAGACGCAGACGACTATCATGGAACCACCTCATGAACGCCACCAAGCGAGAGCAGATCTTTGCTCGCCTCAAGGCTCACAATCCCAACCCGACCACGGAGCTGAACTGGTCGACGCCGTTCGAGCTGCTGGCAGCGGTACTACTGTCGGCCCAGGCGACGGACGTTGGCGTCAACAAGGCGACGGCAAGACTGTTTCCGGTGGCCAATACGCCGCAGGCGATCATCGATCTGGGTATCGATGGGCTGAAGGAACACATCAAGACCATTGGCCTATTCAATACCAAGGCCGAGAATCTGATGAAAACCTGCCACATCCTGGCCGAGCGCTACGCCGGCAACATCCCGACAACGCGGGAAGGGCTGGAGGCGCTACCCGGGGTTGGGCGCAAGACCGCCAATGTGATTCTGAACACGGCATTCGGCGAGCTGACCATGGCGGTGGATACGCATATCTTCCGCGTATCCAACCGCACACGACTCGCGCCGGGCAAGAATGTGGTCGAAGTCGAGAACAAGCTGATGCGTCACGTACCCAAGGCCTACCTCAAGGACGCCCACCACTGGCTGATCCTGCACGGGCGCTACACCTGTCTGGCGCGCAAGCCCCGCTGCGGCAGCTGTGTCATCGAGGATCTGTGCGAGTACCCGGACAAGATCGATATCGCCTAATGCCCGGCTGAGACTCGCGGGCCGGGATCAAGGGCTGGCTTCCGGCTCCTGGGCCGCGTTACCGGCTTGCGTATCCTGCGTGGGCACGGCCTCTTCACCGCTGGACTCGGGAGGGACCGGAGCCGTCTCAGGCACGCTGCTGCCGTCACCACCCTCCGGCGACTTGGTCATGTTGGGCGACGAGGATTCGACCGGGGTGGAAGATTCCGCAGCCGGTCGCATGGAACTCATCTCCGTCGCGCCATCACGGCTGTAGACCACCTTGCGGGTGCCACCGTCGCAACTACCGACCACCTCGGCACCGGCAAACGCCTCCCCTTCCCTCACTACATCGCCTTCCACCTGAGCGTTGTCGACGATCTCGAGGAGAAAGTGCCGCGCGCCGTTGTCGCGGATCGTCTGATCGATCTGCGCCTTGAGACGCTCGCAAGCCAGCCGCGTTTCCGGCTGGTTGTCGAAAGGTGAGTCGCCGGGCTGCATCTGCGCCCAAGTCAGCGACGACGCCAGACCGGCGCCGCTCAAAGCGGCGATCATGGCATGTTTCCAGGTAAGGACACGCATAGAGACTCCTCAGCCAGAGTGGCACGAGCCCGGCCGGAATGCCGGTAATTCGCGCACGAATGATCAAAGCCGCGCGTGGCCCGACGAATGGATGCCATCCATCGGAACGATTTACAGCTGAAACTCACCGCCTTTCTCGACCGCACGCTGATAGGCCGGTCGCTCACGCATCCTCTCGAGCACGCCCCTGATATTGGGATAACGGGATAGATCGGTGCGGCTCTCGGCAGCCAACAGAGGGAAGCTCATCTGGATATCCGCCGCACTGAACGTATCCCCCGCGAACCAAGCGTGCTGGTCCAGCTCGCTCTCCCAATAGTCGAAATGCAGACGTAGCTGTGGAACGAGAAATTTCTCACGAACACCATTGCCCAACAGCTTACCGATCGGGCGAATGATCGCCGGAACCGGGGGCTTACCCAACTTTGCGAAAACCAGACTCATCACCATCAGCGGCATGGCGGAGCCTTCGGCGTAGTGCAGCCAGTGGGTGTAGCGCAAGCGCTCCGGGGTGTCCTGGGCGGGGAGCAGGGCGTCACCACCGTAGCCAGCGACAAGATACTCGATGATGGCACCGGATTCGGCGACGGTGTGAGCGTCGTCGGTGATGATAGGCGACTTGCCGAGCGGATGGATCCGCTTCAGCTCCGCGGGGGCCAGCATGGTCTTGGGGTCGCGTCGATAGGTCCGAATCTCGTACTCGACACCCAGTTCCTCCAGCAGCCACAGAATACGCTGCGAGCGGGAGTTCTCGAGGTGATGAACGGTGATCATGTCAGCGCTTCCTTGCCGGTTGTTCGAACGCTCCTATCCACCGGGGCCTCGGCCTCCGGGAATGCCTTAACCATAGGAAGTTATCGCTGAAGCCGCCAATGACGAAAACGGCGCCACGCAGGCGCCGCCATCGAGATCGAACGATCGTCGTCAATGCTGCTGCTCGAACATCTCATCGCCGATATCATCGATATAGCGCTGGCTCTTGGTGATCGTCAGCTCCACGCAGGCATCTTCGCCCGGAACGACATCCGAACGCTCAAAGCGTCGCTCCAGGGTCTCGCCGCCCTCGACCGGTTTGCGAATCCAACCACTGACCCGATGCTGGCCGCCGACATCCTGCGGATCGGGCACGATCAAAAACCCCTTGTACTCGACCGGCTCGCGCTCTTTTGTGGGCGTGGCGGGTTTGGCATTGCCACCGCCCAGCAGCCCGGAGAACAGTTTCTTCAGCATACGTTGCTCCCGATTCGGATGCCGACACGGCAGGTATCGGCATCAAGGGTTGGACCGGACGGCGCTAGCTCGCGGAGCGGCCCTTGCCTGCCGCGATCCGCAGACGCAGCGCATTGAGCTTGATGAAGCCTTCGGCATCTTTCTGGTCGTAGGCGCCGGCATCATCCTCGAACGTGGCAATCGACTCATCGAACAGCGACTGCTCGGAGCGACGACCGACGACGACCGCGCTGCCCTTGTAGAGCTTCATCCGCACCACGCCGTTGACGAACGCCTGGGTTTCGTCGATGGCGGCCTGAAGCATGCGGCGCTCCGGACTCCACCAATAACCGTTGTAGATGGTCTTGGCGTACTTGGGCATCAGCTCATCCTTGAGATGCGCCGCCTCGCGATCCAGCGTCAACGACTCGATGGCTCGATGCGCCCGCAGCAGGATGGTACCGCCAGGCGTTTCATAGCAGCCGCGAGACTTCATGCCGACATAGCGGTTCTCGACGATATCGAGACGGCCGATGCCGTTGTCGCCACCCAGCTTGTTGAGCCTGGCCAGCACTTCGTGAGGCTTGAGCGGCTCGCCGTCGATGGCGACGACGTCGCCCTTCTCGTAGGTCAGCTCGACATAGGTGGGCTGATCCGGCGCGGCTTCCGGCGCCACGCTCCAGCGCCACATCTCCTCTTCCGCCTCGGCCCACGGGTCCTCGAGAATGCCACCCTCGTAGGAGATGTGCAGCAGGTTGGCATCCATCGAGTACGGCGACTTCTTCTTGCTCTTGGAGAAGTCGACCGGAATGTCATTGTCCTCGCAGTACGCCATCAGCTTCTCGCGGGAGTTCAGGTCCCACTCGCGCCACGGCGCGATGACCTTGACCCCCGGCTTCAGGGCGTAGGCGCCCAATTCGAAGCGCACCTGGTCGTTGCCCTTGCCGGTGGCGCCGTGGGAGATCGCATCGGCACCGGTCTCGTTGGCGATTTCGATCAGACGCTTGGCGATGAGCGGCCGCGCGATGGACGTGCCCAGCAGGTACTCGCCCTCGTAGATGGTGTTGGCCCGGAACATCGGGTAGACGTAATCGCGAACGAACTCTTCTCGCAGGTCCTCGATGTAGATCTCCTTGACCCCGAGCGCCTGCGCCTTGGCTCGCGCCGGCTCGACCTCTTCGCCCTGACCGATATCGGCGGTAAAGGTGACCACTTCGCAAGCGTAGGTTTCCTGCAGCCACTTCACGATCACGGAAGTGTCAAGGCCGCCGGAATAGGCGAGGACGACCTTTTTGACATCGGACATGCGATAGCTCCTTAGCAAGTTTGAATTGATGGGCAGGGTATGTCGTTCGTTGACGTGCGGCGAACGGCGCGGCCCGAAATTATAACGCTCCCGGCCCGCTACGAACACCGAGCGACGGGACGCCGATGGCCGAAACTGCTAGACTCTACGCGGTTTCATGACCACGGTTTCCTCTACACATTACCACTACCACACCAAGGGAATGGGAGTCATTGCATGTCGGACGCCAGCACGAAAGAGCTGATGGCGCAGCGTTTTCGCGGATATCTCCCGGTCGTGGTAGACGTCGAAACCGGCGGGTTCAATTCGGCAACGGATGCGATTCTGGAAATCGCTGCCGTGCCGCTGACCATGGACGATCAGGGCAACCTGCTGCCACTGGATACCATTGCCTTTCACGTCGAGCCTTTCGAGGGCGCCAACGTCGAACAGTCCGCCCTGGATTTCACCGGCATCGACCTCTCCAGCGCCTTCCGCAAGCAGATCGCCGTCAGCGAGCGTGAAGCGCTCGACGGACTCTTCAAGCCGATTCGCAAGACCATCAAATCCCACGACTGCTCGAGAGCCATCCTCGTCGGCCACAATGCCTCTTTCGATCAGGGATTTCTCAACGCCGCCGTCAATCGCTGCAATATCAAGCGCAACCCCTTTCACCCCTTCTCCAGCTTCGACACCGCCACGCTCTCCGCGCTGGCTTACGGCCAGACGGTACTGGCCCGCGCCTGCCAGGCGGCCGGTATCATCTTCGACAGCTCTTCGGCCCACTCGGCGAGCTACGATACCGAGCGCACCGCAGAGCTTTTCTGCGCCATCGTCAACCGCTTCAAGGACCTGGGCGGCTGGAATCTCGCGCTGAAGGAACAGGGTTACGACGAACTCTGATCGATCCGGCAGACCTGCCGACAGCGACCAATTTTGAGTCATCCGCGAACACGCACTCCAAATCATCTGCTCCCGACCGTACCGAACGAAAAACGCCCCATCCGCATTTTTTGCACGGATGGGGCGTCGTTGATTAGGCCTGGCGGCTGACGGATCAGCTGTCGCTGGAAGCTTCGGCGGACTTGGCCGCGGCAGCCTTGACCATGGGCTCCAGTTCACCGTTTTGGTACATCTCGACGATGATGTCGCAGCCGCCCACCAGCTCACCGTCGATCCACAGTTGGGGAAACGTCGGCCAGCTGGCGTACTTGGGCAGCTCAGATCGAATATCCGGGTTGTCGAGAATGTTGACGAAGGCGAACTTCTCGCCGCATGCCATCAACGCCTGAACCGCCTGGGCCGAGAAGCCGCACTGGGGTAGCTGGGGCGATCCTTTCATGTAGAGCAGGATGGCATTGTCACTGATCTGCTGCTTGATCGATTCGATGGTATCGCTCATGAGACGTCCTGTAGCGGGAAGGGAGAGCCGCTGACCCACCCTTCGCGTGTGCGCGAATATAAAAGACCGTGACACCATTCTACTGATGACACCGGTCGAAAACACCCCCGCCGACCCGTGAAGATATCCCGCGGCGTTGCGCCGCTCACGAGGTCTGGTTAGGATGATTGGCTTTCGCACGGATCGACGCTGGCCGCCGACGCCCGCCCAGGGCGCGGCTCCCCATGGCATCGATCGTGGCGCCGCCTAGCGAAACGCCCCACCGGGCGCTTCGCCCGCGGCGCTTTTTCTTTTTCTGGTGGCAGCCGCCATGGCGGGCACGGTCACCGATCGAGTTTTCAGTGCGGCGCGCCGGGATGATGCCGCATGCCTTGTAGCCCATGTATCGACATCAAGTCACGACAGGAATCCGCCCATGAGCGCACGCCACTTTCTGACCCTTCTGGACCTTTCCGCCGACGAGCTCGATTATTTGATCCAGCGCGGGATCACGATCAAGAATCGCCTGAAGACCAACGGCCCCATCTACACGCCGTTCAGCAATCGCACCCTGGCGATGATTTTCGAGAAGTCCTCGACGCGAACACGCGTATCGTTCGAGACCGCCATGGCACAGTTCGGCGGCCATGCGCTGTTCCTTTCATCGCGCGATACCCAGCTCGGACGCGGGGAACCGATCGCGGATACCGCGCGAGTGCTGTCGGAAATGGTCGATGCGGTGATGATTCGCACCTTCTCCCACGCCGGCCTCGAAGAGTTCGCCGCCGCCAGCTCCGTGCCGGTGATCAACGCCCTGACCGACGATTACCACCCCTGCCAGCTGCTGGCCGACGTGATGACCTGGACCGAATGCCGTGGGCCGATCAAGGGCAAGACGGCCGTCTGGATCGGTGACGGCAACAACATGTGCCACTCCTGGATCAACGCCGCTCGGCAATTCGATTTCCAGCTGCGCATCTGCTGTCCCGAGGGCTACGATCCGCGTCGGGACATTCTCGAGGCCGCAGGCGAACATGCCGTCATCGTGCGCGATCCTGGCGACGCCGTTCGAGATGCCGACCTGGTCACCACGGACGTCTGGGCTTCGATGGGCCAGGAGGAAGAGCAGGCCAAACGCGAACGTGACTTCACCGGCTTCCAGGTCACCGAAGCGTTGCTGGATCAGGCGACCGAAGAGGCTATCTTCCTGCACTGCCTGCCAGCGCATCGCGGCGAGGAGATCAGCACCACACTGCTCGACGACCCGCGCGCCGTGGTGTGGCAGGAAGCCGGCAATCGCCTTCATGCCCAAAAGGCGCTGATCGAATTCCTGTTGCTGGGTCGGGTCGCCTGATTCATCGATGAGAAAACGCCGCGATCCTGTAATGGATCGCGGCGCCAAGGTTCTCGCACCGTTCCTGTCCGGCTTCATCGAGAGCCCGCCGGCCGGGAGACCCCGCGTCGCGTCCAGTAGCCTACCGCCATATTCAGCAACACGACGACGAGTGCCACCAGCGCCAATGCGACGAGCATCTGACCGACATCCCCCTCCAGCGCCGACTTGCCCAGCACCACGAACGCCACGGCATAGGGTCCGGTCGTCATCAATGCCACCGTCAGGTAGATCGACCGGGGGACGCCGGCGATCCCCAAGGCGTAGTGCTTGATGAACATCGGAACCCCGGGCACCAACTTGATCAGGAACGTGACTCGCCAGGCATCGCCCCGGGTCCGGTCGAGACCCGCCAGTGCCGGGAAGCGCCGCTCGATGGCACTGCTCAGAGCCGGCCGCAGGCGGCCGTGGGCAATGGCATAGCAGAGCAGCAGGTTGAGCAGCGTGGCGATGGCGGAGAACGCCAACCCGCCGGGGATACCGAAACGCAGCCCGGCGATGATGTAAAACGGCGTCATCGGCAGGCCCAATGCCGGCAGCAGCACCATCATCAGCAGCAAGGGAAGTGAATGCAGTGTCTCCAGCGACTCGAGTGATAGACCACCCCAGGCGACAAGCCCTGCAGTCAGCGTGGTGAATCCGAGCAGCACCGACGTCCAAAGCCACCAGCGACGAGCACGTCGTGGCGGCGAGATGACATGGGATCGATGGGAACCGGGGGTCGAGCGTCGCATACCCCCAATCTAATCCGGTTTCGATGAAGGATCGATGACAAGCGACAAGCGCGGAGAGAACCGAACGCTCCCTCCGCAGCGGCTCATTCGAGGTTGTCGAGCCCTTTCTCTGCCATTGCCACGGCACGGAACAGCGCCCGGCGCTTGTTGAGCGTCTCGTTCCACTCGTCGTCGGGATTGGAATCGGCGACGATGCCGCCGCCGGCCTGGACGTGCAGCTCTCCATCCTTAAGCACCGCCGTGCGAATCGCGATCGCCATGTCCATATTACCGTGCCAGGAGAGATAGCCCACGGCACCGGAGTAGACACCACGCTTGACCGGCTCGAGCTCGTCGATGATCTCCATCGCCCGGATCTTCGGCGCGCCCGAGAGCGTACCCGCCGGGAAAGTGGCCCGCAGCACGTCCATCGCCGACATACCCTCGCGCAGCTTGCCAGTGACGTTGGAGACGATGTGCATGACGTGGGAGTAACGCTCGATCGCCATCTTGTCGGTGAGCTCAACCGTGCCGATTTCGCTGATGCGGCCAATATCGTTGCGCCCGAGATCGATCAACATCAAATGCTCGGCGATCTCCTTGGGATCGGCCAGCAGCTCCTCCTCCAGCGCCTTGTCCTGCTCGGGCGTCGCACCGCGCGGCCGCGTGCCGGCGATCGGGCGGACCGTCACCTCGCCATTCTCCAGCCGGGTCAGAATCTCGGGGGATGACCCGATCACGTGATGATCCTCGAGATTCAGAAAGAACATGTAGGGCGACGGATTGAGACTGCGCAACGCCCGGTAAAGATCCAACGGCGGCGCCTGGTACGGAATCGACATGCGCTGGGACGGCACGCACTGCATGACGTCGCCGGCCAGCACATACTCCTTGATCGTCGCCACCGCGTCCTTGTAGCCCTGCTCGCTGAAGCTGGCGTGAAAGTCGTCCTCGGCGACATCCGCCCGGCCGGTACCCGGACTCAAGGTGTTGAAGGTGGCACTGCGCAGCTTCAGCTCCAGCGTCTCGAGTCGCTCGACCGCGTCGGCATAGGCGTGAGGCGACTCAGGGTCGGCGTGAGTCCACAATTGAAGGCGACCGGAGAGGTTGTCGAAGACGACCAGGTCGTCGCACACCATCAACAGGATGTCCGGCACACCGATGGGGTCGGGCTTCTCGGCGGCGAGCGCGGTGCGCAGCTTCGGTTCGATATAGCGAATGGTATCGTAGCCGAAATAGCCCACGAGACCGCCATCGAACCGCGGCTGGTCATTCAGGTCCGGGACGTTGAATCGCGCCTGGAATCGCTCGATCCAGGCCAGCGGATCCTCGACTTCGCTGACGCCAAACTCTTCGCCGTCGACGATGTGGCGAACGGTAAGGCCTCGCACCTCGATCCGCTCCCGGCTGGGCAGGCCGATGATCGAATAACGCCCCCACTTCTCGCCTCCTTGGACCGATTCGAGCAGAAAGGTCCAGGGCGCATCGGCCAGCTTGAGGTAGGTCGACAGCGGCGTATCCAGATCGGCCAGCACCTCGCGGGTGACCGGAATACGGTTATAGCCAGCTTGCGCCAGCTCGGCAAAACGATCGGGGGTCATCATGGGACCGGGCTCCAGCAGTGAAAATCAGCAATCGGCAAACGAGGCAGTTCGGCTGACAATCACCATCGCCAACGCGTCACGTAGCGCATCAACACGCTGGGACTGAAAAGGCGTTGGATATCCGGTCGCATGTCAAAGCTCGGTCGAGGGGAAACGAAAATACCGGGAAGGTGTGCAAGAACGACGCCACGACCACCATGGCGCCGGTTCGGAAACCCTAAACGAGTTCCCCCAGCGATTCAACCACGCCATCCGGGCGGCTCGAGACCACCGGCTCGCCATGGTTGTAGCCGTACGGCACCGCCAGGGTGCGGAAACCGGCCCGTTTCCCCGCCTCCACGTCGTGGCGCGAATCCCCCACCATCAGACACTGCGCAGGCGCGACGCCGAACTGTGCCGCCAGATGGAGCAGCGGCGCGGGATGGGGCTTCTTCTCCGCCAGCGAATCCCCGCCCAGCGTCATGCGAAAGTAGCGGCGCAGACCCAGTGCCTCGAGAATCGGATCGATGAACGCCGCGGGCTTGTTGGTGACCAGCGTCACGATGATCCCCCTCGCCTCGAGCGATCCAAGTGCCTCGCTAACCCCGGGATACGCCCGGGTGCGCTCGCAAGGCGCCGCGTGATACGCGCGCAGGAATCCGTCATGACTCGCCGTCACCCGGGCCGTATCCGGCGCTTCCCCCAGGACGCAGGCCAGCGCTCGCTCGACCAGCTTATGAGAGCCGTTGCCCACCCAGTCACGCACCTTGGCCTCGCCCACCGGCGCCAGGCGCTGCCCGACGAGCATGGCGTCCACCGCCGCCGCCAGATCGGGTACGGAATCGATCAAGGTGCCATCAAGATCGAAAGCGACCAGCCGGATGTCCTGAAGCGACGGGTGCATGATGGAATCCTCGAGTGAAAGGTTGGAAAGACGACACATCGCACAGCAGCTTACCCAAAACGGCGTAAGTTTACGCAACCCACAGATGCCAAGTGTCGATGATCGGCGTATCCTCGGACACATCTTTTTTCGTCGAATCGACGGGTGCTCATTTCCGTGAACGCGCAGTCTCACAATCCGATGTCGTCATCACTCGGTTCTCGGTGTGCCTGCCTTATCGCCAACCATCTGCCCCGAGCCCTCTCGAAGCGCCCCGAACCGACGACTCCCGATTTCCCCGGCTGTTCCCTTCTCATTTTCTTCCGATTTTTCGATTGGAGTTTCCCATGACCACACCACGCATCGTCGTGGTCGGTGGCGGCGCGGGTGGACTCGAGCTGGCAACCCGTCTGGGTCGCAAACTCGGCAAGTCCCAGCGTGCCGACATCGTCCTCGTAGACCGCAACCCCACTCACATCTGGAAGCCGCTGCTGCACGAGATCGCCACCGGCACCCTCGACTCCGGGCTCGACGAGGTCTCCTACCAGGGCCACTCCAAGAGTCACGGCTACCGGTTCCAGCGGGGTACGCTGAGTGCCATCGATCGCGACAACCGCACCCTGACGCTGGAGCCGATCCACGATCAGGACGGCGCCGTGGTGCTACCGGCTCGTGAGCTCGAGTACGACTACCTGGTGCTATCCGTCGGCAGCGTCTCCAACGATTTCGGTACGCCAGGTGTTGCCAGGCACTGCCACTTCATCGATAGCCCGCAGCAGGCGGAGAGCTTTCGCCGCAACATGCTCAACACCTTCCTGCGCTACAGCGATCCGGAGCGCCGGACACACCCCAAGCTGACCGTCGGCCTGGTCGGCGCGGGCGCCACTGGCGTCGAGCTGGCCGCCGAACTCTTCGGTGCCTCCCGAATGCTGCACAGCTACGGGTTCACGGCGCTGGACAGCGGCAAACTCGAGGTCCATCTGATCGAGGCGGCACCGCGCATCCTGCCGGCCCTGCCCGAGCGGATCAGCCGCGCGGTACACGGCGAGTTGGAGCGACTCGGGGTCAAGATCCATGTCGACACTCGGGTCACCGAAGCCAACGCCAACGGTTTCATCACCGCCGACGGCGAGCCGCTGGAGACGGACCTCAGCGTCTGGGCGGCCGGCATTCGCGCGCCGGAATTCCTGTCGCAACTGGGGCTCGCCACCGAGCGCAACCACCAGATCAAGGTCCACGAAACCTTGCAGAGCCTTGACGACGAGCGCATCTTCGCCTTCGGCGACTGTGCGTCCTGCCCTCAGCCCGACGACAAGCGAGTGCCGCCCAGGGCCCAAGCCGCCCACCAGCAGGCGACCCACTGCTACCACAACCTGCGTGCAGCCATGGACGGCAAACCGCTCAAGCCGTTCGTCTACCGCGATCGAGGCTCACTGATTTCGCTGGCGCACTTCGAGGCGGTCGGCAGCCTCATGCGTGGCGCATCGGCGCGCAGCCTGTTCATCGAAGGGCGGCTGGCCAAGTTGTTCTACGCTTCTCTCTATCGTATGCACCAGATGGCGATTCATGGCATTTTCAAGACAGCGATGACCGTCATTGTCGACGGTCTCAACCGCTATATCCGGCCGAAAATGAAACTGCACTGAAGCATCGACCCCGAAACTTCAACGGAGAGACAACATGGATCGTTTCTACAATGCCCCCGGCGATGTCGTCGACGAGATTTTGAGAGCGGCGGCTGTAACCGCTCCACTGCGTGTCGCCGAACCGGAGAGCGGTCTGCGAATCCTGATCCGCCGCGACTGGGACAAAGCGGATCAGGGCCGACACCAGGTCGCGATATTGTCCGGCGGTGGGGCCGGTCACGAGCCAGCACATGCCGGTTATATCGGCGAGGGCATGTTGACCGGAGCGATCTCCGGCAGCCTGTTCGCCTCGCCCAGCGTCGAGGCGGTACTCGCTGCCATTCGCGAAGTCTGCGGCGAGGCCGGCTGCCTGCTGGTGGTCAAGAACTATACCGGTGATCGCCTCAACTTCGGCCTCGCCGCCGAGCGTGCCCGAGGCGAGGGACTGGACGTTGCCATGGTCATCGTCGCCGACGATGTCGCCATCGAAAATGCCCCGCAACCGAGAGGCATCGCCGGCACCGTGCTGGTGCACAAGCTGAGCGGTCATCTGGCGAGCCGGGAACTGCCGCTGAACGCCATCCTCGAGCGCGCCGAAGCCCTGTGCCAGCGAATGGGGTCGCTGGGCATGGCGCTCAGCGCCGCGGCCCAGCCGGGCCAGGCAGCCGCCGAGCGCTCGCCGGAACTGGGCCTGGGTATTCACAACGAGACCGGCACGCGGGAGGTCAATCCAAAGAATGCCGACGAGGCGATGCGACTGGTGCTCGAGCCGTTGCGCGACGCCCTGTCCGACCGCAAGCTCTCCGGGCCCTGGATCGCGATGCTCAACGACCTTGGCAGCTGTTCCACCCAGGAGATGGGGGTGCTGACCGCCAGCCTGCTGCGCCAACTGGGCGTCAATCAGATAGCCCATCTGATCGGCCCGGCGCCGCTGATGACCTCGCTGGACATGCACGGCTTCTCGCTCACGCTGCTGCCGGCCGACGACGATGTCGTCGAGGCGCTGTCGGCCCCGACGACGGCGCCGGCCTGGCCCGGTTTGCACGTCGCCCAGGCTCCCGCCCACTTTTCTCCGGATACCCGACAGGATCATGAGGCACTGGCCGACGATGCCCCGCAGGATCCCGGCACTTCCGCCCTTCTCGAGCGGGTCATCGAGACCCTGCGCCAATCGCGCCAGGAGCTCGACGCCCTCGACGCAAAAAGTGGCGACGGTGACGCCGGCGCCAGCATGGAGAGCGGCGCCGAGTCGATCGCCAGGGCGCTGTCGGCCAACCGACTCAACACCGAAGCCCTGCCATTGATGTTCGCCGGTATCGGCCAGCTCCTTTCGCGGGAAATGGGTGGCTCCAGCGGCGTACTGCTATCGATCCTGTTTACCGCAGCCGCTGCCTCGCTGGATCGACGTGGCAAACTCGACGAGGCGCTCGCCGCCGGCGTCGAGAAGGTGCAGGCCTACGGCGGCGCCAAGCCCGGCGACCGTACCATGCTCGACGCCCTGATCCCTGCCATTGAGTCACTGCAGCGGGGTGAATCGCTGGCCCAAGCAGCGCAGGCCGCTCGCGATGGTGCCCAGGCCACTGCCCAACTCGTCCGCGCCAACGCCGGTCGGTCCGCCTACGTGCCAGAGAGCGCGCTCAAGGGCGTCGTCGACCCCGGCGCCGAGGCGGTGGCAAGAGTGTTCGAGGCATTGGCGACGATGGGATAACAGCGTCACGCCGCCCGTGCTTTGCCCACGCGACTCATTTCAATATGGCAAGACTACCACTGCCGGGCAATCGACCACCCGGGTGCTCGTCTCTGCCCTGGTCAATCCCACAAAGCCGGCGGCCACCAGTCCGGCAATAGTGCCTGGGCCTCGCGCCGGCTAAAACGATCGTCGAGCAGGTGGATCACGCCCTCGTCCTGCGGCGAGCGAATCACGCGTCCGGCAGCTTGCACCACTTTCTGCATGCCCGGAAAAAAATAGGCGTAATCGTAGCCATGACCGTAGAGCGCCTGCAGCCTGGCGCGCATCTGCTCATTGACGGGGTTGACCTGGGGCAATCCCAGCGTCGCGACGAAGGCGCCGATCAGGCGATCGCCGGGGAGATCGATGCCTTCGCCGAAGATCCCGCCCAGTACGGCAAAGCCTACCCCCTCCCCGCTCGCTTCGAACCGGGCCAGGAATGCCTCCCGGGCGGCATCATCCATGCGTGAGGCCTGTCGCCATGACGGCACGTCGGGATGGCGTTCGGCCAGACGATCGGCAACCCGTTCGAGGTAGGCGAAGCTCGAGAAAAACGCCAGATAGTTGCCGCGACGTGCCCGGAACTGGGCGGCGATCCGGTCCGCCAGCGGCGTGAGCGAGGCATCGCGGTCGACGTAACGCGTCGACAGCGATGCGGCGACGTGCACCGCCAGTTGCGAGTCGTGGAACGGTGAATCCAGCGATAGCCAGGGCGCGTCCGGTGCCACGCCGAGCAGATCGCGATAGTAGGCTTCCGGGGTCAGCGTGGCGGAAAACAGAGTGCCGCCATGCGCCGCGGCGAATCGCGGCGCCAGGAACGGCGCCGGCACCACGTTGCGCAACGTCACCTGCGCCCCGGCGCGGCGCTGGCGTCCGCGGGGCGCCTGGCGGGTCACGTCACAGATCGAATGTTCGCCGAAGACATCGGCGACGCGGCAGAAGTGCTGGGCGTCGAAGGCGAATCGCTGCAATTCGCCGTCGAGCGCGATCGGCTGCTCGCTCTGATACTCGACCACCTGCGAAACCGCTTGCTGCAGCGCCCCGATCAGCTTGCCGGGCAGCGTCTCGATGACCCGATAGTCCGATTTGCTCTCGTCCGCCAGCGCCTGCCAGATAGCGGCCAGCCGCGAGAACGGCCGCTTGAGCGGCGCCGGCAACGTCGGCTTCAGGCGCCGGAAAGCACCGTGGTCCAGCGTCGCGCTGTACATGCCGCGCCCGCGTTCCACCAGATTGTGAGCCTCGTCGACCAGCACTCCGACCCGCCACTGCTGCTGCTGGCTCAAGGCATAGAGCATGGCGTGAAAATCGAACCAGTAGTTGACGTCGCCGACGACGATATCGGCCCAGCGCGCCATCTCCTGGCCGAGGTAATAGGGGCAGATGTCGTGGGCAAGCGCGGTATCCCGCAGGCCGGCACGATCGAGCCAGCCGCGTTCGACCGCCGCCGCGCGGGCCGCGGGCAGGCGATCGTAAAAACCGGCGGCCAGCGGGCAGGAGTCGCCGTGACAGGCCTTGTAGGGGTGCTCACAGCTGTTGTCGCGGGCCGTCAGCGTCAGCACCCGCAGGGGCAGCGCCCCGGTCCCGTCGGGCACGGGGACACGCGACTCGCCACGGTGGCAACGGCCACCTGCGCCCAGCGTCTGCAACGCCTCGAGGGCGAGTCGCTGCCCGGTATTGCGCGCCGTCAGGAAGAGGACCTTGTCCAGCGGCTCGCCAGGCATCGCCTTGAGCAGCGGAAACAGCGTCCCCAGCGTCTTGCCGATACCGGTGGGCGCCTGCAGCATCAGCCAGCGCCCGGTGTGGATGGCCTTGTAGACGGATTCGGCCAACGGACGCTGGCCTTCGCGGAAACCGGCATGGGGAAAGCGGAGCGACTTCAGGGCGTTGTCCCGGCGGCGGCGATGGGCCAGCTCCTGCTGCGCCCAGGCCAGAAATGCCTGACAGTGCGCCTCGAATTCGGCACGCAGAGCCCCGGCGGAGCATTGCTCGGCCAGGGGCGTTTCGCGCTGGCTGACGATATCGAAATAGACCAGCGTTACCGTGAGTTGGTCCAGCCCGCGTTCGGCGCACAGCAGATGTCCATAGACCTTGGCCTGTGCCCAGTGCAGCGCCCGCTGATTGGCCGGCTGACGGGCGAGGTCTCCGCGATGTGTCTTGATCTCTTCCAGCCGGTTGGCGTCGGGATCGTAACCATCGGCACGCCCGCGCACTTCGAGATGGTGATAGCTGCCGCTCAAGGCAATCTCGCGCTCGTAACGTTCGCCGCGGCGCGCCGCGACGAGCTGATGGCCGGCGATCCCCTCCTGCGCCGAGGGCGACGGCGTGAAGCGCAGATCGAGATCGCCACGCTTGGCCGCGAACTCGCACAGCGCCCGGACGGCGATCCGGTAGCTCAAGAATCGCTCCCGGTCACGGCCGTGTCGGGACCGGGGAGGCCTGCCACCTCGACATCGCCCTCGGAGGCCCAACTGACGTAGCAGACACTGACCGCCATGTCGTGTCGGGCGCAGAAATCCAGCCAGCGCTTCTGGTTGTCCTGCAGGCGATCACCGGGGCCCTTCACTTCGATCATGCGATAACGCGTCGCCTGCGAGGGATCAGCGTTTTCCGGCCAGAACTGGATCAGATCCGGCATCCCGGCACGGTTGGCACGGACGTCGCCGAGAAGCCGCTCGAACCAGAGCCGCAGGTGGCGCGCCGGGATACACTGCAGGGCCAGCTCCAGCAGGTGCTCGTCGAGCGCTTCCCAGAACACAAAGGGTGACTGGATCCCCCACTTCTCGCGATAGCGTCGACGGATGATCGCGCCGTAGTCGCCCGTCTCGAGCGCTGCCAGACAGCTGTCGAACCGGTCGCGCCGGCGCACCTGGAAGTCCGCCTCGAACAGATCCACCGGCCCCGAGTGGAACGGATGAAAGAAGGCGCCGGGCAGTGGCGCGAAGATCGCTTCCCAGCAGAGCAGCCCGAACAAACCATTGACGAGCGCGTTCTCGACGTAGCAGACCGGCGCCTCGTCACGGCAGAGATGCCGGGCCACCGCCCGCTCGACGCTGGTGGCGCGGGGCAGCACCAGGTCCAGGCGCGGCGGCTGCATTGCCTCCGGCCGACGCCCCGGCGCCAGGCCGAGCTTGCGACGAAGCCGGGGCAGCACCCGTTCCAGCGCCTGGCGTTCCGCCGCGTTGACGGGATCGGCTGCCGCCCGCTCGGCCAGTGCCAGCGCATCGCTGAATGCCTGCTGCGCCTCCAGCACCCGGATCCGGCGGAGCCGCGCCTCCGGTGCCGAGCAGTCTTGATAGAGCGCCAGGGCCTGATCGAGCTCGCCCTGGCGTTCGAGACGGTAGGCCAGCTTGTAGATCAACCGCCCCCGGCGACGCTCCAGCCAGTCATTGGCAAACGGCAGGCGTGGAACATCGGCCAGCAGCGACTCCATCGCTTCATCGGCCTCGAAACGCTCCCGGCAGCGGTGCAGGTGTTGATAGGCCTCCAGTTCCTGGCGCCGGGAGAACGCTCGCGAGGTTGCCTCCAGCTCGATGGTCTCGAAACGGTAGACGCCGAGCTCCGCCAGCACGAACTCCGACCACTGCTGACGCAGATTGCCGAAGAACATCAGCCGGAAACGCTCGCACATCGCATCGACGCTCAACCGGTAGTGACGATCCTCAAGTCCCGGCGCCCACTCGGCCAGGGGGCGGGGCTCGGGAGACTCTGCCTGCAGCGCCGCCAGCCATACCCCCTTGCCGGCGCCCCGGGAGAGACCGCATGTCGCCAGCCAGCCGCCCAGCTGCGCACCGATCTCCGGCCGGGTCGTCAGCGCGAACAGCGCCTCCAGCGACAGCGGCGCGCCCTCCTCGATCCAGCCGGCCGCGATCAGCGGCTCGGCCGCCGCCCGTGTATCGCCAATCTCCGCATAGTCGAGGCGGCTGGCCCGAAAATCGACACCCCGGCGCATGATCATCCTGACCAGCAGCGCCTGGGAGGGCTGGGGCAGACGTTGGAAATCAGCGATGAAAGCGGCCTCGTCGACGCTCAACACATCGGCGTAACGCGACGTCAGCCAGTCAAGCACGCGGCGGAAATTGGCGAGATAGTAGAGCGGGTCTTCGAGCGTCGACAGCGCCATGGCTTCCCCAGCGTAGACTCAAAACACTGGGTAAGTATACAGACCCAAGAGAGGCGTTCGAAGCGTTGTCGTGGCTATTCGCCCAGTTCCGTCTTGAGCTCCTGCCATAGACGACGGTAGGCGTGGGTGGCGCGACTACGTGGCGCCAGGTCCGCCAGCGGGCGGCACTCCAGGCTCATGCGCTCGACGTCGCTGGCGTAGGGAATCCAGGTCTGCATCGGCGCCCCGATGGCAGCCGGCGGCGCCTCGAGCCATTCGCGGTGTAGCGTCCGCCGCCGGTCGACCAGGTTGAAGAACGGCGTCAGCCGCTGGCGCTGGCGTTTCTTGAGGTCAAGATGTTCAAGCATGCGCGAGAAGGCCTGGACCGATAGCGGGCTGGGGATGGTCGGCACCAGAATGCGATCGGCGGCACGGATCAACTGGTCGGCCAGTGTGGAGAGCCCAGGCGGACAGTCCAGGATCATCAGCGCGTACTCCTCGCTGAACGGTGCGATCAGCCGCTTCAGGTGCTTGTCGCCATCGGCCTTGTCGCCGAGAATACGGTCGAGTTCGCGCAGTCGCATGTCTGCTGGCAGCAGATCGAAACGCTCCCAGGGCGTGTGCTGGACCTGCTCGCCCAGTGGCGACTTGCCCGCCAACAGCTTGCCGACCTTGCGACTCATACCGTCTTCCCCACCGAGAATCCAGGTGGAGGCACCCTGCGCATCGAGATCCCACAGCAGAACCGGCAGGCCATCGCGATTGGCCTCTCGGGCCATATTGACGGCGGCCGAACTCTTGCCGACGCCGCCTTTGAGGTTGTGCAGGGCCACCACTTTCATGATCGAGACATTTCCACTGAGTCGTCGGATAGTGTCTCGGATTCTACGGCGTGGGGGGCTCCGCCAAGATGACGTTTCGGTGACAATATGATGACAACACCTGACGCTCGATCCAGCGCCGTTTGCCGGCCGCGCTGAGTCGCTTGATCGCGGCCTCGAGTCGGAGCGCGTCGCCGTGACTGCCGACCGCCTGGACGTGTCGCAAGGTCAGCGGCCCCTTGCCGCGCAGCGCCCGCGCGCCCTTGCCGCTGGCGTGCTGGGCGAAACGCCGCTCGATATCGGTGGTGATGCCGGTGTAGAGCGCACCGTTCGCGGTCTCGATAAGATAGAGATACCACCATCGTGATTGCGCTTTGGTAGCCGGGTCGACTGGCTTCGACACTCGGGGTCAGCTCCCGGCCAGTGCCGCACGCATCCTGCCGATCACGCCGTCGTAGCGATGGGCATCGTCGAGGCTGCGGGCCTTGAAGATCGCCGAGCCGGCAACGAAGGTATCCGCGCCCGCTTTGGCGATGTCGGCGATATTGTCCGGGCCGACCCCCCCGTCGACCTCCAGCCGGATCGACAATCCACTGGCGTCGATACGTCGGCGCGCTTCCCGTAGCTTGTCCAGCGCGGCGGGAATGAAGGACTGGCCGCCGAAGCCGGGGTTGACGCTCATGATGAGGATCATGTCGACCTTGTCCATCACGTAGTCCAGGTAGGAGAGCGGCGTCGCGGGATTGAACACCAGTCCCGCCTTGCAGCCGTGGCTACGGATGAGCTGCAGCGAACGGTCGATATGCTCGGAAGCCTCGGGATGGAATGTCACGTAGCTGGCGCCAGCATCGATGAAATCGCCGATCAGCCGATCCACCGGCTTGACCATCAGGTGGCAGTCGATGGGCGCGGTCACGCCGTGCTTGCGCAACGCCTCGCAAACCATCGGCCCCATCGTCAGGTTGGGCACGTAATGGTTGTCCATCACATCGAAATGAATGATGTCGGCTCCCGATGCGAGCACGTCTTCGACCTCCTGCCCCAGGCAGGCGAAGTTGGCAGAGAGAATCGAGGGAGCAATCTTGAAATCGCGCATGAACGGGGGTCCTTGTGCTGGCTGGCTTCTGGCGCTCATTCTAGCGTACGCACCGCCACCTTTGGCGTGTCTGGGGACGATCTCTTTCACAGCCAGGCCCAAGCATGGCGTCCAGCTCGTCACCCAGAATGATCTGGTGCGGAAACCAAATGGCCGAGGACGACATTCGTGACGAATAATTCCTATACTGCACACGGGGTTAATCATCCCGCCAAACAGGCTTCATGATTCAGCTCAGCCACGACAACAATCGGATTTCGAGGGTAACCGCATGCCGAGACTCACCCCTGCCAAGCACACTCCTCGCCGGATCGCCGGACTCTGTGCCTTCTGTCTGACATTCGCGTACTCGGTGTCCTCGATGGGTCAGTCCGCCATTCTGGAAGGCGAACGTTTTCATCCCCAGGTCGGCGAGCACGGCATGGTCGCCACCAGCCATTACCTCGCCTCGCAGATCGCCCACGACGTTCTCGAAGACGGTGGCAACGCGGTCGATGCCGCCGTCACCGCCGGTTTCGCGCTGGCAGTGACCCAACCCCGATCGGGCAATATCGGTGGCGGCGGCTTCATGCTGATCTCCGACGAAAAAAGCGACAAGGTCATCGCCATCGACTACCGCGAGAAGGCGCCCGCCGCGGCTTACGAGACCATGTTCCAGAACGAACAGGGCGAGGCGGTCTCCGAACTCTCGCGCTATACCCACAACGCCTCCGGCGTGCCCGGTACCGTGGCCGGCCTGGCGCTGGCGCTGGACCAGTACGGCACGATGACGCTGGCCGAGGCGCTGGCGCCCGCGATCAAGCTGGCGGACGAGGGGTTCATCATCCCGCCGCGCTTCGCGGAAGGACTCGAGCAGTCCCAGGATCGGCTAAAACAGTGGGATTCGACGCGCAAGGTGTTCTACAAGCCGGACGGCTCGCTCTATCGTGCCGGCGAGCGGTTTCGCCAGCCCGACCTGGCCGCGACGCTCGAGCGCATCGCCGAGAACGGACCGCGCGAATTCTACGAGGGCAAGACCGCCAGCCTGATCGCGGCCGAGATGAAAGACCACGGTGGCATGATGACGGCGATGGACCTGGCCAACTACCAGCCGACGATTCGCGAGCCGGTCCACGGCAACTACCGTGGCTACGATGTCTATGCGATGAGCCCGCCCTCTTCCGGTGGCGCGCACATCGTGCAGATGCTCAACATTCTCGAGGGCTATGATATCCACACCATGGGCTTCAACTCGGCGCGGACGATCCACGTCATGAGCGAGGCGATGAAACGCGCCTACGCCGATCGCGCCGAATACCTGGGTGACACCGATTTCGTCGATGTGCCCCTCGAAGGCATCACGTCCAAGGCCTACGCCGAGGAGCTGCGCGGCCAGATCGACCTCGACCGGGCCACGCCCAGCAGCGAGATCGCCGCTGGCGACCCGCTGCCGTACGAATCCAACGAGACCACCCATTTCTCGATCGCCGACGACAGCGGCCTGGCAGTTTCCAACACCTACACCATCAACTTCAGCTACGGCTCGGGCATCGTCGTCGACGGCGCCGGTTTCCTGCTCAACAACGAGATGGACGACTTCTCCGCCAAGCCCGGCACCCCCAACGCCTACGGCCTGATCGGCGGCGAAGCCAACAAGATCGAGCCCGAGAAGCGCATGCTCTCCTCGATGACGCCGACCATCGTCAAGAAGGACGGCAGGAACTTCCTGGTGACCGGCAGCCCAGGCGGCTCACGCATCATTACCACCACGCTGCAGGTGGTGATGAACGTGATCGACCACGGCATGAACATTCAGAGCGCGGTCAGTGCGCCCCGAATCCACGACCAGTGGTTGCCGGACGAGATCCGCATCGAGGACGGTATCAGCCCGGATACCATCGCCCTGCTCGAAGCCATGGGCCACAAGATCAGCCAGCAGGAGGCGATGGGCGCGGCGCAGTCGATCCTGATCGAGGACGACGGCACCTTCACCGGCGGTGCCGACCCGCGACGCTCGACCTCTTCGGCGATGGGCATTTGAGCCATGAGAGATGCCAGGCCTCGGATCGGCTCCGTGCAGCATCGCGCGGACGACGCCGGGCGGTGGCCATGCTGACCGCACCCGTTCGGCACATCCTCTGCCTGCTGGCGATCGCCGGCATGCCACTCGGCGCCGTCGCCCAATTGACGGGCGGCGAGCGCATCACGCTCGCCGCCAGCGAACCCGAGCGCGTGATCGAGGCTCGGCTAAGCGGCGACCAGACCGCCGAGTACCGCGTCGCCGCGCAGCAGGGTCAGATCCTGTCCGTGGATCTGAACGCCTCCCGCGACAGCGTCTACTTCAATATCAAGTCGGCCGACGGCGGCGAGTTCCTGTTTGCGGGGATGATGGCGGGCAACGTGGCGGATGTCGCCCTGCCAGCATCCGGCGACTATCTCGTTCAGGTGTTTCTGGCCCGCGCGGCCGCACGGCGTGACGAACAGGCGAGCTATACGCTGACCATCGCTGTCGGCGAACCGCGCGATGCCCCGACGGCCGATGCAAACAGGGGCAGCGCCGCGCCGGCAAAAGCCAACCGGCCCGATGAGATGGACGGGCCGAGATACTGGCAGGTCGAGCTGGACGACGCGACGACCAGGCTCAACGTGCGGTCGGGTCCTGGCCAGCAGTACGCCATTGCCGGCCAGCTGGCCAATGGCGAAACGCTCGAGAATCTTGGCTGCCGCCTGAGCGACGCCGACCGCTGGTGCCACGTTCGCGCCGCGGACTCGGGGCTCCGCGGCTGGGTCGCCGGGCGATTCCTGGTCGAGGGAAGCCAGCCGCCGGCATCGAGCCCCTCGAAAGGCAAAACCGAACTTCAAGGCCTGAACAGCAGCGACCACGACTTCGATGCCACGGGTACGGTCGACTGCGTACTGGAACCGGGCCAACCCGCACAGCTCTGCCCTTTCGGCGTGATTCGCGACGGGCCCGGCAATGCGGGCATTTGGATCGCCATGCCTCCAATGCCTCCAGGCCAGGATTCGAAAGACTCGCTGCATATCCTGTTCGAGACCGGCATGGTGACCGCAATCAATAATGGCGGTAATGGCAGCGCGGATTACATCGCCAGAAAAATCGGCGATCACTACCAGATCGATACGGGCATGCGCCAATTCGTGATTCCCGAGGCCGTCGTCTACGGCCAGAAGGCCAAAGCCAATGACGACACGGTTGACGAAGATGCGGTTGATGGCGACTCGATTGATGACAGTGCCGGAGATGACCAGGCCGCCAATGATACTCGAGGCGGCGACTAGCCGCTTCGGCAGGCGTCCCAGATGCCCATCGTCCTGATCGCCATTGCCGAGTGGTTCGGTACCGCGCTGTGGTTCACGCCCAACGCCGTGATCGGCGACCTCCAGACCACATGGGATCTCGCGCCGGCCGACCTGGGCTGGCTGACCGGAGCGGTTCAGATCGGCTTTCTGGCCGGTACGCTCGGAATCGGCCTGAGCGGACTCGCCGATCGCGCCCCCGCCAGCCGCCTGTTCGCGCTGTCGTGCCTGATCGGCGCGCTCTCCAACGCGCTGTTGCCCTTCGCGGGCGGGCTATGGCCAGCCGTGGGGTTGCGCGTGATGACAGGGCTGTCGCTGGCTGGCATCTACCCCATCGGGATGAAACTGATGGTGGGTTGGGCACCAGGACGAGCCGGGCTCGGGCTGGCGTGGCTGGTCGGCATGCTGGTGCTGGGCACCGCGATGCCCCATCTGCTGGCCGGGATCGACTGGGGAGGCAACTGGCAGACGACGCTGTGGTTTGCCTCCCTGCTCGCGCTGCTGGCGGCGGCCATCGTCTGGCGCTTGGGCGACGCGCCTCCCCACGGACCCAATTCCCCACCCCCAAGATCACGCCTGGCCGGACTGGCCGCCTTCGACATCGCCGATTTTCGCCGCGCCGCCAGCGCCTACTTCGGGCACATGTGGGAGCTATACACGCTCTGGACGCTGATTCCGCTGCTGCTGGTGACGGCGAATCCCGAACTCTCCCCACGGGCGCTGTCGCTGTTGGTGTTCGCCCTGATCGCCGTCGGCGCCCCCGGTTGCTGGCTCGGCGGCTGGTTGAGCCAGCGCCTCGGGAGCCGTCGGGTCGCGACCCTGGGGCTGGCCGGCTCGGCGGTGGGCTGCGCGCTATACCCCTGGCTCGCGCCCCATCTCGGTTTCGTCGCGCTGGTGGCATACCTGGCGGCGTGGAGCCTGCTCGCGGTGATCGACTCCCCACAGTTTTCCGCCCTCTCCGCCAATGCCTGCCCCGCCGCCCTGGTCGGTAGCGCATTGACGCTCCAGAATGCCATCGGCTTCGCCATCTCCGCCGTCTCGATCGGCCTGCTGGTGCCGTGGCTTTCCGCGCTGGAAGCGACGATTGCGTGGTGGCTGCTACCCGGCCCGCTGCTGGGTCTGGTCGGCCTGAAGCGTCTGGCGAAGCCATCGGGCCAGGGACGACCACGGTGACCAGCGAATCGTCCGACTTGCGGTCGTGGGAGCTTATAGAGTTACCGCGCAAGGTTATATAAATTTGTTCTAAGTAAACGAATTGTCATTCCATTAGGATTTATCTAGCCTTGCCGGCATCGCTAATAATCCGTAGGGAACAGACTCATGCTCGGGCTTTCCAGACCTCGCTCGCTATTCGCCGCCTCCGCCTTCGGACTGACCCTCGCTCTAGGCGCCCTGTCGCCTGCGCAGGCCCAGGACGAACCGCGGGAGCTGCTCAACTCCTCCTATGACATCGCCCGCGAACTGTTCGCCGCGGTCAATCCGAAGTTCATCGACTGGTGGCAGGCGCAGCACGACGAGAGCGTCAGCGTGAAGCAGTCCCATGGCGGCTCCTCGACCCAGGCGCGCTCGATCATGCAGGGACTGCGCGCCGACGTGGTGACGTTCAACCAGGTCACCGATGTCAACGTGCTCGCCGACGCCGGGCTGGTCGCCGAGGATTGGCAGGATCGATACCCGAACAACGCTTCGCCCTACTACTCCACCACCGCGTTCCTGGTGCGCAAGGGCAACCCCAAGCAGATCGAGAACTGGGACGATCTGGCCCGCGATGACGTCTCGCTGGTGTTCCCCAACCCCAAGACCTCGGGCAACGGACGCTACACCTATCTGGCGGCCTGGGGTTACGCCGATCAGGCCTTCGATGGCGACGAGACGAAGATCGAGGACTACATGAAGACGTTCCTCGGCAACGTCGAAGTGTTCGACACCGGCGGCCGCGGCGCGACGACGACCTTCGTCGAGCGCGGGATCGGCGACGTCCTGATCACCTTCGAATCCGAGGTCAACAACATCCGCAACGAGTACGGCAAGGACGACTACGAGGTGGTGGTGCCGCCGGTCAGCATCCTGGCCGAGTTCCCGGTGGCGGTGGTCGACGAGTACGCCCAGCGCAACGGCAATGAAGACCTGGCCAAGGGCTATCTCGACTATCTCTACACCGAGGAAGCGCAACGCCTGCTGGCGGGCTTCAACTATCGCGTCAACGACGAGAAGGTCGCCGCCGAGTTCAGCGACCAGTTCCCGGAAACCGAACTGCTGCGCGTCGAAGACGTCTTCGGCAGCTGGCCGGAAGCGATGAAGACGCACTTCGCCAGCGGCGGTGAACTGGATCAACTACAGCGCCGATGATCGCCCAGGCCCTCTCGCGGAGCCGCGAACGCCGAGTGCTGCCAGGCTTCGGCCTCTCCCTCGGCATCTCGCTGACCTTCGTCTCGCTGGTCCTGCTGCTGCCCCTGACCAGTCTGGTGGGGCAGCTGTCGCAGTTGAGCTGGTCGCAGTACTGGTTTCTGATCACCGATCCCCGCCTGCTGGCGAGCTACGCCGTCACGCTATTCGGCGCCGGGGTCGCGGCGCTGTTCAACGCCGCGTTCGGCTTGCTGATGGCATGGGTGCTGGTGCGCTACGAATTCCCCGGTAAACGCCTGGTCGACGCGCTGATGGACCTGCCCTTTGCGCTGCCCACCGCTGTTGCCGGCATCACCCTGGCAACCCTCTACTCCAGTAACGGCTGGATCGGACGGTTGCTGGAACCGTTGGGAATCTCGGTCTCCTACACCTGGATCGGCATCGCCCTGGCGATGGCCTTTACCAGCATCCCCTTCGTGGTGCGCACCGTGCAGCCGGTACTGGAGGACCTGCCCGCCGAGGTGGACGAGGCCGCGATGACGCTCGGCGCCAGCGACGGCCACGCCTTTCGGCGCGTTATCCTGCCCTATCTGTGGCCGGCGCTGGTTACCGGCACCGGGCTCGCCTTCGTACGTTCACTGGGCGAATTCGGCGCGGTGATCTTCATTGCCGGCGGCAAGCCTTACGAGACCGAGATCACGTCGCTGATGGTCTTCGTCAAGCTGCAGGAGTACGACTACGCCGGGGCCTCGGCCGTGGCGTCGATCGTTCTCGCGACCTCGCTGGCGCTGCTGCTGGCGATCAACCTGTGGCAGGGCCGCTTCATCAAGCGGTTGCATGGAGGACGCGGCTGATGGTTCGCATCGGTGACGCACCGCGTGTCCGCCGCCTGCTGATCGGCACGGCGCTGGCACTGACGACGCTGTTCCTGCTGCTGCCACTGGTGGCGATCTTCGCCCAGGCACTGATGAGCGGCATCGACGTCTATTGGCAAAACCTCAGCAATGCCTACACCCTCTCCGCCATCGGCCTGACCCTGCTGGTGGCGGCGATCACGGTGCCGGTCAACCTGATCTTCGGGGTGTTCCTGGCCTGGCTGGTGACGCGTTTCGACTTTCCCGGCCGGCGCCTGCTGCAGACGCTGATCGATATTCCGTTCGCGGTCTCGCCGGTGGTCGCGGGCCTCGTCTACCTGCTGCTCTACGGCCGCAATGGCTGGCTCGGCGGCTGGCTCGACGCCCACGATATTCAGATCATGTTCGCCTGGCCCGGCATCGTGCTGGTGACGCTGTTCGTGACCTGTCCGTTCGTCGCGCGCGAACTGATTCCGCTGATGCAGGCGCAGGGCTCGCGCGAGGAAGAAGCCGCCGTCACCCTCGGCGCTTCCGGCTGGACGATCTTCCGTCGCGTCACGCTGCCGAACATCCGCCACGCCCTGCTCTACGGCGTGATCCTGACCAATGCCCGTGCCGTCGGCGAATTCGGCGCGGTATCGGTGGTCGCCGGGGCGATTCGTGGCCAGACCAACACCCTGCCGTTACAGGTCGAACAGCTCTACCAGGACTACAACACCGTCGGTGCCTTCACCAGTGCCTCGCTGCTGGCATTGCTGGCACTGCTGACGTTGGCCGCCAAGGCCGCACTCGAATGGCGCGCCACGCGCCGGGAGACCGCGACATGAGTATTCGCATCTCGCAGATCGACAAGCGCTATGGGCGCACCCGCGCCCTGGAGCCCATCGATCTCGATATCCACGATGGCGAGTTGATCGGGCTACTCGGCCCTTCCGGTTCCGGCAAGACCACGCTGCTGCGCATCGTCGCGGGCCTCGAACAGGCCGACGGCGGCTCGATCCACTTCGGCGACCGCGACGTGACCCGGGTGCACGTGCGCGACCGGCGCATCGGCTTCGTGTTCCAGCACTACGCGCTGTTTCGCCACATGAGCGTATTCGACAACGTCGCCTTCGGTCTCACCGCCATGCCGAGGGCCACGCGGCCGTCCAGCGGCGAGATCCGTTCGCGGGTCATGCAACTGCTGGAGATGGTCCGGCTGCAGGATTTCGCCCAGCGCTTCCCGGCTCAGCTCTCCGGCGGCCAGCAACAGCGCGTCTCGCTGGCCCGCGCCCTGGCCCTGAAGCCCGACGTGCTGCTGCTCGACGAGCCGTTCGGCGCACTGGACGCCAAGGTCCGCCAGGAGCTACGCCGGTGGCTGCGTCATCTCCATGAAGAACTCCACTTCACCAGCCTGTTCGTGACCCACGATCAGGAAGAGGCGCTGGAGCTGTCGGATCGGGTGGTGGTGATGAGCAACGGCCGGGTCGAGCAGATCGCCACGCCGGACACCCTCTATCGCCAACCCGCCAACCAGTTCGTGTTCGAGTTCCTGGGAGACGTCAACCGGCTCGAGGGCGATGTCGAAGACGAAGTCCTGACCTGCGGCGACGCACGCGTTGCGGTACCCGGCGTCGAGAATGGCCGCCAGGAGCTGTTGCTGCGACCTCACGAGACCCGGCTGGAAGAACAGCCCGATACCCGCGCGCATCTTCCGGTCAGCGTCACGGCCGTGGTCCCGGTCGGCGCGGAAGTCCGTCTCGAGCTGGAGGCTGACTGGCTCGGCGAACCTTGGCTGGCCACCATCGGTCACGCCGAGTTCGAGCGTCTGGACTTGAAACGAGGCAGGCGCCTTTTCGCAAAGCCCAGCCGCCTGCATCGCTTCGACACGCCACGACCGCAGACACTGGCACCGCTGGCGACCTCCTGAACCGGACCGCGCCGGCGAGCTGGGCGATGCGCCCATTGACGTTCCGGAAACGGACAAGCGGTGTCTATAATGAGCCTTGTCCGTTCCCATGATTCGAGAGGTTCACTGTTATGCGTCAATGGTTTGCACTCAAGTGCACGGCCACAATGCTGCTGCTCGGCCTGCTGACGGCGTGTGCGCAGAGTCCACAGATCCTGTCCGTGAGTCCCAAGGTGAGCGGCGACTTCCCGCACACCGGCAACGGGCAGTCGGTCGCCCTCGAAGTGGTCGATGGACGGGACAGCAGCGTCATCGGCACCCGTTCGGGAACGGCCTCGGCGACATCGACGATTACCGTCGAAGCCCACGACGTGATTCCCAAGATTCGCGCTCAGGCGGAGAACGCCCTGCGGAGCATGGGCTTCAATCCGACCAGCCAGAACGATGGCGGCCCCGCCCTGACCCTGACCCTGTCGGAGCTGAACTACGCGCGCGGCACGGCCGAGCAGCCGCTACTGGGCGCCTCGCAGCTGCAGGCGGTCATCCAGGCGGAAGTCGACAACGGCGGCAACACCTATACCGGCCGCTACACCGCCAAACGCTCACAGAGCTACGCACTCAAGCCGGACTGGGATACCAACAACCGCATGGTGAGTGAACTGTTGAGCAATGCCCTCGACCGGACGTTCCGCGACCAGCAGCTGGCCAACCTGCTGGCCCGCTGACCGCCGGGGAGCGCGCGTGCCATCATCGGCATGCCGCAACGACGAACCGCCTGTCACGGTGACGTGACAGGCGGTTCGTCGTTTGCCGGTGTCCCTCTCTGGACGGGGCCAGGCCTCGCCTGGCGGGCGGGACCGCGCCGGGTCAGTTGCCAGACGCTCTCGACCATGCCATCGGCGGCCGCGGTGACGTCGCACAGCACCAGCTCGAAATTCGGCGCCATCAGCGCCTCGACCTCGGCGTGGGTCACGCTGAACGGCGGGCCCAGGTCGGGGTCGTCGTGGGTCAGGGTAATCAGCAGGCCGCGCGTGCCGGGCAGCAACAGCTGAGCCAGATGGTGGGCGTAGCGTTGACGCGTGGCGGGCGGCAGCGCGATCAGTGCGGCACGGTCGTAGAAGCCCGCCAGTTCGGCAGCCTGCTCCACCTGGAAGTGAAAGAAATCGCCACACCACAGCTCGACACGCCCCAGGCGGGTGCACTCGAAGCCGGACTGGCGATAACGCAGCGCCGCCCGCCTCTTCTCCGCGACAAGCTGCTCCTCCGAGATGAACTGTTCGATGGCCAGTGGCGACAGCTCGATTCCCAGCACCGGGTTGCCGCGCTCGACCAGCCAGCGCATGTCGCGGCTCTTGCCGCAGAGAGGCACCAGAACCTTGGCGCCGGCACCCAACTCGAGCCGGTGCCAGAAAGTCTCCAGTGCCGGATGCGGCAACTCGCGGTGAAACCCGATGCGCCCCTGCCGCCAGCGCTGCAACCAGTCCGTCCCGCTCATGCCCGCTGCATCCGCAGGCTCAGAACCAGCGGTCGCGCTTGCGACGGCGGCGAGGCAGGTGCGGAACGATCAGCCCCAGAATCAGGCCCGCCCCAGCGACACCGCCGCCATACATGAAGTAGCGCATCAGCAGGTCCTCCTCCTGGGTGTCCAGACGCGCCTGCATCTCGCGCATCTTGCTTTCGGACTGGGAGTAGGCCTGGTTGAGCTGATTGTTGGTGGCCTGGAGCTCATCGACCTGAGCCTGGCGGTCCTTCAGTTCGTTGCGCATGTCGGCAACCCGCTGGTTCCACTCGTCGTCGATGCCATCGAGGCGCGTGGTCAGCTGGTCGACCTTCTTCTGCAGCGCCGGCAGCTGCTGCTGGGCGCTGGGCTGGTCCTGGATGAACTGGGACTGCACCCACACTTCGTCGCCATCCGGGCCACGGACCTGGGTGTAGTCGCCCTGGGTCTGCAGCACCGTGACCGGATCGCCACTGGTGAGCGTTCCCACGATGCGATAGCCGTCGGTCGGCCCGCTGCGCACGAACGTGGTCAGGGAGTCGCTGACCCAGTGGCCATCCTGCGCCAGGGCGGAAGCGGAGAACAGAGCTGCGCTCAAGGCACATCCCATGACTAGATTTCGAATTTTCAACATATCGTCGTGATCTTAAGTGGCTAATCGATAACGGTTGGGCATCTCGTATTCACGCAACGATGAATCGGGCGACGATGAGACCGCGCCTCGCCTCCTGCGAGAGCGATGAACCAATCATCCACACCTTTTGTGGATAACCATTTGGACAACTTGCGTAACAGTGACGCCATTCACCGGCTGCCTAGGCATTCGCGACAAACTGGTGAAAAACTGACCAACCCGTGGCGTTTCCAGCTGTCGTCTCAGCCGTCATCCCTGGGCGGCCAGGCCATGGGCCGCGGGAACTCGGTGACGTTGCCTTCGGCCTTGACCGCCTTGGCCGCGCCGCCTCGCTCCACCTCGTCGATACGCACGATCGCACTGTAGGGGATATAGCTGCGATTGACGCCATCGAAGGTCCGGCGCAGTTTCTCGGCGCCGGGGTCGACGACCACTTTGGTCTGGTCCTCGAACACGAAGGACTCGATCTCGATGAAGCCCCACAGATCGCTTTGGAAGATCTCCCTGGCGTAGAGTTCCCACACCTCACCCTGATTGTGAAACACTACCCGATAGATCGGCTTACTGGGCATAGACTAACGGCTCTCTCGATAACATCTGCCAGGCTCACGGGCACTCGATCCCGGAACCATGGCGTCGCAAATAGGCGCAAGGGTACCACAGCCGCCACGCCATGCGAGCGACACGGGTTGGCTGTATCGCTCCATCGCCCGTATAATGCCGCGTTCTCGAGGAAGCACGGCCCGCCAGCGACTCCACGCCGGCAGCCGGTTCCGGCTATTTTTCTCATCCTCCACGGGGCATCGGTGACGCGCGCATGGCCGCAGCAACGCAACCTATGACGAAGAAGCTGTTCATCAAGACCCACGGCTGTCAGATGAACGAGTACGACTCCGCCCGCATCGCGGACCTGCTCGGCGAATCTCATCGTCTGGAACTCACCGACAAGGAGGGTGAGGCCGACGTCATCCTGCTCAACACGTGTTCGATTCGCGAAAAGGCGCAGGAAAAGGTGTTCCACCAGCTCGGGCGCTGGAAAAAGCTGAAGGCCGCAAATCCGGATCTGGTCATCGGGGTGGGTGGCTGCGTGGCCAGCCAGGAAGGCGAGAACATCCGCAAGCGCGCACCGCATGTCGACATGGTGTTCGGCCCGCAGACGCTGCACCGGCTGCCGACCATGCTCGACGCGCGCAGCAAGAGCGCGACGCCGATCCAGACGGTGGACGTCACCTTCCCCGAGATCGAGAAGTTCGACCATCTGCCCAAGCCGAAATCCGACGGCGCCACGGCGTTCGTCTCGATCATGGAAGGCTGCTCCAAGTACTGCACTTTCTGTGTCGTCCCCTATACCCGCGGCGAAGAGGTGTCCAGGCCCTTCGAGTCGGTGATGGAGGAGGTCGTGCATCTGGCCGACCAGGGCGTTCGCGAGATCAATCTGCTGGGCCAGAACGTCAACGCCTACCGCGGGCTCGACGCGGGCGGCGACGAGATCGACCTGGCGGAACTGATCGCCTGCGTGGCGGCGGTGGACGGCATCGACCGCATTCGCTTCACCACCTCGCACCCGGTCGAATTTTCCGACAGCCTGATCGAAGCCTACGGCGAGATCCCGGAACTGGTCAGCCATCTGCATCTGCCGGTCCAGTCGGGCTCGGACCGCATCCTGGCGGCCATGAAACGGGGACACGGGCGCGACATGTATATCGACAAGCTCGAGCGCATTCGCGCCCTGCGCCCGGACATCAGCTTCTCCTCGGACTTCATCATCGGCTTCCCCGGCGAGACCGACGCCGACTTCGAGGACACCATGGACCTGATCCACCGCATCGGCTTCGATGCGTCGTTCAGCTTCATCTATTCCAAGCGCCCCGGCACGCCCGCTTCCAGCCTGCCGGACGAGACATCGGTGGAGACCAAGAAGCAGCGGCTGGCGATCCTGCAGGACCGACTCAACCAGCAGACCCAGCAGATCAGCCGCCGCATGGTCGGCAACCGCGAGCGCATCCTGGTGACCGGCTTCTCGCCCAAGGACCCCGGGCAGCTGTCGGGCCGGACCGAGAACAACCGTGTCGTCAACTTCCGGGCCGAGGATCCGACATCGCTCATCGGCTACTTCGTCGATGTCACCATCACCGAAGCGCTTCCCAATTCGTTGCGCGGCGAGCTGGCCTCTCCCGAGCGCCATTGACGCGGCGCATGGAGAGGCGCGCCTGCTCCACCTCTCCGCCCCCGCGTCCAGCCACCGCACTCCCGCAGCCCGCCGTTCGCCCCCCACGCGAGCGATGCCGGCCGGAGTTGATCACGATCATTGCTCCGACCGGAAGCGGCGCAGTAAGCTGACGATACTTTTCCACTCCAACGGATCTCTTTGCGTTGACCCAAGACCAACAGTCCGACAACCGCGTCGTGTCCCTGACACTCGAACCCAACGACCCCATGCGCCTGGCCAATCTCTGTGGCCAGCGCGATGAACACCTGAAGCTCGTCGAGGCGCGCATGGGCGTGACCCTGCGCAATCGCGGCAACGTCTTCCAGCTCGCCGGTCCGGATGCCGGTGTCAAGGCGGCGGCGAACGTGCTCGAGCACCTCTATCGCGAGACCGAAGCCGACGAACTGACGCCGGACACCGTGCACCTCTACCTGCAGGAGTCGGGCGTCGAGGCAATGGAAGAAGAGACCGGCGATATCGAAGCCGGCGGCCTGCTGATTCGTACGCCACGGACACTGATCAAACCGCGTGGCTTCAACCAGCAGGGGTATGTCGCCAGCATACGCCGCCATGACATCAACTTCGGCGTCGGCCCCGCAGGTACCGGCAAGACCTATCTCGCGGTCGCGGCGGCAGTCGAAGCGCTGAACCGTCAGGAAGTCAGACGCATCCTGCTGGTGCGCCCGGCCGTCGAGGCCGGCGAGAAGCTCGGCTTCCTGCCCGGCGACCTGGCCCAGAAGATCGATCCCTACCTGCGTCCGCTCTACGATGCGCTTTACGAAATGCTGGGCTTCGAGCACGTCAACAAGCTGATCGAGCGCCAGATCATCGAGATCGCACCGTTGGCCTACATGCGCGGACGAACGCTCAACAACGCCTTCATCATCCTCGACGAGAGCCAGAACACGACCCGCGAGCAGATGAAGATGTTCCTGACCCGCATCGGCTTCGGCTCGACCGCCGTCATTACCGGCGATGCGACGCAGGTCGATCTGCCGCGGGGCTCGAGCTCGGGGCTGATCCATGTCCTCGAGGTGCTGCGCGACACCGCGGGTATCGGCATCACCCAGTTCGCTCCCAAGGACGTCGTCCGCCATCCGCTGGTGCAACGCATCATCGAGGCCTACGACATCCACGAGGCGACGGAGGAGGCGGCACAGCGCCAGCGCCGCGAGGATCGCCGCCAGGCACGTCTCGATGCCGAAACCCAGCGGGATCAAGACGACTCATGAGCCTCGAAATCGATCGCCAGGTCGCCGTCGGCGAACAGGCCGAAGCCGAACTGCCCGAGGCAGCCGACCTCGAACGCTGGATGACGGCGGTGCTCGAGAACGAGGCGGATCCGCGCAGCGAATTGACCATCCGTTTCGTCCAATGCGACGAGAGCCGGCAGCTCAATCGCGACTACCGGGGAAAGGACAGCCCGACCAACGTGCTCTCCTTCCCGTTCGAGGCGCCCCCCGGGCTCGAGCTGCCGCTGCTCGGCGATCTGGTCATCTGCCACGAGATCGTGGTGCGCGAAGCGCGGGAACAGGGCAAGTCGACCCACGACCACTACGCCCATCTGGTAATACATGGCGGCTTGCATTTGCTCGGCTATGACCATATAGATGACGAGGAAGCCGAGCGAATGGAGACGCTGGAACGTGCGTTGCTCGCCCGGTTCGGCATCGCGGACCCCTATCGCGACACCGATCCGACACCCGATGCCTAGACTTCGACTCACAACCCCGACACTCAGTGCCATGCCGACACCGACGAGATCTTCCTGCCATCACTGGGAACGATCAAGCGAGACCCCGGCCCCGACGGCCGAACAGCCCGACGAGCCTCCGCCTGGCCGCCTCCGGATCGCGGACGGCCCTCTCTGGATATCGATCATCGATTCGACACGCCCCGTCATCGGGCGCGTGGGTGCCACGGCGTCTTCATCACCCAGCTCGACGCCCCGGAGCGATATCACTTCCCCCTTCCGTGCGTCATCCGAGGACAAGAGACCACAGTCATGAGCGAAGACCGATCGAGTAGCCAGGGCAGTCGATCCTGGCTTGAAAAACTCATCAGTACCTTCTCTAGCGATTTCGATGAACCCAGCTCCCGCGAGGAGCTACTCACCTTCCTGCGCGAGGCCGGCCCCCGGTTGAACCTGGATCAGGACGCCCTGACCATCATCGAGGGCGCCTTCCAGATCAGCGACCAGCAGGTTCGCGAAGTCATGATCCCCCGCTCCCAAGTCACTGCGATCAGCGTGACCCAACGACCGGAGGATTGCCTGCCGATCATCCTGGAGACCGCCCATTCCCGCTATCCGGTGATCGACGACAACCTCGATGACGTCCTCGGCATCCTGCTGGTCAAGGACCTGCTGCCGCTGCTCAAGGGCAACAGCCAGGAACGCGAAGCCTTCGAGCTGCGCGATGTGCTGCGTCCGGCGATGTTCGTGCCCGAGTCCAAGCGACTCAACAGCCTGCTCAAGGAGTTCCGCGACACCCACAATCACATGGCGATCGTGGTCGACGAGTACGGCGGCACCGCCGGCATCGTCACCATCGAGGACATCCTCGAGCAGATCGTCGGCGATATCGAGGATGAGCACGATACCGACGAGGAAGAGGACATCCGCGATATGGGCGACGGCACCTACGCCGTACGCGCGTTGACGCCGATCGAGGACTTCAACGAACACTTCGATACCGCATTTTCCGATGACGAATTCGATACTGTCGGTGGCCTGATCATGCAGCGTTTCGGCCATCTACCCGGCCGCAACGAGCATACCGATCTCGGCGAGTGGCGATTCACGGTTCTCAACGCGGACAACCGCCGCATTCGTCTGCTGCAGGCCAAGCCCGTACCGGTCGAAATCGAGAGCGAATCCCCGCGCCGGATCGAGAGCTGAACGATCCCGCCTGAACGGGTCGCAACCACTTGGCGCATTTGACCGGCAACTTTGATATAAGGGGCACTTTTCGCTAGGAGAGCTCCCGACATGCCGCAAGCCAAGCCGTTGATTTCCGCCCGCCGCCCATGGCCTGGCTATCTCGCTGCGCTGGTCGCCGGCGGGTTCTCCACGCTCTCCTTCGCGCCCTTCCACCTGTGGTGGCTGGGGCCGGTGGCGGTGGCCCTAATGTATCTCGGCCAGCACCGCTTGAGCGTCGGCCAGGCAGCGCTCCGCGGCTGGCTGTTCGGGGTCGGGCTATTCGGTACCGGTACTTCCTGGGTCTACGTCTCGATCCACGACTACGGCTACACCGGCGTACCGCTGGCGCTGTTCCTGACAGCGCTGTTCGTCGGCACGCTGGCGCTGTTCCACGCCTTCGTCTTCGGTCTCTACCGCCGCTTCACCTCGTCCCGGCTCGCCTTTCTCAGCTTTGCCGGTATCTGGGTGCTGGGAGAGGCCTTCCGCAGCTGGGCCTTCACCGGCTTTCCCTGGCTGCTGCTGGGCAGTGCCCAGGTCGATTCCCCGCTGGCGCCATGGGCGCCTGTCGGCGGCGTCTATCTGCTGTCGTTGATCGTCGCCCTCACGGGAACGCTACTGGTCGAATTCTGCCGTCGGCGCTGGTGGGCGGCAGCCCCGGTCGCTCTGCTCTGGCTGGCGCCGCTGGTGCTGCCCAGCCACTGGACCACGCCGGCGGCGGACCCGCTGCGGGTCGCGCTGCTGCAGGGTAATCTCCCTCAGCTCTCCAAGTGGAGTCCCGAGGGACAGCGCAACGCCGTCAATACCTATAGCCGAATGACCCGCGAACAACCCGACGATGTCGACATCATCGTGTGGCCGGAGACCGCGCTGCCGATGTTCGAGCGCCAGGCCCGCCCGTTCATGGCCCGCCTGCAGTCGACGCTGCCGCCGGAGACCTCGCTGCTGACGGGTATCGTCCAGCGTGACGAAGCGGGGCGCTACTACAATGCGATTACCGGTGTCGGCGATGTCCGCGGCGAGTATCGCAAGAGCCATCTGGTGCCGTTCGGCGAATTCCTGCCGCTCGATTTCCTGCTGCGCGGGATCATCGATTTCTTCGACCTGCCGATGTCGGACTTCACCGCCGGGGCGGATTCTCAGCCGCCGATCCTGACCCACGGTGTCGCCATCGGCAGCGCCATCTGCTACGAGATCGTCTATCCCGATCTGGTCGCCGAGCGGGCGCGAGACGCCAACGTCCTGCTGACGGTTTCCAACGATACCTGGTTCGGCCGCTCGATCGGTCCGTTGCAGCACCTGCAGATGGCACGCCTGCGAGCGCTCGAGAACGGTCGCTACGTCGTCCGCGCCACCAGCAACGGCGTGACCGCGATCATCGACGATCAGGGCCGTCTGCGGGAGCGCGCGCCGCAGTTCGCGACCGCCAGCGTCGTCGGCGATATCGTTCCGATGACCGGGCTGACGCCGTTCACTCGCACCGGTAGCTGGCCGACCTGGCTACTCTCGTTGCTGCTGCTGGCTCCGGCGCTGGTCTGGAAGACGCGCCAGTCGTCCTGAAACGACCCATCGACGACGCCGCCACGCCGCCGGGATTCCTTCTCGAACCCGGTGGGTGGCGGCGCCGTCTTTTCGAAACGATCCCCCGCCCAGCGTCAGCCACCCCGCGCTTCCTTCTTCCCTCCTGCCCCTACACTTTCTTCCGCTTTTCCAATATGCGACGCGTGTTTATCGATTGGTTCCAGGCCGACTCCTGTCGCTTGCCTCCAGAGCACCGATAGCGTTGGATGAAGGTCTTCATTTCCGGTCATCGAGTCTGCCATGACACTGCCACTGGTCTCCCCCGACGATATCCGCAGCGCCTTTTCGCAAGCCATGTCCGACATGTATCGCCAGGAGGTGCCGCAGTATGGCGATCTGCTGAAACTGGTCGCCGACATCAACCGTAGGACCCTCGAGGCGGACCCGGCGCTGGCCGCCCAGTTTGGCGCCCACGACGAAACGTCACGCCTGGACGTCGAGCGCCACGGTGCGATTCGGGTAGGCACCGCCGACGAACTGTCGATGCTCAGGCGCGTCTTTGCGCTGATGGGCATGTTCCCGGTGAGCTACTACGACCTGTCGGCAGCCGGCGTGCCGGTTCACTCCACCGCATTCCGGCCCATCGATGAGGCATCGCTCAAGCGCAACCCGTTCCGGGTCTTCACTTCGCTGCTGCGCCTGGAACTGATCGAAGAGGACGAGCTTCGCCGCCAGGCCGCCGCGATTCTGGCCGAGCGCGACATCTTCACGCCCGGTGCCAGGGAGCTGGTCGCGATCGGCGAACGCCAGGGCGGATTCGACAGCGATCAGGCCGAACGCTTCGTGAGCGAAATCCTCGAGACCTTCCGCTGGCATCGCGACGCGACCGTCGATCACGGCACTTACCGGGCGCTGCACGACGCGCATCGTCTCGTGGCCGACGTGGTCTGCTTCCGCGGGCCACACATCAATCACCTCACCCCGCGAACGCTGGATATCGACGCCGCCCAGGCCGCCATGCCGGGCTACGGCATCACGCCCAAGGCGGTCATCGAGGGCCCGCCTCGGCGCCAGCGCCCCATCCTGCTGCGCCAGACCAGCTTCAAGGCACTGGAAGAGCCGGTCCGTTTCGCTGCCAGCGACGAGAGCGGCACCCATACCGCCCGCTTCGGCGAAATCGAGCAGCGCGGCGCGGCGCTGACGCCCAAGGGCCGGGCGCTTTACGACGAGTTGCTGACCCGCTCGCGTCAGGCACCGGGCGCTGCCGACAATACGGCGCATCAACGTCAGTTGAGCGAATGCTTCTCGGCGTTTCCCGACGATCCGCAGACGCTGCGGCGCGACGCCCTCGCCTACTTTCGATACCGCGTCAGCGAGAGCGGCCGCCAGCGGCTGGCCAAGGGAGAGCCGGCGCCATCCTCGCTCGACGCTGCCATGGCGGCCGACTGGATCGAAGCCATACCGATCACCTACGAGGATTTCCTGCCGGTGAGCGCTGCCGGCATCTTTCAGTCGAACCTGGGCGATGCACCGCATCAGGCCTATGCCAGCGAATCCAACCAGAGCGCCTTCGAACTCGCCCTTGGCCGACCGGTCCACGACCAGTTCGAACTCTACGCTCGGCTACAGGCAGATTCGTTGGAGCGGGCAAGGCAACAGCTGGGTATCCAGGCGTGAGGGCTGTCGCCCAGGAGGCGTCGTGGCCAGAACACTTCTCGTCGCCTGAATGGCGATAGTCATTCGCCGGTCGCCCTAGGCTGAGAGCTTCGCTCGAAACCCATGGAGACTGGCAATGGCAACGGTCAACAATAACAACGCGACCGCTTTGGCCCCGGCCGATATCGATCTGGCCACACTACGCAAGGTGATCGCGGCATCGGCGATCGGCAATTTCGTCGAGTGGTTCGATTTCGCCGTCTACGGCTTTCTGGCCGTGATCATCGCACAGCATTTCTTCCCCCCCGGCGACGATTCACTGGCACTGTTGCAGACATTCGCGGTATTCGCGGTCTCGTTTGCGCTACGTCCGCTGGGCGGCATCTTCTTCGGCATGCTCGGCGACAGGATCGGACGCAAGCGCATACTGTCCGTCACCGTGCTGCTGATGGCCGGCGCCACCACCCTGATCGGTGTGCTGCCGACCTACGCCAGCGTCGGCCTGTTCGCGCCGCTGGCACTGGCGCTGGCCCGCTGCGTCCAGGGCTTCTCCGCCGGCGGCGAATATGCCGGAGCCTGCGCTTTCGTGATGGAACACGCGCCGACCCACCGCAAGGCCCGTTACGGCAGCTTCGTTCCGGTCTCGACCTTTCTGGCCTTCGCCACCGCGGCGGCGCTGACCTTCTCCATCAGCGCCCTGCTGTCCGAACAGGCCTTAAACGCCTGGGGCTGGCGCGTGCCGTTCCTGATTGCCGCCCCGCTGGGGTTGGTCGGGCTCTACATGCGCCTGCGCCTGGACGAATCCCCCGCCTTCCAGGCCCTGAAAGCCCAGCATGCCGTGCCGCAGGCACCGCTGAAGGAGACCGTCCGCACCCACGGCGCCACCATCGTCAGCCTCAGCGCCTTCATCTCAGTAACGGCGCTGTCGTTCTACATGTTCACGACCTACTTCACGACCTACATGCAGGTGGTCGGCGACGCCTCTCGCACCACGGCGCTGCTGGCCAGCCTCGTCGCGCTGCTCTTTGCCGCGGCGCTGTGTCCATTCATCGGACGCTATGCCGACCGAGTCGGGCGCCGCAAGACGATACTGACCGCCGGGGCGTGCCTCATCGGGGCGGTCTTCCCCGCCTATACGCTGGCCGGCAGTGGCGAGTGGTGGGCATCGCTGATCGGGGCGATGCTGATGGCGGTGGGCGCGGTAATCTGCGGCGTGGTGACGGCGGTGCTGCTGTCGGAGCAGTTCCCGACGCGCGTTCGATATACCGCCTCGGCGCTCTGCTACAACGTCTCCTACACGATCTTCGGCGGCACGGCGCCGTTGGTCGCGACCTGGCTGATCGACCGCACTGGCAACAACCTGTCGCCCGCGATCTACCTGATCGCGATCACGCTACTGGCGATGTGGGGTGGGCTGCGCCTGCCGGAGTCGTCGCACCGGGCGCTGGACGCCGACGAGGCCGAGTGGCAGCGACCATCCAAGCCAGACGTGCAACCCGCACTCTAGACCTCTAGATCGCGAAACGCGCGCTCAAGGCTGGCGGGCATAGACCCTGGCGCGCCAGTCGGCCACCTCGTAATCCGTGTCGAAATGGCAGCCCCCATCGTAGACACTGGCTTCCCGCGTCTCGCAGTAGCGGGCGATCGCCTCCGGGGTGGGCTTGCGGTCGCGCTCCACCCAGCGGTCCAGCGCCTCCAGTGCAGCGGCATACTGCGGCGTGGAGAGCTTGCTGTGCACCGCTTCGTCGGTATAGATCTGGACCAGGCTGTCGGCGGTCCCGCTATCTTCGCGTGCCCGCCGATAGAGCCACTCGTTCTCCACGAAGATGATCGGATCGTCGATCGCGTGCATGGTCACCGTGGGAATATCGGTCATGCCGGTGAGCCCGGCATCCTCGCCTAGTTTCTCGACCGCCCGGGCATCCCCGTCGAATCGCGAGATCCCCTTGTTGAGTGCGTCGTCGTTGCTCGAGCCACGGTAGCGCACGCCGCGATTCGAAAACGGGCTTGCGCCGTCGAGCTGCTGCTCGACCATGTCCTGGAACAGGAACGTCGACCAGCGCATGTGTGCCTTCAGCGTGCCGGGCGGAATCCGCACGACATCGACGATATTGTTCAGCGTCCGCTGCTGAACGAGCGTGCGCTGCTCGGCCGGCAGCCCGGCGCCCGTGCACGCGTCGACCCGCGCGTTGAGCGCTTCCGGGGTCATGTCGCTTCCCTTCGGCAACCCCTCCCACAAGGGGTATTGCCGTTCGCCGGGGTAGGGATGGTTGGCACAGTAGTACTGATAGACCGCCCGCAGATCGGCGCGAAACTGATAGGCTTGAGTGCCACCCCCCAGTACGCCGCTGGTCAGCAACGCCCCATCGTACCGGTGCCGACCCTCCGCATCCGTGCCGTAGAGCTCCATGGCCTTGGCCGCCACATTGCCTCCCCACGACTGCCCATGGAGGTAGATGCGATCGGGCTGGCCGAAGCGTTCGACGAAAAGCCGCCGCAGATAATCGGTATCCTCGGCCGCCATTCGCACGCCGTAGCCGCCGCGCCGGTAGCTGGACCCGGCCCAGGCATAACCCTCCCGGACCATCACGTCGTACTGACGCAGATCGATATCGAGCGGATCGTCGGGCCGAGGGGCGTTGGGGCGTGGACCGCCGTGGCTGTGGAGCACCAGCTTATGGTTCCAGCCGTCGGGGATCGCGATCCAGTAATAGGCGCCATGAGTATCCTGGCCGCTATAACATCGGGTAGCGCGCGGTAACCAGTCAGGGCATCCGGCCCTCGCCATGGACTCGGCGTCGCGGGTGAGCGCATCGGCCCGAAGCGGGTCGCAAAACCCGGCCAACAGGCCGATGGCCAGCAGACCCCGTCGCCACGGGAGGATTGACTTCGGCACGATCTGGTCCCTCGTCGATTTCAGCGTGGAATGCCGTTACGACTTATGTCGATGCCGAATGTTCCCAGGAGTCTCCGGTCTCGCGGGGGGCCGTACGACGGCATCCCCGCTCGCACGCTACGGCTGCCCGTGGTCAGGATCGGCCTGGGCGACGCCTGAATCACGCTGGAAGTAGCGGTGGCCGCAGGCGTGACAGGCATCCAGCCGCGACACCTGGTCGAGCAGGACGACCGCGCCACAGTGCACGCAGCTCATGCGTCCCGGCAGCGCCACCTCGCCGGCCGTATAGTCGGCACGGGCCGCCTCAAGGTCGTCATCGAAACGCTCACGATCGATGGTGGTGCGATCGGCAATCGAGAACAGCGCCTCGCTGACCCGACGCGACAGCACGCCGAGATCGATGCCCAGCCAGGTCGCGACACCTTCGCCGCCCTTGGCGAGAAACTGGCGGAAGTCGCGCATGTCACGCTCGACCCAGGCCCGAAGCAGTGCCATTTCGTCCTTGGTGAACTCCTCGAATTCGGACTCGAACGCCACTGCCTCGTCGAGTTCGTGCTGGAAGCTCTCCCAGGAGAGCTCTCCTCCGCCGTCCTTGAGGCGAGTCAGGATGCGTTCGTAGGCCTCACTGAGACGCGAACGCGATTCGGGTCGTGGCTGTTGCTCATCCATGGCTATCCCCTTTATCTGGCGTTGGCGGAATTCGATGCCAGTCGAATTCCGTGCAGCTCATCGCAGAACCTCGTTGCGCGAGCCTCGCCCCCAGGCCCTACCTGCAACAGCGGGTCTGGGGTATGCTTGTGGGCCTGAAAAATCAAGCCGACCCCGCTCTTTTCGTCTGCGATGAGTATAGCTTTTCGCGGGGACTCTGGCGCTCCCACACGCCGAACGCAAGGTGCCTGACCGAACCGATGGACGCACAGTACAACCCGCAAGCGATCGAAAACGCCGCCCAGCAATACTGGAACCAGCATCAGAGCTTCAAGGCCGTCGAGGAATCGACGCGCGAGAAGTTCTACTGCCTGTCGATGTTCCCCTATCCCAGCGGCAAGCTACACATGGGCCATGTGCGCAACTACACCATCGGCGACGTGGTGACGCGCTTCCAGCGCATGCAGGGCAAGAACGTGCTGCAGCCGATGGGCTGGGACGCTTTCGGCATGCCCGCCGAGAATGCGGCGATCAAGAACCGCGTCGCACCGGGCAAGTGGACCTACGAGAACATCGACTACATGCGCGGCCAGCTCAAGGCGCTCGGCTTCGCCTACGACTGGAACCGCGAGTTCGCCACCTGCGACGTCGACTACTACCGCTGGGAGCAGTGGTTTTTCGCCAAGCTGGTCGAGAAAGGCGTCGTCTACAAGAAGATGTCCACGGTCAACTGGGATCCGGTCGACCAGACCGTGCTCGCCAACGAGCAAGTAATCGACGGTCGCGGCTGGCGTTCCGGCGCTCGGGTCGAGCGCAAGGAGATCCCGCTATGGTTCCTCAAGATCACCGACTACGCCGATGAACTGCTGGCCGATCTCGACGAGGTCGAGTGGCCCGAGCAGGTCAAGACCATGCAGCGCAACTGGATCGGCAGATCCCGCGGCGTCGAACTCTCCTTCGACGTCGACGGCCTCGATCAGCGCCTCGATGTCTACACCACGCGCCCCGACACCCTCTTCGGTGTGACCTACGTCGCCGTCGCCGCCGGCCATCCGCTGGCCAAGCGCGCCGCTGAACGCGATCCAGCCATGGCCGAGTTCCTGCTCGAGTGCCAGCAGGGCGGTAACTCCGAAGCCGAGCTGGCGACCATGGAGAAGCGTGGCCGCGACACCGGTTTCCACGCCATCCATCCGTTGACCGGCCACAACGTGCCGATCTTCGTCGCCAATTTCGTGCTGATGGAGTACGGCACCGGCGCGGTCATGGCCGTTCCCGCCCACGATCAGCGCGACTGGGAGTTCGCGACCAAGTACGCGCTGCCGATCGCACCCGTCATCGCCGATGAAAACGGGCAGGCGCCGGACCTGTCCGCCGCCGCCTTCGTCGAGCACGGCAACCTGATCAACTCCGGCGAGTTCGACGGGCTCGACTTCGAAGCCGCGTTCGATGCCATCGCCGCCAGGCTGGAATCGCTGGGACGTGGCAAGGTCAAGATCAACTACCGCTTGCGCGACTGGGGCGTCGCCCGCCAGCGTTACTGGGGGGCACCGATCCCGATCAAGTATGGCCCCGAAGGTCAGACCGTACCGCTGACCGACGACGAGTTGCCGGTGGCGCTGCCGATGGAAGTCGAGGTCGATGCCTCCGGCTCGCCGCTGAAGAAGATGCCAGCATTCTACGACCTCGGCGACGGCTGGACCCGCGAAACCGATACCTTCGACACCTTCATGGAGTCCTCCTGGTATTACGCCCGCTTTTGCTGCGCCGACAATCCGGCAGCGATGCTCGACGAGCGTGCCGACTACTGGCTGCCGGTGGATCTCTACATCGGCGGTATCGAGCACGCGATCCTGCACCTGCTCTACGCCCGCTTCTTCCACAAGCTGATGCGCGACGAGGGACTGGTTCACAGCGACGAGCCTTTCCAGCGTCTGCTGACCCAGGGCATGGTGATCGCCGAGACCTTCTATCGCGACACCGCGAATGGCGGCAAGGAGTGGTTCAATCCCGCCGACGTCGAAGTCGAGCGCGACGACAAGGGCCGTCCGATCCGTGCCAGGTTGTCCAGCGACGGCCAGCCGGTCGAGATGGGCGGCATCGAGAAGATGTCCAAGTCGAAGAACAACGGCGTCGATCCGCAGGCGATGATCGATCGCTTCGGCGCCGACACCGTTCGACTGTTCATGATGTTTGCCGCACCGCCGGAACAGTCTCTCGAGTGGTCGGATTCCGGCGTCGAGGGAGCGCATCGTTTCCTCAAGCGGCTGTGGAAACTAGTCGCCGATCACGTCTCGACGGGAACGCCGGCGCCCCTGGAAGTTGGCGCGCTGAGCGATATCCAGAAGGATCTGCGTCGCAAGACCCACGAGACCATCGCCAAGGCCGGAGACGACATTGGCCGTCGGACCACCTTCAATACCGCCATTGCCGCGGTGATGGAACTGACCAACGCGCTGGGGCGTTTCGACGACACCACAACACCGCAGGGTCTCGCCGTCAGCCGCGAAGCCATCGAAGCCTGTGTTCTGCTGCTGGCACCGATCACGCCGCATGCCTGCCATGCACTGTGGCAGTCGCTGGGGCATCAGGAACCGGTCATCGACGCTGCCTGGCCGACGGTGGACGCGGATGCCCTGGTCAAGGCCAGCGTGGAGCTGGTGGTGCAGGTCAACGGCAAGCTGCGCGCCCGACTGGACGTGCCGGCAGAGGCCGACAAGGCCACGGTGGAGTCCCTCGCTCTGGCGGAGGAGAACGTCCAGCGTCATATCGAAGGCAAGAACGTGCGCAAAGTGATCGTCGTCCCCGGTAAACTGGTCAATGTCGTTGCCAACTGAAGGGTCGTCTACCGGTATACCGATGTCCGGGATATCGGCTACCCCACGGGTCGGCACTGAATCCCACCTGGCACTGCGGAAGCAGTGCCGTCATGTGAATAGGAGCTTTTCATGATGCGTCGCACCGCTCTGGCCGGCCTGATGGCCGTATCGCTGACCGTGCTGGCCGGCTGCGGCTTCCAGCTCCGTGGATTGCATCAGCCGGCCCTGGGCATTTCGGAGCTCAGCCTCAACGCCAACGTCTCCCCGTTCAGCGAGGAAGTCCGCCGCTCGCTCGAGAGCGCTGGCACGCGGGTCGTGGAGAATGCCGACCTGCGCGTCAACCTCGGCGATGAGAGGATTGGCGAGAATCGGCTGACGCGATCCGATTCCGGCAGCCGGGAGACATCGATCACCCTGACCGCCCCGTTCTCGGTCCAGCGCGTCTCGGACAGCGCCTACCTGCTCAACCAGCAGCAGCTCGAGGTGTCGACGACGGTGCTGCTCTCCACCGATGATATCTATTCCGGCGAAGAGGCGCGCACCGATGCCATCAAGCAATTGCGACGCGACGCGGCCACTCAGTTGATCGATCGGCTGGACGCACTCGAGACACCATGAAGGTCTTTCCCGACAAGCTGGAAGAGTCGCTCAAAAAGCGCCTGCCGCCAGTGATAATGATCGCTGGAGACGAGCCGCTGATACACCTCGAGGCTTGTGACGCCGTTCGTCGTGTCGCGCGCGAGCGAGGTGTCGAGGAGCGGGAAGTCATGCACGTCGAGTCGGGCTTTCAGTGGACGCAATTGCTGGAGTCGGCCTCCAGCCTCTCGCTCTTCGCCTCGAGCAAGCTAATCGAACTGCGGCTCGGAGGACAGTCCCCGGGCCAGGAAGGCGGCAAGGCCCTGGAAGCCTACGCCGAACAGGCCAGTGGCAGCGACAATGTGCTGCTGCTGTCCAGTCAGCGACTCGATCGCAAGGCACAGTCGAGCAAGTGGTTCAAGACGCTCGACAAACTGGGACTATTCGTTCCGGTGTGGCCTGTGGATCATCAGCGCCTGGGGTTCTGGATGCGCGACCGTGCCAACCGCTATGGCTTCACGATGGACATGGAGGCGGCCCGCCTTCTCGGCGAGCGCACCGAGGGCAATCTGCTCGCCGCCGACCAGGAACTGCAGAAGCTGGCCTTGCTGCTGCCCCCGAATGCACGTCTCGATGCAGCCGCCATCGCCAACGGGGTCGAGAGTAGCGCGCGTTATGACGTCTTCACGCTTTCCGATGCCTGCCTGAAAGGCGATCGCGACCGGGTGGTGCGAATCGTCCGCGGCCTACGCCAGGAAGGCATCGAAGCGCCCGTCATCTTGTGGGCGTTGACACGAGAGCTGCGAATTCTGCTGTCGATCTTCCAGCACCTGGATCAGGGCCAGAGTCTGGAACACGCCTGCAAGGCGCAGCGGCCGATAATTCCCGAGAAGCGCCGCCCCGGCTATCAGCAGGCACTCAAACGGCTGCCGCAGCGACGCTTGCACAAACTGCTGCTGTTCTCCCAGCGTATCGACCTGGCCATCAAGGGCGCCATCGCGCTTCCCATCTGGGACTGTCTCCAGGATCTTGCCCTCACCCTGTCCGGCGGTCGCGGTATTCTGGCCGAAATGCCCCACGCCTACCGGTCCGGCTAGTCGCCTGCCCGGTATCTGGTTTTCAGGCCGGGCAAATATCCGGCCGATCGGCGGACCGGGAAAGGCCTCAGGCCACGCCTACCGTATCCGGATGATCGACACCTGCCACGGCGACATCGTCGCTGGGTATAGTCCCTTCGGGCTCCATGGTCTGCATCAGGCTCGAATCGCCCTCGCTCGCCACCATTGTCGATGCCATTGGAGAGGTAGTCGCCGCAGTGTTCTCCGGGGTCAGCGTGAACGATTGCAGGTTCATCGCGCCGCCGTTGAAGGTCAGCCGGAGCGTCTGCTCGCCAGCCACCAGATCCAGCTCGATGCCGTCGTTGGCCTGATAGTTGTTCCACCCACCGGTGTTGATCACGGCATGAGGGGCAGCGCTGGTATAGGTCGCGCCGTCCTGCTCGACGCTGGCGGTGACGGTGCGACCGTTGGACATCGTGGCCGCGGCAAACGAGAGTTGGTAGGTTCCGGCCGTGGCGACGTCGATGGTGTACTCCACCCACTCGCCGTTGGCGATCGAGCCGATCGAATTGCCGTTGTCGCGCAGATCGACCCCCTCGTTTCTGGTGTTGTCACCCAACTGCGCTTCACTGCTATCGTGGTAGGCAACTTCAGGACCGCCTTCATCGTAGAACCCGGCGTTCAACGTCAGCCCGTCGTCGACGACCCACGGCGTCCCCGAAGCATTGAATGCCAACTGGGCGGCAGGCGCCAGGCTGAAGGACTCCAGATTCTGCGCCCCACCGCTGAAGGTCAGCCGCAGGGTTTGCACGCCTGCCTCCAGCGTGACCTGCTGGCTGGCGGTGGGCGCGAAGGTATTCCAGCCGCCGGTGAAATCGACACCCACGGTGGCGACCTCGTAGACCCCTCCGCCGTCGTCGAAGGTGGCGGTGATGGAGCGTGCCGCGCCGCTCTGCGCACCCAGCGCCGAGAGGAAGGAGAGATCGAAGACGCCGGCCTGGTTCACCTCCAGCGTGTACTCGACCCACTCGCCGTTCTCGATCCAGCCGATGGCATCGCCGTTACCCTGAACGTCCACCCCGCCCTCGCGGAAGTGGGTACCCAACTGGGTCTCGCTGGAATCCTCGTAGGTCAGGTGCGGCGCCCCCTCGTCGAACAGCGCCGCGTCCAGCGTCAGACCTTCGTTGTCGACGGTCCAGGGCGTGCCGGTCTCGTTGAAGGGCGTCCGCGTCGCCGGCTGGATGCCCTCGATCAAGAAGACGTTGTCGTTGTAGTCGTAGTTGATGCCGGTGTAATCCATGACCACGAAATAGGTGTTGGAGATGGCGTTACCGACCGTGTCGTAGGCCTGGAACACGCGCACGGTGTAGCCACGTTCGATGCCCGCATCCTCCGCCGGCGGCGTGCCGCCCCCGGACGGGTTGAGCGACGGATCGGTCGAGAGGTTGGCGACCGAGATGCCGAAGATGTCGTCGCCGGCCCAGCCATCGGGAATCCGACCCCGATCGAAGGTCGCTGTCGCGTAGTCGCCGTTGGCGATCTGCGGCAGGAACGACTGGCTGTAGAGGCTATCGTGGTTGCTCAGCGCGGTCCGGGCCGACTTGTCGCCCGGCGCGTGAAGCGCCAGCAGTGCCCCGCTGTAGCCGTGCAGCGCCGCCAACTGGGTGACGGTCGCCGATTCGACACCGTCGGCGATCTGCCAGTAGCGCGACAGCACCTCCTGATCGTTGACCGCCTGGTAGAGATCGAAGTTCTGCAACACCGACTGGCCGCCGCCGTCCAGCGTCGAGAGCCCATCGATGTGGTTGCCGAAACCGAACACTCGCCAGATCTCGTTGAGGTTGGGCTCCCAGCCGCCTTCGTCACGCGCCTGCCAGAACCCGGCCAGTTGGATCTCGGTCACCGGCTGGTCGACGTCGTCCGAGATGACGGTCATCACCCCTTCGAACACGCCATCGGCAGCGTTGCTGGTCGGTGGCGTGTAGGCGGCACGATCGAAGAGCACGCCCACCTCGACGGACTGCCCTGGTGCCAGTCGGAGATCGTTCAGCGCATCCGCGTCCGCCAGCCTGAAGGGACCGCTCAACGTGATGCTGCTCACCGACAGCTCGCCGGTGCCGTTGTTGGTGATGACGACCGAACCGCTGTCCTTGTATTCGCGGGGTACCGGAGAAGAGCTGGTGGCGTCATTGTCCTCGAGGTAATTGAAGGCGAGACGATCGCTGAAGAAGGCCGGGTCGGTGCTGACCACGCTGATCTCGCCATTGCTGGGAACGGCCGACGGTTCGTCGGGCACTTCCAGCGAGTCGATGTCCGGCCCGACTCCGTTGGGCGCGGTCACCGTGATCGAGTTGCTGCCCTGGATCAGGTTCATCTCGACGGTCTGATAGACCCAGTCGCTCACCGTCTGGCTCTCCGCGGGGAAGTTGACGGTCGGATAGTTGACGCCATTGACCGTCAACCCCAAGGGACGGTCGGCTTTCCCCGTGGTCAGCGAGTATCGGAAAGCCACCTCGTAGACACCGCTCTGGTCGACCTCCACGTTCCAGGTGATGCTCTGATCGCCGCTGCCGACGAAGTCCACGAAACCGGTTCCCGAGGCGTCACGATCACTCTGCGTCGCGGGCACGACGATGGCGCCGCCCTGCAGCACTGCCGTCTCGGCCTCGTAAACCGCGTACCCCGGGGTCGTGTCCTCGATCAGGACTTCCAACTGATCGATGTTGGGGCCGGTATTGGTGATCGCCTGCAAGCGGACCGAGTTGGCGCCAGCCAGCAGTTCGGCCGGAATGTCCAGCGTCTGCCAGGTATTCCAGGCCGCGTTACCGCTGACGCCGACCGGAGGTGCAAAGGCGAAGATGCCTACGCTCTCGTCATTGACGAAGACTTCCAGTGGCCGGTTTGCCGTTCCGCCGTTGGCGTAGCGCACCCTGAGCACCGCATCGCCGGCATCGGCGGCGCTCACATCGACGTTGAAGGTGATGAAATCGGCCGTGGTCGAACCGAAATCGGCGTAGCCGCCCACGGTGCCGTCACTATAGTCGGTGTTGCCGTCCATTCCGAAGGCGCCCGGTCGGATGCCGTAGGGTGGGTTGGTGGGGGTGGGTTCCGGCGTGTCTCCATCACGAATCACGATCTGGGCACCGGCGCCGGAGGCGATGACGGCCAGGGACTCGTCCTCGGCCTGGATGGTGGCAATAGTAGTCAATTCGACATCTCCTTCACCGGGATCAATGATATCGCCAGGCACGGGATCCAGGCGCACGACCTGGCTCTCACCCGTGCTGCGATTGAGGGTCATGAGGTAGAGCTGGCCGGTCAGCGGGTTCTCGATGATGTCCAGCGGATCGACATACTTGATGACATTGCCGTTCACGTCCCGTAGCACGTTGTCGCTCGACACGTTGCCGTTCTCATCCAGCGAGATCCATCGAATATCGTCGCCCCCGGAGTACTCGACGAAGAGCAGACTGCCATCCAGCGTTGCGCCAAACACATTGCTGGTGTACTCGATCGCCCCGTTGGGCGAGCGATTGGTCCCCAAGGAGTAGGCGTCGTCGATTCGGTAGTTGCTATCGGGATTGGTGCCGACGGCATACTCGTCCGTCTCGTTGGGATCGGTGCCAGTGGTCGGGTTACCGCCGTTGAGGATGTACTCATCGTGCAGCGGGTTGGGGTGCCCGTAGTATCCGCCCTGCTCCACCCGGAACAGCCAATCGTCCTCGATACCCACGTTGATCAACCCCTCGTTATAGGCGGTCGACGGATCGTCCGGCGTGGTACCCCCGGCCGCGGAGCCGTTGGTCGGCGCATACAGGTTGCCATTGGAGTGCCAGACCAGGTCGTAGGCGTTGCGGATGCCGGTCGCATAGACCTTGAGCACCGCGTCCGGGGCGAACGGGTCGTAATAGTCGATCAGTACGTTGCCGTTGGCGTCCTGCATCGTCGCGGTACCGTTCTCGGCAAAGACCAGATACTGGCCGCCCCCCATATCGATGGGACCGTTCTTGAGGTCGCCGTCGTCGTCTTCGTAGCGGGTGTTGGAGCCGTCCGTCGGCAACGGCTCGGTCGACACGTCGAAGCCGCCCGCCGGCGCATCCCGGTAGGGATCGATCTCGAGTACGCCGGCGTTCAGCAGCCGCTCGGGCCGGTTGCCCCAGGCGCTGTCATCGCCGCCCATGGCGGTATTGGCGCCTTGGGAGACATACAGCAGGTAAGGCGGCACGTCGGGATTGGTCTCGGCGTCGAATGCCGGATTGGCATGGAACACCAAGCTATTGGTGACATGATCCCCGTTGGAGCGCGGCAGACCGGTGATGTAGGTTTCCGCCACGCCGGAGAACGTCGCATCGGTGTCGTCGATCGTGATCTTGCTGACCTGCCCGCTGAAATCCGGCACGCCGTTGTCGCGCCCGGTCAACGGGATGGGGTAGTTGTCGGTCACCCACAACACATTGGGATCGGTGGGGTCGAAGGTCAGACTGACGATGCCCCGGGCTCCGGCGTCGGTCTGGAAATAGTCCAGCGCCAGGGTCTGCTCGTTGGAGAGCCCACCGGTCATCGGATCGACGTCGAACCGCTTGATCTCGCCGCCCAGCGTCGAGACGTAGATCTTGGAGTAATCGGGAGACATGGTGATGGAGCTGAACAGGTAGGCGCCATCTTCGGCCCCGTTCAACTCCACGCTGGTGTCGAAGGCCACCTCACTATCCTGGACGGCGGGTTCGCCTCCTGTGACGAACGTCGTGGTGAACTTCTGGAATTCCCGGGTGGGCGCGCTGGGATCGTTATTGTCGCCGCGATCCTTGAAGCCATCGATCACCAGCGTGTAGCTGGTGTACTCGTCGAGTTCCTCCACCGGTGAGATGGTCAGAGAATCGAAACCGCCAGTGGTATTGATGTTGAAGGCCACCGCTTCACCGGTCACGGTGTTGAAGAGCTTCACCGAACCGTCGTTGAGACTCTCCAGCAACGCCCCGCCGCGCCCCTCGACGACCGAGATACCGATGAAGAAGTCGGAGGTGGGGTCGATGCCCACCGGCAGGGTGCCATCGTCGGCCTGGAGATGAACCTCCACCTGCTGCTGCCCGACCCCGGCCACCGCTCTGGGGTCGGTGAAGAACGCGTAGTCCGCCGGCGCTTCACGATCGTCCTCGGGGGTCAGATCCGGCAGCGACTGGATCTCGATGTACTGGATCTCGGTGTTGTCGCTGCCGACGCCGATCGAATCCAGGGTCAGACGGCCATCGGTCACCTGAACGATCCGCGTGACCAGGCTGGAGCGGTAACCGTCGCTATCGTTGGTCGGATCGCCGTCCGCCGGGAAACCGTCCGGCCGCATCGAGGCGAAGGGCGTGTTGAACGCTTCTCCCTCGGCGTTGATGAGGTTGACGCTGTCGTAGGCGCCACCGCTGTCGCCGATGGAGATCGTGACCTCGTAGTAGCCATCTTCCAGTTCGATTTCCCAGCCGGCGGCCTGGCTGTAACCGGGTTTGTCGAAGCCGGCATAGGTCGCCTGCAGCGGATCGACATCGGGCAGCGAGCCGCCGCGATTGCCGAGGGCATCGCCGTCCTGCCCTGCGATCGCCATCGGCGTCGTGCCGTTGGCGGTTCCGTCGGCAATCGATGCCGCGGTTACCCAACCGTACTGGAACGTCTGTCCATTGACCTGCAGTGACTGCTGCCCAAATGCCTGTCCCGTATCGGCGATGTAGCCATCCGGCGTCGACGTCCCACTGGGCTGGAAGTTGATCTTGACCTCGAAGCGATCTCCCGGCTCCGGGGCCGGGTCACCGCCGCCGTCCGGCAGCGTATGAATCGACAGGTTGTCGATATTGGGCCCGAGATTGCCGATGTTGGCGAGTCTGACCACGTTGTCGCCGGCGCCGAGATCGATCTCGACCGTGGTCTCCGTCCAGTTTTCCCACCCCGCGCTACTGAGCCCCGTCGAAGCGAAAGCGATCGTCCCCTGGGGCTCGCCGTCCACCGATAGCGCCATCGGGCGGGCGTTCACGCCGCTTGCCGCATAGCGAATCGTCAGCAGATAAGTGCCCGCCTCGGCGACGTTGACCGTGAACGAGCCCGCGTCCCCCACCTGCGAGCCCATGTCCAGATAACCGGTACCGGTAAACTCCCCCCACAGACGATCGGCCCCGCCACCAGTCGGCTCGGGGTTGCTGGCATCGCGTACCACGGTATCGGCGGCGGAGGAGCCATCGTCGATCGCCAGCGCCTCCCCTTCGATCGAGAACACCAGCGTGGGATCCGCCGGGAGCGCCTCGACATAGTCGAAGCTGATCTGATCGATGTTGGGGCCGTTGGGCACGCCGCCCTGCGCCGTCGACGGCAGTGTCAGGGTCAGCGTGTTGTCTGCCTGGGAGAGCGGTACCGATATGCTGACCTCGCTCCAATTGGTCCAGGAACCAGTCGGCGGAAACGACACCAGGGTCGGCTCCGAACCGTTGACCGACACCAGCAGTGGGCGATCGCCCGTACCACCGTTGACGTAACGAATGGTAGCGGTATAGATGCCGACGTCATCCGGTGCGACATGAAAAGTGACCGCGTCCCCCGCGTCGGTACCGAAATCGACATAGCCCCCGCCCAGGGCCCCCGCCCCCACGTTGCCGAGCGCATCGGGATGCTCGCTATCCACCACTCGTGTCAGTGAGCCGCTGCTGGTGGCGCCGCTGTCGACGATGGAGACCTGGCCGGGGTCTTCCGCCTGGATCACCAGCGACGTCGGCACCTCGTCCACGGCTATCGCCGTCAGCGTCAGGACATCGATATTGGGGCCGCCACCCACCAGGTTCTGGAGGCGGATGACATTGGCGCCGCTGTCCAGGGTCAACGTCAGCTTGGCGTGCTGCCAGGTCTCCCATCCCGCGGTACCCGAGCCGGTCGACGGAAAATCCAGGCTCCCCTGTGCCACGCCATCGACGAGCACCGACATCGGGCGCGAGGCGCCGCTCGCGCTGCTTCCGGCATACCGGACATCCAGTTCGTAGGTGCCGGCCGTCTCGACCTGCACCTCGAAATAGGCCGCATCCCCGATCTGCCCCCCCATGTCGAGATAGCCCGGGCCGCTCGAGCCGTTCCACAACCCATCGGCCCCGGCGGCCGCCGTGGTTTCAGGGTTGGAAGGGTCACGAACCACGGTATCGGCGATCGAGGCGCCATCGTCCGGTATCAGCGATTCACCCTGCAAGGTAAAACCGTCGCCCGACCACCCCTGCTCGTTGACGATCTCGATGTCGGTCGATTGCTCGCTCCCGGCCAGCAGTTGGCCGTTGGCGTCCTGTGCATCCAGCATCAGATTGGTCAACCCTCGGTCCAGGTCCGAAGGCAGGAGGAACCGATAGGGGCTCTCGGTGGCCATCAACTCCAGTGGGCCACCCGTGGCGTGGGTTACCGTCAGGGAGATCGCGGCAACGTCGCTGGCGACGAAACCGCCACTGTCGACGGGCGTCACCTCGAGCCGGTGATTCTCGCCAAGGAGGGCACGAGTGATGGCAGACCCCTGTGCCAACGACTCGACGACGGCTCCGGTCTGGGCATCGATGACGGATAACGTGAACATGTATAGAGCCCCTACGCATTGTGATGGTGGTTATGTGACGAGCCAGGGATGACAGAAGCTCGCCAGGCGCGTGCAGACACGATGCCGGCACCCCGTATGGGTACTGGCGGGAAACTCCTGTCGTAGTGGGTATGAACAACGAAACTCAGGACCAAAGTCTTATCGGTCGCAAGCTATCGCTTCTAGCTGTCGACGCAAAGTTGAAACTTCTAAAACTTCGAAAACGAATTTGACGAGAAAAAATTCACGACCGATCTGATATCAGTCTATTTCCGATGCGCTTTCACCGACTTGCCAACATCTTTTCTCCTGCACCACAAAAGGCAGGTTTACAAAAAAATTCAACAATGAAAAATATCAGACAGCAGCATTAAATTGTCATATCAAAAAATCATGAAAAACGCGCACACTGTCTTTAATACACCTCTCCATTTTTACTGAACCACGTTTTTCATCTCCATCATTAAAAATAGCATGTCTCAAAAAAAGCGATTAAAAAACAAAATACAATATGCAAAACGGCGATCATGACGTCAAACCGTAGAAAAAGAAACCGGCCAAAAACGCGCTTGTAAACTTCCTCACAATTTCCGCATGCTGAAAGTACCAACAGTGTTCGACGCCACTTTCCGAAATGATGTCACAAGAGACAGAACCGTGGCCAAAACCGACGACAAGTCCGATCTGCAGAAGGCGCTTTCCAATAGTCGCCGTGCTTTTCTTTTCATCTTGCTGTTCAGCATGTTCATCAACTTGATGATGCTCGCGCCATCGATTTATATGCTGCAGGTTTATGATCGAGTCATCACGACGCGCAGCCCCGAAACCCTGATGATGTTGACACTGGTGGTGATGTTTCTGTTTGTCGTGATGGGCTCGCTGGAGCTGGTGCGCTCGCGAATCCTGGTCCGGGTCGGCAACCGGCTCGACATGCAGATCAACGAGCGCCTCTATCAGGCCACGTTCAAGCGGGCCTTGCTAGTTCCAGGCAAGCCCTCGGCCCAGCCCTTCAACGACTTGACGACGTTACGCCAGTTTCTGAGCGGAAACGGTTTGTTCGCCTTCTTCGACGCGCCCTGGATACCGGTCTACATCGCCATTCTGGCGCTGTTCCATCCCTGGTTCGGGGGCTTCGCCACCGTCGCCGCCTGCGTGCTGCTGATGCTGGCCTGGATCAACGAGAAGAGCACCCAGTCGCTGCTGAACGAGGCCAACCGGGAGCACGTCCAGTCCCAGGACCTGGCCCAGAGCAACCTGCGCAATGCCGAAGTGCTCCAGGCCATGGGGATGCTGCCCCATCTGCTCGCCCGCTGGCGGGACAAGCACCACGACTATCTCGTCAACCAGTCCCGCGCCAGCGACCGGGCCGGTGTCCTCAGCAACGTGTCGAAAACGCTAAGGGTCATGTTCCAATCGCTGATTCTGGGGCTCGGCGCCTATCTGGTGATCGAGGGCAGCCTGACGGGCGGCATGATGATCGCCGGCTCCATCCTGATGGGTCGTGCCCTGGCGCCCATCGACCAGATGATCAGTGGCTGGAAAGGCTTCGTCGCGGCACGCACGGCGCACGCCAGACTCCAGGCGCTACTCGTCGCGGTGCCAGGCGAACCCCAGCGCATGCCACTGCCACCGCCAGTCGGGCGGCTGGCGCTCGAAACGGTCACGGCGACCCCGCCCGGCGACACGCAACCGACACTGTGGGAGCTCAGCCTGACAGCCAACCCTGGCGAACACATCGCCATCGTCGGCCCCAGTGCCGCGGGGAAATCGACGCTCGCCCGCGTCATGCTGGGCGTTTGGCCCGCCCAGAGCGGCTGCATCAGGATCGGAGGGACCGATATCGGACAGTGGCCACGAGAACGACTGGGCCCTTTCATCGGTTATCTACCGCAGGACGTCGAGCTGTTCGACGGCAGCATCAGCGAGAATATCGCACGTTTCGGTGACATCGACCCGGCCCGCGTCATCGAGGCCGCACAGAAGGCTGGCGTACACGACATGATCCTTCGCCAGTCCGCTGGCTACGACACCCGGATCAGCGGCACCGGCGGCGTGCTCTCCGGCGGGCAACGCCAACGCCTCGGTCTGGCCCGAGCCCTGTATGGCAATCCCGTTCTGGTCGTCCTCGACGAGCCGGACGCCAACCTCGATGCCATCGGAGAGCGCGCGCTGTTGCACTGTCTGCGGCAGCTCAAGGACCAGGGCACCACGGTATTCATCATCAGCCATGCGCCCGCCATTCTCGACCATGTCGATCGTGTACTCGTGCTGCAGGAGGGCCGCATGATCTCCTGCGCCCCGCCGCGAAAGCCGGCGACGCCAGCTTCGGACGCTTCACGACAGAGTGACGCCCCCGTTCACTCGATCCGGATGCGCGCCCGCGGCAAGGCCGCCGACTCACACTCCTACCCACCCCTGGCACTGGAGCCGCCGACGCCATGACGACTGCCTCTCCCGCACCGATGACACTCGGCGCCCCCAAACCCCAGTTGCCGACCAGAGACGACGCCAGCCGTCGCTGGGGCCTGGGAATCCTGGTGTTCGCGCTTGGCGGCTTCGTGCTCTGGTCGCTGACGGCCGACCTCGCGGTCGCTGTCGTGGCGCTAGGGTCGGTCGCCGTCGAGACCTCGACCAAGAAGGTCCAGCACTTCGAAGGCGGTATCGTCAAACGCATCCTGGTCGAAGATGGTGATCGAGTCGACGCGGGCGATCCCTTGATCGTGCTCGACGATACCCAGCCGCTGGCCAAGCTCTCCATCACCGAATCGGAATACCGCATCGCGCTGGCCAGCGAGGTTCGACTGCTGGCCGAACAGAGCGACCGCGATTCACTGACATTCCCCGATATCCTGCTGAGCGACGTCTCTCCCCGGGTGGAGGCCGTGGTCGATGTCCAGAAGCGGCTGTTCCAGGTTCGTCGCCAGTCGCTCAAGGATGCGCTCTCCGCACTCGACGAGAAGGCCCATCAGATGCAGGAGCAGATCACCGGGCTCGAGCGACTGCGGCAGGTGAATCAGTCCAAGATCCATTCGCTGTCCGGAGAAGCCGCCGACTACCGCACGCTGTTCAAGGAGGGGCTGGGGGACAATCAGCGCCTGCGCGAGCTCGAGCGGCAGGTGCTCCAGTACCAGGGGGAGAACGCGCAGCACGCTGCCGAGATCGCGCAATTGCGCTCACAGATCAGCGAGAACGGTTTCCAGAAGGAGATTCGTCTGCAGGAATATCATCAGGGCGTGGGCGAGGACCTCAAGGACGTTCAGTCCCAGGTCACGGATACCGAGGAGCGGGTAACCGCCCTGCGCGACCAGGTGCAGCGGACCGCCATCGTGGCGCCCGTCTCGGGCACCGTCGTCGGGTTGCAGGTCCACACCCTGGGAGCGGTCATCCGTTCCGGCGACACAATCATGGAAGTCGTCCCGGCGAACGAGGCATTCGTCGTCGAAGCGAGAATTCCCGATCGCGACATCGACAACGTCCACGCTGGCCAGCTCGCCGAAATTCGCTTCAGCGCCTTCAACCAGCGTCTCTCCAACATCATCGAGGGCGAGGTTACCCATGTCTCGGCGGATAGCTTCGAAGACGAGGCGACGCGGACGCACTACTACAAGGCACGCATTCGGGTGACCGACGAGGGACATGCCAAGATGACCTCGTCGATGCAACTGCTGGCCGGCATGCCGGCAGAAGTGATGCTGAAGACAGGGAATCGCACCTTTGCCAGCTACGTGTTCAAACCGTTCAGCGACATGCTGGCACGAGCGATGCGAGAAGAGTGATGCTGTCCATTCGACCCTGGATCCTGACCGGCTGCCTGGCGGCTCTGGCCACGCCGACATATGCCCAGCCGCTGGAGATCACGCCGCCGACAAACTCATCGCTCGTCGGCTCTCCGGCCCCGCTGCCGTCTCTGCCGCGACTCGTCGCCCTGGCGCTGACCTACGACAGCGGCCTGCAGAGCCAGCGCCTCGACAGCCAGTCGGTGGCCCAGGAAGTTCCGATGGCAGAGGCCGGGCTACGCCCGCGACTCGACGCAAACGCCGCTTATCGATACACGGATGCCGACAACGTCTACACCGACAATCCCGACGACTATCCGGACGAAGTCTACGACGACCGCGTTGCCGGCAAGACCCGGGATACCCGTTGGGAGCTGCGCATGACGCAGCCGCTGTTCAGCCTCGAGCGCTGGCGTCGAATCGGCAAGGCCCAGGCACAGCTGGACGCCGCGACACTACAGGTCGCCGTCGCCGAGCGGGACCTGGCGATCAAGGTCGTCGAGACCTACCTCGATGCCTACCAGGCGTCGCGCAAACTGGGCCTGCTGATCGCGCAGCGGGAATCACTGGTGCTCCAGCAGCGTCAGGCGCAGCGCGCCTACGATCTGGGTATCGGCGATCGCATCAACCTGCTGGAGTCCCAGTCTCGCCTGGATCAGGCGATTGCCGACCAGACCTCGGCGGAAAACGACCTGGCCAACGCGTCGAGCGATCTCGAGCGACTGACCGGTACGCCACTGGTATTCGATCCGGTGCTGATCGATACGCCGGAAAATCTCGCCATCCTCCCGGAATCCATGCCGCTGGAGAGCTGGCTGGCGCTGACCGGCGATAACGTCCAGGTCCAACTGGCCGCCGAACGTCAGCGTGTCGCCAGGATCGACACCGACGTGCGTCGCGCCTCCCGCTATCCCGAACTCAACCTGGTCGTCGGCTACAGCGATGCCGACAGTAATGATGCGCTGCGCACCAGCAGCGACCTGACCGCCAGCATGGAGATGAACCTGTCGCTCTACCAGGGCGGATACACGACCGCCAGCATCCGCCAGGGGCAACTGACGGCGCTTGCCGGCACGGCATCGATGGAGAACGAGAGTCGTCTGGCCAAGCAGGAAGTCCGCAAACGCTTGAGAAGCATGCAGGGCGACCTGCGGCAGATCGAAGCCCTGCAGCGCTCGGTGGAGTCAGGAAGCCTGTTCCTGCAGGCGGCGATTCGGGGTGAGTCGCTGGGCTTGAGGGATCTGGTCGACGTGCTCGACGCCCGCTCTTCGCTCTACGACCTGCGCATCCGCTTCGTCGAGACGCTGTGTCTCTATCTCAAGGATCGCACCTATCTCGACGCGGCCGTCGGCCAACTCGACACATCGACCCTGACGGATGTCGCCAGCATCCTCGCCCGCATCGAGCAGAGCGGCACACCGGCCACCGTGGTGCCGGCCAGTGGTTGATCTCGGCTATCAATGTCATTTGGCAATACTTTCCATGAACCAGGCTCATTAAACATGAATGATAGAATGAATTGAAATAATGCAAACCAGTGACACCCCTGAATTTTTCCCATGTCCTTATCGAAGTCGTCTGCGATATCCGTGGCAATCTCGTTCAACGGTTCCAGGAAGGCCTGCCGACGTGATCCTTGCCGTCGTCACGACCCCATGCAGGCGGGGCATCCACTGGACCGCGATCGGATGGTGTGGGCCGTTGCCGAACAGCGCAGTTTGAGTGCCTGGGGCGTACTGCCGCTCGCGCCCAATCCCGAAGGCCACATCTGTCGTGCTCACGCTTTCGCCGCCCGGGGCAGAAACGATATCTAGTGGAAAGTGCGCTATGCCAGCCCATCACCCACCGGTATCAAGGTCGCGGTTAAACCCACCCTGGCGTTGACGGTGAAGATGCCCCGCAGCATATCGCCGGGTTGCCGCGAAGTGCCTGCGGATTGCGGGTCGCCCGAGCTGGGTCATGTCGAAATCGAGCCATACCGGTCGCCGGGGAGCTCAGCAAGGCGTTCTGCCTCGCCCTGACCGGCATCGTGACTCAGGCGGACGCGATTCAGGAGCTCGAGCCGGTAGCGCCACAGGCAGCACTGACGTAACGTGTCGAATTCCATTTCTCCTCTCGACGAGCTTGCGACGACGCTTCCCATGTCAACGACGTTCAGCCTGATAGCCCCTGCATCGTTCACCCGTCCCGAGATACTGGACCAGGCCGCAGAAGCCTTGCAGCGGTTCGGCATCGAGGTGCGTTTTCCCGCCCAACTGCAGAAGCGGCACCGCTACCTGGCCGGCGATGTCGGCCACCGCCTCGAGACGCTCTACGAGGCCTATGCCGACCCCCATACTGATGCCGTATGGGCCGTTCGCGGCGGCTACGGCTGCGCGCACCTGGCCACCGAGATCGACTGGCATCGGCTGTCGCCCAAACCGCTGATCGGTTATTCCGACCTCAGCGTGCTGCTGGATCAATGCCACCGCCATGGGCTGCCGGCGATCCACGGCCCGGTAATGAAGGAAGGCGTGAAGCTCATCGCGGATGACGAGGCCCTGCGCGCTGCGAGCCAACGCGACCTCGGCGCTCTGATGGGGCTCCTGGTGGGGCGAAATCCCGAAAGTGTGACGTTGACCCCCATTACGGCAACCACCTCCGCCACCATCGAAGGTCCTCTGGTCGGAGGTAATCTCTCGACGCTGGCCAGCGTTGCCGGCACGCCCTTGGCGTTCCGGGCACCGCCAGGCGCCATCGTGATTCTGGAAGACGTCGGCGAACCTTATTACCGGCTCGAGCGCGACCTCTGGCAACTGGCCTATTCCGGCGCACTGGATGAGGCGGCTGCCGTATGTATCGGCACTTTTGACAGTTGCGTGCCCTATGGGGATCTCAGAATAGAGACGCTATTCGAAACGTGGCTGATGCCTCGGGGCCTACCGCTGTACGCCGACCTCCCCGTCGGGCACGGTCGTGACAACCTGCCCTGGCGCTATGGCGCCATGGGACGGATCGCCGACGGCCGACTGCAGTTCCGCGACTGAGTCTCTGGATGAAGCCGACGAAAAAAAGCCGCCTCGCATAGGCGAGACGGCGAGCGTCGATTGACGACCTACTTCGATTGACACCCTAACTGCGGATTCGAACCCTACACGCGTTCGAATACCGTGGCGACGCCCTGTCCCATGCCGATGCACATGGTGGCCAGACCCAGCGTGGTGTCCTGCTGACGCATCACATTGAGCAACGTGGTACAGATACGCGCTCCCGAACAGCCCAGCGGATGGCCGAGGGCAATCGCGCCACCGTGCAGGTTGACGGCGTCGTCGAGCCGGTCGAGCAGTTCGAGATCCTTGAGTACCGGGATAGACTGGGCGGCAAAGGCCTCGTTGAGCTCGACCGTCTGAATATCACCGATCTGGAGCCCGGCGGCCTTGAGCGCCTTCTGTGACGCCGGCACCGGACCGTAGCCCATGATCGAGGCATCGCATCCGGCCACGCCGGTCGACACCACTTTCGCGAGGGGCTTCAGCCCCAGTGACCTGGCACGTTCGTAGCTCATCACCATCAGCGCGGATGCACCGACCGAGAGCGCCGACGAGGTGCCCGCGGTGACGGTTCCGTTCTTGGGATCGAAAGCCGGTTTGAGCGACGCCATCTGCTCGAGCGTGGCGTCCTCTCGCACGACTTCGTCGTGCTTGATCAGACTACGATAGCCCTGCGGATCGTGGCCTTCGATCGGCACGATCTCGTTGTCGAAATAACCCAACCGGTTGGCTTCGCTGGCGCGCTGGTGGGAGCGCAGCCCGAACTGATCCTGCTGTTCGCGGGTCACGCCGTGCATCTTGCCCAGCAGTTCCGCGGTCAATCCCATCATCATCGCCGCCTTGGCCGCGTGCTTGCTGGCGGCCGGATTGACGTCGACGCCATGCGTCATCGGCACGTGCTCCATGTGCTCGACCCCGCCGATCAGGTAACAGTCGCCCATGTCGGCGCGAATATTGGCAACGGCGATGTGCAGCGCGCTCATCGACGAGCCGCACAGCCGATTGACGGTCTGCGCCGGCACGGAGCGCGGGATGCCGGTCAGGATGGCGGCATTGCGGGCGATGTTCATCGACTGTTCGAGGGTCTGATTCACACAGCCCCAGATGATGTCATCGACCGCGGCGGGATCGAGCTTGTCGTTGCGCGTGAACAACGCCTGCATCATCGCGGCGGAAAGATTCTCGGCGCGCACGTTGCGAAAGGCACCGTGCTTGGCTTTGGCCATGGGGGAGCGGACGGCATCGACCACCACGGCATCTCGGGCATTCAAACTCATGAGTGTGACTCCGCTGACCTGGATATGAACGGGTGGTGGATTCAGCTGGCGCTAGACGCCGGCTCGGGGGCGGCATAGAAGTGCTCGCCGTTGTCCGCCATCTCCTTGAGACGCGGAGTCGGCGCATAGAGCGCGCCCAGTTCGCCGGCGAGCCGATCGGCCAGGGCGACGAACTCGGCCACGCCCATCGCGTCGATGTAGCGCAACGCACCGCCACGGAACGGCGGGAAGCCGATACCGTAGATCAGCGCCATGTCGGCCTCGGCGGGTGAACCCACGATACCGTCCTCGAGGCAGCGCACGGTTTCCATGCACAGCGGCACCATCATCCGCGCGATGATCTCGTCGTCGGAGAGTTCACGGTTCTCCTTGACGACCTCGGCGACCAGCCGATGCGCCTCGTCGTCGTGAACCTTCTTCGGCTTGCCCTTCTTGTCTTCCTCGTAGACGTAAAACCCCTTGCCGTTCTTCTGGCCCAGGCGCTGGTTGTCCATCATGACCTGGATCGCGGACTTGCCGTCGTGGGCCATGCGGTCGGGAAAGCCTTCGGCCATCACCTCACTGGCGTGCACGGCAGTGTCGATCCCGACGACATCGAGCAGATAGGCAGGCCCCATCGGCCAGCCGAAGAGCTCCATGATCTTGTCGGCACGCTCGAAGTCGACCCCATGCTCGACCAGCGCACTGAAGCCGCCGAAATAAGGGAACAGCACGCGGTTGACCAGGAAGCCGGGGCAGTCGTTGACCACGATCGGCGTCTTGCCCATCTGGCGCGCATACGCCACCGTGGCGGCGACCGCGGCGTCAGAGGTCTTGGCGCCACGAATGACTTCGACCAGCGGCATCCGGTGCACCGGATTGAAGAAGTGCATGCCGCAGAAGTTCTCCGGCCGCTTGAGGTCGGCTGCTAGGCGATCGATGGAGATCGTCGACGTGTTGGATGCCAGGATGGTGTCTTCTGCGACGTTGGCCTCGACTTCGGTCAATACGGCGGACTTGATCCTGGGATTCTCGACCACCGCCTCGACCACTAGATCGACGTTGCCGAAATCACCGTAGGAGAGCGTCGGACGAATGTTGCCGAGCACTTCCGCCAGCTTGGTCTGGCTGAGCTTGCCACGTTCGAGCTGCTTGGTGAGCAACTTGCGCGCCTCGTTCAAGCCGAGCTCGATCGCTTCCGGCTTGATGTCCTTCATCAGGATCGGCACGCCCTTGTAGGCGCTTTGATAGGCGATGCCGCCGCCCATTATTCCCGCCCCGAGCACGGCCGTCTGCTCGACCGCCTTCGCCGCTTTCTCGTACCGCTTGGCCTTCTTCTTGACCGCCTGGTCGTTCATGAACAGGCCGACCAGATTGTAGCAGACGTCAGTCTTGGCGAGCTTCGCAAACGCCTGGGCCTCGATCGCCTGCGCTCGCTCGCGGCCTTCTCCCGCGCCCTTCTGGATCACGCGGATCGACTCGATCGGCGCCGGATAGTGCGGGCCCGCCTTGCCGGCCACGTATCCCTTGGCGGTCTCGAAAGACATCATCTGCTCGACCGCATTGAGCTTCAGCGGTGAATCCTTCTCGACGCGTCGGGCGCGATAGTCGAAATCGCCGGCATTGGCCTTGTCGATGAGGTCTCGCGCGGCGTCCATCAGTTGCGCCTGCGGCACCACCGCGTCGACGGCACCCACCTTGAAGGCCGTCGCGGCATCGTTCTGCGTCCCGCCGGCAATCCATTCGATGGCGTTATCGGCACCGATCAGCCGTGGTAGGCGGACGCAGCCACCCCACCCCGGCACGATGCCCAGCTTGGTCTCGGGCAGCCCGATCTGCGCGGTTTCCGCCATGACGCGGAAGTCGGTGGTCAGGCTGAGCTCGCAGCCACCGCCCAGTGCCAGGCCGTTGAGCGCGGTAACGGTCGGGAACGGCAGATCCTCGATGCGGTTGAACAGCGAGTGTATCCGAGTATTCATGTCGACCAGGAACGACTCGTCCCTGGCGAACATGGCGTGAAATTCGGTGATGTCGGCGCCGACGACAAAAACGTCCTTGGCACTGGCGACGATCAGGCCCTTGAGGCCCGCTTCGTTTTCCAGCGCCTCGACGGCTTCGAGCAACTGACCGATGACCGAGGACGACAGCTTGTTGATCGCCTCGTCCTTGAGATCCAGTGTCAGTAGCGCAACATCGCCGTCCTGACGCTCGACCCGGATGGCATCGCCTTGATAGAGCATGGGTGGTCTCCGTGCCATGGCTACAAAAGCGTCCCGCATTGGCATCGACGGGACGAATCATACGACTGTTTGAATATCGAGAGCTTGAGCCGCATGCCGGGGCTCGTCAAGATCAACCAAAGTCTCGCACCGCGTCTTCGCCCTTTGACGATAGCGCAGGTCTTTCGGCGACTAGAGGTCTACGTTCGCCGCGTCCGCGCAAAATGGATCCCCAACCGCTAGAATGTCCCGCCCGTCGACCGGTCGGTGCTTCTCATCCGGATCACCGACCGTGCCTCCCCGTGAGTCGATTCAGAAGGAGCCTGGACCGTGGCCGTGAAAGAGACCGTGACGCCCCCGATACTGGCTCGGCTGGAACCGCTTGTCACTCGTTTACGCCGTTATCACTGGGCCTGGCCTCCCATTGCGTTCGTGCTGGGGCTGCTCGGCTTTTTCCTGGTCAATCGACAACAGTGGCTGGGCGGCGTGCTGGCGTTGGGCCTGGTGCTGACCTGGGCTCTGTTGATCATCGAGAGCATTACCAGCAAATGGCTGTCGCGGCGAGGACGCAACGCCGCGCTGCCTCGCGCGGCGGCGACCTTCATCGCGCAAATGGTGCATCAGGAGACACTTTTTTTCTGCCTGCCGTTTTTCCTCGCCACGACCATCTGGACCAGCGGTCAGGCGGTGTTCACCGGGCTACTGATCGCTTGTTCGATTCTCGCCATCCTGGATCCGCTGTACTTTGGACTCTCCAATCGGCACCGATGGCTCTACTTCCTGCTCCACTCATTGTGCGTATTCGTGGTGATGCTGGTCACGCTCCCGATCATGCTAAGTCTGACCACCGGCGAGAGCCTGATACTGTCGATCCTGGCAATGATGTTCTTCAGCTTGCCCAGTGTCCTTGGGCTCCTCGGATCCGGCGGCATCACTCGCTGGCTTGCCATGGCGGGGTTGCTGATCATTCTGGGAGGCATCGCCTGGACCGGGCGCACCTGGATACCACCGGCAACGTTGTGGCTATCCGGCAGCGCGCTCTCTCCCGGCTTCGATACAGCGGCCCGACAGCCCAGCGGAAGCATGGCACTGACGCCTCAGGCGCTTCAGTCGCGAGGACTTTACGTTTATACGGCGATTCGGGCTCCTCGTGGGCTGCGCGAGAAGATCTATCATGTCTGGCGTCACGACGGTAACGTCGTGGAGCGCATTGCGCTGGTCATTCATGGCGGACGTGATCAGGGCTACCGAGCCTGGACTCACAAGCAGAATTTCTCCAGCGAACCGGAAGGACGCTGGCAGGTGGACGTCATCACGCAGACGGGACAGCGTATCGGCAGCGTACGATTCACAGTGGCTGCGAATGGCGAAGCAACGATCGCCGATGGCAGGATTCAGCGCCCGCCAGGTATCCCCGGGTGGAATATCCGCCATGTATTAGGCAATAACGGTACGCAGGGCGACTAATCGCCAATCATTGTGGCTTGCATTATCCTGCGGTGCTTTGGAGAATGTTAGGACGTTCACGATTCAGGTAATCCGCTATGGCACAGCATATCGGCTTTAAATTGGCACGTTTGCCGCGACTCTGGCGCGCCGTCATCGATGAACGCCTGGCACCGCTGGGCTTGACTCAGACACGCTGGGTGACACTCTGGAATCTGCGCAACATGGGTGGAGGCCAGGCCCAGTGCGATCTGGCACGAGCCATCGGCGTGGAAGCCCCCTCGCTGGTACGGACCTTGGACCAGCTCGCGGAGCAGAACCTGATCGAGCGCCGCCCATGCGCCGAGGACCGACGCACCAAAAGGCTGCATCTGACCAACGACGCAACACCGCTGCTGGAAGAGATCGAGAAGATCGTCAACGAGGTACGAGACGAGATGCTGGGTGGCTTCACCTCGGATGAGATCGACACCTTCGAAAGCATGCTGGACCGCATCGAGAAAAATGGCCTGGAGTTGCAACGTCAGTCCGAGCAGGCCAAAGCCAGTTGATGCTGATGGCACCACGCTGACCCTCGCGCCGCCGCACACCAGGGACGGGGGACGTGCCCTTCAAAGCGGTCCGATGCCCTCCCCGGCCCTCTTCCCACTCCCGGCCAGTATGTCTCGCATGGCCAACCAGTTTGCCCAATTCTGCTGAAAATTCTCGAGGCTCATCGCCTCCTGCCACCAGACACACATCGTGTGCTTACCGGATTCGACGATCAGCGCATCCTTCGGCAGGGCATCCAGCCACTGCTCGAGGGACCGCAATCGTTCGGCGCTCAATGGCGGTAGCGGTGCCTGACGCCACCGCCACTGACCCGTTGCCGCCTCCAGCGCGTCACTGGCGACGTCATTGCGTATCACCGTAAAGTCACTACCCGACGCCGTACCCGGGTAGCGCAGTCGATACCCCGTCAGGGCGACGTTCGGTAGTGCCAGCGGAGCCTTGGTAAAGTTCAATTCTCCGCCATTGGCTTTGACATATCGTCGTAATTGCCCACGCAGCGTCTCGCCCCGACTGGGCCTCAGCCATACCATTGGCGAAAGCATCAGTAATATCGCGATCAACAAAAAACCCAGTACCGCCATAAACTCTCCTATATTCCCGTCATTCGGCTTTTCGGTGACCGCTTTAAACTAAAGTATGAAACGATACATCGCACTTTGGCGATGACATCGCGTTGCGTCGCGTGAACACATGCCTGATGATCGGCTGCGGCGCCTGACCGCAGGCCGTTGCCGAAAATAGCATTGTGCCGTTCATGGGCCGCGCTTACAGTTATCCATGTTCATTCGCCGGACGGGGGATTACCCGATGAGCAACGAATACCATCACGTGCTGGTTGCCGTGGACCTGACCAAGGATTCGCACAAGGTCCTGGAGCGAGCGATTCCCATCGCGCGCCGCAACCAGGCCAAGCTCTCGATCATCCACACGCTGGAGCCTTTGGGGTTCGCCTATGGTGGCGACATCCCCATGGACTTGACGAGCATTCAGGACCAGCTCGACGAACATGCGACGCAGCGCCTGGCCGATATCTCGGACCCTTACGACATCCCACGGGAAGATCAGCATATCGTGGTCGGGATGCCGGACACGGAGATCCAGCGCTTCGCCAAGGAACACGACGTGGACCTGATCGTCGTGGGGTCCCACGGCCGCCACGGCTTCGCCCTGCTGCTGGGCTCGACATCGACTGGCGTGCTGCATGGCGCCGAGTGCGACGTACTGGCAGTCCGCGTCGGCAAGGACGGTGAAACCGAAGAGTGATGCTGGCGCCCCTTACTCACTGCCCGCCCACGGCGGGCAGTGAGAGTAGATGCGCTGCGAGGCCGTCAGCCGCTTCCTTCAGCCATCGCCTCCAGCTCCATCCACCGCTCCATGGCCCGATCCAGCTCCGCCTGGGTGTCCGACAACGCTTCGATGGCAGTACTCACGGTCTCGCTATCCTGCTGGTAGAAATCCGGCGCCCCCATCCTGGCCTCGAAGTCGGCGATCCGCGTCTCCAGCGTCTCGATCGTGGCCGGCAGTGTATCCAGCTCGCGCTGCAGCTTGTAGGAGAGCTTCTGGCGGCGCTTGTCGCCGTCTGCCTTCTCCGCCGACTGACTGTTCGGGGCCGTCTGCCGCTCGGCCAGTTTCTGCTGGGCCTTGCGGGCTTCGGCCAGCTCCCAGGGCGCCGGCGGGAGACGACCGCCCTGCCGCACCCAGTCGCTATACCCGCCCACGTAGCTGCGCACAACGCCGTCGCCTTCGAAGGCCAGTACGTCGGTGACCACGTTGTCCATGAAGGCGCGGTCATGGGAGACGAGCAATAGCGTACCCTCGAAATCGAGTAGCAACTCCTCCAGCAGTTCCAGCGTCTCCACATCCAGGTCGTTGGTCGGTTCGTCGAGCACCAGCACGTTGGCCGGCTGGGTGAAGAGCTTGGCCAGCAGCAGCCGGTTGGACTCTCCGCCGGACAGCGCCTTGACCGGCTGTCTTGCGCGCTCGGGCGTGAACAGGAAATCCTGCAGGTAGCTGATGACGTGCTTGTCCTTGCCCGCCACCGTCACCTTGTCGCTGCCCTGGGCGACGTTGTCGTAGACGCTCTTGTTCGGCTCGAGCCCGGCGCGCAACTGGTCGAAGTAGGCAACCGAAAGGTTGGTTCCCATTCTCACGCTACCCTCGCTCGGCTCGAGTTCGCCCAGCAGGATCTTGAGCAGCGTCGTCTTGCCGGCGCCGTTGCGCCCGATCAGCCCGATACGATCGCCGCGCTGAATCTCCAGAGAGAGATCGCGGATAATGCAGGCATCGGCGTAGTACTGCGTGACATTCTGCAGCTCGACGACCCGCTTGCCGCTACGTTCGCCGCTATCCACCTGGAACGACGCCTTGCCTTGGCGCTCACGACGCTGGGAACGCTCGTTGCGCATCTTCTCGAGCGCTCGCACACGGCCCTCGTTGCGGGTGCGGCGTGCCTTGATGCCTTGGCGAATCCAGGTCTCTTCCTGTGCCAGTTTCTTGTCGAACTCGGCGCGCTCGCGGGCCTCGACTTCCAGCTCGTGCGCCTTCTGCGCTTGGTAGGTGGCGTAGTCACCGGGATAACGTCCCAGCCGCCCGCGATCGAGCTCCAGGATGGTGGTCGCCAGCTTCGACAGGAAAGCGCGGTCGTGGGTGATGAACAGCACCGCTCCCTCGAATGCCAGCAGCTGTTCCTCCAGCCAGGTAATGGTATCGATATCGAGATGGTTGGTCGGCTCGTCGAGCAGCAGCAGGTCAGGACCCGAAACCATCGCCCGCGCCAACGCCACCCGTCGACGCCAGCCCCCCGACAAACCGCTCATCATGGCCTCGGCAGGCAGGCCAAGACGCGTCAGCACGGTATCGATACGCTGGTGAAAGGACCAGCCATCCTGCGCCTCCAGCCGTGTCTGCAGCGTCTCCAGACGTCGCATGTCCGGTTCGGTCATCGCCACCAGGCGGTGGTATTCGGCTAGCAGCTCTCCGGTCTCGGGCAACCCCTGGGCGACAACTTCGAAGATCGTCGCCTGGTCGGCATCCGGCAGGGTCTGCTCGAGAACACCGATCTTGAGTCCCGGCGCACGCCAGATATGGCCATCGTCAGCCTGGTTGTCGCCCGAGATCAGTTTCAGGAGGGTCGACTTGCCGGTGCCGTTTCGTCCCACCAGCGCCAGACGTTCTCCTTTCTCGATCTCCAGATCCGCGCCATCGAGAAGCGTATGGTGGCCGTAGGCCAGTTGCAGTTGTTCAAGGCGTAGCAGAGCCACGTAGGACCTCGCGATCGTGAGTCTTCGAAATGACTGAAGTTGGTAGCTTGGTGGCTATTTTGTCTGGCCGAACGTATTTTCGAGCCGCATTGTACCTTGCTCGTCCACACTCGCCGAAATGGATTGGCCTACACTTCGCCCTTGGCCTTGGGCCCTTTACAATGCATGCCGACAATCTTTCCCTCGACTGAAAGGAGTGCCGCGTGAGCGACACGCCGCAGCATCAGGCTTCCGGCCAAGAATCCCCCCTGCCGGAAGCGCTACGAATCACTTCGCCGTCACCGTTAGTCGATATCGGCGCCAATCTGACCCACGACAGCTTCGAGCGGGATCTCGAGGCGACCCTGGCTCGGGCGGCCGACGCCAATGTCACGACGCTGGTGGTGACTGGCGCGGATCTCGAAGGCGCCACCAGGGCGGCTCGACTGGCGACTCAATTTCCCAGCCTTCATGCGACGGCCGGTCTGCATCCTCATCATGCCTCCGAGTGGTGCCCGGAGCTGGAGCAGGCAATGCGCGAACTTCATCGACAAAAATCGGTCGTCGCCGTGGGAGAGTGCGGTCTCGATTTCCACCGCAACTTTTCCTCCCCCGCGGACCAGGAGCGCGCCCTGGAAGCGCAACTCGCGCTGGCGGCGGAGTCTGGCTTGCCGCTGTTCCTTCACGAGCGAGATGCCGGGCGGCGCATGCGGGAGATCCTGGGCGAATGGCGGGATCGCCTCAGCGACGCCGTCGTACACTGCTTCACCGGAGATCGGGAGACACTCCACGGCTATCTCGACCTGGACCTTCACATTGGCCAGACCGGCTGGCTCAGCGACGAACGCCGTGGTCATCATCTCCGCGAGTTCGTCGCCGACATCCCCGCCGAGCGTTTGATGGTGGAAACCGACTGCCCCTACCTGCTGCCGCGCAATCTGCCGGCGAAGATAAAAGGGCGCCGCCACGAGCCGGCTCTGCTACCTTGGATAGTGAGAGAACTGGCTCACTGGCGCGGCGAGAGCGAAGCCGAGTTGGCGCATCAAACCACGCTGACGGCCAAGCGCTTCTTTCGGCTGAACGAGGACGCTGGCAAATGACCGACTATCCAGGATTCATCGCCGTCGAGACCGGAGACGACAATTCGCTGCCACTGGCCATTGCCTGGGCACTACCCGACGGTCAGATCAAGCACACCCTGATTCAACCGGACGATGAATGGCTGGACGACGAGCTGTTGTCCCTCGGTGGCTACGATCTCGACGAACTGCGACATCTCGGCATCAGTCCGTTGGACGTGCTCAGGGAGCTGGAGAACGACCATTTCAGCGAGACGCTCTACACGGCGGGCGTTCAGGACGATGAAGCCGCCCTGTCGCTAATGTTCGACGACTTCGGTGTCGATCCGTTCGTCGAGCTTGCCCCGGCGGCGAATCTCTACCCGGAACTCGATGCCGGCGACTGGTCACGCGCCCGCAGCGAGCTGTTCGGAGAGATGGGACTGGAGCCCCTGCGCCCGGAGCACGAGGTCCAGGTCATGCTCTACCTCCATCAGCGTCTCCTTCAACGGGACGAGTAGCGCCACGCGCCACCAGCCGTTGCCGCCCCGCGGCGACGGCTGCCTGAATTCCACCTCCTCCGGAGTAGACGGCGAGCGCATCGATGAGCGCCTGCGCCCGCATGGGGACCCCTTCGCGCCGATATTGCGCCGCCCGCGCCGCCACCTTCGCACTGAACGCGCCTCGATCCACCTCGACGCCGTCGAGATTGTCGATGCTGACCTCGAACGGCTTGCGACACGCTTCGCTGAATAGCGCCTCCAGCGCTTGTGGCGCAGCCTCGACACACTCGAAGTGGACCTGCCGTTCAGCATCCCGTCCGTCGGGCTCATACCAATAGCCGTAATCTTCGAGTTGTCGACGTGCCTCGCCGGCGATGCACCAGTGGCTGATTTCATGCAGCGCGCTGGCGAAAAAGCCATGAGCGAATACGATCCGATGATGATCGTGATGCGCGTCGGACGGCAGATAGATGGGTTCGTCTTCCCCGCGCACCAGTCGCGTGCGGTGACTGTCGGCAAAGATGCCGTCGAACAGGGCAATCAGGTCTTCGATGTCGTGTGTCATCAGGGCCTCCGGAACTGCGCCGGAGTATACGTAAGTTCACACCTTCCGCCGAGCGCTGCCCCGCGACTCCTGCTAGAATCACCGGCCTGTCCGTTCGGTCAAGGAGCACCCGTGTCGTCGACCGTCAGCCGTTTCCAGCGCTGCCGCCAAGAAACCGGCAGTCTTTTGCGTCTGAGCCTGCCGATCTGCGGCGCGCAATTGGCCCAGGCCGGCATGAGCGCGTCGGACGTCATCATGTCGGGCCGGGCCAGCGCCATCGATCTGGCGGCGGTTTCCGTCGGTGCCAGTCTGTGGGTGCCGCTGATGCTGCTGATGACCGGAACCTTGATGGGCCTCACTCCTATCGTGGCACATCGAATGGGCGCCGGGTGTCACGATCAGGTCCGCGGCAAGGTTCATCAAGCGCTTTGGGTGGCACTGATCCTGGGAATTATCAGCGCGCTGGCCATGACGCTGGGTGCCAGCGTCATTTTCCACCTGATGCAGATTCCCGCCGATGTCGCCAGCCTGGCAACCGCTTATTTGAACGCCGCTGCTTTCGGCATTCCCGCCGTGGCGATATATCAAGCGCTACGCGCCTTCTCTGACGGCATGCATCATACGCGCCCTGCGCTGTGGATCAGCCTCCTCGGTCTCGCGGTCAATATCCCCGGCAATTTTCTATTGATCTATGGCGGCCAGGGACTGGTCGGGCTATTCGGCGACGGGATACCCCTTTTTCTGCAGCAGCTACCCGCGCTGGGTGCATTCGGATGTGGTATCGCGACCGCCGTATCGATGTGGGCCATGTGCCTGGGTATGATCTGGTACACCACTCGCAGTCGTGCCTATGCCCCGGTAGTCCTGTGGGCCTCCCCGACCCCGCCGCGCTGGCAGGATATCGCGGAGCTTCTGTATATCGGCCTCCCGATTGGTCTGGCCATCTTCTTCGAGGTCACGCTGTTTACCGTGATCACGCTTCTGGTCGCCTACCTCGGCGAGATCACCGTGGCTGCGCACCAGATCGCCCTCAATGTCACGTCGATACTGTTCATGCTGCCGCTGTCGTTGAGCATGGCCCTGACCGTCAGGGTCAGCAACCGACTCGGGGCGGGCAATGCTGCCGAGGCACGCTTCGTGGCCTGGAACGGTATCGGCGTCGGCTTTGCCTTGGCGCTACTCAACAGCACGCTGATCTGGCTACTGGCGGCTCCGGTGGTGTCGCTCTACACCAGCAACGTCGATGTGCGCACCCTGGCCATGTCACTGATTCTGCTGGCCATGCTGTTTCAGATTTCGGACTCGCTCCAGGTCAACCTGGCCGGCGCCCTGCGTGGCTACAAGGACACCAGGGTCGTCATGGGCATCACCCTGTTTTCCTACTGGTTCGTCGGCCTGGGATGCGGCCACTTGCTGGGGCGCGGCCTGGAGAACCTATTCGACGCACTGGGCATCTATGGTTACTGGATCGGGCTCAATGCGGGCTTGACGACGGCAGCGGGGCTACTCGCCTGGCGTTTATGGCAGGTCGGTAGCCGTCGGTTGGCGAAAAGCTGAAATTATCGTCATTGAGTCTACCGCGGGGCTTAACATGCCCTTCCTGGCTGTGCTAATACTGGCATCAGGCCTCACGCCGAGACATTGCCGACCAGGAGGGTAGCCATGGGTGTCCCACTTTCCCCTCGATCCGCGCAGATCATTGATCTGGAAACCATGAGGCATCGGCTGAGAGCCAGGAAGCGGTTGGTCCGGCTATCGCCCGAACTCGACGGCCTGGAAATGCTCTACTACCTCGCCTCCGATCCCGACACGCTGTACGGCATGCCACTGCTGGCATGGGGACTGCGCGAAGACGACGAAGTCGTCGGCCTGGTGCCCTGGATGGAGTCGTTGGCACCTTGCCACGAGCTGGACGATCCCGAATATGGCCACTTCGTGGGCTATCGCGATCCCGAGACGCACGAGATATTCCACGACGCTCCCGAGCACAAGATTGCCGAGCTGGCGCACGCGGCAGCCTATTTCGATTATGAAGAAACCCAAGACGTCTCGTTGACCCAGCAACTGCCGGAAACCCAGGGCACGCACGCACTGTGCATGGACGAGGATGGCAAGCCCTGGCAACTCAAGCAGATCTTCGGTTGGCACCTCTACAGCAATGGGGCCGTCGATGCGATGCTGGTCGATGACACACGGGCGACGCCACTTCCCGTTCTGCTGGGGGACGACTGCCTCTATCCCGGTCGAAGTCGCCACCACACGCTCTATTTTTTCCAGCGCAATATCGCCAACCGCATCCGGAACGAAGATCCGGATACTCTGGAGGCGCTGGCACTGATGGTCATGCCGGGGAACTGACCCGTCAGCTGAAAAGAGTGGCCAACCGGCCCGCTTCGCCGCTATCTCATCCCAACAGGATGCGATAGCGGTATTCTTCCCCATCCTGGCTCTGTTCGATGAGCCGATGTCCCAGGAAATTGCAGAACTTGGGGATGTCGCGGGTCGTCGCCGGATCGGTGGCGAGCACTTCCAGGATGTCACCGGTTGCCATGTCTCGCACCTTGTTGTGCATCAGCATGATCGGCTCCGGACAGTAGAGTCCCCGTGTATCCAGTCTCTCCCCTTGATGAAGCCGAGCGTCGTTCATGGTTGCCTCGCGCAAGCTATCGTCGTTCATTCATCCAGTCTCACGTGGACGGTGACCTCTTCACGGTCATGATACAGGTGGCGACAGGCGATGCTAGCGCTCACGCCTGCAGTCTTCAACGAACCCTCGAGCCGTATCAGGCAACGCCGAACTTCCTCCCACCTTTTTTTCATCGGCAGTTTCAGGTTGAAAATCGCCTCGCGGCACCAGCGTTTGATCAGCCAGCGTTCGACCATATCGATCACTCGCATCGGCTTGTCGACGATATCGCACACCAGCCAGTCGAGCCGGTACGGCGGTTCCCAGACAAAACCGTCTTCACGCAAGTGCTCGACCTGCCCCGTCGCCATCAATCCTGGCGCCATGGGCCCGTTGTCGATGGCATAGACGAACATTCCACGACGCACCAGTTGGTAGGTCCAGCCACCCGGCGCTGCGCCCAGGTCCACGGCTTGCATGCCTTCGTGGAGACGCGTTTCCCAGGTCTCTTTCGGCACGAAGGTATGCCAGGCTTCCTCGAGTTTGAGAGTCGAACGGCTCGGAGCATCGGCAGGATGGCGGAGTCGCAGAATCCCGCCCGGATGATCGCTGCGATTGCCCGGAAAGCTCATGCCAACCTGTATCGAATCGCCGGCTAGCCAGAACAGATGTAGCCTCCGTCCCCCAGCCTTGCGCCGCAGCCCGCCACCGCGCTTCAGCGCACTTTCCAGAGGCCGGCTCAGAGACTTGGCCAAGCGCCCAAGACTCTTGCCGTCATTGGTATCCGGGGTCTCGTGCCAAATCGACTCGAAATTCCAGCCACTCTCCTTGACCAGATTCGCGATGGGTGAGATTCGGTCCTCACGTGACAGCGTCAATGGCTCGAAAGCGACCAATGATTGACGCGCGAAGACCAATGATGCCAGTGGCAGTTCACGGTGAATCGCATTGACGGGTTGATCGTTCTGGCTCTGCCAACGCACGAATCCACTGTTGGCCTCGGCCATGACGACCTGGCCGGATTGCCCCGAGTCGATAGCACGCGAGGTGATTTCCGCCGCCAGATCCGGCTCGAAACCGGCCCGGCAATACAGCAGCCACTCGTTGGGAACTCGATTCACAATCACCTCGCTACGCTAACACTTACTCGACATCAGTCCGGCAAAGAAAAACCCCCAGCTTCTCACGAAGCTGGGGGTTGGGATAGAAGCCTGACGATGACCTACTCTCACATGGGGAGACCCCACACTACCATCGGCGCTAAGCGGTTTCACTGCTGAGTTCGGCATGGATCAGGTGGTTCCCACTCGCTATGGTCGTCAGGC
>NZ_VTPX01000005.1 GCF_008298015.1 Salinicola corii | reverse complement strand
CCGAGTGGCTGGGCCCGTACGAGGTGCAGGAGTACGGCAAGTTCAGCTATGGCGCGGTACAGCTGAAGAATCCCGAGACCGGTGTCGAGCGGCGTGCGGGTTATCAGCAGGTGCGCAAAGCGTAAGCAAAACAGAGAGGAGCGACCGGCGTGGGTGGTGCAACACTCACGCCGGACCCGAACATGCAGTCCATGCCTGCAAGCCGGCCAGGGCTCCCCGCCTCGCGCGAGGCGGAATCGAGTGGCAAAAGTACACCGGCATTCGCCAGCGTGGAGAGTGGGCTATTCAGGCGGCAGAGACGCCAGCGGATGCCCAGGCAGTGACGTGGGAATCCCTTACCAACACCAACCAGGAGGACGCGTAATGTCCCAGTTTCCCGAGATCGACAAACTCAATGAGGTCGCTCGCAAGGCTCGAGACAAGTGCGAAGACAAGCTACGCGCGACGTTGCCACCGGGCACGCGAGTCGAGATCAAGTCCGGCCCCGAGTGGCTGGGCCCGTACGAGGTGCAGGAGTACGGCAAGTTCAGCTATGGCGCGGTACAGCTGAAGAATCCCGAGACCGGTGTCGAGCGGCGTGCGGGTTATCAGCAGGTTCGCAAAGCGTAAGCAAAACAGAGAGGAGCGGACGGCGTGGGTGGTGCAACACCCGCGCAAACACCATAAGTAGGGGATGAGTGTGATCTGACGAGCCCATATTCAGAGACAATGCAAATTGTGGTCTATCGGACATAGATTTAATTTGGTCGCAACTCGAGATTGACCAGTCTCATCCTTCCCTTTCCTTCAATTTTTCCGACAAAGTCGCAAAGCCAACGGCAAGGTAATTCAGGCCAAAAAAGTTAGTGGGGAACTCGTAATACATTTCGATGTTTTGATCATTAAGTTCTCGCTTCATGAATTCGTCTCTCAGCTTTGTTGCCTCGGCTTGATATTTCGAAGCGTACATCTGCTGTGTGTCTGAAGAATGCCTTGTAGCTTCTTGCGAAGACTTCTTGAAGTCTTCAAACGTAAAGTTCGGTTGAGAGCTCTTCCTGTCCTCGGTGAAGTTAAAAAGGTTCCTGGATAGTTCTTCAGATCTCCTTATAAGCTCGGCGTCTTCAAGCAAATATCCTTTTCTCTTTTTATTGAAGTCTTTAATGTGTTTTTTTATATTTCGAATGGCGTCTAAGAGATTCGATAGGCCTGTGACCACGCCAAAAAACCAGGGGATGCCAAGCAACATTGTTCCTACCCAACTCCCTTGAATCCAGTTCCATACCTCTGTTGAGTCCATGTGTCATCCTGCTTCGTTACTATGCGTTATAGTTACCATTGGTTTGATTATTTTAGACTATCGGTCAGTGCGGGGGGGGCGCAAAGAAATCGCAGTCGTCTAGGGCCAATATCCTAACAACAAGTCTAATTTTACACTACAGATCTGCCCACTGCCGGCCGATAGACAGAAAGTAGGGCATGCTGTCCTCTGCGTACTTTCCCGGCCCTAGCGGCCGGGCCTTTTTGTTCTCCGCGCGCAGTCCGAATCGGCAAATTGATTCATATCTATTTGGTGGTAGGATGGAGTCGACGCCATACCTATGCGTTCGATCTCGTTCGCCGTTCTATCCGCGTCAGCAATTCGACCCCGGCCCTCGCGCCGGGGTTTTCACGTCTTAGGTATGCAACTCTCACCACGGCTTGATCTCACCACTGATCAGGTCAACGCAACGCGGCCCCCACTCAGCGTGGACAGACGACGGGCGCCAGAACAGATACCTGATCTGAGCCCTCCCCGGGTCGATCAGTAAATGGGCATGCGTGTCGAGCGTCAGCATATCGTCGCGCGAGAGCTGGTCGATCCGGCACCGACCGCTGTAGACGAACTGGCCATGGGTGGCGTGGTACTCGATCCATTGATCGGTTGGCGGTTTGTCTTCGCTCCAGCCACGATCACGTCGATTCTGCGCCCAACGCTCAAGCGCCAATCGGTAGTTCAATCGTCGTCGCTCATCTGGCTCACCTCTCCGACGTTGCCGCACCAAGCGCAGCGCACGCCGACGTTTAGGCTGCCAGCGATTCCTCGTGCAATCTCGAACCCTGCAAGGTCGTGTGGGCCGTCGCCGATCTCTTTCGTGTGACAGCTGCCGCACTCGATTTCGATCCGATCCGAGTACGTCCGCATAAACATCAGCGCTCCCGGTTGCTGCGTCGTCGTCATGCGACCTCCCAAAAGCTGACCTAAAACCTGACCACACTATGCCTAAAACAGACTATTCAAGGACTACAGACAAGGAAAAAGCGCTCGTAAGCGCTTGATTCTATTAGGTGTTTGGTGGAGGCGGGGGGAATTGAACCCCCGTCCGCCGGCACTCGCCCATCAGCTCTACATGCTTAGTTCCGTCTTTTGATTTAACGCAGTGCACTCCGACGGGCAGGATGGCACCTTGCGATCTCTCTAAGGTTTAACGAATGTCAGGAGAGCGCTGACATCCGCGGTCCCATCAGCTTTAGCTCGTATCCCCGCCGCGATGAATGGGCACATCGCTTTGGGGCCAGGCTAACAACTAGCAGTTTTTACGCTGCCAGTGCGCCTTGAGCGTAGTTTTCGTCGTTTGCGACTATTCAATTGCAACGTTGGATTTACGAGATACGTTACACTCTCGGCATGCACCTCAGGGATTGTCACCGGCGTCGAAGCCATGTCGCCCCCGTACAACCCGTTCATTCTATCAGATGGCGACGAGCCCGCGCCATATCAAGTGCTGTCTCAAGCATTTAGCGGCGTCTCAGGCATGATCCCTCATGACCCGAGCCTTCTCGCGATTCCAGTCGCGCTCTTTCTCGGTGGCGCGCTTGTCGTGCAACTGCTTGCCACGCACCAATGCCAGCTCGCACTTGACCAGGTTCTGCTTCCAGTAGAGCTTGAGCGGCACACAGGTGTGCCCCTTCTCCTGTGTCCTGGAGAAGATCCTGGCGATCTCCTTGCGATGCAGCAGCAGCTTGCGCGTCCGGGTCGGGTCCGCGAGCACGTGGGTGCTGGCCGTATTGAGCGGCATGATGTGACTACCCAGCAGCCACGCTTCGCCGTTCTTGACCAGAATATAGGTGTCGGTCAGCTGAGCCTTGCCCGCGCGAAGACTCTTGACCTCCCAGCCGGCCAGCGACAGGCCTGCCTCGAAGGTCTCGTCGATATGATATTCGAACCGAGCCTTCTTGTTCTGGGCGATCGTGTTGCTGCTAGGCGCGTTGCCTTTTTTCTTACCCATGACACCTCTTTGCGGCGTTATCCGGTATGCCCCACTACCAATGCATTCGATGACCTGCGCGTCGTGCGCTATGTTCATCACGCCATGCGCCGAGCAAGCGCGTTGGCGAAGCATCGCGTGAAGCCTGGTTATGAGGGCAGCCGTGATACCATTCAAGCCATCTAAACGGTGCCCCATGATACGCATGTCGGGGCGATAAATCAGCGGAGACCCCTATGCCCAGCGTGAATCGGTCTGCATTCGTTCGGCATACACCGGAGCAGATGTTTGAACTGGTCAATGATTTCGAGCGTTACCCCGAATTCCTACCCGGATGTCGGCGGGCCAGCGTCGTCGAGCAGGGAGACGGCTATCTGATTGGCCGAATGACGTTGGCCAAGGGCGGCGTGGAGCAGAGCGTGACCACACGCAACGATCTCGAGCGTCCCGAGCGAATCGATCTTTCGCTTGTCGATGGCCCCTTCAAGCGACTGAGTGGACAGTGGCATTTCCGAGCGATGGGCGAAGACGCCTGCAAGATCGAGCTCGAGATGAGCTTCGAATTCAGCAACCGCTTGCTGGGCATGGCGTTCGGCCGGCTGTTCCAGCAGGTGGCGGGCCAACTGGTCGACGCCTTCACGCGCCGCGCCGATCAGGTCTACGGACGCTAGCAGCTATGCCGATGGAGTCCATTGAAGTCGCCTTCGCAACGCCCGAATACCAGACGATCGTGCGCTTGACACTCGAGCCCGGCATCAATGCCAGGCGGGCGGTCATGCTGGCGGATCTGCCGAGCCGGCACCCGGCATGGAGGGGCTTCGACTTCACGCAGGCGCCGCTGGGAATCTTTGGCGAGCGCCTGCCCTCTCCGGAGGAGTACCAGCCGGTGGCCGGCGATCGCATCGAGGTCTATCGGCCGCTGGAACTCGACCCCAAGCAGGCACGACGCGAACGGGCGGCCAACGCTTCGACGCGTTGAGCCGCCCGTTCGTCCGGTAGCGCGGGGGGTATCTCAGATACCGCTGGGGCCGATCTGTGGAACCGGCGCGCTCTCGCCGGCGCCTTCCACGGCAGGCCCTGGGCCATCGCCCTGGTTCAGCTCGACGTCCGAGTCCATGTCGCCGGATTTGGCGATGTCGACCAGCTGGTCGTCCTGGAAAGTCAGCGTCAGGCGCTTCTGCACCGTGCCGCCGTAGGCTTCGTCGAGATAGAAGACGTAATCCCACTGATCCGATGAAAAGGGCGCTTCCAGCAGCGGCGTTCCCATGATGTAGGCCACCTGTGAACGGCTCATGCCGGGATGAAGTTGGGACACCATGTCCTGGGTGATGAGATTGCCTTGCGGGATGTCCCTTTTGTAGACGCCGAAGTAGCTGCAGCCGGCGATGAGCGAGACTGCGAGGAGGAGTACGACCGTTCTGATCAGATTTTGCATTTGAGTCCGTCTTTCACTATCGTTGCGTGGATTGATCATACCCGACACGAGACGCTACTGCGAAGAGCGACCATGGCCGACGAAAACCAAGAATTGCGTAAGGCGGGGCTGAAGGTCACTCTGCCGCGCGTCAAGATTCTGCAGATCCTCGAAGCGACTCGTAAGGAAGAAGAGCTCCACATGAGCGCCGAGGACGTCTACAAGGCCTTGCTGGAGTCTGGAGAAGATGTCGGGTTGGCGACGGTCTATCGCGTATTGACTCAATTCGAAGCGGCAGGACTGGTCGTCCGCCACAACTTCGACGGTGGCCACGCGGTCTTCGAGATGTCCCAGGAAGAGCACCATGACCACATGGTGGATCTCGAGTCCGGCGAGATCGTCGAGTTCTACGACGAAGAGATCGAGCGTCGCCAGCGCGAGATCGTCGAGGAGCACGGCTACGAACTGGTCGAGCACGCGCTGGTGTTGTACGTTCGTCCCCGGGGTTCCAAGGCGACACGCCAGGATGGCATCAAGAAGTAATCTCCACGCCGCCAGTGGGAGCACGACAGAACATCAAAACGCCGACCCTTGGGTCGGCGTTTTTCGTATGTCTCCCCTCGCTGCGGCCCGACGCTCCGGTCCCTGATTCCCGTGGGACGGTCCGTATCAGTGTGCCGAGCTCTGACTGGCCGCCAGCATCTCGCGGGCATGGGCCAGCGTCCGGTTGGAGAGCTTGACGCCTCCCAGCATCCGCGCCAGCTCGCGTACCCGTCCGGCCTCGTCCAACTGGGACATCAGGGTGCGGGTCGTATCGTCGCTGGAGTGCTTCTCGATATGCAGGTGCTGGTGCGCCTGTGCGGCGACCTGGGGCAGGTGGGTCACGGTCATGACCTGGGCATCGCTGCCCAGTCGGCGCAGCAACTGCCCGACGATCTCGGCGGTAGCGCCGGAGATGCCGACGTCGACCTCGTCGAAGACCAGCGTCGCCAAGGTGCTGTGGCTCGCGGCCACGACCTGAATCGCCAGGCTGACGCGGGAGAGTTCGCCGCCCGAGGCGACCTTGGCCAGCGGGCGGGTCGGTTGGCCCGGGTTGGCGCTGATCTGGAGGCTGACCCGATCCAGCCCGTGGGGCTGGGGCGTCTCCAGCGGCGTGACCTCGACGGCGAAGCGTGCCTTGTCCATTCCCAGGAACGCCAACTGCTCCTGGACCTGTCGGGCGAAAACCTTGGCGGTGCGCTGCCGCGTTTCGCTGATCTCCCTGGCGCCGTCACGGTATTGCTGGCGCAGTTCGTCGAGCCTGGCCCTCAGCGTCTCGAGGTCGTCGTCACCGTCATCGAGCGCCTCCAGATCCTGCCGCAGCCGGCGATGCAGCTCGCTCAGCTCCTCCGGCATGACGTGATGCTTGCGCGCGATACGATGGATCTCGCCGAGCCGCTCCTCGACCCAGGCCAGCCGCTGCGGGTCGAGCTCGGTCGACTCGACGAAATGATGCAGCTCCCGGGCCGCTTCCTCGATCTGGATCTGGGCATCGTGCAGCATCACCAGCGCCTCGGAGAGGCTGCCGCGATCGCTGCCCGGTACCCGCGAGAGCCGTTGGGTCGCCTGTGAAAGCAGCGTCAATGCGCCACTCTCGTCGTGGTCGCAGCTATCCGCCGCGAACTGCGCCTCGCGCAGGCTCTCCTCGAGATGGGCCAGCGTCTCCTGCTCCTGTTCCAGGCTGGCGAGTTCGTCGGCCTGGAGATCGAGCTGATCCAGTTCCTCGACCTGATAGCGCAGCAGCTGGCGCTTGGCTTGGCGCTCCTCGTCGTTCTCGCTGCGTTCACGATACTGCCGGCGCAGCGCATGCCATTGGCGATGCAGGTCGCCAAGCTCGGCGACCGCCTTGTGATGATCGGCGGCGTCGTCGAGCAGGCGACGGTGCGTATCCTCGCTGAGCAGTGCCTGGTGCGCATGCTGGCTATGCACGTCGATCAGGCACTCACCCAGTTCACGCAGGTCGGCGATGGTACAGGGCTGGCCGTTGATCCACGCCTTGGAGCGTCCGCTGGCGGTGACGACGCGGCGAAGAAGACAGTCGTCCGTCGCGAGTTCGCGGGCGGCCAACCAGGCCTTGGCGTCTTCCCGCTCCGCGATATCGAAACGCGCGCTCAGATCGGCGCGGTCGGCGCCGTGGCGCACGCCGCCGGCATCGGCCCGCTCGCCCAGGCAGAGGCCCAGCGCGCCGAGCAGAATCGACTTGCCTGCACCGGTCTCGCCGGTGATGGCGGTCATGCCGGCCTGGAACTCCAGATCCAGCGTGTCGACGATGGCGAAGTCACGAATGGCGAGTTGGATCAGCATGCGGCCTCCCTGGGGCGATGGCGGCGATACGGTAGCGGACGATGGACGATCGACCGCACGGGACTCTGGTTGTTTATACAGTAGTCGAAAATGGCCTTCAACGGCTGTCGTGCTGGTGTGGTGGCGAAACGCTTGAGATCTGAATCGATAGCCCCATATAGGCAGACAACTTCCGACGCTTGTCGAATCCGAATCACGCTTGTCGAGTAACTGTCACAACACCTTGCCAGGAGAGATTCATGGCTAGAGATCCGCAAAACCCCGTAGACGAAGAACTCGAGCGCGCCGAACGCGACGGCGAGCCGCAGCACCAGTCCACCAACGAGGCGTTGGACGGTGATCTGGAGCAGTTCGCGGAGTCGCTCGAACACGAGGCGGATGACACCGAGGGGGAAGCCAACCCCGAGGCCGAGGTTCTGGCCGCCAGGGTCGAGGAGCTCGAGCAGGCGCTGGCGGACGCCAAGGATCAGTCGATGCGTGCCGCTGCCGAAGCGCAGAACGCGCGTCGCCGCGCCGAACAGGATGCCGACAAGGCGAAGAAGTTCGCGCTTGAGAAGTTCGTCAAGGAGCTGCTGCCGGTGGTCGATAGCCTGGAGAAAGGGCTGGAAAGCATGCAGGAGGTCGACGAAACGCACCGCGAAGGCGTCTCCATGACACTCAGGATGCAGCTCGACGCGCTGAGCAAGTTCGGTGTCGAGCAGCTCGATCCGCAGGGCGAGCCGTTCGATCCGCAGTTCCACGAAGCCATGACCATGGTTCCCAATCCGGAACTGGAACCCAATACCGTGATGGACGTCATGCAGAAGGGCTACACCCTCAACGGCCGATTGATCCGGCCGGCGATGGTCGTGGTCAGCAAGGCGGCGGGGTAAGAGGGCTGGGCGCCGCGGCCGGGCCGATACTGCAACTCACATGTCGGCTGGGACTTGAAAGGCGCTGGCCAGCCCCCACATAGCAAGCAATCGCGCAGCAAGCGCCGTCATCCAAACGAATTGAGTCGTTAACGAATAGTTAGAGGTGAGGAATTATGGGACGCATCATTGGCATCGACCTGGGTACGACCAACTCCTGTGTCGCCGTACTCGATGGTGACAAGACTCGTGTGATCGAAAACGCCGAAGGTGGCCGCACGACGCCTTCCATCATCGCTTACACCGACGACGGCGAAACGCTGGTCGGTCAGGCGGCCAAGCGTCAGGCGGTCACCAACCCGACCAACACGCTGTACGCCATCAAGCGTCTGGTCGGTCGCAAGTTCAAGGACGATGTCGTCCAGAAAGACATCAAGATGGTGCCTTACGAGATCGTCGAAGCCGACAACGGCGACGCTTGGGTCAAGGTCAACGACAACAAGTTGGCACCGCCCCAGGTCAGCGCCGAAGTACTGAAAAAGATGAAGAAGACCGCCGAGGACTATCTCGGTGAAGAAGTGACCGAAGCGGTCATCACCGTGCCGGCCTACTTCAACGACTCCCAGCGCCAGGCGACCAAGGACGCCGGCCGCATTGCCGGTCTCGAAGTCAAGCGCATCATCAACGAGCCGACCGCGGCAGCGCTGGCCTACGGCATGGACCGTTCAACCGGCGACCGCACCATCGCGGTCTACGACCTGGGCGGCGGGACCTTCGATATCTCGATCATCGAAGTGGCCGACGTCGATGGCGAGAAGCAGTTCGAGGTGCTGGCCACCAACGGTGACACCTTCCTGGGTGGCGAGGACTTCGACCTCAAGCTGATCGACTATCTCGTCCAGCAGTTCAAGAGCGACTCGGGCATCGATCTGTCCGGCGACAGTCTCGCCATGCAGCGTCTGAAGGAAGCCGCCGAGAAGGCCAAGATCGAGCTCTCTTCCGCGCAGCAGACCGAAGTCAATCTGCCCTACATCACGGCGGACAACACCGGTCCCAAGCACCTGGCGATCAAGGTCACTCGCGCCAAGCTGGAATCACTGGTCGAGGATCTGGTCCAGCGTTCGCTCGGCCCGTGCAAGACCGCCATGGAAGACGCCGGCCTCTCCAACAGCGAGATCCACGACGTGATCCTGGTCGGCGGCCAGACCCGCATGCCGATGGTGCAGCAGAAGGTCGCCGAGTTCTTCGGCAAGGAAGCGCGCAAGGACGTCAACCCGGACGAAGCCGTGGCCATGGGCGCTGCGATTCAGGGTGGTGTGCTCGGCGGTGACGTCAAGGACGTGCTGCTGCTCGACGTCACGCCGCTAACGCTGGGCATCGAGACGCTGGGTGGCGTGATGACGCCGCTGATCGAGAAGAACACCACGATCCCGACCAAGAAGACCCAGACCTTCTCCACCGCCGAAGACAACCAGACGGCCGTGACCATTCATGCGCTGCAGGGTGAGCGCAAGCAGGCCGGTCAGAACAAGTCGCTGGGTCGCTTCGACCTCGCCGACATTCCGCCGGCGCCGCGCGGCGTGCCGCAGATCGAGGTCGCCTTCGACCTGGACGCCAACGGTATCCTCCACATCACGGCCAAGGATAAGGCGACCGGCAAGGAACAGTCGATCGTGATCAAATCCTCAAGCGGTCTCTCCGACGAGGAGATCGACCAGATGGTCAAGGATGCCGAGGCCCACGAGGCTGAGGACAAGAAGTTCGAGGAGCTGGTGGCCCTGCGCAACCAGGCCGACGGCATGATTCACGCCTCGCGCAAGACGCTCGAAGAGGCCGGCGACAAGGTCGACGCCGACGAGAAGAGCAAGATCGAGACCGCCATCGGCGAGCTCGAGGAAGCGCTCAAGGGCGACGACAAGGATGCCATCCAGGCCAAGCTGGATGCCCTGACCGAAGCTTCCGGCAACCTGGCGCAGAAGATGTATGCCGAGCAGGGCGAAGGCGCCGAGGCCGAAAGCCAGCCGGCTGACGACGCCCAGGCCAGCGGCAAGAAGAAAGAGGATGACGTGGTTGACGCCGAGTTCGAAGAAGTCAACGACGATCAGAAAAAGCAATAACCACGACGTCTGACGCCGTGTGATCGGCGGTAGCGCGGGAGCCAAGACGACTCCCGCGTTGCTGTTTGCACGGCGCCGACACGGAGGCGGACTCAGTAATGTCCCAACGTGACTATTACGAAGTATTGGGCGTCGACAAGGGCGCCGACGGCAAGGACATCAAGAAAGCCTATCGTCGGCTGGCGCAGAAATACCATCCGGATCGCAATCCGGAAGATCAGCAGGCGGCGGAGAAATTCCGAGAGGTCTCCGATGCCTACGACGTGCTCTCCGACGACCAGAAACGTGCGGCTTACGACCAGTTCGGTCATGCCGGCGTCGACGGCCAGGCCGGCGGATTTGGCGGCGGCGGTTTCGGCGGTGCCGGAGCCGGCGGCTTCAGCGATATCTTCGGCGACGTCTTCGGCGATATCTTCGGGGGCGGCGGCGGCCGTCGCAATCCGAACGCGCCACAGCGTGGCAGCGACCTGCGTTACAACCTGGAACTCGATCTCGAGAATGCGGTATTCGGCACGACGGTCGATATCCGCGTACCGCGGCACGTCGAATGCGAGCACTGCGATGCCAGCGGCGCCGAGCCGGGCTCCAGCAAGGAGACCTGTCCGACCTGCCACGGTCAGGGCCAGGTGCGGATGCAGCAGGGCTTCTTTGCTGTGCAGCAGACCTGCCCGACCTGTCACGGCAGCGGCCAGAGCATCAAGGTGCCCTGCCGCAAGTGCCATGGCGAAGGTCGCGTCCGCGAGACCCGCACACTGTCGGTGAAGATTCCGGCGGGTGTCGATACCGGCGACCGCATTCGGCTCAACGCCGAGGGCGAATCCGGGCTCAACGGCGGCCCCGCAGGCGATCTCTACGTTCAGGTCGAGATCAAGCCGCACCCGATCTTCGAGCGCGACGGCCGCCATCTGCACTGCGAAGTGCCGATCAACTTCGTCGATGCGGCGCTGGGTGGCGAACTCGAGGTACCGACACTGGAAGGACGGGTCAAGCTCAAGATCCCGCCCGAGACCCAGACCGGCAAGCTGTTCCGGCTACGCGGCAAGGGCGTCAAGCCCGTGCGCGGCGGCCCGGCCGGCGATCTGCTGTGCAAGGTGGTGACCGAAACGCCGGTCAACCTCAACGAAGAGCAGAAGGATCTGCTGCGCAAGTTCCAGGACAGCCTAGGCAGCGCCAGTCGCCACTCGCCCAAGAAAGAGGGCTGGTTCGACGGCGTGAAGCGCTTCTTCGAGGATATGAAGCCCTGACATCGTCGCCGTCCCCGCTGACGAAGCCCCGCACGGTTTGCCGTGGCGGGGCTTTGTCTTTGTGGTCAGGCGCGCTACAGTCGAAGGGTTCACCTCGGAGGCGTCATCGTCATGGATCTGCTGACCTTCATCCTGGCCGCATTGGGTTTCGCCTACTTGCCTGGTCCGGCCATGCTCTACACCGCCGCACAGACACTGGGACGCGGCAAGCGTTCCGGCTGGTTCGCGGTGGCCGGCGTGCATCTTGGCTGCTACGTGCATGTGATCGCGGCGACGCTGGGGCTGGCGGCGCTATTCGCCGCCGTGCCGCCGGCCTACGTGGCGATGAAGGTAGTCGGTGGTATCTACCTGCTGTGGGCCGGGGTTCGCCTGTGGCGTCAGGGACTGGGCGAGGCGCCACAATTGGACTCGCGCGCCACGGCGCGACGGGTGCTGCGTGACAGTTTCCTGGTCGAGGTGCTCAATCCCAAGACCGCGCTGTTCTTCGTCGCCTTCCTGCCGCAGTTCGTGCAGCCCCAGGCCGATCTCGCCATGACCTGGCAACTGCTCTGCCTGGGCGTGGCCACCAACCTGATCTTCTCCTCCGCCGACGTCGTCACCGTACTACTGGCCGCACCGCTGCGACGCTGGCTCACCGCCGACCGCCGTGACGGTTCGCGCTGGTTGCAGCGGCTCGGTGGCGGCGTGCTGGGTGGTCTGGGCATCAATACCCTGGTCCACGCTAGCCGCTAGCCGCTAGCCGCTAGCCGCTAGCCGCTAGCCCGCGTCCGAGGTCTCCTCCCAGTTCTTGACCGTGGTCGACATCGACTTCAGCCGCGCGATCGCGAGGCGCGATACCGGGCTCAATTCGCCGCCATCCGTATCGGCATAGTTGATGATCTGGCGCTTCATGCTGCGTGCCCAGAATTTCTTGAGGTGCGTGGCAACCAGTTCGGCCGCCTGGGCGTCATCACCATGGTGCAGATTATTGGCGCTGATCTGATTGACCATCTTGATCAGCGGCGCGGTTGGCCCGCCATGGCCCGCATCATTCATGCTCGAATCGCTCATCTCGCGCGCTCCCTGACGTCGAAAGAGTGGCCGGCGGCACTCATTTGAGCGCCGCCTCGGCGGATTCCAGATAACGCTGCTGACGTTCGCCGAACTGTCGGAAATGCCGCTGCCAGGACGAGGGCTGGGAGACCCTTTCCACCTGTACCGCCGTCACCTTGTACTCCGGACAGTTGGTGGCCCAGTCGGAGTTGTCGGTGGTGATCACGTTGGCGCCGCTGCCCGGATGGTGGAAGGTGGTGTAGACCACGCCCGGCGCCATGCGATCGCTGACACGGCAGCGCAGCACCGTGCGCCCGACGCGGCTGCTGATGCCCAGCCAGTCGCCGTCGCGCAGGCCGCGGACCTCGGCGTCCGACGGATGGATTTCCAGCACGTCCTCGGCATGCCAGGCGCTGTTGTCGGTACGCCGGGTCTGAGCGCCGACGTTGTACTGACTGAGAATGCGTCCGGTGGTCAGCAGCAGCGGATAGCGTCGGCTGGCGCGCTCCTCGGTGGCGACATATTCGGTGATGGCGAAGTTGCCCTTGCCGATGGGGAAGTCCAGCGCGTGCATGGTCGGGGTGCCGTCGGGGAAGGCGTCGTTGCACGGCCACTGGATGCTGCCTCGCTCCTCGAGCCTGGCATAGCTGACGCCGGTGAAGGTCGGTGTCAACTGGGCGATTTCGTCCATGATCTCGGAGGGGTGGGTGTAGTGCATCGGGTAGCCCAGCGCGTTGGACAGCGCCTGGGTGACCTCCCAGTCCTCCTTGCCGGCCACCGGCGGCATCACCTTGCGCACGCGGTTGATGCGCCGCTCGGCATTGGTGAAGGTGCCGTTCTTCTCCAGGAACGTGGAGCCGGGCAGCAGCACATGGGCGTACTTGGCGGTCTCGTTGAGGAAGATGTCCTGCACGATCAGGCAGTCCAGCGCGGTCAGCGCCGCCTCGACATGCTGGGTGTTGGGATCGGACTGGGCGATGTCCTCGCCCTGGACGTAGAGCCCCTTGAAGGTGCCGGCGATGGCGGCGTCGAACATGTTGGGAATGCGCAGCCCCGGTTCATCGTCGATGGTGGTGTGCCAGAGCGTCTCGAACTTCTCGCGCACGGCGGGATCGGCGACGTGCTGGTAGCCCGGCAGTTCGTGGGGAAACGAGCCCATGTCGCAGGAGCCCTGGACGTTGTTCTGGCCGCGCAGCGGATTGACCCCGACACCCTCGCGGCCGATGTTGCCGGTGGCCATGGCGAGGTTGGCGATGCCCATCACCATGGTCGAACCCTGGCTGTGCTCGGTGACGCCCAGGCCATAGTAGATCGCCCCGTTGGCGGCGTTGGCGTAGGCGCGGGCCGCCTCGCGGACCTGCACGGCAGGCACGCCGGTCACGGTCTCGAGGGCTTCCGGGGAGTTCTGGGGTTCCTGGATGAAGTCACGCCAGCGCTGGTAGGCGTCGCTGTCGCAGCGTTTCGCGATGAAGTCGGCGTCTTCCAGCCCTTCGGTCACCACCACATGGGCCAGCGAATTCACCAGCGCCACGTTGGTACCCGGCTTGAGCGGCAGATGCAGGCTGCTGCCGCCGTGGGGCGTCTTGAGCAGATCGATCCGCCGCGGGTCGGCGACGATCAGCGTGGCGCCCTGGCGCAGGCGGCGCTTCATCTGCGAGGCGAACACCGGGTGGGCGTCGGTGGGGTTGGCCCCGATCACCAGAATGGTATCGGCCTTCATCACCGAATCGAAGGTCTGGGTGCCGGCGGACTCGCCCAGGGTGGTCTTGAGGCCGTAGCCGGTGGGCGAGTGGCACACCCGCGCACAGGTATCGGTGTTGTTGTTGCCGAAGGCGGCGCGGATCAGCTTCTGGACCAGGTAGGTCTCTTCGTTGGTGCAGCGCGACGAGGTGATGCCGCCAATGCTCTCGCGCCCGTACTTCGCCTGGGTCTCCCGAAGGCGTCGCGCGGCGAAGGCGATCGCCTCGTCCCAGGCGACGGGGCGCCACGCTTGGTCGATGCTGTCGCGGATCATCGGTTCGCGAATGCGATCCTTGTGGGTGGCGTAGCCGAAGGCGAAGCGTCCCTTGACGCAGGAGTGGCCATGGTTCGCGTCGCCACCCTTGTAGGGCACCATGCGTACCAGCTTGTCGCCCTTCATCTGCGCCTCGAAGGAGCAGCCCACGCCGCAGTAGGCGCAGGTGGTCACCACGCTGTGTTCGGGCACGCCGTGGTCGATGACGCTCTTCTCCATCAGGGTCGACGTCGGGCAGGCCTGCACGCAGGCGCCGCAGGAGACGCACTCCGAGTCCATGAACGGCTCGTTCTGGCTGGCGGCGACCTTGGAGTCGAAACCGCGCCCTTCGATGGTCAGGGCGAAGGTGCCCTGGACCTCGCCACAGGCGCGCACGCAGCGCGAGCAGACGATGCACTTGCTGGGGTCGAAGCTGAAGTAGGGGTTGGAGTCGTCGATCTCGGCATCCAGGTGATTGGCGCCGTCGAAGCCGTAGCGCACCTCGCGCAGGCCCACCGCGCCGGCCATGTCCTGCAGTTCGCAGTCGCCGTTGGCGGGGCAGGTCAGGCAGTCCAGCGGATGGTCGGAGATGTAGAGCTCCATGACGTTGCGCCGCAGCTTGGCCAGCTTGCCGTTCTGGGTGGTGACCGCCATGCCCTCGGCCACCGGCGTGGTGCAGGAGGCGGGGTAGCCGCGCCGGCCCTCGATCTCGACGGCGCACAGGCGGCAGGAGCCGAAGGCCTCGAGGTTGTCGGACGCGCACAGCTTGGGAATGGTGATGCCGGCGAGCGCTGCGGCACGCAGTACCGAGGTGCCCTCCGGTACGCTGATCTCGACGCCATCGATAGTCAGCGGAACCAGGGTTTCCGAGAGTCTTGCCGGTGTTCCCAGGTCGCGGTCGAACTGTTTCGGATCGAAATGTTGCAGCATGACTACCTCCCGCCTTCGGCTTGTCGCGGTGTCAGGTCATCGGGAAAATGCTTCATCACGCTCTGTACGGGGAACGGGGTCATGCCCCCCATGGCACAGAGCGAACCATCGACCATGGTGTCGCAGAGATCGGAGAGCAGGGCGAGGTTCTCCTCCGCCCGCTCGCCGGCGCGAATACGGTCGATCACCTCCACGCCGCGCACGGCGCCGATGCGGCACGGGGTGCACTTGCCGCAGGACTCGACGCTGCAGAACTCCATGGCGAAGCGGGCCTGATCGCCCATGTCGACGCTGTCGTCGAACATCACCACGCCGCCGTGGCCGACCACTCCCCCGAAGGCGGCGAAGCCTTCGTAGTCGATGGGGCTGTCCCACTGGCTCTGGGGCAGATAGGCGCCCAGCGGCCCGCCCACCTGCACCGCCTTGAGCGGGCGGCCGCTACGCGTGCCGCCGCCGAAGCTCTCCATCAGCTCGCGCAGGGTGGTACCGAAGGCCAGTTCCACCAGGCCGCCACGCTCGACGTTGCCGGCCAGCTGCAGCGCCAGGGTGCCGCGGGACCTGCCCATGCCGTAGTCGGCGTAGGCCTGGCCGCCCTGGTCGAGGATGAACGGCACCGCGGCCAGCGAGAGCACGTTGTTGACCACGGTGGGCTGACCGAACAGGCCCTCGATGGCGGGCAGCGGCGGCTTGGCACGAACCAGCCCGCGCTTGCCCTCCAGACTCTCCAGCAGCGAGGTCTCCTCGCCGCAGATATAGGCCCCGGCACCCAGGCGGACTTCGAGGTGGAAGGCCTGGCCGCTGTCGAGAATGTTCTCGCCCAGATAGCCGGCCGCCTCGGCGCGGGCGATCGCCTCGTCGAGCATCGCGTGGGCCAGCGGATACTCCGAGCGCAGGTAGATATAGCCCTGGGTGGCACCCACGGCGAGCCCGGCGATAGTCATGCCCTCGATCAGCATGAAAGGGTCGCACTCCATCACCAGGCGGTCGGCGAAGGTGCCGGAGTCGCCCTCGTCGGCGTTGCACACGATGTACTTCTGCGCCGCCGGGGTGTCGTGCACGGTCTGCCACTTGATACCGGTAGGGAAGGCAGCGCCGCCACGCCCGCGTAGCCCCGAGGTCTTGACCTCTTCGACGATGTCTTGCGGCGCCAGCGCCAGCGCGTGTTGCAGGCCGGCGAAGCCTTGCCGTGCGGTGTAATCCTCGAGCGACAGCGGGTCGGTGATGCCGATCCGCGAGAAAGTCAGCCGCTGCTGACGCGCCAGATAGGGGTGCGCCTCGATGTCGCCGAGGGCCAGCGCGTGTTCCTGGCGCCCCTCGAACAGCCCGGCCTCGACCAGAGCGTCGACGTCGGTGGGCGCCACCGGGCCGTAGGCCACCCGGCCCGCCGCGGTCTCGACCTCCACCAGCGGCTCCAGCCAGAACAGCCCGCGGGAACCGTTGCGCTTGAGCTGGATCGCCACGCCCAGGCGCTCGGCGGCCCGTGTCAGGCGTGCCGCCACGGCGTCGGCGCCGAGCGAGCGGGCGGTGGTGTCGCAGGGCACATAGATCGTGGTCGTCATCACTTCACCTCCACCACGGTAGCGCTGAGCTGGGCCGTCAGACGGTCGAAGCCGGCGGCGTCCATGCGGCCGTGGACCTCGTCGTCGACCCGTAGCGAGGGGCCGCAGGCGCAGTTGCCGAGGCAGTAGACCGGCTCCAGGGTGAACTCGCGATCCGCCGTGGTCTGATGATAGTCGACCCTCAGCGCGGACTTGGCATGCGCTTCCAGCGCCCGCGCGCCCACCGCCTGGCACGCCTCGGCGCGGCACACCTGGATCACGTGGCGCCCCGGCGGCTGGGTACGGAAGTGGTGATAGAAGCTGATGATGCCGTGGACTTCGGCGCGGGTATGGCGCAGCGCCTCGGCGATGATCGGGATCGCTGCCTCGGGAATGTGGCCGAAGCGGTCCTGGAGCGCGTGGAGCGTCGGTAGCATGGCGCCCGGCAACGAGCGGTGCTCGTCGACAACGGCCTGGATCTGCGCCGACGTCCAGGTGTCGGCGGCCTGCGGACTAGCGTGTGACATGGCCTGGTCGTCTCATCAAGTTGCTGGTCTGTGCCCGACAGTGGCTTCACGCATGTCGGGACTCGTCCAATCGTCTTATAGGAATCGTCGTTCTTAACTGGTTTAAGTCAGGGTGCCGCTATTGGCCAAACTAGCACTCCCTCGAGATGCGCAAAATATGAACGAAGATGCTTAGAAAAAAGTTGAATATCACGCCAGCCTGGCTGTTCCGCAGTGACGATGGTGAGCTGCTCGACCCGGTGCTGTTCCGTCTGCTCGCCAATCTGCGCGAGTCCGGCAAGCTGACGCGCGCCGCCGAAGCCGCCGGTGTCTCCTACCGTCACGCCTGGAATCTGCTCAATCGTGGCGAGGCGTTCTTCGGCATGGCGCTGGTGGAGATGCGCAAGGGCCACGGCACCCGGCTCTCCCCCCTGGGGGAGAAGCTGCTGTGGTCGGAGCAGCGGGTGAAGGCGCGTCTGGGGCCGCAGATCGACAGCATGGCCTCTGAGCTCAACAACCAGTTGCAGCAGTTGCTGGCGGGCGCCCACCCGGTATTGCGACTGCACGCCACCCACGGCTACGCGGTGGCGCTGCTGCCGGGGAGCGGTAGCGAACTCGATCTGCGTTACTGTCATCCTGGGGAAGCGCTGAATGCCATGGAGCGCGGCGAGTGCGACCTGGCCAGCTTTCATCTGCCCACCTGTCCGCGATTGGCGGCGCGGGTGATGCAGGTCTACCGGCAGTCACTGGGGCGTCAAAAGTTGCGCGTGATCCGGTTCGTGACCCGGCGTCAGGGGTTGATCCTGCGCGCCGCGGATCGCGATCGCATCGGGGGGCTGAGCGATCTCACCCGACCCGGGGTGCGCTTCATCAATCGCGACGAGCATTCCGGCACGCGGATCCTGTTCAATCTGCTGCTGGAGGAGGAGGGGATCGGCGAGGCCCAGATCCAGGGCGCCGAACGGGAGGAGTTCACCCACACCGCGGTGGCGGCCTACGTCGCCTCGGGCATGGCAGATGTCGGTTTTGGATTGGAAGCGGCGGCGGCGCAGTTCGGGCTCGACTTCGAGCCGCTCTCCACCGAACACTACCTGCTGGTCTGCCCCGAGGATCGGCTGCGGCAGCAGAATGTCCAGGAGCTGCTGACGTTCATGGGATCCAGGGGATTTCTCGCCCAACTCGAATCACTGACCGGCTACGCGGCGGATCGGTGCGGCGAGGTGGAGACGTTCGAGGCGCTGCTGGCGGGGGACAGGGCGTAGAAGGCCGGATACGATCGTGTCCGGCCGTCGTTCAGGGGCAGTGCGCCGGTATCAGAACAGCGCGGCCGCCTTGGCCAGGGCGATGTAGAGTCCGATCAGGAACGGCACGCCCACGCCGAGCCAGGCCAGCACGCCGCCGATACCGAAGCTGCCGCGAGCCGCGGTCTCGGCATTGGAGGAGACGCTATCTTCCTTCTGCAGCGCGCGCTCACGGGCCAGTTCGTCGTCGCTCATCTGCTGCTCCGGCTTGACCGGCTTGACCAGGGCGTTGCAGATCAGGCCGAGAAACAGTAGCCCCGCCATAATGTAGAGCGTGCGGTCGTAGACGAGACTCGGCTCGACGCCCGCATCGAGCTGCGCCTGACGCAGAGCGGCAATGATCAGCGGGCCTACGAGGCCGGCAGCCGTCCAGGCCGTGAGCAGGCGTCCGTGGATCGCACCGACCATCTGGGTGCCGAAGATGTCGGCGAGATAGGCCGGCACCGTGGCGAAGCCGCCGCCGTACATGCTGAGGATGACGCAGATCGAGATCACGAATAGTCCGGCCAAGCCCAGGTGGCCCCACATCGGCAGCAGGCAGTACATCACGATGCCGATGGCGAAGAAGCAGTAGTAGGTGTTCTTGCGGCCGATCTTGTCCGACAGCGAGGCCCAGAATAGACGTCCGACGCTGTTGAACAGGCTGATCAGGCCGACCAGGCCGGCAGCCGCGGCGACCACCGCCGCCTGCTGTGCCTCGCTCAACGCGGCGGAACGGTCGGCGAGACCGACCAGGGCGCCGCCGAAGACATCCTGCAGCATGGGGCTGGCCATGGAGATCACCGCAATGCCGGCGGTCACGTTGAGGAACAGCACGCCCCAGATCAGCCAGAACTGCTTGGTCTTCCACGCCGTGTTCAGGTGAACGTGGCCCTGGGTGATCATGGTGTTGGTCTTGGCGTTCTTCGGCGCCGTCCAGCCCGCCGGCTTCCAGCCGTTGGGCGGTACGCGGAAGCCGATGGCACCGCAGGCCATGACGATGGCGTAGATGACGCCCAGGGTGATCAGCGTCATGGCGACTCCGGTGCCGCCGCCGGTGGAGTAGTGGTTCATCAGCAGAACCGCCAGCGGCGCGCCGACCATGGCGCCGCCGCCGTAGCCCATGATGGCAAAGCCGGTGGCCATGCCGCGGCGGTCCGGGAACCACTTGATCAGGGTCGATACCGGAGTGATGTAGCCCAGACCCTGGCCGATACCGCCCAGCACGCCGCAGCCGAGATAGACCAGCCACAGTTGATGCTGCATGACCCCGATGCCGCCGACGATCAGGCCACCCCCCCAGCAAGCCGCCGCGATGCAGCCGGCCTTTCTCGGTCCGGCATGCTCGAGCCAGGCACCCCATATGGCTGCCGAGACACCGAGCATTGCGATGAAGATGCCGAAGACGTAGGTGACCTGGGCAACGCTCCAGTTGCAGCTCGTCGTGGTCAGCGCCTGGAACAGCCCGATATTCGCGCAGCTTGCCGGTGCGTTGACGATCTCCTGGCTCATGGGAAGCCAGAACACGGAAAAGCCGTAGGCCATGCCGATACAGAGATGGATCGCCAGCGCTGCCGTGGGCACCAGCCAGCGATTGAAGTTGGGTCCCGCTACCGTTCTCTCGCGGGAGAAGAATCCCGCCGAGGTGTTGCCGCCGGTATCCAGCACGGCCTGATTGATCCCACTCATCCTGAACCCTCTTCTTGATTATCGTGTCGATGGCGCTGCCGGCACTACTGGGAAGACACCGCGTGACCGGGAAGACACCGCGTGCTCTACATCGGCAGAAGCGCCCTTGGGCTTGAGCGAAGAATGTATGAACATTTCTTCTTATTGTTGCCATGTCCACCAGCAAGAGACGGCAGGATCGAATCCGTGAACGGAAATGGCAACTAGCGGAAATCATTATGCTTGGTCGTGCATAGGTGAAGGCCGAGGGAACGAAGGAGGGGGAGATCGGCGGGAGACGATACCCGCCGGGGAACGACCGTGTGCGTCGGCTCTACGGCGTCGCCGTGCCGTTTTCGGTAACCGCAAAACAGGTCAGCAGGGTGCGCTGCATCAGGCTGAAGTTGTCGTCGCTCACCATCAGGTAGCGCTGGCCGCCGAGGCGGGTCAGGCCTTCGAAGTTGTCCAGCGACCAGCCATCGCCGTTGGATAGCCGGGCCAGTTCGGTGACCGTGACGCTGCCGTCGTCGGCGAGATGCGCCCGCCTCAGCCGAATCACCAGCGAGGCTGGCGGCGAGTAGGCGCGCTCCAGCGCCAGCAGGTCGTCATCCAGCGTTTCGAGGGCGGTCAGCGCACTGTTGGCGTTGGCCGCCAGCGGATAACGCCACTCCCGGGAGCCGTCCAGGGTGAACAGCCGTGTCATCTTCTCCGGCCAGCCATCTGGCGGGTTCTCGATACCCCCGATCAGACCGTGATCGGGGGTATCGGTCAGCGCCTCCAGGCCGCCGTTGGGCCTGATGTCCGAGAGGCCGGCCGGACGCTGTGCCGGCCCGCTGGCAATGCCCGACGGCAGAAAGCGCTGCCAGCGGGCGTCGCTCCCCGCCGTTCCTTCGAAGCCGATCACCAGTTGGGTATTGTCGCGCACGCCGTCCTCCGCGTTCTCCAGCGCCAGCGCCTCGGCATCGCTGCTGGCACTCGCCAGAATGGCGCCGTCCTCGCCGCGCAACGGATAGGTATCCAGCGGTTCGTAGTTTCGCAACTCACCGCTGCCGCTGAACGCCAGCCGCGCGCGGTGCAGCCAGCCGCGATCCGAGATCAGGAACAGCAGCGATTCGTCGTTGTCCCAGCCCAGGTCGGACAGTCCGCCCACCGGCGTTCCATCCTGCCACTTTGATGGCAGCGTCAGGGTGCCGCACCAGTCGATTTTCTGCGTGCTCCCCAGCAGATCCACCGGCGCGATGGCGGTGCGGTGGGGCGTGGCGCTGCAGCCGGCAAGCCACAGCAGGGCCATTGGCAGGGCAAAGTGGCGTCGAAACGTCATTGAATCTTGGCTCCACAGATCGTTAGGCGTCATCCAGTGTAGCGCTCCGCGACGGCGCCGGGTCGCTGCCTGATATACTCCCATCATTGAAAGTCACTGGCGTGGTAGAGCCATGCCCTGCGAGCACGGAGGAATCATGACGCGGATTGCCATCATGGGAGCGGCAGGCCGAATGGGGCGTATCTTGCTGGAAGCGACGCGCAACAGCGAAACCGCACAGTTGGGTGCGGCTATCGTGCGGCCGGATAGCTCGTTGCTGGGGTGTGACGCCGGCGAAATGGCCGGGCTCGGCAGGCTTGGTATCGCGCTGCTCGGTTCGCTAGACGACGCTAAAGACGATTTCGACGTGCTGATCGATTTTTCCACTCCCACCTTGACCCTCGAAAACCTGTCCTGGTGCGCCGACAACGGCAAGGCGATCGTAGTCGGTACGACGGGGCTCGACGAGTCGCAGCTGAAGACGCTAGACGGCTATGCCCAACGCGTACCGATGGTATTTGCAGCCAACATGAGCACCGGCGTCAACCTGACGGTGAACCTGCTCAGGATCGCAGCTAGGGCGCTGGGCGATGCCGGTTTCGACATCGAAGTGATCGAGGCGCACCACCGCCACAAGGTCGATGCGCCTTCCGGCACGGCATTGATGCTGGGCGAGGCGGTGGCCGAGCCGCTGGGGCGTGATCTGAAGACTCACGGCGTGTTCGCGCGCGTCGGCCAGGTCGGCCCTCGCGATCCCAAGGAAATCGGCTTCGCCACGGTGCGCGGCGGCGATATTGTCGGCGAGCATACCGTGCTGTTCGCCGCCGATGGCGAGCGCATCGAGATTACCCACAAGGCCTCGAGTCGATTGACCTTCGGCAATGGTGCGGTGCGAGCGGCGGTGTGGCTGACGGGGCGAAAAGCCGGGCGCTACGACATGCAGGACGTGCTGGAATTGAAAGACTAGAGGCAGGGCGATCTGCCCGATACCGGCGTGGCCCGGCGGCAGGTGACACCGATTGGGTCGAATCGCGATCGGCACTGGAGCCGATCGCTGGTTTCCGGTATCATTTCGCCAATTTGGCCGGGCCAGCCGCCGCAGGCAGTAGAGATTCGCCGCAGATGATGCAGCAACAGGACAATAAGCGGGATGAAACCGGTTTTCCGGATTTCGTCCCGCTTTTTTACGACCTTGCGGCGGCGTTTCCGGTCAGTGCATGAAGGGGCGTGATGCTACACCTCGACGCAATTTGTTGATGACCAGTTAAGGAGGATGTTGCCTTGAACAGACCCGCGATACTGGCTCTCGAAGACGGCAGCGTATTTCACGGTGTCGCGATCGGAGCCGATGGGCAGACCAGCGGGGAGGTGGTATTCAATACCGCCATGACCGGTTATCAGGAAATTCTCACCGACCCCTCCTATACCCGCCAGATCGTGACCCTGACCTATCCCCACATCGGCAATACCGGCATCAATGGCGAGGACATCGAATCGCACCGCATCCGCGCCGCTGGCCTTGTGATTCGTGACCTGCCGCTGATCGCCAGCAATTTTCGCAGCACGACCACGCTCTCCGAGTATCTGGCATCGCAGAATGTCATCGGCATCGCCGACATCGACACGCGTCGATTGACGCGCATCCTGCGCAGCAAAGGCTCATTGAACGGGGCGGTTCTGGCCGGCGACGCTGCCCGGGGCGATGATGCCGTCGAGCGGACGCTGGCGGAAGCCCAGGCCTTTCCGGGCCTCAAGGGAATGGATCTGGCCAGGGAAGCCTCCTGCGCTTCCATCCACGAGTGGACCGAGGGCGAGTGGACGTTGGGCCAGGGCTATGCCGATGTCACCAGCGACGAGCGGCCCTCAGGTGGCGCCCAGGACCCGCGCCAATACCACGTGGTCGCCTACGACTACGGGATCAAGCACAACATCCTGCGCATGCTCGCCTCCCGCGGCTGTCGCCTGACCGTGGTGCCGGCGCAGACGCCGGCCAGCGAGGTGCTGGCGATGAGCCCGGACGGCGTCTTCCTGGCCAACGGGCCGGGCGACCCCGAACCCTGCGACTACGCCATCAGCGCGATCCGGGAAGTCCTCGAGACGGATGTCCCGGTCTTCGGAATCTGCCTGGGCCACCAGTTGCTGGCGCTGGCCACCGGTGCCAGGACGGTGAAGATGAACCATGGCCATCACGGCGCCAACCATCCGGTCCAGGATCTCGACAGCGGTCATGTCATGATCACCAGCCAGAACCACGGCTTCGCGGTGGACGAGTCGAGCCTGCCCGGCAACGTGCGTGCGATCCATCGTTCGCTGTTCGACGGCACGTTGCAGGGCATCGAACTGACCGATCGTCCGGCATTCAGCTTCCAGGGGCATCCCGAGGCGAGCCCGGGGCCACAGGACGTCTCGCCGCTGTTCGATCGCTTCGTGACGATGATGCAGACCCGTCAGCGAGACGCGGTGTAGACCGTCAGCGAAACGCAGCACGGCCTCGGCCGTTTGGAATTCAGTCTTTCGGGTCGGCGCCGGCCGCCGACTCCCTCATTTTCGACGAGTGTTAGCGCATGCCAAAACGTACGGATCTCGACAGCATTCTGATCATCGGCGCCGGTCCCATCGTCATCGGGCAGGCGTGCGAATTCGACTACTCCGGGGCCCAGGCCTGCAAGGCACTGCGCGAAGAGGGCTACCGCGTCATTCTGGTCAACTCCAACCCGGCGACCATCATGACCGACCCGGTGATGGCGGATGCCACCTACATCGAGCCGATCACCTGGCAGGCGGTGGAGCAGATCATCGAGAAGGAGCGCCCATCGGCGATCCTGCCGACCATGGGAGGGCAGACCGCGCTCAACTGCGCGCTGGATCTCGACAAGCATGGCGTGCTCGAAAAGTACGGCGTGGAGATGATCGGGGCCAATGCCGATGCCATCAACAAGGCCGAAGATCGTGATCTGTTCGACAAGGCGATGAAGAATATCGGTCTGGAGTGCCCCAAGGCGAAAGTCGCCCATACCATGGAAGAAGCGTGGGAAATTCAGGCCTCGCTCGGTTTCCCGGTGATCATCCGGCCTTCCTACACCATGGGTGGCTCCGGCGGCGGCGTGGCCTACAACAAGGAGGAGTTCGAGGAGATCTGCGATCGCGGTTTCGAGCTCTCCAACAATCACGAGCTGCTGATCGACGAGTCCCTTCTCGGCTGGAAGGAGTACGAGATGGAGGTCGTTCGCGACAGGAACGACAACTGCATCATCGTCTGTGCGATCGAGAACTTCGACCCCATGGGCGTGCACACCGGGGACTCCATTACCGTCGCGCCAGCGCAGACGCTGACCGACAAGGAGTACCAGATCATGCGCAACGCATCGCTTGCGGTGCTGCGTGAGATCGGCGTCGAGACCGGCGGCTCCAACGTGCAGTTCGGCGTCGATCCCGACACCGGGCGCATGGTCGTGATCGAGATGAACCCGCGCGTTTCCCGCTCCTCGGCGCTGGCGTCCAAGGCCACCGGTTTCCCGATCGCCAAGATCGCCGCCAAGCTGGCGGTGGGCTACACCCTCGACGAACTGCAGAACGATATCACTGGTGGCGCCACGCCGGCTTCCTTCGAGCCGTCGATCGACTACGTGGTCACCAAGATCCCGCGCTTCACCTTCGAGAAGTTCCCCCAGGCCAACGATCGCCTGACCACCCAGATGAAGTCGGTCGGTGAGGTGATGGCGATCGGGCGCACGTTCCAGGAGTCGATGCACAAGGCGCTGCGGGGGCTGGAGATCGGCGTCGACGGGCTCGATCCGAAGGTGGTCGAGTTCAGTCAGGAGAACATGGCGCTGATCAAGGGCGAGCTGCAGGCCGCCGGCGCCGATCGGATCTTCTACATCGCCGACGCCATGCGCAGCGGCATGAGCGTCGACGAGATCTTCGCGCTGACCAACATCGACCGCTGGTTCCTGGTCCAGCTCGAGGACCTGGTGCTGGCCGAGGCGGCCGTCGCCAAGCGCTCGCTGCACGATCTGAGTGCCGACGACCTCTACCGTCTCAAGCGCAAGGGCTTCTCCGACGCGCGCCTGGCTTCGCTGCTGGGCGTCTCCGAGAGCGATTTCCGCCAGCGCCGGCAGCAGCTCGACATTCGCCCGGTCTACAAGCGCGTCGACACCTGCGCGGCGGAGTTCGCCTCCGATACCGCCTATATGTACTCCACCTACGAGGAGGAGTGCGAGGCGGAGGTCAGCGACCGCCAGAAGATCATGGTGCTGGGCGGCGGGCCCAACCGGATCGGTCAGGGCATCGAGTTCGACTACTGCTGCGTGCACGCGGCGCTCGCGATGCGGGAAGACGGTTACGAGACCATCATGGTCAACTGCAACCCGGAGACCGTCTCCACCGACTATGACACCTCGGATCGCCTCTACTTCGAGCCGGTGACCCTGGAGGACGTGCTCGAGATCGCCGACAAGGAGAAGCCGGTCGGGGTGATCGTGCAGTTCGGCGGGCAGACCCCGCTGAAGCTGGCCCGCGCCCTGGAAGCTGCTGGCGTGCCGATCATCGGCACCACCCCGGATGCCATCGACCGCGCCGAGGATCGCGAGCGCTTCCAGAAGATGATCGACAAGCTGGGGCTCAAGCAGCCGCCCAACGCCACCGCGCGCAGCTTCGAGGATGCCTTCGCCAAGGCCGAGAAGATCGGCTACCCGCTGGTGGTGCGACCGAGCTACGTGCTCGGCGGTCGCGCCATGGAGATCGTCTACGACGCCTCCGAGCTGGAGAACTACATGACCCACGCGGTCAAGGTCTCCAACGACTCTCCGGTGCTGCTGGATCACTTCCTGAGCGCGGCGATCGAGGTCGACATCGATGCCGTCTCCGATGGTCAGCAGGTGGTGATCGGCGGCATCATGCAGCATATCGAACAGGCCGGCGTGCACTCCGGGGATTCCGCCTGCTCGCTGCCGCCGTACTCGCTGCCGGCGGAAGTGCAGGACGAGATGCGCGATCAGGTCAAGCGCATGGCGGTCGAGCTCAACGTGGTCGGGCTGATGAACGTGCAGCTGGCGTGGCAGGATGGCGAGATCTACGTCATCGAGGTCAACCCGCGCGCCTCGCGCACGGTGCCGTTCGTCTCCAAGTGCATCGGCACGTCGCTGGCGCAGGTGGCGGCCCGCTGCATGGCCGGAATGACCCTGGTCGAGCAGCAGTTCACCCGCGAGATCATTCCCGGCTACTACAGCGTCAAGGAGGCGGTGTTCCCGTTCAACAAGTTCCCGGGGGTCGATCCGATCCTGTCGCCGGAGATGAAGTCCACGGGCGAAGTGATGGGGAGCGGCGCGACCTTTGCCGAAGCCTTCTACAAGGCGCAGTTGGGCGCCGGCGAAGCGATTCCGAGGCTGACCGGGGAGCGCAAGGCATTCCTCTCGGTGCGCGAGCCGGACAAGCAAGGTGTTATCGAGGTGGCCCAATCTCTGCTAGCCTTGGGTTTCAGTTTAGTGGCAACGCGGGGTACGGCCAGGGCTCTGGAAGGGGCTGGTCTGTCCGTTGCCGTCGTCAACAAGGTTTTTGAAGGCCGTCCGCATATCGTCGATCTGCTCAAGAACGACGAGATCGCTTATATCGTGAATACCACGGAAGGGCGTCAGGCGATCAATGATTCCTCGGTCATCCGGCGCACCGCGCTGGCGCGCAAGGTGCCCTACGCCACTACGCTGGCGGGCGCGCGTGCCGTGTGCATGGCGCTGGAGTACGGCAACGAGATCACGGTGCGGCGGCTGCAGGAACAGCATGCAGGAGCAGTCCATGAATAAAGTCCCGATGACCGTCCACGGCGAGCAGGCCCTGCGCCAGGAACTGGAGCAGTTGAAAGGGGTCGAGCGCCCCCGGGTGATCAGCGATATCGCGGAGGCCCGCGAGCACGGCGACCTCAAGGAGAACGCCGAATATCATGCCGCCCGCGAGCAGCAGGGCTTCATCGAGGGGCGTATTCAAGAGATCGAGGGCAAACTCTCGGCGGCGCAGGTCATCGATGTGACCAAGATGCCGAAGACCGGCAAAGTGATCTTTGGCGTTACCGTCGAGCTGCTCAATCTCGAGACCGATGACGAGGTGCGCTACCGGATCGTCGGCGAGGACGAGGCCGACATCAAGGCCGGCAAGATCTCGGTGACGTCGCCGATCGCCCGTGCGCTGATCGGCAAGAGCGAGGGTGATGTGGTCAACGTGCGCACGCCGGGTGGCGATGTGGAGTACGAGATATCGGGCGTGGAGCACCTTTGACTCGAGCCTGAAGATCGGCGCTCCGCGCCTGGAAGTCTGAAGCTGGAAGAAAAACACCCCGAGTCGTTTGGCTGCGGGGTGTTTCGTATCTACGGTTGTCGCATTCTTCCTTCAGCTTCCGCGAAGCGGCTCAGTGTCGGCCGTGATGTTCCTCGGCACGCTGAATGTTGGAAAGCTTGGGGTTGGCTTTCGGATTGTGGCGGTAGAGTAGTGCCGTCTTGCCCAGCGACTGGACCAGCTCCGCGCCGGAAAGCTCGATCAGTTCTTCGATCATGGCCTGACGCTCTTCCCGCTCGGGAATCGCCAGCTTGATCTTGATCAGTTCGTGATCGCGCAGGGCGCGCTCGAGCTCCTGCTGAGCGCCCTCGCTCAAGCCGCTCTCACTCACGGTGACGATCGGCTGCAGATGGTGGCCGATGCTGCGAAAGGCTTTCTTTTGTGCGGATGATAGGCTCATGGTAGTCTGACCGTTGGACTTCGCGATATTTTACAGCGGTGCTGCAATCGGTCTCACCACCGCACTGTCGAAACGCGATATGGTACGGGTTTCGGCCGCTACAGGAAAGATGTCGTTGGTGTGCGGGCCTTGGAGCAGTAATTGCGATTCCCAACCGGCACGACCACTCCCGCATCCGGTTTTCGGCCCGTATTTCCATCCTTTCTCTCCGAACTTTCTTCAGGTGATCTCCAGTGGCGCGCTCCTCCAGGCCCAGTCCCGACAACGCCGGTTTCTCGACGCGCCAGAGCAAGAGCAGTGCGGGCTGGCTGAAAGAGCATTTCGACGACCGCTACGTCCAGCAGTCCTGGAAGGATGGTTATCGTTCGCGTGCAAGTTATAAGTTGCTGGAACTCGACGAGCGTGACAAGTTATTCCGCTCCGGGATGTCGGTGATCGACCTGGGGGCGGCGCCGGGAGGCTGGAGCCAGGTTGCTGCCGAAAAGGTCGGTAGCGAGGGCGTGGTGATCGCCTCCGACATCCTGGAGATGGATGCGTTGGCAGGCGTCAGCTTCATCCAGGGCGATTTCACCGAAGAACGGGTGCTGGAAACGATTCTGGTAGCGTTGGACGGCCGCCCCGTCGACCTGGTGCTGTCCGATATGGCGCCGAACATGAGCGGCATGGCGGCGATCGACCAGCCCCAGGCGATGTACCTGGTCGAGTTGGCGCTCGATCTAGCGAGGCAGACATTGTCGCCCGGCGGTCATTTTCTGGCCAAGGTGTTTCAGGGCGAAGGATTCGATGACTACCTGCGGGATCTGCGGGGCAGTTTCCGCAAGGTGGTGACGCGCAAGCCGGAGGCTTCACGGGCCCGTTCCCGCGAAGTCTACCTGCTGGCGCAGGGATTTCATGGCTAGGCTTGCAAGCGTGGTTGAGCGCCCCCATCTGGTGTAGTGTCAGATCACGGCAAGCGCAGGCAGCAAGATTCGTACTACGAGGGTGGTGTCTTGAACGACATGGCGAAGAATCTAATTCTCTGGTTGGTCATCGCAGCCGTGCTGCTGACGGTGTTCAACAACTTTAGCGTCGATAGCTCGCCGCAGGCGACGAGCTATTCGCAGTTCGTGCAGCAGGTCCAGAACGACCAGGTGCGCAGCGTGACCATCGACGGCTACACCATCAACGGTGAGCGCAAGGATGGCACGCAATTCCAGACCATTCGCCCCGCCGCCCAGGATCCCAAGCTGATGGACGACCTGCTGGCGCATGATGTCACGGTCGTTGGCCAGAAGCCCGAAGAGCAGAGTCTGTGGACGCGCTTGCTGATCGCCAGCTTCCCGATTCTGTTGATTCTGGGCATCTTCATCTTCTTCATGCGGCAGATGCAGGGCGGTGGCGGCGGCCGGGGCGGCCCGATGAGCTTCGGCAAGTCGAAGGCGAAGCTGTTGAGCCAAGACCAGATCAAGTCCACCTTTGCCGACGTCGCGGGCTGTGACGAAGCCAAGGAAGAGGTGGTCGAGCTAGTCGACTTTCTCAAAGATCCATCGAAGTTTCAGCGCTTGGGCGGGCAAATACCTCGCGGTGTGCTGATGGTGGGGCCCCCGGGTACCGGCAAGACGCTGTTGGCGAAAGCGATCGCCGGCGAGGCCAAGGTACCGTTCTTCAGTATCTCCGGCTCCGACTTCGTCGAGATGTTCGTCGGCGTGGGCGCGTCCCGTGTCCGCGACATGTTCGAGCAGGCCAAGAAGCAGGCCCCGTGCATCATCTTCATCGACGAGATCGATGCCGTCGGTCGTCATCGTGGTTCCGGCATGGGTGGTGGCCACGACGAGCGCGAACAGACCCTGAACCAATTGCTGGTCGAGATGGATGGTTTCGAGGCCAACGACGGGATCATCGTCATTGCCGCGACCAACCGTCCCGATGTGCTGGATCCGGCGCTGCTGCGCCCGGGCCGCTTCGACCGCCAGGTCACCGTGCCGCTGCCCGACATCCGAGGTCGTGAGCATATTCTCAACGTGCATCTGCGCAAGGTGCCGATGTCCGACGGCGTGCAGGCCAGCATCATCGCACGCGGTACCCCGGGCTTCTCCGGCGCCGACCTGGCCAACCTGGTCAACGAGGCGGCACTATTCGCGGCGCGCCGCAATCGCCGTACCGTGGGTATGGACGAACTGGAGCTGGCCAAGGACAAGATCATGATGGGGTCTGAGCGGCGCTCGATGGTCATGTCCGAGAAGGACAAGCTCAATACCGCCTATCACGAGTCCGGTCACGCCATCATCGGTTTGGTGATGCCCGAACACGATCCGGTCTACAAGGTCACCATCATCCCGCGTGGACGTGCGCTGGGCGTGACCATGTTCCTCCCGGAGGAAGACCGTTACAGCTACTCGCGTCAGCAGATCATCAGCCAGCTCTGCTCGCTGTTCGGGGGCCGTATCGCTGAAGAGATGACGTTGGGGCCGAATGGCGTGACCACCGGTGCCTCCAACGACATCAAGCGTGCCACCGAACTCGCTCACAGCATGGTGGCCAAGTGGGGGCTGTCCGAGGAGATGGGGCCGTTGATGTACGACGAGGACGAATCGCACCAGTTCCTCGGTGGCCCCGGTCAGGGTGGTGGCAAGTTGAGTTCTGGGGAGACATCGACTCGGCTCGACAAGGAAGTTCGTCGCATTATCGATGAATGCTACGCCATGGCGCGCAAGATTCTCGAAGACAACCGCGATAAGCTCGATCTGATGGCCGAGGCGCTGATGCAGTACGAGACCATCGACGCGGCACAGTTGAAAGACATCATGGAAGGCCGCAAGCCTCGCCCGCCGAAGGATTGGGGGGACGATGGCCCGACCTCCGGGTCCGGTCGTCCCGTCGATGATCCGGAGTCGCAGCCGAGCGACGAAGGCGCCTCCGATGACGAGTCCGGTAACCGCCGCCCCTCGGATCCCTTGGGAGGGCCGTCGGGGCTTTGAGGCCATCCGGCGCCTCGGGGCGATCCAGAGAGCAGCGACAGTCATTGCAGCAGGGCGTCAGAAATGGCGCCCTGCCGCGTTTTGAGGCGGTTGCGAAACGGCATCGGCCTACCTAGAGTGGGCGCTTTTGCAAGCGACGGACTTCCATGACAGATTCTTCCTCCGCTGGCGTCCGGTTGCGCTGCGGTTATCATGATCTCGATCTCTCGCGTCCGCGCGTCATGGGTATCCTGAACGTGACGCCCGACTCCTTCTCCGATGGAAACCGGCATCGTGAGTTGGACGACGCGCGCCGCCACGCCGAGCGTCTGCTGCGGGAGGGGGCCGACATCATCGATGTGGGCGGGGAGTCGACGCGTCCAGGGGCCGAGCCGGTAGCGCTGGAAGAGGAGCGTGATCGAGTCTTGCCGGTGGTCGAGACGCTGGTGCGGGAGTTCGATGCGCTGGTCTCGGTCGACACCAGCACTCCCGAGCTGATTCGCGAAGCCGCCGAAGCGGGGGCGGGAATGCTCAACGACGTGCGCTCGCTGACGCGCCCTGGGGCGCTGGAGGCGGCGGCCGGCACCGAGTTGCCCGTGTGTCTCATGCACATGTGCGGAGAGCCGCGAACGATGCAGCGTGCGCCGTTCTACGATCGGCCCATCGAGCGCGTCGTTGCCGATTTTTTGCGGGAGCGCGTGGCTGCGTGCGAGGCCGCGGGGATCGACGCCGGACGGCTGTTGCTGGATCCGGGGTTCGGCTTTGCCAAGACGCTTGAGCACAACCTGCGGCTGCTCAATCGCATGGATGCGCTGGAAGCGCTGGGATTGCCATTGCTCGTGGGAATGTCGCGCAAGAGTATGATCGGCCAGGCGCTTGGTCGGCCAGTCGAGCAACGCCTGCCTGGAGGCCTCGCGCTGAGCGTGATGGCGGTCGAGCGTGGCGCTAGAATAGTCAGAGTGCACGATGTGGCGGCCACGGTCGACGCGATCGACATGGCTTGGGCCGTGCTTCAGGAACGGAGCGATCATGAGTAGACGTTATTTTGGTACCGACGGTATTCGCGGCACCGTCGGCGAGTATCCGATCACCGCTGATTTCATGCTCAAGCTGGGTTGGGCGATGGGGCGTGTGCTGTCTCGCAAGCTGTCCGGTCATCAGGCCCGGCAAAGGTCTTCTCAGTCACTGCGCCCCAAAGTGATCATCGGCAAGGATACGCGGATTTCCGGCTACATGTTCGAGTCCGCGCTGGAGGCGGGGTTGTCGGCCGCCGGGGCGGATGTGTCGTTACTGGGCCCGATGCCGACACCGGGTATCGCTTATCTGACCCGAACTTTCCGTGCCGATGCCGGAATCGTGATCTCTGCCTCGCACAATCCTTATCAGGACAACGGCATCAAGTTCTTCTCGGCGGAAGGGCTGAAGCTTGCCGATGAGGTCGAGGCGGAAATCGAGGGCGAGCTCGAAAAACCCCTGGAGACCATGGCACCTAACCAGCTTGGCAAGGCTGTGCGAATCAGCGACGCGGCCGGGCGCTATATAGAGTTCTGCAAGTCCACGGTCCACAATCGCCTCGAGTTGCATGGCCTGCGAATCGTCTTGGACTGTGCCCATGGCGCGACCTATCATATCGCTCCCAACGTCTTTCGTGAGCTCGGCGCCGATGTCAGCGTGATCGGTGGCGAGCCTGACGGCCTCAATATCAATCAGAACGTGGGCTCGACGCATACCGAGCGATTGAGCGAGGCCGTTGTGTCGTGCCAGGCCGATCTGGGCATCGCCTTCGACGGCGACGGCGATCGCGTGCTGATGATCGACCGCCGGGGCGAGGTGGTGGACGGCGATGAGATTCTCTACATCATCGCGCGAGACCTGCACGCACGAGGCAAGCTCAATGGCGGGGTCGTGGGCACGCTGATGACCAATTTCGGGCTGGCGGCGGCGTTCGAGAAGCAGGGAATTCCTTTCGAGCGGGCCAAGGTGGGTGATCGTTACGTCGTCGAGCGGCTGCTGGCCAACGACTGGCTGCTTGGAGGTGAGGCCTCCGGCCATATCGTCTGTCGTAACGTACAGACCACCGGTGACGGTATCGTCTCCGCGCTGCAGGTGCTGGCGGTCATGGTGCGAGAGGGGGTGCCTCTGGATCGGTTGCTTGATGGTTTCGAGAAGGCACCACAGGCGCTGGTCAATGTTCGCCTGCCCCATGGCTCCGATGCCGGAATGCTGTTGGAGAGCCCGGCGCTGCGCCAGAGCGTGAAGTCGGTAGAGGAGGAGCTTGGCGGCAGTGGTCGGGTTCTGCTACGTCCCTCTGGTACCGAGCCGTTGATCCGGGTCATGGTCGAAGGGAGGCCGAGATTCGATGTCCAGGCCCTGGCGCGGCGGATTGCCGATAGTGTCGAAACCTTGATCGCCTGAGCTGGCCAGGTCGCCGGCAGCACTTGTTGTCTTGTTGTCAAGGCTCTTATACCATGTCGCTCCACCGAAGGGAGGTAGCATGCGCAAGCCGCTGATCGCAGGTAACTGGAAGATGAACGGCTCGGCAGAATTGATCGAGACGTTCGGTCGAACGTTCGCCGGGGTTGAGTTGCCGTCGCCAGTCGATGTCGTGGTCCATCCCCCGTTTCCCTATCTTGATGCCGCGCGCAGCGCTTTTGCGGGCACGCCTCTCTCGCTGGGCGCCCAAACGCTCAACCCGCTGCACTCCGGGGCCCGTACCGGTGAAGTCAGTGGGCAGATGCTTGCCGAGTTCGGTGTCGAGTATGTGCTGGCCGGCCACTCCGAGCGTCGCCAGCTCTATCATGAAAGTGACGAACAGGTCTATGAGCGGGTCATTGCCGCACTCACGGTGGGAATCAGGCCGATCCTCTGCGTGGGCGAGACGCTAGAGGAGCGCGACGCCGGTCAATCCGAGAATGTCGTGCTGCGTCAGGTCGGCTATGTCATGGCCCGGCTCGAGCCTGGGCAGCGTCGAATGATGACGATTGCCTACGAGCCGGTCTGGGCGATTGGTACCGGGCGTACGGCCACGCCAGAGCAAGCCCAGCAGATGATGGCCGCGATTCGCGATTATCAGGCGAGCTTCGACCCGGCGTTGGCCGATGCGCTCCGCCTGCTGTATGGCGGTAGCATGAATGCGAGCAACGCACAGGAGTTGCTCGCCCAGGGAGATATCGACGGCGGCCTGATCGGCGGAGCTTCGCTCAAGGTCGACGATTTCAAAGCGATTTGTCAGTCAGCAGGTTGATTTCATGCAGATAGCAGTTTTGTTGGTACACGTACTCATCGCGATTGCACTGGTGGTCCTGGTCCTGCTTCAGCAGGGCAAGGGCGCCGAAGCGGGCGCCGCTTTCGGTGGCGGTTCCTCTCAGACGGTGTTTGGCTCACGCGGCAGTGGCGGATTCCTGTCCAAACTGACGGGCGGTCTGGCGGCGCTTTTCTTCGTGACCTCTCTAGGGTTGGCGTACTTCGCGACCAATGCCGGTAGTGCACCGCAGAGCGGTATCCCGGACGCCCAAGTGATTGAGCAGCAACATAATGGTGCTCCGACGCTTGACGATGGGGATCAAAGCGGGAATAATGCTGCGCCAGCACTCGAGGAAGGTGGCGATCAGGAATCGTCAAATCCTTGAGTGGGAAGGAAAATTCGCTGCGTTCAATGGGACGTCGGAATGCGGCGAATTGAGTGTGGCGCCCAGGTGCTACACACCCTCTGATGCCGAAGTGGTGGAATTGGTAGACACGCTATCTTGAGGGGGTAGTGACCTTACGGTCGTGCGGGTTCAAGTCCCGCCTTCGGCACCATCGTCAAGTTTTTCCGGTCTTTTCGACTTGAACCTCTGAACGATACTGTATGGATTCTTGCTAGAAGAATCAGGCGATATCGCGGCCTTCCTTGACCCATCTCGAGGCCGTTCCTATAATCGCCAACCTGATGTTGCGGGGTGGAGCAGTCTGGTAGCTCGTCGGGCTCATAACCCGAAGGTCGTCGGTTCAAATCCGGCCCCCGCTACCAAGTTTTTGAAAGGCCCCTTCCTGAGAAGGGGCTTTTTGTTAGCAGCTTTGTCGATGTCAGCGCCTTGTCGTCGTTGACGGCGCTGCTGACGTCAATGCCAGTCAGCCACCTAGCACCTTGCATTTCTCTCAACTCCCGGTCAGGTGCCTGATGCAACTGCTGTAGGAGTCGTTTGTGGTCACCAAGGACGCAGCACTGTATGCGATCATCGAGCCGGTGGTTACCGCCATGGGTTTCGAGTTGTGGGGCCTCGACTATCTGGCTCAGGGCAAGCATTCCAAGCTGATGATCTACATCGACAGCCCCGATGGAATTTCGGTCGATGATTGCGCGAGTGTCAGCCGCCAGGTCAGCGGCGTGCTGGATGTCGAAGATCCGATCTCGGGCAACTACAGCCTGGAAGTTTCCTCTCCAGGTCTCGATCGCCCGCTCTATACGCTCGATCATTTTTCGCGCTTTAGCGGCCACGTGGTGCAGCTCAAGCTGCGCACCGCCTTCGATGGACGTCGCAAGTTTCAGGGGCGCCTGGCTGGTATCGATGGCGACGAAGTGCTGCTGCACATCGATTCGGAAGAGTACTGCTTTCCCATCGAAAGCATCGATCAAGCTCGCGTCGTCCCGCAGTACGACGACTGAATTCCATCACCTGTTGTTCGATGACTCAGTAATTCGAGACCAAGAATTCGAAACCAAGAACCGGTTTTTCGGCGAGGCATAGGCATGAGCAAAGAGATACTGCTGGTCGTTGACGCCATCTCCAACGAGAAGAGCGTGCCCCGAGACGTCATTTTCGAGGCTGTCGAGGCGGCATTGGCCAGCGCATCGCGCAAGCGCTTCGAGGGGCAGGATGTCAGCATCCGCGTCCAGATTGATCGCCGCACCGGCGAGTACGATACTTTCCGTCGTTGGGTCGTGGTCGAAGACGAAGACTATCTCAGCGAAGATCGCGAAATTCCGCTTTCCGAAGCGGAGGCACGCGAGTCTCCGCTGGCTGTCGGCGATGTGGTCGAAGAGCAGGTGGAGTCGGTGGCCTTCGGACGTATCGCTGCCCAGACCGCCAAGCAGGTTATCGTGCAGAAGGTGCGCGAGGCCGAGCGCGCCCAGATCGTCAAGCAGTATACCGAGCGTGAAGGCGAACTGGTCGCGGGTATCGTCAAGAAAACGACACGTGACGGACTGATCATTGATCTCGGTGAGAACGCTGAAGGTTTTCTACCGCGTGGCGAGATGATTCCCGGCGAGCGCTACCGCATGAACGAACGGGTCCGCGCGTTGCTGTGGAAAGTCGACGCGGAAGCGCGTGGCTCCCAGCTCATCCTGTCGCGGACGAAGCCGGGCATGTTGGTCGAGTTGTTCAAGATCGAAGTGCCGGAGATCGCCGAGCAACTGATCGAGATCAAGGGAGCGGCCCGTGACCCTGGGGCGCGTGCCAAGATTGCGGTCAAGACCAATGACAGGCGAATCGACCCGGTCGGTGCCTGTGTCGGCATGCGGGGTTCACGCGTGCAGGCGGTGTCCAACGAGCTGCGTAACGAGCGCGTGGATATCATTTTATGGGACGACAACCCTGCGCAACTGGTGATCAACGCCATGGCGCCGGCGGAAGTCGCCTCCATCCTCGTTGACGAGGACGCCCATTCGATGGACGTCGCCGTCGGCGAGGACAACCTCGCTCAGGCCATTGGTCGTAGCGGTCAGAACGTGAGGCTCGCCAGCGAGTTGACGGGCTGGACGCTCAACGTCATGACCATCGATGAAGCCGAGGGTAAACGCGAGCAGGAAGTCGACAGCCTGGTCGAATATTTCATCAACCATCTCGAGATCGACGAAGACGTCGCCCGCATCCTGGTCGAGGAAGGGTTCACGACGATCGAAGAGCTGGCCTACGTGCCGGTCGAAGAGATGTTGGAGATCGAAGAGTTCGATGAGGATCTGGTCGAGGAACTTCGTGCAAGAGCCAAGGATGAGCTTCTCAACTTGGCCATCGCATCGGAAGAGCAACTGGATGGCGCTCAGCCCGCCGAAGACCTTCTCACGATGGACGGCATGGACCGCCACCTGGCTTTCATTCTTGCCAGCCGTGGCATTGTCACCATGGAGGACCTCGCAGAACAGTCCATCGAGGATCTGAAGGATATCGACGACGTGGACGAGGAGCGCGCAGCGGCACTGATCATGACTGCCCGTGCGCCTTGGTTTCAGAGCGAAGAGTAACGTGGTCACGGGTTCAGGAGGGTCGTAATGTCAGACATGACCGTAAAAGAGTTTGCCGGCAAGGTGGGACGCGATGTGTCTCGCCTGCTTGAACAGATGAAGGATGCGGGGCTGCCGCATCAAAAGGAAAGCGACGCGGTCTCCGAAGAGGACAAGCAACGTCTCCTCGATCACCTGACCAAGAGTCATGGTGGTGGACGTGGCCCGCGTAATCGCATCACCTTGACACGCAATACCCGCAGCAAGATTCGTTCGGGCGAGCGTGGCAAGACCATCGAGGTGCAGGTGCGCAAGAAGCGGACCTACGTCAAACGCGATGCGGAGCCGGTCGAGGAAGCACCGTCCGAGGAAGCGGGGCCGCGCCAGCTCGTTGGCGACATGGCCGATCAGGCGCAGCAGCAGTCCGAGCAGGCCCCCGTCGCTGAGACGAGTAGCGAGCCAACGCCGGATCTGACCGCCGGGCAGGAGAGTTCCAACAAGGCGGCCGCACCCTCGCCCGAGCCCCAGGCGCCGGGGGATGACATTCCCGAGGAGCCGCAGGTCGAGGATAACGAGCCGACTTCCAACAGCCAGCCGTTCGTCGAGCCGCCGCCCAAGGAGCCGCGAACGGAAAACCGTCGCGCCCATCCGAAGAAGGACAAGGAGCGTGATCAGGGACGTCGTGGACGTCGTGATGACGACGACGATCGTTCCGAGCGTCGTCGCGGTGGCGGTGCCAAGAAGGTCAAGCGGGCCGAGCGCCGGGGTAGCCGTCGCGGACGCGGCGACAACCAGCATGGCTTCCAGAAGCCGACGCAGCCGATCGTGCGTGAAGTCGCGCTCCCGGAATCGATCAGCGTCGCGGAATTGGCGGACAAGATGTCGGTCAAGGCCAACGAAGTGATCAAGGCCATGTTCAACATGGGCGCGGCGGTGACCATCAACCAGACCATTGATCAGGATACTGCCGCGATCGTGGTCGAGGAGATGGGCCACAAGCCGAAGTTGGTCAAGGAAGACGCGCTCGAGACCGAAGTGCTCGAAGGCATCTCCTACGAAGGTGACGAGATCACCCGTTCGCCGGTCGTCACTGTCATGGGTCACGTCGACCACGGCAAGACCTCGCTGCTCGACTTCATTCGCCGCACCAAGGTCGCGACCGGCGAAGCCGGTGGTATCACCCAGCACATCGGTGCCTATCACGTCGAAGGCGAACATGGTGGCGTCACTTTCCTGGATACGCCGGGTCACGCGGCCTTCACCGCCATGCGTGCTCGTGGTGCCCAGGCGACCGACGTTGTCATCCTGGTCGTTGCCGCCGATGACGGTGTCATGCCGCAGACGGTCGAGGCGGTAGAACACGCCAAGGCTGCTGGCGTGCAGCTGGTCGTGGCGATCAACAAGATCGACAAGGAAGGGGCTGATCTCGACCGGATTCGCAACGAGCTGTCTCAGCACGGTGTGATCTCCGAGGAATGGGGCGGCGATACCCAGTTCGTCTCGGTCTCGGCGAAGACCGGTGAAGGCATCGATCAACTGCTTGAATCGGTGCTGCTGGTTTCCGAAGTGCTCGAGCTCAAGGCCGTGCCGGAAGCGCCGGGCAAAGGGGTCGTGGTCGAGTCTCGTCTCGACAAGGGCCGTGGCCCGGTGGCGACCGTGCTGGTCCAGAACGGGACGCTCAAGCGTGGCGACATCGTCCTCGCCGGCCTGCACTACGGCCGTGTGCGGGCGCTGACCAACGAACTCGGCAAGCAGGTCGAGTCGGTCGGTCCGTCCATGCCGGTCGAGATCCAGGGGCTCGATGGCACGCCGGAAGCCGGTGAGGACTTCATGGTGCTGACCGATGAGAAGAAGGCGCGTGAAATCGCCAACTTCCGCCAGGGCAAATACCGCGAAGTGCGTCTGGCGCGCCAACAGAAGGCCAAGCTGGAGAACATGTTCAGCCAGATGGGCCAGGACGAGGTGGCCAAGGTCAACGTCGTCCTCAAGGCCGACGTCCAAGGCTCGCTGGAAGCGATCCGCGGGGCGCTGGAAGAACTCTCCACCGATGAAGTGCAGGTGGCGGTCGTCTCTTCCGGGGTTGGCGGCATCACCGGAACCGACGCCAACCTGGCGTTGGCCAGTGAAGCGATTCTGGTCGGTTTCAACGTCCGTGCCGATGCCTCTGCGCGGGAAATCGTCGAGCGTGAAGGGCTGGATCTGCGCTACTACAGCGTCATCTACCAACTGATCGACGAGGTCAAGCAGGCCATGAGTGGCATGCTGGCACCGGAGTGGAAGGAAGAGATCGTCGGTGTTGCCGAAGTGCGCGATGTGTTCAAGGCGCCGAAGATCGGAGCGATCGCTGGCTGTATGGTCGTCGAGGGCTCCGTTCACCGCAACAAGAAGATCCGTGTCCTGCGTGACAACGTGGTCATCTATGAAGGCGAGCTGGAATCCCTGCGTCGCTTCAAGGATGACGTCAACGAAGTGCGCAACGGCATGGAGTGCGGTATCGGCGTCAAGAACTACAACGACGTTCAGGTCGGCGACAAGATCGAGGTCTTCGACCAGGTCAAGGTCGAGCGTACCCTGTAAGTGACAGGATCCCGCCGGCCCTAGGTTTTTACGAAATAGGCTCCTGCGGGATCTCGAGAGGCAACGATGCGCGAATTCAAACGAACCGACCGGGTCGCCGACCAGCTGCAGCAGGAGCTGGCCGTTTTGATCCAGCGCGAGATCAAGGATCCGCGCCTGGGGATGGTCACGGTCAGCTCGGTCAAGGTCAGTCGGGATCTCGGTTATGCCGATGTCTACGTGACGCTGCTGGGTGAGAACGATCCGGCTCGGGTCAAGGAAAACCTGGCGGTGCTCAAGCGGGCTGCCGGTTTCCTGCGCTCGCAGATCGCGCGCCGCATCAAGCTTCGCCACGTGCCCGAGCTGCGCTTTCACTATGACGAAAGCGTCGTGCGCGGGCACAAGCTGTCGGCGCTGATCGACGAGGCCGTCGCCAGCAACCGCCCGCAGGAGAGTGACGACGCGGCTCCGGAAGATGAGGTTCAGAAAGATGGGTCTCAGTCAGACGGTACGCGGAGCGGGGACGGAGAACCACGCTGATGGCACGCCGTCGCAAGGGGTTGCCCATCAACGGTGTGCTGTTGCTCGACAAGCCCCAGGGGTTATCGAGCAATCACGCGCTGCAGCGGGCCCGGCGGTTGTTCCAGGCGCGCAAGGCCGGCCACACCGGAACGCTGGATCCGATGGCGACCGGGTTGTTGCCGGTCTGCCTGGGCGAGGCGACCAAGTTTTCCGCTCACCTGCTCGAAGCCGACAAGGTCTACCGGACCCGAATCCAGTTCGGGGCCGTGACCGACACCGGCGATGCCGAAGGTGAGGTGATCGAGCGCCAGGCCATGCCTGCCACGCTGGATCGTGATGCCGTCGAAGCCGTGCTCGAGCGTTTTCGCGGCGAGATCGAACAGATCCCGCCGATGTACTCGGCGCTCAAGCATCAGGGGCGCAAGCTTTACGAGCTGGCGCGCCAGGGCGAGACGGTAGCGCGTGCGCCGCGCCGCGTAACGATATATGATATGCGCCCGCTCGAATGGGAGCCCGATGGCGTCTGGTTGCAGGTGCGCTGCAGCAAGGGCACCTACATTCGGACACTGGCCGAGGATATCGGCGCCGCGCTCGGTTTCGGTGCGCATATCACTGCGCTGGAGCGCCTGGAAACGGGCCCCTTCGACAGTGAAGGGCGACTCTCTTTCGAAGCGCTTGAAGCGATGAGCGACGAGGAGCGGCTGGCTCGGCTGTTGCCGGTCGATGTCATGCTCGAGCATCTACCGACGCTCAGCGTGACGGAAACCGTGGCTCGGCAATTGCTGCTGGGGCAGCGGGCGGCGGTGGCGGGCACCGAGCTGGCGCCGGGCGCCACGGCGAGACTGTATCGCGACAAATCCTTTCTGGGATTGGTCGAATTGACCGCGCAGGGGGAAGTCGCTCCCCGGCGTCTGGTCGACACGGCAGCATTGGACTTGGACCCTGTCGAGTCGAGGCAAGTCTCGACGGGCGGCGAAGGTCAATCTGTCGGCATCGATTCGATGCACCCGTCTTCGTGACGGTCAACTGGGAGGCTGCAAATATGCGTGGTCTCCGATATTCATCATTCAGGCATATTGCTTGCTGGAGAGTTTTTCATGGCATTAACCGCTGAAAAGAAAGCCGAGATCGTCAAAGAGTTCGGTCAGGGCGAGAGCGACACCGGTTCCCCGGAAGTCCAGGTTGCGCTGCTGAGCGCCAACATCGATGGCCTGCAGAGCCACTTCAAGGATCACAAGCAGGATCACCACTCTCGTCGTGGTCTGATCCGCATGGTCAACCAGCGCCGCAAGCTGCTGGACTACCTGAAGGGCAAGGACTTCGAGCGCTATCAGTCGCTGATCAAGAAGCTCGGCCTGCGTCGCTGAATCGCCCGGCCGCCAGCAACGGCGGCCCAGGCATCAGCGAAAGGCGGTGACGTCTCGTCGTCGTCGAGAAAGTCCTGTCGATTTATCGGCAGGGCTTTTTTCATTCTCACGAGGCGGGTGTCCCGTGTTTTTACGCGCTTCCGACGCTCGTGCCCGATGCCTTGAAGGGTTTGAGCGATCGCCGGCGCTGGGGTCTCTGCGGTCATCCATCCCCCACTAAAGGCGAATACGCAGGATCGGCCGGGGCCGCTATGGTCGCTGAATAAATGTATGATGTATTACTAAAGGATCTCCGATGGCGACGGTCGATTTCGAAACGCTGCAAGCCACCCTGCACCGGATCCTGCTCGAGGCAGGGCTGGCCCCTGGTGACGCTTCGCTCTGTGCGCGCATTCATGCCGAAAGCACGCGGGACGGCGTGCACTCTCATGGTATCGGACGCATTCCCCGGTTCGTCGACTACGTTCGCCGGGGGTGGGTCGACGTCGACGCTTCGCTGGAACCCGTGCAGCGACTCGGCGCCATCGAGGTGCTCGACGGCCACTTCGGTATCGGCATTCGCAATGCGATCCAGGCCACCGAGCGGGCCATGGACCTGGCGCGCGAGCACGGCATGGGGTTGGTCGCGGTGCGCGACACGACCCACTGGATGCGGGGCGGTAGCTACGGTTGGCACGCGGCGGAGCAGGGCTTCGCGGCGATCATGTGGACCAACACGGAGTCGTGCATGCCGGCCTGGGGCGCTGCCACTCAGTCGGTAGGCAACAACCCTCTGGTCATGGCCGTTCCCCACCGCGACGGTCCGCTGGTGCTGGACATGGCGATGTCCCAATTCTCCTACGGCAAGCTGCAGACCACGCGACGCAACGGCGAGCAGCTTCCCATCGACGGCGGTTTCGATGCGGACGGCGAACTGACGCGGGACCCGGCGGCGATCGAAGCGACGCGTCGCCTTCTTCCGACCGGTTACTGGAAAGGGTCGGGACTGTCCATACTGCTCGACGCCCTGGCCGCGCTGTTGGCGCAGGGCCGACCGAGCCACGGTATCGACCGGGTCGAACGCGGCAGCGGTGGAGGGAGTTGCCAGATATTCATGCTGTTCGACCCCGAGCAGCTCGGTGGGCGAGCCGCCTGTGACGCCATCGTCGAGGGCATCCAGCATCATCTGGCGAACGCCACACCCGACGAGTCCGGCCGGGAGGTGCGCTGGCCAGGGGCTTCGACCTGGCGCCGGCGTCGCAGCCAGGAACCGCTGGTACTGGACGACGGCCTCTGGCAGGAGATCCTGGCGTTGACGGCGAGCTAGGCGCGAGCGCCGCGAAGGCGACGACGTCCTGTTCGCGGGCGTTGCGTCGTTTATGGCATAAACTGAAAGCCACTCCTTGTCTTCGAACAACGACAACAGGTGTGATGCCATGAGTGAGCATGTGATCGATGTTGATGGCCGGCGGTATCGGTTCGATGGCCTTGGAACGCTGCTGGCCGCCGCCACCCCTCACCGTTCCGGGGATGCCCTGGCCGGGATTGCGGCAGCGAGCGCCGAGGAGCGAGCCGTTGCCCAGATGGCACTGGCGGAACTGCCTCTTGCCACGTTCCTGGAAGAGCCGCTGATTCCCTACGAGGAAGACGAGGTCACTCGGCTGATTCTCGATCGCCATGATCGTGCCGCCTTCGCGCCGGTTGCCTCGCTGAGCGTCGGCGAATTCCGCAACTGGCTGCTCTCCGAACACGCCGACGGCGAATCGCTCAAACGACTGGCCCCCGGCCTGACGCCGGAGATGGTCGCAGCGGTTTCCAAGCTGATGCGCGTGCAGGACCTCGTGCTGGTAGGCCGGAAGTGCGAGGTCATCACGCGCTTCCGCAATACCATCGGCCTGCCGGGCCGGCTCTCGACACGGCTGCAGCCCAATCATCCCACCGACGACGCTTCCGGCATTGCGGCCAGCATCCTCGATGGCCTGCTCTACGCCAGCGGCGATGCCGTGATCGGCATCAATCCCGCTACCGACAATACGTCCACGGTGGTGACGCTGTTGAAGATGCTCGACGAGGTCATCTCCCGCTACGAAATCCCCACCCAGAGCTGTGTGTTGACCCATGTCACTACCGCCATCGAGGCAATCGAGCGCGGCGCGCCGACGGATCTGGTGTTCCAGTCGATCGCCGGCACCGAGGCGGCCAATCGGGGATTCGGCATCGACCTGGCCCTGCTACGGGAGGGGCGTGAGGCGGCACTGTCGCTGAATCGCGGACCGCTCGGCAACAACGTGATGTACTTCGAGACCGGCCAGGGCAGTGCGCTCTCCGCCAATGCCCACCACGGGCTCGACCAGCAGACGCTGGAGGCCCGCGCCTACGCGGTCGCGCGGGAGTTCGAGCCGCTGCTGGTCAACACCGTGGTCGGCTTCATTGGCCCCGAGTATCTGTTCGATGGCAAGCAGATCATCCGCGCCGGACTGGAAGATCATTTCTGCGGCAAGCTGCTCGGCGTGCCGATGGGCTGCGATGTCTGCTACACCAATCATGCCGAGGCCGACCAGGACGACATGGATATGCTGCTGACGCTGCTGGGTGCGGCGGGATGCCACTACATCATGGGCATTCCCGGTTCCGATGACATCATGCTCAACTACCAGACTACCTCGTTCCATGACGCGCTTTACCTGCGCCAGGTACTGGGACTGCGTCCGGCGCCGGAGTTCGAGCAGTGGTTGGAGAGTAGCGGCATCTACCGCCACGGCCAGGGCATCGCCTTTGGCCACGAGTTGCCGTCGCGTTTTCAGCATGTGCTGGGATCGAGGGGCAGTGCGGGGCTGCCGTCATGAGGGAGAGAGAACCGTCTTCGGCCGGCGAAGCGCTCACCGTCACCAACCCCTGGCAGCGACTGTGCGAATTCACCGATGCCAGAATTGGCCTGGGGCGTGTCGGCGGCAGCCTGCCGACGTCGGCCCAACTGGCCTTTCAACTGGATCATGCTCGTGCCCGAGACGCGGTACACATGGCGCTGGATACCGAACGCCTGATGCCGGAGCTGGACCGTCGCTTTCCGTTGGCGCTGCGGCTGCACAGCCGCGCCATCGACCGCGACGAATACCTGCGCCGGCCGGATCTCGGACGGCGGCTGTCGGAGGAAGCCGAGCAGGAGCTTGCCGCCATCACGCCCGAACCCTGCGACGTCTCGATCTGCGTGGTCGATGGGCTCTCGGCGCGGGCGATTCACGAGCAGGCCATCCCGTTTCTCGACGCCGCGCTGCCGGAGATCGAACGGCTGGGACTGTCGCTGGGGCCGGTGGCCCTGGTGGAGCAGGGGCGGGTCGCGATCGGCGACCCTATCGGCCAGGCGCTCAAGGCGCGCATGAGCATCGTCCTGATCGGCGAACGACCTGGTCTCAGCTCGCCGGATAGTCTTGGACTCTACTTTACCTGGGCGCCCAGGTCTGGCCGGCGAGACAGCGAACGCAACTGCATCTCCAACATTCGTCCGCGGGGACTGGATTACGCCGGCGCTGCCAGGCTACTCGCTTACCTGATGCGCGAAGCCCAGGCGCTGGGCGCTTCCGGTGTGGCACTCAAGGATGACAGCGAGGTCGATTCCCGTCTCGGCGACGGTCGGCAGGGTAATTTTCTGATTCCTTCAGCTTGAAGCCTGCCCCTGTTCTCCGGGTCGCCTTGGACGCGAAGCCAGGCCAACGACGCATATCAGCAGACGCTGCTGAAACGGATGAGCATGCGCCCGATTGACCTGACCTCATCGGCTTCCCCGATCGTGCGTCCTGTGCGCGACTTCGATGGTTGACTGATGGAGAATGATCATTCTATTCTAGAAGAGAACAATCATTCTCCTGGTTTGTCGCCCATGCACGAGGATATGTCTCCCGAAACTCGCCTGCTCCGGTCCACCGAGGCATTGATCTATGCCCATGGCATCAATGCCACGGGGATGGACGCTATCGTCAAGGCATCCGGTGTTTCGCGCAAAAGTCTCTATCGTCTGTATCCGACCAAGGAAGCATTGATCACCGCCGCGTTGTCTCGTCGCGATGACCGCTGGATGCGCTGGCTCATCGATGGCACATCGGAGGGTGGGGCCATTCAGCGCCTTCGTGCCATTTTCCCAATGCTGCGTGAGTGGTTCGCCTCCCCCGATTTCCACGGTTGCGCTTTTATCAACGCTGCGGGGGAAATCGGCGATCCTGGCAGTGATATCCGCGCCGTGTCGCAACAGCACAAACGGCGTTTGCTGGAGTATTTGAACGGGCTGTGCGGCGCATGCGGATTTTCCGATCACGAAGAGGTCGCCAGGCAACTGCTGATATTGATCGATGGAGCGACTGCGGTAGCGATGGTGACCGGTCAGGCCGGTGCCGCCGATAGTGCTGGCAGAATTGCCGAACGGCTGCTGCAAACCCCGTCGCCCAGTGACGAATGAACCACTTCTCGACAGATGAGGTCGCTATCATGGATGCTGAAAATCGCCCCCCATTACCGCCATTCGACCGAGACAGTGCCGTACTGAAGGTGCGGCTTGCCGAGGATGGCTGGAATAGTCGCGACGCTGCCAAGGTCGCTTTGGCCTACAGCTCGAACACTCGTTGGCGCAATCGTGCCGAATTCGTTGATGGCCGCGATGACGTCCGTGCATTTCTCGAGCGCAAGTGGGCCAAGGAGCTGGAGTACCGCCTGATCAAGGAGCTTTGGGCTTTCGATGGCAACCGTATTGCCGTTCGCTACGCATACGAATGGCACGATGACTCTGGTAATTGGTATCGCTCCTATGGCAACGAGAACTGGGAGTTCGGCCCGGATGGTCTAATGATCGACCGCTACTCCAGCATCAACGACAGGCCGATCCGGGAATCCGAGCGTAAGTTTCGATGGCCGCTGGGGCGACGTCCCGACGATCATCCCGGGCTCTCCGATCTCGGGCTGTGATGCTGGTCGATAGACGACGAAGACAGGGTGGCGACTGCCGAGTCTACTCTTCAAGGCCAAGACCAGCTTGGCCTCAGGCATCGAATTGATCGTTTGCGCTAATCCACCCCCACAGCGCAAGCTGGGGCGTATCTCGAACACCCACTACAACGACGCAGGGGGGAGCATGACGCAACCGAATATTCTGGTGCTGATGGCCGATCAGGTGAACGGCACGCTGTTCGAGAATGGGCCGGCGGATTTCCTGCACGCGCCGAACCTGAAGAAGTTGGCCAAGCGAGCGGTGAACTTCAAGAACGCCTACACTCCGAGCTATCTTTGTGCGCCGGGTCGCGCCGCTTTCATGTCGGGTCAACTGCCCTCGCGTACCGGTGTCTACGACAACGCCGCCGAATTCCGTTCCGCCGTGCCGACCTGGGCGCATCATCTGCGTCGCGCTGGCTACTCCACCTGCCTCTCCGGCAAGATGCATTTCGTGGGGCCGGACCAACTGCATGGCTTCGAGACCCGGCTGACCACCGATGTCTATCCTGCCGATTTCGGCTGGACGCCGGACTACCGCAAGCCGGGTGAGCGCATCGACTGGTGGTATCACAATCTGGGGTCGGTCACCGGTGCCGGCGTCGCCGAGATATCCAACCAGATGGAATACGACGACGAAGTCGCCTTCCACGCCGAGCAGAAGCTGTTCGATCTCTCCCGCGGCCACGATCCGCGGCCTTGGGCGCTGTGCGTGAGCTTCACCCACCCCCACGATCCTTATGTCGCGCGGCGCCAGTTCTGGGACCTGTATGAGGATTGCGAGCACCTCGACCCGGAGCAGGGTGTGGTGCCGTTCGAGGAACTCGATCCGCATAGCCAGCGGGTCTTCGAGGCCAACGACTACACTAAATTCGATATCCAACCGGAAGACGTGCGCCGAGCACGGCGCGGCTATTTCGCCAATATCTCCTATATCGACGACAAGGTCGGCTCGATTCTGGATGTGCTGGAACGGACCCGGATGCTCGACAACACCATCATCGTGGTCTGTTCCGATCACGGCGACATGATCGGCGAGAAAGGACTGTGGTTCAAAATGAGTCCGTTCGAGGGCTCCTCGAGAGTGCCGCTGATGATCGCTGCGCCGGGACTGGAGCCGCGTTCGGTGGAGACACCGGTGTCGACCATTGATATCAACGCCACGCTGGCCGATCTGGTGGGGATTGATCTTTCCGAGGTTGAACCCTGGACCGATGGCCAATCGCTGCTGTCGTTGGCACGAGGCGGCACGCGCGAGGCGCCGGTCTACATGGAGTACGCTGCCGAAGGCACACAGGCGCCACTGGTCACGATTCGCGAGGGCAAGTGGAAGTTCAATCACTGCGAGATCGACCCGCCGCAGCTGTTCGATCTCGAGACCGATCCGCACGAGACCCGCAATCTGGCCGAAGACCCGGAGTACGCGACGACACTGGCCGAGTTTCAGACCAAGGTCTGCGAACGCTGGGATATGCAGCGCTTCGACGCCGAGGTGCGCGAAAGCCAGGCCCAACGACTGATCGTCTACGAAGCGCTGCGTAACGGGCACTACTATCCATGGGATCACCAGCCGTTGCAGGATGCGTCCCAGCGCTACATGCGCAATCATATGGACCTCAACATTGTCGAGGAGTCCCAGCGTTTCCCCCGTGGTGAGTGAAAACCCGCCGAGGTGAGGGCCCTCTACGCAATCTGTCGGCCTGCGGCGTATGAGCGGGCGCCGCATCCGCGTACAATCCGCGTGAGACGAACGTCCAAGACGAAAGTCGAGCCTGTCTCGGCTTTCGTCGTTTCGTTCCCTCTGTCGTCGTTTCATTCACGCCGTTTCCGCGAGATCCCCCGCTGTGCTCTCTACTGCCAATATCACCATGCAGTTTGGCCCCAAGCCGCTGTTCGAGAACGTTTCCGTCAAATTCGGCGGTGGCCATCGCTACGGCTTGATTGGCGCCAACGGCTGCGGCAAGTCCACCTTCATGAAGATTCTGGGGGGCGATCTGGAGCCGACCGGCGGTCAAGTGATGAAAGATGCCACCACGCGGCTGGGCAAGTTGCGCCAGGATCAGTTCGCGTTCGAGGACGAGCGCGTGATCGACACCGTGATCATGGGCCACGAGGAGTTGTGGGAAGTCACCGCGGAGCGTGAGCGCATCTACTCCCAGGCGGAGATGAGCGACGAGGACGGCATGAAGGTCGCCGACCTGGAGGTCCGCTTCGCCGAACTCGAAGGCTATACCGCGGAGTCCCGGGCCGGTGAACTGCTGCTGGGGCTGGGCATCCCGCTGGAGCAGCACACCCAGCCGATGAGCGTGGTGGCGCCGGGCTGGAAGCTGCGCGTGCTGCTGGCCCAGGCGCTGTTCAGCGATCCCGATGTGCTGCTGCTCGACGAGCCCACCAACCACCTGGACATCAACACCATCCGCTGGCTAGAAGAGATCCTGCGGGCGCGCAGCTCGACCATGATCATCATCTCCCACGACCGCCACTTCCTGAACAGCGTCTGCACCCATATGGCGGATCTCGACTACGGCGAGTTGCGGCTGTTCCCCGGCAACTACGACGAGTACATGATCGCCGCCACCCAGGCCCGCGAGCGCCTGCACGCCGACAACGCCAAGAAGAAGGCTGAGATTGCCGAGCTGCAGCAGTTCGTCAGCCGCTTCTCGGCCAATGCGTCCAAGGCCAAGCAGGCCACCTCGCGCCAGCGCAAGATCGACAAGATCCAGCTCGAGGAGGTCAAGCCCTCGTCGCGGGTCAGCCCGTTCATCCGTTTCGAGCAGAGCAAGAAGATCCACCGCCATGCGCTGACCGTGGATAAGCTCTCCAAGGCGTGGGGCGACAACGTACTGTTCGAGCGTTTCGGACTGCAGGTCGAGGCCGGTGAGCGCATCGCCATCATTGGTCCCAACGGGATCGGCAAGACCACGTTGCTCAACTGTCTGGTCGGTTCGATGACGCCGGATGCGGGCGAGGTGAGATGGACCGACGCGGCGGAAGTGGGTTACTTCGCTCAGGATCACGCCGCCGATTTCGAGAGCGGCGAGACGCTGTTCGAGTGGATGCGCCAGTGGACCACCGAGGGAGAGCAGACCGTGCGTGGCGCGCTGGGACGCATGCTGTTTTCCAACGATGACATCGGCAAGTCGGTCAAGGTGATCTCCGGCGGTGAACAGGGACGCATGCTGTTCGGCAAGCTGATCCTGCAGAAGCCCAATGTGCTGGTGATGGACGAACCCACCAACCACCTCGACATGGAATCGATCGAGGCGCTCAACCTGGCGCTGGACAACTACCCCGGCACGTTGATCTTCGTCAGTCACGACCGCGAGTTCGTCGGTTCGCTGGCGACGCGCATCATCGAGATGAAGGAGGATGGCATCGTCGATTTCAGCGGCAACTACGACGACTACCTTCGCAGCCAGGGCGTTTACGGCTAGCGCTCGCTTCAATACCGCTCTCTGGCAGGGAATGGACTACGCTGCACGACAGCAAGTCCATTCCCGTTCAGGAGAGTTCCGTCATGACAGTCCATCAAGACAACCCCGCCAAGACACTCGATGCCGCCAAGACCGCCTTAGTGCTGATCGAATTCCAGAACGATTTCACCTCTGAAGGTGGTTCGCTTCACGACGCCGTGAAAGACGTCATGGCTCGTGACGACATGTTGGGCAAGACGCAGGAGCTCGTCGCCAAGGCGCGTGCCGCCGGTGTCAGCATTCTGCATGCGCCGATCCATTTCGCGCCGGGCTACGGCGAGATTACGTGCCAGCCTTACGGCATCCTGGCCGGTGTGGTGGAAGGAAAGGCGTTCGTGAAGGGTGAATGGGGCGCCGAGATCTGCGATGCCCTGACGCCGCAGGCCGACGATATCGTCATCGAAGGCAAGCGGGGCCTGGATACTTTCGCTTCGACCAATCTTGATTTCATCCTGCGCAGCAAGGGGATCGAAACGATTGTTTTGGCCGGTTTTCTGACCAACTGCTGCGTGGAGTCGACCATGCGTTCCGGCTACGAGAAAGGCTTCGAGGTGTTGACGCTGATCGACGGTGTCGCAGCCACCAGCGCGGCCGAGCACGATGCGGCGATCGCCTACGACTACCCGATGTTTTCCAAGCCGATGACGATCGCCGAGTTCACCGAACGGTTGCCGGCCGCCGTTTAGTGCTAAACATTTCCGGGTGGGGATCGAAATGGCATGGCGAGGGTCTATCGAAAAGCCGGCGGTGACGCATCGCTGTCATCATTGGCCAGACAAGGATCGTCGGCATACTGTCATGCCGGCCAGGCCCGCACAGGACGGGACTCGACGAAGGAGCGACGAGCGATGATGTCACGGACAGGATCCGTTTCGGTACTACTGGGCGCCTGGCTGATGGCCACGGCGACCACGGCGTTGGCCCTGCCCAGCAGCTTTCCCACCGGCACCACCTACTACGATCCCGAGCGGGCCTACAACGGCTTCGTGCTGTTCCCCGGCGGCGATGGCAAGACCCATCTGATCGACATGAAGGGTAACGAGGTTCATCGCTGGGACTACGAAAGCTTTCCGCCGGTGGCGTTGAGCGCGGATCAAGCCGACGGGGAGAAAGGGCATTTGCTGGTACAACTGGCGCGTGCGGAAACACTTCCGGAACACGCCAGCCCCGGCAATGGACTGACCAACGCCTCGGTCGCCGAAGTCAATTGGGATGGCGAGGTGCAGTGGCAATGGGGGAGCCAGCAGGATCCGGTTTATCAGCACCACGACATGCGCCGTCTGGCCAACGGCAACAACTTGGTGATGACCGCCGAGATGCGCGAGCTCAACGGCTTCGACTACCCGATCATCGAAAACGGTATCGAAGAGGTCGATGGCGACGGTCAGGTGGTGTGGGAATGGAAGTCCGGCGACCACCTCGATGAGATGGGGTTTTCCGACACCGGTCTGCGGGCACTCAAGGATTCCGAGGATCCCGACTTCCTGCACTTGAATACGGCGGTGCCGGTGGGACCGAATCATTGGTACGACGACGGTGACGAGCGTTTCGCGCCGGACAATGTTCTGGTCAACTCCCGCAACGCCAACGTCACTTTCATCATCGACAGGCAGAGTGGCGAGATCGTCTGGCGCATCGGCCCCGACTTGCCGGCACTGCAGCTCAACGGTGAGCTTGGTCGCCCCGTGGATCAGACCGTAGGGTCCCACGATGTTCACCTCATCCCCGAGGACCTGCCGGGCGCCGGGAACATGCTGATCTTCGACAACCAGGGAAACGCCGGCTTTCCGCCCTCGAAGCAGGGGTTCTTCTCAGCGTCTCGCGTGATCGAGGTGAACCCGAGCAGCGGCAAGATCGTGTGGCAGTACACGGGCAATATGTCGGGACGCTCGCCCTACACGTTCTATAGCTCGTTCATCTCGAGCGCCAGGCGGTTGCCCAACGGCAATACGCTGATCGACGAGGGTCAGGACGGCCGTCTGTTCCAAGTCACGTCGGAAGGCGAGATCGTGTGGGAGTACGTGAGCCCGTTCTTCGGCAAGTCGATGCCGAATGACGATTACGTCACCAATCAGGTCTACCGCGCGCAACTGGTGGATTATGATTGGGCGCCGGATGGCACGCCGCACGAGGAGACCCCGGTGAAGGCCAACTGCAGTTTGTATCCGGCGGCGCCGGGTTGTCATCCGGGCGAATATGAGGACGCGACAGGATGATAGAAGGGGGCAGGGCGGCGGCAAGGCGTCGCACGCTGGCCGGATGCAGGTTGCGCGGTCTCTGCGTAGACTCCAAGTGACACTCTTGTGCGCGAGCCATCATGCCCAGTCACGCTTCCGACGTCCCGACTCCGACATCTCGCCCCCTGGACGAGAGCCCTTCCGATACATTGATCGTCGGCGCCGGGGCTACCGGGCTCGCCACCGCCTGGGCTCTGGCCAAGCGAGGCCAGAGCGTCACTGTGTTCGAGAGTCAGGCCCAGGTTGGCGGCAACCTGCATACCGAGCGCGATGGCGAATGGCAGATCGAGCACGGCCCCAATACCGTGATCATGAAACCGCCGCTCTATGCGCTGCTGGATGAGCTCGATCTGCTCGACGAGGCGCAGCCGGCCAACGCCATCGCCAACAAGCGTTATGTCGTGATGGACGGCGAGCCGGTGGCGCTGCCGATGAAGCCCATCGATGCGTTGACCAGCCCTCTCATCGGCTGGCGCGGCTGGGCCCGGCTGGTTCGCGAGCCTTTCGTCCCCCGTTCGAACGCGCCGGAAGAAACCTTGGCGGTTTTCGTCGAGCGGCGACTCGGCCCACGGATTCTCGCACGCATGATCGATCCCTTCGTCTCCGGCGTCTACGCAGGCGATCCGGGCAAGCTATCGGTCCAGGCCGCCATGCCGCGCCTGGCAGCCATGGAGCAGGAGCATCGGTCGCTGATCATCGGTGGTATCAAGCGCCTGCGCCAGGCGCGTCGCTATCCTGCCGGGGTTCCCACCGAGTGGCGCGGCAAGCTGGTGAGCTTTCCTCGAGGCCTGCAATATCTTGTCGACCGGCTGGCGGAGCGTATCGCTGCCCAGCCGGCAGCCGTCATCCACACTCATTGTTCTGTGCATATCGTTCGACATGAAGAGGAGCATTGGGTCGTGGAGGACAGCCAGGGCCGTGAATGGCGAGCCAGGTCGCTTGTACTGGCGGTGCCCGCACCGGTCGCGGCGCGGCTGTTGCGCCCACTGGACGAAGCGCTCGCCGAGCCGTTAGCGTCGATCGTCTACCCGCCGGTCAACGCCATTGCGCTGGGCTTCCGTGAACAGGATATCGAGCACCCGCTGGACGGGTTCGGCGTGTTGATTCCGCGTGGCGAACGCCGGCGTACCCTCGGCGCACTGTTTTCGTCGACGCTGTTTCCGAGTCGCGCTCCGGCTGGGCACAAGCTGCTGAACGTCTTCATCGGCGGGCGTCAGGATCCGGCGGCGGCGGCGGACGGCGACGACGACACGCAGGTCGCGCGAGTGCTTGATGAGCTGCGCGATCTGTTGGGGATTCGCGGCGAGCCGGTATGGCAGAAGGTAACGCGTTGGCCGCAGGCCATTCCGCAATACGAAATTGGCCATCTGGCACGAATCGAGGCGCTGGACGCCGCGCTTCAGGGGCATCCCGGGTTGTACCTGGCGGGCAATTGGCGCGGCGGTATCGCAGTGGGGGACTGCCTGGAGAATGGGCGGTTGCTGGGGGAGAGACTTGGGGGCGGACGCCGCGATTGAGCGTGGCATCCGCATCGTCTTCGGGAGGGGCGTTATTTGTCTACCAGTTCAGCCACCGATGTCATGATCTCCTTGGGCCGGAACGGATAACGCTCGATCTCAGTCTTGTCGGCAATGCCGCTCAGCACCAGGACTGTATGCATGCCCGCCTCGATACCGGCGACGATATCGGTGTCCATGCGGTCGCCGATCATGCCGGTACCATCCGAGTGAACGCCGAGCTTGTTCAGCGCCGAACGAAACATCATCGGGTTGGGTTTGCCGACGATATAGGGCTTGCGGCCGGTGGCCTCGGTAATCAGGGCAGCAATAGCACCGGTAGCCGGCAGCACGCCTTCCTGGCTGGGACCGGTGGCGTCCGGGTTGGTGCAGATGAATCGCGCGCCCTGAATGATCAGGCGAATCGCCTTGGTGATCGCCTCGAACGAGTAGGAGCGGGTTTCGCCCAGCACGACGTAGTCCGGCCGGGTATCGGTCATGATGAACCCGGCTTCGTGGATCGCCGTGGTCAGGCCGGCTTCGCCGACGACGAAGGCCGAGCCACCCGGTGCCTGATCGCGCAGGAACGCCGCCGTGGCCAGCGCCGAGGTCCAGATCTTCTCCTCGGGGACCTCCAGACCGCTTTGTCGCAGGCGTGCGCTAAGATCGCGGGGTGTGAAGATTGAGTTGTTGGTCAGTACCAGAAACGGAATCTCCCGCTCCCGCCACTGATTGATCAGGTCCGCGGCACCGGGGATGGCCTTGTTTTCATGGACCAGGACGCCATCCATATCGGTCAACCAGGACTTGATGTTGCGTCGACTCGCGGTGTTGTCTTTCTTGCTGGCCATGTGACCCCTTAGCGTACGCGTGGAGAGATGATTGATATCGAATCGCTTACCCCGTCAGTTTAGCAAGTTGTCGTGCGGTCGTGCGGGCGACCTTGATGGCGCACCGCGTCGGTTCAGGCTCAATACCCGCGCTGGGCATCGGCTAGGTCTTCGACATGCCTGGTCTGCTCGACGCGCAGGATATTGACGACCACGATGCGGCTGCCGGCGGGGGCGTCGATCAGGGAAGCGATATGCGCGCCGACTATTGGAGGCGATGGTTTACAGAGTCGCTTCACTTCGTGTCTCAAATCACATTCGGAGCCCAACGTCGATGCCAATCGGTCTCCTGCTGATAACGGTGGCCGACATGGATCAGACGCTGTTCCTCCAGATGGGGAGCGATCAACTGCATCCCGACTGGAAGTCGCGTGTCAGCGCTCAGACCCACCGGGAGGACGAGTGTCGGCACGCCCAGGTTGGTGAACGGCAGATTGAAGGCCGGTGACCCGGTCTCATGCAGTCCCAGAGGCGCCGTCGTGGGCGCAGCCGGGGTCATCAGCAGGTCGACTTCGTCGTACAAGCTGGCGAAGACCTGACGATATTGCTGGCGGATGCGCTGGGCCCGCAGGTAGTCGTTGGCGGAGATAGTGAGCCCCTCGAAGATGAATGCCTGCAGGTAGTCGCCGTAGCGCTGCGGGTGCTGATGGAAGCGATCTGCATGGAAGTTGGTCGTCTCGGCCTGCATGACGATCTGCTGTGCGGCAACAGCGTCCTCGAACCCCGGCGGCGGCGCAATATCAATACAGCGTATGCCCAGCGTTTCCAGCGTCCGTCGGGTGTCATCGAGCGCCGCAACGACATCGCCGTCGTTGGTGGCGAAATGCGGATGCTGCAGCCAGCCGATGGTTTGACCCGTGATCTCGCCCTTCAGCGACAACGATTGAGCGGGCAGCGTCCAGGTGGTTTCGTCGCGCGGATCCGGCCCGGCTAGTGCCTGATAAACCAGCAGGCTGTCCTCGACGCTGCGGGTAAAGGCGCCGACGTGGTCCAGGCTCCAACTGGCGGGGATCACTCCGGCCTTGCTGATTCGCCCATAACTGGCCTTGAGAACGGTCAGTCCATTGTAAGCGGCGGGGCGCGATAGCGACCCAGCAGTCTGTGTGCCGAGCGCGGTCATGACCATGCCGGCGGCGACCGCGGCTGCCGAACCGCTACTGGAGCCACCCGGTGTATGGCCGTCACGCCAGGGATTGACGGTGGGCGGCGGCGTGCCCCAGTTGGCGAATTCGGTGGTCGTCGTCTTGCCGATCAGGATCGCATCCTGGGCCGCCAGCCGCTCCACCGCGGTGGCGTCGTCTTCGCTGCGAAAGCCCTGCAGCACTCGGGAGCCGGCTTCGGTAGGAAAGTCCCGGGTATGGAAAATATCCTTGACCCCATAAGGAATCGCGAACATAGGCGGCAGGTCCTGTGTCCGCGACAGGCGTGCGTCCAGCGCCACCGCCTGGCGGCGGGCGCTCTCGATATCGCAAGCTACCCAGGCGTGCACATGCGGCTCCAGACGTGTCAGTCGAGTGAGAGACTCCTCGAGCAGTTCGCTGGGGCTAATCTTGCGCCGACACAGCAGGTCGTGGGCCTCGGCGATGGAACGTGGTTCAGGCGCATGATCATTCATGATGTCGAGCTTCCTGATCGGTGGGGCAGGCCCCCTTGGGACCGAACAGCGGCACGGTGGCCGCGTCGACGGACGCGGCCCGGACTTGGGCAATGGCCTCCGCAAGGGTCACTGGGCGGCCTCCTCAAGAGCGGTCTCGGCGAAACTGGGATCGACGATGTCGTCATAGACCATGTCGCCGGTGATGTTGCCGACGAACTTCTGCATGTCGATGGCATTCTCGAAGGCTTGCTGGGTGATCGTGACGTTGGGTGGGTAGACATTGCGATCGATCATGCGTTGCACGGCGTCATCGATAGTATCCCCATCCAGACTGGCGAATTCTTCCCGGGCGACCGCCATGGCTGCTTCCGGATCGTCGTGGATCAAGTGCAGAGATTCGTTGATCGAACTGACAAAGCGTTGGACCAGATCAGGATCATCATCGATCAGCGACTGTGAGGTGTTGATGGTCGAGAAGGCATATTCGGGATAATCCTGGGTGAAGTCATGAATGATCTTCAGGCCCTGGGAGATGCCCTGTTCGACCTGTGGCTGGTAGGCGATGGCGACATCGGCCTGACCGGCCAGCACTGGTCCGAGCTCCGACCCGTTCTGCACTTCGGAGACATGTACATCACCTTGATAGGACAGGTCGTTGTCAGCCAGTAGGCGTTTCAGCAGCGTGTTGGAGGTTCCCGGGGCCAGGCCGACGGCCACCGTCTTGCCTTTCAGGTCGGCTGGGCCATCGTACTCGAATTGGGTCTTGGCCAGCGCCCACACTGGAGCGCTGTTGGCGACGGCACTGACGGCCTTGGCATGACCGCCTTTTTCCTGAGCGAAGCCGACATGCTCTGGGCCATGCACCGAGAACTGTGCCTCGCCGGCCAACACCGAAGCCAGTGCGGTGGGGCCAGATCCTGCCGAGCGCACTACCGGTACATCGATGCCGTGGGCGGCGAAAATACCCTCGTGACGGGCCACATAAACCGGCAGATAGAGCAGGCTGTGGAAGGCCTCGGTGACCAGGACGGTATCCGGATCGCCATCGGCGGCTTGGGTGGCAGGCAGCCAGCCCAAGCTGCCGAGCAGCAGGGGCAGGGCGAGGAGACGAGACGCTGTCATGGTTCACTTCCTTTGTTGGACTTGTGGAGGGTTTATTCGGCACGGGATGCACGCTGGTATGGTGAAGTCGATGACGGATCAGCGGCTCTCCCAGGGCAGCAGGTATCTTTCGATCCTGGACACCACGAGATAGAGAGCAATGGCGACGAGCATCAGGGTCAGCACGCCAACCCATACCGCGTTCAGGTTGAACAGATTGCCGGCGACGAATATCGAGCGGCCGAGCCCCTTGTCCGAGGCGATGAACTCGCCGCCGATCTCGGCGATCAGGGCAAAGCCGATGTTGAGGCGGAAGGCGGAGATGATCCACGGCAGGGTCGCGGGAACAACTACCTTGAGGAAGATCTGACGCTTGGTGGCACCCAATGAGCGCATCAGGTTGACCAGGTTGGCATCGATCTGGTGAGTCCCCTGGTAGGCGCTCAGCAACGCGACGATGAAGGTGGCGATGAATGCCAGGGCCACCTTGGACAGCATGCCCGAGCCGAACCAGATAATGATCATCGGCGCCAGCGAGATCTTGGGCAGCCCGTTGAGGGCGACGACGAATGGGTCGATGATGCGGGCGACATGGCGCGAATACCACAGCAGCAGGCCGGCCGCCGAGCCACCGATACTACCCAGCAGGAAGCCGACGATGGTGGCGTAGAGCGTGGTCCAGGTGTCGCTGAGTAATTGCCCGCTTTGCAACTGGCGCCAGGCCTCGATGGCAATGCCAGCGGGTGAGCCCATCAGGAAGGCGTTGACCCAGCCGAAGTTGACCGCGAACTGCCAGGCGACGATCAGTGCCGCGACGATGGCCAGCCGCCATAGGTTCTCCTTCCATAGAGAATGATCCTGGTGCTTCCTGGGCTTGGTCCCGCCGGCCGAAACTTCGATACGCCTGGTATAGAGCGATGCCGTGCTCACGATGCCTGTCCTCCCATTTGAATGTCGAGATCGGCCCAGATCTGGTCGAACAGAGTCTGGTATCGGGGATCGCTGCGGGCCTTGAGACAAGAGCCCAGTCGTCGCGACAGGCCGACCTCGTAGAGCCGCTTGACCGAGGTCGGACGCTGGGTCATGACCGCGACGCGATCCGACATCGCGATTGCCTCGCCAATGTCGTGGGTGATCAGTACCACCGTCTTGTCGAACGACTTGAGGATCGACAGGATCTCCTCTTCCAGCACCAGCCGGGTCTGGTAGTCGAGCGCCGAGAACGGTTCGTCAAGCAGGATCACATCGGGATCGGTGATCAGGGTGCGGATCAGTGCCACCCGTTGGCGCATGCCACCGGACAGCGTATGTGGGTAGGCGTCGGCGAAATCCGCCAGGTTGTAGCGCTCCAGGTACTCTCGGGACATCGCCAGACGTCGGGTGCGGGGAACACCGACCACCTCGAGTCCGAGAGCGACGTTCTCCAGGATGGTTCGCCAGGGGAACAGCAGATCGCGCTGCAGCATGTAGCCGATGTGGGCGCCGCGGATCGGGTGGCTGCCGCGCAGGGTGATGCTGCCGGCGCTGGGCTCGAGCAGGTTGGCGATGATGTTGAACATCGTGCTTTTGCCGCAGCCGCTGGGCCCGACGATGCTGATGAACTCGTGCTCCCGAATATCCAGGGTAATGTCACGGATCACCGGGATCGGATTGCCCTGCTGGTCCTCGAAGTGCTTTTCGACGTGGTCCAGGGCGATCGCGACGTTAGCGCCGCCGCTGGGTATCGCCGCGATTTCGCGCAGTTGAGTGGAAAGGGTCATGCCATGGCTCCTGACGGTTTGTGTTTGTTCGTCTTGTCGGAGTTCTGGCTGGCGTAGGCTCATGGCCGCGATCTTATGTGACCGTCCTGTGGGAGCGATCGTCAGATTGTCGCGATTCAAGGCGCGTCTGGCTAAAACCTACCAAACTTACCAGGCGCTATTATCATTACGCCTTTCGTCAGGCGGCTGTCAACCGCTTTACGCCAATTCGGCCAGCGTGCGGGAGAGCGTGGTGACTTCGGCATAGCGGGAGTTGAGGTCAAGCAAGGTGAAGTCCTGTAGCGGCCGTGTGCGGTCGGCGACAGCCTCGCTGGGAATCACTGTCCGGCGGCCGCTCTGGAACAGGTCGATGGCATTGGTGCGTATGCTGCCGCTGGTGGTAACCCCCGCCAAGACCACGGTATCGATCCGGTTTCGATCCAGAAATGCTTCCAGCTTGGATGCCTTCAGATCCGAGACATAGTGGGTACTGAGTTCCAGGTCGTAGACGTAGTTCGCAAGTGCCTCATGCTTCCGGATCCAGTGCGACTCCGCCTCGAGGATGCGCATGGCCGGGAATTTCTCGCCCCAGAGCGCTGAAAAGGCGTGAGCGGGGTCGTAGACCGTGCGGCTAAATATCACTGGATGGCCTTGGGCGGCGAAGGTTTCGATCAAAGTGCGTGCTGCGTTGAGTTGATCGTCGAGTTGAACGCATAACTGACTTTCGGCGGTGCAGAAACCTATGGTCAAGTCGCGGATCAGCAGCGCTGGCCGCCGACCGAAAGCGAGGGGGGCTGAGAAGCCCTGCTGGGAATAGAGGTGCCGTGTGGGATTGAACAGATATCGACGCTGCCCCCCGGGTGTGTAGATGACCGTCAGGCCGTAGCGGGAGAGCTCTCCTTCCACTTCCATGCGACGCAGCGTGCTGGGTGACAAGCCAAGTATTTTCGAGACTTCTGATATCGTGGCGAGCTTGTTGTCATACATGAGGTATCGTGAGTCGCTGGTCATTGGCTTGGATCATGGTCGGCATAGTGCCATGGGGTGATTGGAGGCGTCATCACAGCGGGCAACAGGCTAGTATCCGCGCTCGGCGTCGGCCAGGTCTTCGACATGCCCAGTCGCTTCGAAACGTTCGATATTGGCGCTGACGATGCGACTGCCCGTGGGGGGGTCGATCAGAGAAGCGATATGCGGCGTCAGCGTAACCTTGGGATGTGTCCAGAACGGATGCTCACTCGGTAACGGCTCGATATGGAAGACGTCCAGCGTGGCGTGACTCAACTGGCCACTGTCCAGCGCGGCAAGCAGATCGCCGTCGATCAGATGAGGACCGCGACCGGCATTGATCACACTGGCACCTGGCGGCAGTTTGGTGAAGAGACTGGTGCCGAGAATGCCTGTCGTCGCTTCGGTCAATGGCAACAGACTGATCAGGATCTCGCAGCCCGCGAGGAAGTCGTCGAACTCGGCAGCGCCAGCGTAGCTCGTGACGCCTTCGATCTCGCGCCGGGTACGCGACCAGCCCCGCGTCTCGAAGCCGAGCGAGGCAAGCGTTCGCGCCGCGGTGCCACCAAGATTGCCCAGTCCCATCACGCCCACGCTGCGCTGCGTCGCCGGCGGCACGACCAGCTGTGTCCAGCGCTTCTCTCGTTGGTTGGCGGCAATGGCCGGCATATCGCGATGGTGGCGCAGCACGTGCAGCGCCACGTATTCGCGCATGCGCTGAGTCAGATCCGTACCCACGGTGCGAATGATGGGAACCTGGCGTGGCAGCTTCGTATCGGCCAGTACGTGATCGATGCCCGCGCCCAGCGAGACGATCGCCTTGAGGTTGGGAAAGGGCAGGAAAGCGCCGCTTGCCGGCTTCCACACCACCGCATAGGTGACCGCTTCGGCAGCGCCTGGGTCATGAATCGAACGAATCGTCCAGCCGGGTAGCAGCGGTTGCAATTGTCCGATCCACCAATCGATCTTTTCGGGCGAAGGATGAGAAACAATAATGGCCATGATGATCTACCTGATGAGAATAATGTTCGGAATAACCCAAGGATGAATTTCAAGCAGTTGGAGGCCTTCTACTGGCTAGCCCAACTGGGTAATTATCAGCGTGTCGCCGAGCGTCTCAGTCTCACGCAGCCCGCGGTGTCGGCGCGCATCAGCGGCCTCGAGGAGATGCTCGGCACACGGCTGGTCGAGCGGCGCGGTCACGATTTCGCGCTGACCGAGTCGGGGCATGCGGTGGCCGGCTACGCCGAGCAGTTCCTCAACCTGCGCGAAGCGATGAATGCCCGTCTCGATCAGCGCCGGCATCAACGACTCTCGATCGCCATGACGGGCCCGGCAGCACTGACCTGGGGGGCGGGATTGAGAGACGATATTGCCCGCTACGCGGAAGATCTCGTCGTCGACTTCCATGCCTCGGCGAATTACCAGTTGCGGCCGATGATAGCCTCGGGTGGTATCGATATCGCCTTTCTCTCCAATGACGCCGGACTTTCTCCGGTCGATGGCAGTTTTGCCGTGCAGTATCGTGTCGGCTGGGTCGCTCGAGCCGACGCCATGGCCGATATCGCCATGCCCAGAACACCCGATGAGCTTCGTCAGATGCCGCTGATTCTCTATCCGCGTTCGTCGCCACTGTTTTCGCCGATTGCCGACTATGTGCATGAAGACCAGCTCAGTCGTGGGCCTCGTCATTACGCCAATTCGTTGCCGATGATCGTCGAGATGCTACGCCAGGGTTTCGGCCCTTCGGCGATTCCACTGGCGGTGGTCGAACGCGACATCGCCAGCGGTCTGCTGGTCGAGATTCCGACGACGACGGCGCTGGCTCCACTGGAGATTCGCTGCGTGCATCTCAATGAATCTCGCCGGCCCTTAATCGACGATGTCTTCGCCTTGGCGCGACATGCCGCGAGGACCTGGTGCCACGATCACGGGGACTATGCGCACTATATCGAGACGAGCTGATCACGGGCGCACCTTGGGGCCATTGCCATCCAGTGATTCGAGCGTGAATGCTGCCGGTATGGCGCCACCACCGATCGGTTGCGTCGGGTCGTTGATACCGGTGCATTCGCCGGTTTCAGGGTCTCGCGAGACCGCCGTGACACAGGCGTAAAGCTTGGGAAATACCAGCTGCTGGGCCATCTCCAGCTCGAAGCATTTCCCCAATCTGGTCAGCGTCTCGGCATCGAAGCGCGGATCGACACGGACCGAGCCGCGATAGCTGGCATCCAGGCGCGGATGATGCACGGCCTCTTCTACGCTCATGCCGAAGTCCATCATCAGCGCCGCGACCTGGGTCACTGCCGGCATGATCAGGTTGCCGCCGGAGGCCCCCACCGAGAAGCGTGCTTCGCCCTCCTTCACCACCACCGTCGGACACATGTTCGAGGAGTTGATGCGCTTGCCGCCGACCATGGTGGTGGGGTAGCCCGGGCGCGGATCGAAGTAGCTGACGCTGTCGTTCATCAGCATGCCGGTGGAGGGCAGCGTGACGCCGGAGCCGAAGCGGTTGAGCAGAGTGTAGGTAAGCGCCACCATGTTGCCCTCGGCGTCCACCGACGACATCGACGAGGTACAGGCACCCTGTTCGCCATCGACACCGCTATCCGTGGGCGACAGCACGCCGTTGCGAATCTTGTGACGTCGCCAGCAGTGCTCCAGCGCTTCGGCGTAGGCGAGCCAGGTCTCCGGTGTCGGCTTTTCCAGCGGGATCGGCATCGCCTCCAGCGCGTGCGCCAGCATCTCGCGCTGGCGCAGGCCACCGGAAACCTCGCCCGGCGTATAGAGCGTGTAGCCGCGATGCTCGGCGACCATTGGCTCATATTCGAGCACCTCGTAGCGAGCGAGATCCTCCCGCGAGATGCGCGAGCCGCCCGCTTGCAGATCGCCAACGATCTTCTCGGCCAGGGCGCCGCGGTAGAAGGTGGCAGCGCCGTCCTCGGCAATTTCGCGCAGGGTATCGGCCAGGTTCGGGATTCGCAGCCGGCTCTCCGGCGTCGCTGGATGACCGCCGGGTAGATAGATCGAATTCGAGACCGGGTCGCGGGCCAGCGTTCTGGCGCAGACGCCGATCTGCAGGCTGGTGAACCAGTCGACGTGCAAGCCTCGTTCGGCCAAGGCGATCGCGGGTGCCATGACTGCGCTACGCGGCCGGGTGCCGAAACGAGCGAGTGCGTGATCGAGCCCGGCCACGGCGCCGGGGACGGTGATCGAGCGATAGCCTTCGATATTGGCGTTGTCGACTACTCCGGGAAAGCCCATCGGCGTCGCCGGCAGGTTCGGGTCGACGGGATAGTCTTCGAGGCGTGTATCGCCGGCCAGCACACCCTGGAAATCGAGCGCCACCGCGCGCTGCTCCTTCGCCAGCCAGATCACCATGAAACCGGCACCACCGAGGCCGCACATCCACGGCTCGACGGCATTGAGCGCGTAGGCGGTGGCGACGATGGCATCGATCGCGTTGCCGCCGGCATCGAGCTGGGCCGCACCCGCTTGCGCCGCCATGCGGTGCTGGGACGCCACCGCACCGTGTGTCGATCGGGCAGTGGGGGTTGTCAGGATCCAGTTGTCGCCGTTCGCGAGAATATTGTTCGTGGCCATGACCGCCTCAGGTTGCCAGTGTGTCTTCGATCATACGGGTTGCGCCGGAAAGATCGCCCAGGCGTTCTCCCGCACTGACACGAGCTTCGTTCTTCAAGCCGCTGGCTGTCTTGGTCTCGCCTGCCTCGAGCACGGTATCCAGATCCTCCGGCGCAATGAACAGCACCCCACATTCATCAGCGAGTACCGCGTATCCTGGCAGCACGGCGGCACCGCCGACCGATACCGGAATATTGAAGCCGCCCCCCGTGTTGTAAAGACGCGTGGTGACTGGTGAAGCGCCGCGAGACCACATCGGAAAATCCTGCTCGCGAATTTCCGCGGTATCGGTATGCGGTCCATCGACGCAGCCGCCAGCAATCTTCATTGAGGCTGCCATGCGCGTGACGCCGCCGCCCCAGCAAGCGTACTTGCGGTCGCCGAGGCGGTCCACGGCAAGAAAATAGCCCGGCCCCATCTGTGCCAGGCAGTGATGCAGCAGGGTGCTGTCGAGACCGGGGATTGCCAGCGTGCAAACGGTTCCGACTACTGTCTTGCTTGGTAGCACCGGCGAGATGGCCGGGCTGACGAAGCCGAAATGATAGAAGTGGCCGAGCGTTGCGGTCTCGAGCTTGGCGAGACGCTCAAGCTTGTCGGCGGCGATCGGTTCCGGCATCGGGTTGATCTTGTAGGTCAATTGCGTCATCACGGCTCTCTGGTTCATGGGTGGTCGCTTGGGTACGGGCGGTTGTTGTGGGCACCCGGCAATATCTGTGGGCGGGGTGTCGGGTCGGTTCACGGAGGCCCCAGAATCAGATCGGGGAGAAAGGTCACCACGCCGGGTACGAAGGTGATCAGCAGCAGTACCAGAATCAGCGGAACCAGCATGGGAAGGACCGCCAGCGTGACATCCTCGAAGCGCACACGACCGACCTTCGACACGATGTAGAGCCCGATTCCCATCGGTGGCGTCGCGATACCGAGCAGCAGGCCGAGTTGGATGATGATGCCGAAGTGGACGCGATCGATCCCGTAGGCGTCGATCACCGGGAGTAGCGTCGGTACCAGGATCAGCTTGGCCGGCACGCCTTCGACCACGCAGCCGACGATGATGATGAACACCAGCAACAGCAGCAGGAAGACATGGCGATTTTCGGTCAGTGCAAACATCTGGTCGGCGATGTGCTGCGGCGCCTGCTCGATCGCCAGCACCCAGCCCATGGCGATGGAGAAGGCGATGATGATCATGATCACTGCTGTCATCGAGGTGGTGTCGGTAAGCGCGTCACGGAACTTGCGCCATGTCAGCTCGCGGTACCACAGGCCCAAGCCTATACAGTAGAGACAAGCCAGTACGCCTGCTTCGGTCGCCGTGACGAACCCGGTCATGATCGAGCCGAGAATGATCGCCGGTGCGAGCAGGGCCAGAAAGCCATGCTTACCGGTCGTCGCGATTTCCCCTCGCGAGGCACGTGGTTGTGTCGGGAAGTTCTCGCGAGTGGCGCGCAGGCGCAGATAGAGCATTAGCGACAGGCCGACCAGCAGTCCGGGAATTAGCCCCGCCAGAAACATGCGTTCGATCGATACTTGGGCCAGAAAGGCATAAATCACCAGGCCGATGGAGGGCGGTATCAGCGGCCCGATCACTGAAGACGCAACCGTGATGGCGGCGGAGAAGTCTCCGCGATAGCCACGCTCCCGCATCGCCTTGATCTCGATCGCTCCTAGACCGGCGCAGTCCGCCACCGCGGCACCGGAAATGCCGGCGAAGATCATCGAGGAGAGCACATTGACCTGAGCCAGCCCAGCGCGAAAGTGGCCTACCAGCGCATTGGCGAAGGCGAAGATGCGATCGGTGACGCCGGTCACGTTCATCAGGTTGCCAGCCATGATGAAGAAGGGCACGGCAGTCAGCGACGCCTTGTTGACCCCTTCCAGCATTTGCTGCGGAATGATCTGTAGCGCGGTCGAGAAGTCCGAGGTCAGGAAAGCGAGCGTCACTGCACCGCCGATGGCGATCGAGATCGGCACTCGCAGCAGAATCAGCAGTAGAAAGACGCCGAACAGGATATAGATCATGACGCGGCCTCCGGATGGAGCGGTGCAGTATTCTCGGGCAGGCCAACGCAGCACTTGGCAATATCGGTTAGAGCCGTAAGCGCTACCAGTGCACTGGAGACGAACAGCGGCGCGAATAGCGCCTGGCGCGGCAGCTCATCTCCCCAGGGCAGTAGCGCACCTTCGACGAATCCGGCAGCGGAAGCCATCACGGTAGGGGCCTGCTGTAGCAGAACCACGCTGACGCCCGCGCCGACGGCATCGGAGAGTAACCGGCTGAGGATATTGCCGGCCCTCCCAAGACGCTTGACCAGAAAATCGATGCGCACGTCCTTGAGGCGAACGTAGATGGCGAAAAAGCCGAAGAAGCTCAGCCAGATGAAAAGCACCATGGTCCATGGCCAGAACCACCACACCGAGACATCGAAAGGACGCAGCAGGAAAGTGGCGGCAGTCAGAGAAAGCATCGCCAGCAGGCAGAGATTGCATAACCACAGGCAGACGCCGCCGAGCTGCCACAGAGCCCGGTCGGCACCTGTCACCAGACGTTGAAGAATGTTTTTGTGCTCGCTCATGGCGCGGTTCATTCCGCCGCGCCGCGACTATCTTTGACCGCCTGCAGGAAACCAGCGGGTAGATCGCCATCGGTATCCATCTGCTGATAGCGCTGCTGGGTGCGCTCGATGAACGGTTGGGTATCCAGTTCGGTATAAGTCAGACCCTCCTGCTGCATTCGCTCGAGGCTGGCCTGGGTCACCTTGGCCAGGACGTCATGACTCTCCTCGCCGGTTTCACGATAGGCCCGCATCAGCCCGGCTCGGGTATCGTCATCCAGCCCATCTAGCGCGGCCTGGTTGGTCATGAAGCCGATAGACTGGTAGTACTCGTTGGTGCGCGCCATGTAGGGCGCCACTTCGTTGAACCGCATCGATTCGACCATGGCCGCGGGGCTGGTCACGGCTTGAACGATATCTTTGGAGATCGATTGATAGACCTCGGTCCAGGGTAGGGTCATGACCTGAGCGCCGAGGCTGTCCCAGACCTTCATCAGCAGTTGGTTGGCTGGCATACGCATCTTGAGGCCGTCGACATCCGCCAGCGAATTGACAGGCTTATTTGAGAGCAATACGCGATAAGGGCCACGGATGATGGCGGAGGGATCGCCGAGGGGTACGATGCCGGATTTCTCGGCGGCTTGTTCGAACCAGCTATCGACCAGCTTGGAGTTCATGAACCGCGACCAGTGCTCGTAGTCGTCGAAGGCGAACGGTGCCACGACCCAGGCAAGCTCGGGCTCCCAGCGCTTCATGAAATTGAAGCCCTCGGCGTAGATCGTGACAACGCCTGATTGAAGCTGTTCGAGGACTGCGTCCTCTTTACCAAGCTGTTCGTTAGGAAATATCTGGATGGTGAGTTCGCCATCGGTGTAGCGGTTGACCTTCTCGGCGAATTGCTGGAAAAGCTGTCCCTCGGGGCTGTCCACCGGCATCTTGGTGGCCATGCGCCAGGTATCGGCATGGGCCGGGATCAGGGCGGCAGCGGATAACGCCGTGAAAGTCGCGGCGAGCATCGATCGTTTCATGAGGCGCTCTCGATTGTGTTTGGAATTGGATGATGAGTCGCTTCATGAGAGGAAACCGATTCCGGACATTAGCGTCCAATCGATTTTTCTTTGGGCAGGGATAAGCGATTTTTGTACGCCCGTCAGTCATCGGAGCTGACGGACATTCCGGTCACTGTTGTCGCTTCGATCAATTCGGAGACCAGCGCTTCGACTTTGTTCAGATAACCGCTGCCATTGGACGGTGGTGTCGGGTCGGAGGTCACGACCACGGTCATGGCACGGGAGGGCACCACGTAGAGCAGTTGGCCGCCGTAGCCCCAGCCGTAATAGACGGGTTGGTCGGCGATGCGAGTGATGAACCAGCCATAGCCGTAATCGTCGCCGTTGAAGAACGAGCGCGTGCGCGGCTGCCAGGAGCGTTCGACCCAGGCGGTGGAGAGGACCACCTGGCCGCCGTATCTACCGCGTTGCCGGACCATCTCGCCGAAGCGCAGTAAGGCCTGCGGCGTGAGGCCCATCTCGTTACCGCCGAAATAGATGCCCTGCGGATCACGTGTCCATGGAGGAATCGCGATTCCCAGCGGATCGCCCAGCCAGTCGCGTGTCAGTGCCAGGGTACTGCGCCCCGTCGCTTCGGTAAGCGCCACCGAGAGCAGGTGGCTGTTGCCGGTGGAGTAGAGCATGCGTTCACCGGGCTCAGCGACGAAAGGGCGTTCCAGCGCGTCGGCGACCCAGTTCGAACTCGCGACCCAGGCGCCATAGTTACCGCCGGAGGTACGTTCGAGTCCGGCCTGCATCGAGAGCAGGTTACCGATGGTGATGCCATTCACACGAGGATCGATATCCGCAGGCACTCGGTCGCCCAGCAGCTCGACCACCGGCTGATCGACGCTCTCGAACACGCCACGGTCGATGGCAGCACCCACCAGTGCCGCTATCAGCGTCTTGGAGAGTGACTTGATGTTGGCCGTCCCGTCCGTCCGATGACCGCGAAAGCCTTCGTCGATCACGGTTTCGCCGTCGACGGCGACCAGCAAGGTGTGGCTACGCGGCAGAGCACCGGCGCGTTCGACGACGCTCTCCCGCTGCTCGGGAGCCAATGCCGCGACCACCGGCTCGAGCGGCAGCAGCATCAGCAAGCCAAGGAGACAGAGCCGCCAGCGGAAAACGCGGGCAGCGGGCATGGAGTGAGAGTTTTTCAGGGAAGTCGGCATGGTTCCGAGTGTGGCGCATGCCACCGCGATCTTCTACGTGGGCTTATGCCGCTTTTCAGACCGTGCGTGTCAGTGCACTCGCACGCCAGCCATGCAGATAGAAGCCGAGATAGCGCAGGGCCACGTAGCCGACGATGCCGGTAGCGACAATTACTTCGAGCGTTGCCAGACCGTGAACGATCGCGACATCGTGTGCGCTGAAGCCGTGGGACTGCATCCAGTCGGCTGTCTTCGCAAGTGCCGTGGCACCGATCACCATGGGAAAGGTGAACGCGGCATATCCCGGGCTGTAGGGCAGGCGCAGCAGTTTGACGAACGCCAGATAGATGATCAGGGTCATCAACACCGCGATGCCGCCTAGCAGGGCGATCAGCAGCGGTGAGGGTTCGGGGGTTACGGTGAGGTAGCCGGCCAGCGACAGACTGGCTGGTGCCGCCATGATAGCAATGGTGGGCTTGGCCGGGTCCGGGATCTCGTCGGCGAAGATCAGTCGGTAGATCATGACCGGCAGCAGGATGGCGTAGAGCCCCATGCCCAGGTAGAGCAGGCTGATGGCCAGAGGATGCAGCGCCGCGACGCCGGGAAAGGCCACGTCGGCAACGATGATCCCGACCGGCGGTACGAACCAGGCCGGCACCATGTGATGGAGTTCGAACGCGCTCGCACGGTGCACGACGAAGGCGACGAGAAAGCTCAGGTGCAGCGCCACCGCCACGAGCCAGAGCGTGACGCCGACGGCCGGCATCAGCCACTCCCCGGCGGTTTTCGATACCACCATCAACGCCATGGCGAAGGTCGGTACGACGCTGCCGACGATGGGGTGCGCCAGGTCCGCCAGTAGTAAGCGTGGGTGGAGTACGAACTTGGCGCCGAGGATCAGCAGTAGCATCGCGGCGGCTATCGCGCCGGCCAACTGCGCTCTGCCGCCGAGGGGGGCGAAACTCTCCCAGCTCCAGCCCAGGCTGGAGATCCCCAGTGCCAGGCCGGCCATTGGCGTCGGCGCAGTCTGAAGACGTTGGGTCAGGGTCGGCATGGAGGGTCTCCTCATGATCGATGGAGACACCTTATGGTATTTTGCGCTATCGTTATATTTTAACTTTATTTACTGTATGTTTTTTAAAATTTAACGAACTAAATTCAACGAAAGAGAGGGAGCGATGGCGATCACATTCCGCCAGCTTCAAGTATTCGTCGCGGTGGCGCGCGAGCGTACGTTGACCTCGGCGGCGGCAACGCTGTTCCTGACCAAGCCGGCGGTCAGTATCGCGCTGGCGGAACTGGAGAAGCAGTGCGGTCGCACGCTCTTCGATCGCCATCGTAACCGACTCTATCTCAACGACCAGGGTCGGCGATTACTGCCGATGGCGGATGAATTGCTGGCCCGCAGCGAGGCGATCGAGCAGCTGTTCGACAACGATGCCCTGGGCGGGCATCTCCACATTGGCGCCAGTTACACGATCGGCCACCAACTGTTGCCGGCGTTGTTGCGGGACTTCCGTGCCGAGAGCGGGCATCACGATCAGCGGGTCACCATCGCCAACAGTGCATCGATCTGCACGGCGCTGGAAGCGTTCGAGCTGGACGTCGGGATGATCGAGGGCCGCGTCGCGGGAGAGCGTTTCCATGTGCTGCCTTGGCGCCGCGACCGGATGCTGGTGGCGGCTTCCCGCGATCACCCTCTGGCGGCCCCGGGGCCGGTGGCGATCGACAGGCTGGCAGAATACGCGTGGCTGTTGCGCGAACCGGGCTCCGGCACGCGAGAACAGTTCATGCGGTTCATCGCTCCGCGGTTGCCACAGTGGGAACTGAGCCTGGAGATCAATTCGGCGGAGGCGATCATCAATGCCGCTGCGGCCGGGCTTGGGCTGACGTGCCTTTCCGCGCTGGAGGCACGGCACGCCTTAAAGGATGGGCGTCTGGTGGAGATCGACCTGGATCTGGAGATGACCCGTGAATTCAGCCTGGTGCTGCACCGCGACAAGTATCGCAGCCCGTTGATCGAGCGATTCGTCGAGTTCTGTCGGCAACGTAACGAGATCGATGATCCACCGTGAACCCGAGGATAGCCATCGTGAGAAGACAGGCAATCGAAGAACGGGCGCTCCGATATCGCGATACGAGTGGGCAGGGACACCCGTTCGTGGTCGAAGTTAGCCGCCGAGGAAAGATGACATGGCCTTGTGGGTGATCATGTCGCAGGCCTTCTCGAGCAGGCTGTTCTTGACCTTGTCGGTTGCGCTCTCGGTATAGCCCCCTTGCTGGCGCCGCTATCCTCGATGCGATGACGAGACTCCCAACCGGCGTCATGGTCTAGGCTGGGAGTGTCGGAAGGGATCCGACGTTCCCTTGATGAAGGAGATGGCATGAACATGACGGTCGGCGAGGTCAGAGTGCCACGGGAGATGCTTCGCCGTGGCCTCTTTTTCCGTTACCGTTACGCCCCATTGAGGCTAGGGAGCGGCACGAATGGATGATTCAACCCCGACCACGCAGGTCGATGTCGCCATCGTCGGTGCGGGACCGATCGGCCTGTGTTTCGCCAATGCGCTGTCGCGCCGGGGCGTGAGTTCGGTGCTGATCGATCGCCAGCCGAGATCGGCGATGGCGGACCCTGGCAACGACGGCCGGGAGATCGCGCTGACCCGAGCGTCGCAACAGATTCTCGACAGACTCGACGTCTGGTCGCGTATCGATCACGACGAACGGGCCCTAATGTGTGCCGCCAAGGTCTTCGACGGCCAGTCGCTGTTCACGATGGAAATTGCGCCGGGCGCCACCCGGGATGATCCGCTCGGTTGCCTGGTACCCAATCAAGTAATCCGTCGGGCTGCCTATGCCGCCCTGCAGTCGGGGGCGCCGGGGACGGGGGATATCCTGTGGCGCGACGAACAGGAGATCGCACGGTTCCGGGTCAGCGACGCGGCAGTCGATATTCAGCTCGGGAGTGGCGAGCGTATCCAGGTTTCATTGCTGGTGGCGGCGGACAGCCGCTTTTCCACCACGCGGCGGGCCATGGGCATCCCCGCCCATATCTATCAGCATGGCCAGCAGATGCTGGTCTGTCGGATGCACCATGACGAGCCTCACGACCAGACCGCCTGGGAATGGTTCGGCTACGGTCATACGCTGGCGTTGTTGCCGGTCGACACGCACTGTTCATCATTGGTGCTGACGCTGTCTCCGGCTGCCATGGAGAAGCAGCTATCTCTGAGCGACGAGGCTTTCGATGCCGACATTACCCGGCGTTTCGAGGGCCGGCTGGGCGCCATGCGTCGGGTTGCCGAACCGCATTGTTATCCGCTGGTCAGCGTCTATGCCGAGCGCTTCGTCGGTCATCGTCAGGCGTTGGTTGGCGACGCCGCGGTGGGGATGCACCCGGTGACCGCGCATGGCTTCAATCTCGGGCTGCAGGGATTATCGGGGCTGGCCGAAAGGATCGGCCAGGCGCACGCCCGGGGGCAGGATATCGCGTCCCCCGAGCTGCTGAGTCGGTATCAACGGGAACAGCGCCTGGCGACGGCGCCGCTGTTCGCTGCGACATTGGCCATCGTGGGGCTGTATACCGACGATCGAACGCCGGCCAGATGGCTGCGTAAGGCTGTGTTGCGGGCGGGCGAAGCGGCTTGGCCGGCGAGACGGCTGATCGCGAGCCATCTGATGCGTTCGGGGGGCTAGCCGAGCGCGATCCTGCCTCGACAGGCAGTGTCTTTCTCTCTCAAGGTCTTTCTCTCTCAAGAGGAGTTCTTATGGATCTGGCAATGGTGGGACTCGGGCGCATGGGCGCCAACATGGCGGAGCGTCTGGTGCGTGGCGGACACCGCGTGGTAGGGCACGATCCTAACGAAGAGGTGATGGCCAGGGCCGCGGAGAAGGGCATCGAGTCGTCCGCGACGCTGGCGGCAGCGGTCGATGCGTTGCCGACGCCCAGAATCGTCTGGCTGATGGTTCCGGCCGGTCCCCTGATCGACAAGCTCATCACCGAACTGGAACCGCTACTGTCGCAGGACGATATCGTGATCGACGGCGGCAACTCGATGTACAAGGACACCGTGCGCCGGGCCGAGACTCTGCAAAAGCGCCAGGTGCATGCGGTCGATGTCGGTACCAGCGGCGGCGTCTGGGGTTTGCAGGAAGGCTACAGCATGATGGTCGGTGGCGAGACGGCTGTCGTCGATTCGCTCCGGCCGTTGTTCGAGAGCCTGGCGCCTGACGCCGACAAAGGCTGGGGGCATGTCGGCCCCAACGGCGCAGGCCACTTCACCAAGATGGTCCACAATGGCATCGAGTACGGCATGATGCAGGCCTATGCCGAGGGCTTCGCGATCATGGAGCGCAAGGATTTCGACCTCGACCTGCACCAGATCGCCGAGATCTGGCGCCACGGCAGCGTGGTGCGCTCCTGGCTGCTCGACCTGACCGCCGATGCGCTGGAAAAGAACCCGTCGCTCGAGGGCATCGCGCCCTATGTCTCGGACTCCGGCGAGGGGCGCTGGACCGTGAACGAGGCGATCGAACTCGAGGTCAGCGCGCCGGTCATCACCCTGTCCTTGCTCGAGCGTCTGCGTTCCCGCGAGCCGGATTCCTATGGTGACAAGCTGCTCTCCGCCATGCGCAACGAATTCGGCGGGCATGAGATCAAGAAGGGGTAGCCCGCGCTGCTTGCGCTAGCGGCCTCGGCTCCTCGCGCTACCAGATGTGGTGTTTCGATGCGCCGGGTGGCACAAGCCACTCGGCGTTCTTGATTGGAAACGAGCTCGATTTCAGACCTTGACAGCGCGGGAGGCCGGCTATCATGCGGGCTCCCAGGCCATGCAAAATTGTCCACAGGATATTGACAGAAAAAGGCCACATCTATGCTTGGAAAAACCATCGGCTACCATATATAGTGTTTTCCAGAGGCGGCGGGAACGGTGCGAAACCGTGATTTCCCAACCGCCATAGCCTGCACCATCGGCTGTCGATGGCGTCTTTCCCTGTCAAGGATGGTTATCATGAGCATCACGATCTATAGCAAGCCGGCCTGCGTCCAGTGCAATGCCACATACCGCGCTCTGGACAAGCAAGGAATCGACTATACCGTGGTTGATCTGACCCAAGACGCCGATGCGATGCAGCGCGTTCAGAACCTGGGCTATCGCCAGGTGCCGGTCGTGGTCGCGGGGGAAGATCACTGGGCCGGGTTCCGTCCGGACAAGATCAGCACGCTGGTTGCCTGATCCGATCGCTTCGAATTTTTCAGACTCGACTCTTTCCGGCTAGCGCAGGCCTCGCCCGCGCTGCCGATACCGCGCAGGGGCGCAGGAGACCGTCATGGCTGGGCTGGTCTATTTCTCGACCAAATCAGGCAATACGCGGCGCTTCGTCGAGAAACTGGGGGTGCCGGCCAGCCGGATTCCGCTCGACCGGAGTGCTCCCCCCCTGCAGGTCGAAACACCCTACATTCTTGTTGTACCGACCTATGGTGACGGCGATCCGCGCTCCGCGGTGCCCGCGCCAGTCATTCGCTTTCTGAATGACGAACATAATCGGTCCCTGATTCGCGGCGTCATCGCCGGCGGCAACACCAATTTCGGCGAGGCCTTTGGCCTGGCGGGACGGGTTGTCGCGAAAAAGTGTCGGGTACCGCTTCTCTATCGTTTCGAACTGATGGGCACGACCGAAGATGTCCATCGAGTCCTTGCAGGGGTGACCGAATTTTGGAAACGCTCAGCCTAGATACGGATACGACCGTGCGGCCTGCCGTCAGCGCCGAACACAATGCCAAGGCGCTCGATTATCACGCGCTCAACGCCATGTTGAACCTGTATGACGCCAATGGCCGTCTGCAGCTCGACAAGGACCGGGAAGCGGCGCGTCAGTATTTCCTGCAGCACGTGAACCAGAATACCGTGTTCTTCCACTCGCTGAAGGAGAAGCTCGACTACCTGGTGGAAGAGGGCTACTACGAGCAGCAGGTCCTCGATCAGTACGACTTCAGCTTCGTCACGGCGCTGTTCGATCAGGCCTACGCGGCGAAGTTCCGCTTCCAGAGCTTCCTGGGCGCGTTCAAGTACTACACCAGCTACACGCTCAAGACCTTCGACGGCAAGCGTTACCTCGAGCGTTTCGAGGACCGCGTCTGCATGGTCGCGCTGAGCCTGGCGCGCGGCGACGAGACGCTGGCCAAACAGCTGGTCGAGGAGATCATCCACGGCCGCTTCCAGCCGGCGACGCCGACCTTCCTCAACTGCGGCAAGCGCCAGCGCGGCGAGCTGGTCTCCTGCTTCCTGCTGCGCATCGAGGACAACATGGAGTCCATCGGGCGCTCCATCAACTCGGCGCTGCAGCTCTCCAAGCGCGGCGGCGGGGTGGCGTTCTCGCTCTCCAACATCCGCGAGGCGGGAGCGCCGATCAAGCGCATCGAGAACCAGTCCTCCGGCATTATTCCGATCATGAAGATGCTCGAAGACGCCTTCTCCTACGCCAATCAGCTGGGCGCGCGTCAGGGCGCCGGGGCGGTCTACCTCAACGCCCACCACCCGGACATCCTGCGTTTCCTCGACACCAAGCGCGAGAACGCCGACGAGAAGATCCGCATCAAGACGCTGTCGCTGGGCATCGTGATGCCGGACATCACCTTCGAGCTGGCCAAGCGCAACGAGGAGATGTACCTGTTCTCGCCCTACGACGTGGAGCGCATCTACGGCGTGCCGTTCGGCGACATCAGCGTCACCGAGAAGTACGAGGAGATGGTTGCCGACGGCCGCATCCGCAAGAAAAAGATCAACGCCCGCGAGCTGTTCCAGACCATCGCAGAGCTGCAGTTCGAATCCGGCTATCCGTATCTGATGTTCGAGGACACGGTGAACCGTGCCAACCCGATCCACGGCCGGATCAACATGTCGAACCTCTGCTCGGAGATCCTGCAGGTCAACACGCCGACCGAGTACGACGACGATCTCGGCTATCGTCACGTCGGCGAGGACATCTCCTGCAACCTGGGCTCGCTCAACATCGCCAAGACCATGGATTCGCCGGACTTCGGCACCACGGTGGAAGCGGCCATTCGCGGCCTGACCGCGGTCTCCGAGATGAGCAACATCACCTCGGTGCCATCGATCGCCGAAGGCAACGCCAGGTCCCACGCCATCGGCCTGGGGCAGATGAACCTGCACGGCTATCTGGCGCGCGAGCATATCCTCTACGGTAGCGAAGAAGGGTTGGATTTCACCAATATCTACTTCTACACCATTGCGTTCCATGCCATTCGCGCTTCCAACCGCATCGCCATCGAGCGCAACCAGCGTTTCGCCGGCTTCGAAAAGTCGGCCTATGCCAGCGGCGCGTACTTCGACAAGTACACCGAGCAGGCGTGGGAGCCGAAGACCGAGAAGGTGCGCGGGCTGTTCGAGCAGAGCGGCATCGCCATTCCGAACCAGGACGATTGGCGCGAGCTGAAGGCATCGGTGATGGCCCACGGCCTGTTCAACCGCAACCTGCAGGCGATTCCGCCCACCGGTTCGATCTCGTATATCAACAACTCGACCTCGAGCATCCATCCGGTCACCTCCAAGGTCGAGATTCGCAAGGAAGGCAAACTGGGCCGCGTCTACTACCCGGCGCCGTACCTGACCGACGATAACCAGGAGTTCTACCAGGACGCCTACGAGCTCGGCCCCGAGAAGATCATCGACACCTACGCTGAGGCGACCCAGCACGTCGACCAGGGCCTGTCGCTGACGCTGTTCTTCCGAGATACCGCGACCACCCGTGACGTCAACAAGGCGCAGATCTATGCCTGGCGCAAGGGCATCAAGACGATCTACTACATCCGTCTGCGCCAGGCCGCTCTCGAAGGAACGGAAGTCGAGGGCTGCGTTTCCTGCACGCTGTAAGCCTGAATCTGTTTGAACGCGCCGAGCCAGAGGCTCGGCGCCAACCGAACGAGAACACTCTCATGGATATGCCCACCTCTGCCGCCCGTCATCTGAACCGGGTCGATGCGATCAACTGGAACCGCCTCCAGGACGACAAGGACCTGGAGGTCTGGAACCGTCTCACCGGCAACTTCTGGCTGCCGGAGAAGATTCCGCTCTCCAATGACATCCCGTCCTGGAACACCCTGACCGAGCACGAGCAGCAACTGACCATCCGCGTGTTCACCGGCCTGACCCTGCTCGACACCATCCAGGGTACCGTCGGTGCACCGGCGCTGATCGACGACGCCGTGACCCCGCACGAAGAAGCGGTGATCACCAACATCAGCTTCATGGAGTCGGTCCATGCGCGCTCCTACAGCTCGATCTTCTCGACGCTCTGCGCCACCCGCGATGTCGACGACGCCTACCGCTGGAGCGAGGAGAATCCGTTCCTGCAGAAGAAGGCCGAGTTGATCCTCGAACGCTATCGCGCCGAAGATCCGCTGATGCGCAAGGTCGCCAGCACCTTCCTCGAGTCGTTTCTGTTCTACTCCGGCTTCTACCTGCCGATGTACTGGTCCAGCCGCGCCAAGCTGACCAATACCGCCGATCTGATTCGCCTGATCATTCGCGACGAGGCGATCCACGGCTACTACATCGGCTACAAGTTCCAGCGTCAGCTGGCCCAGTTGCCGGCGGAGCGCCAGGAAGAGATCAAGATCTACGCCTACGAGCTGCTCCACGAGCTCTACGACAATGAGGTCAAGTACACCGAGGCGCTCTACGACGACGTCGGCCTGACCGAGGACGTCAAGAAGTTCCTTCACTACAACGCCAACAAGGCATTGATGAACCTGGGCTTCGAAGCGCTGTTCCCGGCCAGCGTCACCGACGTCAGCCCGGCGATCCTCGCCGCGCTCTCGCCCGGCTCCGACGAGAACCACGACTTCTTCTCCGGCTCCGGCTCCTCCTACGTGATCGGCAAGACCGTCAGCACGGAAGACGACGACTGGGCGTTCTGACCCCAACTGCCCATCTCGACGAAACCGCCCTGCCCAGGGCGGTTTTTATGTCTGCCCGCCTATCGGTTCCCGAGGTCGACGGTGGACTTGCCGATTTCGTGATTCGACCTTCCTCGCTCACTGCACACTGCCTGCACGAAGCCACGAGATAGTGCTCCTGCACCGCGTCCCGGTGCGCAACCGGAGTCGAAGTCATGAAATTTCACAAGTCACTCATCGCGCTGGTCGTTGCCGCTTCCACCTTGTCACCGCTGGCCATGGCTGCACCTGCCGAACAATCTAAGCCGTCTGCGCCCCACGAGGCACGCATGGCGCACGTCAACCCGCTGAAGGAGGCGGTGGTCGCCAGCTGGAATCTCGACGAGGACAAGCTGGCCAAGCTGGCCCGAGCCGACAGCGATTTCCACGCCGGCCTCCAGCAACTGCGTGGTAACGATGACCAGGCAGCACCCGAACAGCGCCAGGCCGCGATGGAGTCCCTGCTCCAGCAGCAGCGCGAGCAACTGGCCGACGTGCTCACCGACGAACAGCTGCGCGCCTACCAGATGCTGGAGCGCCCGCGGCCGCCGATGATGCGTCACGGTGGTCCACGCATGGATTCCGAGCAGATGACCGCCCAACTCGAGCAGCGCTATGCGCCTCTGTTCGCGACCTGGAATCTCGATCAGGACCAGAGCGCCAAGGTGCTGAACGCCGAACGCACCTTCTTCGACGGGCTACATCAGTTGAAGCGCCCGGACCTGAAAAGTGGTGACGAATCACGGGATGCGCGTGGTGCGCAATTCAAGCAGTTGCTGGAGCAGCGTCACAGCGCGCTTTCCGCGGTGCTCGACGACGAACAGGTAACCGCCTTCGAAGCGTTGACGCAGCCGCCTCGAGGTCCGCATGGTGGCCCTCGCGACGATACGCGTCAGAGCGACGAGCTGCCTGCCGCCGGCTGATGCCGCCAGAGTCTTCTCGAACTCTCGCCTGGAAAGCCCTTCTTCGGAAGGGCTTTTGCGTGGGGCGGCCGCCTATCCTTGCCTGACGTTTTCGGCCACAGTTGTTAGTCTCTGGGCGAGCATGCATCGCCATTCACCCTCTGCGATTGGAAACCGCCTCATGGAAGATCAATGGCTCGCCTGGGCCAAGCGGCTCTCGGCTCTGGCCGATACCGGGCTGCACTACTGTCGCGACAAGTTCGATCGCGAGCGCTATGAAGAAGTCGCCGAGATTTCGACATCGATGATGGCGGCGCTGGGCGATATTCCCATCGGACGCGTGAATCTGGCACTGGGCAAGGGCGAGGGACACGTCACGCCGAAGATCGATGTGCGTGCGGCGATTATCGACGATGGCAGGATCCTGCTGGTGAAGGAGAAGATGGACGGGCGCTGGACCATGCCCGGCGGCTACGCCGAGGTCGGGCTCTCGGCCGTCGAGAACACCATCAAGGAGGTGTGGGAAGAGGCCGGCATCAAGGTCGAAGCCAAGCGGCTCTATGCCATCCGCCACAAGGCCAAGCATGCCTATCCGGTCGACGTGCTCGACTTCTACAAGCTGTTCTTCCTGTGTGAGCGACGCGACCGGGCACCGCTCGATCCCGGTCATGAAGTGTCCGATGCAGCCTACTTCTCCCCCGACGATCTGCCACCACTTTCGGAACCAAGAGTCATTGTCCAGGACATTACCGATGCCTTCGCCTTCCAGGTTGACCCTCAGCGTCCAGTGATGGTCGATTGAGTCGAGGCTTGAGTAATGAATTCCAACTTCTCTGGCGTCGCCAGAGTACTTTTAGGGGATCTGGTTTATTGACTCCGCGGTAGCGCTATCCGTCTTGTCCGAAGCCACGCGGTTGGTTGCGTGACTCGGCGCTGAGTCGGCTACGTAATCGCTCCAGCTCATGGGCCAATTTGGCTGACTGTTGAACAAGCTTAGCCGCTTGCTGGCTTAGGGAAGGGACGTCACGCGAAGGGAGTATCGGGGGGAGCTGTAAGAGATCGCGGAGATACGCCTCCGAGAGGCCGGCGATTTCGTGCATGGCATCATGTAGAGAATCAAGGGAAGCGAGAGCCTTTGGAAGTGTCTCCTGATTGCTGGTGAGTCGCCACTCCCGGCCGAGACTCCCGGGAGCATGGCGAATTTGCTCGCTGATCTCTCTTGCTGTCTCGGCGGAACGAGTCCCCAGCGCACCTATTTCCCGTATGAGAAGCCTGGAAGTATCGCCCGGTGGCGTGAGGCGAGTGGCCTCCAGTGAATGCTTCAGCGATACGCCGCGGGAAACGATCACTTCCAGGTCAGCTAGAAGATTCGGTGTACTGATTGATTTGCCAGATTGGGAGATGCCGTCAACTACATTGGAATTAGGGTAAATCGTGGACATCGCCTGGATGATCTCTAGGTGAACGACTGACTCGTTGCCAAATTATCGGCATAGCCGTCTCTGGCTTGAGTTGAATAGCACCAATTCCGGTAACCTCTTCTTGTCTTTGCGGTCTCATCAGTGGAAGCAGACACGCATTGACTACCGGGAGCATCATGACCCATGAACGCACAGAAAATTCTATCGCAGATCATGAAACAGGCCGGGGGCGGAAAGGGCTCGTCGTCGGGTATCGGTGGCTTCGACGCCAAATCGCTGCTGGGAGGTGGCGCGCTGGGCATGCTGGTCGGCAGCAAGCGTGGCCGCAGCATGGGCGGCAAGGCGATCAAGTATGGCGCCCTGGCCGGTCTGGGCGCCCTGGCCTGGAAAGCCTGGCAGGCGCATCAGGAGCAGAAATCGGCGCCCGCCGAGGCGACGACCGCAACGGACCAGCCGCTGGAGCAGCTCTCCGGCGAGCGACAGGAGAGCCGCAGCCTGGTGATTCTGCGGGCAATGATCGCCGCCGCGCGTGCCGATGGCCATATCGATGCCCAGGAGCGGGCCGCGCTGGCCGAGCAGATCGACGCGCTCGGTGCCGACGACGAACTTCACGCCTGGGTAGAGCAGCAGATGTCCGCACCACTGGATGCCAATGCCATCGCCCGCGATGCCGATTCACCCCAGGCCGCCCGTGAGGTCTACCTGGCCAGCGTGGCGATCGTCGACGACCAGAACCCGATGGAGCGGGCTTGGCTCGATCAACTGGCGGCAGCGCTCAAGCTCGACGGTGATCTCTGTCGCACGCTGGAACGCCAGGCCGGCGAAAGCTCGGCTTAGGCCGGGTTGGTGCATCTGACCTGGGGCTCGGCCTCGGGCTGGCGTTGGGTCAAGGTACCGACGAACGCGGCCAGTGACAGCAGTGCCACCAGACTGCCATAGGCGTAGGTGGTGGGTATCAGGCCCAGGTGCTGGGTCGCGATTCCGCCACACAGCGCCAGCGTGCTGGCGGACAGATAGCAGATGACGTAGAACGCCGCCATCAACGCCGATCGCTCGGTGGGCGGTGCCAGGGGCATGACGACGCGCATGGCGCCCATGAATGCGGCGCCGAAACCGATGCCGGCGATCGCCGTCCCGGCCAGCAGTATTCCCACCGCCCGCTGATGGACCCCCAGCAGCAAGCCGAGCATGCCGACGATCAGGCAGGCGGTGCCCAGCAGCACTGCCAGTCGCGGAGGCCTGGCGCGCAGGATCAGCACGCTGATGCCGCCGATGAAGGGGAGCAGGAAGGTGATCAGGCATCCCACCAGCGGGTTGTGAACGCCACTGATCGTCTCCACCAGCGTGGGCCCCAGCGAGAGCGAAAATCCCCCCAGCGCCCAGGAAGAGATCACCGCTGGAATGACCCGGAACAGCGGCCCTCGCACCGACGGTGGAATCGTCGCACGAGGGCGAAGTGCCGCCAGCGCGCCGGGGCGAGGCGTCACGCTCTCCGGGATTCGCTTGAGGCATGCCCCCATGACGACGAGCAGAATGATCAGCACCAGGTAGACCAGACGCATCGGTGCCGGCGCGTAGGTCACCAGCAGACCGGCGAACAGCGCGCCGAGGCCCATGCCGGAGAGCGGCGCGATGCTCGCCAGCACCGGTCCGCGGGTATGGTCGCTGTCGAGCATTGCCGCGGCCAAGGCGCTTGTCACGATGCCAGTGGCGATGCCCTGCAGAATCCTCGCCGCCAGCACCCAGACGAGCCCGTCGGCGGTCAGAAACAGCATCAGCGACAGGATCTCGCCGACGATGGCAATCGCCACCACTGGCCGCCGGCCGATGTAATCGGATAGCGAACCGGTGACTAGCAGTGCCAGCAGCAGCGCAAAGACGTAACTCGCGAATACCAGCGTCAGCCAGGTCGTCGAGAAGTGCCAGGTGGTCTGATAGATCCGGTAGAGTGGCGTCGGGGCGCTCGAGGCCGCGAGAAACGTCACCATCAGTACCGCATAGTAGACCAGCGAACCGAGCTGGGGTGCCGGATAGACATTGGTCGATGGGGATGAAGATGAAGGTGACATGGTGAAATCCATTAATGCTAAAATTTTGCGTTAGAGAGAGTTTGGACGTAGCAGGCTCGTAAAGCAAATATTTTGCGTTTGTGTTTTCTATCAGTGAACAACCATGCCGATCAAAGAAGCCGTCAGACCGGGCGGGCGCAGTGCCCGGGTACAGGAAGCCGTCCATCAGGCCGTTCGCGAGCTGCAGGCGGTAAAATCGCGCGATGAATTGACGGTGCCCCAGGTCGCCGAACATGCCGGTGTCACGCCGTCGACGATCTACCGGCGCTGGGGCAATCTGGCGGAACTGGTCGCCGATGTCTCCGTCGAGCGCATGCGCCCCGATGACGATCCCGTGGATACCGGTACCCTGGCCGGCGATCTGCAGGCCTGGGGCGAGCAGTATCTCGAGGAGATGACCTCTGTGCCGGGGCAGCGCGCACTCAACGACGTGATGGCCAGCGCGGAGAACGGACGTCGCGAGCGCTGCTGTCACTACAGCGAATCGCTCATGGCGACGCTGCGGGAGCGCGCGCTCTCTCGCGGCGAGGCGGCGGTGCCATCTCTGGACCGGCTCGTCGATGGCGTGGTGGCGCCGATGACCTACCGTCTGCTGTACGATCGCGAATCGGCGACCGCCGCCAATCTCCGGCGATGGATCGCCCGCGCGCTGGCGGTGGAGGATGTCGACTGAAACTCAGATCAGCTTGGCGGCCACCAGCAGGTCGGCCACCGACTGGAAGGTCCCGTCGGGTATCGGGTCGCCATTGCTGGCTCGTCTGGCGATGCTGGCGGCGAGCGTGGCGTCCGCTGCCCGGGGGATGTGGCGTGAGTTCGAGCTCGCCAGCAGTTCCACGGCCTGTTCCGGCGATGCCTTGCAGGTGACCAGCGGTACCGGTGTTTCCCCGCGCACGTAGCGAATGCCGACCAGCCAGCCATCTTCGGTGCCGATCATCATCGAGGCGTGCTGTACGCCGACCTTGGCATTCAGCTGATGCATCTCGCGTCGCCGCTTGCGGCGCTCCTGATTCATCGTCGGGTCGCCTTCCTGATCCTTGCGCTCTCGCTTCTGCTCGGTCTTGGTCATGCGCTGGTCACGTCGAAACAGCCAGCGCTGCAGCAGCACGTCGAAGCCGCCGACCAGCAGGAACGCGATCAGCGTCGTGATCACCAGCGGCTGCAGCAGTTCGAGGAAGGTGCCCTGAATGCAGCCAAAGCCACAGCTGGAAGACTCCATCAGCGACTGCAGGCCCAGACCATAGACCACGATCAGGGCGACGCCCAGCGCCACCATCTTGAACAGCGACTTGAGGAATTCGATCAGGCCACGCATCGAGAAGATGCGCTTGAAACCCTGCACCGGGTCGACTTTCTCCGCCTTGGGCAGCACCGGTTCGGTGGCGAAGACGAAACCCTGAGAAACCACGATGTTGGTCAGCACGATGATCACGAACGTGAGCGCCACCAGCGGTACCACCGAAAGCAGCAGCACCTCACCCGCCTGCGCCATCAGGCGCGGCCACAGCGAATCGAACGGCTCGGTATAGAGTCTCGATGTCACCTCGAGCAGGCCCTGTACCCGGGCGATGATATCGCTGGCGCTGACCGCGATGTAGAGCGTGCAGGCCAGCAACACCATGGCAGTGACCAGGTCCGCGCTCTTGGAGACCTGGCCCTTCTTGCGCGCGTCGCGAAGCTTCTTCGTCGACGGCGGTAGCGTCTTTTCCTCGGAGGGCTGCTGGCTCATGGCGCGATGCGTTCACCCGCCGAGTCGTCAGGAGCCGACGGTCGAGCCCTCGTCCATATTGGTCTGGAGATTACTGCCATCGCCGTCGTAGTCCTCGTGATCGAAATCGTCCCAGCTCGAGTTGGGTAGATGGCCCTCCTGCACGTAGAACTCGTACTCGTCGCTGCGGTAGTCGAGAATGCTCTCGTCGTCCGGTGCGTCGCGCTGACCGTAGTGCCTGATGTAATCCTCGAGAAACTCATAGCGCTTCAAACCATCTTCGGTCAGTAGACCATCCTCGTCGAGAGAGGTGAAGAGTTCCTTGAGGTCAGCCTTATGCCCCTCCAACGCGTTGGTGCGCTTGATGTCCTGGACGATGGAGAACGGCAGCGTCGCCAGCGTCAGGCCGGCGGATATCCAGAACAGCGGCCCGGTGGCCGCGCGGGCGACGGCAATACCCTTGAGCGCTGCCAGCGATGACGCGCCGCCGGCGAGGCCGAAGGCACCCGCCGCGACGGTGACGGCGCCCTGGCCGATGGTGGCGCCATCGCCGCTGTCCGCGCCGCGCTTGATCATCAGCCCGCCGAGGGCGATGTCCAGGGCACCTGCGGCGGAGTTGGCGGCCCCATCCAGCACCCGCAGGAAGGAGCTGATGGTACGCGTCGTCGTCGTGGCATCGGGCAGAGCCGGGTTCTTGGCGTATCCGTCCTCGATACCCTTCACGATCTTGCTCGTGTCTGACTCGCTCAGATCCAGTTTCTGGCTCAGCTTCTCGCGATCGCCGACGGGGGCGTCGTCGATGATTTGCTCGATGTTCTCGACGAACTTGAGACCCTTGCCCTCGGTAAAAGGGCTGCCGCTGGTGGTATCCTTGCCCCATATCTGCGGCAGCGTCTTGTCCAGCCCCAGCATGGCGTTGACGTTGGTGCCCTTGACCTTGTCCCTGATGTTACTGCCGAGGTTGACGAAGTGCTGGCTGGCGCCGAGGAAGCTGATGAACTCCTTGGCCACGGCCATCCGCGCCTCGTCGCTGTCCGCCAACTTGCTACCGCCGCCTGCGAGCTGATAGATGCCAGAGGCGAGTGAGATCAACCCGCCGGTCGAGCCCAGCGCGCCGTTGCTGTTGAGCGTGCCGATCAGCGACATCATGCCGCCGTTGGTCTTCTCGTTGAGCGCCTTGTAGACGCCGTTCTTCATCAGGCCGTCGATATCCGACTGGGTGATGGCGCCATTTTTCTGGAAACGGTCGCCGAGTTCCTGTAGCGCCTTGCCGAAATTCTTCGCCGTCTGCTGATCGTTGAGATACTCGTTGACGAACTTGTCGATCGACTCCGCCGTGCGTCGCGGGATATCGACGCCGGCGCGCTTGAGCGCCGTCAACACCATCTTGACCACGTCCTGCGTGGCGGTTGCGGTATTGGCATCGTTGATGTCGTCGGGATTGGCGATCAGGTCGTCGAGATCGGTGATCATCGAGTCGAGTTGCAGGCTCTGGGCGAATTCGGCCGCCTTGTCGCTCTCTTCGGTCGCCGGGAACAGTGTCGAGAGTGCATTGTAGGTCCGCGAGATATCCTGCTCGGCGAGTTCACCCTGGCCGCTCTCGCGCAGGTCATTGATGTAGTCGATGTACTCCTCGCTGAAGGCGGTCTCCTCCAGTCGCGAAGCGATGTCGTCCTTGTCGGCGACCTTGTCGACTGCGCCTTTCTGGGCTTCCATGTAATCCTTCTGCACGGCATCGGAGGCGAAAAGATCGCCGAGACTGGTATCGAGTTTCTCGCCATCGATGATCGACGAGAGATCATCGCCGGTGACGTGATCGAGGCTCAGTCCCTCCGAGATATCGAGGCCGACCAGGTCAAGGCCGTTGTCGAGCGCGCCCTGGGCGCGCAGCGCGCGGTAGAACTGGGCACGCTCATCGCTCTTGTCGATGCTGCCGTCCTCGATCCCCGTCTTCCACTCTTCGATCAGGTTCTGCCAGGTCAGCTCGCTGACGGTCAGCTTGCGTGAACTGTCGTCCGGGTCGGTCTCGCTGGTCTCCATCGACTGGATATCGACATCGCTGAAGGTTGGCAGATCGTGATCGCGCCGCGCCGTATCCAGCTCCGCGTTGTCGGACAGGCGCTGGGTGTTGGTTTCGCCGCCGTGCCTCGACCAGTAACCGTCGAAGATATTCTGGACCGCCTTGCCATCGTCCCCGGCAGCGTGCCTGACCCGCTCGCGCAGGTCGTCGTTGACCTGGGCGGTGGCCTTCTCGCGGGAGACTCCGTCGCTTACCTTGCTGTCGATCAGGTTCTGATAGAGCTGTGACAGCGTTTCCGAGCTTTCGATATGCAGAATCTGGCGAGAGTCGGTCAGCGTGCTGCCCGCCAGTCCGGATGCGAGCGCGTTGAGGTTGTCCTCGTAACTGGGGTTGTCGGTCACGGTGTTGTTGGCGAGGAAGTCGTCGTAGGCCGCGTAGCCGGCATCGATGGCGTCGTCCTTGCCACCATGACGCTTCCAGTAACCGTTGAACACATCGAGTCCGTCCTTGCTGTCCTTGTCGGCATTGGTCAAGGCGTTACCGGTGCGATCGAAGAGGTCTTCCTTGGCATCGTCGATGGCCGCCTGGAGATCCGGGGCATCGCCGCGCTCACGCTGCTGGTTAAGCTGGTACTCCACAAGTTGGCTGAACTGATCGCTGGCGTCTCCTGTCAGCGGTCGCACCTTGCGGTTGTCGATATCGATGCCTTCGGCCATGTCGGAGGAGAGCGAATTTAGCGTGTCGTCATAGGCGATGTCGGCCTCGTCGCGATTGGCCAGATAGCTTTCCTCGGCCAGCTTCTCGGTGTCCTCTTCGCCACCGTGACGCTTGAAATAGCCGTCGAAGACATTGGCGACGTCGCCACCGCCGACGCTGTCGATGCGCGAACGCAGATCGTCGTTAACGTGATCCATCGCTTCCTGGGTATCGTCGCCCTGATCGATCCGGTTCTGGATCAGATTCTTGTAGAGTTGGGAGAGCGTGTCCGATGAGTCGAGATGCAGGATCTTGCGCTGATCGGTCAGTGTGCCGCCGGCCAGCCCTAGGGCCAGCGCATTGAGGTTGTCCTCGTAGTCGGGGTTGTCGGTCAGCGTGGTATCGGCCAGAAAGCCGCCATAGGCGTCATAACCCGCGTTGATCGCATCCTCTGCACCACCATGGCGCTTCCAGTAGCCCTCGAAGACATTGAGGCCCTTGTCGGCGTTTCGGTCTGCGTTGTCGAGGGCATGTCCTATGCGGTCGAACAGCGCTTTCCTGGCGTTATCGATCGCCTTGGACAGGTCGGCGCTCTTGCCGTCGGCGCGCTGCGCATTGAGCTCGGCGGTGACCAGCTTCTCGAACTTGTTCGCGGCGTCTCCCTCCAGGCTGGAAACCGTGCGCTTGTCGATATCGATGCCGTCCGCCATGTCCACCGCCAACGAATTCAGCGTGTCCTCGTAATCCTGACTACCGGGCTCGAGATTTTCCTTCCCCTTGCCGCCATCCTCGGCCATTTCCTGCGCCAGCTTGAGCACGGAATTGAAAACCTGTGTGGGGACGGACGAGGTCGGGTCTTTGTCCAGGGTGACATCATCGTTGACGCGCATCGGCTTGTTCTCTCTGAAAGGAGGTTGGCTCGAGGACGCCGACGTTCGATCCATGAACAGGACGGGACGGCATCGCGGGAAAACGCCTCCAGTATTCAGGTGCCGGATGACGACCCGATGGCAGCGACGAAACGCTGAGTAACGGACTGTATGGCTTTGGTGGGGCGGACGACGGCTATCGCATCGCGCCGAGAATGGCCTCGAGACGCTCCATGTTGAGCGCGACGATATCGAGCTGGTCGACCATCAGCGGGATCAGGAAGACCACGTAGATCAGCATCAGGAACGCGAACAGCAGGTTCTTGATCGGTAGCGACAGATCGAAGGCGTGAAGGTTTGGCGCCATCCTGGCGACGTAGGCCAGCATCAGGTCGGCGATCAGCAGCGCGATCACCAGCGGGGCGATCATCAGCACGCCGATCTGCATCACCTGGTCGAGCAGGCCGAGCAGCGACATCGCCGAGGTTTGCGACAGCAGCGGCACGAAGTCCACCGCCGGCCACAGCGCGTAGCTGCGATAGAAGCCGTCGAGCAGCAGCATGAAGCCGCCGGTGATGAAGAACAGCGCCAGCAGTGTGATCGTCAGCAGCGTCGAGGTCACCCCGGTTTCGGTCGCGCCCATCGGATCGACGATCTGCGCCATGGTCGAGCCGCGCTGGAGGTCGATCAGCTCGCCGGCCACCTCGGCCGCCCAGAACGGCACGCCGAAGACCAGGCCGATGGCGACGCCGATCAGCAACTCCTTGATCACCATGCCGGCGACGCTGAAGGTCGACAAGCTCTCCGCGTTCACCATCGCATCGAACAGCGGCACGATCAGCGGCAGCGAGATCGTCACCGCCACGGCGGAGCGGATCATGCCGGTCAGCCCCAGGCGATTGAAGGCCGGCGTCACCAGCACCATGCCCAGCGCCCGGGCCACGCCGACGGCCGCCGCCGCGATCAGCGGGTAGGCGAAGTCGGTGAGAAAACGGGCGAAATCGTCGTAGTCCATCGGTCCCTTGAATCACTCGAAAAGGATGCGCAGCCGGTCAGGTGGCGTTTCCTCAGCGCGACCAGGCGGCAAAATTGTCCAGCACCTGATCGGTGATGTTGACGATCTGCCCGGCCAGCAGCGGGCCCGAGAGGATCAGCACCAGCAGTACCGCCACCAGCTTGACCGCCTGCGGCAGCGTCTGGTCCTGGATTTGGGTCAGCGCCTGCAGCAGGCCGACGCCGAAACCGACGGCGATCGCCACCAGCAGCGCTGGCGCCGACACCAGCAGTACCGTCCACAGGGCGTTCTTCATCAGCGAGAGGAAGATGTCGTCGGTCATCCTAGCCGCCTCCGTAACTCAGGATCAGTCCGTGCATCAGCCGCGACCAGCCGTCCACCGCCACGAACAGGAAAATCTTCAGCGGAATCGAGATCAGCGTCGGCGAGACCATCATCATGCCCATCGCCATCAGCACGTTGGAGACGATCAGGTCGATGATCAGAAACGGGATATAGAGCAGAAAGCCGATCTCGAAGGCGCGGGTCAGTTCCGAGCTGACGAAGGCGGGAATCAGTACGATCAGGTCATCGCTCTTGAGGTCCTCGCGGGCTTCGTCGGACCACAACGTGCGGGTGGCGTCGATGAAGAACGCTCGCTCGTGTTCGCTGGCGTAGCGTGACAGATACGCCTGCAGCGGGCCGCGCAGGGCCTCGCCGGTCTGCTTGATTTCCTCGACGCTGGCCAGCCCCGCCGAGCGCTGCTCGAACTCGTGAGCCATCTCGCCGATCAACGGCGTGGTGATATAGACCGTCAGGATCAGTGCGATGCCGTAGAGCACCAGGTTGGGCGGCGTCTGCTGCACGCCGAGAGCGTTGCGGATCAGGAACAGCACCACCGAGATCTTGAGAAAGCCCGTCATCGTGACCACCGCCAGCGGCACCAGGCCGATGGTGGCGACCACGATGATGATCGCGATCAGGTTGGGCTGAAACTCAGTCATCCCCAGCGCGCCCTTCGTCGAGCGCGAGCCTCTCGACCTGCACCCCGACCGCGTCGCCGATGGCGACCAGGCGCCCACGCCCCATCCGTCTGCCGTTGACGACCAGGTCGACCGCCCGTTCGGGATGCCGCTCCAGCGGCAACACGCTGCCTTCGCCCAGCCGGCGCAGTTCGCCGAGCGACAGCTCCAGGCGACCCAGTTCGCAGGTCAGCTGCACCGGCAGGTCATCCAGGTTCAAGCCAGCCGAGTCCAGCGGATCCGTGGGCGAACTGTCCACATCCGGCGCTTCCGTACTCGATGCCGAGCTGTCCACGGGCGTTTCGGATCGTGCGGGCGGTGTTGATTTATCCACAGGAGGTTCGCTCATGACACTCTCTTTACCAGGGCGGTTCGGGGCTTCACAAGAGGGATTCGGGGCTCGATCGGGGGAACTCGCGCCGAGCGGCCCGTCGGCACGCAGCCCGGTGTCGCTGAAGCGAGCCCGGCAGCCGAAACGGTCGGCGAGATTCAGCCGGACGCCATCGGCCACTGCGCCGTCGAGCATGACCACGTCGCCGGCGCGCAGGCTGCGCCATTCGCCCAGCGTCAGGGTCTGCGCGCCGCTTTCGATTCGCAGGGTGGCAACGACGCCGTCGGCCGGGGCGCGGCGTGCCGGAAAGGCGCTATCGAGCGTCGGTAGCAGTCGCTCGGCGATGGCCACCGGCAGGTCGAGGGCGAGCGGGTGCGTTTCGCCATCGATCTCGAACGCGATACAGAGGCGCGCAAGGCGCTCCATCGGCGCCGATAGGGCAGGCCGCAGATGGATATCGACTTCCAGCCGGCGCTCCAGCGGCTCCAGCCACTCGAGCCAGACCACCTCCAGCCACATGGCGACCAGCTCGCGATCCACCTCTCGCAGATCTCGCCGACGGTCGGGATGCTCACCGAGACGGTCAAGCGCCGCCGCGCTGCCGGACAGCAATAATGGTTCCCCGCCGAGGTCGAGGGTGATCGACCACGCCTGATCGATGGCGGTGCCCTCGGGGAGTAAGCGCAGCATTGCCTTGCGGCCGTGCCAGTCGAACTCGAGCGGCTGGCGAGCGACGTGCAGCGCGTTATGGAGCGCCAGGCGGTCGGAGGCCATCGCGGGGAGCGACGCCAATGACAACGGCATCGCCCGGCCCGGCGCCAGGTCGGCCGTGATCGTCGAGGGCTGCGCCGAAGCCCGGCGTGACGTCGTGGACAGGTGGGTCACGTCAGCTCTCCCCGCGGCGGTCGCATCTCTTCCATTTCCAGTTCCGCCAGCCGCTCGGCATCGACCGCCAGCGCGCGGGAGCGATCGGCTCGCAGGCGTTCCAGTGCCCGCTCGGCGCGAAGGCATCTCGCCCACTCGGAGGCCCGCTCGCTGCGCTCGGCGTCGGCGGCCCGGCGCTCCCGCGCCAGCGTTCGCCGCTGCTGGAGCAACGACTCGCGTCGTCCGGCATCGTCGGCCAGCGTCTGCTGCCACTCCGCCATGGTCTCGGCACTCATCGGCTGCTGCGCGCCGTCGTCGAAGAGCGCCTGTTCGCGCCGTCCGGAAGCGCGCTGATGCCGATCGAGCGACGCCTCCAGCGTCTGGTGTCGCGTGTCCAGGTCGCGGCAGTGGCGCTGGCTCGACGCCAGCGCCTCCTCGGCCCGGCGGGTACGATGACGCCGCAACTGCATCAGGCGCTCGAGTTGAGGCAACGAGGTCATTGGGCGATCTCCTTCAGCCGCTTCAGCGTTTCCGCGAAATCGCTGCGATCGTCCCGGGACTGGCGAAGGAAGGTCTCGATCTCGGTGTGCTTGCGAATCGCCTCGTCGGTGGCGGCATCGCTGCCCTCGCGATACTCGCCCACCTGCAGCAGCAGCTCGACGTCGCGATAGCGCGCCATCAGGTCGCGGACCTTGGCGGCGTCGCGGCGATGCTCGTCGCTGGCGACGCTCTCCATCAGCCGGCTGCGGCTGGCCAGCACGTCGATCGCCGGAAAGTGGTCACGCCGGGCGAGCTCGGCACTCAACACGATGTGTCCGTCGAGAATGGCACGGGTCTCCTCCGCCACCGGGTCCAGTGTGCCATCACCCTCGGTCAGCACCGTGTAGATGGCGGTGATGGTGCCGGCGGCGGCATCGCCCGGACCGGCGCGCTCGAGCAGGCGGGGCAGGGCGGCGAACAGCGACGGCGGGTAGCCGCGTCGGGTCGGCGGTTCGCCCGCGGCCAGGCCGATCTCGCGCTGGGCACGGGCAAAACGGGTGAGGCTGTCGACCAGCAGCAGCACGTCGCGGCCCTGGTCGCGGAAATACTCCGCCACGCTGGTGGCGACCAGCGCGGCGCGGGCACGCTCGATGGCCGGGCGGTCCGAGGTGGAGACGACACAGACGGTACGGCGACGCGCTTCGGCGTCCAGCTGCACGTCGAGCAGTTCGCGCACCTCGCGGCCGCGCTCGCCGACCAGCCCGAGCACCACCACCTCGGCGCTGCTGCCCTTGACGATGGCCGAGAGCAGCGACGATTTGCCCACGCCGGGTTCACCGAACAGGCCGACACGCTGCCCTCTCGCCACGGTATTGAGGGCATCGATGGCACGCACGCCGAGCGCCAGCGGCTGCTCGATCAGCTGGCGGCTCAGGGGCGCGGGCGGCTCGGCATGCACGGGGTATTCGCGCAGAGGGACGTCGCCGGGCGGTGTCGCCGCAGCGTCCAGCCACTCTCCCAGCGGGCTGATGACGCGGCCCAGCAGCGCCTCGCCGACGCCGACGCCCTGGGCGCGCCCGGTGGCGATCACTTCGCTGCGGGTGGAGAGCCCCTGCAGTTCGCCGATGGGCGAGAGGATAGCGTCCTTTTCCTCGAAGCCGATCACCTCGGCGGCGACGCGACGTCCGCTGACCGGATCGCGCAGATAGCAGAGTTCGCCGATGCTGACGCCCTCGATGCTGGCGTGAATCAGCAGGCCGCGGATCCGGCGCACCCGACCGCTGACCCGGCGCGTCTCGGTCCGGGCCAGACGTTGGCCGAGCCTTGGCAGCAGCGCGTCGAGCGCCACCGAGGCCTGATCCGGGGCATGACGGCTCATGCCGGCTCCTGGCCGTCCACCGGCACGTCGAGCAGCGCCTGGCGGAGAACGTCGAGTTGCGAATCCACACCGATGTCCATGACCGCGACCGGACTCACCAGCAGGCACTGCCCCGGCCCCAGTTGGGCATCGGCTTCGACCTCGTAGTCTCCGGTGTCGGGCGGCTCCTCCGAGAGCAGCACCGCCACTCGCGCCTCCAGCGACGGGGCCACGCGGATGCGGATCCGATGCTCCTGGCGCCACTCGCGCAGCGCCTGGCGAACGCAGCGGGCGACCAGCTCGGCCTCGTCGAACTCGCCAAGCAGGCGCCGAACCAGGTCCAGCGCAAGTTCGGCCAGCGCCGGTTCGAGACGCGCCAGATAGCGATCCACGTCATCCCGGGTGGTCGCCAGCAGCCGGGCGGCCTGCGTCTCGCCTGCGCGGCGGCCGGCCTCGAAGCCTTCGGCGTAGGCTGCGTCGCGCGCTTCGCCAAGCGCCCGTTCCTGATCGGCCGCCTGTCGACGCGCCCGGTCCAGAAAGGCGTAGCCATCGATCCAGGCCTCGGCTTCCTCGGCCCGCAGGATCACCTTGTCGGGGCGGAGCGGCAGTGAATTCATGGCTGCTCACTCCCCCGAGACGGCGCTGCCGGCTCATCGGGCTGGTCCTGGGCGGCATCCTCCGTCCCCGAGGCAAGCCGGTCGGCGGCGGCCAGGCGTGCGATCTCCACGGCGCCGGCGTTCGCCTCGGCGCCGGCGTCGCGCTCCAGCCTGCCGAACCAGCCCAATCGCAGCCAGGCGCGCAGGGTGGCGGGCTGGGCGTCGGCCCAGGCCAGCAGACAGCGTCTGCCATCTTGCTCGACCTCTGCCTCGAAGGCGTCGAGATCGCCCAGGTCGCTGTCCCCGGTCTGCCCATGCTCCCGTTTGGCCAGTGCCAGGGCATAAAGATCGGTGCCGAAGCGTTGCTTGACGGCCGCGACCCGAGGGGCGCGAATCTCGCGGACCAGGGCTCCGGCATGGAAGATGATCCCTGCCGCGCGAGTGCAGGCTGTCAGCGCATCCTCGTCGAGCAGGCAAAGTGCTTGGTCGATGGGGTCTCTCGGCGGCAGTTCGGCCTGGGCGGGGAGGTCGTGACGACGCTGGAGTCGTTCGGCCAGTCGATGCTGGAACCGGGGCTGGCGGCACCAGCGGCGTAGCGTCTCGTCACTGGCGATGCCGTCCAGGGTGCCGATCCAGTGGGCCGGATCGATGCGCACCGGCAACTCGGGTGGTGGCGTGGGCGTTTCCGTCATGAAGGGGTCGCCAGGTCATAGGGGCGTTGGCGGCGCTGGCGCCAGACCAGCCAGCCGACCGCGATGCCGAGTGCGAGAATCGCCGCGATCATCAGGCCGAACAGCCAGCCGGCACGCGCCACGCTGGCGGCCGGCATCGCGATGCCGAGAAACGAACTCATGGCCGGCTGGGGGGACGACCGTGTCTCCTCGGGCAGGGACGAGACCACCGGCACCACCGACACCTTGTCGTAGGAGAGGCCGGCGATACCGTTGGCGACCAGGGTCTTGATCTGCGGGATCAGCGGGTCGATATCCAGCGAAGGAATGTAGCGTACGAAGACCGAGGCCGAGGAGGGCGTGCTGTTCTGCTGCAGCAGGTCGTTGTCAGGCAGCACCACGTGGACCCGCGCCGACAGCACGCCGTCGATCTGGGACACGGTGTGGGAGAGCTCCTGGCTCAGTGCGTAGATCATCTGGGCGCGCTCCTGGACCGGTGACGACACCAGGCCGTTGCCCTGGAAGACCTCGCCGAGATTGGCGAACTTGCGTTCCGGCAGGCCGGCCCGGTCGAGCACGTCGACCGCTTCGGCAAAGCGGCTCTCGTCGACGGTGACGCGCATCCGGCCTTCATCCTCGGCATGGCGACTGGCGGGGATACCGTTGCGTGCCAGGGTCGCCACGATGACATTGGCCTCGCGCTCGTCGAGCTGGGTATAGAGGTCGGTATCGCAGGCCTGCAGCAGCAGGGCCATCAGCAGCAGCGCAATCCAGTGCAGCGGGCGTCGGCGGCTGTCCCGGGACGGGCGCGAGGGGTTGAAGCGTCGATCGAGATGCAAGTGTCATTGACCTTTCAATAGGGTATTGGCCGAGCCCGACACCTGCGTGGCACCTCGCACCACCATGGTGGTCTCGATGGAGTGGTCGAAGACCTGGCTCAGCGAGTCGACGACCTTCGCCATCTTGTCGTCGCCGATGGCGGTGGGCGTGTCGCCTGCGTCCGGCGCTGGCGTGGTGACCTTGGCAAAGCGGTCGGGTGCCTGGGCATCGGGGACCTGCGCCTGCTGCGCGAAGGTGTTGACCCGGTCGACGAAGCCGTCGAGGTTGTCGATCAGGTTCGAGCCCAGCTCGCCGGGGCTCGCGCCAGGGGGGGAGGCACCGGCCTGGCCGGCCATGTGCTCGAACAGGTTCTGCGATGCCAGCGTCTTGGCACTCGTCTCCGATGGGGTCGGCGCGGGTGTCGTCATCGGCACCCCCACCCCCGGTGGTGTCACGGGAGTCATCATTCACCTCGCGTTCGGGCCCATGGCGGGGCCGGTGTCGCTTCCAACGACGTCGACCGGTCGTCGCGACGAGTCGCCAACCGGTCGTCGTCCCTCGTCACCTCGCGGGACTCGGGCCTGGGCTTGCTACTCTTCGCCGCCCGACATGGCTTCGCTGAGCATTTCCTTCATCATCGGCATCAGAATCAGCTGCCCGCCCACCTGGACCATGCCCTCGGACATCGCTTCCTGGAACTTGGCGTTGTCGACGGCGTCGTCGAAGGCCTGGGAGTCGGGGGTGGATTCGCCGGTCGCGTTGGCATTACCTACGGCATCGATAGCCATGTATCGTCTCCTTCGGTTTGGCATTGACCGATCGGCATCGAGCCGTCGGTGAGTCGTCGTACCGTTCTTCGATAGAGCGTTCGGGAACGGTCGCTGATGAGCGTCGCCATGGGATGACGGCCCGCTCGTTCCTGCCTCTGGGTCCGGCCTGCCAGCGTCCGGGGCTCACCGGCGCCGGCAGCCGCGACATCCGCACTCACTGCTCCACGGCCGGTTGTGCCACGCTGCCGCGGAAGACCCTGACCTCACCGGGTGCCGAGGGCGCGGGCGTCCGCCTCGAATCCTCCACCCGCTGCGCCACTTCCGCCAGCCAGGCGGGCGGGCCCATCGCCTCCAGACGGTGGCGACCATCCCGGAAATCGGCGCTCAGTGGCGAACCGATCCTTGCCGCTTCGATGTCGGCGCTCAAGCGCGAAACGTCCACTCCGTCGAGATCGAAGCTGCGCCGGCCCAGCTCTTCGCGTGCGGCGACATGGAGCACGTAGCCGTCGAAGAACCACGCCAGCCCGTTGGACCGGCAGACCTGTTCCAGAAAGGCCTGGGCGCTGTCGGCGTGGATGTCGCCGCGGACCTCGCCGTTCACGGCACTGCTCACCTCGACTGGCAGCGACAGGTTGCGTCCGAACTCCTGCAGCACGTCGCGTACGTCCTGATCGATCACCACGTAGCGGTAGCTTCGGTCTGCCCATGGGGCGTCGGCCGCGAAGGCGCCGCTGCCCGCCAACCCCAGCATCAGCGCGACGATGATCGAGGAGCGCAACCGGGATCCTGTTCGACGAACGATCATGAAGGCCACCGCCGCAAGTGCTTCGATAACCCTAGCAAGATCGCGATGACGGTTTGGTGGCCGGTTATATGTCTTTTTGTGGCTTTCGCTTGCCCTATGTAAACGACTGTCACCGTTCATTGACATGCCTCGCTGCCCCAAACCGCTGGTTCTCCGGTACGCTGTCTGTCCACTCCTCGAGCCTCTGGACTGATTCACGGATGAAGGCATCTTCTACGGTTTCTCGAATGGTCTCGACCCGCGCGGCGGCTTGCCGCAAGGGCCTGACATGGGCGGCGGTCATCGCCGTCGGGTTCGCGCTCTCCGCTTGCGCGGCGACGCCGTCCGACACCCGGGAGGACCGGCTGCTCAAGCTGGCCGACGATGTCGACCAGCGCGGCGACCACGCCACGGCGGCGGCCATGTACGAACGTGCGCTGGAACAGGGGGCGCCGTCTGCCGAGCTCCTGATCCGGCTGGGCAATGCCCGGCTGGCGGCCGGAGAGCCCGAGGCCGCGGCGCAAGCCTTCCGGACGGCGCTGGCCGACGACATCGACCTGGCCCCGGCGCTGCTGGGCCTGGGCACGGCCCAGCTGCGATTGGGCGAGCCCCAGGGGGCGCTGCGCAGCCTCTCGCGGGCCGCCCCCAAGCTCGACAACGTGGCCGCCTGGAGCCGTCTGGGCGCCGCGCAGGCGCTGGCGGGGCATCCCGATCGATCCGTCGAGGCCTTTGCCAGGGCGGCGAGGCTCGAACCGCAGGATCTCGACGTCCAGGCCAATCTGGCGCTGGCCGAGTCCCTGGCCGGCGACGACGCCAAGGCGATCGCCGACATGCGTCGAGTCGCCAACTCCCCCCTGGCCGAAGCGCGCCATTACCGCAACCTCATCCTGGTGCTGGTACTGGGAGGGCAGCGTGAAGAAGCCCGCCGTATCGAGATCCCCGACCTGCCGGCAGCCCGGCGCGAGTCGTTGATCGCCAGCGCCGAGCGTATCGCCGCGCTGCCCAGCGCCGCCGCTCGCGCCCAGGCCCTCGGCATGGCCCGGACTTCCCCCGCGCGCGAGTGAGTTCGGGCCGGCCCCGCGCTGCCCCTCACAGGCCATCGGTCGTCGCGGTATCGCCCATGGCACTGCGCGCCTCGCCTTCCAGCATCGCACGCCGCTCGTTGGCGCGGCCGCGATCGTCGAGCCGCTCGCGGGCGGCGTCGGCGACGGGGCCCGCCATCGGCGGCCCCATCTCCCGCCCGCGGACCAGGTCCTGGGGATTGGCCACCATCAGCTGCAGGTTCAGATCGTTGGCGCAACCCGGCGGCAGCGTCACCATGCCCTCGTCGTCGGGGGACGACTGGCACAGGTTGGGCAGGGTCGCCATCCGGCCATCCGTGGCGGCCTGGTCGCCTTCTGGAGCGGCCATCGCCACCTGGCGGTAGCCGCTGGTCCAGCTCATCGGCCCCATCGACGACTGGCAGCCGGCCAGCAGCGTCGCTATCAGCAGCGGCGCGACATGACGGATCGCGGCTGTCGCGGCGAGCGGGTTGGGTGGCATGGCGGCGGTCTCCTCGCTCATTGCAGATAGAACCCGAAAGGATCGTCGACGCCCGCCGACCTGGCGTGCTGTGCCGGATCGTCGCCAAGCCGGGTGTCGCGGCTGACCCGGGCCTGGTCCAGCGGCGTTCTCGGCGTCGGGGACGAGGAGGGGCGGACCAGGTAGGGCGTGATCAGGATCACCAGCTCGGTCTCGTTGCGCTGGAAACGGCGCGACCGGAACAGCTGACCCAGGATCGGGATGTCGCCCAGCACCGGGATGCGCTCGATCTCGTTGGAGGCCTGGCGCTGGAACAGCCCGGCAATGGCGAAGGTCTGGCCGCTGCCCACCTCGACGACGGTGTCGGCACGCCGCACCTGCAGCGACGGCACGTCGTAGCCGGCGATCTGAACGTTGTCGCCGGAGAGACTGCTGACCTCGGGCCGCACCTCCATCGAGATGCGGCCGTTGGGCAGCAGGGTCGGGGTGCTCAGCAGGGAGACGCCGAACTGCTTGTAGTCGATCCCCACCAGGTCGCTGTTGACCGGCACCGGGATCGGAATCTCGCCGCCGGCGAGGAAACTGGCGGTCTGACCCGAAACCGTGGTGATGTTGGGTTCGGCGAGTATCTGCAACAGGTTGTTCTGCTGCAGCGCCTGCAGCAGGCCGTCGACGCCCTCGCTGCCCGGGGAGCTTGCGATATTGCTGGTCAGCACGCCGAACGAGAACGAGCCGTTGTTGATCAGCGCATTCCAGCTGACGCCGTAGCTGAGCAGTTCGTCGCGGGCGACTTCGGCAAAGCGCACCCGGATGTTGATCTGATTGGCGCCGTCGTAGCTAGAGCGATTGAGACCGCCGTCGGCGGGCGCCTCGGCATCGAGGGCCGACTGCGTGGCCATGGCGCTCTCCACCGTCGCGTTGCGGCCCTCGGCCACCAACTGGTTGCCGGCCATGTGCAGCCTGACCTGGCTGTCGCCGTCGATACCGCGAAGCGCCTGGCTCGCTTTGGCGTCACCGTCGCGGACCTGCAGCCGCAGCGAGGCCTGGCTCTCGTCGTCGGCGCCGAGGGCGATCAGGTTGGTATCGCCGGCCTGCTTGCCGAACAGGTAGATCACCCCGGGGGAGACGACCTGAACGTCGGCGATCGCCGGGTTGGCCACGAACACCGAGGCCACCTGGCGATCGAAGCGCAGGATCCTGCCCTGGCCCGTCTCCAGCGCCAGCGTCTCGCCGGGCGTATCGACGGCGACATCGGCGTGAGCGAACTGTGCGGTCATCAGCAATGCCACCATCACCTGGAGTGCCAGGCCAAGGGCGGCGAGTAGGGGTACGCGGCTACCGCCCCTCATGAAATTGTCTGCCACTGTGCCACGAGCGTCTTCCGTCCCTGTTGTCATCGGATCCCTTGTCGAAAAGCCCCGCTGGCCGCGGGGTCTCTACTCATACATCGAAAATCGCTTTACTCATACAACGAAAACCGCTTTTTTGTCATCAAGTTACGACTTTGCCTGCGCCTCGGACTCGCGTCGCGGCGCGGGTTTTGGCAGGCGCACCTGGGCGATCGCCTGCAGGCTGAATTCCGGTGCGATCTCCGGCCAGGCCATGACTGCCATGTCGATCTCCTGCTGCTTGAGCCACTGTTGCAGCGACGCGCGCACGTCCCCGGCGATCACGATCACCGGTTGCAAGTCGGCATCCAGCGCGTCCAGCTGTTGCTGAAACCAGCCATTGAGTGCCCGGGAAAGCGGCGCCGGCAGCCCGATGCGCAAGGACTGGGTCTCGGCGTGGCGCTGGGCGGCCCGTAGCGCCTCCTCCAGCGGGCGGGTGGCGACCCAGGCCGGCAATACCCTGTCGCTGCGGGCATGGCGGTGGCAGATCTGGCGCGCCATGGCGACGCGGATGCGGTCGGCGAGTCGCGCGCTGTTGGACTCCTGTGGCCCCCAGGTCACCATCGCCTCGAGGATGGTGCGCATGGCGCGAACCGGCACCCCCTCGCTGACCAGGCGGCGCAGGATTTCCGCCATCTTCTGCAGCGAGACGACGCGCACGGCCTCGGTGACCAGCTCGGCATAATCCGCTTCCATGCGGGACAGCAGCGAGCGGGCCTCCTGAATGCCGACGAAATCGCCGGCGTAGCGCGTCAGCGTGCGCTCCAGGCAGCGCTCCAGCACCTGGTCCGACGTGCGATAGCGCATCCCTGCCTCCCGCAGCGCGCTGCTCGCGGAGTCCGGCAGCCACTGCCAGGAGCCGCGGCCGACCAGCGCGGGCTGCGTCTGTGCGGAGAGCTCGAGTAGCGCCAGCGTACCGGTGTCGTCGTCCAGCAGCACGCTGGCCGCCGGCAGCTCGCCGTTGAGCACGGGGACTTCGTCCAGCTCGATGGCGAAGCGCTGCGCCCCGAGGGCCGGTTCGAGACGGAGGCCGACGGTGGGGATGGCGATTCCCAGGTCGCGCTCGACGCGCTCCCGAACCGTCTGGATGCCCTCGCGCAGCAAGTCCAGCGACAGCGCGTCGGCGAGGGACGCGCTCAGGCACAGCATGACGCGATGCTGGCCCGGCTCGTCCTCGGCCAGGCGACCGGGAGCGGTGGCCTCGGCGGGCGCGTCATCCTGCCGCGGCGCGGGAGCGCCATCGTTCGGCGCGCCCTCGGCATCGGCCGTTTCCGCTTCGGCCCGCTCGCGCATGTGGCGCCGACGCAGCAGGAAGGCCGCGCTGCCCAGCAGCGCCGAGATCGCCAGGAACACGCCGGTGGCGAAGCCCGGGATGAAGGCGGCGCAGAACAGCACGGCGGCGGTCAGCCCCAGCGCCTTGGAGTTGCTGCCCAGCTGGCCGACGATCTCGCTGCCCAGGTCGCTGGCGTTGTCGGAACTGACGCGGGTGACCACGGTGCCGGCGCCGATCGAGATCAGCAGCGCCGGGATCTGGGCGATCAGGCCGTCGCCGACGGTGAGCAGCGAGTAGGTCTCGACGGCTTCGCCGAACGGCATGCCGTGCTCGAGCATCCCGATCAGCAGGCCGCCGATCAGGTTGACGAACAGGATCACCAGCCCGGCGATGGCGTCGCCCTTGACGAATTTCATGGCGCCGTCCATGGCACCGTAGAGCTGGCTCTCGCTCTCCAGCAGCGAACGCCGGCGGCGGGCCTCGACGTGGTCGATATCGCCATTGCGCATCTCGTTGTCGATGCTCATCTGCTTGCCGGGCATGGCGTCGAGCGTGAAACGCGCCGCGACTTCGGCAACCCGCTCCGAGCCCTTGGTGATCACCAGGAACTGGGCCACGGTGATGATCAGGAACACCACCATGCCGATGACGACCTCCCCGGCGATGACGAAGTTGCCGAAGGCTTCGACGATCTGGCCGGCGTCGGCGTCGAGCAGGATCAGGCGTGTGGTGGTGATCGACAATGCCAGCCGGAACAGCGTCGCCAGCAGGATGATCGGCGGCAGCGACGAGAACTCCACCGGGTGCGAGATATAGAACGCCACGATCAGGATCAGCAGGCTGAAGCCGATGTTGACCCCGATCAGCGCGTCGACCAGGGCGGTCGGCAACGGGATGATCATCATCACCACGGCCAGCACCATGAAGACCGCGATGATCACGTCGCTGCGCTGGGAGGCGCGGCGGGCGAGGATGTTGAGTCGACCGAGAAGCTGATTCATGTCATGCCCGCTCCCGTGGTACATCGGCTTCCTGTCGGCGCTCCAGGTAGCGTTGAAAGTGGCGCCGCGCGGCGTCCCGGTCGCCGTTCAGCCACTCGGCACGGCTGCGCAGCAGGAGCAGCGTGGCGTCGCGCTGCCCCGCGGCCTCGAGACGCTCGATCACGTTGAGGGCTCGTCCGCCGTTGCCGTGGGTCAGAAAGCCGCGGCACAGCGCCCTCAGGATGCCGGTGTGTTCCGGCGCCATGCGCGTGGCGATCAGCAGCAGTACCATCCCCCGCTGCGTCTGGCCGCTCTTGAGGTAGAGGTGGCCCATCAGGTGCAGCAGGTCGGCGGCATCGCGATCGTCGTTCTCTGTCATGACGGCTCCTCGTCACGGGCGTCGTCGCCACCGGGAGCATCGCCATCCCGCGGCGTCATGGCTTCGTTCATGCGACCATCCCAGGCCTGGCGCCACTCGAGCTCCTCGCCGACGACGTCCCGCGCCATCGCGACGATGTCCTCCTCCGCCTCCAGCGTCGGCAGCACGTCGTCGATCACGTGCTGGAGCAGTTCGATGCTGCGGGCGTTGTCGTAGCTGCGGCCATCTCTGGCCTCGGGTCGCTCGAGCGCGTCCAGTCGCGCGGCCAGCGGCGGCTGGTCGGCGTCGCGCGTCCGCGCAAGATCGACCGCGCGGATGAATTCGTCATCCTGCCCGGAGGATCTCTCGATGGGGCGGACTGGCTCCGGGACTGTGCCCGAGATGCGATAGCGGTCCGAGTCGACCTGGCGACCGGTGATCTTCATCGAACGATGGCCTCGTCAGCGCGGTCTCTCATTCAAAGCGTCAGCGCGAACTGGTCGTCGCCACGGCTCAGCGTGATGCGGTCCGGCTGAATCGCGGAGATCACCCATCCGGATTCGAGCGCGGCGCCGGGATAGAGTCGCTTCCCGCGGTTGTCGATGACATAGGGGCTATCGCCCAGCCACACGGCCTGCAGCTTCAAATCCGGGCGCGCCGCATCCTGCCGGGTCTTGGCGTCGTTGAGCAGCACCTGGTGGCTGCCGTAGTGCTGATCGAACCAGCGCTGCGTCCGATCCCAGGCCGCGCTCTGCGCCGCCGCGTACTGGCCGGACACGCTCAGGTAGCCGCCATGATCGGTGACGTTCAGCGAGTCGAGGCCCGCCTCCGAGAGCTGTCGGCGCAGCGCTTCCGCCGGGCCCGGGCGCTCCCCCGACGTCAGGCGATGCGCACCGTCGAGCGCCTGGGGATCGAGAGAGGCAGCCGTGTAGCCGCCGATATTGGCGCCGGCCTGATTGACGTCGATGAATTCGTAGACCGCCAGCACCCCGAGCGTCGCTACCAGCGCGGTGAGCGTGGCACCCCGGTTGAGCGAGGTCCGCCAGCGTGGCGGCAGGGCGGGGAGCTTGGGGAGCGCCGGGATCATCGAGGGGGCGGGGGGGCGCGACAGCGCCAGCGACACGCCCTCAAAGCGCAGCTCGGCCGGGAGCTCGCCGCGCTGCCCGGTTCCCTGATGTACGATGCGACCGTTGACGACGACATCGCCGCCGATCGCCTCGACCGCCATCTGGCGTCCGTGGAACCGCAGCACCAGGTGGTCGGGCGCCACGCCGGGGTCGCCCAGCAGAATATCGGCGGCCTCGTCGCTGCCAATCCGGCAGGTCGGCTCGCCCAGATCCATCGTCGCACCGTGATGCAGCCCGGCAGTGACCGTGAGCGTCGCAACGACTTCGCCTTCCGACGCCGTGGGGGAGGTGACGGTATTCATGCGGTTGACTCGCTAATGTCGTACGAAGCGGGAAGAAATTCCTTGGCTGTCCGTACCCGGTTTATCGAGGCGGACAGCCAAGAAAGCTCCAGAAAATCGAGTAGTCTCCATCGTGGCGAGATCCGATGCGTCCCGGACGCATTGCCGCCGTTCCGGCGTGGAGCGTCGCGGGCGGCCGTGGTCTCGCCCGCGACTTCTCCGCATCAGTTCTGCGGACGCTGCTTGGTCGCATCGAGCATGGTCTTCTTCTCGGTCGTGACCTTGGTGATTTCAGCGGATTTCTCGATTGCCTGATCAAAGACGGCCTTCAATTGATCGATGGAAGAATCAGCGCTGTCATTCGAAGTTGACGAATCGATTGCGGGCGTATCAGCCATGGTGTTTCTCCTGGTAGCGTGAAATTCAAGGTCCGCCATTCCAGCGGTTTGAAAGAGGTGCCAGACCGGGTTCTCGACATCGACCAAACTTTGGGAACGCGATCCAACGTCATTCAGACTACTGGCTCCGAATGACAATGCGACGGCTTGGAAGTAAAAGTTTGATGTTTTGCGTTTCCGAAAGGTAACGGAAGGCAAGCTAAATTGTTTTTAGCAAATTACTGATATGAAAGAATAAAAACTATATTGAACGGTCGTTCAATCCATTCCTGGTATGCACTTATTACCCCTCGTTACGTTGAAATGAGCGTTTCAAACCGCTGTGGCATTTTTCTCCATTTCAATGACTCGACATCGATCGATGAAGTGTGCGCACTAAAATGCACAATTTTCCCGCCCGATTTTCACGTGCCTGTATTTTGAGATTTTACTGAATTAGGTGCGTCTGAATTTATCTGAATGATCTGTTACCAAAACGAGACAGATTTCCAGTCTTGCTGTCTCTTTATGGCGTCACTGGCGCGGGTTATCTCGTTGTGGCGCCGCGACGCACCTCCTACGCCACGGTTCGTCATTGCTGCCGCCAACGCTGAAGTCCCGGCCCGCAACCTCGTCATCAAAGTCCAACCGGCGTTAACTTGATTAACGTCAACGACATGAATTAACCGGGGTGAATTTTTCTCTTTAAATTCAATCGTTTATTGCCGGTTTTCATTTTCGCGTCTATAGTCTGAGACCTCCTTGGGGAGTAGCCGATCACTACCGTGAAACCTTGCGGTCGTGATGTTCGTGTCAACACACCCGGCCATGCCGTGGCACGAACGCCGAGACCGGTTGGCGAGACCATGGGCATCCGCGGTACCGAGTCGGGTACGGCGAATGTCGTGGCAACACCACCGGCTGGAACGGACAATGAATCCTGCATCCCTGGTCATACTCGCTTTCGCCATGTCGACCGATGCCTTCGCCGCTTCCGTCGGCAAGGGCGCGGCTCTCAGGCGCACCCGGTTCCCCGAGGCACTGCGCATCGGCGCCATTTTCGGCACGGTCGAGGCCATCACGCCGGTCATCGGCTGGGCTATCGGGTTGGCTGCCACGCGGTTCGTGTCCGAGTGGGACCACTGGATCGCATTCGTGCTGCTGGGGGCGCTCGGGGCACACATGATCTGGGAAGGGTTCAAGCCGGTCCCGGTCGAGGCGGACGACGGCAGCGCGCCGGAGCGCAAATCGGTCTGGCTGCTTGCCCTCACGGCGCTGGCCACCAGCATCGACGCCATGGCCGTCGGCGTGACGCTGGCCTTCGCCGATGTGAACATCATCGTGGCGGCGGCGGCGATCGGCCTGGCGACGATGCTGATGGTCACCGTCGGCATCATGCTGGGCCGCGCGATCGGATCGCTGATCGGCAAGCGGGCCGAAATCGTGGGGGGGTTGGTCCTGATCGGCATCGGTTGTACCGTGCTCTACGAGCATCTGGTGGCCCGTGTCGCTTGAAAGTTTGCCGACAACTGGCTAGATCCCCGACAACTGTCTAGATCCATGAACTCGAACGAACCGGGAGGTCACATGGCATCACACCCCATCCGGGACAGCGCGCTAAAGGCGGCACTGCGCTCGCCCCAATTCCGACAGCAGCAACAGAAACCGAAGAGAGGCAAGGGCAGCTACTCCCGCAAAGGGCGGCCGCCCGAGGGAGGGCGCCATCGCCAAGCGGCTTGAGGCATTTTCGATCTCCGGCCGTTTCGCCATGGTGCTCTCCCCTGTTTTCCCTCCTGCCGACACTTCCGGCTGCTCACTGTCGGCTCTCGTCGCCCCCTCGATTCGCCATGCTTTCCGTGGTGGCGTCTATGCTGAGATATCGATCCTCTCCGGGAGCCTTCATGTCGACCTCGTCTTCGCTCTGGCAGGCCTCGCTTGCCGATTTCCAGCACGCCGTCGAAACGCGTTCCACACCGGGCTGCGGTGCCGCCGCGGCGTTGAACGGGTGCCTGGGCTTGTCGCTGATTCTCAAGGGCGTGCGTTTGCACCGGGGCGAATCCGGCCCGGATCACCACCGTCGCCGTCTGATAGACGAGGGCGATGCGCTGCAGCAGGCGCTGGCCGAGGCTGTCGACGACGATGCCGCGGCGTTCGACGACTATCTGCAGGCGCAACGGCGATCGAGTGATGATGCCGCCGAATCGGACCCGTGCGATTCGGCCCTTCGCGAAGCCCGCGAGGCGTCGATTCGGATCCCGCTGGCAGCCGCCGAGCGATGTCGGCAGGGGTTGGCACTGGCGGTCGAGGCGCTGCCGCTGACCTCGTCGGCGATGCGTAGCGACACGCTGGCCGGCGCCACCATGCTCGGTGCGGCACTGGAGGCGCTGTTGATCGGGGCCGAAGCCAATCTCGAGGCGTTGCCCGATCATGCCGCGCGGCAGACACTGGAAGTGCGTTGCGAGGCGCTTCGCAGAGAAGTTCGCGAGCTCCGCCGCCGACTCGGCACCGGTGGCTGAACTCGCGACGCCGACAGGGGGTCAGCCCGTGATCAGGAGACTCCACCACGCCACCGTCAACAGCAGCAGCGCCAGCACGCGATTAAACCACTGCCACTGACGCGGTTGCCGGAACAGCCTGGCGACACCGCTGCCCACCAGCCCCCAGAGCGCCAGGCAGGGCAGCGCCACGACCCCGAACGTCAGTGCCAATACGCCGATCTGCGTCGCGCTTGATGCCGCGTCGGTGAACACGCCGACGACCGACATCGCCATCATCCAGGTCTTGGGATTGACCAGCTGCAGGCCGGCGGCCTGGCGTGCCCCGAAGGCCGGCGCGACGGAGGCCAGGTCGCCGGTATCGACTTCCGGCGGTGGGCTGCGGAAGAGCCGCCACGCCAGCCAGCTCAACCAGGCCACGCCGATCGCCGCCATCAATCGACGCACGAGGGGGTGTGCCAGCAGCGTGTGCGACAGCCCCAAGCCAACCGTCAGCACGATCGCCGCCGCCGCCAGGCTGGCGCCGAGAACGGCGGGGAGGGCGCTTTTCCAGCCCTGACGCGATCCCTGCGCGAGTATCAGTAGATTGGTCGGCCCCGGCGTGATCGAGGCGACGAAGGCGAACAGGGTGAACGGTAACCAGGCGGACATGATCGACTCCGGAAATAGCGTGGAGTCGGGACTATCGCGCCATTGTCACCCAAGGTCTGGAAGGTTTGAGCAGTCGCGCCCCAGGCTCGCCACGAAGCCGATTCAACCGCCCCGGACGCAGCGCTGGCGATAGTCCGCCGGCGTCAGGCCATAGGCGCGCCGGAACCAGCGCCCCAGATGGCTCTGATCGGCGAAGCCGAGCTGGCTGGCAACCGAGGCGGGAGGCTCGCCGGCAGCGAGCCGCTGGCGGGCGAGACTCAGGCGCAGCTGCACCAGATAGGCATGGGGCGCCAGGCCGAAGGCCGACTTGAAAGCGCGGGTCAGCCGAAACCGATCGACGCCGCACTGCTCGGCCAGCGTCTGCAGGCCGATATCCTCGGCATAGTTCGCATGCAGCAGTTCCTGGGCCCGGCGGGCGGCACGCGGCAGGCGCGGATCGGTCAATGGACGCCGACGCCAACCCAGATGCGGCACCAGGCCCTGCAGCAGGGCATCGAGGGCGTCATCGCGTTCGAGCCGCGACGTCGACTGGCGCAGGGTAGTGAAGGCGCGGGCGATTCCCGCGATCAATGGCGTATCGTCGACCAGCGTCGAGGCGAAGCCCGGTTCACCGGAAGCGGCGCCGGTGATCGCGAACTGGCGCAGCTCACGTTGCAGCCAGTCCGGGTCGAGATAGAGCATGGCGTAGGTGAAACCGCCCTCGGCCGGCGCGTGGCCGTCGTGAATCTCGCCGGGTTCGACGAAAAACAGGCGTCCGGGCGTGCTGTCGTGACGAACGCGGCGGCAGTGAAACTGCTGGACGCCCTGCTCGGTGAAGCCGACCAGATAGCTGTCGTGCCAATGGGGATCGTAGGCGTGCCCCTCGAAGTGGGCACGGATCGTCTCGATGCCGGTATCGCTGTCCTGTCGCAGATCGATCCAGTTCGTCGATGTCATGCTGCCTCCCGCCCGGCTTGCGGTCGAAGCGGTACGCCGGTTCGATCCTGGCAGCATGCCAGAAACGGGACGCGGGAGTCTGGAACGTTCGTGCAGTCCGGGACCCGCCGCCGGAATCCTGGGCCTTCAGTCCGGCACCGGCGCCTCGAAGGTGTCGCGGCGCCGGATCGTCAGCGTCGTGCCGATCGAGGCGGTGATCACCAGCCCGATCGCCAACCACTGCAGCGTACCCAGCAGCTGGCCCAGGAACAGCAGGCCGGAGAGCGCACCCACCGCGGGCTCGAGGCTCATCAGAGTGCCGAAGGTCTGGGTCGGCAGTCGTGGCATGGCGATCATCTCCAGCGTGTAGGGCAGCGCGGTGGAGAGTATCGCCACCGCCAGGGCGTACGGCAGCACTTCCGGGGCGAAGATCGCCGTGCCCACGTCGAGCAATCCCACCGGGGCGATCACCACCGCGGCGATGGTGATACCGAGGGTGGCACTCTGGGCGCCGTTGATCGCCCCGGCCTTCTGTCCAAACAGAATGTAGAGCGCCCAGCAGACGCCGGCGCCGAGGGCGCAGGCCGCGCCATGAGGGTCGATCGGGCCGCTGCCGCCATCGCCCAGCAGCAGCAGGCAGATCAGGCCGAGGACCGCGAGTGCCACCCAAAGCAGGTCCAGCCAGCGCCGCGACGAGAGCATCGCCACCGCCAGCGGCCCGGTGAATTCCAGCGCCACCGCGATACCCAGCGGCACGGTCCGCAAGGCCTGGTAGAAGAGGAGGTTCATGACGCCGAGGGAGACGCCGTAGATCAGCGTCGATTTCCAGGCGCGACGGCTCAGCGGCTGACGCCAGGGTCGCATGACGATCAGCAGCAGCAGGGCGGCGATGATCAGACGGATCGAGGTCGTGCCGGTGGCGCCGATGACCGGGAACAGCGACTTGGCGACGGAAGCGCCGCTCTGGATCGAGCACATCGCCACGATCAGCATGGCCACCGGCCAGACTCTGGCGAAGAATTCGCGCATGGCGACTGACATGACACCTCCCGAGGTCTGCGGCATGATGACTCGCCAAACGTGACCGCTTGTCGCCTTGGCGGCGAGCGGCAATGGACGAGAGTCGCGATTGTACGGATGGGCAATATATTGCACAACTCTAACGAGCGCCCCGACGTACTGGTGCATGTCGCCGCCAATGTCAGGCGCCTGCGGCAGGCGGTATCTTTGAGCCAGCAGGCGCTGGCCGAGCGGTCCGGTGTCAGCCGGCGCATGCTGGTCAATATCGAAAAGGGCGACGTCAACGTCAGTCTGAGCACGCTGGATCGATTGGCCGAGGCGCTGGGCGTGCTGTTCTACGCGCTGGTCCAGCCGCCGGACAGCGAGGACTCCGCGCGCATCGACGAGGTAGCCTGGGTCGGTCGCTCGCCGGAGAGCCGGGCGCGGCTGCTGGCGAGCAAGCCGGCACGGCAGGAGGTCGAACTGTGGTCGTGGTCGCTGGAGCCGGGAGACGTCTACGAATCGGCTGCGGACGACGCCGGCTGGCACGAGATGCTGGTGGTGATCGAGGGAACGCTGACCCTGGCCCTCGGCGAGCGTGAGGTGACGATCGAGGCCGGCGACTTCCACGTCTATCCCAGCGACCAGCCCTATCGCTATCGCAACGATGGGGCTGGCCGACTGCGCTTCATTCGCAACGTGGTGTATTGAAGCCGAGCTACGAGCGCGGCGATACCGGCTCTACAGCCCGGCCTTGTCCAGTCCGAACGCCTTGTCGGCGGAGCCGGGAATCGCCTGGAAGGCGATGCTGAGGCGATTCCAGCCGTTGATGGCGACGATCAGGAAGGTCAGGTCCGAGAGCTCCGCTTCGGAGAAGTGGCTGCGAACGTGGTCGTAGGCGCCGTCATCGACCCCATGCTCGGGCAGCCGGGTCAGCGTTTCGGTCCAGGCCAGGGCGGCGCGCTCGCGCGAGGTGAACAGCGTCGATTCCCGCCACAGCGCAACGTGGTGCAGGCGCAATTCGCGCTCGCCGTCGATCTTCGCCTCCTTGACGTGCATGTCGACGCAGAAGGCGCAGCCGTTGAGCTGGGAAGCGCGCAGCGTCACTAGATGCTTGATCTCCTTGATCACGTCGCTCTGCGACAGCTCCATGTTGAAATCGATGTACTTCTGGGCGGCCTGGGGAGAGGTCTGGTAGTAGTTCACTCGGGCTTTCATGTCGCTTACCTGTCTGGGTCATGGGAGTTGAGATTTGAGTACCGAGACAGGATGAAATGCGGGAAGGCGTTCTCACAGAGCCAAGAACGGTGGCGATTTCTGGGCCATCGCAAGACGACCTGCGACGCGTCAAACCATGAGCGCGGCCAGCCGGGCGGCCAGCGCGTCGGCTTGGGCGGCATCGGTGACGTTGGTGAAGCTCAGCAGCAGCCCGGACTGTCGTGTCGGAGTCAGGGACCACTCGGACAGCGCGTGCCCACCCAGCCCGGCGCTGGCGGCCCGGTTCGCGATGGCCACGTCGTCGGCGCCGTCGGGAAGACGGGCCAGCAGGTGCATCCCGCCGGCTTGCAGATCGATGTGAATCCGATCGCCCAGACGGTGCTCGAGCGCCTGGCGAAGATTTTCACGGCGCTCTTTGTAGAGCGCCCGCATCCGCTTGAGGTGGCGGGCAAAGTGGCCTTCGTCGATGAAATCCGCGACCACCGCCTGAGTCAGCGTCGGGCAGCCATGGCCCAGGCGCCGCATCGCGCGCTGAAAGATCGCGACCTGAGAGAGTGGAACCACCAGGTAGGCCAGTTTGATGGCGGGGAACAGCACTTTGCTGAACGTGCCGGCATAGAGCACGCGGCCATCATGATCGAGACTCTTCAGTGCCGGTACGGGATGGCCGTGGTAGCGATATTCGCTGTCGTAGTCGTCCTCGATCACCCAGGCATCCTCACGACTCGCCCACCCCAGCAAGGCCTGGCGTCGGGCCAGCGTCATCGTCACCCCGGTGGGACTCTGGTGCGTGGGCGTGACGACGGCGAAACGGGCTTGGGCGGCGCGGGAATCTCCCTCTTCGACGTTCAATCCCTCGGCGTCGACGCCCACTGGCGTCAGGTGCATCCCGTCGTGCAGCAGTCGTTCACGCGCCATCACATAGCCCGGCTCCTCGAACCATCCGCTGTCGCCGGGTTTCAGCAGTGCCCGGCAGATCAGACCGAGCGTGTCGCGGTAGCTGTCGGTGATGAAGATCTGTTCGGGCTGGCAGGCGATGCCTCGCGACACGCCGAGGTAGCTCACCAGTGCGCGCTTCAGCGCCGGGTGGCCGGTCGGCGGCGGGTAGTTGAGTTCGGCGCTGGTCTGGGCCCTGAGTCGGCGATGGGCCAGGCGTGTCCACAACTTGTCGGGGAAGGCGTCCAGCGCCGGCAGCCCCAGTTGGAAGGGGAGCGGCGGTGCGAGACCAGGCTGTGGTTCCTGCCCGGTCGCCGTCTCCGATGTCGCCGCCGGTCCCGAGGCATCGGGCAGGTGTGGCGAGACGATGGTTCCCGCCGGCCCTCGCGGCAGAAAATACCCTTCGCTGACCAGCAGCTGATAGGCCAGCTCGACCGTGCCGCGCGACAGGTTCAGCTCACTGGCGAGGCTGCGTACCGAGGGCACCCGTTTGCCGGGTGGCAGGCGCCCGTCCGTCATCGCTTCGCGCAGGCGCTGATAGAGCTGCCGGTAGATCGGCACGTTCTGCGTGCGGTCGAGCCGAAGTGGGGTATTGGACATGTCGATGTCCCAGAAGATCGAAGACGTCTTGGCGCTGCCAAGCGGGTCAGTCCGATTCTACCCTGGCTGCTCTATCAGGAGGATGTCCGATGACGACCGTTCGACTATTACTGGTGACCACGGAGCAGGAGTGTCTGCGCTGCTTCGATGTCATGCGTGAGCTTCGCCCGCATCTCGATGCACCGCAGACCTTCGTCAGCCGGATCATGCGCCAGATGGCCATGGGCTATCGGCTGTTGGCGGCGTGGGAGGGGAATCGGGTCGTCGGCCTGGCGGGCTATCGCCTGACCGAGAACCTGCTGTATGGCCGCTTCGTCTATGTGGACGATCTCGTGGTCAGCGCAGCGGGGCGACGCCACGGTTTGGGTGCGCGGCTGATCGCGGCCGTGCGCGAGGAAGCGAGAACCCTGGGGTGTCGCCATCTGGTGCTGGATACCGGGCTGGGCATGGCGCTGGCACAGCGTTTCTACTTTCGACAAGGGCTGCTCTCCCGGGGCATGCACTTCGTGGAAGCCTTGAGCATCGAGGAGACGACATCGTGACGATACCCACACTGCTCGTGACCGCCAGCCCGCACCGCGAAGAGGCCTTGGGGAACCGCCTGGCGCGGAAGATCGCGGCGCGAAAGGGAGGCGACCTGCTGGTACGGGATCTCGCCGCCGAGCCGCTGGCGCCGTTGACGGTGGACTACGCCCGGGCGCTGACGCTGCGCGATCCCTTGCCTCGCTCGAGCGCGACGCTTGAGTTATCCGAACGCCTGATCCAAGAGCTCGAATCCACCGACCGGCTGATCGTCGCCACCCCCATGCATAATTTCGGCATGCCCGCGGCGCTGAAGCTCTGGGTCGATTACGTGCTGCGCATTCATCGAACCTTCGCGCCGATCCCGCAGGGCAAGGTGGGCCTGCTGGCGGACCGGCCGACGCTGGTCATCGTCAGCTCCGGTGGCTTTCACCGCGCCGGAGAGTCGAAACAGCCCAATTTCCTCACCCCGCATCTCGAAGCCGTGCTGAGTACGCTAGGCATTCGCGCGCCGGAATTCGTGTATCTGGAAGGGCTGGTCGGCCGACGCGCCACTCCCGAGGCGATGATCGCAGAGGCGGTTGCCGCGCTGGGCGACGCCTGGTACTGACGGCGGCCGACCCCTTCGAACAGCCCATCATCACTTCGACGGGCAGATCCCCGGCGCATTCGGCATCAAGGACCGCACTGCCACTCGCCTTCCAGCGTGCGCTGGGCGCCGTCGGCGCGGTCGTAGGTCAGCGTCGCCGGCCGAGCGGGCGACTCGCCGCCACCGCTGGGTTCGCCGGTCACCTCGATGCGGAGGGTCTTGCCCTTGCCCTCGAAAGTCGGGTTGCCGGTCATGCCATCGAATCCGCCTGGCGTCGAGACCCGCTCCACGTAGCCGGCTACCTTGACCACCCCTTGCGCCGCCGATGACGAGTCGACATTCCCCTTCGCGACCAGCAGCGGCGAGGCTTGCGCGGTCGAGAACTGGCAGCCCAGCTCGCCCGAGAGGTTGGCCTCGCCGATATCCGACGCCGTCAGGGCGTCCAGGGTGATCGTCGAACCGTCCCCGCCCCGGGTTTCTCCACCAGTGCCCGGCGTCGGCTCGTCGGTGGTCTGGTCTTGGCGTGTCGGTTCCTGGGCGGTGGGCTGTTCCGCCGATGACGCCTGGCCGCTGGCGTCGTCGTCCGCGTCCGGAGACGAATCCGAGCAACCGGCCAGCATCAGTGTCAACAGGCTGGCAGCGACGACACCGGCCCGATATCTCTTTCCCTGGGTGAACTCCATGTTTCCTCCTGAAACGTTTTCTCCTGGAACCATCGATGGGACTCACGATGACCACGCCTGAACTCTACCGCGAGCGGTTAGCCGATGGGTAATGACCTCCCTGCTACCTTGGGATCCTTACTGCTGTCGCCGCCGTGCAGGCTCGCCCGCCTTGCATTGGTTTTTCTGATGCCAAAGAACAGATAACAATATTTTAACGATGCACTGTACGTCTTTAGTGTTAGGTGAAGAGCATCAATAACAACTTCACGCACGCTGGAGCCACAATGAGTACTTCCACCGACACGCTCGTGGTCGGCGCCGGGCAAGCTGGCATCGCCATGAGCGAACACCTGAGCCGACACGGCGTTCCCCATCTGGTACTCGAGCGCGATCGCATCGCCGAACGCTGGCGAACGGCGCGCTGGGACTCGCTGGTGGCGAACGGTCCAGCCTGGCATGACCGCTTTCCTGGGCTGACCTTCCCCGCCATCTCGCCGGACGGCTTCGTGCCGAAGGAAGAGGTGGCGGACTATTTCGAAGCCTATGCGCGGAAATTCGAGGTTCCCGTTCGCACTGGTGTCGAAGTGACTCGCGTGACACCGAATCAGGGGCGGCCAGGATTCACGGTGGAAACCTCTCAGGGCACGATCAACGCACAGCGGGTGGTTGCGGCGACGGGCGCCTTTCAGACGCCGGTCATCCCCGCCATCGCGCCTCAGGACGAGCGCATCACGCAGCTGCACACGGCCGATTATCGAAACCCCGAGCAGCTTCCCGAGGGCGCCGTTCTGGTCGTCGGGGCCGGCTCGTCAGGCACCCAGGTGGCGGCAGAGCTCAATCGTGCAGGACGTCAGGTTTACTTGTCGGTGGGGCCGCATAACCGCCCGCCGCGGGCCTACCGTGGTCGCGATTTCTGCTGGTGGCTCGGTGTGCTCGGGGAGTGGGATAACGAGATCCGCCAGCCGGGCTCGGAGCATGTCACCATCGCCGTCACCGGCGCGCGTGGCGGCTACACCATCGATTTCCGCGAGCTGGCGCATGCGGGCGTGACGCTGGTCGGACGCACCGAGTCCTTCGTTGACGGCGTGGCGAAATTCGCCTCCGATCTTCGCGCTAACCTCGATGCCGGCGATGCCAACTATCTGTCGCTGCTGGACGGCGCCGATGCCTATGCCGAGCGCAACGGGCTCGACTTGCCGCCGGAGCCGGAAGCCCGAGTGATTCCGCCCGATCCGGATTGCGTCTCCAACCCGCTTGCCGAACTCGACCTGGCGACGGCTGGCATCACCACCATCATCTGGGCGACGGGTTTCTCGCAGGATTATCGTTGGCTGGAAGTCGATGCCTTCGATGAGGATGGCAAGCCAAGCCACCAGCGCGGGGTCTCGAGCGAGCCCGGGATCTACTTCCTGGGTTTGCCGTGGCTCTCCCGTCGCGGCTCCAGTTTCATCTGGGGCGTCTGGCACGACGCCAAGTTCATCGCCGATCACATCGCCAAGATGCGTGACTATCTCGCCCGCTACGACTCACCCGATCCCGTCTCGGCGACGTCGTCTGCCAGCGATGCCGCGTCTTCGACCGATTCTCGTCCTCGGAGGGTCAACTGATGCCGACGCATACGCGCATCCGCATGTTCAACACGAAGGAAACCTATCCCAATCAGACCCTGGACAACGATCTGTGCCAGGCCGTCCGGGCAGGAAACACCGTTTACGTACGCGGTCAGGTGGGAACGGACTTTCACGGCAATCTGGTCGGGCTGGGCGATCCTCGCGCCCAGGCCGAGCAGGCGATGAAGAACGTCAAGCAGCTGCTCGAAGAAGCCGGCAGCGATCTCTCGCACATCGTCAAGACGACCACCTATATCACCGATCCGCGCTTTCGCGAGCCGGTCTACCGTGAAGTCGGCCAGTGGCTGCGTGGGGTCTTCCCGATCTCGACCGGACTGGTCGTCGCCGGTCTGGCGCAGCCGGAGTGGCTGATGGAGATCGACGTGATCGCGGTGATTCCCGAGGAGGAAGCATGACCTTTTCGATTGCGGCACGCTGCGCCGAGACGGGCGAAACCGGCTGCGCGGTCAGCTCATCGAGCATCTGCGTGGCGGCGCGCTGCGCCTTCGCCGGTCCCGGTGGCGCGGTACTGACGCAGAACGTCACCAACCCGGCACTGGGCCCCGAGGGATTGGCGCTCATGGCACAGGGCCTGTCGCCGCAGGCGGCGCTGGCGCGGCTGATCGAGGGGGAGCCTGCCCCGCAGTATCGGCAGTTGCTGCTGATCGACGGTGAGGGCCGCACTGCCGTCTATGACGGTGACAATGCCCTCGGTGTGGTCGGCCGTGCCGATGGCCTCGACTGCGTGGCAGCCGGCAATCTACTGGCCGATGCCGAGGTGCCACGGGCCATGGTCACGGCGTTCGAGCAGAGCGAAGGGCCGCTGGCGGAGCGGCTTTTGATCGCCATGGAGGCAGGTCTGGCCGCTGGCGGCGAAGCTGGAGAGGTGTTTTCTGCCGGCCTGGTGGTGGCGCGTCCCGAGGCGTCCTGGCCCGTCGTCGACTTGCGCGTCGATTGGCATGACGCCCCGATCGCCGAGCTGCGTGGGCTGTGGACGCGCTACGCGCCTCAGCTCGAGGCCTATGTCACGCGCGCGCGCCAACCGGACGCGGCGCCGAGTTACGGCGTCCCGGGGGATCAGTGAGCCAGACCCTGACAAATTTCCGAATCGACAAGAAAATGGGTGACAACATGCTGACCGAATCTCAGATCGAACAATTCCAACGGGACGGCTATCTGGTCGTCGAGGATGTCCTCAGTGCCAACGAGCTCGAAGCGCTCAATGTCGAGTTCAATGGCTGGGTCGAGGAAAGCCGCGAGCAGACCGCGGCCTACGGTGAAACGCTGGATCATCGGCCGCGTTTCGACGTCGGTGGCGATCACAGTGCCGAGCACCCCTCGCTGCGCCGGGTGGCATCGCCGACCGAGATCTCGCCGGCCTATCTGCAGGTGGCGACGGATTCGCGCATGACCGACATGGTGCACGCTCTGATCGGGGCGGGTGGCGTACGTCTCCACCACAGCAAGATCAACTCCAAGCTGCCGGGCACCGAGACTCAGGTGAAGTGGCATCAGGATTTCCTCTTCACGCCTCACAGCAACGATGATCTGGTCACTGCGCTGCTGATGGTGGGCGAGGTGACGGCCGAGAATGGCCCGCTCCAGGTCATTCCGGGCAGCCACAAGCAGCCGCTTTACTCCCATTGGCAGGGCGGCCGCTTCACCGGCAGCGTCGACGACGAGGTGGTCAGCCGCGAATGTCAGTCACCGGTCGAATGTGTGGGTCCGGCCGGTTCTGTCTGCTTCATGCACACCCGCCTGCTGCATGCTTCCGCACCGAACGCCTCGACGCTGCCGCGAACGCTGTTCATCACGGTCTACGCGGCAGAAGATGCGCTCCCTTACGGCGACAATCCCCTGCCGAGTCAGCACCAGGGCATGCTGCTACGCGGCAATGAGAGTGGCGAGGTCCGCACCACGGCCAGCGTGATGAAGCTGCCGCAGAAGCCGAAAGGGGCCTCGTTCTTCGTGCAGCAGGCAGGTATGGACGCCACGATGTGATCTGACGTCATCTAGCAACTGGTTAGATAGCACCCCAACAACGATAAAACCCGGTGGAACGAACCATGAAAAAATTGGCAGTAGCAACGCTCTTGATCGCACTTGGTGCCTCGGCAATGGCGTCGGCTCAAGCGGATACGCTCGATGACGTCAAGGCGCGCGGCGTGCTCCGTGTCGGCACCGAGATGCAGTTTGCGCCGTTCGACTATCTGGAAAACGGCAAGCAGACAGGATTCAACAAGGCGGTCTTCGAGGAGGTCGGCAAGGCGCTGGGCGTCGAGGTCGGGTTCGTCGATCTGCCGTGGGCCAGCGTGCTGCCCGGCCTGGAGGCGGACAAGTACGATATGGTTGCCGGCCCGCTGATCGTCACCAGCGAGCGCATGCAGCGTTATCGTTTTACCGACCCGGTGGCCGAAAGCTCCGTTGCGTTGATGATCCGTGCCAATGACGACGACATCTCGGCACCGGAGGATATCGCCGGCAAGACCGTCGGTGCCGGCAAGGCATCGGCTCAGTTGGCGACATTGCAAGCCTATGCCGAATCACTCGATTCGCCGGTCGAGATCCGGGAGTACGTCGACAACAACCAGGCCTACGCCGACCTGGCCGCCCAGCGTCTCGACGCGGTGGCAAACTCCCTGCCCAATATTGCCTATCTCGCCAAGCAGCGACCCTCGTTGTTCAAGGTCGTGACCCCATCATTTGGTCCCAAGAGCTGGTTTGCCTACATCGGTCGTGGTGATGACGACTCCCAACGACTGATCGACGCGTTCAACGATGTGCTGGCAAAGATGCGCGATGATGGTCGACTGGCTGAGCTGCAGGAACAATGAATCGGGCAGAAGATGGACGTGCCCGATCATCCGGTGCCCGCTCAGTAACGGGGGCATTCGATGTTCGATCTTGCGCTGCTGGTCCAGGGCCTGCCGCTGCTGCTGGCAGGCCTGTGGAACACGGTCTGGTTGTCGGCCTGCGGACTGGCGCTCGGCTTCCTGATCGGGATCGGGGTTTGCTCGCTGAAGCTCTCCGAGCGAGGCGCGCTGCGGCGGCTCGGAGGCGCTTATATCAGCGTGTTCCGAGGCATTCCGCTACTGATCCAGTTGCTCTTCATCTATTACCTGCTACCTCGTCTGGGGCTCGATATCCCCGCCTGGGTGGCGGCGATCGCCGGACTGGCCTTGTGTAGTGGGGCTTACCTGGCCGAAATCCTGCGGGGTGGTCTGCTGACACTGCCGGTGGGGCAGGTCGAGGCCGCTCGGCTGCTGGGGCTCCGTGGTCGCACCATCCTGACGCGAATCAAGCTGCCGCAAGCGTTGCGCGCCACGCTGCCCGCGCTGCTCAACGAAGTGATACTGCTGATCAAGGCCTCGTCGTTGATTTCGGCTGTCGGTCTGGCTGAATTGACCCGCACGGCGCAGAACCTGGCCGCAAGCAGCTTTCTTCAACTCCAGTTCTATCTGGCCGCGGCCGTACTCTACTGCATCGTCAATATCAGTCTGGCGCTGCTCGCCGGACAGCTCGAACGTCGCTTCGAAAAGGGGAGAGCGTAATGGATTTCAGCGTTCTGACCGATCATGCCGGCGAAATAGGCAGCGGTTTTCTCGTGACCATCTGGACCTGGGTCGGCGGTGTGCTTGCCGGTGTGATCGCGGGGCTGATCATGGCTGTGATCCAACTCAGCGCCGGTCCTTGGGTTCGTGGCGTGCTGCGTTGTTATATCGAAGTGATTCGGGCGACGCCCTTCCTGGTGCAGCTGTTCCTGCTCTACTACGGCGGGCCCAGCCTTGGCCTCTCGCTGTCCCCCATGGCCGCTGGCCTGATCGGCCTGGGGATCTATGGCAGCGTCTACTTCGCCGAGATCTTTCGCACCGGCTTCACGTCGATTCCGCGTGGACAGCAGGAAGCGGCCGCCATGCTGGGGATGACGCCCTGGCAGATCATCTGGCGCGTACAGATACCGCAAATGCTGGTCCTCATCCTGCCGGCGTTGGTCAATTTCACCACCATCCTGGGCAAGGAGACGCCGGTGCTGTCGATCATCACGGTGCCTGAACTGACCTTCGTCCTCACCGGCGTCGGTGCCGAGACCTTCGCCTACGTCGAAACCCTGCTGGCACTCTGTGTCGGTTACTTCCTCCTGGCCGAGCTCTGCTCTCGTCTGGGCCAGTGGCTCGAGCGCAGAGCCAGTCGTTATCTTACCCAGGGCGTGCAGCAACGACGCGCCCTCAAGCCGAGGGAGTCAGCCGCATGAACCAGTCAGCAGCGAAGCGGGGAGCCGGCGACGTCATGCTCGAAGCCCGGGGCATGAGCAAGCGGTTCGGGGATCACACGGTTCTGCAGGATATCAACCTGTCGATCCAGCGTTCCGAGGTTGTCTGTCTGATCGGACCTTCCGGATCGGGTAAAAGCACGCTACTTCGCAGCCTCGCCTTTCTCGAAAATTACGACGACGGCGAGGTATTCGTCGAAGGGGAGCTGCTGGGCTACGACCGCGCAAGCGACGGTCGTCGCGTGCGCTCGCGTCCCTCTCGCTTGAGCGACGTGCGTCGCAACATGGGTATGGTTTTCCAGCAGTTCAATCTGTGGCCGCACCTGAGCGTTCTCGAGAATGTGATGGAGGCGCTGCTGCGAGTGCGGGGAATGAAGAGAGACGATGCCCACCGGCTGGCACTGGCGACGCTGGAGAAAGTGGGGCTGGCCGAAAAGGCCGGTGCCTGGCCGAATCGTCTCTCCGGCGGGCAGCAGCAGCGCGTCGCCATCGCGCGTTCCCTGGCGATGTCGCCGGCCATCATGCTGTTCGACGAGCCGACCTCGGCGCTCGACCCCGAACTGGTCGGTGAGGTGTTGCAGGTCATGCGACAGCTCGCTGAAGAGGGCATGACGATGGTGGTCGTGACGCATGAAATGGGCTTCGCCGCCAGGGTCGCCGATCGCGTGCTGTTTCTCGACCAGGGGCACATCGTGGAGCAAGGCCCGCCCACGCGGCTGTTCAGACACCCCCAGTCACCCAGGCTCGCGCAGTTTCTCGGCAATTATCTGGAGCGAAACTCCCTGTTCGAGGCGGCGCCAGCGTTGAACCGTGTCGATGACTGAGCAGGGATGGGATTGGCATGGACGCCCCACCAGCGGGGGCGCAAGATGTTGAAACGCATCGTCATCTCCACGCGAGATGATGCCCGTTTCCATCACTCCAGGCTGTGCCAGGGAGCCCAGATGCTGCATGCCACCCTGAAGCAATTGCGATACTTCGTCGTTGCCGGTGAACTGAAAAGCGTCACCCGCGCGGCGGAACAGCTACACGTGTCTCAGCCCTCGATCTCGGCCGCGATCGCTCACCTCGAGGAGGCCTCCGGCGTTCAACTCTTCGTCAGGCACCATGCACAGGGGCTATCGCTGACCACCGCAGGTACGCAGTTGCTGGGGCGGGCGCGCAGCCTGCTCTACGATGCCGACAGCCTGATGCAGTTCGCGATATCGCTGGGTGAAGAGATTGCCGGTCCGCTGAACATGGCAGCCTTTCACACCTTCGCGCCCATTTTCATGCCGCGCTTGATGCAGTCATTCCTTACCCAGTTCCCCCGGGTCGTGCCCCAATGCGACGAGGGGCATCAGGTCGATATCGTGGAGGGGTTGCGGGAAGGTCGATATGAACTCGGGCTGATCTACGACATGCAGGTGCCGGAGGATATCGAGTTTCAACCGCTTTGCCGCTTTCCACCCTACGCGGCGGTCGCCCCCGATCACCCGCTGGCCGCGCATGAGCGGCTGACCATCGACATGCTCAGCGAGTATCCGATGGTGCTGCTCGACTGGCCCATGAGTCGGGACTACTTCCTGTCGCTGTTCATCGATGCGCCACGCCAGCCAAAGATCGCACATCGCGCGACCTCGCTCGGCATGGTACGTGGCCTCGTGGCCAATGGCTTTGGCTTTTCGCTGCTCAACGTGCCACCGGGTCGACATCTGGCGCTGGATGGCAAGTCGTTTCGCACCATCCCGCTGGACGGGGAGGTCCGCGCGCTGACCGTCGGCATGGCCACGTTGAAGGGCGTTCGCTTGAGTCCGGCCGCCCAGGCCATGGGCGAGTTTCTCAAGCACAGCGAGTTGAGTCAGGCCGAGACATGAGCCCGAGACGTGGATAGGAAAAGCTGATGCCGAAGAGCGAATAAAGATATTTTAAAAATCAACGCGGCTCAGTAGCGTGGCAGCAGTGAGACGAAAGTCGATAGCTGTTCGACTGCGTCACCAGAACAATGACAAGGATTCTCATCATGCCTAACGTGTCGCTCCCCGATGAAGCGCAGCTCCGTATCGACATGGCGGCGCTGTTCCGTATCGTCGCCAGGCAAGGTCTCCACGAGGCTGTCGCCAACCATTTCAGTGCGGCGGTATCCGCCGACGGCCGCCGCTTCCTGATGAATCCCAAGTGGAAGCATTTCTCCCGCATCCGCGCCAGCGATCTGGTGCTGTTCGATCTCGATGGCGAGGCCCCGGATCTCGACACGGTCGTCGATCCGACGGCCTGGGCCATTCACGGCCAGATGCATCGGCTGATGCCGCAGGCGCGGGTCGTACTGCATCTGCATCCCCCTTATGCCACCACGGTCGCGACGCTGAAGGACCCGACGGTATTGCCGATCGACCAGAACACGGCGCGCTATTTCAACCGTATCGCCATCGACAGTGGCTTCAGCGGCATGGCCAATAGCGAGGCGGAAGGAGAGCGGCTGGCAGCGCTGCTCGGGGACAAGACGCGTCTGATGATGGGGAATCACGGCGTGATGGTCGCGGCGCAGACCGTGGGCGAAGCGTTCGACGACATGTACACCCTCGAGCGCGGATGCCGCACGCTGGTGCAGGCGTATGCGACCGGCCAGCCGCTGAACGTGCTGCCTGACGAGATCGCCGAAGCCACCGCGCGCGACTGGGAATCCATACGCGACTTCTCGCTGGCGCATTTCGAAGAGATGAAAGCCATCCTGGATCGCGAGGATCCTTCCTACGCGGATTGAGCGTACGACCGCTGCGGCAGTTGTCCTGCGGCAGCGTCCCGCTTTACGGCAATACCATGATGCTTATCGAACAGGCGCCCGGCGGCACGCGCTGCCGGCCGGCCATGCGCGCTGTTCGCCAACCTCAAGTGACAGTCCACAGCGAGAACAACAATGAGATTACAAAGCCAATCCTCGAACGCTCCGATCAGCCTGAAGCTTCCGCCTTCGACATGGAGGCGGAGGGCGCTCGGCTTCGCGGGTGCAGCCGCGCTGGGGCTGTCCAGCGTGGCGGCCCAGGCCGGCACGCTGTCGATCGGACACACCACCTGGGTGGGTTACGGTACGCTCTACCTGGCGCAGGCGAAGGGGTTCTTCAAGGAAAATGGATTGACGGTCGAGCTACCGACCTTCGAAGACTCCTCTTCCTACATGGCGGCTCAAGCCGCCGGCCATCTCGATGGCTCGGCAGGCACCATCGCCGAGCTGCTCAAATATCGCTCACCGGATTTCTGCTTCAAGACGGTGGTCGTGCTGGATGGCAGCAACGGTGGTGACGGTGTGCTAACCGACGACGCCGTGACCTCCGTCGAGCAGCTCAAGGGCCAGACAGTCGCCATGAATGAGGGCTCGGCCTCCCAATTCTGGCTCTCGTATCTGCTCAAGCAGCATGGTCTCTCACTCAGCGACGTCACGGTTCAGAACATGTCCGCCGATGCCGCTGCCGCCGCTTTCATCGCCGGCCGCGTGCCGGTGGCGGTGACGTGGGAGCCGAACCTCAGTTTCGTGCGAAGTCATGACGTGGGTCACGTGCTGGTCGATAGCAGCGCGACGCCGGGGGTCATCATCGACGTCGTCGCGCTGAGTTGTGATGTCATCGATAACCAGCCCGATGACGTCAAGGCACTGGTTGCCGGTCTTTACAAGGCTGTCGACTATCTGAAGTCCCACCCGGAAGCGTCTTATCGACTCATGGCAGAAGGGGTTGGCGGCTACCTCAAGGACCCCGCGGATCTGGCTGAGGCGACCAAAGGCGTCGAATTCTACGGTGAGCCTGGCAATCGGCGTATTCTCGGCACCCAGGACGAGCCTGGCTCCATCTCCGCCCTGATCGATGTTGCCCGCGACACCTGGAATCAGCTCGAGGATCGCAATATCAGCGCCACTTACGCCGATATTGTCGACCCCACCTACGTCGAGCAACCGTGAGGACATCACAATGGCTCACGCTTCTTTATGGCAACGCTGCCTCACGCCAAGAGCGACGATCCCGAAGACGCTGACGTGGAGCGCGGGCATCGGCATCTGGCTTGTCGTGATTGCACTCTGGTCGCTGGTCACCTACAGCGGTCTGGTCAGATCGATCTTTCTGCCGACGCCAACCTCAGTGCTGTCGACCGCGGTCAGCATGATCGGCGATGGTTCGCTGTGGAAGGATATCTGGTCGAGCGCGCAGGTCGTCCTCTACGGTTTCCTGCTTTCATCCGTGGTCGCGATTCCGCTCGGCATCCTGATGGGCAGCTTTCGTCTTGCTCAGGCGTTTCTCGACCCGCTGGTCAATTTCATGCGCTACCTGCCGGTCACGGCGTTCGTCCCGCTATTCATCCTGTGGATTGGCATCGGCATCGAGCAGCGAGTGACGGTGATCTTTTTCGGTATCTTTTTCCAACAGCTGGTCATGATTGCCGACATATCACGTGGGGTCTCGCAAGACCTCATCAATGCCTCTTACACGCTTGGTGCCAAGCGCCGGGACGTTGTCACGCATGTCCTGTTTCCCGCCTGTCTGCCGGGTGTGATCGACATGATGCGAGTCACCATGGGATGGGCCTGGACGTTTGTCGTGGTCGCCGAACTCGTCGCAGCCAACAGTGGCTTGGGCTACATCAGCCTCAAGGCGATGAGAGGCTTTCAGGTCGATGTGATCTTTTTATCCATAGGGCTGATCGGCCTGCTCGGGTTGGTGACGGATCAGTTTTTCCGACTTCTCCGCAAGAGGCTGACATCATGGGCGCTTTGAACGATGGCGAGATAATGCGTGGCGGGATTCAGCCATCGATGCTTCATACGGGCTCGCGAACCTGTCTCGATATCCGGCAGATCGGGCTGACGTTCTCCTCGGGCCAGCAGTCCGTGACCGCGCTCGAGGACATTTCCCTGCAGGCGGCCGAGAATGAATTCGCGGTCATTGTTGGCCCCTCCGGCTGCGGCAAGTCGAGTCTGCTCTATCTCACCGCAGGTCTGATCGAGCCTACTTCCGGCGAGATTCGAGTCAACGACAAGAGGATCGACGGGCCTGGCGCCGACCGGGGCATGGTATTTCAGGCCTATACGCTGTTTCCCTGGCTCAACGTGCGCGACAACGTGGAATATGGTTTGAAGCGACGTCGCCTGCCAGCCGCTCAGCGCAAGGAAATCGTCGAATACTATCTCCGCGAAGTGGGGCTGGAGCGCTTTGCCGATGCCTGGCCACGCCAGCTATCCGGCGGCATGATGCAGCGGGTGGCGATTGCGCGTGCGCTGGCCAACGATCCCGATATCCTGCTGATGGATGAGCCGTTCGGTGCGCTCGACAGTCAGACCCGGCTCTCCATGCAGCAACTTTTGCTCAATGTCTGGGGCCACAACAGCAAGACCGTGCTTTTCGTCACTCATGATATCGATGAAGCGATCCTGCTCGCCGACCGTATCTATGTCATGAGTGGGCGCCCCGGGGTCATCAGTCGAACCATCGAAGTGCATCTGCCACGGCCGCGCACATCGGAGATCGTGATGGAAAAGCACTTCCTCGATATCAAGCGCGAGATACTGGGCATCCTTCACCATGACGACACCTAGATTCGGGAGGCTTGCCGAGGTGCTCGGACAGGCAATTCAATCCGAGCTGTCCCGACTCACCCCCAGATAGATCATCAGGCAGGCGCCGGGCAGGTCGGGAATGCGCAGCGGCAGGTAGTCGAACTCGTGGTTGGTGCCGTCCGGCATTCGCATCGCCTTGCGGCCACTGGCCAGGTCGAGCACGCCCTGCTCGGCCCAGAGTTCGCGGAAGACGTCGCTGGCCTCGAGCAGATCGTCGATCAACCGGCGCATGCGCGGATCGTCAGCGTAGCGCGTGGCCTGGCTGCGGAAGATCGAGACCAGCGTGCGGGCCGATTTCAACCAGTCGGCACGATGCGTCTCGACACGCTTCTGGGTGAAGACCCACCACAGCTTGTTGCGCGGGTGCTTGTCTCCGGCGCGCTCGATATCGAATAGCGCGGCGGCGGCGGCGTTCCAGGCGATCACTTCCCAGTAGGCGTCCATCACGTAGGCGGGATCCGGCTCCATCCTATCCAGCAGACGCTGGAGGATCGGGTTGATCGTCGAGCCGTTGTCGATAGCGCGCGGCGGTGCCGGTCGCCCGGCCAGCGCATAGAGATGCTCGCGCTCGGTTTCGTTCATCATCAGCGCGCGAGCCAGGCAGGCCAGCGCCTGATCGGAGGGCTGCACGTCCCGGCCCTGCTCCAGGGCGGTGTACCAGGCCGAACCCATGCTGGCGCGGCTGGCCACTTCCTCGCGGCGCAGGCCCGGCGTGCGTCGACGGCGTCCCGGCGGCAGGCCCACCATTTCGGGTGTGATGTCGGCGCGCTTGGCACGCAGGAACTCGCCCAGTGAGGGCGAAGGGGAGTTGAATGCACTCATGAGGTGATGGCCGAGCCTGGGGTTGTCAAACGTAGGATAAAGTCACGAATTTTGTAGGATAGCGGAGAATACTAGGGTTTCCGACAGCGGCGTCAACCGACGCCTTCGTGGCTGACCGGAGAGAGTGGATGGAACCCGATTCACGTATCACGCTGGGTCTCGGTCTCGACGACAGCGAAATCGACCTCTTGCTGGCCTCTTCCCATTGGGCCGACGCGACGCTGTTGCTGGACGCGTCGACCGCTCTCGCCAGATCTTTTCCAGGACCCGGTTCGAACGCGGCTGTCGGTGACGTGGTCGGCCTGCCCTTGTCGATTGGCGATGCCGGTGCGCTACAGCGGGCGGCGGCCTGGATCGACGACCGATACGGGCGGCTGGATGCCCTCGTCATCGGCACGGTCGAACGCCTCGCCGAGCCCGACCGTCGCTGCCCCTGGGCCAGAGAGGCCTTACCCTATCGCTTTGCCACCCTGGGACCGATCCTCGCCTTCCTGCCACTGCTCGTCCGGGCGCGAGCGGCCCGTATCGTTCGCTTTTCCACCGTCGATGCGATCAGTGGCGAGGCGTTGTCCGGCCTGCTGCAGGGTACGGCGATTCGGCTGGAGACCCTGCCATTGCCCACGAGCTCGCCGACGTGCGACCAGGACGCCTTCAGCGGCGAGATCGGCAAAAGCGCTTTCTGCATCGACTGATCGGGCTGCCACGAAATGGCGACCGCCCCGGACCGGGAAGCGGGCTAGGCTCGATAAACACCCACGCTCGATAAACACCCACTATCCGCGTTCCGCGTGTGGCAACGACCTGACGATAATTCGATAACGATACACAACCGTGACCCGAGGCTCGATATGCAATGGACGATCAACGGCCAGGTTCGGGAGGCCGAGGTGGATTTCCGAACGTCACTGCTCGATCTGCTGCGCGAGCAGTTCCAGCTCAGCGGCACCAAGAAGGGTTGCAACCAGGGCGCTTGCGGCGCCTGCACCGTGCTGGTCGACGGTGAGCGCATCAACGCCTGCCTGGCACTCGCCGTTCAATATCAGGGGCGGGAGATCACCACGGTCGAGGGGCTGGCCGAGCGCGGCACGCTGCATCCGGTGCAGGCGGCGTTCATCGAACACGATGGCTTCCAGTGCGGCTACTGCACGCCGGGCCAGCTCTGTTCGGCGGTGGGCATGGCCGGTGAATTCGAGCGCGGCCTGCCGAGCGCGGTCACCCAGGATCTCGCGGCAGCGGATCTCGAATGGAGCCGTGACGAACTGCGCGAGCGGATGAGCGGCAATCTCTGCCGTTGTGGCGCTTACAACGGTATCGCTGACGCGATAGCCGCTTCTCTCGGCAAGGAGGTGGTGCGATGAGAGCCTTCGACTATCACCAGGTCGCCGACAGCGAACAGGCGATCGAACAGGCGGTGCGTCGCCGGCAAGCCAAGTATCTCGGCGGCGGTACCAATCTGGTCGATCTGATGCGCGAAACCGTGGAGCGTCCGCAGACCTTGATCGACGTGACGCGTCTCTCCCGCGATATCGACGAGACCGCCGAGGGCGGCCTGATCATCGGTGCCGCCGCCACCAACGCCGCGCTGGCCGGTGATGCGCGGATCCGCAGCCGCTATCCGCTGCTGTCCCGCGCGATTCTGAGCGGCGCCAGCGCCCAGATTCGCAACATGGCGACGGTCGGTGGCAACCTGCTACAGCGCACGCGCTGCGCCTACTTCTACGACGTGGCGACCCGCTGCAACAAGCGCGAGCCGGGCGCGGGCTGCGATGCGCTGGAGGGTTTCCATCGCTATCACGCCATCCTCGGCACCTCGTCATCCTGCATCGCCACGCATCCCTCGGACATGGCGGTGGCGCTGGCGGCGCTCGACGCTCGCATTCATCTACGCGGACCCGAGGGGGAGCGGCAGCTGGCGGTCACCGAGCTCCATCGAGAGCCAGGCGAGCGTTCGGATCTCGAGGCCGAACTGCAGCCCGAGGAGCTGATCGTCGCGGTCGAGTTGCCGCCGCTGCCGATGGCGGTGCGTTCCGAGTATCGCAAGGTGCGCGACCGCGCCAGCTATGCCTTTGCGCTGGTATCGGTGGCGTCCATGGTCGAACTCGACGGCGAAACGATCCAGAACGTACGCCTGGCGCTGGGTGGTGTGGGAACGAGGCCGTGGCGGGCATGGCGGGCAGAAGCGGCGCTGAGGGGCCAGCCGGCCACCGAGGCGACGTTCGCCGCTGCCGTCGATGCTGAGCTGGCCGCTGCCCGGCCGCTACCGGGCAACGCCTTCAAGGTCGAACTGGCGCGACGGCTGATGATCGCGGCGCTGTCGCAGCGTCTTTCGGACGCGCGTAACGGAGGTGACGCATGAGTGCTCTCGATAAAGGACGATCGGGCGATAACGAACGGTCGGGCGATAACCAGCCAGCGGGCGTCGCCCTGGCCGGGGATTACTGGCGTCCGGAGGGCCGGCCGGATCCCCTGAGCGAGAAGGGGCGAATCGGGATCGGCGCGCCGTTGTCGCGCGTCGATGGGGCGGAGAAGGTCACCGGCGGCGCGCGCTTTGCCGGCGAGTTCATCTTCGACGGCATGGTCTACGCTGCGCTGGTCTACAGCGCCATCGCCAACGGCCGGATCCTGGCTATCGATCGGCGTGAAGCCGAGGCGATGGACGGCGTGGTATTGGTGATGACCCACGAAAACGCGCCGCGACTCAATACCCCACCGGTGTTCCTGCGCTCGCCCAACGGCGCCGCCGGCGACGATCATCCGATCATGCAGACCGATCGCGTCCACTGGAACGGCCAGCCGGTGGCGCTGGTGCTGGCCGAGACCCAGGAACAGGCCGATGCCGCCGCCGAAAGCATCCGCGTGGATTACGCGGCGGAGCCGGCAATGATCGATTTCGAGCTGGCGAAAGCCCAGGCGCGTCAGCCGGACAACGTGCTGGGCGGGCCGGCGGAGATCACGGTCGGCGATGCCGACGCCGCGTTCGAAGCCGCAGTGCATCGTATCGATGCCACCTACACCACGCCGCGCCACAATCACAACGCCATCGAGCCCCATGCGCTGACGCTGGCGTGGGTGAACGAGTCGGAGGGGGAGGGCGAAACGCTGCGGATTCACGATGCCTCCCAGTGTGTCGATCTGGCCGTGGCATCGCTGGCCGAGGTGTTCGGCATCGATGCCGCGCAGATTCATATCACCTCGCCCTTCGTGGGCGGTGGCTTTGGCGGCAAGACGCTGTGGCAGCATCAGATCCTGGCCGCGGCGGCGGCCAAGCTCGCGGATCGTCCGGTACGGCTGGCGCTGTCGCGCAAGGGCGTCTATCGCGTCGTCGGCGGGCGGGCCTGCACCGAGCAGCGGATGGCCCTCGGCGCGGATGAAAATGGCAGGCTGCAGGCGCTGATCCACTCGGGTGTCGCGGCGATGACCCGCCACAACAACCTACCGGAGCCTTTCTTCCAGGCCACCAAGTGCCTGTACGCCGCCGACCATATCCGACTGTCGATCGATGTGGCGGACATGCACATGCTGGCCAATACCTTCATGCGCGCGCCGGGGGAATCGGTGAGCACCTTCGCGCTGGAGTCGGCGCTGGACGAACTCGCCGATCAGCTCAGCATGGATCCTCTCGAGCTGAGGGCGCGCAACGAGCCGGAACGCGACCCCACCAGCGGGCTGGCGTTCTCCTCGCGCCACCTGCTGGAAGCGGCTCGCAGCGGCGCCGAACGCTTCGGCTGGTCCGAGCGGAGCGCCACGCCCGGTCGTCGACGCGAGGGCGAATGGCAGATCGGCCTGGGCTGTGCGACGGCGACCTATCCCTATATGCGCATGCCCGGGGCGGCGGCGCGGATCACGCTCACGCCTGACGGCGCGACCGTGGGTATCGCCGCTCACGAGATGGGCATGGGCACGGCGACGGTGCAGACCCAGGTCGCCGCCGCGCGGCTGGGCTTGCCGGTGGAGAAGGTCGCTTTCCACTATGGCGATTCGCGCCTAACCGGAAGCGTGCTGGCGGGCGGCTCGCAGCAGACGGCGGCGATCGGCGGTGCGGTGATCGCGGCGCAGCGGGCGCTGGTCGCTGAACTGCTGGCGCTGGTGGGCCAGGATTCGCCACTGTCCGGCCTTGCACCGGACGAGATCGAGTGTCGGAACGAAGGGCTGGGCGCGATCGGCGACGGTTCGCGCTTCGAGAGCTATCGGCAGATCCTGGCGCGCGCCGGGCGGAGCGAGCTCTCCGTGGAGGCGGACGCCGCCGGGTCGGAAGAGCTCGCCAACTGGTCGATGCACTCCTTCGGCACCATCTTCTGCGAGGCGGGCGTGAATGGCGTAACCGGCGAGGTGCGTATTCGTCGTCTGCTGGGGTCGTTCGACTGCGGTCGGATCCTCAACCCCAAGACAGCGACGAGCCAGTTTCGCGGCGGCATGATCATGGGTCTCGGCCTGGCGTTGATGGAGGAGACGCTGTTCGATCCGCGCAGCGGCCGGGTGATGAACCCGAGCCTCGCCGACTATCACGTGCCGGTGCAGATGGACGTGCCGGAGATCGAGGTGATGTGGACCGACATTCCCGACCCGCACACGCCCATGGGGGCTCATGGCATCGGCGAGATCGGCATCACCGGCGTCGGCGCGGCGGTGGCCAACGCCGTCTACAACGCCTGCGGCAAGCGCGTCCGCGATCTACCGATCACGCTGGACAAGCTGCTGTAGCCGATCGACGACGGTTTCGGTTTGTGTTGTTTTTGCGCATGATTGGCGGCACCGTTTTCCGCGCCCGACGATTCCTGTCGGCGCACACTGCCGAGGATCGAAATCGTCATGAAAGGAATCACGTTGGGAATGTCGCTACTGCTGCTGGGCTCGTCGAGTCTGGCGCTGGCGGAGGGCGGTGACGCCGATGTTCGCGGTGTCGTCGATCCGGTCATCGAGTCGCTGATGCGCCAGCAGAGCATTCCCGGCATGGCGGTGGCGGTGGTTCGCCCGCAGGGAACGCAGGTACTGAACTACGGCGTCGCCGAGCGTGACAACGGCACACCGGTCGATGGTGACACCCTGTTCGAGATCGGCTCGCTCAGCAAGACGTTCACCGCCACGCTGGCATCACTCGCCGCCGTCGAGGGCAGGCTCGATCTCGAGGCGCCGGTCAGCCGTTATCTGCCGGCGCTCGAGGGCAGCGCGTTCGACGAGATCTCCGGGCGTAACCTGGGCACCCACACCACCGGCGGGCTGCCGCTGTTCGTGCCCGACGAGGTGACGGACCGCGACTCGCTGATGACTTGGTATCGGCAGTGGCAGCCCACCGCGGCGATCGGCGAGGTGCGAACCTACTCCAACCTGGGCATCGGCCTGCTGGGCATGGAAACCGCCGCCAGTCTCGATCAGGCGTTCGTGCCGGCGATGCAGGCTCGCGTGCTGGAACCGCTGGGGTTGCAGCACACCTGGTACGACGTCCCCGAGGCGCAGATGACGCATTACGCCATGGGTGAGGACAAGCAGGGCGAGCCGATTCGCGTGGCGCCCGGCGTGCTCGATGACGAGGCCTACGGCATCAAGACCACTGCCGGTGACCTGGCCCGGCTGGTGCAGGCCAATCTCGGTCTGCTCGAGGTCGATGACGACCTGCAGCAGGCGATCGACGTCACGCGCCAGGGCAATTTCCAGGTCGGCGACATGACCCAGGACCTGATCTGGGAGCAGTACCCGCTGCCGGTCTCGCTGGACACGCTGCTGGCGGGCAACGGCTACGACATGATCCTGAAACCCAACCCGGCCGAGGCGATCGAGCCACCGCAGGCGCCGCGGGAAGACGTCTGGATCAACAAGACCGGCTCCACCAACGGCTTCGGCGGCTACGTGGTCCTGGTGCCCGGCAAGCAGGTCGGGCTGGTGATGCTGGCCAACAGAAACTATCCCAACGATGCGCGCGTCAAGGCGGCCTACGAGATGCTGTCGAAGCTGGACGTGATCGACGGTGGCGATGCGCGGTAGTGAATTCGCCGAACTGCAGGCGTTTCTCGCCGTTGCCGAGCAGGGCAGTTTCGTTCGCGCGGCGGAAGCGCTGCAGGTCTCGCCATCGGCCCTGAGCCAGACCATCAAGGGGCTCGAGGCGAGGCTCGACGTCCGGCTGTTTCATCGCACCACCCGCCGGGTCGGGTTGAGCCAGGCGGGGGAAAGGCTGCTTGCCCGCCTGAAGCCGGCGGTCGAGGAGGTCGAAGCGGCCGTCGCGGATGCCGCCGAACTCGGTGAGCGACCCCAGGGCCGATTGCGCCTTCACGCCTTCCGGGTCGGTTACCAGCTCTACCTGGCACCTCTACTGGCCCGCTTTGCCGAGGCGTATCCCGATATCGAACTGGATCTGACCCTGGACGATCAGCCGGTCGACATGATCGAAGCCGGCTTCGACGGGGCGATTCGGCTCGGCGAACTGCTCGAGCAGGACATGATCGCGATGCCGCTGGGCGCGACCCTGCGCCACTGCGTGGTCGCTTCACCGGCGTACGTGAAGCGCCACGGCAAACCCAGGACGCCCTCCGACCTGCATCGGCATCGCTGCATCAATTGGCGCTGGCCTGGGCAGATGCATCCGTATCAATGGGAGTTTCATCGCGACGGCGGCTGGTTTCGGGTCGCCGTCCATGGCCCGCTGATCGTCAACGATCTGAGAGCCATGCTCGAGGCTGCGATCAACGGCGTCGGCATCGCCTTCACCGTCGATGCCTGGGCAGCCCCGCTGATCCGCGAGGGGCGTCTGGTGACCATGCTCGACGAGTGGTGCGCGCCGTTCGATGGATTCTACTTCTGTTACCCGCGTCAGCGTCACCACCTAGCCGCGATGCGGACCTTCATCGACTTCCTCAAGCGGAACGGCTGAGCCGCGACGCGTCGGTCAGGCCTTCGCACGGGACGCCCCGTGCAAGGGCAGACGAAGCGTGGCGATCAGACCCTGAGGCTGGCGGTTGGCGAGGTCCCGAGGGGTGAGCGATTCCCGGGCTCGTCGCCGCTTTTGTCCAATTATGTCTGTCCAGCTTCATAACTCATGAATATATTCCCCGATTATCGTTTTGCCCTCACTCAATAGACTGCTCCTCGTTGGTCGTGCCATTGCACGACCCTTCACGATACGAGGTAGTCACCATGACGGATCTTGCAGACAAGATCATTCTGATCACCGGCGCGAGTAGCGGCATCGGCGAAGCCACCGCCCGTTATCTGGGGGCACGGGGGGCTCGACTGATGCTGGGGGCGCGTCGCGTCGACCGGCTCGAACGTCTGGCCGACGAGATACGAGAGGGGGGTGGCGAGGCCAGCTGGCGCCAGCTCGATGTCACGTCCATCGATTCCATGCGGGGTTTCGTCACCGCAGCACAGGAAACCTATGGCCGCGTCGATGTCATCATCAACAACGCCGGCGTCATGCCGCTTTCCAAGCTCGAGGCGCTCAAGCTGGACGAGTGGAACCGGATGATCGACGTCAACATTCGTGGTGTCCTCCACGGTGTCGCGGCTGTGCTACCGGTCATGCAGGACCAGAAGGCGGGGCAGATCATCAATCTCTCCTCCATTGGTGGACATGCGGTCTCGCCCACCGCGGCCGTCTACTGCGCGACCAAGTTCGCCGTGGAGGCGATCTCCGAAGGGCTGCGTCAGGAGGTGGGGGGCGACATCCGCGTGACCGTGATCAGTCCCGGTGTCACCGAGTCCGATCTTGCCGATTCGATCACCGATCCGACCGCCCAGGAGACGATGCGAACCTTCCGCCAAGACGCCATACCGGCCGAGGCCATTGCCCGATCGATCGCCTTCGCCATCGAACAGCCGGCCACCGTCGATGTCAGCGAAATCATCGTTCGCCCCACGGCCAGTCCCTACTGACCGTGGCCGCTGGATCGGACACCTGAAATGGAGGATGCGAGATGACGTTGACGACACTGGGTTCATCATGTTGCTACGGGGCACTATGGCTCTCGGCGGCGCTGTTCGCTCTCGAACCGGCGCATGCCGCGAGCGAGCGGGAACGCCTGGAGGCGGGAAGGGAAGTGATCGAGCGCCTCAACCAGGGGCAGCCCCAGCCCGCGCTGGAGGCCATGCGCGAGGAATTTCCCTTTCTCGCCGATGCCACCCAGGGCTATGCGCTGGGTGAGGTGTGGAGCCGCGAGATACTGGACGATCGTACTCGTCAGCTGATCACTGTCGGTGTCTTCGCCGCTCTCGGCCAGCCTGACTACATGAAGATTCACGCCGGTTACGCCCTGAATGCCGGTGTCAGCGAGGAAGAGTTGAAGGAGGTCATCTACCTGACGACCGTACATGCCGGATTTCCGCCGGCGATCGCAGCATCCGCCGCTCTGGCCGAGCTGTTCCAGGAGCGGCGCCAGCGTGTCGAGGACGGGCCATGACCGGCCGCGTCCGCTGTTTCCGTGGCTACCGAAAAACGTGCATCGGCATCTTCACTGCCGTGCTCGGCTTCTTGGTGGCCCAGGCATCCGCAGAGAATCACGGGGGAGTCACCGACATGACAGATCGATCCTACGTTGGCTTATGGGCGACGGCAGACGGCCACGTCCGCCACGAACTGCTACCGAATGGCCGTTACGACGAGGCCAGGGGGACGCGGGAGAGTGCCTACCAGGGCCGCTACGAAATCACCGGAGACCACATCGAGTACTGGGACGACACGGGCTTTACCGCCGATGGCGATTTCATCGATGGTGTTCTGCATCACGGTGGGATGGTGCTGTATCGGCAGGAGGCACCGCCAGGAGCGAGATAGAGCGGCGAAAAGCGAGACATGGGGTCGAACATATCGTCCGCCCTGGCTCAGCCAGGCGGACGATATCTTTGCCGAGAGCGGCGATCGGGATCAGCTGTCGCTGATTTCCGGCTCCGACTTCGGTACGGGTGTCGTGGTCAGGTCCGGCTCGCTAAGCTCCAGCAGCTCGCGTGACATGGCGCGAACGTCGTAGAGCAGTTGCGGGTTGTCGGTCAGTGCCTTGCCATAGGAAGGGATCATCGACTTCAGCTTGGCCTGCCACGCTTCGCTGGCCACCCGATCGGGGAAGACTCTCCCGAGCAGGGTGAGCATGATCGACGGTGCGGTCGATGCGCCCGGCGAGGCGCCCAGCAGCGCGGCGATGGAGCCTTCCGCACCGGTCACCAGCTCGGTGCCGAACTGCAGGGTGCCGCCCTTGCCCTCGATATCCTTGATCGTCTGCACCCGCTGGCCGGCGGTCCACAGCTTCCAGTCGTCGCGGTTGGCCTCGGGATAGTAGTTCTGGAGCTCCTTGAACTGGCCGCTTTCCGACATACGAAGCTGGCTGATCAGATATCGCACCAGATCCAGGTTGTTGATGCCGACCTTGGTCATCGGCCACAGATTGTTGGGCGTGATCGAGCGGACCAAGTCGGTCCATGAGCCGTTCTTCAGGAACTTGCTCGAGAAGGTGGCGAACGGGCCGAACATGATCGCTGGGGTACCGTCGAGGATGCGCTTGTCGATGTGCGGTACCGACATCGGCGGCGAGCCGGCGGGCGCCAATCCATAGACCTTGGCATCGTGCTTGGCAACCACGTCGGGATTGGTGGTGAACAGAAACTGACCACCTACCGGGAAGCCGCCGTACTGCCGGGCTTCAGGAATGCCGGACTTCTGCAGCAGCGGCAGCGCCGCACCCCCGGCGCCGATGAACACGAAGCGCGCGTTGACGCTGCGCTCGTTCTCGCCGTCGCTGGTGTTGGCCACGGTGACTTTCCAACTGCCGTCCGCGTTGCGCTTGAGATCGCGCACCTGGGTATTGACGGAGAGGTGGAAGTTATCGCGGCGGGCCAGCGAGTTCATCATCTGGCGGGTAATCTCGCCGAAGTTGACCTCGGTGCCGATCGGCATGCGGGTCGCGGCCACGGGTTCGTCGGTGTCGCGCCCCGTCATGACCAGCGGGATCCATTCCGAGATCTTCTGCGGATCCTCGGAGTATTCCATGCCGGCGTAGAGCGGGCTTTCCCGCATCGCCTCGAAGCGCGTCTTCAGGAATGACACGCGCTCGCCGCTCCAAACGAAGCTCAGGTGCGGCACGGTGTTGATGAAGGAGCGCGGGTTGGCCAGCACGCCTTCACGCACCTGGCTGGCCCAGAACTGGCGTGACACCTCGAACTGCTCGGTAATGCCGACAGCGCGCTTGATGTCGACGCTGCCGTCGGGCTGTGGCGAGGTGTAGTTCATCTCGGCAAAGGCCGAATGGCCGGTGCCGGCATTGTTCCAGACGTTGGAGCTCTCTTCGGCAGCCTTGTCCAGGCGCTCGTAGAGGTGGATGGTCCAGTCGGGCTGTAGTGACTGGAGCAGGGTTCCCAGGGTGGCGCTCATTGTGCCGCCGCCGATGAGAACGACGTCGACGTTTTGGGTCTCGCCGGATTCGGCGCCAGTCTGGGTCTGCAGGCTGGAGACGAATGTCATGCCGTGACGCAATTTCATGAAGGTTCTCTGTCTGATGGATACGGACAGGCGCGAACGCGACTAGAACGACAGTTTAATGAGGTCGTGGCGTTAGTGCCATGATTATGACAGAGACAGCGCGAGGGTATTGGTAACGTTTCCCTCCATTTATCTTTCAAAAACAGATGGTTGTCATTCATTGTAGGATTTTTACAACATTGAAAGGAACCGGCGACGCCGGCCGTCGAGAGAGGGTAGGATATCGTTGTCCTGGGCACTGTTTGAGGCATCGGTTTCGAAGCAACGAAATGCCTGGTCATCGTGCTCGAATGAACGGGCTCAAATCCATGACACGTCGAGGAACCCCATGATGCGCCAGTCGGCAAGCTTTCTCATGATCGCGCTGGCAGCTTCGCTGGCTACTGGCTGCACCCAACAGAGCGCGCGTCCCACGGTGGGCTCAACAGATCTCGAGCCGCGCGTGACCGACATTCAATACCGTGCCGGGCCCTGCCACGGCACTTGCCCGGTTTACAGCGTCGATATCGGTGCGGATGGTTCGACCCGATTCACCGGCGAGCAGTTCACGACCGTCGAAGGTGAGCGGGTGCGTACCAACGACCCCGAGCGCTTTGCGCTTGTCAGAGAACGGCTTTCCTCTTGGCAGCCGGCCATGGGAACAACGCTCGACACACCGGACTGCGGCCCGAAGGTGACGGATCTTTCCCATTACGTGGTGACGTGGACGACCGATGATGGTGAAGAGGCGACCTTGAAGCACGATAGTGGCTGTCGCTCCGAGAGCGCGCGCCAACTGACGGAAGTGCTGCGCTCTGTGCCGCAGGCACTGGGTATCGAGGCGTGGATTGGACACTGATTCAGCGGCCCATGCTGCTCATTGGCGTCTGAACACTGGTGGATAAATGCGAAAGGATTCGATATCCGACCATTCCGAGCTTGACTGACGATTATTCTTTTAGCATGCTAACAATGCGTCGCGACAAAACGTCGCAGGGCGCCCATTGCCGAAGGAGTGGTTATGAAAGCGTTCAACAAACTGTTTTCGATGTTGGCCGCCATCGTTGTCTCCGCCGTATTGCCGTTTTCCATGGCAGCGGAGAGCGAAGCTAGCCAGCACCAGACTTCCTATAGCGGTAGCAATGTCGCTACCTCCGTTACCAGCGAGGAGAAGCAGGACGAAGAATCCGCCTGAAGATAACGGGCAGGAGTCGTGGTGAGGTAAAAGTAACGGGCGAGCAGCAAGCGTGACCAAGAGGCCCCGGCGTCGTATCGACGTTGGGGCCTCTTCGTATCGAGGCCGGTTCGCAGTGACGTGCAGAATCGTCGTCACGTGCACAAGAGAGGGCAGGCTCTCTAGGGCTAAAGTCGGCTGGCAGAGGATACCCGCGCGGGCGAGGATGACGCTCACCTTTCTGGCCGGAGCCGAGTCCATGCCTGTCTACGCCTATTTCGATGCGGTGCCGAATCTACCGGACCGGAATCGCTACTGGGTCGCGCCTGGCGCCCACGTCATCGGTCAGGTCGAGCTCGGGGAGGATGTGGGAATCTGGTTCAACGTGGTGATCCGTGGCGACAACGAGCGGATAATGATCGGTGCAGGCAGCAATATCCAGGAAGGCTGCATGCTGCATACCGACCCCGGTTTCGTGCTGCGCGTCGGTCGCGGCTGTACCGTCGGTCATCACGCGGTCCTGCACGGCTGCACCCTGGGCGACAACACACTGATCGGCATGGGTTCCACCGTGCTCAACGGCGCCCAGATCGGCAACAATTGCCTGGTCGGCGCCAATGCGTTGGTGACCGAAGGCAAATCCTTTCCCGACAATTCGCTGATCGTGGGCGCACCGGCAAAAGCCGTGCGCACGTTGGACGACAAGGCGATCGAGGGACTGAAAGCGTCGGCCGCGCACTATGTCGAGCGCTGGCAGGCGTTCTCCCGCGGATTGAAACGTCTCGACGTCGATTGATACGTCGCCAGACGAGATGCCACTGAGACCCTGCTGGATACCGATATCGCCCGCCGGTGCCGTCTTCCGGTCGACGCTTCGGCGTTATCCCGACAAGTCCCTCGCTAACGACGAGGGTTTTGTCGTTTTCCGCTAGGTCGTTGTTTATCTCTACGTCGTGATTTACCGCTACATTGTCGAAAGGACGAGACAATCACGTTCAAGGAGCGAGCATGACGAGCGACTACACGACCGATGAGCCCAGCCGGAGTTCGCTTTACGGCATTCGCGGTCCGGCCGTCGTCGAATTCGGCGCCCCCTGGTGCCCCTGGTGTCAGGCCGCCCAGCCGCTGATCGCTAGGGCGTTTGAAGGGCTCGATGACCTGCCGCACTTCAAGATCGAGGATGGCAAGGGGCGACCGCTGGGCCGCGCCTTTCGGGTCAAGCTGTGGCCGACGCTGATCTTTCTGCGTGATGGCGAAGAGGTCGCCCGCTGCGTCAGGCCGGAGTCTGCCGAGCCCTTGCAGCGGGCGTTGGCGGAAATCGCCGCGTCATCGTGAGAATTTCCACTACGCTTGGCGTTTTCCAGCCGTTTTGATGGATAGAGAGGGGAAGACACTTGGCTGCAGGCAGCTTACTGACATTACTCGACGATATTGCCACGTTGCTCGACGACGTTTCTCTCATGACCAAGGTCGCCGCCAAGAAAACGGCGGGGGTACTGGGTGACGATCTGGCGCTCAACGCCCAGCAGGTCACCGGCGTTCGTGCCAACCGCGAGCTGCCGGTCGTATGGGCGGTGGCAAAAGGGTCGCTGCGCAACAAGCTGATCCTGGTGCCGGCGGCGCTGCTGATCAGCGTGATAGCGCCTTGGTTGATCACGCCGCTACTGATGGTGGGCGGTACGTTTCTCTGTTACGAAGGGGCGGAAAAGCTGGCCCACAAGTTTCTGCACGGTGGGGCAGAGGCGAGCAAGCAAGATGTCCGAGCTGCCGCGCAGTTGAAGTCGAAAGAGGAGCGCCTGGCGTTCGAAAAGGACAAGATCAAGGGCGCGGTCCGTACCGATTTCATCCTCTCGGCGGAAATCATCGCCATCACGCTCGGCTCGGTGGCCAGCGCCAGCTTCATGCAGCAGGTGGCGGTACTGGCGATCATTGCCGTGGCCATCACTGCAGTGGTCTATGGCTTGGTGGCGGGCATCGTCAAGCTCGACGATCTTGGCGTCTATCTCACCGAGCGTGCGACCCAGTTCGCCCAAGCGACCGGTCGCGCCATCCTGTGGGCGGCGCCCTATCTGATGAAGCTGCTGTCGATCGTCGGCACCATCGCGATGTTCCTCGTCGGCGGCGGTATCCTGACCCACGGCATACCCTTCATTCACCACGGTATCGAGGATATCGCCGAAGTCCCCGGCGACATTCCCGGCGTCGGCGCGATCGTTCAGCCGCTGGCACCGATGCTGTTGAATTTCGGTTTCGGTCTCCTGGTCGGTGCGCTCGTGCTCGGCGTGGTCCTGCTGATCAAGAAGCTCCGATCCGGTGGCGGCCATTGACTCGGCGGTAGATGGCTCGCGCCCGGATCAGTCGGCCAGCAGTGCGCGCTCCAGGGCGAACACGTGGGCGTCCTCGAACCCCAGCTCGCGCAACGCGGCGGCCAGATTGAGCAGGTAGTCGCGATTGGGACCGCTGGGACCGTGGGATTCGGCGATCTGGCGCGCGATGGCCGCTTCATCGGCGGGACCGAGATAGGCCGCGTTATCCTCCCCCGCCAGATAGACGACGCCCTCGACCCGTTCGCTGCCGGCCGAGGGCGTGTCCTCGAAGGTCATCTCGGTCACCACGCGCAGGTAGCCGTTCTTCTCGCGAACATCCAGCGGCTCGAACACCCGGGGCGGGATGCGGTAGGCCATGCCGTGGCAGACAGCGTCGTCGTCCGGTACCAGGGTTACCACTCTTCCCGGCGCTTCCGGCGTGCCGCGGTGGTCGTGGGAGCCCTGCCAGAAACGACGCGTCCAGCCGCGAATCGATGCCGGCCGGCGCTCCAGATAGTCGAAATCCGCCTTCCAGATCAGCGAGCCGTAGCCAAACAGCCATACCGATTCGTGATTGTCGAAATAGGTCATTCGGCGGTTGTGGGCGGTGGTGTCGAAAGACATGGGACTCCATTGCAGAACGCTGGCGAATGGGCAATATGCGGTGGCAGGGGAGACATCTCAAGGCCGCCTCACGCGCCTGGCGCGATCGAATGCGTCACCTGTCGATTTGACAGCGGGCCCGGTGCTGCCATGTTGAGAGCTGGTACTGCTTCGAGGAGCCATCATGGCCAGTCAGAAACGGATCATCGAGGCGCTGATGCAGCGTCACGGCCGAACCTTTGCCAGCGAACTCGGTGTCGACCTGCGCAAGAACACGCCGTCGCCGCTGTTCCGCCTGCTCTGCTACTCGCTGCTGACCAGCGCGCCGATCAGCGCCGATCTGGCGATGCGCGGTGCCAGGGCGATGGCCGCCGCTGGCTGGACGACGCCGCGGAAGCTGCAGGCGAGCGACTGGGCAAGCCGGGCGCGAGTACTCAACGAAGCCGGCTACGCTCGCGTCGACGAGAAGACGGCCACGCAACTGGCCGACATGAACGCCGAACTGCTGGACACCTACGCAGGTGACCTGCGCAAGCTGCGAGAGGCGGCGGCGGGCAGCCCGAAAGCCCTGCGCAAGCGGCTCAAGGCGTTCAAGGGAATCGGCGGCACCGGTGCCGATATCTTCCTGCGCGAGATACAGACGGCATGGGATGAATGCTATCCCTACGCCGACAAGGCAGCGCTCTCCGCCGCCGACAAGCTGGGGCTCAAGGCCGATGCGGCGAAGCTCGCCAACAAGGTGTCGCGCGAGGATTACCCCAGGCTGATGGCCGCGCTGGTTCGCTGCAAGCTGGCCAAGGATACCCAGGGCGTACTGGAAGCGGCCAAGGCCTGATCGCCTACCACTGGCGGTTGGGGTCGCTCAGCCATTTGCCCACGGGCCCGATGCCGTCGGTGCACCAGGGCTCGCTCAACCGGGTGATGAAGAAGCGGGTCTGCTTGCCGAATGCCCGACTCAACCGGGAGCGCAGAAACTCTACCGGATCGGTCGATTCGATCAGCCACGTCGTGCGAAACAGCGCGATGGATTCGAATCTCCGGAGCATCGACTCCAGGCGATGACGATCCATCCTCCCCAGCGGCCTGTCGAAGGTCAGGCAGTAGATACCCATGGCGTGCTCCTTGCTGCCGAATTAGCCAGATCCAGTTCAGGGTAGCCCGTCCTGGGAGCGATTGTCCTTATCGCGGATGAAATCGCCAACTCCCCGCTGAAGCCCGCAGGGCGATGCGGCTCAGGTCCCGGGAGAATCCGCCGCTGCGGCCTCGTCGTCCGCCTTGGGCAGAATCAGATTGAGAATGATCGAAGCCAGTGCGCCGGGGATCAGGCCCGACTCCAGCAGTACGCCGATCTGTTGCGGCGCGCCCTGGTAGAGTCCGCTCTGGGCCGGCAGGCCGATCGCCAGTGCCAGGGAGATGCCGACGATCAGCATGTTGCGCTTGTTGAAGGCGGCATGGGAGAGCATCTTGACGCCGGCGCTGGCGATCATCCCGAACATGATGATCACCGCCCCGCCCAACGCAGCCGCCGGGATCGCCGATACCAGCGCTCCCAGCTTGGGCACCAGCCCCGCCAGGACGAGAAAACCGCCGCCGATGGCGACGACGAAGCGACTGGCGACGCCGGTGAGAGCCACCAGGCCGACGTTCTGGCTGAAGCTGATCTGCGGGAAGGCGCCGAACAGGGCGGCAAAGCTGCTCGAGAGACCGTCGGCCATGACCCCGCCGGACAGCTCCCTCGCGGTCGGCTCGCGCTCGGCGCCGCCGATCGCCGTTCCCGAGATGTCGCCGATCGATTCGGCGCAGGTGACCACGGCCATCAGCGTGATGGCCAGGATCGCCGCCGGATCGAAGGCAAGGCCGATCTCGAACGGTATCGGAAGCTGGAACCAGCCGGCTTCGGCGACGGGGGAGAAGTCGAGCAGCCCCATCGGGGCCGCCGCCACGCAGCCGACCAGGATGCCGATCAGCACGGCGGCCTCGGAGAGAAAGCCACGGCAGAACTGGTGAAACGCCACGGTGACGATGAAGACCAGCGCGGCCAGCAGCAGGTGATGCGGTGCCCCGAAGTCCTCGGCACCGACGCCGCCGCCGACGTAGGCGAAGCCCACCGGTAGCAGCAGAATGCCGATCAGCAGCACGAAAGTGCCGGACACTACCGGCGGAAAGAACACGCTCAGGCGTCTGTAGCAGAGCCCTACCACGGCCATGGCCAGGCCGCCGATCAACGCGCCGCCGAAGACCGCCGGCAGGCCTTGGGCGGCGGCGATCGGAATCATCACCGGAACGAATCCGAAACTGGTGCCCATGACGATCGGCAGGCGTGCGCCCAGCGGGCCGATACCCAGCGTCTGGACCAGCGTGGCGACCCCTGCCACGAACATCGCCATCTGCACCAGGAACACCGTATCCGCGCTGGAAAGGCCCGCTGCGCCGGCAATGATCAGCGGCACCGCGGCATTGCTGACGAACATCGCCAGCACGTGTTGTATACCCAGGGGAATGGCCTTTTGCAGCGGCGGGAGATAGTCGACGTCACGCAGGCGATTGTGGCCGGCACTGGCATGACGACGGCTCTCGTTCCCTAAACAGCGACGCGCCGGGGCGTTGTTCTGACTCATCGAATACTCCGCAATCTATTGTTGTTGTCTCTCCTTGGCGAACGACTCTAGAGCGTTTTTGTGTACAAAAAAACCGCTGGTCCTCAAACCAGCGACGGCGATGGGGTCAGGGGGCATGGTCGTCTGGCCACCAGCGTGCCAGGGCGGCCTCTGCCTGGCGCTTGACCTCCTCGTCGATGTAGATCCACACCGCTGCCAGGGCGGCGGCCAATACGCTGGCATCGTCGGTGTAGCCGACCCCGGCGATGAAGTCGGGAATCGCATCCAGTGGCGAGATGAAATAGCCGAGCGCCCCGATGACCGTCGACTTGGCCCAGAGCGGCACGTCGGGACGCTTGAGCACGAAATAGAGCTGCAGCGCCTTGAGTGCGACCTCGCGTCCGGCGCGCTTGCCGAAGCGGGCCAGCTTGCGCCAGAAGCGTTCGTCGCTGTAGGCGTCGTGATGGGCGTCCTCGTTCTGGGCGCTGAGGCCGCCCTCCGGCAAGCGAAGGGTATCGTCGTGGACGATGTCGCCAGCAGGGTCGGACGTTCGAGCGCGAGAGGCCCGGGCTTGAGAAAACGGGTCACGGCTAAACCGTGAATCACGGGTAAACAGGGGCATGATGGTGCTCCGTCGTGGCGGGCAATCGCTACAGTCTAGTCAGCACGTCGTCGGTGACACAACGCTGGCTGGGGCGATCCGCCGACGGCAATGGTGATACCGGTGATCTGGATCCGGATGACATGCTAATGTTGAGTCTAACGTCGTCTGTCGACACTTGTCGCGTTCACGGCTGGTACTTCCGGAGTGCGATTATCTGCCCGGAAGCCTGGCGTCGAACAGTCGGATCCACTCCAACATAATAAGGACAACGACATGACTTCGGCACTTTCAGATCAAGACCCTTCACAGCGCACAAGCTCGGCCCGACAGTCCACGCAACCACTCAACGTCGACGGCGAACGGCTGTGGCAGACGCTGATGGCGCTGGCGGAAATCGGCGGCACGCCCAGAGGCGGCTGCAATCGTCAGGCACTGACCGACCTCGACCGGCAGGGGCGTGAACTGTTGATTCGCTGGTGTGAAGCCGAAGGCCTCGAGGTGCGCTTCGATGCCATCGGCAACATCTTCGCCCGGCGCGCTGGACGCGATAATGGCGCCGACCCGATCGTCATCGGCAGTCATATCGACACCCAGCCCACCGGCGGCAAGTATGACGGCTGCTTCGGCGTGCTGGCGGCGCTGGAAGTCATTCGTACGCTGAACGCCCAGCGGATCGATACCGATCGACCGATCGAGCTGGTTTCCTGGACCAACGAGGAGGGTTGCCGCTTCGCGCCCTGCATGATGGGCTCCGGCGTCTTCGCCGGCCAGGTGACGCTGGAAGATGCGTTGTCGCGAAAGGATGTCGACGGCATCACCGCGGGTGAAGCGCTCGAGGCGATTGGATACGTCGGGGACGATGCCAATCGCCCCGGCCAGTTTGCGGCCTATCTCGAAGCGCATATCGAGCAGGGGCCGATCCTCGAGGACGAGGGCAAGACCATTGGCGTGGTGACCGGGGCGCTGGGACTGAAGTGGTTCGATGTCACGGTGACCGGCATGGCGGCCCACGCCGGCTCGACACCGATGCATCTGCGCCGGGATGCGCTGCTCGGCGCGACCCGCGTCGTCGAGGCGGTCAACCGGATCGCCCTGGCGCATCAGCCCGACGGGCGAGGCACCGTGGGGGCCTTCCAGCTACTGCCCAACTCCCGCAACGTGATTCCCGGCCAGGTCATTCTCAGCGTCGATTTTCGCCACAGCGAGAGCGAAGTGCTCGAGACCATGGTCGCCGAGTTCCGGCGAGCGCTGGACGAGATCGTCGGCGACAGCGGCCTCGGCATCGACGTTACGCCGACGGCGGACTATCCGCCGCAGCACTTTGATTCCGCCTGCATCGCAGCGGTGCGACAGGGTGCGCTGGCGGGCGGCTATGCGCATCGCGATATCGTCAGCGGCGCCGGGCACGACGCGGTATTCATCGGCGACGTCGCCCCCGCCGCGATGATTTTCATCCCTTGCGAGAAAGGCATCAGCCACAACGAAGCCGAGTACGCGACGCCGGAAGACATCGCTGCCGGCGCCAACGTGCTGCTGCACGCAACGCTGAGTCTGGCCGGGGTGAGCGAATGAATCCCGATATCCAGGCGACCAGACTCGCCGAACTGTCAGCGCGCGAGGCACTGGCACTATTCAAGCGCGGCGAGCTCTCGCCGCTGGAACTGACCCGGGACTGCCTGGCACGAATCGAGCGTCACAACCCGGTCGTCAACGCGTTTTGCCATGTCGATACCGAAGGGGCCCTGAACGCGGCGCGGGCATCCGAACAGCGCTGGCGGCGAGGCGAGCCTGTGGGGGCGCTGGATGGCGTACCCGGCACGATCAAGGATCTGACCCTGACCGCCGGCATGCCGACGCGCAAGGGCTCGACCACCACGCCGGCGGAGGGCCCCTGGGAGATCGATGCGCCGTTCACTGCCCATATGCGCAAGGCCGGTGCGGTGCTGCTGGGCAAGACCACCACGCCTGAATTCGGCTGGAAAGGCGTCACCGACAACCCGCTCTACGGGGTGACGCGCAACCCCTGGAATCCCGAACTCACGGCCGGGGGCTCTTCCGGGGGGGCCGGCGCTGCGGCCGCGCTCAACCTGGGCATGCTGCATCAGGGCAGTGATGCTGGCGGCTCGATTCGCATTCCCTGCGGATTTACCGGCACCTTCGGTATCAAGCCGACCTTCGGCTGGATTCCGCAGTGGCCGGCCAGCGCGATGAGCACGCTCTCCCACCTGGGACCGATGACCCGCACCGCCGCCGACAGTTCGCTGATGCTCTCGGTCATCGCCCAGCCCGACGCCAGGGACGGCTACGCCGGCACTGTCTGTCCGATCGACTGGCTGGCGACCGAGCCACGGAACCTCGAAGGCATGCGCATTGCCTACAGCCGGGATCTGGGTTACATCTCGGTGGCGCCGGACATCCTGCGCGCGGTGGATGCCGCGGTCGAAGCGTTGACGGCGCTGGGCGCGGAGGTAGTCGAGGTCGATCCCGGCTTCGACTCGCCCAAGGCGACCTTCGATACGCTCTGGCACGCCGGTGCCTCGCGCCTGCTGGACGGGCTGGACGACGCCCGGCGGGACGCGCTCGATCCCGGCCTGCGTGCCATTGCCGAGCATGGCAAGACGCTCACGCTGACCGACTATCTCGTCGCTCGCGAAGCGCGAACGGCGCTCACGGCTCACATGGCCGAATTCCACCGCGAGTTCGATCTGCTGGTGACACCGACCCTGCCGCTCTCGCCCTTCGCCGTCGGTCATGACGTGCCGCCAGGCAGCGGCTACGTCGACTGGGTCGACTGGACCCCGTTCAGCTACCCGTTCAACCTCACTCAGCAGCCCGCCGCATCGCTTCCCTGTGGCTTGGATGACCATGGCTTGCCGGTTGGCCTGCATCTGGTCGGCCCGCGCTACCGCGACGACCGGGTGATGGCGGTGGCACGCCTGCTGGAGGCGCGGCTGCCGCGACTGACGCCGCCGATGGCGAGAGAGTGAGCCAGCCTCTCAATGACTGCGCACCGCGCCCGGTGTTCTGCCCGTGGCGCGCTTGAAGGCGCGGCTGAAGGCGGCCTGGGAGCCGTAGCCGAGGCGTTCGGCGACCTGCTCGATCGACACTTGCCGCTCGGCGATCCACTGCGTGGCGAGTCGCATCCGTAGCTGCGCCCCGACGATCGTCGATTTTGCCAGAACGGCACATCGGGACGCTTGAGCAAGAGGTAGAACTGGAGCGCTTTCAAGGCCACTTCGCGGCCGGCGCGCTCAGCTTGCGCCAGAAGCGCTCGTCGCTGTAGACGTCGTGGTGCGCGCTCACATCCCCGGGGACGACGGGCTCTGCAGGCAGGCGAAGGGTGTCGTCGTGGACGATATCGCCCGGCGATTCGGAGGTTCGAGCGCGGGAAAATCGGTCACGGCTAAACAAGGGTATGATAACGATCCGTCGAGGCAGGCAGTCGCTTCAGTCTAGTGAGTGTGGCTGCGACAGTACAACGATAGCCGATGCGTCTTAAAGGAATAGGCTGAGCGGAAGAATCTTCGGTCTGCAAATTCACCACTGTGATATTGACCGTCTGACGCGAAGTGAGAGCAACTATTCGGTAATCAATGCGCCTTACCATATGGATGCAGGAAGCGCTGGTTACTGCGACAAACTAGCGATCTTTAGAATATCAGCTTCTTCTTCGAGATTAATGATATGCGTCTTCTAATGCCCTGAGTCTATTCGATACCGACCAGATGAAACGTACTACAGGCGGCCAAAATCCTGTGCATTGGGCAGGCTGTCGTTGTTTTTCGATCCGCTCTTGTCATTCTGGTCATGGCGGGAACGACCTCGAGAAGAGACGCCCCAGGTCTTTTCCATAGCGAAATTGAGGTCTCTGAACGTCCAGATCACCATGTCGTGCCTCCCGTGACGAACCATTTTTGTTTAGACATTGGTCGCATATTCGGTTCCTATTCATCAGCCTCCAATGACAAGTTATTAAATTTAACTTGTTGTTTTTTATTGGTTATTTTGAGCGCGCGAGCATGATCCAGCCTCTCTTGTGAATTTCTCCAAAAATGGTTCCCGACTCACGTTTTTCAGATGGCAATTGCATTCGTTCGGCCAGTTGCCTTAAGTTTTTATGGAAACGTTTCCATGTGAGGTTTATCGGACTCATTCTCATGGAATTTGAGATGAAGCGTTGGAGTGGGAAGCATCATCAACAGGGGTTTCTTTCACACGGGGGCGCTATGTCGACGAGTGCAAAGCCAGTCAGTGGCGGAGGTTTAGCCAATCTATCGCTATATAATATGCCTATTAGCTGTTTCATTGTATTGTTTGTTGTCACTGGTGTTGCGACTTACACAGGGTCAATGCCGGGCGGGATGGTCGGCAGTTTGATATTTCTTATATCGTTAGGTTCCATTCTGGGATGGATTGGTGATAGGACACCCATTATCAGATCTTTCTTTGGTGGCGGTGCGATTGTCGCAATCTTCGTGCCCGCGATCATGGTTTATTTTGACTTGATTCCAGGAAAGACACTAGACGCTGTCAATGAGTTCATGGTCGGTGGAGGCTTCTTGAACTTCGTGATAGCAGGCTTGATCACAGGGAGCATCCTCGGCATCAATTCCAAAGTGCTCGTTTACGCAGGTGTTCGATATATCATTCCGCTGCTCGCGGCGGTTTTCGGGTCAGCATTGATAGCGGTAATCGTAGCTGCCATCGTTGGCTTCGATCTACGTGAGGCGGTTATGGTCATCGCGCTGCCCATCATGGGCGGTGGAATGGGCGCCGGAGCGGTCCCAATGTCCCAGATGTATGCTTCGGCATTAGGTAATGATCCTGCCTATTACATATCCATTTTGGTACCTGCGTTAGCATTAGGTAATGTTTTTGCGCTTATCATCGGCAGTTTGCTCAACATGTTGGGGAAGCGATTCCCCAGCCTTTCGGGAAACGGAAAAATACTCAAGAACTTTGAGTATGAGCCTGAAGAAAAAGCCCCGCTTGATGTCGGGAAGATGGGGGCCGGACTGGTGATTTCCTGCGCTTTTCTGGCGCTGGGTTATGTTCTACATATTTTCATTCCCATCCATCCTTATGCGTTGATGATTCTCTCCGTAGCAATTATCAAGGTTACCAATATCGTTCCACAAGCTGTCGTTGATGGTGCGAGGCAATGGTATGAATTTTGTATTCAAAACTTTGTCATCGTTATTTTGACCGGAATCGGTATTGTCTATACTGATATTGGCGCTGTCTTAGGGACGATAAGTATTAGTTATGTCCTGATTATCCTCGGTGTCGTTATCGGCGCGGCATTGGGAGCCGGTGTCGCAGGTAAGCTGGTTGGGTTCTATCCTATTGAGGCTGCTATTACTGCTGGTCTGTGCATGGCGAATATGGGAGGGACCGGTGATGTGGCCGTGCTGTCCGCTGCCAATCGAATGGAGTTGATGCCATTTGCTCAAATATCTTCCCGACTCGGTGGTGCGCTAATCCTTTTGATTGCCGGTTTCTTATTGTTTTGAAGTCACGATTGCTGCAAGGATGAATCAATGAAAATTACTCAGGTTGAAATATTGCCGGCCAATCGCTTTCTCTATGTGCGCGTTACGACAGATGAGGGAATATCCGGTATTGGAGAATCCGGCGCGTGGGGGTTTCTGGATGCCTCGGCAGAGGCCATGCAAACGTTCAAACAGTATTTGATTGGCAAGAATCCACTGCATATCGAGCATCACTGGCAGTATCTCTATCGCTCTTTTCACTTCCGCGGTGCGGCTATTATGGGAGCAATCAGTGCTATCGATATCGCATTGTGGGATATTGCCGGGAAATGGTTCGACGCTCCGATCCATACGCTTCTTGGCGGAGAATCCCGGCGGAAAGTCCGTGCTTACTACCATGTCAGTGGAGAAACCACGGAAGAGCTAATTGACGAATGTTTGAAAGCCAAGTCTCAGGGTTACACCGCAGTCGGCCATCTTTCCCCATTTCTGGACGAGCCGCGTAATAAGCCCTATTTCATGACCTATGCGCAGCTGATCAATGAGGCAACGGATCGTGTCGCAAAGCTGAGGGAAGCGGTAGGTGACGAGGTAGATCTTTGCCTAGAACTCCATCGCCGCATGAAACCCGGAGAAGCGATCGCCTTTGCCCAGTCAGTAGAGCCGTACCGGCCTTTTTTCCTTGAGGATCCGATTCCTGCGGATAACTTCGATGCGATGGGACTGGTGGCTAGCAAGACGACCGTGCCTATCGCCACCGGGGAGCGTATTCATACGATTCAAGAGTTCCAAATGCTGCTGTCACGTAAAGCCATGAGTTACGCCAGAACCAGTGTCTGCTTGTGCGGCGGTATCAGTGGCGCGCGCAAGATCGCCGCAATTGCAGAGTCTCACGGGGTAGCAATCGTACCTCACAATCCGTTGAGTCCCGTGAGCTCCGTCGCCTGCCTGCAGCTTTCCGTGGCAGTGGATAACTTTGCCGTGATGGAGTTGCCGGATCATGAGACCGTATCGGCTACCGAACGCTACACCAGCGATGAGGCCGTCGATCCTAGCTCCTTCAAGCAGAGCGATATGGTGACCTGGGTGCCCAAGGCGGAGAGTGGCTTTATCCCTGCGCTCAGGTACCCCGGTTTGGGAATCGCGCTGGTCGAAGATGTTTGTGAACGGTTCCCTTATCGACGCCGGGAGGTCAATACACGTCTTCACGTGGATGGCTCCGTGGTGGATCAGTAAAGAACACCGATCCTGGTGGTCAGGTGCCGGCCTGATCCGCCATTTTGCTCACCGATTCCCGTTTCTCCAGCCATGTCGGCTGCAATACGGTTTCGGTCTTTCTCAGGGGCTTGTTGATTCGTTGAAGCAACAGATCCACTGCTGTCGTGGTGAGAGCGCCATAGTCTCGGTTGACGATTGTGATGGCTGGAGAGAGTAGGCGTGTGACGTCGGTTTCATCGAAGCCGATGATCGAGACATCCTGCGGGTAGCGTAGATGGTTTTGCCGCAGGTAGTCGAGTGCGCCTATCAGGGCGCGGTTACTTCCCACGACGACGGCGGAGGGTCGCATTTCGAGTGTCATCAGCTTTGCCATTGCTTGGTATCCGCTCGACACGTCGTGTCGCACGGTAGCGACCAATTCCGGTGGCGGGGCGAGTCGATGCCGAGCCAGCGCGGAGGTAATGGCGCTATGGCGTTCGCGGCCTGGAAGTGTAGTTTGATCCGTGATTAACAACCCGATGCTGCGATGGCCCTGCTCGACGAGGTGATCTATCGCTTGCCGGCACCCGGTTTCCTGCTCGCTGGCCACGACAGTGGCCTTTCCATGTACCAACGCGCGATTGAGAAGGACGACCGGCACGCCAAGGCTTTCGATCATCGCGGCCGTCTGAGGAGAGGAATCATCATTCAGTGTGGCCATTATGCCGCTGACGCCCTGATGTTCGAGCGTCTGGAATAATTGAACTTCTAGCTCCGGGTCATCGTTGGTAACCCCTAGGAAAAGCTGATAGTCATTTTCCAGCAGAATCTGCTGCGCTTTTTGAACAATGGCGGCAAACATGGGGTTGGTAATGTCACTGACGATGACCCCGATACTACGTAGCCTATTCGAACGCATCCCGCTGGCAATAAAGTTTGGCTTGAAGGAAAGCGACTCGATGGCTTCTTGGACTCGTTGGCGGGTCTCCTTGCCCACATAGCCACTATCATTGATGACTCGCGAGACGGTGCCCATTCCAACACCAGCTGCTTTGGCCACATCACGAATCGTGGGCGCTCTTTCCTTTTTCAAACCGCTAACCTCTCAACCGTCTACGAGTCCACTTTTATAGTGATGGGCTCATCTGAGCGGGTCAAAGAGATTCCGACGGTGTAACGGTAATTCTCGTAGCTCCCGAGTGCGAGCGCACCATGCCCGGCGTCTTTCCGGTGGCGCGTTTGAACGCGCGGCTGAAGGCTGCCTGGGAGCCGTAGCCCAACTGCCAGGCGACTTGATCGATGGAGAGACGCTTCTCGCGAATCCACTGCGTGGCGAGTCGCATCCGTAGCTGCGTCACGTAGCCCAGCGGCGAAACGCCCAAGGCAGTGCGGAAGCGCTCGGCGAAGGCCGAGCGTGAACTGCCCATTTCCGCTGCCATGGCGGCCACGCTCCAGTGGCGCCCAGGTTGGCGATGGACGGCAGCGATCACCTTGCCCAGGCGCGGGTCGCGCAGCGCCTCGACCCAGCCGCCCACTTCCGCGCAGCCGCACTCGACCCAGCCTCGCACGATGCTGGCGGCGACCACGTCTGCCAGCCGCGAGAGAATGCCCGCGGCACCCGCGCGCTCGAGTCCCGACTCCCGCGCCATCGCCTCGAGCATCGGCAGCATCTCCGGATAGCGGGAGAGCAGCGTTCCCACGTGCATCACCGCCGGCATCATCGGGATCAAGGGCTGCATGCCGCCCAGGTCGAACTGCATGCAGCCGCTGAACAGGCGCACGGGGGGAACGCCGCCATCGGTTGGCGAGCCCTCACCGACGCAGCTGAAGCCGGCGCAAAGCGGCAGTGCATCGATCTGCCCGATGTCACGGCTCTCCACCTCGGGTGAAGAGAGCAGGCAGTGCTGCCCTCCCCGCGGCAGCAGCACGGCGTCGCCCGTCTCCAGAACCTGCTCTTCGTCTCGGAGCCGCAGCATGACCGGCCCCTGGGCGACAAAGTGAAACTGGGCGCACTGGCTATCGGTGTCGAAACGGATGCCGAAAGGGGGCGCCATCTGGACGCATCGATAGTTCAGCCCCGACAGGCGCATGCCAAGGAGCAGCTCGTTGATCCATTCGCTGGAGCGGGCGGGCGAGCCGATGTCGGTCAAAATCTCGGACTTTTGATCAATCATGTCGGAGCTTTGGTGATAGATGATCCTGAAATCCTACTTTAGTCTATGCAGCATCCCAAGCCTTCAATCGGAAATATCGACATGACGACGCAAGATGCTCAACACGCCACGGACAAGCCGCCGGTGCCGTCGCGCTGGCTTGCCGTATTCTCGCTGACGATGGGGGTTTTCAGCCTGGTCATGGCTGAATTCCTGCCGGCCAGCCTGCTGACCCCGATGGCGGATTCGCTGGCGATCAGCGAGGGCCAGGCGGGGCAGGCCGTCACGGTGACGGCGGTGGTGGCGCTGCTGTCCGGGTTGCTGGTGACCTCCGTCACCCAGCGACTCGATCGTCGCCACGTGCTGCTGGCGTTCTCCGGGCTAATGATCGCCGCCAACCTGCTGGTCGCCTACTCGCCGGACCTGATCTGGCTATTGGCCGGGCGGGTGCTGCTGGGCGTGGCGCTGGGCGGATTCTGGGCGCTCTCCGCCGCTACCGTGATGCGGCTGGTATCGGAGCACGACGTCCCGCGCGCGCTCTCCCTGCTGTTCACCGGCGTGCCCATCGCCACCATCAGTGCCGCCGCACTGGGCAGCTATCTCGGCGACCTGGTGGGCTGGCGCAACGTCTTTCTGCTCGCCACCGCGATATCGGTGCTGACGCTGGTCTTCCAGTACGTCACCCTGCCGCGCATGACACCGGAGCATCCGACGCCGCTCGGCACGCTGGTGAGCGTGATGAAACGGCCGGGCATGGTGGTCGGTATCGTGGCCATCCTGCTGGTGTTCTGCGGCCATTTCGCCTTCTTTACCTACGTCCGTCCGTTTCTCGAGGGCGTGTCGCACATGGGGATCAATGCGCTTTCGTCGACCCTGCTGGCGTTCGGCGTGGCGAACTTCGTCGGGACCCTGGCTGCGGGCTATCTGCTCGAGCGCAGTCTGCGCCTGACGCTGCTGCTGATGCCGCTGATCATGGGCTCGCTGGGCTGGCTGCTGGCCACGCTGGGCGGCTTCTCGATGGGGACCGATGCACTCATGGTCGCGCTGTGGGGCTTCGCCTTCGGCGCCGTACCGGTCGCCTGGTCGACCTGGATCACGCGTGTCGTGCCGGACGAGGCTGAGAGCGGCGGCGGCTTGATCGTGGCCTCGATCCAGTTGGCGATCGCCCTGGGCGCCGCGGTCGGCGGCGTGATGTTCGATATCGGCGGGGTTCTGGGCGTCTGTGCGACGGCCGGCACGCTGCTGCTGGCCGCTACCGCGTTGATCCTGGTTGCGGTCAGGACGCGGCCGGAAGCGTCGGCCGATCGCGACGCCCTGGCGGCAACCTGTCAGTAAAACGTGAAACATCGGCAACCCGGCCGGTGATACCGGGGTATCGGTCGGGAGCATGGGCGAGCTCATCTTGCCTGTCGGGCCGTGAAGATGGTCTGCTATAAGGAAGGCATCCCTCCCCAGACCATCGAAAGGAACTGACGATGAGCATCGCTTCCCAAGCAGGACGCTTGCCGGACGAGCACGGCCTAACCAACATTCCGCGCCTGGTGTCACGCTACTACAGCGAGCGGCCGGACCCCAGCGACCCGGGCCAGCAGGTGGCCTTCGGCACCTCGGGCCATCGCGGTTCCTCGCTGAAGGCCAGTTTCAACGAATGGCACATCCTGGCCACGACCCAGGCGATCTGCGAGTACCGCGAAGCGCAGGGCGTCGACGGCCCGCTGTTCATCGGCATGGATACCCACGCGCTCTCCGAGCCGGCATTCGTCTCGGCACTGGAAGTGCTGGCGGCCAACGGCGTCGAGACGCGCATCGACGCCGGTTGCAACGAGACCGGTGGCGAGGTGGGGTATACGCCGACGCCGGCGATCTCCAACGCCATTCTGGTTCACAACCAGGGCCGCAGCGACGGTCTGGCCGACGGCATCGTGATCACGCCGTCGCACAACCCGCCGGGGGACGGCGGGTTCAAGTACAACCCCACCAATGGCGGGCCGGCCGATACCAACGTCACCAGGTGGATCCAGGAACGGGCCAACGAACTGCTCGCCGACGGGCTCGAGGGCGTTCGCCGCGTCGCTTACGCCGACGCGCTGAAGGCACCGACCACCCAGCGTTTCGATTTCATCGACAGCTACGTCGGTGGCCTCGACAAGGTCATCGACATGGCTGCGATCCGCGACTCCGGACTCAAGTTCGGCGTCGATCCGCTGGGCGGGGCCGGGGTGCACTACTGGCCGCGGATCGCCGCGAAGTACGACCTGCCGTTGGAAGTGATCTCGACCACCGTCGATCCGACCTTCCGCTTCATGCGCGTCGACTGGGACGGCAAGATCCGCATGGACTGCTCGTCGCCCTACGCCATGGCCGGCCTGATCGAGAACAAGGATCGCTTCGACGTCTCGTTCGCCTGCGATACCGATCACGATCGCCACGGCATCGTCGCCCGCTCGAGCGGGCTGCTGAATCCCAACCACTATCTCGCCGTCGCCATCGAATACCTCTTCACCCACCGTCCGAACTGGAGCGGCCAAGCCGCCATCGGCAAGACGCTGGTATCGTCGTCGATGATCGATCACGTCGCACAAGGGCTGGGGCGGGACGTGGTCGAGGTGCCGGTGGGCTTCAAATGGTTCGTCGATGGCCTGATCGAGGGCAGCCTCGGCTTCGGGGGCGAAGAGTCCGCCGGCGCCTCGTTCCTGACCCTGGACGGCAAGCCGTGGTCCACCGACAAGGATGGCATCATTCTCGGCCTGCTCGCCGCCGAGATCACCGCTGTCACCGGCAAGGACCCGGGCGAACGCTACCAGGCGCTGACCGAACGCTTCGGTGCGCCGGTCTATGAACGCGTCGATGCGCCGGCCAACCGCGAGCAGAAAGCCAGGCTCGGCAAGCTGTCGCCGGAGCAGGTCACCGCCGACACGCTGGCCGGCCACCCGATCACCCGCAAACTGACCGAGGCTCCAGGCAACGGTGCCGCCATCGGTGGCCTGAAAGTGGTCACTGATGCTGGCTGGTTCGCCGCGCGCCCCTCCGGTACCGAGGACGTCTACAAGATTTACGCCGAGAGTTTCCAGGGCGAGGCTCATCTCAAGCGTATCCAGGAGGAGGCCAAGGCGCTGGTTGACGGGGTCCTGGCCGGGTGACCGGTTGATCCTCGATGTCGGCGTCGATCGGTAACCGTCTGCGGCAACGCCTGCGCGAAATGGCCAGCTACCGGGACGTGCTGGTGCGTTTCCCGGTGGTCATCGCGCTGCTTCTGGTGGCGACGTTCGTCGCCAATCTGTTGATCGAGGAGATCGGGTCAGCGGCGTTAGTGTGGCGTGCGCTGATGGGGCTGGCATGTGCCGCGTTGGCCGCGCTTTCGGCTACGCTTGGTCTTGAAGCCTTGGCGTCCCGACGCGAGATGGTCGGTGCGGGCATGCGCCAGCTCACGGCGGTGATCGCCGGAGCATTTGGGTTTTGCCTGGTCTGGTTTCAGGACGCACTGCATACCTCGACGTGGCTGCTGGCGTTTGCTCTCGTCGCGCTGGTTCCGCTGTCGCCCTATCTCGCGGGAGGCTCCGGCACGGCATTCCGAGGATTCCTGGGGCGGCTGACGTTCGCGTTTCTGCTCTCCTGCATCGGCTGGAACTTGCTCGGTATCGGCCTCTCGCTGGTCTTCGTCAGCCTGAATCTGCTGTTCGGGCTCGAGGTGCCGTTCCAGCTCTATGCTCACATTGCCGCCATCACGGCGCTACTCTTCGCGCCACTCTTCTGGCTGGCACTGATACCGGATTCGTTCTACCTGGCCGACGATTGCCGACTCGATAGGCTCTCCGCCCGCGCGATTGGCGCGCTAGGTGAATGGATCGCCGCACCGCTGATTCTCGTCTACGCCCTCATCCTTCACGCCTACGCCGTGAAGTGCCTGTTGGGCGGGGGCTTGCCCAATGGGCAGAGCGGTTGGCTGGTTTCCGGCTTCGGCGTTTGCCTGCTCGTCGCTCTGATCGTATGCCGGCCTTTCATGCGCGAAGAACGCGCCCTCGTGCGTGTCTTGCTGCGCTACTGGCCATGGGTGTTGCCGGTGCCGCTCGTGCTCGTCGTCATCGCTGTCGCGCAGCGAATCGGCGCCTATGGCGTGACGCCGGAGCGCTATCTGCTTGCCGCCCTGGCGACCGTGCTGGCGGTGGTGGTGCTGCTGCAGGTTTTTCGGCGCTCACGCGGCGATATCCGGCTGATGGCAGCGGTTCCTGTCGTGACGATGCTGGTGGCAAGCTTCGGTCCCCAGGGGGCCGAATGGACATCGATTCGCAGCCAGGGCAATCGCTTCCTGGCGATCGTCGAGCAACCGGCGAGAGACGCGGAGCAGACCGGCCAAGCCCTGGCGGCGCTGAGGTATCTGGAGGACGCCGGCGAACTGGGACGGGTGGCGCCCACGGGCGGCATGCCGGCGAGCGAGGCGCCATCGGGCATCGGGCCGTTGGCCCGGGCCTGGGGGCTGGATCCCTCCTTGGCGGCCACTGCCGGCAGTGATCGCTACTCGCGCGTCTATTCGGGCTCGACGGGCGTCGCGCTCGAAGGGTTCGATCTGCTGTTGAACGCCGTCGACGTGAGTGCCGGGCGCCAGACCGAGGTGACGCTGCCGACGGGGGAGCTTCTACGCCTTACCGTGCAGGGGCGGGAGCTGCTCGTCTCCGCGCAGGCCAGATCGATCGGTTTCGCTCTGCCGCGGCAGATGACCGCCGCCTCCACCGGGAGTGCCGCCGAGGCAACGCTGGTGACGCTTCGCAAGGATGGGGTGTCAATAGGGTTGTTGCCAGTGACGCTGAGCGGGTCGCTGACACCCGAGCCGACCCTGGATCATCTCTCCGGCACGGTGTTGCTGAACGCGAGGGACTGGCGCTGATTCAACGACCGGGGCTCAGCGCCGCGCGGCCAGTTCGCAGAAGAAATCGATGTACTGCGTGTGACCCGCCGGGAAGATCGCATCCAGCGTCAACGGGTCCTCGGCATCACTGATCCCCTCCAGCGCCGGCCAGACCTCGATGTCGGGATTCCCGGCATGGCGCGCCAGCCGCTCGGCATCGACGCCGGGGCGCCGAACTTCTCCACCGCTGCTGTCGACGTAGAGCACGCGGTTGTCGCTGCCGAAGGTTTCGCCCAGTTGCTGGATCATGGTCAGAAAACCGCGGTCGCTGCCGCCGCGCTGGCGCTCGCCGCGCGCATCGCCAGAGGGAATGAACGACGTCACGGTGTCTCCCACCCCGACGATGCGCGGCATCAGCGCGGGATCGAAATGGTCGCTGGCCAGTCGCAGCAGCGCCTTGTGATCGCGGGGCGCCTCGCGGGCGTTGAACGCCTCGCCCAACGGGTAGTGCCCCGTGTGACGATGGTAATAGCGGTTGAGGATGACCAGCACGCCGATCTCTTTGACGCCACCGCGCAGCATCAACTGGAAATCGGTGGTGCCGGCACCTTCTCCGTTTTCGTCGCCCTGTCGCAGGCGCTCGTTGCCGTCGGCGTCATGGCCGGCATTGGGCGCGTAGTGGATGAAAAAGGCGTCATCCAGCCCCGCCTGGCGAGCGGCTTCGAGCCGCGCGTGCATGAACTCGGCGATGTCGGCCTGCAGTGCCCGATAGTACGCTGGCGTCGCCTGCCAGTGGCGGTGGAAGACGTTGAGGTTGAGCGTCGGCGAGGCGATGTTGTCGAGTACCGCCGCGGCAATCAGATCGCGTCTCGCCTCCGACGAAAGGTCATAGGGTGGCCGCGACAGCAGCGACTCGAGAAATGCCTCCGCCTGGACGGGAAACGCCTCCAGAAACGCCAGCTCGGCGTCGCTCACGCCGGGGTGCGACACCGCCCCGAAACGGTCCTGCCACTGCACGCCGCCGGCCGCCAGCCCGGGCAGGTAGCGGCCCTGCTCGCCGGGGCGATCCGGCGTCTCGAACTGCGCCTCGACGATGCCGTTCACGCCGCGGGAGCCGATGTGTTCGCCGTTGGTCAGCACGAAGAAGTGCCCATCGAGTCGACGGGTGGCATCGAGGTAGCGCCGCTCCAACCGACGCGTCAACGGATTGCCGACCAGTCCCATGCAGACCCCGTCCAGATCCTGGATGACGAGCAGATTGTCGGTGGCCGCCAGTTCTTCCAGCAGGGCGGCGTGATCTAGCGAGAAGGGAGTCTTGGTTGTCATGGTTTCCAGTATACCCAGCTGCAACGCCGAGCCTAGCCCGACTTGTTCATTGGCGATCCGAACCTGGATGCGCGCGGAGAATACGTTGCCACAGCGCCGCCAGTTGCTCATCCGAACCCGGATCGACCAGGTCGGCATCGACCGTCAGCACCGGCACCTCGGAGCGTGCGAGATAGCGCCGATACAGCTGATGGAGGTCGTGCAGGTAGGCCGCGGTGATCGATGTTTCGAAGTCGCGGCCGCGTTTGGCGATGCGGGAAAGTAGCGTGTCGGTCTCGATGTCGAGATAGATCATGAGCGTGGGACGGGAACCGCCCACGGGCATGGCATCCGCGATCTCTCTGTAAAGGGCCAGTTCTCGGCCTTGCAGCACCAGGTCCGCGAAAATGCGATCCTTGAGTAGCGTATGGTCGGCGACTATCACTTCGTCACCGGTGGTCGGCAAAGCTTCGAGCTGCTTGTGACGGGAGACCAGGAAATCAAGCTGGGCCGCTAGCGCCCAGCGATCAGGGGTGGCGTAGAAGTCAGCCAGAAACGCATTGCGCTGATAGTTTTCCAGCGACAGACGCACGGGAATTCGGCGTGCCCACTCGAGATAGGTGGCCAGTTGACGAGCCAGTGTGGTCTTGCCGGCGCCGATCGGGCCTTCGACTGCAATATGCATGATTGACCGTCCCTGCGTAGCGAGTTGTCAGCATAGCTCACGCCGGCGTCCGGCCGGATGTCGGCGGATTTCTCCGCGAGGTCATTGACAGCCGCGTGACAAGTCAGGATAAAGAGTCCTCACAAGTCACATAGCGACCCCTCATGTTTCTGCTGACGGCATTCGTCGTTCTCTCGATCGGTTTCTCCTTCGTCTGTTCGGTGCTGGAAGCCGCGCTGCTCTCGCTGACACCGAGCTACATCGCGCAGCTCAAGGACACCCGCCCCAAGCTTCACGACAAGCTCAACAAGCTCAAATCGAATATCGATCGGCCGCTGGCGGCGATCCTGACCCTCAATACGATTGCGCACACTGTCGGTGCCACGGGTGTCGGCGCCCAGGTGGCTGTCGTGTTCGGCGATGCTCACGTGGCGATCGCTTCGGCATTGATGACCTTCGGCATCCTGGTGTTCTCGGAGATCATTCCCAAGACCATCGGGGCGAGCTACTGGCGTGGCCTGGCCCCCTTTCTGCCGCCGACCTTGCGCGTCATGGTACTGGTGCTGCTGCCGTTCATCTGGCTTTCGGAGATGATCACCAATCGCATCGCCAAGAGCGAGAATGACGTCGACATGCGCGGGGAGATCAAGGCACTGGCGAGAATCGGCCTGGAAGAGAAGGCGCTGGATGCCGATGAGACCCGTACCATCACCAATATTCTCAACCTGCACGAGATTCTGGTGAAGAACGTGATGACGCCGCGGACCGTGTGCGAAACGGTGACGCCCGACATGACCGTGGCCGAGTTCGATCAGCGTTACGGCAAGACGCAGTTCACGCGCTTTCCGGTCATGGACGGCGCCGAAGACGCCCTAGGTTATGTGCACAAGGCGGATACCTATCACGCCGATGACGAGCAGAAGCTCAAGGCACTGATGCATCCGATCGCCATCGTCGACGAAGCCGATAGCGTCGAGCATGTCTTCATCGCCATGCTCAAGGATCACAACCATCTGCGCGTGGTCTACGACGACCATGGCAACTGGGTCGGGCTGATCACCATGGAAGACGTGATCGAGACGATCCTGGGCCAGGACATCGTCGACGAGACCGACAACGTGCACAACCTGCGCAAGTACGCCAAGCAGCGCTGGCTGAAGCGTGTCCGTCGGGATGCCGGCTAGAAGTGCGGGCTGCGGCTGACTGCGTGGGAGTCACTGCTCGAGCATTTTCCGGGGGCGTCGTGACTTACGAATCTATTACCGACTCTCCAGTTGGTGGGGAAATGAACCACCTCGCGCCCCCGCTTCGTAAAGAAGGGAAGAGAGCTTCATCACCGCCTCCGCAGAATTTCCCGGTTCACATCCCGGATATCCGTGTGACCACAGAACGCCATTGAGAGGTCCAGCTCATCGTGAAGGATGGTCAGTGCCCGAGTTACGCCCTCCTCACCAAGAGCGCCGAGTCCATAGAGCATGGCGCGGCCGATGTAGACGCCTCGCGCGCCGAGCGCCAACGCCCTGAGCGCGTCCTGGCCAGAACGTATCCCGCTGTCGAAATGAATCTCCGTTGTCGCGCCCACCGCCTCGACGATCTCCGGCAACGTGGTGATGGACGATGCCGCGCCGTCCAGTTGCCGACCGCCATGGTTGGAGACTACTACGGCGTCGGCGCCGCTTTCCACCGCCAAACGGGCATCGTCGGGGTGCTGGATGCCCTTGACGATCAACGGACCGCCCCAGCGCTTTTTGATCCACTCCACGTCCGTCCAAGACAAGGCGGGGTCGAACTGCTCCTGCGTCCACGCCACCAGTGATTGAATGTCGTCGACGCCGTGGGCGTGGCCGACGATATTGCCGAATTGGCGGTGTCGTGTGCCGAGCATGCCCAGGCACCAGCGCGGTTTGCACGCGAGGTCGAGAAGATGTTTCGGCGTGAGTCGTGGCGGCACCGAGAGACCGTTCTTGTGGTCCTTGTGCCGTCGACCGAAGACCTGGAGATCCATGGTGACCATCAACGCCGAACAGCGAGCGGCACGGGCGCGCTCGATCAGCGCCTCGCTGAATCGACGATCACGCGTGACGTAGAGCTGAAACCAGAACGGATGGTCTCCGGTGGCGTCGGACACGGCCTCGATCGAGCAGATACTCATCGTTGACAGCGTGAACGGGATGCCAGCGTGTTTTGCCGCCCGCGCCGCGAGGATCTCACCATCGGCGCGCTGCATTCCCGTCAGCCCGGTGGGGGCGATGGCCACTGGCATGGAGACGGATTGCCCCGCCATCGTGGAGTCCAGACTGCGGTGGGCGATGTCGCAGGCCACGCGTTGACGGAACTCGAGGCGCTGGAGGTCGCGCTCGTTGGCGCGATAGGTTGACTCGGTCCACGAGCCGCCATCGACGTAGTCGTAGAACATCCTCGGCACGCGTTTGCGTGCCAGACGGCGCAGATCTTCGATGCAGGTGACGTGACTCATGGCGTGGCGCTCACTTGGGTTGCTCAAGCGCGTTCGTAAGCCATGTAGGCATTCTGCAGCGCGATATGGTCGGCAATGTACTTGGCGTCGTGCCAGACCCCGTAGATGAACGACGAGGCCCGATTGACCAGATTGGGCAGGCCCAGAAAATAGATACCGCTCTCGGCGGAGATGCCGCGCTTGTGGAACGGCAACCCTGCGTCGTCGAAGGCGTTGACCTGCAGCCAGCCGAAGTCGAATTGGAAACCGGTAGCCCATAGCACGGTGGTGATGCCTTCGGCTTTCAGGTCGAGTTCGAGGATCGGGGACGTGAGGCAGTCGGGATCGGGCAGGAGTTCCCAGGCCTCTGGCTCCAGTGGGAAATCCAGACCATTCTGCGCGATATACGCATCGGCTTCGCGCAGCACGTCGAAGTAGGCCTGGTCGCCTTGAGCGATGTTCTCCGCCAGACCCTCGTCGAAGCGCAAGCGCCCCGCCTCCCAGGCACGGGTCAGGCCTACCAGCGTGATGCCAGCGTGGGCGAGCCGGCGGAAGTCCACGGTCCGGCCGCCTTCGTAACCGCTGACCGCGAAGGCGACATGCGCTTTTTTCGGGCGGATACGAACTTCGTCCCACAGACCCAAGGCACCCAGCCACCAGCAGTAGTCGCGCCCACGATACGCGCGCGGCGGCCGATAATGCTCGCCCACCGACAGATAGACCCGCCGGCCCGCTTGGCGCAGCTCCTCAGCGATCTGCGAACCGGACGCGCCCGCGCCGACGACCAGCACGCCACCGTCGGGTAACTGATCGGGATTCTTGTACGCCGAGGAGTGCAACTGCTGCACGTCGGCCGTCTCTGGAATGATGCGAGGGAAGGTCGGCTTCTGGAAGGGGCCGGTCGCCGCAACCACGTTGTCCGCCTCGTATTCGCCCTCGGAAGTCTCGACCCGGAACCCGCGTCGCCCCGTCAGGCGCTCCACCCGTTGCACCTCGATCCCGTTGCGAACCGGGGCCTTCAGCATCTCCGCGTAGGTTTCGAAATAGTCGGCCATGCGCTCCTTCGGCGGAAAGGCGTCGGGTGAAACGCCCTCGAACGCGAGCGTCGGAAAACGGTCGTGCCAGGCGGGTCCGTTGGCCACCAGGGAATCCCATCGCTCGGAACGCCAGCGCTCGGCGATGCGGGCGCGCTCGAGCACGATATGGGGAATGTTCATGAGCGATAGGTGCTCGCTCATGGCGATGCCTGCTTGGCCGGCACCGACCACCAGCGTGTTGATTCTCTCGACTGTCATGCAAGTTTCCTGAAAGGCTTGAAGCCCCGTTATGACGCGTGGAACCTATGCGGCATGTGGATGGGGCGCTGCACGTGAACCCGGCGTACCGTGCGGATCGCGTGCGGCGTGTGGAACGGGTACAGCGATGGCCGACGTTCGCATGGGCCATGCCGGTCGGCGCCAACCGCTGCCTCATTCGTTGCCCGGGACGCCGTAGCTGGGCGCCTGGGTCGGATCGAACGCGCGGGTGAGGTAGTCCTGCATCTGAGGCCGATAGTCTGCCCAGAGCGTCGCCAACTGCTCGATCGGCGCCTCATCCGCCCAGTCCACGCGCAAATCGACGATCGGCCAGCTCGGTTCCCCGACCACCAGCAGCGCCGCCGAATGTACCGGCCCGGCTTCACCGCCGGCGGTCATTGCCGCCTGCATCGCCGCGATCAAACGGTCGGCCAGCGGGCCTCGGTGGGTCTCGAACGCTCGCACCAGTGCCTCGATCACGTCACGGCTGGCCAGCAGATTGCCGGCACCGACGCACTGCTCGCCTGCTACGGCGTGGTGGCAGCCCAGCGTCTCGTCGCCGCTGAAGTGGGCGGTGCGGCCTTGTGCGTCGAGCACCGCTAATTGCCGATATTGGCAATGGGCATCTGTGGCCAGCGCCATGTCCCGTGCCTGCGCCGGGGACGCGCCCTCGGCCAGACACGCCAGCACTCGCTCGCCGAGTGCGGGTAGCGTCACGTTCTGGGTGGAGACCGCCCCGATACCGGGACGCAGCCAGGGACATCGGGCCCCCACGGCGATACTCGAGGAACTGATGGCGATCCCCATCTGCCCGGTCTCGGCGCAACGCCCCGTGATGGAAAAGGTCATGCGTCGTCTCTCCTGGATGAGGTCACGCGAGCGCGCATTCAGCGCGGTGCGTCGACGTTGAGAATCCGGCCCAGACCGAGAAAACGGTTGGCCAGGGTGAGCAGAGTGGCCGTGATCACGATGTAGATCACCGACAGTGCGGCCAGCGTCGGGTCAGCGAACTCGCGAACGTAGTTGTACATCGCCACCGGCAGCGTCTGGGTGCGTTGGGTCGTGATGAACAGTGACGCGGTGAATTCGTTGAACGAGAGAATCGCGGCGAACAGCCACCCGCCGAACAGGCCTGGCAGCATCAGCGGAACCGTGATGGTCCACACCACCCGCAGTGGCGAGGCACCGAGGCTGGCCGCCGCCATCTCGACCCGCTGGCCCAGGTTTTGAAGCGAAACGTACAGACTGCGCAGCACGAACGGCAGCACGAGCACGACATGGCAGAAGATCACCAGCGCGTAGCCGCGTCCCAGATTCAACTGTGCCACCAGCATCAGCAGGCCGAGACCGATAGTGAAATGGGGGATGAATAGCGGCGACAGCAGGATGCCTTCCAGCACGGCCTTGAAGCGGAATGTGTAGCGGTGGATGACGATTGCCAGGGTCGTGCCGATGAACACGGCGAGCGTCGAGGCCCAGGCGGTGACGATCAGCCCCGAGTAGAAACCGCTTCTGAAGTCGTCGTAGCTCACGGCGCGTTCGAACCAGCGCAGCGACCAGCCCTTGGGCGGGAAGAAGAGCACCGAGGTGCTGCTGAACGAGGAGATGACTACCACCACCGTCGGCAGCAGCACGAAGAGCAGGATCAGGGCCACCAGGAGGCGTCCGGCGTAGCCCAGCCATCGATCACGGGTCGAGCGAGTCATTTCAGTGGATCCCTACGTTCTGCAGCGGTCGGGTCATACGCTTGAGCGCGGCCAGCAGCACTACCGTCATCGCTAGGCCGGCCATGCTCAGGGCGGCGGCGAAGGGGAAGTTCAGCGACGAAAAGCCCAACTGGTAGACCAGCGTGGCGACGGTACTCACGCGTCCGCCACCGATCAGCTGCGGTGTGGCGAAGGCGCTGAACGTCCAGGCGAAGGCGGTCGTCACGCTGGCGACGACACCCGGTAGCGACAGCGGCAGCGTGATGGTCAGGAAGGCTCTGAAGGGGCTTGCGCCCAGGCTGGTGGCGGCCTTTTCGTAGGCGATGTCGATGTGCGACAGGCCGGTCGCCAGCATGAGTACCATGATCGGCATGGTGACGTGGACCAGCGCCAGTACCACGCCGGTGTTGGTGAACATCAGTTGCAGCGGTTTGTCGATCAGCCCGATGGCCAGCAGCAGGCTATTGAGGAAGCCGCTGTTGCCAAGCACGATGATCCAAGAGTACGTCCGCACCACCTCGCCGAGGAACAGCGGCGTGATGGCGATGATCAGGATGCACGACTTCAACCATGCGGTGCGTGTGCGTACCAGCGTATAGGCCAGTGGGTAGCTCAGCATCAGCCCGAACAGCGCTGTCTTGAAACTCAGCCACACAGTGTTGAGAAAGGCGCGTGCGTAGAGGCCCTTCATCAGGTCCTGAAAGTTGTCGAGCGTGAAGCCGCCTACGTCCAGCGAGCCTGGAATGTACGCGCGCACGCTGTACTGAAGCACGGTCAGCATGGCGATCGTCAGGCCGAGTGCGGTGAGTATCGCCGGCAGCAGGAACCAACCGACGAAGGCAGGTCTACGAGTCATGGGGCTTTCCATCGAGCACGGTCGGGAGAAACGACCACCGGGGGAGAGCCTCGGCGGCCGGGTCTTGAGCCTTTGGAGTCACAATGATCAATGCGTCATGATGTTTTCCGAGAACCACTTGCGCCATTCGGCGGTCATCTCGGCCCGCAGCTTGGGATCGGTGTCCAGCGTGGCGTCCCACTGCTCGGCCGTCGTCAGCATGCCCGGCAGTTTGGCGATTTCCGGGTCGACTGCCGCATTGGTCACGACCGGACTGCCGTTGTTGATCTCGGCGATTTTCGCCTGGACGTCCGGCGACAGTGCGATGTTCATGAACTGGTAGGCCAGATCGGCGTGTTCGCTGCCCTTGTTGATGCCCATGGCATCGATGCCAAGCACGGCGCCTTCCTTTGGCATCGCCAGTTCGATGTCCACGCCTTCGTCCATCATGTGGTAGGCGTTCATCGACAGCAGCAGCTGTACTGGCGTCTCCCCGGTGGCGATCAACTGCTGGCTGTTGGCGTCGTTGGTATAGAACGCCTTGATATTGGGAATGAGCGCCTTGAGTTTGTCCTGGCCGGCCTCCCAGTGCTCGGCGTCGGCACCTTCGAGCTTGGCAGCCACAGCGATGATATGGCTCGGATCCCAGTCGGGTAGTGCGATGGTGCCCTCGAGCTCGGGATTCCACAGGTCTTCCCAACTGTCGAAAGTGATGTCGTCCGGCACCAAGTCCGGGCGATAGCCGATGGTGTAGACGTAGCCCCACACGCCGATGTGATTCGGGCTCAGCTTGGCCTGATGCACGAGATTCTTGGCATTGGGGATCTTGCCCATGTCCAGGTCCTCAAACAGGCCGTCGTTGGCGTAGAGCCAACCCACGTGGGACGTGGTAAAGGTGATATCGGTTTCGGCACTGCCAGCCAGCTTGGCCTTGTTGAGACGGTCGATGGTGCCGCCGGTCACGTATTCGACCTCGACGCCGGTCTGTCGGGTGAACTCCTGGCCGATGGCCTCGTCGATGAGATCGCGGAAACTGCCGCCCCAGGTGCTGACGATCAACTTGTCGGCAGCGTTCGCACTTGAGATGCCCATCAGGCTGGCACTCAGCAGGGTCAGAGCGATGGCTTTATGCATTGTTTTAGCTCTCGTTCGATGGTCGAAAGGCGTGGTGTCGGGCAGCTCGTGATGCCGTCGTGTCGCGTGAACGTCGACGGAATACGACGCGGTCACTTGAGACATGGCGATCAGCCGTTCACCGTTCGAGGCCATCATGGCCTCGCGCGGCGGGATCGGTAAAACAGCCTTTGCCGTTGCCTTGCGTAGGAATTTCCGATGCAGCATGGCGCGGGGCGGCGCCAGGCTCGTGGGCATCGCCGGCGCCTGTGCAGGCACTGACGCATCGAGACACGCTGTCGTATGATCGAGGCCGAGAGGCGGGACGCTCGTGGTCAAACGCCGCGGCCACTGCTGCATGCGCCGTCTTGCGAACTCGCCATCGTCGCTTCGAAAGCGCTATCTTCGTATCGAGAACCCGCCATGCTCAGTCGAATCACACAACGCCAACTCGAATACTTCGTCGCCTCCGGCGAGGCAGGCAGTCTGCATGGCGCGTCCGAGCGCTTGCATGTCTCCTCGCCCTCGATCTCGGCCGCGATCAGCCATATCGAGTCCGAGCTGGGGGTTCAACTCTTCGTGCGGCATCACGCCCAGGGGGTCTCGCTCACGGCGATTGGTCGCGAGGTGATGAAAGAGGCGAAGCTGATTCTCGACCAGGTGAGCAACCTCTACACCATCGCCTCGGAGTCGCTGAACACCATTCGGGGGCCCCTGCGCGTCGGCTGCTTCGGCTCGCTGGCACCGATGATCACGCCCGAGCTGGTATTCGGTTTCGGGCGGGCGTTTCCAGGGGTTCGCATCAGTCAGTTCGAGGGCGACTACGAGCAGCTATTGGCCAAGCTGCGAAGCGCGGAGATCGACATTGCCCTGACCTACGATCTGGTGTCGAACGACGATATCGACTTCCAGCCGCTGGCCCGGCTGCCGCCCTACGTGATGGTGGGAGAGCATCACCCGTTCGCGAATCTGTCGGCGGTGACGATGGACGATCTGGAAACCCACCCCATGGTCCTGCTGGACATGCCGTGGAGCCGGGAATACTTCCTCAGTCTGTTCCTGCCTGCCGGCGTCACGCCGAACATCGTGATGCGGTCGAGCAATCTCGAGGTGGTACGGGCGATGGTCGCCAACGGCGTCGGCTACAGCATCGCCAACGTGCGTCCCAAGGCCAATCTGTCACTGGACGGCAAGCGTCTGATTCGAGTGAGGTTGGCCGGCGAGCACCGGCCCATGCAGTTGGGCTACGCTGTCGCCAGGAACGCGCAGCTGTCGCGCGTGGTCAGCGCCTTCGCCGAGCGCTGCCGGATGTTTGTGTCCGACCAGTACATTCCCGGTATGGCGGCGCCGAGCTTCTTCGACCCGCATTCGGTCCGTGCGATCGAGGATATCGGCTGAGGGCGCCGGCGACAGCGAACACTGGGCTGACATCGGGGATTGAGAGTGGCGCGGGCTCGGGACGGTTCCTGAATCGTAGGGCAGTCGTCGTGAATCCAGTAACCGTGGATCTAGTAGCCGCGAGCCGGATTCACCTGATGCCACACGGCTTCGCCGCGCTCGAGACGGCCGATATTGTCGGCGATTTGGCGCGCGGCGGACTCGGGAATGGCCACCGAGGCGAGGTGCGGCGTGATTAGCACGTTGTCCAGTTGCCACAAGGGATCTTCCGGCGGCAGCGGCTCACGGTCGAACACATCCAGCGTGGCCTCGGCGATGCGCCGGCTGGTTAGAGCCTCGGTCAGTGCCCGCTGGTCGACGATCGCGCCTCGGGAAACGTTGATGAAGCAGGCCCCCGGAGGTAGCAGCGCCAGGCGCTTGGCACTTAGAAGCCCACGGGTCTCGGGCGTTAGCGGCAGCATCGTGACCAGGATATCGCTCGCGCCGATAAAGTCGTCGAGCCGTGACATGCCATCGACGCAGGTCACACCTTCCAGCCGTTTGGGCGAGCGCGACCAGCCGCGGACATCGAATCCCTGACGGACCAGCTCCTGCGCGGCGCAGGCGCCCAGCTCACCGAGTCCTAGCACGCCGACGCGGATACTATCCGGCAGCCGGGGGTGCAGATAGTGCCAGCGTCGCTCGCGCTGGGCGCGTTCGAAGGCGGGGATGTCGCGGGCGTAGCGGAGGACGGCGAAGAGCACATAGCTTGCCATCATCCGCCCCATGTCGGGGTCGGAGACGCGGGTAATTGGAATGGCCGGCAGGTCGTTGCGACCGACCAGCGAGTCGACGCCGGCGCCCAGGTTCACCAGCAGCTTCAGGTTACGGTAGCGGGCGAAGAAACCCTCAGGCGGTTTCCAGGCCAGCGCATAGAGCACGCTGTCCGCGTCGTCGACGTCTGCCGCCTGACGGATTCGTACCTGTGGCAGCAGCGGCGAGAGCAGATTGCGCCACGCCTCGAAGCTGTCGAACTGGCTGTAGAACACCAGCGTCGGCGTCATGCCCGGTCCTCCAGCAGCTCCGCCACGGCCGACAGCGCCAGGCGATAGCCGGTGGCGCCCAGGCCTGCGACAACGCCGGTCGCTGCCTTCGACACGTAGGAGTGGTGGCGAAAGCTTTCGCGCTGCCAGATGTTGCTCATGTGGACTTCGATGATCGGGCCGTCGAAAGCGAGCAGCGCGTCGAGAATCGGTACCGAACTGTAGGTGAGCCCCGCCGCGTTGATGATGATGGCATCGGCGCTATGACGCGCTTCCTGAATCCAGTCCACCAGCACGCCCTCGTGGTTGCTCTGGCGAAACTCGAGTGTCAGTTCGAGCGCGCCGGCGTGGCGCTGGCAACCCTGCTCTATGCTGGCGAAGCTCTCGCTGCCGTAAGTGCCGTGCTTGTCGAGGCCATAGAGATTGGCATTGGGACCGTTGAGAAAGTAGACGCGATGGGGCATGGGGGCTCCGGAATCTCAGGCCGAGGGCTGCGTGGCGCGCAGGGCTGGGTGCTGGCTCAAGCGCTCGAACCAGGCCGCGGCGCGAGGATGGTCGCGTCGCCAGTCGAGATCGGCGAAGCGGAAGTCGAGATAGCCTAAGGCGCATCCGATGGCGATCACGCCGATGTCGTCTGGCTGGTCGCTGAGGATGGGCGCCTGCGAGTCGATCTCGGCCAGTGCGGCGCGAACCTTGGTCAACTGTGCCTCGGCCCAGGGCGACCACTGAGCCGCCGCCGGGCGGGCCGTGAATTCGTAGCGCGCCAGCAACGCGGCATCGATCAGGCCGTCTCCCAGCGCCTGACGTGTCAGGCTGATCCAGCGTGCATCGCTTTCAGCGGGGAACAGCAAGCCGCCGGCGAAGGCGTTCAGGTATTCGCAGATGACGCGGCTGTCGTAGAGCGATATGCCCTCGGGGGTGCGCAGCGCCGGGACCTTGGCCAGCGGATTGAATGCGGCGATGCGCTCGTCGCGCTCCACCGGGTGGGCGGCGGAGTCGAGTCGCTCGATGCGATCGGTCAGACCAAGAACCTGAGCGCTGATCATGACCTTGCGCACGAAGGCGGAAGTCGAGGCGTAGTACAACAGGAAACGAGTCGAATCGCTCATGTGGGCTCCTTGTTCTTGTCGGGCGCAGTGCTGACCTTCAATAGGCGCCGGCGGGGACCAGCAGCACCTTGCCGATGTTCTCGTTGGCTTCGAGGCAGCGATGAGCCTCGGCGGCTCGCGCTAGCGGTAGCGCGGCGTGAATCAATGGACGCACGTCGCCCGATGCTAGCCACGGCAGCAGATGCTGGCGGATGGCCGCGGCCATCCGCGACTTCTCCTCATGGCTCTTGGGGCGAAGCGTCGAGGAAGTCAGGCTCAGGCCCTTGCGCATCAGCACCGATAGATCCAGCTCAATGTGCTGACCCTGTATAAACGACAGGCTGACGTGGCGCCCGCCCGGGGCCATGGCCGCCAGATTCCTGGCCACGTAGGGCCCGCCGACGTTGTCCAGTACCACGTCGACGCCGCGGCCTTCGGTCATGTCAGCGATGACATCGACGAAATCTTCCTCGTGGCGATCCACGGCGCGCCAGACGCCGAGCTTTTGCAACGCGGCGATCTTGACCGCGTCACCTGCGGTCGCGATCACGCGGGCGCCGGCGGCATGAGCGCACTGCACGGCGAAGGTTCCCACGCCGCTGGCGGCGCCGTGAATCAGGACGGTCTCGCCCGCCGTCAGCCGCCCGCACTCGAACAGGTTGTGCCAAACGGTGAAGGCCGCTTCGGGAACGCCCGCGGCGACCTCCAGAGAGAGGCCGGTGGGCACGGGCAGGCAGTGAGCGGCGACGGCCATGCAGTATTCGGCGTATCCGCCGCCGCCGAGCAGTGCCATGACGCGTTCGCCGACACTGATGTCGGTCACGCCGTCACCCACGGCAACGACGGTGCCGGCGGCTTCCAGACCCAGCACGTCGGTGGTGCCTGGCGGTAGCGGCGCACCGCTGCGCTGCATCAGGTCCGAGCGGTTCACGCCGGCCGCTGCGACACGGATGAGGATCTCGCCTGGACCCACGGTGGGTAGCGCTCGCTGTACACAGGCGAGAACGTTGGGGGCGCCCGGTTGGCGGGCGATCACGGCCAGCATGGTATCGGATAGAGGCATGGCGAGGCGTTCCTGTTCAGCGCTTATCGTATTGAGAATGGCGTGTCGATCAAGCAGACGTCGCGTCGGCGGCGAAGGCGCAGATGCCGTCGTCTTCGAAGGCCAGGCCGACGACCGCGCCCACGGGCCAGCGAGTCAGAGATTCGACCCCCGAGCGGCGTACGAACAGACGCGCCTGATCCAGTGACGGCACGTCCAGGTGAACGTCGACGTGATCGCCTTGGAACACGTGGTTGACCACCGTGCCGGTCAGTAGCGTGTCGCCGTCCAGCGGTACCAGATGAATGTTTTCGGGACGAGCGTAGACCGCCAGACGCGCGCCCACCGAAGCATGAATGCGATCGGCGGGCAGGCGCAGCGTGGCGTCGCCCAGCTCGATATTGGCGGCGTCGTCACGGCTCAGATAGCGCCCCGGGAGCACGTTGGCATCACCGACGAAACCGGCCACGAACGGGTCCTCCGGGGAGCGATAGATGGCATCCGGCGTGCCGATCTGGCGCACGTGCCCGGCGGACATCACCACCACGCGGTCGCTCATGCTCAACGCTTCGCCCTGGTCGTGGGTGACGAAGACCGTGGTCACGCCCAGCTTGCGCTGAATCTCCTTCAACTCGAGTTGCATCGACAGGCGCAGGTTCTTATCCAGCGCCGAGAAGGGTTCGTCGAGCAGCAGCACCTTGGGTCGAATCACCAGTGCACGGGCGAGGGCGACTCGCTGCTGTTGACCGCCGGAGAGCTCGCGTGGCATACGCTCGCCGAAGCCCTCAAGCTTCACCAGCGCCAGCGCCTGGGCGACCCGTTCATCGATCTCTGCCTTCGGCGTGCCGCGCATGCGCAGCCCATAGCCGACATTCTTGACCACGCTCATGTGCGGGAAGAGCGCGTAGTTCTGGAACACGATGCCGATTTCCCTTTGGTAGGGCGGAGTCTCGGTGACCAGTTGGTTATCGATGAATATCTCGCCATTGTCGGCTTCGAGAAAGCCGGCCATGAGATTCAAGAGCGTTGTCTTGCCGCAGCCCGATGGGCCGAGAAGCGTGACGAACTCACCCTCGCGGATCTTCAGTGAGATCCTCTGCAGCGCGATCGCATCGCCGAAGCGCTTGAGAATGCCGTCGAGTTGCACCGCGACACGCTCGGGTATGGTGGCTGGCGAGCCGACGGCGAACGCCGGGGCGGCGGAAGGTGGACTCTGGGATACGGTCGCCACGGGCAGCTCCGATTGTTGGAAAGTGGGAGGGTCAGAATGCTGAAATGTCAGAGGGAACGGTGTCATCAGGGATGACGGCGATGACGTCGATCTCCATCAGCCACTGCGGCTGTCCCAGTGCCGAGACCACGAGCCCGGTGGAGATCGGATAGACGCCCTTCAGCCATTTGCCGACCTCCTGATAGACCGGTTCACGGTAGCGTGGATCGATAAGGTAGGTGGTCGTCTTGACGATGTGCGAGAGGTCTGAGCCGGCCTCTTCCAGTAACTGCTTGACGTTCTTCATCGCCTGCTCTGCCTGGGCCCTAGGGTCGCCCAGGCCGACGAGAATGCCGTCGAAGTCGGTGCCGACCTGACCGCGAACGTAGATCGTATTGCCCGCCCGTACGGCCTGGCACAGGTCGTTGTCCAGCGACTGATTGGGATAGGTCTCTTTGGTGTTGAACATGCGAATGCGGGTATGGGTGGGCATGCCGGGCGACTCTCGAGGATCGGGATGGATCAAGCTTTGCATCCCGGCCGCCACGGCGAAACCAGCATTTACATAGGGTCATGCTTAGGAAAAGCCGAAGCGACCTTCCCCGGCGCGTGAACGCCGGGAAAAGCAGGTCCCGGATCAGATGACCTTCTTGCGCAGCCAGGCGGCCAGTGCCTCGCCCAGGATGACCAGGGCGATGATCGCCAGCAGGATGGTGGCGACGGTCTGCCACGCCAGCGTGTCGATGGCGCCCTGAAGGATCACGCCGATCCCGCCGGCGCCGACCAAGCCGAGCACCGTCGACTCGCGCAGGTTGATGTCCCAGCGCAGGATGCCGACCGCGAAGAAGGTCGGCATGACCTGCGGCACGATGGCGTAGAGCACCACCTTGGCCCGCGAGGCGCCGGTCGCTTCCAGCGCCTCCACCGGGCGGCGGTCGATCTCCTCGATCGCCTCGCCCAGCAGCTTGCCGAGAAAGCCGATCGACCGGAACATGATCGCGATGATGCCGGCCAGCACGCCGGGACCGAAGATCGCCACGAACAGCAGCGCCCAGATCAGCGTGTTGACCGACCGGCTCGAGACCAGGATGAAGCGCCCCAGCCATAGGGTGAAACGGTTGGGTGTCGTGTTCTGGGCCGCGATGTAGGCGATCGGCAGCGACACGAAGACGGCCACGAAGGTGGCGATCGTGGCGATATTGAGCGTCTCGACCAGTGCCCACAGAATCGCTCGCAGATTGCTCACGTCCGGCGGCACCATGCGTCCGAACAGGTCGCCGACCTGGGCCGGGGCATCCCACACCCACGGCCAGATGATATCAATGCTCTCCACCGCCCACACCACGGCAGCGGCAACCACTAGCATCGTGGCGAAGCGCTTCCAGCGCTGTTGCGGGGTGTAGCGCGCCCAGGCGCGCTCGGCAACGGTTTGCGTCATCCGATGTTCCTCCTGATCCGACCGCTGATCGCTTCGCTGACCAGAATCACGCCGATGATCACCAGCGTGATCGCCAGCGCGAAGTCGTAGTCGTAGCGGCCGAAGGCGTTCATCAGCGTGGAGCCGATGCCGCCGGCGCCGACGATGCCGACCACCGCCGAGGCCCGCAGGTTGCTGTCGAGTTGATAGATGCCGAGGCCGATCTGGCGCGGCATGATCTGCGGCAGCACGGCGAACTGCAGCACGCCGATATAGCGGGTGCCGCTGGCCCGAAGCGCTTCCACCTGACCCCAGTCGATCTCCTCGATCCGTTCGGCCAGCATCTTGGCGACGAAACCGATCGAGTAGAGCGTCAGCGTCAGGATGCCGGCCACCGGACCGAAACCGACGGCCTTGACGAACAGGATCGCCACGATCACCGGATGGAAACTGCGCGCCAGAATGATGATCGCTCGCCCGATCACGTAGATCGGCCTGGCGGCGATGTTGCGGGCCGCCATGAACGCGATGGGTAGGCTCAACGCGAGACCCAGAAGCGTCGCCAGGATGGCGATCTGCAGGCTTTCGAGAAAGCCGTCGATGAGCAGTTCGTACCGGTCGAAGTTGGGCGGGAAGGCGCCGGAGAAGATGCGTGCGGCTCGGGTCATGCCCTGGCTGATGCGATCGAGATCGAAAGGCAGGATCGAGATCGCCCAGATGGCATAGATCGCGACGCCGACGACCAGGCCCCAGCGCAGCAGCGGGTTGGCGATGAACGGTGGCTTGCGCCAGTGTCGTGGCGATGGAGGCGCTGTCCGGTCTGTGCCCGTGCTCATGACACCACCGCCCTGGCCTGCGCCGGGCCAGCGTCGGCTTGTTGGCGCTCGTCGCCCGGCGTGCCGCTGTAGACGGCGTCCATCGCTTCCTGATCCAGATCGGCGGGAACGCCGTCGAAGATCAGCTTGCCGAAGCGCATGCCGACGATGCGCTGGGTGTATTCCCGTGCCTCGGCCACGTTGTGGATATTGATCAGTACCGGTAGCGACAGCTCCCGGGACAGATTCTGCAGCAGCTCCATGATCTGGCGCGAACTGACCGGGTCCAGCGAGGCCGTGGGTTCGTCGGCGAGCAGAATTTCCGGTTGCTGCATCAACGCACGCACCACGCCGACGCGCTGGCGCTCGCCGCCGGAGAGCGCATCGGCGCGCTTGTTGGCGTAGTGGGCGATGCCGACGCGCTCCATCAGGTGATAGGCGCGCTCGATGTCTTCCGCCGGGTACTTGCGCAGCGCCGCCCGCCAGTAGGGGATGTAGCCCAGCCTCCCGCACTGGACGTTCTCCATCACCGTCAGCCGGTCCACCAGGTTGAAGCCCTGGAAGATCATCCCGATTCGCCGGCGCGCCTTGCGCAGCTCTTCGCGTTTGAGAGACGTCAGCTCCAGGCCGTTGAGCTCGATACTGCCTCCCGTGGGTTCCACCAGGCGGTTGATGCAGCGCAGCAGGGTGCTCTTGCCGGCTCCCGAGGCGCCAATGATCGACACCACCGATTCGCCGGGAACGTCGAGATCGAGCCCGCGCAGCACCGGCTCGCCATGGCCGTACCGTTTGACCAGATTCTGAATGCGCAGCATGAGGGATCCTCGTGGAGAAACGGCGCCGAGTGTCGGCGCCGTCCGGTTTTTCTGCAGCATGACCGTGCTAAATCACGAACCGGGCTATTCGATGTTTTCCTGTGACCGGGCTATTCGATGTTTTCCTGTGAGTAGACGACGCCGTTGGCATCCTGGATGTCACGAATCACTTCCCAATCCTTCTGGTATGTCACCGGGACGAACTTGGTCACGCCGTCGAACTCCTCGCCCAGTTCGGTACCTTTCATGTCGAAGCTGAAGAAGGCTTCCTTGATCTTGTCGATCAGCTCGGGCTTGAGGTTGTAGGCGTAGGTATAGGAGGTGGTGGGGAAACGCTTGGATTCGAACACGATCTTGACCTCTTCCGGGTCGTAGAGACCGCGTTCGGCCATGCGATCGACCACCTCGGAGGCGACCGGCGCGGCGTCATAGTCACCCGCGACCACGCCCAGCATCGACTGATCGTGAGAGCCCGAATAGACCACCTCGTAGTCCTCGTCGGGGGTGATGCCCTGCTCGGGGAACAGGGCGCGTGGCGCCAGGTTGCCGGAGTTGGACGTGGGCGAGGTGTGCGCGACGCGCTTGCCCTTTAGGTCGCTCAGCTCGTCGATGCCGCTGTCCTTGCGGGTGTAGACCTGCAGGGTGTAGCCGAACTCGCCATCGTCGCTGCCCATGATCGCGAACGGCACCGCCCCGGCGAGATTGACCGCGAATGGCGTCGGCCCGGTGGAGAAGCCCGCGACCTGGATGCGCCCGCTGCGCATCGCTTCGATCTCGGCGGCGTTGGACTGCACGGCGTAGAAGCGCACGTCCTTGCCGGTCACGTCGCGGAGGTGCTCGATGAACGGTTCCCAGATATCGGCGTAGATCGCCGGATCCTCGACCGGGGTGTAGGCGAAGACCAGCGGATCGGGATCGAGGAGTTGGGATTCGTCGCTCGGCGCATCCGCGACCAGGTCGCCGTCGGCATCGCAGTACATGGGCGCCAGATCCCCGCGCTGCGGGCACTCCTCGGCGGCCTGTGCCGCAACGCTGAGGCCGCAGCCGAGTAGCAGCGTGGCCAACAGGGAAAGCGGCAGGCGTAGCGAGAGGGAGCTGGAGGGTTCGAGACGTCGTGGCATGGCGGATCTCCTGGGACGGAGGTTGTTATAGGCGACACCGACCGCGCGAGTTGTCGATCTTTTTAGGAAACACTGCATAAATGCCTGCGCAGGCGAATTGCTGCGTTGCGCGGTGCTCGAAGACTCGCCTAACCCCATGTTATGTCTCGCCTTCTGTGCTCCGTGCGCCTTGCGCTTCATCCTGCTCGTCGATTTATTCAGTATTTCCTTTAGGGACGCTTTCGGTGTCATGGTTTTGTCACAGTGTGGGCAAAATCCGCCGCAAAGCGCATTCGACTTTCGCTAATGACTGCATTTCATGTTCGTTTCCGAGCAGGGAGAGAAGAGTGTTGGCGTTTTTAATGTTATGTTATAACATTAAATGGTCGAGACGCTCCCGAGGAGGCCGCCATGCCGTTACCGTTTATCGAGGATGAGAGCCAACTGCTGGCAATGCCCGAAGGCGCCTACATGAACGAGGCTCAGCTCGACTTCTTCAGGCGGCGTCTACTGGCGGAGCAGGCTGAGCTGGAAGCCGCGCTGGAAGAGACCCGCCGCACCATCGTCGACAGCCGTGGTGCTGGCGACGAAGCCGATCTGGCCGCCAACGAGGAGACGCTGCGTCTGCTGCTGCGCCAGGCCGACCGCGAGACACGCCTGCTGCGCAAGATCGTCGGCACGCTGAAGCGGCTGAATGAGGGCGACTACGGCTTCTGCGAAGAGACCGGCGCGCCCATCGGCCTGCGGCGATTGCTGCTGAGACCCACCGCCACGCTGTGTCTCGAGGCCAAGCAGCGTCAGGAGCAGCGCGAGCATCACTACGCCAGGCGGCACAGCGCCTGACACGCCGAGTGCCGGCGACCCCAACATCCATGGCCCATTCGATACCGAGGCCGACCCGGACCTACCTTGCTGGAGGAATCCATGAACCCATTGCCCGTTACCGTGCTGTCCGGCTTTCTCGGCGCCGGCAAGACGACGGTGCTGAATCATCTGCTCAACAATCGCGACGGCCGGCGCATCGCGGTGATCGTCAACGACATGAGCGAGATCAATATCGATGCCGCCCTGGTGGAGCGCGAGGTCGATCTCAACCGTGCCGAAGAGAAACTGGTCGAGATGAGCAACGGCTGCATCTGCTGCACGCTGCGCGAGGATCTGCTGATCGAGGTGAATCGGCTCGCCGAGGAAGGACGCTTCGACTACCTGGTGATCGAGTCCACCGGCATCTCCGAGCCGCTGCCGGTGGCGGAGACCTTCACCTTCGAGGATGAACAGGGGCGCAGCCTGTCCCAGGTCGCCCGACTGGACACCCTGGTCACCGTGGTCGACGGCGCCAACTTCCTTTCGCAATACCATGAGGCCAAGTCGCTGGCGGAAGCCGGCGAAAGCCTGGGCGAAGAGGACGAGCGCAACGTCGCCGACCTGCTGGTGGATCAGATCGAATTCTGCGACGTGTTGCTGATCTCGAAATCCGATCTGATCGATACGCGTACCCTCGGCGAACTGGAGGCGGTGTTGAAAAGCCTCAACCCCGAGGCCGAGATCCTGCCCATCAGTCACGGTCAGGTCGCGCTGGATCGGGTGCTCGACACCGGCCGCTTCAGCTTCGAGAAGGCCCAGCTCGCCCCCGGCTGGCTCAAGGAGCTGCGCGGCGAGCACGTCCCCGAGACCGAGGAGTACGGGATCTCCAGTTTCAGCTTCGAGGCGCGCCGCCCGTTCCACCCCCAGCGCTTCTTCGAGCTGTTGCACGGCGACTGGGGCGACGGTCGTCTGCTGCGTTCCAAGGGCTTCTTCTGGCTCGCCAGCCGGCCGCAGTACGCCGGCCAGTGGAGCCAGGCCGGCGGCATTGCCCACCACGGCTTCGCCGGCCTGTTCTGGCGTGCGGTGCCCGAGTCGCGCTGGCCTCAGGATCCTGAGTACCGTGCCTCGATCCTGGAGAAGTGGCAGGAACCCTTCGGCGACATGCGCCAGGAGCTGGTCTTCATCGGCCAGGGCCTGGATGCCGTCGAGATTCGCCGGCGCCTCGAGGCTTGCCTGCTCACCGACGATGAACTGTCGCGCGGCAAGGATTACTGGATGACGCTGCCCGACCCCTTTCCCGAGTGGGCCGCTGCCGCCTGAGTCCATCGTGGCGGCTCGCTGGTGCCGCCTCGCTGTGGTCTGGTCTCCACCAGAGCTTCCCCGGTAGTCCCTCGTGGGCTTCACCGGGGTTTTTTATGGTCGCCGTTCTCCGGATGCCCACTTCGCGACCTCGACGACCACCTAGGTGGGTTTTTGTTTTCGTCATCGAGAGGCAGGCATTGCCAAAGAATTATTAGCAAGCTACATTTTCGCCATCATCCATCTCAGGAACAGGATTCATGGCCTCTCCCAAGCTGTTTACGCCGCTCGAACTCGCCGGGCTCGAGCTGGCCAATCGCATCATGATTTCACCGATGTGCCAGTACTCCGCCGACGAGCACGGCAACATGACCGACTGGCACACCATCCATCTCGGCAACCTGGCGCTCTCCGGCGCCGGGCTGTTGGTGATCGAGGCGTCGGCGGTGGCGCCGGAAGGGCGCATCACCCCGGGGGACGTCGGGCTCTATTCCGACGCCAACGAGCAGGCGATGGCGCGCACGCTGGAGGCGGTACGGGCCCATTCGCCGATGCCGATCGGCATTCAACTCGGCCACGCCGGCCGCAAGGCCTCCTGCCAGGCACCCTGGGAAGGCGGCGCGCAGTTGAGCCTGGAAGCCGGAGGATGGCAGACCGTGGCGCCTTCCGAGGTGCCCTATCAGGACGATCAGCGTCCGCCGAGGGCCATGACGCTCGACGACATCGAAGCGCTCAAGGCGGGCTTCGTCGCGTCAGCCAGGCGTGCCGATCGCCTGGGTTTCGATCTGATCGAGCTCCACGCGGCCCATGGCTATCTGCTGCATGAATTCCTGTCGCCGCTCTCCAACCAGCGCGATGACCAATACGGTGGCAGCCTCGAGAATCGCATGCGGATCGTGCTGGAAATCTTCGATGCCGTGCGCGAGGTGTTCCCGGCAGACAAGCCGGTGGGTATCCGTATCTCCGGCAGCGACTGGGTCGAGGGCGGCTGGGATCTGGCGCAGAGCGTGACCCTGGCCAAGGCCCTCGATGCCCGAGGCTGTAGCTTCATCGATTGCTCCGGTGGCGGTCTCGATCCACGTCAGGCGCTCGATGTCGGCCCCAGCTATCAGGTGCCGTTCGCCCGTCGCATGAAGCAGGAGATCGCCATGCCGGTGATCGCGGTGGGTCTGATCACCGAGCCGGAGCAGGCCGAAGGCATCGTCTTCAGCGGTGAAGCCGACGCCGTGGCGCTGGCCCGCGGCATGCTCTTCGATCCGCGCTGGCCGTGGCACGCCGCCGCCAAGCTCGGCGCCAGCGTGCACGCGCCCAAGCAGTATCTGCGTAGCCAGCCGCATACCTTGAAAGGGCTATTCGGCTAGGCCGTTCCCGGAGACGTCCGGCGCCTCCAGGGTAGGCGCCAGGGCCGCCTCGTGGAAATCGAGCTCGGGGTGGTGATGTTCGGCAGCGATCCGCATGCTGACCGAACGGCCTGCTGCGTCAATCATCCCGCTCCGCGGATTCGGCCCCATGCAGAGTGGCGATGGCCTGGCGAACGTCCTCCAGGCTGGTCGGGTCGTCGATGGTGGCGGGCACGTCGAAGGTCTCCCCGTCGGCGAGCTGGCGCAGCGCGCGACGCAGGATCTTGCCGGAGCGGGTTTTGGGCAGCCGATCCACGACCCGGACCTGCCTGAAGCTCGCCACCGGGCCGATCCGTTCCCGCACCAGGGCGATAAGCTCCCGCTCCAGCTTCGCCTCGTCGCCATCGAAGCCATCCTTGGGAATCACCAGGCCCAGCGGCAGTTGCCCCTTCAGCGCGTCCTGCGTCCCGATCACCGCGCACTCGGCCACCGCTGGATGCGAGCCGAGCACCTCTTCCATCTCGCCGGTGGAGAGCCGGTGGCCGGCGACGTTGATCACGTCGTCGGTACGGCCCATCACGAACAGGTAGCCGTCCTCGTCGAAATAGCCACCGTCACCGGTGAGGTAGTAACCCGGATAGGTCGCCAGGTAGGCCGAGTGCAGGCGCTCGGGGTCGCCCCAGATGCCGGCGAGGCAGCCCGGCGGCAGCAGCTGCTTGATCACCACGCTGCCCTCGGTCAGGGCGCCCACCTCCTCGCCGTGGCGGTCGAGGATGCGCACATCGTAGCCCGGCACCGGAAAGGTGGCTGAGCCGGCGCGGGTCGGCACGGGGTCGAGCCCCAGCGGATCGGCGGCGATCGCCCAGCCGGTCTCGGTCTGCCACCAGTGATCGACGATGGGAACGTCGAGATGCGCCTTGAGCCAGTGGTAGGTGGGCGGGTCGAGGCGCTCCCCGGCCAGGAACAGCGAGCGCAGGCAGGAGAGATCGTAGCCCTCCATCTGGCGGGCCTCGGGATCCTCCTTCTTGATCGCGCGGAAGGCCGTCGGGGCGGTGAAGAAGCTCTTCACCCGATACTCGTCGATCACCCGCCAGAAGGCGCCGGCATCGGGGGTACGCACCGGCTTGCCCTCGTAGACCACGCTGGTGGCGCCGCGCAGCAGCGGACCGTAGACGATGTAGGAGTGGCCGACCACCCAGCCCACGTCGGAGGCGGAGAAGAAGACGTCTCCCGGGGCAATGTCGTAGATCGTCTCCATCGAGTAGTGCAGTGCCACCGCGTAGCCGCCGGTATCGCGCACCACGCCCTTGGGTTTTCCGGTGGTGCCGGAGGTGTAGAGGATGTAGAGCGGGTCGGTGGCCTTCACCGGTACGCAGTCGGCGGGCTCGGCCGCCGTCATCAGCGTCTCCCAGGCCGCTTCGTTGGGGCCGATCTCGGCGCGGCAGGCGTCGCGCTGCAGATAGACGCAGTGGGCCACCGCATGGGCGCTGCGCGACAGCGCCTCGCGTACGATCGGCTGGTAGGGTATCACCCGGTCGGGTTCGAGCCCGCAGGAGGCGGCGATCACCACCCTGGGCTTGGCATCCTCGATCCGCGCGGCCAGCTCCCGCGGCGCGAAACCGCCGAACACCACCGAGTGGATGGCGCCGAGACGCGCGCAGGCCAGCATCGCGATCAGCGCTTCCGGCACCATCGGCAAGTAGATCACCACGCGATCGCCCGGGGTGACGCCCAGCCCGCGTAGCGCGCCGGCGCAGCGGGCGGTGGTGTCGCGCAGCTCACGATAGCTGTAGCGCCGCTGCTGGCCGCTGAGCGGAGAGTCCCAGTAGATCGCGGTGCGCTCGCCGTGCCCCTGCTCGACGTGGTGGTCGAGGGCGGCGTGACACAGATTGAGCTCGCCATCGCCGAACCAGCGGGCGTGTCCGCTCGCGTCGTAGGCGAGCGCCCGGGACGGTGGCGCGAACCAGGGAAGGCGTCGCGACTGACGCATCCAGAAGGTTTCCGGATCCTCGATCGAGGTGCGGTACTCGTCCTGATAGCGACTCATGGATCCCTCCCGCTGCAGTGCCTGTCCCGGCCCATCTCGCCGGGGCTTGGTGACACTGTATGAGGGGGAAGGCCCGACGACCGTCCGACCATCGGCTAGGTTCGACGAATGGACGCCGAACCCGGCGTGGCGTGCCGGCACGCCCGGTACGCTGGCGTCACTCCCGTGGTGTCATCGGGATTCGAAATCGCGCTCGGCCCGGGCCACGGCATCGTGGGCGTGCAGGCTCTCGGCGTGGGTGACGTCGACGCGATAGCCGAGCACGTCGGATTGCGCCTCGCACTGCTCGGCCAGCCGTCGTGCGGCATCCTCGCAGAACATCAGGTTGGCGCCATTGCGCTCGGCGAAGGCCTGCTCGTCGATGCGCTTGACCAGCGTCTGCACCGGCGTCTGCAGGGTCTGCTCGAAGGCGTCGATGCGCGCCGCCGGCGCGAAGGGGGCGGCATCGGCCAGGCGCAGCGCGATCGCGGCCCGGCTGCGCTGGCTGTGGGGCGTGGGGAAGCTGCCGCGGTGCTCGATCCAGTCGGCCACCGTGTCCGCATCGAGGTTCGCGGTGTTCTGCTCCTCGGCCCAGTGGCGCCAGTCGCGGGCCATGGCATGCCTGGCCAGTGCCGTCGAGCAGGGGCAGGTGGAGGCGTAGTCGAGCTCGAGGGTCAGGGTCCGGGTCAGACCTTGATGGCTGCCCTCGAGGGCCAGCGTGAGCGGGTAGTGGCGCCAGCCGCTGGCGTCACTGAGCAGGGCACGGCGCCGTAGCGGCAGATCGAGACGCAGCGCCAGATAGAGGCGCTGGCTGGTGTCGTGCTGGCTATCCAGCAGGGCATGCCCCAGGGCGTCCAGCCGGTCCGGCGTCAACGGCGCTTCGTCGAGGCGGTCGAGCAGGCGGTAGAGGCGCGACATATGGATGCCGCGCTGGCCGGCGGCGAGATCGACACCGACGTCGGCGGTGGCCGGCAGCCGAGTGCCATCCTCCCATTGCAGCCGGATGGCGATGCCCTGCATGCCGACATGTTGCAGGGCGCGGTATGACGCGCCCTGGGACGGTTCCGGTTCGCGCCCAGCGGCGACATCCGGTAGCGGGGGTAGGGTGAGGTTCATGAGTGCTCATCGATATCATTAATGTTATTTTATAACATATCTTTTGACGTCGATGCGCACAACCTTCACTCGCCGCCGAGTTCGCGCATGACCTGGTAGAGCGCCGACTTCGCTTCGAACCCGACGCCCGGGACGTCGGGCAGAGCGACGTAGCCATCTTCCACCCGGATGCCGTCGGCAAAGCCGCCGAAGGGCTGGAACACGTCCGGGTAGGATTCGTTGCCGCCCAGGTGCAGGCCGGCGGCGATATTGAGCGACATCTGGTGGCCGCCGTGGGGTACCAAGCGACGGCTGGACCAGCCCATCCCGGCCATGACATCGAGCGTGCGCAGATACTCCACCAGACCGTAGGAGAGCGCGCAGTCGAACTGCAGGTAGTCGCGATCCGGGCGCATGCCGGCGTAGCGCAGCAGGTTGCGGGCATCCTGGTGCGAGAACAGGTTCTCGCCGGTCGCCATCGGCAACTCGTAGTGGTTCGCGAGCTCCGCCTGCAGCGCGTAGTCGAGCGGATCGCCGGCCTCTTCGTACCAGAACAGATTGTAGGGCTTGAGTGCCTCGGCGTAGGCGATGGCCGTCGCCTGGTCGAAGCGGCCGTTGGCATCGACCGCCAGTCGACTGCCGTCGCCGACGATCTCCAGCACCGCGTCGATCCGGCGCAGGTCCTCATCCAGCGGTGCGGCGCCGATCTTCATCTTGACCACGCTGTAGCCGCGATCGAGATAGCCGCGCATCTCCTCCTGCAGCTTCGAGTGGTCCTTGCCGGGATAGTAGTAACCGCCGGCGGCATAGACCCAGACCTTGTCGTCGGCCTGACCATCGCGGTAGCGCTCCGCCAGCAGCCGATAGAGCGGCTTGCCCTCGATCTTGGCCACGGCGTCCCAGACCGCCATGTCGATGGTGCCGACCGCCACCGAGCGCTCGCCATGGCCACCGGGCTTCTCGTTGGTCATCAACGTCTTCCAGATGGCGAACGGGTCCAGGTTGTCGTGTTCGTGATCGATCAGCGTCTCGGGGTCGGCTTCCAGCACCCGGGCCAGAAAGCGGTCGCGCATCAGCGCGCCCTGGCCGTAGCGACCGTTGGAGTTGAAGCCGTAACCGATCACCGGCTTGCCGTCGCGGATCACGTCGGTGACCACCGCGACCACCGAACAGGTCATCTTGGAGAAATCGATGTAGGCATTGGCGATGGGAGAGGCGATCGATGCGGTCTGTTCGCGGATATCGACGATACGCATGGCTGAACACTCGTGGAGGAAGGAGAGGCCACGATAACGGTGGCGTCGACTCGCCAGCCAATGCTATTAACGGGGTTTGACATGCCGAAACGGCATTGCCATTGGTAACCCTCTCACAGGACTCCACCCATGGAACTGGTCTGGCTCGAGGACTTCATCGCCTTGGCGGAGCACGGCAGCTTCGTGCGCGCCGCCGAGGCGCGCCATATCACCCAGCCGGCCTTCAGCCGAAGAATACGCGCGCTGGAGGCGTGGATGGACGTCACCCTGTTCACGCGAATGCCCCAGGGGACGTCGCTGACCGAAGCCGGGCGGGCGATGCATCGCGGTGCGCTGGAGTCCGCCACCCGCCTGCATCGGTTGCGCGAAGAGGTTCGGGAGGTGGCGGGCAAGACCGCGCGAACCCTGCAGTTTGCGGCGACACACTCGCTGTCGTTCACGTTCTTCCCGCGCTGGATTCGTCAGATCGAGAAGGGCGCGCCGCTCGAGGCGCTGCAGCTGCACACCGAGAGCATGGCGGAATGCGAGCAGAGGCTGATGCAGGGGCGGGTGCATTTTCTGCTCAGCCACCGTCACCCGGAGGTGCCCACGCGACTCGATCCGGGCCGATTCGAGAGTCGAAGGATCGCGCAGGACACGCTGGTACCACTGATCGGTGCGGAATTGGGCAGAAAACTCGGCGAGGGCAAGGACGCAGCGGCGGGCTTCGATCCCGAATTCCTGCCGGCGGACGATCCCGCCGTTCCGTATCTGGCCTACACCGACGCTTCCGGACTGGGGCGCATCGTTTCCCACCGCCTGCGCAGCGATGCCGAGTTCGCCTCGCGCGCGCCGCTGTTCTCGAGCCATCTGGCGGCAGTGTTGATGTCGATGGCGTTGGAGAACAAGGGGATGGCCTGGCTCCCGCTCATCCTGGCGGAGTCGGAGTGGCGCGGTCGTCAACTGGTCCGGGCGCTCGGACCGGCCTGGGACATACCGGTCGAGATTCACATCGCCCGGGCCAGGGCGGCGCTGCCTGCCGCTGCCGAGGAATTCTGGCAGCGCCTGGCGACGTTGCCCTAGACCGTCACGCTGAGCCGGATGCCCCGATGTCGGCCGCGTTACTCGCTGCCGATACGATCGAGCAATGCCATTTGAGCATCAGGTATCTCCAGCGCGGCCGCCTGGATATTCTGCTGCAGATGCTCGGGCGACGAGGTGCCGGGGATCAGCAGGATATTGGGCGAGCGCTTGAGCAGCCACGCCAGCGCCACCTGCATCGGGGTGGCGTCGAGGGTCTGCGCCACCTCGGACAGTGTTTCCGACTGCAGGGGCGTGAAGCCGCCTAGCGGGAAGAACGGCACGTAGGGAATCCCGTCCGCGGCGAGCCGGTCGATCAACGCATCGTCGGCGCGATTGGCCAGGTTGTACTGGTTCTGCACGCAGACGATGGGGGCGATCTTCTGTCCGTCGGCGACCTGGGTGGCGGTGACGTTGCTCAGCCCGATGTGCTTGATCAGGCCGCGCTCGCGGAGCTCGGCCAGGGTCGTCAGCGGCGCCTCCAGCGAGCCTTCCGCCGGGCCGTGGACGTCCAGCATGCTGCGCAGGTTGACGACCTCCATCTGTTCCAGGCCCAGGTTGCGCAGGTTGTCCTCCACCGCCTGGGTCAGCTCGGCTGGGGAGAGCGCGGGCAGCCAGGCGCCGGTTTCATCGCGTCGGGCGCTGACCTTGGTGACGATGCAGAGATCGTCGGGATAAGGATGCAGTGCCTGTCGGATCAGTTGGTTGGTGACGTGGGGGCCGTAGAAATCCGAGGTGTCGATATGATCGATACCGGCGGCGATGACCTCCTCGAGCACCTGCAACGCCCGTGCCGGATCCCTGGGCGGACCGAACACGCCGGGGCCGGCGAGCTGCATGGCGCCGTAGCCCAGGCGCTTGACCCGACGATCGCCGAGGGCATATGTACCGGCCTTGTCGATGAGAGACATGGTTCACTCCTGTATCGAATAACGAATGGTGGACGCTCTTGTGAGTCCTGCATGGTAGGCCTGCCGATGCTGTGCGACTATTCCGTTCAATCCATACAGGGCGTACGGGAAAGTGCACAATGAGCGCCGATCTCGGTGATCTTCAGGTCGTGCTGGCGGTGGCCAGAGCCAAGGGGTTTCGGGAAGCCGCGAGACTGAGCGGTACCAGCGCCTCGCGCTTGAGCGATGCGGTGCGGCGTGCGGAGACCGCACTCGGCATTCGACTGTTCCATCGCACCACTCGGGCGGTGACGCTGACGCGAGCCGGCGAGGCGCTGGTGGCGCGCTTGTCGCCCGCGCTGGCGGAGGTGGAAAGCGCGCTGGATGCGGTCAACGGCTTCAAGGATCGCCCGGCCGGTACGCTGCGGCTCAACGTGCCGGTCAGCGCATCGAGACTGGTGCTGCCCTCGATCCTGCCCGACTTTCTCAAGGCCTACCCGGAGATCCGCGTGGAGATCACCGCCGACAGCGCGGTGACCAATATTCTCGCGGCGGGATACGACGCCGGCATTCGCTACGATGAGCGCCTCGAGCAGGACATGATCGCCGTGCCCATCGGCCCGCGCGAGCAGCGTTTCGCGCTGGTCGCGTCGCCCGACTATCTGGCCCGCTGCGGCACCCCCGAACATCCCCGGGATCTGCTCGACCACGCCTGCATTTACGGCCGTTTCACCAATGGCAACCTGGCGGTCTGGGAGTTCGAAAAAGGCGAAGAGTTGATCCGTATCGAGCCCCATGGGCCATTGGAGGTCAGTATCGGTGGCGGGGTCGATCTCGGCGTCGACGCCGCGCGGCAGGGCGTCGGCCTGATCATGCTGTTCGAGCAGTGGCTCCGGCCCGACCTGGAAAGCGGTGCATTGATGCCGGTACTCGAACCCTGGTGGCCACGGTTTTCCGGCCCCTATCTCTACTACGCCGATCGCCGGCTGGTACCCGGCCCGCTGCGCGCCTTCATCGACTTCATCCGCGATCACGACTAGCGTTCCCGCCGGCGCGATGACGTATCCTGGCCCTCTCCGCCGCCTCCCTGGAGCTTCTCATGCGCATGTCGCCGCTGCCGCCGCTCAACGCTCTGATCGCTTTCGAAGCGGCGGTGAGACACATGAGTTTTACCCGTGCCGCCGTCGAGCTGAACCTGTCCCAGAGCGCGGTGAGTCGTCAGATCGTCCATCTCGAGCAGTTTCTGGGCCGCAAGCTCTTCATCCGCGAGCAGCGCCAGCTGACGCTGACCCGGGCGGGCGAAACCTACGCGCTGCAGGTGCGCTCGATCCTGGACGACTGCGTCAACGCCACCGCCGAGGTGATGAAGAGCACCGGCGAGAACGAGTTGACGGTGGCCTGTACCGCCGGGGTGGCCCAGTTCTGGATGGCGCCCCGGCTGGGCGATTTCCGGCGCCAGTACCCCAACTTCAAGCTGCGCCTGATCGTACGCGACGGCGTGACCTCGCTGTCGTCGTTCGAGTTCGACATCGGGCTCTACTACCTGAAGCAGGCGGCGCTGCCGGGATTCGAGACCACCTATGCGATTCCCGAGAAAGTCTTTCCGGTCTGCGCACCCGCCTACCTCGCGGCGTGCCGCGAGCGTTACGGTCTCGGCGAGCATCAGAAGCTCGAGCCCGAGCACCTTCTGCAGGAGACGCTGTTGACCCTGGAGGATGCCCAGAGCCTGTGGATTTCATGGCGCGACTGGTTTCGATATCACGATGTGACGATCTCGCCGGCGACCCAGGCCGTGATCTTCAATCACTACCCGACGCTGGTCGAGATGGCGGTGTTCGAGCAGGGCATCGTGCTGGGCTGGCGCCACGTCATCGACAGCCAGATCGAACGTGGGCGCCTGGTGGTGGCGTCAAACCACTGGGCGAGCCACGGCGGCGGCTACTATCTCATCACCCCGGACGAGCGCCGGGAGAACGTCGCCACGCGCTGTTTCAAGCGCTGGCTGCTGGAAATATCGCCGCAGGGGGAGTGATCGGGGGATCGATGCGCTGACCGCATGCTGCCATGCGTTTTTAGCGCTTTTCACGGGCTCGAGGCGCTGGGTAGGCTCAAGCCGTATTCGAGTCACCCACAAGAGCCCAAGCCATGACCGAACGCTCCTCCGCACTCTCCTCGCAAGCTGTCCTGTTCCGAAACGCCAGCCTGGTCGACGGCTCCTCCCCGCAGCCGCGGACCGGCGTGCATGTCCTGGTCGAGGGCGACCGCATCGCCCAGGTCTCCGATGCGCCGATCGAGGCGCCCCAGGACGCCCGCGTGATCGATCTCGAGGGGCGCACGCTGATGCCCGGCCTGATCGACTGCCATGTCCACGTCATCGCCACCACCGCCGATCTCGGCGCCAACGCGCTGCTGCCGGACGCGCTGGTCGCCGCCCGCGCAACGCCGATCATGAAAGGCATGCTGATGCGCGGCTTCACCACGGTGCGCGACGTCGGCGGTGCCGACCGCGGCATCCAGCAGGCGGTGGCGGAAGGGCTCTTCGTCGGCCCGCGGCTGGTGATCTGCGGCAAGGCGCTCTCCCAGACCGGCGGTCACAACGACTACCGCGGCTTCTATGACGAGCGCGACGACCAGTACCAGACCCGGCGCCTGGGTTCGATGGGGCGGATCTGCGACGGCGTCGAATCGGTGCGCCGCGCGGTGCGTCAGGAGATCAAGGCCGGTGCCCAGTTCATCAAGGTGATGGCCAACGGCGGCGTCTCCTCACCCAGCGATCCGATCGACTTCCTGAGCTTCTCGGTGGACGAACTCAGGACCATCGTCGAGGAGGCGAGCAACGCCCAGACCTACGTCAGCGCGCACCTCTACACCGACGAGGCGATTCGCCGCGCCGTCGAGGCCGGGGTGCGATCGCTCGAACACTGCAACCTGATCGAGGCGGATACCGCCCGCCTGGCCGCCGAGCGCGGCGCCATGGCCTGCCCCACGCTGGTGACCTACGAACGGCTCAAGATCGAAGGCGCCGACTACGGACTCAAGCCGGAATCCGTCGCCAAGATCGACGACGTACGACTGGCAGGACTGGAAAGTCTGGTCACCATGCGCGAAGCGGGGCTGGAGATGGCCTACGGCACCGACCTGCTCGGCGAGATGCATCCGCACCAGTCGGAGGAGTTCGTGATCCGCTCCCAGGTGCTGCCGCCCCACGAGGTGATTCGCAGTGCCACTTCCACCGCGGCCAAGCTGCTGCGGATGGAGGGCGAGATCGGCTGTGTCGCGCCGGGGGCGTGGGCGGACCTGATCGTGGTCGACGGCAACCCGCTGGAGGACATGAGCCTGCTGACCGGCCAGGGCCAGCACCTGTCGCTGATCATGCAGGGCGGCCGCGCGGTCAAGGATCGCCTGAACCGCTGATGTCCCGCCGCCCCGGGGCGAGCGTTCGCACCGGGTCGGCAAGACGACACGCATAACAATCACGACGTATAACAATCAAGAACGGGAGGCTGCGATCATGCAGGCATTCTTCGTCATCGCGTATATCGTACTGATGGTCGTCATCGGGCTCTACTTCTCGCGACGCAAGGTCCACGACGATACCGACTTCATCGTGGCGGGGCGTTCGCTCTCCACCCTGGTGCTCACCGCGACGCTGCTGGCCACCTTCGTGGGGTCGGGCTCCATCGTCGGCGGCGCCAGCTTCGTGTTCCAGCACGGCCCGGGCGCGGCGATCTTCTTCTTCGCCGGCACGCCGATCGCCGCGCTGGTGGTCTACTTCCTGCTGGCGCGCAAGATGCGCCGCTCGCGGGCGACCACGATTCCCGGTCTGATCGAGGAGCGGTTCGGGCCCACGGCGCGCTCGATCGCGTCACTGATCATCCTGCTGGCCTACGTCGGCATCGTCTCGTACCAGTTCACCGGAGCGGGGCAGGCGCTCAACCTGGCGTTCGGCCTGCCGGTGTGGCAGGGCGTGGTGATCGCCGCGCTGGTGATGATCGGTCTGGCGACCATGGGCGGGCTGGTCTCGGTGGCCTACACCGACTACCTGAGTGCGATCATCATCTTTGGCAGCATGCTGATCGCCTTGCCGCTGGTGCTGACCCGGCTGGGCGGTCTCGGCGACATGATGGACGCGCTGCCGGCCACGCACCGGACGCTGCTCGGCGGTCTCACCCCGTGGCAGGCGCTGGGCTATTTCCTGCCGCTGTTCCTGCTGATCCTGGGCGACCAGAACCTGTTTCAGCGCTTCGCCGCCGCGCGGGACCCGGCCACGGCCAAGAAAGCCGCCATGGGCCTGGTCATCGCCTCGATCGTATGTACCTCGCTGATCACCCTGCTGGTCTGCGCCACGCGGGTGATGTATCCCGATATCACGCCATCGACCGCGATGATGACCCTGGCCCAGCAGGGGCTGCCGACGGTGGTCGGCGGGCTGCTGCTGGCGTCTCTGGTGGCGCTGCTGCTGACCACCGGCAACAGCTACCTGCTGTCGGCATCGGCCAGCCTGACCCAGGACATTCTCGGTGGATTGCTGAAACTGAATATCCCGGCAGGCAAGGCGCTGCTGGTCAATCGCCTGACCGTCGTGGTGCTGGGCGTATTGGCCTGGGTGCTGGGGGCGTTCTTCCCCAGCGTGCTGGCGATGCAGATGTACTCCTACGGCATGTACGGCGCCGCGATCACCCCGGTGTTCCTGGCCGCGCTGCTATGGCCTCGCGCTACGCCGGCCGGCGCGCTGTCGGCGATGATCGTCGGCGGCGTGATGACGCTGGTGTGGGAGATCGCGCTGGGCAAGCCGATGGGCTGGAACAGCGTGCTGGTGGCGATGCCGCTGGCGGCGGTGACGCTGATCGGCGTGAGCCTGCTGAGTCGGCCGCGTGCGGTGGCGACGGCGCCGGCTCCCTAGCCAGCGTATTGCCGTAGGAGGAGCCACGCGGAGGCTCTCGACGCTTCGAGCCGACCCGATTGGGTCGGCTCGAGTCGTCAGCTCAAGCTCGCCTTCACTGCAGACACTCAGCCCGGTATCGGGTTGGCCTCGAAGAAATCGGCCACGCTCTGATGCAGTGCCTCCGCGAGTTCCTGCTGGTGGGCGCTGCGCAGTAGCCGGCGGCAGTCCTGCCGATTGGACATGAAGCCCGTCTCGACCAGCATCGAGGGAATGTCCGGCGACTTGAGCACGGCGAAAGCCGCCTTGTTGACGCGATCGTTGTGCAGCGCGGTCACGCTGCCAAGTTGGTTCAACGTCGTCCTGGCCAGTTTTTGGCTGGCGACGTCAGTGCCGCGCATCGACAGGTCGATGAGCACCGACTGCACGTCGGGATCGTCCGAATAGATCTCGCTGTCCCGGGTCGAGGCGTAGCGGTCGGAGCTGTTCTGGCTCTCGGCCAGCCACCGGGCCGTGGCCGAACTGGCTCCGTGTTCCGAGAGAATATAGACGGAGGCGCCTGCGGCCTTGGTGGTCGGTGCGGCGTCGGCGTGTATCGAGATGAACAGGTCGGCGTGGTGATTCCGCGCCATCAATACACGTTGGTGCAGTGGGATGAAGATATCGCTGTCCCGTGTCAGCGATGGCTCGAACCTGGGATCCGTGTCCAGGCGCCCCTTGAGATAGTCGGCGACCCCCATGGCGACGTATTTCTCGTAGTGATCGTCGGCGCTGATGCAGCCGGGATCCTTGCCGCCATGGCCGGCGTCGATCTCGATGATCGCCTTGCGCGGCTGGTTGTGGGACTGCGCCTCGGCCGTCACCGCGGCCATCAGCGGGTCGGGGTCGTTGATACTGACGATCAGTTGCGAGCGATTGGCGCCCAACTGGCGGATATGCGTCTTCGGTTGCTTGAGCGTCTTCAGATCGAGCACGATGCGAATGCCGCCCGCCCGTTGGCCGGTCCGCACATCCTCGACGATGCCGGCATGCTGGTGAAGGGCGGCGCTGGAGGATGCCACCCGCGTGACCTGAGGCAGGTCGATGACGACGCGCGGTGGATGATCCAGCGTAAATACGTTGTGTTCGTTGCTGCCCTCCAGTTCGATGACGAAGCTGGCGCTCTCGTCGTCCTCGGTCAGCGTGAAGGGGATCAGCGGGTTGCCGGCCAGCGCCCGGGTACTGGGGAGCAAACAGGTGGCCAAGAGCGTGGTGATGAAGCGCCTTCTGTCCATGGTGAATATCCGTAAACATGATAAGGAAAAAAGTTACCACGCATACGTTATAACATAACCAAATTTGTCGGTGACACCGGCCGTCGTCGGGACATCCCAGGGCGACGACCGTCGCTCAGCGCCTCGCTGCCGGGAAGGCGTCGTCCTGGGCACGCTCGCGCCGCGTCGTACGCCTTGCCGAGATGACGAAGGCCACGCCGAACGCGATCGAGAACAGCAGCACGATGGTCGGTGCCGGGGCGCTGTCGAGGAAGAACGAGAGGTAGACGCCGAAAAAGGCGATGAGCGCCGACAGGGCAACGGATAGCAGCAGCATGGTGCTGAAGCGCCGGGTCAGCAGAAAGGCGATGGCGCCGGGGGCGATCAGCAGCGCAATGGCCAGGATGATCCCCGCCCCTTTCAGGGCGCCGACGATGGTCAGCGAGATCAGGCAGAGCAGGCCGTAGTGCAGAAGGCCGGTTCGCAGACCCACCGCCCGGGCCTGGGTCGGGTCGAAGGCGTGGAGCAGGAAGTCCTTCCATTTGAGACCGATGACGCCGACGGTGACAAGAGCGATCAGCGCCGATTCGCCGATATCACGCCAGGCTACGCCAAGGATGTCGCCGAACAGGATGTGATCGAGATGCACCGTCGACTGGATCTTGACGTAGAGCACCAGGCCGACGCCGAACATGCCGGAGTAGACGATCCCCATCACCGTGTCCTGCTTGATCCGGCTGTTCTCCTTGAGGAATCCGGTCGCGATGGCGCAGAACATGCCGGCGGCGAAAGCGCCGATGGCGTAGGGGATGCCGACGATATAGGCGATCACCACGCCCGGGAAGACGGCATGGGAGATGGCATCCCCCATCAGCGACCAGCCCTTTAACACCAGGAAGCAGGAGAGCAGGGCCATCGGCACGGTGACCAGCACGGCGATGACCATGGCGTTGACCATGAAGCCGAACTGGAACGGCATCAGCAGTGTGTCCAGCCAGCTCATGATCGCGACTCCGCCGCTTCGGCCACTGGCGTCCGTGCCAGCGACGCTGCGGCCCGGCGTCTCGCCGCCAGCATCCCGTGCTTGGGGGCGAACACGAACGCCATGAGGAAGATCAGCGTCTGCAGCACTACGATGATGCCGCCGGTGGCGCCGTCGAGAAAGTAGCTGGCGTAGGCGCCGAGGAAGCTGGTCAGCGAGCCGATCGTCACCGCGATGACCAGCAGACGCGGGAAGCGATCGCTCAGCAGATAGGCCGTCGCGCCCGGGGTGACGACCATGCAGATCACCAGAAAGGCGCCCACCGTCTGCAGCGCCGCGACGGTCGATGCCGCCAGTAGCGTGAAGAACAGGATCTTGAGCGCGGTGGGGTTGAGGCCGATCGAGCGGGCATGGTTCTCGTCGAAGAACGTCACCATCAGGTCCTTCCACTTGGCCAGCAGGACGATCAGCGATATCACGCCGATCGCCGCCAGCTGCAGGGTGTCGGCGGGCGTGATCGCCAGGACGTTGCCCAGCACGATGGTCTGGATATCCACCGACGTCGGCGACAGCGAGACCATGAACAGCCCTAGGCCGAAGAACGAGGTGAAGATCAGGCCGATGATGACGTCTTCTTTCAACTTGCTGCGCTGGTTGAGGAACAGCATCGCCGCCGAGGCGAGTCCGCCGGCAAAGAAGGCGCCGAGCGAGAACGGCAGCCCCAGCATGTAGGCCCCGGCGACGCCGGGCACGATCGAATGGGAGAGCGCATCGCCGATCAACGACCAGCCCTTGAGCATCAGATAGCAGGAGAGGAAGGCGCAGACGCAGCCCACCAGCGCCGATACCCACATGGCGTTACGCATGTAGCCATAACCGAAGGGCTCGGATAAATAGGCGAGTGGCAGGAGGAGATCCATCAACGGGAGCCTCCCTTTCCGGGACCGCGGTGGCGCCGCGCGGCGATGCCGTTCTGCAGCACCAGCGGCCGCTCGTCGTCGGTGAAGACACCCACGGCATGGGGTGGCGCGCCGGCCGGGTGGGACTGGTCGAGCACGAAGTGACGCAGCACGCCGCCGAACGCCAGCTCCAGATTGTGCTGGGTGAAGGTCTCGTCGGTGGGGCCGGACGCCAGTATCGTGCCCTTGATCAGTACGGTACGGTCGCAGAACTCCGGCACCGAGCCGAGATTGTGGGTCGAAACCAGCATGACCCGCCCCTCGGCGCGCAGTTCGCGCAGCAGGGCGATGATCTGCTCCTCGGTCTTGACGTCGACACCGGTGAATGGCTCGTCGAGCAGGATCACCCGGCTATCCTGGGCCAGAGCGCGGGCCAGGAAGACACGCTTCTTCTGGCCGCCGGAGAGTTCGCCGATCTGGCGCCGACGAAACTCGCTCATGCCGACCCGCTCCAGCGCGGCGGCGACCGCCTCGTGATCGGCCCGCCTGGGAATGCGCAGCATGCCCATATGGCCGTAGCGCCCCATCATCACCACGTCCTCGACCAGTACCGGGAAGTTCCAGTCCACCTCCTCGGATTGCGGTACATAGGCGATCAGGTTGCGCTTGAGCGCGGTTTTGGCCGGCAGGTCCAGCACCCGGATGTCGCCCTGGGCCAGACGCACGAACCCCATGATCGCCTTGAACAGCGTCGACTTGCCGGAACCGTTGACGCCTACCAGCGCGGTGATCGTGCCGGTGGGGATCTCGAAGCTGGTGTCGCGAAGCGCCGTGTGTCCATTGCGGTAGGTCACGGTGGCGCCAGTGACGGAGATGCCGCCCCCACGCTGTCGGGAGGCGGTCGCGGTGGCCGGCTGCTCGGGCGCTCCGGGTTCGATCACTGGCTGGTTCCCTCGGTGAGACCGTCGGCGATGGTGCGGGACGTGACCTCGAGAAGATCGATATAGGTCGGGACCGGGCCGTCCGGGCCGCTCAGCGAGTCGACGTAGAGCACGCCACCGTAGAGCGCGCCTGTCTCGCGGGCGACCTGTTGGGCCGGCTTGGCGGAGACGGTGCTCTCGCTGAAGACCGCGGGAATATCATGCTCGCGAACGCTGTCGATCACGTGGCGAACCTGTTGCGGCGTGCCCTGCTGGTCGGCATTGATCGGCCACAGGTAGAGCTCGCGCAGCCCGAAATCCCGTGCCAGATAGGAGAAGGCCCCTTCGCTCGTCACCAGCCAGCGATCCTCCTCGGGGATCTGCGCCAGCGACTGGCGGATCGGGGCGACGGCCGCTTCGATCTCTTGCTTGTAGCGTTCGGCGTTGTTGCGGTAAGTCTCGGCGTTGTCCGGATCGTACTTGATGAAGGCGTCGCGGATATTGTCGACGTAGATCAGCGCATTGCTCGGCGACATCCAGGCGTGGGGGTTGGGTTTACCGTCATACGGGCCGGAGGTGATGCCGATGGGCTCGACGCCCTCGGAGGCGATCACGCTGGGTACGTTGTCCAGATGCTGGAAGAACTTCTCGAACCAGCGCTCCAGGTCGAGGCCATTCCAGATGATCAGGTCGGCACCCTGGGCGCGCATGATGTCACCCGGCGTCGGCGAGTAGTTGTGGATCTCCGCGCCCGGCTTGGTGATCGACTCCACCGTGGCGGCATCGCCGGCCACGTTCTGGGCCATGTCCGCGATCACCGTGAAGGTGGTCACGGCTTTGAACTTCTGCTGCGCGGCTTCATTCGCGCCGGCGGGCAGGGCAAGCGCCAACATTGCGATGGCCATCAAGCACATCAGGGGCGAACGTCGACAGACAATCCCGGGCATGAGCGGCTCCGATCGAGTGGAGGTTGGCCAGGGCATCGCGCTCGCCGTTCGAAGGCTTTCGAGCGCAAAACGTTAGCATGATTTCTTTCTTTACCCTGGTTAAACAGTGTTCCTTTGGTTTCGATTTATAGCATTGGTTGATTCGGCTGTGAAGGGGGATGCGATGTCATTCGAAAAGGGAAAGGTTCGACGCGGAGACCGGTAAGGAGGCGGGAGCGGGGCGGATCACGCCCCGCTGGCGTTGGGCTCAAAGTTGCGCCAGCAGCCGTCGACAATCCCGATGGTGCCAGTCGGTGAGGTTCGGCCAGCGGTTTTCCGCGACGTTGACCAGAATCGTGCGGGCACCGGCGGCGCGACCGCACTCGAGGTCCATTGGGCTGTCGCCTACCATCACCACGCTCGACGGTTCGACCTGCCAGCGATGGATGAAATGGTCGAGGCCGCCGGGATGCGGCTTGGGCGGCGCCTCGTCGCGTCCGAGAACGTCATCGGGAGCGAAGCAGCCGTCGAGGCCGATGGCTTCCAGGGTGATATGCGCCAGCTCCTTGGCATTGCGGGTCAGGATACCCAGACGACAGCCGCGCTCGCAGAGTGCCTGAACCAGCTCGACCGCGCCGGCTGCCGCGGTCGAGCGCAACGCCAGTTCCCGCTCATGCTCGAGCAGTCAGTCGTGCTTGGCATCGCGCTCGGCGGCGGGCAGCGTCTCCAGGTGATGCAGGATATCGGCGCCGTCCGGGATCTCCAGCTCACGCCGGATCGCCGGGAAATCGTGCACGCCGAGGGTGAGCGTGCCATCCATGTCGAAGGCCCAGTGGGTCAGGGTGGAGAGAGAATGAAGGTCGGTCGGGGGAGATGAGGGAGGCATCACGTCACTCGTCGATTGAATAATGGTCATCATGCCATTTGGCGACAGCTTTGCGTTATCGAGCGCTCGATTTGTCCTGACAGTCGGTGCAGGGGCTTAACGTAGCGTGTCAGTGTTTTCGCCAGGTCGCCGGATGCCATGGTTTTCGCGTCACCTGTATGATTCCCTGCATTACACGAACAGTGCATCGAGACGCAGGGATACTTCAGAACATCATGAATACCGAAAGCCACTCACGGCAGGCCGCCTTCATCTGGTCCGTCGCGGACCTGCTGCGCGGCGATTTCAAGCAGTCCCAGTATGGTCGTATCATCCTGCCGTTCACCCTGCTCCGCCGGTTGGAGTGCGTCCTGGTGCCCACGAAGCAAGAGGTGGTCGACGCCGCTCACCAGCATCGCGACAAGCCGGACGCGGTACGCGAGCAACTGCTGCTGCGAGCGGCCAAGCAGCCTTTTTTCAATGCCTCAAAGCTGACGCTGGGCACACTCTCCAGCACGCAGACTGCCAACGACCTGATGAGTTACGTGCAGTCGTTTAGCCAGGACGCGCGGGAGATCTTCGAGCACTTCGAGTTCGAGAACTTCGTCCAGCAGCTCAGCGCCAACGATCTGCTCTACAAGGTCGTCGAGGCGTTCGCCAAGACGGATCTCAGCCCGGAAAGTCTCTCCAACTTCGGCATGGGGCTCGTCTTCGAGGAGCTGATTCGCAAGTTCGCGGAAAGCTCCAACGAGACGGCGGGTGAACACTTCACCCCACGAGATATCGTGCACCTGACGACTTCGCTGGTGCTGACCAATCAGGATGCCAGGCTCAAGAGCGGCGGCATCGTCACCGTGTACGACCCGACAGCGGGCACGGGCGGCTTTCTTTCCGAAAGCGACGAGTACATGCAGCAGGTCAGCGGCGGCATGAGCGTGTCGCTACACGGTCAGGAGCTGAACCCCGAGTCCTACGCGATCTGCAAGGCGGACATGCTTGTCAAGGGCCAGGAGGTCAAACAGATCAAGCTGGGCAATACGCTCGCCAACGACCAACTGGCCGGCGAGCACTTCGACTTCATGCTTTCCAACCCGCCGTTTGGCGTGGCATGGAAGAAAGTTCAGAAGCAGGTCACCGACGAACATAAGCAGAAAGGCTTCAATGGGCGTTTCGGCCCCGGGTTGCCGCGCGTCTCCGACGGTTCGCTACTGTTCCTGATGCATCTGGTCAGCAAGATGCGCCCCACGCAGCAGGGCGGCTCGCGCATCGGCATTATCCTCAACGGGTCGCCGCTGTTCACCGGCGGCGCGGGGAGCGGTGAGTCCGAGATTCGCCGTTACCTGCTCCAGCACGACATGGTCGAGGCCATCGTCGGCCTGCCCACCGACATGTTCTACAACACCGGAATCGCCACCTACGTGTGGGTTCTCTCGAACGCCAAGCCGGCCGAGCGTCGTGGCAAGGTGCAACTGATCAACGCTACCGGCCGTGCCAGCAAGATGCGTAAATCGCTGGGCAGCAAGCGCCAGTACGTCGCTGATGAAGACATCGAGGCGATCGTAAGGCTCTACGGCCAGAACCTCGAGGGTGAAGAGAGCAAGATCTTCCCGGTCGACGCCTTCGGCTACCGGCGCATCACCGTGGAGCGCCCGCTGCGTCTCAACTTTCAGGCAAGTCCCGAACGGCTGGCCAAGCTGGATGAAGAAAAGCCGATCCAGAAACTTCCCAAGCCGGAGCGCGAAGCGCTCAAAGCTGCCTGCGCAACGCTCGATCCCGAGCAGATCCATGTCAACCGCGACGCTTTCACCAAGGCGTTGAAAGCCGCCGGATTGAAAATCGGCGCGCCGGTGCAGAAAGCCATTCTCAATGCGCTTTCCGAGCGCGATCCGGAAGCGGACATCTGTCTCGACAGTAAAGGCAACCCGGAGCCGGACAGCAGCCTGCGCGATAACGAAAACGTGCCGTTGGGTGAGTCCGTGTTCGACTACTTCAAGCGCGAGGTGCAGCCTCACGTGCCGGATGCCTGGATCGACGAAGAAAAACGCGATGAGCAGGACGGCCGTATTGGTATCGTTGGCTTCGAGATCCCCTTCAATCGACACTTCTATCAATTCACGCCGCCGCGTCCGCTGGAAGAGATCGACGCCGACCTCAAGGCCTGCACCGACCGGATCAAGCAGATGATCGAGGGGATGTCGGCATGACAAATTTGTCGGGAACAAATTCGAACAGGCGCGAAGCGACTGGCCCGAAGGGCGAGGGCAGGGATAGCCCGAGTACCTTTTCCGCCTATCCCGAATACAAGGATTCCGGTGTTGAGTGGTTGGATGAGGTGCCGGCCCATTGGGACATAAAACCTCTGAAGTACGTTGCGACTTTCAATGACGAGGTGTTGTCGGAAAGCACGCCTGACGAATATCTCATCAAGTATGTTGAAATTTCGGATGTGGATGAGCAGCTCGGCATCACCGGCTGGTCAGAACATTCTTTTTTATCGGCACCCTCAAGGGCGCGTCGGATTTTGAAGGATGGAGATGTCCTGATCTCGACCGTGCGCACCTATTTGCGCGCTATTGCTCCGGTGAAAGAGCCACCTGAGAATCTTGTAGGTTCTACAGGGTTTGCTGCCATTCGGCCTGTGTCTGATGTATATCATTCCGAATTGCTGGGATATACGCTCAGAGCTGAGTGGTTTATCTCAAATATCATCGCCCGTTCCGTTGGCGTCAGTTATCCGGCGATCAATGCGTCAGACTTGGTGGTCTTGCCCGTTCCAGTTCCATTATGGGAAGAACAGAAAAAAATTGCTTCCTTTCTCAACCACGAAACCGCCCGCATCGACGCGCTGATCGACGAGCAAAAGCGCCTGATCGAGCTGCTCAAGGAGAAGCGCCAGGCGGTGATCTCTCATGCCGTCGCCAAAGGGCTGGATCCTGATGTGCCGATGAAGGACTCCGGAGTGGAGTGGCTGGGCGAGGTGCCGGCGCATTGGAGAGTCAAGCGAATCAAGCATGTCGTATGTTCATTTGAGCAAGGTTGGAGCCCGCAGTGCGAGAATGTCCCTGTTGGAAGCAAGAAAGAATGGGGTGTGCTTAAAGTAGGGTGCGTCAATCATGGTAGGTTTGATTGCCAAGAGAATAAGAAGCTTCCCGACAACCTTTCTCCCAGGCATGATTTGACTGTTAAAACTGATGACGTTCTGATCTCTCGCGCTAATACGCGGGAACTGGTTGGTAGCTGTGCGGTTCCTACCATTGACTATCCCAACTTGATGTTGTCGGACAAGTTGTTTCGCCTTCGTCTCCATAAGTCAGTCGCTGATCCATTGTTCCTAGCTTTTTTTATGGGGGCTTCACAAACTAGAAAGCAAATCGAGCTAGAGGCGACAGGAGCAAGTAGTTCGATGCTGAATATTGGGCAGGGAACGGTACTTGAAATGACACTCCCGTGCCCTCCAGTTGAAGAACAGATTGAAATTCGCGACGAAATCGTCAAAAAAACATGGAGTTTGCTCGATATGGTGGGGGAGGCTATCGAACTCGAAGAAAGACTTAAAGAACGCCGCTCCGCCCTGATCTCCGCCGCCGTTACCGGTAAAATCGATGTCCGCAACTGGCAGCCCGAGCAATCGATCGAACAACCGGAGCTACCAATGGTCGCCGAAGCGCACGCCACCTATAGCTGAACTCGGATAGCCGAATCCCAATAACAAGGAATGATGATGACGCAGGGCCGCAGTATTCGACTCTTTCTGGTGGACGGTACGCCTAATGGTTTGCTGACAGCCGAGATCATGAACTGGACCGGCCACGTGCTGACCGGGCCGCGCACCAAATTGAGCGAACTGGTGCAGCGGCCGGAGTGCGGGCGTACCGGTATCTATTTTCTGGTCGGGCCGGACCCGGACAACAGCCTGCGACCGCTGGTGTATATCGGCGAAAGCGACGATGTCAGTACGCGCCTCAAGCAGCACAACCGGCCGGAAGTGGCCGGGCCGGGTGGTGGCAAGGATTTCTGGGAGCGGGTCTGCCTGATCACCAGCAAGGACCAGAACCTGACCAAGGCGCACGTCAAATATCTGGAGAGTCTGCTGATCAAAAACGCGGGTGACGTCGGGCGCTGCAAGTTGATCAACGGCACCGCCCATGAGTACATCAATTTACCCGAATCCGACCGTGCCGATATGGCGTTCTTCACCGAGCAGATTCGCACGGTATTGCCGGTGTTGGGTTTCGATTTTCTGCGTGGACGCGCCACGCCGGTGAGTCAGCAGCTTGCCGGGGCACCGGAAGTATTGCCTCAATCGCCCAAATTCGTCCTCGAAGTGCCGCGCCATGGCATCAAGGCAAAAGGGCAGGAGGTCGATGGAGAGTTCTTCGTACTCGAGGGCTCGATGGCTCGTGACCAGTGGGTCGGCGTCAATGGTGGCTACAAGGCGCTCTTTCAGCAGCTCTGTGACGACAATGTGCTGGTCGCGGCTGAGGGCAGTCTCCGGCGTTTCGCGGCCGACTACGCGTTCTCTAGCCCGAGCGCGGCCGCTGCGGTCGTGTCCGGGCGAAGTGCCAACGGGCGGGAGCAGTGGAAGGTCGAGGGGACTGGCCAGACCTACGCCGGTTGGCAGGACCAGCAAGTGAGCGCTGCGGCGACAGAAGCTGAATCCAATTCTCCTTTGGACTGATTTCCAGGGTCACCTACGGCAGCCGATTCCGGCTTTCAGTTTACCTATAGGTTAAAAAACGGTCCTGAATTCCGTTTCAGGTTTGTTGATAAACCCTATTGGTTTACCTTGAGGTAATAAATCGCCGGTCAAGGCCGCTTTTGGGTATGAAAATAAACCAACTTTGGCAGCAGATCCCGCATGGCGCCATCGTGACGACGGCGTGGCTTACCGCGCATGGCGTCAGCGCGGATCAGGCTCGCAAGCTGGCCAGTAGCGGCTGGCTACAGCGCGTGGGGCACGGCGCCTACAGCCGTGCCGGTGATCCCCTCTCCTGGGAGAGCGTGGTCTTCGCGCTGCAGTCGAGCGGCGAGTCGGAATCGCCGTCCCTCTGGCCGGGCGGCCAGACGGCGTTGGCGCTGCAAGGCTTTGCCCACTATCTACCGCTGGGGAGTGGGACGACGCATCTGTTTGGCGTATCCGCGACTCGGCTTCCCGGCTGGCTGAAAGACGCCGACTGGGCGGGACGAATCGCGTTTCACACCGATGGCAGTTTGCCGGCGTCGCTTGCCGGCAGCTTCGAGCGCGTCGAGCCGTCGGGCAAGACGTTCGCTTTGACGATCTCGACCCCCGAACGGGCCATTCTGGAATGGGTTGCCGTTACACCGAACGAGCTGTTGTTCAGCAGCGAGCTGGTGGATACCTTCGATGGACTCAACACGCTGCGGCCACGCCGCCTGCAGGCACTGCTGGAAGGATGTCGCTCGATAAGGACCAAGCGCGCGTTTCTGGTGTTGGCGCGTCACGCAGGCCATGCCTGGTACCGGCGGCTGGCGTTGGATCGCCTGGATCTCGGCCGGGGCAAGCGTCAGCTCTGCCAGGGCGGTAAGCTGGACAGGGAGTTCCAGGTGACCGTGCCGGAGACATTCACCGATGCCCATTGAGCCGAGATACCACGAGCAGGTGCGGCTACTGGTCTCGTTGCTGCCGTTTCTGAATGACGAGCCGTGCTTCGCGCTCAAGGGCGGAACGGCTATCAATCTGTTCGTTCAACCGTTTCCCAGACTCTCGGTCGATATCGATCTTGCTTACCTGCCGCTGGAGCCTCGCGAGGAAGCGCTGATCTGCTGCCGCCAGGCGCTTCAGCGTCTGGCGCGAGCCATCAATGATCGAGTACCGGGTGCGAGGGCCGCTCTTCAGAACAACCGCAGTGACGAGCTGCGGATTCTGGTTCGCCGGGGCCAGAGCCAGGTCAAGATCGAAGTATCTCCCGTACTGCGCGGAACCGTGCACCTGCCCGACGAGCGCGATGTCGTCGAAGCCGTGGAAGACGAGTACGGATTTGCCGCTGTACAGGTGGTTTCGCTACCTGACTTGTACGGCGGTAAGCTCTGCGCGGCGCTGGACCGTCAGCATCCCCGGGATCTCTTTGACGTGAAGCAACTGCTGGACCAAGGCGGTCTGGATCGGAGTCTCTTCGAGGGGTTCCTCGTCTATCTGCTCGGTCATCCGCGACCCTTGAGCGAGGTCCTCAATCCGCGGCTGCAGCCGCTGGATGCCATCTACCACCAAGAGTTCGCCGGTATGGCGCGAACCGAGGTTCCGCTGGCGGAACTGGAAGCGGCTCGGCGGGCATTACTGGCCCGGCTGGGAGAACTGATCACCGATGAAGACGTTCGCTTTCTGCTGTCGTTCAAGCAGGGAACGCCAGACTGGTCGCTTCTATCGATCGGAGGCGTCGATAAGTTACCGGCGGTGCGCTGGAAGCTGGCCAATATCCAGCGGATGAGCGAGGAAAAGCATCGGCGCTCTATCGAGTCACTGGCGCAGGCGTTGAGCGGGCTTCAGCGAAAGTCTCATGGATAAGCTTAATCGGTCCGCAGCGACATAGTGGCTTTCTCCTTAACCTTCTGAAACGCTAGTCTGTTACGAAACGAACACAACCAACGATCACGCCGAGCGCAGGGGATGACATGGCGGACAGCAGAGAAGCCCGTTTTCAGCGGGACATCATCGACGCCATGGTGGTCGGCGGGTGGCGAACCGGCGCAGGCAGCGGGTATGACCGCCATACGGCGCTCTACACGGAGGACTTGCTTGGCTACGTCAAGGAGGCCTGGCCGGCGCGTTGGGAGAAGTTCTGCCAGAGCAATCCGCAGGCATCCGAGACCGTATTCGTGCGTAAGGTCGTGCGTGAGCTGGAGCAGGCCGGCACGCTCGAGGTTCTGCGTCATGGCTTCAAGGTGCCGGGCGTCAAATTCGATCTGTGCAGCTTCCAGCCCGATCACGGCATGAATCCGGATTCGCTTGCCCGCTACCGTGCCAACCGTTTGCGCGTGGTGCCGGAAGTCTCCTATTCCCCTCACACCCGAGACAAAGACGCTGGCCAAGGCTATGACCCGCGTCTGGATCTGGTGCTGTTCGTCAACGGCATTCCTGTCGCGACGCTGGAATTGAAGAGCCAGTTCAAGCAGACGGTAGAAAATGCCAAGCGGCAGTATCGCCAGGACCGACCGCTCAAGGATCCGGTCACCCGCAAGGTGGAACCACTGCTGGCATTCAAACGTGGTGCCCTGGTCCATTTCGCCGTCAGTCAGGCGGAGGTGGCGATGACCACCAAGCTGGCGGGCAAGGACACCTTCTTTCTGCCGTTCAATCGTGGCACGGAAGAGGGCGGTGCCGGCAATCCGCAGCCCGATGATGATCAGACTTACGCGACCGCTTACCTATGGAAGCAGGTGTTCGCGCCGGATGCCTGGTTGAAGATTCTCGGCCGTTTTCTGCATCTCGAGCAGAAGACCACTGAAGACTTCCATGGTCGTCGCAGCACGAAAGAGACGCTGATCTTTCCGCGTTACCATCAATGGGACGTGGTCAATCGGTTGATTCGTTCCACGTTGGCGGAGGGCGCCGGGCAGCGCTATCTGGTGCAGCACAGTGCCGGTTCCGGCAAGTCGAATTCCATTGCCTGGACGGCTCACCAACTGGCCAACCTTTATGCAGACGATGGCCGGAAACTGTTCAACTCGGTGATCGTGATCACCGATCGCACGGTGCTCGACAGTCAGCTTCAGGAAACCATCTATCAATTCGAGCATGCCCATGGCGTGGTCTGCCCGATCACCCGTGAGGTCGGCAATCAGAGCAAGTCGGAACAACTTGCCGAAGCGCTCGCCAGTAACACGCGAATCATCATCGTCACGATCCAGACCTTCCCGGCGCTGTTCGATGCTCTGGAAAAACGCCCCAAGCTGGCCGAGGGCCGTTATGCAGTGATCGCCGACGAGGCTCACTCCTCACAGACGGGCAGCTCGGCCAGCAAGCTCAAGGCACTGCTGGCTGCCGCCGGGGAATCGATGGATGAGGACGGCAACGGCGAGCTGGAAGAGCGCGAGGGCAATGGCGAGCTGGAAATAACCGCTGAGGCCATGCTCGATGCTGCCGTCGCTTCGCGCCGACCCAATGAGCGCATCAGCTACTACGCCTTTACTGCCACACCCAAGGGCAAGACCCTCGAACTTTTCGGTCGCAAGCCGGAGCCGGATCTGCCAGCCAGCACAGCGAACAAGCCTCAGCCGTTCCATCTCTACTCCATGCGCCAGGCCATCGAGGAGGGCTTCATTCTGGACGTCCTCCGGAACTACGTGACGTACAGCACGGCGTGGAAGCTCGCCCATCCCGATGGCGAGGAGCAGGAGGTGGATTCCAAAAAGGCGTCACGGACGCTGGCGAAGTGGGTTCGCCTGCACCCCTACAACATTGCGCAGCGGGTCGAAGTGATCGTCGAGCATTATCGTAAGAACGTGCATCACTTACTCGATAAGCAGGCCAAGGCGATGGTGGTCACGGCGAGTCGGCAGGAGGCGGTGCGCTATCAACTGGCGATGCGTGAGTACATCCAGGAGAAGCGTTACGACGACGTTCATCCGATGGTGGCGTTCTCCGGCAGCGTGCCGCCGGACGAGGCGATCCCCGAGGAGGTGACGGAGACCAGTCAGTGGCTCAACCCGGGACTCAATGGGCGTGACATGCGTGAAGCGTTCGATACCGACGACTACAACGTGATGATCGCGGCCAACAAGTTCCAGACCGGCTTCGATCAGCCCAAGCTATGCGCCATGTACGTGGACAAGAAGCTTCAGGGCGTGGACTGCGTGCAGACCCTCTCGCGGCTCAATCGCCTTTTCCCCGGCAAAGAGACTTTCGTTCTCGATTTCTACAACGATGAGCAGGATATCCTTGACGCCTTCGCGACCTATTATCGCAAGGCCGAGCTGGCCGATGTCTCCGATCCGCAGGTGGTTTATGACCTCCAGCGCACTCTGGATGCCAGTGGTATCTATCAATGGCCCGAAGTGGAGGCCTTCGCAAGAGCGTTTTTCGATCCCAAGGCGTCTGCCTCCAGTCTCAGCTACCATTGCCGACCGGCGCAGGAGCGCTTCAAACAGCGTTATCGGCTGGCTCTGGATCAGTTTCAGGCCTGGAGTGAGGCTCGCCAGACAGCCGAGCGCAATGGCGACGACAAGGGCCTGAAACGTGCCGAGCAGGAGCTCAAGGACGCCGGTACCACCCGCGACGAACTCGAACTGTTCCGCAAGAACCTGAACAGCTTCGTGCGCAGCTACGAATTCCTCAGCCAGATTGTTCATTTCGACGACGCCGAGCTCGAGCAGCTCTGTGTCTTCGCGCGTGGCCTTTATCCGCTACTGAGAACTGACCGTTTGCTGGAAGAAGAAGGCGTCGACGTCAGCGAGCTTGAGTTGACCCATTACCGCTTTACCAAGCGCGAAGAGAAACGCCTGCGCCTGGAAGAGGCCGAGGGCGACTACGGGTTGACCCCGGTCAGCGAGGTGGGCTCCGGCAAGCCTCACGATCCTGAGAAGCAGCGCCTGGCCGAGATCATCGACCGGCTCAACGATCTCTACGGTGCCGAGGTCAGTGACGACGACAAGCTGCACTTCTTCCGGGGTTTAGCGGGAAGATTATCGAAGGATGAACCGCTAATGCAGCAAGTGGTTTCTCATAGCGAAGATCAGGCTATGCATGGACTGTTGCCCGCACGGTTCAATGACGTCGTTTTGGATGCGATGAGTGATAACGAAAAAATGGCAATGCCATTACTGGAAGGCGGAGAAATCGCCAACAAGGCCTGCCGTATTATTTTCAATATGCTGGTGCAGGAATATAAGGCGTTGCAGAAGTAAAAGCATCGCAGGCCAAGTGTCGATCTGGAGGCGAATCAGTTCGCGATATCCGCCTTGTTTGGCTTCAGCAACTACTGCCCCTCCCGCTCCCGAAACATCTCTCCGACCCGCTGTTGGGCAATGCCGATGTGGTAGTCGAGCGCGGCCTCGCAGGCGTTCGCATCTCGTGTCCGCAGGGCGTCCATGACGGGTTGGTGGCTCTCCGCGACCTGGGCGGGGTCGTCGTAGAGCTGGCCGATCAGCAGGATGCAGAAGCGCATCTCGTGGCACAGCTCGTCGAAAACGCGCACCAGCCGCTGGTTGCCGCTGAACTGGCACAGCATGCGATGAAAGGCGACGTCTTCCTCGATCTGCTGGAGCGCCGTGCCGTCGTTGGCGACCCGGCGCATGGTCTCGAGCTGGGCGTCGAGCGCCGCCTCCATCTCGGCCGTCAGCTTGCCGGCGAGCAGGCGCACGGCATGGCGCTCCAGGCACAGGCGCAGGTCGTAGACATCGTCGAGTTCAGCGGCGTTGAAGGTGCGAACGAAGAAGCCGCGCCGGGGTTGGGAGACCAGCATGCCACGGCTCTCGAGCAGGCGTGCCGCTTCCCGCACCGGGGCGCGGCTGACGCCGAAGTCCCGTGCCAGCTGCGCTTCGGCCAGATGCACGCCCGGCGCGAAGTCCCCCTTGAGCAGGGCCTCGGTCAGCATGTCGGCGATCTGGTTGACCAGGTCGCGCTGCTGGATCGTGGCGAATCCACTTGTGGTCGTGGTCATGGCGTCTCGTTCTGCTCGGTTTCCGGTCGTCGCACTATCGCTCAAATTGCCATTAGGGTCGACTGTCGAGTGTCGACAGTTTGAAAGTTGCCTGATAGGTTATCTCTCACCGCTTCCGTCATGGTAACGGCGGCCGGCGACCCTCCCACAAGCACAACGATGATCCAGCGCCAACCAGGAGATCGACGATGAACATGGTGACCGATGCGCCTCATGACACGGCCCGGCAGGCAGCGCGCCGGGATCTGGCGGCCGCCTACCGGCTGATCGCCCACTTCGGGCTCGACGACAGCATCTATACGCATATCTCCGCGCGGGCCGAGGCCGGCAAGGAGCACTTCCTGATCAACCCCTACGGCTATCGCTTCGAGGAGGTGACCGCGGCCAATCTGGTCACCATCGATCTCGAAGGCAACGTGATCGACGATCCAGAGGGCGCGGGGGTCAACAAGGCCGGCTTCACCATCCACAGCGCGATCCACGAGGCACGACCGGACGTGCACTGCGTGCTGCATACGCACTCGGTGGCCGGGGTGGCGGTCTCCTGTCTCGAAGAGGGGCTGCTGCCGCTGAACCAGTGGTCGATGGAGTTCCATGGCCGCACCGCCTACCACGACTACGAGGGCATCGCGCTGGATCTGGCCGAGCGCGAGCGGCTGGTGGCCGATCTCGGCGACAAGCCGATCATGGTGCTGCGCAACCACGGCATGCTGGTGTGCGGGCGTACCGTGGGAGAGGCGTTCAAGCGGATGCACAATCTGGAGCGCAGCTGCCAGGCACAGCTGGCGCTGATGGGCAGCGGCATGAAGGTTCGGCGCGTGGACGATGCGCTGGCCGAGCATACCGCCCGGCAGTATGAACAGTGGGATTCGGATCACGGCGTCACCGACCACGATCCGGAGTGGGACGCCTACCTGCGGCTGCTGAAGCGCATCCAGCCGGACTTAGAGGGCTGAGCATGGCGCGGACGATTCAAGGCGTGCTGCTGGGCTCCCCGGAGATCATGCGCGACTATATCGCTGCCTTCGAACGCACGGCGCCGCATATCCGTCTGGCGCTGCCGCAGGAGGTCGTCGACCCAGAAGCGGTGACGCTGGCGCTGGCGTGGGACCCGGGTGCCGACGATTTTCGGCCCTATCCCAACCTGCGCCTGGTGTCGTCGATCGCGGCCGGCGTCAACGGCATCCTGGCGAGTGCGAGCCTGCCTGGGGACGTGCCGCTGATGCGCATTGCCGGCGAGTCCCAGGCGCAGATGATGGCGGGTTTCGTGACTTGGCACGTGCTGTGGCACCACCGCCGCTTCGGCGACTATCTGGCCAATCAGCGCCAGCGGCACTGGCAGCGGTTGCCCAAGCGCGATGCCGGCGATGTCCGCATCGGCCTGCTGGGGGCGGGCAAGATGGGTGGCGCGGTGGCGAGGGCGCTCACGGCGCTGGATTATGACGTCGCGATCCACTCCCGCAGCGGGCGCAATCTGCCGGCTGGCGTCGAGGGCTTCAGCGGCACCGACGGTCTCGAACGGCTCGCGGCGCGCAGCGACATCCTGATCAATCTGCTGCCACTGACCGCTGAAACCCGCGGTATCCTGAATGCCGAACTGTTCTCGCGGCTGCCTTCGGGGGCGGCGCTGGTCCATGTCGGTCGCGGCGAGCACCTCATCGAGGCCGACCTGCTCGCGGCGCTGGAGAACGGCCAGCTTTCGGCAGCCTCGCTGGACGTGTTCGCGATCGAACCGCTGCCGCAGGCTCACCCGTTCTGGCATCACCAGCGGATCGTGATTACGCCCCACGACGCCTGCGATTCGACGCCGAACCAGGTGGCTCAAGAGGTCGCCGAAGCGATGGCGCGGATGGGTGACGGCCAGCTGCCGGCAAGCGTCGTGGATCGCCACGCGGGCTATTGAGGATCAGGTGGACTGCGGATGACAAGGACAACATCGATGAAGACCTTCTTCCACGACGACCAGTTGCTGCACCAGCCGCAGACCTATTTTTCCCGCGGCAAGATGCGCCAACCCCAGGAAGTTCGCGACCGCGCCGAGCACCTGCTGACGGCGGCCAGACGTCTCGGCTTCGAGATTCAGACGCCTCCGGATCGTGGCGTCGCGCCGCTGCGCGCGGTGCACTCGCTGCCCTACCTGCGCTTTCTCGAGAGTGCCCATCGACGCTGGCACGATGTCAGCGAGAACGGGGGCGAAGATTGGGGCGAAGAGGTGATCTCCAGCATCTTCGTGCGCTCGCCCAATGCGCTGCGCGGGATTCTCGCCGAAGCCGCGCGCTATCTGGCGGATGGCAGCGCCCCGGTGGGGGAGCACACCTGGCAGGCGGCTTACTGGGCGGCCCAGAGCGCGGCGGCCGGCGCCGAAGCGCTGCTGGCGGGCGAGCGCTTCGCCTATACGCTGTCGCGCCCGCCGGGGCACCACGCCGGCATCGACTCCGCCGGGGGCTTCTGCTTTCTCAACAACGCCGCCATCGCGGCGCAGCATCTGACCTCGCGCTATCCGCGCGTCGTCGTGCTCGACACCGACATGCATCACGGCCAGGGCGTGCAGGAGATCTTCTACGAGCGCGATGACGTCATGTACATCTCGATCCATGGCGACACCACCAACTTCTACCCGGCGGTCACCGGCTTCGAGAACGAGCGCGGGCGCGGCGCGGGGCTGGGTTACAACCTCAATCTACCGATGCCCCACGGCTCACCCGAAGCGGTGTTCTTCGAGCGTCTCGAACAAGCCTGCCAGGCGATTCGTCTGTTCGAACCGGATGCGCTGGTACTGGCGTTGGGCTTCGATATCCACGAGAAGGATCCCCAGGCCAGGGTGTCGGTCTCCACGCCGGGATTCGGCAAGCTCGGTCGCGCCATCGCCGGTCTCGACCTGCCGACGCTGGTGGTGCAGGAGGGCGGCTACTACCTGGAAGGGCTCGAGGCCAACGCGGTGAGCTTTTTCGCGGGGCTGTTGAAAACATAGCTGCCCGCGATGGCTTCTACAGATTCTGCACCCGGAAGTCCCCCGATCGGTCGACTTCGTCGCCGGCGACCATGAAGCGGCCATGGCCGCGGTAGTGGAGCGTGCGGGGAAGCTCGATCGAAGTGTCGACATGGGCCTTGACGATCTCCCAGATGAACAGCTCGTGGCGGTCGATCTGGCTGTCGTCGGCCAGACGGCATTCGAAGCTGGCGTAACACTCGGCGACCAGCGGTGCCGAGACGATCTCTCCCTCCTCCGGTGTCAGACCGAAGGCATCGAACTTGTCGATCGCGTCGCCGTCACTGTTGCCGACACCGACGACCGCGTCGACGAGCTCGAGCGTGGGCACGTTGATCGTGCATTCGCGGCTTTCGCGCACCAGACGATGGCTGTGGTTGCCGGCGGTAATCAGGCAGCCGAAGTGTGCCGGCGCGAAGCCGAGCATCATGTGCCAGCCCATCACCATCAGATTGCGTTCGCCCCGCCAGTGGGAGCCGACCAGCACGATCGGCCCCGTTTCCAGATGGCAGCGGCATTGGTCCAGCGGAAAATCGGTCTTCGACGGTCTCAAGCCAGGTACCTCTCGGCCGATACTGTGGCTTCAGCATAGACCACCGACATCGATGACTCGCATACCGGTTATCGACGCCTTCAATTTTTCGTCACAGTCGTGTGGTTATATCCTCCGTGTCATTCCCCCCGATACCCCCCATTCAAGGAGAAGCAGCGTGAAGATTTCAGGGCGCATCAAGGCGTTGATCGTTATGGCCGTGGTTGTCTACGTGCTCGCGCACGTGGTTCGCGCCATGCTGTCGACGATGCTGCGTTCGAATGTGCTGCTGCATCCGTTGCGCCGGTCGCCGGCATCGCCGCGACGCACCCCGCGGCTCGAGAGCGACGAGGCCGAAACCCTGAAGCACTGCACGCGCTGCTGATGATCGCCGAGTTGTCGGCATGAAAAATCCTGGCTGATGGCCAGGATTTTTTTGCGCTGGTGATGAACGCGGTTATGGCCTGGCGGCGAGCCAGCCATCGACGAGATCGCGGTTGGCGGCGATCCACTGTGCCGCACCCTTGTCCGGGTCGCCCGTGTTCTCGATTTCCAGCATCAATTGGGACAGCTGTTCCGGTGTCATGTGCCAGGCATCCAGCATCGCCTTGAGCCCGGGGTTGTCATCGCCGAAACCGTGGTGCGATACCCACTTGATCTGCTCGCCGGCGCTGAAGGTCTTCTTCGGATCGTCGAGAATCTTCAGATCGTACTCGGCGAATGCCCAGTGCGGTTGCCACAGGGTGACGGCAACCGGCTGCTTCTCGCGATACGCTTCCTTGAGCTGCGCCATCATCGCCGATTCGCTGCTGCTGAGCTGACGGAATGGCAGTTGATACTGTTCGATGGCAGCGTCGGTCTCGTCGGCGATGGTCGAGCCGGGCTCGATGCCGAAGATCGTCGGCTCGCCCTGATACTCGAAATCCTCGGCATGACGCTCGAGATCGGCAACGGAATTGATATCGTCGACGTAGGATGGCACGACTAGCGCGTCGAGAGCATCGTCGTACCAGGTGCCATGGAGATCGATGCGATCGCTGTAGGGTTCGATGAACGAATTGTCGCTCGGCAGCCAGACTTCCAGCGAGATGTCGATATCGCCCGCCGCCAGCCCGCCGAACAGGATCGGCTTGGAGACTTCGCTGAGCGAGACATCGAATCCCTTTTCACCGAGCAGTTGCTGCCACATGTGGGAAATGGCGATATTCTCGGCCCAGTTGTTGGTACCGATGGTAATCGGGGTATTCGCCGCGCTCACGGCACTCATGCTCATGCCGGCGATGAGGAGACCGCCACCGACCAGTAGATTTTTGAAAGGGGACATGCGACATCCTTTTTGGTTTATTGATGTTGTTGTCTGAAAAGGTACGGTAGTGACTGGGGTCACGCGTCGAATGTTTATATAATGTATATACATTAATTTCAATGCTTCGATCATCGTGTCAGCCGTGTCATGCAAGCGCGGCTGAAACAGATGACCCACTATCGGATCGAGACGCGTATGACCTTGTCGCTGGAAACCGTTCACTGCTTGCCATGGCGCAATCTGGAGGCGGTGCGCTGGAAGAATGGCGGTGGTACGACTCGTGAAGTGGCATGCGATGCCAGTGCCAGCGAGCCCGGCTGGCGCCTGTCGATTGCCGATCTGGACCGGGCCGGCCCGTTCTCTTCTTTCAGCGGTTGGCAGCGCTGCTTTGGCGTGCTTGGTCGTCATCCCGTCACGCTGGCCTTCGGTGACCGCGAGGTTGGGCTATCGCTCGCTGAGTCGGTCGTTTTCTCGGGAGGCGAACCCGTCGACTGCCGCTTGCCAGAAGGCCCCAGCCTGGCGCTGAACCTGATGTTCGATCCAGCGCGATGGGATGGCAGCATGAAGCCGTGCCACTGGGATGACGTCGTCTGCCCCAAAGGTTGTGAGGCGGCTTGGTTCGTGCTGGCCGCCTGCCCGACGCAGCCGAGTCAGGGCGGATGTACCTGGATGGCAGGCGATACGCTGGTTTTGAAAAGCCATCCCGCGAGGCGCAACGAACGATGCTTCGATGCCCCTGCGCCTACGGTTCTGGCAGACACGTCCGTTGCCGGTTTTCTGATCGCGATCTACCCGGCACAGCTATCATCGAAGGAGCGTAAGTGAGCCCCCAGCCTCCACGTTACAAAGTTATCAAGCAGTATCTGCTCGACAGGATCCATAGTGGTGAGTTTCCCGTGGACCACCAGATCCCGCCAGAGGAGGCGCTGGCGGAGACATTCGGCGTCAGTCGCATGACCGCCAATAAAGCGATCCGCGACCTGGTGCAGGAGGGGTATCTCTGGCGCCAGTCGGGTATTGGTACTTTCGTTGCCGACCGCCGTTCCGAATCGCCACTGGTCGAGATCAACAATATCGCCGACGAGGTGCGGGGACGCGGTCACGAATATGCCAGCCGTGTGCTGACATTGGAGAGCGTTGTGGCTGACGACGAGATTGCCATGCGCATGGGGGTCAAGGTTGGCACCAGGCTCTATCACTCGCGCCTGATTCATCTCGAAAATGGTCGGCCGATCCAGTTGGAGAATCGTTACGTCAACCCGCGTTGGGTGCCGGCCTATCTGGAGGCTGACTTTCACCGCCACACGCCCAATGAGGTACTGGTAGCGGCTTGTCCTATCAGCGATATGGAACATATCGTCGAGGCGATCCTCCCGGACATCGAGATCGCCTTACAACTCGATGTCGCAGAAGCCATGCCGTGTCTGAGCGTGCGACGGCGCACTTGGTCCGGCGATCGCCTGATCAGCTACGCGCATCTCATCCATCCCGGTGACCGTTACAAGCTGCGTTCCATGGCGCACGCACCAACGGCTTGAGTCGGTTGGACAGTGGCCGCGGTTTCAACTGACCCAGGCAGCGACGAGATAGCCGGCGGGAACCGCAAGCGCCACACTCAAGAAGGTGCGCTGAAACCAGATCACCAGGATCTTTCCCACCGACAGCGGAATCTGCGTCGACATGATGCAGGGAATGGACGCGGAAAAGAAAAGGATCGTCGATACCGACACGACCCCAGCAGCGAAACGCGCCGGCAACGAGGCATCCGCCATCAGCAGGGCGGGCAGAAACATCTCCGCCATGCCGGACGCCACTGCCTGGGATAGCTCTCGCGCTTCCTCTAGTCCGAACAGCGCGATCAGCGGATAGAACAGAAGGCCCAGCCATTCGAACACCGGCGTGTATTTGGCCAGCAGCAGTCCGAGCAAGCCCACCGACAGAATGGTCGGGAGAATACTCATGGTCATCAGCAGGCCTTCCTTCAGGTTGGTCACGACGCTCTCGCCGAGTCGGGGCGCGCGGTCCGCTGCCTTGAGGCCTTCTTCCCAGGCATGGCGTAGACGAGAGCCGGAAAATGTCTTCGCCTCCGCGACTGCCACGCGATCATCCATCCGCGCCAGCGGAGGCAACCGTACACTGATGGCGGTAACGATGAACGTGATCAGTAGGGTGATCCAGAAGTAGAGATTCCAGATCGCCATCAGGTCGAGCGTTCGGGCGACGATGATCATGAAGGTGGCCGAGACGGTCGAGAAACCTGTGGCGATGATGGCCGCTTCACGCGCCGAATATCGTCCGGCCCGGTACACGCGGTTGGTAATCAGCAGCCCGATCGAGTAACTGCCGACGAAAGACGCCACCGCGTCGATTGCCGATCGCCCCGGCGTACGCCATAGCGGACGCATCAATGGCTGACAGAGCACGCCGACACTCTCCATGAGCCCGTAGTTGATCAGCAACGCCAGAAAGACTGCGCCGACGGGAACGATCAAGCCCACCGAGATCACCAGTTTATCGAACAGAAAAGGCAGCATGTCCGGTGCGAACAGTGCCTCTGGGCCGATACCGCTGATCGCCATGCCCGCGACCAGCGTGCCCATCACCTTGAAGAGCGTCAGAACGGCTTCGGTTCGGCTCTGCCGCCAGCGTCCGGTGTAGAGCGGATGGATGGCCCCGGCGACGATAACGGCCAGTGCAAGTAAATTGACGCTGGAGCCAAGACCATGACGAATGGCCGTCACCAGATGATCGAGCAGTATCGTGCGGGTACCGGCGATCGATATCGGAACGAAGAAGATGAGAATGCCGAGTGCGCTCGGCATGATCATTTTTGCCCGTGTTCGCAGCGTGGGCTCGAAAGGCTTATCGGTCGTATCCATCGTCGTTACCGTTGTCGATTATTGTATTGGCGAGCGTGGGTATCGTTGCGTGGGGCCTCAGGCGAGTGTTTTGAGCAGTGCACCCAGTTCGCGTCGATTGACGTCATCCAGCGCATGCCGGTGATCACGGATTTGCCAGTGACCGGCGACCATGACGTCGCGAATCTGCGAGCGGGACCCCCCGAACAGCCAACGCCCGAGGCGCGAGGCGTCGTCGCTGGCGGCAAGATCGGGATCTTGCCCATCGAGCACGAGCCAGTCGGCGCGCTTGCCGACCGCCAACTCTCCGATCGGCTGCCCCGAGGCGAGGGCGCCGCCGGTCACCGCCTGTCGGTAGAGCCAATCGCCTACCCCTCTCCGCTCGACGTCATGCAGTACGTTCCTCCGGTGTGTCATCAGACGCTGACCGTATTCGAGCCAACGTAGCTCCTCGACCACATTCCGCGAGACATGACTGTCCGAGCCGATGCCCCAGCGCCCGTCTAGCTCAGCGTAACGCGCCGCGGGGAAGACACCGTCGCCGAGGTTGGCTTCGGTGGTGGGGCAGAGACCGACCACGGCACCGCTGGCGGCAATACCCCGCACTTCGGCGTCGTCGAGATGGGTGGCATGAATCAGACACCACCTTGAGTCGAGCTCGACGTTGTCCAGCAGCCACTGGACGGGACGTTGGCCGCTCCAGGCGATGCTTGCCTCGACCTCTTTCACCTGTTCGGAGATGTGGATGTGACGCGGGCCGGCGGGATTGGCTGCAAGCACCGTTTCGATCTCCTCGAGTGTCACCGCGCGGAGCGAGTGCAGCGCCGTGCCCAGGCACAGACGCGGGTTCTCGGAGCACCGTGGTGTGAGCTGCGCCAGTAATTCGAGGTAGGTTTCCGGCGAGTGGATGAAACGCCGCTGGCCGTGGCTGGGTGGTTGACCGCCGAAATCGCTGTGGGCGTAGAGTACCGGCAGCAAGGTCATGCCGATTCCACTGGCATCCGCCGCTTCCAGCAAGGCATGCGACATCGCCGCCGGGTCGGCATAGGCGTGGCCCTGCGGATCGTGATGCAGATAGTGGAACTCGCCGACTTGGGTGTAGCCCCCTCTGAGCAGCTCGACGTAGAGTGCGCGTGCGATAACGCCCACGTCTTCAGGTGTGAGGCGATCCACCAGGCCATACATGTGGTTACGCCAGCTCCAGAAACTGTCCGCCTTGTCAGAGGCGATCTCGGCGACACCGGCCATGGCGCGCTGAAAGGCGTGAGAGTGGAGGTTGGGCATGCCGGGCAGCACGGGTCCGCCGAGGCGTTCCGCCTCGTCTGCAGTGGCATCGGCGGTCACGTTGTCGATGAACCCTCTGTCATCGACACGGATCCGTACGTCGTGTCGCCATCCGTCGGGCAGCAGTGCGGCAGTAGCGAAGTAGGTCTTTGGCATCCCGGGCCTCTTTGGTGCAATTTATTGTATATACATATAGCGTGTCCGGTGGCAGGATTCAAGCGTCTCGATCTGCATTGTTTTGGTGCGGTTAATGCCCATTTATGCACCATAATTGGAGAAATCAGGAATTACTCGATTTTTGATGACACACTTGGCTGCCGACATTTGACAGGGTAATGTATATACATATTCAATGGTAGAGCTCGCCGTCTCGGCCAACGTTCTCGTCCCGTTATCGACTGCCCGGAGTACTCATGACTCATTCTCGTTTTCGTGATATCGACATTCGCGCCCCTCACGGTTCGACGTTGACTGCCAAGAGCTGGTTGACCGAGGCGCCGATGCGCATGCTGATGAACAACCTCGACCCGGACGTGGCCGAGAACCCGAAAGAACTGGTCGTCTATGGCGGCATCGGCCGCGCGGCACGCGATTGGGAATGTTTCGACGCGATCGTTGCCACGCTGAAAACGCTCGAGACGGATGAAACGCTGTTGGTGCAGTCGGGTAAGCCGGTCGGCGTGTTCAGGACGCATGCCGATGCGCCGAGGGTTCTGATTGCCAACTCCAACCTGGTTCCACACTGGGCCGACTGGGAGCATTTCAACGAGCTCGATGCCAAGGGGTTGATGATGTACGGCCAGATGACCGCGGGCTCGTGGATCTACATCGGCTCCCAGGGCATCGTTCAAGGGACCTACGAGACGTTCGTCGAGGCGGGGCGCCAGCATTACGACGGCAAGCTCGCCGGGCGCTGGATCCTGACGGCGGGGCTCGGCGGGATGGGCGGCGCGCAGCCGCTGGCGGCAACGTTGGCGGGCGCCTGTTCGCTCAACATCGAGTGCCAGCAATCACGTATCGACTTTCGCCTGCGTACACGCTATGTCGACGAACAGGCGGAAGATCTGGACGATGCCCTGGCCCGGATAGAGCGCTACACCGTCGAAGGCAAGGCGGTTTCCATCGCCCTGCATGGTAATGCGGCTGAAATTCTGCCTGAACTGGTACGCCGTGGCGCACGCCCGGACATGGTCACCGACCAGACCAGTGCCCACGATCCGCTCAACGGTTATCTGCCGGCCGGTTGGCGCTGGGAGGACTATCGCGCGCGTGGCAAGACCGAGCCGCAGGCGGTGGTCAAGGCGGCCAAGGCGTCGATGGCCGAACATGTGCGCGCTATGCTGGCGTTTGCCGAGCAGGGCATCCCCACCTTCGACTACGGCAACAACATCCGCCAGATGGCGCAGGAGGAGGGCGTTGCCAACGCCTTCGACTTCCCAGGCTTCGTTCCCGCCTATATCCGGCCGCTGTTCTGCCGGGGCATTGGCCCGTTCCGCTGGGCCGCGCTGTCCGGCGATCCGCAGGACATCTACAAGACCGATGCCAAGGTGAAGGAACTGATCCCCGATGACGCGCACCTGCATCGCTGGCTCGACATGGCACGAGAGCGCATCAGCTTCCAAGGGCTGCCGGCACGTATCTGCTGGGTCGGTCTGGGCCTGCGCGAGAAGCTGGGGCTGGCGTTCAATGAAATGGTGCGCAGCGGCGAGCTCTCCGCGCCAGTGGTCATCGGTCGCGACCATCTCGACTCCGGTTCGGTGGCCAGCCCCAACCGAGAAACCGAGAGCATGCAGGATGGCTCTGACGCAGTTTCCGACTGGCCGCTGCTCAACGCGCTGCTCAACACTGCCAGCGGTGCCACCTGGGTCTCGCTCCATCATGGTGGCGGCGTCGGCATGGGCTTCTCTCAGCACGCTGGCATGGTGATCGTCTGTGACGGCAGCGACGACGCGGCTCGGCGTATCGCTCGCGTTCTGCACAACGACCCGGCCACTGGCGTCATGCGTCATGCCGACGCGGGTTATGACATCGCCATCGATTGCGCCAGGGAGCAGGGTCTCGACCTGCCAATGGTCAAGTAACGCATTCGGGCCGGCAGCCGCATTGGGGTGCCGGTTTCCGCGAGACCCCGACTGCTGATATCACCCACTCGTCGTGGGCTTACGCGCCGTTCTAAACCTTCATCTCAGGGTATAAAAATGTCAAAACCCGCACCGAAAAGCATCAAGCTCAGCGTGTTCATCCCGACGTTCTTGATCGTTGCCGTCGCTGCGATCATCGGTCTGGTCGATAACGAACTGCTGATCGACGTCACACAGGATATTTTCTACCTGACGCTTTCCGACTTTGCCTGGCTCTATCAACTGGTCGCCGTGTCGGCTCTGGCCGTGGTCGGATACGTCTTCTGCTCGAAGGTGGGCAATATTCGTCTCGGCGGGCCGGATGCGAAGCCGAAATTCTCGCTGATGTCGACCTTCGCGATGGCGCTGACCGGCGGTATTGCGACGGGGGTCGTGACCTACGCCGTCAACGAACCCATTATCTACATGGGTAATGTCTACGGTGAAATCGACAATCAGGGCTTCGCGCCGGGTAGCGGCGAGTCGGCGGTTTTCGCGCTGGCACGCAGCTTCCACAACTGGAGCTTCATTCCCTACGCCATGTACGCCGTGGTCGGCATGATGATCGCCTACATGCACTACAACCGCCGTCAGCGATTCTCGATATCCGCGGCGATCTCTCCGATCATCGGTGATCATCATCGGCGACCGACGGTCACCGCCATCATCGACATCGTCTCGGTACTGGCGATTGCGCTCGGTCTGGCTTCATCGTTGGGTGCCGGCGTCGCTCTGATTGGCTCAGGGGTGCAGGAGGAATACGGCATCAGCGTTGGCCCGACGACCTGGCTGGTGCTGGTGGCCATCATCACGGTGATTTTCATTGCCTCCTCGGTGTCGGGGCTCAAGCGCGGCATCCGCTACCTGTCTTCGCTGAACGCTTATCTCTACTACGGCATGCTGGCTCTGTTGCTGATTATCGGGCCGGTGGTCTACATGCTGAACCTGTCCACCACCAGCATCGGATATTGGCTGAACAACTTCTTCACCTGGTCTTTCGACACCAAGGAGCTGGGCGGTGAAGCGCTGGTGACCTGGTGGACGATGTACGACTGGTCGATCTGGATCGCCTACGCGCCGCTGATGGGCCTGTTCCTGGCGCGCATCTCCTACGGGAGGACGCTGCGCGAATTTCTGATGATCAACTGGGTTCTGCCGGCGATCTTCGGCATCGTCTGGTTCACGGTCTGGGGCGGCAGTGCGATCAAGTGGCAATTGGACGGCACGCTCGATCTGGCCTCGATCATCGATCAGGATGGCGCCGTGGCTGGCTTGTGGGGCTTTCTGCATCAACTGCCGCTAGCCTGGTTGCTGGTGCCGGCCACGATTCTGGCGCTGATTCTGTCGTTCGCCACGGCAGCGGATTCCATGTCGGCGACCATCGCCACGATCTGTACTCGTGGCATGACCGCCGAGGATGAATCGCCCACCTTCCAGAAGATTCTGTGGGGCGTGTCGATCAGCGTCATCGCCTACGTCATGGTTGCCTTCGGGGGTGGTGAGCAGGGCGTCGATGGCATCAAGTATCTCGCGGCGGCGGGTGGCTTCTTCGTGGTCTTCCTGTTCGTTCTCGTGCTCGCCGCGAGCGTCAAGGCGCTGATCTACGGACGTGAAAGCGCCATCGCCACGGCGCTGCCCGAGGACGCGGCCAGCGGCTCCACAACGGCGATCGAGGGTTGAGGCGATGAAGACCGTCACGCTTGGCAACGAGACAGTTTCCTGGCGCGCCATCGTCGACGTGGCCCGCCATGGCGCGCAGTTGGCGCTCCATGAAGGGCGCTGGACCAAGGTCCGAGAGGCTCGCCAGGCCGTGGAGGCGTTCGCTCGGGAGGAGACGCGTTATTACGGCATCAATACCGGCCTCGGTGCGCTCTGCCACGTGCGCCTGGCGCCGGACCAGCTCCAGCGTCTCTCCTACCACACCCTGATGAGTCACGCCTGTTGCGTCGGTGCCCCCCTGCGCGACGATCAGGTCCGCGCGATCATGGCGACCGCCGTGGTCAATTACAGCCACGGTCATTCGGGAATCAGTCCCCAGATCGTCGAGCGGCTCCTCGACTTTCTCAACCATGGGGTGACGCCGGTGGTGCCGGGACAGGGCTCGGTGGGGTATCTCACCCACATGGCGCATATCGGCCTGGCGATGATCGGCATCGGCGAGGTTCGCCACGAGGGCGGCGTCATGAGCGCCGAAGCAGCGCTGGCGCGGATCGGCAAGGCGCCGGTGACCTTGGGCGCCAAGGACGGCTTGAGTCTGGTCAATGGCACCCCGGCCATGACGGGGTTGGCCTGCCTGGCACTGGATGGCGCCAATCGCTTGAGCGCTTGGGCGGACGTCGGCGCGGCGATGAGCTTCGATGCGCTGGGTGGTCAACTGGCGGCGTTCGATGCCGATGTCCTCGCACTCAAGCCCCAACTGGGTATGCAGATCTGCGGCGCCACCCTGCGCGAGCTTCTGCACGATAGTCCGTGGCTCGCTGCTCGACGCGGCGGGCATCTGCAGGACGCCCTGAGTCTGCGTGCCATCCCTCAGGTCCACGGCGCCTGTCGCGACCAGCTGGCACACGCGGCACAACAGATCGACCGCGAGTTGAACAGCGCCACCGACAATCCTTTGCTGCTGAAGAACGCCGAAGGCTACCGGGTCGTTTCGCAAGCCAATCCCCATGGCGAGTCGATCGCCCTGGCCTGCGACCAGTTGGCGATGGCGGTGGCGGAATGGAGCGCGATATCGGAGCGGCGCATCTACCGTCTCGTGACGCCCGAAGTGAGTGGTCTTCACAGTGGCCTGCCGCCGTTTCTCTCCGCCGAGAGCGGGATGAAGTCCGGGCTGATGATCGCGCAGTACACGGCCGCTTCGCTCGCCGCCGACAACAAGCGCCTGGCGCAGCCGGCGGTGATCGACAACTACCTGACTTCCGCACTGCAGGAGGATCACCTCAGCCTCGGCGACAGCGCCGCGCTGAAGCTGGATGCCGCGCTGGACAACGCCTTTCGCATCATCGCCATCGAGTGGCTGTGCGCGGCGCAGGCCTTCGATCTGCTGCCGAGCGAGCGCTTCGCGACCGGTACCAGCGCGGCATGGCGATGGCTGCGCGCCCTGGTCGACATCTACGAGGAGGAGCATCCGCTCTCCCGGGATATCGAGCGAGCCTTCTCGGCGATGCGCTCCGCCGCGATCCCAGAAGCCGTGGCGACGACCCTGAGTGGTCCGCCGGAAACGCGCGCCCTCACCCTGACGTAATCATCCCCGACCGAATGGAGGCAATCGCCCATGACCCAGCTCTGGCACCACTGTCACGCCATCACCATGGCTGACGGCCGCTACTCCCTCATCACTGACGCGGCTCTCGTCATTGTCGATGGGCGGATCGACTGGATCGGCAAAGCCGACGATCTGGCCGCGCAGGCGTTCGATGCCATCCACGACCTCGGTGGTCGCTGGCTGACGCCGGGGCTGATCGACTGCCACACCCATCTCGTGTTCGGGGGCGACCGCAGCGGTGAGTTCGAGCAGCGTCTGGAGGGTGTCGACTACGAGACGATCGCACGTCAGGGCGGCGGGATCGTCAGCAGTGTCAGAGCGACCCGGGAGACCGACTTCGAGACGCTCTACGCGAGTGCCGAAGCGCGAGCGCGGCTGCTGCTGGCCGAAGGCGTTACCACGCTCGAGATCAAGTCCGGCTACGGTCTCGATCTCGACAGCGAACGGCGCATGCTGCAGGTCGCCCGCGAACTGGGCAAACGCCTGCCCGTGACGGTAAAGACGACTTGCCTCGCCGCCCACGCCCTGCCGCCGGAGTATGCCGAGCGCAGCGATGACTACATCGAGCTGGTGTGCGAGACGATCCTGCCGACGCTGGCGGGAGAGGGGCTGATCGATGCCGTCGACGGCTTCTGCGAGGGCATTGCGTTTTCTCCGGCACAGATGCGGCGGGTATTCGAGACGGCACGCCGGCTCGGCCTGCCGGTCAAGCTGCACGCCGAGCAACTGTCGCGCCTGGGGGGCTGCCAGCTGGCGGCCGAGTTCGGCGCGCTGTCGGCCGATCACGTCGAGTACGCCAACGACGACGATGCACGGGCCATGGCAGCCAGCGGCACCACCGCCGTGCTGCTGCCCGGCGCGTTTCTGACGCTGCGGGAGACCCGGGTGCCGCCGATCGAGGCGTTTCGCGAGCACGGCGTCGCCATAGCGCTGGCCAGTGACCTCAATCCCGGCACCTCGCCGGTGCTGTCGCTGCGGCTGATGATGAATCTCGCTTGCACGCTGTTCCGCCTGACGCCGGAGGAGGCCTTGGCGGGAGTGACACTCAATGCTGCCAGGGCGCTGGGTATAGACGAGACCCACGGTTCGCTCGAGGTTGGCAAGGTAGCCGACGCAGTGGCGTGGGACGTGACCGGGCCGGCCGAGTTGGCTTATTGGATGGGAGGACAGTTGCCGGTGACCCGGTTCAAGGCAGGACGGGAGGTGCAGTCATGACACAGAGTTATCGGCTTGTTCGGGGTGACACGCCGCTACTGATCTCCATGCCACATGCCGGTGTTCGTCTGGCGCCAGGAATGGAAGGAAATCTGGAGGCGCGAGCACGTTCGCTGCTGGATACGGACTGGCATATCCCTAGGCTTTACGATTTTGTCGAAACGCTGGGCTGCAGCCGCTTGCAGGCCGAATACTCCCGTTACGTGATCGATCTCAATCGACCGGCGGATGACACCCCGCTCTACGCTGGTGCCACCACGGGTTTGTTCCCCGAGACGGACTTCGACGGCCAGCCACTCTACCAGGGGCAAGGGGAACCCTCTCCCGAGGCCCGTGCCTGGGCGCTGGAACACGTTTGGCGGCCTTATCACCAAGCGCTGAGAGCCGAGCTCGAACGACTGAGGCAGCGCTTTGGCTACGTTGTGCTGTTCGATGCGCACTCGATCCGTTCGCGGGTACCACGCCTGTTCGAGGGACAACTACCGGATATCAACCTTGGCACGTTCGATGGTGCCAGCTGTGATCCGACGCTGGCAGAGCAGTTGCAGACGATCTGTAAGGGGCAGAATGACTACACTTGGGTGATCAACGGTCGCTTCAAGGGTGGCTATATCACGCGCTGTTATGGCAATCCCGCCGATTACGTGCACGCGGTACAACTCGAGCTTTCCCAGGCTACCTACATGGACGAGCCCGAGAGCGATCAGGCGTATGACGCCGCATCTTTGTTTCCTTATCGGGCGGCACGTGCCGGATGTGTTAAGCCGGTGCTCGAGCGGCTGCTGCTCGCCTTGACGCAGTGGCGGCCGCCACAGTGCTAGCATTCGTTTGACGATGGCTGGAACCCGTGACGGTTCATTCTCATGGCTGGGGTCGGCCATGAAAACGCCCGCGCGCCTGACGACGGCGCCGGCACTGGGCATTGGTAAGCCCTACGGCTCGATACTTGGACGATGTAATGAAATCTCGGTGAGGGGTTATGGTTTTTATTTGTATATACAAATAATCTCAAATATTGAACTCATGCAATGACCTCCATGACCTCGTTACGAGGACAGCTTGATTGCTGTTGCAGCTCCACTGAAAGAGTGATTGTATATACATAGTGGTCGCGTTGAAGCTCCACCGCAAAGACAACAATAATCAAATTGCCGGCACCTCTCAGCAGTGAGTGGCCGACATGGAGGTAGCATTACATGAGTTCCTTTGCATCAGCTCCTTCGTATCGGCTCCTCCCTGATACGTTGCCACTCGATGTTGACGATGTCGCGGCTATCGCCTGCGGAAAAGCCTGGTTGACCGTCTCTCCCGAGATCGAGTCTAGACTCGCGGCGGCGCGTTGGGTCGTCGAACGCAGCGTTGCGGAACAGTTACCCACCTACGGATTGACGACCGGCTTGGGCGCTGGGGTCGATACGACACTGGACGCCGACGATTTGGTTGCATTCCAGAACCGGGTTCCCCTGGCACGTTCCGTAGCTGTTGGTGACAGTGTGCCACGCGAAGCCGTCAGAGCGATGATGGTGGCAAGGGCCTGCGGGTTGGCGGCAGGTGGCAGTGGCGTTTCTCCGATCGTGCTGACCCGACTGATCGACGCCATCAATGCGGGCTTTCATCCAGTCATCCCTCGGCACGGCTCGCTGGGGGCGGCGGACCTGGCACAGCTTGCGCAAATGACCCGGGCGCTGATGGGGGATGGCCGAGTGGAATGGCAGGGCCAGGTGCTCGATGCCGGGGAGGCACTCGCCCGCGCTGGTCTCGTACCCCTGGAGTTGGGCCCCCGGGATGGGCATGCCCTGGTGGCTGCCAACAGCTTCTCGGTTGGCCAAGCCTGCTTGCGGCTGGCGGATATTGGGCGTTTGCTGGATTGGTCCTGTCTTGCCGCCGCCCTGAACTGCGAAGGTTTCCGCGCCAACACCAATGCCTTCGATGAACGGGCCATGGCGGTTCGCCCGGCCTTTGGTCAGCGGCAGGCAGCCTCTCGATTACTCGCTCATCTTCGCGGTGGTGAGCTGATGGCAGAAGGGACTGCGAGGAAGCTTCAGGACCCGCTCAGTTATCGTTGCCTGCCGCAGATTCTGGGCGCTGTCATGCACGCGCTCGACGAAGCGCGCGAGGCGACGCGTATCGAGCTGGCAAGCGGCGGTGACAACCCGGTCATCCTGGCGGATGAGGCACTGGTGCTACCGAACGGCAACTTCGATACCACAGCCTTTACATTGAGTTGGGCGCGGCTTGCTCTGGCCATAGCGCAAAGTGCCAATGCCACCGCTCATCGCATCATGAAGCTGATGTCGCCGCACGATTCCGGATTGCCGCGTTTTCTCACTCCGTTGGGTCAGAGTCGTACCGGTTTTGCCACTGTGCAGAAGACCGTCTCGATGCTCGAAGCGGAGATTCGTCACTTCGCCGCTCCTATGCCAATGTCTGCCATCCCCGTCGCTGATGGAGTCGAGGATCATGCCTCACTTGCTCCCAGCACGTTGGCGAACGTCGCGGAAGTCGTCGAGCGCATGCGCTGGCTGGTGTCGATCGAGTTGGTGGTTTCCGCCCAGGCGGTGGATTTGCGTAGTGCGTCCAATGCCCTCGGTCATGGTACCCGGAAAGCCTTGGCTTTCGTGCGCGAACATGTCGCTGCCTTGCATGAAGACAGACCTCACAACTGTGATTTCGAAACGATCAATCGTTTGATAACAAAACAAATTTCGCCGACGGCTGATCTGGATCCATAACTCACCTCACACGACAGCAACAATAACGCTCCAGGAGGAAAACAATGAAAACATTCATTATTCCGATGGCTTCAGCATTGGCTTTGACATCGTCGCTGACCACGACACAGGCCATGGCAGACCCGATCGTGGTCGGCAGCAAGAACTTCTCGGAACAGTACATTCTCGCCGAAATCTATGCCGAGCTACTCGAGAATGCCGGCTATGAGGTCGAAAGGAAGATCAATCTTGGCGGTACGCTGATTGCCCACCAAGCCATCACCTCGGGGGGCATCGATCTCTACCCGGAGTATACCGGAACCGCGCTGACATCGGTGGTCCATGGCACCATCTCGACCGACGAGCAGGTGGTTTACGACGAGGTTAGCGACTACTACGCGGACCAATTGAACCTGCGCTGGCTTGCGCCGACCGGGATCAATAATGGCTATGTGATCATCATGCGTGATGAAACAGCGAAGAAAGACGGCCTCGAGTCTCTATCGGATCTGGCCAGCGTCGCTGGCGACATGGTGTTCGGTGGGGGGCCGGAGTTCCCCGAGCGCGCCGATGGCCTTCCCGGGCTCGAGCGGGTCTATGGCGCTACGTTCAAGGAATTCCGGCAATTCACCAATCTTGGCTTACGTTATGACGCTCTGAACCAGGGAGATATCGACGTCTCCAACGGTTATGCCACCGACTGGCAACTCGACAGCGGCGATCTCAAGGTACTGAATGACGACAAAGGACTGTTCCCTCCTTATTACGTGGCGCCGGTAGTGCGTCAGGAGGTGCTCGATGCGCATCCGGACATCCAGGAAATTCTGGAGTCGGTCGGTTCCCATCTCGATAACTCCATCATGCGTCGACTCAACGCGAAATTCGAACGGGATCATGAGGAACCGGCCGATATCGTCGCTGATTTCCTGCATGAGGAAGGTCTCGTCGATTGACCGGTTTCGGCTTCCGACAGAGCATCCATTTTCAAGCCACTATCTTTAAGAACCTCGGGAACAACAACATGCAGGAAATCTGGATCGACTACCTCAATGCCCTCGACACCGCCGCGCTCGATCTAACCAACGATGAGATTCTCTCGGCAGTCGAGGCTTCCCTGGCTGCGCAAGGCCGTCGTGAAACGGTGATCGAACCTCGGGTCCATCTAGTGCCCGAGAGTTCCGACAAAGGCCATTTCAATGTGTTGCGGGGCTACATCAAGCCGTTGGGAGTGGCCGGGGTCAAAATCGTCGGCGACTTCGTGGACAACTACAAGAAGGGGCTTCCGTCAGAGATGGCGGTGCTGAACCTGTTCGATCCGGAGACCGGGATGCCACGTGCCATCGTGGATGCGACTGCCATCACCGATATGCGCACTGGTGCCCTGACCGCACTGGGAGCCAAATACCTCGCTCGCAGCGACAGCCGGATACTCGGTCATGTTGGAGCTAGAGGCACTTCCTACTGGAACGTGCGCCTGCTCGACCATCTGTTCGATTTCGATGAGATTCGCGTTCACTCGCGCCGGGAAGAGAGTCGCACGATGTTTGCCGAACGTCTGGAAGCCGATCTCGGCAAGAAGATCGTTGTGACCGATAACTGGCAGGACTGTCTCGACGGGGCCGACATCATGCTGGAGGCCAGCCGCTTGCCGGAGCCTACGCCGCTGTTCAAGACCGAGTGGATCAAGAAGGGCGCGCTGGTCATCCCCTACGGCACTATGAGCGCGTTGGAGAACGACATTACCGATGTCATGGACAAGGTGGTCGTCGACGACTGGGGACAGTGTGCCCCGGGGCGACCCTACGGAGCCCTGCGTTACCATGTCGACAGTGGCAAGGTGACCGAGAAGTCCTTGCATGCCGAAATCGGCCAGATCGTCGCCGGTCTAAGGCCGGGGCGCGAGAGCGACGACGAGACCCTCTTGTTCTGGCACCGTGGACTCAGTACGAGCGATATCGCGCTGGGCGTGGCGATGCTCGACAAGGCGAAGTCGATGAACCTCGGTCAGAAGATTCGCTTCGCCTGATGGCTACCGTCAGTCGCGGGGCGGTCGTCGCCTGTTCCCGCATGTACAACGTCAGTCCGCTGAGCCGCCAGTGCTGGGATGAACTGTTCCATTGGCTTGCCGCTGTCAGTGGGGTGGCGCTGGAGATTATCGGTCACGCGGCCCCGGCATCGCTGTCGGCGTTGTGGCAGCGCACGGATCTCGGCATGGCGTTCATGTGTGGTTACCCCTATTCCCAATTGCCGGAAGAGGAACAACCGCATGCGCTCGTGTCGGCCGTCCCCAACGCCGAGTGGAGCGAGGGTCGGGCGCAGTATGCCAGTTATCTGGTGACGCGGGCTGGCGGGAATATCTCGTCTGCCGATCTGACCGCTTTACGATGGGGCTGGACGGTGACGGATTCCCAGTCCGGCTACCATGCCCCTCGCGAGTATCTGGCCCTGACCTGTGGGCGGATGCCGGGGCCTGCGGCGCATGGCCCGCTACTCAACCCTCGGGGCATGATCGATGCCATTCACCGTGGCGTCGTCGATATCGGTGCCGTCGATGCCTTCGGTTATGAGCTCCTGCGGCGTCACGATCCCGACATCCTGGCTTCGCTCGCCATTCTCGATATCACCCGTCCGGCGCCTTTTCCACCATTGGTGGCATCGCGGTCGCAGCCGGATGAGGTCGTCGATGCGTTGAGACAGTCGTTACTGATGGCTCACGAGGATCGCGAGGGGCGGAGGCGTATGGCAGCGCTCGGCATTCGTCGATTCGAGTTGCCTGATATGGCGGCAATCCGTGAGCTATCGGCCCGAGCCGAGATCGCCACTTGCCAACTCGGCGGTAGCTGGTGAGACGCTGGCTGGACTATTCTCCCGAACAACAAGAGCTTATGCGATGAAATGGGTTCCCAACAATCTCGACCGATTGCTCGAAGCGTTGATCGAACATCTCTATCTGGTGTTCTCCTCGATTGCCATTGCCCTCATCATTTCCCTGACCGTGGGTATCTGGGTCGCACGGCGTCCGCGTGCTTTCAACGTCACCGTGATCATCACCGGGATCCTGTTCGCTATCCCGAGCCTGGCGCTGTTCGCGCTATTTATTCCTGTGCTCGGTATCGGCAAGGCACCAGCCATCATCGGACTGGCGGCGTATTCGCTGATGATTCTGGTACGCAACATCGGCCTTGGCTTTCAGTCCATCCCCCGAGAAGTGCTCGAGGCTGCTCATGGCATGGGTTATGGGACCTGGCGACGTATCTGTGAGGTGGAGCTGCCATTGGCACTACCTTTCATTGTCGGTGGCATTCGCATTGCCACGGTGACCCTGATCGGTATTGCCACTGTAGCGGCCTACATCAACGCCGGCGGGATTGGCGAGATCATCTTCGAAGGCATCAACCAACGGTTCTCCGAGAAGATCATTGCCAGTGGCGTGCTGACTGCGCTGCTGGCGTTGTCTACCGACTATCTGCTCTCCGCTCTCGAAGACCGCTTACGCCGTCGTTCTGGGAGGGAGGCTCGATGATAGTCACCGATGCCATTACCTGGATTCTGGACAATCGCTCCACGTTCATGGTCGCCTTCAACCGGCACATGCTGATGTGTGTCATCTCGCTGGGCCTTGCTGCACTCATCTCTATCCCAACGGGATTCATGGTCGCGCGCTCGCCGAGAGCCGCATTCGTTTCGGTCAACACCGCTGGTTCGCTGCGCTCGATTCCCAGCTTGGCGATACTTGCCGCCACCATGCCGTTTCTCGGCATAGGGCTCCTGCCTTCGCTGGTTGCCCTCATCGTGCTCGCCATTCCGCCATTGCTGCTCAACACAATTCTCGGTATCCGTGAAATCGATCCGGCGGTACTCAATGCGGCCAAAGGCATGGGGATGGGGCGGCGAGAGATCCTGTGGCAGATCGAATTGCCGCTGGCCATGCCCTCGATCATTACGGGTGTGAGAACCAGTGCGATCCAGGTTATCGGCGGTGCGGCACTGGCCTCGTTCATCGGTGGCGGCGGGCTCGGCGACTTCGTCAACGCCGGCATCGCGCTCATGAACATGCCTCGCTTGCTGGTAGGTGCTCTACCCATCGCGCTGCTGGCGATTGTCGCCGAGATACTTTTCGGTTGGCTTGAACGTCGCTTCACACAAAAACGATAGACAAGGATTACCATCCGATGATCAAGCTCGAACATATCACCAAGGTCTATCCTGGCAGCGATCAGTATGCCGTAGAAAATCTTGATCTGGAGATCGAAAGCGGCTCCACGGTTACCATGATCGGTCCCTCCGGTTGTGGCAAGACTACCACTATGCGCATGATCAACCGTCTGGAGACGCCGTCCCGTGGCAGGGTTCTGGTCGACGGTCACGATATTGCGCACGTCGACCCGAAGGCGCTACGCAGAACGATCGGTTACGTCATCCAGCAAGTGGGGTTGTTTCCCCACATGTCGATCGAAAGGAATATCGCTACGGTGCCACGTCTGCTGGGCTGGGAAAGGGCGGAAACCGAACGCCGGATCGATGAACTCCTGGACCTCGTCGGGCTCGACCCGGACGTCATGCGAAAGCGTCTTCCGCATGAGCTGTCGGGCGGTCAGCGTCAGCGCGTAGGATTCGCCCGCGCGCTGGCAGCGGATCCCGACATCATGTTGATGGACGAGCCCTTCGGTGCCATTGACCCGATCACCCGGGTGCGTCTCCAGGATGAATTCCGACAGATTCTGCGGAAGGTGAGTAAAACGGTGGTCATCGTGACCCACGACCTCGATGAAGCGATCAAGATGGGCGACCGCATTGCTATCATGCGCGACGGTCGACTATTGCAGTACGACACGCCGGAAGCCATCCTCGCCAATCCTGCCAATGACTTCGTGGAAAGTTTTCTGGGTCAGGACAGGGCGATCAAGCGCCTGGCGCTGATCAACGTCAGACAGATGATGGAACCTCCCCGAAATGTCGGTGTGACTCGCTCGATCTCTGAGGAAGCCAACCTCCACGCGGCGCTTTCGCTGATACTGGCGGAGCGGCTCGATGGTTTGGATATCGTTGGCGCTGACGGTGGTAGAGTCGGCTATCTCCCTCGTGAGCGCGTCCTCTCTGCTCAATATGAAGTCACGGAAGCATGAAAGGTCGCAACACGGGCAATGTCTAAGGAATGGAGCATCATATGATGCTCCTCGATAAACAATGATATCCGGTTTTTGACCGGCATCGCCGAGGTGATGCCGTAGCCGTTATTTATTCGGCTGCTTGGTGACGCGCAGGTAAGGCTTCTTCTCGTCCCAGCCGTTGGGGAAGAGTTCCTTGGCCTTCTCGTTGTCGATCGAAGGCACGATGATCACGTCGTCGCCATCCTGCCAGTTGACCGGCGTGGCGACCTTGTGGCTGTCGGTCAGCTGCAGGCTGTCGAGCACGCGCAGGATCTCGGCGAAGTTGCGGCCGGTGCTGGGCGGATAGGTGATGGTCAGGCGGACCTTCCTGGCCGGGTCGATGATGAATACTGAACGCACGGTGTTGGTGCCGCTGGCGTTGGGATGGATCATGCCGTAGGCCTCGCTCACCGACCGATCGGCGTCGGCCAGCAACGGGAAGTTGAGCCCACAGCCCTGGGTCTCTTCGATATCGCCGACCCAGCGCGTGTGATCGTCCAGTGGGTCGACGGAGAGGCCGATCGCCTTGGTGTTGCGGCGCTCGAATTCCGGCTTGAGACGTGAAACTTCGCCCAGCTCGGTGGTGCAGACCGGCGTGAAATCGGCGGGATGAGAAAACAGGATGACCCAGCTGTCGCCGGCCCACTCGTGGAAGTTGATCGGTCCGTCGGTGCTTTCCTGGGTGAAATCGGGAGCGATATCGCCGAGTTGCAAAGCCATGACTTTCTCCTGTAGTCCGTGGCGGCTCCCAGTCGGAGCCTTTGAGATTGACTCTCATCATGACGAGTCGAAGCGGGGTTGTGAAACAATGGATCGCGCTAACGACATGCCATTCCATTCGTTTCGCGAAAGGCCGCCGCCGTATCCTACTCTCAACGTGGTAGCCGGCAGCGGTTTTCTCAAGGGGCTTTTAGGATAGAGCGTCACTAGTTGGCGGGCGCGGCGGCCCCCAGATAGTGCTGACGCCAGTAGCGGATATCCAGCGAAGAGACGGTCACCGTGCGGCCGCTACCCGGAGCATGGATCATCTGGCGATCGCCCATGTAGATACCCACATGGGTGGCCCGGCTGCCGGAACCGAAGAACAGCAGGTCGCCGGGGCGGGCGACGTCGATCTCGTCGAGGGCGTGGAACTGATCGTTGGAGGTTCGCGGCAGTGAAATCCCGATCTTGCCGTAGGCCATCTGAACCAGTCCCGAACAGTCGTAACCGGCAGGCGTGCTCCCACCCCAGCGATAGGGCGTGCCCAGTGCATCCTTGGCGGCGGACATCACCAGAATGCGATCGATGGAGAGGTTGTTGCCATCGATGGCAGGCCCGTCGTCGCGAGTGGCGATCGTTTTCTGCGAACTGCAGCCCGCCAGCAGAAGCAGCAACAGACCAATACACAACAGACTCAGACGAGAAAGAGGCAGCAGTCGGCAAACGCCGGGGCGAGGGGGGTGTCGCGCGATGGCGCATCGAGTGAAAAGGTATGGGGTCGTGCCTGTCGCCATGCCCGTGGGCCCTGTCTACCGGTTTCACTCGAGTGTAGAGCAGGGCCTCGAGGCTGCAAAGTCGTTGTCGGGGACTATGTCTAGCCTGGATGGCCTTGGCGTAAAAGCGAGGAAGTGACCACGCTCAGAGACAGACCGAACGCGGCAAAGGAGCCGGCATCATTGCCTGGCGCTGCTGTAGATGTACCGCACAGACCACGCGCAATAGCGATGCAAGGTTGCTGACCTCGCCTTTTTCGGCAATGACTTCGCTGTAGAGCTGGCTAATGAAGCGCGCCGTGGAGAGCTGCTGGCTCGCAGCCAAGGCATCGAGAATCTCCCAGAATTCGTTCTCCAGTCGCACGCTCGTCACGCAACCCTGCAGACGAACAGAGCGGGTGATGTTGTCATAGCGCCGTGTGTCGGTACTGGCGTAGAGATGACACATAACGACCTCCTGTGGCGATGCGCGACGATAGCCGTCACGCGAGTGATCAAAGTTAGCCGTCTAAACGCCCGCTTGACCATGCGACTTGAGTCGCCCATGACGATCGTATCGTGATCTCTGTCTACCACCTTAGCCGCAGTAGTAGTCCGCTAATACCCACGTGCCAGCGGCGTTGCTTACTCTGAGTCCAGATCGTCGACGGTGACGATTCCAGTCAGACAGGAGTGCGCCATGACAACCCCCTCTCTCTCGCGTCGCGTTTTCTTGAAAGCCAGTGGTGGAACCCTGGTCGGTACGCTGGCGTATACCAACGGCGCCATCGCCATGCTGGCACCTGAGCGAAGTTGGGCGGTGATCACGGAACAGTTCGACGATCATCAGGCCCGCACATTGCTCGTTTTCACTCGCCATCTGCTGCCCCACGACAAGCTCGAGGACGCAGTCTATGCGCTGGTGGTCAAGGATCTCGATCGCCAGGCCGCCGACCCGGAGATGCGCCAGCAACTCACCCACGGCATCGCCACGCTGGACCGCCAGTCCAATGGCGAATGGCTCTCGCTGGACGAGGGCGCTCGCCAGGATCAGGTAGAGGCAATCGTCGGCTCGCCGTTCTTCAAGACCGTTCACGGGAGCGCCATCGTCGCGCTCTACAACAACCCTTTGGCATTCGCCCACTTCGGCTACGGCGGCGGCGTGGATGACTCGGGCTATCTGCATCGCGGCTTTGACGATATCGCCTGGTTACCGGAGCCGCCCAACGCGGCGAGCGGGACGCTTCCCGCTGACTCGACCTCGGCCTGACCTCGGGGCGGCGCTAATCACGAAGAGGAGAAACGGCGTGACGGACTACACCAATCAACGCGTTTTCGACCATGACGACGATGGCGTCGTGGTGGTCATCGGTTCCGGTGCCGGTGGTGGCACGCTGGCCAACGGGCTCGCCCGGCAGGGGATCAAGGTGGTGCTTCTGGAGGCCGGCGGCCTGCACACCCGCACCGATTTCCATACCGACGAGTGGCGTGCCTACGAGCAACTCTCCTGGCTCGATCCGCGCACTACATCGGGCAGTTGGCGCGTGGCGCAGGATTTCCCCAATCTGCCGGCATGGATCTGCAAGACGGTGGGAGGCTCCACCAGCCACTGGAGCGCCTGCAGTCTGCGTATTCAACCTCACGAATTCGAAGCGCGCACTCGGTATGGCGCGATCGAAGGGACGACACTGCTCGATTGGCCGATCGGCTACGACGATCTGGCACCGTACTATGATCGTGCCGAAAGGCGGCTCAACGTGACCCGCACCAACGATATTCCGGGTCTGCCGGGCAACAACAACTTCAAGGTGATGTACGCCGGCGCCCGGAAGCTCGGCTACGAGTGCAATACCGGACGTATGGCGATCAATAGCCGTCAGGCGGATGGCCGCGATCCTTGCCAGCAGCGAGGCTTCTGTTTCCAGGGCTGCCGCTCCGGTGCGAAGTGGTCGACGCTCAACACCGAGATCCCCGAGGCGCTGGCGACCGGCAATTGCGAGATGCGTACCCGTGCACACGTCGCCGAAATCACCCATGACGCCAGTGGCAAGGTAACCGGTGTCAGCTACTTCGACGGTAACGCAGAGCTACGCCATCAAAAGGCCCGCGTGGTGGCGGTCGCCGGCAACTCGATCGAGACGCCGCGACTGCTGCTCAATTCAGCTTCGACGCTATTTCCGGACGGCCTGGCCAACGGCAGCGGCCACGTCGGCAAGCACTACATGCGCCACATGACCGGCTCGGTCTACGCCGCTTTCGAACAGCCGGTGCACATGTATCGCGGCACCGTGATGGCAGGAATCATTCCCGACGAATCGCGTCATGACGACAGCCGGGGGTTCGCCGGCGGCTACGAGATGGAAACCATCGCGCTGGGCTTGCCGCTGGCGGCGGCGTTCCTCAATCCAGGCGCCTGGGGGCGCGACTTCACCCGCATGATCGACCAGTACGACCACCTCGCCGCGATGTGGCTGGTCGGCGAGGACATGCCGCGCGACACCAACCGAGTCACGCTCAACCAGGAGGTACGCGATCAGCACGGCCTGCCCGTCGCCAACGTCCACTACGACGATCACGACAACGACGTCGCCATGCGCAACCACGCCTACCGGCAGGGCAGCGATGTCTACCGCGCTGCTGGCGCCGTGGACGTCTATGAAGTGCCGCCCTATCCCTCGACCCATAACCTCGGTACCTGCCGCATGAGCGAGAAGCCGGAAGACGGTGTCTGCAACGGCTTCGGCCAGACCCACGAAGTGAACAACTTGTTCATCGCCGACGGCAGCCAGTTCACCACCTCCGCGGCGGAAAATCCGACACTGACGATTATCGCGATGGCGATGCGGCAGGCAGAACATATCGGAGAGCAGATGAAGTCTAGGACCATATAGGCGGTAGCCGCGAGCGAACGCCCGAAGCCCAAGAATCGCGACGAAAAACACGAGGTGCAGAACACCACAACGGGAATGCGAGATTCATCGACTTCTCCGCCCGGCAAAGGGGCGGATATCGAGTGCAGGAACCACCAGCAACAGGAGAGACGACATGGCTACCCCCACGAAAAATCAAGAGAAACCCCGCAACGTACTGGTGACCGGCGCCGCTCGTGGCATCGGTCGCGCCATCGCCCTGCGTCTGGCCGAGGATGGCCACAATGTGGCGGTCAACGATGTGTCCGCCAATCGCGATGCCTTGCAGGGACTCGTCGGCGAGATTCGCGACCAGGGACGCAGGAGCTCGGCGGCGATCGCGGATGTATCCCAACAGGGTGAAGTGGAGGACATGGTGACCCAAACCGTCGCCGATCTCGGCTCGCTGGACGTGATGATCGCCAACGCCGGTATCGCGCACGTGCAGTCGCTATTGGAACTCGACGCCGACGACTGGGACAAGGTGATGTCGGTCAACCTGCGTGGTGTCTTTCTCTGCTACCAGACCGCGGCCAAGCAGATGATCAAGCAGGGCAACGGCGGCAAGATCATCGGCGCGGCCTCGATCGTCGCCTATCGTCCGTTCGCGCTGCTCGGGCCCTACTCGGCCTCCAAATGGGGGGTGCGCGGCCTGACGCAGGCGGCGGCGATGGAGTGGGCCAGGCACGGTATCACGGTCAATGCTTACTGCCCGGGTATCGTCGGTACTGACATGTGGGAGTTGATCGACGAAAAGCTCGCTGCCGAGGAGGGTTGGCAGAAGGGCGAGGCGCTCAAGACCTACTCGGGCGCGATTGCGTTGGGGCGTGTCTCGGTGCCGGAAGATGTCGCGAGCTACGTCTCCTATCTTGCCTCGCCGGATTCGGACTACATGACCGGACAGTCGGTGATGATCGACGGGGGTATCCAGTTTTCCTGATCGAAAGATGTCCGGCATCTCTTCCGGCTGCTCGGCAGCTTGTGCCGGGCAGCCTCTGCCCCCACTGTCTGATAACGTTTTCCGATTCCATTCACCTTCCATCAGGAGCCTTTCATGGCCATCGCCGAAGATCGGGTCCCCGGCGTACACAGCGCCCCGGCGGAAACCCACGGGTTCGTGCTCAACCACACCATGCTGCGTGCCAAGGACCCCGAGGTTTCGCTTTCCTTCTACACACGGGTGTTCGGCATGCGTCTGCTGCGCAAGCTCGATTTCCCCGAGATGCAGTTCACGCTCTACTTCCTCGCGCGGGTCGACGATGTGAGCGCCATTCCCGAAGACGACGGCGAGCGCACTGCCTATACCTTTTCGCAGAAGGGCGTGCTGGAGCTGACGCATAACTGGGGCAGCGAGAACGATGCTGAGCTTCAGTATCACGACGGCAATGCCGAGCCGCAGGGTTTCGGGCACATCTGTTTTTCGGTACCGGATCTCGTAGCAGCGGAGCAGTGGTTCGACACCCACAATGTCGAGTTCAAGAAACGCTCGGATCAAGGCAAGATGAAGAACGTGATTTTCGTCAAGGACCCCGACGGTTACTGGATCGAAGTCGTGCAGCCCTCTCTGTCGAAAGGGCTGGGACGAGATTCGGGAGCGGCGGTGTCGCGAAGCGCTTGAGCCTTGAAGATCGGGACTCCGTGAACGTGGAAACGACAAGTTTGATCCTGGTCATGCTCCCGATTCGAGTAGTTACCGAATCCAGTTCAAACCAAGCAGGTCATGCTTCACCGCCCTGGTCACGATAACTTTCGATCATTCTTCGGAAATCAGGGTTGTCCACATAAGCGACATTGAAGCGTGACCAGGCGACTGGCTCCCGGAGAGCGACAGAGAAGATCGAACCGGGAGCCAGGACGAAATTTTGCTCCAGCATGTAACGGGCAAGGGCATCGGCATCGTCGATGCCGGGAAAACGAGCCCAGAGGTAGAGGCTGGTTTCCGGTCTGCAAAACACTTCGGCACCCATTTCATCGAACTTGGCGAGACCATGCTTGACTGCACGGGTGGCATGCTCGGCCAGGTGCAGGGCGTGTCTGCGAAAACTTCCCTCCTCCAGAATCAATGCCAGAGTTCGCTCGGAGATTTCCGAAGTGCTGGCGTTGATGAGCATATTCAGGTCTGCCAAGCCTTCGGCCAACGTGCGATCGCAGGCAATGAATCCCGAGCGTAAACCTGCAGATATCGATTTCGAAAAGCTGCCTACGTAGATGCAGTGGCTGAACCCGCCCAGCGACGCTACTCTCCGGCTCTCAGGCGGACCGAATTCTGCCAGGGCGTCGTTCTCCACGATGGTGAAGTTGTGTTTTCTTGCCAGTGCCAGCAAGGTCCTGGACTTCGATGGAGATGTCGTGGACCCCGTTGGATTGTGAGAGACCGACTGGGTGAAGAATAACTTCGGCCTTTCCTGTGTCGCCCACCGAGAAACCGCATCCAGGTCTGGACCATCGGCCAGGCGTGGAACCGGAAGCATTCTGACATTGCCCAACCGGAGCTTTCCGAAAAGCAAGTAGTAGCCCGGATCGTCGATCATGACGCTATCACCGGGGGCCAGCGAAAAGCGGATGATCAGGTCCAGTGCCGAATTGACACCGGACGTGGTCAAGATATTGTCTGGAGAGGCATCGATTTCGTGATCCGCCAGCTTCTGTGCCAACTGCTCTCGTAGTGGTGGATAACCGCCGTGATAACCATAGCGAATGGCGGAAAGCGATCCTCCACTGATGGCTTTCCGGTAATGTCGCTCCAGCGCGATCTCCTTGAGCCAGTGCGCGGGCGGAAATCCTTCTCCCAGTCGTGAGGGACCGGGATTTCTCACCAGCTGTTCCCGCATTAGCCAGATATTGTCCATGGCCCGGTCGAGTTCGCGAGGTGTGTCACTGTCATCGATACGTTGGGTGGCAAGGCCGGTAACGAAGAAGCCAGCGCCGTGGCGGCTTTCGATCAGCCCCTCCTTCACCAACCGGCCATAAGCGTTGAGCACCGTGTTTTTCGCCATTCGATGTAGCGCCATGAATTCCCGAATCGAGGGTAAGCGGTCGCCCTTGTGTAACGATCCGCTGGCGATCTGACGGCGAACGATCTCAATGGCGCGTTCGGTAAGAGTCTGTTTTTGACGCACTGACAAAGCGTTATCCTCGTCGAAAGTAGCAGGAATATCCTCGACACCGCTCCTTCTCCAGCCTTGTTCATTCCGTCGACAGGAGTGTACCCATCATACTGTTACCAAGACATAGGTACAGTATGTGGGGTGGTGATGTTCCGTTAGTCTGGCGCTATTCGTTCACCACAGAGTTGTCGCCATGACCTGCTCGCGTATCGCTGATTTCCGCAATCTTTCACCTCGTGATCGCCTCCAGAAGCTCGTGGAAATAGAGGCTTTGTCAGATGACGAGGCGACAAAGTTGATGAGTCCCGGCGTCCTGGGGCTCGAGACAGCCAATGGCATGATCGAGAACGTCATCGGGACTTTCGAGTTGCCGGTGGGAGTCGCCACCAATTTCATCGTCAATGGTCGAGAAGTATTGATTCCCCTTGCCGTGGAAGAGCCCTCGGTCGTTGCTGCGGCCTCCTATATGGCCAGGCTGGCCCGAGATAGCGGCGGCTTCACCACGTCCTGTAGCGAGCCGTTGATGCGAGCACAAATCCAGCTGCTGGACATTCCCGACCCGCATAACGCTCGACTGAGTATTCTCGCCAACAAGCAGGAGATCATCGACAAGGCCAACGCCTGCGATGGCCTGCTCAATCGACTGGGCGGGGGGTGCAGGGACGTCGAGGTTCATGTTTTTCCCCATACGGCCAGCGGGCCGATGGTGGTGGCGCATCTGATCGTGGATGTTCGGGACGCCATGGGAGCCAATGCGGTCAATACCATGGCGGAAGCCGTCGCCCCTCTTGTCGAAAGCCTGAGCGGCGGTCGCGCCTGCCTGCGTATCCTCTCCAACCTGGCCGATCTCCGGTTGGCGAGAGCCCAGGTCAGGCTCTCCGCTGACCAGCTGACCACCTCGAGATTCGACGGCAAAGCCGTGATCGAGGGAATCGTCGAGGCATACCGGCTCGCGGCGATCGACCCCTACCGGGCGGCGACCCACAACAAGGGCATCATGAACGGCATCGATCCCCTGATCATCGCTACCGGTAACGACTGGCGCGCCGTCGAAGCCGGGGCGCATGCCTTTGCCAGCCGCCATGGACATTACGGCTCGCTATCGACCTGGGAGAAGAATACCCAAGGTGATCTGGTGGGGACGCTCGAAATACCCATGCCGGTGGGATTGGTCGGCGGCGCGACCCGTACGCATCCGCTCGCGCAGCTGTCGCTGAAGCTCATGGGTGTCGAAACCGCCAGCGAGCTGGGCGAAATCGCGGCGGCAGTGGGCCTGGCTCAGAACCTGGCCGCCCTCCGGGCGTTGTCGACGGAGGGCATTCAAAAAGGACACATGGCGCTGCATGCACGCAATATCGCGCTGACAGCCGGCGCGACGGGGGGCGAGCTCGACCTCATCGTGCGGCGAATGGTCGAGGAGGGGCGCGTCAGCGCAGATCGTGCTTCGGAACTGCTGCGGCAGCAGCGCGGAACGATCTCATGACGACCGGGGAGCCGGTGCGACTCGTCGAGGTTGCCGCCCGAGATGGCCTCCAGAACGAGTCGGAGGTGCTGCCTGTCGCGATGCGGGTCGAACTGCTCGAACGCTTGGCCGATACGGGCTTTCGCCATCTGGAAGCCGGTGCCTTCGTCTCCCCGCGCTGGGTACCCCAGATGCAGCAGACTCGGGAGGTGCTCGGCCGGCTGAATCGGCGACCGGACATTACCTACTCCGTACTGGTACCCAATTCGAGAGGGTTCGAATCTGCACGGGCCGCGGGGGTCGACGAGGTCGCGGTATTCACGGCGGCTTCCGAAGCCTTTGCCCATCACAATATCAACTGTTCCATCGCCGAGAGCCTGGCGCGGTTCGAGCCCATCATGCCGCTGGCTGCGCAGGCCGGCATCCGCGTCCGGGGTTACATCTCCTGTGTGCTGGGTTGTCCCTACGCCGGCGATGTCGACCCGCGGAAAGTGGCGACGATTGCCCGGCAGCTATTCGACATGGGTTGCTACGAGGTCAGTCTCGGGGACACGACTGGCATCGGCACACCACGCCGCACTCGTGAATTGATCGAGGCTTGTGCACGGCAGCTGCCCGTCGGCGCCTTGGCGGGGCATTTCCACGATACCTGGGGAATGGCCGTCGCCAACGTGCAGGCTGCGCTGGAGGCCGGCGTGCGGGTCTTCGATGGTTCGGTCTCGGCTCTGGGGGGCTGTCCCTACGCACCGGGTGCCACGGGTAACGTGGCGACCGAATCCCTGGTACGCCTGCTCGAGAGTCAGGGGTTCGATACCGGCATCGACCTGGAGCGTTTGGTCGATGTTGCCGAGTGGGTCGACCGCAAGCTGTCACGGCGCATGCCTTCACCCGTGGCCAGGGCCATCCGCGCCAATCGTGGTCGAGGCGACCATCGCGGCAACCAGCAAGAGGAGGGTTATGACAATGAGAAATGACCGATTGCTCGAGGTCTGGAATGACACGGTGGATGGTCATCACCTGATCGGCTCGCTGATCATCGGTGGGGCGGTCAGCTTGGGCGCTTTTCAGGCGGCCGAGTGGCTGCTTGGCATGTTCATCGATGACCCTCGAATGGCGCGGACCTACGCCATGCTGTTCGGCATCATCGGTTGCGTGGTAGGCGGCGCGATTTGCGCATGCCTCTTCCGGCCCAAGCGGGAAGTCGTCGAAGACACCGTCGACACGGAAAACCTGCAAGGGGTGCTGGCTGCACTCTACGCCGATTACGGCAGCAGGGGCGGCGTGGAGGATTTACCGGAGGCCGTCCGATCGGAGTTGAGGGAGCTCGAATTGGAAGAGGCCTTTCTGGTCTATGAGCGTGATCATGTCCAAGGCGACGCCGTTGCGCTGGCCGAGCATGACCTCGGGCGGGCGGGTCGGGAAGGAGTGAAGTCATGATGGATGCCTTGTTGGCACAGCTTCCCGTCGCATTGGGCATGGGCATCATCGGGGCCGTGGTATTTTCAGCGATAGGTCTCATCTCCGGCAGTGACGAGACCACGACCATCGCGCCCTTGACGTTACTGGTCGTGCTGATCGGCGTTCCGCCCGCCGGTGTGTACACTTTCTTCCTGGCAGGTGCGGTATCCAAACACATGACCCATGCCGTACCCACCGCACTGCTGGGGATTCCCGGCGACACCATGGCCACGCCAATGATGCGCGAGGCGAACTATTTGCGTCAGCTGGGTGTGCCGCACATCGCTTTGCGCAAGATGATCTCCGGTGGCGTCATCGCTGCCCTGATCGCGGTACCGGTGACCGTGGTCTTCGCGCTCCTGCTGGCGCCTTTCGGTGGCTTCGTGCAGCACACCGCGCCCTACCTCTTCTTGATCGCCGCACTGGCCATCGCCTACTTTTCTCCTGGTCGCTGGGCAGCGGTACTGGCGTTGGGGCCGTTCGTGCTGATAATCGTCGCGCTGCAGAATCTCACCGCCGCCCACGGCGTCAAGTTGGGCGTCAGCTATTTCCTGGGCATTGCCATCGGGCCGCTGATTTCCGACCTGTTTCTGGTATTGTCGCCTGCCGAGCGAGCCCGGCGGAAACGGGATCGACCTGCCCGGTTTTCGCTGGCACCCGACGTCAAACGCTGGAGCGGTTACTTCCCCAACCCCCTCAAGGTCCTGGATTCCCGCCAGGCGAGTTGGACGATAGGCACTGCCGTGGCCTCCAGTCTCACCTTCGTGTTCAGCCCGGTAGCCATGACTGTCATCATGGGTGAGGTGGTATCAAGCCGCATTCGACATGTCTATCACCGCTTGACGACGACGCTGGCGGTTCGCAATGGCGTGACCGAGTCGACCTATATCGCCGAGGCCCTCATTCCTTTGATGGCATTCGGCCTGCCATTGAGTCCGGTCGCTGCGGGTCCGGCGGCGCCGCTGTTCAACGCGCCACCCCGTTTCACCGTGGATAGCGCCAGCGGCCAGGTGAACAACCTGCACAATCTGCTCGGGACTTGGGAGTTTCTGATCTACGGGCTACTGGCGGTCGTGCTGGCGCTGCTGATCGCCTACCCCTTCTCGATGAACTACGCCCGCCGTGCTGCCTCCTTCGTATCCCGCAACATCAGCCACGAAGCGATCATCGGCACCTTCGTCGGGCTCATATTGGTGATCGGTCTCTGGGAGGGTGGCCTGTTGGGTTTGCTGGTCGTCGTCACGGTGGGGCTGGTAGGCGGATTCCTGTCACGTCTGTTGGGCTTCAATATCGGGGTGCAGTTCATGGGGTTCTACATCGCCGTATTGACCGTGCCAGCGTTGACGGCTCTGTTATGAGCCGAACATCCGATACCGCTCTACAGGATTGCTCGCCATCGAATGCGCGGATGGCGCTCAAGGCACGTCCCCCGGCGTCTCTCCACCCGGCAGGGTGTCGCTAGGGCGTTGGGGTAGATCGCCCCGGGTCGATGCATAGGGGGAGCGCCGCAGGCAGCGGCGGTCGATCTGCTCGAGGGATGGCCGTCCCAGCTGCGCCATCAGGTTGTGCAACTGATCCTTGAGCAGGTCGATGGCATGGGCCGCCCCGGCCTCTCCGCCCAGCGCCAGGCCGTAGAGCGTGGCGCGGCCGCAGAGCACGCCTTCGGCGCCCAGCGCCACGGCCTTGGCGATGTCGCTACCGCGGCGAATGCCGCTGTCGAGCAGCACGTGCATCGAATCTCCCACCGCGTCGACGACCTCGGGCAGCGCATCCAGCGTCGCCGGCGCGCCGTCGAGCTGGCGGCCGCCGTGGTTGGTGACGATCACGCCGTCGGCACCGATGCGCCTGGCCTCGAGTGCGTCCTCGGCATTGAGAATCCCCTTGACCAGCAGCTTGCCGGGCCAGCGCTGGCGAATGTCGGCCAGCACCTCCCAGGTCAGTCGGCGCGTCATGCGCTGGTTGATGTAGCCAGCCGCGCTGCCCGCACTCTGCTGTTCCCTGGGTAGATACTTCATCAGGTTGCCCAGCGTCGGCAGCCCTCGAGGCCAGAGCGCGCGATAGGCCCATTGCGGATGCAGGCCGGCATCCAGCAGATAGGGCAGCGCCAGGCGCCGGGGATTGAGGTAGCTTCTCGAATCCCATTCGCGACGCCCCAGCACCACGGTGTCCGTCGTGACCATCAGCGTTTCGACGCCGACGTTCTTCGCCCGCTCGAGCATGTCGTTGCGAACGGCTTCATCATCCAGCACGTAGAGCTGAAACCACAGTCGTACGTCCGGTACCGCTTTCCTGAGGTCTTCGAGGCTCGTGCAGGAGACGGTGCTCAGGGTGAACGGTATACCTCGGCTGGCGGCCGCACGGGCCAGCGCGATATCGCCATCGCGCCACAGCATGCCGTTGTAGCCGGTCGGGGCAATCGCCAACGGCAGTTCGGCAGGGCCATTCAGCAACTGGGTGCGGCTGTCTCTGGCTTCGACGTCGATCAGCGTACGCGGCTGCCAACCCCAGGCAGCGAAGGCATGGCGGTTGTCGCCGAGCGTGATCTCGTCTTCCGAGCCGCCGTGAACATACTCCCAGGCGAAGGCTGGAAGACGTTGGCGTGCCATCCAGGCGAGTTCATCGGTGCTCTGGGCGCGGCGCCAGGCATAGTGCGAGGAGTAGCGTCGTTTCACGGGGTCTCTCGATGTTGGCAGAACAGTGATGGAATCGACGTTAGGCTTTGTACGAAAACTGCCTGCGCTCGGCCATACGGCGTTAAAAAACAGCTCAAAGTACTCATTTACACCCCGTAAACTGGTGCGCCAGCCCGGTCCGTCTTCGCTGTTTTTTGCCTTGTCTGGTCATCGCTCGCCGACTTTTCGTACGAAACCCTAGCACGCCAACCATGGGTCGACGATGCCACCAACGGCGAGTCGACGGGGCTGGCGAATACCGGTGCGCGGGATGGGGCCAGGCCGGCTTGCCGCCGGGGAACCCTCGGATGGCATTGGCGTCTGAAGAGGGATTTTCTCCGATGCGGCCTGATCCGAGACGATCGGGTATGCTCTCAGTTCGACTGCCGACAGACAAAGGATGGGGTGTTCATGGATCGTAGAAGTGTGCTGAAAAGCGCGATTGCCCTGGCTGCCTGGTATGGGTTGCCTTCGGCGCCGCTGTTCGCGGCGGCGCGCGCCACCAGTGATATCGCCGATGGCGAGGCTTCTTCTTTCAGTTTCGAGTGGCTGCAGGGATTTGCCCGGGAGCTGGCCGCCAAGGCTTATCAGAGCACCGTCGAGCAGCTACCTCCGACCTTGGCCAACCTCACACCGCAGAAGTACAACGCCATCGGCTACGATCCCGCTCATTCGCTGTGGAACAGCATGAACGGTCCGCTCGATATCCAGTTCTTTCACGTTGGCATGGGATTCAACCAGCCGGTTCGGATGTACTCCATCGATCCGCAGACTCAGCAGGCCAAGGAGATCCATTTCCGGCCAGACCTGTTCGATTACTCCCGGGCCGACGTCGATGTCTCCCAGCTCGAGGGGCAGGGCGACCTCGGCTTCGCCGGTTTCCGCGTGTTCAAGGAGCCGTCGCTGACCGAGCGCGATATCGTCTCGTTTCTGGGAGCCAGCTACTTCCGTGCCGTCGATGACACCTATCAGTACGGTCTGTCCGCCCGCGGCGTGACGGTCAACACTTACAGCGACGGCAAGACCGAGGAGTTTCCGGCCTTTACCCGTTTCTGGTTCGAGACGCCCAAGCCCGGTGCGACGACCTTTACCGCCTATGCGCTGCTGGATGCCCCGAGCCTGGCCGGTGCCTATCGCTTCGTCATCCATTGCGAGGACGAGCGTGTAGTCATGGATATCGACAAGCATCTCTACCCGCGCAAGTCGATCGCCCAGCTCGGCATCACCCCGATGACCAGCATGTTCAGTTGCGGTACCCAGCAGCGCGACATGTGCCTGACCTTCCATCCGCAGATTCACGACTCCGACCGGCTGTCGATGTGGCTCGGCAACGGCGAATGGGTCTGCCGCCCCCTCAACAATCCGCCGCGGGTCCAGTTCAACACCTTCGGCGATGACAACCCCAGGGGCTTCGGGCTGCTGCAGACCGATCACGATTTCAGCCATTACGAAGACATCGTCGCCAACTACCACAAGCGTCCGAGTCTGTGGGTCGAGCCCAAGGGGCAGTGGGGCAAGGGCGAGATCCAGATGCTGGAGATCCCTACCACCGGCGAGACCATGGACAACGTGGTGGCGTTCTGGAAGCCCGAGAAGGCAATCGAGCCGGGGCAGGAACTCAATTATGGTTACAAGCTCTACTGGAGCGCGCAGCCGCCGGTGAAGCCCGACCTGGCCCGTGTACGCAAGACGTTCACCGGTATCGGCGGTTTCCCCGAGGGTTGGGCACCGGGCGAGCACTATCCGAAAGTCTGGGCCAAACGCATCGCGGTGGATTTCACCGGTGGCGAGCTCAAGCACTTCTACGATAATGGCATCGACATCAAGACCCAGCTCGATGTGCCGGAGGGCGACGTCAAGCAGCTCGACATCCTGTGGATCGAAGAGATTCAGGGTTTCCGCATACAGTTCGACTGGTATCCGACCAGTGATTCCACCGACCCGATCAATATGCGACTGAACCTCTCCGCCGACGGCAACACGGTGAGTGAAACCTGGCTCTTCCAGTACTTCCCGACTCCGCCGGACGAGCGGGAGTATCCGGCACATCCCGCGGCAGTCTAGGCCGGTCAACGAGTTGCAAGAAGAAAGCGGGGCGGCCTTGGGCCGCCCCGCTTTTTCAGAATTTCAGCGCCATTCTGATACCGGCTACCCTCGTGCAGCTCGCGGCTGATCGCCCGCCACTAGTACCCGAATCGCGTCGCCACGGGGCCGGTAATCTCTGCGATCATGGCCAGTTCCGCCTCATTGAACCCGGGTTGGTAATAGGTTGGCGCGTGCAGGCCGCTGGCGGCTTCGGCCAGCGTCTCGGGGTCGAGGGTCAGTTCGGCGTGATCGAAGACGGCCTGCAGCTTGTCATGGGGCTGGCCGCAGAGCGCTTCGTAACGCACGATCAGGCACGCCTTTTTCAACTCGGGATCGGCATCCAGCGTATCGGCGACGTGGGCGTAGATTGCTGCCCAGTAGCGAGCCCAACCCTCGACTTCGTTGTCGGATTCCCACAGCGTGGTAATGTGTCGGGTCTCCTCGTCGTTGCCCACGTTGATCGCCCGCCGGTCGAGGCCGAACTCGTAATGTCCCACCCGGCGCATGTGCTCCAGCGCTCGCGGTTCGCTGGTCTCGCCGGCGACGAACAGCTTCTGCTGCTTCATCAGCGAGGCGATGTGCCAGACCGGGTCGCGAATCACCAGGATGAATTTCGCCCGCGGATAGAGTCGGTGCAGATAGCCCAGTCGCACCAGGTTGTAGTTGCCCTTGGCGACGTAGCGCTGGCGCTCACGTATGGCAAGCAGCTTGCGCACGTGGTCGTCGTAGAAGCGCTCGAAGGCGGGATGCTCGGCATCGCGTCCTTTCACCGAGCTCTGGGTCGGGTCGTGGATATCGGGGAAGAAGGCCATCCACAGCATCTCCTCGAACGCCTCCGGGCTCTGCGATGTCACTTCGATACCGTCCTTGTGGGCGCGCTCCTGGGCTTGCTCCTGGGAATTGGGGACTCGAGCGAGCCAGCGGTTCCACCAGTAGGGCGTCAGCAGGGGAGGGAAGTCGACGTAGCGGTGGGTCGCGACGTCCGGGTGCGAGGCCAGGTGCTCGAGCAGAATCGTCGTGCCCGAGCGTGCCAGGCCGGCGACGTAGACGGGGCGGTCGACGCGCTTGTCGGCGATCGCATCCTGCACCGCTCGCGTTTCCAGATTGCCGAGCTTGATCCAGGTCCCGGGCTTGCGGTGAATCCAGCCACCCAGCCAGTGCATCCAGCCGGGGACCACGAAGCCCGGATCGCTGATGTCTCCGCTGGCGGCCGCGTCGTTTTTGGCGTTGCCTGCCCTGGCAGCTCGGGGCGTCGAATCGTCGGAATCAAAGTGGCTCATTCGATTTTCGCCCAGCGATAGGTGATGAGAGAGACGATCGTCATGATCGGAAAGAAGACCGCCAGCCAGTGGCGCATCCAGCCCGGCCCGAACGGAAGGTACTCGGGTTCCGGCAGATCGAAGACGATCCGCTCTATACCGCTTTCCGCGGACAGATAACCCAATGGGTTGGCGGCCAGCCAGTTCCACCATTGGCGTTGCTCGATCACCGGGATCGGCGCCGTCATGGCGACGTTGGCCAACTCGCTATCGCTGTCGTTGACGATCACGTGGGGAGCATCGTTCTGCTGGACCCACTGCGCGTCGTAGGTATCCGGCGTGACCTGCACGGTCGGTGTAGCGCCATCCGCCGGCATCGCGTGGGCGTAGTAGCTCTCCAGCCAGGTCAGGAGCGCCAGGAGGGGCAGGATCGAGACGAGCGTGGGCAGAAAGACCAGTCCGAGATGCTTGAAGGCGCTGAGGAACTGGTTGCGGATCAGGGGACCGGCGTCGCTGAACTCACCGTCGAACTCGTTGAGCCGCTGGCGTGCGGCGCGGGCCTCGCGTTTGGCGTTGCCGATCCTGCTTTGCGGCGATACCAGTCGATACAGGAACAGCGTGCCGATGCCGGCGATCGTCGCCCATACGATCAAGCGCACGGTCGCCGGCAGGAAAGACTCCATCCCGCCATCGATGGCGCCGAAGATCGGATCCGGCAGATTCAGTAAACCCATGTGTCCTCCTGACACGAGCCCGTCTTCGGCGCGTTGTCCGGCGCCGAAGAGAGTGGTGACGTTTCATGGCGAAGGGTTGCGCGCGTCGCGACCGATGATCGGGACGAGCCGGGAGGTCCCGACCCGTCACCCCGAATTCACGAGCGGTGGTCGGTTTGCGGCGTCTCGCGCTGCGCGTGTTCGACGCGGGTGGTGGTCGGCGGCGACTCGGGATCCTGAGCGGTGCGGGCCTGAGCCGTGGATGAATCGCCCGTCGAGGCCGCGGCGGCTTCGGCCTTGCGGCGGCGGCGCATGCGACGGATCGGCCACATGATGACGAAGAACAGAGCCATGCCGACGGCGGCGATGATGCCCCATAGGGCCGTGAGAAGGCTCAGGCCGGCGCCCGGGCCGACGTAGGCCTCGGCCGTGAGCGGCAGAATGGCGCCGACGGCCAGCACGCCCGTCGGCAGGAACTTGTCGTATCGCTTGGTCAAACGCGTCATGACGATCACCTCCCAGTGGTGTCGAGATCGGCGCGGAAATCCGCGTCGAGGTTTGCAATGGCGATGCGCTGGCCCGATGAGACCACGGGGACGTACTGCTCCTTGTCACCCCCGCGAGCGGGATTGATGAACTCCCAGGCGATCTCCCCCTGTGGAGTCGTCTCGAACAGCCGGCCGCCATCGGATTCAGTGATCAGCCGGTTGCCGTTGGGCAGCGTTTGCGCGGCACCGCGCAGGCCGCTGTCGAAGGGATGTTCATCATTGCCGCTATAGCTTGCGACAATCGCATCGTCGTTCGGGTTCACTTCCAGGATGCGGGTGCGATTGCCCCGCTCGAAATTGCCAAGGTTGTCGAACAGCGTGAAGTGGCCGTTGGGCTGGACACGGGCCGAATGCTGGCCCAGCCATGGCCCTTTCATGGCCCAGGTCATCTCCCCCGAGTCCGGATCGACCAGCGCCACGGCCCCGGGGTGCCGGAACGACAGCATGATCTGGCCGCTGCGGCCGTCGGCCGGCGCGAAATTGCGGGTCAGTTCGTCGTCCAGATACTGAACGCTGTTGGTGTGGAGTGGATCTTCCGTGGCGAAGCTCGGCACCGAGTAGAAGAGGCCGGCGAAAGGGGAGTCGATGAAGGCGTCGCCCAGCGACACCTTGCTGATCTCCTCGCCCGTCTCCCCGTCCAGCCTGACCAGGTAATCGTCGAGCCACGGGTAGGAGAGCGCCTGGAAGTCGGGCACCTTCCGCTGAGTGAACTCGTGGGTCAGCGTGATCACATCGCCGTCCGGGGTGATATCCAGGTCATGATGCGTACTGGCGTGATACTTCCAGATGACCCGTGAATCGGGATCGAGTTTGACGATGCCGTATCCCCACGGGGTGTCGTTGTCGGCGATGTACATGGCTACCAGATCGCCATTGGGCAGGAGTTTGGCCTTGCGCCAGTACATGCGATCGTCGGGGCGGGGGGCGCGGCCGGTCGGGCTGGTGTCCCAGACGTCGCTGTAGGGCAATTCCCAGCGGTGCACGACGTTTCCCCGCATGTCGACCAGGTTGGCGTAGGTGCCGTCCCCCGAGGTGTAGAGGGTCAGGCCCTCGTAGGCCTTGGCCGGATCGTCGATGGTGGTGCCTCTGTCGTCCCGACGGGCGTCGCGCCACAGGTCGGTATCGGTATAGAGGTCGTTGTCGGACTGCTGCGCGATGACGGCAACCGCCGCCTTGTGGGCATCGTCGAGATAGGTGTAGGGGAACGATTTCGTCAGAATGACGAAGGCGCCCCCGATGAAAGCCATGAAGGCAATCGCCACGCAGAAGATGGCGAAGCCGGCACGATCCGCATTGTGCATGTCGCCGTTCCTGAAGTTGCTGAATCAGCCCCTTCAATCACCCCGGAGTCTCCCGGCGTTCCACCGGTGAGCCATCCCCGCCGACGCTTCCTGCGCCGGTCGTTATCGTCAATCGAGCTTAAGGGGCCCGGGTCGAAAATGAATGAGGTTTTTTGTCAGCGGGTTTACCGATATTGGGGCGTTTGGTAACCGGCGGTGAGTCCGGTAACTCGCGGACTCGTCTCCCTGCCAGACCTGGCGGCGAGGGTACATCGCTCTGCTCGGATTTTTCTGGCGTTCAGTGACTGGGTCGATATCATCGTCGGCTTCGTCCGTCGGCAGCGTTCGATGGGCACCTTTCACGGTTCGAAAAGAGGCGATGCATGAATGCTGTGGTGCTGGCCATCCTGATCATGGTCACGTTGAGTCTGGCGCGGGTGTCGGTCGTGTTCGCGCTGATCGTTGCCGCCATCGCGGGCGGGCTTTATGCGGGCATGCCGCTCGATGCCATTCTGGAGGCCTTCAACGGCGGCCTGGGCAACGGGGCGACGGTAGCGATCTCCTATGCGGTGCTGGGGGCTTTCGCGGTAGCGCTCTCGCGTTCGGGTATCACCCAGGGTCTGGCCCGGCGCGCCGTCCAGCGATTCCATCTCGAGGGCGCCGGCGCTCGCCCGCGTCGCGTGGTACTGGCGCTGCTGGGCTGCCTGCTGCTGGCGGCGATCAGTTCGCAGAATCTGATTCCGGTGCATATCGCCTTCATTCCGATCCTGGTGCCGCCACTGCTAACGCTGATGAACCGGCTCGAACTCGATCGCCGCGCCGTGGCCTGTGTGATCACCTTCGGCATCACCGCCCCTTACATGCTGTTGCCGGTGGGATTCGGGGCCATCTTTCTCAACGACATCCTGCTCAACAACCTCAACACCAGCGGTGCGGAGTTGGGTCTTCAGGTCGAGGCGGCCCAGGTGCCGCTGGCCATGGCGATGCCGATTGGCGGCATGGCGGTGGGGTTGCTGGTAGCCGTGTTTTTCAGCTATCGCCGTCGACGACATTATGACGACCGGGCGCTGGTGGGGCAGCGAGATGACGAGCAGCCCGCGACGGACTTCGATGAAGACGCCGGTCTCCGTGGCTGGCAGAAGATCGTGCTGGCGGCGTCACTGGCCGGCACGGTGGTCGTTCAGCTGTTGACCGACTCGATGGTGCTGGGCGGACTGTTCGGTTTCGCGCTGCTGTCGGTCAGCGGGGTGTTTCGCTGGCGTGCGCAGGACGACGTCTTTACCGAAGGCATGCGGATGATGGCCCAGGTCGGTTTCATCATGATTGCGGCTGCGGGTTTCGCCGGGGTGATGCAGGCGACCGGCTCGGTGGATAGCCTGGTGACCAGCTCCGCGGCGATGATCGGCGATCACAAAGGGCTGGCCGCACTGATCATGCTGCTCGTGGGGCTGTTCATCACCATGGGCATCGGCTCGTCGTTTTCCACCATCCCGATCATCGCCTCGCTCTATGTGCCGCTGGCGCTGAGCTTCGGCTTCTCGCCGTTGGCGACGACCGCGCTGGTGGGAACGGCGGCCGCGCTGGGCGACGCCGGCTCGCCAGCCTCGGATTCCACGCTGGGCCCCACCGCCGGACTCAATGCCGACGGCCAGCATGACCATATCTGGGACAGCGTGGTACCTACCTTTCTGCACTACAACGTGCCGCTGCTGGTGTTCGGCTGGATCGCCGCGATGATCCTCTGACGTTTGGTGTGACGGCGCCGGCCCGCACCGATGCGAGCATCCAGGCTTCATAGGCTGCTAAGCTAGAGTCACCTTCATGACGCGTTAGGAAAGATGGATGAGTAAAAGCACCGACAAGAACTCCAAGTCTGCCAAAACCACCAAGACGACAAGGCGTGGTACCGCGCCGCTCAATGCGGACGCGATGACGTTTCTGGAGCGCTATCTCAACAATGCCTCGCCGACTGGCTACGAGTGGGAGGGCCAGAAGCTGTGGATGGAGTATCTGCGTCCTTACGTGGATGAATTCATCACCGATACCTATGGCACCGCCGTCGGCGTAATCAACCCGAATGCCGAGTACAAGGTGGTGATCGAAGGCCACGCCGACGAGATCTCCTGGTACGTCAATTACATCACCGACAACGGCCTGATCTACGTCATCCGCAATGGCGGCAGCGATCATCAGATCGCCCCCTCGAAGCGTGTCAATATCCATACCGACAACGGTATCGTCCAGGGGGTATTCGGCTGGCCGGCGATCCATACCCGCCGCCAGGGGCCGAAGGAAAAACCGCCCGAGCTCGACAATATCTTCATTGATGTCGGTGCCAGCTCGAAGGACGAGGTCGAGGCGCTGGGCGTTCACGTCGGCTGCGTGATCACCTATCCCGACGAATTCTTCGTACTCAACGGCGACAAGCTTGTCTGCCGCGCGATCGACAACCGCATCGGCGGTTTCATGATCGCGGAAGTGGCGCGGCTGCTGAAGGCGCGCAAGCAGAAGCTCGATTTCGGCCTGTATATCGTCAACGCGGTGCAGGAAGAAGTGGGCCTGCGCGGTGCGGAGATGATCGCCGAGCGTCTGAACCCCAACGTCGCCATCGTCACCGATGTCAGCCACGACACCTCGACGCCGATGATCGAACCCAAGCGCGAAGGGGCCAACAAGATCGGCGACGGCCCGGTGATCTGCTATGCCCCGGCGATCCAGAACAAGCTGCGCGAACGTCTGATCAAGGTCGCGACCGAGCAGAAAATCCCGTTTCAGCGCTTGCCACGTTCGCGAGCCACCGGCACCGATACCGATGCCTTCGCCTACAGCAATTCCGGCGTCGCCTCGGCGTTGATCTCGCTGCCGCTGCGTTACATGCACACCACCGTCGAGATGGTGCACAAGCAGGACGTCGAGAACGTGATCGAACTGATCTACCACACCTTGGTCGAAATCAAACCCGGCGAGACCTTCAGCTACTTCGATTGAGTCTCGTGACGCCGGCCCGGGCCCTATAGGGCTCGGGCCGGCTTTTCGCGCAACATGCACGAAAGTGCGCACGTCGTTGCGTCAACCGCTTCCAGGCAGCGATCGACTGGGGGCCGGCCTGAACTGAGTCCCGAGAAACCGCTTCCGGCCAGGCACTGCGTTTCCTGCCGGAAGTGGTTCGCTTCCTGTCCCGAACATGGTGCTTCTGTCGTCGGCGGGGCCGGGTCAAACCGAAGCGTGATACCGTCGTAGACCAAAGCCTAATTGCAATCGATGAATTGACTTGTCTGGTTTGGTATGCCAAAGATATTCCAGCGCGACGCCACAATACAACCAGTCGCTTCGATCCAGGAAACTGCCCCGAGCAGTCGCCGACAACAACAACTCAGGAGTCGAGCATGAAACCGACCCGTTCTCATCTCGCCGCGCTCTGCACGGCAGCCGTTCTCGGTGCCAATGCACTTGGCGCTCAAGCTGCAACCCAGCTGATGATCGTCACGCCCTGGCCGGAAGGAAATTTTCAGGTCAAGACGCTTAACCAGTTTGCCGAGGCGGTGAAGCAAGCGACCGATGGTGAAGTCGAGCTGGATATCCACTCCGGTGGCGATCTCGGCCTGAAAGGCCCGGAGCTGCTTTCGGCAGTGCGCGATGGCATCGTCCAGGGTGCCGACATGCTGCTGACGCAACAGGTCGGTGAAGCGCCACTGCTGGGCATCGAATCGGTACCGTATCTTACCCGTAATGCCGACGACGCGGCGTTGTTGCGAGACACTGCCTGGCCGTACTACGAGGCCATCGCCGCCGAGTACAACCAGAAGTTCCTCTACACCGTGCCCTGGCCGGGGCAGGGCGTCTTCACGCAGGCGCCGGTAGCGACCGTGGAGGATCTTCAGGGCGTCAAGCTGAGAACGGTCGACAAGAACGGCACCGAGTTCTTCAAGGCGCTGGGCGCGTCTCCGATACAGATGCCGTGGGGCGAGGTGGTTCCCGCGCTGGCCTCTGGTGCGATCGATGGCGTGACCACGTCGACGCCTTCCGGGGTCGATGGCAGCTTCTGGGAGTTCACCGACTACTTCAACAAGCTCGATTGGCAACTGGCGCCTGACGTCGTCTCCCTCAATCTCGATGTCTGGAACTCGCTGACGGACGAGCAGCAGCAAACGATAGAGTCGCTGGCGCAAGAAATGGAACCCGAGTTCCAGCAGATTTCTCAGGACGAGGACAAGCGCAACGCCCAGATTCTCGCCGATCACGGCATTCACATATCTGCCCCCAGCGATGAACTCTCCCGGCAGCTCACCGAGGCCGCGCAACCTCAGTGGCAACAATTTCGCGAATCGGCCGGCCCCCAGGCCGACGAGCTGATGACGCGCTATCTCGAGGCGCGCGACGCGAAATAACGCCACTTTCGTCATGACCGGCGGGGGGCGGTATTGCCGCCCGCCGGGGACGTCCGTTCTCTCTGGGGGTTTCGTCCCATGATCTCTCGTTTGTTGCGCCTGAGCGACCGCCTCACCTGGGCGGCTGCGGCGTTTTCCGCGCTGGCCATGGCGCTGCTGTTCATTCTGATGCTGGCGGAAATCGTCTCCCGGAACCTGTTGGGTAAAAGCCTTGGGTTCACCTGGGAAGTCAGCGGCTATCTGCTCGGTCTGATCATCTTCATGGCGAGCAGTTGGACGCTGCGTACCGACAAGCACATTCGAATTACTCTGCTGCGCGAGCACTTGCCGAACGGCGGCATGCGCTGGCTGGATCTGCTGGCGACGCTCATCGGCGTGGTCATCGTCGGCTTTTTCACCGCGGCGTTCGTCGGCTTCTGTCTGCAGACCTGGCACAGCGGCACGGTTTCCAGCACGCCGCAGCAAATTCCGTTGATCTATCCGCGCGCGCTGATGGCGTTGGGGCTGGTCGTCTTCACGCTGACACTGATCGTGCGGGCGCTGGTGCTGATCGCTGCCCCCGGATTGTTGGAGCACACCCCCGAGGATTCGGCGATGCCGATGGAAGGTGAGCCATGACCGCGATCATGTTGACAGCGTTCACACTGCTGGTGGCGCTGCTGGCCAGTGGTGTCTGGGTCGGGCTCGGGCTGGCGGGCGTCGGGATCGTTTCGCTGGAGACGTTTCGTGGCTTCATGCCGGTGGAGAAACTGCTCGCGCAGACGGTCTGGAACGCCGCCACCAGTGCAGAGCTGGTGGCGCTGCCGCTGTTCATCCTGATGGGAGAACTGCTGTTTCGAAGTCGCCTCACGCAACTGCTGTTCGATGGGTTGGCTCCTTGGGTCGATCGTATTCCCGGCCGGCTTTTACACACCAACGTGCTGGGCTGCACGCTGTTCGCGGCGATCTCCGGCTCCTCCGCGGCAACCACGGCGACGGTCGGCCGCATCACCTCGAACGAGCTGATGCGGCGTGGCTACGATGCGCGTATCGCGGCTGGGTCATTGGCGGGAGCGGGGACGCTCGGCTTTCTGATCCCGCCCAGTACCATCATGATCATTTACGGCGTGCTGGCGCAGGTGTCGATCCTCAAGATGTTCATCGCGGGGATCGTGCCGGGTCTGCTGCTGGCCTTGGCGTTCATGAGTTATCTGGGAGTCTACGCGCTGTCTCGCCCAGGCCAGTTGCCGCCGCGGCAGCGCGGTCTCGAATGGCAGGACTACTTGCGGGCTCTGACCCAGCTGGGTCCGGTGGCGCTGCTGATCGCGTTTGTCATCGGCAGCATGCTCACCGGTATGGCAACGCCGACCGAGGCGGGTGCCGTCGGGGTACTGGGCGCGCTGATCGTCTGCGTGCTGCAGCGCTGCCTGAATTGGAAAAGTCTGTGGAGCGCGCTGATGGGCGCGGCCCAGATCACCTCGATGATCGGTCTGATCATCGTCGGTGCCATGTTTCTGTCTGTGGCCATGGGTTTTCTCAACGTGCCGCGCACCATCGCCGATGCGATCGGCTCGCTGGGGCTGTCCCCGCTGGCGCTGGTGGCGATGCTGCTGGTCTTCTACGTGGTGCTGGGCATGCTGCTCGAAGGCATGTCGATCATCGTCATGACGCTGCCGATCACGCTGCCGCTGATCATTCAGGCGGGATTCGATCCGATCTGGTTTGGCGTGTTTCTGGTACTGGTGGTGGAGATGGCGCAGATTACACCGCCGGTCGGCTTCAACCTGTTCGTGATCAACGGTATCACGGGGATGAAGATTGGCCAGATTGCACGAGCCGTGCTGCCATTCTTCCTGATCATGGTCGCGTTCACGCTGCTGCTGGCCTTGGTGCCGGAGATCGTGACGTGGTTGCCGGATCATCTACAGACACGCGGTTGAGAACAGATCTTCGATTGCGCTAACAACGAGCTGAAATCGTGACGCCAACCTATCAAATCGTTCCGCTGGCCGATCAGGGCGTGTTGATCGACTGTGGCGAAACCATCGACATCGAGATCAACCGCTGGATCGACGCGGCGGCGCGCGCCGTGCGTGTCGCCGGAATCGACGGGATCACCGGCATCGTGCCGACTTACCGCTCGCTGGCGATCGAGTACGACAGCGTGATGGTCACCCAGCGCGAGCTGATATCCCGGCTCGGACAACTCGTCGGCGCGTTGCGCGTGAGCCATCGGCGCTGCCGGCGTTGGCGGATTCCGGTGACCTATGGTGGCGAATTCGGCATCGACTTCGACGATTTCGCGCGGCGTCACGGTCTCGACCGCGAGGCACTCATCGCGCTGCACACGGCGCCGGATTACCGCATCTTCATGATTGGCTTCATGCCCGGCTTCGCTTATCTGGGGGGCCTGAATGCCCGCCTCCACACACCGCGCCGCGACTCACCCCGCACGCAAACGCCCGCCGGCAGTGTCAGCGTCGGCGGACAGCAGACAGCCGTCTCTTCCGTCGAAGCGCCAAGCGGCTGGCATCTTCTGGGCCGCACCCCGGTTCGTACCTTCGCTCCAGAGCGGCAGACCCCGGTACTCATGGAAGCGGGGGACAGTATCCGCTTCGAACCCATCGACAGTGAGCGCTTCACGGCACTTCGGAACGACCGCGACTGGCTGCCCGAGTGGGAGTGGATCGATGACGGCAGGCCGAGCCCATGAGTGACGATCGCGATAATACTGACGTGGCGTTTCGGGTCGCGTCACCCGGGATGATGACCACATTGCAGGACGGCGGGCGCCATGGTCAGGGGCACCTGGGCGTACCCCCGTCGGGAGCGCTCGATACCATGAGCCTGGGGCTGGCCAACGCGCTGGTAGGCAACGTTTCGGAGGACGCCCTCCAGGCGTTCGGTGCGCTGGAGATCACCTTGATGGGGCCGCGATTGCGGCTCGTGGGTGGCGACTGCGTGGTCGCGATCACCGGGGACGCGGAAATCACGGTCAACGATCGCCCTGTCGAAACGTTTCGAGCGCTAGCACTGCGCGAGGGTGACGAGTTGCAGATCCACCGCGTGCTCTCCGGCGCCAGAGCCTATCTGGCGGTGGGCGGTGGCTTTGCCGCGACGCCGTTCCTCGGTAGCGTATCGACGTTGGCGCGGGCCGGTGTCGGCGGCTTCGATGGCCGCGCTCTAAGGGCCGGTGATCGGCTGCCGCTACGTAACGCTGCCCGCGGTCAGGAGTGTGCGGGGCGGGTGGGGGAGCCGCATCTTCCTCAACGTGAAAAGCGGCCGATTCGCGTCGGGCTCGGCCCCCAGTCAGACTTCTTCAGCCGTGCCAAGATCGCCCGCTTCTTCTCGGCCGAGTGGACGATCTCTACACTCGCTGATCGCATGGGCTATCGCCTGACGGGCCCCGTGCTCGCCAGCGCTCGTGGTCATAATATCGTCTCCGATGCGCTGATGACTGGCAGTGTTCAGATTCCCGGCGACGGTCAACCGATCATTGCCATGAACGATCGTGGCACGACCGGCGGTTATCCCAAGATTGCCACGGTGATTCGGGCGGATATGGCCCGGCTCGGCCAGATGAAACCGGGAGATCGGCTACGGTTCGAAGCGATCGATCCCGCTCATGCCGAACACTTGTGGCGCGGACGGCAGGAGGCATTTCGAGCCTACTTGGCGCGACTTGCGATCTGAGTTACGTATACTCGAACCTCAACGACGTTAACCATTCACTGGCAGGGAATCGCGGCAATGCAAACGCTGGATATCGACCGCATACTGCAGGGAACGCGCATACAGAGTCTGGCGGGGCAAGCGTATCAGCAGCTGTTCGAGATGATCCAGCTAGGGCGTCTGCCTGCCGGCACGCTACTCCAGGAGCGCAGTCTGGCGGAGGCGCTGAACATTTCTCGTACACCGGTGCGAGAAGCGCTGAGCCGGCTGGAGCACGAGGGCTTTGCGATCCGCGTGGCGCGAGGCCAACTGGCGGTCAAGGCGCCGTCGATTCATGAGTACATGGAGATATTGCGCGTGCGTGCGCTGCTCGAAGGCGAATCGGCCTGGCACGCCGCACAACGCCTTGGAACCGAAGCCATCGAGGTGCTCACGCAGCAAGTGACGGCGCTGCTGGAAACGCCGGCCGAGGCGCGTACCTCGGAGCAGTTGCATCGTGTCGACGACGCGCTGCACAACGGCATTGCCCTGGCCAGTGACAATCAGTTGCTCGCCCGGATGGTCGCCGACCTGCGCCTGAAGACACGGGTATTCGATCTGGCGCAGGTACCCGAGCGCTTCGAGCCAGGTTGTCGCGAACACCTCGCCATTCTCGACCGGCTGCACGAGCGAGATGGTCAGGGCGCCAGGAAGGCGATGGAGACGCACATCGATAATGTGCGGCAGAGCATCATCAATCGCCTGGCGCATATCTGAACCGAGTGCATATCTGAACCGAATAGTGGCGCCGACACCAACAGTCACTCCTGAACCAACGCCACGAGCAGGCGTACGCCCTCGGCGAAATCCTCCAGTCGCATCGCTTCGTTCGGGTTGTGGCTGCCGTTCTGGTTACGAACGAACAGCATCTGCGCAGGCACGCCGGCATTGGCGAAGGTGGCGGCGTCGTGGCCGGCGCCGCTCGGCAGCGTCATGTGCGCCAGATCGATTGCCTCGGCCAGAATCTGGCAGCGTTCGGTCAAGGCTGGGCTCATGGGCGCCGGGGTGCTGCCAGTTCGGACGCCGAAGTCGAAGCGCACGCCGCGCTCGGCTTCAAGATGCCTGGCGCTGGCGAACAGCCGATGCTCCAGGCGTTCGAGGGTTTGCGGGCATTCGCTGCGGACATCGAGACAGAAGCCGATCTCGCCGGGAATCTTGCTGAACGCATGCTGATCCGGTGGCGTCGCGATCTGGCCCACGGTGACGGTCGCCGAGAAGCCCTCGGCTTCCAGCTCGCTCCACTCGTGTTCCAGCGCTGTCGCCAGCGCGCAGAATGCCATCAGTGCGTCATGGCGATGCGTCCTGGCAACGGCGCCGGAGTGTCCCCACTCGCCGAGACAGCGCGCCTGGCGATAGCGGAAACTACCTGCAATGCCGGTGACGATACCGATGGGGATTCCGGCGTGTTCGAGCGTCGGTCCCTGTTCGATATGCAACTCGAGCATGGCATGAAGCCTGTCGAGATCGAGCCAGGCATCGCCCGCCGCCACGGCCTCGGGATCGCCACCGCAGTCGCGCAGGTGTTCGGCCAGCGAACGTCCGGTATCCGCTCGCGGTAATGATAGCGTCGTTGTATCGAGACGACCCAGAGCGGCGCGGCTACCGATGTAGGAGGCCGGAAACCAGGTGCTCTCCTCGGCGCGAAAGGCCGCGACGATCATGTCTCGCCGGGGCGTGATGCCGGTCGCTTTGAGTCTGGAGACGACCGTCAGCCCGGCGATCACACCGGCGGCGCCATCATAGTTGCCGCCTTGAGGCACGGAGTCGAGATGCGAGCCGATCAGCCACGCAGGTAGCGTCGGATCGCTGCCGGGGAGACGTGCGAAGTGATTGCCGGCGGCATCCTGGTGAAGTTCGAGCCCCAACGACTTCGCGGCTTCGATGAACCGTTCATGAGCGCGCTGTTCGCCGGGCCCGTACGCATCGCGCGTGATTCCGACCTCGTCGGCATAGGGCGCGGCCAGATCGGCAAACAGCCGTTCGGCCAGTGCCATATCGGCAACGTCCACAGAGATCGGTGTCTGTTTCATGGGACGCTTCGGCCGTTGGGAGCGCCGTGGTTCGGAAGATCGTCTCGGCTCATGAGTTCACCTTGGTGGTCCATGCCGCGGGGTTGAGCACCTGAGCCGGGGTCTGTCCACGGCTGACATCGATGATATGCCTAGCCACGGCACGCGCCGTGCGCGACATGCTGGCGGCGGTGGAACCGCCGTTGTGAGGCGAGACCACCACACTGTCGAGCGTCAGCAGCGGATGATCGTAAGGCATCGGCTCTTGGGCAAAGACATCCAACCCGGCCCCGGCCAGCCGGCCTTCGGCCAGAGCTTCGGCCAGGGCGGTCTCGTCGACCGTGCCACCGCGCCCGGTATTGATCAATAGCGCCGAGGGTTTCATCCGAGCCAGCGCCTCGCGCCCGATCAGGTTGCGGGTTCTTTCGTTGAGGCCGACGTGCACCGAGACGACATCCGCGCGAGTCAGTAGCGCTTCCAGAGAGTCGACTCGCTCGGCATCGACGTCGGCGAGCGCAGCGTCCGGCGCGTTGGGGGAGTAGGTGATCACGCGCATGCCCAGACCCTTGGCCATTCGCGCGGCACGTCGGCCGATATTGCCGAAACCGACCACGCCGAACGTCAGTCCGGCCAGCTCGATCATCGGTACGCTGTACTTGAACGCGAAGAAATCGCCTTCGCGCACGGTTCGATCGGCCAGCGGGACACGTCTGGCAACGGCGAACATCAGCGCGATGGCTTGCTCGGCGACGGCCTGGGCATTGCTTCCGGGCGTGTTGGCGACGATTACGCCGTGATCGGTGGCGGCGGCGATGTCGATCGCGTTGACCCCGACACCATGCACGCCGATAACGCCGAGTCTCGGCGCCTGGTCTAGCATCGCGCGGTTGACCTCGGCGCCACGCACGATCAGCGCATCGGCGTCACCCAGGATCGCGCTCAGCGTCGCCGGATCAGCGGCGGGTGCATCGATCACGGAAATACCCGCTTCGTGCAGTAGCTCGATACCATCTCGATGGATGGGCTGGGCGATGAGGCAAGTAAAGGCGGTCAAGCGAAACTCCTCGAATTGTTATTGGACGAATCGAAACGCAACAGCGCGAATCCCGATTCCACGATGACGTTTATCCCAGTATGAACGTAGTGCATACTATTGGTATACCACGGGATGAGGCCACTCGATACCTGCGTGAAGAACTGGTGTGGTGCCCTTTCCATAACAATATCCGGAGAGCGAGATGAGTACCTGCGTGGATTTGAACTGTGACATGGGCGAGAGCTTCGCCGCCTGGCGTATGGGCGACGATCTCGCGATGCTCGATATCGTGACCACCGCCAATATCGCCTGCGGCTTTCATGCCGGCGACCCGATGGTGATGCACGAAACATTGAGTCAGGCCCGAGAACGAGGCGTGCAGGTCGGCGCGCATCCGAGTTTCATGGATCTGGTCGGGTTCGGACGCCGCCGCATCGAGGGCGAAAGCCTGGCGGACCTGGAAAAGCAGCTGATCTACCAGATCGGCGCCATCCGCACCATGGCCGAGGTCGTGGGTCACCCCATTCGCCACGTCAAGACACATGGGGCGCTCGGCAACATGGCGGCCGAGGATCGGGAGATGTCGCTTGCCGTCTCGCGGGCGATCGCCGCGGTCGATCCTGGTCTGATTCATCTTGCCATGCCGGGCATGCAGACCTCGCTCGCCGCCCAGGAACTGGGGCTCAGGGTGGGTAACGAAGTCTTCGCCGACCGCGCCTATGCCGACAATGGCAACCTGCTCTCGCGCAAGTTGCCTGGCGCGGTGATTCACGATCCCGAAATGGCGGCCGACCGCGTACTGCGCATGATCGAAGAGCAAGCCGTCACCACGGTTTCCGGTAAGCGCATCGCGCTCGCCATCGACAGTGTCTGCGTGCATGGCGACACGCCCGGCGCCGTCGAGATGGCGGCAGTACTTCGGCGTCGGCTCGAGACTGCCGGTATCGAGATTCGACCGATGGCCGACATCGTCGCGTCGCGTGCATCGTCAGGAATTCAGCAATGACCAGATTGGCCCAGCGTTTGTCCGTCGTTCAGCCCTCGGCGTCCATCGAAATCAGCGGTCTTGCCGCGAAGATGCGCGCAGAGGGTATCGATGTGATCTCGCTTTCCCAGGGCGAGCCGGATTTCGAGACCCCCGCCGCCATTCGCGAAGCTGCCAAGGCGGCGCTCGACGCCGGCGCGACTCGCTACACCGACGTTGACGGTACCCCGGCGCTCAAGCAGGCGATCGTCGAGAAGTTCCGCCGCGATAACGGGCTCGCGTATCGAACCGACGAAATCAGTGTCGGCGCAGGCGGCAAGCAGGTGATCTTTAATGCATTGATGGCGCTGGTCGATCCGGGCGACGAGGTCATTTTCGCCGCACCACACTGGGTCTCGTATCCCGACATGGTGCGTCTGGCCGGCGGTACGCCAGTGGCGATTCGATGTCCGGCGGAGAGTGGCTTCAAGCTGACGCCCGCGAAGCTCGAGGACGCGATCACGCCGAGAACGCGTGTGCTGATCCTCAATTCCCCCGGAAACCCCAGCGGTGCCGGTTATACCCGTGACGAACTCGTCGTGCTGGCGGCGGTGCTGCTGGATCATCCCGATATCGTCGTGCTGACCGACGACATCTACGAATATCTCGTCTACGACGATTTCGAGTTCTGCACCTTGGCCGAGGTCGAACCGCGCCTGAAGTCGCGTACGTTGACCATCAACGGCGTCTCCAAGGGCCATGCGATGACCGGCTGGCGGATCGGCTTCGGCGCCGGGCCGGCGGATCTGATCAAGGCCATGGCGGTGATGCAGTCTCAGACCACGTCCAACCCGGCGTCCGTCTCCCAGGCGGCGGCGGTCGTCGCATTGGGTCAGCCGCTCGACGATATTCGCGCCCGCAACGTGATCTTTGCCGAGCGTCGCGGCCTCTGTTTCGACGCGCTCAACGCTACCCGCGGGTTGACGTGCCGGATGCCGGAAGGGGCGTTCTATCTGTTCCCCAACTGCGAAGGGCTGCTGGGTCGCCGGACGCCGACCGGCGAGACGATCGACGACGATAAGGCGCTGGCGCGGTATCTGCTCACCACCGCCCGGGTCGCGGTGGTGCCGGGCAGCGCGTTCGGTTTGCCGGGGCATTTCCGTATCTCGTTCGCCTCCGACACCGAGCGCCTGCTGGAAGCGTGTCGCCGGATCGACGAGGCGTGTCTGGCGCTGCAATAAGCACGGACGACAGCGATCTCCAGAGGTAGGGGGATCTCGGTACTCACGAAAGCGGGGCGGCAGAATCTTCTGCCGCCCCGCTCGTCGATCGTCAGGGATCCTGCTGGCTCTTTTGCCCCCTCTAGATACTGATCAAACCTTCCCACCATTGGCGGATCGGCTTCCACCAGTCGGGCGCTTCCTCGCGGCCCTGACGGTCGCTGTCGAGGTAGACGGTGGCGGTGAGGCCGGCGGAGAGCTTGGTGCCTTCGGGAATGTCATCCAGCGCGATGCGCACGGGGATCCGCTGGGAGAGGCGTACCCAGTCGAACGAGGCGTTGACCGAGGCAAGGCCGTTTTCCTGGCTGCTCAGACTACTGTCGCTGATACCGCGAGCGAAGCTGTCGACATGACCCCAGATGGCCTTTTCGCTGGAGAGCAACTGGACACGCACCGGAGCGCCGACATCGATGCTGTCGAGCTTGGTCTCTTCGAAGTAACCCAGCACGTAGAAACTGTGAGCATCGACCAGTGTCATGGCATCGGTGCCCACGGTCACGTACTGGCCGGGGCGCAACAGCAGGTTGGTGACGTAACCGTCGACCGGGGCGCGTACGGTGGCACGTTCCAGATCCAGCTTGGCCTGGTTGACTTCGACCTTGGCCTGCTCGACCGCGGCCTGCGCGGTGTTCAGCGCAAAGCGGGCGTTGTCCTTGTCCTCCTGGGACACGTAGTTCTTCAGACGCTGGCGACGGCCATTGGCCGCCTGCGCTTCGTCGCGCTCCTGTTCCAACTGGTTGAGGCTGGCCTTGGCATCGTCCAGCGCCAATCGGTAGCGTTGCTGATCGATGGTGAACAGCACATCGCCTTTCTCCACCAACTGGTTATCGTGCACCTCGAGGCTGTCGACGAGTCCGGCGACATCGGTACCTAGATTGACCACATCGGCACGGACACGGCCGTCGCGGGTCCACGGGTCGTGCATGTAGTGGTCCCAGAGCTGGGCAATGGCGACGATCGCGGCGATGACCAGCACCGCGGTCAACAGCGCGCGTAAAGTCTTGCGGAGTCCGATAGGCCAATTCATCAAGGTTGTTTCCTCATTCAGCGATCGGCAGTGAGCCTGTCAGGGCGAGTACCGACCACAACAGCAGAGCGTAAATCGCGATGTCCGCGAGCACCGGTTGCCAGAACCAGTGATAGAGCCCGAGGCGCACGAACACGCGCCGCAGGATCAGGTAGAGTCCCAGCGCCACCAGTATGGGTATCGTCAACGGGGGTATCAGGAACCCCAGGAATGACCATTCAGTCAGCATGTCGGGTGTCTCCGGTCGTTGCCGCAGCCGTAGCGAGATCATCACTGGCGCGGGCTTCCAGCTCGACACCCGGTGCGTCCCGCATCAGATGACCCAGCATGGCGATTTCGCCGATACTGGCAATCGGCAGGTGGGCTTCGTGATAGAGACGCTCGACCCAGGCGATGGCCTCGTCCGCGAGTTGGCGCCAGACGACGGGATCGTGTCGCCGGCGCGCGATCACGCGGGTGCCGATACCCTCGAGCCAGGCCTCGATCTCTGCACGATGGGGGCCAAGGGCACCGCGTAGACGCCGGATTCGCCACACACAGAGTGCCAGGGCGTTCAGTTCGATGGCCTCGCGCACGGCGCGATCACTGCCGCCCAGTGCGACCAGCCGGCCCAGGCGATCGTATAGCCGACTTTCCAGGCGCGCCCGATTGGGGAGCGACTTCTTCCGAAGAAGCCGACTCAGGCCGTGCCAGTAAGCGGCCATCAGCGTCTCGATACGCTCGCCGGGAGAGCGCTGGCGAAACAGCGAATAGGTGATCATGGCAGCGATGGTGCCGATGATGGAGGCCAGACCGCCGTTGATATAGCTCGAGGGAGAAAACGTGTAGGTCGAGTGCAGGTTCAGCAGCGTCATCATGGTGATCGCGCCTGCCAGCCCGATCAGCGACCAGCGCGGATGGGGGGTCATCAGCGTACCAATGGCGACGGGGATGCCAAGAGCAATTGCCAGCAGCGGGAAACCGCTGATCACGGGTAACACCAGGAAGAGCAGAATCCCCCCCAGAATGACCGCAGCGATCGACCCCCACAGGAACTGGTAGACGACGGCTGCCGGGTTCGGTGCCTTGGCAAACAGCATGGTAAAGACCCCGAGCAACATCATGGCCAGATAGCCGGACTGCCAGCCGCTGTGAATCCAGAGTTGACCCAGCAGTTCGAAGGCGATGAACACACGAAGGGCGTTGAAACGGGCGACGAAGTGTTCGTTGTGCTGGGTACGTTCGCGGCGCTCGCGAGGTAGCGTCTTGACCTTCGACGAGGTCGGATCGTTGAGCGCGTTGCGCAGCCGACGTCCATGCTGCAGCAGCCCGAGGACCTCTCCCAGGCGCTGACGGACCAGCTCCGCCCGGGCACGGGTGCGGGGCTCCACCGTTGCTTCGTTCCAGTCGAAGTCGGCCAGCAGAAGACGCTCGCTGGGTTGGCCCTCCGGTTTGGCCTCGACCGCTCTAAGCAGGGGGAGCGCCTGCTGGCTCAACTCATCCAGCCAGCGCTCGCCGCCCTCACAGGCGCGGAGATAGTCCAGTGCCGTCTCCAGCTCCCGCACGGCAGTGATCAGCGCCAGGCCATCACTGGCAAATCGATCCAGCGCGGGAATGAACTGGCTCAGGCGTCGGGTTTCCAATCGTGCCAGGCCGCGCAGCTTCTCGAACTGCTGGTAACTTTGGAATAGCACTTTCAACTGCGCGTCGCGGCTTTCGCGAGGGCGGGGCTCGGCCAGCGTTGCCAGTGTTTCGGTCGCGGCCTGCGAGAGAAACCCGGAGAGCGCGCCCGGGAGCGCGCGGCTGCCGAAGCGCGGCGCGATGATCACGTGCATCAGCAGGCCGCAACCAATGCCCAGCGCCGTTTCGCTGAAACGCCCCTGGGCTACCGACCAGATATTCTCGACGCCGGTCCCGATCGCGGTCAGCGACACAAGCGTCGAGGTGTAACCGCTGAGCATCATCACATAGCCGACGTATTCGTCCTGCTCGAGAATAACCCAATACATGCAGAAGGCGAGCCAACCACCGGCAAACAGCAGATAAAGCATGGGCTGCTGGCCGAACAGAGCAATCAGCACCAACCCGACGATCGCCCCAAACAGGGTGCCGAACAGGCGGGCAATGCTGCGCCCGATGATGATGCCGATCGGCGGCGTGCCCCCGGTAAACATCACCGGCTGCAGTGTCACGATCATGACCGCCAGAATCGCCCAGGCGGGTTGATAGAGATCGAGGCGCATGGCCAGGAACAGGGCCAGCCAGACGGCCAGTACCGTTCGCAACGCCAGTAGCCAGTGATCGGCGGGGATTCGAATCATGAATGACCAGCGCCCATGAGAGCGGTCACCCATGGGTCAGTAGTGAAGCGGAATAAAAGTTAGTCTGCGAATGATCACATGCTCTTCGACGTAAGTCTAGAGTTTTGGGCAAAAATCTCGGTGGGATTATCCATTCGGCGAGCCATATTGCCTGGCCACCGGACGATGGCCAGGGACGATCCGGTCGCGTGGCGGCGGCTCGCTTCAGAAGCGATAGCCGATGCCGCCCATGACCACGACGGGGTCGATATGTACCGTGGTGTCGTAGGATTCGCCACTGATCGTGGCGGTGGTGTCGGAGTCGATATCCAGGTACCAGGCCGCCGCATTCAACGACCAGTGATCGTCGATCAGCAGGTCGACGCCCAGTTGCGCCGCGGCGCCCCAGGAGTCGTCCATGTCCAGACTGCCGCTGTCGACCTTCTCGTCGGAGAAGTGGGTGTAGTTCAGGCCGGCGCCGACATAGGGCTGAACCCGGGAGTCGGTGCCGCCGAGCGGGTAGTACTGCAGTGTCAGGGTCGGCGGCAGATGTTTGGTGGAAGCCATCTGGGTGCCATCCAGAGTGATGTCGTGCTCGAAGCGCTGGGCGGCCAGCAGTTCGACGCCCCAGTGGTCCAGAAAGCGATAACCGAGCGTGAAAGCGAAGCCGCTCTCGTCGTCGACGTCGATCTTGTCGACGCCGATGGCATCGAAGTTACCGTTGTCGCTCTTGGGCGAGACCTTGGCGATACCGAAGTGGGTGAACCAGTCGCCGGCACCGTAGGCGAAGGCGCTGCTGGCGCCGAGCGTTGTGGCGACCGCCAGTCCGGCGATGCTCAAGCGGCGTAGGATCGTGTTCATGAGTGGCGTTCCCTTATCAACCCTTGGTGGACTTGCCGCGATCGACGCAGACCGTGGCATCGACATTAGCCTACGTCTGAATAACCACATACTTAATGTGGTTATTTGTCGCAAGGTATTCTTTGCATGATCCGTCGTGGTGCGCATCGCCAACTAGGTAAGCCAAAACGGTGCATTCTGGCCACGTTGCCGAAGAAAGGGTTCGTCTTACAGACTATGGAGAGTTCGATTAATAATCTGTTTTTTAAGATTAATGTGAAAAGTGGCGCGATTTTTCTATGACCTGATTCGGCAAGTGTGGCGTAACGCCTGTAAATCTTGAACAGAACAGTGCGCCGATCGGCGCTTGGCAATGAAGCCTGGATGTCTTCTCGACGTCCGGGCTTTTTTTGTGGGAATCACTATGACATTGACGCTCCCCATCGGGGTGCTCTACTCGACTTCAGGCACCTACCAGCGCATCAGCAACCATGCGCGGAATGGGGCATTGCGGGCCGTCGAGGATATCAATCGCCAGGCGGAGGGTATCCGGCTGGAGGTGCACGAGTTCGACCCTCGAGGCGAACTCGACGCTTACCATCAAGGGGTGGAATCGCTACTGCAGCGAGGGCTGCGTCATATCGTGGGGACCACGACGTCCGCCAGTCGGAAGGATATCGTTCCTGATCTGGAGCGTGCCGCGGCGCTGCTCTGGTACGCCAGCCCCTACGAAGGGTTCGAATGCAGTGAGAACGTGGTCTACCTGGGCGGCAGTCCCAATCAGAATCTCGTGCCGCTGCTGGGTTATGTGCTGCGCGAGCACGGTAAACGTGGTGTGCTGGTCGGTTCGAACTATGTCTGGGGCTGGGAAAGCAACCGCATCGCTCGCGAACTGATTGGTGCGGCGGCTGGAGAGATCGTCGCCGAGCGTTATTTCCACTTCGGCGATGCGGATTTTACCAGCGTGACCGAGCAGATCCTGCAAAGCGATACCGATTTCGTGCTCAACAACCTGGTGGGTGAATCTTCCTATTTCTTTCTGAAACAGCTCAATACGGCATGCGCCCGAGCCGGTCGTCGGCTGCCGGTTCTCAGTTGCAATTTCACGGAGTGCGAATTGCCGGCGATTCCCCACCTGAACCACTTGCGGTTGCTCTCGAGCGGCCCCTGGTTCGACGTTGCCGGTAACGCCTTCAGCGCCAGTCAGCGTGTCGGCGGCGTCGAGGGCACCTTCTCCAGTTGTTATACCTGCGCCTACACTGCCGTCACGATGCTGGCTCGGGCTTGCCAGGCCATCGGTAACGACGATCCCGATGCCGTGCTGGCCTGGTTGCAGAATCAGCCTCAGGCCACGCCATTGGGAACGCTCTCGCTTCAGCCTCACAACAATCATCTCACGCTGCCCAACTGTATCGCCGAAGCGCGCGACGGGCGATTCGATATCGTCCATCGGCAACCCGCGGCGCTCGAGGCCGATCCCTATCTGACGCGCACGCCACTGGCGCAATTCCATGAGCTTGCGGCCCCATTGGCGGCGCCCAACTTGAGGGTGGTGAAATGAATTCGCACGTGCTGTCTCCGCACCTTCTGCTGGTCGATTGCGAGGCTCGCTCGTTGGCAATGTTGTTGAAGAGTCTCGATCGGCTGGGGCTGCGCTCGGAAACGGTTTACCTGGATTCGCCCGCGGCACTGGATAATGTCAGTGGCGTGATCGTCGAGCTTGACCATTTCAACAGTGACCGGCTTCTGGCGCGGGTTCGCGGTGCGGGTATTCCGATCATCGCCATGACGCACCATCAGACGCTGTCCCAGATCCAGCGGGCCATAAGTTTGGGCGCCACGGCGATCCTCAACAAGCCGATCACCCAGAGCATGGTCTACACCACGCTGGCGATGGCCAAGGAGTTGCGGCAACAGACGCAGTCACTGGAAACGGCCAACCATGAGCTGGCTCGACGTCTCGAATCCCAGGGAGTGGTCTCCCGCGCCGTGGCTCGGTTGATGGTAACGCTGAGCTGCGATGAGACGCAGGCCTACGAGCGCTTGCGCAGCCACGCCATGGAACAGCAATTGACGTTGGGTCACGCCGCCGAGCGGCTGTTGCAGACAGACAGCGAACGCTGGCGCCAGCGGGGGCATTCCTGATGACGCTGCTGATGGCCCTGTTGAAGCGCAAGAGTGTTGCGTTGTCGCTGCTGTTCATTCTGATCGTGGTGGTAGCGGCAGTGTTCGCCCCGTGGCTGGCCCCCTATGATCCCACCGAACAGTTCTTCGATGGCCTGACCATCGAAGGTGCGCCGCTGCCGCCCAATAGCGATTTCTACTTCGGTACGGATCTGCTGGGACGAGACCTGCTATCGCGCATTATCTATGGCGCAAGGACGTCTCTGATCATCGGTGTGGTTTCCAATGGCATTGCCGTGATCATCGGGACATTGGTTGGGGTCACGGCAGGCTTCGTGCGCGGCTGGACCGGCTCGTTACTGATGCGCTTCACCGATCTGATGATGTCCTTCCCGGCGCTGTTATTGGCAATCGCCCTGGCCGCCATTCTCAGGCCCAGTCTGTGGATCGTGGCGCTGGTCATCGCCATGGTGAACTGGGTGCAGATCGCGCGGGTGATCTATTCGGAGACGATTTCCATCGCGGCTAAGGATTTCGTCGCCGTGGAGCGCACGATCGGTGCCAGCTCATTGCGCATTCTGTTCTCTCACCTGCTTCCGCATCTTCTGCCCACCATTCTGGTCTGGGCGACGCTGGGCATCTCCACCACGGTGCTGCTTGAGGCAACGCTGTCGTTTCTGGGGGTGGGCGTGCAGCCGCCGATGCCAAGCTGGGGCAACATCATTTTCGAGAGCCAAACCTACTTCACGTCGGCGCTGTGGCTGGTGCTGTTTCCGGGTGTCGCCATCATTGCGCTGTCGCTGAGCTTCAATCTGGTCGGCGATGCGCTGCGTGACGAACTCGATCCGACGTTGAAGGGGAGGCTGTAAATGGCCTGGTACGTTACCAAACGACTGTTCTACGCGGTGCTGATCCTGCTCGGGGTGACGTTCATCACCTATTTCCTGATGTATCTGATTCCGGCGGATCCGGCGCGTCAGATTGCGGGCCGCAGTGCGACAGTAGAAGTCGTCGCCAATATTCGCCATCAATTGGGGCTGGACCTGCCGTTCTATCAGCAATACCTGCGCTATCTGGGCAACCTGCTGCAGGGTGATCTGGGGCGCTCCTATGTGCAGCGTTCGCAGGTTTCCGATCTGATGGCCGCGCGCATCGGGCCGACGCTGCAATTGATGGCCGCGGGGATCGGGGTCGAGCTCGTGATCGGCATCACGCTGGGCATCGTGGCGGCAATCAAGCGCAACTCGGCGCTGGACCGGATGCTGATGGCGTTCTCGTTCATTGGTGTCTCGTCGCCGCACTTCATTGCGGCGATGCTCGCGCTCTATTTCTTTGCCGTGAAACTCGGCTGGTTTCCGCTGGGAGGGTATGGCGGCATCGAGCATCTGCTGCTGCCGGCCATCACGCTGGGCGTGCTGGGCAGTGGCTGGTATTCACGCATGGTGCGCTCTTCGATGATCGACGTGCTGCACCAGGACTTCATTCGCACCGCGCGCGCCAAGGGGCTGACACGCGTGCGCGTTCTGCTGAGGCACGTCCTGCCCAACGCCATCATTCCCGTCATCCCGATGATCGGCATCGATATCGGCATCTTCATGAGCGGTCTGGTGGTGGTGGAATCCGTTTTTGGGTGGCCAGGCATCGGTCAGCTTGCCTGGCAGGCGATCCAGCAGGTGGACATTCCGATCATCGTCGGCGTGACCACACTCTCGGCGGTCGCCATCGTGGTGGGCAATCTGATTGCCGATATCGCCGTGCTCTTCGTCGATCCCCGCATCGACGTGAAGCACAGCTGATAGTGGTCTAGTAGCACCGGTCTTCATAGCACTGGGTCTTCGTAGTCTTCGTAGTCTTCGTACAACAAGGAAAAATCGACATGCAAAAGATTCTCAAGGGATTTGCGCTGGCGGCATTGGCCGCCGCAATCAGCGGCGCGGTTCAAGCGCAGGACACCCCGAAACCCGGGGGAGACGTCATCGTGACGTATCAGAACGACGTCGCCACGCTCGATCCCGCCATCGGCTATGACTGGCAGAACTGGTCGATGATCAAGTCGCTCTTCGATGGGCTGATGGATTATGAGCCGGGCACCACCAATCTGGTGCCGGATCTCGCCGAGCGCTATGAGATTTCCGACGATGGTCTCACCTACACATTCCATCTGCGGCACGGCGTCAAATTCCATAACGGTCGCGAAATGACCGCTGCAGACGTCAAATATTCGCTCGAGCGAACGGTGAATCCCAAGACCCAGAGCCCCGGCGCCGGCTTCTTTTCCTCGATCGTCGGTTTCGATGAGGCATCGAGCGGTGCCACCACTACCTTGAGCGGTATCTCCACCCCGGACGACTACACGGTGGAGATCACGCTGAGTGCGCCGGATGCGACGTTCCTGCACGTCATGGCGCTCAACTTCGCCTCCGTGGTTCCCAAGGAGGCCGTCGAAAAGTGGGGGCCGGACTTCGGCAAGCATCCGGTGGGTACCGGCGCTTTCAAACTGAAGGATTGGGCGCTGGGGCAACATCTGACCTTCGTCAAGAACGACGACTACTACCGTCAGGGCATTCCCTATCTGGATCAGATCGATTTCCAGATCGGGCAGGACCCCAACGTGGCACTGCTGCGTCTGCAGCGAGGCGAAGTCGATATCGCGGGTGATGGCATACCGCCTGCCCAGTTCCTGCAGTTCAAGAACGATCCTGATTTCCAGAAGCTGATGGTCGTTGGCGACCAGTTGCATACCGGTTATGTCACGTTGAACGTCACCATGCCGCCGCTGGATAACCTCAAGGTGCGTCAGGCCATCAACATGGCAATCAACAAGGATCGCATCGTGCGCGTCATCAATGGCCGAGCGACCCCTGCCAATCAACCTCTTCCACCGGCGATGCCCGGCTACGACAAGGATTATCAGGGCTACCCCTACGATCCGGAGAAAGCCAAGGCGTTGCTCGAGGAGGCCGGCTTTGGCGATGGCTTCGATACCGAGCTCTACGTCATGAATACCGACCCCCAGCCACGCATCGCCCAGGCCATCCAGCAGGACCTGTCGGAGATTGGCATTCGGGCGCAGATCAAGTCGCTGGCGCAGGCCAACGTGATCGCCGCCGGGGGGGAGGAGGATCAGGCGCCGATGATCTGGTCTGGCGGCATGGCGTGGATCGCCGATTTTCCGGACCCCTCCAATTTCTGGGGGCCGATTCTCGGCTGTGAGGGCGCCGTACCGGGCGGTTGGAACTGGGCGTGGTACTGCAACGAGAAACTCGATGCCGAGGCCGATGCGGCCAATGCGATGGTCAAGCCGGACCAGCAGGAAGCGCGCGCCGAACGCTGGGGGGAAATCTTTACCACGGCCATGGACGATGCGCCTTGGGTGCCGATCTTCAACGAGCAGCGCTATACCGTGCACTCCGCGCGTATGGGTGGAGAAGACGCACTCTACGTCGATCCGGTGCACGTGCCGGTCAATTACGACTACATCTGGGTGAAATGATGTGTGATCACGGACTGATCAAGACCATCCACGGCCATCAGAGTCATCTGGGCTGGGACAATGCCAACACTCCGGTCATGCAGGTCACGCCGGGGACGACCGTCAGCTTCGAGTGCAATGATTCGTCCGGTGGCCATTTCACGGCGGCTTCGACGCTGGAGTCGGTCGCGTCCATGCCGTTCGATCGTATCAACCCGGTAACCGGCCCCGTCTTCGTCGACGGCGCCGAGCCTGGCGACATACTGGCGATAACCATCGAGGAGTTCACCCCGTCCGGCTTCGGCTGGACGGCCAATATCCCCGGTTTCGGGCTGCTGTCGGATCAGTTCACCGAGCCGGCACTGGCGTTGTGGCACTACGACACGCAGACCATGACGCCGGCAGCGTTCGGCAAGCACGCCAGGATTCCGCTAAAGCCTTTTGCCGGGACCCTCGGTGTGGCACCGGCGGCACCGGGTCTCCATTCGATCGTTCCCCCGCGCCGGGTGGGGGGCAATCTCGACGTGCGCGACATCGCTGCAGGTTGCACGCTCTATCTGCCGGTGGAGGTGGCCGGGGCGCTGTTCTCGATCGGTGATACCCATGCCGCCCAGGGCGACGGCGAAGTCTGTGGTACCGCACTCGAGAGTGCGATGGACGTCACGCTGACCCTGAATTTGATCAAGCAGACACCGCTGGCGATGCCGCGCTTCTCGACGCCGGGGCCGGTCACCCGACATCTGGATGGCGCCGGTTACGAGGTCTTCACCGGCATCGGCAGTGACTTGATGACCGGCGCACGTCAGGCCCTGGAAGGCGCGATCGAATGGCTGATTAAGACCCGCAATATGCCGGCCGAGCAGGCCTATATGCTCTGCTCGGTCTGCGGAGACCTGCGCATCAGCGAGATCGTCGATCAACCCAATTGGGTCGTGTCGTTCTATGTCCCGCGTATCGTTTTCGAGTAACCGCCAACATGTCGCTTCCCGATAATTCCCGTGCCTCTCGCGTGCTCTCCGTCGAGCGCCTGTCGATCGACATTTCGCATGAGCATGAAACGCAGCGCGTCGTTGATGACTTGAGCTTTCAGCTGCATGCGGGTCAAACGCTTTGTATTGCGGGAGAGTCCGGTAGTGGCAAGTCGTTGTCGTCGCTCGCCATCATGGGGCTGTTGCCGAAGGTGGCAAGGCTGCCGAGTGGGGCGATTCTCTATCAGGATCGTGATCTGACCGAGCTATCGGATAGACAGATGTCTCGGCTTCGCGGTCGCGACATCGCGATGATCTTCCAGGAGCCGATGACCTCGCTCAATCCGCTGATGAGTGTGGGCCAGCAACTGGAGGAGACCATTCGTCGTCACAAGCTGGACGAGGGTAGCGGGGCGAAACGTCGAGCCTGGGAGATACTCGACGCGGTGCGCGTACCGCATGTCGAGAAACGTCTCAAGCAGTACCCGCACGAGCTCTCCGGCGGCATGCGCCAGCGCGTGATGATCGCCATGGCAATGGTGTGCCGGCCCAAGGTGCTCATCGCCGACGAACCGACCACGGCCCTCGATGTCACGATCCAGGCACAGATTCTCGAATTGATGCGCGAATTGCAGCAGGCGTTCGACACGGCGCTGTTGATGATTACCCACGACATGGGCGTCGTCGCCGAGATGGCCGACGACGTCGTGGTGATGAATCAGGGTGTCGTCGAAGAGCAGGCCTCGGCACGCGAACTCTTCTTGCAGCCTAAGTCGCCATACACCCGCAAACTGCTGGCGGCCGTGCCGCGACTGGGAGCGGCCGTGACGCTGCCTTCAAGAGCGCAGGCGGCGCGAGTGCTCGAGGTCAGCGATCTTCGGGTGCGTTTCCCCATCAGACGGCAGTCGCCGTTTGCCCCGGCGACGGAGGTTTGTGCGGTAGAGGGCGTGAGTTTCGAACTGGGGGCGGGGGAAACACTGGGGCTGGTGGGAGAAAGCGGTTGTGGCAAGTCGACGACGGGCAAGGCCTTGATGAACATGCTGACCTATTCGGGCAGCGTGAAACTCGACGGCCGCGAGCTGAGTGGCCTTCAGGGAAAGGCTCTCAAGGCGGTACGCCGGGATATCCAGATGATTTTCCAGGATCCCTTTTCCGCGCTGAATCCGCGCAAGACGGTCGGCGAGTTGATCGCGGAGCCCCTGCTGGTGCATGGCCTGGCGAACGCCGCTCAACGGCGACAGCGAGTCGAGGAGCTGCTGCTGCAGGTCGACCTACCGGCCGCGGCGGCGCTGCGGTATCCGCACCAATTTTCCGGCGGACAGCGTCAGAGAATCTGCATTGCCCGGGCGCTGGCGTTGGAACCTCGAGTGATCATCGCCGATGAGCCGGTCTCGGCGCTCGATGTCTCGGTTCAGGCGCAGGTGCTGGAGCTGATGAAGTCGCTGCAGGACCGCATGGGGTTGAGCTACCTGTTCATCTCGCACGACATGGCGGTGGTCGAGCAGGTCTGTCATCGCGTCGCGGTCATGTATTGCGGTCAGATCGTCGAGATCGGCAGCTGTCAGCAGGTTCTGCACAACCCGCAGCACGCCTACACACAGCGGCTGCTTTCGGCAGTTCCGATGCCGGATATCGATCACAAGCGGGATTTCAAAGCCTTGCTGCAGGTCGATGAAGTGCCCGATCCGATAAAGCCGCGCGGCCATCGGTTGCCGGACATCCACTATGCAGAGCCACAGGCGGGCCACTTCGTGGCGCTATCATCGGCGTAGCCTTGCCTGGGTTACAGCTCCCGCCGCCGCCTGACATCGACCGGCCAGTGGTTAGAGAGCCTCTGAGCCAGCGGGCGTTCGCAGGCGAGATGGATGCGCGGCAGACCCAGCCACGCTGCCAGCTGCTCGAACTGCCGTGACAGGGCGGTGAGATGTGAGTCGTCGAAGGTGATGCCCGGCTCCGGGTGAACCGCCAGCACCGTCAATTCGCCGTCGGCCCGGCGGGCACGCAGATCGATCCGTCCGATGAGCCGATCGCCGTGGAGAAACGGCATGACGTAGTAGCCAAAGACCCGCTTGGCCGGTGGCACGTAGAACTCGAGGCGATAGTGAAAGCCGAACAGGCGCTCGGTGCGTTCGCGATACCAGATCAATGAGTCGAACGGTGAGAGCAGGGCAGAGGCGCCGATCTGGCGGGGAATTCGGGGTTCGCCGATGACATAGGCCGGCTGGCGCCAGCTTTCGACCGACACCGGCGTCAAGGTGCCGTCCTCGATCATTGTCTGCAGCGCGGCACGGGTATCCTGCGGCGCCAGCCGGTAGTAGTCGCGCAGATCCTTTTCGGTCGCGACGCCAAGGGCCAGGGCGGATCGGCGCAACAGCTGGCGATGGGCCTCGAGCCGGTCGGGTTCGGCCTGATTCAGTATTGTCGCGGGCAAGACGCGCTCGGGCAGGTCATAGAGCCGTTCGAAGCCTCGGCGGCGGGCGACGGTGACTTCGCCGGCGGCGAACAGCCACTCCAGCGCATGCTTTTCATCGCTCCAGTCCCACCATGGTCCCGAAGGCCCTTCTCGCGTGTTCAAGGCTCCCGCGCCCAGCGGACCGCGATCACGCACGCTGTCTAGTACACGCTCGATCACGTCCTGTCGCTCACGCCCGAATCGCGCCAGATGCTTGTAGATACCGATACCGTCCTGCGCGCGTCGCATGCGCCAGCGCATCGCGGAGTAGAGCGAAATCGGCAACAGCGAGGCCTCGTGCCCCCAGTATTCGAATAGCGACCGATAGCGATTGCGCGCCCAGGCGGCTTCGTCGAGGTGCTCGGTCGGATAGGGGCCAAGGCGCGAAAATACGGGAAGATAGTGGGAGCGGGCCAGGGCGTTGACGGAGTCGATCTGCAGCACGCCGAGCCGATCCAGCAGGCGATTGAGATGGCCGCGGTTGACGGTATCGGGAGAGGAGGCGGTGAATCCCTGGGCCTTCAGGGCGAGGCGCCGGGCCTGGGCGAGGCTGAGGTGACGGTGGGGTGGGGCAGTCACTGGCGGCATGAAAACGACACTGTCTCGGCGAAGGTTCGAGAGCAGTGTCGTCCAGGTGGCGGTGATTGACCAGTGCGAGGAGCGACCGGCGGCGCCGAAGTGCCGCCGGTTTCGCCGAGTCAGTCGTCGGCCGTCAACGCCTCGATCAGCGTGTCGACGTTGTGGCGGAACATGCCGAGATAGGTGCTGCCTTCGCCATCGGGCGTCAGCGCGTCGGCATACAGCGTGCCGCCTATGGCGACGCCGGTCTCCTCGTGCAGCTGATTGATCAGTGCCGGGTTGCTCATGTTTTCCAGGAACAGCGCCTTGGCGTGGCTGCTCTCGATCTGCTGCGTCAACTGGGCCATGTCGCTGGCGCTGGGCTCGGCCAGGGTGTTGATGCCCACCGGCGACAGCAGCTCGAGGCCGTAGGCGTCGGCAAAATAGCCGAAGGCGTCGTGGCTGGTGATGATCAGGCGATTTTCCTGCGGGATCTGCGCCATACGCTGCTTGGCCTCGGTGTCCAGCGCTTCCATCTTCTCGATGTACTGCTTGGCGTTGGCGCGGTAGTCGTCGGCGTGGTCCGGATCGGCCTTCACCAGCGCATCGCGGATATTGCGGGCGTACTGCTCGCCGTTCTCGAGGTCCTGCCAGGCGTGCGGATCGACATCGCCATGATGGTGATGATGGCCTTCCGCGCCGCCGTTCGCCGCATGATCATGATCGTCGTGGTCGTGGTCGTGGTCGTGGTCGTGGTCGTGGTCGTGGTCGTGGTCGTGGTCGTCGTGACCGTGACCATGATCGTCACCCTCGTCGTGATGCCCCTCGAACGGCCGCGTCTTGATGCCGTCGCTGGCGACCACGATGTCGCCATCGTATTCACTGGCGTCGATCAGCCGATCGATCCAGCCTTCGAGCTGCAGGCCGTTGACCACGATCAGGTCGGCATCGGCCAGTGACTGCGCGTCGGAAGGCTTGGGCGAGAACGCGTGCACGTCGCCATCCGGGCCGACCAGCGAGGTGACCGAGACATGGTCGGCGCCGATGGTTTCGACCATATCGTCGAGGATGCTGAAGCTGGTGACGACCTTGAGCGGATCCGCCTGGGCGTAGATCGGTGACAGGGCGGCGACGCTCAGGCCACCGGCGATGAGGCCCTTGAGCAGCGCGGAAGAGATCGATTGGCGGGACATCTTGCATTCCTTGTGTGGAGTTGAAGGGTGGAGTGCCGCGTTAGCCGTGGGCGTCCGGCGGCAGTATCGGCTCCACGCGTCGGCGCCAGCGGGCAAAGACGCTGTGGTACCGCCCGAACAGCGCGGAAAACAGATAGATGATGCCGGCGAGCAGAATGATGCAGGGGCCGGAGGGCAGGCCGGCGTGATAGGAGAGCAGCAGGCCTCCCACGCTCGAGATCATGCCGATGGCGATGGCCAGCCCCATCAGGCCCTCGAGGCGTTTCGACCAGAAGCGCGCCGCCGTTGCCGGCAGCATCATCAGGCCGACCGCCATCAGGGTACCCAGCGTCTGAAAGCCGGCCGTCAGGTTGAGCACCATCAAGCCCAGGAACAGGCCATGCACGGCGCCGCCGCGAATGCCCTGGCCGCGCAGGAACAGCGGGTCGAGGCACTCCACCACTAGGATGCGGAAGATCGCGGCGAGCACGATCAGGGTCAGGCTCGACACGCTGACGATCAGCCACAGCGCGGTACTGTCCACCGCCAGGATCGAGCCGAACAGCACGTGGGTCAGATCGACGCTGCTGCCGCGCATCGAGATCAACATCACCCCGGCGGCGAGCGAGATCAGGTAGAAGCTGGCGATGGCGGAGTCTTCGCGATGGCCGGTCAGGCGCGACACGCTGCCCGCCAGCCCTGCCACCAACAGCCCGGCGATCAGGCCGCCAAAGCTCATCGCCGGCAGCGAGAACCCGGCCAGCAGGAAACCCACCGCCACGCCGGGCAGCACGGCGTGGGCCATGGCGTCGCCGACCAGGCTCATGCCGCGCAGGGTGAGGAAAACCCCCAGCGGCGGCGCCACCAGCGACAGTGCCAGGCCGGCCACCAGCGCGCGGCGCATGAAGCCGAAATCGATCAACGGAGAGAACAGCCAGTCGATCATGCCAGCGTCTCCGCCGTGGAGGGGGAGCCGCCGACCCGGGCGGGCGTCGACCAGGTGCCATGCCCGCGTTCCAGATGTAGGATCCGATCGGCCAGCCGGGTCATCTGATCGTGATCGTGCAGCACGATGATGATCGCCGCGCCCTTGGCCGCCATGTCCTGCAGTACCTCGATCAGCACCTCGACGGTGGCGGCATCGACATTGGCGAACGGTTCGTCCAGCAGCAGCAACTGGGCTTCCTGCATCAAGGTACGGCCGAGCAGGGCGCGCTGGCGCTGGCCGCCGGAAAGCTCGCCCAGCGGGCGATGTTCGAACGCCTGCAGGCCCAGGCGCTGCATCACCGCCTGGCCGCGACGGTACCCCGTCGGGCCGTAGCGCTTGAAACTGCCGTGGGTCGGCCAGCAGCCGCTCATCACCAGCTCCTCGACGCTCATCGGGAAGGTCAGGTCCAGCGCCAGCTGCTGCGGCAGCCAGGCGCGCCGGGCATTGGGTACCCGACAGTGAACCCGACCGCTGACGGGGCGCAGCTCGCCCATGATCCCCTGGACCAGCGTGCTCTTGCCGGCCCCGTTGGCACCCACCAACGCGGTAATGGTGCCGGCCTCGAAATGACCCTCGATACCCTCCAGCACCATGCGGTTGCCCTGCGCCAGCGATAACGCTTCCAGCGTCAGCAGGGTGTTGGGCTCATCCAGCGCCTCTGTTCTCCACTGCCCCATCAACCGAACACCCCGGCAGCCCAGCCCGCGACGAGCCACAGCATGGCCAGCGGCAACAGCGCCAGCAACACGCGCCGCCCGGCGCCCAGCGACATCAACGAAAAATGGCACGGCCCATCGGGGCGGTGCCGGTGACGGTGTGACATGACGATCTCCTGAAACGGAGGCAAAGGTTATAACATAACAAATGATGTGGAAAGGGGAAATTATGAACGACGCGGTCTTGTAAGAGATCGCTGACAGCCTTTTGGCGGGGTTGTGGTACGACGGGATCTGGGTTACCTAGAGTTACAAGGTGGTGCGAAAGGCTAATGGGTGCCTGATGAGATGCGTGAATGCGACAAGCTGGGCGAATGACTGCAATCGACCCAAAGCAGCCAGTGAACTGACCCCATAAAGTTGGACGATTCACTTAGCCGGCGTTTAAGGCCTGGGCCCTGTACTGAACAGGGCTCAGGCCTTTTAGTGTCAGTTTGATGCGTTCGTGATTGTAGTAATGGATGTAATG
>NZ_VTPX01000004.1 GCF_008298015.1 Salinicola corii | reverse complement strand
ATGAACGCCCTCGTCAAACGCTGGGTTGGCGGCCACCCCTTGAGGTTTTTACGGAAGTCCTGCAGCGCTCTGTTGCTGGGCAGGGCAATCGTGTCCACTAGCGTTGCGCTTGGAACTTGAGACCGCCGTGTCAAGGATATTGGCGATGGCTTTTTGTTCTGAAAAATGGGGAACAAAAATTTTTAACTTTTTCAGTTGCGCCCAAGACGTTCTGGGCATCTTTGTCCCTACAGCAGTTTTTTCCGCGTATCGAAAAACATGTTCAGACTGAAAAACTCTTGCAGCATATTCTGGCAATACACCTTCGACGGTACGCAACACTAGAAGATCGGTAGAACAATACCCATCAAAGGGAGCAAGAACGCTTTTTCTCAAATTTGGCCGAAGCTTTCCAAAAATAACATCACCCGCTCTGAAAACAGAGTTGGTGCTAATTGACGTACTGGACGCAGCATACCCCTTTAAATAGCCACCCCCAGAACTCAAGTGCTCGAGCCCCACATAGTTAAGAGAAGAATCTTTTACTCCCTCGACTTTATCCGCCACTGGATAAACGACTTCTCCTAGAGTGCACTCGTTAGACATACCCCAGCCCCTCCAGATACCCGGCCAGCGTCTTCGCGGCCTTGTCCCGCGCCTGTTCGATCTCGGTCAGCGTTACCTTGTACTTGTCCCACCAGTTTTCCACCGCCGCGACGACCTGCTGGCGCTGGTTGCCGATATAGCGCTCGACGATGGCCGTCATATCGTGGTGCAGAATGGTCAGTAGCAGCTCGGCGGCCTGGGCGTTATCCAGCGCGTCGACCTTGCCGTTGAGTTCATCCGGCAGGGTGGCGCGCTTGGCCTTGAGCTTTTTCACCAGCGCGGTGCGCTGCTTTTTCCACTCCTTGATCTGTTTTTCCAGCTTGGCGCACTCGATCTCGGAAAGCATCTCCTCGCCGTCGCTGTTATCGCTCTCATCATCGTCGTCGCTGCTGCTGGGCTTCGGCAACTGCTCCTCGGCGGCCTTGATCTGGCTGTCGAGCTCCGCCTGCTGCTGCTCCAGGGTTTGCAGCGCTTCGAGGAACCCACCGAGCAAAAACTTCACCAGTTTGTGCTCCAGCGGGTCTTCCTTGTCGAGTTTGTCTTCCAGCGCCGTGACGATGCTGGTGCGCCAGGCATCGACTACGCCATGGGCATCCCGCGCCATCAGGGTGAGAAAGTCGTACTTCTGCTGGTGCCAGAAGCCCGCGATCATGCCGCTGACCTGAAAGTCGTCCAGCAGGCCTACCGGATGCAGGCTTTCGGTGAAGCTGTTGAGCAGTTCTTTGCGTAGCGCTGCGTATTCACGGTGCTGGGCCAGTGCGGTGATGCTTTGGCGGTGGCGCTGCCACCACGTCTCGAACGCCTCGCGTAGCGCCTGCTCTTGCGCCAGTACCCCGGCGTTGTGCTCGATGGCGGGCTTGATATCGGCCTTGGTGGCGATAGATTCGCGGAACAGCCAATACCCGATGTCACCGGGCTTGGGTGCGAACACCGCCGCTGGGTCGAGCCCCTGGGCATCGAGCAGCGGCCGTTTGGCCTCGATTTCGGCCTCGGGAATGCCCCCGACCAGATGGGCATGCACGTCGTGGGGTTCCGGCGGCGGCGCATTGTCGGCGTAGCGGCGGATGTTGAGGTTATAGCCGTTCTCTCGCAGCGTCTCGACGCTGACGATACTGGCAAAGCCAGGCACGTCCTGCCCCTGGCCCGCAGCGAAGGCCTCGTAGATGGCGGCGATCTTTTCGATATGCTCCGGCATCAGATGATTCTGGGCGCGACCTTCGAAGTATTCGCGGTCGGCATTGATGAACAGCACCTTGCCCTGATTCTCCGGGTGCTTGCTGGCTACCTGATGGGCACCAATGCTGTGACGCTGACGCAGGATCAGAATGCAGGCCGGAATGCCGGTGCCATAGAACAAGTTGGGCGGCAGGCCGATGACGGCTTCAAGCAGGTCGTCTTCGATGATGCCTTTGCGAATGTTTTTCTCTTCACCGCCACGAAACAGCACGCCATGGGGCATGACGGTGGCGACCATGCCGCCATCGGCGCACACCGCCAACATATGCTGCAGGAACATCAGGTCGGCTTTCTTCGAGCCCAGCGGCACCTCGCCGTACTTGAAACGTTCACTGCGAAATTCAGGCTGAAACACCGGTTGACCGCTGTCGTCCGTATCTTTGCTGCCGAAGTTATAGGAGAACGGCGGATTGGTTAGAATGCGATCAAAGTGGCGCAGTTCGCCTTCTTGTGTGAGGTGGCGCGGGTTTTCCAGCGTGTCGTCGTTTTGTAGGTTCGCGGTGGTGATGCCGTGCAGCAGCATGTTCATCTTGGCAATCGACCAGACGGTACCGGCGTTCTCCTGTCCATGGCAGTCGAGCCGATAGCCCTCTCCGCCGTGCTCGTCGACCCACTCCTTCGAGGCGATCAACATACCGCCGGAACCGCAGCAGGGGTCGTAAACGCTGTGATTCTGCTGCGGGTCTAGTAACCGCACCATCATCCGTACAACCGAGCGGGGCGTATAGAACTCGCCGCCTTTCTTGCCCGCGGAGTCGGCGAAATCGCCAATCAGGTATTCATAGGCCGCCCCCAGCAGGTCCGGGAATTCGAAATCCCGGTCACGCAGCCGGTGCTTGTTGAAATGCTGGATCAGTCCGCGCAGTTTGGCGTCGGAAATCTTGCTCTGCCCCACCTTACGGTTGAAGTCGATATGCTCCAGCACATCCTGCAGGCTGGTGTTGCCCTGCTCCAGGCCACCCAGGGCGGTGTTGAGAAAATCGCCCACGTTCTTATGGGCCTCGTTGAGCAGATAGCGCCAGCGCGAGGTTTCCGGCACGTAGAAGCTCGTCTTGTACCAGATGCGGTTCTCGGCGATCTGGGCCGCTTCCGCCTCGGTCTTGCCCTTGGCTATCTGCTCACTGACGACCTGCGCATAGCGCTCGTCGAACACGTCCGAGCAGCGCTTGAGGAACAGCATTCCGAAGATGTACTCCTTGAACTCGGAGGCATCCATCTTGCCGCGCAGAATATCGGCGGCACTGAATAGGTGGCGTTCGAGTTGGGGAAGGGTCAGTGGCATGCAAACGATCCTGAAAGTCACTCACGCGTAGGTGAGTGCGATGAACAATGAAAAACGGCAACGGGAGGCATCACGACTCCCGATTCAATAGCTCGATATAGTCGCCATAGGCGAACACCCGGTTGCGCTTCTGGCCGGTCAGCTCCCGTACGATATTCAACTGCTGCGCCAGGGCTTCCAGCACCTTGCCGACGGTGGCCTGGGTCAGCCCGGTGTCCCGGTGCAGCGTGGCGATATTGGCGATGGGGTGGCGGTAGAGCGCTTCCAGTACCTGGGTCGCGGAGCCGCATAGGCGGCCAAGCTCGCTCAGGCGCGCCTTGTCCCGGGCCAGTAGCGCATTGAGCGCCTGCGCCGTGGCAACGGCATGGTTGGCAGTATCGGCGATGGCATCGACGAAAAAGAGCAACCAGCTTTCCCAATCGCCGGTCAGGCGCACGTTCTGGAGGTGCTCGTAATAGACCTGCCGGTGGCGTTTGAAGAACACCGAGAGATAGAGCAGCGGCTCCGTCAGGATGCCCGCCTGCACCAGGATCAGCGGAATCAGCAGACGTCCGAGCCGGCCATTGCCATCCATGAACGGGTGGATGGTTTCGAACTGCACGTGGCCCAGGGCGGCCTTGATCACCGGTTCCGTCGCCGCCGGCTCGTCATTGAGAAAGTGCTCGAAGGCACTCCAACAGTCGGCGAGCTGGTTGGCCGGGGGTGGCACGAAAGCGGCTTCATCGGCACGGTGCCCGCCGATCCAGACCTGGTTCTGGCGGAACTCACCCGGGCGGCGATGCGTGCCGCGCCCGTGGGTCATCAAGGCGTCATGCAGCTCACGCACGAGCCGGATCGTGATCGGCTGCCCTTCGCGAATGCGCTGAACGCCCAGGTTGAGCGCCCGCACGTAGCAGGAGACTTCCTGCACGTCATCCATCGGGACACCGGGAATGCCGTCCATCTCGTAGATCATGAGGTCGCTGAGCGACGACTGCGTGCCCTCGATCTGCGAGGACATCACCGCTTCCTTACGTACATAGCTGTAGAGAAACAGCTGGGCGTCGGGCAGCAGCATCGAGATGCCATCGAGCCGCCCCAGAGCGATATGGGCGGCGGAGAGCCGACGCTGTAGCTTGTCATCCAGTGACAGCGCGGGCTCGGGGGGCAGTGGCGCCGGAATGAAGGCCTGGCAACCAACGCCACCGGCGATGCTGGGGGTGTATTGGCCGGTCAGCCCGCGCTGCATGGGCGCTCCTCACGAAGTTAAAATTGGCGATGCCACTATTTCATTTTTGCCCATGATTTGAAATAGAGGCGCCTCTAATTTTAACCTCCTGACATTGATGCGACTGGCAGAGGAGCCCACTGCCGCGTCGACGACCTGATGGCCATCGACGGCTCGCCATTCGGGGTGCGCTGGCGACTCGCCTTACCAGACCGGGTAAACGAAGAGGCAGTGACCCAGCGTCACTGCCTCTATTTACGCTAGAGACCGGATACCTCGAGGCTAGACGCTCAGCGGTGCCAGCCTAAGCGCGATCATACTCTCCGGACGCAGGTTATCGGCGAGCGCAGTGGCATCCAGTAGGTTCTCCTCCAGCACCAGCTCCAGCACGCCGCGTCTGGAGACCAGCGCTTCGCGGACAATCATGCGAATCGCCGCTACCAGAGGGTATAGCCGCCATCCACGACGACGATGGAGCCGGTCATGAAGCTCGAGGCGTTGCTGGCCATGTAGACGATGGTGGGGCCGAGTTCTTCAGGAGTCGCGGCGCGCTGCATGGGCGCGTCGTCGATCCAGCGCGGCTTGAACCTGGGGTCGTCGACCGGCGCCATCGCGGTCTTGACGTAGCCGGGGGCCAGTGCGTTGACGCGGATGCCGTAGGGCGCCCACTCGGCGGCCAGTGACTTGGTCAATTGATGCACGGCGGCCTTGGAGGCGTTGTAGGCGGGCTGCATCTGCGGGCGGTTGACGATCATCGCCGAGATCGAGCCGATGTTGATGATCACGCCGCCGCGCGACTGCATCCGCCGGCCGGCGGCCTGGGCGCAGTACCACAGCCCGTGGACGTTGATGTCGAAGATGTCGCGCCAGCGTTCGGGGGTGACCTCCAGCGCCGGCGCATGCTGGCAGGCGCCGGCGTTGTTGAGGAAGATATCGACCGGGCCGAGGCTGGCTTCGACCTCGTCGAGCAGGGCGTCCGCCGCCTCGGGTTGGGTAATGTCCACCTCCACCGCCATGGCGCGGTGCCCGGCGTCTTCCAGGGCCTTGACCACTGCCAGGCTGCGGGCGTGTCCGCGGGCGGCGATGGCGACCTTGGCTCCGGCCTCGGCCAGGGCGTGGGCGAACGCCTCGCCGAGCCCGCCGTTGCCGCCGGTGACCACGGCGACCTTGCCGCTCAGGTCGAACTGCGACATCACGTTCATGCTGGTCTCCTCCCTCTGCTGCAGTGTGGACTCGCCTGCCGGTGCGTCATTTCACGGCGCCCATGGTCAGCCCCTGGACCAGCCAGCGCTTGACCAGCAGCCCCGCGATCGCCATCGGGCAGACCACGATGGTGCCGATCGCCAGCAGCTTGCCCCAGTCGATTCCGGTCTGGGTCAGCAGTTGAGCCGCGGCGATGGGGATGGTCTGGGTGCTGGGCCCGGAGAAGGTCTGGGCGAAGGCGTAGTCGTTCCAGGCGAAGATGAAGCACAGGATGGCGGTGGTCACCAGCCCGGGGGTCATCAGCGGCAGCACCACGTAGCGGAACGCCTGGAACTTGGTGGCACCGTCGATCATCGCCGCCTCTTCCAGATCGGGCGGCAGGTCGTCGAAGAAGGCGGTCATCAGCCAGATGGCGAAGGGCAGGTTGAAACTCAGGTAGGCGACGATCAGGCCGACATGGGTATCGAGCAGGTAGAGATAGCGGAACAGCAGGTACAGCGGCACGATCACCGCCGCGATCGGCGCCATGCGGGTGCTGATGATCCAGAACGCCAGGTGCTGCTTGCCCTTGATCCGGATCCTCGACAGCCCGAAACCCGACATGCAGCCGAGCACTACAGCGATCAGCGTCGAGACCCCGGCGATCAGCAAGCTGTTCATCAGGTAGGGCCAGAGGCTGTTACCGCCGCTGAACAGCGAGGCGTAGTGCTCCAGGGTGGGCGTGAAGAAGACCCGTGGCGTGTTGGCCGTGATGACACTGTTCGGTTTGAACGAGGAGAGCACCATCCACACGATCGGCACCAGCGTCCACAGCAGCAGCAGCGTCAGCAGCACGATCTTGACGGTGAGGGAGAGCCAGCGCTTGGGAGCGGTCATGAGCGCTTCTCCTGGCGTTTGAGCAGCTTCATGAACGCATTGGCGACCAGGATCGAGAACGCCAGCATGGTGATGCCCACGGCGGCGGCATAGCCCAGATCGAAGAAGCGGAAAGCGATGTCGTAGAGCCTGATGGGGATGATCTTGGTGGAGTCCGCCGGGCCGCCGTTGGTGGTGATGAAGATGATCGCGAAGAAACGGATCGCATCCATGGCGCGGATCAGCAGTGCCACCAGCAGGATGTTGGAGATCGACGGCAGGATGATATAGAGCAACTTCTGGCCATACTGGGCGCCGTCCATCTCGGCCGCCTCCAGGATATCCTCGGGGACCGAGGCGAGCCCGGCGAGCACGATCAGCGCCACCAGCGGGGTCCACTCCCAGACGTCCATGAGGATGACCGCGACCATGGCGGGGCCGACGCTGCCGAGGATATTGCCGTCGAACAGGCCGGTTTCATTGAGCAGCCAGGCATACAGGCCGTGGCTGGGGTCGAGCATGAAGCGCCCGAGCAGCCCGACGATCACCGGGGCGATGAACATCGGGATCAACAACAGCGAAATGATGATGTTGCTGCCCCGGGTCAGGCTGTAGACCAGCAGCGCCATCACCGTGCCGAGGATCATCTCCAGGCCCACCGTGGCCAGGAAGTAGAACAGGCTGATCAGCCAGCTGGAGCGGATGTCCGGGTCCGTGAACACCCGCTGCCAGTTATCGAGACCCGAGAACTCGAAGGTCAGTCCGCCCATCAGGCTGACGTCATTGAAGCTCATCCAGATGATCGAGAAGAACGGGACCAGCGTGATCAGGGCGAGCAGGAAAAGGGCTGGCGACATCATCGCCAGCTCGAATCCCTGTCGTCGCGCCGAGGGTTTTGCGGTCAGCAGCGCCATGCCTCACGCCCCCACGATGCGGTCGATGCGCTGCTTGGCGCTCTGCATGGTCTCCTCGGGGGACATCTGCCCCGCCAGCATCTTGGAGAGTTCGGTGAAGATCACCGTGTCGACCTCGTTCCACTGGGGAATCTTGGGCCGCAGGCCGATGTAACCCTCCTGCCAGGCGGTCAGCATGGTGTCCGCCGTGAGCATGTTGGGCATGTCGGTGGGCGGGGTGCTGGCGGCCTTGACCTCCGGCATGTCGTAGACCGACTGACGGGTCGGGGTACCGCCGCCGACCTGGCTCTTCAGCCCCATCAACTGGGTCTGCGGCGAGGTTGCCCAGACCAGGAACAGCCAGGCCGCTTTCTGCTTATCGGGCGAGGCGTTGGCATTGATGCCGATGCCCGTGCCGCCCCACAGGTTGGCGCTGCGCGCCGGGCCCTTGGGCAGCGGGGCGTAGCCGACCTTGCCCTTCAGGTCCGAACCTTCCAGCGAGCCGGCGAATTCGTGCCACTCCGGCATCATCGCGAACTCGCCGTTCTGGAAGGCGTTGGCGACGCCGGTCCAGTCCCAACTGGTGCTGCCGGGGTGGGCGACCTTGAGCAGCTTCTGATAGAAGCGCGCCGCTTCCAGCGAGGCGTCGCTGGTCAACTGGCAGGCGCCGGGGGAGTCGGTGCCGAGCAGGCCGACCTGCTCGCCATTGGCAAAGTAGCTGCCGCCGTAGGCGAACAGCACGTTGGAGAAGTCGCACATCAAAGAGTCGTACTGCTGGGCCTGATGGCCGGTGCCGTACTTGACCTCACTGGCGTTGCCGTTACTGAACCACGCGGCGATCTGGTAGTACTGCTCCCAGGTGGTGCTATCCGACGGCATGGGATCGAAGCCGAGATCCTGCTGCATCTGGTCGTGGTATTTCTCGAACAGGTCGCGGCGGTAGATCCAGATCATCGTCGGGCAGTCGTAGGGCAAGGTGTAGAGGCTTTCCTCGTCCTCGAAGCGGCCGGCGGCGGCCAGTTGCGAGGGGATGAAGTCCTCGATGCCCTTGGGCACGACCGGCTGCTGGTCGTCGTTGATGAAGGTGTTGAGATCCACCAGGCCGCGGTGATAGGGCGCGAGCACCTGATAGGGGTCGGCATAGATCACGTCGAAGGCGCTGCGGCCGGCGCCGAAGTCCAGCGCGACCTTCTGGACCAGGGCGCCCAGCTGCATCTCGGTGATGTTGACGGTGATGCCGGTGAGCTCCTGGAACGACGCCAGGTTGGCGGCGATCGCCGTGGTCGGCGGGGTGTTCTCGGAGATGAACTGAATGGTGGTGCCGCTGGCCTGCCTCCAGGCCTCGTCACTGGCCATGCCCTGGGCCAGGGCCGTACGCAGCGATCCCGCCCCCATCAACGACAGGCCGGCGAGTCCCCCCATTCCTTTCAGTATGTCGCGACGCTTGAACTGGGTCATTGTTGTTCACCTCTTGGTGGGTTCAGGTCCAGTGTGCTTCCTGGGCTGGCGAGGTCAGGCGTCAAGCGTGATCTGTAGCTTGACGTCATCGGTTCGTGCACTCGCGGCACGTTCGAACGCGGCGATGCTCTGCTCGAAATCGAAGGTCTCGCTGATCAGCGGCTTGAGATCGACCTTGCCCGAGGCGATCAGGCCGATCGCCCGGTCGTAGACGTTGGCGTAACGGAACACCGTCTCGATGCGCAGCTCCTTGGCCTGGGCCGAGACGATATCGAAGGTGACCGGCTCCACCGGCATGCCGACCAGAACGACCGCGCCGGCGGGCCGGGCGCAGGCCAGCACATCGTCGTAGACCCGGGGGCTGCCGCTGGCCTCGAACACCACGTCGGCGCCCCACTCCTCGCCGCAGCGCCGGTCGACGGCTTCGTGCAGCGACTCCTGCGAGACATTGACGGGGGTGATGCCGGCGTAGCGGGCCGCGATCGCCAGCTTCTCCTCGACCAGGTCGGAGACCAGCACTTCGCTGGCGCCCCCCGCCAGCGCGGCCAGGGCGACCATCAGGCCGATCGGCCCGGCGCCGGTGACGACGCAGACGTCGCCCGGCTGCATTCGCGCCTTGACCACCGCCTGCATGCCGATGGCGAACGGCTCGACCATCGCTCCCTCGGCGAAGGAGACCGAATCGGGCAGCGCGAAGGTGAACGCCGCCGGGTGGATGACCTCGGGGGTCAGGCAGCCATGCACCGGCGGCGTGGCCCAGAAACGTACGCTGGGGTCGACGTTATAGACGCCCAGCCTGGCGGCACGCGAGGTGAGATCGGGGATGCCGGGCTCCATGCACACCCGCGTGCCTACCCGCAGGTGGTTGACGTTGCCGCCGACCTCGGTAACCACGCCGGACGCTTCATGGCCGAGCACCATCGGCTCGCGGACCACGAAGGGGCCGATCCGGCCATGGGTGTAATAGTGGACGTCGCTGCCGCATATCCCGACGGTGTGTATGCGGACGCGAACATCGTCGGGCCCGAGTCGGTCCGGCAGGTCTATCTCGCGTAGCGACAGCTCGCGTTGCTTTTCCAGCACCAGGGCTCTGGCTTTCATGGCGCGTTTCCCGGGAGATATTGACATGGGTCGAGAGCCGGTCGATACGCGACCACACCCTCGCTATCGGCGTGGCCATGAACCTACGCCTCGCGCCGGAAAAGCGGCTAGGCTGTAATTTTCGAGACAATGATACTTTTTTGCAAACCTTGTTGGGTCAGCTTTCAACCGATTGTTTTGTATCGCTATTTAGGGGATCTTCAAAAAAATTCCCCACCAATCCAATAGGCTTGGCAGGACCAAAGTCTACCTTGATACCAAGGTATAAAAGTCCACTGTTTTGCTCTGTTTCAGGATATATAGTGGCTCTGGAAAGGAGGACCAGTGCAGGCATTTTTCAGGCAGAGCGTGGACCTCATCCAGGCCTGATAGCGCTGATAGCCTGATAGCCTGATAGCGCTGATAGAAAGAGGCTCCGATAACTCATGATCGCTGCGCAGCTCAACGATACTCGTCTTGGTGCGCCTGTCTTCGAAAGCGTCACCCAGGATCCGAAGTTCAGCTTCTACTGGCACTGCCATGATTTTCCCGCGCCCATCGCCCGCTGGAATTATCACCCAGAGTACGAGTTGCATCTCATCCGTTACTCGGAGGGGCATGCGTTCGTGGGCGATTACATTGGCCGCTTCGGACCCGGCAACCTGGTACTGGTGGGGCCGAACATTCCGCACGCCTGGTTCAGCGACCCCGACGAGGCAAGGCCGGTCATCGAGGGGCGCGATGTCGTGCTCCAGTTCAAGGGCGAATGGCTGGAGCACATGATGGAGCTCTGCCCGGAGCTCAACTGCCTGTCGGCGCTGATCGAGGACTCGGCTCTGGGTGTGGAGTTCGAAGGGGAGGAAGCGGCACGCTGCGGCGAGTTGCTGGTCACCATGGGCGAGCAGGACAACGCCGGCAGGCTGTTGACCATGCTGACCATCCTCCGCAGCCTCTCGCAGTGCGGGTACCGAACCCTGGCTGGCCGCGGGTACGGCCTGGATGCCAGGAGTACCTCTTCCGAGCAGGTCGATGCCGTGCTGCGCTATATCCACGACCATTTCCACGAAGAGCTGCGCATGTCGAGGCTGGCCGAGCGGTACGGCATGACTCCTTCCACGTTTTCGCGCTTCTTCAAGCACGCCACCGGCGACACCTTCGTGGCCTTCCTCAGGCGTATTCGCATAGGACACGCCTGCCGCCTGTTGCTCGAAGGCCGACAATCCATCGCCGATATCTGCTTTCAGGTCGGCTACAACAATCTCTCCAATTTCAATCGCCACTTCCGCGAGCAGAAGGGCATGACGCCGCGCCAATACCAACAGCAGACGGCCGATCTGGAACGGCATGTCACGATCTATCCCCTACCGTGAACAACGGGGAAACTCGGGACATGGAGGGAAAAAGCGCTCCTTGCCGAGGCGTCCCTTGAGCTCCCCGCTCCAGAAGTCAAAACCACTATCACCCTCAACTATTGGCTTAGAACCGCCCCGATATTGACCGCGATCGGCTACCCTTGCTCCCCTGGCTTGCCGCCGTGCAGCAATATCTTTTGATCTCCAAGGATGGTCCTCTTGTCGACTTCCGCGATGCCCCGCCGGGGCGTTCTGACTCTCGTCGCGCTGCTGCTGGTGGCGCTTAACCTCCGTCCGGCGCTAACCAGCGTGTCGCCGGTGCTTGGCAGCATTGCCGAGGCATTGGCGCTTTCCCCCAGTTGGCAGGGCATCCTGACCACCCTGCCGGTGCTGTTCCTGGGTCTGGCGGCACCGCTGGCGCCACGGCTGGTGCGTCGCATCGGCCCGGAACGCAGCGTGTTCGCCGCGCTTCTGGTATTGGCGGTGGCGCTGCTGGCGCGGCCCTATGTCGTTACAACGGTCGGCACGGCGGGGCTGTTCCTGGGTACGGCGGTGGCCGGGAGCTGTATCGGCATCATCGGGGTGTTGCTGCCGGGCATCGTCAAGCGCGACTTTCCCCGCCGCGTCAGCATCATGACCGGCCTCTACACCGTGGCGCTCAATCTTGGCGCTTCCGCTGCCGCGGGCACCACCGAGCCGCTGCGTCAGCTGCTCGGCGGTGGCTGGCAGGACGCTGCACAAGGTATCTCGCACGGCGCCTGGCAGGGTGCGCTGGCGTTCTGGCTACTGCCAGCGGTGATCGCCGCGCTGTTGTGGCTGCCACAGCTCAAGGGCACCAAGCCCGTTCGCGTGCCCGTTCGACGCGGTGCGCGCCTGCGTCACGACCCGCTGGCGTGGCAGGTGTCGCTGTTCATGGGGTTGCAGTCGTCGCTGGCGTACATCGTGTTCGGCTGGCTGCCGACGATCCTGCAGGATCGCGGGCTGGCGGCGGTCACCGCGGGGCTGGCGCTGTCGGTCTCGATCCTGCTGCAGGTGATCACGGCGATCCTGGCGCCGTGGATCGGCAGCCGCATGCGGGACCAGCGGGCGGTACTGGTCGGGGTGATGGCGCTCACCCTGATCGGCCTACTGGGCTGTCTCTATGCGCCGATCGGCAGCATATGGGTGTGGATTGTGATCCTGGGGCTGGGCCAGGGCGGCACCTTCAGCATGGCGTTGACCCTATTGGCGCTGCGCGCGCCGGATGCCATCACCGCGGCCAGCCTCTCGGCGATGGCCCAGGGCATCGGCTATACCCTGGCGGCAATGGGGCCGTTGCTGGTCGGCGTGCTGCACGACTGGAGCGGTGGCTGGAACGTGGTGGGCATTCTGGTGAGCGCGATTGCGCTGGGCGCGCTGGTCATGGCGCTAGGTGCCGGCCGCGATCGCCAGGTGGCCTCGACCCAGGGTGTGGATTGACGACGTGGACTGACGGCGCAAAGCGGACACGCCGACGAACCGGGCCGCCGGAATCGGTTACCCTAGAGACGAGACCCACGACCCAGGAGATTCGCATGCCCGCCAGAGCCATCAGCCTCGAGCAACAGCAGCAGTTGATCGAGATCGTGCGCGACGCCGCCAAGACCGAGATTCTGCCGCGTTTTCGCAACCTCTCCGAAGACGCGATCCGCTCGAAGAGCGCACCGGACGATCTGGTCACCGATGCCGACCAGGGGGCGGAGCGGATGATGACGGCGGCGACTCGCGAGCTGCTGCCGGAGGCGACGGTGATCGGCGAGGAGGCGGTGGCCGACGGCAGCGCCAATCTCGACGATATCGCCGGCGCCGAGCTGGCGCTGATCATCGATCCGGTCGACGGCACCTGGAACTTCGCCCGCGGGCTCAACCAGTTCGGGGTGATTCTGGCGGCAACCAGCTTTGGCGAGACGATCTTCGGCCTGCTCTACGATCCACTGGCGGACGACTGGATCGTCGCCCGTCACGGCGAGGGAGCCTGGTTCGGCCGCCCCGACGGCACCCAGCGCCAACTGCAGGTGTCGAGTACCGACAACTTCGACGAGATGGTCGGCTCCACCTCGATCCGGCTGTTCGCCAAGCCGCAGCAGTATCAGCTGGCGGCGACCTTCCCCGACTTCCAGCGCATGATGGCGTTCGGCTGCGCCTGCCATGAGTACCGCACCATGGCGTTCGGCTTCGTCGACTTCATGCTGACCGGCAAGCTGATGCCGTGGGATCACGCCGCCGGGCTGATGATCCACGCCGAAGCCGGCGGCTATTCGGCGCTGCTGGACGGCACACCCTATCGGCCGACGATTCACCAGGGCACGGTGCTGGCGGCCAGCTCGCGGGCGCATTGGGAGCGGCTGCGCGAAAAGTTCAGCTTTCTGGTCTGAGCGCGAGCGGCGCGTTTCAGCCACCCAAGACGACAAGAACCGGCGCCGAGAAGGCGCCGGTTTTCTTTTCTGCAGCCGATCGGGACGAACCGCTCAGACAGACCGAATCAAGGAATGATCTTCTCGGCGCGCAGACGATCGAACAGATCGAAGAAGGCCGCTCGCGTTTCGCGGAAGTGATCGAAGCCGAAGTCGCGGGACTTGGTGGTGTCGTTGACACACTCCTGGTCACGGCCGAGGTCGGCGTCGGTGTGCCACCAGGAGGCCAGCTTGGCGACGTCCGGCTCGACCAGGTCGTGCTTTTCGGCGATCTCGCGCCAGGTCGATTCCGCACCGGCCATCTGCGTTTCCAACGGCTGCATCGACTCCGGGTCGTCCGAGGCTTCGGGCCCCTGACTTTCTAGACCAAAGTACTCACCGATCTCGCGCCACATCCGGCGCCAGCGGAACACATCGCCATTGACGGTGTTGAAGGCCTGGTTGGCCGCGCCCGGCGTGGTCGCGGCCCACTCCATCTGTCGCGCCAGCACCAGCGCGTCGGTCATGTCGGTGAGCGCGTTCCACTGGGTCCGGGAGCCGGGGAACACGAACGGCTGGCCGGTGGCCTGGCAGATCGAGGCATAGACGGCGATCGTCGTGCCCATGTTCATGGCGTTGCCGCGGGCGTAGCCGATCACGGTATGCGGGCGGTGCACGTTCCAGGCGAAACCGTGGCGCTCAGCGGCTTCGAACAGCACGTCCTCCAGCGCATAGTAGAAGTTGTCGCCCGGCACCCGCGGCTCGGATTCGCGGAACGGCGTCTCGATCCGGCCGCTGCCGTAGGCCTCGAACGAGCCCAGGTACTGTTTGGTGCCGGTCACCAGCGAGGCGTGATCGAGCTTGTCGCTGTCGAGCGCTTCGAACAGATTGCGCATCATCTGGCTGTTGGCCTCGACGTTGGCGCGCTCGTTGTCGCGGCGAATCCAGGTGCAGTAGAAGACGTGGGTGATCGGCAGCCCGGCCAGCGCCTGCTCGGTGGCGGGCCTGTCCAGCAGGTCGGCGGCGACGGGAATCACGCCGCTCTGCTCGGTGGCGCGACGAGACAGGCCGTAGACGGTCCAGCCGCTGGCCACCAGATAAGACGCCAGGTTGCCGCCGGTGATACCGGTGGCGCCGACGACGAGTGCAGTGCCTTTACGCATGATCGATGACCTCCTTCCAAGTTCGGGAAGATCCGGATCGCGCCGGATCGATGAACGCAGTCTGGTAGCGCCTGATCGTTGCTACAATCGAAAGCATCGCAAATCTTTATTGTGCTGAACGCAACTCCAGGAATTTCAGAACCGTGAACGTCAATTCGCTGGATCTCAACGCCCTGCGCGTCTTCGAACGCGTTGCGGCCACCGGCAGCTTCACCGCCGCCGCGCGTCACTTCCACCGCGCGGTCTCCTCGATATCGCGCCAGATTCGCGGGCTGGAAGAGGCGCTCGGCCAGCCGCTGCTCTACCGGCATACCCGCGCGGTCGCGCTCACCGAGGCGGGCTGGCGCTACTACGAGGAGGTCCGCGAAATTCTGGAACGGCTCGATCTCGCCACCGAAGCGCTGGCCTATCCCGACGCCGAGCCCAGCGGCGTACTGCGGATCAATGCGCCGGTCGCCTTCGGCCAGCGCCAGATCGTGCCGCTGCTGCATGCTTTCCAGCGCCGCCACCCCGGCATCACCGCCGAACTGCAACTGAGCGACCAGGTCATCGATCCGGTGCGCGAGGGCCAGGACATCACGTTCCGCGTCGGCGATCTGGCCGACTCCTCGCTGGTGGCACGGCGGCTGGCGCCGATGAACTACGTGGTCGCTGCGGCCCCGAGCTATCTCGACGCACACGGTGAGCCGCGGACGCCCGAGGCGCTGGCCGATCACAACTGCCTGCTCTACCAGGGCGAGATGGGCCGCCAGCGCTGGTATTTCCAGGCGCCGGACCAGAGCGGTTCGACCCCGTTCGAGGTCAGCGGCAATCTCTACAGCAACGACGCCGAGAGCCTGCTGCGCGCCGCGCTGCTGGGCCAGGGACTGGTGCTGTTCCCCACCTGGCTGATCGGCGAGGCACTGTCGCGGGAGGAACTGGTGCCACTGCTCGAGGGGTGGCGCGGCGAGGTGATGCCAGGTCGCCGCGACATTCACGTGCTGACCACCGAACGGCGCCTGCGAACGCGCAAGGTGCGTGCCTTTCTCGACTACCTGCGGGAATCGCTGGCGCCACGGCCGGCCTGGGATCGGTGGCGATGACATCGCCATTTTGAGCAATTTATTTCTCACTAATGGCGAGAAAAACATCTGATGAGCAAAAAATAGCTCACCCACAGTCGGACATGATAAGTTTGAGCAATAATTTACCCAGTACACTCGATATGTCACTGACGATACAGTTGTTCCATCATGGCCAATGGCACGATGCCGCAGAACTTCAGATCGATGATCCGAAGGCGGGCCGACGCGGCCCTATCGCGCTGGGTTACTCGACCGATTACGCCATCGACTGGATGGGTCGGGATGACGAGCACGCCTGCAGTCTGAATCTGCCGGTCGAACTGATGCTCCTGTATCGCCGGACAAACTGGTTCGCCATGCTCGACGATATCATGCCGTCAGGGGCCAGCCGACGTTACTGGGTCAGTCGATTGGGGCTTCAGTCACTGCCCCCGCATGAGCAGGACCACGCCTTGCTGGCCCAAGGCACGATAGCGCCCGTCGGCAATCTGCGCATCAAGCAGGCGCTGCCCCGACTTCCGACGGGTAGCCAACTGAAACATCATCGCTTCACGCTGAACGACGTCGTGGAACGCCATACCGACTTCCTGGAATATGCCCAGCAGGTGGGCGCTGCCGGCGGTGGTGCGACCGGCGCTGGCGGCGAAGCGCCCAAACTGTTGCTGCGTCGCAGCGCGCAGGATGAGATCTGGATCGATACCTGGCAGGACGATTCCCGGAATGCCGATGCGCATTACCTGGTGAAATTTCCCCGCGGCCGCCGCTCGGAGATGGATTGCGACATTCTGCGCGCGGAGTACCACTACTATCACGAGCTGCAGGCGCTGTGCGTCGATACCATCGATATCCGCGGTATGGAGCTGATCGAAGGTACACGCTACCCCAGCCTCTGGCTGCCCCGGTTCGATGTCGATTTCATCAAAGGCGAGCGTACGCTCTACGGTCTGGAGTCGCTCTATTCGCTGCTTGAGAAGCCTCCGGGCACTTTCCTCAATCATTTCGAAGCGATCGACACGCTGGTTGCCAAGTGCCAGCAGCAATATCGCGTCAGAGAAACGGGCGAGCCCTTCGACATTTCCCGCTTCGTCGTGGAGTGGGTCAAGCGGGATCTCCTCAACGTCGTTTTCGGCAACTCCGACAATCATGGTCGCAACACCGCGATGATCAAGCGTCCCGATGGCCTGTGGCTGGCGCCAGTCTATGACTTCGCACCCATGAAGGCGGACCCAGAGGACATCATGCGCACCACGCAATGGGGGGCGCCCTACGAAGAAGGCGGCCGTTTCGATTGGCAAGGAATCGCTCAGCGGCTCGATCCGCTGGCGCCCGCCGACGATCTGCTCGCCGAGCTTCGGCAGTTGGGAAGACGACTGAAGGGTCTGAAAGCCCGCCTGCAACAGCGAGGCGTTCCGAATTCGATCCTCGATATGCCCGCGCTGGGGTTTGATTATCTCGACGAGAAACTCGATGGTTGGGGGCTGACATGAGTCGTCTTTCTCCCCAGGAGCGCGAAGCGCTGCTGTTCGACCTGCTCGACCAGCTGTTCGATGAGAAAATCACCACGGGAGCGCTGCTGAAACGACTGCGCCGGGAGGTCCTGGGGATGAACCAGACCCGCTATGCCGCGTTGGCGTCGGTCAGCCGCCGGACGCTCTCGGCCATCGAGAACGACAGCGGGACCCAATCGCTGGGTTCTCTCAATCGTGCCTTTCGCCCTTTCGGACTTAGCGTGGGTCTGCTCCCCCGTGATCGATCGACCCGTCAACGCCTGCTGACGCGATCCGCCTCGTGATCACCTTCATAGAAAAACCTAATTAGCGATTGAATCGTGCGCGATCTATATTGCCTGCATGACGACACACAACGGCAATGACACCGACAACGCCCTGGCTCTCGAATCGCAGCTCTGCTTCGCGCTCTATTCGACCCAACTGGCGATGAACAAGCTCTACCGCGGCCTGCTGCGCGAGCTCGAGCTGACCTACCCCCAGTATCTGACCATGCTGGTGCTATGGCAGCGGGATCGCCAGACGGTGTCGGAGATCGGCGAACACCTCTACCTGGATTCGGCGACGCTGACGCCGCTGCTGAAACGGCTGGAAGCAGCGGGCTTGATAACGCGCCAGCGCTCGCGGCAGGACGAACGCCAAGTGGAGATCGCGTTGACCGAAAAGGGCCGTTCGCTACGCGAGCGGGCCAAGGCAGTGCCCCATGCCGTCGGCTGCGCGGGCCAGTGCTCGCCCGAGGAGGCCGCCGAACTGCGTGATGCGCTACATGGGCTACGTCAGCGACTCGACGGTCAGTAAAGCGTTAACACGATTTGCAAAAAACTATTTGCACCCAGCTAGATCGCGCACGATTTAATAGACAGCGATCTTTAACCCGAAGGAGAAGTCTCATGTCACTCGATAAAGTCCTCTACCGTGCCGAAGCCACTGCCACCGGCGGTCGTGATGGCCGTGCCACCTCTTCCGACGACGCGCTCGACGTCAAGCTCTCCACTCCGAAGGAGCTGGGCGGCGCCGGCGGCGACGGTACCAACCCGGAGCAGCTGTTCGCAGCCGGCTACTCTGCCTGTTTTCTCGGCGCCCTGAAGCTGGTCGCCTCGCAGGAGAAAGCCAAGCTGCCCAGCGATACCCAAATCCAGGGCGAAGTCGGCATCGGACCCATCGATGGCGGTTTCGGCATCGAAGCCACGCTGACAGTGAAGCTGCCGGGCATGGATCGGGCACAGGCCGAAGCGCTGGTGGAAAAAGCGCATCAGGTCTGTCCCTACTCCAATGCCACCCGCGGCAATATCGACGTGACGCTCAACGTCGAGGTCTGAGCCGGCGTCGGCAGCGCCGACGCTCGCCCCGTCCGGACACCCCGGCCCCCTGGAGAGGGGGCCGGGGTGTCGTGCTTTGGTCGTAGCGGCCATCGCCGAGGCGCCACGACCATCCATAAAATCAATTGAAATCAATATCTTGTAATAACATGCAAAAACGCGATGCGGGCATAGCAACAACGCAATGGTCTCGCGCCGCCGGCGCTGACTACCGTGTCGACTCCAACAATCAAGGGATTCGATCATGGTCGCGTTTCTCATAGCCATGGCGGTGACGGCGTTCGCCGGCACGCTGGTCATCAAGAAATACCAACCGCAGACCGTGCTGCTGCTGGCCGGTCTGGCGCTGTTCGTCACCACGGCGCTGTTCTTCCCCGCCCAGTCGATCCTGTTCAAGGAGACCGAGACCAGCGGCTGGGCCGGCTTCGATATCTTCGAGTTCATCCACCAGATCATGTCCTACCGCCTGGCCGGGCTGGGGTTGATCATCATGGCCGCCGGCGGCTTCGCCAAGTACATGGACCATATCGGCGCCACCCAGGCGATGGTCAATATCGGCACCCGGCCGCTGGCCCGGATGCGTGCGCCCTATCTGGTGCTGGCGCTCGGCTATGCGGTGGGCCAGGTGCTCAATATCTTCATCCCCAGCGCGGCGGGGCTGGCCATGCTGCTGCTGGTCACGCTCTATCCCACCCTGGTGCGCCTCGGCGTCAGCAAGGCCTCCGCCGCGGCAATGATCGGGATGACCTCGGTGCTCGACCTGGGGCCGGCCTCCGGCACCGCCAACCTGGCGGCGCATACCGCCAACATGGACGTGGCGATCTACTTCGCCCAGTACCAGATTCCCGCATCGCTGTTCATCGTGCCGGTGATCTGCGTGCTGACCTACTTCAGCGCCAAGTATTTCGATCGCCGCAGCGGCCACGTGGTCGACCCCGACCCCACCGCCCATGCAGTTGCCGATGGCGAGTCGGAGGCCCAGCGCGTGCCCGGCTTCTATGCGCTGCTGCCGATCCTGCCGCTGACGCTGATCCTGGTCTTCAGCAAGCTGCTGATCCATCAGATCGAGATCGGCGTGGTGACCGCGATGATCATCGGCGCGGTACTGGGCCTGTTCTGCGAGATGGTGCGCAAGCGTCGTGAGCTGCAGGCGGTGTTCAAGGGCTTCATGACCTTCTTCCAGGGCATGGGCCAGATGTTCTCCTCGATCATCTCGCTGATCATCTGCGCCGAGTTCTTCGCCGCCGGTCTCACCGCCATCGGTGCCATCGACTTCATGATCGGCGCGGCCCAGGGCGCGGGCTTCGGCCTGTTCGGGATGACCCTGGTCACCTGTCTGCTGGTGGCGGTGACCGCGATTCTCACCGGCTCCGGCAACGCGGCGTTCTTCTCCTTCGCCGGACTGGCGCCCAACGTCGCCGCCGCCACCGCTGCCGGCCCGGTAGCGTTGTTGCTGCCGCTGCAGTTCACCGCCGGGATCGCGCGCTCGCTGTCACCGGTCTCGGGGGTGATCATCGCCGTCAGCGAGGCCGCCGGCTGCTCGCCCATCGATATCGTCAAGCGCACCGCGATCCCGCTGATCGGCGGGCTGATCGTGCTGTTCGTCTATACCGCGCTGTTCGTCGGTGTGAGATGAGCCGCGATCTTCCGCCAACCGATGGCCTGAACCTGCGACGTCGACCGACTCTGCACACCTTTGGCGAGAACCGACCATGAATACTGCTCAGCTTCCCGATTCGACCGACCACCTCTTTTCCCGCGACGCCACCTGGCAGGCGTGGCTGGAGGTCGAGCGTGCGCTGGCCCTGACCCAGGCCGAGCGGGGCATGATCCCTGCCGCCGCCGCCGCGGAGATCGAGCGCTGCGCGACCCTCGATCAGCTCGATCGCGAGGCGCTGGCCGCCGATATCGAGCGCACGATGTCGCCGGTGATGTCGCTGGTGCGGGCGCTGGCCGAACGCTGCGAGGGCGACGCCGGCGGCTATGTCCATCTCGGAGCCACCACCCAGAATGTCATCCTCACTGGCAAGATGCTGCAGCTCGAACGCTCGCATCGCTGGCTCAAGGCGCAGTTCGCCGCCCAGCTCGAATGCCTGGCGAATCTCGCCGAGCGCGGCGCCGAATGGCCATGCGTCTCGCGCACCAATCGCCGCCACGCTCTGCCGATCACCTTCGGCTACAAGGTCGCCGGCTGGATCGAGGAGCTGGAGCGCAACGTCGAGCGGCTGGAAGCGGTGGAATCCCGCGCCTTCGTGCTCACCTTCGGCGGTGCCAGCGGTGCTATGCATAGCTACGGCGATGAGGGTCAGGCGTTGGCGCAGGCGCTGGCCGCCCGGCTGGGCCTCGGCGTGTCGCGGGTTCATTCCCGCGCCGCCATCGACGGCCTGGTCGAGTACATCACCACGCTGGGGCTCTACGCGGCCGGCTGCGAACGCCTGGGTCAGGAGCTCTACACGTTGATGGCCAACGAACTCGAGGAAGTCAGCGAAAACCAGGGCGAGGAGGTGGTCGGCAGTAGCACCATGCCACACAAGTTCAACCCCAAGTATGCCGTCAATCTGCTGACCGAGGCCGGCGAGTTGCGCAGCCTGGTGGCACCGGCACTGGAGACCGCCCGCCCTTCCCACGAGGGCGATGCATCGTGCAATTTTCGCCTCTACAAGCTGCTCGACCAGGCCGGTGCGCTCGCCTATCGCGTCGCCGCCACCCAGCGGACGTTGTTGACCCGACTGGATCCCCACCCCGAGCGAATGCGCGAGATCCTGATGGATAACGCCGCACCGCTGATGTCCGAACACATCATGCTCGAACTGAGCGACGAGATCGGCCGCCAGCGCGCCCACGACCTGGTTCATGAGGCCATCGTCGCCAGCCGCGACGGCGCTCGCTCCTTTGCCGAGACACTGTTCGAGGACGACACCGTGCGCCGTCACTATGGCGACCGAGCCAAGCTCGAACGCGCGTTGGCTCCCGAGAACTACACCGGCCAGAGCCGCCAGATCGCGCTGGCGATGGCGGCCTCGGCCCGCGATCTCGCCGGGCGCCTGACTCGGGAACTCAAGAAAACCCACGCGTCGGAGCGCTGACAGCACGGAATGAGAACCACCCCACCGATGCCGAACGCCTCGGTGGCACAACGCCGCATCGACAAGAACGCATCGACAAGAAAAAGAGGAAGGATCATGCCAACAACACCAAGACGCTATCTCGGCCTCATGCTGGCACTGGGCGGCCTCGCCCTGTCGCCGCTGGCACAGTCGCAGACGTCCCAGACTCCGTCTCAGCCCTTGGCCACGGGCAGCCATGAGTCGACCCTCACCCTGCCGGAGAGCCAGCGCCGGATCGAGGTGGCCAGTTACGTCCCCGAAGGGGCCGACGCCAAGACGCCGATCGTGTTCGTGCTGACCGGCCTCAAGCGCAATGCCGAGGACTATCGCGACGCCTGGATCGACGCCGCCGACGAATACGGCTTCACCATCGTCGTGCCGCGCTTCTCCAAGCAGGACTATCCCGGCGTCGCGGGCTACAACCTGGGCAACCTGGTCAGTGCCGACGGCCAGCCCAATCCGCCCGAGGCGTGGTCCTACAACGTCATCGACGGTCTCTTCACCGATCTCGAGCAGTCCGGCCAGACCGAGCGCCAGCGCTACTACCTGTTCGGCCACAGTGCGGGCTGCCAGTTCGTGCACCGTATGCTGACCTTCGCACCGCAATCGCGGGTCCAGGCGGCCATCTGTTCGGCGGCGGGCTGGTGGACGCTGCCCGACGCCGACAACGAGTGGCCCTACGGGCTCAAGGACGCGCCGGTCGAGGTCGACCGTGATGCCCAGCGTCAGCTAGCCGGCCTGAATCTGCTGGTGGCGGTGGGCGCCGAGGATACCGACCCCTGGCACAAGTACCTGCGCCGCAGCTACCAGGCGATGGCCCAGGGCAACAACCGGGTCGAGCGCGCCTGGATCTACTACAAGACCGCCGAACAGAAGGCCAACCGCTACGGCTTCGACTTCAACTGGACGTTCCAGACCGTACCCGACGTTGGCCACGACAACGCCGGTATCGCCCCCTTCGCCGCCGAGCAGTTCGCTGCCTTCGAACGCGATGGCGCCTTCGATGTCGTGACCCCGGAGACACCGCCGGACAGCACGCGCTAGCGCTCACCTTCGCAACGCCTTTTCTGATCACTACCCCTCGTCCGCTCAGCGGGCGAGGCAGGAAACCTGTGTCCGCTCGATAGCCAGCGTCGAGCCGCGAGCGGCCGCGCCAGCAGCTCCCCCACAACATGAAAAACGACAGGAGTTCACCATGATCACGCCCCGCCACCGCAACATGCCCCGGCGATCCCGACTCGCACGCGCGCGCCGCCCCCTTTCGACAACAAAGTCTTTGCCGATAGCGACACCTCTAGCGGGCACCTGCACTTTGGCATTGACCCTGGCGCTCGCCGCGCCAGCCCAGGCCGACTTCCTGGCGGACAGTACCGCCTCGCTGGAGTTCAAGAACTACTTCATCACCCGCGACTACCTCGAGGGCGACCGGGACAACAACAAACGCGAAGAGTGGGCTCAGGGCTTCCTATTCCGGGCCGACTCCGGCTTCACCGAGGGTCCGATCGGCTTCGGCGTCGACACCATCAGCATGCTGGGCGTGAAGCTCGACTCGAGCCCGTCCCGTTCCGGCACCGGCCTGCTCGAGATCGACGACGACGGCCGCGCCGAGGACGACTACACCAAGTTCGGCGCCACCGCCAAGATCCGCGCCGGCGAGAGCGTGCTGCGCTACGGCTATCTCGAGCCGCGCCTCCCGTCGCTACGGCCCAATGCCAGCCGGCTGTTCACGCAGTCGTTTCTCGGCACCCAGATCACTTCCACCGACATCGACGGGCTAGAGCTGACGGCGGGCCAGCTCAACCGCACTCGGCAGCGCGACGAGACCGAGCACGAGCCGATGGCGCTGAATCGCAAGAGCGGCGCCTACGGCAGGGCCACCAGCACCCGCTTCCAGTTCGTCGGCGGGGAGTACCATCTCGGCAAGCGCGCCCGCCTCGGCTATCACTACGCGCAGTTGGAAGACATCTATCGCCAGCACTACGTGGGGCTGAGCGACGGCATCGATCTGGGTTTCGGGTCGGCTGGGCGCCGACATACGCTACTTCGACGCCAGCGAACAGGGCGCCGCCGAGGCCGGCGAGGTGGACAACCGAGCCGTCAGCACGCGGCTGCGCTATCGGCTGGACGGACACACCTTCAGCGGTGGCTATCAGTCCCAGTTCGGCGACACGCCTTTCACCTACCTGAGCGGTACCAACGTCTACCTGTTTTCTCAGTACCAGATCAGCAATTTCACCGAGACCGGCGAGCGAGTCTGGCACGCCCGCTACGACTACGACTTCAGCGATCTCGGCCTGCCCGGACTGACCTTCATGGTTCGCTATGCCATGGGCGACCAGGCCAGCGTCAACGGCTTCGACGGCGAGGCGCGGGAGTGGGAACGGGATGTCGACATCGAGTACATCGTCCAGGGCGGCATGCTCGAAGGGTTGTCGCTGCGCTGGCGCAACGCCTCACGCCGCGCCAACTTCACCCGCGACGTCAACGAGAACCGCATCCTGCTCGGCTACACCCTGAAGCTGTAACGGCAAAACCGCTTGATCCGGCTCAAGGGAGCAGCGTGACACCGTCACGGAACGCGCGGTCTTGCCGGCCGCGCGCCTCGAGCGTCTCGCGCAAGGCGTCGATGAAGCGCCGCGCGATGGGACGCTGCCCCGCCGGCGGCAGGATGCAGGCGTAGGTCAGGTCGGTGGCGGGCGTGATCGGCCGCATCACCGTGCCGCTGCCCTCGCCGTCAGATCCCGCGATAGCACCGCAACACGCCAGGTCGAGCAGCCCCAGCCCGAAGCCGGCCTCGACGAAGCGCGGCACCAACTGCGTCGAGCCGACCTCCAGCGCGATTCGGGGCTTTCGCCCGATCCCGTCGAACAGTCGATCGAGCCGCTGGCGCCAGATCTGCTGCGGCTTGAGCGTGACGAAGGGCGACTCCAACAGCGCCTCGACCGGCACCCGCTCGAGTGTTGCCAGGGGGTGGTTCGCCGGCATCAACACCTGGGTGGTCGCCTGCAGCAGAGGCTCCACCGCCAGCTCGACGATGGCGTTCTCCACCGGCAGCGAGAGCAGGCCGACGTTGTAGCGGCGCGATCCCACCTGGCGCTCGACGTCGAAGCGACTACCGATATCGATCTTGCAGTTGAGCTCGCGACAGCACTCGCGAAGGCGGGCGATCGCCGCCGGCAGCAGCGTGGCGCCGATGGGGGCGGAGGTGATGATGCGCAGGCTCTCGACCGTCTGCTGGCGAATCTCGCCGGCGATGGTGGGGATCTCCTCGACGGCATTGAGAATATGCTCGGCTTCGCGATAGAAGCGCTCGCCTTCCAGCGTCAGCAACAGTCGCTGGTGAGTCCGCTCGAACAGCGTCAGCTTGAGCTCCGCCTCCAGCGAGGCGATCAATCGGCTGGCGGCGGGCTGGCTCAGGTTGGCCGCCTGCGCCGCCGCCGACAGCGAACCGCGCAGGACGGTCAATCGAAACAGTCGGAGCGCCTTAAGATTCATGGGAAGTCGACTCTGCCAGGCCATCGGATCGAAGAGCCTACCAGAAGCCGGGAAAGAGACACTGCCGCTTTGGTGGCAGGCCGCCTATGCCGGGAGCCAAGGAGTCGCCCCCGCCGACGGTCAGCGCCCCAGGACGATCGCCGTGATCACGCCGGTGGCGACGGCAGCCAGCACGTAGTCGCCGTCGATGTTCAGCCAGCGGTGCCCTCGCGGCGGTTCCCGCAGATGCCGCGCGTGCCAGTCGCGAACCCAGTAGCGGTCATCGCGGTAGTAGCGGTCGGCGAGATGGCCGCCCTCGTGCCAACCGCGATGGTCTCGGTAGCCGTCATGGCCCCTGCCATGTCGATCGTGATGTTTATGGCCGTGAGGGCCTTTGCCGTGAGGGCCATGCCCTTTTCCGTGGCCATGGCCATGACCCGGATCGGCCTGGGCGATCCCGGCGGTGCCCAGCGCGGCGATCAGGACGCCGATGGTGACGACGCGATGTTTCATGGAACTCTCCTCTCATTGCCGTCGATGGCGAGATGGATCCAGCATGAGACGCCAATAAGAAAACAGTGTTCACGAATTGTGCATTCTGCTGACCGCCTATACAACGGGGCGCCAGTCAGGAGAGTCGGTGTGCAAACTGAGGCGGATCTCACTTAGCATGCTAATATCGCCAAACCCTCTCATTCTTCACCCGGACTTGCCGCCCGTGTCAGTGACCGTCTCCCAATCCGCAGCACCTACGCCCTGGCCCACCATCATTCTGCTGGCGATGACCGCCTTCTGCGCCTCCGCCACCCAGCGCATCCTCGATCCGATGCTGCCGCGCCTCGCCGAGGTCTATACCACCACCCTGAGCGCCGCCTCCTGGGCCATCACCGCCTTCGCCATCGTCTACGGCTGCCTGCAGTTGGTGCTGGGGCCGAGCGGAGACCGTTACGGCAAGCTGCGCGTGATTTCACTGTTTTCCCTGCTCGCCGCCGTGGCCAGCTTGCTGTGTGCCTTGTCGGGAAGTCTGGCCACGCTGATCGCGGCACGCATGCTGGCGGGCGTGGGGTGCGCCGCGGTCATCCCGCTGGCGATGGCGTGGATCGGCGACAACGTCCCCTACGAGCAGCGCCAGGCGGTGCTGGCACGCTTTCTGATCGGGCAGATCTGTGGTTTGGCCTGCGGCCAGACGTTCGGTGGGCTGGCGGCGGAACAGGATTGGTGGCAGTGGCCGTTTCTGGTCTATACCCTGCTGTTCGCCGCCGCCAGTGGGCTGCTGTGGTATCGCGCCGGACGTCACGAGCGGCCCCAGGGGCGCAAGCCGGAGTCGCTCGGCGTGAGCCTGCGTCACGTGCTGCAGAAGTCCTGGCCGAGGGTGGTGCTGATCGCGGTGTTCTGCGAAGGCGCCGCGGTGTTCTGCGGTTTCGCCTTCGTCGCCAGCCACCTGCATGTCGTCGGCGGACTGCCGCTGACCGAGGCCGGGATGATCCTGGCGGTGTTCGCGCTCGGCGGCTTGAGTTTCGCGCTGCTGGCACGGCGACTGGTGCCGAGACTCGGCGAGAGCGGGCTGTGCCAGCTGGGCTGCGTGCTGATCGCGATCGCACTGGCCGCCATCTGCCTGAAGCCGACACCTGGCGTCGCCGTCATCGGCTGCTATCTGTTCGGGCTGGGCTTCTACATGCTCCACAACACACTGCAGACCACCGCCACCCAGATGGCGCCGGAGCGACGTGGCGCTGCCGTCTCGCTATTCTCCACCGCCTTCTTCACCGGGCAGTCGCTGGGTACCGCCGTCGGCGGCGGCATCATCGCGCTGTCCGGTACCACGCCGACCCTGGCCCTCGCCGCCGTCGCGGTACTGCCGGTCGGCTTCGGCTTCGCCTGGCAGATCCGTCGGCGCGACCGGGCCCTGGTGCCAGCCTGATCTCCGTACGCCCCCCGCGGCTCGTCATCTATGGCGCCAGGGCCGCAGTGCGATAAGCTGCCGGACTCGATGCCCCATCCGCTGGCCCGGAGGCCGACTCGATGACGATCGCCACGCCACAACAGGTTCTCGACTTCTGGTTCGAGGCGCTGACTCCCAAGGACTGGTTCCGCAAGGACACGGAGCTGGATCGCGCCATCGCCGAGCGCTTCGGCGAGACGCTGGCCGCCGCCGCGCATTGCGAATGCTGGCGGTGGCGCGAGACGCCTCCCGGCCGGCTGGCGGAAATCCTGGTACTCGACCAGTTCTCGCGCAACGTTCATCGCGACACCCCGGCCGCCTTCGCCCAGGATCCGCTGGCCCTCGCCCTGGCGCAGGAGACGATCGCCGCCGGCGATGACGCCAGGTTACCCACGCCGCAGCGGATCTTCGTCTACATGCCGTTCATGCACAGTGAGTCGCTGGCGATCCACGACCGGGCGACCGGGCTGTTCGATCAGCCCGGGATGGAGGAGCAGGTCCGCTTCGAGCAGCGCCACCGCGAGATCATCGAACGCTTCGGCCGCTACCCGCATCGCAACGCGATCCTGGGGCGAAAATCGACACCGGAGGAGATCGAGTTCCTGCGTCAGCCGGGCTCGTCGTTCTAGCTTCGCATCGTGCTAGCTCAGGATGAAGCCCACGCAGGCTGCCGTCGCCAGCCCCATCACGCCGTTGAAGACGCGCCACGCTCGTGGCGTCTTCAACAACCTGCCGATCGCCATGCCGAAACCGGCCCAGCACGAGATGCAGAAAAACCCGACGAACTCCATGAACAGTGACAGCACGGTCGCGTTCACGATCAGTGATCCCTGGTGCGGCATGAACCCGGCGATCAGCGCGATACCCATGACCCACGCCTTGGGATTGACGAACTGGAACACCGCCGCCTGCCATGCGGTCAGCGGTCGCGCGCCCTCCCTGGCAGCCAGGTCCGGTGGTGGCGCTGTGGCGATCTTCCACGCCAGGTAGAGCAGGTAGATGGCGCCGATGACCTTGAGCGCCTGCTGAACCACCGGAAAGCGCTCGAACAGCACGCCGAGCCCCAGCGCCACCGCCATGAACAGCACGAAACAGCCGGCCATGATGCCGAAGATGTGCGGCAGCGTGCGGCGATAGCCGTAGAGCGCGCCGGAGGCGGTCAACATCACGTTGTTGGGGCCGGGCGTGCCGGTCATCGAGATCGAGAACAGCGCCACCGAGAACCACCAGGCCAGCGAGGTCATTGGCCACCGCCCGGCGCTTCCGCCCAGGTCAGGGTGAAGCGGCGATTGCGCGCGCCGCGATTCTTGATGCTGGCGACCTGGATCGGGCCGACCTCGGCGGTGGAGGCGACGTGTGTGCCACCGCAGGGTTGATAGTCGACGTCGCCGATGCGGACCATCCGGATCTCGCCAGCGCCGCGTGGCGGTGCCACCGACATCGTCTTCACCAATTCGGGCCGGGCGTCGAGCTCGGCCTCGCTGATCCACTCGCTGGTCACCGGATAGTCGGCTGCGATCAGCGCATTGAGCCGCTCGCTCAGCTCCTCCTTGTCGAAGCTGGCCTCGCCGAGATCGAAATCGAGCCGGCCACGATCGGCACCGATGCTGCCGCCGGTGACGCCATGGGGAACGACGACGGACAGCAGATGCAGCGCGGTGTGCATGCGCATGTGGGCGTAGCGCAGCGCCCAGTCGATCTGCTGGGTGACGCTCTGCCCTGCCTCCAGCCCATGGTTCGGGTCGAGCAGGTGATGGACCTGCCCGTTGGCGCCCTTGCGCGTGTCATGAACCGTCAAGGTGCGGCCATCGGCGGTGATGAACACACCCCGGTCCCCCGGCTGTCCGCCACCGTGGGGATAGAACAGTGTGGCATCCGTCACCACCACGCCGTCTTCGCCAATTGCCCCTGTCGTCGACAATACGGTCGCCAGGCTTTCCCGGGCGTAAGGCAGTTCGCGGAACATCAGGGCGGTAGACATCGGAGACCTCTCGGAGAACCGTTTCTCAAAATCGTATGGGTACAATTTATTGACTTTGCGGCCCAAAGACCGAACAATTCGAGCATAAACCGCCTAATATTCCGGTCAACTCGATTTTTGTCACCATGACAATTTGGATTCCCGTTCTACCTGGGCAAGGCCCGCGCTACCGCGAACTGGCCGATGCCATCGCCACCGCCACCGCCAGCGGCGAACTGACGGCGGGCGCCAAGCTGCCGCCGCAACGGCGCCTGGCGGACGCCCTCGGCGTCACCGTCGGTACGGTCACCCGTGCCTACGCGCTCGCAGAACAGCGCGGGGTCGTCACCGCACGTGTCGGCAGCGGTACCTATGTGCGCGATACGGGGGCGCCCCATCCGGCTTTCGATCATGTCCGCCGCGCCGCGCCGGACAGCGGCATCGTCGATCTTAGCCTGTCGCTGCCGCCGCCCCACCCGCGACGCGAAGCATCGCTGGCCAATGCGATGCGCTCGATTCAGCACGATCCGGCGCTGTTGCGGGCGGCTATCGACTATCAACCGGAGGCCGGCCAGGAGTGGCAGCGAGAGGTGATCTCGGGTTGGCTGGCAACGCTGGGCCGCGCCGTCCCGGCGGATGAGCTGTTGATCAATCAGGGCGGCATGCATGGCATCTTCCTGAGCCTCAGCGCCCTGCTGTCGCCCGGCGAACGGCTGGCAGCCGAGCGCCTGACCTATCCGGGCCTGATCAGCGGCCTGCAGCAGCTGTCGCTGAAGAGCGTGGCGATCGCCCACGACCAGGAAGGCATCGACATCGATGCGCTGGCGCGTGCTTTCGAACAGCAGCCGTTTCGCGCGCTCTACCTGATGCCGGACTGCCATAACCCCACCACCGCGAGGCTGAGCGAGACCCGCCGTCATGCCCTGGTCGCCCTGGCCCGGGAGCGGCAGTTCTGGCTGATCGAGGATGACATCCACCCCCAGCTCGATGACGAACCGGTGACACCGCTCTATCGCCTGGCCCCCGAGTGCACGGTGACGCTGTTCTCGGTCGCCAAGCTGCTCGGCGGCGGCCTGCGCGTCGGCGCCATGCGCGCGCCACCGGCGCTGCAGGGGCGATTGACGGCGGCACTGCGGGCGCAGAGCTGGATGCCGCCGCCGCTGATGGCCTCGCTGGTCTGCCGCTGGATCGAGAGCGGCGACGCCGATGCACTGCTGCAATGGCAGCGCGAAGAGCTCGAATGGCGCTTTGACCGCGCGATGGAAAGGCTGGGCGAGTTCTCCCCGCGTGGGCATCGCGGCGGATTCTATCTGTGGCTGCCGCTACCGGGCGAGCTGCGTACCAGCCATGTGGTGAGCCAGCTCCAGGCGCAAGGAGTCAACGTCAGCACGGCCGAAAGCTTCTGCCTCGGCAGCGTCAGCGCGCCCCAGGCGATCCGTGTCTGCATCAGCGCCGCCGAGAGCCGCGAAGCGCTGGAACACGCCCTGCGGATCATCGCCACGACGCTGGGTGATCCGGATCCGATGCTGTGGCAGACGGTTTGAAACACTGACCGCGGCCCGGTCGTGAGTCATCGTCACACCGGCAGCGGGCGGCTCTCCGCCAGCGCCTCCATGGCGAAGTAGGAGGTCACGGTGTCGATCTCGAAACCGTCGATCAGGCGCTGGTAGATCAGATCGAAGGCACCGATGTCCCGCGTCACGATCTTGAGCATGTAGTCGTAGTCGCCGCCGATACGATAGAAGTCGATCACTTCGGGAATCCCCAGCACATGTTCGCGGAACGCCGCCAGCCAGGTCCGCGAGTGGCTACGGGTGCGAATCATGGAGAACACCACCAGCCCGAATCCCAGCGCCTGACGGCTCAGTACCAGCCGCCGAGCCTCGATCACGCCCGCCTCCTCGAGCTGTTTGACCCGCCGCCAGCAAGCGTTCTGGGAGAGATTGACCCGCTCCGCCAGCTCGCGCTGGGAGAGCCCGGGACGCTGCTGCAACGTACGCAGAATAGCGAGGTTGAAATGATCTAATTTGGCGTCGCTCATGGTGTCAAATCACTCGCGCAATGATTGATTAACGGGTCATATCGAGAAATCTACCTGCTCGTGTCGAGATATCATAGCCGGACTCGCTGAACACTCGCGCTCCCCTTTCCACACCCTCCCCTTCCCACACCAAGGTGCCGCCATGACGACGCTCGCCGATTTTCGCCGCTCCCTGTCCGGACCGGATCTGCTGACCCGGCTGCGGAAAGGTCTGATCGGCAACGACATGCCGTTCGTCACTCCCTTCGGCGAACGGCGGCTGCTCTACGCCGATTACGTCGCCTCCGGCCGTGCGCTGCGCCAGGTCGAGCGCTTCATCAGCGAAGAGATCCTGCCGTTCTACGCCAACTCGCACACCGAGGCTTCGCACTGCGGGCAGACCATGACCCGGCTGCGCCAGGAGGCGCGGACGCTGATCGCGCGGGAGCTCAACGCCGAGGATTGCCACGTGGTGTTCAGCGGCAGCGGCGCCACCGCCGGCATCAACCGGATCGTGGCGCTGCTCGATATCGCCGCCCGCGTGCGGCGTGGCGAGCGGGTCAGCGTGCTGGTCGGCCCCTACGAGCATCACTCCAACCTCCTGCCGTGGCGGGAGAGCGGCGCCGTGCTGGTGGAGATTCCCGAGGGCGACGCCGGGGGGCCGGACACCGTGGCGCTGGAGCGGGCGCTGGATACCGTCGCCGGGAGCGATCTGATCGTGGGCGCCTTCTCGGCCGCCTCCAACGTCACCGGGATCGTCAGCGACGTCGACGACATCACCCGGCGCCTCAAGCGACGCGGCGCCCTGGCGGTGTGGGACTACGCCGGCGGCGGCCCCTACCTGGCGATGGACATGGCGCCCGCGCCGGACTGCCGCAAGGATGCCATCGTCTTCTCGCCGCACAAGTTCGTCGGCGGCCCTGGGGCGTCCGGCGTCATGGTGGTCCGCGACACACTCGTTCACCGCCGCACACCGTCGCTGCCCGGCGGCGGCACGGTCAGCTTCGTCTCGCCCTGGACACACCACTACAGCAGCCGTCTCGAAGCCCGCGAGGAGAGCGGCACCCCCAATGTGGTCGGCGACATTCGCGCCGCGCTGGCACTACTGGTCAAGGCGGCCATCGGGCTGCCCGAGATCGCCCGGCGCGATGCCGAGCTGCGCCGACGCGCGCTCGCCTGCTGGGCCGACGAGCCGCGGCTGGAACTGCTCGGCCGCCAGGACGTGCACGCACTGCCGATCTTCTCCTTTCGAGTGCGCGACGATGCCGGCAACCGGATCCATCATCAGCTCTTCACCCGCATGCTGTCCGACGTCCACGGCATCCAGGCTCGCGGCGGCTGCGCCTGCGCCGGCCCCTACGCCCACCGCCTGCTCGGCATCGACGCCGCGGCCTCCAGAGCGCTGGTCGAGCGGCTGGGCCAGGGCCACGAGCTGGAGAAGCCCGGCTGGATACGGCTGAGCCTGAACGTTCTGCACGACGACGCCCAGGTGGCGCGCATTCTCGACGGCGTGCTGACTCTGGCGCGGGAGGCACCGGCCTGGGCCCGTCACTACCGCGCCGATCCGGCCACCGCACGCTTCCAGGTCGACACCGCCGGGGGATGACAGCCCCACCGGGCCGGGTAAGATGGTCGCTTTGCTGATGCGCTGGAGCCCATCGCCATGCCCACCTTGATTCGTCGCCCCTTCGTCTTCCTGCGTCATGGCCAGAGTACCCGCAATCTCGAACGCCGCATCGGTGGCCAGCACGACGTGGCGCTGACCCCGCGGGGCGAGGAGGAGGCGCGACGCGCGCGGGCACTGCTGGGCGACATCGACTGGTCGCTGGTGGCTTCCAGCCCCTTGCAGCGCGCCTACCGCACCGCCGAACTGGCGCTGGGTCGCGCGCCGGATCGTGTCGTCGATGGACTGATGGAGCGCCACTGGGGCGAGCTGGAGGGCCAGACGATTCCCGACACCATCCCCTACCTGGGCACGCCCGCGGGCGGCGAATCCTGGGAGACGTTCGTCGAACGCATCGCCACCACCCTCAACGCCCTGCTAGAGGAAGCCGACACGCCGCTGATCGTCGGCCACTCCGGGCTGGTACGCGCCGTACGCGGGTTGACCCAGGGCAGCCCGGCCGGACCACGCTCGGCCAACGCGATTCCACTGTGGATCGCTCCCACGGGCGGCAAGCGCTGGACGATCGAGCCCTTCGGGAGCGACCACCTGAATTCGGTTGGTTAGCCGTATTCCCGAGGCCTCCGAGGCACCGTCCAGGGCGGGAATGGCGACTCGAGCCGCGTTGACCGTGCCACAAATAACAATGATAATGATTATCTTTAATCAGATAGAAGAAAAATGATGCGCGCGCTTTTCGCCAGCCGGCTTGGCCTGGCCATCATAGCGATCGGTTCAGCGCTGCTGTGGTCGATGACCGCGATGGCGTCGGAGAGCACCGACCCTGTCGCGACACCCCACTTCCCCGTCACCTTGACCGACCTGGCTGGCCAGGAGCTCACGCTGCAGGCCCCGCCACAGCGCATCTTCCTCGACAACCCGCGTCACCTGTTCGCCCTCGCCGCGCTGTTGCCCGATCCCGTCGCGCGCATGAGCGGCTGGCGCGGCTCGCTCGAGAGCTTCGATCCGGTGGCCCAGTCCCGGTTCGAGGCGGCCTTGCCCGCCCTTTCCGACCTGCCGGCACCGGGGACGGCGAACAACGCCATGCTGGGCGCCGAAGCGCTGATCACCCTCGATCCAGATCTGATCATCGCCGATGTCTCACGCTATCGCGAGCTGCAGACATCGCCGTTGCGGGCGCAGCTGGAGGCACTACGAATACCGATCCTGTTCGTCGACTTCCGCGAGCATCCGCTGGCGGACACCGTCCCATCGTTGCGGCTGCTGGGCCGCGCCCTGGGCGCGGAATCCCGCGCCGACGCGATGATCCAGCAGCTCGAGACCGAGCAGGCCGCGGTCGACGACTGTCTCGCTGCCGTCACCCGGCGACCCAGCGTGCTGATCGATATCGCTCCTGGACTCAGGGTCGATTGCTGCCGCAGCAACTTCGACTCCGGCCTCGCCGACCTGGTGGCGTACGCCCGGGGCAACAATATCGCTGCCGGCATGAGCCCAGGCACCGAAAACGTGCTCAATCCGGAAACCATTCTGTCCCGCGACCCCGACGTCATCATCGCCACCGCCGCGCAGTGGCCGAAGGGTGGCTCGGTTCGCGCCGGCTTTGGCGTCGAGGAGAGCGATACCCAGCGCGACATGGTCGATGTCGTGGCCCGTCGCCCAGGCTGGCCGACGCTGTCGGCGGTCAACGATGGCGGCTTTCATGCGCTCTGGCACGGCTATCACCAGGGGCCGTTCTCGGTGGTGGCGCTGCAGGCCATCGCCGGCTGGCTGCATCCTCGCCAATGCGCGGCGCTCGACCCCGAAGAGACGCTGGAGTCGCTCTATCGCCGGTTCATGCCGATCGATGCCAGCGGCACCTTCCAGGCGACCTACGCCGGCAACCCGCCTTGACGGCAATACCAACGACGGGTCTCGAGACCCGCGATAACGAGATCACTCCGGGAACCCCTGTCATGCGTATCACCCCCAGACTCCGCCGATGCTCGCCGATGGCGCTGGCAATGGCCGTGCTGTACCACCCCGTGGCGCAGGCCGCCGAGACCGGCGCCACGGCCCTCGACCCGCTGGTCGTCAAGGCGGCGCCGGTCGACGACACCTATCGCCCGGGCCCCACCAGCATGGTCACCGGTCGCGCCACCGACTTCCTGAGCCAGGCGCGCACGGTCGATCAGGTCAGCGCCCGGATGCTCGAGGACATCGGTGCCGATTCGTTGACCGACGCCATGGGCTACGTCAACGGCATCACCCAGGGCAACACCATGGGCGGCACCGAGGCGGGCTTCATCAAGCGCGGCTTCGGCAGCAACAGCGACGGCTCGATCCTGCGCGACGGCATCCGCCAGCCGCGTAACACCTTTCCGCTGTTCACCATCGAGCGCATCGAAGTGCTCAAGGGACCAAGCTCGTTTCGTTACGGCATCCAGGAGCCGGGCGGGGTGATCAACGTCGTCAGCAAGAGGCCGCAGTACTCGTGGCAGCGCATCATCAGCGGCGAGGGCAGTTCGTTTGGCGGTGGCGATGCCAGCGTCGACGTCACCGGGCCGCTGGGCGACAGCGGTGCCGCCTTCCGCTTCATCGTCGGCCAGCAGGACGAGGACTACTGGCGGGACTTCGGCAGCAACCGGCAGACGGTGATCGCGCCCTCGCTGAGCTGGAAAGACGACGATACCCGGCTCTGGTTCGCCTATGAGTATCGCGACTACGACCTGACCCTGGATCGCGGCACCGCCTTCGTCGATGGCGACCCCATCGACGTGCCGCGCAAGCGCCGTCTCGACGAGAGCTGGTCGCGGGTGACCGGCCACGACCAGTCGTTCACGGCGCGCTGGGAGCAGGATCTGAACGCCGCCTGGACCAGCCGCCTGACCTATGGCTGGAACCGCCGCCAGTACGACGACGGCCAGCCTCGGGTACTGAGCGTCGCCGAGGACGGCACCGTGAAACGACGCGCGGACGCCAACCATGGCTTCGACCGCCGGGTGATCTATACCGCCGCCGAACTGCTGGGCGATGTCGAACTAGCCGGCATCCGCCACGAGATGACCCTCGGACTCGACCATGAACGCCGCCGCGACTATCTGGCCGACCGCTATCGCGGCGCCACCGACACCTTTTCGATCTACGACGCGGACAACGGCGACCTGACCCTAGACGGCGCCACCTATCTCGACAGCACCAGCCACCGTCTCGACGAGATCAACAGCACCGCCGCCTATTTCGACGACAACCTCCACCTGGGAGAACGTTGGATTCTCGGCCTGGGTGGCCGTTATCAGCATACCGAACAGTATGGCGGCAAGGGGCGCCCCTTCGTGGTCGAAACCGATACCCAAGACAATATCTTCCTGCCCCACGCCAGCCTGCTCTACAGGCTGACGCCACGGACCTCGCTCTACACCAGTTACAGCGAGTCGTTCGTACCCAACGAACCGGATGCCGACTCAGGCCAGAGCTTCGACCCGGAGACAGGCCATGGCTGGGAAGCCGGAATCAAGCGTCGCTTCCTGGCAGACCGGCTGCAAGCGTCGCTGGCCTATTTCGAGATCACCAAGGAGAACGTCGTCGTCAGCGACAACGGCGTCTCGCGGGCGGTGGGCAAGAGCGGCTCGAAGGGGGTCGAACTCTCCGTCCAGGGCGAAGTGACCGATCGGCTGTCGATCCTCGCCAACTACGCCTATACCGACGCCGAGGTGCTCGACGACGCGGATGGCGGAACCGAGGGCAACGAACTTCCCAACGTGGCGCGTCACACCGCGTCGCTGCTGCTGGCGCGGGAACTGGCGTTGAATCCCGACTTCGGCCACTGGCGGGTCGGCGGCGGCGTGCGCTACGTCGGCTCGCGCGAGGGCGACAGCGACAACAGCTTCAGTCTCGACGACTACACCGTGGCCGATGCCTTCGTCGCCGTGGACAACCGCTGGCTAGGCGACAACACCCACCTGCAGCTCAACGTGAAAAACCTGTTCGATACCACCTACTACCCCTCCAGCGGCGGCGACACTCGGGTGGTGGTCGGCGAACCGCTGGAGGTCACGCTGCAGGCCAGCGTGTCGTTCTAGTGTGATCAATCACCGCCTGAATGCCTACGTGGGCTCTACGCTCCGGCTATTCGCTGCGCTATGACCGCCATCCCTGGCGGTCACCGAAGGCCGGCCTGGGGCCGTTCAAATTCGCTCCCGGCGAATTTGTGCGCACCGCCGGAATGACAGCCCGAGTTCGCGGATTTCACGATGATCGACACTACCTCACTGGCCAAGCATCCACTCATGGTCGGGATCATTGTGGAACTTCCACACCCGTCGCGGGCCGGCCATGACATTGAGGTAGTAGAGCTGGTAGCCGTGGGCCGCGCCCACCGGGTGGTAGCCCCGCGGCACCAGGACGCAATCGCCGTTCTCTACCGCCATGGTCTCGTCCAGCGAACGGTCGTCGGTGTAGACGCGATGCACGGCATAGCCCTGGGGTGGGTCGATACGATGGTAGTAGGTCTCCTCCAGCCGCGACTCCCGCGGGAGGTCGTCGACGTCGTGCTTGTGGGGCGGATAGCTCGACCAGTTGCCGGCCGGCGTGTAGACCTCCACCACCAGCAGGCTGTCGGCGGGTTCCGTCTCCGGCAGGATATCGTGGACGTGGCGCACGTTGCTGCCCTCGCCGCGGGTGCTGCGCCGGATCTGCCCGGGCGCGATCAGGCGAGCGGGGTGTCCGCCGTGCCCCGGCGCGCTGCACACCGCCAGTTCCAGATCGGTCAGGGCCTCTACCCGGTAGCCGACGCCATCGGGCAGGTAGACGGCGTGGGGCGGGACCCGTTCGAACACGCTCATGCGCTCGCCGATGTTGTCCCAACGCTGCTCCCCGCTGGCGACCGTGGCACGGCCACTCAGCAGCACCAGGCAGTGCTCGCGATCGTCAGTGTGCGCCTCCAGGCACTGTCCGGCCGACAGGCGGTGCACGCGAAAACCGACGTACTCCCAGCCGGCGGATCGGGGCGTGACGTCGAGTACGCACCCCTGATCGTCGGCCGCATGAGGCCGTATACGAAGCGATTCCATCCAGATTCCTCCTGTTCACAAGGCGGCACCGGGCGACGCCGCATGGATAGCTGGCTAGTCGATCTCGCTCAGCGCCACGCGGCGGCCCTCGCGGCGCGAGAGATCCGCGGCGCTGGCCAGGCGGAGCGCCTGCAGGCCGTCCTCGGCGCCCGCCAGCGGTGATCGGCCTTCGCGCCAGCTGGCAACGAAATCATCCAGCTCGCGCCGATAGGCACGGGCGTAACGCTCGAGGAAGAAGGGCTGCGGGTTCTCCTCGACCTGGCCCGCCGCACCGGCGAAGCGAAGGCGCGTCTCGGTCTCGTTCTGTGCCTGGAGCATGCCGAGGCTGCCAAACGCCTCGATGCGTTGGTCGTAGCCATAGCTGGCGCGGCGCGAATTGTCGATATGGCAAAGCCGGCCACTGGCGGTGACGAGCGTGATCATCGCGGTGTCGATGTCGCCGGCGGCACCGATCGCCGGGTCGATCAGGCAGGCGCCCTCGGCATGAATGGCGTGGATCGGTTCGTCGAGCAGCCAGCGTGCCATGTCGAAGTCGTGGATAGTCATGTCGCGGAACAGGCCGCCGGAAGCGTCGACGTACTCCGCCGGCGGCGGCGACGGATCGCGACTGATCAGGGTCAGCGTCTCCAACTGGCCGATGCGCCCCTCGACGATGGCCTGCTTGAGCGCGGCGAACTGGGGGTCGTGGCGGCGGTTGAAGCCCAGGGCGCAGGTCACCGGGTGCGCCGCCAGCACCGCCAGCGCTTCCCGCGTGCGGGTCAGGTCGAGGGCAATCGGCTTCTCGCACAGGATCGCCTTGCCGGCCCGCGCCGCGCACTCGAGGTAGTCGGCGTGGGTGGGCGTGCTGGAGGCGATCAGCACGGCGTCGATCTCGGCATCGTCGAACACCGCATCCACCGCCAGCACCTGGCCGTCGTGGGTTTCGGCCAGTCGCCGGGCTGCCGCCGGGTCGTGGTCGCACACCCCGGCCAGGACGATCTCGGGGTGTGCGGCGATGGCGGCGGCGTGTACCTTGCCGATCCGCCCGGCACCGATCAGCGCCAGTTTCATAGGCTATCTCCTTTAATCTCGTGAGCCTCGTCGGCCCGACCCATCATCGGATATGACACCCACCGGTCCGGACGTGGTCGATCCCGAGCCTGCGGACTCCGTAGCTCGGTCCTGACGCACCCCCAGTGCGATCGCCAAGGCCTGGGCCAGGCACAGTGATGCGCTCAGCCCGCGAAAGCTCTTGACCTCGGCCTCTTGCACCACCAGCGCCACGTCAGCCAGGCGTGCCAGCGGGCTAAGGCTCGAATCGGTGATCACGACCAGCGGAATGTTGCGCCCGCCCGCACTGCTGGCTGCCTGCCGGGTCTCCTCGGCATAGGGTGAAAAGCTCACCACCAGCAGCGCATCACGGGCACCGATCGCCTTGACCTGTTCGCTGTGCATACCACCCAGGCCATCGATCAGGACTGCTCGCTTGTCGATGTGGTGCAGCGCGTAGGTGACATAACTGGCCACCACGAAACTGCGCCGCGCGCCGATGGCATGAACGATCTCCGCTTGCTCGAGAATGTCCAGCGCGCGCTCCAGGTCGTCGGGATCGATGCGACTCGGAAGACCTTCCAGAGCATGCCGGTTGGCCTCGGCGAACTCCCACAGCAGTTGGGTGCTGTCCGGGTTTTCCCCAGTGGCCGCGCGCACGGCGCGGATACGCTCCGCGTAATTGGGCAGCTCATTGACCAAACGCGCACGAAACAGCTCCTGCATCTCCGAAAATCCGGTGAAACCGAAGCTGTTGGCGAAACGGATCAGCGTCGAGGGAGTGACGCCAGCCTGATCCGCCAGTTTGGCGACGGTCGCGAACGCAACCTCCTGAGGATTATCGAGCAGGAATCTCGCCGTCTGCTGCAGCCGGCGGCTGAGCGAGGCATACGCTTCAGTGATCTGGCTTTCGAGTGCCTCGAAATCCTGAATAGGCATGAGAAAAACCCTTGTAAAAAGCACGGCTTGCGATCCCGTTTCAGGATCGGGCAGCAATGGAAGCAAGCTTAGAGATTTTGGAATAAAAATTCCATTCATACCAAAGTATAGAACAAATGATTTGTATTACGGGGAAAATGAAATTTATATTCTTTGGCGCGGGCTGAGCCGAGTGTCACGTCACCCGCTATCCGGAAGACAACGATAAAGAGGATCCACCATGCGATCTCACAAACGCCTTCTCGCCATCACGCTCGCCGCCGCCTGCCTGACGACCTCGGCCCTGGCCAGCGCCGCCAATCATCGCTTCGTCATGGTCACCCATGGGGTGCCGTCGGATCCGTTCTGGACCGTGGTCAAGAATGGGGCCGAGCAAGCAGCCAAGCAGATGGGCGACACGCTCGAATACCGCTCTCCCTCGACCTTCGACATGGCCCAGATGCAGCAGCTGGCCCAGGCCGCCATCGCCTCCGATCCCGACGGTCTGATCATCTCCTTCACCGACGAGAACGCCCTCGGAAAAGTGGTGCAAAACGCCTCCGACAGGGGCATCCCGGTCATCACCATCAACTCGGGGGGAGACGCGGCGGCCAAATACGGCGCTCTGCTCCACATCGGTCAGAGCGAATACGAGGCCGGCAAGGCTGCCGCCGAGCGGATGCGCGAGATGGGGGTCGAGAAAGGCTTGTGCATCAACCACGAACAGGGCAACCAGGGCCTCGATCAGCGCTGCGACGGCTTCATCGACGGCTTCGACGGCAACGCCGATCAGCTCGCGACCTCCTACGACCCCACCGAAATCCGCAACGCCATCATTGCCTATCTCAATCAGCATCGGGATATCAAAGGCATCCTCACGCTGGGTCCGATCTCGGCGGAGCCGATGATCCAGGCCATGCGCGACGAGGGCGTCACCGATCAATTCACGCTGGGCACGTTCGACCTCTCCCCCGGCATCCTGTTGGCGCTTCAGCAGGGCGGGCTGGATTTCGCCATCGACCAGCAACAGTACCTGCAGGGCTACCTGCCGGTGATCTTCCTCGAGCAGTACGCCCAGAACGGCCTGATGCCGGCCGGCGACGTGGCAACGGGTCCCGGCTTCGTCACCAAGCAGAACGCGGCACAAGTGATGGAGCTTAGCAAGAAGGGCATTCGCTAGTTTCCGGCCCGCCCCGCCATCGCGAATCGCAGGAGATCACTGCCATGACAGCAACCCCCGCAGCCAAAGACGCTACCCGGGAGGACGAGCGCATCGCCGCCGTCGCGACCTGGAAGAAGATCATGCGGCGCCCGGAACTGGGCGCCATCGCCGGCACCGTACTGGTGCTCGCCTTCTTCATCGTCGCCGCCAGCGGCACCGGCATGTTCACGCCCGCCGGCATCATGAACTTTCTGGAGGTTTCCGCCCAGTTGGGCATTCTGGCCACGGCCGCCGCCCTGCTGATGATCGGCGGCGAGTTCGACCTCTCCATCGGCTCGATGATCGGGCTGGCAGGCATCATCATCGCGATTCCCACCGTGCAGTACGGCTGGCCGCTGTGGGCGGCGCTGCTGCTGGCGTTCGTCTGTGCGGTTCTGGTCGGGTGGTGCAACGGCTATCTGGTCAACCGCACCGGCCTACCTTCATTCATCGTCACCCTCGCCTTCCTGTTCATCCTGCGTGGGCTGGCCATCGGCGGCTGCCGCCTGCTTACCGGACGCACCCAGATCGGCGGCATTCAGAATCATATCCCCCACGACTGGCTGGCGACGCTCTTTTCCGGCGAGGTCGCCACCGGGTTGTTCGCATGGATGGCCAGCCACGGCTGGATCGCCACCAACTTCGCCGGCAATCCGATGGTGACCGGCATCCCGGTGTCGATCGTCTGGTGGCTGGGGCTGACCGCCTTGGCTACCTGGATGCTGCTGTTCACGCCTTATGGCAACTGGATCTTCGCCAGCGGCGGGGATGCCAACGCCGCGCGCAACTCCGGGGTGCCGGTTCACCGCGTCAAGATATCGCTGTTCATCTTCACCGCGCTCTCGGCCACCGTCTTCGCCAGCCTGCAGGTCATGGACACCGGCTCCGCCGATACCATCCGCGGCATGCTCAAGGAGCTGGAGGCGATCATCGCAGTGGTCATCGGCGGTGCCCTGCTCACCGGCGGCTACGGGTCGGCGGTCGGCGCCGCCCTCGGCGCGCTGATCTTCGGCATGGTGCAGATGGGCATCTTCTATACCGGCGTCAATACCGACTGGTTCAAGGTCTTCCTCGGCGTCATGTTGTTGATCGCGGTGCTGTTCAACAACTTCGTGCGCAAGAAGATGATGGAGGCTCGCTGATGAACGACACCGTCCCGATGATCGAAATGCGCCACGTCAGCAAGCATTTCGGCAACGTCATTGCCCTCAACGACGTCTCGCTGCACGTCCACGCCGGCGAGGTGATGTGCCTGCTGGGCGACAACGGCGCCGGCAAGTCGACCCTGATCAAGACGCTCTCCGGGGTCCACAAGCCCACCTCGGGCGAGATGCGGGTCTCCGGCGAACCGGTGCGCTTCAAGTCGCCGGCCTACGCCCTGGATAGCGGCATCGCCACGGTATTCCAGGACCTGGCGATGATCCCGCTGATGTCGATCACCCGGAACTTTTTCATGGGCCGGGAACCGACCGTGGGCTGGGGACCGCTCAAGCGCATCGACTGGAAGCAGGCCGACCGCATCGCCATGGAGGAGATGGCCAGGATCGGCATCGACGTGCGCGATCCCAGTCAGCCGGTGGGCACGCTCTCCGGCGGCGAGCGCCAGTGCGTGGCGATCGCGCGGGCGGTCTACTTCGGCGCCAAGGTGCTGATCCTCGACGAACCCACCTCGGCGCTGGGGGTCAAGCAGGCCTCGGTGGTGCTGCGCTATATCGCCAAGGCGCGCAACGACGGGCTGGCGGTGATCTTCATCACCCACAACGTCCACCACGCCTACCCGGTGGCCGACGCCTTCACCCTGCTCAAGCGCGGTACCAGTCTGGGCTATTTCCGCAAGTCGGAGATCAGCCGCGAGGAGGTGCTCAACATGATGGCCGGCGGCGCCGAGCTGGAGAGCCTGGATGCCGAGCTGGCCGAGTTTCAGCGCACGCCGGCGGAGAGCCAGACCGCATCCCGTGCTGCCATCTCCTGACGCTTTTACCCACGGCCGCGGTAGTGGCGTCAGCCGATGCCGTCGCTAAATGCGACCGCCGCGCTCCCGAGCCCGTGCGTGCAGCTCATCCACCGCGTCGATGCATCCGCCTCCCATCCAGGAACCACGCCATGCAACAGACACTCAACATCGGTTTGATCGGCACCGGCTACATGGGCAAGGCCCACGCCATCGCCTTGCACGCCGCCCCACGGGTGTTCACCCTGCCGGCGCTGCCGGTCTGCGACCTGCTGGCCGAGACCGACGCCGCCCTGGCAGCGAGCAGGGCGTCTGAACTCGGCTTCGCCCGCGCCACCGGCGACTGGCGCGAGCTGGTCGCCGACCCCGCCATCGATGTGGTCGATATCTGCGCTCCCAACTTTCTCCATGAGTCGATGGCCCTGGCCGCCATCGCCGCGGGCAAACACGTCTATTCGGAAAAACCACTGGCGTTGACCACCGCCTCCGCCGAGCGCATGACCGTGGCCGCCGAGCGTGCCGGCGTAAAAACATTGGTGGGCTTCAACTACATCCGCAACCCGGCCACCCAACTGGCCCGCGAGATCATCGCCAGCGGCGAGATCGGCGAGCTGGTGCACTTCCGTGGGCGCCACAACGAGGACTATCTGGCCGACCCCGAATTGCCCCACAACTGGCGCACGCGACGCGATACCGCGGGAAGCGGCGCGCTGGGCGACGTCGGCTCCCACATTCTCAACATGGCCGAGTACCTGACCGGGCAGTCGATCACCACGGTCTGCGGCGACCTGCAGACGCTGATCCGCCAGCGCCCGCTGCCGGATGGCAGCGGCATGGGCGAGGTCGAGAATGACGACCAAGCCCAGGCGATGCTGCATTTCTCCCAGGGGCTGATGGGCAACATCGAGACCTCGCGCATCGCCAGCGGACGCAAGATGGGCCTGGCCTACTGTGTCACCGGTACCCACGGCGCGCTGGTGTTCGACCAGGAGCGCATGAACGAGTTGCAGCTCTACCGCCACGAAGGACCCAAGGGCCGGCGCGGCTTCTCTACCCTGCTGATCGGCCCCGAACACACCGACTACGCCGCATTCAGCCCGGCCCCCGGCCACGGCCTGGGCTACAACGACCAGAAGATCATCGAGGTCCGCGACCTGATCGAGGGCATTCTCGGCCAGCGCGAGCTCTATCCCGATTTTCGCCAGGCCTGCCGTATCAATCGCCTGATCGACGCGATCGAGCGCTCGCATCGGGAGCGCTGCTGGATCGGGATCGACTGATACATCACTTTATTTCGTCGCCGCACGAGGCTCGGCGGCACTCGATGACAAACGACGTGGAGACACGCCATGCAGGATTCACTCAGGAAACCTCGCTCCCTGGACCTGATCTGCCTAGGTCGCGTAGCGGTGGACCTCTATTCGGAGCAGCTCGGCAGTCGTCTCGAGGATGTCTCCCGCTTCTCCCGCTACCTTGGCGGAAGCTCCGGCAACATGGCCTACGGCACCGCCCGCCTGGGTCTGAAGTCGGCCATGCTCTCCCGTGTCGGCAACGAGCAGATGGGCAATTTCGTGCGCGAGGAGCTGGTGCGCGCCGGGGTCAACGTCAGTGCCCTGCAGACCGACCCCGAGCGCCATACCGGGCTGGTGCTGCTGGCGCTCAAGGATCGCGACAGCTTTCCGCTGCTGTTCTATCGCCGCGACTGCGCCGACATGGCCATCGACGCCGGCGCGATTGACCCGGCGTTCATCGCCCGCGCCAGGGCACTCGCGATTACCGGCACCCACCTCTCCACCGAGACCACCCAGCGCGCCTGCCGCAAGGCGCTCGATGCCGCCGCCGCCCACGGTGTCAAGCGGGTGCTCGACATCGACTACCGCCCGGTGCTGTGGGGTCTGACCTCGCCCGGCGACGGCGAGACGCGCTTCGTCGCCGACGCCGAGGTCAGTCGTCACTTGCAGCAGTGGCTGGGCGATTTCGACCTGATCGTGGGCACAGAGGAGGAGTTCCATATCGCCGGCGGCAGCACCGGGACCCTCGAGGCGCTGCGTGCGGTGCGCGCGAGTCAGCCCCGCGACCCTGGTGTGCAAGCTCGGCGCCCAGGGCTGCGTGGTGTTCGAGGGCGAGATTCCCGAGCGCCTCGAGGACGGCATCCTGGTCGAAGGCGTCGAAGTCGAGGTGCTCAACGTGCTGGGCGCCGGCGACGCCTTCATGAGCGGGCTGCTGCGGGGCTGGCTGCGCGGCGAGTCGTGGGCCACCAGTGCCGCCTACGCCAACGCCTGCGGCGCGCTGGTGGTCTCGCGCCACGGCTGCGCCCCGGCGATGCCGACCGAGGCCGAGCTGTTCGACTATCTCGGACGCCGCGACACCCTGGCCCGGCCCGACCGCGACGCACGGCTCAACCACCTGCATCGCGTCACCACCCGTACCCCGCAAGACTGGCCCGAAGTCTGCGGCCTGGCCTTCGATCACCGCCGCCAGCTGTTCGACATGGCCCGCGAGGCGCATGCCGACCCGGCACGACTGCCGCATCTCAAGCGCCTGCTGGTGCAAGCCGCGGCGGAGGGTGCCAGCAGCACTAGCCTGACAGCACCGGCGATTCTGGTCGACGACGTGCTGGGCCAGGACGCGCTCAACGACGCCAGCGGACGCGGCTGGTGGATCGGTCGCCCGGTGGAGCTGGCCGGCTCGCGCCCGTTGCGCTTCCAGCATGGCGACGATCTCGGCATGCGTCTTCGCCACTGGCCGCGCGAGCACATCATCAAGTGCCTGGTGTTCTACCACCCGGACGATCCACTGGCCCTGCGCCTCGACCAGGAAGCCCGCCTGCGTCAGCTCTACCAGGCAGCCTGCGCGTTCGAGCTGGAGCTGCTGATAGAGATCATCCCGCCCGTCCGGGACACTCCCGACGACAGCGCCCTGGCGCGCTCGCTGATGCGCTTCTACCACCTCGGTATCCGCCCCGACTGGTGGAAGCTACCGTCGATGTCGGCCTTCTCCTGGGAAGCCGTCAGCACGGTGATAGAGAGCCAGGATCCGCACTGCCGTGGGGTGGTGCTGCTGGGCCTCGACGCGCCCATGGAAGCGATGAAGCACGGCTTTTCCACCGCTGCCCATCATGACTGGTGCAAGGGCTTCACCGTCGGCCGCACCCTGTTCTCCGCCGCCAGCCGGGCGTGGCTGGCCGGAGACATCGACGATGCCGGGCTGGTCGAGCGGGTGGCGAGCAACTACGCCGAACTGATCCGGACCTGGAGGCGCCTGCGTGCCGCTCGGCCCGAGAAGGAGAGTGTGTCATGAGCGACAGCCTCAGACTGACCATGGCCCAGGCCGTGGTGCGTTACCTGAATGCCCAGAAGGTAGAGGTGGATGGCGAGATTTTGCCGCTGTTCTCCGGCTGCTGGGCGATCTTCGGCCACGGCAACGTGGCCGGGCTGGGCGAGGCGCTCTATCAGGCCCGCGAGCAGTTGCCAACCTACCGCGCCCACAACGAGCAGGCGATGGCCCACGCCGCCATCGCCTACACCAAGACCCTGGAGCGGCGTCGGGTGATGGTCTGTACCGCCTCCGCCGGCCCCGGCTCGACCAACATGGTCACCGCCTGTGCCGTGGCTCACGTCAACCGCCTGCCGGTGCTGTTCCTGCCCGGCGACACCTTCGCCACCCGGTTGCCGGATCCGGTGCTTCAGCAGGTCGAGAACTTCCACGACCACACCCTGACCAGCAACGACTGCTTCAAGCCGGTCAGCCGCTTCTTCGACCGCATCACCCGGCCCGAGCAGTTGCTGACCGCGCTGCCCCAGGCGCTGCGCGTGCTCACCGACCCCGTCGAGTGTGGCCCGGTGACGCTGGCGCTGCCCCAGGACGTGCAGACCATGGCCTACGACTTCCCCCGACGACTGTTTGTCGAGAAGGTGCACCGGCCCCGGCGCCAGGCCGCCGATGTCGACGAACTGGCCAGTGCCATCGCTCTGCTCCGCGAGGCTCGCCAGCCGCTGGTGATCGCTGGTGGCGGCGTCCACTATGCCGGCGCCCGCGACGCCCTGGCCGCGCTGGTCGAACGCTACCGGCTGCCGGTGGGCGAGACCCAGGCCGGCAAGGGGGCGCTGCCGTGGGATCACGCCCACAACCTGGGCAGCATCGGCGTCACCGGTTCCGCCGCCGCCAATGCGCTGGCCGAGGAGGCCGACCTGATCCTCGCAGTGGGCACGCGGCTGGGCGATTTCACTTCCGGCTCGCGGGCGCTGATCTCGCCCCGTACGCGGTTGGTCAGCCTCAATGTCGCCGCCTTCGACGCGATCAAGCATCACGGCCAGGCGGTGGTCGGCGATGCCGCGTTGACCCTGCCGGCCCTCGCCGGAGGGCTCGACGACTGGCAGCCGGCGCCGGCCTGGATCGAACGCGCCGCCCACCTGCGCAAGGCCTGGAACCGCAGCGTCGAGCTGGCGACGCGCGATCGCGGTACGGACCTGCCCAGCGACGCCGAGGTGATCGGTGCCGTCAACCGCGCCGCCGGCGAGCGCGACATCGTGGTCGCCGCCGCCGGTGGCCTGCCCGGCGAACTGCACAAGCTGTGGCGCACCCGCCACCCTCGCGGCTATCACCTGGAGTACGGCTACTCCTGCATGGGCTACGAGCTGGCCGGCGGGATCGGCACCAAGATGGCCAGTCCCACGTCCAACGTCTTCGTGATGGTCGGCGACGGCGCCTACCTGATGCTCAACTCGGAGATCGCGACCTCTGTAATGCTGGGCCACAAGATCATCGCGGTGGTGCTCGACAACCGCGGCTTCGGCTGCATCCATCGTTTGCAGCAGGTCTGCGGCGGCCCCGGCTTCAATAACCTGCTCGACGACTGCCTCGGCACCGCCGAAGGCGCCCCGAGGATCGACTTCGCCGCCCATGCCGCGGCCCTCGGCGCCCGCTCGGAGACGGTCTCCGGCATTCCCGAACTGGAGGCGGCGCTGACGCGGGCCAAGGCCTCGCTGATCAGCTACGTGATCGCGCTGGACACCGATCCGCTGGCGACCACCGAGGAAGGCGGCGCGTGGTGGGACGTGGCCGTCGCCGAGGTCTCCGTACGCGAGGAGGTGGGCGAGGCCCGCCGCCGCTATGAGGAACGCAAGACGCGCCAGTGGCACAACCGCTGAGCGCCGTTTCGACATCGACCCTTCGGCCCGCCACTGGCGACGGGCCGAACGACATGGAGTTCACCATGAGCGTACGTTTAGGCATCAACCCGCTGACCTGGACCAACGACGACCTGCCCAGCCTGGGCGGGGATACTCCGCTCGAGACCTGCCTGCGCGAGGGACGCGAGGCGGGCTTCGCCGGCTTCGAACTGGGCCAGAAGTTCCCGCGCGCGCCCGAGGCGCTGAACGCCGCTCTGGGCGCCCACGAGTTGGCGCTGGTCTCCGGCTGGTACTCCAGCCGCATCCTGGAGCGCGGTCCCCAGGCAGAGATCGAGGCGCTGCAGGGCCATCTCGCCCTGCTCAGGGCCGGTGGCGCATCGGTGATGGTCTACTGTGAAGTGACCCGCTGCATCCACGGTGATGCCTCGCGCCCGCTGTCGCAGCGCCCGCTGCTCGACGAGTCGGAGTGGCAGCGGTTGTGCCAGGGGCTGGCCGAAGTCGGCGACTATCTCGCCGCCCAGGGCATGCAACTGGTCTATCACCACCACCTGGGCACCCTGATCGAGAGCCAGGCAGAGGTCGAACGGCTGCTCGACAACACACCCGAGTCGGTGGGGCTGCTGCTCGACCTGGGCCATTTGTATGGTGCCGGTGGCGATCCGCTGGCGGTGGCCCGCCGCTACGCCGGGCGCATCCACCATGTCCACTGCAAGGACGTGCGCCGGGTGGTCCTCGACGATGTGCGCAACCGCGACAAGAGCTTTCTCGACGGCGTGCTAGACGGCCTGTTCACCGTACCCGGCGACGGGGACGTCGATTTCCTACCCACCCTGACCCATCTGCGCGAAGCCGGTTACGTGGGCTGGCTGGTGGTCGAGGCCGAGCAGGACCCGGAAGTGGCGCATCCGCTGACCTACGCCCGGCTGGGCTATCGCAACCTGCACCAGTTGGCGCGGGATGCCGGATTCACCATCGACACCTGAATGCTGTCACCGCACATCGCTCCTTCCATCAGCCACATCGAGGTTTTGCCATGTATACCGTGTACCACTACGCCGGCGACCAGACCGTCGCCCAGCGTTATTCGTGACGAACCCAACCCGTTCGCCATGCCAATACACTGATGGAATGCCGCCCTCCTTCGGGGAGCGGCCTAGGGAAAACAGTCGAGTATCGTTCTAATCGGCGAGCTTGAGCCGGTGGAGTTGCCCTCGCCAGCCTTCAGGGCGGCGAGTGGCGATCACCAGCGCATCGCTATCGGCGGCTACCGTCAGGGCGCCAGCCGCCGTCCAGAAGCCGCTTTTGCCAATGGCCATCATGCCGCCGGACGCCGCGTTGTGGTTGGCCATGCCCACCAGCAGGTCATGACGCGCCGCCGTGCGGGCGAGCTGCGCGGTATCGGCGGCATAGCCGCCCGCCGTGATCAACACACCGGCGAGATAGACCGTCGCGCCCAGGGCCGCGCAGTGCTCGGCATGCTCGGGTGCATTGGTATCGGCACAGATGGCGATAGCAACCCGCTCCTCGCCGATATCCAGCAGGCAGTTCTCTTCGCCGGGCTCGAAAGTCGCCTCTTCCCCCACATGGAGATACCGCTTGGCGTAGGTTGAGACCTCTCCGTTCGAAGAGATGACCAGCGCGCCCACTCGTGGTCGCTCGACGCCCGTCAGCGGCAGGCCAGCGACGACATGCAGCCCATGGCGCTTCGCCGACTCGACAAGAGGCGCTAGACGGGGGTCTGTCGGCGAAAGTGCCAGCTTCGCCGCGAGAGCCGGCTCATATCCTGTCAACGAGAGCTCGGGAAAGATGAGTACTCCCACACCAGCCGCGGCAGCCCGGTTCACCACGAGCAGATGACGCGAAAGGTTGGCCCCGACATCACCGGCGAGCGAGCCGATCTGAGCCAGCCCGATGGTTAGCGATCCGTTTTTCACGCTTTCACTCCAGCGCCACCGACCAACTCAGCGATTCGCCGGCCTTATAGGGCACGAAGGTGTTGTCGCCTTCGCCCACCGATTCGGCGACCGGAGTCGGCTGGCGCGTCAGGGTGACATGGCTTTCGTTGAGCGGCAGCCCGTAGAAGCGTGGGCCGTTCTCGGAGCAGAAGGCTTCGAAGTGCTGGAGCGCGCCCTCCTGCTCGAACACGTCGGCGTAGACCGAGAGCGCGGCTTCGGCGTTGAACACGCCGGCGCAGCCGCAGGCGGTCTCCTTGGCGGCGGTGACATGGGGCGCGGAGTCGGTGCCGAGGAAGAAGCGCGGATGGCCGCTGGCCACGGCCTGGCGCAGTGCCTGCTGATGCTCCTGCCGCTTCAGGATCGGCAGGCAGTAGAGATGCGGGCGAATGCCGCCGACCAGCATGTCGTTGCGGTTCTGGGCCAGATGCTGGGGGGTCAGCGTGGCGCCCAGGCATTCGTCGCCTTCCAGCACGAACTGGGCGGCGTCCCGGGTAGTGATGTGCTCGAACACCACCTTGAGCGCCGGGAACTGGCGGCGAATGTCGGTCATCACCTCGTCGATGAAGTGTTTCTCGCGATCGAAGATATCGATCTCGCCACGCGTGACTTCGCCATGCACCAGCAGCGGCATGCCGATCCGCTGCATCACTTCCAGCAGCGGGTAGACGTCGGTGATGCGCTTGACGCCGTGCTGGGAGTTGGTGGTGGCGTTGGCCGGGTAGAGCTTGGCGGCGGTAAACAGGCCGTCGGCATGGCCGCGCTCCAGCGTCTCGTGGGAGACGCTTTCGTTGAGATAGCAGGTCATCAGCGGGGTGAAGTCATGCCCGGCGGGAATCGCCGCCAGGATGCGCTCGCGATACGCGTCGGCCGCCTCGACCGTGGTCACCGGCGGTACCAGGTTGGGCATCACGATGGCGCGGGCAAAGGTTCGGCTGGTATAGGGCAGCACCGTCTTGAGCACGTCGCCGTCACGCAGATGCAGGTGCCAGTCGTCGGGGCGGCGGATGCGAAGCGTGTCGGGCGAAGCGGTCATCGGGAACTCCTGGCAATCGGTGGGACGAATCGGCGCTCATGATACCAGAGCCTGTCGATTCCCGAGCTCTAGCGAATCCCCAGCTCTGTCGCTCAGGCTGATCAGGCGTCCGACGATTCACCCTGACGCGACGGCCGCAGCAGCATGGCCAGCGCCACGCAGCAGAGCAGTGCCACCAGCAGCGCGAACAGCAGCCCGGTCAGTTGCAGGCTGATGACGGAAGCCACCACGCCGATGCCGATCACCGGCAGCGAGATGGCGATGTAAGCCACCACGAAGAAGGTCGAGACCACCGATGCCTTGTGCTCCGCCGGGCTTGCCGCCGCGACGGCGCCCAACCCGGCACGAAAGGCGATGCCCTGGCCGATGCCGGCGACGACAGGGCCGATGATGAACCCCGTCAGCGTCTTCGCGCCGATGCCCCAGGCGATCAACAGCACGCCGATCAGCAAGACGCCACAGCCGATCGGCAGGCGCCGGGCCTCGGGCAACTTGTCCTGCACCATCTGCCCCACCGTGGAGGCGATGAAGAGCAGCCCGGCCACGAAGCCGATCAGCGCCGGGTTGTGATGGCCAAGTTCCCTGCCGAGAAAGGCCGGCGTCACCGAGGTCGCGAAACCGCACACCATGAAGCCGGCAAAAGCGGCAATCGCCGCGGGAACGAAAACGCTGCGGACCCCTTCGGGCACGCCGAGCCGCTGGACGCTCAGCCGTATCCGCGCCGGTCGATCCACCGTCTCGGGCGCCCGCCAGAGGCAGAGCACGGCCAGCAGGACCAGGGCGAGGTGGACGACGTAGGGAAGGATCAACGGCATCGGGAACGCCGCCGCCAGCACCCCGGCGAGCATCGGCCCCAGCCCCAGCCCGCCCATGTTGGCCGCGGTGGCAACCAGCGGGCCGACCCGCTTCCAGGCGTCGGGCACCAGCTCCATCACCGCGACGGTGGCGGTACCGGTGAAGATGCCGGCCGAGATACCGGACAGCACGCGGCCGGTCAGGATCATGCCGAGACCGCCGGCATGCCAGAACACCACGTCGCTCAACGCCGAGGCGGCCAGACCGGCGAACAGCATCGGACGCCGCCCCAACTGATCCGACCAGCGTCCAGTCAGCAGCAGCGCGCCCATCACGCCGGCGGCGTAGACCGCGAAGATGATCGTGATCGTCAGCTGGGAGAAGCCGAACTGCTGCTGATAGATCGGATAGAGCGGCGTCGGCATGGTGGTGCCGATCATGGTGAGCAAGAAGGCGAACGCGGCACCGATGAAGGCGACCGGGCTGCCGGTCGCGGCATGCTGTGAAGAGGCCATGGAATTCCTTCGGAGATAAATCGGGTTGGGCGTCGTCGCGCGATCTCGAGCGCTGGCGAGATCGCGAACTCGACGCCGGGCGAAACTCGCGGTCCGCCACCATTCTAGCGCACGACCCGACGCGCCGGGCCGCCCCAATCACTCCGATTCATGGCATACTGAGCCGCTTCACGCACTTCCTCACGGCCGTCTCGCCATGTCGCAAAGTACTTCCGCACCGCACGCCAACGCCGCTCCGGCAGTCGGCACGCTCTACATCATTTCCGCGCCCTCCGGTGCCGGCAAGACCAGCCTGGTCCGCGCCCTGCTCCAGCGCAACGCGAGCATCGGCGTCTCGGTTTCCCACACCACGCGGGCGATGCGCCCCGGCGAGCAGGACGGCGTCAACTACCACTTCGTCGATCAGCCCGGGTTCGAGGCGATGGTCGAGCGCGGCGAATTCTTCGAGCATGCCTGGGTCTTCGACCGCCACTACGGCACCTCGCGGGTCGAGGTCGAGAAGCGACTCGCGGTGGGCGAAGACGTGATTCTGGAGATCGACTGGCAGGGCGCCCGACAGGTTCGCGAGCAGGCGCCGGATGCGGAGTCGATCTTCATCCTTCCGCCGTCGCGGAAAGCGCTGCGCGAGCGACTCTCCGGGCGGGGCACCGACGACGAGGCGGTGATCGAACGGCGCATGCGCGATGCGGTCAGCGAGATGTCGCATTTCGACGAGTACGAGCACGTGATCATCAACGACACTTTCGAGCACGCCCTGACCGAGCTCGAGTGCATCGTCCACGCACGCCGGTCGCGCCTCGACAAGATGCGGGCACGTCATGCGACGCTGCTCGACGAGCTGCTGAACGGCCTCGACTGAACCGCCACCGGCGGGCTGCTGTCGGTCGTCGAGGACTCTTGCCACTCGTTGAGGACTCTTGTCAGACAGCGCACGACTCCAGTAGACTGCTCGGTCCCGCAGACCCCGCCATCCGGGGCGCGTTCACCCATTTCTGGCAGGGCTACCCTCATGGCACGAGTGACCGTCGAAGATTGTCTGGACCACATCGAGAATCGTTTCAAGCTGGTAATGATCTCGTCCCAACGCGCCCGTCAGCTCGCGCGCGGCTCCCGCGATGCGCTGCTGCCGTGGGAAAACGACAAGCCGACCGTCATGGCCCTGCGCGAAATCGCCACCGGCCAGATCGGCGACAGCATTCTCGACGAGCCGGTCGAAGCCGCGCCGCCGCGCCCGCGCCCCGAGCCGACCCAGGAATACGACATCTGAACCAGGCTCCTGGCGTGACCAATGCCTCCCAGGCCGCTGGCGCGGTCTTTACGGGGCCGGCTGCCAGACGGGCAATGAAAAACGGGTCGTTAACGTAAAATAGGCGCGCCGCATGTTCACCATCGATGACCTGGCCGATCGCCTCGGCGGCTATCTCCCCGACGACGAGATTCAGCAGGTCAAACGCGCCTTCTATTACGCCGAACAAGCCCACGACGGCCAGCAGCGCCGATCCGGCGAGCCTTACGTCACCCACCCGCTCGCCGTCGCCAATATTCTCGCCAACCTACACATGGACCATCAGAGCCTGATGGCCGCCATGCTGCACGACGTGATAGAAGACACGAGCGTCTCCCGGGAAGCGCTGGAATCGCAATTCGGTGAAGCGGTAGCGGAGCTGGTCGACGGCGTCTCGAAGCTGACCCAGATCACCTTCGAAGACAAGGCGGTCGCCCAGGCCGAGAATTTCCAGAAGATGGTCATGGCGATGTCCCGCGACATACGGGTGATCATCGTCAAGCTCGCCGACCGGCTGCACAACATGCGCACGCTGGGTGCGCTGCGCCCGGACAAGAAGCGCCGTATCGCCCGCGAAACGCTGGAGATCTACGCCCGTATCGCCGGGCGACTGGGTATCAACACCATCCGCGTCGAGCTCGAGGATCTTTCGTTCCAGGCGATCCACCCGATGCGATCCGAGCGTATCAAGCGCGCGGTGGCGAGCGCCCGCGGCAACCGCCGTTCAACCATGCGCCAGATCCAGACCAGCCTGCAACGCCGCCTCGACGAAGACGACCTGACCGGCAGCGTCGTTGGACGCCAGAAGCACCTGTTGTCGATCTACCGCAAGATGCACGACCAGCGCAAACCGTTCGCCGAGATCATGGATGTGTTCGGTTTCCGCATCATCACTGACAGCGTCGACAACTGCTATCGCGTGCTGGGGGCGGTGCACAACCTCTACAAGCCGGTGCCGGGGCGCTTCAAGGACTATATCGCGATTCCCAAGGCCAACGGCTACCAGAGCCTGCACACCACGCTGTTCGGCCCCAGCGGCATGCCAATCGAAGTGCAGATCCGCACCCGCGAGATGGAGGCGATGGCCAACAACGGCATTGCCGCTCACTGGCTCTACAAGGCCGGCCAGACCGAGCGCCCCATCGGCGCCGGCAGCCATGCCCGCGCTCGCGAATGGGTCCGCGGCCTGCTCGAGATGCAGCGCCATGCCGGGGATTCGCTGGAGTTCATCGAGCACGTCAAGAACGACCTGTTCCCGGACGATGTCTACATCTTCACTCCCAAGGGCGACATCATGGAGTTGCCACAGGGGGCCACGGCGGTCGATTTCGCCTACAGCGTCCACACCGATATCGGCAACAGCTGCATCGCCTGCCGCATCGATCGTCATCTCGCGCCGCTGTCGACCCCGCTGGAGAGCGGTCAGACGCTGGAGATCATCACTGCGCCCGGAGCACGACCCAATCTCGCCTGGCTTAATTTCGTGATCACCGCCAAGGCGCGCTCGGCGATTCGTCATGCGCTGAAGAGTCAGCAGCGAAGCGAAGCGATTCAGCTCGGACGCCGCCTGCTCAACCGGGCGCTGGGCAGCTTCGAAACCAGTCTGGATAAGCTGCCGCCGGAGCGACTCTCGGCACTGCTGGACGAACTGGACCTCAAGACCGAGGACGATCTGCTAGAGACCATCGGCCTTGGCACTCGCCTGGCGCATGCCACGGCGCGACGCCTGGTCACGAAGGAGCTCACTGCGGACATGGACGCCGGTGCAAGCGATGGCCCCCCGGAGCGGCGGCTGGAGGACTCCCCGCACAACGGCCCGATGGTGATCAATGGCTCCGAGAGCATGGCGATCAGCTTCGCCCGCTGCTGCCACCCGCTGCCGGGAGACCCGGTCATCGGCCACCTGTCCATCGGCAAGGGGATCGTCGTACACCGCCACGAATGTGGTAACCTCGACGAGTTGCGCGATGATCCCGACAAGTTGATCTCGTTGACCTGGTCGAAGCAGATCGATCAGGATTTTCCGGTACCGCTGCGGATCGAGGTCGAGACTCGGCGTGGCCTGATCGCCGAACTGGCCAGCCTGATCACCGATGCCGACGCCAATATCGAACGCATCGGGATCGAGGAGCGCGACGCCAGGCTCTCGATCGTCAACCTGACCATTCTGGTCAAGGGACGCGTTCATTTGGCGCGAATCATCAAGCGCCTTCGCAATCTGAATCATATCGGCCGCATCGTTCGCGCCCGAAACTAACCACAGGATCGTTGCCCCGCCGTGGCCAATCACGGCGGGGCGTCGTTTTTTCGTCGTTACGATTACATGACGAAAAACGCATTTAAAAAGGCCGTTCATTCAAGGCCACACCGAGTCTGCGCAGACATTCATGCAGTGCTGGAGGGTATGCCATGAGCAACAAAGCCGTCATCAACACCGACAACGCCCCGGCCGCCATCGGCCCCTATTCCCAGGCGATCAAGTCGGGCAATACCGTCTATCTCTCGGGTCAGATCCCGCTCGATCCGAAGACCATGGAACTGGTCTCCCAGGAGTTCGAGGCGCAGGCCCGCCAAGTCTTCACCAACCTGACCGCCGTGTGCCAGGAAGCCGCCGGCTCGCTGCAGGACATCGTCAAGCTCAATCTCTACCTGACCGACCTCGACAACTTCGCCGTGGTCAACAAGGTGATGGAGGAGTTCTTCCAGTCGCCGTTCCCGGCTCGCGCCGCGGTTGGCGTCAAGCAGCTTCCCAAGGGCAGTCAGGTGGAAGCGGAAGCGGTCATGGTCATCGGCGACTGAGTTCGGTACTCGACACCGACGACCTGGGCGAACGGTCAGGCGCGAGCGGTCTGCGGCAGCTCGCCGCGCAGTTTGCTCACGTCCGTGCGGGGCGGCACGCCGAAAAGGCGGCTGTATTCGCGGCTGAAATGGGATGGACTGCCATACCCCACGCGGAAACTGGCGGTGGCCGCCTCCATCCCCTCGGCCAGCATCAGCCTGCGCGCTTCGTGGAGTCGCAGCTTTTTCTGAAACTGCACCGGCGACATCCGCGTGACCTGCTTGAAGCTGTGGAACAGCGACGACTCGCTCATGTTCACCATCTCCGCCAGTTCGCGAACGCGCAGCGGCTCGGTGAAGCGATCCTTGAGTGCAGCGATCACCTTCGAGATGCGATGGGTCTGGGTATCGGCTACCGCGAACTTGCGCATGTGCAGGCCGATCTCGCCGATCAATGCACGATAGAAGATCTCGCGCCGCACCAGCGGTGCGAGAATGCGAATGTCCTGGGGTGAATCGAGCAGGCTCACCAGCCGCAGCATGGCCTCCACCAGGCCCTTCTCGGCCTGTACCCGCCCGAGGCCGCAAGCGCTCTCGGCGCACTCCCGCGCCTCCACCTCGTTCAGCCCCTCACCCAGCTCCAGCACCAGATCGGTGATTTCCTGGGCGTCGACGGCAAGCTTCAGCCCCAGGTAGGGCCTTTCCGCCGAGGCTTCAGTTACCTTACCCAGGACCGGCAGATGCACCGCCGACACCATACAGCTCAGCGGTCCATAATCGATTTCCCGATCCCCCAGCCACACTCTCTTACTTCCCTGCGCGATCAGGCAGAGCGAAGGGTCATAGACCGTCGAGCCGATACAGGTGGTGAGCGAGGAGTTGGCGCGCACCAGTTCCAGCCCTGGCACCGACGTCGGCGTCAGACCCTCTTCCGGCGCCCACCTCTGAATCTGACGGGCTAGAGTTTTCGCCAATTGGGCGAGTTCGTCATCTAGCGTTTTGAAAACAGGCTGCACGACACTCACGTTTCCACCCCTCATGGATCGCAAATTCCCGATCTTGATGAATCGTAATTATATTCCGTCATAACGGCGCTTTTATGACGAATTAGCGACTTATGCAGAATTGGGCAAGACCTTTGAAGGAACAGGCAAGTTAGCCAAACAATCCTCGATAGTCCTCAGAAGCCAATGAATGTCTTTCTTCCTGGATCGACGATATCGACAGGATCAGGCAATCAACGCGGAGTAAATCGATAACGCCCGCTGGCGGCGAGACCGTAGATTGGTAATCCATGATCCCATGTCGGCACTCGCCGTCTTGCGAAGGGCGGCGACGCGTTTTGATCGGCGCCGCGCGCGCCTCGTTTTCATCGGTTGATCGACGGCCTTCCTATCGACTCCGTCGGTCGCCAAACCTCGACGCCGGCTCGAAGCGCTCGCCAGGGCGATCCGCTGCGGACGATGGGGCAAGGGATCGATGACCGGGAACGAAAAAGGGAAGCCCAACAATGAACAAGTCCGACCAGAAGCGTCTGTCGAAAACGGGTCTGACTCGCGGCCTGGGGATACTGCTCGTCATCGCGCTGCTCGCCGGCTGCGATGCCCATGGTGAAGCGGACTCCGCCAGTGCGCCGCCGCCTCCGGAAGTCGACGTGGCAACGGTGCTGGTGGAACCGGTCACCCTGCGGGAGACCTTTACCGGCCGCGTGGCCTCGCCGCAGACCGTGCAGGTTAGGCCACGGGTGAGCGGCTATATCGACGAGGTGGCCTTCGAGGAAGGAGAACTGGTCGAGGCGGGCGACCTGCTGTTCCGTATCGACCCCCGCCCCTACGAGGCTCGTGTCCAGGCCGCCAGGGCATCATTGGCGCAGGCACGCAGCCAGCGTCAACTCGCCGAGGTGGAAGCCGGCCGGGCCAACACCCTGATCGGCCGACAGGCCATCTCCCGGGAACAGTACGACCAACGCAAGGCGGCGGCGCTCAATGCCCGGGCGCAGGAAGCCGAGGCCGAAGCCGCGCTGACCAGTGCCGAACTGGAACTGCAGTACACCCGAGTCACCGCACCGGTGACGGGCCGCACCGGGCGAGCCATGGTCACCAAGGGCAATCTCGCCAGCGCCGACCAGTCGGTGCTGACCACGCTGGTGTCGGTGGATCCCTTGTACGTCTACTTCGACAGCAACGAAGCCGAAGCACTGGGAGCGCAGACGCTGCTGGCCCGGGGCGAGACCATGACGCTACATATCGGCCTGACAGGCGAGACGGGGTTCCCCCATCAGGGGCAGCTGGATTTCGTCGACAACCAGATCAACGCCGACACCGGTACGCTGCGCTATCGCGCCGTCCTGCCCAACCCGGATGGCGCCTTCAGGCCCGGCCAGTTCGCGCGGGTGGAGATGCCCGTCGCCAACCTCAGCGAGGCGATGCTGATCAACCGCAAGGCGGTGCTCGCCAATCAGGACCGCCGCTTCGTCTACGTGGTCGGCGACGACAATACGGTGACGCCCCGTCAGGTGGAGCTCGGCCGCGAGGTGGGAGAGCTGGTGGTGATCCGCGACGGACTGAAGGCCGGTGAGCGGGTGATCGTCAACGGTACTCAGAAGGTGTTTGCGCCTGGCATGCCGGTCACACCCAACCCGATCGCCATGCGCGAGGCGGGCGTGGGCAACGCTGTTGCCACCCGATCCTGAGGAAGCACCGCACGGCGATCCACCCAACGCATCCTGAAGCCCTTCTCTCCTCTGAATGACAAGACGCGGCGGGCATCGTCCCCGCCGCCCAGGAGCCTGCTGTCATGAATTTTTCCCGCTTTTTCGTCGACCGGCCGATCTTCGCGGCGGTGCTCTCCATCGTCATCTTCGCGGTGGGAGTGATCTCCATCCCCAATCTGCCGATCAGCGAATATCCGGAGGTGGTGCCACCCTCGGTGCTGGTCCGCACCACCTACCCGGGTGCCAACCCCAAGGAGATCGCGGAGACCGTGGCGACACCGCTGGAGGAAGCGATCACCGGCGTCGAGGACATGATGTACTACAAGTCCGTGGCCGGTTCCGATGGCGTCTTGCAGATGACCATCACCTTCCAGCCCGGGACCGACCCCGAACAGGCCACCGTGCGCGTCCAGAACCGGGTCAGCCAAGCGCTAGCGCGGTTGCCAGAAGCGGTGAGGCGACAGGGCGTGACCACCCAGAAGCAGTCCCCCACCTTCCTGATGGTGGTGCACCTGGTCTCGCCGGACGACAGCTACGATACCCTCTACCTGCGCAACTACGCGCGCCTGCACGTGCGCGATCAGCTGGCGAGGATTTCCGGCGTCGGCGAGGCGCAGATGTTCGGCGGCGGCGATTACGCCATGCGCGCCTGGCTGGATCCCGATCGCATCGCGTCCCACGGTCTCACCGCCGGCGACGTGGTCGACGCCATGCGCGAACAGAACGTCCAGGTCTCCGCCGGACAGATCGGCGCCGAGCCGATGCCCCACAGCGACTTCCTCACCCTGATCAACGCCAAGGGTCGCCTGTCCACCGAGCAGGAGTTCGGCAATATCGTGCTCAAAGTCGGCGCAGACGGCGAGGTTCTGAGGCTGCGGGACGTCGCTCGTCTCGAGATGGGCGCGGGCGACTACACCCTGCGCTCCCGGCTGGATGGCAAGGACGCGGTGGCGATCGGCATCTTCCAATCGCCCGGTGCCAACGCCCTGCAGATCCGCGACCAGGTGATCCGGACCATGGACGAGCTGGCCACCCAGTTCCCGCCGGGGGTCGAGTATCGCACCGTCTACGACACCACGCTGTTCGTCAGCGACTCGATCCGCTCGGTGATTCAGACGCTGCTGGAGGCGATACTGCTGGTCGTGCTGGTCGTGACGCTGTTCCTGCAGACCTGGCGCGCGTCGCTGATTCCGCTGCTGGCGGTGCCGGTCTCGGTGGTGGGTACCTTCGCGGTGCTGTTGCTGCTGGGGTATTCGATCAATACCCTGACGCTGTTCGGGCTGGTGCTGGCAATCGGCATCGTCGTCGACGACGCCATCGTGGTGGTGGAGAACGTGGAGCGCAACATCGGCCAGGGGCTGGCGCCACGCGCCGCCGCGCACCAGGCGATGCGCGAGGTGTCCGGGCCGATCGTCGCCATCGGCCTGGTGCTGTGCGCGGTGTTCGTGCCGATGGCGTTCCTCTCCGGCGTGACCGGCCAGTTCTACCGCCAGTTCGCGGTCACCATCGCCATCTCCACGGTGATCTCGACGATCAACTCGCTGACCCTGTCACCGGCCCTGGCGGCGATGCTGCTCAAGTCCCACGACGCGCCCAGGGACCGTCTGACCCGGGTGATCGACTTCCTGTTCGGCTGGCTGTTCCGGCCGTTCAACCGCTTCTTCAACGCCGGCTCCAATCGCTACCAGGGCGTGGTCTCGGGCAGCCTGCGCCGACGTGGCGCGGTATTCGTGGTCTACCTGATCCTGCTCGGCACTACCGGCTATCTGTTCAAGCTGGTGCCGCCGGGGTTCATCCCGGTCCAGGACAAGATGTACCTGATCGCCGGCGTGAAGCTGCCGGAGGGCGCCTCGCTGGATCGTACCGATGACCTGCTGCGCCAGGTGGTGGATATCGCCATGGAGACCGACGGCGTCGAACACGCCATCTCGTTCCCCGGCCTCAACGCGCTGCAGTTCACCAACACCGCCAACACCGGGTTAGCGTTTTTGACCCTGAAGCCCTTCGATCAGCGCACCCGCACCGCGGCGGAGATCAACGCCGAGATCGCCGGCAAGATCAGTGGTCTCAAGGATGGCATCGCGTTCTCGTTCATGCCGCCACCGATTCTGGGTCTCGGCAACGGTTCGGGCTATCAGCTGTTCATCGAGGATCGCGGCGGCCTCGGCTACGGCCCGCTGCAGGAGGCGGTGACCGCATTCCAGGGCGCGGTGGTGCAGACGCCGGGGATGAGCTACCCGATCACCAGCTATCAAGCCAACGTGCCCCAGCTCGACGCCGAGGTGGACCGACTCAAGGCCAAGACCCAGGGCGTCGCGGTGAGCGACCTGTTCGATACCCTGCAGACCTATCTGGGCTCTACCTACGTCAACGATTTCAACACCTTCGGCCGCACCTGGCAGGTCATCGCCCAGGCCGACGCCCCGTACCGCGACAGCGTCGAGGATATCGCCCGGCTGCGCACCCGCAACGCCCAGGGCGAGATGGTGCCGATCGGCTCGATGATCGATATCCATCAGAGCTTCGGTCCCGACCCGGTGCTGCGTTTCAACGGCTACCCGGCCGCGGACCTGGCCGGCGAAGCCGACCCGCGAGTGCTCTCCTCGCCCCAGGCGATGAGCGTTCTGTCCGATATCGGCGAGCGGGTGTTGCCGGATGGCATCGACTTCGAATGGACCGACCTCAGCTATCAGCAGTTCACCCAGGGCAATGCCGCGCTGGTGGTGTTCCCGCTGGCGGTGCTGCTGGTGTTCCTGGTGCTGGCCGCGCTCTACGAGAGCTGGACGTTGCCGCTGGCGGTGATCCTGATCGTGCCGATGTGCCTGCTGTCGGCGCTGGTCGGCGTCAAGATCTCCGGCGGCGATACCAACGTCTTCGTCCAGGTGGGGCTGGTGGTGCTGATCGGGCTGGCCTGCAAGAACGCCATCCTGATCGTCGAATTCGCCCGCGAACTCGAGTTCCAGGGTCGCAGCGTGGTGGAGGCGGCACTGGAGGCCTGCCGGTTGCGGCTGCGTCCGATCATCATGACCTCGATCACCTTCACCGCGGCGGTGATACCGCTGGCGCTGGGACACGGCGCCGGGGCCGAGGTGCGCCAGGCGCTGGGGATCGCGGTGTTCGCCGGGATGCTCGGCGTGACCCTGTTCGGCCTGTTCCTGACGCCGGTCTTCTACGTGGCGCTGCGCAAGCTGGCCGGTCCGCTCAGCCCGGATCACGGCTCGACGATGGAAGGCGAAACACCCGCCCCATCGTCAACGCACAAATCTATCTGAGTAAATGCTCTTCGAGAGAAACTTGTAGCGTTAAAACATCAACCCAACGACGCCTATTACCCTTGGCGCCCGATGAATATTGCAGTCGGGCGCCGACGGCGGTCTCTGGACAAAAGATGAATCAAAACGCTTACCAAGCGCAGGACGCAAGAGGTTCCTAGGGCTCGAGACGCTACCCCCCCTTGCGCGACTGCCACAACTTCATCAAAGGTCTTTTTAAAAGACCGATTACAATAACCAATATAACCAATGATGTAAACAAGGTTGTCAGCGGTTTGGAAAAGAAAATTGCCCAAGACCCCTGACCGATCATGATTGCCTGGCGGAGATAGTTTTCAGCTAGCGGTGTCAGAACCAGTGCCAGAATAAAGGGTCCCGCAGGATAATCAGCCTTTTTCATCAAATAACCGATAAGTCCAAAAATTGCAGCAACCCATATGTTAAAAGTGCCGTAATTGATAGAAAAAGCACCCACCAGGCAAAAAGCCACCACTATTGGACCAAGGTGCCTTTGAATTAAACGTAGTGCATTCACAAACAATGGGATTAAAAGCACGTTCGAAGCAAGCAAGAAAAAATTTGCTATAACCAGTCCCGCAATAGCACCCCAAACGATGTCTGCTGACTGTATCATCAGCATTGGGCCAGGATTCAGGCCAAACATGATTAACGCGCCCAACATGATAGCGGTGCCACCCGATCCCGGAATTCCTAGTGTCAGAAGTGGAATGAGTGAGCCAGGCACAGCAGCGTTATTGGCTGCTTCCGGAGACGCCAGCCCCTCCTCCGCGCCTTGGCCAAATCTATCAGGTGTCTTCGATAGCTTTCTTTCTGTAATGTACGAAACAAAGGTAGCGATTGTGGCTCCCGCACCGGGAAGGACGCCAATCAGCGTGCCCAGCAATGATCCACGCAGCGTTGGCATCGAAATCTTACGCAAATCCTTTCCGCCAGGAATGAACTCTCTAATACGAAACCTAGGCTTTCCCATATCGAGTCGAACACGTTTTTCGATGTTGACAAGAACTTCACCGATACCAAAAAGGCCAATAATTACCGCAACAAAATCGACCCCCTCGATGAGTTCTGGCATTATCACAAAGCGAGTATTACCCGAAACGTAATCGCTACCGATAGTGCTCAGCAAAACGCCAAAGAGAGTCGCAATGGTTGCCTTTAGAGGGTCCGCCCCAGCCAGCACGATAATCATGCTTAGGCCAAGCAACATCAGCATAAAATATTCGGGGGGCCCCAGATAAATGGCGTACTCCGCGATCACCGGCGCGAAAAAAATCAGCATGACAAGACCGAACATACCGCCGATAAATGATGCTACTGCCGATATACCTAGCGCCAATCCACCTTTTCCCTGCCGCATCATGGGATAACCATCGAGTGCGGTGACAATAGCAGGGGCATCTCCTGGGGTATTGATCAAAATAGCGGTAAGGCGACCACCGTACATCGTTCCCATATATACGCCCGTCAACAGACTAAGACCAGAAATCGGGTCCATTCCGAACGTTAAAGGCATCATGAGAGCGATACCGGCTGAAGGGCCGAGGCCTGGAAGCGCCCCGACAATCGTGCCTATCAACCCTGCCACAAATATCATCAATAAATTGGAAGGTGTGGCAAATTGTGATAACGCATTTATCAATTCTATTATTGAAGACTGCATGACAGAATTCCCGCCCGATTATTACTGGACCGGCAGACCCAGCCAAATGGAAAATATTACGTAGATGACTAGCGTTGTTACGACGCTAATAATGGCTGACATCGCCAAGGTGTGACCAGAGACCAACCAGGATATCAAGAATACGATACCTATAAGGGGAATGAGCACCGCCCCGAACGCCATTGCCGAAATCCCTGCTGAAAGAATTGCAATAGTAATAAGCAGCCCTCGAAAATTCGGTTTTTCCACCTGATCGTCGGAATTGTCGCCGCCCTCTCGCTTACAGGCCCTCACCAGCTGAAGGAAACAGCATAACAATAGTAAAAGTCCAACAGTCAATGGCACGAATCCGGGGCCGAAAGAATACTGATCGGAGTATTTTAGTTCAATGGCACCGACAGAGATGCTGGCCGCAAAAGCGGCCAGCATGATCGACAAGGTGATTTCAGAATATTTCATAACCAATCATTCACTTATCAGATCCAGGTCAACCAGAGTTTCTTTATAGAGTTCGTTAGTTTTCTCAAGGTATTTAGCGAAATCATCGGGGCCAAGGTAGCCGGGGACTATGCTGTTAGGCTCAAGGTAATCCTCCTCCCATGCTGGAGTTTCTTGAACTTTCTCCACCATATCTACCAGATAATTCTTTGCTTCATCAGAAATATCCTTTGCCGCGACTACACCACGGAATACTGAAGCGATTACGTCATACCCCTGCTCTTTGAAGGTTGGGAGCTCAGGAAAAGCCTGTGCACGCTCCTCTGTAGATATTGCGATAGCCCGCAGCCGCCCAGACTTTAGGAACTCGGAAACTGCCCCGGGATTGATCATCGCAAAGTCGACTTGGCCGCTGAGCACAGCAGTCGCCACCTCGCCGTCGCCTTGAAATGGAATAAAGTTCAATTCTTTTTCGAGGGCATCACTCACCATTATTGTGGCGATATGTTCGATCTGACCGCGCCCTCCACCGGCGACATTTAGAACACGCTCAGAAGATTTTATATCATCTAGATTTTGGATTGGAGAATTAGCAGGTACTACTAGGATAGTGGGGTCGATACCCAATCGCGCAATTGGGGTAAAGTCTTCATAATTTAACCCAACATCTGTTGCCAACGGCGTAGTAATAAATGATGAAGTAGCGGCCATCAAGTAATGACCATCGCCCGAGTGTGAGTTTAGATAACCCAACGCACTAGCGCCTGCTCCACCTGGTTTATTCACTACATTGATACTGGCATCAACTATTCCCTCTTGTTGAATGATTTTTGACATCATACGTAGCATGGTGTCGTGACCACCGCCAGGTCCGTATCCGGCGATGAATTCTATTCCACGAGTTGGAAATTCCTGGGCCTGAGCGGTCGACCCCACTCCCAACATGACTGCCGAAATGATAACGGCGACATGTCCAATATTTCTTAATATTTTCATTGTCAATTTCCTCACGATGAGAAATCTTGAAAAGTTTAGTTGGCGAGCGCCAGCTAAGAGGTAAACTCGCAGCCGAGTTCTTTCAGCGCATCATCGATCCACGTTGCATCGTATTTACCTTGCAGCGTAGTCTGGAGTTGTTGTTCTTCGGAATGGTGTTTACCCTCGGCGCGCGTGAGGATCACACTAGCTTGTTCGCGGGGGATCGCTAAAATGCCGTCCTCATCTCCCACGATGAGATCGCCTGGGTTTACGAGCATGTTGCCCACGGCGATGGGAAATCCGATTTCTCCAGGCCCGTCTTTATAAGGACCGCGATGGGACACCCCCGAGGCAAAGACCGGCACGTCCTGCTGGGCGATGCTGCCTGCGTCCCGAATAGCGCCCCAGATGACAATTCCAGCAATCCCGGCCTGAACGCCGCGAGCGAGCATCAATTCCCCTATGATGGCGTTATCGAGCGCGCCGCCGGCATCGACGACGATCACGTCGCCAGGCTGTGCCATGACAAGAGCCTTGTGCAGCATGAGATTGTCACCAGGCCGCACACTGACGGTCAGCGCAGGGCCGGCCATCTTCCCGCCGCGATGCATGGCGCGGAGGCCCGCAGGAGCGCCGAAGCGACGGGACATGACATCGCTGATGTTCGATACCGGCAGTAGCTTTGCCCGGCGAACTTCATCATCGCCGATGCGGGACCATTCCTTTTTAACCCTGAATCCCTCGGTCATTGCTGTCTCCTATTCTTCAAGTCCGCCGAGAGCAGTCGCCTCGACGCGGTATGCAGAAGGCACTTCCCTGCCGTCGATCGTATCCATGATGAGTTGCGCCGCCGTCATGGCCATTGCGCGCTCGGCGCCAGGCGTGAGGCCAGCAACATGGGGAGTGACAATCAAATTCGGGGAAGAGAGAAGTGCGTGGCCGGAATCGATCGGCTCGTCTTCGAAGCTGTCTATTCCGGCGCCGGCGATGACGCCATCTCGTAGCGCCACGTCCAGAGCCTGCTCGTCGACGATGCCGCCTCGCGCCGTGTTCACGAGGACCGCATGGCGCGGCATCTTCGATAGAAACTCTCTGTCGACCAGGTGGTGAGTCGTGGGTACGAGAGGGCAGTGCAGAGAAATGATGTCGGAACGGGAAACCAATTCATCGAGGTCCCCGCAAAGAGAGAAAGCGTCACCCTCACTGACGCTCCCTGACAGCGCCGGATCGAATGCTCTCACTCGCATACCGATGGCGCTGGCTAGTTTCGCCGTTTCCCGGCCAATGCCTCCCAGCCCGATCAAGCCGACCTGAGCCCCGAGGAGATCGTGGCCGACGAACGAGCCTTTCAACCAATTGCCTTGCCTCGTCGCAGCATCGAGCCGAGGTAATGACTTGCGTAACGCCAGCATCAATGCAATCGCGTGCTCGGCAACGGCGCGCGAGTTGGCACCGAGTGCCCGAAAGACCGGAATCCCACGGCGCTCCGCGGCCCTCAAGTTGATGTTATTGACGCCACTACCGTGCTTCACGATGACCTTGAGCGCATCGGAAGCGGCAATCACCTCATCCGTGATCTTTCCCTGGGACACCATGATCGCTACCACTTGAGCGTCACTCGCCGTACGCGCCACATCCACCGGAGACGCATAGGGAGGCGAGAAAATACACTCGTAACCGTTCAGGTCGAGCGTCCTCTCGGCTTCCTCATCGATGCGATCCCGAGTGACGAGAATTTTTTTGCTGCCTTGAGCCATGCGATTGGTATCCAAATAAAGCTTTTGCAAACTTAATCACATACAAAATCGGCAAAAAATTCGACAAAGGTATACAGTTTGATCAGAATGTTGCTTCCCGAGTATTCTTTTTGGACGAGACATGACAGGAGCCACATACGATGAGTCAAGACGCTCCCAAGGTGGATACGTCGCTCAGCGATGGTGTATACGCCCGGGTCCGTGACCTTCTGCGTGAGGGAGAACTCGTGCCGGGGCAGCGAGTCAGCGAAGCCGACATCTGTAGTCGTTTTAATGTAAGCCGAACGCCCGCTCGCGAAGCCATCCATCGTTTATTGAATGAAGGTTTTTTGACAGCTGGCAGTGGTGGACGCCCGGTAGTGGCAGAAATCGATATCGACCGTGCGGAAGAAATTTATGACATGCGCGAAGCCGTCGAATGTCTAGCCGCACGACTAGCGGCGAAGAGGGCACGAACCAATGACCTACTCGACCTGCGACGGATTCTCGACGAGCAGCGCGACGGCTGCGAGAATGAGGTGGATTTCCTGGAAATCAATGATCGTTTTCACGGGTGTATCTATCGGATCTCCGGGAATCGGTATGTACAAAGAACTGCCAGCATTCTGCTCGTTTCTGCCGGGATGATTCGTGGGTCTACTCAAGGTCAGTACAACTATGATTCATGGTCCCTTTCCGAGCATGAAGCGATCTATCGCGCGATAGAGAATGGCGACAGCGCAGCAGCAGAAGAAGCCATGCGACGTCACACGCGCAATGGACGTTTTCAAAGAATCGCCTTGATCACGAATCAAAAAGAGCGCTGATCCGAGAGAGGATTAGCGTGGTGGTAAAGAGGTTTTTGAAGCGATTCAGAACACGATTTCCAGCCCGTCGGCCGCGAGTTCGACGCCCGCCGGCAGCGTCGCCGTGCCGACCATCACGGCGGCATCGAGCTCGTGGCTGATATGGGTCAGCCAGGCACGCGCCGGGGCGAGCCGTACGATCGTCTCCCGTGCCATGGAAAGGTTGTTGTGATTGCGCGGCCTGCGGTGCGAATCAGGGTGGGTGGCATCGATCACCAGCGCATCCGGACGCCATTCACGCAGGAACTGCTCGGTGGCGCCGGGCAGGCCGACGGTGTCGCACAGCCAGGCGACCCGATTGACGCCGTCGGAGAGCGCGTAGCCCAGCGTCGGCTTGCTGTGATTGAGCGGCAGCGGTGTCACCGTGAGGCCGCCAAGGATGAGCGGCCGAAACGGCTTGAGGCCGGGCCGGAAGTCGAGAATGCCGGGGTTCCTGTGCAGGTCGGCGCAGCCTTGAGGGTCCTTGGGACCGTAGACTGGAATCGATTCGCCCCGGCCCCAGCGCAGATGCAGAAGCCCCTGGACATGATCGGCGTGATAGTGGGTCAACAGGATCGCGGCCGGGCGCTGACGCTCGCAGCGGGCGACCAGATCCATGCGGCCGGCGTCGATCAGGATCAGGTCGCCATCGAGCTCGATCTCGCCGGCGCAAGGCTCGCGACGGTGACAGCTCAGCAGCCGCGCACGCTGACACGCCGGGCAGTCGCAGCCGAAACAGGGCACCTGGGCGCTGTCGCCGGTACCCGCGAAGCGCAGCTTCACACCGAATGTTCCGGAGCGTGTGGCATGTCGAACCAGGCTTCGAGCGCCTTCACGCCATGCGCCAGCTCGCCGCCATTATCGATCCGCGGGACATCGCCAAGCGAATCCACCTCGTCGCCGCGCGCCAGCCGCGCCGCGATCTCGGCCGGCGTCTCGCGGCCGCGAGCGATCAGACGCCGCCGCAGCACCTCGGCATCCGCCACCACCAGCAGTGGCGCCAGCGACTCGCCGAATCGCTCGCGGGCCCCTTCCAGCGCGCGGCGGCTGCCGTTGAGTACCACCGTATGCCCCGCCGCCAGCCACGTCTCGATCTCGATGCCGACACCGTAGTCGAGCCCATGCGCGCGCCACGAGAGACAGAACAGCCCCTGCTCGCGGCGCCAGTGGAATGCCTCGCGGGAGAGCTCGATACAGTTCTCCGCCCCGCTGCTGGCCCGGGTGATATAGCGATGCGCCACCAGCGCGTCCGGGCGACGCCGTGCCAGCTCGCGCAGCAGGCTGTCCTTGCCGACGCCGCTGGCGCCCATCACGTAGATCAGACGCGACATCTCGGACCTCTCAGAAAATACGGCATCAATGAACCTGCTGACCGGCGGCCCACACCCTTCTCAGGATGGGGTGATCGTCGGCCAGCCGCACCCGCAGCAGATCGGCGCGCAGCCCCGGCGCCAGGCGCCCACGGTCCAGCAGACCGACCGCCTCGGCCGGAATGCGGGTCGCGGTGGCGACGGCACGGGGCAAGGCGTAGCCGTTCTCCATCGCTGCAACCCGGAATACGGCGTCGAGCAGCGCCGCCGGGTAGTAATCCGACGACAGGATATCCAGCACACCCAGTTCGACCAGCTCGGCGGCGGCGATATTGCCGGAGTGGGAGCCGCCGCGAACCACGTTGGGCGCGCCCATCATCACCGCCATGCCGGCCCGGTGGGAGGCCTCGGCCGCTTCGCGGGTGGTGGGAAACTCCGCGACCCGGGTGCCGTACTCATGACTTTCGGCGACATGCTCGACGGTGGCGTCGTCGTGGCTGGCGATCGCCAGACCGCGCTCGCGACAGATCGCGGCAATGGCGCGACGATGCTCGGCGCTGTAGCGCTGACTGTTGTCGATCTGGGATGCCATGAAGGCATTCATTGCGGCGTCATCGAGCTTGTACTTGCCCTGATAATAGATGCGATAGGCCTCGAGGCTGGCGAATTGCCGCTGTCCGGGAGCGTGATCCATCAGCGACACCAGCCCCAGCAGCGGTGATGACGACAGCTCCTCGAACCGCGCCAGCGTGTTGGGGTGGCTCACCTCGCAGCGCAGATGAAGGCGATGATCGACCCGCGCCAGACCGTCGCGAGCGATCCGCGACAGGGCATGGCACATCTCGTCGAGTGCGCCGTGACGCATGCTCTGCTCGTCGACATCGCCCACCGAGACCGCATCGAACACGGTGGTGATGCCGCTGGCCGCCATCTGGGCATCATGGGCCAGCGCGGCCTGGAGACTCGGCCACTCGACCTTGGGCCGCGGCTGGAAGTACTTCTCCATGTTGTCGGTGTGCAGCTCGACCAGCCCCGGCAGCACAAGGTCGCCCTCGCAGTCGATGGCGCCCGCTGACTGGCTCGCACCGTGATCGATGGCGGCGATCCGGCCATCGCGGATCACCAGGGTGCCGTCGATCGTCTCGTCGTCGAGCACCAATCTGGCGTGGGTCAGAATCTGTTCCTGTGCGCTCATGACAGGCTCTCCCGGAAGGACTGGCTGGTGGCGGCTGGGCTGCCCAGGCTGCCATCCAGCGGCAGCAGGCGGTCGGCGACGCGCTCGCGCACGTCCTCGTCGTGAAAGATGCCGAGCATGGCGGTACCGCGTGCCTTGGCCTCATGGATCAGCGCGATCACCACGTCGCGATTGGCGGCGTCCAGCGACGCGGTGGGCTCGTCCAGCAGCAGCAGCGGATGCTCGCCGATGAAGCCGCGGGCGATGTTGACGCGCTGCTGCTCGCCGCCGGAGAAGGTACCGGGCGGCAGTCGCCACAGTCGCTCGGGCAGGTTGAGCCGGGCCAGCAGCGTCTCGGCGCGCTGGCGGGCCTCGTTTTCGTCGGCACCACGCGCCAGCAGCGGCTCCATCACCACGTCGACGGCGGCGACCCGTGGTACCACGCGCAGAAACTGGCTGACATAGCCGATCACGTCGCGACGCAGGCCGTGCCAGGCGTAGGCAGGCAGTGTCTCCAAATCGAGTTCGCCGTCGTCGAAATGCAGCCGGATCCAACCCTGATCGATGCGGTAGTCGCCATAGAGCATCTTCAACAGCGTGCTCTTGCCGATACCGCTGCGTCCGGCCAGCACCAGACATTCGCCGGCATGCAGCGTCAGCGAGAGATCTCGCATCACGTCGATCTCGAGCCCACCCTGCCCATGCAGCAGAAACTGCTTGTGGAGCCCATCCACCGTGAGGCGAGGCAGGGAGGGCTTCGGGGAAACGCCAGTCTCGGAAAGCATCGAAGATATCCTCAAGGGGTGAGCACGGATGACACCAGCAGCTGCGTATATTCGTGCTGCGGGTCGTCGAGAATCTGATCGGTGAGGCCGGTCTCCACCACCTGACCGCGTCGCATCACCATCAGCCGGTGGGCGAGCAGACGCGCCACGGCGAGATCGTGGGTGACCAGCACCACCGAGAGGCCGAGGCTTCTCACCAGCGTGCGCAGCATGTCCAGTAGCCGCGCCTGGACCGAGACGTCCAGCCCGCCGGTGGGCTCGTCCATGAACACCAGCCGTGGCCGGGTGACCAGGGTGCGGGCGATCTGCAGGCGCTGCTGCATGCCGCCGGAAAAGGTGCGCGGGGCATCGTCGATACGCCCGGGATCGAGCTCGACCTGGCGCATCCACGCCTGTCCGGTGGCGCGGAGCTGGCCATAGTGGCGCTGGCCCTGGGCCATCAGCCGTTCGCCGATATTGGCCCCGGCGGAAACGCCCATGCGCAGGCCATCGCGGGGATTCTGATGCACCAGCCCCCACTCCAGGCGCAGCAGCGCCCGGCGACGCGCCTCGCCGACGGCGTAGAGATCGAGCTCGGCCTCGTCCCTCTCCAACTCTCCCTTATCCAGCACGTCTTCCCCGGCGCCGGCTCGAGCGGCTTCGGGCTCGTGGAAATCGGCTCGAGCGGCTTCGGGCTCGTGAACAGCCCGTCGATAGATCACGCGACCCGCGTCCGGCGCTTCCAGTCCGGCGAGCACGCGCAATAGCGTCGACTTGCCGGAACCGGACTCGCCGACGATGCCCAGCACCTCGCCGGCATGGAGTCGAAAGTCGATCGCCTCGCAGCCCTTGGCGGGGCCGTAAAGCCGGGTGATGTCCTGGACGTCCAGCAGGACCGGACGTGTCAGTCGAGGCTTCTTCATGCCACTTCTCCCCGCCGGGTCTGGCAGTAGTCGGTATCGGAGCAGACAAACATCCGCCCGCCCTTGTCGTCGGTGATCACTTCGTCGAGATAGCTGCGGTCGCTGCCGCACAGCGCGCAGCTGTGCTCCCAGCGCTGGATCTCGAACGGATGGTCCTCGAAGTCGAGACTCTCGACCCGGGTATGGGGCGGGATCGCGTAGAGCCGCTTCTCGCGCCCGGCGCCGAACAGCATCAGTGCCGGGTTGCCGTCGAGCTTGGGGTTGTCGAACTTGGGGATCGGCGACGGGTCCATCACGTAGCGACCGTCTACCTTGACCGGATAGGCGTAGGTGGTGGCGATATGGCCGTAGCGGGCGATGTCCTCGTAGAGCTTGACGTGCATCACGCCGTACTCCTCCAGCGCGTGCATCAGCCGGGTCTCCTGTTCGCTGGGCTCGATGAAGCGCAGCGGCTCGGGAATCGGCACCTGGAACACCAGGATCTGGCCACTTCTCAGCGGCGTCTCGGGAATCCGGTGGCGGGTCTGGATCACATCCGCCGCCGTGGTCGCGGTGGTGGTCTCGACGCCGGCGACACGCTGGAAGAAGTGGCGGATGCTGACCGCGTTGGTGGTGTCGTCGGCGCCCTGGTCGATCACCTTGAGAATGTCGTCGGCGCCCAGAATGCTGGCGGTGAGCTGCACGCCGCCGGTGCCCCAGCCGTAGGGCATCGGCATCTCGCGGCCGCCGAACGGCACCTGGTAGCCGGGGATCGCCACCGCCTTGAGCAGCGCGCGGCGGATCATTCTTTTCGTCTGTTCGTCGAGGTAGGCGAAGTTGTATCCGTTCATCTTGGGCTCCCGAAACTAGCTGCGTCGTCGGATACGGCGTTAAACACGCCCTCAAAGTGCTCATTCATAACCCATGAACTCCGCTTTCTCGGTCGTGTTTGCCTTGTCCCGACTTCCTCACTGACGTTTCTCCCTCTGTGGCTGGGTTGCCGTGAGATTCGGACTGTCCAAAAGAGGTGTTCTGAGCATGCTCGCGTCGCAGGCGGCGCAGCAGATCGAGCTCGGACTGGAAGTCGACGTAGTGCGGCAGCTTCAGGTGCGAGACGAAGCCGGAAGCGTCGACGCTGTCGGCGTGGGCCAGCACGAACTCCGCCTGCTGCGCCGGGCCGATGATCGGCTCGCCCAGCTCCTCGGCGCGCAGGGCACGATCGACCAGCGCCATGGCCATGGTCTTGCGCTCGTTGTGGCCGAAGGCGAGGCCGTACCCCCGCGTGAACTGCGGCGCGGCCTCGCGCGAGCCGCTGAACTGGTTGATCATCTGGCACTCGCTCAGCGCGATCTCGCCGACGCAGATCGTCTCGTCCCACTCGTCGACGTGGATCTCCACTTCCACCTGACCCAGGCGAATCTCGCCGGCGAACGGGTGGTTGCGGCCGTAGCCGCGCTGGGTGGAGTACCCCAGCGCCAGCAGATAGCCCTCGTCGCCGCGGGCCAGCATCTGCAGCCGGGCGGCACGGTCCATCGGGTAATCCGGCGGATCGCGGGTGATATCCGATGGCTCGGCGCCATCGTCGATCTCCTGCTCCACCAGGCCTTCGTCGTTGAGCAGCTCCAGAATCTGCGGGCACGCCTCGGCGTCGGTGACCTCTTCGCGAATCTCGGCGGCCGGCACCTCGGCACCGGCCAGTTGCAGGAAGTCGAGCAGGCGGTGGGTGTAGTCGTAGGTCGGCCCCAGAATCTGGCCACCGGGGATGTCCTTGTAGGTGGCGCTAATACGGCGCTCGATGCGCATGCTGGCGGTGTCGAGCGGCTCGCTGACCGCCAGTCGCGGCAGCGTGGTGCGATAGGCCCGCAGCAGGAACACGGCCTCGGTGAGATCGCCGCTGGCCTGCTTGAACGCCAGCGCGGCGAGTTCGGGGTCATACAGCGAGGCCTCGCTCATCACCCGGTCGACGGCCAGACGCAGCTGATCGCCGATCTGGGCGACCTCGAGTTCCGGGCGATCGCGATCGCCGCGACGGCGGTCGGCCAGCCAGCGGTGGGCACTGGCGATGGCCTGCTCGCCTCCCTTGACGGCAACGTACATCAGTTCACCTCCCGAGAATCGGCGCGCGTGCTGCGGGGCACTGCCGCCAGCCGCGCGCCGCAGCCGAAGATCATGTCCAAACCCCGCGGGAAACTGGCGCGGTTGGCGGCCAGCCGATCCATCAGCGCCCGGCAGCCGGGGGAATCGCCGATGTCGAGTGCGCGGATGGTCTCGATGCCAGGCCCGGAGAGAATCCAGGGCTCGGCGTTGGCCAGTCGCTCGACGGCGACCAGCAGCGTGGTGCCGCGGTCGGGATAGGTGTCGCTGCCCAGCGCAAACGGCGTCTGTGGATCGAAGGATTCATGGGTCAGCAGCGCGAAATCGGCGTTCGCCGGGTCGTCGGTGATGCGCGCCCCGGTGTGGAAGGTCAGCGCCTCGCGCAGGGGCGGCGAGTCGAGGTCAGCGGCAATCCAGACGCGTGTCTCGAGATCGCAGAGTGTCAGTATCACTCCCCACAGCGCGGCGCCAAGGGCGTCACTCGGCGCCGCCTGGGGCGGTGCCGGCACGGCCAGCGTCGTCAGCGTGCCCGGTTCGGACATGGCGCCGAGAATCTGGCGAAACAGGCGCTGGCTGTCGTGGGCGGGGTCGGCCAGCCCGGGCCAGGCGGCACTCGACGCCCCTCTGTGCTGCGTCACGGTTCCCTTCTCCATCGTCATTCCCCCCTCACCAGCGTGAAGAAATCGACCCGGGTGGCGGCGGCGGTGGCGGCGTCGCGGCGCTGGCGCTCGGCCAGTTCGGCGGCCAGCGGCGCGAGCAGTCGCGTCTCGAGTGCTTCCTGCCATTCGGCGTGCTGGGCGACGGCATCGGCCAGCGCGATCAGCTCGGCGTGGCGATGATCGCGACCGCGCACCCAGCCGTGGCCGACGGTGCCGTCGTCGAGGGCGACGCTGGCGCGGGTCAGGGTCATCTCGCCCAGGTGGAAGGCGTTGCCGGTGCCACCGGTACGCCCCTTGAGCATCGCCATGCCGGTCTCCGGACCGCGGACACAGCGGTGCCTGGGGAAATCGCCGAGCCACGCGCCCAGTGCGCCCCAGCGGGCCTCGATGTGCTGACGGGAGGAGAGCGCCAGCAAGCGCTGACGGGCTCCTCGAGGGGTGTGGGTCATGCGTCGTCCTCGTCGGATGGAAAAAGATCGGAAGGGTCGCCGGCGGCGTCGCGATGACGGCCAGCGGCTTCGTCGAAATCCCGGCCCACGGCGTCATCGAAATCAATGTGATAGGAGAGCCGGTCGGCACGCGCCCGCCCCACGGAGACTTCCACCAGCACGCCGGCGGCGTCGGTGTTGTCGCTGGTCATCACCAGCAGCGGGGCGTTGAACGGGCACTGCAGCCAGCGGGTGTCGTCGCGATCGGCGCCGGCGGCATCGATGCGTACCCGTCGGCGATGCAGGCGCAAGCCATAATGCTGGCCCAGCAGGGCGCGGGTGGAACCGCCGCGATAGCGCTCGAGCCAGCCCGGTACCCGCTCGGGATCGAACCAGTGGCGCAGTCGCATCAGCGGCGCGTCATCGACGGTGCGCACGGTGTCGACCCGCAGCAGCGGCTCGCTGGCGGAGCGCCCGAAGCGCTGGGCGATGGCCTCGGGGGGCGTCACCAGCCCCTGTTCGAGACAGCAGGTGTTCGAGGGCAGGCCGAGGCTGGCCAGATTCTGGGTCACCTTACTGCCGGCACTGACGGCGTAGTCGAGCCGCCGGTCGACCACCTGGGTGCCGCGCCCCTGATGGCGGGTCACCAGCCCGGCGGCGACCAGTTCGTCCAGCGCCCGGCGTACCGTGTGGCGGTTGACCGCGAAGCGCTTGGCGAGCTGCGCCTCGGTCGGCAGCAGGTCGCCGGGGCCGTAGTCGGTACGGACCTCGCGGACCAGCACTTCGGCCAGTTCTCGGTAGCGGGGTATCGAGAGGATTTGTCTAGACATCATCAGGCCCAAAAAAGCCGGGAAAGCCCCAGCATCAGATGAAACGCTTGCGAACACGCTGCGACACCATGTCGAGCAAGGTGACGGCAACGATGATCACCAGCATGATCGTGGCGGTCTCGGTGTACTGAAACCCGCGCATGGTCTCCCACAGCGAGACGCCGATACCGCCGCCGCCGACCATGCCGAGCACCGTGGCGGAGCGGATGTTGGATTCGAAGCGATAGAGGCTGACCGAGATCCACAGCGGCAGAACCTGCGGTATCAGTCCGAAGATGATCTCTTCCAGGCGCCCGGCACCGGTGACGCGAACGCCCTCCATCGGCCCGGCATCGGTGGCTTCCACCGCTTCCGAGAACAGCTTGGCGAGCACGCCGGTGGTGTGGACGAACAGCGCCATGGTGCCGGCAAATGGCCCCAGGCCGACGGCGACCACGAACAGCATCGCGAAGACCAGCTCGTTGATCGCGCGGCAGGCATCCATCAGCCGCCGCACCGGCTGGTTGATCCACCACGGCGCCAGGTTGTCCGACGAGAGCAGACCGAAGGGGATCGCGAACAGCACCGCCAGCAGCGTGCCCCAGATGGCGATCTGGATGGTGACCAGCATCTGATCGATATAGTGATCGAGGCTGCCGAAAGTGGGCGGCACGAAGTCGGCGGCCAGGGTCGCCATGTTGCCGGCGTTCTGGAACAGCAGGCTCGGGGCCATCTCGGCGCCCTGCCAGGCCCAGCCCAGAACAATGACGGCGATCGCCCAGCCCAGCAGTGTGGTCCAGCTGCGTTTACCCGATCGGGCTCGCGCATCGAGTGTGGAAGTGGTCATGCATGGACTCCGCTGCATCGATCATGAAGATGGCAAGGGGGCGGCGTAGATGCCGCCCCGGCCTGTCAGAGACTCGTGTTCAGAAAGCGCTTTCTTGACTTACTCTTTCTTGACTTACTGGGTCGCCATCGCCGTGGTGTTGCCGGCCTTTTTGGCCTGGGCGGCTTCACGAGCGTCCATGCGCTGGTTCAGCGACTCGAGACGCGCATCGAGATCGGCGAGTTGCTTCTGCTTGTCGTCGGCATCGAGGGAATCGTCGGCGGCGACCTGGGCGCGCTGCTTGAACAGCGCCAGTTGACGGATCGGCAGCAGCTGGTCGTTGTCGGAAGCGGCGAAGCCGGACCACTGCAGCGGTTCGAGGATCTTTTTCTGCTTGTCGGTATCGCCGTAGCTGAGGAAGAACTGGCGCAGTTCGTCCTTGGTCTGCTGCGGCAGATTGGTGCGCCAGACCAGCGGGTCGGAGGGGATCAGCGGCGACTTCCAGATCACCTTGAGCTGGGCGGCCTTGTCGGGATGGGTGAGTTCGAGACGCTCCATGCTCTCGGTATTGAAGGTGGCGACGTCGACCTGGCCGTTGGCCACGGTCAGCGCATTGGTCTCGTGGTTGGCGTTGAGCGTGCGCTTGAACGCGGTGTTGGGATCGACGTGATTCTTGGCGAAGACGTAGTAGCCCGGCACCAGGTAGCCCGAGGTGGAGTTGGGGTCGCCGTTGCCGAAGGTCAGCTCGCCGGCGTGCGCCAGCACGTCTTCAACCGTGTTGTAGGGGCTGTCCTTGTTGACGATCATCAGGCTCCAGTAACCCGGCGCACCGTTGGCGGCGACGGTCTGGGCGAAGATCTCGCCGCCGGCGCGATCGACCGCTTCCATCGCCGACTTGTTGCCGTACCAGGCCAGATCGATCTTGTCGAAACGCATCGCCTGGATCACCGCGGCGTAGTCGGTGGCGAAGAACGGCTCGACCTTGACGCCCAGGGCGTCGGACATGTCGTCCAGGAATGGCTGCCACTGGGTCGACTGGTTGGAACTCGACTCGGTGGAGATGATGCCGAAGCGCAGCGGCTCGTCGGCGGCCTGAGCGGAACTCATGGCGAGCGTGCCGCCGAGCAGGCCGAGCCCGGCGATCAGCGGCAGGGCCGTGCGGCGCAAGAGGGATGAGATCATGTCGTTTCCTTGAAGTGTCGTTGATGATGGATCGTTGGTGATAGGTCTGTGGCAACGAATCGATGGTCAGCGGTCGAGCGTGCGCCCGGATCAGCCCACCGCGTGCAGCGGCGTCGCGATCCGGTGATCGGGCTGGCGGGACTCGAGCTCGTCGAGACCGGCGTTCTCGTAGAGCGCCTGCAGGCGAACGTCGGTGAGACCCGCGATCGGCCCGTCGTAGTAGAGGCGGCCCTGCTTCAGTGCGATGGCGCGGCGGCAGTAGCGGCGGGCAACGTCGACCTGATGCAGGGTGACGACGATGGTGCGGCCATCCTCGCGATTGATCCGCTGCAGGATCTCCATCACCTCGCGGGCACTGCGCGGATCGAGGGAGGCGATCGGCTCGTCGGCGAAGATCACTTCCGCCTCCTGCACCAGCGCCCGGGCGATGGCGACGCGCTGCATCTGGCCGCCCGACAGCGTGTTGGCGCGCTGATGGGCCAGTCCGACGATGCCGACGCGCTCCAGCGCCCGTAGCGCCAGATCCCGCTCCTGCTGGGTGAAGCGCCCGGTCAGCGCCCGCCAGCGCGGCATCGCGCCGAGGTGACCGATCAGCACGTTGGTCATGACGCTCAACCGACCGGCGAGGTTGAACTGCTGGAAGATGTAGCCGCAGCGGCGGCGCTGTTCGCGGCTGGCGCCGAGCAGACGCCCGCCGTGCTGGACGTCGCGATCCAGCACCCGAACATGGCTGTGCGACCGGCGGTCGGCGCGGGTCAATCCGATGAGGTGGCGCAACAGGGTCGACTTGCCCGATCCCGACGGTCCGATCAGGGTGACCAGCTCGCCGGCATGGATCTCGAAACCGATCTCGCGCAGGGCCGCATGGGGACCGAAGGATTTGTCGAGCCGTTCGACGCTAACGATGGCAGTCATGCGATTCGTCCCGGAAAGTGTCGGGCCGCGAGTCGGATCATGAACCCCTGGCCCAGAGTGTTGAACACAGTCTGGCGACGTCGTGTGACGGTTATTTATCTAGACAATTAAGAAACGATGACAGGTCGGGCGGCAGCGCGGGCAACCAAAAAAGCGCCCGAAGGCGCTTTATCAAATATTTCAGCGGGTTGAGAAATCGTGTCATCGAGTGGACACGAAATTGTCGCCAAAGCGTCATGCCGGATCGCGAATGATCGTCAGGCTTTTTCCTTGGCCGACAGAAAGCCGCCCTGCTGGAGCACGTCCTCGTAACCTTCGCGGAAGGTGGGATAACGAAACGTGTAGCCGGATTCGAGCAGCAGCCGGTTGTTGCAGCGCTTGCTCGAGCGACGCCGCAGCGGAGACTGGATGACGTCCGGCGTCTCGACCTTGAGCCGCTTGGCGATCCAGGCCATCACTTCGTGCAGCGGCGCCGAATCGCAGTCGCTGGCGAGATAGACTGGCTCCAGCGTGTTGCCGTCCAGCGTCAGCTGGATCAGGTGGGCGATCACGCCGGCGCAGTCGTCGCGATGAATGCGGTTGGAATACATCGGCGGGTTGGAGGCCGCGATCCGGCCCTCACTCACCTGACGAATCAGGCGATCTCGCCCTGGGCCGTAGATGCCCGAGAAACGCACCGCCGTGCCTGGCAGATCATGTGCTAGCAGTGCCTGCTCGGCCTCGCGCATCAGCGTGCCGGAGAAACCGTGCGGATCGGTTTCCGAGGTTTCGTCGACCTCTTCACCGCCCTGCTGGGCATAGACGCTGGTCGAGGAGACGAACAGTACCCGCTCAGGTTTGTTCTCACGGGCCCCGAAGGTTTCGAGAACCGCTTTCAGGCCCGTCGGATACGCTGTCTCGTAGGCCGACGCCTCGAATCGATCCGCCGTGACGGCGTAGACGATGATGTCGGCATCCGGCAGCGCCGCCAGCGCCGCTTCGTCGGTGACGTCCAGCGCCACCGCCTCGATACCGGTTCCGTCCAGCGCCCCGACATTGCGCCGCGCGCCGATCACGCGATGACCGGTGTCGATCAACTGCTTCCCGAGCTGAGTGCCAATATCGCCACAGCCGAGAATTAGCGTTGTTTTCTTCACCTTTCCCTAGCCTCTTGGTAAAACGTCCTTGATGATTCGTCCCTGAGGACGCGCACGCACGAGCGTGACCACGAGAATTGCGTACCGCTGTTCACTTGCCAAATCGCGCTGACAGGGAGCCTTTCGGTCCCAGCCAATGACTCTAACAGAACTCCGCTACATCGTAACCTTGGCCCAGGAGCGCCATTTCGGCCGCGCCGCCGAACGCTGCTTCGTCTCTCAGCCGACGCTGTCGGTGGCCGTCAAGAAACTCGAGGACGAACTCGGCATCGCCCTGTTCGAACGCTCCAAATCCACCGTTCAGGTCACGCCGCTGGGAGAGCGGATCGTCGAGCAGGCGCACCGCGTGCTGGAGCAGGCGACATTGATCCGGGAGATGGCCACCGAGGGCAAGGACCAGTTGATCAGCCCGCTGCGAATCGGCGCCATCTATACCATCGGCCCTTACCTGTTCCCGCACCTGATCCCGGCGCTGTCGCGCATCGCGCCGCAGATGCCGCTCTATATCGAGGAGAGTTTCACCGGCGTGCTGCGGCGCAAGCTGCGCAACGGCGAGCTCGATGCGATCTTCGTGGCGCTACCCTTCAACGAGCCCGACGTGGTCACCAAGACGCTCTACGAGGAGCCGTTCGAGGTGCTGCTGCCGGCCGGCCATCCGTGGACGGAGAAGGCGGCGATCGACAAGGAGGACCTGCTCACCGAACGCCTGCTGCTGCTCGGCGAGGGCCACTGTTTCCGCGACCAGATTCTGGAGGCGTGCCCGGCGATCAGCGCGCAGCTCAACAATCCCTCGAACACCCTGATTGCCGAGGGCGGCTCGCTGGAGACCATTCGCCACATGGTCGCCTCCGGGCTGGGCATCACGGTGCTGCCCAAATTGGCGATCGGTACCAGTCATTACGAGGGCGGGCTGCTGGAAAGCCGACCCTTCAAGGGCGACGTCCCGACGCGCAGCGTCGCACTGGCGTGGCGTGCCAGCTTCCCGCGACCCAAGGCGATCGATGCCCTGATCCAGGCGATCGATAAAATCCAGGGCAGCGACGTCGAGGCCGCATGAGCCTCGACGAACCCGTCACCGACCTCTCCGGCGTCGGCGAGGCCCTGGCCGGAAAACTGGCCAGGCTGGGCATCGAGCAGGTCGCCGACCTGCTGTTCCATCTGCCGCTGCGCTACCAGGACCGAACGCGGATCACCCCCATCGGCACCCTGCGCGCCGGCACCGAGGCGGTGGTGGAGGGCGAGGTGAGCGCCGCCGAGGTCGTTCGCGGCCGTCGCCGCAGCCTGCTGGTCCGGCTCAAGGATGGCTCCGGCATTCTCAGCCTGCGCTTCTTCCACTTCTCGCCGGCCCAGCAGCAGCAGTTCGTCAAGGGCGTGCAGGTGCGCTGCTTCGGCGAGGCCCGCGCCGGCAGCACCGGGCTCGAGATCTATCATCCGGAATATCGCCTGATCCAGTCCGACGCCACGCCGGTGGACGAACACCTGACGCCGATCTATCCCACCACCGAGGGTCTGGCACAACCGCGCCTGCGCGCCCTGATCCAGCAGGCGCTGAAGCGACTGGCGGCAGCCCCCGAGAGCCTGCCGGAGTGGATTCCCGAACCGCTGCGCGGGCGCTTTCGGCTGCCGGGGCTGATCGAATCGCTGCGCTATCTCCACGAGCCGCCGCCAGACGCCCCGCAGGAGCGTCTGGCCGACGGCCGTCACCCCGCCCAGCGACGACTAGCCCTGGAAGAGCTGCTGGCGCATCAGTTGAGCCTGCGCCAGGTCCGCCTGCGGATTCAGGCCGATGGCGCCCCCCGGCTCGCGGCCGCCAGCAATCTGCAGGCGCGTTTTCTGACCCAGCTGCCGTTCTCGCTGACCCAGGCGCAGCGCCGCGTGCTGGAGGAGATCGGACGCGACCTGGAGCGGGAGGTACCGATGCTGCGGCTGGTGCAGGGCGATGTCGGCTCGGGCAAGACCGTGGTCGCCGCCATGGCGGTGCTGAACGCCATTGCCGGCGGCTGCCAGGCGGCAGTGATGGCCCCCACCGAGATCCTCGCCGAGCAGCACTTTCGCCAGTTCCGTGCCTGGCTCGAACCGCTGGGGATCGAGGTCGGCTGGCTGGCCGGCAAGCTAAAGGGCAAGGCACGTCTGGACACCAAGGCGGCCATCGCCGACGGTCGCGTGCAGGTCGCCGTGGGGACGCATGCGCTGTTCCAGGACGACGTGACTTTCCATCGGCTGGGGCTGGCGGTGATCGACGAGCAGCATCGCTTCGGCGTTCACCAGCGCCTGGCGCTGCGCCAGAAAGGCGAATCCGGTGGCCTGACGCCGCACCAGCTGATCATGACCGCGACGCCGATCCCGCGCACCCTGGCGATGAGCGCCTACGCCGATCTCGATCTCTCGGTGATCGACGAACTGCCGCCGGGCCGCACCCCGGTGCACACCGTTGCCGTCCCCGACGAGCGTCGCCCGGAAGTGATCCAGCGTATCCGCAACGCCTGCGCCGAGGGCCGCCAAGCCTACTGGGTCTGCACCCTGATCGAGGAGTCGGAAGCGCTGACCTGCCAGGCGGCGGAAGTGACCCGCGATACGCTGGTAGAAGCGCTGCCGGAGCTCAACGTCGGGCTGGTCCACGGTCGCATGAAGGCGCAGGAAAAGGTCGAGGTGATGGATGCCTTCAAGCGCGGCGAGCTGGACCTGCTGGTCGCCACCACGGTGATCGAGGTCGGCGTCGACGTGCCCAACGCCAGCCTGATGATCATCGAGAACCCGGAGCGGCTGGGGCTCTCCCAGTTGCATCAGCTACGCGGCCGGGTCGGTCGCGGCAGCGTCGACAGCTACTGCGTGCTGCTCTATCACCCGCCGCTATCGAACCACTCCCGCCAGCGACTCGGCATCCTGCGCGACACCACCGACGGCTTCAAGGTCGCGGAGAAGGATCTCGAACTGCGTGGCCCCGGTGAAGTGCTAGGCACCCGCCAGACCGGCCTGGCGCAGATGAAGATCGCCGATCTGGAGCGCGATCGCGACCTGCTCGATACCGTCACCGCCCTGGCCCAGGCGCTGCTGGAAGAAGCCTCCGACGCCGCGACGCCGCTGATCCGCCGCTGGCTGGGCGACGAAGCCGGGCGCTACGGGCAGGTGTGAAGTTTCGGCCAGCGAATCAACCCAACTCTACCGCCCTGCGACGAGCCCCTGTTCCCCTTCGTGTATCCGGTCGATGTTGAGCGATCAATCAGCGCGGATAGAGAAACAGCGCACATTAGCGGTGCCCCCATACACATCGGGTTCAAGCATCGGTGATTGGTTCAGCGTCAGTTGACTTTCCCTTCGAGTGGTCCTCTTCAAACTCCCGCTGCGGATCGATGCCCCGTTTCATCTGCCAGCGATAGATCAGCAGCGCCAGCACCGGGGTGAGAAACGCGGTGGTGACCACCGAGCCGGCCACCTGAGCGGTAGCGGCGGCCTCGATGGCCCGGTAGGCCGGGTCGGCGGCGGCAACCACCGCAGGCGTGGCCACGGCGGCACCGGCGGTGGAGGATTCACAGGCGCCGGAGATGAGGTTGCGCCTGTGCAGCGGCCGTCGGCGGACGCGATGCACTAGGCTGAGCAGCAGCATGGCGCCACCGCCAGAGACCACCAGTGTCAGCAGCCCCAGCAGGATGCCGGGCAGACCCGCCTTCAGCAGGGTGCTGAAATCGATACCGGCACCCAGCGGAAAGGCAAAGAACGGGATCAGAATGCGCTGGCCGGGGGCGAGGAAGCGGCGCAGGTTATCATCGAGATTGCCGAGGATGAAGCCCAGCACAATCGGTGTCACCACGCCAATGAAGGTCAGCACGGGAATCGACGCCAGCCCCGCTGCACCCAGTACCAGCAGGGTCAGGAAGGGTCCGTCATTGAGGGCAATGACCGATACCGCGCCCTTGTCGGTGGTGTTGCCGAACTGCTCGGTCAAGGCCACGTAGAGGCCGCTGTTGGAGTTGGTCATGGCGGCGACGATCGCCAGCGGGGTCAGCGCCAGCAGCGTGCCCGATGGCATCAGAAACGCGGCGATCAGCGCGATCAGCACGCCGGCCAGCAGCTTGCCGATCAAGATAGCAAAGCCCTTCTCCGCGATCGGACCGGTGGCGCGGATCGGGATCTGCGCGCCCATGCAGAACAGGAAGGCGCCGATGACCGGCAGCGCGCCCTCCTTGAACAGGGCCTGGGTAAAGCCACCGATCTCGAGCAGACCGGGAAAGAAGGTATTGACGGTCGCGCCCATCAGCAGCGGGATGACCATGATGCCGCCGGGGACCTTTTCAATCGCACCGAGAATATTCATGGGCTGTCTCGTGGGTTGTTGGTGATGCTGACGATTGAGGGAAGACCAGAGTTCCGGGCATACCGGCCCCATGTCCCAGGGGTATTCACTCGGAACATGCTGAACTTCGGTCGGGTATTCGGGTGGCCGGCACCGGACAATCAGGCGCCGACCGCCGTATCAGGAGCTGCGCTGCTTCTTGTGCGCGGCCAGACCGACCAGATAACGGTCGCGCCAGGCCATGCGCGCATCGCGCTGATCGATAGGCAGGATCTGCTGGCGCGCGTGTTCCAGTTGGTCGATCAGGGCCTCGCTGTAGCCGCGCGGACGGGTGTCCTCGGCGACTTGCTTGTACATGAGGCCGTAACGTCCGAGATAGTCGCGTACGCCTCCCGGCGCGTTGAGATCGATGGTTTCGATCGGTCCCATGAAGAACCAGCGGGCGCCGAGACCGTCACTGACCACGCGATCGAGATCCTCGACGCTAATCACGCCATCCTCGATCAGCGCAAAGGCCTCGTTGAGCAGGGCGCCCTGCAGACGGTTGACGGCAAATCCGGCCACCTCCTTGTTGAGCACGATCGGCGACTGGCCGACCTCGTCCATCAGCGCGCGGGTGCGCTGCACCACCTCATCGCTGGTCCAGGGCGCGGGAATCAGCTCTACCAGCGGGATCAGCGACGGCGGATTGACGGGGTGCGAGACCAGGCAGCGTTCACGATGAGCAAGCGTCTCGGTGAAGCTGGAGGCGGTAATCCCAGAAGTCGAACTGGCGAGAATGGACTCGGGCGCGGCGAGCTCATCGAGCTGGGTGAACACCGCACGTTTGACCTCGACCGTTTCGGGCACGTTCTCCTGGACATAGATCGCGCCGTCCAGCGCCTGAGCCAGATCGCTGCTGGTACTGACCCGGGCGAGGATGGTCTCCGGCGCTTCATCGAGCAGCGCGTTGGCGGCGAGATCCTTGAGCGTCTGGCCGATTAGCTCCCGGGCGCGGGGTAACACGTCGGCCACGGTATCAAACAGCACCACGTCGTAGCCGCCGCGGGCAAAGACGACCGACCAGCCGCGACCGACCAGGCCGGCACCGATAATGGCAACATGACTCATCTCTAACTCCTTCAATGGTGGCGCCGCAGGCGCCGCGACCGGCGATCCGGCCGATCAATGGGGTATCGGGTATTCAGCTTTCCCACTGCACGCCGAAGTGCTCGCGCAGCTCGTCGATCGCGGCGTCGTCCAGCACGCGATACTCGTGGCCGTGCAACAGCAGAAACAGTCGGGCGGTCTCTTCGAGTTCCTCGGCGGCGCTGACGGTCGAGTCGAAGTCCCTGCCGGTGACGATCGGGCCATGGTTGGCCAGCATCAGCGAGCTGTAGTGCGGCGCCAGCCGGGCGACGTCGTCGCCGAGGCGCGCATCGCCCGGACGGCGATAGGGCACCAGCGGCAGCTGACCGATGCGCATCACGAAATACGGCGTGATCGGTGGCAGGATGCTTTTGTCATCCAAATTCTTCAGGCAGGACACCGCACTCGAATAGGTGGAGTGCAGATGGACGATCGCCTGCGCCTGGGGACGGTTCTTGTAGTAGGCGAGGTGAAAGAAGTACTCCTTGCTGGGCTTGCTGCCCGAAATGACGTTGCCCTCCCAGTCGAGTTTTGAAATCTCGTCGGCGTTGAGCTCGCCCATGCAGGAGTTGGTCGGCGTGGTCAGCCAGCCGTCTTCCAGCCGCACGCTGAGGTTGCCGCTGGTGCCGGGGCTGAGGCCGCGGTCATAGAGCCGCTTGCCGAGCGTGACCAGACGCTGGCGCAGGGTGTGTTCGTTCATTCGATGATCTCCCAGGCACGGGTAAACATGTCGGGGGCGCCGAAATTGCCGGATTTGAGCGCCATATGCAGCGGCCCGAAGTCGGACTCGGTCCACGTCCAGGGCACGCCGGGGTCGATTTCGGGGCCGATACGCTGGCTGCCAATGCCCAGCGCGCGTACGATGGCCCCTGAGGTTTCGCCGCCGGCGACGATCAGCCGACCGATGTCGTGTTCGACCAGTCGGGTGGCGAGTTCGGCCAGCGCGCGTTCGACCAGCGCTCCGGAGGCTTCGACGCCCAGGCTCTGCTGCGCCTTTCGCACGATTTCCGGACGGGTGTCACTGTGGATCAGCAGGGGGCTGCCGAGCCGGGGCACTGCCCACTGCTCGATCGCATCGAGCGTGGCGCTGAAGTCCCGGTGCAGCGCTTCCGGGTCGAGCGCCCGGATGGGCATGTGCTGACGGGCATGTTCGATCTGCTCGCGGGTGCGATTCGAGGCGCTTCCGGCGAGGATCAGCGCGCCGCCGCCGGCCTCGGGCAGGGCGGCGACCTCGCTGGTCGGCGCCGAATACAGCGCGCCCAGTCCCAGCGCCAGTCCGGAGCCGCCGGTCACCAGCGGCATGTCGCGGCTGGCCAACGCGATGGTGGTCAGATGGGCATCGCGCAGGGTATCGGTGACGATCAGCGTATGCCCCGCGTCACGCAGCGCCGCGAGCTGTCGGCGGGTAGCCTGCTCGCCGCGTTTGATCACATCAGCGCCCAGCACGCCGACCCGGCCACGGGTCTGGGCATCGAGCCAGCGGGCGAGGCTGGCATCCGTCATCGGATTGAGCGGGTGATGCTCCATGCCGCTTTCGTTGAGCAGCACATCGCCGACAAACAGATAGCCGTGATAGACGGTGCGACCGGTGGCCGGGAAGGCGGGACAGAACAGAGTAGCGTCGCAGCCCAGCGCGGCCATTAGCGCCTCGGCCACGGGTCCGATGTTGCCCTTCGCGGTCGAATCGAAGGTCGAGCAGTACTTGAAGTAAAACTTCTCGCAGCCCTGCGTCTGTAGCCATGTCAGCGCTTCAAGCGATTGGCGTACCGCGTCGGCTGCCGGAATGCTGCGTGACTTCAGCGCCACCACGATGGCGTCGACGTCCTCAGGTGCTGTATCCGGTACGCCGATGGTCTGGACGGTACGAAAGCCGCTTTTGACCAGGTTATTGGCCAGGTCCGTGCCGCCGGTAAAATCGTCGGCAATACATCCGATCAGAGCCATGGAACCTCCTTCGGCTCATCGGCCATCTCTGAGGCGGTAATCGGCACCGTTTCGAGTGCGATGTCGCGCTCGATGATTGCTTCGCGATCGAAAGCGGCCAGGCCGTCGTCGGTGACGATCAAGTCGACATCCTCCAACGCACAGGCACGGAACATGCCGAAACGGCCGTACTTGGAACTGTCGGCCACCAGCACACTCTTGGAAGCAATCTGCAATAGCTGTTGCTTGATCAGGATCTTCGACTCATTCGGCGTGGTCACGCCGCGTTCGAGATGCCAGGAGCTGCTGCTGAGAAAGGCAATATCGACGTTGACCTGGCGCAGAAATTCCACCACCGACGGACCGACCGCTGAATAGTTCTCGTGATTAACGCGTCCGCCGGTATGAAAGAGGTCAATATGAGGATACTGCGCCAGCAGTGCCGAGATGTGAAAGTTGTTGGTGACTACCGAAAGAGCGTTGTGCTCGGTGAGCAGACACGCCATGGCGAAGGTAGTAGTGCCGGCATCAAGATAGATCGACATGCCATCGTGAATCATGGCGGCCGCTCGCCGGGCAATCGCTTCCTTATGACCGATATTGGCAGAAGCCTTCTCCTGCCAGGCAGGCTCATGCCGAAACCGCGCAGCCAGCCGAACGCCACCGGAGACCGATAGCACCCGACCCTCCTGTTCGAGCTGGGCGATATCGCGGCGCACCGTCATATGAGACACCCCGAGCAATTCGGTCAACTCGTTGATGGTCAGCACGGTCCGCCGATCAAGCAATTCCAGCAGATAGTCGCGTCTTTGAGTGGGTATCACGAGCTAATTTCACCTTCTAGCAGATAAAACCTTTATGGTAATTAACGTTAAAAATTAACGTTAATTACCATGGGTTCATCTTCGGCAGCGAAATTCTTGAAGTCAAAGACCGCAGCATTATCTTTTAGTATGAGATATGGCCCGGAAATTAGTTAAACCACTGACTTTTTAACAAATTTTTGGTAATTTTTGTTAAAAAAAAAGGGGGGGGGGGCGTTCATGGCACCTGCTGACCTTGATCCCGGCGAGTGGCTGAAAGCAGAAGTGTTTAGCCACAAAGGGTTGTGAGACATGTGACTATCGACCCGCCGGTTGTCGCTCTTCAGTATGATTGCGCCGCCTGCTGCCGCTCGCCCGGCGTTTCCACCGGACGTGCGACCAACCGCCCCGCCGCCTCGCTCATCGGCACCAGTTGGCGGCTGATGTGCAGCAGTTGGGTCTGGATCACACGCCGTTCGTCATCGGCATCGTCCTGGGCGGTGGCGGGCTCCTGCTCGAAGATCGCCATCAGCGCACTCTGCTCGTCGTGGAGCTCGGGGATCGGCCGACGAGCGGCCAGACTCGCGGCGATCGCATCGAAGCCATCGGCGATACGGCGGGCGGCGGCATGGATCTCGATATCCGCGTCGCTCGGCGTCAGCGTGCCCCGGTGCGCCCCCAGCGCGGAGAGATACCCCAGCAGCGTGTGGGAGACGACCAGGAACCGGAAACCCTCGTCGGCGTCCTTCTTCCGGTAGTGCCCGGGCTCCTGCAGCATGTTGGAGAGCACCGTCGAGAGCGCGGCATCGGCGTTGTGGGCATTGCGCCGGGCCAGTCGGTAGGCGAGGTCGTCCTGCTTGCCGGCTTCGTATTGATGGATGATCTCGCGCAGGTAGAGCGTGCTGTTGGTGAGTGCGGTGGCGGCGACCTTGTGCAGTCGTCGTCCCTGCCAGTCCGGCAGGATGAAGAACACCGCCAGTCCCGAAATGAAGGCGCCGATCAGCGTATCGATCAGCCGCGGCAGGATCAGATCGAAGCCATCACCGACCTGATTGAAGCTGCTCAGCACCAGCGTGGTGATGGCCGCGGTGGCGATGATGTAATGCTTTTCCCGGTTGGCGAAGAAAGTGACCCCGGCGACCACCGCGATCAGCGACTGGAGCAGCGGGTCGGGGAACAGGCTGATCAGGGCCCAGCCCACCACCAGACCCAGCACCGTGCCGACGATGCGCTGGCGCAGGAAACGCCGCGTCGCCCCGAAGTTGGGCCGACACACGAACAGCGTGGTCAGCAGGATCCAGTACCCCTGCGTCGGGTGAACCAGGTGCAGCACGCCGTACCCTACCAGCAGCGCGGTCGACAGCCGCAACGCGTGGCGGAAGGTCGGCGAACCCGGCGTCAGGTTGAGCCGGATGCGCTCCCAGGCGTCCTTGAAGCTGCGCGGCGAACGATTGAACAGACTGGCGTCCTTCTGGTCGGCGACCGCGTCCGGGTTGTGGGCGCTGGAGAGCTGGTCCTCCAGTGTCGCCAGATTGCGGCCCAGCGCCTGCAGCGAGCGCAGCAGCGGGGTCCATGCCGGATTGCGCTGGGCGCGCAGGTAGACGATCGAGGCCCGCAGATCCTCCAGCGCCTGCTCGCTCTGACCGTGCTCGAACGGCTGACGCAGCAACAGCGCCTTGGCCAGACGTTTGCAGGCGCGACCCTGCTGATCGAGCAGCCGCTGGCAGCGAAACAACACGTCGTGATGAAAAAAGGCTTCCGAGAGTGCGGAATAGGGATAGTGCGAGGCGCTGACCCGTTCGTGGATATCCTGGGCGATGAAATAGAGCCGCAGATAGCGGTTGAGCTTGCGGCTGCCGCGCTGGCCTTCAAGGCGTCGGAAGATCATCTCCTTGGCCTGGTTGAGCGCGGTCACCACGCGGCCATTCTGCCGCGCCAGCGCCACTCGTCGGCTCTCCACGTCGACCCCGCGCAGCGGTTCGAACAGGGTCGCCTTGATGATCAGATATTCTCCCAGTTCCCGATAAAGCTGCGCCATGCTCTGCTTGACCGGCTGGCGCGAGAACAGCGCGCACCAGATGACCGAGATCGCGCCGTACCAGGCCGCGCCACCGACCAGCAGCAGCGGCTGATGCCAGAAATCGCCATCGGTGGTGCCACCGTGCTGCTCGATGTTGATCATCGAGTAGACCGAGAGGATCAGCGTCGCCGAGGCGATGGTGGCATAACGTTGCTCGATGGCACCAAGCATGATGAAGATAAACGCCGACAGCGCCAGGCCGGGCGCAAACAGCCACGGCCACGGAAACAGCAGTTCCACCGAGCTCGAAGCGACCAGAAAGCAGATCAGCGTGACCAGCAGGGCGCGGACGCGGCCTTCCCAGTTGTCGTCGGTCTCGGAGAGCGCGCTGGCGATGATGCCGAGAAACAGCGGAATGGCTAGCGCGATCTGGTCCTGAGACCAGCTCAGCGCGATGGCGCCGCTGAACGCCAGGAACACACGAAAACTGTAGGCGAACTTGTCGAGCGTCCACAGCTGGCGCAGGGAGTGGGAAAACGAATCGGAAATCTCGGTCTCTCCGCAATGGGGTCGTGGCGTCACGATAGCGCGCCGATGATGACGGTAACAGCCGTCGAAGCCCGGGACGGCCAGAGAAACCGCCCGTCATTAGACTTTAGTATAACGTCGTTTTCTCTATCGGCCGCAACGCCTTCCCGCTTTATCCCCATCCCGGAGTTGGGCATGATCGGGATTTACCGGACAGCAGAGGCAAGGTGTGGGATCGACCAGGAATTCGCATCGCACCGGCGTGATACGAGCGCTGGGGTTCGTGGGTCAGCTGCTGCGTGGCGTGGTGATGCTGGGCGTGATCGGCTGGGGCGCGCTGGCGCTGCATTTCGAGCTGCCGGGGCCGCGCCCGCTCGTCGTTGTCGTCATTGCCGTATGGGTGCTGATCGGCGCGGCGGCGTTGATAGCGCCCTGGCAGGTCCGTCGAGGTTCGCCTCGCCAATCGCGCAGAGCGCGTGTGGCCCTGGCGATCCGGCTGATGTTCACGCTGACACTGGTCGTCCTGGTTAGCTGGTGGCAGAGTCTCGAACCCCGCAACGATCGCGACTGGGCGCCGGACGTGGCACGCCAGCTCTCGGTCGAACGTGACGGCGACCGGGTCACGCTTCACAACGTGCGCGACTTCGAGTGGCAGACGCCCGCCACCGCGATCCCCCGCTGGGAGACCCGCGAGTACGATCTGTCGCGGCTCGACTCGGTGGACATGATCGTCTCCTACTGGATGGGCCCGGCGATCGCCCACACCCTGGTCAGCTTCGGCTTTACCGACGGCCGGCATCTGACGTTTTCGGTGGAGATCCGGCGTGAGCGCAACGAGGCGTTCTCGATCAGCGGCGGCTTCTTCAAGCAGTTCGAGCTCAACCTGATCGCCGCGGACGAGAACGATATCCTGCGCCTTCGCAGCAACGTCAGAGGCGAGGAGGTCTATCTCTACCGGGTCGGGCTATCGCCGGAAGCGCGGCGCGAGCTGTTTCTGGCCTACCTGGAAGAGGCCAGCCGCTTGCGCCGGGCGCCCGAGTTCTACAACACCCTGACCAGCAACTGCACCACCATCGTGTTCGACATGGTCGACAGGATCGTCTCCGGTCTTCCCAGGGATATCCGGCTGATTCTTTCCGGCTACCTGCCGGAGTACGTCTACGATATCGGTGGGCTGGACACGAGCCATCCGCTCGAATTCCTGCGCGAACGGGGCCATATCAATCCGCGCGCCCGGCAGATCCCGTACACTGCGGGGAGCGAGGCCTTTTCCCGCGCCATCCGCGACGGCGTCCCCGCCGCCGATGGCGAGATCCTTCACGCGTCATCGCCCTGAGCTGGACTCAATGCCATGACCTCCCTGCGCGACGCCATCGAAAATCGCATCCACCATCTGACCGGCCGCACGCTGGGCGGGGTCGACTACACCCAGCCCAAGGGCGATCCCGGCCTGTTCGGGCCGGATACCGTGGCGTGGAAAGTCCACGGCGAGTTCACGCCGATGATGTGCGGCGGCGTCAGCGCGCTGCTGCTGCAGATGTTGCACCCGCTGGCGCTGGCCGGCATCTGGGATCACTCCAACTTCCGCCAGGACATGATCGGCCGGCTGCGCCGTACCAGCCAGTTCATCGCCGTCACCACCTTCGGCTCCCGCGATGACGCCGAGCGCATCCTCGAGCGGGTGCGCCGGGTCCACGACGGCGTCAGCGGTCACGCTGCCGACGGTACGCCCTATGCCGCCAACGATCCCGACCTGCTGGTATGGGTCCACGTAGCCGAGATGAGCCGCTTCCTGGCCGCCCACATGCGCTATCGCAATCCCCGGCTCAGCCTCGCCGATCAGGATCGCTACTTCGATGAGACCGCCCGCGTCTCCGAAGCGCTGGGCGCGCGCCAAGTTCCGCGATCGCGCGCGGCGATAGACGCCTACCTGGAACACCAGCGACGCCACCTTGTCTGCGACACACGGACCCGCGACGTAATCGACGTGCTGCTGCACGCATTGCCGCCCAGCCCGATCACCCGACCCGCCGGAGTGCTGTTCATGCGCGCCGGCATCGACCTGCTGCCGCCCTGGGCGGCGACACTGCTTAGCCTCGAGATGTCGACGCTCGAGCGCCGCGCCGTTCGCGGCGGCATCCTCGCCATCGCCCCGGTGATGCGCTGGGCGGTACGCAACGGCTCCTATCGACGGGCCCTGGAGCGGATGCAGGTCCGGGAGCAGGCTCAGCGGCGGTAAAGAGCCGGATCATGCGCTGGCCGGCGGTGCCGACTCGTCGCGACGGACGCGGTCGATCTTCAGCATCCGCGCGATGACTTTATCGAGCTCCGACTGCTCGAAAATCTTCTTCCAGTCGTCGCGCAGGATATTCTCGCGACCGTAGTCGATCGCGATCATGCAGGCGTCCGAGAACGGATTGGTGCTGCGAAACGCCACCGCCAGCGCGATCTGGATATGGCCGTAGAGCATTGCCTCTGCAGCCTTCTGCGGTACGCCGGTGCGCGCGACGGTCTCGTCCAGCGCCTCCTGCATGAAGGTGCCGAGCATGCAGGTGACGGTCTCCACCAGCGTCGGCTCGAGATAGGCTAGTTGGGTGACGGTAATCCAGTGGACATCATCGACCGGGGCATACATTACGCGAATCACCGCCTCCAGCGCCGCCCTTTCGGCGTCGCTACCGCTCTCGAACGCCGCCGCGACGGACTGCGTGGCCGCCACGCCGCCGAACGCATCGGCGTGCTCCTCCCGGGTGTAGCGTTCGAGGAAAACCGACGGATGGCAGGGATGCGCCACGGCGTAGTGGATATCTTCACGCTGGAACAGCAGGTTGGCGTAGGCCGCGGCCGGATCCAGCATCAGCAGTGTCGCGTCAGCCTTCATCTGTGGTACCAGCGCCTCGGAAACCTTGCCAAGCACGATGTCCGGCACCGCCAGAATCAGCAGATCGCAATCGGCGATGACGTCATCGATGCCCGACACGGTTCTCCCCGCGTCGCGGACGCGCTGCTGGCCCTCGGTGGCGTTTTCGCAGTAGTGAACATGGAAGTCGCTGCGCGCCAGGTTGGCCGAGATGCGCATGCCCATCTTGCCGCCGGCCCCGACCAGCGCGATCGATCTAACTGTCTGTGTCATGGTGTATAGCTCCTTAGAAAGTCCAGGTTGCGCCGGGTCCACTCGGACTCCAGGCGGCAGGTCGTCGTCGCATCCGACTGCCAGGGCAGCCAGTGCTCGATGACCTGGGAAATACCGCGTGATGCCGGATCGACGTGCCGCATCATGGCGTCGAACGGCAATTGCCCCTCTCCCAGCGGACAGCCGGTAAGCTGGAACCCAACCCAACCGGGAGCGCGAGTGAAATGGAAATCCTTGACGTGCAGGTTGACGACCCGCGGGGCGGTGCGTTCGACGACCGTCAGCGGCATTTCCAGCGCGGCGACGCAGTTGGCCGGGTCGAGACAGATGCCGATATGCGGATCGTCGAGATGCTCGATGACCGCCATCAAGTCATCGATGGCAACCTGCTCGTAGGTTTCCAGTGCCAGGGTGACGTTCTGTCGTCGCAATCGCGGCAGGATCGCCTCCAGTCGCTGAATCGCGACTTCGGTGGTGGGCCGATCCTCGTCGCGATACAACATGCTGCGCAGTAGCGATACGCCCAGCCGCTCGGCGATATCCAGATAGCGACCGAGATGGTCGGGCGCCACGCCCTTGGTGCCGAGTTCCAGCCGGATGCCGAGACGCTCCGCCTGCGCGCGCAGTTGATTCAGTCGTGCCGTGCCGAAAGCCTCGATCACCGGATAGTCGCAGATCTGGAAGACATCGCCGCCGAGCGCCACCGTCTCCTCGAGCATCGCTTCCAGCGACATCGGTTCCTCGACCCGGTCCGATCCGCGCCAGAAAAAGGCGTAGGTACTCAGTCCAATCCGCATGGTTGCTCCGGTATCGGTTGCAGGAAGCCATCGTCAGTGTCCGGCGGTGGCGTTGTGGGGGGTCGCGCGACGGCTGGGCGTGGCGGGCTCACGGCTGATGATCAGCATCATCACCCCAGCCATTGCCATGAACCCGCCGACCACGAACATCGGCACGGTATAACCACCGCTCAGATCATGCAGCGCGCCGGTCAGATACCCCGACGAGAATCCGGCGATATTGCCAATGGTGTTGATCAGCGCCACACCCGCCGCGGCCGCGGCGCCATCGAGAAAGCGAGTCGGCAACGTCCAGAAATTGGGCAGCGCGGCGAAGATCGAGCACGCCGTGATGGTGATCATGGCTACCGTGGCGGCGGGCGAATCCATGAACAGCGCCAGCGGAACGCTGACGGCGCCGGTGAAAGCAGGCACGGCGATATGCCAGCTGCGCACTCCGCGCCGCGTGGCGTCGCGAGACCAGAAATAGAGCACGATCGCGGCCGGCAGATAGGGTACGGCTGTAATCAGGCCTTTCTGCATCAGGCCGAAATGGGTCCCGAACTGCGCCTCGAAACCGCCGATGATCGTCGGCAGGAAGAAGGCAAGCGCATAAAGACCGTAGATGAAACCGAAGTAGATCCCGCAGAGCGCCCATACCCGGCCGCTGGAGAACGCCTGCTTGAGCCCTTTCTTCTCTTGAGTGGCACCAAGCTTCTGACGGGACTCCCGCTCGAGCTCGGTGGTCAACCACGCCTTCTCCTCGGCCGTCAGCCAGCGCGCATCGGCCGGGCGATCGACCAGATAGAACCAGGCGACGATGCCCAGCACGATCGCCGGTATCGCCACGCCGAAGAACATGAAGCGCCACCCCGCCAGCCCGAAGAACGCGCCGTCGTGCTGGATCAACGCCGCCGCCAACGGTGCGCCGATTACCGTGGTCAACGGCTGCGCCAGATAGAACAGCGCCAGGATCCGGCTGCGATAGCGCGCCGGCACCCACAGGCTCAGGAACAGGATCGCGCCGGGGAAGAAGCCGGCCTCGGCCACGCCCAGCAGGAAGCGCAGGAAGTAGAGCCCGCCGGCGCTGTCCACCCAGGTGAACAGCAGCGCCACGACGCCCCAACTGACCATGATCCGGGCCAGCCACTTGCGCGCGCCGAAGCGATGCAGGGCCAGGTTGCTGGGTACCTCCAGCAGGATGTAGCCGACGAAAAAGATGCCCGAGGCAAAACCGAACTGCGCGGCACTCAGGGCCAGATCGGCGTTCATGCCGTTGGGGGCGGCAAAGGAGATCGCCGTCCGATCCAGATAGTTGATGAAGAACATCAGGGCCACGAAGGGCACCAAGCGCCATGCCACCTTGCGAATGGCGGACGTTTCCACCGATGAAGCTGCCGCGTGTTCCATGATCGCTCCCACTCCCGCAAAAGCGTTGTCAGTGACCACGGCATGACCCGTCGATGTCGGCCATATCGTGGCAAGTTGTGCGATCATCAGGTCATCATACCACTACAGCAATACGGCAAACGTCGTAGACCGGGCATTGCCGCGGTCATCGGCAAGTCTCTATCGATGAAGATATGAAGCCGCTAGCAGTCCGGACCCGACCCGAGGTTCTGCACGCGGAGTCTGAGAATCTCGAACCCCGCGAGCCGATCGGTTTCACCGGCGCGCAGACGCGCCTCCATGCTCGGCGCCGGCTGAAATCCATCACCCATCGCAGTGAGTCGTGACAGTTCGAGAAGGTCGACGTCCTCGATGTACAGCGGCACGGCGTCCGCGCTCAGGTTGGCGATCCATACCTCGATAACGGCGAGGAGCTCGGTCTGCCAGGCCAGCGCCGCCAGCTCGGCACCGCCGAGTTTCAGTTGCCGCAGCGGTTGCCCCGCTGCCCGGCACAGGCCAGCGATCGCGTGGCCCACGGGATAGAGAGAATCAGCGCCGATATCGAACGGCGGACCGAGGGACGACAGTGTGGCGGCATTGACCCCGGCATAGGCCACGCGGGCCATGAAACCGACGCCCCAGGCCGCAGCGAACAGCCCGCGCTGGCGCGGGTCGTCGTCACTCAGGGTCACGCGCTGGCTGCCATCGTTGGGCGTGAGACACTCGCCATACGGATTGGTCCAGGCACCGATGGCGGTGGTGGTAATCCGGTAAGGCGTCGTCGGCGCCAGGGCCCGGCAGGAAGCGACGATATCCGGCACGCTCTGCAGGGTTTCCATCACCGAGCGGTCGTCCGCGGCGTGGACGATGGGCGAGACGGCATGGGTGATGAAATCGATCGATGAAGGGTCGGGGCGACAGCGGTTGAGCTCGGTGAAGTAGGTCGGCACGCCGCCGCCCAGCGCCAGTTCCGGCCACAGTACACGCGCTGCCATCCGTGCCTGACCGGGCGATGTGCCCGAAGGCCAGACGCCATCCGGCTGGTAGCTCTTGAGGTACGCCGCCGGGGTCACCAGCATGCCGGCCGGGGGGCCAGGCAACCCCTCCAGCCGCCGTGCCAGCGTCGAGAGCGAGCCCGTCGGATCGTGATCATCGCAGATCACGTAGAGCCATACCGGGATGTCGCGCTCGGCCGCGCTGACCATCAAGCCGGGCAGATTCTCGAGCGCCCGGGAGCTGCGCAGATCGAGCAGCGCATCCAGATGCCGTGGCATGACGGCATCGAGCTGCCGTGCCAGCCGGCCGAGATCATTGATGCGATCCAACCATAGACCGCAGCCGACGGACGGCAGTGGCGTCGAGGCCGGGCCGCCGAGCCGGAGCGTGTGGACGTCGGTTCTCATCCGGGCGTTCTCCCGCTGTCGACCACAGAGACGACCACCCGCTGCACGACCCGGTCCCCCGCCCCGAGCACGTAGGGCGTCGGCCAGGCCAGCGGCCGGTTGTAGATCTTGAATGAGGCATCCGACCAGTTGCGCTGATCTTCCATTTCGAACACATCGCCCTCGAAATCGATCTTCACCGTGACATCGAGCGTTGGTGAAAGCTGTAGTTGCCGAATATCGAACAGCGGCTGCGAGGGGCTGATCAGGTGGGGCAGCCGCGTGGTCTCCCGCTGGCCATCCGTATGCAGCACCTGAATTTCACCGCCGACGACACCCGCCAGCGGCAGCAGCATGCTCACGCCGCTGCGCGCCGTGGTGAAATCGATGAGGACTTCGAGGGCAAGGTCCACCGTGACCCGATGCTCGGTCGCCTCGATCCGCAACTGTCCACGCAGCAACGACTCACCGCCAGCATCAGGACCGTCGGTCGATAGATGAAAATCCTGTGCCAGGCTGGCATGGCGATGCGCCACTTCGATCCGCTTGTCATCGACGATCGGCGTATGGGTGCCCCACTGCGGGTCACGCAGCACCGCAGCGATCCCCCTCACGATTTCGATATCGCCGATACGGAGCCAACGCAGGGCGCCCGACTGCCAGGCGAACGACAACGCTCCCAACTGGATATGGCACGGCGCCGGCTCCGGCGTCGCCGTGCCGTATTGCCGAATCAAGCCCGGGCCGTCCGTCCCCATGTGCTCTCCTTCTCTCGTCGATGCCGTCAATAAGTCCGCTGAAGCGCCCCCGGGACACCCCTTTCTGGCACGGGTCTCGAACCGATGATGGCGGTTCTGACGCTGGGCGCCATTCGACTTTTGGTATGATGACATGACCTCAATGCATCGGTTTAATGCCGTTACGCCATCCGTTCCGGGCGAGCCGGGCCCGGGACGGACCATGAACAACAGCGGATGCGGGAGGGATTCAGATGACCCAACAGCGAACTGTGCGGGGCGCGCTGATCGGTTGCGGTTTCTTCGCCGAAAACCAGATGCGAGCGTGGCGGGATCTCCATGAGATGGGAAAAGGCGTCGAGATCGTCGCCTTGTGCGATCGCGATCCGCAACGACTGGCGTACTTTCGGGATCTATTCGGCGTCGAAGCCGCCTATACCGAGGCGGAAACCCTGTTCGCCGCGTTCGCCGGGGAGCTGGACTTCGTGGATATCGCCACCACCACGCCCTCCCATGCGGCGCTGGTCCCGCTGGCGGCCCGCCATGGCGTCGATATCATCTGCCAGAAGCCCTTCGCCGGCTCGCTGGAGAACGCCAGCCGATTGATCGCGCAGTGCTCGGCGAGCAGGGTGAGCCTCGGCATCCACGAGAACTTCCGCTGGCAACATGCGGTTCGCCAGACGATCGAGACGCTGCGCAGCGGGCGAATCGGCCGCCCCTTCTTTGGCCGCATCAGTTATCGCAGCGGTTTCGATGTCTACGCGGCCCAGCCCTATCTGGCCCGGGCGGAACGCTTCATCCTCGAGGACCTGGGCATTCATGTGCTGGATATCGCCCGCGCCCTGTTCGGCGAGGTGGCGCGGTTGAGTTGCGAGACCACGCGGATCAACGCCGCGATCGCGGGTGAAGACGTCGCCACCCTGATGTTGCAACACGACGACGGCATCACCTCCGTCGTCGATTGCAGCTATGCCACCCGGCTCGCCGACGATCCGTTCCCGCAGAGTCTGATCGAGGTCGACGGCGTCCACGGCTCGCTGCGCCTGCGCCAGGATTTCGTCCTCGAGATCCACGATACCGGGGGCCACTGCGTGGTGCAGACGGTCCGGCCCGAGCCGCCTGCCTGGAGTGAATCACCATGGGTACCGATCCAGGCCAGCGTGCTCGCCTTTCAGGCCGACTGGCTCGAAGCGTATCGGCAAAACCGCCCGATCGAGACCCGCGGCGAGGACAACTACAACACCCTGGCGCTGGTCGAAGCGGCCTACGAGGCGGCGGCAACGCACCAGAGCGTGATTCCCGAACGCTGGAACCGCTAGGGCGAGTTCGGGCAGGCGACTGTTCTGTCGATCGCCGAAGCGATTATCCTACGTCCTGACATGGGTTCGATCGACGGCCACTCCGTACTCGAGAACAGGAAGATTCATGAATGACATCGCTGCAGGTCCGATCCGCCGACGCAAGCTATCGGACGAAGTGCTGGAACGCTTGCTGGCGCTGATCCGTGCACAGAAGCTGCAACCCGGCGATCAACTGCCGCCCGAACGGGAACTGATGGCGCTCTACGGCGTAGGCCGGCCGGCAATCCGCGAAGCCATGCAGCAACTCGCCGCGATGGGCAGGATCACCATCAACCACGGCGAGCGAGCGCGGGTCAGCGAAGTCACCGTTCACTCGATGATCTCCCAGTTCGACACCACTGCCCGCTTTCTGCTCGACGACGATGCCGAGAACATCGACCACCTCAAGCAGGCACGACTGTTCTTCGAGGCCGGCATGGTACGGATGGCCGCGACCCGGGCGACGCCCGACGATATCGACAAACTGCGCGGATTGATCGACGACATGCAGCGGAGCCAACGCGGCGATGCCTTCATCGAGTGCGACATGGCGTTTCACAGCGCAATCGCCGACATGACCGGCAACCCGATCTTCTCGGCGACGGCTCGCGCCATGCTCCACTGGCTGAAGGACTATCATCTCGGCATCGTCAGTTTCCGCGGGGCGGAAGACGTCTCCCTTCGCGAGCACCATCAGATCGTCGACTGCCTGGCCGACAACGATCCCGACGCCGCGGAGCAGGCGATGCGCGACCACCTCACTCGAACCAGCGAGCTCTATCGTCAGCGCGCCGAGTCACTCGGGGACGGCTCCGACCGCTGATCGTCCTCCGGTGGCTTTCCCCTTGCGCCGACGCCTTGACTCAGCTCGCGGCGCAACCACTCGGCGAGGCGCTCGCCTCGCCGAGCATCGACGCCGGGCGCCAGCCACAGCCCCAGCGACGCATCGGTCTCGATCGTGGGCCACGGTGCCACCAGCCGCCCTTGGCGTAGCTCGCCCGCCACCAACAACTGCGGCGCGATGGCGACACCCAGCCCCGCCAGCGCCGCTTCCAGCAGATAGTAGAGATGCTCGAAACTGCGCCCCTCGTCGCGTGCCGTGGCCAGCGTCACATCATCGACGCCCATGGCGGCCGCCCATTCGGGCCAGGCTTGCGGCCGCGACGCCGTATCCAGCAGCGTGAGGCGTTGGAGCATGGCATGGGCCGAGTCCTTCGCTGCCGTCGTCCAGATCTCCGGCGTCGCTACGGCAACGATGCGTTCCGGGATCAGCGGGATCACCGCCATGTCGTTGGGCCAGGGCGGCGCAGCGAAACGCAGCGTGGCATCGACATCCTCGCGACGCGGATCAAGCTCGTTCTCGCTGGAGACCACCCGCAGGCGAAGCTCGGGCAGGTCGGCATTGAGCTGGTCGAGCCGTGGAATCAGCCAGCGCGCCAGCAAACTGCCGGGACAGGCCAGCGTGAACGGCGCCTCGTCGAGATGGCGCGTCAGTGCCGTGCAACCTTCGTTCAAGCGTGAGAAAGCCTCACCGACGGCAGGGTATAGCGTGCGACCGTGATTCGTCGGCACGAGCCCGCGCCCGGACTTCTCGAACAGCTCGACGCCGAAATGATGCTCCAGCGTCCGAAGTTGACGACTCACCGCACCGTGGGTGACATGAAGTTCGTCGGCGGCCGCGCTGACGCTACCCAGGCGGGCCGTGGCTTCGAAGGCGCGTAACGCGTTGAGAGACGGTAGCGTGGCCATCTCGATCCTCTCATTAGGTGAGGTTTTCTCACATGATATGGAGAGTTTATCGATTTTCCCCCACTCGCCTCCAGCCTAATCTGAGGGCATCGAATCGATCGACCGGATCTGACTGATGAACTCGACACTGAAGACTCTTCCCGACGAGAACGGCTTTTTTGTACCCGCCGTCCCTGGCGGTCACCCTTCGGGCCGTCGCTGCCGCGACGTCAAAAATTTCTCCCGGAAATTTTTTGGTGGCAGCCCGGGCGATGGCCACGGCACTCAGTTGAACCAGGGCTACGGCGGACGCTATGTCGCCGAGACGCTGATGCCGCTGATCGGCGAGATCGAAGCCGCCTACGACGCCGCCCGCGTCGATCCCGCTTTTCAGGAACGCCTGAACGAGTTGCGTCGCGATTACGTTGGCCGCGCCACGCCGCTCTACTTCGCCGAGCGCCTGACCGAACATTTCGGCGGCGCGCAGATCTATTTGAAGCGCGAGGATCTCAATCACACCGGCGCGCACAAGATCAACAACGCCTTGGGCCAGGCCTTGCTGGCACAACGCATGGGGCGCCAGCGGCTGATCGCCGAAACCGGCGCCGGCATGCACGGCGTCGCCGTCGCCACGGTGGCCGCGCGGCTCGGCCTCGGCTGCGTGGTCTACATGGGCGCGACCGATATCGAACGCCAGCAGCCCAACGTGCAGCGCATGCGCCTGCTCGGCGCCGAGATCGTGCCTGTCCACAGCGGCACGGCGACGCTCAAGGATGCCATGAACGAGGCGCTGCGGGACTGGGTGACCAACGTCGACGACACTTTCTACATCATCGGTACCGTGGCGGGGCCGGCGCCCTATCCACGCATGGTGCGGGATTTCCAGGCGGTGATCGGTATCGAGACGCGCGCACAGCTGCTGACGGCGCGGGGCCGCCTGCCGGATACGCTGATCGCCTGCGTCGGCGGCGGCTCCAATGCCATGGGGCTGTTTCACGCCTTCCTCGACGACGCGGTCGTCATGGTCGGGGTCGAAGCGGCCGGAGAAGGGTTGGAGAGCGGCCGCCATGCCGCCAGCCTTAACGGCGGTTCCCCCGGCATTCTGCATGGCAATCGCACTTACCTGCTGCAGGACGACGACGGCCAGATTCGCGACGCGCACTCGATCTCCGCCGGTCTCGATTATCCCGGTATCGGCCCCGAGCATGCGCATCTGCACGACAGCGGTCGGGCAAGCTACGTCGCGGTAACCGACGACGAAGCACTGGAAGCGGTGGGACTGTGTTGCCGGCTGGAGGGCATCCTGCCCGCCCTGGAGTCGTCCCACGCGCTCCATCACGCCGGGCGGTTGGCCGCAAGGCAGGAAGCGGACCAGACCATCGTGGTCTGCTTGAGCGGTCGCGGCGACAAGGACATGGACACCATCACCCGCCACCTGATGCCCGAGGAGGTCGAATCATGAACGCGCTATCGTCGAAGACCGAGACGCTGAAGACCGAAACCCAGAACCACGTCTCTCCGAACACCGACTCGCGCCTGGCGCGTCGTTTCGCGGCACTACGTGTCGAGGATCGCGCCGCGCTGGTGACCTACGTGATGGCCGGGGACCCCGATCCCGCAACCAGCCGCGACCTGCTCGCCCGGCTGCCGGCAGCGGGCGCCGATGTCATCGAACTGGGCATGCCGTTCAGCGACCCGATGGCCGACGGTGTGGCCATTCAACGCGCCGGCCAGCGCGCCCTGGCGAAGGGCCAGACATTGGCGCGCACCTTGGAGATGGTGCGCGATTTTCGGCGACGCGATGACGACACCCCGGTCGTGCTGATGGGCTATCTCAATCCGCTCCAGCGCTGCGGCGAGGATCGCTTTCTGCAAGCGGCGGCAGAGGCCGGCGTCGATGGACTGATCCTGGTCGACCTGCCGCCGGAGCACGGCGCCGCACTGACGGCCAAGGCACGCGACCTGGGCCTGGCGCGGATTCCGCTGGTGGCGCCGACCACACCGCCCGGACGATTGCCGGCACTGCTCGCCCAGGGCGATGGCTTCGTCTATCGCATCGCCTTCAATGGTGTGACCGGTAGCCGGCGATCCGATATCGCGGCTTCGCTGGGCGAATCGCTCATCGAGCTCAAGCGACAGTCGCCCCTGCCTGTCGCGGTCGGCTTTGGCGTGCGCGATGGCGACACGGCGGCTACGGTCGCCAGGATTGCCGATGCCGTTGTCGTCGGCAGCGCGTTGGTCGAGCGGCTCGCCGAGACAGGCGTGGAAGGAGCATTGACGCTGACGCGGAAACTGGCCGAGTCGATTCAGGGTGCCCGGAGAGGTTAATCCTGAGCGCGCCCTATCGTTCGATTTTAAGCACGTATATGCGCATAAAAACGCGCTTTTGTTCGATTATATAGGCGATAAACTGTCTCCATTGCGCCAAGCTGAAGCTTGCAGCGCCCAGCAGACGAGAGGAGACAAGTCATGTTGACGATTCGACGCGGTAACGAGCGCGGTTATGCCGATCACGGCTGGCTCAAGAGCTATCACTCGTTTTCGTTCGCCGGCTATCACGACCCGAAGCACGTCCACTTCAGCGTGCTTCGGGTCATCAACGAGGACCGCGTGGCGTCCGGGCAGGGCTTCGGCCAGCACGGTCATCAGGACATGGAGATCTTCTCCTACGTGCTGAGCGGCGAACTGGCCCACCGTGACACCCTGGGCAACGGCTCGGCGATCGGCCCCGGCCGGGTGCAGATCATGACCACCGGCAGCGGGGTCGAGCACAGCGAGTTCAATCACTCCGCCAGCGAGCCGGTCCACTTCCTGCAGATCTGGCTCTTCCCGCGGGCGCGTGGCCTGACCCCGCACTACGCCGAGAAGGATTTCACCGAGGTGGACAAGCGCGGCCGGCTCTGTCTGATCCTGTCGCCCGATGGCCGCGAGGGCTCGCTCACGCTGCAACAGGACGCGCTCATCTACGCATCGCTGCTGGATGGCGACGAGCGTGCGGAACTGACGCTGAAGAAGGGGCGCCAAAGCTATGTCCACGTAGTGAAGGGCGGTATAGAGGCCAACGGCCAGCGCCTCGAGGGCGGCGACGCGCTGATGCTCGTGGATGAGCCGGGGGTCGTGCTGGAAAAGGGAGAGGATGCCGAAGTTCTGGTCTTCGACCTGCCAGCCCTGTTGCAGCAGTGACACGGGCGTGAGGCGATACCGGCGACAGGGGCGTTGCCGGCCTCGTGGCTCGTGGCTCGTGGCTCGTGGCTCGTGGCTCGTGGCTCGTGGCTAGAGATACTTCAGCAGGCCCTGCAATCGCTCCAGATCGCGGGAGTCGCCCACCAGACGCAATCGACCATCGAACAGCCCTTCGCGAAAAGCACGCTGCGAAGGCTTGCGCAGAAAGCGCGTGGCACTATCGGCGTCACGGAAGCGCAGTTCCAGCGTCAGGTCCACCGGCAGACCGGTGTCGCTGTGGACGGCTTGCGGGGTCATTCGATAATGACGGGCAATCGACAGGTCTTCCGTGGCAACGCCCCAATCGAATCGCTGGAATTTCTCCAGGCTCTCGCGAAACGCCGCCTTGCGCGACCGTGCGCGCTTGAGCATCACGCCCAGCCACCAGAGCATCAACTTGAGCTTCATGCCACCTCGCACGACCGATCATCAGAGTAGGGGATGCATCGTGTGGAAGAATGCCGACCCGCCAGCATCGGGACGGATCGGCTATCGTTGCGCTCATTGGCGGATGAGCGACTCGGGAATTCGAAACCCGAATTACACCTTACTTGCTGACGGCGTCCTTGAGAGCCTTGCCGGGCTTGAAGGCCACGGTCTTGCTGGCCGGGATATTCAACGGCTTGCCAGTTTGCGGGTTTTTACCCGTCCGTGCGGCGCGCTCGCGAACCGTAAATGAACCGAAACCGATCAAAGTGACATCGCTACCTTTGGAAACCGTACCGGTGATTTCGTCGAGAATGACGTTCAACACCTGACTGGCCTTGTCCTTCGAAAGATCCGCACGCTCGGCAATCGCCGCAGCGAGTTCTGGCTTACGCATAGAGCCCTCCTAGTTTGGCTATGGCGTCACCTGACACACCTCGCATCTTAAACGAGTTGTTGTTCTCGATGAGGGAAATGCCCTCCGAACGCATAATAAGCCGCTCGGGGCGCGGTTTGTCCAGCATCAGGTGACGATTCATGGCTTACATAACCGTAGCCACCGGAGCTAGCCTAGCAACGGGGGGGCAGCTCGCGCCAGTTCGACTTTACGACGAACGCAGCGGCCGGTCAGCGCAAAACCCAGCAACCGCCCCCCCTCATCCTCGGCCAAGGCGCTGAAATCACTGGCCTCCCCCTCTATCCGCCAATGATGGGGGACCTCGCGCGGCGGTAGTGCGACAATCGGCAACAGCGGTGTCTTGACCACCACCGGCCAGGCGCCGTAGGCCACCTCGGTGGGTGTGCCGGTGAGCGTTGCCGCCAGCGCTTTGACAGCGGCCTGCAGCGGCTGAACGTACATGGCACTCAAGCCGCCGGCCGGAGCATCGAGACCGTCGACACAGGCAACGTCACCCAGCGCGAAGACGTTCGGCGCGCTGGTCGCGAGCCGCCGGTCGGTCAGGATACCGGCTGGCGAGACCGCCAGCCCCGCCACCTCGGCAAGTGCCGTGCGTGGACGCAGCCCCGTCGCGACCAGCACCAGGTCCGCTTCCAGCGCTTCACCGTCGTCCAGTACCAGAGTCACGCCCTCGCCATTGTCGTGAAGTGCCGAGACCTGACGTTCGAAATAACCGAGAATGCCGGCTTCGGCGAAGGCCTCGCCCAGTGCCCGCCCCAACGGTGGCGGCAGCAGACGTGAGAGCGGCGTCGTCTCGGGCGCGATCAGGGCGATCCGGTGCCCCCCTGCATGCAGGTCATTGGCGAACTCGCACCCCACCAGGCCAGCGCCGATGATGGCGATGCGGGCCTGGCGCCCGGGATGACGATCCAGCACGCCGCGCAAGCGACGGTAGTCATCGAGATCATTGATCTGGAATATCCTGCCGTGCAGCGAGGATGCCACCTCGAACGGCTGCCATGGCGCGGCGCCGGTCGCCAGCACCAGTTGGCCATAGGGCAGAACTTCGGCGCCGATCCTCAACCGATGGTCGTCGGTCTCGATGGCATCCACGGTGGTATGGGTACGAACCCGCGCCCGCAGCGTCGCGGCCAGGCCCACTGCATCGCGCATGACCAGCGATTGCGCCGTCTGGCGCTTGGCAAACGCACTGGAGAGCAGCGGCTTAGTGTACTCGTCGCCGCTATCGGCACCGATCAGGGTGATCGGCCGCTCGCCATCACGGCTCCGAATGGCTCGGGCCAGGCCCACACCGGCCATCCCGGTGCCGACGATCGTCAGGGGGGCGGTGGAGTGATCGGATTGACTCATTACGGGGCTCGTTCGGTCGGTCGTCTTGAGGCCTCATGGTACACTACGCCGCCTTCGACCCGCGCCGTCCGGTGGTTCATGGCTTTTTCCACGACGCTGCGCTTTCCTGGTGCGTCATGATGGAGTCGCTTCGCGTGCCCTCAACCTGTCACTGCCATGCCCTGTCGCCCTCCGAACGATCCTGGCGATGGACTCGCTGGGCCCCCGCAGCCACGCGACGCCCTCGCATGAGCGCCGCCTGGTGGCAGTGGGTGGCCTCCACCGACTCGCTTACCGCGCGGCTGATCGCGGCCTCCGAGCGCCCCTTTCGGGTCAGGCTGGTACACCAGGGCATCGAACGACCACGACGCGACGAGGCGCTTGCGTTGGGTCTGGCACATACCGACGTCGCCTGGATACGCGAGGTCATGCTGATGAGCGGCGAGCGGCCGTGGGTGGCGGCGCGCTCGGTCGCCCCGCTGGATCGCATCGGCTGTCGTCGTCTGCGCACGCTGGGGGAGCGTTCGCTGGGCAGCTGGCTGTTCGCGCAGCACGATCTCGAACGCGACCCGATCGAAGTGGCGCGGGTATCGCCCCCTGGCGAAGGCCTCTGGCTACGTCGTTCGCGCTTTCGCCATGGCGGTATCCAGTTGCTGGTCCAGGAGTGCTTTCAACGTGAGATGGCCGAGGATCTCGGCCTTTCTCCAACCTGAACCAGGATCCGCCGAACGGGACCCAGGACTTGAACGGCGATCCCAGGCCTCGAAGCGAGACCGCCGTTGCAGTAAAGTCGGTGGCGATTTCAGATCTTGTCGTTTTTGCCGTTTCGGAGCTTCGTATGCCCAGCGCTGGTCCCTCCTCCGCTCTCCCTCGCGGCCTTGCCCGCCTGCCCGATTTCCTGCGCCTGACGCGACTCGACAAGCCGATCGGCACCTGGCTGCTGATGTGGCCGACGCTGTGGGCGCTGTGGCTGGCGGCCGACGGTCTGCCGGATCGCGCCACGCTGATCATCTTCGTGCTCGGTGTCTATCTGATGCGAGCCGCCGGCTGCGTCGTCAACGACTATGCCGACCGTCATCTGGACGGCCACGTCAAGCGGACCCGGGAGCGCCCGCTGGCGACCGGACGGATCAGCGAGCAGGAGGCCAGGATCCTGTTCGCGGGTCTGGTGGTGCTGGCATTCGTGCTGGTCTGCTTCACCAACCTGGCCACCGTGCTGCTCTCCTTCGTTGGCGTCGCGCTGGCGGCGATCTATCCGTTCATGAAGCGCTACACCCATCTGCCGCAGGTGGTGCTGGGCATGGCGTTCTCGTGGAGCATCCCGATGGCGTTCATGGCGGTGAGCCGCGAGGTACCGTTGGAAGCCTGGTTGCTGCTTCTCGCCAACATTGCCTGGACCGTGGCCTACGACACCCAATACGCGATGGTCGATCGCGACGACGACATCAAGATCGGGATCAAGTCCACCGCACGGCTGTTCGGCCAGTGGGACAAGCGGATCATCGGTCTGCTGCAGTTGCTGACGCTGGCGTTGCTGGTTTGGACCGGCATGCGGACGCAACTGGGTGGATTCTTCTGGCTGGGCCTGGCCGCGATGGCGGCCACCTTCGTCTATCAGCAGTGCCTGATCCGGGAACGCGAGCGCGACGCCTGCTTTCGCGCCTTTCTCAACAATTTCTGGTCCGGGCTGCTGCTGTTCGCGGGGCTGATGCTTACCCTGTGGCCACCGACTTGAATGGCGAGATTGGCGTGACTGTCATATCAATGTCATATTTTCACGATGTAATCGTCACCGTTCTGTCACGGCCGGAAGCTACGCCCGATGGTGTCATCGACGCCACGCAAGAAAGCTGACCGGCGGCTCACTCGAGGCATTGCGCATGAGCTCCAAGACCGTACTCATCGTTGACGACGAAGCATCCATCCGCGAAATGATCGCCGTCGCCCTGGAAATGGCCGATTATCGCGTGCTGGAAGCCGACAACGCCCAGACCGGCCACGCCATGGCGCTGGACCAGAAACCCGACCTGATTCTGCTCGACTGGATGATGCCCGGCACCAGCGGCATCGAACTCGCGCGCCGTCTGAAGCGCGAGGAAGCCACCGCCGAAATGCCGATCATCCTGCTCACCGCCAAGGGGGAAGAGGACAACAAGGTTCAAGGGCTGGAAGCTGGCGCCGACGATTACATCACCAAGCCGTTTTCGCCACGCGAGCTGGTGGCACGTCTCAAGGCGGTACTACGCCGGGCCACGCCGCCGGGTATCGAGGAAGCGGTCGAGGTCGACGGGCTACGGCTCGATCCCTCCAGCCATCGCGTCACTTCCAACGGCGGCGCACTGGAGATTGGCCCGACCGAGTATCGCCTGCTGCAGTTCTTCATGACCCACCAGGAACGTGCCTACACCCGCAGCCAGTTGCTGGATCAGGTCTGGGGCGGCAATGTGTATGTGGAAGAGCGTACCGTAGACGTACACATTCGGCGCTTGCGCAAATCCTTGGGTGAAGCGCACCAGCATCTGGTCCAGACCGTGCGCGGCACCGGCTACCGCTTTTCGATCAGGGAGTAAGTCAGGACGTGCGCTACTGGATCAACGAACTGTGGCGCCTCGGCTACATGCTGTTCGGGCTTGGCGCGATGGGGCTGTTGCTCGGCGAGTTGGGCGGCCACCTGCTCGCCGGAATGGGGTGGGGACTGGCGGCCGGTCTCGGGCTCTACGTGTTCCTGCACCTGCGCCACGTGCGGCTGCTCTACGTCTGGCTGTTGAAGAATCCCCGCGAGGCGCCGCCACCCGGCACCGGCGTATGGGGCGATCTGTTCGATCGCCTGTACCACTATCAGAAAGCGCAGACCCAGCTACAGCAGCGACTGCGCGACATCCTGCGGCGGATTCAGGACTCCTGCGAGGCGATGCGCGACAGCGTGGTGATGCTGGATCCCCAGGGCGATCTTGAATGGTGGAACAGCGCTGCCTGCGACATGCTCGGTCTGCAGCCCGATCACGATCGCGGGCAGCCGATCACCAACTTCCTGCGCGATCCCCGTTTCATCGCCTATTTCGAGACGGGCGACTACCGCGAGCCACTGCTGATTCCTTCCCCGGTCCAGGCCAATCGTACCCTGCAGTTCCATCTTACGCTGTTCGGCGACAACGAACGCCTACTGATGGCGCGGGACGTGACCCGACTGCACCAACTGGAAATGATGCGACGCGACTTCGTCGCCAACGTTTCCCATGAACTGCGCACACCGCTGACAGTGCTGGCCGGCTATCTCGAAACCTATTCGGATCATGTCGATCAGTTGCCCCAACGCTGGCAGCGCGGGTTCGACCAGATGCAGGCACAGACCACCCGCATGCAGAACTTGGTCGAAGATCTGCTGCTGTTGTCACGCCTCGAGATCGACAGCCCCGATGACGATCGCGACACTCTCGACGTGCCCTCGCTTCTCGACAGCATCGCCGCCGATGCCCGCGAGTTGAGCGCGGAACACCACCAGTTGTCGATAGAAACCGAAGAGCCACGGCAGTTGCTGGCGAACACCAAGGAGATACGCAGCGCCGTCTCCAACCTGGTCTTCAACGCCGTTCGCTACACGCCGGCAGGCAGTACCATCACCTTACGCTGGAAGCCCTGGCACGACGGCTCCGCCATCGAAGTGGAAGACAACGGCGACGGTTTCGACCCCATCCATATCCCGCGGCTGACCGAGCGCTTCTATCGCGTCGACAAGGGTCGCAGCGCCGCCACCGGCGGTACGGGACTGGGCCTGGCCATCGTCAAGCACGTGCTGCTGCGTCACGACGCCAGCCTGGAAATCGTCAGCCGTCCGGGGCTCGGCGCGCGCTTCCGCTGCGTGTTCCCGGCGGCGCGCGTGGCGCCCGCACTGCCGACCTCCCCCTCCTCCGATACGTCGACGTCAGCCTGACCAATCCCCTCCTTTTTTGGCGCTCTCCTTCGATACCCGCTCAATCTTCGGCGTCCCCGGCCGATAACGAGGTCGGTTCATAGCTACTAGTTGTTTATATGAATTGCTTCTCGCGAAGAAAAGGACGCCCCTGAAGATGACGATGCGACGAAAACTCTGGATCACGGTTGGCCTGATGTGGCTGGGCATGCTGATTCTGGTGGGCTGGATGGCCCTGGAAAAGCGCGAGACGCTGATGGCCGAGCGCGTCAGCAGTCTCAAGAGCTTCGTGGCCAGCGCCCAGACGCTGGTCGAGCGCTATGTCCAGCGCGCCAACGATGACGAGTTCTCCGAAGACGCCGCCAAGGACTTTGCGCGCAGGGACCTGTCGGCGCTGGATCTCGACGGCAGCTATGTCTACGCCTTCGACAGCGACATTCATCTGGTCTATCACCCCAAGCGCGACATCGGCACGGACATGAGCGGTTTCCGCGACGACAACGGCGTCTACTTCTATCGCGAGCTCAAGGCGCTGGCGGACTCCCCCGACGACGGCACGCTGGAGTACACCTCCACCAATGCCGATGGCCAGGACGTATCGCGCCTCAACTACGTGCGCTACGTCCCCGAGTGGGACTGGTATCTCGCCGCCAACGTCTATATCAGCGACATCCAGCACGCATTCTGGGCCGGCGTGTTGAAGATGAGCCTGATCGCCGGTGTCATCGGCATCATCATCACGCTGCTCATGGGCTGGATCATCCGCAACGTGCTGGGCGACCTGGGGGGCGATCCGCGCCAGGCGCGCGATGCGATCCGGGGCATGGCCGAGGGCGATCTCACCACCGCGTTGCAGGTCAAATCCGGCGACCGGCGCAGTCTGCTAGCGGCCATCGAGGGCATGCGGATTCACCTGGCCGAATCGATGGCCAACGTTCGCCACGCCTCGACCACCATCACCGTCGGCGTGGGCCAGATTCACAGCGGCAATCAGGACCTGGCCGCGCGAACCGAGCAGCAGGCGGCGTCCATCGGTGAGACCGCCTCCAGCATGGAGGAACTGACCCAGACGGTGCGCCAGAACGCCGACAACGCCCGCCAGGCCAGCGGCCTGGCCGGCGAGGCGCGCAACACCGCCGCAGAGGGCGGCGAGATGATGGATCAGGTCGTCTCGACCATGCAGGGCATCACCGACAGTTCGCGTCGGGTCACCGAGATCGTCGGCGTGATCGACTCGATCGCCTTCCAGACCAATATCCTGGCGCTCAACGCCTCCGTGGAAGCCGCCCGAGCCGGCGAGCAGGGTAGGGGGTTCGCGGTCGTCGCCAATGAAGTCCGTACGCTGGCCAGCCGCAGCGCCGATGCCTCCCGCGAGATCCGAGAGCTGATCGACGCCTCGAATCGCAGGATCGATGCCGGCTCCGAGATCGTCGAGCAGGCCGGCGAGACCATTCGTCGCGCCGTGGATTCGGTCGCCCGCATGACCGACCTGATCGAGGAGATCTCGATCGCCTCCGGCGAACAGTCCAACGGTATCGACCAGGTCAACGAGGCCGTGGTGCAGATGGATCACGTCACCCAGCAGAACGCCTCGCTGGTGCAGCAGGCATCGGCCGCCGCCGCCACGCTCAATGCGCAGGTGGCGATGCTGGAACGGGCATTGGCCGGGTTCAAGATCGCCGACGTCGAATACGACGAGAGGGTGTCGCGCTATCGTTCGCCGTCTCCCTCGACCACGACACCGACATTGGCGATGACGTCATCGCCGGGAGTCGCGACCGCGACACGTTCGACGCCGAGCGATAACGACGAGTGGGAGTCGTTTTAGGCGACTCTCTCGACTCGGTCCGGTCTCCCGTCAGCGTTTCCTCCACCACCGCCTCGGGTTATGGTGGCGGCATCCCGAGATACGGAGTGCCGACAGGTGGTCATGATCCCTTCCTTCCTCTCGTGGCGTCGACTCGTCGGCGCCATCGTGTTCATGCTGCTGCTGGCGGGCGTCACGCTCGAGACACACGCCGATACGGTTCCGATCACCTTCCCCGACAGCGTCCAACAGGGCTCGATGGTGATCGGTCGAGTGCCGCCCGGCAGCCAGGTCTCGGTGGCGGGGCACGATCTCAGGGTCACCGGTTACGGCACCGTGGTGTTCGGCGTCGGGCGCGATGCCAGCGGTCGTCAGACGGTGTCGATCACCACGCCGGATGGCCGCCAGCAGAACGTCGCGGTCGCGATCACGCCGCGGGACTGGCCGACCGAACGCATCGACGGCGTACCACCCAGGACCGTCTCGCCGCCGCCGGAGATCGCCCGGCGTATCCAGCGCGAGCAGGCCGCCGTCAGCGCCGAGCGTGCGCGCAACGACGACCGGGTGGGTTTCACCCAGACCTTCATCTGGCCGGTGGAAGGGCGCATTAGCGGGCGTTTCGGCAATCAGCGTATCTACAACGGCGCGCCGGGCTCGGCGCACTCGGGCATGGACATCGCCGCCGCCGAGGGTACACCGGTCAAGGCGCCGGCCAGCGGCGTGATCACCTTTGCCGACGATCTCTATCTGACCGGCGGTACGGTGCTGCTCGATCACGGTTACGGCATCAGCTCCAACTTCCTGCACCTCTCGCGGATCGACGTGAAGGTCGGCGATCGCGTCGAACAGGGAGAGGTGATCGGCGCGGTGGGTTCCACCGGGCGCGCCACCGGGCCCCACCTGCACTGGGGCATGAACTGGTTCGATACCCGCATCGACCCGCTGCTGGTACTGGAGCGTGGCCGTTAGTCACGAACGAAGCTAGGCGCTTTCTCGTTTCCAGTAGCCGGTGACCAGATGCTGCCCCTTCTGCAGCCCGAACTCCTGCTTGAGCCGTTTTCTCAGGCACTGGCTGACATCGGCTTCGCCAGCGAACCAGACGAACAGATCGTCGCGGGTGTCGGGCATCGCCTCGACCACCGCCGCGGCGAGCTGCTCGCTGGGTGCGTGGCCACGACAGCGGTGACGCCAGCTGATGCGGCAGTGATCGGCGACCGGCAGCTCCAGCTCATCCACCGGCGATTCGACCTCCAGCCACGCCTCGACCTGCGCGCTCGCCGGCAGCGTTTCCAGCAATCGTGCGATGGCGGGAATGGCGGTCTCGTCACCGGCCAGCAGATAGTGCGACGCCTCGGCAACGCCCCGGCCGTAGGGGCCGGCCATGCCGCAGATGTCCCCCGGCTTGGCCCGGCGGGCGAAATCGCCCCCCGGCCCCGGCGCTTCGTGCAGCAGAAAATCGATATCCACCTCGCCGCTGGCGACGTCCAGACGGCGGATGGTGTAGTAGCGAATCTCGGCCCGTCGATCTTCCGGCGGCCACTGGGTACCGCCTTCCGCCGTGGGGCGCGGCCACTGGGGGCGGTCGATCCCGGGCGGCGGAAAATGCAGCCGCACGTGCCACTCTTCGGGGTGATCGAAGCGCGCCAGATTTTCGCCGGTCAGCGTCAGGCGGCGGATGCTGGGGCTCAGCTCCTCGATCCGGGCCACCCGCATCTCGCGGAAGTTGGCAAAGGTCGGCGCCGCCACTACGTCTCCATGCCAGTGCAGCGGCAGTGCGTTCTCGCCGGCGAACAGCGCGACGTAGTGTTCGATGATCCCGCGCAGCGTTTCCAGGCCGTCCCTCGCGTCGGCTTCGGCCTCGAGGTGAAGACCGACCCGGCTCACCGAGAAGCGCGCTTCCCCACCCGGCAGGTCGATCGCCACCTGGCGCTCGTCGCTGCGATAGGCCACGTCGTACTCATCCAGAAACGCTATCAGGCGCAATCGAAAATCATTTACATCGGTGAGCGTCAGCGTGGCGTCGCAGCGTTGTGCAGTCATGGTGTCGGATCGTCGCGAGGGTGGGTCGATGAACTGAGCCGGCAGGACGCCAGCGCGGTCAGCGTACCAGAAAAGCCGCTGAGGGGGGAATCCTTGCAGAGGCGGGAATCAACGCAAGATGCCCCCGGTGAGCGGAGGCATCTTGGGACGGCTTACGCCGGTAACATCGGCCTGGCGATCAGGCGATGGCTTCGGCATAGCGACGGTTGACTTCATCCCAGTTGATGACGTCGAAGAACGCCGCGATGTAGTCCGGACGCTTGTTCTGATACTTCAGGTAGTAGGCGTGTTCCCAAACGTCCAGCCCCAGAATCGGCGTCAGCCCTTCCATCAGCGGGCTGTCCTGGTTCAGGGTGTTGATGACCTTGAGCTTCTTCTCCGGCGTCACCACCAGCCAGGCCCAGCCGCTACCGAAACGACCGGTGGCCGCTTTCTTGAACTCTTCCTTGAAAGCGTCGTAACCGCCCAGCTCGCTCTGGATGGCTTCGCCCACCTTGCCGGTCGGCTCGCCACCGCCGTCCTTGGACATGACGGTCCAGAACAGGGAGTGGTTGGCATGGCCGCCACCGTTGTTGATGACAGCCTGGCGCTTGTCCTGCGGCACCTTGTCGATATCGGCCATCAGCTTGTCGACCGGCACCTCCTCGAGCCCCGTGCCTTCCAGCGCGGCGTTGAGGTTGTTGATGTAGGTCTGATGGTGACGAGTGTGGTGAATCTCCATCGTCATCGCGTCGATCTTGGGTTCCAGCGCGTCATATGCGTAGGGTAGCGACGGTAAGCTATGAGCCATGATCAAAACTCCCTTTCATGAGGAGGCATTGCCCGACGTGGGCGCCTCTCGGGTGAATCAAAATAGTGAGCAACGCCTCACGGTGTCAAGCAAGCTCGGCTGAGGAAAAGCGTTGCTACGTTGATATATCATCTTGATTTAAAAAAATTTTCCGAAGCATTGGCTGAACCGGTTTCACGGCTTCGGCAAATCTCCCTATCGTCTAGCCTAGATGGCGTGCCCCACGGCAGCTTTCAACCCCACTCGCCATTTTTCTTGTCGATCCCGGCTTCCGTCGGCGTGCGCCTGCAGCTCGCTATCAACGGGTGGCCGGTACCATGGGGCGATAGAAGCGATCCCACAGCATGACGCCACCGGCAACGCCGCCGGGCAGCAGAACCAGGTTGAGCACCGGCACCCAGGTCGCCACCGACATGCAGGCGCCGTAGGTCAACGTCGGCCACCAGTGCGCGCGCAGGCGGCGGAGCATGTCGGTGAAACCAACCTGATTGTTGTCCATCGGGTAATCGAGATACTGGACGGCCATCATCCAGGCCGAAAACGCCGCCCACAGAAAGGGGGTGATCAGATTCAGTCCCGGCACGAATCCCAGCAGGAACAGCACCGCCATGCGCGGCAGAATATAGCCAAGCTTGATCAGTTCGCGCCCCAGCGCATCGACGCCAGCCTTCATCAGCCCGCGCTCGTCGCTCGGTGGCCGCCCGGTGACCCGGGTTTCCACCTTCTCGGCCAGAAAGCCGTAGAACGGCGCCGCGATCAGATTGGAGACCAGGGTGAAAGTGAAGAAGACGATCAGCGCCAGGGCAACGACCAGCAGCGGCCAGATCAGCCACTCGAGCCAGGTTAGCCAGCCGGGTATCTGGCGCATGCCGTAGTCGAGCCAGCCGCCGAAATTTTCGAAGAGATAGAAGAGCGTGCCGCCATACAGCAGCAGGTTGACCAGAATCGGACCGATCACGAAGCGGCGCAGCCCGGGTTCGAACACCAGGCGCGTGCCTTGGATAATCGCTTGCAGGGAGTAGATCATGCTGAATCCGTCGACCAGACAAAGTGTTGCGTGATCGACACGCTAACACAAGTCCCTCCAGCGCGGCGTCAATCCTGACCGATCGCGATCACCAGACGGCGAGACCGGGGCCTTTAGCGCTTGTCGCTTCGCCCCAGGTCTTCCCGGTCGAGCTCCTCCACCGAGGTATGGCGAATGTCGCGTCCCTTCACCAGATAGATGACGTGCTCGGCCAGGTTGTCGGCGTGATCGCCGATCCGCTCCAGCGCGCGCAGTACCGTCATGACGCTCAGCACGCCACCGATGGAGCGAGAGTCTTCCATCATGAAGGTCGCCAGCGATCGCATGGCAGTGGTGTACTCGCTATCCACCGAGGCGTCTTCCTGAACCACCTTCAAGGCCAGTTCGGTATCGAAACGCGCGAAGGCGGTCAGCGAATCACGCAGCATGCTGCGCACGTGCTCACTGATATGGCGGATCTCCACACTGCCCTGGGGGATGCGCCCCGATTCGATAAGATCGAGCGCATTGCGCGCGATCTTGTTGGCTTCATCGCCCATCCGTTCGAGATCGTTGGTGGCCCGGATGACCGCAATGACCAGGCGCAGATCGGAGGCGGCCGGCTGGCGACGCGCCAGAATCCGCACACACTCCTCGTCGATCTTGAGCTGCATGTCGTTGACGCTGGTATCGTTGTCGCGCACCCGGATAGCCAGTTGGCTATCGCCCTCCAGCAGGGCCGCAAGGGCTTCCTGGAGCTGCTTCTCGACCAGTCCGCCCATGGCCATCAGCTGGGTCTTGATGGTCTCGAGATCCTGGTTGTACTGCTGCGAGATGTGCTGACTGTGGGTATCGCTGGTGATATCCATGCGTGACTCCGACGGCTTGTCTGGGGGCGTTGACGTATCTGACACGGTGGCTTGGGCAGCTGAGTCTGCCATCGACAATCGGTCTTCGATGGCCTGGACGCGACAGGCGTAGAGACACCTATGACGGCGATCATCGCATGAAATTGTTGCAACTTCGTGACGATGACGGGTTCACAGCGGGGTCAGTTTGGCGAACCCCAGTACCAGCCACTTGTCGCCCTCGCCCTCGAAACTGACATGCACCCGGGCCCGCGCTCCTTCGCCCTCGGCATCGAGGATCACGCCCTCGCCGAACAGCGGATGACTGACGCGCTGGCCAAGCGACAGCGATGGCAGATCGCCGCCGCCTTCGATGCCCTGCTGGCGTGCCGGGCCAACGTCCGGCCGGGACGTCACCGGTCGCGATATCTGGCCGCGCAGGCGCACTTCCTCGAGCAGCTCCTCGGGCACTTCCCGCAGGAAACGCGACGGTCGCGCCATCGTTTCGCGGCCGTGCAGCCGACGGATCTCGGCATAGGTCAGATAGAGCTTGCGCATGGCGCGGGTCATGCCGACGTAACAGAGTCTGCGCTCCTCCTCGAGGCGTCCCGGCTCTTCCAACGACATCTTGTGCGGGAACAGACCCTCCTCGATGCCAGCCACGAACACCACCGGGAATTCCAGCCCCTTGGCCGAGTGCAGCGTCATCATCTGCACGCAGTCCTCGAACTCATCGGCTTCGTGATCGCCAGCATTGAGCGCCGCCTCGGCCAGGAATGGCTCCAGCGCCGCAGCGCCTTCGCCGACCTCCTGCAGGTCGACCGGGTTGGCCTGCGCATTCTGCGAGAACGCCCGCGCCGCGTTGATCAGCTCCTCGAGGTTCTCGACCCGCGCCTGACCTTTCTCGCCCTTCTCGCTGCGGTGATGATCGATCAGACCGGAAATCTGAATGACGTGATCGATGATTTCGTACAGCGCCATGCCAGCGGTGTCGATATCGAGGCGTTCGATCAGCTCGGCGAAGGCGTTGATCGCATTGCCGGCGCGGCCCTTGAGCTTGCCGTCGCTCAGGCTGTCGTGCAGCGCCTGCCACAGCGACACGTTGGTGTCGCGGGCACGACCACGCAGGATCTCCACCGTACGCGTGCCAATCCCGCGAGGCGGCACGTTGATCACCCGTTCCAGCGAAGCGTCGTCCTCGCGGTTGAGCAGCAGCCGCAGATAAGCCAGCGCATTCTTGATCTCGAGGCGTTCGTAGAATCGCTGGCCGCCGTAGATGCGATACGGCACGCCGCTGCGGATCAGCGCCTCCTCGATCACCCGGGACTGGGCATTGGAGCGGTAGAGAATCGCCATCTCGCGGCGCGCGAAACCGTTGCGCCCCTGCTCGCCAATGGTATCGACGATGAAACGCGCCTCGTCGAGATCGTTGAAGCCGGCATAGACGGAGATCTTGTCGCCGGCATCGCCGTCAGTCCACAGCTCCTTGCCCATGCGCCCGCTGTTGTGACTGATCAGCGCATTGGCAGCGTCCAGAATGGCGCTGGTGGAACGATAGTTCTGCTCCAGACGCACGGTCCGGGTGTCGGCGAACTCGCTCTCGAAACGGCGAATGTTCTCGACCTTGGCCCCGCGCCAGCCGTAGATCGACTGATCGTCGTCGCCGACCACGATCATGGCCGCACGATGGTCATCGCTCCCCCCATTGCCATCAACGCCGGCCAGCAATTTCAACCAGGCGTACTGCAGGGTATTGGTGTCCTGGAACTCGTCGACCAGGATATGGCCGAAGCGCTCGCGGTAGTGCTTGAGCAGCGCCGGCGTATCGCGCAGCAGTTCCAGACTGCGCAGCAGCAGCTCGCCGAAGTCGACCAGCCCGCCGCGTTCGCAGGTCAGTTGATAGAGTTCGTAGAGCTCGACCATCTTGGCCATGTACGGGTCGCCGTGGGTCGCCACCTGCTGCGGACGCAGCCCCTCCTCCTTGCAGCCACCGATGAAATACTGCACTTGCTTGGGCGGATAGCGCTCGTCGTCGACGTTGTGGTCCCGCAGCAGGCGCTTGACCAGCCGCAGCTGGTCGTCGCTGTCGATGATCTGGAAATGCTGGGGCAGACGGGCATCGTGCCAGTGGGTTCGCAGCAGGCGGTGGGCGATGGAGTGGAAGGTGCCGACCCACATGTTGCGCAGCGTCGCGCCCTGCAGCGCCTCGAGACGCGTCCGCATCTCGCGGGCGGCCTTGTTGGTGAAGGTCACCGCCAGAATGGCGTAGGGAGACACGCCCTCGGCCTGCATCAGCCAGGCGATACGGTGCACCAGCACCCGGGTCTTGCCCGAGCCGGCACCGGCCAGCACCAGCATGTTGCCGGGCGGCGCAGCGACGGCCTCGCGCTGATTGGCGTTGAGGGAGTCGATTAGTGGCGAGACATCATCCATTGGGAACCGTGCGGGGCCTGCTGCTGGAAATAGAGAAGAGCGCGCCAGCTTAACATAGCCGGCCCGCTCCACCTGACATGACGCCCGCGACGGCTGACTGGCGCGGGTAAGGTCAGCGCTTCTGCGCCGTGGCGGCATCCTCGGCGGCGGCGCGGATCGCCGCGTCCTGCGGGCGCGCGGACGCGGATGACGCCGCCCCGGAGCCAGCGGCACCGGTCGCCGAGGGGGACGCGGAGGATTTCGCCGCCGCGCCGGACGCCGTGGCCGCCGTTGCCGAGGACGTCTTTGCTGGATCCGTTGCCCGGGAAGCCGATGCGGGAGAAGCGGTGGAGGTCGCCGCTGTCGCTGTCTCGCGGTTTTCGTCGGCAGTCGAGGTATCGCGCTCCTTGCCGTCGGTCGGCCTCTCCTGGGTGATTGCCTCGGGCTTGGGCGGCGGCTCGATCACCGTCTCGTGATGCATGTCGGCGAGCTTCTCGGCCCCCTTGGCGACATGCTGATACATCTCGCGGTAGTCCTCCACCATGCGGGTCATGGTCGCGGAGACCTGCTCGAAATGCTCACGCACGTCTTCCTTGTAGGCGGTGTGTTCGCGGTTGAGTTCGCGCATCGGTTCGGTGTTGTGGCCACCCATCTTGGTACCCAGCCAGTAGCCGACCAATACGCCAACGGCGCCCACGGCTACCGCGATGGCAATCCAGGGCCCTACGCCAATGCTCTCCATAACTCAGCCGCCTCTTATGATTGAAAGACAATTCAAGTGATTGAAAGACAAACGTCATCATCGGTCTTTGCCGCACCATGATTGAAGACAGGTCGCGCGGCGGGTTGGTTCAATACCCAATCCCAGTTCAGCACCTAACCATAGTTCAGCCCCGCTCGGCCAGTGGCTCGCGACTCGCCGGTCCCCGTTTCGATTTACGCTCACTGTCGCTCCAAGGCGGCCTGAAGCCGGTCGTGACGTTTTACGCTTTCCTTTCGCTCGTAGCTCGTAGCTCGTAGCTCGTAGCTCGGATCAGTGAAAATCCCGGCTGCGCGTACTCAGCCCCTCAAGCAGGCCGGTAAGGTCGACCAGACGTTTGGCGATGATGTGGCGCACGCCCTCCTGGCTCTCCAGCCTGCCGGTCACCCGCAGCAGTCGGGATTCGAGCAGGATACGGCGATAGCGCACGGCCAGCCGCGGCCAGACCACGACATTGACCATGCCGAATTCGTCCTCGAGGGTGAGAAAAGTCACCCCCTTGGCGGAACCGGGACGCTGCCGCCCGACCACCAGCCCGGTGATCGCCACGCCGATGTCGCTCGGCAGCTCGGCGAGGCGTTTCGAGTCCATCACGCCGCCCAGACCGCGGGCCCCCTCCGAGCGGTAGCGCTGGCGCAGCAGCGACATCGGATGCGGCCCCAGCGTGGTGCCGAGCGCAGCGTAGTCCGCCTTGATCGCCTCGCCGACCTCGATGGCCGGTAGCGCGAGCGTCTCCTCTTCGCTATCGACCTCGATACCACTTTGGGAAAACAGCGGCAGCGATGCCTCGACACCGGCCGTGGCCCAGCGCGCCCGATGACGATCACCGGCCAACCCCTCCAGCGCGCCGGCATCGGCGAGCCGCGAGAGCACCGCCCGCTTGACCCCGGATCTTGCCGCCAGGCGCTCGACGCTATCGCAGTCCGGCATGTCGCGCGCCGCCAGCAGCCGTTCGCCGTCGCTCTCGGCGAGTCCCTTGATCATGTGCAGACCGAGCCGGATCGCCAGCGCCCCGCTGCTCTTTCTACCAGAATTTTCTCCATCAGAGCTGTTTTTATTAGAACTCGGGGGCGCGGGTTCCAGCGTGCTCTCCCACTGGCTCTCGCGAATGTCGACCGGGCGCACTTCGACGCCATGGCGGCGGGCGTCCTGCAGCACCTGGTCCGGCGAATAGAAGCCCATTGGCCAGCTGTTGATCAGGGCGCAGGCGAAGATTGCCGGCTCGTGACACTTGAACCAGCAGCTGGCGTAGGTAAGCAGGGCGAAACTGGCGGCGTGGGATTCGGGAAAGCCGTAGCTGCCGAAGCCCTTGATCTGCTCGAAGATGCGCTCGGCGAACTCTCTTGCGTAGCCGCGTTCGAGCATGCCCTCGACGATCCGCTGGCGATGGGGTTCGAGCCCGCCGTGGCGCTTCCACGCCGCCATCGAGCGCCGCAGTTGGTCCGCCTCGCCGGGGCTGTAACCCGCCGCTTCCACCGCCAGTGCCATCACCTGTTCCTGGAACAGCGGCACGCCCAGGGTGCGTTCGAAGGCGTCCTTGAATGCCTGTGACGGATAGGTGATCGGCTCCTCGCCGTGACGCCGCCGGAGGTAGGGGTGAACCATGTCGCCCTGGATCGGCCCGGGGCGCACGATCGCCACTTCGATCACCAGGTCGTAGAACTTGGCCGGCCTGAGCCGCGGCAGCATCGCCATCTGCGCGCGGGATTCGATCTGGAACACGCCGATGGTGTCGGCGCGCTGGATCATGGCGTAGGTCTCGTCGCACGCCTTGGGAATCGTCGCCAGCTCGTAGTCGAGTCCGCGATGCCGGCGCAGCAGATCGAGGCTTCGCCGCAGCACCGTCAGCATGCCCAGCGAGAGCACATCCACCTTGAGCAGGCCGACCAGGTCGAGATCGTCCTTGTCCCACTGGATCACGGTGCGCTTCGGCATGGCGGCGTTTTCCACCGGCACCAGCGTCTGCAGCGGCGCATCCGAAATCACGAAGCCACCCGGATGCTGGGAGAGATGGCGCGGAAAGCCGATGAGCGTGCCGGCCAGCACCAGCAGCCGTTGCAGTGCTGGCTCGTCGGGCTCGAAGCCCTGCTCGCGCAGCCGCGCCTCGTCGGGTATGTGATCGGTCCAGCGCCCGGCACAGCGGGCTAGCCGATCGATCCGCTCCGGCGCGAAACCCAGCGCCCGGCCGATATCCCGTATCGCCCCGGCGGCATGGTAATGGCTGACCACGGCGGTCAGCGCCGCCCGGTGCCGCCCGTAGCGGCGGAAGACGTACTGGATCACCTCTTCGCGGCGCTCGTGTTCGAAATCGACATCGATGTCCGGCGGTTCGTCGCGCTCACGGGAGATGAAGCGCTCGAACAGCAGCGCCGTGTGCGACGGATCGATCTCGGTGATCCCCAGCGCGTAGCAGACCGCCGAGTTGGCCGCCGAGCCGCGCCCCTGGCACAGGATCTGCTGCCGCCGAGCGAAGTCGACGATGTCGTGCACGGTGAGGAAATAGTGCTCGTAGCCGAGCTCCTCGATCAGCGTGAGTTCGTAATCGATCTGCCTGGCAACCTTCTCCGGCACGCCATCCGACCATCGCCGCTGGCAGCCTCTGGCCGTCAGTTCGCGCAGCCATTCGGCCGGGGTTTTGCCGTCCGGCACTACCTCGTGGGGGTAGGTGTACTCGAGTTCGCCGAGATCGAAACGGCAGCGCGCCGCCAGTGCCACGCTCTCGGCCATCAGCCCGGCGGGATAGATCGCGGACAGCGCGTCACGGCTGCGTAGATGGCGCTCGCCATTGGCAAACAGGGTATTCCCCGCCTCGAACACGCTGTGGTGATGACGAATCGCGGTGAGACAATCCTGCAGCGCCCGCCGGCCCCGCGCATGCATATGAACGTCCCCTGTCGCCACTGCCGGAATGCCCAGCTCGGCGGCCAGCGCCTGCAGTTGGGCCAGGCGCGCCGCGTTGTCGCAACCGTTCTCGAAACCATAGTGAAGCTCCACCGCCAGCCACAGCCGGTCGGGAAAGACGCTGGCCAGCCGCTCGCCCACCTCACGATCCGGCACGGCGTCGGGAACCCACAGCGCGAACAGGCCGTCACCGCCATCGAGTCCGCCGAGATCCGTTGCGAGCAGCCGATACTCGCCCTTGGGCGCGCGGCCGCGAACGCGGGTGATCAAGCCACATAGCGCCTCGTAGCCACGCCGATTCTCCACCAGCAGCACCAGCTTGATGCCGCATTCGGTACGAAACTCCGCGCCGGCGATCAGGTCGATGCCGTACTCACGCGCCGCCTGCCAGCCGCGCACGATGCCGGCCAGCGTGGCTTCGTCGGTGATCGCCAAGGCGCGATAGCCGTGCCGTGCGGCGCGCTCGAACAGTTCATCCGCGGTGGAGGCCCCACGCTGGAAGCTGAACGCGGAAAGGCAGTGCAGCTCGGCGTAGGCGGTCGCGTCGTTCATCCGAACCACCCGTGCAGATACCAGCCCTGCCGCCCCGGCTCGCACCAGACCCAGGCGTGGCGACCATCGACCCACTGGGCCAGGTAGTAGTCGCGCCGGATGTCGCCACCGTCCCACCAGCCGCTCTCGATGCGCTCCGGCCCTGCCAGCAGTTGCACTACGTCGCCGTCGCAGCGCTGCGGCGCAGGGACGAGCCAGCCGGGACGCGACGGGCCGGCGCTGGCATCGCGCGCCCGTGGCCCGGCACCGTTCAGCACCGCCATCTCCGGACGATGCTCGCGATGTTCGACCAGCGGCCTGAGCGCCGATTCTCCCAGCCGTGCCACCAGACGCTGGTGCAGTGCCGCCCAGGCCTGGGCCTGGCGCGCCGGCCCCTCCAGCAACTCCCGTCGTGTCGGCGCATAGTCGGAGAGCCGAGGCGCGAAGAGCGTCAGCGAGAGCACGGGGCCTTCGAGACGCACGCGCTCCAGGTGGGCACGGGTCAGCTCGAGCAACATGTCAGGGTCGCGCTGTACCGCCAGCAGCCCGATCCCGACATGCTGCACGCTACCCCCCTCCAGGCCGAACTGCAGACGAAACCGCTCGACACCGGCATCCTGGCCGATCAGGAACACGCTCAGTTCCTGCAACAGGCGCTTTAGCGGGAAGGCCAGGCCAGCAATGGCATGCACCGGTTGATCGAATTCGAAGGTGCGGGAAAACCTCGGCGTCGGGCGGTGGTAATCCAGCGCCAGCGGCCACTCTCCACGCAGTTCGCTCAGGTGGCGCATCAGGTCACCACCGAAACGTCGGGCCAGGGCGCTGCGCGGCAGGGCGAACAACTCGCCCAGGCGCTGGAAACCGCTGCGGTTCAGGGTCTGCAAGATGTCACGGTCGGAATCGATGCTCGCTAGTCCCGCCCGATCGAGACGCAGCGTTGCCAACGCCGACTCCAGCCCGGTGTCGTCCACCGCCAGCCCGTCATGGACGTTGACCAGTACCCGCGCTGCCGCCGGGTTGGGGGCGATCACCAGTCGATGCGAAAAGCCGAGCTCGCCGAGTTCCGCGCGCAGACGCGCCTCCAGCCGTGGCCAGGGGCCGAGCAACTCGAGACTGCTGGCGATTTCGAACACCAGCGCATGCGGATAGTGAAGGCTGACCTGGGCGCTGAAACCGTAGGCCCAGGTCGCCAGCCGTCGGCGCCAGCGCTCTACCGAGTCGACATCGAAGAGTGCCGTCTCGAGCCGCTGACTCGAACCGGATCGAGACCACCTATCTGGCGCGGAGTTGGGCGCCTTGGAAAGCGGCGCGGCGTCGGGCGCCTTAAAAAGCGGCGCGTTAATCAGCGCTTCGGCGAAGCCCAGTGCCTGCCCGGGCCTGACACCCCGCTGGCGAGCGGCGCGATTGGCAGCGCGGATACATTGGCGCGCTACCGGCCCGTCGATCAGCGCGAATGGGGCCTCGGGATCGGGGCGGCGGCGCAATGCACCCTCCAGCGCCAGACGCGGAAACAGCAGACAGACCCAGCGCACGTGGTCACGTCCCGCCGCCGAAGGCGATCCGCCGCGAAGGTGCAAAGCCGCCGCGACACTTGAGGATTTCCAGCTCGGCATGCCGGTGCAGCCGCAGCCGCAGCGGCGCCGGCGATGCCTCGGTCACTTTCGCCAGCGGTCGATGAACGAAGGCCAGCGTGTTCCCGCTTGCCGCCGCCACCTGCAACCGGCGCATGAGACGATTATTGACCTGCGGCAGCCAGGCCACGACCGCCCCACAACAGCCGGCGCGCAAACACTGCTCCGTCGCCCAGAGCGCCTCGCGCCCTTGCACGTCCAACCAGTGACACTGCTCCAGTACCACCCCCGCACGACGCCACGCCGCCGGGTACGGCGCCCCCGGTGGCGAAACCAGCACTATCGGCCTGCCTTCCCGTGTCATTCGCGAGAGCACCGGCCATAGCAGGGCCAGTTCCCCATTGCCGGCGCCGGCCGACAGCAGCTCGCTGATCGCGGCCGAAGGCCAACCACCACCCGGCAGGAGCGCATCGAGTTCGGCGTGCCCGCTGGCAACCGCCTCGCCACGATCACTATCGACGCCGGTCTGGGCACGCCAGACCTGGCGGCTGTCGAGCAGCGACTCCAGACCGCTCATCGCCACACTCTCCCGCAGGATCGCGAAGCCGGTATGCCGAAGTGATGGAAAGCGTGATGAAGAGACATGGCGACGACCAGATATAAAGAATCGATGTCTTCAGTGTCGCTCACAACCCCGATTACTGTCTATATATACAGTATTATGGAGTCCAAAAACCCGCCCTCGAAAGCATGGCTCTCGTGAAAATCCACAGGTTTATCGCAGACAATGCGAGGTGTTGGCAGAAAAATCAGGAAACGCTGTTGGAGACTCTCAGCGAACCGAGGCTGCGTTTGATCGCCTTGAGCTGATCGGTGATCTGCGGGCCACGGTTCTTGGCCACGCCGACGGCGAGCACGTCGATGGTCAAAAGGTGGGCGATGCGCGAGGTCATCGGAATGTAGACCTCGGTATCTTCCTGGACATCCACCGGCAACGACAGGGTCACCTCGCGAGCCAGCGGTGAATCGCTGGGGCACAGGCCAATCACGGTGGCACCGGCCTTGACGGCGGTCTTGGCACTGGCGATCAGCGCCCGGGTGCGGCCGGTCTGGGAGATCGCCACCACCACGTCGCCCGCCTTCAGCGTGGCGGCGGACATCGCCTGCATGTGCGGATCGGAGTAAGCGGAAGTCTGGATTTGCAGGCGGAAGAACTTGTGCTGGGCGTCGGCCGCGACCACCCCCGAGGCGCCGTAACCGTAGAACTCGACCCGGTTGGCGACCGCCAGCGCGGCGATCGCCTTGCCCAGCGCCTCGTTGTCCAGGCCATCACGAACCCGCTCCAGCGTCTCGATGGTGCTGTCGAAGATGCCATGGGAGAACTCGGCCACGCTGTCGCCATCGTTCATGGTGAACTGGGCGTACTGGCTGCCCTTGGCCATCATCTGCGCCAGCTTCAGCTTGAACTCCTGGAACCCGGCCATGCCCATGGCGCGGCAGAAGCGCACTACCGTAGGCTCGCTGACCTGCGCCTCGCTGGCCAGATCGGTGATCCGCATCAGGATCACCTCTTCCGGATTGCGCAGCACGAAGCGCGCCACCTTCTGCTCGGAACGACGCAGACGATCCATGTGAACGCGCAATTCATCGAACAGCGAACGACTCATGGCTGGCCCTCGAATGGCGACATCAGGCGGTCTCGCTTCTTTGGATTTCGATCAGGAGTTCGAAACCTAGTATGCCCGAGTCGGGCTGGCGGAACACGCCGACACGGCGCGTTGAAAGCATGAAAAAAGTGGATCGTCATTGTCTTGTAAAGTTGAGTATAGTATGCATGTCGGGCGCGAAACCGACAGTTCCGAGGATGCCAGGAGATTCGATCAATGAAGGACATCGAACATCTTCACACCCTGAAGAGCGAAATTCTCGATATTTTCATGACGTTGGAAGTCAGCGAGCACGAGCGGCGCAAGCGCAGGGCAGCCGTGCGATATCTCAAGGCCCGGCGCGGCATCGAGCAGCGCCAGGAGAAGCGCCAGTTGGCGGAAGAGATCGCAGAATTACCTGAATAGCTGCCCGAATAGCACCCGGTCGGCCGAAGCCCCCGCCCCAACGATCAGCGGCCGTTGCCCTAGGACAACGGCCGCTGCCTGCCCCACCGGAACCCTCTCCGACGGGGAAGCACCCATCACGCCTCGAGACGTGGCGGGGTCCGTTATAAGCTATTGAAAAACACCACGACCACGCCGATTGGCGCAACATAACGCGATACATAGTGCCACAGCACGCGCCCTTTCGGCCCCAACCCCAGTTCCTGCTTGACGCCTTCACTATCCAGGAACCACGCCGTGAAGACGATCGCGGCCAACCCCGTCAGCGGTAGCATCAGCTTGCTGGTGAGCGCGTCGAGCAGGTCGAAGACGTTGAAGCCGAACGGTTGGAAGCCGGACCAGACGTTGAACGCCAGCAGCGCGGCAATACCCAGCGCCCAGGTCGCAAGCGCCGCGACGAAAGCCGAGGCAACACGCGACAGCGGGGTGCGCTCCTCCAGGAATTCCGTCACCGGCTCCAGCAGCGAGATCGCCGAGGTCACCGCGGCCACGGTCAGCAGCGCGAAGAAAATCGTACCGAACGCCAACCCCCAGGGCATGTCGATGAAGGCCAGCGGCAGGGTCACGAATAGCAGCCCCGGTCCGGCGCTCGGATCCAGGCCGTTGGCGAACACCACCGGAAAGATCGCCATGCCGGCGCCGAGCGCGATGACCGTATCCAGAATCACCACGGTGCGCGCGGTCTTGATCAGATCGACCTCCTGACCCAGGTAGGAGCCGTAGGCCATCATGATCCCCATGCCCAGCGACAGCGTGAAGAAGGCGTGTCCCAGCGCAGCGAGAATGACACCACCGTTGAGCTTGCTCCAGTCGGGCGAGAACATGAACTCGGCCGCCTGACCAAAGCCCGAGGTTGACATGCCGAAGCCGATCAGCACGACCAGCGCCACGATCAGCAGCGGCATCAGCCACTTGGCCGCGCGCTCCAGGCCCCCCTTGACGCCACCTGCGACGATACCGAAGGTGACCAGCATGAACAGCGTGTGCCAGAACAGCAGCGTGCCCGGCTGACCCAGCAGGGTGGTGAAGTAGTCACCCACGCTGACGCCGCTGGACTGACCAAGGTCGCCGGTCAGCGTGCTCCAGGTATAGTTGAGCGACCAACCGCCCACCACGCTGTAGAAAGAGAGGATCAGAAACGAGCCCAGCACACCGGCGATCCCCACCAGCACCCAGTCCGGCGAGAGCTTCGAATCGCGGCCGAGCTTCTGCATGGTGTTGATCGGGTTGGACTGCCCACGTCGGCCCAGCAGCCATTCGGAAACCAGGATCGGCAGACCGATCAACGCGATGCAGACCAAGTAGACGAGCACGAAGACGGCGCCGCCGCTGTCGCCCACCATGTAGGGGAACTTCCAGATATTACCGAGTCCCACGGCCGAACCGGTCGCTGCCAGAACGAAGGCCGTACGGGAGGACCACTGCGCATGGGTATGGGATTGTTTGGCCATGAATTCACCATCAGTATTGCTGTTGTCGGAAACCCGCAGCGCCCCGTGACGGCGCCAGGCACGCGGACGGGCTTCTCTTGTCCGCGCGAATTATAACGGCTCGAACCCGTTTCTTCCCTTTTTCCTCCTTGAAACCGTCCAAAATAGGTGTAAAGCGTCCCGAAAACGCAAAGGTTGCGCAGAATGCACCATGCTCGCTACCGGGCACGGACGACTCACTCCCCGCTATTCGGAAAGCCGCGTTCGATGCGCGAAATGTCGCGTGTTCTTGTAGGGCATCTTCATGTAGCCGGAAACGCCCAGCCCGTCGATCTGCGGTACCGCCACCAGCAGCGTCTCCAGGCAGTCGCGAAACTCGTCCTCCCGGGCCGGATCGAGCAGGCGGTAGTAGCTGTGGATCTTCAGGTGGGTCGGCAACGCCTCGAAGATGATCATCCCGGTGTGATGGATGGCATTGAGTCGCGACAGCGCCTCGATCATCACCGGCGGTAGCCGCAGGAACTCCTCGGGATCCGGACCGTCCTCGAAGTAGGAGTGTTCGCGGCTGGCGTCTTCCAGCTCCGGCGTCGGGCTGACCTCGTAGGGAATCGCGCAGGCCGCGTCGGGCACGAACGGCCGAGCGGCATCGTCGCGGTCGACGTGGAGGGTACGCCGGGCGTTGAACAGGCACGCCTTGAACACGCCATCGCGTCGGCGGATCGCGCGGGCCAGAGTGACCATGTTGTTCACCGCCGCGACGAAGGCCGTCCGGAACGACGGTTCGTTGAGGCTAAGGATCGTGTCGAGTTCGACGCCGGTGTCGCTCCAGCGCACCGCCAGACCGCCCACCACCGGATACTTACCCAGTCGCCCCACCGCTACCAGGAACGCTTTCTCGAGATCGCCCATGCCCTGCATGAAGTGCTTGTAGTAGCGATCGAGCTGAACATCGTTGACAGCGCTCAGGGTGTCGTTGCGCTCGTCGTCCTGACGGTGGTCGTCACGCAGGAACGCCTTGCGCGAGCTGTAGACAACCGTCTCGATCTCCTGCTCCAGCGAGCGCACCCACACCGGCACCAGCGGAGTTTCCGGCGATGCCGCAGTCTCCCGCAGGATCGTGCGGGCAATCCGCGGCATGTGCTGGAGAAAGTAGTCTCCGGCCCGGCGACGCAGCGCGGGATCCTCGCTCAACATCGCATCCAGCACCCGGGCGAACTCGATCGGCAACCCCAGCGAGGTGGCCGGGATCGTCTCGCGACCGAAGCGGCTGGATTGCGCGGTGGCGAGCGCATAGAGGGTCGCGGCGACGCCCTGCTCGTCGAAGCGCGGCGACGACAGCGCGCCCTCGAGCTGCTCCTCGCCGATGTAGTACACATCACCCATGCGGGCGTTGGTGTGCTGCAGGTCGGCGGACATCAGCTCCATCACGTTGCGCGACAGGAACTGGCCCTCGGCATCGAGCTGGGCAAAGACCGACGAGCCCCAGTCGATCAGCGCGATCTGTTCGGTTCGTGCATCGAACATCAGGTTCGAGGGCTTGATATCCCCGTGCACCACGAGTCGCCCCTCGGCGGACTCTCGGCGCAGCGTGCGCAGGATATCCGCCAGCTGCGCCGCGATCTTGATCACCAGGCGCGGCGCCAGACGACCTTCGCGCAGCGAGAACTCCTCCAGGTTGATACCCGGCGCGCGCGCCATCACCAGCATCGCCTGATGGCGCAGGGTGCGGTAGGCGATCAGTTTGGGAACGCGGGGATGATCCACCTGCTCGAGCATGAACGCCTCCTCCTCGAGGCGCTCGTGGAACGACTGCGGCAGGTTCTGGCGGGTGAACTTGAACACGTGGCTGTCGCCGGCGCCATCGATGCCCGCGAAGACGAAGCCGTAGGCCCCCTTGCCGACCAGCTCGACCTCGCGATAGCCGACCTGGGCGAGCTGGCGGCGGCAGCGCTCGATCCACTCGCGCAGCTGCCGCGCCTGGCTCTGGCTGAGCAGATAGACCGACTGCTCCTCGGGGATATAGAACTGCTGCAGCTCCGTCGATTCCGCCCCCATAGGCTATGGCACTCATGGTTTAGGTTCAGGTCATTGGCTGTATCGCCCGATGCAAGGGGCCGCTCGAAAAGTCGGCGAGCGAAGATCAAACGCGGCGAAAATTGGCGAAATAGCGGAGTTGACCGGGTTGTCAATGAGCATATTGAGCCGATTTTCAACAATGGTTGATCGAGCGCAGCCAGTTTTCCAGCGGTCCCTAGCGCAGGTCGGCAAGCATGGTTTCCGGTGCCTCCAGATACCCCTTCCAGCGATTGCAGAAACGCGCCATGGTGCCGCCATCCAGCACCCGGTGGTCGCCGGACCAGGTCACGGTCATGATCGAGCGCGCCACTACCCGCCCCTCGGCATCGAAGCGCGGCAGCCGCTGGACGCGGCCGAGGGCGACGATCGCCACCTCCGGCGCGTTGATGATCGGCATGGCATGGGTGCCGCCCAGCACGCCGATGTTGGAGATGCTGATGGTGCCGCCCTTGAGATCGGCCGGTTCGACCCGTCCGTCGCGAGCGGCCCGGGTCAGGCGCTCCACTTCGCTCGCCACTTCGCGTAGGCTAAGCCGCTCGACATGCTTGACGTTGGGCACCAGCAGGCCGTTGGCGCTGTCCACCGCCATGCCGACATGGCAGCCGTCCTGGTAGTGGATGGCATCGGCTGCCGCATTGAGCCGGCAGTTGAGCAAGGGAAACTCCATCACCGCCAGGGCCAGCGCCTTCATCAGCAGCGGCATCAGCGTCAGCCGCTCGTCGCGCGCCTCGAAATCGCCCTTCAGGCGCTCCCGCAACGCCAGCAGCTCGGTGACGTCGAACTCGTCGCCGTAGGCAAAATGCGGAATCGTCGACGCCGCTTCGCTCATCCGCCTGGCCATCACGGCACGTACGCCGCGAAGCGGCTCGACGCGTTCGCCGCTGGAGGCAGCATCGGCAGCCGTCGTGAGCCGATGGTCCGCCGCTTCGGCCTGCCTGGGGCGCTGCTCCTGCTTTTCCTGTTGCTGCCGAAACGCCAGCACATCCTCCTTGAGCACCCGGCCATCCTTGCCGCTACCGGGAATCTCCTCGAGACGGACCCCGAGCTCGCGCACCCGCCGGCGTACCGCCGGGCTGGCGGGGATGCGTCTCCGGCCGGCGTCATCCCGCGCCGAGCGGGCGGCTGACCGCGACTCGGCCCCGCTATCCACGCGATGAGCCGGGGCCGGGTGGGGCTCGGCGTGGGTTTCACGTGGAACAGTGCCGGTCGCCATGGCGTCGGTATCGCTGCATTCGTCAGTGCTGCCGCTGGCCTGGGGCACGTACGCGAACAGCGGCGAGTGCACCCTGGCAACCTCGTCGAGCTGGCAATACCGCCGCACCAGCCGCCCCGCCTCCGGGGCGGTGATCTCCATCACCGCCTTGTCGGTGCTGACCTCGACCACCGGCTGATCCTCGGCGATCTCGTCGCCCTCCTCGACACGCCAGGCCACCACCTCGCACTCGACGATCCCTTCGCCCAGGTCGGGCAGTATGAAATCCTTCGATGCCGCCGGTTCCGTCTCCCCGGCTTCCGGTCCGGGCGGCTGCGGGGCTTCGTCTTCGGGCGTGGCGGCGATCGGTTCAGGTGGCCGAGCATCGTGGTCGGATCGGGAGTCATGGTTGGATCGAGCGCCAGCGTCGGACCGGGCGCGCTCGTCGACGCTCTCGATGGCGAACAGCGGCGCGTGGACCCGGGCCGTCTCCCCTTCGCGGACATAGAGCCGCGTGACGCGCCCGGCCTCGGGAGCGGGGATCTCCACCAGGGCCTTGTCGGTGGTCACCTCGGCGACAGGCTGGTCCTCGGCGATGGTATCGCCCTCGCTGACCAGCCACTTCACCACTTCGCACTCGACGATGCCTTCGCCGATATCGGGCAGCAGGAAATCGCTCATCTCGCCTCCTCTCCTAGAAATCCATCGTGCGGTGGATGGCGTCGAGCACCTTCAACGGCCCCGGCATGTACTCTTTCTCGAGCGTCAGCGGGAACGGCGTATCGAGCCCGGTGACGCGCTCGATCGGCGACTCCAGATAGAGGAAACAGCGGTTCTGGATGGTGGCGGCGACCTCGGCGGCGAATCCGCCGGTCAGCGGCGCCTCGTGACTGACGATCAACCGTCCGGTCTTGAGCACCGATTCGACCACGGTCTCGACATCCCACGGCACGATGGTGCGAAGATCGATCAGCTCGCAGGAGACGCCCTCCTTCCCGGCCATGTCGGCGGCCTGTTCGATCACCTCCATCTGCGCCCCCCAGGCCAGCAGCGTGATGTCGCTGCCCTCCTGGACCACCTCCGCCTGGCGCAGCGGCAGTTCGTAATCGTCGTCGGGCACCTCGCCCACCGACGCACGATAGAGGCGCTTGGGCTCGAAGAAGAGCACCGGGTCCGGCGAACGGATCGAGGCCAGCAACAGCCCCTTGGCCTGGTGCGGATTGCGCGGCACCACCACGGTCAGCCCCGGCGTGTGGGCGAAATAGGCCTCCGGCGATTGCGAATGGTAGTGGCCACCGGCGATGCCGCCGCCGTAGGGCGCGCGCACGGTCAGGCCGCCGACATCGAACAGGCTGCCGGAGCGATAGCGGAACTTGGCGGTCTCGTTCACCAGTTGATCGAAGGCGGGGAAGATGTAGTCGGCAAACTGGATCTCGGCCACCGGCACCGAGCCCTGGGCGGCCAGACCGTTGGCGAAGCCGACGATACCCTGCTCCACCAGCGGGGTGTTGAAGCAGCGCTCGCGGCCGTACTTCTCCTGCAGGTGGCTGGTGGCGCGGAACACGCCGCCGAACACCCCCACATCCTCGCCGAAGCAGAGCACCCGGTCATCCGAGGCCATGGCGGTATCCAGCGCGTTATTGACGGCCTGGAGCAGATTCATCCGACTCATGCCTGGCCCTCCTTCTCGGTGCTGTCATCCAGCCACGGCGCACTCCTGGGATAGGCCTCGGGGTGACGGACGATATGCGCTTTCAACGTCTCGAGCTGCTCGCGCAGCAGCGGGGGAGTCTCGGCGTAGACATCGCTGATCAGCGTGGCCAGCGCCGGTGGGCGACGCTTCTCGGCCTGCTTCATGCCGTCGAGCACCTCACGGCGCAGCGACTCGGTCAGCTCGCGCTCTTCGTCCTCGGTCCACCAGCCACGATCGATCAGCCAACGCTGCATCCGGCGCAGCGGATCCTTCTTGTGCCACGCCTCCTCCTCCTTCTTGCTGCGATAGCCGGACGGGTCGTCGGAGGAGGAGTGAGCCGCCAGCCGATAGGTCATCGCCTCGATCAGCACCGGTTCGTTGTGCTCCACCGCCAGCCGCCGGGCCTCGCGGGTCGCTTCGAATACCGCCAGGATGTCGTTGCCATCGACCCGGATCGACTGCATGCGATAGCCGAAGGCGCGGGCAGCGACCCCGTCGCCGGCAAACTGCTCGGTGACCGGGGTCGAGATGGCGTAGCCGTTGTTGCGGCACAGGAAGATCACCGGCACCTTGTGCACCGAGGCCATGTTGAGCGCCGCATGGAAATCCCCTTCCGAGGCCGCGCCCTCGCCGAAGATCGCCAGCGTGCAGTGGCCCTGGCCGGCCAGCTTCTGACCGTAGGCGTAGCCGGTGGCCTGGGGAATCTGGGTCGCCAGCGGCGAGGAGATCGTCAGGTAGTGGAGATCCCGCGAGCCGTAGTGGATCGGCATCTGGCGACCGTGAGCTGTATCGCGCTCGTTGCCGAACAGCTGGTTCATGAACTCGTCGGTGGTGAAGCCGCGATAGGCCAGCGCTCCCTGCTCGCGGTACTGGGCCATGATCATGTCGGCGTCGTCCAGCGCCGCCGTACTGCCGACCACCGCGGCCTCCTCGCCGGTGCACTGCATGTAGAAACTGAGCCGCCCCTGTCGCTGGGCCGCCATCATGCGCTCGTCGAGCACGCGGGTGTAGAGCATGGCGCGGTAGACGCGCCGCGCGGTCGCTTCGTCGAGCGTTGGCTTGCCCGCCCCGGCATAAGCGGTGCCATCCGGCTTGAGCAGCGTGAATACGGGAATCTGGATATCGTCGCCATTGGCAAAGACCGGCTTGTGGACGGGTTTTGCCGTGGATCGGGTCGTCTTCATGTGACGCTTCCTGGGCCGAGAATTCGGAACGCCTTATGAGCGGCTTTCAACACCTGACCTTGACGTTAATGTCAACTCGTCGCCATCCTACCTTGGTCGTTTAGCACTAGGTCCTATTGTCCCGCCCCGGAGGGCATCGCTAGAACAGAGCAACGAGGCGTACCGGCTACCCGATCCGGCACGCCAAACGCCTTGTCAGGCACATCGACGCCGCGGCGCCCTGCATGCCTCGCGGGCCCACCCGCCCGCGCAGTCTCTCCGGCGCGGCCACCGAGGGAATTCCGTTACCCATGGACTTCGAACTCAACGACGACCAGCAGGCCTACCGGGAAGCGGCACGCCAGTTCTCGCGCCGCGAGCTGGCGCCCTACGCCGCCGAATGGGATGCCCAAAGCATCTTTCCGGTGGAGACGATACGCCAGGCCGGCGAACTCGGCTTCTGCGGCCTGTACACCCCGGAGGCCGCCGGCGGGCTGGGCCTGAGCCGGCTCGATTCGACCCTGATCATTGAGGAGCTGGCCCAGGGCTGCACCTCCACCACCGCCTTTCTGACCATTCACAACATGGTCAACTGGATCCTGGCCAGCTACGCCGGCGACGCGGTCCGAGAGACCTGGCTGCCGCCGATGCTCGCCGGCGAGACGCTGGGCTCCTACTGCCTCACCGAGCCCAACGCCGGCTCCGATGCCGCCTCGCTGCGCACCCGCGCGCACCGCGACGGCGACGCCTACGTGATCGACGGCAACAAGATGTTCATCTCCGGCGCCGGCGATACCCAGTTGCTGGTGGTGATGGCCCGCACCGGCGCACCGGACAGCGGCGCCGACGGCATCTCCGCCTTCGCCGTGCCAGCGGACACGGCGGGTATCGACTACGGCAAGAAGGAGGAGAAGATGGGCTGGAATAGCCAGCCCACCCGGGCGATCAGCTTCGACGGCGTGCGCGTGCCGGCGGATCATCGTCTCGGCGAGGAGGGCGAGGGCTTCCGTATCGCCATGCGCGCCCTCGACGGCGGACGCATCAACATCGCCACCTGCTCCGTCGGCACCGCCCAGGCCGCGCTCACCACCGCCCACCGCTACCTGAACGAGCGCCAGCAGTTCGGCCGTCCGCTGGCCAGCTTCCAGGCGCTGCAGTTCAAGCTCGCCGACATGGCCACCCAGCTCGTCGCCGCGCGCCAGATGGTGCGTCTGGCGGCGAGCAAGCTCGACCGCGGCGACCCCGACGCCACGCTCTACTGCGCCATGGCCAAGCGCTTCGCCACCGACCAGGGCTTCGCCATCTGCAACGAGGCCCTGCAGCTCCACGGCGGCTACGGCTACCTGCGCGACTACCCGCTGGAGCGCCACGTTCGCGACTGCCGGGTGCACCAGATTCTCGAAGGCACCAACGAGATCATGCGCCTGGTGATCGCCCGCCGCCTGCTCGACAAGGACGACCTGGAGATCTCGACATGACCGACCGTCACACCGCCCCCCAGCCGGGCGCGACGCCGCAAGAGACGCCAAGAGAGACGCCGTCGGCCGACGGCCTGCGCCTGGAGCGCCACGGCGCCATCGCCGTGCTGACCATCGACAACCCGCCCGCCAACACCTGGCACGAAGGCTCGCTGACGGCACTCGCCGACCATCTCGACGTGCTGGCGGCCGAGCCCCAGCCGCCGGCGCTGGTGATCACCGGCGCCGGCGACAAGTTCTTCTCCGCCGGGGCCGACCTCAAGCGCTTCACCGAGGGCAAGGCCACCGCGCTGGAGATGGCGACCCGCTTCGGGCGCGCCTTCGAGACCCTGAGCGCCTACCCCGGGGTCACCATCGCCGCGATCAACGGCTACGCCATGGGCGGTGGGCTGGAGTGCGCGCTGGCCTGCGACATCCGCATCGCCGAGCGTCAGGCGCAGCTGGCACTGCCGGAGGCCAAGGTGGGGCTGCTGCCCTGCGCCGGCGGCACCCAGCACCTGCCGTGGCTGGTGGGCGAGGGCTGGGCCAAGCGCATGATTCTGTGCGGCGAGCGCATCGACGCCGAGCGCGCCCTGACCATCGGCCTGGTCGAGGAGCTGGTCGACGCTGGCCAGGCTTTCGCCAGCGCGCTCGAACTGGCCGAGCGCAGCACCGGCCAGAGCCCGCAAGCCCTGGACCGCTGCAAGCGCCTGATCATGAACGCCCGCGACCACGGCCTGCCCCACGGCTACCGCATGGAGCGCGAGCTGTTCATGGAACTGTTCGACACCGCCGCCCCGGGCGAGGGCATCGGCGCCTTCCTCGACAAGCGCCCGCCGCGCTGGCGCGAGAACCCGACCCCGGGCGCAGGCGACGACAGCCGCGACGGAGACCAGGCATGAGCGAGCCCGTGCGCTTCGATACCCTGGCCACCGCCGACGGCCACCGCCTCGGACGCATCACCCTCGATGCCCCCAAGAGCCTCAACGCGCTGTCGCTGGCGATGATCGATGCCATCCAGGTGCAGATCGACGCCTGGGCCAAAGACCCGACGGTGGTCGCCCTGTGGCTGGAGGGTGCCGGCGACAAGGCGTTCTGCGCCGGCGGCGACGTGGTTGCCCTCCATCGCGCCATCGCCGAAGGCCACACCGGCCGTGACCCGGAGGCCGCGGATGGCTTCGTGGCACGCTACTTCACCCACGAGTACCGCCTCGACCACGCCCTGCACGCCTACCCCAAGCCCATCGTCGCCTGGGGCGACGGCATCGTCATGGGCGGCGGTATCGGCCTCATGGCCGGCGCCTCGCACCGGGTGGTGACGCCGCGCTCGATGCTGGCGATGCCGGAGATCACCATCGGCCTCTATCCGGACGTGGGCGCCAGCTGGTTCCTGAACCGCATGCCGGGGGCCAGCGGCACCTTCCTCGGCCTGACCGGCGCCCGCCTCAACGCCAGCGACGCCCTGTTCGTCGGTCTCGCCGACCGTCTTATTGACGCCGAGCGCCGCGACGCGGTGATCGACGACCTGCTCGATGCCGACTGGTCCCGCCCGCGCCCGGCACTCGAACGGGTGCTGCGCGCCCACGCCGCGGCGAGCCGCGAGCTCGCCCCGGCCGCCGAGGTCGCACCGCGGCAGGAGGCAATCGCCGCGCTGACCGACGCCGACAGCGACGAAGCGCTGATCGACAACATCATCGCCGCCGGCGACAGCGACGACCCCTGGATCGCCCGTGCCGCGCGCAACCTAGCCGCCGGCTCGCCGCTCTCGGCGCGGCTGATCCTACGCCAGCTGGCCCGCTGCCGGCGCGTATCGCTGGCCGAAACGCTGCGTAGCGAGCTGGATCTGTCGCTGGCCTGTGCCGCCCACGGCGATCTCGGCGAAGGTGTCCGGGCACTGCTGATCGACAAGGACAAGAATCCCCGATGGCAGCACGCCCACGGCGAAGTGCTCGGCGCCGATATCGCGGCCTGCTTCGTTTCCTCGTGGGATCGTGATGGTCATCCCCTGCGGGATCTCGCCGATCGGCCTGCAGAGAAGGAACCGACTCATGCAACTGACTGAACGCACCTTCATCGTCACCGGCGGCGGCTCCGGGCTGGGCGCCGCCACCGCCCAGCGGCTGATCGCGGCCGGGGCCTGCGTGACCCTGGCCGACCATGATGAGACGGCGGCGCGGACCCAGGCCGAGTCACTGGGGGCGAACGCCCTGGCGGTGACCGCCGATGTCACCCAGGCGGCGGATGCCGAGCGGGTGATCGCCGCCACCCGCGACCACTTCGGCGCCCTCCATGGGCTGATCAACTGCGCCGGAGTGGCGCCGGCGGAGAAGATCCACGGCAAGCGCGGCGTGCACGACCTCGAACGCTTCCGCCGGGTGGTCGACATCAATCTGATCGGCACCTTCAACATGCTGCGCCTGGCGGTGGCGGCGATGCAGGAGAACCCGGCGACGGAGGACGACGGCGAGCGCGGGGTGGTGATCAACACCGCCTCGGTGGCCGCCTTCGAGGGCCAGATCGGCCAGGCCGCCTACGCCGCCTCCAAGGCCGGCGTGGTCGGGCTGACCCTGCCCGCCGCCCGCGAGCTGGCCAGCTCGGGCATCCGGGTGATGGCGATCGCCCCCGGCATCTTCGACACCGCCATGATGCAGGGCATGCCTGAGGAGGTGCGCGAGAGCCTCAACGCCAAGGTGCCGTTCCCGCCGCGCATGGGCCACGCCGAGGAGTACGCCGCGCTGGCCTGCCAGATCCTGGAGAACCGCTATCTCAATGGCGAGGTGATTCGTCTCGATGGCGGCATTCGCATGAGTGCGCGGTGAAAAACGACTGAGAGGGTGTTTACAAATTCGACGAGCGAAGACAAGACAAGGCGAAATCGGCCGAAAAAGCGGAGTTTACAAGGGGTAAATGAGTATTTTGAGGTCGATTTCAACGCCGTATTGTCGAGCGCAGGCATTTTGTAAACACCCTCTGAGCATCGATCCCTCACCAGTATGGGAGAGCAGACTATGAACACCCCAGACCCGATCGTCATCGTCGGCGCCAAGCGCACGCCGATGGGCGCCTTCCAGGGCGCCCTGGGCGGGCTTGCCTGCCCGCAGCTGGGTGCGACGGCGATTCGCGGCGCCCTCGAACAGGCCCGGCTGGCGCCCGACAGCCTCGACGAGCTGATCATGGGCTGCGTGCTCCCCGCCGGGCAGGGCCAGGCGCCGGCGCGCCAGGCGGCACTCGGCGCGGGCCTGGCCGAGTCGACGCCCTGCACCACCGTCAACAAGATGTGCGGCTCCGGCATGAAGGCGGTGATGCAGACGTTCGACACGCTGTCGCTGGGTCACGCAGCCCACGCCATCGCCGGCGGCATGGAGAGCATGAGCAACGCCCCCTACCTGCTGCCCAAGGCGCGGACAGGGCTGCGCATGGGGCATGCCCAGGTGCTCGATCACATGTTCCTCGACGGGCTCGAGGACGCCTACGAGCCAGGGCGGCTGATGGGCACCTACGCCGAGGCGTGCGCCCAGGCCTTCGGCTTCGGCCGCGAGGCCCAGGATGCCTACGCCATCGCCTCGCTGACCCGCGCCCGCCAGGCGATCGAGAGCGGCGTCTTTGCCAAGGAGATCGTCGCCCTCGACGCCCCCGCCGGCCGCGACACCCGCCGGGTCGACCAGGACGAACAGCCCCACAAGGCCAATCTCGAGCGCATCCCCCAGCTCAAGCCCGCCTTTCGCGACGGCGGCAGCGTCACCGCCGCCAACTCGAGCTCGATCTCCGATGGCGCCGCGGCGCTGGTACTGATGCGCCAGCGCGAGGCCGAGCGCCAGGGGCTGACCCCGCTGGCGCGCCTCCACGGCCACGCCAGCCACGCCATGCGCCCGGGCGACTTTCCGGTGGCGCCGATCCACGCCGTGCGCAAGCTCTACCAGCGCCTCGGCTGGACGCGAGAGAGCGTCGATCTCTACGAGATCAACGAAGCCTTCGCGGTGGTGGCAATGGCGGCGATGCGAGAACTCGATCTCGACCACGAGCGGGTCAACGTGCACGGCGGCGCTTGCGCCCTGGGCCACCCGATCGGCGCCTCCGGCGCACGGATTCTGGTCACGCTGCTCAACGCGCTCACCCATCACGGCCTGACCCGGGGCGTGGCGGCGATCTGTATCGGCGGCGGCGAGGCCACGGCGGTCGGCATCGAACGGCTCGCGTAGCCGCAGACGCGAGTGCCGGCATCCCTGCCGCACGACATCCACTTCAGGGGAGATATGACGATGACCGGGCCTGCCAGCGCCAACCACAGCCACCAACCCAGCTACGTCAGTGGCACCAGCGACCGGCCACTGCTGGGCCTGACCATCGGCGACTGCCTCGACGCCGCCGCCAGCGACTGCCCCGACCGCGAGGCGCTGGTGAGCTGCCATCAGAATCTGCGCTACACCTACGCCGAGCTGCGCGCGGAGGCCGACCGCATCGCCCGCGCCCTGCTGGCGCTGGGGGTCGAGCGCGGCGACCGGGTCGGCATCTGGTCGCTCAACTGTGCGGAGTGGGCGCTTACCCAGCTGGCGACGGCCAAGATCGGCGCGATCCTGGTCGATCTCAACCCGAGCTATCGCGCCCACGAACTCGAACACGCGCTCACCCAGTCCGGCCTGTCCGTCCTGGTACTGCAGGGCGCCTATCGGGCCAGCGGCGAGATCAAGTCACATTACGTCGATATCCTCTGCCAGCTCGCCCCGGAGCTACGCGACGTCCCCATCGACGAGCAGCGCCGACTCGACTGCGCTAGCCTGCCCCGACTCAGGCAGGTGGTCTGTCTCGACCCTGAACTCGCCACACCAGGCATGTGGCACTGGAACGAGCTGGCTACCCTCGCCGACGGCATCTCCGCCGAGCGGTTGGCGAAGCGGCAGGCCGAATTGCAGTTCGACGATCCGATCAACATCCAGTACACCTCCGGCACCACCGGCGCGCCCAAGGGGGTGACGCTGACCCATCACAACATTCTCAACAACGGTTACTTCGTCGGTGGCGGGATGAATCTGCACCCCGGCGAGCGGGTGGTGATCCCGGTACCGCTCTATCACTGCTTCGGCATGGTGATGGGCAATCTGGCGTGCCTGTCGCACCGCGCCACCGCGATCTATCCCAACGACGGTTTCGACCCCGAGGCGACGCTGCGCGCGGTGGAAGCCGAGCGCGCCCAGGCGCTCTATGGCGTGCCGACGATGTTCATCGCCGAACTCGAGCATCCCGAGTTCGCGCGCTTCGATCTCTCCAGCCTGCGCACCGGCATCATGGCCGGTTCCAACTGCCCCATCGAGGTGATGAAGCGGGTGATCGAGCGCATGCACATGCAGGACGTCACCATCGCCTACGGCATGACCGAGACCAGTCCGGTGAGCCTGCAGACCCGGCCTGACGCCCCGTTGGCCAAGCGCGTGGCCACCGTCGGCACCATTCACCCACACCTGGAGGTGAAGATCGTCGACCCAGCCAGCGACCAGGTGGTCCCGCGCGGCACCAGCGGCGAACTTTGCACCCGCGGCTACAGCGTGATGCTCGGCTACTGGGACAACGACGCAGCCACCCACCAGTCGATCGATGCGCAGGGCTGGATGCACAGCGGCGACCTGGCAATGATGGACGACGACGGCTTCGTCGCCATCACCGGACGCATCAAGGACATGATCATCCGCGGCGGCGAGAACCTCTACCCGCGCGAGATCGAGGAGTTTCTCTACACCCACCCGGCGATCTCCGACGCCCAGGTGTTCGGCGTGCCGGACCACAGGTACGGTGAGGCGGTGGCGGTATGGGTCCGGCTGGTGGAAGGCGCCGAGCTCGACGAGGAGGCGATCCGCGACTACTGCCGTGACCGTATCGACCACCACAAGATCCCGCGCTACGTCCGGTTCGTCGACGAATTCCCGATGACCGTCAGCGGCAAGGTGCAGAAATTCCGGATGCGCCAGGCCACCAGTCACGAACTGGGGTTGGAGTCGCCATCGGACACGGCCTGATCAACCGTCAAGTCGTCTCGCACTGCGATCCAGGCAGCCAACCCCGTCGGATTGCCATCCCATGATGATCGCACTCGATGATGACGCTATACCTGGGCGTAGCCGCCATCGACGAAGACTTCGCCACCAGTCATGTAGCTACTGTCACTGGAGGCGAGAAACGCGGCTACCGCAGCCGTTTCGGCGGGATCCCCCATCCGTCCAAGTGGCGTTGCCTGCATCTGGCCGGTGAGGATGTCGTCGTTCAGTAGCCCTTTCACTGTGTCCGTCTCCGTCAGGCCGGGAGAGAGCACATTAACCCGAATACCGCTGCCTCGGAGATCCAGGGCCCAACTCCTGGCGAGGTTGCGAACGGCCGCCTTGGAGGCGCTGTAGACGCTCATTGCCGGCGTTCCTGTCACGCCCACCGTTGACCCCGTCAGAATGATCGAACTGCCGGCTGGCATCAAAGGCAGCGCTTTTTGCACCGTGAACAGCGTTCCCCTGACGTTGATATCGAAAGTATGGTCGAAATGCTCGGGTGTGATCGCACCGAGGGCCACCAGCTCACCGACCCCGGCGTTCGCGAACAGGATATCGAGACTGCCCCTTTCGGATTTCACCGCCGAGAACAGGCGATCGAGATCTGCCGATTTCGTGACGTCGCCCCGGACGGCACGCGCATGGGAGCCGAGTTCGGCCACTGCCGCGTCGAGCGCTTCCTGTCTGCGCCCGAAGAGATAGACGAACGCCCCCTCCGCCGTGAAGCGCTTCGCCGTGGCCAGGCCGATGCCCGATGCGCCGCCGGTGATCACGGCGGTCTTTCCCTGTAGCTTACCCATCCGTCTGCACTCCTGGTATTGAGAAGGAGGCAGGTTAAGAATTAACATTCTTTTCTACAAGTATGCACCTTTTGGTAAGTATCAAAATGAACGAGAAAACCTTGGCACCCTCGCCTTTCATCTGTGGCCTCGACGCCACGCTCCACGTCGTGGGCGGCAAGTGGAAGCCGCTTATCCTCCACTTCCTGGCGGGTGGCTCACTGCGCTACGGCGAACTGAAGCGCAGCGTCCGTGGCATCAGTCACAAGATGCTGATTCAGCAGCTCAAGATGCTGGAGCGGGATGGCGTCGTGTCGCGGACGGATCACGGGGAGATTCCTCCCCGCGTGGATTACGCACTGACGCCGCTTGGCCACAGCCTGTGCGAAGCGCTCAGGCCACTGTGCAGTTGGGGAGATCAACACACCGAGACGATCGCCGCCATGCTGGAACAGCGCGAAGCGTAGCAACCCGCGCGTTCGGCTCTGCGTTGGCGGCGTCAGTGAGTCAGCCCCGATTGACCACCGCCATGGTCAGCCGCGACATGCACACCAGCCGGCCGCGCTCGTCCTCGATGCGGATCTCCCACAGCTGGGTGGTGCCACCGATATGCAGCGGCCGGGCGCACCCCTCGACCCAGCCCTGGCGCACCGCGCGCACGTGGTTGGCGTTGATCTCCAGGCCCACCGCCATCTTGCTCTCGTCGGCCAGGCAAAGGTTCGCCGCAATGCTGCCCAGCGTCTCCGCCAGCACCACCGAGGCGCCGCCGTGGAGCAGGCCGTAGGGCTGGTGGGTGCGCGCATCCACCGGCATGCGTCCGCGCAGGCAGTCGTCACCCAGCTCGGTGAACTCGATACCGATATGCGCGACCAGCGTGTCGCGGCACTCGGCTTCGAGCGCCTCCAGGGATGATTCGCGTTTCCAGATCGGCATGGCAGGGGTCTCCGGTGATAACAATGAAGGAGGCGACGCCTCCCTCTTTAGGCTAGTTCTCGTATTAACACGTTGACGTTAACGTTAATCAATACCTATCGTCATCTCGTCTCGACGTGGTCCCGAATCGGGCAGGCGTGCTTATTCACACCCTTACCGGGACTTACCCACTACTTATCCACAGAAACCCTCGTTTTCAGCAACGTCCATTCACAACAATGCTCTCGCTACCCGTCATGGTGACGGAGCTCCGACCAAGGCCATCGACCCATGAGCACACTGGCTATCGTTGTCTCGCTGATCCTGCTGATCGTCCTCGCCTATCGCGGCATCACCGTGCTGCTGCTGGCACCGCTGATGGCGTCGCTGGCGGTGCTGCTGTCCGGGGAAGCCGGGCTGCTGCTGCCGATCTACACCGACACCTTCATGAGTGCACTCGGCGGCTATCTGATCAAGTTCTTCCCGCTGTTCATCCTCGGCGCCCTGTTTGGCCAGTTGATGGCCGATTCCGGCGCCGCGCATGCCATCGCCAACTGGATCATCAAGCGTCTCGGCACCCGCCACGTGGTGCTGACCGTGGTGCTGGCCTGCGCCATCCTGACCTACGGCGGCGTGTCGCTGTTCGTGGTGGCGTTCGCGGTCTTCCCCATCGGGGCGGCGTTGTTCCGCGAGACCGGCACGCCCAAGCGGCTGATCCCCGGTGCCATCGCGCTGGGTTCGTTCACCTTCACCATGACCGCGCTGCCGGGGACGCCCGCGATCCAGAACGCGATCCCGATTCCGTTCTTCCAGACCACCAGTTTCGCCGCGCCGGGCCTCGGCATCATCGCCGGCTGTCTGATGCTGGGGCTTGGCACCTGGTGGCTGCAGTCCCGCGCCAGCAAGGCGATGCGCCAGGGCGAGGACTACGGCCATCACCCCAACGAGAAGATAGACATCGCCGAGGTACCCGTCATCGGTACCGTCGCTGCCTTCACGCCGCTGGTGATGGTGATCCTGCTCAACGGCCTGCTGACCTACTGGATTCTGCCGAGCCTCGATTTCTCGCAGCTGCCGGAAGCGCGCTTCGGCGCCCTCGACCCCAACTCGATGCTCGGGCTGTGGGCGATCATCATCGCACTGCTGATCTCCTGCGCCTGGCTGGTCGTCACCCGCTGGCGGCACTGGGCGGACCTCAAGGAGACCATCAACAAGGGCTGTTTCGGCTCGATGCTGCCGGTGTTCAACACCGCCTCCGAAGTGGGTTACGGCGCGGTGATCGCCAGCCTGGCCGGCTTCGTGGTCATCCGCGATGCGGTGCTCGGCCTCGCCCCCGGCAACCCGCTGATCTCCGAGGCGGTGTCGATGAACGTGCTGGCCGCCATCACCGGTTCCTCCTCCGGCGGCATGAGCATCGCGCTCAGCGTGCTCGGCGACGACTACCTGCGCATGGCCAACGCGGTCGGTCTCAACCCCGAACTGCTGCACCGGGTCGCCACCATCGCCGCCGGCGGCATGGACACGCTGCCTCACTCCGGCGCGGTGATCACGCTGCTGGCGATCTGCGGCCTCACCCACCGCCAGTCCTATCCCAACATCGCCATGGTCACCATCGTGGTGCCGATGATCACGCTGGTCGCGGTGATCACCCTGGGCACCCTGTTCGGGAGTTTTTGAGCCGATGAACGACGCCCAACCTACCGCACTGCTGACGCCAGGGGTCGAGTACGACCGCCTCTACGATGACTTCGCGTGGGAGGTGCCGGCGCAGTTCAATATCGCCAGCGTCTGCTGCGACCGCTGGGCGGAGGACCCGGAGCGCCTGGCGATGATCGAAGTCCACGACGACGGCAGCGCCCGCGAGATCACCTTCCTGGAACTCAAGCTCGGCGCCAACCGGCTGGCCAACAGCCTGGCCGCCCACGGCATTCAGCCCGGTGACCGCGTCGGTGTGCTGCTGCCCCAGCGCCACGAAACCGCGCTGGCGCATCTGGCCTGCTTCAAGCTGGGGGTGATCGCGGTGCCGCTGTTCAGCCTGTTCGGCCCGGAGGCGCTGCACCACCGGCTCGCCGACTGTGGCATGCGCGCCATCGTCAGCGATGCGCGCGGCATGGCGACGCTCGACGAGATCCGCCACCAGCTGCCGGCGCTGACCGCGATCTACACCGTCGATGCCGCGCCCGGGGCGGGCCGGCCCACCGCTGACGCGCTCGACTTCCACGCCGAGCTGGCCGCCGCCAGCGACGCCTTCGTCACCCGCGATACCCGCGCCGACGACCCGGCGCTGATCATCTACACCTCCGGCACCACCGGCAGCCCCAAGGGTGCGGTACATGGCCACCGGGTGCTGCTCGGCCACCTGCCGGGGGTGGAGATATCCCACGACCTGTTGCCGCAGCCCGGCGACCGTTTCTGGACGCCGGCCGACTGGGCCTGGATCGGCGGCCTGCTCGACGTGCTGCTGCCGTCGCTCTACCACGCGGTGCCGATCGTCGCCCACCGCATGCTCAAGTTCTCGCCCGAGGCGGCGTTCGCGCTGATCGAGCGCCACCGCGTGCGCAACCTGTTCCTGCCGCCGACCGCGCTCAAGCTGATGCGCCGTGTCAAGCAGCCGCAACGCCGCTGGCGGCTCGACGTGCGCAGCGTCGCCAGCGGTGGCGAGTCCCTGGGCGAAGCGCTGCTGGCGTGGGGGCGGGAGACCTTCGGTGTCACCATCAACGAGTTCTACGGCCAGACCGAATGCAACATGGTGCTGTCGGCCTGCGCGTCGCTCGACGTGCACCGCCCCGGCGCGATCGGCAAGGCGGTGCCGGGGCACGAGCTGGCCATCGTCGATGCCGAGGGCCAGCGTCTCGCCGATGGCGAGACCGGCCATATCGCGGTGCGCTCGCCGGATCCGGTGATGTTCCTGCACTACTGGCAGAAGCCGGAGGCGACCGCGGCCAAGTTCGCCGGCGAGTGGCTGCTGACCGGCGACATGGGCTTTCGCGATGCCGAGGGCTACTTCACCTTCCTCAGCCGCGACGACGACGTCATCACCAGCGCCGGCTACCGCATCGGCCCGGCGCCCATCGAGAACTGTCTGCTGGGCCACCCGGCGGTGCGCATGGCCGCCGTGGTGGGCAAGCCGGACGAGTTGCGCACCGAGATCGTGGCCGCCTACGTGGTGCTCGCCGAGGACTGGGAACCCACCCCGGCACTGGTGGAGACGCTGCAGCAGCACGTGCGCTCGCGCCTGGCGGCCCACGAGTACCCGCGCGAGATCCACTTCATCGACGAATTCCCGATGACCGCCACCGGCAAGATCGTGCGCAAGGCACTGAGAACGCTGGATCGCGACGAGACCCCATGAACACGCCCCTTCCGCGCCCTGGAGTGACCGCATGAACTTTATCGGCAACGCCTTCGACGAGATCGCCGTCGATGACACCTTCGGTCAGACCCTGACCATCACCGAGGCGCATATCGTCCAGGCCTGTGGCCTGTTCGGCGACTTCAACCCGCTGCACAGCAACGAGGCCTTCGCCAAACGGACACGCTTCGGCCAGCGCATTCTGCACGGGCCGATGACCTCGGCCTACATGACCGCCTCCATCGGCATGTTCTTCTACGCCACCGCCGAGGCCTATCTGGAGCACGACTGCCGCTTTCTCTCCCCGGTCTTCGCGGGTGACACCCTGACGGTGAACTGGCGGATCGCCGAGCTGGTTCCCAAGCCCAGGCATCGCGGCGGTATCGCGGTGCTGGCGGGTAGTTGCCGCAATCAGCGCGACGAGGTCGTCGCCGAGGCCAACGGCAAGATCCTGCTGCTGGATCGTGAGGCGGTCAGCCACCCGAAGGGCATTCGATGAGCGGCATCTCCTAAGACCATGGTCGAGGGGCTCTAGCCGCATCTGAATATTGACGTTAACGTCAACGTATCAAGACAAAGAAGCTGTACCCGACAGCGAGGATGCCACCATGCACGCCCCCTACACCGAGCTGGATTTCGGGCTCGCCGACGAGCTGAACATGCTGCGCGAGCAGGTCAACGCCTTCGCCCGGGACGAGATCGCCCCGCGCGCGGCCCAGATCGACCATGACAACGCCTTCCCCGCGGATCTGTGGCAGAAGTTCGGCGACATGGGCCTGCTGGGAATCACCGTCGGCGAGGAGGATGGTGGCAGCGGCATGGGCTATCTGGCCCACTGCATCGCCATGGAGGAGATCTCCCGGGCCAGCGCCTCGGTGGGGCTCTCCTACGGCGCCCATGCCAACCTCTGCGTCAACCAGATCAAGCTCAACGCTACGCCCGAGCAGAAGGCCAGGTACCTGCCCAAGCTGATCAGCGGCGAGCACGTGGGGGCACTGGCGATGTCCGAGCCCGGCGCCGGGTCGGACGTGGTCTCGATGAGCCTGCGCGCCGACAGGCACGGCGATCACTACGTGCTCAACGGCAACAAGATGTGGATCACCAACGGCCCCGACGCCGACGTGCTGGTGGTCTATGCCAAGACCGACCCCGAGGCCGGCGCCAAGGGCATCACCGCCTTTCTGATCGAGAAGGGGTTTGCCGGTTTCTCCACCGCCCAGAAGCTCGACAAACTGGGCATGCGCGGCTCCAACACCTGCGAGCTGGTATTCGAGGAGTGCCAGGTACCGGCGGAGAACGTGCTGGGCGAGGAGAATCGCGGCGTGAAAGTGCTGATGAGCGGGCTCGACTACGAGCGCACGGTGCTCGCCGCCGGGCCTGTCGGCATCATGCAGGCGTGCCTGGACGTGGTGGTGCCCTACGTCCACGAACGCAAACAGTTCGGCCAGCCCATCGGCGAATTCCAGCTGGTGCAGGGCAAGCTCGCCGACATGCACACCACGCTCAACGCCTGCCGCGCCTATCTCTATGCGGTGGCCGGCGCCTGCGACCGCGGCCGCGCCACCCGCAAGGACGCCGCCGGGGTGATTCTCTACTGCGCCGAGAAGGCGACCCAGATGGCGCTGGACGCCATCCAACTGCTCGGCGGCAACGGCTATATCAACGAATACCCCACCGGGCGGCTGCTGCGCGACGCCAAGCTCTACGAGATCGGCGCCGGCACCAGCGAGATACGGCGGATGTTGATCGGGCGCGAACTGTTCGCGGAATCGGCATAAATCAGTATCGAGCTTCGGGCTTCGAGCCTCGAACTGCTCGTAGCTCGTAGCTCGTAGCTCGTAGCTCGTAGCTCGTAGCTCGTAGCTCGTAGCTCGTAGCTCGTAGCTCGTAGCTCGTAGCTCGTAGCTCGTAGCTCGTAGCTCGTAAGAGGATTTCCATGGCCATACTGAGTAGCCAGATCAACCCCCGCACGGAAGCCTTCCAGGCCAACGAGGCGGCGCTGCGGAGCGAAGTCGACAAGCTGCGCGACCTGACCGCCAGCATCGCCCAAGGCGGCGGCGACAAGGCCCGCGCGCGGCACGAGTCCCGCGGCAAGCTGTTCGTCCGCGACCGGATCGACCATCTGCTCGACGAGGGCTCGGCGTTTCTGGAGATCGGCGCCCTGGCGGCGCACGAGGTCTACGACTCCCAGGTACCCGCCGCCGGGGTGGTCGCCGGCATCGGCCGGGTCAGCGGCGTGGAGTGCGTGATCGTCGCCAACGACGCCACGGTCAAGGGCGGCACCTACTTCCCGCTGACGGTGAAGAAGCATCTTCGCGCCCAGGAGATCGCCCGCAAGCATCGGCTGCCCTGCCTCTACCTGGTGGACTCCGGCGGTGCCTACCTGCCCGAACAGGACGAGGTCTTCCCCGACCATGACGACTTCGGCCGCATCTTCTACAACCAGGCCACGCTCTCCGCCGCGGGCATCCCGCAGATCGCGGTGGTGATGGGCTCCTGCACCGCCGGTGGCGCCTACGTGCCGGCGATGGCCGACGAATCGATCATCGTGCGCGGCCAGGGCACCATCTTTCTCGGCGGCCCGCCGCTGGTGAAGGCCGCCACCGGCGAGACCATCAGCGCCGAGGACCTGGGCGGCGCCGACGTCCATGCCAAGATCAGCGGCGTGGTCGACCACTACGCCGAGAACGACGCCCACGCGCTGCAGCTCGCCCGTCGCGCGGTTTCCCGTCTCAACTGGCACAAGAGCGGCCAGTTGGCGATGAAAAAATCCGCGCCGCCGCGGCTCGACCCGTCGGAGCTCTACGGCATCGTCGGCACCGACCTGCGCAAGCCGTATGACGTCCGCGAGGTGATCGCACGGCTGGTGGACGACTCCGACTTCGACGAGTTCAAGCGCTACTACGGCGACACCCTGGTCACCGGCTTCGCCCACTGGTGCGGCCATCCGGTGGGTATCGTCGCCAACAACGGGGTGCTGTTCTCGGAGTCGGCGCAGAAGGGCGCGCACTTCATCGAACTCTGCGCCCAGCGCCAGATCCCGCTGATCTTTCTACAGAACATCACCGGCTTCATGGTCGGCTCCAAGTACGAGCAGGAGGGCATCGCCAAGCACGGCGCCAAGCTGGTCACCGCCGTGGCCTGTGCCAAGGTGCCCAAGTTCACCGTGCTGATCGGCGGCAGCTTCGGCGCCGGCAACTACGGCATGTGCGGTCGTGCCTATGATCCGAACCTGTTGTTCATGTGGCCCAATGCGCGCATCTCGGTAATGGGCGGCGAGCAGGCCGCCAACGTGCTGGCCCAGGTGAAGCGCGAGCAGCTCGAACGCGACGGCAGCGCCTGGCCGGAAGACGAGGAAGCGGCGTTCAAGGCGCCGATTCGCGAACAGTACGAACGCCAGGGCCACCCCTACTACGCCAGCGCCCGGCTGTGGGACGACGGCGTGATCGACCCGCTGCAGACCCGCGACGTGATCGGCCTGGCGCTCTCCGCCGCGATGAATGCAGAAGTCGAAGAGACAAGATTCGGCGTGTTTAGGATGTAGGCGTTTCGCGCCCAGCTTCGAGCGACGGGCAGCGAGCCACGAGAAGCTCGAAGCTCGAAGCTCGAAGCTCGAAGCTCGAAGCTCGAAGCCAACATGATCATGAGAGGCCGCCATGGCAGCCATATCCGATAGCTTCACTCGTTTGACCATCGACTCCCGCGGCGTCGCGCGGCTGACGCTGGATCGGCCCGAGGTTCACAACGCCTTCGACGATGCGTTGATCAGCGAGCTCAACGCCCATCTCGAACGCCTGCACGCGCTGGCCGAGCGCGACGAGGTGCGGCTGGTGGTGCTGGCATCCGACGGCAAGCACTTCTCCGCCGGGGCGGATCTGCACTGGATGAAGCGCATGGTCGACTACGACTTCGACGACAACCTCAAGGATTCCCGCGAGCTGGCGCGGCTGATGCAGCAGCTGGACGAGCTGCCCTGCCCGACGCTGTGCCGGGTGCAAGGCGCAGCCTACGGCGGCGCGGTGGGGCTTGCCGCCTGCTGCGACGTGGTGATCGCCTCAGAAAGAGCGACGTTCTGCCTGTCGGAAGTGCGTATCGGCCTCTCGCCGGCGGTGATCAGCCCCTATGTTCAGCGCGCCATCGGCCCGCGCCAGATGCGCCGCTACGCGCTCACCGCCGAGGTGATCGACGCCGCCACCGCGCAGTCCTTGGGCCTGGTGCATGAGGTGGTGGATGGGCAGGAGCTGGATATCCACATCGACCAGACGATCGATCGGCTGCTCGCCGCCTCGCCCCAGGCCCAGCGCGCCACCAAGGCGCTGCTGGCCCGGGTCGACCAGGATCCCGGTTCCGATGCCACCCGTGAGCGCTGCTGTCGCACGATCAGCGAACTGCGGGTCAGCCGCGAAGGTCAGGAGGGACTCGCCGCCTTCTTCGACAAGCGCCCGCCCGCCTGGCAGCCCACCGGAGATGCCCACAGGCATAAAGACGGCCATTCGGACAACAAGGAACCGCGCTCATGAGCCTGACAAATGCGCCTCGCCCGCTACGTTCGGTGCTGATCGCCAACCGCGGCGAGATCGCCTGCCGCGTGATGCGCACCGCCCGCCGTCTGGGGCTTCGCACCATTGCCGTCTACTCCGATGCCGACGCCAACGCGCGCCACGTGCGCGAGGCCGACGAGGCCGTGCGCCTCGGCCCCGCCCCCGCGCGGGAGAGCTATCTCGATATCGACAAGGTCATCGCCGCCGCCCAGCGCAGCGGCGCCGACGCCATCCATCCGGGCTACGGGTTTCTCTCCGAGAACGCCGACTTCGTCGCCGCCTGCGAGGCTGCCGGGATCATCTTCGTCGGGCCGCCGGCCAGCGCCATCGCCGCCATGGGCGACAAGGCGTCGGCCAAGGCGCGCATGTTTAAGGCCGGCGTGCCGCTGGTGCCCGGCTACCACGGCGAGGCGCAGGAGGACGAACTGCTCCGGGAGGAAGCCGGCAAGATCGGCTATCCGGTACTGCTGAAAGCCAGCGCCGGCGGCGGTGGCAAGGGCATGCGGGTGGTCGAGTCCGACCGCGAGTTTCAGGCCGCCCTCGACGGCTGCCGCCGGGAGTCTCGCGCCGCCTTCGGCGACGAGCGCATGCTGATCGAGAAGTACCTGACCCAGCCGCGCCACGTCGAAGTGCAGGTGTTCTGCGATAGCCAAGGCAACGGTGTCTACCTGTTCGAGCGCGACTGCAGCGTGCAGCGCCGCCACCAGAAGGTGCTGGAAGAAGCACCGGCCCCCGACCTGCCCCCCGTACTGCGCCAGCAAATGGGCGAAGCTGCCGTCCGCGCCGCCCAGGAGATCGGTTATGTCGGCGCCGGGACGGTGGAGTTCCTGCTGGATGCCGCCGCCGAAACCGCGCAGGAGAGCGGCTCGCCGTTCTTCTTCATGGAGATGAATACCCGGCTGCAGGTCGAGCACCCGGTGACCGAGATGATCACCGGCGAGGATCTGGTCGAGTGGCAGCTGCGCGTGGCCGCCGGGCTGCCGCTGCCCAAAAGCCAGGACGCGCTGACGCTCACCGGCCACGCCATCGAAGCGCGGCTCTACGCCGAGGATCCGGACAACGACTTTCTGCCCGCCACCGGCACGCTAGAGCGGTTCGGTCTCGACCTGAACGCTGGCGACCTGACATCGGATCGCGTACGCCTGGATAGCGGCGTCGAGGCCGGCGATGACGTCTCGATGCACTACGACCCGATGCTGGCCAAGCTGATCGTTCACGGCGAGGATCGCGGCCAGGCCCTGGCAGAGATGGATCGTGCGTTGGCTGCGCTGGATGTCTCCGGCGTGACCACCAACCGCCGTTTTCTGCAGCGGCTGGTGACGCATCCGGATTTCATCGCCGCCCGGCTCGACACCCGCTTTATCGAACACCACCACAACGCGCTGTTCGCGAGTGAACCGGTCTCCAACGCGGAGTTCGCCTGCGCCGCGCTGGTGGCGCTCGACCAGTTGGATCGAGCCAGCGATGAACGTTCACCGTGGGAGCGCCGTGACGGCTGGCGGCTCAACGCCCCGCAGCACGTTCGACTGGCATTTGCCGAGGCCGAGGGCGCGCCGCCGATCCCCGTGACCGCGACACGCTCTGCCTCGCAATCGACTTGGCAACTGAGCGTGGACCGAGACGGCGAGCAGCATCTCGAAGGCCGCCTGCAGCGGCTCGACGGTGACGCCGTGGCGATCACCCTGGATGGCCATCGCCGTCGCCTGCTGGCGCACACCGATCCCACTCTGGATGGCGAAACGATCATCCTCACCGCCGCCGGCTTCGAGTCCCGCCTGATCTGGCGGCGCTCGGACCGGGTCGATCATCTGCCGCATGAGGTCGAAGCCAGGCTGACCGCCTCCATGCACGGCACTGTGGTGGCGCTGCTGGTCGAACCCGGCCAGACGGTGGAGAAAGGCACGCCGCTGGTGGTGGTAGAAGCGATGAAGATGGAGCACACCCTGAGCGCCCCCGCCGCCGGCGCGGTGGAAGCGTTTCACTTCAAGGTGGGCGACGCCGTGGCGCAGGGGGATGAGCTACTGGCGTTCGCCACTGCCGACGCGACTGAGGGGGTGTGAGATGGGTGTGCCGAAGCGAGTGAGTATCGTCGAGGTCGGCCCGCGGGACGGGCTGCAGAACGAAGCCGAACCCATCGCCACGGGCGCCAAACTGGAACTGATCGACCGGCTCGGCGCGGCGGGGCTCAAACGGATCGAAGCGGCGAGTTTCGTCTCGCCCAAATGGGTGCCGCAGATGGCGGATCACCGCGAGGTGATGACCGGCATTCGCCGCCGGCCGGGTGTGATCTACTCCGCGCTTACGCCCAATCTCAAAGGGCTGGAGGCCGCGCTGGCGTGCGGCGTCGAAGAGGTCGCCGTTTTCGCAGCGGCGAGCGAAGCCTTCTCCCAGAAGAACATCAACTGCTCCATCGCCGAGTCACTGGAGCGCTTCGCCCCGGTGATCGAACGCGCCCGTGAGTCGAACGTGCGCGTGCGCGGCTATGTCTCCTGCGTGCTCGGCTGCCCCTACGAAGGCAACATCGCCCCCCAGCGGGTCGCCGAGGTCTCCCGGGCGCTGTACGAGATGGGCTGCTACGAGATCTCGCTGGGCGACACCATCGGCGTCGGCACCCCGCTCAAGGCCAAGCGCCTGCTCGACGCCGTGAGCCGAGATATCCCCAGGGACAAGCTCGCCGCCCACTTCCACGACACCTACGGCCAGGCGCTGGCCAATCTCTACGCCGTGCTCGAAGAGGGCATCGGCGTGATCGACAGCGCCGTCGCCGGACTCGGCGGCTGCCCCTACGCCAAGGGCGCCACCGGCAACGTCGCCACCGAAGACGTGATCTACTTGCTCAACGGCCTCGGCATCGACAGCGGCGTGGATCTGGATAACTTGGCAGAGACAGGGGTGTGGATAACACAGACCCTCGACAGACCGAATCGGTCGAAGGTGGGTGTGGCGTTGGCGGCGAAGCGAACGAGCCGCTGAAAGCAAAAGGCCCCGAGTCAGTGATCTGACTCGAGGCCTGACATTATCCGTTGGAAGTGGCACATCACTTCGTTCAATGCAGCTTTTCGAAGACTTCCGGGTGCTGCTCAGCAATGCGCAGTAGTGCCACTGCCGGCCCTTGCGGCTCCCGCCGCCCCTGCTCCCAGTCCTGAAGCGTTCGCACGCTGACACCCATCAGGCCGGCAAAGGCGGATTGCGACAGTTTCAGCTTCAACCGGATCGCCTTGGGCGGCGAGGGCTCTGAAAGCTCCTGCGTTCGCAGCGCCAGCTTGCCTTTCTTGAACTGTTTGATTTCCTGGATGCCTTCGAGGATCTCGGCCCCAATATTTCTCTCACCCATTTTTGATCGCCTCCGCTATCTGCTTGAGCATATGGCCAGGAATGCTGGCACGCTCCGATTTACCGTAAAGCGTCAGCATCCATATCTCGTGATCGGATTTTTCCAGTAGTAAATTGCCCTGACACCGCCGCTCTTGCCGGAACCGGTTGGAGCCCACCGAACCTTACGCACACCAGACGAGCCTTTGATGAGATCGCCAGCATCCGGCTTCTGCAAAAGATACGTTTGCAGCCCGCGGTACTCTTCGTCCGTGAGGTAGCTTGGCAACAGCTTGGTGAACGTGGAGGTTTCGATGAATAGCATTACGCAAATGTACGGCAAAGCCGTATAAATATCAAAAGCGGAGGTGAATGCTACGCCCTGGCTCGGCGACGCCATCGGCAAGTCGAACCGGTCGAAGGCGGGGGTGGCGCTGGCGGCGAAGCGAACCTCTCCATAAAAAACCAGATCAAAATCAGTTATTTACAGGAATTTCTTCCAGGGGTAGAGGGGTATTCACTCAAGCCCGGCGGGAAAGCCATGCATGGATCAACCCCGCCTGGAAAAACGGCACCGGAAGTTCGAAGCCGCCGTCTTCAATGATCGAGGCAATCCGCGCTGGCGGTAGCACACCGACATCATGCGCATAGGCATAGCGCATCCGCGCCATCATCTCTTCGGAGACATCGGCCGCGGACATCATGTTCATCCACGCGTGAAGCAGTACGTCATATTCGGGTGACGCGATGTCTGACGCCAGGTCGGCGCTCGCGAGAACGCCACCCGATTTGAGCTTCTCGGCAATGCCACGGAAGAAACCGGAGCGTTCGTCGAGATTCGTGATGAACTGCGAGACGAGCAGGCAGGTCGACGCATCGTGTAGCTCGGCGGTGGGGAGTGACGCTAGATACCCCTCATGGAAGGTGCAGCGAGACGTCACGCCTTCCTGCTCGGCCCTTTCCCGACAGACGTCGAGCATCCGCCCCGACGGCTCCACGGCCGTAAAACGCCAACCAGGATGCTGTGAGGCGAGATAGAACAGCTCATCGCCCGTCCCCACCCCGACACAGAGAATTCGTGCCTCCGCCGGCAAATTCGCGAACAACGACCCCAGCAATAGATGCAGGCAATTCCGAATCGGTGACGTCTTGGCCCACTGCTGGTCGTAGCTTGCCGCCTGCTGGTCGAATAGCGCCTTGATCTCGTCCTGGTTCATCTCATTCCCCGCGGTTAATCCTGACGCTGACACTCGGCAGGCCAAATTGGTCGAAGGTGGACGTGGCGTTGGCGGCGCGCTAGTCATCATGGTTCAACCACTCTAGGCTCCGCGATCTAGCTGGGATTGAAGCGCGCGAGACAACTCGACATAGATTCGTGCCGCCTCGTTCGTCGGATCGAGATCGCGAGCCACCTCACGACGCAGACGCCGAAGCTCGTGATACAGCGTTACCTGTGGCTGATCGATCAGGCCTGCCCGCACCAGCAGCTCCGGCAGCCGAACCGCTGATACCTCGCCCGGGCTACCATCTTCGCTCTCCTGTGACGACAGCGACGTGCGGGCTGCGCGCTCCAGTCGAGTCCACGCCTCCAGTATGGCCGTACGGGGATGGCGCTCGGCCAACTCGGTAAGAAATGTCTCCGCTTCACCGGCACGCGCGCTCACGACGTCAACCCGACCCGGCGACAGTGAGCGCAGCTGTTCGAGGTCGTGTTCGAACTCGGCCTCGATAGGCCCAGCACGCAGCTTCTTGATGAAGGATCCAAACTGCAGGATCTGGTCGCGGAAGAGAAGCGCGAGAATCAGTGCGAACACCGGCCAGGCCAGCGACCGGACTAGGCTCGAAATGAATGTCAGCCAATCCATCGTCAGTACTCGGTTTATCCCGCGTGCATGGTCGTGACTGCGCGAGCTGGCAGCCAGAGTGGCAGGTTGGCGCAGGTGTCACAAAATTGCGAGCCCCCATCAGCTGAAGGCGACAGATGAAAGCGGCGCGGAAAAGCGCTCCCATCGACCGCCTGGTTAGCTTGGCGATGGGCCAAAGAAAGCTCGAGCCTTCTTGGCGAGGCTAGGAAGTTGGCCAAACTCAGACTTGAGTTGGGTTTTCACCCGCCATTCTTCAACACCACCCAAATGGTTCATCTCCATGTCAAAGATTATGTTCCCGCGTGCGTTGCAGCTGACATAAAACTTGAACTCACCTTCAATAGATTCCCATCCTTCCAATGTTCTCCAAGGTTTACTTTGCGATGCCATCCATTCGAATAGATTTGCAAGTCCATGTGCATCGGTGTAGGCCCACACTTCCCTCTGGCAATTGACCGTACCCGACGAGAATGCCACTGAGAAATTATCGCCATTGACGCCGAAAAAAATTAATTCAGCTTCTGTTTCTGATGACTGAACTCGAAACTCTTGCATCCTTTCTCCAGCTAACGCACGGCTCACGCGTCGATTTGGAGCCGCAAAGCGGCGGAAAATCGGTCGCGGTTCAGCCGATTGTTATATCTAAAGCCCGACAACACGATTCCAGTCAGCAATGTACATATACATTCGTTGGTACTCGCTAGGCAGCAGCGCTCTATTATGAGCTACAAAGTTTCTAGATTTCTCAAGCTCGTCCATTCTCTGTTTCAGCCAATGCTGCGAAGGCATAACGTCCTGAAAATGCTCCCACTTCTCAACGATTATCTGTGAGAGATGACCGAAATCGATGAAACCTAGAAGGTCAGTTTTCTCTCCTTCTAACCATGAGTCCCCCATAGCGGTTTTCTGACGCTTTTCCGCGAAATCTCTCACCTTTCTAGGCAATTTATCTAGCCAATCGCTTCCTTCCGCCTCAGAGAGCGTTTCCCTTATAAACCCCCTCACATGATTCTCAAACGCAAATAGTACTGAGTAGAGTCTTGCCATTTCGAGTGCACTATTTCTGAGGTTTACCGGAAAAGGCGCTAAGGCTTCAGTCAATAGCTGTTGCTCTGAAGCAGTTTGATCAGCACCGACCTGGATACCAGCTTTTTGGAAAGAAGTGGCTTCTGCTTCAAACAAAAGACCGCGAAAAAGATAGTCTCTTAAGTCTTTATATTTCAATACAAATTCTCCTTGAGAGACTTGAAAATTGCGTTATAAACTTCTACATCCTTGGTCGCAGGTAGGTGTATTTGAATATTGTAATGAAGCCCACCAAGAACCGGTGGCTGAACACCACTCTCAGGTTTCGCTTGTTGGTCTTCAGTGCTAGCATTTTCCGGCTCTACGGGTTTTGATTTATTAAGGGCATTTAAATCCGCTAAATTCAGCAGTGCAAAAAAGGTGCTTGTCATTATTTTTGCAACACTGTCACTAACATTGTGATAGCTCTTAAACTTACCTTCTATTGCTGGCTTGTCGGCTGGTGTTGGATGAGATTTGATAAGAAATATGTCCGAATATGCATCTTTAAGGGCTTCTGCCATCACCCTTTGAGAGCTTGAATGACTTCGATATTCGTTGTACCGGTTCGTTGGCTGACCATCAGGAGTCAAAAAACCAAGTGATTTCATGATAGGAATGAAAGCCCGGTGATTCTTTGATGTGTACCCTAGGTCTTTCAAGTGTTCCTGAGTAAAACGTTCCGGAGCCTGGCCATCTCTGAGCCTGTGAAAAAACTCACCCAACTTCCCGTAAGCGTTTGTGTAGGTGCTTGGTAGTCCCATGTTTCCCCCTTGATAAGAATTGACTCACCGATATAATGCCGCACAGCACGCGCAGTTACGGAATGGGGGCGAAGCCGCAATGTAGTAACTGTCGCCGTGCCTGTAATTGCTATGTTCTGAGTGCGCTTAAGCAGACAGGTGTCCGACAACGCCGCCGACTCCGATAGCCCACATCGTTTCGAACATGGAGCTTAAAAAACGCGAGTTCGGTCAGTTAATACTTTCACCATAGACACCCCCTTTTACTGTTGCTGGTGGCCGGCAGGAACACGTTTACGCTGATGTATCTCAGTAAAGTTAATAAAAGAGCCATGGAGCCAACAAACGCCAGGGGAATCGAACCCAACCTGCTACCCCTGTCGGCCTAAGCACACTCATTTTTAACGACTATTTTTTATCCTTCGGTGGCATTGGATCATTACCATGACTATCCGTATTTTGGATGTCCCCATCTTTTTTATGGATCACAAACTCCGAGCCCTGATTCCTACTGACATCTCGGCCATAGTCAACCGCATCTTGTTTTGTGTCAAAGTGCTTGATGACCCGTTCACCACCACCTTTTTTTAAATCCCATCCGCCTTCAGGATTCGGAACTACATGATGTGTTTTCCTAGGCATCGTCATTCTCCTCTTTGAACATAACGCCAGCGGTAATGGGCGGCAACGGAGCGCAGCGTAGTTAACGTCCCGTGGACCGCATTGTTAGGCCTCCTGTTACCCGCGCCTACCAGAAATGTCATAGAAGACACCCTCCGTGTATTCAAGGGGATCTCGCTCATCTATTCCTAGTTGATTAAGCAGTTGAGAAGGTGACAATGGTGGGCAAGGCAGCTCTGACCGATTCGTTTCAGTCATCACATGAATGAATTTTTTATCAATTGTTAAGAAACAATCTGCACCATTAACCTCAGCCGTCCATAGGTGAAATGCATCCGGGTACTGTTTCTCAGACAACCCCTTGCAAAGCTCGCCGAATCTTTTAACGTTCCGCAGATTGGCCACTAGAAAGCTTGGCAAATCCTTTACCTGAGTAACTTTTTCAATTAAGACATTCGGATCGATAGCCAATAGCCATTTGCAAAATTTTATCATGCTCTGGCTATCAATATACTCATCCAATGAGGATTGAAAAAAGTACGACCTCTCAACGGCGGCATCTACGTGCTCAACCTCTACCCCGTTAAAGACATTGCCAATGGCGGTCGCAGGAAATGATCCAGGACGCTTCCACCCCTCAAACATGGTTTCCATGTAAGACGACAAAGCGATAACGTCCTGTCTTGCCAGTCTGCCAATTGTCGTCATGCATTTAACCTGCTCTCTCTTCCAAGGTTCAGATTCCTTAGGCAATGGCTTTCCCTCAAACCCAGAAATCTGCACTGTATGCTTTTCTCCACCCCAATAAATCTGATGAGGTTTTTGCGAGCCTCGCACAGTGTCGCTAATACTGAAAATACAATTATCGAGAAAGACCCTTTTCGGAGTGCTATGTTCCATATACCTGCCCAATGGGTATTAGATAGCGCGCTCGTTTAGCCACTTGAACAAGCTCGCGCGTTGAATAATCTTATTTAGCACGCTCTTTCACACCTAACCCATTGATTTTGAATAATGCTCAGAATAATTCGGCGCGTTATGCAGAATTCGCATGCTCGCACGTTTTGCACAATCTGACATGACTATGCATAGATACAGTTATTCGGTGGAGGCCCTTTCGGTTGGCTTTTGACGAAATCCGCCACGCTACCGCCCGCCATGGAGGATGACGATGTTTCCCATCATCCCAACGCGGCTGTCCCTTATGAGCTTGTGACTCTGTAAGCCATTTCTTGTGCTGTTCTACGCACAGTAACCAATAGTTACATTAGAAACAACGCCACGAAAGCATTAATCAATCGTGGCTCGAGAGGCCGGCGTTGTCGCGTCAGAAGACGAAGATCATTCAGGAATTAGGAGGGTCACTGGCCGCTTACCGTCACGGGAACGGCCAGATTGAAGCGCTAGCCCGCCGGTACTCAGTACATCAGGTTTCCGTTCTTGGTTTCATGCGGAATTCTCTGGATGGAATCCCAGTGTTCTACGATCTTGCCGTTGTCGCCGAAACGGAAAAAATCCATCGTGACGTACTCATCGCCGCCGGGCCAGGTCTGGTGCGTGTGGAGAGATACCAGATCGGCTTCGGCCACCGCGCGCACGAACTCGATTTCCTTCCCGGGATACTGCTCTGCCATTGCCGTGAAGTAATCGATGAACGCCTGCTTTCCATTACCCACTACCGGGTTGTGCTGGATGTAATCGGCACCCACATAAGTCGCGACGGCAAGGTTAGGATCACCGAGATAAGCCGTGCGATAGAAGGCGATCGCATTGTGCTTGTTGGCTTCCAGGTCATGTTGCATGCCGTTGCTCCGTGCAGATTGACTACCATCGAAGGAGCCGCAGAGCAGAACCGTAGCTCAGTGACCCTGTTCCGCCGCCCTCAACTCCCCCAACGCGCCCTTGCACCGTTCTTCGACCTGATCCAGCTCACGCTGCATGACGCGGATGTCTTCGAGCTGGCGTTCGAGGTTGGCGCGTTTGTCGGCGAGGATCTCGAGCAGGCGTTCGAGTTGGCGGATGCTGCCGTCGTGGCGGGTGTCGTAGAGGTCGAGCACTTCGCGAATCTCGATCAGCGAGAACCCAGGCGCTTGCCGCGCAGGGCGAGCTTGAGGCGAACGCGGTCCTTGCCGAAGCGCTCGGAAGGCACTGCTTGCATGCCATGTATATTATGGCAATATACAAAATATGATCGATTTGGCGCAGATTACCGGCTTCGACTGGGACGAGGGCAATGCCCGCAAAAGTGCGGACAAGCACGGCGTACGCCAATCCGAAGCGGAACAGGTGTTTTTCAATCAGCCACTGCTGATGGTCGAAGATACCAGACACAGCCAAGACGAACCTCGATATCATGCCCTCGGCATCACGGACGACCATCGTCAGCTACACATCACGTTCACCTTGCGTGCAGCCGGTACGCTGATTCGAGTTATCTCGGCCCGAGCCATGCACCGTAAGGAGAGGAGGATTTATGAGCAAAACCAAGACGACGCCTGAGTTCAAGAGTGAAGCGGAAGAGCGTGCGTTCTGGGAAAGCCACGACTCCACCGACTATGTGGACTGGAACCAGGCTAAGCGTGCCGCGCTTCCCAACCTGAAGCCATCGACCAAGACAATCTCTTTGAGGTTGCCGGAATCACTACTGGATCGCATCAAGATCGAAGCCAACAAGCGGGATATGCCTTATCAGTCGCTGATCAAGGTCTGGCTGGCTGATGATGTCGAGGAAAATCGGCGGTCTTGATGGTGAGCTTCCAGGTATAAGCCATGCTCAAGAACTCTTTTCCGCCGCCTTCAACTCCTCCAACGCGCCTTTGCACCGCTCTTCGACCTGATCCAGCTCCCGCTGCATGACGCGGATGTCTTCGAGCTGGCGTTCGAGGTTGGCGCGTTTATCGGCGAGGATCTCGAGCAGGCGCTCGAGTTGGCGGATGCTGCCGTCGTGGCGGGTGTCATAAAGATCGAGCACTTCGCGGATCTCGATCAGGGAGAAACCGAGACGCTTTCCGCGCAGGGCGAGCTTGAGGCGGACGCGGTCCTTCTCGTGGTAGACGCGGGTCTTGCCGCGCCGCTCGGGGGAGAGCAGGCCTTCCTGCTCGTAGAAGCGGATGGTGCGGGTGGTCACGTCGAAGTGCTGCGCGAGTTCGCCAATGGCGTAGGTCTGGCCGGACACGGGGTGATTGCCTCTTCTGATTTACTCTACCCTAGCGTTATTTAACCTTTACGTGAAGATCAACGTTAAGCGAAGTATTCCACACACATCGGCACCGCGGACAGGCGGTCACGGATCATGAGTGACGGGCGGAATGGGGTCGAAGAATGGTGCTCGAGTTATCAACAGCCTGTTTCAGATTTGGCTAAAACAGCGAGTTCTGTCGTTCGCCCGGGAACTCGGCCAACGGCGGCAATTCGATCCGTTCGGCAATCTGGTTGTAGAACTTTCGTGCCAGTTCCGGCGCCTGGCGGTTATCCGGTGTATGCACAAAGAGAAAAGGGGTTTTCCCCTGTTTTATCCACAGGACGAGACGTTCTATCCACGGCTCGAAACGGGCCTGGTTAATGGCTTCGTCGAAGTGCCCGATAAAACGAATGATGGGATTGACCGCCGTGCAGAGCACGTGTAATGGGACTTTCGGCTTTTCGCCTTGCGCCTTGGCGAGCCGGTTGTCAAGCCCTGGGGGGGTGGCAAAGAGCGCCCGCACGTCGAGCATTACCCGATTGGCGTCTTGACTTATCAACAAGCGGTTGAATGCCTGTTCTGCAGGCCCTTTGTGGAAAAAATCACTGTGCCGGACCTCCACCGCGCAGGGTATCTCCCGTGGCCGGTGAGTGAGCAATCGCTCCAACGCGGGCAGCTCGCCCTGGCCGAAATCTCTGGGTAGCTGGACCATGATCGGCCCTAGACGATCTTTCAACGGTGAGAGTCGCTCGATGAAGCGTTCAAACTCATCGTCAATATCGCGCAGGCGTTTGCCGTGGGTCAGCTGGCTGGGCAGCTTGAAGCAGAAGCGAAAGGTCTCGGGCGCCTGTTCGGCCCAGGCCGTCACCGTCTCCGCCTTGGGAATGCCGCTGTAGAAGGTGGTGTTGCCTTCCACGGCGTTGAACACGCTGGCGTAGTCGCGCAGCTCCACGTCGCCGTGGCCGGGCAGCAGGCTGCCTTGCCAGTCGGCGTTGGCCCACATCGCCATGCCCAGGTAGAGCGGCGGTGCAGACTCATCAATCAACATAGCTTTGCTTCCATGCAGTCATAAGCTCCGAAAAGTCGGCGAGCGATGGTCAGACAAGGCAAAAAATCGGCGCAACAGCGGAGTTTACGAGTTTGTAAATGAGCATGTTAAGCCGATTTTTAACGCCGTATGACCGAGCACAGCCAGTTTTCGGCTCAACGAAGCTTTTCGGCGTGCAGGGTCACCGTAGGCGAAACGATATCCTGCTGGGCGGCGATCATCGCCAGTTCGCGGGTGCCGGCACGGCGGGTGTGTTCGAACAGCATCTGCACCGCGGCGGCGGTCTGCTCCAGGGCGCGGGCGGGGCCTTCGTCGGTGAGGCCGGCGCGCAGGCTGTGGGCGAGGAACATCGCGGCAGTGAAATCGCCGGCGCCATTGGGCGGAATGGCGAAATCCACCTTGGGCGTGGCAATCCGCCAGCTACCGCCAGGGGCGTCGACCAGCATGCCGATGTGATCTTCATCGTCCCCGGCGACTTCCAGCGAAGTGATCAGCACTACCTTAGGCCCTTTGGCACGCAACGCGGCGGCAGCGGCGAGGGCATCTTCCAGCGTGTCGATCTCGCGCCCGGCGAGAAAGGCGAGCTCGAACTGGTTGGGGGTGACAATATCGGCGCGGGCAATGGCGTGGTCGCGCATCCACTCGGGAATGCCTTCGCGCACGAAGAAGCCGCGGCCGACATCGCCCATCACCGGGTCGCAGCAGTAGAGTGCGTCCGGATTGGCCTGTTTGACGCGATCGACGCTGTCCAGCACGGCGCGACCGATGCCTTCGTCGCCCATGTACCCGGATAGCACGGCATCGACACCGTCGAGCCCAACCAGGGATTCGACGCCGTCCAGCACGTTCCTGAGGTGGTCGGGCGTGAACACATCGCCGGTAAAGGTGCCATAGCCGGTGTGGTTGGAGAACTGGACGGTGTTGATGGCGGTGACTTCCAGCCCCAGCCGCTGAAGCGGAAATACGGCGGCACGGTTGCCGACGTAACCGTAGGCGACGTGGCTCTGAATGGAGATGACTTGGGTCATGAGACGATCCTGCCGCTTGAAGCGCAAAGGGCGTAGTAAAAGGACATAGTGTAATGCGCCGCTGGAGGAACTTGCAGCGCTTGTCTTTGGTCGATACCTCGCTCGACGCCATCGAGCGGCGGCGATATGCTCGCTCCAGCTTTTTCACCGACTTTTTATATTCGTCTTCTTAATGCATCGTGTTTCAAGGATCGACCCTGCATGCTCTCCAGCGCCTCGCGCCAGCGCGCCTCATTACATCGCTTTCCCTCGCTGCTGGCCTGTCTTGTCTTTGCCCTGCTCGTGGCCGGCTGTTCCAGCGGCCCTATCGCGACCACCACGTCGGGCGAAAGCCCGGAGGCGTGGATCGAACAGCCGGCACGCAAGACCACTTGGCACAACCTGCCAGGCTGGAGCCGGGACCAGCCGATGGCGGCGTGGAGCGCCTTCCAGGAGAGCTGCACTCGGCTCGAGCGCAAGCCAGCATGGCAAAGCGTCTGCCACGATGCCCGGTCGGTCGATCCGCTCGATGCCCTGGCGATCCAGAACTTCTTCGAGTCCCGTTTCGTGCCTTACCGCGTGACCAACAGCGACGGCAGCGCCACCGGCCTGATCACCGGCTACTACGAGCCGATCCTGCGCGGCTCCCGCGTGCGGGGCGGACCCTACCAGACGCCACTCTACCAGTACCCGAAATACTGGAAGAAGCACACCCACGTCGGCCCAACCCGCGCCGAACTGATGCGCAGCGGCGATCTCGATGGCACGGAACTGGTCTGGGTCGACGATCCTGTGGAAGCGGCCTACCTGCAGATTCAGGGCTCCGGCCGCGTCGAGATGACCGACGGCACCACCATGCGCGTGGCCTACGCCGGCACCAACAATCAGCCGTTCCAGTCCTTCGCCAAGCGCCTGATCGAACGCGGCGAAATCACCCCGGCCGAAGCCACGCTGCCCGGCGTGCGCGACTGGGCGCGCCGGCATCCGGGCCAGGTCGAAGAGATGCTCAACGTCAATCCGCGCATGGTGTTCTTCCGTGAGCTCAAGGGCAGCGAAGCCCTGGCCGATACCAGCGGTCCGGTGGGCGCACTGGGGGTGCCGCTCACCTCCGAGCGCAGCATCGCGGTCGACCCGGACGAGATCCCCCTCGGCGCGCCGGTGTTTCTCTCCACCACCCAGCCGCTTTCCAACCGGCCGCTGCAGCGCCTGATGGTGGCGCAGGACACCGGCAGCGCGGTAAAGGGCGCGGTACGCGCAGACTTCTACTGGGGCCACGGCGATGCCGCCGGGGAAGCCGCCAGCCGGATGAAACAGCGGGGCGAGATGTGGGTGCTGATGCCCAAATGAGAAAGCACCCAATCGTTTGGGCGCTTCGTGGACATTGCTACCTGGCTAGCGAGTGCCGGCAAACGCCTTGCGCACCCGCAACGCCGCGATCACCTGGATGACGCCGTAAACCAGCGCGACGATACCGATCCACAGCGCAGTGGCCACCAGGCCGCTGAGCGGGCTGACGACGAGTAGGATGCCCAGCAGCAGTGCCAGCACGCCACTGAGAACGGTCCAGCCCTCGCCCGGCGCGGCCCAACCCTGGCCGGGCACGGGGCGGCGGATGCGCAGGCCCAACAGCAGGCGATAGACCCCGGCGATGATCAGCCAGATGCCGACCAGCACCAGCAGCGCGCTGGCCATGGAGAGCGGATCGAAGATCGCGAGCAGACCGAACAGTATCGACAACGCGCCGTAGCCGATCAGCCATCCTTTGCCCGCTCCCCGATAGGCCGTCGCCGTCATGAACAGCGTGGAGACGCCCTCCGCCAGTGCCATGATGCCCATGATCCAGGTCAACGCCGCGATGGCGGCCAGCGGCCGAAACACCGCGATCAGACCGAATACGATGGCGATGACGCCGAACGCCATCAGAATCCACCAGCTACGTCCGATGAGACTTCTCGTTGCCATTGGCGACTCCCATTGATATCCCTGTTCGAGGAAACCTGCACACTGCGTCGAATCCATCCTTCAATACAGACTTTCAACATAGACCTTCACGGGAGTGACTTCGATGACCGAATTCCCCCCGGCGGCAGCGCCGCTGGCCATCGTCACCGGTGCCACCGCCGGACTCGGGCTGGAGACTGCCAAGGGCCTGGCAGCGAACGGGTTTCGCATTGTCGTCGCCGGGCGCAATCCCGACAAGGGCAAGCTCGCCTGCCACGCGGTGCGCACTCATCAACCCGGCGCCGAGGTTCGCTTCGAGCTGCTCGATCTCGACAGCCTCGAATCGGTACGCCAGTTCGCCGACCGCCTGCAGGAGAGCGAGACGTCGCTGCAACGGCTGATCAACAACGCCGGTATCATGGCGCTGCCCAGGCGTGAGCGCACCGAGGACGGTTGCGAGCGCCAGTTCGGGGTCAACTACCTTGGCCACTTCCTGCTCACCAGCCTGCTGCTGCCGCTGCTGGTCGCCGCCTCGTCGTCGGGTTCCGAGTCAGCGCCAGCACGCGTCGTCCAGCTCTCGAGCCTGGCGCACCGCAGCGGCAGGATCGATTTCGACGACCTCAACGGCGAGCGCGACTACGACCCGTGGCGCGCCTACCGCCAGTCCAAACTCGCCATGCTGTTGTTCGCCCAGGCGCTGCAGCAACGGAGCGACCAGCACGGCTGGGGGCTGTTGAGTGTCGCCGCCCATCCCGGGCTTTCCCGCACGGCGCTGTTCGATGCCGGCGTGAAGAGCCGCGCGCTGGTCGGCCAGGCATTCAAGCTGGTGATGCCGCTGGTCAGCCAATCCGCCGCCGAAGGCGCCAGACCCACGCTCCACGCCGCGCTCGCCGACGACGTACGCCCCGGCGACTACTTCGGCCCCGACGGCTTCAGCGAGACCCGCGGCGCACCCAAACGCGCCCATCGCAGTGCCGCGGCCAGGGACCGGGCGGTGGAAGATCGGCTATGGAAAGTGTCGTGTGAATTGACCGGAGCGGCGTGGTCATCGAACGCTTAAAGACGCACTCAGCGGAGCTGGTGTCAGCGTCGAATTTCATCATCGAAAGCGAGGAATAGTTCGCTGCGCCATTCGTCTTACCTGCAGCCGACAGTGACAGGAATTATCCCGCTGTCGACAGCGACCACACATTCGAGTCGCAGCTATTTCATGACAGGAGTCGATGATGGAAACCAAGACAATGTCTCGCCTGGCCCGAGTCGCCGCCGCCGTCGCGCTTGCCGGCTTCATGCCGCTATTGGCCCAGGCCGATAACAGTATTGCCCAGCAGGAAGCCATGCAGCGACTGCACCAGCCGCTGAGCCTGCAGCCCGCCATGATGACGGCCAACCAGTTCGGGCCCTGGCGCCTGGATATCGGCGCGGGTCACAGTGAAGCCAGCGCCAATGCGCTGCGTGCCGAACAGAACCGCACCGGCATGACCACCATGAAAGCGCTGGGCAGGGCGCAGCAGAGCTTGATTGCGGAGGGGCAGAGTGCTGCGCAAATGGCCGTCATCAAACGGCTCTACACCACCAATCCCGCCTGAGCATCGACGCATCGAAAGCGACCAATAACTCGCGATCAATAACGCCCAAGCCGAGGCCAATCACCTCGGCTTTTTGACGTTCATCGCCTGATTTCGGAGCGGAAACGACTGGTCGTGAAGAAAGCGACCGGGTTGGCGTGACGCCGACCTGATCGCTTGCTGCATATCCATTCCTATCGTCTTTTACCATGAAAAAGCGTGTCGCGATTTATGGCTGTTTGCGGCTTCTGGTCATGCTGGCCAATACGCCATCCCGACGAATCAGAGCATGATAAAGCGCTGCCGCCAGGTGCAGGAGAATGAGCGCGAACAGGCTCAGCGCCAGCCAGGTATGGGCGAAGCGCAACGCGCTGTAGAGCGTGGGAGATGGCGACACCAGGTCCGGCAGCGTGACGCCGGCGAAGAGTGTGACCGGGTAGCCGCCGGCCGAGAGCATGGTCCAGCCGATCAGCGGCATCGCCAACATCAATGCATACAGCGCCCAGTGGGAGAGATGGGCAGCGGCGCGTTGCCAGGGCGGCAGGTCCGCGGGCAGCGCCGGGGTGCCATATCGCCAGCGCACCAGCAGCCGCACGATGACCAGCGCGAGAATCGCGATTCCCAGCGGTTTATGAAGCTGAACGAGCCATACGTGGCGCTCGGAAACCGTGGCCACCATGCCGACGCCGACAAACAGCATCGTCAGGATCATGATCGCCATCAGCCAGTGCAGCAGACGGGCGGGGAGGGAAAAGGTACCGGCAGTCCGTGGGTTCATGATCGTGGCTCCTGGGTCGAGGATGTCGCCGATTCGGCCTCCTCGCGAGTGCGTCGGTTATAGGATTCCGAATAGGCGGCTGAACGCGCGCTCAACAGCGGGTCGTCGGAGCCGGCGATACCGTCGGGCAGCACCAGCGGGTCGTAGTTGATGTCACGACAGGGGCCGTCGGCCTGGTCCTGGGCACGGTCGATGGTGACGATGCCGGCATCGATCTGGCGGCGATCCGCCGGCCAGGCCAGGGTGGCATCGTCGGTGGGGTCACCGGGATTGGCCACGGTGACGATCAGGTGCCAGCGCTGGGGCCCCTTATCCAGGCGTTCCCGCAAGTCCCGGGACAGAAAATCGGGATCCTGCTTCTGGGCCTCGGTCATCGGCGTGAAGGGCGCTTCCGGCACCAGCCCCCAGCGTACGAAGTGGGTCGTCCCGCCGGCATCGATGAAGCGGAAGGCATCAAGGCTGTTGTACTCGACGTTGACGAAGCTCGAGGAGCGCTGGGCGGTTTTCGCCCATGCCAGGAATGGCTTGGTTTCCGGATGGCCGGCAAAGAAGGCCGCCATTTTCGCGGGGTCCGGCTTGCCGCTCTGCGAATCCGGCTGGGAGGCTTTCAACAGTTCCCAGAACGCCTGCGGTGTCGATACCGGAAACACCGGCATCGCGTTCATCGCGGTTCGCCACTGCTCGTCGTTCGGCAACTGGAACTGCAGCGCGAAACTGCGTATCGGCGGCATGCCATCATTGGCGTGCGGGTCTCCCCCGGGGATCGCGAGGCGGCCGATGAGCGGGCTGACGCGTCCCGTTTCGAAAACAGTGGCGCGGGACAGGCTGTCCACGTTGCCGTTGCTCTCGAAACTGCCCACCACGCAGTACCCCTTGGCGTGATTGCGTCGGTAGCCTTCGTGAACGCCGGCGTTGTCCTCCAGCGTATTGATCATCCGATCCGGGGTCAGCCGGCCAGGGTCCAGCCAACCGCCCACGTAGGCGAAGGCCGTCGCCAGAATGGCGATGACGAGGCCGATAATCGTGAACCTCAATATCAGTTTCGGCGGCGGTGCGGCGTTCTGGGTCATGTCTGCTCCGGGCAACTTTGCCTGAATGGAGCGAGTAGGACGCCGCTGCCGACACTTTATTCCCAGTCACCATTGCGTGCCTGAATCCCGCCGGCGAGAGATTGGCGATTCCCTTGGAGACAGAAGGGAATAGAATTGCCATCGGTTCGTCCTACAGCGACTTCCTTCGATACGCTGGAACATCCATGAATCCACCCGATGACGATCAACTGCGTGAACTCCTGCCCCGTTTGCGGCGCTTTGCCGTGTCGCTGACCCAGAGTCCCAGCGATGCCGATGACCTGGTGCAGTCGACACTGGAAAAGGCCATCAGCCACTGGCAGCGCCGCCGCCCCGGTGGCGACCTGCGCGCCTGGCTGTTCTCTATCCTGTACCGCCAGTTCATCGACAGTCGACGTCGCGCCGGACGCTACGCGCGGCTCATGCAGCTGTTCACCGGCGAGCCCCAGACCAGCGCCTCGGCGGAAGATATCGTCGTGGCCAATGCCACCTGGGAGGCGTTCGATCGACTGCCTCCCGAGCATCGCGCCCTGCTGATGCTCGTCTCGGTGGAGGGGCTGAGCTACCGCGAGGTGAGCAAAACCCTGGACATTCCGATGGGGACGGTGATGTCGCGGCTCTCTAGAGCGCGTCGTTCCCTGCGCGAGCTGGATGAGGGAGAACCGCGCGAGAAGCGTCCGGCACCGTCACTCAGGAGGCTCAAATGAATCCGAATCGACCTACCGAACAGGACCTGCACGCCTATCTCGACGATCAGTTGGACGCCGAGCGTCGGCAGTGGGTGTCAACCTGGCTCCAGGCCAACCCGGAACGGGCGGCGGAACTCGAGGCGTGGCGCAGGGACACCCAACACTTGCGCGCGCGGTACGCCAATCCCGAACAGTGGCCGGCCAATGCCTCGCTCGATCCGGCCGCGATCCGGCGTCGCCAGCGGGCCGGGCAACGGCGCTGGCTGGCCACGGCCGCCATGCTGGTGATGACCCTGGGCATCGGCCTGACCGGTGGCTGGACGGTGCGTGACATGATGAATCCGGCCTCGCCACCGCCGATGGCGGATGCCGTTCAGGCCTACCGCCTGTTCACCGACAGCGTCTCGTTCGACGGGAACACGGCTATCGATGGAAACACGACTATCAATGGAAACACGGCCATCGACGGGAACAGCGTTGTCGGCGTCAGCGATACCGCCGTCCCCGAACCGGGCGCCAATAGTCGCGAGAAGATCGTCAAGCTGTTTCAGGCCCATTTCAGTGACGGGATCATGCCCCCGGATCTCAGCGCCGCCGGCCTGGAGATGACCGACGCCCGGCTGCTGGCCACCGATCAAGGGCCTGCCGCGATGGTGGTCTATCGCGATCGGACCGGGCGCCAGATGATGATGTATATCCGCCCGCCGGGGGTCGGCCATCACATGCTAGAACCGGGCAAGCGGGTCGACGGCCAGCTCATGGCGCAGTACTGGTCGAAGGGCAATTACAACTATGCCGTCGTCAGCCAGCCGGACGACCCCAACGCCGCGATGCTCGAAGAGATGCTGCGCGAGAGCTAAGTCGTGCCGGAACGGCTCATTTCGACATCGTTTTCCTCGGCGAGCATGACTACTTCGCGGTCGCTCCACGCGGCCAGGCGATGACGAATGCACTTCCACCCCGCCCCGTGGGCTGGCAAATCGCCTGGCCGCCGTGTGCCTCGGCGATGGCCTTGACCACGGCCAGCCCCAGGCCGCTGCCGCCGCTCTTGCGTGAACGCGAGGGGTCGCCACGACGAAAGGCCTCGAACAGGTCGGAGGCAAACGCCCTATCGATGCCAGGACCGTCATCCTCGACGACGACATGGCAATCACCGTCCGCTTGATAGACGCGGACCCGCAGACTGCCCGGCTCGGCATGCTGCAGGGTGTTTTCCAGCAACGCCATCAGCGCCTGGCGCAGACGCACCGGGTCGCATTTCACTCTCAGGTTCGCTTCGAGTTCACTGTGCAGGTGGAAACCCTTTGCCGCCAGCGGCGCGGCGAAGGCCTGCAGAACGCTGCCAAGTTCCTGGGCTAGATCCACCTCGACCCGCCGCAACTCCAGATGGCCACTATCATTGAGGCTCAATACCCGCAGATCCTCGATCAGCCGGTTCAGACCCTCCACCTGGCGCAGCAGGCCATCGAACAGCTCGCTGCTGGGCGTGAACACGCCTTCCGAAAGACCCTGCAAGCGGCCGCGCAAAATGGTCACCGGCGTGCGCAGCTCATGGGCGATGGCGGCGTTCCAGAACTCGCGCTCCCGGGTCATGCTCTGTAGCCGTTCGGCCATGGCGTTGAAGTCGCGCACCAGCTGCGCGGTCTCGCCCATGGCCCGGTCGTCCAGCGGGGCGCGGGCGTCGAGCTTGCCCTCAGCCACTTCACGCAGGCTGTGCGCCACCGAGTTCAAGGGGGAGATCAGGCGTCGCGACAGGCGAATGGCGACGAACACCGCCAGGCACAGCGCGGCAATAATGGTGCAGATGATCCACACCAGCTCCACCCGTGAGGGCACTAGGGAGTCGGAGATGCTGCCCGGCAGGTAGGTCAGGGCGAAAGCGTAGAACACGTAGCTGCCGATCACCGAGAGGCAGATGATGCCCAGCGCCATCACCGCCAGAGATTGAACGATCTGTCGGCGCAGGCCCGGTGTCGGCTTCATGGTGCCGCGCCGAAGCGATAGCCCACGCCCCAGACGCTGACCGGCACGCCCTGGATATCGAAGGCTTCGAGCTTCTTGCGCAGCTTGCTCACATGGCTGTCCACGGTGCGCTCCAGGGTATCGCCTTCGGGCAGGCAGCTCTCCAGCAGTTCCGCGCGGCTGAACACCCGCTTAGGCGCACGCATCAGGCAAGCGAGCAGCTTGAACTCGGTCAGGGTCAGATCCAGCACCTGTCGCTGGTCACCAGTGCCGATGCTGGCCTCGTGGCTCTCCAGGTCGATCTGGAACGGGCCGACGCGCAGCATTTGCGTGGGGGCGGGCTCGCTCATTCGGGTGCGTCGCAGCACCGCTTGAACTCGTGCCACCACTTCGGCCGGATTGAAGGGCTTGACCACGTAGTCGTCCGCGCCCAGACGTAGCCCCATCAGCTTGTCGATATCCTGGTCAAGCGCGGTGAGCATGATCACCGGGGTATCTCCACGGGAGCGGATTTCACTGAGCACCTTCCAGCCATCGATACGCGGCATCTGCACGTCGAGCAGCAGCAGATCCGGCTTGAGCGCCTGGTGCATGGCCAGCACCGCGTGGCCATCGGCGGCGTGCTGGGTGCGTAGACCGCTGCGCCGTAGGTAGGCGGCTAAAATATCGGCGATCTCGGCTTCATCCTCGGCGATCAGCACCAGTGCCGACGCGGGAGCAGAGGGGCCGGATCGCGGTTGAGCATCGGACATGGTCGGGCTCGATGGCGGCGGCACTGAATTTTATCGCGCTCTCCATGCTTTCTCCATAAAGCCTCGAATCATTCGCAATAGCAGCAGGCCAGACTGGCGCCTTGATCCTTTTCGGTTGCCGCTGGCGCGACGACCCCTTGAGCGAGGTTAGTGTGGTATGCGCATCAGACAGCGGCAGTGGAGCATTCTGCTCGCAGGGCTTGCCGTGTTGGGGCTGGCAGGCTGCGATCCCTCGCCACCCGATGCCACGAGCGAGGCGCCGTCACCGATTCCGGTCTCGGTGATGACGCTGGAAGCCGCCGATCTTTCGGTCACCGAGGATCTTCCCGGGCGCGTATCAGCCGTGCGTACGGCCGAAGTGCGCGCGCAGGTCACCGGCATCGTAAAACGCCGCCTGTTCGAGGAAGGCCGCGATGTCGAGACCGGCAAGACGCTGTTCCAGATCGATCCGGCCCCCTTCAAGGCCGAGGTGGATATTGCCACGGCGGCGTTGCAACGGGCCGAGGCGACGCTGGCACAGGCCCGCATCAAGGCCGAGCGCCTGGGGTCGTTGAGACGCAGCGAAGCCGTCAGCCGCCAGACTTACGACGATGCGGCGTCTCTGCGCGATCAGACCGCCGCCGACGTGGCCCAGGCCAGAGCGACTCTGGCGCGGCGCAAGCTGGATCTGCAGTTCGCCAGTGTCGAGGCGCCGATTGCCGGTCGCATCGACCAGACCCTGGTCAGCGAAGGGGCTCTGGTCTCGCCCACCGATACCACGCCCATGGCGCGAATCCAGCAGATCGACCAGGTGTATGTCGACGTGCGCCAGTCCGCTTCGGTGCTGGAGACGCTGCGTCGGCAGGCAGGATCGGCGACGCTAACGGTGGAGATTCTCGACAGCGATGGCAAACCTCTCGGCATGCAGGGTCGCATCCTGTTCTCCGGCACTCAGGTGGACACCGGCACCGGCGATGTGTTGCTGCGCGTGCTGGTGGACAACCCGCAGCGCCGTCTTCTGCCGGGTCTCTACGTGCAGGCGCGAGTTCCGCGGGCGCACTACCCTGCCGCCCTGAGCGTGCCTCAACAGGCCGTGGTCCGTACGGCGGGCCAGGCCAGCGTGTGGGTAGTGGATGCCAAGGGCCAGGCGCAGCCGGTGCCCATCGAGCTCGGTGAGCTGGTGGCACGCCGTTATCGCGTGGTGTCCGGCCTCAGTGCCGGCCAGCAGGTGGTGATCGAGGGTATCGAGCGCCTGAGCGAGAACACCCACGTTGCCCCGCGCCCCTGGCAGCCCATCGACGCCAGCGAACAGTTCAGCGCCGCCGAGCGCTGAGGCCGGAGAATCCGTCATGCCGCAGTTCTTCATCAACCGCCCGGTGTTCGCCTGGGTGATCGCCCTGTTCATCGTGCTGGCCGGCGTCATTGCCATCCCGAAGTTACCCATCGCCCGCTACCCCTCGGTGGCACCGCCTTCGGTGACCCTCTACGCCACCTATCCGGGCGCCACGCCGCAGACGCTCAATGATTCGGTGGTAAGCCTGGTCGAGCGCGAACTGTCGGGCGTCAAGAACCTGCTCTACTTCGAGTCCTCGGTCGACACCTCGGGCACGGCGCAGATCACCGCGACTTTCAAGCCGGGCACCGACGCCGAGCTGGCCCAGGTCGACGTGCAGAACCGCATCAAGGCGGTCGAGCCTCGCCTGCCCCAGGCCGTGCGACAGAACGGCCTGCAGGTAGAGTCCGCCTCATCGAGCTTTCTGATGATGGTTGGCATGACCTCGCCCAATGGTCAGTTCGACGAGATCACGCTGAACGACTATTTCGCGCGCAACATCGTCCAGGAGCTGCGCCGTATCGACGGCGTGGGGCGAGTACAACTGTTTGGCGCCGAGCAGGCCATGCGCGTCTGGGTCGACCCGAACAAACTCACCGCCTATGGCCTGACCATGAATGATCTGGCTCAGGCCATCGAGCAGCAGAATGCGCAGATCGCCCCAGGACGGATCGGCGACGAACCGACGCTGCCGGGCCAGCGCCTGACCGTGCCGCTGACGGTGCAGGGGCAACTGACCACGCCGGAGCAGTTCGCCGCGGTCGTCCTGCGTGCGGATGCCGATGGTGCCAAGGTGGTGCTCGGCGACGTGGCGCGCATCGAGCTAGGCGCGGAGTCCTACGCATTTTCCAACCGCGAGAACGGCGTGGCGGCGACCAGTGCCGCCATCCAGCTTTCACCTGGCGCCAACGCGGTGCGCACCGCCAACGCCGTACGAGAGCGCTTGGCCGAGATGGCGCCGAGCCTGCCGGCAGGCATGGCCTACTCGGTGCCGTTCGATACCGCCCCCTTCGTCAAGGTGTCCATCGAGAAGGTGATCTACACCCTGTTCGAGGCCATGGCGCTGGTCTTCCTGGTGATGTTCCTGTTCCTGCAGAACCTGCGCTATACGCTGATCCCGGCTATCGTCGCGCCCATCGCGCTGCTCGGCACTTTCTCGGTGATGCTCCTAGCGGGCTTCTCGATCAATTCGCTGACCATGTTCGGCATGGTGCTGGCCATCGGCATCATCGTCGACGACGCCATCGTGGTGGTGGAGAACGTCGAGCGGTTGATGGCCACCCAGGGGCTCTCGCCGAAGCAAGCGACCACGCGGGCGATGCGGGAAATCACCGGGGCGATCATCGGCATCACCCTGGTGCTCACCGCCGTGTTCATCCCCATGGCCTTCGGCAGTGGCTCGGTGGGGGTGATCTACCAGCAGTTCACCCTGTCGATGGCGGTGTCGATCCTGTTCTCGGCCTTCCTTGCCCTGAGCCTGACGCCGGCGCTGTGCGCCACGCTGCTGCGCCCGGTGGGTGCCGAGCACCATGAAAAGCGCGGCTTCTTCGGCGCCTTCAACCGTGGCTTCGAGCGCCTCACGGCGAGCTACGGCGCGCAGGTAGCGCGCCTGGTCGGGCGTAGCGGGCGGATGATGGCGGCCTTCGCCGTGCTCTGCGCGGTGCTGGCCATCGCTGCCGCGCAGTTGCCCTCGTCCTTCCTCCCTGAAGAGGATCAGGGCTACTTCATGACCTCCATCCAGTTGCCCACCGGCGCCACCAGCGAACGCACGCTGGACGTGGTCAAGGCCTACGAGGCGCACGTCGCCTCGCGCCCGGCGCTGGATGCCAACCTGGTGGTGCAGGGCTTCAGCTTCGCCGGCTCCGGCCCCAACGCGGCGATGGCCTTCACCATGCTCAAGGACTGGGATCAGCGCGATGGCGCCACGGCCGCCGAAGAAGCCGCGCTGGCGCAGCAGGCCATGGCCGGCAACGTCGAAGGCACGGTGATGAGCCTGATGCCGCCGGCCATCGATGAGCTGGGCACCTCCTCCGGTTTCACCCTGTTCCTGCAGGATCGCGCCAACCGTGGCGAAGCCGAACTGCTCAAGGCCCAGGCGCAGCTGCTGGCGCTGGCCGGGCAGAGCAAGATCGTCAGCGATGTCTACCCCGATGGCCTGCCGCCCGGCGAAAGCATCCGCCTGGAGATCGACCGGCAGAAGGCCGAAGCCATGGGCCTGTCCTTCGCTGCCGTGAGCAGCACGCTGTCGGCGGCCATGGGTTCGCTGTACGTCAACGACTTCCCGAATGCAGGGCGTATGCAGCAGGTGATTCTGCAGGCCGATGCGCCGGCGCGCATGCAGCTCGACGACGTGCTCAACCTGCGGGTGCGCAATGCCAGCGGCGGCATGGTGGCGCTGCGCGAGGTGGTGACGCCGGTGTGGAGCGAGTCGCCGCAGCAGATGATGCGTTTCCAGGGGTATCCCGCCGTGCGTATCGCCGGGGGCGCGGCTGCCGGCGTTTCTAGTGGCGCGGCCATGGCCGAGATGGAGCGCCTGGTGGCGCAGTTGCCGCAGGGCTTCGCCGTGGCCTGGACCGGGCAGTCGCTGCAGGAGCGCCAGTCGGCGGCACAGGCACCGTTGCTGATGCTACTCTCGGCGCTGGTGGTGTTCCTGGTGCTGGCGGCGCTTTACGAGAGCTGGTCGATTCCGCTGTCGGTGATGCTGGTGGTGCCGCTGGGCCTGCTCGGTGCGGTGGCCGCGGTGATGCTGCGCGGTTTGCCCAACGACATATTCTTCAAGGTAGGAGTGATCACCCTCATCGGTCTGTCGGCGAAGAACGCCATTCTGATCGTCGAGTTCGCCCGCCAGCTGCGCACCGAAAAGCGCCCGCTGGTAGAGGCTGCGGTGATGGCGGCAAGACTGCGACTGCGGCCGATCCTGATGACCTCTCTGGCCTTCACCCTCGGCGTGGTGCCGCTGATGCTCGCCTCCGGGGCCAGCGCGGAGACCCAGCGCGCCATTGGCACCGGCGTGTTCGGCGGTATGCTCAGCGGCACCTTGCTGGCTATTTTTTTCGTGCCGGCCTTTTTCGTCTTCGTCATCGGCACGCAGGAGCGCCTGGCGCGCCCAGCGTGGCGAACGTCGCAGCCGTAGACCCTGACCTATTCTTCATCCCGTTACCGGACGAGAGCCGATGTTCCTGTTTCCCGCTATCCCGCGCCGCTGGTTGATCCTGCTCGCCGTCATGCTGGCCTTCCTGCCGGTGGTGATCGACATGACCATCCTGCATATCGCCGTGCCCTCGCTGACCCTGGCGCTGGACGCCTCCGCCACCGAGGTGCTGTGGATCATCGACATCTACCCGCTGCTGATGGCGGGCCTGCTGGTGCCCATGGGAACGCTGGCCGACCGCGTCGGCAATCGCCGCGTCCTGCTGACGGGTCTAGGCGTCTTCGGTACAGCTTCGCTACTGGCCGCCTTCGCACCGACGCCAGCCATGCTGATCGGGGCAAGGGGGCTGCTCGCCCTGGGTGGTTCGATGATCATGCCGTGCGTGCTGGGTATCATCCGCCGCACCTTCGAGGACGAAGACGAACGCGCCATGGCGCTGGGTCTCTGGGGCACGGTGGGCGCGGCCGGCGCGGCGCTGGGGCCACTGATCGGCGGTGCACTGCTGGAGCATTTCTGGTGGGGCTCGGCCTTTCTGATCAACGTGCCGATCATGCTGGTCGTCATCCCACTGGTGTTTCTCCTGCTGCCACGCACGGAAGAAACGAGGCCGGGCAAATGGGCGCCGGGGCAAGCGGTATTGCTTATCGCCGGTATGCTCGCGCTGGTATACGGCATCAAGGCGGCTTTCGGCGCGACACAGGCGTTGAACGTCGCGCTGCCGGTGGCGATGCTTGGCCTGGGCCTGCTGATGGTCTTCGTACGTTTGCAGCTGCGTGCACCGGAACCCTTGCTCGATCTGTCGCTATTCTCGCGCCCGGCGATCCTGGCCGGGATGATCATGGCAGTGGTAGCGACTGGCGCACTGGCCGGCGTCGAGCTGACGCTGGCACAGGAGCTGCAGTACGTCATGGATAGAACGCCGCTGCAAGCTGGTATCTTCATGATCCCGATCATGGCCGCAGCCGCGCTCGGTGGCCCAGTCGCCGGCTACCTTTCCAACCTGTTCGGCCTGCGCGTGGTCGCCAGCCTGTCACTGGCGATTGCCGCAGCGGCCCTGGCATGCCTGGCCTTTTCCGACTTCGGGCATCCGGGGCTGACGGTACCTATGCTGCTGGCACTCCTTGGCTTGGCCCTCAGCATCGGCCTGACGGCCTCGTCCATCGCCATCATGAGTTCGGTAGAGTCCAGCCAGGGCGGGGCGGCTGGCTCGTTGGAAGCCACTGCCTACGAACTCGGCAGCGGACTGGGAATCACGCTGTTCGGTGTGTTCCTGTCCAGCGTGTACAGTCGCACCATCGTGCTGGTGCCCGACATCCCGTCGTCTCAGGCCGAGCGCGCGGCTCGTTCCATCGGTGACAGCTATGTGGTCGCCAGGGACCTCGCCGAGCCTCAGGCGGAAGCACTGATCGCGGCAGGCAAAACTGCCTTCTCATCCAGTCATTCGATCCTGTTGATGACCGCCGCCGCCCTGCTCGCCGCCCTTTCCATCCTGGTGATCTACTTGCTCAGGCAGGATTCAACGCCTCAGGAGTACTGACTCATGAGGAGGAATCGATAGCGGCAAGACGGACCCCGGTCCTGCCACAACGTCGGCGACGACGCGGACAAGGAAGGCCCGGTCATGTCTCCACCACCTTCAGCCGGGTGTGGCTTGCCGGGGTTTCCAGCGTCTCGCAATACCAGTCGACGAACTGGGCGACGCCGCTTTCCTGCGCCATGGAGTAGGGCCCGGGTTCGTAGCCCAGGGACTGGATGCCCTTCTGGTTGTTCTCCACGACTTCGCGATCCTCGTCGTTGGTATGGATCCAGACTTCGGTCAGCCGGTCGAGATCGTAGTCGACCCCCTCCACAGCATCCTTGTGAACCAGCCAGGTAGTGGTGACTTCGGTCTCGGTGGCACTGATCGGATTGATCCGGAACGTCATCGACTGATCGGGCAGGAAGTGCGACCACGTCGAAGGGTAGTGGAATTTCATCAGCGTACCCGCGTCGGCGGGATTCACCCGGCCGAGCGAGTGCGCCACCGCCGGTCTGCCATCGAGGGTGTAGCTCACCGATCCCGCCTGCAGCGGCATCCGCGCCAGACGATACTGGCCACTGTCGGCGATGCGAAACCGCGATGGCGAGCCCGCGGCCTCGCAGCGTTCGAAGTGGGCCATGAGCCGCTCGGGGATCGTGCCATCCGGGCGCACGCCGGCAATATCGGGATCGGGAGAGAAGGAGTGGCACAGCGACGGGTGGTTGCCGTCACAGTGATAACACTCGCGATTGTTTTCCCACACCAGCTTCCAGTTGGCCTTCTCGACGATGGTCGAGACGTGGGCCACCTTGGCCTGATCGAGATCGTGAACCTGCAGGTAGGGAGCCGCCAGCGAGGCGAAGGCGTCGAAGTCCGGTGCCTCGTCCGCCAGGCAGACATAGATCAGCCCGCATAGCTCACGGCAGTGGACGGGCTTGAGGCCATGCGAGACCGGATCGAAGTCGGGCCCCATGTCACGAGCCCAGAGCAGCCTGCCGTCGAGTTCGTAGGTCCACTGGTGGTAGGGGCAGACGAGCTTGGCCACGTGTCCTTCGCCCGCCTTGCAGAGCACCGAGCCGCGATGACGACAACTGTTGTGGAACGCACGGATGGCACCATCCTGGCCGCGCACGATCAGCACACCGGCGTTGCCGACCCACTGGCTGACGTAGCTACCCGGTCTGGCCAACTGACAGGCGGGAATCGCGTAGAGCCAGTGTCGCTGAAAGATGTGCTCCAGATCGATCCGGAAAATATCCTCGTCGGTGTAGAAAGGTTGCGCCAGCGAGTAGCCGGAGCGGCGGCGAGCCAGCAGGTCATCCAGCCACGGGGTCGGTCGTTGCATGTCGGACTCTCTTGTTGGGCCTGATTCAGTCCGAACGTAGGCCCCGCCATATCCACCCGCAACATCATATTTTTTCCACTAGACTTATTATTATTGAGCCTCTCGATATTTGATGGAGACTGGCAGACTTTCGTCTAAGCCAACGATAATCGACCCAACGACTTCCCAATGCCCGGATACCGATCATGACTATGCGTTACCATGGCTTGCCCTCGGCGCACTCGCTGCTGTGTTTCGAGGCGGCCGCCAGGCGGCGGGGATTCAAGGCGGCGGCCCAGGAGTTGCACGTCACCCCGGCGGCTATCAGTCATCAGGTAAAAAGTCTGGAAGCCGATCTGCGTCGGGAGCTGTTCCGGCGGCATCCGCGCGGCGTCGAACTGACCGAGAGCGGCGCTTACCTGCTGGTGGCGCTGCAGAACGGCCTCGACACGATCCTGGAAGGCGTCGAGCAGTTGCGCTCGGAACCAAATCGCTCCGCGATCACCATCAGCACCACCACGGCGGTGAGCTCGCTGTGGTTGACCCCCAAGCTGGCCTCGTTCTGGCGCACACACGCGGACATTTCGGTCTCCCAGATCGTCAGCGACCTCGACGTCCCCAGGACCCAATGGGACCTGAGCATCAAGTATGGCGACATGGCGCGGGAGCCCATGACATGCCACCGGCTGTTCAAGGACAGGATCACGGCGCTGGGATCGCCCCGGTTCGCCGAGCAACACGGGATTACCTGCCTGGAGGATCTGCTGCGTGCCCCGCTCATCCATATCGAGGCCGAAGAGACCGGCTGGACCACCTGGCAGGAGTGGTCCAGCCAGCTCGGCCACGCCAGGCCCGGGTCGACGGGCTTTAGCGTCAACAACTACATCATCGGCATCCAGGCGGCTCAGGATGACATGGGCGCCATACTGGGCTGGGAGGGCCTGACCGCCGAGCTCGTCGCGAGCGGCAGGCTCGTCCGGCTGATTCCCGACAACATACCGTCACCGATGGACTTCTATATCCGCCTCAACCCGCGCGCCTCCAGCCGCGCCACGAGGCTCTGCGACTGGCTGCTGAAGACCCTCTGACGAGCACGGAGATCGTGTCGCGATGGCGAACACCTGGCGTCCTCCCCGTGGCCGATCAAAGGTCTTTCATCAGCCGCAGCGCGTCGTAGATCGCGGCGTGGGTATTGCGGTGCGAGATCGCATCGCCGATCCGGAACAGCTGGAAACCCTCCCCGGTGTCGTTCGACGCGACGATCGGCTGCGGGTCACCCACGATCAGCTTGTCGTAGTCGACCATGCCCTGGTTGCTCGACAGCGGCTTGAGCGACTCGTAGAGATCGTCCATGGGTAGAGTGCCAAAGTTGACCACCACCTGGTCGACACGACGCTCCTTGCCAACGCGGGTGTAGTCGCTCTCCACCGACGCCACCAGCTCGTCGCCCTCGCGCCGCAGCGAGACCAGGCGGAAGGTCGGGGTGAAGGTGGTGTCGAGCACCTGCAGCGTGCGCATGTAGGGCACCAGGTTCATCGCCATCACCTCGGGCGCCAGCGCGCGATCCGCGGTCATGTACTCGACCCGAGCTCCGCTCCTGGCGATGATCTCGGCCGCCTGCAGCGCGGTATGGTCGCCGGCATCGTCGTAGACCAGCACGTTGCGTCCCGGCTTGGCATGCCCCGAGAGGATGTCCCAGCCGGTCACCGCCAGTTCGTTGCCCTGCGCCAGCGCTTCCTCGTTGGGCAGGCCGCCGGTGGCGACGATGACCACGTCCGGCGACTCCGCTACCACCTCGTCCTGCTCGGCGAAGACGTTGAAGTGGAAGGTGACGCCCAGCGCCTGGCAGCGCTCGTAACGCCAGTCGATGATGCCCATCATCTCGCGCCGGCGCTCGCTCTGCGCGGTGAGCCGGACCTGCCCGCCCGGCGCGTCGGCCGCTTCGAACACCACCACTTCGTGGCCGCGCTCGGCGGCGACTCGGGCCGCTTCCATTCCCCCGGGGCCGGTTCCCACCACCACGACCTTACGCCTGGTCTCGGCCGGCGCGATGGTGTGCGGCATGGTCGTCTCGCGCCCGGTGGCCGGATTGTGGATGCAGTAGGCCGCACCGCCCTGGTAGATGCGGTCGAGGCAGTAGTTGGCGCCGACGCAGGGCCGGATCTCCTCCTCGCGCCCCTCGATCACCTTGCGCATCAGGTGCGGGTCGGCCATGTGCGCGCGGGTCATGCCGATCATGTCCACCTTGCCGGAAGCGATGGCGTGGCGCGCGGTGGCGACGTCCTGGATCTTGGCGCCGTGGAAGGTGGGAAAATCCACCTCGCGCTTGATGTCGCCGGCGAAGTCGAGATGCGGCGCGCTGGGCATGCCCTGGATGGGGATGACATCGGTGAGTCCCGGGTCGGTATCGATGTGCCCCTTGACCACGTTGAGGAAGTCGACCAGCCCGCTTCGCTTGAGCCGCTTCGAGATCTCCATGCCGTCGCGGGCGTCGAAACCGCCGGGCAGGCACTCGTCACCGGTGTAACGCACGCCGAGCAGGAAATCCTCGCCGACACGCTGGCGGATCGCCTCGAGCACCTCGAAGGTGAAGCGCAGACGATTGTCCAGACTGCCGCCGTAGGGGCCATCGAGTTCGTTGGTCAGCGGCGACCAGAACTGATCCATCAGGTGGCCGTAGGCCTGGATCTCGAGGCCGTCCAGCCCCGCGGCACGCATCCGCTCGGCGGCGTCGGCGTAGTCGCGGATCAGGCGCTCGATATCCCAGATCTCGGCCTTCTTGGGATAGGCGCGATGGGACGCCTCGCGGCGGTTGGAGGCCGATACCACCGGCAGCCAGTCCCCCTTGTCCCAGCGCGTGCGCCGGCCCAGATGCGTCAACTGGATCATCACCGCCGTGCCGTGCTCATGGCAGGCGTCGGTCAGCTCACGCATCCACGGCACCACCTCGTCCTGGTAGGCGAGGATGTTGTTGAATACCGGCGGACTGTCCCGCGATACCGCCGCGGAGCCGGCGGTCATGGTCAGCGCCACGCCGGCCTTGGCGCGCTCGACATGATAGGCCCGGTAGAGCGCCTTGGGCATGCCGTCCTCGGGATAGGCGGGCTCGTGGGAGGTCAGCATGACGCGGTTCTTGAGCGTCAGGTGCTTGAGCTGGAGCGGCTGGAGCAGCGGATCGTTCTTCACGGTCGAACACCCTTGTTGTTGTGGGGTTGACATCACGCTAGCGCTCGCTGTACACAAGTGTCAATTGGCATGACACTGGTGTACACAAAAGGTCTAAGGGCTCTGTTAACCTCGCTATCCTGCCCACCGCCAACAAGGATCCGACGTGAAAGACGATCTCGCCAACAACCAGAGAGCCTGGATCGATGCGGCCTACGAGCTGCTCGTCAATGCCGGCGTCGGCGCGGTCAAGATCGTACCGCTGGCCAGGAAGCTGAACACCTCGCGTACCAGCTTCTACTGGCTGTTCAAGGATCGCGAGGAGATCCTGGCGGCGCTGCTGGCGCGCTGGGAAAGCCAGAACACCCGGGCCGTCATCGACCAGAGCGAACGCTACGCCGCCTCGATCGTCGAGGCCACGCTCAACGTGTTCGATTGCTGGTTCGATCCCGCAGTGTTCGATTCCGAATTCGAATACGCCGTACGCAGCTGGAGCCTGCAGGATCCGGCAGTGGCCGAGCGCGTGCAGCGCGCCGATGCCGAGCGTCTGGCCGCGATCCAGGCGATGTTCTCGCGCTTCGGTTACCCCGCGCTGGAGGCGGACACCCGCGCAAGGACCGTCTACCTGCTCCAGATCGGTTACATCTCCATGCACGTGCAGGAGAGCAAGGACACCCGCGTCGGCCGCGTCGCCGAGTACGTTCGCATCTTCACCGGCCAGCCCTGCACCGAGAGCGATCTGGCCCGTTTCGCCGCCCGCCACCGCACGCGGTTTCCCGCCGAGGAACTCGCCGCCGCACGACAGGAGGTAGCCGATGGCTCACCGATCGACGCTCGGCATCCTGGGCGGTAACGGCTGGCTGGGCGGCGCGTTCGGGCGTGCCCTGCTGACGCGCGGCCTGCTCTCCCCGGATCGGCTGGCGGTCACCCCCAGCCGCCATGGCGACCGCTACGCCGACTGGCCCGATGTCGTCCGCATCGAGAGCCTCGAGGCGTTGCTCGACCGCGCCGATATCGTCGTCCTCGCGTTGCGTCCAGCGCAGTTCGCCACGCTGACGCTCTCTCTCGAATCCCACCTGGTGATTTCGCTGATGGCGCAGGTGTCGCTCGCCGACCTCGCCCGGACCACCGGTGCCACGCGCCTGGTGCGCGCCATGCCCAATGCCGCCGCCGAGATCGGCCGCTCCTACACACCATGGGTGGCCGGCACGGCGGTGAATGCCGACGAGCGGCGTCTGGTCGGCGACCTGCTCGCCGCCTGCGGCCCCGTCGACGAGGTCGGCGACGAGCACCAGCTCGACTACCTGACCGCGCTCACCGGCAGCGGCCCCGCCTTTCCCGCCCTGCTGGCGGCCAGCCTGATCGAGCACGCCCTGGATCAGGGGCTGCCCGAGGCGCTGGCGCGGCGTGCCGTGGTCGAGAGCCTGGCGGGTAGCCTGGCGCTGATCCGCCAGACCGACACCGACCCCGGCGCGATCGTCGACCGCTTTCTCGCCTACGGCGGCATCACCACGCTGGGACTGGAGTCCATGGTCGACCACGGTTTCCGCGACGCGGTGAAAGAGGGTGTCGGTGCGGCCCATCGCGGCGCGCTCGAGGGTCGCCCTTCGAGTGGATAGCGGACTGAAAGAACGATAATCCCGGCGGCGACGGTGACAGTCGAACAAAGACGCCAAGAGCCGCTCCACACAGGAGTTCCCCGCATGACGAACAACGATAACGCGGTCGTCGTCGCGACCTTCGTGCTCTACTTCGTGGTGATGCTGATCATCGGCTACGCTGCCTGGAAGCGCTCTTCGGATTTCTCCGACTATGCGCTTGGCGGGCGCTCGCTGGGCCCGTTCGCCACCGCCATCTCGGCCGGCGCCTCGGAGATGTCCGGCTGGCTGATGGTGGCGATGCCGGGTGCGGCTTACCTGTCCGGGCTCTCCGCGTTCTGGATCGCCGCCGGGCTGCTCGCGGGGTCGCTGCTCAACTGGCTGCTGGTCGCCCAGCGCCTGCGCGTCTACAGCTTCGTCGCCAACGATGCCCTGACCATCCCCGAGTTCCTGGCCGAGCGCTTCCAGCGCCACACCGGCGGGCTGCGTCTGGTCGCCTCCATCTTCATCATCGTCTTCTACCTGTTCTACACCAGCTCCGGGCTCGTCGCCGGCGGCAAGCTGCTCAATACCGTGTTCGGCATGAACTACGAGCTGGCGGTGGTGGTCGGCCTGCTGGCGATCGTCTCCTACACCTTCTTCGGCGGCTACCTGGCGGTCTCCTGGACCGACGTCCTGCAGGGCATCATGATGCTGCTGGCGCTGGTCGCGGTGCCGGTGGCGGCGGTAATGGAGCTCGGTGGCGTCACTGCCTCGCTCGAGTCGGTGCGTGAGACCTCGCCGATGCTGTTGCGCTGGTTCACCGACGCCGCCAGCGGCGAGACGCTGGGCTGGATCGTCGTCGCCAGCTCGCTGGCCTGGGGCCTCGGCTACTTCGGCCAGCCGCACTCGCTGGCGCGTTTCGCCGGCATCGACGACCATCGCCACATCCCCCGGGCCCGTCTGCTCTCGGTGAGCTGGACCGGAATCGGCCTGGCCTGTGCGCTGGCGATCGGCGTGCTCGGGCACGGTTTCTTCCCCGCCGGGCTCGACGACCAGGAGCGTATTTTCATGTTCATGGTCGACATCCTCTTCAATCCGGTGGTCGCCGGCGTGCTGCTGACCGCCATTCTCGCCGCAGTGATGTCCACCGCGGACTCCCAGTTGCTGATCTGCTCCTCGACCATCGCCGACGATCTCTACAAGGCGATGTTCCGCCAGCATGCCTCGCAGCGCGAACTGCTGCGGGTCGGGCGGCTCGCCGTGCTCGGCGTTTCCGTCATCGCCCTGCTGCTGGCTCTCGCCCCCGACTCCAACGTACTGGGGCTGGTCTCCTACGCCTGGGCCGGATTCGGTGCCAGCTTCGGCCCCACGCTGCTGCTGGCGCTCTACTGGAAGCGCATGAATCAGTGGGGCGCGCTGGCCGGAATCATCGTCGGTGGGGTGACCGTGATCGTGTGGTCGGCGCTCCACGGCGGCCTCTTCGATCTCTACGAGATCCTGCCCGGGTTCCTGTTCTCGCTGATCGCCATCGTCGTCGTCTCGCTGGCCACGGCGGCCCCCCACGACGCCGTGACGCGTCAGTTCGAGACGATGGAGGCGGAGCTGGTCCGCCCCGAGCCGGTCGCGTTCCGCTGAACCTTTACGACCGCCGCCCCGCGGCGGCACCTCGGAAAGGCGACGCTGCTCAATCGACTGGTCCGCCAGCCGGATATGACTCGCGAGCTGCCCCCTGGCGTTATTCCCGCGAGGGGAAGCGCCAATTCGACTGACTGGTGATCGAGACTATCGGGTGTATTTGAAGCACTACGCCATTGGCAAGTGATCCATCCTCATCCCAATCTGTCGGCCGCTTCCCTGGCTCGCCTTGCCCCTTCCCGCGCCATGGGTTCGCTCTGCCCTGTATAACTTTCCGGTCTCAATTCGGCCTCGAGTGTCGCGCGGTCCATGGAGTCAGGAAGGTCGGGGGCGCTAGCCAGCGCTTTGGCAAAGCTACAGTGGTCTTTGCGGGCTCGCTTGACGCTGGCCTGGACTCGGTGATGCGCTTCGTTGCGACCAATATGCGGGGCGAGCAGCATCATGGCTTTCTCGGCCATGATCAAACCATTGCTGCCTTCGAGGTTGTGCCGCATCGCCTCCGAATCGAGCTTCACCGCGCCCAGCATTTCATCAAATGACGTCACCAGTTCGTAGGCGAGCGGTATCCCCTCGTCAATAACGGCGTACATCACCAAGTTGGAAGAGACGTCGCCTTCGTGCGAAGGCTGCATCGCTTCCAGTGCCGCGGCAACATGGCCACGCAGTCGCGTTGCCGAAGCGATTACCCTCACGCCGATCTTGGAATTGACCTTCTGCGGCATGGTGCTACTGCCAACGGCATCGGCGACATCTTCCAGCGCTTCACCGATCTCGTCCGTCATTAGTGTGTAGAATTCCTGCGCGATCTTGGCGCAGGTACCGCCGAGCAGCGCGAGTAGTTGTAGATATTCCACGATGTGGTCAAGTGCTGCCCTCGACGGAATCCGCGCCGGGATCAGGCCTAGCCGTTCGGATATTCGCACATTGAGCGCCGGACCATGATTGCCGAAGGCGTGCATGGCGCCCAGCGCGCCGCCAAACTGCGAAACGAATACTCGCCCCTGCGCACCACGCAGGCGCTCTTCGTGACGAAGCATTTCGTCGACCCAAGCGGCAACCTTGAAGCCGAAGGTAATCGGCAAGCCCTGACGCCGATTGGAGCGCCCGGCAACCAGCATAAAGGCACTCTCGTCTGCCATCGTTGCCAATCGCGCAAAGATCGAGCCCAGCCGCCGCATCAGCGCTTCGTGCGCTTTTTTCATTTGCAGGATGCGGCCAGTCTGAATGATGTTTTGAGTAGTGCCACCCCAATGGACGTAGGCGCCTGCGTCTTCCCCACAAGCTGCTGCAAGCGTTTCCACCAGAGCCAGCACTGGCGCCCGGTTTCGTGCAGCTAGACGCGAAAACGCTTCAGTGTCGAACGAGGCCAACTGTGCGTTGGAGGCAATGGTTTCGGCCGCGCTGCGTGGAATCATCCCCAGCTCCGCCTCTGCCAGCGCCAGCGCCGCCTCGATATCCAGCCAGGATTGCAAGCGGCTCTCCCCGGTGAAAAGCCGGCTGACATCAGCGGGGGAAGGTAATGCATCTGTCATTTAGTTTGTCCTTCAGTTCAGGCCGATCGGCGTAGAGGATCGCTGATCGAGGCCAGCAATTCTTGGGTATAGGGATGTGTCGGCTGCGTATATACTCGTTCGGTTTCGCCACTTTCCACGATCTGCCCCGACTTCATGACCACCACTCGCGTGGCAAAATAGCGGACCACGGCCAGATCGTGCGTGATCAGCAGATAGGTCAATCCCAGCCGCTCGCGCAGATCGAGCAACAGATTGAGAATCTGCGCCTGCACAGAAATATCCAGTGCCGAGGTTGGCTCGTCGCAGATCAATACCTTCGGCTCTAGCACCAGAGCACGGGCAATCGCCACGCGCTGACGCTGGCCACCCGACATCTGATTGGGGTAGCTGTTGTAGAAACGCTCCGGCAGGCCGACCAGCGACATGATCTCGAGCGCGCGCTCGCGCCGGCTGGCCCGGTTGCCGACGCCATGCACCACCAGTGGCCGCCCGATGGAGTCCCCCACGGTGCGCAAGGGATTGAGCGACGAGTAGGGGTCCTGAAACACCGGCTGGATCAACTGCGCGCGCTGACGCGGAGTGGACTTTTCCAAAGCCTCGCCACGAAACAGCGCCACACCGCTGGTCGGTTGTTGCAGGCCCAGCATCATACGGGCAGTGGTAGTCTTGCCGGAGCCGGATTCACCGACGATGGCCAGAATCTCGTTCCCGTGCAGGGCGATCGACACGTCGTCGACGGCGCGATTGTCCTTACTCCGCCCTAACAGGCCGCGCCGCGTGGTGAACACGCAACTGGCCGACTCCAGCGCCAAAACGGGCGGATCGCCATGCTCGACCTGCACCGGTGTCGCATGCGGGATGACGACCCCCTTGTCACTGTGGTCGTTATCGCTTTGGAGCTGCTCGGCATCGAGCACGCAGCGATAGGCTTGGTTGCCCGCCGACCGCAGCGCCGGCTCGCTGCCGTAGCAGGCGTCGTGGACATGTGGGCAACGGTCGGAAAAAGCACATCGTGTCAGTCTCTTGAACGGACTGGGCACACTGCCGGGGATGGCGCCGAGACGGGGGCCACCGTGGGCCAGAGTCGCGCGTGGCGCGCATTGCAGTAGTCCCTGAGTGTAGGGATGAAGCGGATGCTCGAAGACATCGTCCAGTGGCCCTTTTTCGACAAAGGCGCCGGCATACATCACGCCAATGCGATCTACCGCACGGGATACCGCGCCGATATCGTGGCTGACCAGAATCATGCCCATCCCGAGTTCCGACTGCAGGTCCGCCAGGAGGTCGAGAATCTGTGCCTTGATGGTGACATCCAGGGCCGTGGTCGGTTCGTCGGCGATGATCAGCTCCGGCTCGTTCATCAAGGCCATGGCGATCATGACGCGTTGCCGTAGACCACCGGAGAGCTGGTGCGGGTACTGATCGAGGCGCAGCTCCGGCTCCGGCACGCCGACACGGTTCAGCAGTTCGATGGCCCGTGCCCTGGCGGCGCGGGCGGTGCCGCGTCCATACAGCGTGGCGGTTTCGATCAACTGCCGACCGATGGTGTACACCGGATTCAACGAAGTCATCGGCTCCTGAAAGATCATGCCGATACGCTTGCCGGCGATCTCACGGGCGAAGGTCGTATCCTCGATCTGCAGCAGATCCTTGTCACCGAGCTTCAGCGAATCGGCGTCACGCCTGGCATTGGACGGTAGCAGTCCCATCAGCGCCAGCATGCTCATCGACTTGCCCGAGCCCGATTCGCCGACGATACCCAGCGCCTCGCCACGGCTCAGCTCGAAATTGACACCACGCAGTGGCTGCACCTGCTCGCCGGAAGGAGTTTTCAGGGTGATGGAAAGGTTCTCAACCCGCAGGAGTGGGGCATGTTCGTTCATCAGTGTCGTCCCTCCGGCGTCAGCACATCACGCATGCCATCGCCCATTAGATTGACTCCCATGACCAGCAGGAAGAGTGCGATACCCGGCAGAATGGTCAGCCACGGATTGAAGAACATCGATTGGCGGCCCTCGGAGATCATCAGTCCCCAGGATGGCGTGGGAGACTGAATGCCGACGCCGAGAAACGATAGCGCTGCTTCGGAAAGAATCGCGACACCCATTTCGATGGTAAAGATGACGATGATCTGGCTGCGCAGGTTGGGCAGTACCTCGTGCCAGAAGATCGACCTGGTGGAGCTGCCGATGGTCTTGGCCGAGGCGATGTAATCCAGCTCACGGATACGCATCACCGCGGAACGCGTTACTACCAGGAAGTAGCTCCACTGGAGTACGCCAATGACCCCGATCACCACATAGATCGACGGCCCTATCAAAAACACCAGTGCCATGGCCAGCAGGATCTGTGGTAGCGCCAATTGACAGGTAAGCAGGTAGGAGACGGCCTGATCGATCCGGCCACCAAAGTAACCGGCACATACACCGAGCGTGACGCCGATGATGCAACCCAGCGTGGCGGCGAAGAAACCCACGGTCAGCGAGATGCGTGCACCAATCAGCAGGCGGGCCAGATAGTCGCGGCCTAGATGATCGGTGCCCAGCGGATGGGCCCAGTCACCACCTGCCCAGACCGGTGGTTGCAGGCGCCCGGCCAGTTCCTGAGCATAGGCATCGAAGGGCAGCACCAGGGGGCCGACGACGGCCAACAGCACCAGCGCGATCACGGTCAAGGTTCCGATGATCAGGCCCCAGTGAGAGAAGGCGCGCCGATGTAACAGCTGGCGTGGCGTCAGCGTGATCAGCGATTCGGTATGCTCCACACCGGCGGATGTCTGCCGTTCGGGAAGCGTATTGTCGATGGAACTCATGGCTTACCTCAGGCGCAGGCGGGGATCGATCCAGGCATTGATCAGATCCGCTATGAAGGTCAGAAGTACGAAAGTCATGGCGAACACGAACACCAGCATCTGCACCGTGGGAATGTCGCCGCCCTGGATCGAGTCGACGGCAAGGCGGCCCAGCCCGCGCATCGAAAACACGGCTTCGGTGATGATGGCTCCGCCCAGCTTGTTGCCGAGCTGGACCGCGAGCACACTGATCACGGGTAGCATAGCGTTACGTAGTGCCTGCTTTTTGAGCAGGGGATAACCGCGGAATCCCTTGGCACGGGCGGTGCGAATGTAGTCCGCTTCGAAGGCTTCGAGCAGGCCGGCGCGGGTCAGGCGCATGACGGCGGGCACCGATGTCATGCCGAGCACGAAGGCGGGCAGCACGAAGTGGGCCAGCGTCCTGTCGCCGGCCACGGGAAACCAGCCGAGGTGCACCGAGAAGATGACAATGACCACCAGTCCCAGCCAGAAGTTGGGAATCGCCTGAGCGGAGACCGATACCGACAACGCCAGCCGATCAACCCAGCTGTTGGGTCGCATGGCAGCCAGGGCGCCCAGCGGAATCGCCACCAGTATCGTGACCAGTATCGAGAACGTCGCCAGTTTCAGCGTGGTCGGCGCAGCCTGCAGAATCAGATCGGCAACCGACTGGTGCCAGTAGAAGCTCTCGCCGAAGTTGCCCTGGACAACGTTGCCGATCCAGTCGACGTACTGGGTGACCAGCGGCCGGTCCAGCCCGTACTCGATACGAATCTGCTCGACCACTGCCGGTTCCGCATCCTCACCGGCGATTGCCTGAGCCGGGTCGGTGGCCAGCTGCAGGGCGAGGAACGCCGCCAGCGACACCGTAAACCCCACGGCCAGCGCCAGCAGCAGGCGTCGGATCGCAAATCGCAGCATGGTCAGTTCCCTCCCTTGTTGCCGACGGTACCGCCGCTGGCCCTATCGCCACTGGTGGAGTCGCCGTCGGACCGCCAGTGGGTCAGATAAAGCCGCGGCAGGCCGTCGCTGGGAACCGGGAAGCCGAGACGTTTGTTGACGACGTAGTTCTGCGGAAAGACATACAGCGGCGCCCAGTAGGCCTGATCGGCGATGCGCTTCAGCGCCCGGCTGTATAGCTGGCGGCGGGTTTCCTTGACCTGGGTTCGCTCCGCGCTAGCCACGAGCTTGGCGATCAGCGGATCCTGCGCCAGATTGCGGTCGGTGTTCATGTTCCACATCACCGATAGCGTGGCGGCGACATCAGCGGTGCCGCCAGCGCCCCAGGTGCCGAAGTAGGCTGGAATTTCGCCCGCGGAGCGCGCCTTGTTGAGGACCGGCAGCGGCACGTAGCGCAGGCTGACATCAATGCCGACATCGCGCAGATCCTGAGCCATGGCTTCGGCAACATAGGGGTCGCGGTAGGCCCAAAGCGTCAGCGGGAAACCATCGGGATAGCCGGCCTCCGTCAGTAGCTCTCTGGCCTTGCGTGGGTCGTAGGGGTAGCGCTGGACATCCGTTTCGCAGCCGAACTGGACCGGGTTGCAACTGGTCGCGATGAGACTGGCACCCGCGCCGACCAGATTCTCGACGATGGATTGGCGATTGATGGCGTGATTGACCGCCCGGCGCACACGCAGGTCGGTCAGCGGGGCATTTTCGCCAGTCAGGCCGGCGGCATCCAGCTGCAAGAAGCCGATACGCATCGATGGGCCTACCAGGCGCTTGGCGTAGCCCGAGGCATCCAGGTTGCGCGCGATATCGCCGGGCACGTTGTAGAGCCAATCGAGCTCACCAGCGAGAATCCCGGCCTGTGCCGAGCCCCAGTCGGAGATGGTGTGTATACGGATCTGGCGGATCGCGGGTTTGCCCTTGGGCGAGCCGTCGTAATAATCCTCGAAGCGCTTCAACATCACTTCGCGGCCGGGCAGAAAGTGGACGACCTCATAGGGGCCAAGACCGTTCTCACGCGTTACCAGCGCTGACTTGTCGAGCTCGCCGTCGACCGTATAGCTGCCCGCCTTGCGGATCGGCACGGTAACCGCCATGTCCCGGAGCGCCAACGGGTAGGGGTAACTGAGATGGAAGCGAACGGTCATGGGCCCGATCTGTTCCACCGACTCCAGCCAGTCGCTGACGTTGCGATTCGCCCGGGCGCCGTTATCCGGATCGAGAACGAAGTTGTAAGTGTAAAGCACGTCCTTGACGCTCAAGGTCGAGCCATCGTGGAACTTCACCCCGTCGCGGAGGGTGACGTCCAGGGTGGTATCGTTGATGAATTCATAGGATTTCGCCAGCAAGGGTTCATACTTCAACGTCTCGGGATCGACATCGAACAGGAAGTCGTCGATCAACTGCGAGAGGATGATGTACTCGCGCTTGGTGGTGAAAGTGCGGTCGAGATTACTGACCTGAGACTGAAAAGCGACGTCCAGGATATCGTCCTGCGATCCGTCGTCGGTGCAACCAGCCAAGCCCAGCAGCATCGTCAGCCCCAAGGCGAGGGCCCCGGCAGACGCCGGGGTCCATCGTTTCAGAGGACAGAACATCATTAAAAAACCACCTGCAGCCGGGTTGCCAGGGTGTCGCCGTCATCCTTGCCTTCGTAGTCGCCGCTGCGATTGTGAGTGTTCCAATGAATGTAATTGAACATCACCCGTGACCAGTCGTTGGGGTACCAATTCAGGCCGACCGTGGTCGAATGACCGTCTCCTCGGGGATAGTCCGAGGTCCCGTCGAAATCCAGTGCCTGATAACGAGTGGCGAGCTCGAAGGCACCCCAGCCGCCGGCGGAAACCGGATCCTTGACCTCAGGAAGACGCCAGACGCCGGACTTACGTGAGTAACCGTGGTTTTCCCCGGTGAGGAAGTAACCCGCCTGCACGCTGTAGGCGTCATATCTGACATCGTCGCCGCCGGCGGAGTCGCGCTGCTGAATGCTGCGCTTACCGTATTCGGCAGCCGCGGCAAAGGGTCCGAGAGAGGTCGCCAACTCGAAACCGTAGGCATTGCTCGATTCGGGATCTCTGATCGGACGGCTGTTGATGGTGACGTTGTCATTGAAGCCATCGGCGGCTCTGGTGTTCTGAGTGGCCGATGTATCGCTTTCGTGGATGTTCTCGTGAAATCCCCAAGCGCCCAGATGAACCATGTCGCTGCCGCTGGTCCATGGGTTCCAGTGGGAGCGAGTCATGTAGGTCGTGGAATCGGAGCGGTCGGTATCGCCGCCCAGTCTGCCATTGGTGATCGCCAGCGACGTATGCCAGGTACGGCTGTCGCCAAAAACCTTGCCCTTGATTCCAAGTCCGTAGGAACCGCGCTCGGGGCCAAGAGCCTCGTTGACGAAACCACGCTCCATGAACCAGGTGTTGTTCGACGACGTGGCGCCATCCATCGTGCGGTCGTCATACTTGTTGCCGACATAGAGGGTGGCGTCGTGCTCGCCAAACTTGAAGTCGCTCGAGACATAGGCGTCGCGCATGCTGATGTCGTTGCTGGAGAGATCGTACTCCATCTTGTAGCCGATACGTTCCGACAACTGGCCACTGACACCGAATTGCAGACGTCGCGCCTGCGTGCCCCCGATATTACGGCTATCGAAGCGCGAACCACTCGTATTGGAAGCGTCGAGTTGAAGGCGACCGTTGATCTCCAGCGAGCGCTTTCCATTGGCACTGATGAACTTCGGACCGCCATCGGACCAGTCGATGCGGGTGCGGTCGACCTGAGAGGCTTCCAGCAAGGCGACGCGATTCTTCAGCTTGTCGATCGACACATCCTGCTGCGGTGATGTAGTGGCGGGTGGGCTGGTAACCAGCGACGCGCCCCGATCCTGCTGCTCGTCCGCCTCCAACCTATTCAGCCGCGCTTGCATGGCCTGCAACTGCTTGGCCTGGGCTTCCAGCATGGCTGACTGTCGCTTGACCAGTTCGGCCAGTGCAGCGTCATCAGCAGAGGCTGTCATGGGTACCATGGCCGGCAGCGCCATTAGCCCGATAGTGGTGACGGACAGCAGGCTGCGTCCACTCGATAAGACATGATTTGGCATTTTTTCCCCTGGTCCCGAAGGACCGAGTTCTCGTTGTTGGTCCGGTCGCGGCAGCTTCCGATCGCTTGGCGTTCAGGGTTGTTAGGGCTAGCGGGCAAGTGCCGCGATATAGCTGGCGGCGAAGGGAACCATCAGGCTCGGACTATGCGTGACGCCAGGTAGCACCCAAAGCTCCCAGTCGAAAGGTGCCCCCAATGCCCGGGCACGCTCGCGTGCAAAATCGAAATAATTACGCGTGCGTTCGACACGATTGCCGCCTTGGGCCATCGCTTCAGGCGTCTTGCGCATTACCGTCTGAATCGTTGCGGTATCCGCGCCACCCGCCACCAGTAGTACCGGCTGAGCGAAGAACGACTTCAATGCGGCGTCATCGACGATGGGCACGCCACCGGTTCCGTAGGGCCATTCGACGTGTTTATCGGGCATGGTGTACCAACCAGCGGCGCCGACGATGATCTCTTGTGCGCGGGAGTCGGGCATGAACATGGCGAAACGGTGGGCGAACTGGGCACCGGCACCATGACCATAGAGGAAGTAAGTCGGATTGTTATTACTGTCCCGGTTAGCATCGAAATCGGTGAACAGCCGCTCGATGAGGGTGAAGGCCCACATGGGTTGCGGGTTCAGCTCATCCGGCTTGGCCCGGCCGATACGCTCCCGGTGGGTCTTGGCGTTGAACACATTGCCGAGGTTGTAGCCATTGGCCCCGGGGTAGGGATCACGGCTGAAGCGTGGCGACAACACCATCAGGCCGTTGCGCTCGGCGTACTTCATCCAGCTGTCGCGATACTCTTTGGCATTGCGGCGCAGCCCGTGCAGGACGAAAACGACGGGGGTATTAGGTGTATAACCGCTAGGTTTGTAGTAATAGACGATTACGTCACTCTGGGTATCCGGATCCTGAAAGGTATATTGACCCGCTCCCTCGGCCAGGCTGCGATCGCTGGCGGCGTGCGCCAACGACCACGGCAGACCCAGCAGGATCAGCGCGAACAGTACTCGCATTGTTTTCTCTCACTTTGTGTCTGGCGTTAGTCTTATTAGAGATTTTAGTGAAGACGGTTGGACGTCTAGCGCCCGCTCCGACCTCGCCTGAAAGCTATCAAGACGCCAACCATTGAGAAATTCGAAAGATGCTATTAACCGTTTCGCTAATTGAATGGGTTGGGCTTTTATGTTCTAAAAACAATAATTTATATCAATATTGTGAGTTCGATGAACATCAAAGCCTTACGGCTCTTCCGGCAAATCGTCATTCAGGGATCACTGGCCAGCGCTGCGAGGGAATTGCATATCAGCCAGCCAGCCGCCAGTCGCTTGATTACTCAACTGGAAGCCGAAATACACATCACACTGTTTCATCGTTCACGCCGTCGCCTGCTACTGACGGATGACGGAGAGCGTTTCTTTCGGGAAGCGGAACATATCGTCGCCGGGTTGGACGAAATTCCGAAGATCACCAGCAATATCCGTGATCGTCGAGAGCAGCAGTTTCGCGTCCTCGCCGCCGCCAGGGTCGGACAAGGCATCGTCTCCCCGGCGCTGGTGAGGATGCGGCGCTTACACCCGGAAATGCAGATCCATGTTGATCTCTATTCACGGCGTCAGTTGGAAAAGCGCCTGGGGGTTGGTATCTACGATCTTGGGGTGATATCGCTACCGGTGGCACATTCACTGTTGAAGATCGAAGCAGTACCACTGGTCAAAGTTCGCGCGGAAGCGATCATGTCTGCCGACCATCCACTAGCGGCCAAGGCGTACGTGACGGCGGAGGATCTCGCCAACCAACCCATGCTGGGATTGGTACCCGGTCAGGTGTGGCGTGATCATGTCGATAACTTTCTGAAAGCGGGAGGCGTCGACGTCGATCACATCGTCCAGAGTAGCTCCTCGCTACTAACCTGCCAGATGGCACGCGATGGCGCCGGTATTGCGGTGCTAGACCGTCTATGCGCTCCTTCCATCGATATGGCGGGTGCAGTGATGCGTCCACTCTATCCCGAGCGTTGGCTCTCTTTCGGCTATGTCTATGGTGAACGCACCGGTCTTTCTAGCACATCGAAAGAATTTGTCGACTGCATGCGCGATGCCATCGAATCGATTCGCGCACAAAGCCCTGTTGATAGTGAGGCGATCATTCCGCTCCACACTTCCGCAGAATAAAATCCAGCAATACCCAGATTTAGCGTGATTTCGCTTAAGGAAACGCTACATAAGTCCTGCCGCAACTACCTGGCAGCCATCGAGGGGTATAATCGGGCTATAGAACGGCTTCACCTCCACCAGTATGACCATCGAATTGCTCACTCCACCGTGACGCTCTTGGCCAGGTTGCGCGGCTGGTCGACGTCGGTGCCCTTGAGCACGGCGACGTGATAGGAAAGCAACTGCAGCGGAATGGTGTAGACGATGGGCGCGAGAAATTCATCCACAGCCGGTACGTGGAGCACGCGCAGGTTGTCGGCGGCGGTCAGCGCCACGCCTTCGTCGGCGAAGACGAACAGCTCGCCGCCCCGGGCGCGGACTTCCTGCAGGTTGGACTTGAGTTTCTCCAGCAGTTCGTCGTTGGGCGCGACGGCGACCACCGGCATGTCGGCGTCGACCAGCGCCAGTGGGCCGTGCTTGAGCTCGCCGGCCGGGTACGCCTCGGCGTGGATGTAGGAGATCTCCTTCAACTTGAGCGCGCCTTCCAGGGCGATCGGGAACTGGGTGCCGCGGCCCAGGAACAGCGCATGATGCTTTTCGGCGAACGCTTCCGACAGTTCGGCGATCGGCCCGTCCATGGCCAGCGCGCTGTCGAGCACCGTCGGCAGGCCGCGTAGCGCCTGAACCAGCGTCGTTTCCCGCTCATCGCCGCGACTCTTGCGCAGCGACAGCGTCAGCAGCATCAGCGCGACGAGCTGAGTGGTGAACGCCTTGGTGGAGGCAACGCCGATCTCCGGGCCGGCCTGGGTCATCAACGCCAGGTCGGATTCCCGCGTCAGCGAGCTGCCGGGCACGTTGCAGATCGCCAGCGCGCCCAGGTAACCCGATGTTTTGGCACGGCTCTTGGCATAGCGTAGCGCCGCCAGGGTATCGGCGGTCTCGCCGGACTGGGAAAGCGTCACGAACAGAGTATCTGCCGGCACCACCACTTCGCGGTAGCGGTACTCGGAGGCGACTTCGACCGTGGTCGGTAGGCCCGCCAGCTTCTCGAGCCAGTAGCGTGCCACCATGCCGGCATGGTAGCTGGTGCCGCAGGCGACGATATGCACCTGCGCGACACGTTCGAACAGCCCCCTGGCACCGACGCCGAAGCTGCTCTCGAGCACATGGGAGCCGCTCAGGCGGCCTTCCAGCGTGGCGGCGATCACCGCCGGCTGCTCGTGAATCTCCTTGAGCATGAAGTGGCGATACTCGCCGCGACTGGCGGCACTATCGCCGTGCTCGAAGGCGTGTACCGGGCGTTCGGCCGGGCTGCCGTCAGCCGCGACAATCTCGATGCCACGGTTATCGCTCAGCCGAACCACGTCGCCTTCCTGGAGGTAGATGAAGCGGTCGGTGACCTGCAGCAGCGCCAACGCATCGGAAGCGAGGAAGTTCTCGTCGATACCGACACCGACCACCAGCGGGCTACCCTTGCGCGCGCCGACGATCTCCCTCGGAGCATCGGCATGCATCACCGCCAGCGCGTAGGCGCCGTCGATCCTGTCGAGCGTGGTCTGCACCGCCGCCAGCAGGTCGTCGGTCTCGACAAAGGCTCGCGCGATCAGGTGAGCGACGACTTCGGTATCGGTCTCCGATTCGAACACCACACCGTCGCCTTCCAGTTCGCGCTTGAGTGGCTCGAAGTTCTCGATGATGCCGTTGTGCACGATCGCCAGACGTTCCCGCGCCAGATGCGGGTGAGCGTTCACTTCGGAGGGCTTGCCGTGGGTCGCCCAGCGGGTATGGGCGATCCCGATCCTGCCGGTCAGGGCGCCGTGCACGAGTTTTTCCTCGAGCGCGGCGACCTTGCCCTTGGCGCGTTGCCGCGTGAGCGCGCCAGCCTCGTTCAACACGGCCATGCCAGCGCTGTCGTAGCCGCGATATTCGAGACGCTTCAACCCTTCCAGCAGGATGCCCTGCACGTTACGCGCAGCCAGCGCGGCGACGATTCCACACATAGTCGATACCTTATCCAGAGTTCGTTGTCTGCCTTACTGATCCGCGGGCCGTTCGGCGATCACCAGCGCCACGTCCTGGCGTTCGATGGCAGCCGCCGAGACGTCATCGAGTCGCCAGTCGGTGACCAGCGTGTCGATGCGTGCCCAGGGCAGTTCGAGATTGGGGATGCGGCGGCCGATCTTGTCGGCCTCCACCATGACCACCACGTCGCGGGCGACCTCGGCCATGACGCGGGTCAGGCCGAAGAGCTCGTTGTAGGTGGTGGTGCCGCGTTCGAGATCGATGCCGTCGGCGCCGACGAAGAGTTGATCGAAGTCGTAGGCCCGCAGCACCTGCTCGGCGACCTGGCCCTGAAAGGATTCCGAGTGCGGGTCCCAGGTGCCGCCGGTCATCAGCAGCGCCGGTTCCGATTCCAGTTCACGCAGGGCGCCGGCCACGCCGAGCGAATTGGTCATCACCACCAGGCCACGCAGGCCGCCCAGCTCGCCGATCAGCGCCGCCGTGGTGGTGCCGCTATCCACGATGATCCGGTTGTGCTCGCGAATCCGCGCTCGCGCCGCCTGGGCAATGGCACGCTTGAACGGCGAGATTATCTGTGCCGGCTCGCCCAGCATCTCCTGGGGAAGCGGTGCCGCCCCGCCGTAGCGGCGCAGCAGCAGGCCGCTGCGCTCGAGCGTGTTGAGATCCTTGCGAACCGTCACTTCGGAGATCGCGAAGCGGCTCGCAAGCCGCTCGACCGGGGTTTCCCCGTGTTCGTTGACGTAGGCGAGAATGGCATGGCGGCGCTGGGAGGTGTCGCGTCTGGGCATGGTGACAGGTTTCGAAATTCGGCTTTTAACTTTCGATTCGAAAGAATATAGATTCGAATCAAAGCTTATTGGCGCAAACTCGTCAAGTCTCACGATACTCGACGTGCCGAGGTAGCCACCCTTCCATGGGCTCGGCATCATGGTCACCATCGGAAACAACCATAAAAGGCGCCTTTGTCATGACCAGTCAGGAACTTCTGGGGAAACTCGTCGGCTTCGATACCGTCAGCCGCGAATCCAACCTCGCGCTGATCGAGTTCGTCCGCAATTACTTGAGCCAGCACGGCGTCGACAGCGAACTGATCCACAACGAGGATGGCAGCAAGGCCAACCTGTGGGCGACGATCGGCCCCGCCGACCGTGGCGGCGTGGTGCTTTCCGGGCATACCGACGTGGTCCCGGTGGACGGCCAGCCCTGGATGCTGCCGGCATTCGAGATGACCGAGCGCGACGGCAAGCTCTACGGTCGCGGGACGACCGACATGAAAGGCTACCTCGCCTGCGTGCTGGCGGCGGTGCCGAGCTTCAAGGCGGCGAAACTCGAGACGCCGGTGCATCTGGCGTTCTCCTACGACGAAGAGGTGGGCTGCCTGGGCGTGCGCTCGATCATCTCGATGCTGGAAGACAGGCCGCACAAGCCGCTGGCCTGCATCATCGGCGAACCCACCGAACTCAAGCCGGTGCTGGGTCACAAGGGCAAGCTCGGCGTGCGCTGTCGCGTGCACGGCGCGCCCTGCCACTCCGCCTACGCGCCGGAGGGCGTCAACGCCATCGAGACCGCCGCGAAGATGATCGTCCGGCTCAACCAGATCGGCGACCGGCTGGCCGATCCCGCCCATCACGACGAGCGTTTCTATCCGCCCTTCTCGACCGTCCAGACCGGCGTGATCGAGGGCGGCCGGGCGCTCAACATCGTGCCGTCGGAGTGTCGCTTCGACTGGGAAGTGCGCTCGCTGCCGGGCTTCGATGCCAATGAGGTCGAGCGCGAGATGCGCGACTACGCCGACAACGAGCTGCTCCCCCGCATGCGTGCCATCGAGGCGACCACCGATATCGTGTTCGAGCCGCTGCAGGCCTATCCGGGGCTGACCACCGAGGCTTCGAGCGAGGTGGCGCGATTGATCGCCACCCTGGCGGGTCGCGATGACTTCGGCACCGTCGCCTACGGCACCGAGGGCGGGCTGTTTCACGAGGCTGGCATTCCCACCGTGGTGTGCGGGCCGGGCTGCATGGACCAGGGCCACAAGCCGGACGAGTTCATCGCCATCGAACAGCTGGAGCGTTGCGACGCGATGATGCAGCGGCTGGTGGAGCATCTCAGCGCATGAGGGGATTCACGACCTTTCACGCCCTGCTTCGCCGGGCGCCGGCACTCGGTCTGATCCTGCTGGTCGGTTGTAGCACCCAGGCACCGCAGCCCGGCTTCGAGCAGCGCCCGGCGAGCGTGAAGAATGAGCTCGTCAGGCTGATTCCGGCCTCGACCCAGGACCGTGACGGCTGGGCGACGGACATTACCGCCGCGTTCTCGGCCCAGAACCTGCCCGCGACCAGGGACAATCTCTGCGCCACGCTGGCGGTGATCGAGCAGGAATCGACCTACGACGCCGATCCCAGCGTGCCCAATCTCTCCGCCATCGCCCGCCAAGAGATCGAGCGTCGCGCCAGCGCGCTACATATTCCGAGTTTTCTGGTCGATGCCGGCCTGAACCTGGAATCCCCCACCGGCGAGAGCTACAGCGAACGCCTCGACCACATCACCACCGAGCGCGAGATGAGCGAGATCTTCGAGGATTTCATCGACATGGCGCCGCTGGGCCGCCAGCTGTTCGGTAGCCTCAACCCGGTGCACACCGGCGGCCCGATGCAGGTCAGCGTCGATTTCGCCGAGAAGCACGCCGACGACTATCCCTATCCGATCGACGGCTCGATCCGCCACGAGGTGTTCACCCGGCGCGGCGGGCTCTACTTCGGTATCGCCCACCTGCTCGGCTATCCGTCCGATTACGACGAGCCGATCTACCGCTTCGCCGACTTCAACGCCGGCTGGTACGCCAGCCGCAACGCCGCGTTCCAGGCCGCCGTCACTCAACTGTCCGGTATTCCGCTGGCGCTCGATGGCGACCTGATCATTCCCGGCTCGCGCCAGGCTGGCCAGACCGAGCTGGCGGTACGCACGCTGAAAGGTCGGCTGGGCATGGACGACGGCGAAATCCGCGACGCGCTCGAGCAGGAGAATTCCCTCGAATTCGAGCAGACCGAACTCTACGAAAAGGTCTATTCGCTAGCGGCGCAGCAGGAAGGTCAGCCCACCCCCTACGCGCGCCTGCCGGGAATCAAGCTAAAGAGCCCCAAGATCACCCGCAACCTGACCACGGCGTGGTTCGCCAAGCGAGTCAACACGCGTTTTCGGCAGTGTCTGGGGCGATAAACTCTAGAGAACTACACATAAGCACCCGAGCGCCTATGATTGCAGAGATCGTCCTGCGCAAGTTCTATTGACAAACCTTTTTGATCTTCTGAGAGAACCGACTACAACTGTAAAGCTGACGTTACATCTATTTTAGGGGCTTCGATGACACTGACTAACCTTCTCACCCCGACCTATAGACAGATGCTACGAACGCTTAGCGGATTATTGGATAAGGCACAGCAGCAAATGCCTGAGCGGGCCGAAACCATGATGTCGGCGCGGCTCGCAGAAAATATGTTACCTCTGTCGTCACAAATACGGTTTGCTGCATTTCAGGCGCAGGAGGCTGTATTTCGATTGAGAGGTATCCCCGTACCAGCTTGGCTTGATGCAGTGGTAGCCGAGGGACACAGCGCAGGAAATACACCGGGATCGATCGCGGATGCCCGAACTCGAATTGACCAGGCTCTATCGCTTCTAGAAGATGTTTCCGACAACGCTCTCGACAACGATACTGGCCTACCAATTTCTCTTAAGCTCCCAGGCGACATCACATTCGACATGACCGGCGAGCAGTACGCTCGTGACTGGGCGCTACCGCAATTCTATTTTCATATCATCACTGCCTACGCCATTCTCCGGAACCAAGGTATCGATATTGGGAAGGCAGACTATGTCCCACATATGTTCGGGTATCTTCGGCCCGGATCAATGCCTGGAAGTTAAAATGCTCAAAGCAGGCAATGCCGAAAACTGCCACCGCATGGTTCGCCGAACGAGCTGGCCATGGATGGCCAGCTCGGGCCCTGCAAGCGGGACAGGATGTTTCAGCTAAGCAGGACGCTAGAGGCGCGCCGGGACAGGGCAGAAAATTGCTCCTGCATTTTCTGCATTTCCGCCATCCATGGCGGTCAGATGTCCTTGCGCGCCGACCCGAAGCGTCGACGAAGATCGACTCGGGGCTGCTTGAGCCTGTGGCGCGAAAAAGGGGAGCGCGAGGGGCTTGCCCCTCGCAATAACGACGATAAGGGTCGTAAATATCTCGTCAGTCGAGAGCGCTTTTCACTCGAATGAGCGCTGAAGACGACGAATCAAGACTTCGGCATCTTCACCGGCCGCTGCCAGCCCTGCTTGACGATCTGACGACTCCGCCCGATGGCCAGCTCGTCGTCTTTCACTTCGCGAGTGATCGTCGAACCCGCGGCGATGGTGGCACCATTGCCGATGGTGACCGGGGCGACCAGCGCGCTGTTGGAGCCGACGAAGACGGCTTCGCCGATTCGCGTGAGATGCTTGTTGGCGCCGTCGTAGTTGCAGGTGATGGTGCCGGCGCCAATGTTGGTGTCACGGCCGATCTCGGTGTCGCCCAGGTAGCTCAGGTGCCCTGCCTTGACGCCGTCGCCGAGTGAGGCGTTCTTGGTCTCGACGAAGTTACCCACATGCGCCTTGGCGCCGAGCCGCGTGCCGGGGCGCAGGCGGGCGAACGGGCCGCAGTCGCTGCCCTCGCCCATCTCGGCGCCCTCCAGGTGGCTGTTGGCCTTCACCACCGCACCGCGTCGCAGGATGGAGTCCTTGATCACGCAGTGGGGACCGATGACGACGTCGTCTTCCAGTGTCACCCGGCCTTCCAGGATCACGTTGACGTCGATTCGGATGTCACGGCCGACGGTAACGTCGCCACGCAGGTCGAAGCGCTCCGGATCGGCCAGCGAAACACCGGCGGTCATCAGGCGATCGGCCTGGCGACGCTGATAGGCGCGCTCGAGTGCCGCCAGCTGGCGACGGTCGTTGACGCCTTCGACCTCCACCGGTGAACTCGGCTGGCTGGCGGTGACCTCGACGCCGTCGGCCGCGGCCATGGCGATCACGTCGGTCAGGTAGTATTCGCCCTGGGCGTTCTCGGCGGAAAGCTCGGGCAGCCAGCGGCGCAACTGCGCGGCGGTCATCGCCATGATGCCGGTGTTGCACTCGCGGATGGCGCGCTGCTTGTCGCTGGCATCCTTGTGCTCGACGATGGCGATGACCGCGCCCTTGTCGTTGCGCACGATCCGGCCGTAGCCGGTGGGATCGTCCAGCGTCACCGTCAGCAGCGCCATGTGCTGCTCGTCGACGCCATCCAGCAGCGTCTCAAGGGTGCGAGCCTGGATCAGCGGCACGTCGCCGTAGAGCACCAGCACCTTGCCGTCGCCGAGACTGTTCAACGCCTGGGCCACGGCGTGGCCGGTGCCCTTCTGCTCAGTCTGTTCACAGAAGCCGAGTTCGCCATCGCCGGACGTCGAACCGGCGCTCGCCAGCGTCTCCCGCACCGACTCTCCGCCATGGCCGACCACCACGTGCAGGCGCGCGCTCTCCAGTCCTGCTGCGGTATCGACGACGTGCTGAACCAGCGGGCGGCCTGCCAGCTCGTGCAGCACCTTGGGCGTCTTCGAGCGCATGCGAGTGCCCTGGCCGGCGGCTAGTATCACGACGTCGAGTGTCATGGGGTCAATCCTTCGATCAGTGAAAACCGGGCGTCATTCTAGCGCGTCGAGGCGATCCGGCAGAAATCCGATCGTCGCACCCGAACGCGGGCCATGAAAAAGGCGACTCCAGGGGAGTCGCCTTCGGGTACTGCACCAGCGCTTGCCTCGGCAGACGCGCCTGCCGCTTCAGCCGCGGCCGCCCTTGCGACGCAGCTGCTGCAGCGTGCGCAACTGGGCGGTAGCTTCGGCCAGTTCGGCGGAGGCACGCGCGTAGTCGAGCTCGGTCTGCTTCTCGTTGAGCGAAGCCAGCGCATGCTGCCGCGCCTGCTCGGCTTCCGCTTCGTCGAGATCGCTGGCTCGGGTGGCGGTATCCGCCAGCACCGAGACCACGTCCGGCTGCACTTCGAGGAAGCCGCCGGTGACGTAGTAGAGCTCTTCTTCGCCGCTCTCCTGAATCACGCGCACCGGACCGGGCTTGAGCTCGGTCAGCAGCGGCGCGTGACCGCGCAGGATACCCAGATCGCCGGCCACGCCGGCAGCAATGAGCTGCTCGACGTTGCCCGAGAAGATCTCCTTCTCGGCGCTGACGATGTCACACTGAAATGTGGCCATAGCGATTTATCTCCCGGGAGTCTGCAGGCTTAGGAAACACTGCATAAATGACTGCACAGGCGAATCGCTGCGTTGCGCGGTGCTCGAAGACTCGCCTAACCCCATGTTATGTCTCGCCTTCTGCGCTCCGTGCGCCTTGCGCTTCATCCTGTTCGTCGATTTATTCAGCATTTCCCTTACTTCATGCTCTTGGCTTTCTCGACGGCTTCGTCGATGGTGCCGACCATGTAGAACGCCTGTTCGGGCATGTCGTCGTAGTCGCCGTTGAGAATGCCCTGGAAGCCACGGATGGTTTCCTGCAGCGACACGTACTTGCCCGGCGCGCCGGTGAAAACCTCGGCGACGAAGAACGGCTGCGACAGGAAGCGCTGGATCTTACGCGCCCGGGCCACGGCCAGCTTATCTTCGTCGGACAGCTCGTCCATCCCGAGGATGGCGATGATGTCCTTGAGTTCCTTGTAGCGCTGGAGCACGTTCTGCACGCCACGAGCCGTATTGTAGTGCTCTTCGCCGACGACCAGCGGATCGAGCTGGCGCGACGTGGAGTCGAGCGGATCGACGGCTGGGTAGATACCCAGCTCGGCGATGGAGCGCGACAGCGTCACGGTGGAGTCCAGGTGGGCGAAGGTGGTCGCCGGCGACGGGTCGGTCAAGTCATCCGCGGGCACGTAGACGGCCTGGACGGAAGTGATCGAGCCGGTCTTGGTCGAGGTGATACGCTCCTGCAGGGCGCCCATCTCTTCGGCCAGCGTCGGCTGATAGCCCACCGCCGACGGCATACGACCCAACAGGGCCGACACTTCGGTACCGGCCAGGGTGTAGCGGTAGATGTTGTCGACGAACAGCAGGACGTCACGACCTTCGTCGCGGAAGTTCTCGGCGATGGTCAGGCCGGTCAGGGCCACGCGCAGGCGGTTGCCCGGGGGCTCGTTCATCTGGCCGTAGACCAGCGCCACCTTGTCGAGAACGTTGGACTCGTCCATCTCGTGATAGAAGTCGTTACCTTCACGGGTACGCTCACCGACACCGGCGAACACGGAGTAGCCGCTGTGCTCGGTGGCGATGTTGCGGATCAGCTCCATCATGTTGACGGTCTTGCCGACACCGGCGCCGCCGAACAGGCCGACCTTGCCGCCCTTGGCGAACGGGCAGACCAGGTCGATGACCTTGATGCCGGTTTCCAGCAGATCGCTGGAAGCCGCCTGATCCGCGTAGCCGGGCGCCTGACGGTGAATCGGCATGCGCTTGGCGTCCGAACCGATATCGCCGGCTTCGTCGATCGGCTCACCGAGCACGTTCATGATACGGCCCAGCGTCTCGGTACCCACCGGCACGGAGATCGGGGCACCGGTGTTAACCACTTCGATGCCGCGCTGGAGACCTTCGCTGGAGCCCATGACGATGGCACGAACCACGCCGTCGCCGAGCTGCTGCTGCACTTCGAGAACGGCCTCTTTACCCGAGACCGTCAGCGCGTCGTAGACCTTGGGCACGTCGTCCCGCGGGAATTCTACGTCAACCACCGCGCCTATGATTTGTACGATACGTCCGCTCATAGTGGTTCCTCGTAAACCTGCAAATGAAACCTGTTGGGCCAAGCCGTACTCGAGATCGCCGTCGCGCAGACGGCGATGTCGTCATACCGCCGCGGCACCACCGACGATTTCCGAAATTTCCTGGGTAATGGCCGCCTGACGCGCCTTGTTGTACACCAGTTGAAGATCGTCAATCAGATCGCCGGCGTTGTCTGTCGCATTCTTCATCGCGATCATGCGCGCGGCCTGCTCACAAGCCGCGTTCTCCACCACGGCCTGATACACCTGGGATTCGACGTAGCGAACCAGCAGGTGATCGAGCAGGGTCTTGGCGTCCGGCTCATACAGGTAGTCCCAGCTCTTCTGCGTATCACCGGGACTGGGTTGTTCATCCCCACCGCTTTCGTCCTCGACTGCCTCCAGGGGCAGCAGCTGACGCACGACGGGTTTCTGGCTCATGGTGTTGACGAATTCGTTGTACACCACGTAAAGCCGATCCAGACTGCCCTCATCGAAGGCATCGAGCATCACCTTGACACTACCGACCAGATCCTGAGCTTCCGGCGCATCGCCAAGGCCCTTCTTGGCCGCCAGCAGATTGCCGCCGCGCTTGCGAAAGAAGCCACCGGCCTTGCTGCCGATCGCCGCAAAGTCGGCGCCGACGCCCTTCTGGTCCCAGTCCCGCGCGTGCTTGACCACCGCCTTGAACATGTTGACGTTCAAGCCGCCGGCGAGCCCGCGATCACTGGAAACGACGATATAACCGACGCGCTTGACGTCGCGTTCGATCATATAGTCGTGACGGTATTCCGGATTGGCCTTGGCGACGTGGCCGACCACCCGGCGGATCAGTTTGGCATAGGGCTGACTGGCCACCATGCGCTCCTGAGCCCGACGCATTTTCGACGCAGCGACCATTTCCATGGCGCTGGTGATTTTCTGCGTGTTCTTGATGCTCCCAATCTGGGATTTGATCTCTTTTCCAGCTGCCATCTCGGATCACCCTGATTCATGCCGCTCAGTCGGGCGGGACGACCCGCTCTCATCGCATCGCGGGAGAGCGGGTCGCGCCACTTACCAGGTCTGAGTGGACTTGAACGACTCGAGACCCGACTTGAGACCCTGCTGGATCTCGTCGTCGTAGCCGCCGCTCTGGTTGATCTTGTCGAGCAGGTCGGCATGCTCGGACTTCATGTAGTCGTGCAGCGCACGCTCGAAATCCAGTACCTTGTCGACCGCGACGTCGTCCAGGAAACCTTCGTTGGCGGCGTACAGCGTGACGCCCATCTCGGCCACCGACAACGGCGAGTACTGCTTCTGCTTCATCAGTTCGGTGACGCGCTGACCGTGCTCGAGCTGCTTGCGAGTCGCCTCGTCGAGATCCGACGCGAACTGCGAGAACGCCGCCAGTTCGCGATACTGCGCGAGCGCCAGACGCACGCCGCCGCCCAGCTTCTTGATGATCTTGGTCTGCGCCGAACCGCCCACACGCGATACCGAGAGACCGGCGTTGATCGCCGGACGAATACCCGAGTTGAACAGGCCCGTCTCGAGGAAGATCTGGCCGTCGGTGATCGAGATCACGTTGGTGGGAACGAACGCGGAGACGTCACCACCCTGGGTCTCGATGATCGGCAGCGCGGTCAAGGAACCGGTCTTGCCTTTCACTTCACCGTTGGTGAACTTCTCGACGTACTCGGCATTGACGCGCGCGGCACGCTCGAGCAGACGCGAGTGGAGGTAAAAGACGTCGCCCGGATAGGCTTCACGACCCGGCGGGCGACGCAGCAGCAGCGAAATCTGGCGGTAGGCGACGGCCTGCTTGGAGAGGTCATCGTAGACGATCATCGCGTCTTCGCCGCGGTCGCGGAAGTACTCGCCCATGGTGCAGCCGGCGTAAGGCGCCAGATATTGCATGGCGGCCGGATCGGCGGCACCGGCGGCGACCACGATGGTGTGATCCATGGCACCATGCTGTTCGAGCTTGCGCACCACGTTGGCGATGGTCGACTGCTTCTGACCGATGGCCACGTAGATACAGGTGATACCCGTACCCTTCTGATTGATGATCGCGTCGATCGCCACGGCGGATTTACCGATCTGGCGATCGCCGATGATCAACTCGCGCTGGCCACGACCGATCGGCACCATGGAGTCGATCGACTTGAGGCCGGTCTGCACCGGCTGGTCGACCGACTGGCGCGTGATGACGCCCGGCGCGACCTTCTCGATCGCGTCGGTCATCTTGGCGTCGATGTCGCCCTTGCCATCGATCGGATTACCCAGCGCATCGACCACGCGTCCGATCAGTTCGCGACCGACCGGCACTTCGAGGATGCGACCGGTGCACTGCGCGGTCATGCCCTCTTCGAGCTCGAGGTAGTCGCCCAGCACCACGGCGCCGACGCTGTCGCGCTCTAGGTTGAGCGCCATGCCGAAGACGCCACCGGGGAACTCGATCATTTCGCCCAGCATCGCGTCGGCCAGGCCGTGGATGCGAACGATGCCGTCAGCGACGCTGACGACGGTGCCCTGATTACGGGCCTCGGAAGCGACATCCAGCTTTTCGATACGCTGTTTGATGATGTCGCTGATCTCGGAAGGATTCAGTTGCTGCATGCCATGTCCCTCGAACTCAAGCGGTGAGCGCTTCGCGCAGACGTTGCAATCGACCGCGCACGGAGCCGTCGATGACGGTGTCTCCGGTACGCAGGATCACGCCGCCCAGCAGGTCGCGGTCCACTTGAGTGGTAATGGAGATTTCACGATTCAGGCGCTTCTTCAGAGCCTCGACGAGCACGTTCTGCTGGGCGTCATCCAGTTCGAAGGCGGAGACGATGGTGACATCGACCCGCTTTTCTTCCTGGGCGCGCAGCGCCTCGAACTCGTCAAAGATGTCGGGCAACGCAGCCAGACGCCCCTTTTCGCCGACGAGACGCAGGAAATTTCCCACGCTCTCGTCAAGGGGTTGGTCTTCGCAGACTTCCAGCAGCAAACGCGTCTTGTCGTCAGCGGTCAGCCGCGGGTTGCCGAGTATGCGTTCACGGACATCGCTGTCACCGGCCGCCAGGGCGACCAGTGACAGACTCTGGGACCACGCTTGGAGCGCCTTGTTATCGCGCGCGAACTCGAACGCCGCCTTGGCGTAGGGTCGAGCGACGGTAGACGATTCAGCCATGGTGCGCCTCCTTAGAGCTCGGCAGCGAGCTTGTCGACGAGCTCACGATGCTTGGCTTCGTCGATGGAGGACTCCAGGATACGCTCGGCGCCGGCCACGGCCAGCAGCGATACCTGGGCACGCAGCTCTTCCTTCGCGCGATTGATCTCCTGATCGATTTCGCTGCGAGCGCCTTCGATGATGCGCTCGCCTTCGGCCCGCGCGTTGTCACGGGCTTCTTCGACGATCTGATTGGCCCGCTTGTTGGCCTGTTCCAGGATCTGCTGCGCCTGCTCCTTGCTCTCCCGCAATGTCTCTTCGGCTTTTTCCTGAGCCAGTTCGAGATCACGGGTCGCACGGCTGGCTGCATCCAGACCATCGGCAATCTTCTTCTGTCGTTCCTGCAGGGCCTGCATGACCGGCGGCCATACATACTTCATGCAGAACCAGACGAAGACGGCAAAGGCAATGGCCTGACCAATCAGTGTAAGGTTCAGATTCACGCCAGCACCTCTCGCGTCACGGGTTTGGGGTTAGGGTCACCGGGGGCCTCGCGGGCCTCGAGGCGACGTTAACCGACAAACGGATTGGCGAAGGTGAAGAACAGGGCGATACCGACACCGATCATGGTCACGGCGTCGAGCAGGCCAGCGACGATAAACATCTTGACCTGCAGCTGCGGGATCATTTCCGGCTGACGCGCGGCGCCTTCCAGGAATTTGCCGCCGAGAATGCCGAAGCCGATGGCCGTGCCGAGGGCACCCAGGCCGATCAACAGAGAAACGGCAATTGCGGTCATGCCCAGAACTTGTGCTTCCATGGTTCTCTCCAGTTTCAGTCGAGTCTTGCTCAGTCGAGTTTTACTAAGGGTCAGGGGTTAACGGGAACGCGTCTCAATGCTGCTCTTCCGTCGCCATACTCAGGTAGACGATGGTGAGCATCATGAAGATGAAGGCCTGCAGCGTGATGATCAGAATGTGGAACACCGCCCACGGGAAGTGCAGCGGCAACTGCCACAATCCGACCATGGCTATCAGGATGAAGATCAGTTCGCCGGCGTAGAGATTACCGAACAGTCGTAGCGCCAGCGAAACCGGTTTGGCCAACAAGGTAACGACTTCAAGCAGGAAGTTGACCGGAATCAACAAGATCTGGGCAAGTTTATTGGGCGTGTTGAACGGGTGCAGTGTCAATTCCGCGATGAAACCGGACAGGCCCTTGGAACGAATGGAATAGAAAATGATCAGCGCGAAAACGGATAGCGACATGCCGAGCGTGGCATTGACGTCGGTCGTGGGGACAACCTTGAAGTAGACGTGCGCCGGGTCGGCACCGAACCAGGCACCTACCTTCTGGGCCAGCACCGGCAGGAAGTCCACCGGCACCAGATCCATGATGTTCATCAGAAAAATCCAGCAGAAGATCGTCAGCGACAGCGGCGCGATCAGTCGGCTCTTGCCGTGGAACGTTTCGCGCACGGAGTTATCGACGAACTCGACCATCATCTCGACGAAGTTCTGCAGACCGGTCGGCACGCCGGTGGAAGCGCGCTTGGCCACCAGACGAAACAGGTACAGGAACAGCACCCCGAGGCCGATCGACCACAGCATGGTATCGACGTGGATGGCCCAGAATCCCATGGCCTTGGCCTCGGCAGCGGAATGAGCCATCGACCAGCCGTTTTCCGGATGCAGACCGAACGTCATGTTCTGCAAATGGTGCTGGATGTACTCCGTACTCGTCATGTTGTTGCCAGCCATGGTTCAGCCTCGAGATTGAATGTGTGACGGGCGGTGCAGGAGCCAGGGCCCCATCCAGTGCACCAGCAGCGTCACGACATAAGCGCCAAAGAAGAAAGCGGGGTTTGAGGGGGGCACGGTCACGAACACCAGCGTGAACAGTGCCGCCGTCAAACCGAACTTGCCGGCCTCGGCGTGGTAGAAACTCTTGACGATGTATCTCGCCTGCGCCGCCCCCTGATAGCGAAAGGCGCGCCAGGCGAAGAAGGCATTGGGAATGGCGGCAACGAGACCACCGGTCAAAGCGGAAAACGCCGTTCCGAGGTCCCAGCCAACCCAACCGATGAGGACCAGCCCCATCACTACGCCGCACTGTAACAGGATCAACCCCGCGATTCGCGGTCTTGGAAGCTTGGCCGGTGCCGCTGGTTGCATGGCGTCGGTCTCGCCGTTGAGTCCTAGGATGACGTTGTTGTTTCCACGTGCGATGTCTGTGTTCAGCGTCAGCTTGGCAAATCTCGGCGGATTATAGAGAAGCGGCCATGCCGCTTCAACCGAACCTGCACCGATCTGATGCGTCTTTTCGAGTAAACGATCACGAAAAGTGCGTAAATTCCGTTAACGCGCTAAATGTTTTTTTCTCTCGTCGCACCACCGAATACCAACCTTTCAGCGGATATGGCCCAGTATGCCGTCCAGCTCGTCGAGGCTGGTGTAACGGATGGTGACCCGTCCCTTGCCGGAACTGTTGTGGTGAATCTTGACCGGCGCGCCCAACAGATCGGCCAGACGATTCTCGAGCCGGCCAACGTCCGCCGGTGGCTTCTTGGCATCGGCTTTCGTTTGGCCGCTGGCAATCTGTTTGACCAGGGCTTCGGTCTGGCGCACGGTCAGCTCGCGGGCCACGACTTCGTGGGCCGCATGGCGCTGCTTGGCGGCCGGCAGACTCAGCAGAGCGCGAGCATGCCCCATGTCCAGATCACCGCGTTCCAGCAGGGTTAGTACCTGAGGATCCAGCGCCAGCAGGCGCAGCAGGTTGGCGACCTGGGCACGTGAACGCCCCACCGCATCGGCAACCTGCTGCTGGGTCAGTTCAAACTCGTCGAGTAGACGCTTGAGCGCCATCGACTCCTCGACCGGATTGAGGTTCTCGCGCTGGATGTTCTCGATCAATGCCAGGGCCAGCGCTACCTCGTCGCTGACTTCTCGAATGACTGCCGGAATGGTCTCGAGCTCGGCCAGTTGCGAAGCCCGCCAGCGACGTTCGCCGGCAATGATCTCGTAACGCTCTGCGCCAATTTGTCGCACCACGATCGGCTGCATGACGCCCTGGGCCCGGATCGAATCGGCCAACTCCTCCAGGGCCTCGGGCTGAATATCGCGCCGCGGCTGATACTTGCCGCGGGTCAACTGGCGCAGCGGCAGACGTTCGAGCCGCTCCTGGGCGGCATCGAATTCCGGTGGTGCCTGGGCTGGCGAGGGCTTTTCAGAACCGGCTTCCGGCGACAGACTGTCGCGGCGACGGGCACTGGAACCGATCAAGGCATCGAGGCCGCGGCCCAGGGGGCGTTTGCGCGTCGTCATGGGATATTCCTCGCAGCAGTCATCGTCATTACAGCGCCAACCGGCGAATCAGTTCCTTGGCCAGAACGCGGTGCGCCTGGCTGCCACGCGAGAGACGCGCGTATTTGGTGACGGGTACGCCGTGACTCGGCGCTTCCGCCACCCGGACGTTACGCGGAATGGTGGTCTTGAGTAGAGAATCGCCGAAATACTGGCCGAGCTGCTTGCTGACGTCGCGGGTCAGGCTGTTACGCGGGTCGTACATGGTTCGCACGATGCCGAATATCTCGAGCGTGGGATTCACGCTCTCCTGAATCTGTTCGACGGTATCGAGCAGCGCCGAGAGGCCCTCGAGCGCATAGAACTCGCACTGTACGGGGATCAGTACGCCGTGGGCAGCAGTAAGCGCATTGACCGTCAGCATGTTGAGGGACGGGGGGCAATCGATCATCACTACGTCGTAATCGGCAGCGACGCTCTCGATGGCGGCCTGGAGCACCCGTTCGCGGCCATCACGATCGAGCAGATCGACCTCGGCGGCGGTCAGGTCACCATTGCCCGGCAGCAACGCGTACCCGGCCACGGCGCAGTCGACAATCACCTCGGCGGCGCTCTTGTCGCCGAGCAGTACGTCGAGCACGCTGCCGTCGAGATCGTGTTTGTCGACACCGCTGCCCATGGTGGCGTGACCCTGCGGATCGAGATCGATCAGCAGTACTCGGCGATCCAGTGCCGCCAGGCAAGCCGCCAGATTGACCGCGGTCGTTGTCTTGCCCACGCCACCCTTCTGGTTGGTCAATGCAATGATTCTGGTCACTGGCGACTCCCTTCGTCGAGACTGATCCTGTGGATCGCGAGCGATCCGCTAGCGCTGATCGGGCATGGCGTCGACGACGCCACTGTTCATCACGTCCGGCTCATGACGAGCCTACTACCGATGGCCCGAGTCTTCGTCCCGCCCGAGGCGGAGCAACTGACGTTCGGCGTCATCCACTCCGGGCACTGCCAGAGCGCGGCACTCGCGCACCACGACATGGGGCGGCAGCGATTCGAGTTCCCGGGGTTCGAGGCCCCCTTTCATCGCCAGCCATTCGCCACCTCGGGCCAGTAGCGGTTCGGTGAGTCCGATGAAATCGCCCAGCGCCGCGAAAGCGCGCGAGATAACCTGATCGAACGTGGCGTCGAAAGATTCGACTCGAACCTGCTCGCAGCAAACGTTGTCGAGCCCCAGTTCCATTACCGCCTGGCGCTGGAAACGGACTTTCTTGCCGTTACTGTCCAGTAGCGTGACCTGAAGTCCGGGATCCAGAATCGCCAGCACCAACCCCGGAAAACCCGGCCCCGAACCGACGTCCAGCAAGTTGGTGCCCCCCACGGCGAAAGCGACACTGGCGCTATCCAGCAGATGACGGCCGACCATCGCCTCGGGCGAGCGTACTGCGGTGAGGTTATAGGCGCGATTCCACTTGTGCAACAGCGCGAGCAGCGACAACAGTCGCTCGCGCTGTCCACGATCGATAGCGACCCCGAGAGCCCCCAGGCCCTCGTCCAGCAGCCGTTCACACGCTGGCGTCATGCGCTCAATGCCCGGCTGTCGTCGATCAGCCGACGCTTCTTGAGATGGATCAGCAGAATAGACACCGCCGCCGGGGTGACCCCGGATATCCGGCCGGCCTGGCCGAGGGTTTGCGGTTGTGCCTGCTCGAGCTTCTGGCGGATCTCGTTGGAGAGCCCCTCGACCTTGGCATAATCCAGCGATTCCGGCAGCGGCGTGGCTTCGTGACGGCGCAGGCGATCGATCTCGTCCTGTTGCCGCGCGATATAGCCCTCGTACTTGGCCTCGATCTGCACTTGCTCGGCCACCAGTTCGTCGCTGACGGCCTCGCCCTTGAGCGACGCGACGTCGGCGTAGCCGAGTTCGGGGCGCTTGAGCAGATCCATCAGGCTGTACTCCCGAGCCAACGGTTGGCCGAGCTTGTCGGCCACTCGATCACCGGCCTCGGTTTTCGGCTGGACCCAGGTCGAACGTAGGCGTGCACTCTCCCGTTCGATCCTGTCGCGCTTGGTCTCGAAGGCCGACCAGCGATGATCATCGATCAGCCCCAGTTCGCGACCGGTGGCAGTGAGACGCAGGTCGGCGTTGTCCTCGCGCAGCAGCAGCCGATATTCGGCGCGCGAAGTGAACATGCGGTAGGGCTCTTGCGTACCCATGGTGATCAGGTCGTCGACCAGCACGCCCAAGTAGGCCTCGTCGCGTCGCGGCCACCAGACCGATTCGCCTTGCGCTCGGCGTGCGGCATTGAGCCCTGCCAGCAGCCCTTGGGCGCCGGCTTCCTCGTAACCGGTGGTGCCGTTGATCTGGCCGGCGAAGAACAGGTTGTGGATAAATTTGGTTTCCAGCGAATGCTTGAGATCGCGCGGATCGAAGAAGTCGTACTCGATAGCGTAACCCGGCCGCGTGATATGCGCGCTTTCCAGGCCGGTGATCGAACGCACGACCTGCAACTGGACATCGAACGGCAGTGACGTAGAAATCCCGTTGGGATAGAGCTCGTGGGTGTCCAGCCCTTCGGGCTCGACGAAGACTTGGTGACTGGTCTTGTCGGCAAAGCGATGGACCTTGTCTTCGATCGACGGACAGTAGCGCGGGCCAACGCCCTCGATCACGCCGGAATACATCGGCGAGCGATCGAGATTGGCAAAGATGATCTCGTGAGTGCGCTCGTTGGTATGGGCGATATGACAATCGACCTGACGCGGATGTTGTTCGCGGCTACCCAGATAGGACATCACCGGTAACGGCGTATCGCCAGGCTGGCGCTCGAGCCGGGAAAAATCGACGCTCTTGGCATCGATCCGCGGCGGCGTTCCAGTTTTCAGCCGATCAACCCGGAACGGTAGCGCCCGCAGCCGCTGAGCCAGTGCATTGGCCGGCGGGTCGCCGGCGCGCCCTCCGGCATGATGGTCCAGACCGATATGGATCACGCCACCCAGGAACGTCCCGGTACACAGCACCACGGTATCCGCCATGAAGCGAATGCCGGTCTGGGTCGTGACGCCGACGACGGTATCGTTTTCCACAACCAGATCGTCAACGCCCTGCTGGAACAGCGTGAGATTGGGCTGATTTTCCAGCATCCCGCGAATGGCGGCCTTGTAGCGTACGCGATCCGCCTGGGCTCGGGTGGCACGAACCGCCGGTCCCTTGCGCGAATTGAGCACGCGGAACTGGATGCCGGCCAGATCGGTGGCCTGGGCCATGGCCCCGCCGAGGGCATCGATCTCCTTGACCAGATGGCTCTTGCCGATCCCGCCGATGGCGGGATTGCAGGACATCTGGCCCAGCGTCTCGATGTTGTGCGTCAGTAGCAGGGTGCGGGCACCGCCACGTGCCGCTGCTAGCGCGGCTTCGGTACCGGCATGGCCACCGCCGATCACGATGACCTGAAAACGGTCGGGATACTCCACGGTTTACCTCACGAGGTGCTGGAAACGAGTAGCTCGAACAGGCACCCGACAGTGGTGAATGAATCTCGAAAAGCCGCCCAGTATAAACCTCCTGTGGGTAACCGTCAGGGGTTTTCCACACCCGATTGGCTTCAGCCCATCAGCCAACAGAGTCATTACTAAATAAAGAAAAATATATAAAGAAGTTCTGTTGTGGTAGTAACTAATGGTGTGGACATTTTCAGTGGATAAGTCGAATTACCCTATATCCTACAGCTACTTGCATTGTTATCCGATTGTTTGAAAAGCTTTGGGGAGGCTGCTGACAACGGCGTTGGTTCCTGTGGACAGAAGATCACTTTGTGCACATCGCTGTTCGAGCACCGGTTGTCCACCGTCGTATACGCCAACTGTTACCGCGGTGGTCAACAAACCGCGAATTCTCCACCAGTGCCGGACGAATCAGGGTTACAGCCGGATAGGCAAAAAAACTATCCACAGGCGAAAAAAGTGTCTGGGGTAATCGTGAATGACGAAATCGACCCTGTCCGACCTGGTTTTCCGACCTCGAGGCGAGCCGATGGCTCGGCTGCTTTTCGCTCGAGCGAAGACAGGAAGCACCAAGGTTCGATGAAGCAGACAGGCAATGACGGGAATGGAGAAGCGTGGTTCAGGGGAGAGCCGAGAGTACTGTCAGGGAACGAAGTGTCCGTCGAGGCAGGCGGACACCGGGAATGGCACCGGTGCCCGCGTTTTTTGGAACGCTTTAACCCACGTTCGAATTAGTGCTTGAGCACCCGGGAGAGGAACGCCTGGGTACGCTCGTGGCGGGGGTGATCGAATAGCTGGTCGGGTGGGCCCTGTTCGACGATCTGGCCGCCGTGGACGAAGACCACGCGATCGGCCACCTCGCGGGCAAAGCCCATCTCGTGAGTGACGATCATCATGGTCATGCCGTCGTTGACCAGTTCCCGCATGGCATCCAGGACTTCGCCGATCATCTCCGGATCCAGCGCGGAGGTAGGCTCGTCGAACAGCATCAGGCGCGGTTCCATGGCCAGCGCCCGGGCCAGCGCCACGCGCTGCTGCTGCCCACCGGAGAGCTGGGTCGGATGCTTGTCGGCCTGATCCGAGATGCCGACCCGCTCCAGCAGCCTGTCGGCGGTGGCATCGGCCTGCCGCCGGGTCATGCCGCGGACCTTGCGGGGCGCCAGGGTGACGTTGTCGCGGATCGACAGATGCGGGAACAGATTGAACTGCTGGAACACCATGCCGACCTCGGTCCGCACCGCCTGCAGCGATTTGCCGCTGGCCCCATTGGGCAGCAGGGTCTTGCCGTCGACCTCGATGCGACCGGACTGGAATGGCTCGAGGCCATTGACGCAGCGGATCAGTGTCGACTTTCCTGAGCCACTGGCGCCGATAATCACCACGACCTCGCCCTGGGCCACGCTGAGATCGATGTCCTGCATGACGTGCAGGCGACCGAAGTGCTTGTTGACCCCGGCGAGTCGCACGATCGGCGAGGTCCCGGACGCTTGGGTGGCCTCTTGTCGGTTTACGCTATCGTTCATCCCACCAACCCCTTGCGTTCGAGCAGACTCAGAGCCAGCGACAGGCTCAGGGTGATCGCCAGGTAGAGCAGGGCGATCATGAAATAGACCTCCAGCGCGGTGAAGGTGTTGGCGATATAGACCTGGCCCTGGCGGACCAGCTCGCCGACGCCGATGACCGAGAACAGCGAGGTGTCCTTGATGCTGACGATACCCTGGTTACCGAGTGCGGGAATCATCCGGCGCAACGCCTGTGGCCAGATCACGTAGCGGAAGGTCTGGGGCGGAGAGAGTCCCAGCGACAACCCGGCCTCGCGCTGGCCCCGCTCGATCGATTGCACGCCGCCACGCACGATCTCGGAGATATAGGCGCCGGCATTGAGGGCGATAGCCGCGATCCCGGCGGTTAGCGCGTCGATGGGACCGCCGAGCAGTGTCGGCAGGCCATAAAAGATGAACAGTACCTGGACCAGCACCGGGGTACCGCGAAACACCTCCACGTAGACCACGGCGGGCCAGCGTATCCAGCGGGAAGGGCCGATTCGCATCAATCCGAAGACGATGCCGATGACGAAGCCGATGGCGAGGCCGGCGAAGGAGATGAGCAGGGTGTAGGGCAAACCCTTGAGCAGAAACGGCAGCGAATCGATGGCCGCCTGCCAGTCGAACTGGAAGTTGAATTCCACGGGGATCTCCGTAGGCAACGAAGAGATCTCTCATCGCATCACGACGAGATATCTCAGGCCGCTGAGGTAGTGGCGTTTTCCACAAAAAATCGGGGGCCGGCGCGCCATGGCGCGGCCCCCGGTCAGGCGGGGCCGATCACTCGGATTCCGGCGCCTCGCCGAACCATTTCTTGTGGATCTCGTCGTAGGTGCCATCCTCGTGCATGGCCTCGAGAGCCTGGTTGGTCGGTTCGACCCAGTCGCTCCCCTTGGCGAAGGCGATGCCGTACTGCTGGCCTTCATACAGCGGGCCGACGGTCTTGACCTTGCCCTGGCCCTTGGTCTGGGCGAAATAGCCCACATTGGGCGCGTCATAGAAGACCGCATCGGCGCTGCCGCCCATCAGGGCCATGTACATGTCCGAGCTGCCCGGATAGGGGGTGATTTCGGCGTTATCGCCCAACTTCTCCTGCAGGTAATCGTAGCTGGTGGAGCCGATCTTGGTAGCGATTCGCTTGCCTTCCAGATCATCCAGTGAGTCGACGTCGCTGCCATCGGCAACCAGAATGCGCAAGCCGGAGTCGTAGTAGGGATCGCTGAAATCGACGATCTGCTGGCGCTCGTCGGTGATGGTGATGCCGGCAATGGCCAGATCCACGTTGCCGGTCTGAACGGCTGGGATGATACCGTTGAAATCCATGGTATTGAGATCGATGTCAAAGCCTGCGCGATCGGCAACTTCGTGAAGGATGTCCATGTCGAAACCGACCATCTCGCCGCTTTCCTGGTCCATCATCTCGAACGGCACGAAGCTAGGATCGGTGACGGCCTTGAGCGTGGCGTCCTGGGCCGAGGCCTGCCCGGAGATGCTCAGGGAGAGTGCGACGGCGGGGATGGCGAGCCAGTGGCCCGGGGTCATGTTGTTTTTCATAAGTTCCTCAAGTCATTGTTTGATCGGGACAATCAACGACTACCTTGAGGAAAGTTGTTACTGAACGTCAAGTCGACCTAGGTTTTGTTCGAAAATGCCTATGCTCGACCATACTGGGTTAAAATTCGACTGGAGCGCCAGCTCGGTCAAAATGCTCATTTACACTTCGTAAACTTCGCTATTTACTCAATTTTTGCCTTGTCTGCTCGTCGCTCGGCCAATTTTCGATTCAAGACCTGACTCGCCGCCCGGCCTCCTAGACCTAGACCTAGACCTAGACCTAGACCGAGAACGAGGCACCGCAGCCGCAGGTTGACTGGGCGTTGGGGTTCTTGATGATGAAACGGGCCCCGGCGAGGCCTTCCTCGAAATCCACCGTCGAGCCAACCAGATACTGGTAGGAGAGTGGATCCACCACCAGACTGACGTCGCCGTTGTCGATCACGGTGTCGTCCTCGGCGGTCTTGTCGCCGAGATCGAATCCATATTGAAACCCCGAGCAGCCACCGCCCGTGACATAGACCCGTAGCTTCAGCTCGGGATTGTTCTCCTCGGCGACCAGTGCCCTGACCCGCCTGGCGGCGGCATCGGTGAAGAACATCGGGGTTGGAGCGAAAGACTCCACTGTACTCATCGTCACGCTCCCGTTCGTGCCGGCCTTGACCGGACTGTCGAATGACGTAGGGCGGCAAAGCCGCCATCAGATCTCCATTATCGTTAATACCAAGTAAAAGGGTCAACTTTAGTGTCGGGGACATCTACCTCCGGGATGCGAGGATCGGTGTATGATGTCACTCCCGTAACCGCTCGCACGGTGTGGCCGCCCACCTGAACAGGTATCGCGCACGAAAGACGAGCGATCGAGATCGGGCAAGGAGGAGAGTTTGTCACGCGTGCCGCGGTTCGTTCCACGACGTCCCAGCCTCGAACGTTTTCGACGTCAGTTGGCTAGCGTCGACGCCATGCCTCAACTCTGTCTTCTGGGGATATTCGCCGGCATTCTGACGGGCTCCGTGATGGTCGCCTTCCGGCTGCTGCTGGAGTTTGGCGCGCTGTTCTTCATTCCCGGCGACGATCCGGAAGCCTTCGAGACCCTGTCACCGGCTTTCCGTGCGGCCTTGCCGTTGATTGCCGTCACCCTGATCGGGCTCTGGCTGTGGCCGCAGCCCAACCGCGCCCTGAAGATGGGGATCGGCCACGTCATCGAGCGTCTCGCCTATCATCAGGGCAAGATGCCGCTGCGCAACTGGATCAATCAATGGTGGGTGGGGGTGATATCGGTTATCGGCGGGTTGTCGGCCGGACGAGAGGGACCGGCGATCCATCTCGGCTCCGCCGCCTCGAGCTGGATCGGTTCGCGCCTGCGTCTGCCGCACAACAGCCTGCGCGTGCTGGTGGCCTGCGGGACCGCAGCGGGCATTTCCGCGTCGTTCAACACGCCGATCGCCGGTGTCATCTTCGCCATGGAAGTGGTGATGATGGAGTACACCATTGCCGGTTTCATGCCGGTGATACTCGCTGCCACCATGGGTGCGCTGGTCTCGTGGGCGGTCTACGGGTCGGAGCCGGCATTCAGCGTGCCGCCGCTGCAGCTCAATTCGTTGCTGGATCTGCCCTGGATCGTGCTGACCGCGCTGGTCGTCGGCGTGCTGGCCGGTGGTTTCGTGCGTCTGGCCCAGGGGCATCCGTCGCTCGCTCGCGTACCGTTCGCCCTGCGTCTGGCGATCATCGGTCTGCTCACCGGTGCCGTGGCGTGGTGGTACCCGCAGGTGCAGGGGATCGGCTACGACAGTCTCGAGCGGATGCTCAACGGGCCGATGGCGCTGGACGTGCTGCTGGTGCTGGCGGTGATCAAGCTGGCCTTGACCGGCGTCTGCATGGCGGGCGGGGTGCCGGTGGGCGTGATCGGGCCGATGCTGGTCTCCGGTGCCGCCGTGGGTGCGGTAATGGGTATGGTCGGTGGCGCGCTGCTGCCGAGCGTGGTTACCACCCCGGCCCTCTACGCGGTACTCGGCATGGCGGCGATGATGGCGGCGGCGCTGCAGGCACCGTTGGCGGCGCTGTTGGCACTGCTGGAACTGACCCGGAACTCGGCGATCATGTTGCCGGGCATGCTGGCAGTGGTGGTCGCCGTTCTCACCGCACGCCAGCTCTGCCGCTGTCAGGGATTCTTCCTTTCCAGCCTGACCCGGCAAGGGCTCCATCCGTTGCAGCAGCCTTTGATGCAGGCACTGTCGCGGGTCGCCGTGCCGGCGGTGATGGAGCGCAATCTGGTTCGCACGCCACGCGTCATCGATCATGACCGGGCCAAGGCGCTGCTTGATTCCAAGCCGACCTGGCTGGTGATCATCCAGGAGGGCAAGGACAAGCCCCCACTGGCGATGAAGGCTGCCCATCTGGCGCGAGTGCTGCACAATGAAGCGTGGCTCGCGGAGCATGAGCGGATCGATCTCGAGGAGGTGCCGGGGCAGCGTCTAGACCTGGCGCCGGTGCATCTGGAGGCGACGCTCTCCGAGGCCTACGATACGCTCAACGAATCCGGCGTCGACGCGCTCTATGTCGAGCACACCACGGCGCCGATGATTCGCAGGATTTCCGGTATCATCACTCGCGAGGCGATCGAGAACTATTATCGACGTAAACGTTGATAGGATGAATGCGTCCGGTGTCGAAGTTCAGGACACACCGAAGCGATCGATGAGGAGAGCTCCCATGCGAGAGACGATTGACCATCTCGCCACACGATCCCTGGCGGTGACGAGCGTCCCGGGGGGGACGTCATGATTCGCTACGAAGATAAGCCCGTGGTGATGGTTCTGGCGGGACACGATCCTAGCGGCGGTGCGGGGCTGGTCGCGGACGCCGAGGCCGTGCGCGGTTGTGGTGGCTGGCCGGTGACCGTGCCCACTGCCATGACCGTCCAGTCGACTCGCGACGTGATCAGCGTCGAGTCGTGCAGCGGCGATTTCATCCGTCGCGCGGCCCGCGTCCTGTTCGACGATTTTCGTATCGCGGCGATCAAGGTGGGGCTGATCCCCGACCTCGATGTGCTGGAGGCGGTGATCGACGTCGCCCGAATGAGCCCCGGCACGCCGCTGATCGTCGATCCGGTCATCCGCAGCGGTCGCGGTTCCGAATTATCCACACCCGGTCTGATCGCGCCGATTCGCCAGCGGCTGCTTCCCCTTGTGGATATCCTGACGCCCAACCGGCGCGAACTGGCGCTGCTTTCCACCATCGACGACGCCGACGAAGTGGCTCGGGTGGTCGAGGTGATGTCGCTGGGCTGCGCCGCGGTGCTGGTGACCGGTACCGATCCGCTGGACGCGGAATCGGCACAGGCTCATGTGGTTCACACCCTGCACACGCCGGAACTCAACCGGCAGTGGCAGTGGCCACGTCTGCCGGCCGACTATCACGGGTCCGGATGCACGCTGGCGTCGGCATTGGCGACCCGGCTGGCCGCCGGTGAGGGACTCGCGGCGGCCTGCGCGCAAGCGCAGCGATTCACCTGGGATACGCTGGACAACGGCCTGGCGCTGGGCCAGGGCCAGTATCTACCGGACCGGGTCTGGCGCGCGCCGGACTTCGATGCCACGCTGGAGTGATGATGTCGACACGCCCGCCTGCATCGACCCTGAATGGACTCTATGCGATTACCGACAGCCGGCTGTTGCCGGACGATCGTCGCCTGCTGGTCGCCTGCGAATCGGCACTGGAAGCGGGTATCGCGCTGTTGCAGTATCGCGACAAGTCCGCGGATGAGGACCGCCGCTGGCGTCAGAGCGATGCGCTGGCTGCGCTCTGCGAGCGCCACGCGGTACCGCTGATCGTCAACGACGACCTGGAACTGGCGCTGCGACTGCAGCAGCGCTGGGGGGAGGTCGTCGGGCTGCATGTTGGTCAGGAGGATGTCTCGCTGTCGACCGCCAGACGACGCCTGGGCGACCGGGCTATCATCGGTGCCACCTGCCATGATTCACCGATCCTGGCGCGCCAGGCGGCCGAGGCTGGCGCCAGCTATCTGGCGTTCGGGCGCTTCTTTGCCTCGCGCACCAAGCCGGAAGCCGCGCCGGCATCGCTATCGATACTCGAGGAGGTGGCACATCTGGGTTTGCCACGGGTCGCCATTGGCGGCATCGATGCCCGCACCGCCATCGAGGCACGGCGGGCGGGCGCCGAGATGCTGGCTGTGGTTCATGCCATTTTCGGCATGCCGGATGTCGCCCGAGCGATGCGCGAGCTCAATGCCGGCCTTACCGGGACGTCATCGACGGAATCCGACATCGATCGATGTCAGTAGAAATTTGCTGGAGAGAACACCATGACCACATCCGCCGAACTCTATGAACGCGCCTGCCGGCATATCCCGGGCGGCGTCAACTCTCCGGTACGGGCCTTCAAGGGCATGTCCCAACCGCCGGTCTTCATCGAGCGTGCTGAGGGTGCCTACCTGTTCGACGTCGAGGGCAAGCGCTACATCGATTACGTCGGATCCTGGGGGCCGATGATCACCGGCCACGCCGACCCGGACGTGCTCGGTGCGGTGCGCGAACGGCTCGACAGCGGTCTCTCGTTCGGAACGCCGACGGCGATCGAGACCACCATGGCCGACCTGATCTGCGAGATCATTCCTTCCATCGACATGGTGCGAATGGTCAATTCCGGTACCGAGGCAACAATGTCGGCGATCCGGCTGGCGCGGGGGTATACCGGACGGGACAAGATCGTCAAATTCGAGGGCAACTACCACGGTCACTCGGACTCGCTGCTGGTGAAAGCCGGCTCCGGTGCATTGACCCATGGCGAGCCCAGTTCGCCCGGCGTGCCGGCGTCATTGGCCGAGCACACCATAACGCTCTCTTACAATGACATCGAAGCCGTACACGAATGTTTCGAGGCCATGGGTGAACAGATCGCCTGCATCATCGTCGAGCCGGTGGCCGGCAACATGAACTGCATACCGCCGCAGCCCGGCTTCCTGGAAGCGTTGCGTGAAGTGTGCGACAGCCACGGCAGCGTGCTGATCTTCGACGAGGTCATGACCGGTTTCCGCGTGGCCTTGGGCGGGGCGCAGGCGCATTACGGCGTCATCCCGGACCTGACCTGCCTGGGCAAGATCGTCGGCGGCGGCATGCCGGTGGGCGCCTTCGGCGGCAAGCGCGACATCATGGAGCAGATCTCGCCGCTGGGGCCCGTTTATCAGGCCGGCACGCTATCGGGGAATCCGCTGGCGATGGCGGCCGGCATCACGTTGCTCGAGAAGGTGTGCCAGCCCGGTTTTCACGAGGCTCTCTCCACCCGGGTCGAAACGCTCTGCGACGGACTCGAGACACGTGCTCACGAGGCTGGTATCGCACTGATGACGCAGCGCGCCGGGGGCATGTTCGGCCTGTTCTTCACGGCACAACAACGGGTCGATAACTTCGGGCAGACCATGGCGTGCGATGCACAGGCGTTTCGCGATTTCTTCTCGCACATGCTCGAGTCCGGCGTCTACCTGGCGCCATCGGCATTCGAGGCCGGATTCATGTCGAGCGCGCATACCCATGACCATATTCAGACGACCTTGATGGCCAGCGAGCGTGCCTTCGCCGCCATGCGTCAACAATGAGTCGCGAACGCCACTGACAGGGAGACGACGCATGAGCCGAACGCTGATACAGGCGCTCAAGGAGAGTGATTGTTTCGATCACCCGATTGGCGCTGTCGAAGTGTTCGAAACCCCCATCTCCTGGGTGGTATCGACCGGTGATTACGCTTACAAGATCAAGAAGTCGCTGGATTATGGCAGCTTTCTCGATTTTTCGACGCTGGAGAAGCGGCGTCGTCTCTGCGAACAGGAGGTCGCGCTGAATCGTCGCGTGGCACCGTCGCTCTACATCGGCTGCGTGGCCATCTCGGGAACCGAGGAGGCGCCTAGAGTCAACGACGACAGTTCACCGATCGAATACGCGGTCAAGATGCGCCAGTTCAGCAGCCGCCATCTGTTGAGTTCGCTGCAGGCCAGTGGAGAACTCTCGGCGGAGTTGATCGACGACCTCATCGACCAGTTGGTGGCGCTTCACGAATCCGCTTCCAGCGCCTCGGGGGACAATCCCCTGGGATCGCCGCAGAGCATTCACGAGATGCTGGTCGGCGAATTCGATGTGATCGAGCCGCTACTGGAATCGCCCCAGGATCTCGAGCAGCTATCCAGCGTGAAGACGTTGACGCTCGAGAGCTTCGCGCGTCTGGAACCCATCCTGGAATCACGCTGGAGAGAAGGCTTCATCCGCGAGAGCCATGGCGACATCCATCTCGGCAATGCGGTGCGGTTCGAGGGCAAGGCGATCCTGTTCAACGGCATCGAGTTCAATGATCGTCTGCGTTGGTGCGACGTGGCCTGCGAACTCGCCTTCCTGATCATGGATCTGGAGGCCCGTGGCGAGCGGGAATTCGCCCACTATGCCCTCAATCGGTACCTCGAGTTGTCCGGGGACTATCAAGCGGTACGATTGCTCAATTTCTACAAGCGCTATCGAGCCTTGTTGCGGGCACGGATCGAACTGGTACGGGATCACGATGCCGGAGTGATGGATGACCTGCCCGGCGGCGAGCCGATCGACGTCTTCCGCCGCTATCTGACGATGGCCGAGGAGTACAGCGAATTCCGCTTTCCTTACCTGATCCTGGCGGTTGGCGTCTCCGGCAGTGGAAAGAGCCGGTTCACCGAGGAGATAGTGGGGCGGCTGGGCGGCGTGCGGATACGGTCCGATGTCGAACGCAAGCGGCTATTCGATTTCACCGCGGCTCCCGACGACGCGGAAGCCGTCTACAGCGAGAAAGCGACCGACCAGACCTATCGACGCCTGGCCGAGCTGACGGGCACCGTACTCGAAGCGGGTTTGCCGGCGTGTATCGATGCCACCTGCCTGCTGCTGGAACAGCGCAAGCGGCTACGTTTCGAGGCCGAGAAGCGGGGGCTTCCCGTGCTGATCGTCAGTTTCGAAGCGGATCGGGCGACGTTACGGGCTCGTATCGTCAAGCGAGCCAGGCGAAGCGGAGAACCCTCGGAGAGAAGCCTGTCGATTCTGGAGCGGCAACTGGAGCGTTTCGAGCCGTTCGCCAGTGACGAGACGACCCATCTGGTGCATCTCGACACCACCGCGCCGGATGCCAATCTGACGCTCGCTTCTCTGATTCAGGAGAGGATGCGACTAAGCTGAGGGGTGCCGCCGGGAAGCCATGTCCCATTGGCTTCCCGGTGAATGGAAAGGGGCCGCTCGATGGATTCAGCGACGCCCGTTGGCATAGCGCGAGGCCATGACCGGGATCGTTCCCAGGTTCTGCCGTGCCCAGTTGGTCGCCTGGATGCGGTTGTGGACGTTGATCTTGCGGAACAGGTTGTAGAGGTGCGACTTCACCGTGTGTTCGCTCACGAATAGCTTCTCCGCGATCTCCGTATTGCTCGCACCGGATACCAGCAGCGTGACGATCTCCAGTTCTCTCCGTGTCAGACCGCATACGGGCCGATAGGTATTGACCTGTTGGCGACGATAGAAGTCGATCAACATCGCCGAGAGCGGCCGGGAAATCCAGAGCTCCCCGCCAAGGAGCTTGATGATCCCCTTGCAGATGAGTTCGAGGCTATCCTGCCGATAGAACACGCCGCGAAGGTGTATGCCGATCAGCAGTTCCATGACCTGCTTGTTATCGCGGACGTTGAAAGCCGACAGGATGATGGCATCGTTCTCCTCGGCTCTGGTGTTCCAGGTCAGTAGGTCTTTTTCCTGAACGTGATCTCCATCCAGTAGCACGAGTACCCTACTGCCTTCGGGTACCGGGAAACGGTCCTGCGGGCTGAGTGCCGAGACCCGGCAACCCGTTTTCTGGTGTATGTAATCCAGAAATAGTACGGATTGAGAGTTACAATCCGTAACAAGAACGATGTCGGTGTGTTCAGTGTTCATGGTCTGATCCCTTCGAAGGATTTTAATTAGTGTTTTACGCTTTTTCGTTTTGATCCCTAGCTGAGCAACCTGCTGCCGGTCCGTGATTGTTGGAGCTCAATAGTGTTAATAAAACCCATGCGTTGTAAATATAGGGTCTTGAGGTTTTCAAAAAGTGACATGGTGGAGACAATTAAGTGATTCTTAATTTCTCTAATTAATCTATTGAAATCAGTTGTTTATTTAATATATCCCCTTGGTTTTTTAGAAAACAATGTTTCCTTTTCTAGAAAAAACACGCTCATGCTTGCGAGGACTCGAAAGTCTCGGCAGGAAAATTTCTGAGGTTTCTCATCCCCGATATGGTGAGTGAGTGATGGCACCCCAGCTCAGGGTCTCCTATGCCTCGAATGCCACGCCCCGTAGAATGAACGTTTTTGTCAGGAATCTCGTCCATGAACTCGTCCATAGAGAATCTGGTCGTCGCCAGTGGCAACCCCGGAAAGCTGGCGGAATTTCAGCAGCTCCTCGGTCCCTTGGGGCTGCAGGTCCAGCCGCAGTCGGATTTCGACGTCAACGAGGTCGAGGAGACCGGGTTGACGTTCGTCGAAAATGCCATCCTCAAGGCGCGCGCCGCCGCGCGTGCCAGTGGTCTGCCGGCACTGGCCGACGACTCCGGTCTGGCGGTCGATGCCCTCGCCGGCGCGCCAGGCATCTACTCGGCCCGCTACGCCGGGGACGCCAAAAGTGGCGAGTCCCGGGACAGCGCCAACAACGCCAAGCTGCTGGAGGCGCTCAAGGAAATCCCCGAGGGGGAAAGGACGGCGCGCTACTGGTGCGTGCTGGTCTATCTGCGCCACGCGGACGACCCAGTTCCAGTGATCGTCCAGTGCGACTGGAGAGGCGACATTCTGGCTTACCCGCGGGGGGAAGGGGGGTTCGGCTACGACCCGCTGTTCTGGGTGCCCGAGTGCGGCATGAGCGTTGCCGAACTCAGCGCCGAGGAGAAGAACCGGTTAAGCCACCGGGGACGCGCGCTACAGGCGCTGATAGCGCAGCTCAAGGCATCGGAAAAGTACCGGGAATGATGGATTTACCACCGCTGGCGCTCTATATCCACGTGCCTTGGTGCGTGCGCAAATGCCCCTACTGCGACTTCAACTCGCACGGCGTGGGGCGCGATACCGAACTACCGGAAACCCGCTACATCGACGCGCTGCTGGCGGATCTCGATCAGGATCATCATGCGGTCCAGGGTCGCGAGATCGTCAGTATCTTCATCGGTGGCGGGACGCCGAGTCTACTCTCCGCCTCGGCCTATCAGCGGCTGCTCGACGGTCTGCGCCAGCGTCTCATCTTTGCTCGGGATATCGAGATTACGCTGGAGGCCAATCCGGGGACGGTGGAGCAAACGCGCTTCGAGGGGTATCGGCGATCGGGGATCAATCGCCTCTCCATCGGTGTACAGAGTTTTGCCGCTGGTCAACTCGAGGCTCTGGGACGTATCCACAGCGGCGGGGAAGCAAAGCGCGCGGTGCGCAGCGCCCGGGAGGCCGGCTTCGACAACGTCAATCTCGATCTGATGCACGGGCTGCCCGGACAGACGCTGGCGGCCGCGCTGGGAGATATCGAGCAGGCGTTGGCGTTGGAGCCGACGCACCTGTCGTGGTATCAACTGACGCTGGAGCCCAACACCGAGTTTTTCTCCCACCCGCCGCCGCTGCCCGACGAGGAGCGGCTCTGGGATATTCAGGATGCGGGGCATGATCTGCTCGAGTCGGCCGACTTCTCGCGCTACGAGATTTCTGCCTACGCCCGGCCCGGGCGGCAGGCGCATCACAATCTCAACTACTGGCGCTTCGGCGACTATCTGGGTATCGGCGCCGGAGCCCACGGCAAACTGTCCTCGATCGACCCGGCGGGGCGGTGGCGCATCGAGCGTCGCTGGAAGACTCGGCAACCGGAAGCCTATCTGCGTCGGATGAACGATCCGCGGGGATTCGTGGCTGGGGGACAGACAGTGGAGAGACGGGCGCTGCCCCTGGAGTTCCTGATGAACGCCTTGCGCCTGACTGACGGCGTCGATGTCGAGGATTGGGAAAACCATACCGGGCAACCGCTGTCTGAGCTAACGCCTCGCCTGGAAGCGGCGCGACGGCAAGGTCTGCTGACGACTTCGCCGTCACGTCTGCAAGCGACCCCGCAAGGCCTGTTATTCTTGAACGATCTGCTCGCGTTGTTCGATGAGGAGGCGTAGTTCTCTCCGATGGCGAAAGCCGGGCAGTGATGGATTCATCGTCACCCACCTCGCGACAAGGCGAGGCGTGATGATCGGCAAGCAAGGAGCTCTCCAAGCATGAAGATGATGAAAAAGACGTTCTGGCTGTCCATTCCGGTTGCCGTGGCGGTCGGAGTGGCAGGCTGTGCCTCCAACGGTGCTGACAATCAGCAGCAAGGTAGCGGTAACACGAACACCTGGGGCGGCGCCGGCATTGGTGCGGTAGCGGGTGCCGTCGTCGGCGCGCTGACTGGCGATGGCGGCAGCAGCACGCGGGACCGTGCATTGATCGGTGCGGCAGCGGGTGCGGCGATCGGCGGTGGCGTCGGCGCCTACATGGATTCTCAGGAGAAGGAGCTGCGTAATCGTCTGGATGGCACGGGCATCGGCGTTGAGCGCAACGGCAACAATCTTATCCTCAACATGCCGAGCAGCGTGACGTTCGATTTCGATTCCAGCGATCTGCAGACGCCGGCGCGTCAGGCCCTCAACGACGTCAACGCGGTGCTGCGCTCCTATCCGGAAACCCGCATCAACGTGGCCGGCTATACCGACAGCACCGGATCGGACAGCTACAATCAGAAGCTTTCCGAGCAGCGCGCGCAGTCGGTGGCGACCTACCTCGAGCAGGGTGGTGTCGAAGCCGGCCGGATCAATGCGGTCGGCTTCGGCGAAACGCGCCCGGTTGCCAGCAACGAGACCGATGCGGGACGCGCTCAGAATCGTCGCGTCGAAATTACCCTGACGCCGACTCAGCAGTCCTGAGACGACGAGCCGTCCCGAGGCGACCGGCGTATCGATCTCGAATCCGGGCGTGGCCAAGAGCCACGCCCTTTTTGATGGACAGACGCGCATGCTTGCCTACCAGCACGCTTATCACGCCGGCAATTTTGCCGATGTTCACAAGCATCTCGGCTTGAGGCAACTTGTCTCGGTCATGATGCGCAAATCCTCCGCCATCAGCTTCGTCGATACCCATGCCGGCCGAGGTCTTTATCCGTTGGCTGCGGCGGAGACGCAGAAGCTTGGCGAGTTTCATGACGGTATCGAGCGACTGTGGCAGAGGCGTCGCAGTTTTGGCGTCGAGTCGCCCATCGGGGAGTGGCTGGCCTCATTGGCGACACTGCAGTCCGGGTCCGAGCTGAGTCGCTACCCCGGTTCTCCCTGGTGGCTGGGCTCGACGCTGCGGTCTCAGGACCGGCTGACGCTGTTCGAGCTGCACCCGGGCGAGCACCGGCACTTGTCGGATCAGACGGTATCGCCCCACGCCGGCGTGCAGCGCCGACACGCGGACGGACTCAAGGGGTTGGTAAAGCTGGTGCCGGTCTCCACGCCGCGCTTGTGCGTGCTGATCGATCCCAGCTACGAGAAAAAAGATGAATACCAGGAGGTCGCCGAGACGCTGATTCAAGTCGTGCGGAAGGTGCGGCATGCAGTGGTGTTGATCTGGTATCCGCTGCTGCCGGCCGGACGCCATCGACTGTTGCTGGACACGCTGAGGCAGGCCGGCATTCCCAAGCTGTGGCGCAGCGAATTGCAGGTCCGGGAGCCGATCGCCGATCGCGGCATGTACGGCAGTGGCTTGCTGTTGCTCAATTCACCTTGGCAGCTCGATCGGGAGCTCAATCACGCCTTCACCACGCTGGCCTCGGTGCTGGCTGACGGCGCGAGGCATCAGGGCGAGTGGTGGACCGGCGAAGCGTGACGGCGCCAAGCGGCGCCGTCATTCTGTTGCTCTCTGAGCTCGTCAGACCAGATCGGTGGTTGGGTTGGCCGGGCTTTCGGTGCCTTCGGGTTCCTGACCCTGAATGGCGGCGATGAATTCGTCGCCCCAGCGTCGGATATCGTTGTAGCTGACGATATCGTTTAACTGGCGAAGGCGTGCCTCCGCCTCCGCGCGAGGGAGATTGAGCCCCAGATAGCAGGTTCGGGCCAGATCGTGAAGATCGTGCGGGTTGGTCAGGACCGCGCCCTTCAACTCCGCCGCTGCGCCTGCGAACTCCGACAGCACCAGTACGCCGCACCCCTGGGTCATGCCTTGGGTAGCGGCGAACTCCTTGGCGACCAGATTGAGGCCATCACGCAGTGGTGTTATCCACATCACATCGGCCATGGCGTACCAGGCGACGACCTCTTCGAACGGGAACCCGCGGAAGTAGAATTGGACCGGTGTCCATCCGACGTCGGCAAAGCGGCCGTTGATATGGCCGATGGTCTGCTCGATCTGGGTCTGCAACTCGTTGTAGATGGTCATCTCGCGTGCGGCGGGTACGCAGATGCTGACCAGGGTGACCTTGCCGCGCAGCTCGGGATTCTCGTCGAGCAGGAGTTCGTAGGCCTGGAGCTTCTCGAGAATGCCCTTGGTGTAATCGAGCCGTTCGACCGACAGGATCAATTTGACGCCTTCGAATTCTTGTCGCAGTTCGGCCATGCGCGAACTGGCTCCCTCCTGGTCGAGCGCGTTCCTTATCCGATTGAGATCTAGCCCCACCGGGTGTGCGCCGAGCCGCACCACGCGTGACCCGGTATCGACCGCCGTGGTCATGGTCTCGAGCCCGACCGCGCAGCCGTAGGTCAGGAATCGCGGTGCGCAGCTCTGGCGGGACAGCGTAGTCAGCGGGACGACACCGCGGGCCACGTCGACGAAGTTCTCGACTTGGCGCGGAATGTGGAAGGCGACATAGTCGCACTGCAGCAGGCTGCCGATGATCTCGCGGCGCCATGGCAGCACGTTGAACACGTCCGCCGAAGGAAAATAGGTGTGATGGAAGAAGGCGATACGCAGATCGGGACGCATCTCGCGAAGATAGGCCGGTACCATCCACAGGTTGTAATCGTGAATCCAGATCAGCGCGCCCTCGGCGGCCTCCTCGGCGGTGCGTTCGGCGAAGGCGCGGTTGACCTCGCAGTAGACTTCCCAGTCGTCCTCGCGGAAATGCGCACGCTCCCAGAAGGTATGCAAGGTCGGCCAGAAGGCCTCCTTGGAGAAGCGTTTGTAGAAGGTGTCGACCTGAACCTTGGTCAGCGGAACGCGGGCAGCCGTCAGCAGTGGGTACTGCTTGGCATCGACGCTGGTGTGAGTGACGAATTTTTCCTCTTCTTCACCCTCCTCGTAGATCGACCATGCGATCCACGAACCGCGCTGGTCGGCGAAGAAGCTCAGCAGCGTGGGAATGATGCCGTTGGGAGAAGTGGGGCGACGGCGCTGGATCTTGCCGTCGACCCGATACTCCTCGTAAGGCAGGCGGTGGTAGACCATGACCAGCTCGGCCTTGCCGGTCTGGGTTTCGTCGCGGCGGTTCTCCGCCGCCACGCCACGGGCGCCGAGAAAGCCGAAGTGGGCAAACGCTTCGATGATACCGGCACAGCCGGGCTTTTCGGCGTGCATCACTCGTGTCTGGTTCTGGGTCTGTTCGAGCAGCTTGGGTTCGGAACCGCCGACGCAGACGGATTTGAAACCGGCGGTGAGCATGGCGAGATCGTTCATGGTATCGCCGGCCACCAGCACTTCTCCTTCATCGATTCCGAGCCATTCGATCAATTTCCGCAGGCTGCTGCCCTTGTTGACGCCTTTTGGCAGGAAATCGAGATAGCGCTCGGCCGAATAGAGCATCTCGCAGTCCAGCTCCCGGGCGAGGGCGACCAGGGCCTCGTCCGTGGCCCGCTCGGGCGGGCAGTAGTAGGAACAGCGCCGCAGCTGCGGCTCGTCCTGGCGCACCACGTCTGGGAAGCGTTGCATGGCGCTGGCAATCCGGGATTCACCGGGCCAGCGGGAATCGATCTCGTTCTGCAGCGGCTGGATCGGCTGCAGGCTGTCGCCCAGATAGAGGCTGGCGCCCACGTCGGCGACGATGTAGTCCGGCTGAGGCAGCGTTGGGTCGGACAGCAGCGGCAGGATCGCTTCCAGGCTGCGGCCGCTGATGTAGGCCAGCTTGATGTCCGGGTGTGCGGCAATAGTTTGGTAGAGGCTCAGGCGGGCTTCGGACTCGCCGCCGAGAAAGGTGCCGTCAAGATCGGTTGCAAGTAGCATGTTTTCCTCCTGCCCGGCCTTTGAGGACCGGGGCGATTTTCCCTGCGCGAGTGGTTCGCGCGTTCGTCGAATGACGTTGGCCCAGATTCGGGTCAGGCCTTGCCGGCCATCTCGACGATTCGCTGGCGTTCGTGCTCTTCGTAGAAACTGGGGTCGGCGAACAGATCCTTCTGCACGTCGTCGTACATCATCTCCAAGGCTTGGCTACTGGTGGGTGTCATGGGTTCGAAATGGGCCGTGTCGCCGCTGACCAGAACCGAGACATGACGTCGGCGATAGATGGCATAGCCCGCGAGCAGAGCCAGCACCACGGTAATGTAGAGCGGCAGCCCCTGGTCGCCGACGTTGTGCATGATCACCCCGGCCAGGATCGGCGCGACGGCACTGCCGGCGCCTTGGACGACCAGCATATCAGCTGAGCCGGCCACGATTTCGTCGGGATGCAACTGGTCGATCAACTGAGCCACGGCAATCGGGTAGATCGAGAACGACAGCCCGCCCCACAGGAAATATAGCCCGAGCAGCGTCATCTGGCTGGGCGCGAACGGCATGGCGGCAGCAGCGATCGCGGCCAGGATCACCACGTAAGTCATGACACGAGGGCGGTCGTGGGTATCGGAGAAGCGGCCGATCGGTATCTGTAGCAGGGCGCCGCCGACGATGGCACAACTCATCACCACGCCGACCCCGGCGACATCGAAGCCGACACTGCGCACGTAGACCGGGGTCAAAGTCCAGAACGCGCCCATGGCAAGACCGGACATTGCCGAGGCGGCAACGGCCAGCGGGGCGAACCCCAGCAGCGCCTTGAGGCTGCTCTTGGGACGAGCGGGAATGACGGGTTGGCTGCGTTTGGTGATCGTGATCGGCAACAACGCCCAACTGATCAGGATCGACGCCAGGGCGAACAGCAGAAAGCCGTCGGGGCTATCCAGGCGCAGGATCTGCTGGGCGATCGCCAACGCGCCCAGATTGACCACCATGTAGATGGCAAACACTCGCCCTCGCTGGTGGCTGGCTGCCTGGCTATTCAGCCAGCTTTCGATCACCGTCATCAGGGTGATGAAGGAGAGGCCGTAGATCACGCGGAGGCCCAGCCACACCCATGGGTCGATGAATATCAGGTGGAGCAGCGCAGCCGAGGCACAGAGTCCGGCACAGAATGCGAAGGTGCGGATGTGGCCCATGCGTTTGATCAGCCGGCCGCTGATCCAGGTACCGCCAATGAAGCCGATGAAGTAACCGGACATGATGATGCCGATCAGGCTGGTCGAAAAGCCTTCGTCGGCGCCACGCAGTGTCAACAGGGTATTGATCAGACCGTTGCCGAGCAGTAGTAGCGCCACGCTCCCCAGCAACGCACGAATGGGTCGTAGTAACGACCACATAGCCTTCTCCTTGCCATCGCTCGAGTCAATCCATGCAGTAAGCGTGCCGAAGGGACGGAAGGTCGCAAAAAGCGTCATTATTATAAGATGATATTATCGACAATGGGGCGCAACCATAACCAAGGTTATTCGATTATTTGCACCTGCGTGGTGCATATCGGCTGGCCCGATTCAGCATAGCAACCGTGAGCGAAACCGACCGCGTTGTGTCAGGGTACGCGTCGCAACCAGGCCTCGCTGGAGAATTTGTCGTTGGCCAGGGCATTTGCCTGTTCCAGCTCGCCTTGGGTGAGTGACGACGGTATCAGGGTAAAGCGCGCGGCGAACGAGTCGATCATGCGCTGGATGATCGTCTCGCGCTCGAGCCCGGTCTGGTGCCTGAGCGGGTCGACACGCTTTCCGGCACTGGTGGTGCCCTTGTCGGAGAGCTTCTCGCGGCCGATTCGGAGTACGCGGGTGAGTTTGTCGGCGTCGATGTCGTAGGCCATGGTGACGTGGTGGAGTACCGCGCCATTGATGCGCTTCTGGGCAGCACCGGCGATCTTGCCACCGGGGGACGTGATGTCGTTGATCGGCACGTACCACGCCTTGATACCCATGTCGCCCAGCGCTTGAATCACCCAGTCGTCGAGGAAGGCGTAGCTTTCGACGAAGGTGAGCCCCTGGACCAGGGTTTCCGGCACGATCAGCGACCAGGTGATCGTATTGCCCGGCTCGACGAACATGGCACCGCCGCCGCTGATACGCCTGACTACTTCGATGCCTTCCGCAGCTGCCGCATCGCTATCGACTTCGTTGGCCAGCGACTGGAACACGCCGATAATGATGGCGGCGCGATCCCACTCCCAGACTCGCAGCATCGGGCCGCGTCGTCCCGCCGCCACTTCGCGGGTCAGAACTTCATCCAGTGCCATGTGCAGAAGCGGCGATTCCGGGGCTCGGTGAATCAGATCGAAGCGATGGTCGCGCCAATCGGACGTCTTCGCCAGCGCTCGTCGGATCACGGTAGCGATGGCAGGTACGGAAAGCCCTATCATCTCGGTCTGCGGCGGAAGCGCTGGCTGGATTCTCGCGATCAGGGTGCCGGCATCGGCATCGACCGGGGCGCCCTCGAGGGCGCGGTCTATCGCTTCCAGCGCGTCGTCGGGCTCGAGGAAAAAATCCCCGGACAGCTGTACCGACGCCAGTCGCCCGTCGCGGACCATGACATCTGCCACCAGCAGTTTCCCGCCCGGCACCTTGTACTCGCCGTGATGTACGGTTTCACGACCCTCATTCGACTCCGTCATTTCGGCTCCTCGAGCAACGCTGTTCGAGGAGCCAGTATAGCGGTAATGAACTGAGTTCCGTGTCGATCAGAGATAGAGGTTTCCTTCCCCGATGATGACGGCATCACCAGAGATATGGATCGCTATGATATCTCGGCCATCAATTTCGACCTGTCCGTGAATATGGCTCGGCCGATCCATTTCGATGCCTTGGATTACCTTCCAGGTCCGCATTCCCTGGAAGGATTCCTGGCCTGAAAGATAGCCGATGAGCGGCGCAGCAGCACTGCCCGTTGCCGGATCTTCGGGAATCCCCACCGCTGGTGCAAACATACGAGTGCGTAATTGGTAGTCGGGCAAGCGGACGTAGAGATAGAGATCGCGGTTGTCGGGATCAGGAAGGATCCTCTGCAACGCAGCGATATCGAGCTGTACCTTGCCTAGGTTATTGAGATCCGATATCTCTATCAGGTGATAGGGAACACCACAGGAAGCGATGATCGGCTGCGTGATGATCGTGCTCATTGACAGGCCCAGCACTTCTGCCGCTTGAGCTATTGTCAGTGAGCACTCGCTAATTTGAAGGGGTCGAGCCGTGGTGAGGCGTGCTCGAGAGCCCTCGAAGTGAATTGGGATATCACCGACGCTCTCTTCGATAACCAACGGTGAGCGGCCATCGTGCAAGCCAAGTGCTCGCATCAACCAAGCCGTACCCACGGTGGGATGACCCGCAAAGGGGATCTCCCCACCCGGCGTGAAGATTTTAATGCTCATTCGACCACACCGCAGTGGATCGGTAATGAACACGGTTTCCGAGAGATTCAATTCTCTGGCGATCCGAGCCATGGCTTCACCGTCCAGCGACTGTGCATCGGGAAACACCGCTAGAGGGTTACCAGCGAAGGGTGTGTCTGTGAAGACATCCATCAGGATGTAGCGATATTGTCGGCGACTCTCGACCAGCGCCTGAGTTTGCAACGTTGGTGTCATGTTCTCTTCCTCGAATTTGATGGATGTCTTCTTCGAATGGGTGTTATCGCCAGAACGGTTGTTGGATCTCTCGTCGCGCCTGGGCAGGCGTGAGTCCGATGTCCGCAAGTTGGCGTGCATCCAATTGTGCTAACTGCTGGCGGGTGCGCCAGCGTATCCAGGGCCCGGGACGATGGATGTGTCGGGTGTCGCGAGTGCCGGCGTGCGGGCATGGGCCCGAAACGAGTCGCGCGGTTCTCCAGCGCGAGAAAACCAGAGACAGAGGAGAAAACAGGGCAAGGCGCATTGGACAACTCCCGGTCGCTGAACGATGGATTCAGGCTACGGCGGGGCGGTACTGCCATACAGATCCAGAAAATAGAAATTTTTTGGATACAGAAAGCTTCGAATATCGTCTGTATGCTGCATTTCGCTCGAATCTGTATCGTGCTCTCTATTTTTCTGCCATACACAATGGGGCAAAGCTTCAAGGAGACGCCTTATGCACCGCTACGAACGATTGGCCGATCATCTACGTGAGCGTATTCAGGCGGGCTACTATCGGCCCGACGATCGCCTGCCGTCGGTGCGCGCGCTGGCCGAGTCGCATGGGGTCAGCCTTTCCACGGTTCAGCAAGCCTATCATCAGCTCGAAGACGCACAGCTGATCCTGGCGCGGCCCAAGTCCGGTTATTTTGTCTCGCCGCAGCGTGAGCGACCGGCGCTGCCTCCGGTCGGGCGCACGGCCCAACGCCCGGTTGAAGTGTCGCAGTGGGAGCAGGTCCGTGAAGGCACCTGCATACTGCCGGACACCGAGATTTTCCACCTGGGGCGCGGCATGCCGGATATCGATGCACCGACGCTGAAACCGTTGCTGCGTGCGCTCTCTCGCGTCAGTCGTCGTCAGGATCTGGTCGGGCTCAACTACGACACGCTTCACGGCCGCCCGGAACTGCGCGAGGAGATAGCACGGCTGTCGGTTGGCCATGGCTGTCGGCTGCATCCGGACGAGCTGGTCGTGACCACCGGCTGTCACGAAGCGATCTCGATCGCCATGCGTGCGGTGTGCGAGCCCGGTGGCATCATCGCCGTGGATTCGCCCAGTTTCTACGGCGCGCTGCAGTCGATCCGGGCCTACGGCATGAAGGCGATGGAGATACCCACCGATCCCGAGACCGGAATCAGTCTGGAAGCGCTGGAACTGGCGCTGGAGCAGTGGCCGATTCGCGCTATCCAGGTCACGCCGACCTGCAACAATCCGCTGGGCTATACGTTGTCGGTAGAGCGCAAACGGGCGCTCTACGCGTTGGCGCAGCGCTTCGACGTGGCGATCATCGAGGACGATGTCTATGGTGATCTGGCCTATGCGTTTCCACGCCCCGTCACGATCAAGTCCTTCGACGAGGATGGACGCGTGCTGCTCTGCAGTTCGTTCTCCAAAACGCTGGCGCCGGGTCTGCGGCTTGGCTGGATGGCACCGGGGCGCTATCTTGAGCGAGCCCTGCACATGAAGTACGTCGGAACCGGTTCCACCGCCACGCAGGGGCAGATGGCGGTCGCCGAATTCATTCGGGAAGGGCACTTCGAGCCGCACCTACGACGAATGCGCCGTCAATATCAGCGCAATCGCAATGCCATGCTCGATCTCATTGCCGAAGTCTTTCCGCTCTCGACCCGGATCAGCTTTCCCGAGGGCGGGTTTCTGCTGTGGCTGGAGTGCGATGCCAGCGTGGATACGGTTGCGCTCAATACTCGGTTGATGACCGAAGGCATTCGCATCGCGCCTGGCGTGATGTTTTCGGCCACCGGAAAATATCGCAGCTGTCTGCGTCTCAACTACTCGCTGTTCGACGCCGCGACGCGGCAGGCTGTGAAGCGGATCGGCGCGATCCTGAGCGAAAGCGATCCCGCCACCGCTGAGGACCGAATCCGTGCATCCGTGCTGCAGGAGTCCTTGTCGAGCTAGGCTGGCGCGATTGCCGATTCACTTACCGATGCAGAAGCTGCCGAAGATTTCTCCGAGCAGGTCGTCGGCGGTGAACTCGCCGGTGATCTCGTTGAGGGACTGCTGGGCTTCGCGCAGGTCCTCGGCCAGCAGTTCGCCGGCGGCGGCGCCCTTGAGCTGGGCAGTGCCGTTGGCCAGTGCCTGGGCCGCCCGGTCGAGAGCATCGAGATGGCGGCGGCGGGCGGAGAAACGACCTTCGGTGGTGGCATCGAACCCCATCACCGCCTTGAGATGCGTCTTCAGGTTATCCACACCCACGCCGGTCTCTGCCGAGATTCGGATCACCGGAGGCGTTGTGGACAAGTCGAAGTCGCTACCTTCGTTGCTCTGGTCGATCTTGTTGCGCACCAGCGTCAGCCGGCCGGGGTCGGGCAAGCGCTCGACGAATTCCGGCCAGATTTCCGCGGGGTCGAGCGACGCCGTCTCGCGTCCGTCGACCAGCAGCAGCACCCGATCCGCCTTCTCGATCTCCGTCCAGGCGCGCTGAACGCCGATCCTTTCCACGGCATCCGGCGTGTCACGCAGGCCGGCGGTATCGATCACGTGCAGCGGCATGCCGTCGAGATGAATGTACTCGCGCAGCACGTCGCGAGTGGTTCCCTCGATCTCGGTGACGATGGCGCTGTCGCGCTCGGTCAGCCGGTTGAGCAGACTCGACTTGCCGGCATTGGGCCGCCCGGCAATCACCACGTTCATGCCCTCGCGCATCAGCGAACCCTGATTGGCGGCGGCACGGACGGTTTCCAGCGTCTGGCGCAGCGTTGCCAGCCTGGCGGCGACCACGCCGTCGGCGAGGAAGTCGATCTCCTCTTCGGGGAAGTCGATCGCGGCCTCGACGTAGAGACGCAGTTGAATCAACTCGCTGACCAGCTGCGACACGCGCTGCGAGAATTCGCCCTGCAGCGAACGCAGGGCATTTTCCGCGGCGGCCCGTGAACTGGCGTCGATCAGGTCGGCGATCGCCTCGGCCTGGGCCAGGTCGAGCTTGTCGTTGAGGAAGGCGCGCTCGGAGAACTCGCCCGGCCGGGCCAGCCGTGCGCCCAGTTGCACGCAGCGCTCCAGCAGCATGTCCATCAGCACCGGACCGCCGTGGCCCTGGAGCTCCAGCACGTCCTCGCCGGTGAAGGAGTGGGGGCCGGGGAAGTAGAGGGCGATACCCTCGTCGATGACATTACCATCACCTTGGAACGGCCCGTAGTGAGCGTAACGCGGGGTCGGATGATGCCCGAGAATGCGCTCCGCCAGGGCCTTTGCCGACGGCCCCGAAACACGGACGATGCCGACGCCGCCGCGTCCTGGAGGCGTGGCCAGTGCCGCGATGGTGTCCTGGCGGTAAAGCGGCGCGTTGGTAGAGGGGGACGGCGCGTTCATGGGCTTCTCCGAGAATCGATATGGTGGCCGACTTGGCGGGCATTGTCCGGGGCCGCTCGGTGGAATACCAGTGCTGAAGAGCCAGACCCTGAAACGCCAGACCCCCGCCGGGGCGGGGGTCTGGAGGTGCGAGGGAGATCAGTGTCAGCCTTTGGCTTTCACGGCCTTGCCGTTGTCGGCATCCTCCTTGAGCACCTTGTTGGTGATGAACCACTGCTGCAGGATCGAAATCGAGTTGTTCACGATCCAGTAGATCACCAGACCGGCCGGGAACCACAGGAAGAAGAAGGTGAAGACAACCGGAAGCATCTTCATGATCTTCGCCTGCATCGGGTCCGGCGGTGTCGGGTTCAGGAACTGCTGCAGCAACATGGTGGCGCCCATGATGATCGGCAGGATGAAGTATGGATCCTTGGCCGATAGATCGTTGATCCACAGCATGAACGGCGCGTGGCGAAGTTCGACGGACTCCATCAGCATCCAGTAGAGCGCGATGAACACCGGCATCTGGATCACCATTGGCAGGCAGCCGCCCAGAGGATTGATCTTTTCCTTCTGGTAGAACTTCATCATCTCCTGCGACATGCGCTGGCGATCGTCGCCGTACTGCTCCTTGAGCCGTTTCATTTCCGGGCCCATCTTGCGCATCCGCGCCATCGACTTGTAGGCCTTGGCAGCGAGCGGGAATAGTACGATCTTGACGCAGACGGTCAGCAGGACGATGGACCAGCCCCAGTTGCCGATCAGGCCATGGATCTTCTCCAGCAGCCAGAACAGCGGGTTGGCCAGGAACCACAGCCAGCCGAAATCGACGGTCAGCTCCAGGTTCGGTGCCACTGCCTCGAGGCGATCCTGGACCTTCGGACCCACGAACAGGGTGGCAGCGAGCGTCGCCTGCTGGCCGGGCTCGATGGTCTGGTTGGGGCCGGCGAAGGCGGCGACAGTGCGATCGCGATTATCGACGTTGCCGTAATAGAGGTTCTGCTGATCGGGATTCGGGACCCAGGCGGAAGTGAAGTAATGCTGGATCATCGCGACCCAGCCACCTTTCACGTCGCGGTTCTGGAAGTTGCCTTTGCGGATATCCTCGAAGTCGACCTTGCTGTACTTCTCGTCCGGCGAGGAGAACGCGGCGCCCAGGAACGAATGCATGCCGACACCGGAGCCGTTGGTCGGATCCTGGCTCTGGTCACGTGCCAACTGGCCGATGAAACGAGCGGTGACCGGCTGCTGGTTCTTGTTGTCGATCAGATATTCGACCTTGACCGCGTAATCGTCACGCTTGATGACGAAGCGCTTGATGATATCGGCGCCGTTGACGCTGCCATGCAGGTCGACATTGATCGAGTCTTCACCTTCGCTGAGCTGGTAGCTGTTCTGGTCGGCGGTGAACGGGATCCGGCCGGAGTGGCCCTCGATCTGCAGCCCCGACTTGGCCACGTAGCTACGCACGTTGTTGTCGCTGAGCAGAACGAAGGGCGTGTTGGAGTCGAGCGCCTGGTCATGACCGAACAGCGCGGCGTAGACGATATCGCCGCCGTTGGGATTGATACGGAGGTCCAGTACGTCGCTCTGGACCTGGATCAGGTTGCTGCCCTTGGCCGGATCGGCGCCAGCAGGCATGTCGTCCTGAATCGGCTTGGCATTGCCGTTGCTGTCCGTCGGCGCGGACAGGGCATTGCCCTCGCCGTCATCGCCGTTACCCGATGAAGCCGCCATCTCCGGCGCCGGGTTGTTCACGACGTGCTGACCGTAGTCCTGATTCCACTGCATGATCAGCAGGTAGGCCAGCACGGCCAACGGAATCACGAAAAGGAGTCGTTTCAAATCCATATAGGGGTCTGCCCGGTAAGGGAATGGGTCAGTGGGCGCCGGGCATCGGCGATCGACCGGCGAGATTCGCCGGTGCTCCCCGGCCTTCGGCGCGGGGATGTCCGATCAGGAAGACGAAACGTCTTGACGCATCTGGCGCATCTGGCGAGCGGACTTCTCCAGGCGTCGCCACATGCCATTGAGCTGGCGGGTGACGCTGGCGTTATCCAGCTCATGTACCCCTCGTCGCGCGAGTATGACGATATCCACTGCCGGTAAACGATGCTGTTGATGGCGAATGGACTCGCGCACGAGGCGCTTGAGGCGATTGCGGTCGACGGCACGGCGCACGTTCTTCTTGCTGAAGATCAACCCGATCCGTGGATGGCCCAGCGCGTTGGGTCGGGCCAACGCCAGCAATCCTTTACCATGGACCTTGTAGGGAGCGTGGTCGAAGACGTGCTTGTAGTCCCCGGCATTCAGCAACCGCAGTTGCCGGGGAAAACGCTGATCGGACACCCGGCGTCCGATCAGGCGCTCAGGCGTTTACGGCCTTTGGCACGGCGACGGGCAATGACCTGGCGACCGTTCTTGGTGGCCATGCGGGCGCGAAAACCGTGGACGCGCTTACGCTTCAGAACGCTGGGCTGGAAGGTGCGTTTCATAGCTGCTAATTCCCAATTAGTTGATTTCTAAAGAAAACTGGTTGAAGCGGGATGCCCGACGCGTTTGCGGGAAGCGGGCTCACTCGACTCAAGAGCGGGAATTCTAGTGAATCCGCGGTTCGGGTGCAATTTTTCCGTGAATTATCCACACCCCTTTGTGAGTGAATCGTCACCCGTCACGCCTTTGGCTGGAGACCGGTAACGTGGGCAGCCATCGACGATTTTCGTGGCGATGCCGGCAACCGGATCGAGGAACGAGATCGAAGTTCCTCGAGAGTGTCAATCACACCATGTGGTTAACGATGGGGATAACCTTTGTGGATAACAAGATTATATTCTTTAATATCATTACGTTAATATATTTTTTTGGTTGTGGGTAAGTTGCGCATGACCCGTGCACAGGGTGAGGATCGCCTACCAGACGGCGAGATCGGTCGTACCACTTTGTTCACGGCAATTACCATGGGCATCCACAGCATCATCAGCCGCGCGGGGTGACTTATCCACAATTGCTCGAAAGTCGACTTCGTGTGGATAACCTGGCAGGCCGACGCTACAATGTGCGGCCGTTTTTTCTATTCTCTATTCTCTCAACGTTCGGTGAGGTCGTGTGTCTGTCGCTCTCTGGCAACAATGTCTGAACTCGCTGCAGGATGAGTTGAGCTCTCAGCAATTCAATACCTGGATTCGTCCTCTGCAGGCGGAGGACGGCGAAGTGGACGAACTCTGTCTATTGGCCCCCAATCGATTCGTCCGTGATTGGGTCAGCGACAAATACCTGAAGCGGATCAACGAACTGTTGCGCGAGGTTGCGTCCAGCAGCAAGCCTCCCAAGGTTCATCTGACGGTGGGGAGTCGACGTGCCGCGGCGGTGTCGCCGCGAGATCTGGGGGCGCCGGTTTCCGCTCCGAGCCGCCAGCCTCAGCGATCCACAGCGCCGGGAGTACTGACGAGCCCGCGCACAAACGAGGCGACCAAAGAGAAGCAGCTCGATCGAGCGCGTGAACGCGAGGAGAGCGGTCGGCGGGGCAGCGAGCGCCAGGTTCAGGTCGAGGGCAGCCTCAAGCATGGCAGCGGACTCAATCCCAATTTCACCTTCGAAACCTTTGTCGAGGGTAAGTCGAACCAACTGGCACGCGCCGCCTCGCGTCAGGTATCCGAGAACCCTGGCGGGGCCTACAATCCCCTGTTTCTCTACGGTGGCGTGGGTCTGGGCAAGACTCACCTGATGCACGCCGTGGGCAACCATCTCGCGGGTCTCAGAGACAATGCCAAGGTGGTCTATCTCCACTCGGAGCGCTTCGTCGCCGACATGGTCAAGGCGCTGCAGCTCAACGCGATCAATGATTTCAAGCGTTTCTATCGTAGTGTCGATGCGCTGCTGATCGACGATATCCAGTTTTTTGCCGGCAAGGAGCGCTCCCAGGAAGAGTTTTTCCACACGTTCAACGCTCTGCTCGAGGGGGGGCAGCAGATGATTCTGACCTCGGACCGCTATCCCAAGGAGATCAGCGGCGTCGAGGAACGCCTCAAATCGCGCTTCGGCTGGGGGCTGACGGTAGCGATCGAACCGCCGGAACTGGAAACCCGCGTGGCGATTCTGATGAAGAAGGCGGATCAGGCCGAGGTCGATCTGCCGCACGATGCGGCTTTCTTCATCGCCCAGAAGATCCGCTCCAACGTGCGCGAGCTGGAAGGGGCGCTCAAGAAGGTGATTGCCGACTCGCACTTCATGGGCAAGCCGATTACCCAGGATTTCATCCGCGAGTCGCTCAAGGATCTGTTGGCCCTGCAGGACAAGCAGGTTGGGATCGAGAATATCCAGCGCACGGTGGCGGAATACTACAAGATCAAGCTGGCCGACCTGCTTTCCAAACGCCGCTCACGCTCGGTGGCGCGTCCACGCCAGGTGGCGATGGCGCTGGCCAAGGAGCTGACCAACCACAGCTTGCCCGAGATTGGCGATGCCTTTGGCGGCCGCGACCACACGACGGTGCTGCACGCCTGTCGCAAGGTCGTGGCACTCAAGGAAGAGAGCGCGGATATCCGCGAGGATTACAAGAATCTGATGCGACTGCTGACCAGTTGAGTCGATGTGTGACGAATTCCCTGGCCGCGGGGATTGCTAGCGACGTCCGGCACGGCAAGAATGGGATAGCGCGGCCCGACGGCTTGTTTCGTCCGTCCCATGTCCCAAAGCGATCCACCGGTTACCGGATTCAACTTCAGGCTTATTGAACCAACAACGGAGCCCCAATGAAATTTTCCATCTCTCGCGAAGCCCTGCTGCGCCCGCTGACGCTGGTGGCCGGGGTGGTCGAGCGCCGCCAGACGCTGCCGGTGCTCTCCAATGTGCTGATCGAAGTCCAGAACGAACAACTGGCATTGACCGGTACCGATCTCGAGGTGGAATTGATCGGCCGTGCCACGCCGGCGCTGGTTGACGAGCCAGGCTCCGTCACGGTGCCGGCACGCAAATTGATGGATATCTGCAAATCGCTGCCGGATCAGTCCGACATCAGCTTCTCGCTGGAGGACGGCCGTGTCGTGCTGCGTGCCGGACGTTCGCGCTTTACGCTTTCCACGCTGCCGGTGGCCGAGTTCCCCAATATCGAAGACGGACAGAACGACACCACGCTGTCGCTGCCGCGCGGCACGCTGAAGTATCTGATCGACTCGACCTCGTTCGCCATGGCCCAGCAGGACGTGCGCTATTACCTTAACGGCATGCTGCTCGAACTGGCCAACCATCTGGTACGGACGGTCGCCACCGACGGCCACCGTCTGGCGGTCTGCGAACGTAGCGCCGACATCGAGATGGAGGCGTCACGCAAGCTGATCGTGCCGCGCAAGGGCGTGCTGGAACTGACGCGTCTGCTCGACGGCAGCGACGAGCCGGTCGAACTGATGTTGGGTTCCAATCACATCCGCGCCAACACCGGCGAATTCACGTTCACTTCCAAGCTGGTCGATGGCAAGTTTCCCGATTACGACCGGGTCATTCCCAAGGGCGGCGACAAGGTATTCATCGCCGAGCGCGGCGAATTGCGTCAAAACCTCGCGCGTACGGCGATCCTTTCCAACGAGAAGTACCGCGGCGTGCGCCTGCACCTCGAGGAGAACAACCTCAAGGTGATGGCCAACAACCCCGAGCAGGAAGAGGCCGAGGAGAACGTCAGTATCGAATACTCGGGCGACGCACTGGAGATCGGCTTCAACGTTGGCTATCTGATCGATGTACTCAATGTACTGGACTCCGATCGCATGCAGATGACGCTCTCGGATGCCAACAGTTCGGCGCTGATGGAAGAGCCGGGCGGTGGGGATGCGCGCTACGTCGTCATGCCGATGCGCCTCTGAGTGCAGGGAAGTGGCTGCGCTCGATCATGCTTTGTTAAAAACCGGCGAACCTTGCTCACTTATACCCACATAAGCTCCGCTGGTTCGCCGATTTTTGCCGCGCCTGATCGTCGCTCGCCAACTTCTTCCATCTCGGCGGTTAAATGTTCGGGTGCTTCTTTCCACGCTGCCCGCGGTCCGGGCGTTTCCTCTCGTCTCTTGCCATGAGTTGTCAAGTGCCATGCCGCTCGATCGGTTGAGTTTCCACGGCCTGCGCAATCTGGGAGCGCTCGAGATGACGCCGGGGCCGCATATCAATCTGATCACCGGGCCCAACGGCAGCGGCAAGACGTCGCTGCTGGAGGGCATCCACGTGCTCGGCATGGCGCGTTCGTTCCGGACCCAGAAGCTCAAGTCGCTGATCGACCACGATGCCGACGAGGTGACGCTGTTCGGGCGGGTGGCTGGCGATCCGCCACTGCCGGTCGGGGTACGCCGCCGCCGCGATAGCGCCGAACTCGAACTGCGGGTCAATGGCGAACGCGCCGCGCGCATCACCCAGTTGGCCGAGGCGTTGCCGCTGCAGTTGATCAACCCCGATGCCTTCCGTCTTCTCGAAGGCTCGCCGGCCGCCCGACGCGAGTTCCTCGACTGGGGCGTATTCCATGCCGAGCGGGAGTTTCTGGACAGCTGGAAGCGTGTCAGAAGGGCCTTGAAACATCGGAATGCCCTGCTCAGACATGATAGAATCGACGTCCAGTCGATACATGTCTGGGAGCGTGAACTCGCCCACTGGAGCGAGCGTCTGGACGGGCTGCGCGCGAGCTACATGACGCGCTTCGTGCCGGTATTCGAAGAGACCCTGGCAGCGCTGCTGCCGTTGCCGGATCTGACGCTACGCTACTCGCGGGGATGGGATCGGCAGCGGGCACTGCTTGATGTCTTCGAGATGGGGCGCGATACCGATTGCCAGATGGGCTTCACCCAGCAGGGGCCACAGCGTGCCGACCTGCGCATTCGCGTCGGCCGCCATCCCGCGGTAGAGGTGCTGTCGCGCGGTCAGCAGAAGCTGGTCGTCAGCGCGCTGAAATTGGCCCAGGGGCGCCTGCTCGAGCAGTTGACGGGAGGCACCTGCCTTTACCTGATCGACGACCTGCCGGCGGAGCTCGACGGCGATCATCGGCGGATCTTCTGCCAATGGTTGGAGCGACTCAACTGCCAGGTCTTCATCACCAGCGTCGATCGCGAGGCGCTGGCCGACGTCTGGCAGCCACAAACGGATGTCGTGGCATCGAAACTGGCCGGCGGGCGGCTGCATTCGGAATGATTTCACCATGGAGTGAGCAATGAGCGAACAGGCCTACGATTCATCGAGCATCAAGGTCCTCAAAGGATTGGACGCGGTGCGCAAGCGCCCCGGCATGTACATCGGCGATACCGATGACGGTACCGGGCTGCACCACATGGTGTTCGAGATCGTCGACAACTCCATCGACGAAGCGCTGGCTGGTCATTGCAGCGAGATCCGGATCGTCATCCATCCGGACGAGTCGATTACCGTTTCCGATGACGGCCGCGGCATTCCGACCGACATCCACGCCGAGGGCGTCTCCGCGGCCGAGGTCATCATGACCGTGCTGCACGCCGGTGGTAAGTTCGACGACAACTCCTACAAGGTGTCCGGTGGCCTGCACGGCGTGGGGGTCTCGGTGGTCAATGCGCTCTCGGAACAGCTCAAGCTGACTATCTGGCGCAACAACCAGGTTCACGAACAGATCTATCACCACGGCGTGCCGCAGGCGCCGCTGAGCGTGGTCGGCGATACCGAGAAATCCGGTACCCAGATCAGCTTCAAGCCGTCCAGCGAGACCTTCGCCAACATCGAGTTCCACTACGACATTCTCGCCAAGCGCCTGCGCGAGCTGTCGTTTCTGAACTCCGGTGTCGCTATTCGTCTGGTCGACGAGCGCGACGGGCGCGAGGAGGTGTTCCACTACGAAGGCGGTCTCAAGGCGTTTGTCGATCATCTCAACACCAATCGCACCACGATCAACCCGGTCTTCCACTTCGAGATGCAGCGCGACGACGGCATTGCCGTTGAAGTCGCCATGCAGTGGAACGACACCTTTGTCGAGAACGTGTTCTGTTACACCAACAACATCCCGCAGCGCGACGGCGGCACCCACATGGCGGGCTTTCGCGCGGCGCTGACGCGAACGCTCAATAGTTATATCGAAGCGGAAGAGATCCAGAAGAAGGCCAAGGTGGCGACCGCCGGCGACGATGCCCGTGAAGGTCTTACCGCGATCATCTCGGTCAAGGTGCCGGATCCCAAGTTTTCCTCGCAGACCAAGGACAAGCTGGTCTCTTCCGAGGTGAAGACAGCGGTCGACCAGGAACTGAGCCGTCAATTCTCCGACTACCTGATCGAGCATCCCAACGAGGCCAAGGCGATCGTCAGCAAGATGATCGATGCCGCCCGTGCCCGGGAAGCCGCGCGCAAGGCTCGCGACATGACGCGGCGCAAGGGCGCGCTGGATATCGCTGGACTGCCCGGCAAGCTGGCCGACTGCCAGGAGAAGGATCCCGGTCTCTCCGAACTCTATCTGGTGGAGGGCGACTCGGCTGGCGGCAGCGCCAAGCAGGGTCGCGATCGTCGTACCCAGGCGATCCTGCCGCTGAAGGGCAAGATCCTCAACGTCGAGAAGGCGCGCTTCGACAAGATGCTCTCTTCCGCCGAGGTGGGCACTCTGATCACCGCACTGGGTTGCGGCATTGGGCGTGAGGAGTTCAACCCGGACAAGCTGCGTTATCACTCGATCATCATCATGACAGATGCCGACGTCGACGGCTCGCACATCCGCACGCTGCTGCTGACGTTCTTCTTCCGTCAGATGCCGGAACTGATCGAGCGCGGCCACGTCTTCATCGCCCAGCCGCCGCTCTACAAGATCAAGCGCGGCAAGCAGGAGATGTACCTGAAAGACGAGCAGGCGATGACCGATTACCTCACCACCACGGCGCTGGATGGTGGTCGGCTCTACGTCAATGCGGACTCGCCGGGAATCGCGGGCGAAAATCTGGAAGCGTTGGTCAATCAGTATCGTGATGTGATGAAGCGCATCGATCGGTTGTCGCGGGTCTATCCCAACGCCGTTCTGCGCAAGATGGTCCATGCGGTCAAGCTCGACGAAACCAATCTCGACGATCGCAACACCATGCAGAACTGGATCGACGAACTCCAGGTAGCGATGGATTCGCTGATCGCCCATGAGGGTGGCCCGCGCTATACCTTCCAGCTGCAGGAAGACACCGAGCGTGGCCTGTGGATGCCGAGCGTAGCGCTGACCGCTCACGGCGTGACCACGGACTATGTCTGGGGTATCGACTTCTTCCGCAGCACCGACTATCGCGCGCTGGCCAACCTGGGCGAGACCCTGGACGGCCTGATCGAAGAGGGCGCCTATATCGCGCGCGGAGAGCGCCAGAAGCCGATCGACAACTTCTACGACGCCCTCGAGTGGTTGATGCTTGAAGCGCAGCGCGGGCTCAGCATCCAGCGCTACAAGGGGCTGGGGGAGATGAACCCGGACCAGCTGTGGGAAACCACCATGGATCCAGGCTCACGGCGTATGCTGCGGGTCTCCATCGAGGATGCCGTCGCCGCCGATCAGATGTTCAACACCCTGATGGGCGACGAGGTCGAGCCGCGTCGCGATTTCATCGAGCGCTTCGCGCTGGTGGCCAATCTGGATATCTAGTACCGAGTCTCTCATCCAGACCCGCCGAATCAGCGGCTCATCCTTCGGGGTGAGCCGTTTTTTTGTCTGCCCTTGGCGCGGTCGCTATCTCCCCATGCGCGGATCGACCGCGACATCGGCCAGTCGCGATATAGCGCATTGGTCGATACGACTTAGGATTGAGAGCCCAAGACTCCCCGCCTGGAAACCGCACCACCATGCGCAACGGCGGCGGCCAGATGGATTCGGGGTGATTGGGCGTGCGTCCATGGTTGTATTGTTAGGCAAAAGCGGTTGCGCAATAGTCGCGATCACCCCACCGAGGCATCGAATAAAGTGGGCCGTTTCGTAAAAGAACGAGATACCGCTCCCCAACAAGAAGAGGAATCGAAGGGATGCACGCCAATCGAAACAAGATCGTCATGAATTGCCTGGGACTGGCTCTGCTGCCATTTGCGTTGGCGCTGCCGGCGAGTGCGCTGGCTGCCGATACCGCCGCCAACGGCGAGGTCGAGGTGCTCAACTGGTGGACCTCGGGCAGCGAGGCCAAGGCGCTGGGCGCGCTCAAGGATGGGCTGTCGGATCAGGGGATCGGCTGGAAGAACATGCCGGTGGCGGGCGGCGCCGGCACCAACGCCATGGCCGTTCTGCGTTCGCGTATCACCTCGGGCAATCCGCCGACGGCGGCCCAGGTGCTCGGCTACGATGCCCAGGACTGGGCCGAACGCGACGCCTTGAGTTCGCTCGACGAGGTCGCCGAGGCGGGCAAATGGGACGAGGTCTTCCCGCAGCCGCTGCAGGAATTCGCCAAGTACGATGGCCACTGGATCGGCGCGCCGTTCGAGATCCATTCGACCAACTGGGTCTGGGCCAACAAGGCGTTGATGGATGAGCTGGATATCGAGCAGCCGAAGACCTGGGACGATTTCATCGCCTCGCTGAAGAAGGCCAAGGACGCGGGCTACACCGGCCTGGCCTATGGCGGCCAGCCATGGCAGGACACCACGGTGTTCGAGAACGTGGTGCTCGCCACCGGGGGCGCCGACTTCTACCGCAAGGCGATGATCGACCTCGATCCCGAGGCGCTGAACTCCACCACCATGGCCCAGGCGTTCGACCATCTGCGCGAGCTCCTGCAGTACAAGGACGACAACTCGCCCGGCCGCGACTGGAACCTGGCCACGGCGATGGTGATCAACGGCAAGGCGCTCTACCAGATCATGGGTGACTGGGCGAAGGGCGAGTTCCTCAATGCCAATCTCGAGCCGGGCAAGGACTTCATGTGCTTCCGCACCCCGGGCACGCAGGACGCCGTGACCTTCAACAGCGACCTGATGATCATGTTCGATACCGATGACGCCCAGCAGCAGAAGATGCAGCAGATCATGGCCACGATCATCGGCTCGCCGGAGTTCCAGATCGCCTTCAGCCAGATCAAGGGCTCGGTGCCTGCGCGCATGGACCTCTCCGCCGACAAGCTGGACGCCTGCGCCCAGAGCGGTTACGAGCAGGTCAAGGCCGCGGCCGAGAACCACACGCTGATGGGCAGCATGGCGCACGGCTATGCCGCGCCGGCGTCGGTCAAGAACGCCGTCTTCGACATCATCTCCTCCTTCGTCAACAGCGACATGCCCAGCGACGTCGCCGCCGAGCAGCTGGCGATGGCGGTGCAGGGCGCAACGTCCTGACGATCGGCCTCGCCGTCAGGCGGGGCGTCTCGTTCACGAGCCGAGAGTGATGTGATGTCCAATGCTTCTCCGGAGCGGGACGGCGGAGCGCGGGAGCGCCTGCAGCGCTGGCTACCCAAGCTGGTGCTGTCGCCTTCCTGCGTTCTGGTCCTGTTCTTCGTCTATGGCTTCATCGCCTGGACCAGCTACATCTCGTTCAGCGACTCCGGCATGATGCCGGACTACACCTGGGTCGGGTTGCACCAATGGTCGCGGTTGTGGACCTCCTGGACCTGGGGGATCGCGCTGCACAACATCTGGGTCTTCGGGCTTCTGTATATCGTCAGTTGCATCGTGCTGGGCCTGATACTGGCGATCCTGCTCGACCAGCGGATCCGGGCCGAAGGCGTGCTGCGCACCATCTATCTCTACCCGATGGCGCTCTCCTTCATCGTCACCGGCACCGCCTGGCAGTGGTTTCTCAATCCCGGACTGGGGCTGGAGAAGACCATGCACGACCTGGGCTGGCAGAGCTTCAGCTTCAACTGGCTGATCGATTCCAACATGGCGATCTACACCGTGGTGATCGCCGCGGTCTGGCAGGCCACCGGCTTCGTCATGGCGATGTTCCTGGCTGGGTTGCGTGGCATCGACGGCGAGATGATCAAGGCCGCCCAGATCGACGGCGCCCCGGCCTGGAAGATCTACGCACGGATCATCATCCCCCAGCTCCGGCCGGTCTTCCTGAGCGCGGTCGTGGTGCTGGCGCATCTGGCGATCAAGAGCTTCGACCTGATCGTGGCGATGACCGGTGGCGGGCCGGGCAATGCCACCGCGGTGCCGGCGACCTTCATGTACTCCTACGCCTTTTCGCGCAATGAAATGGGCATCGCCGCGGCCAGCGCGGTGTTCATGCTGGCGGTGATCGCCGCGCTGATCATCCCCTATCTCTACTCCGAGCTGCGGGAGCCCCGATCATGAGTGCCGCTTCTCCCACCGCACGCCGGGGCATCGCGACCCGGGCCGTGCTCTACGCGATCCTGGGGCTGTTTGCGATCGTTTATCTGATGCCCCTTTACGTGATGCTGACCACGTCGTTCAAGACGCTGGAGGAGATCCATCAGGGCAACATGCTGGCGCTACCCGGCCAGTGGACCCTGGACCCCTGGCGGGAAGCCTGGGGCAGCGCCTGTATCGGTCTCGAGTGCAACGGCGTGCACGGCTACTTCTTCAACAGCATCAAGATCGTAGTGCCGGCGGTGCTGATCTCCGGGCTGCTGGGCGCGTTCAACGGCTACGTGCTGACCAAGTGGAAGTTTCGCGGCCACAAGATCGTGTTCGGGCTGATGCTGTTCAGCTGCTTCATCCCGTTCCAGATCATTCTGTTGCCGATGGCCCGGGTGCTGGGGATTCTGCATCTGGCCAACAGCACCGCAGGGCTGGTACTGGTCCACATCGTCTACGGCATCGGGTTCACCACACTGTTCTTCCGTAACTTCTACGCCAGCTTTCCGGATGAACTGGTACGGGCGGCGCAGCTCGATGGCGCCGGCTTCTTCACCATCTTCTTCCGGATCCTGCTGCCGGCCTCGGTGCCGATCATCGTGGTCACCATCATCTGGCAGTTCACCAACGTCTGGAACGACTTCCTGTTCGGCGTCTCGTTCGCGTCCGGCGACAGCGCGCCGATCACGGTGGCACTCAACAATCTGGTCAACAGCTCCACCGGGGTGAAGGCCTACAACGTCAACATGGCGGCAGCGATGGTGGCGGCGGTGCCGACGCTCATCGTCTATATCCTCGCGGGCAAGTATTTCCTGCGCGGGTTGATGTCGGGATCGGTCAAGGGCTGAGGATCACATGAGCTTTCTGCATATCAACAACGTTCACAAGCGCTTTGGCGAGACCCATGTCCTGAAGGGTATCGACATCGCGATCGAGCAGGGTGATTTTCTGGTACTGGTGGGGCCGTCGGGCTGCGGCAAGTCGACGCTTTTGAACATGATCGCCGGGCTAGATTCGATCAGCGAGGGCGAGCTGCGGCTCGACGGCCGCTGCATCAACGACGTGCACCCCTCCCGACGCGATATCGCCATGGTGTTCCAGTCCTATGCGCTCTATCCGAGCATGACGGTGGCGGGCAACATCGGTTTCGGGCTGGAGATGCGCAAGGTCCCGCGCAAGCAGCGCCGCGAAGCGGTCGACCGGGTCGCCAAGCTGCTGCAGATCGAGAACCTGCTCGACCGCAAGCCAGGCCAGCTCTCCGGCGGCCAGCGCCAGCGCGTGGCGATGGGGCGGGCGCTGGTGCGCGATCCGCAGCTGTTCCTGTTCGACGAACCGCTGTCGAACCTGGATGCCAAGCTGCGCGTCGACATGCGCACCGAGATCAAGCAGCTCCACCAGCGCCTCGGCACCACCATCGTCTACGTCACCCACGACCAGATCGAGGCGATGACGCTGGCTTCGCGGATCGCCGTCATGCGTGGCGGCGAGCTGCAGCAGCTGGGCACGCCGCAGGCGGTCTACGACGATCCCAACAACCTGTTCGTCGCCGGTTTCATGGGCTCGCCGTCGATGAACCTGGTCAAGGCGCGAATCGTCGAGCAGGGTGGGCTGCCGGTTGCCCAGGTGGCGACGGACGATTCCACCCTGACGCTGCCTGTCGTGCGCGACCGTGACGCACTGCGCGACTGGTGCGACCGCGACGTCATCCTGGGCCTTCGGCCCGAGGCGATCACTGACCCGGCCAGTGCCAATCATGGCGAAGGCAACATCCACGAAGCGGAACTGCCGGTCGCGCTGGTCGAGCCGACCGGTGCGGATCTCTACGTGGTGACGACGCTGGGCGGGACCCACGTCAATGCCCGAATGCGCCCCGGCACGCCGCTACGCTCGGGCGAGCGAACCCGGTTCGCCTTCGACGTCTCGCGCATGGTGGTGTTCGATCCCGAGTCCGAGCAGCGCATTCGCGACGAGCGCACCGCGGAGACCACACCGCTCGAGGAGACGGCCTGACGGGAGAAGGAGAACGGGGGGGCGAGCGCCGCTCAGCGCTGCTGGTCGACGAACTCGCGGATGCCCTCGGCCAAGCGCCGACCCTGGCGCTCCAGCGCTTCGCCTTCGACCATGCCGACGCCGAGTATCAAACCGCGTCTATGATCGCCCGGCCCACAGACCCGGCTCAGCGGCCGGGTCACCAGGTGATGCCGATTCAGCAGATGCTGCGACAGGCGCTCGTCGTCGAGGGTCGGAGCCAGCGACAGACTCAGGCTGATATTGCCGGCCGGCGGCGAGACATCGGTGACGCCGGGGGTGCCGACCAGCAGGTCGTGTAGCCGCTGCTGGCGCTCCAGGTAGGCTTGCGCCATGCGCCGACACCAGCGGTCGAGATCGCCATCGTCGATGAACGTGGCGAGTACCGCCTGATCGAGCAGGCGGCCTTCGCGAAAGACGCCGGTGCGTACTTGGTTGATCGCGGTGCTGAGCCCCCTCGGCACGATCAGGTACCCCAGACGCAATCCCGGAAACATCAGCTTGGAGAACGAGCCGATCAGGATCTGGTTGCCGGTTTCCGGGTCGAACGCCAGCTCGCGGTGATCGCCGTCGCCGAACTCGTAGTCATCCTCCAGAATCCAGTCCGGTTCGAGAGAATCGATCAACCCTTGTTTGTGAGCACTTACCGATGCCACACCCAACGGATAATGGTGGGTGCCGGTGAAGTAGAGCAGTCTGGGGCGTGGTCGAGGCAGGGAGCCGACATAACCGTGACGCGGCTCCCAGATGGCGTGGTCTATCTCGAGGCCGCCGGCCTGGAAGACGTTGCGCGCACCCCAGTAGAACGGCGAGTCCATGACCGCGCGATCGCCGTCATCGGCCAGCGTCAGCGCACATAGCTGCAAGCCATGATGGGCGCCCTCGGTGATGACGATCTGGTCCAGCCCACAGTCGATGCCTCGCCACCGGGCGAGATAGCCGGCGATGGCACGTTTCAAGGGGCCGTAGCCGCCCGAGGCGTAGGAGAGCAGCAGCGTGTTGTGGGGGACGGTGATCCGGGAGTAGAGCTGGCGCCAGCGGGCGATGGGGAAGTGCACGATATCGGGAACGCCTGGCACGAAGGCGCCGCTCTGCAGCGGGCTGGCTCCCACGTCATTCAGCAACTCGCCGGCGCGGCGGGAAATCGGCCCGATGTCGGCAACCTGTCGCCCCCGCGCGGGTGAGTGCTTGCATATCCAGGTGCCCTTGCCGTGGTCGGTCACCAGATGCCCCTGGCGGATCAGATTCTCGATGACGCCAGCCAGCGTGTTGCGGGCCATGCCGAGCGCGCCACACAGCGTGCGATGCCCGGGCAGCCGCTGGCCGTCCTGCCACCGCTGCTCGATCAGCGTCAGCAGGGTCTGCTCGAGACGGCAGTACTTGGTCAGATGGTCGGGCTGGGCCAGGTAGCTTTGCCGGATGTGATCCAGCGCCTGACGACGGTCGTCCATGGCCTACCTCACGAGAGACGCGGAAACGTCCGCGGATTATGGGGGCAGAGCCCCATGTGGTCCACCGCCGTCGGGAAGTGGTCTAGTCCCGGTCACGCATCGGGGTGATAGCGTGGCGTCAGGGCCGACTCCCGCCCGGGGTTCGGCCTATCAAAAACAACCTGAAGAGACCCACTCATGTCGAACGCTTCTCAACCCCCGGAGCTCGTGCGAGTCCTCGCACGGGCCGATGTCCTAGCCCTGGCTTTCGGCGCCATGATCGGTTGGGGCTGGATCGTCCTGACCGGTAGCGCCATCCTCGATGGCGGTAGCGTGGGCGCGATACTCGCTTTCGTCATCGGCGGCATCGCGGTGCTGCTGGTAGGGCTGACCTATGCCGAGCTGGCGTCGGCGATGCCCCAGGTCGGCGGCGAGCATGTCTACAGCTATCGCGCGCTCGGCCATTTCGCCTCGTTCGTCTGCACCTGGAGCATCGTGCTGGGATACGTCAGCGTGGCGTCGTTCGAGGCGGTGGCGCTGCCGACGGTCGTCGAGCATCTGTTCCCCGGCTATGCCGTGGGCGACCTGTGGACCGTCGCCGGCTGGGACGTCAAGGCGACCTGGGTCGCGGTGGGCGTGCTCGGTTCGCTGGTGATGATGGCCGTCAACTACGTGGGGATCTCCACCGCTGCGCTGCTGCAGAAGGTCGTCACCGGGCTGATCCTGGTGGCGGGGGTGATGTTCGTGACCGGATCGCTGTTCACCGGCGACGGCGGCAACATGCAGCCGCTGTTCGCCAGCGGCGAGCACGGCGCCTTCGGCGGCATCGTGGCGGTACTGGTGCTGGTCCCGTTCCTGTTCGTCGGTTTCGACGTGATTCCCCAGGCGGCCGAAGAGATCAACCTGCCATTCCGCGATATCGGCAAGGTGCTGGTGCTCTCGGTCATCATGGCGGTGTGCTGGTATACCCTGATCATTCTCGGCACCAGCCTGATGCTCGACAACGAGGCGCTGCAGGGCAGCTCGCTCAGCGTCCCGGACGCGATGACGGCGGTGTTCGATGGGGCCTGGGCGGGCAATCTGATGGTGCTGGCGGGCATCGCCGGGATCATCACCAGCTGGAACGCGTTCTACATCGGCGGTTCGCGGGCGATCTACGCCCTGGCGCACTCCGGCATGCTGCCCGCCTTCCTGGGCAAGCTGCATCCACGCTACAAGACCCCCACCAACGCGATCATCCTGATCGGCGTGCTCTCCACCGCGGCGCCGTTCTTCGGACGTCCGGCGCTGGTCTGGCTGGTCGATGCCGGCGGCCTGGGCATCGTGCTCGCCTATCTGTTCGTGGCGCTGTCGTTCGTCATCCTGCGCTATCGCGAACCCGACATGCCGCGCCCCTATCATGTCGGTGCCGGCAAGCTGGTCGGTGTGCTGGCGGTACTGCTGTCACTGGGCATGACCTGTCTCTATCTGCCCGGCAGCCCGTCGGCGCTGACCTCCATCGAGTGGTCCATCTTCGGCGGCTGGATGATCGCCGGATTGGCACTGTACGGATGGGCCCGGCGGCACTACGGTCGAGAGATGGGCGATCGCCTCATTCGGGCAGCCTACGATAAAGCCTGATCCCGATTTCATGGCGCGCCGCCTGCCGAAACCGACGACGCGCGATTCACGTTAGCGGCACCCGATGCCGTGTCAGGAGGAGTGTTCCATGGCTAATGCATCCATGACCAATGCAGAACTCAACGAACTCAAGCAGCGCTACGTGGCCAGCGGTGCGGCCAGCCCGGCGGTCGAGTTCGCCGCGCGGGCGGAGAACGCCGAGCTCTGGGACGAGGACGGCAAGCGCTTCATCGATTTCGCCGGCGGTATCGGCGTGCTCAACATCGGTCACCGCCACCCCAAGGTGGTCGAGGCGGTCAAGGCCCAGCTCGACAAGGTGATGCACACCTGCCAGACCGTCATGCCCTACGAGGGCTACGTGCGGGTGGCGCAGAAGCTCAGTGAAGTGACGCCGGTGCGCGGCCATGCCAAAGTGATGCTGGCCAACTCCGGTGCCGAGGCGCTGGAAAACGCGGTCAAGGTGGCCCGTGCCGCCACCGGGCGCTCCAGCGTGATCTGTTTCACCGGCGGCTATCACGGCCGAACCTTCATGACCATGGCCATGAACGGCAAGGTCGCACCGTACCGCACCGACTTCGGCCCGATGCCCGGCCAGGTCTATCGCGCGCCCTATCCGGTACCGTCCATCGGCGTCAGCGAGGAAGAGGCGCTACGCCACCTGAAGATGACGCTGAAGACCGATGCCAACCCCAGTGACACCGCGGCGATCGTGATCGAGCCGGTGCTGGGCGAGGGCGGCTTCCATGCGGCGCCGGCCAGCTTCCTGAAAGCGCTTCGCGAGATCTGCGACGAGCACGGCATTCTGTTGATCGTCGACGAAGTGCAGTCCGGCTTCGGCCGTACCGGCAAGCTGTTCGCCATCGAGCACAGCGGCGTCGAGGCGGACATCATGACCATGGCCAAGAGCATGGCCGACGGCATGCCGATCTCGGCGGTGGTGGGAACCGACAAGGTGATGGACGCCTCCGGCGGCAATTCGCTGGGTGGCACCTACACCGGTAGCCCCGTCTCCTGCGCCGCGGTACTGGCCGTGCTGGAGGTGTTCGAGGAAGAGCGCATTCTGGAAAAGAGCCAGGCGCTGGGCGAGAAGCTCCGGGTGCGCTTCGACAAGTGGCAGCAGGATTACGCCGGGGTCGCCAACGTGCGCAACCTGGGCGCCATGGCGGCCTTCGATCTGGTCACTGACAAGAAGAGCGGCGTGCCCAACGCCGAACTGGCCGGCAAGCTCTGCAAGACCGCTCGCGAGCGCGGCCTGATCCTGCTCTCCTGTGGTCTCTATGCCAACACCATCCGTTTTCTGATGCCGGTCACCATCAGCGACGAAGTGCTGGAGGAGGGACTCGACCTGATCGAATCGATGCTGAGCGAGTTCGGCGCCTGAGCTGAATGATCTCCGCCCCGCGTGGCGTGGCGGGGCGGGTACGCCAAAAAAGAAGCCGACGCTGATGTTGCAGCGTCGGCTTTTTCGTTTCGTCTCCGTTAAAGTGAGTGCTTACTGACTTTGCGCGTCTTACGGTCGCTGCATATCGATATGCGGGATGCCGTCTTCCACATAGATCTCGCCGACCGGCTCGAATCCGTGACGACCGTAGTAGGCTTGTAGATGTGCCTGGGCGGACAGTCGGGCGTTGCTTCCCGGCCACAGCGATTCGATTCGCGTCAGCGCGGCTCGCAGTAGGTCGTGGCCCAGGCCGCCACCGCGGTGGGCAGGGTGGATGACGACGCGACCGATGGAGACCGGTTGGTTGACTGGATCGGGTGCCAGCAGACGCAGGGTGGCCGCGAGCCGATCCGCCGCCAGGACCTGCAAGTGGTGCGTCGATGCCGCCAGATCGCGGCCGTCCAGCTCCTGATAGGCACACTGCTGTTCGACCACGAACACGGCCTCGCGCAGCGACAGCAGGGTGTACAGCCCGGCGGGGTCCAGCTCCGGCCCGGTCTGCCATATCCACTCGTATGATGTCATCTGTCCCTTTCCTCGCGGCCGTTCAGCCATCATGATCGATGACACTTTGGCTGGCATATTACGCAGCGTGCCACGGAATGTCAGTGGCGACGGTGACAGGAGAGAGGGCATGAGCAACCTGGCGATCGATTACGACGATGTGGTGGCGGCACACCGGCGGCTGGCGGGCGTCGCCCACCACACACCCGTGCTGCGTTCGACGACGGCCGACGAGCGCAGCGGCGCATCGCTGCATTTCAAGGCGGAACATCTCCAGCGCATCGGCGCCTTCAAGTTTCGTGGTGGCTACAATGCCATCAGCCAGTTCGACCGCGACCAGAAGGCGGCGGGGGTGATCGCCTTCTCCTCGGGCAACCATGCCCAGGCGATTGCGCTCTCGGCCAGGCTGCACGGCATCCGCGCCGTCATCGTGATGCCCGAGGACGCGCCCGCGATCAAGATCGCGGCCACGCGGGGCTATGGTGCCGAAGTAGTGCTCTACGATCGCTATACCCAGGACCGCGAGGCGTTGGGTCGGGAACTGGCCGAGGCCGAGGGCTTGACGCTGATCCCGCCGTTCAATCACCCCCACGTGATGGCAGGGCAGGGAACCGCCGCCAAGGAGCTGTTCGATGATGTCGGTGAGCTGGATACGCTGATCGTGCCGCTGGGCGGCGGCGGGCTGTTGTCCGGCTGTGCCACGGTCGCCAGGGCGCGCTATCCGAGCTGCCGGATCATCGGGGTCGAGCCGGAAGCTGGCAACGATGCCCAGAGAAGCCTGGCCAGTGGCGAGATCGTCTCGATTGCCACCCCGCGCACCATCGCCGATGGCGCCCAGACCCAGGCGCTGGGCAGCCTGACGCTCCCGGTGCTGCAGCAGTGCGTCGACGAGATCGTCACCGTTACCGACGCCGAGCTGGTCGATACGATGGGCTTCCTGGCCGGTCGCATGAAACAGTTTGTCGAGCCGACCGGGTGCCTGGCCGCCGCCGCCGCTCTGAGCGGCCGGGTGGCTGTCGAGGGACTACGCGTGGGAGTCATCCTGTCGGGAGGGAATGTCGATTTGAATCGATTTGCCGAGCTGACTCGAGATGCGCAGAGCTGAGCCTAGGCGAGCCCGTTGGTTACCGAGCCTTTTCATTGGGCAGGCATGTCGAAGAATGAAGAAAGCGTGGCGAACGAGTCCCGATGTCGACACCATCGGAGCTCGTCCGCCGGGATAGCCTATCCCCTAGGAGGCGATATCAGGCGTCCACTCTCGGTAACAGCCTGATTCGATGATCAGAAGAAGCCCATCGGGTTGATGTCGTAGCTGATCAGCAGATTCTTGGTCTGCTGGTAGTGTTCCAACGCCATCTTGTGGGTTTCCCGCCCTACGCCTGACTTCTTGTAGCCACCAAATGCGGCGTGCGCCGGATAGGCGTGATAGCAGTTGGTCCACACGCGGCCAGCCTGAATGCCGCGGCCCATACGGTAGGCGCGATTGATATCGCGGGTCCAGACGCCGGCACCCAGGCCGAATTCAGTGTCGTTGGCAATGGCCAGCGCCTCTTCCTCATCCTTGAATGTCGTGACGGATACGACCGGCCCGAAGATCTCCTCCTGGAACACCCGCATCTTGTTGTTACCCTTCAGCAGCGTCGGCTGAATGTAGTAACCCCGGGACAAGTCATCGCCAAGCGACTCCCGCTCGCCGCCGGACAGGAATTCGGCGCCTTCGTTCCGCGCCACATCCATGTAGGACATGATCTTGTCGAACTGTTCCTGCGACGCTTGAGCGCCGACCTGCGTCTCGGTGTCGAGGGGATGGCCGCGCTTGATCTTCTTGACTCGCTCGATGACCTTGGCCATGAAGGTGTCGTAGATACTCTCCTGAACCAGGGCGCGAGAGGGGCAGGTACAGACTTCGCCCTGGTTGAGAAAGCCCATGACCAGACCCTCGGCGCATTTGTCGATGAACGCCGGTTCCGCGGACATGACATCCTCGAAATAGATGTTCGGCGACTTGCCGCCCAGTTCCACCGTGGAGGGAATGATGTTCTCGGCGGCACATTTCATGATGTGCGAGCCGACGGGGGTGGAACCGGTAAAGGCGATCTTGGCGATGCGCTTGCTGGAGGCCAGCGCCTGCCCCGCCTCTTCACCGTAACCGTTGACGATATTGATGACGCCCTTGGGTAGCAGGTCATGAATGACTTCGATGACCTTGAAGATCGAGGCCGGCGTCTGCTCGGCAGGCTTGAGCACGACGCAGTTACCCGCGGCCAACGCCGGCGCCAGCTTCCAGGTGGCCATCAGGATCGGAAAGTTCCAGGGGATGATCTGGCCGACGACACCGAGCGGCTCGTGGAAATGGTAGGAAGCCGTATTCTCGTCGATCTCGGCCGTGGTGCCCTCCTGAGCCCGAATGCAGCCGGCGAAGTAGCGGAAGTGGTCGATGGCCAGCGGGATATCGGCGGCCAATGTCTCGCGTACGGCCTTGCCGTTGTCCCAGGTTTCGGCGACAGCCAGCATTTCCAGGTTCTGCTCCATGCGGTCGGCGATCTTCAGAAGTAGCGTCGAGCGCTCCTGGACGGAAGTCTTTCCCCAGGCCGGCGCGGCCTTGTGGGCGGCGTCCAGCGCGGTATCGATATCCTTCTGGCTGGACCGGGCGATTTCACAGAAGACTTCCCCGGTAACCGGGGTGATGTTCTCGAAGTATCGTCCCTCGGCTGGCGGTATCCATTCACCGCCGATGTAGTTGTCGTAGCGCTTCTCGAACTGGGTGATGGCGTCCGAGGTATTCGGGTTGGCGTAACGCATGGCAGAGACTCCTGATGGATCGACCATCGATCACGGGATTTCGCTATCAATCTGCGCTCTCCGAGGCTGATATGCCATTACGCTTTAGGCGACCCGATTCGTTGGGAACCAAGACTTCGACCAATGGCCAACAGTCAGGAAAAGCCCCGGTGTTACTATGAGCCTTAGGGTTCAACGACCTAGAGGAGGGTCTGAACATGTTACAGACTCAGGACAAGACGATCGCGGACCGCCCATTAGTCGACGACAGCGGCTGCTGTCAGATGAGTTCGATCAACCTGCTGGACGATAGCGTTTCCACGCAGAAGGAAGTTCAGGACCGCAACGTGCTGCAGCTGTATCTACTGACCGTTCAGGTGAGAGCGTTGATGGATGTCGCATGCCATCAGGGTCATGCGGCATTTCTGACCGAGCGTTTGCGTTTTCATACCGAGCAGTTGGAGTCGCAATTCTCCAATCTGGTGGACAAGCACAAGGGCGCATCCTATACCCGCCATTTCTATGCGCAACAGCAGCAGCGTTTCGATGCCGAAATCGAAAAGATCATTGGAGCACTGGAATCGCTGGGCGAACAATACAAGCAGAACGCTCAGTAATCCTTTCCTTCCGAAGCCCGCTGAACGACATTTTTTGCAGCGGGTTTCGTTCCGGTAGCCGCGCTTTGCGGTCAATTTCCGGATACTCCCCCCGCTGTCAGCGCCAGCCGCCTCTCGGAAACGGCGAGTCTTCGTCAATACCACTTCCTGGCAATCTTTCCACCGGTGGTAATTGCCGTGTGACTTGTGCGTTCGGTCATGGTCCGGTCCATGCATGCGAACCGCTTTTTGCCTTTGTCCCGATTACCGCGATGTTTCACGTGGAACGTTAACTGCAGGAATGGTGTTCCACGTGAAACAACGGATAGGCCCAAAGCGAATCAGTCGGTCTGGATCTGACTCAAAAAATCATTGCACGGTGTAGTCTCACCCGCGCTCGGTGAGACCAGGGCCAGCAGTGCGGCGGCGGGCGTTGCCACGGTTCCCAGGAAGACACCGATAGCCCCTCGAGCTAACAGCGAGCCCGTATCGACACCAGGGGAGGGCTCCTTGAAAGTCCCTTCGACGTAGAGCGGCGAGCGCAGTGTGAAGACACGTGCTCCCTTGCTTTCGGGTTCGATCGTCAGATCCAGCGCCTCGTTGGCGAAGTTGACGGTACCATCGATCTTGACCAAGGCGTTTTCCGTGTCGATCAGAAAGAAGCGAGTCCGGGCCAGCCCGTCGGTGACCTCGAGTTGGGCCGCGGCACAATTGATCTTCACCTGCTCATCGCCAAAGAGCTTGCCAACTAGATAGTTACCGACATTGAGCCCTGCCAGTTCCATCAGGTTCTGGCTGATGAGCCCGTCATTGACCAACATCTGCAAGTCACCGTTGCTGCTTCCCAGAATGTCGGCTAGCGAGTTGCCGGTGCCACTCAAGGTTGCATCTCCGTTGAGCTCCCCGCGGCTGTTCTGCATCAACTCCACATCGGGAAATAGACGGCTCAGCAGAAGATGGCGAATATGCATGTCGACACGGCTCTGCATCGGGTTCTGGCTGCCATCGAGGCGCAGCGTGGTGTTGAGGTTGCCTCCAGCAACGCCGAATCGAAGCGGGTCCAGAAGGATCTCACCATTATCCAGCGTGACGTGGGTGTAGATGTCTTCCAGAGGTAAAGCGTCGCCGTGCTCGATGCGTTGCGCGGTAAACTTGACGTCAGCATCCATCGCTTTCCACTGAGCGGTATCGAATTCCTCGACCGGCAGCAATTTGTCATCGGGTTGCCGGCTGGTTTCTCCCCGGCCGCTCTTGTCTGCATTCGAGTCAGCCCCGACCAACGGTGCGAGGTCTGCGAAGCGCAGCTGCTGAGAGACGACTTCCCCTTTGAGTGAAGGACGAGGTTCGCCCATCTGATAGATGAGATCGCCATGAATATCGCTGTCACCAATCTGACCATCGAAGTCCCGATAGCGAAAAGAGAGCGCCTGCTGAGTGTCCAGGTTGGCGGTGAGATGACCTTGAGTGGAATAAGGCGGCGTGTCGGGCAGAGTGACGCCAATGACGTTATAGAGATCACCCAGGTTCTGGCCCGAAAAGCGCAAATCCAGATCGATTGTCTTCGGAGCTAGTGGGTCGGTGAGCGTGCCATTGACCTCAACCTGGGTGGCTCCGGCTTTGATATCGGCCTGGATGGGATAAGGTGCATCACGGGTACGTAGGGCCCCCAAGCCGCCCAGACGACCGTTGCCGTCAAAGGATTGGTCCTTGTATTTTCCTTGTGCGCTCCACCCGAAAGCATAGTCGGCCACGTCCTGGTCTTCTGTCGTCCCATAGGTTGAGCTGTTGTCTCCGGTGAGCTCCTCGAATGCGATGGGATCGCCAAGTAGCTCTATGGTCGCATCGACATCGGCGGCCAAGATAGCGTCTTGATAGTGCACCTCGATCGGATCGAAATCGATATGGCCGACATCGACCGTCCAGCCGCTCTCCTGGCTGCCGCTATCGCTGGTCCCATCGGTTTCGTCGCCATTCCCGAGCTCGAAAGTCCAGTTATTACTGCCATCCTCCAGACGTGCAAGCGTCGCCTTGCTTCCATTCAGGGCGATGTCGGGAAGCGATAGTGTCTTATTGAACAAGGGGAGAGGGGAAAGCGTGATGTCGAGCGCTTCCACATAGACGATATCAGCTTCGGTTACCGCTTCCGGACTACCGACATGAATGTCTTCGGCATGAAGGCGAGGCCAAGGCATCCATCGCTGCCATCCACTGTCTTTCGAGGGCCACAGCCAGACGACATCGAGATCTCCATCGATGGAGACATCTCGATGAAGTGCTGCGGATGCCCGCTCGTTGATCGTTGGCTTCAGTCGGTTCCAGTCAAAGGTAATGATGACGATAACCAGCGTGACGAGCAAAAAGAGCACAACGGCCAAAGTCCATAGGCCGATTTTCTTGCCACGAGTCATGGAAGGAACCCCATATCCTTTGGGTGAAATCCTAGGATAGTCGAGGGAACCGTGAACGTCTCATTGTGCCGCGGGCTACGGTATGCCGCCCGAAGCGGAAAGGGGTTGCCATGTTTCACGTGAAACATGATCCGTGCTCTTCAGTTGTGGTCGTTGTGCAATAGCTGTTCCACGAAGCTGGCGAGGTCACGGCACACCCAGGCTTCGGGTGCCAGCTGTGGTAACCCATCGAGCGAATCGATACCGTTCCCTGTTTCGACGAGTGCAGTTCGACATCCGACAGCCAGGCCTGCCTGGATGTCTCGAAGGCTGTCACCAACCATCCAGCACTCATCGCAGACTTTAAAGTTCAGGCTTTTCTGTATGTCCAGAAGCATGCCGGGCTTCGGCTTGCGGCATTCACAAGCTTCTTCCGGCCGGTGCGGGCAGTATGCAATGGCAGAGATTTCCCCTCCAGCCTGCTCCACCAGATCGATCAGACGATCATGTATCGCCTCCAACGTATCCAGCGTGTAGTAACCACGACCTATACCGGACTGATTCGTGGCAATGGCAACTTTCCAACCCTTCTGATGAAGACGCGCTATCGCCCGGATGGAGTCAGGGTACGGGTGCCACTCGCCCAGTGACTTGATGTATGCCTCTGAGTCCCGGTTGATAACGCCGTCACGGTCGAGAATGACGAGTTTCATGGATATTGGCTGCCTTGGGCAAAAAGCAAGGCCTCGATTATCCCCGGATGACAAGTGCAACGCAAAATGGCTGTTCCACGTGAAACAATCATTTTGATAGAAGGGAAATGTCGGAGCTGAGGAAAATCGGGCCGCCTGGGTTAAGCGGCCGCGGTGTAGGAGTTTACGGTGCCACGGATGATAGCTCACGCTTGTGCGCGGTCCGTTCGAAGGTGTGGATAATGAGACTCGCCGACTTGTGATCGATTTCCTTGCCTTCGAGGAAATCATCGATCGTGTCATAGCTCACGCCCAGAGCTTCTTCATCGGTACGCCCTGGCGACAGGGATTCGAGATCGACGGTAGGTATCTTGTTGACCAGCGCTCCGGGGCCGTCGAGTTCGCTCAGTAGCGCCCTGACCCGACGTTTTGTGAGACCTGCCAAGGGCGTGTGTCGCAGGCGCCGTCACCATGTTTGGTGAAGAAGCCCGTGACGGCCTCGGCGCCGTGATCGGTTCCTACCACCAGTCCGTTGTAAGACCCCGCTACTGTATATTGCGCCATCATTCGCGCCCGCGCCTTGATGTTGCCATGCACGAAGTCGCGTTGATGCTCGTCTTGAAAGCAGAGCTTTCCCGCTTCAAGGCTAGTCAGTAGGGGCGTCGGCACAGGGCTTGATGTCCACATCCAGTTGCCGGTCGGCACGAATGTAGTTAATGACCGCCTGCGCATCGTCTTCGTCATCCTGATCGGCCAGCGTGGTCCTCCCTTGAGCCAAGGCTTTTCCTATTTTTAACGATACGCCAAAGACTATCGCGTGTTGTTAACAAAAATCAGCGCTCCTAGCTCTTCCTCAGCCTCTAGCCCGGGCAGCAGCAGCCAGACATCCCTCGACAGGCGATGTCTCGATTATTGATGTTTCACGTGGAACATGGGGGGAGAATGGCAAATACCATTGGCTATGGGAGAAAGGGAAGAGGGAAGGGAAAGGTAATAAAAACGCCCGGCACTTTGGCCGGGCGGTAATGTTTCACGTGAAACGTATGGCCAATGACTAGGACTGGAGCTCGGCAATATCAGCCACCTCGAGAAACAGCGCTTGCAGGCTGGCCAGTAGTGCCAGGCGATTGGCGCGAACAGCATCTTCCTCGACCGCAACCATCACATCGTCGAAAAAGCGATCTACCGGCGCACGCAGTGTGGCGAGAATATCCAGTGCTTGCGCGTAGTCCGCTTCACGGAACAACGGTTCCACCTGGTCGCGACAATCAGTAATGGCATTGGCCAGGGCAATCTCCGCTTCCTCACGGAGGAGGTCCCCGTTCACCTGAGTGCCACCATCGTGCTGCTGCTTGGCCAGAATGTTGGAAACACGCTTGTTGGCCGCAGCCAGGGCGGCGGCTTCCTCCCGTTGTCCGAACCTGTGAACGGCGTGCAGGCGGCGAGCGAAATCCAGCGGCCGTGTCACCGGGCGAGCGCGTACGGCCAGGTAGACATTGACCGGCAAGTTCTCGTCCTGCGCCCAGGCGCGGAAACGGTCGAGCATGTAAGTCAGGACATCATCGACCAAACCCTCTGCCTTAGGCAGGTCACGGTGCTGAGAGGCTGCCAGCGCGAGCAGTTCGCGGAGATCGAGGTCTAGTTCACCCTGGATCAGAATGTTGAGTACGCCGATGGTGGCGCGACGTAGCGCGAACGGGTCCTTGGCGCCAGTGGGACGTTGACCAATCCCGAAGATACCGGTCAGCGTATCCAGGCGGTCCGCCAGCGCAATCGCCTGGCCTGTGGCGGTACGCGGGATATCGTCGCCGGCGAAGCGCGGCAGATACTGCTCGTGTATAGCTGCGGCCACGGCCTCCGGCTCACCATCGTGGCGGGCATAGTAGGTGCCCATGATGCCCTGCAGCTCGGGGAACTCGAGCACCATTTCCGTGACCAGGTCACATTTCGCCAGCTGGGCGGCACGCGCGGCTGCCTGGGAGTCACCGCCGATCTTGCCGGCAATGAAACGCGCGACGACTTCGTTGCGAGCAGCCTTGTCGGCGAGCGAGCCAAGTTCGCGCTGGAAAACGACATTGGCCAGTGGCTCGCGTCGGGCCTCCAGCGTCTGCTTGCGGTCGGTCTCGAAGAAGAAGGCGGCGTCGGCCAGACGTGGACGAATGACCTTCTCGTTGCCGTAGATGACTTGCTGCGGGTCTTCGCTATCGATGTTGGCCAGCGTGATGAACTGCGGCTTGAGCTTGCCATCGGCATCGAGCAGGTGGAAGTACTTCTGATTGGCCTTCATCGAGGAGATCAGGCATTCGGCTGGGACCTCGAGGAAGCGCTCGTCGAAACTGCCGGTCAGCGCTACCGGCCACTCGACCAGTCCGTTGACCTCTTCCAGCAGCGCTTCGTCGATGACTGCCTGGGCGTCTTGCACTTCCGCTTCGGCCAGAACCTGTTCACGAATGCGCTCCCGACGGCGTTCCAGATTCACCAGCACGTAGGCGTTTTCGAGCGCGGCTTCGTAGTCGTCGGCGTGGGCAAGATCGATCGGCTCGGGCGCATGGAAGCGATGGCCCAGTGTCGTGCGGCCGGATTCCAGGCCCAGCACGTTGGCCGGTACGACCTGATCGCCGTAGAGCACGACCAGCCAATGGACGGGGCGCGAGAACTCGATGCGCGAAGCGCCCCAGCGCATGTTCTTGGGGACCGGTAAGGCATTGACAGACGTCTTGATTATCGCGGGCAACAATGCTTCGACGGTTTCTCCCGGCTGCTGCTGACGATAGCCAAGCCAGGTGCCCTTGTCGGTCTCCAGATGGATCAGTTCGTCCACCGCGACGCCGCAGGAGCGGGCGAATCCTTCGGCCGCCTTGGTCGGCTGGCCGTCCTTGAAGGCAGCCGCAAGCGCCGGGCCGCGCTTCTCGACTTCACGATCCGGCTGCTTGTCGGCGAGTGCTGCAATGCGCACCGCAAGACGACGTGGGGAGGCGAATGCATATGCCTCGCCATGAGGAACTTCGGCGTCGTCGAGACTTTTGACGATATTGTCGCGCAGAGCAGAGGCAAGATTGACGAGGGCGCCCGGCGGCAGCTCTTCGACGCCCAGTTCGATCAGTAGGGTGTTGGCTGCCATGCTCATGCGTCTCCCTGGGTGGTTTCTGATGTTTTCTGCAACAATTCGCGGCGCAGCGCTTCGGGCGCCAGCGGGAAGCCGGCCGATTCCCGTGAAGCGTAGTAAGCGTGGGCGACTTCACGAGCCAGCGTGCGCACTCTCAGGATATAACGCTGACGCTCCGTGACCGAGATGGCGTGACGCGCGTCCAGCAGATTGAAAGTATGCGAGGCCTTGAGCACCTGCTCATAGGCGGGCAACGGCAGGTTGGCCTCGAGCAGCTTGTTGCATTCGGTCTCACAATGGTCGAAGGCTTCGAACAGATAGGGCACATCCGCATATTCGAAGTTGTAGGTCGACTGCTCGCGCTCGTTCTGCAGATAGACATCACCGTAGGTGATACGGGTTCCGTCGGGAGCGACTGTCCACACCAGATCGTAGACACTATCGACGTCCTGCAAGTACATGGCGATACGCTCGAGACCGTAGGTCAGCTCGCCCGTTACGGGGTAGCATTCGATCCCGCCGGCCTGCTGGAAATAGGTGAACTGTGTCACCTCCATGCCGTTTAGCCAGACTTCCCAACCAAGCCCCCAGGCGCCGAGCGTTGGTGATTCCCAGTTATCCTCGACGAAGCGGATATCGTGGACTCGTGGATTGATGCCCAGGCGTTCGAGCGAGCCGAGGTAGAGATCCTGCAAGTCTTTCGGCGAGGGCTTCATCACCACCTGAAACTGATAGTAGTGCTGCAGACGGTTGGGATTTTCTCCGTAGCGACCGTCGGTGGGCCGACGCGACGGCTGAACGTAGGCCGCGTTCCAGCTCTCCGGGCCGATCGAACGCAGGAAGGTGGCCGGATGGAAGGTGCCGGCACCCACCTCCATGTCGAGGGGCTGCAGCACAACACAGCCCTTTTCCGCCCAGTATTGCTGAAGGGCAAGTATCAGCCCCTGAAAGGTTTTCGCATCTGCCGTCGAGTCTGTCATTGACTGCGCACCGTTGCCCATGAATTCGTGAGCCGCCAAGTATACAATTAGCGCTCAATCGGTTATAGGCACCGGCGACGATCGGGCTTTATCGTTGGCGGAACGTCATCGAACGTCGGGCGACTTGCGGGGTCGGAGTCGTCATGCCCGATAACCGAGTCGATCGAAGAGGAGTTACGACATGATCGTTGTCACGGGCGGGGCCGGCTTCATCGGGGCCAATCTGGTCAAGGCACTCAACGCACGCGGCCATCAGGACGTCATGGTGGTCGACGATCTCAGCGATGGCACCAAGTTCGTCAATCTGGCGGACTGCACGCTGGGCGATTATCTCGACAAGGATGATTTCCTGGCCCGCGTGAAGGCGGAATTGCGAGGCGAGATCGGGGGGCTGCCACCCATCGAGGCGATCTTTCACGAAGGCGCCTGCTCGGATACCACCGAGTGGGACGGTCGCTTCATGCTGGAAAACAACTTTGAGTATTCGAAGGTGCTGCTCGAGTATTGCCAAGCCAAGCGGATCCCGTTTCTTTATGCCTCTTCCGCCGCCACCTACGGCGGTAGCGAAGTATTCGTCGAGGACCCCGCGCATGAGAAGCCACTCAATGTCTACGGCTACTCCAAGCTACTGTTCGATCAGTACGTCCGTGCGCGCTGGGATGAGTTCGACACCCAGGTCGTGGGCTTTCGCTACTTCAACGTCTATGGCCCGCGCGAGCAGCACAAGGGCAAGATGGCCAGCGTCGCCTACCATCACCACACTCAGGTGCAGCGCGGCGAGAACCCCAAGCTATTCGGCGCCTGGGATGGCTATGACGCCGGCATGCAGAGCCGCGATTTCGTCTACGTCGGTGACGTCGTCGACGTCAATCTGTGGTTCCTGGACAACCCGGAGGTGTCCGGCATCTTCAACCTGGGCACCGGGCGTGCCGAGCCGTTCAAGACGATCGCCGAGACAGCCATCGGCTTCTATTCACATAAGGACGGGGCAAAGGTCGAGATCGAGTACATCGACTTCCCCGACGAACTCAAGGGTCGTTACCAGAGCTATACCCGCGCCGACATCAACCGTTTACGGGAAGCCGGCTACACGGCCGAGTTCAAGACGGTACGCGAGGGTGTTTCCGCCTATCTGGAATGGCTGAATGGCTGATTTGCCGATCGCCGATGCCGAGATCGTCGAGATCGATGCCGCGCCACGGTTTCTCGTTGTCGGCCCCTCCTGGGTCGGCGACATGGTCATGGCGCAGAGCCTGTTCATCATGCTGAAACAACGCCATCCGGGCGCAACGATCGGCGTTCTGGCGCCGGGCTGGTCACTGCCGATCCTCGAACGTATGCCGGAAGTCGACGAAGCCATCGTGTTGGACGTGAAACACGGCGAGTTCGGCTGGAAGACACGGCGTGACGTCGCACGTTCGCTGAAAGGGCGTTTCGATCACGCCATCGTGCTGCCGCGTTCGCTGAAGTCGGCGCTGGTACCGTTTCTGGCCGGCATCCCGCGGCGTACCGGCTTTACCGGCGAGCAGCGTTTCGTCTTGCTCAACGACCGTCGCAAGCTCGACAAGGGCGTGCTGAACCAGACCGTCAAGCGCTTCGTCGCGCTGGGGCTCGATGCCAGCGAGGCGGCCAGTGGCGATTTCGAAACGCCGCACCCGTGGCTCCGAGTCGACGCGACGCGTCAGGTGGCGCTGCGTCGCGAGCTGGCATTGGGTGAGCGGCCCGCCATTGGCATGATGCCGGGCGCAGAGTACGGCCCGGCCAAGCAGTGGCCGCTCGACTATTTCCGTGAGCTGGCCGAATTCTTGCTCGCGCGCGGCTACGCCGTCTGGGTGCTGGGCGGGCCCAAGGATGCCGATGCTGGAGACGTGATCGCCGAAGGGCTCGATCACGCTCACAACCTTTGTGGTAAGACCCGGCTGGCGGATGCTGTCGACCTGCTGGCCGCCTGCGAGCAGGTGGTCACCAACGACTCCGGGCTGATGCACGTGGCCGCTGCGGTCGGCACCCGAATACAGGCGCTCTACGGTTCGTCGTCGCCCGCCTATACGCCGCCGCTGACCGACAATGCCGATATCCATTATTTGGCGCTATCCTGCTCGCCCTGTTTCGAGCGCACCTGCCCGCTGGGGCATCGCAACTGTCTCAAGCAGATGCTGCCTGACAGAATCGAACAAGCGGTGGTGCAAGGCGAGTCGGCGTGAATCAAGCCCCTGGTGCAAGGCACAAGCCGAGGACAGATGAAAAAAAGAGTATTGCTGGTCGTACGCAAGCTGAGTATCGGTGGTATCGAGCGGGTGACCGTGAATCTCGCCAACGTGCTGGCGCGCGAAGGTCATGAGGTTCATGTGCTGGTGCTCAAGGGAGGCAACGAGCTGGCGCCGGATTCCGGTGTGACGGTCCATCGGGTGGATTTCGACAAGACCTTTCGCAGGACGGGGCTGGGGCTGGTGTATGATCTCTTCACGCGGGCTTTGTTGAAGCCGCTGATGCCGGGCTCCGGTTTCCTGTGGCGCGGAGGGTACGGCGGCTATTACCTGAAGCGCTTCGTGGCCGGACTCGAGAGCGAACGGGGCCCCATCGATCGCGTCATCATGCGCGGGCAGGGGGCGTTCGAGACGGTCTGGTCCTGGCGCGACCCGCGCTTGTGGCAGGTGACGGTCTCCTGGCCCGGGAGCGAGGGGGGAAGGCTGAAAGGTTTCTATCTCCGGCGTCTCTACGAGGGCAAGCAGGTGGTCTGCAATACGCCCAACGTGCGAGCGCAGTTGGAGAAGCAGCTCGGCCATCATGGGATTCACCCTCATCGGTGGGCGACCATCATGAACCCGTGCGATATCGAGGCCATCCGTCGCCAGGCCGAAGAGCCTGTGGAGCTGCCGGCCAGGCCGTTCATCGTCCACGTCTCGCGGCTCTCTGATGTCAAGCGCCAGGAATGGCTGATCCGGGCCTATCTCGAGGCGGACATCGAAGAGGATCTGGTCATCGTCGGCGATGGACCGAAGCGAGAGGGCCTCGAGAAACTCGTCGAAGAGCGGGGGGCCGGTGAGCGGATCCATTTCATTGGCAGCCGGCCCAACCCCTATCCATGGATGAAACACGCTCGGCTCTTCGTGCTGAGCTCGCGCAGCGAAGCGTTCGGTATCGTGCTGGCGGAGAGCATGATCTGCGGCACGCCCTGCGTGGCGGTCGACTGTCCCGGTGGTGTGCGCAACGTGTTGATTCACGACCAGGCACGATTGATCGCCGACAACACCGTCAACGGACTGGCAGCCAAGATCCGGGAAGGGCTGGCGAATCCGCCATCGCTGGAAGCCGACCCGGAGTTGATCGAGCGATTTCGGGATACCCGGATCATGCAGCAGTTTCTCGACCTGCCGACGACGGGCGCAGTGACGGGCGGACGAGACGAATAATCGATAAATTGCGTAGCATGCTTATTAATATGGTATGCTAGGCTGCATCGATCGCGAACAGCGTTTGATAACACCGCTTTCTTTCCTTCGACCGTGTAAATTGCTCATGTCGTGCGCTTCTCGGCCCCCTTCGTCAGCTTCCCCGCGTCTGTCCGCCGAGGACAGCGCGTTCAGCGAACTGCTCGACCCCCGCATGAAGTGGGGCGTTCGTCGGGCGCGCTGGCAGGCGGCGCTGCGCGACGGGTTCCAACGCGGCGTCGGTGTACCCCTGGAAGAAACGCTCTACCGGCGCTGGGCCCAGGATAAAGCGGGTGGCCGGTGGGTCGAGCGCCGCGGCCTGCCACGACGCTCGATCGAGGCGAGGCTGGGAGAGGCGCTGGTGGTCCAGGTCGATCCGCGCAAGCTGATCCGCGATCTCAACGCCAAGGGGATCGGGGGGAAACGTCCCTCTTCCTCGGCCTTCCTCTGGGATGGCGACTGGGATTTGAGTCGTGGCGATCTGCGCCGGGGCTCGCGCTATCGCTTCGTCAGCGATATCGACGAGCACAGGGACGACCTGATCCAGACCGAACGCTTTCGTCAGTACCGTTCCCGGCTCGAGTCGGGGCACCCCTGGTCTTCCTATCAGCAGGGCATCCTGCTCGACACGGAAGAGAAGATACTCGCCTACCTGCGCACCTATCTCGGCTTCCTCGACGACATGGCGGCCCGGGGATTCGACGTCGAACTGGGAAAGGACGACCTGGGTGTCGCGGTCACCCGCGAGGGCCGGTTGCTCAAAGTCAACCGAGGACTTCATCGTCTGGCGATGGCGCAGCGCCTGGGGCTGGCATCGATACCTGTCGTCGTCCGCGCCGTGCATCGGCAGTGGTGGCAGCGCGTGGTCGGCGATTGCCGTGGAGAGGCAGCCCTGACTCGCGTGGCCGAGGCACTGGCCTCGTGTACGCCGGAAACCGAACCGGGGATGCTGGATCCCGGCGAGGAGCTGGGGCCGATCGAGTGGCCCCAGCCACGTTAATGCCACCAGGGCCAGCCTACGCACGCGCTGTCGTTGGCGGTCCGGATCGTTGCTGGCGTCTCAGTTGACGCCATTCCAGAGCCGCTCCTGCAGACGGTTCTCGCTGCGCATGCGCTGGTTCATCTCGTCCAGCGAGTAGCGCCCGATCAGGGTGGGAGACGAGGAAAACAGCGAGACGCCCAGCCCGGCCCGATGGTCCGGAATGGTATAGCCCATGGCTTCCAGCAGCGTCGGCAGGACATCGACCATACTCGCCGGGCGTTCGATGACGCGGGGGCGCAGGCCGTTGCCCAGCATCATCAACGTATTCTCGCGCTCCTCCGCGATCAGGTCCTCCCACGCCGAGTTCTTCATCGAGAGATGATCGCTGGCGACCACGACCAGGGTATTGTCCAGCAACCCCTCGGTTCGGAGCCGCTCGATGAAATTCCTGACTAGCCAGCCGGTGCATTTGACCGAGTAGAGGATATCGGTGCCGTCGAAGGCACCCTGGTTGTCGATACAGGATTGCGATGGATTGCCGAACGGTGGATGACCCGCCAGGGTGAGTCCGAAGAAGGCGTAGGGCTTTCGGCTGTCGTGCAGCCGTCGGATACGCTTCTCCGCTAGGTCGAGCAGCGTATCGTCGTAGAGCCCCCAGTCGTTGAGATAACCGGGCGGGGCCTTGTCCTCCAGTTCATCGCGGCCCAGGGCGGTATCGAAGCCGTGGCCGAGATAGAATTTCGCCTTGCCGGCGAACTTCGTGCTGGCGCCGCCCATGTAGGTGAGGTCGTAGCCCCGCGCGTGCAACAGGTCGCCCAGACAGTCGACCCCCGGCAGCACGTCCGACAACGGCTCGAACTGGTTGTCGTGCATCAGCCCGGCGGGCATCAATGGCACCCCGCACTGGCTGGCGACCATGCCGGCCATCGTCCAGCCCGTATTGTCGAGCTGCTTGACGCCATGGAACACCACGCCCTCCGTGCCCAGCCGAGCAAGGTCCTCGTAGGCGTTGCCGAAGCGCTGGGTATCGCTGTAGGTACGCTCCGTGCTCTCCATGTAGAGATAGATCAGATTGGGCGGTTGGGGCGCTTCGGCGAGGATCTCCGGTGGCTGATAGCGATCGTTGAGCCAGCCCTCGTCGTCGTCTATCACCGAAGCGCCGCGCAGCGATAACCCGAACAGCAGCGGATTGAACGCCAACAAAAATAGACTCAACACCCGTTCCCACAGGCGCCAGCGATGATCGGCCCGTACCAGCCAGGTCACGGCGACCAGCATGACGATGGCGGCCACGGTGTAGAGGACCCCGGCGATCTGGCGATCGGTGCTGCCGTTCTCCTCGATGCCGGCCTGAAGATGGAAGATCACTGCGCCCAGGTCGAGTTGGCCGAAGCTATCGTCGAGATAGATATAAACCCACCACAGGATCAGTGGTAGAGACGACCATGGCCACGCCTTGCGCTGGGTGGCGCGCTGGGAGACGTGGCCCCAATGGAAGCGATAGCCGAGGGCAAGCCAGGCGAGCGTGGTGACGATGGGCGTCCACCATGGCAGAACCCAGACCACCATGATGGCGTACCCGATACAGAGGCCGATGTAGGTGAGTGCACACCAACGCCGAGTGTCGCGAGAGATGGTCATGACGCGCTTCGATCCGTGAACGTCGTGTTCTATCGATGCCGATTCCGGGCACCGCATGAAGAATCATCATGACTCTACCATGACGAATCCGAGACAAGCAGGTTATCGGCGAGTTCCCTCCGGTCTCAGCGGGCGTTTTTCAACGCCATGTCGCCGGCGTGTCTCGACATGGCCAGCTCAATCAGGCGCGTCACCAGGGTCGAGTAGGTCAAGCCACTGGCTTGCCATAGCTTGGGGTACATGCTGATGCGAGTGAAGCCCGGTAGCGTGTTGATTTCATTGACGATGATTTTCCCTTCGGGCGTGAGGAAGACATCGACCCGCGCCAGACCGGCGCATTCCAGCACCTGGAAGGTGCGAACCGCGATGTCTCGAATCGCTTCACTCGCGCCGGGATCGATGTCGGCGGGCACGGCAACGGTGGCCGCGTCGTCGTCGATGTATTTGGTGTCGTAGGAGTAAAAGCCGCTCTCGACCACGATTTCGCCGCAGACGCTCGCCACCGGATCGTCGTTACCCAGTACCGCGCACTCGATCTCGCGTCCAACCACGGTGGATTCGACCAGCACCTTGTGGTCGAAGGCCAGCGCCAGCGCCAGCGCTTCCTGAAATTCGAGCGCGGTCTCGACCCGGCTGACGCCCACCGACGAGCCTTGGTTGGCGGGTTTGACGAACAGCGGGGAGCCAAGTGCCGCACTGAGGGAGTCGAAATCGGCTTCGGCAGCCGTGCGGCGGGTCAACGTGACGAAGGGCGCCACGGGGATGCCGGCATCGCGCAGCAGGCGCTTGGCGACGTCCTTGTCCATGCCGGCGGCCGAGCCGAGTACGCCGGAACCGACGAAGGGCAGGTTGGCCATGCGCAGCAGACCTTGCAGAGAACCATCTTCGCCAAGGGTGCCGTGGACGATGGGGAAAACCACGTCGAGTTGCCCCAATGCGCCTTGGGACGCTTCGGTGGCGATCAGTTGCTGGTGCTCGCGGCCTGGCACCAGTGCGAGATCACCGGCGGAGGGGTTGAGGGCGATCCGGCTTGGATCGTCCGCGTTCAGTAGGAAATCGGCGGCATCGTTGATATGCCACTGACCCTGCTTGTCGATCCCGATGACCGTGACCTCGAAGCGCTCGCGATCCAGCGCGTCGACGATGTTCCTGGCCGACTGCAACGAGACCTCGTGCTCCGACGATTTGCCGCCGCAGATGACGCCGACCCGAATTTTGCTCATGGTTATGCTCCGCTTCGCTGACGATCTCGATGCCGCTCGGGTGCGGCCACTCGAGCGTCATGATGCCACGATCCCGCCGCGCAAGTATTGCGTCCTAGACCTGGGCACGCTAGCGGGCGACGATCCGCCTATAGAGCGCCAGGTAGGCCGCGGCCATGGCCTCGGGCGTAAAGGCGGCGAGCCGCTGGCTGGCGGCGGTAGCCAGCCGTTGCCGGCGGGCGGGATCTTCCAGCAGCGCAATCAGCGCCGCCGTTAGCGCATCGGTGTTACCGGCAGGCACCAGCAGGCCGCTGACGTCGTTTTCGATCAGATCGGGGATTCCGTCTACATCGCTGGCCACGATCGCCACGCCGTGATCCATGGCATCGAGCAGGGTGGAGCCCAGCCCCTCGTTGCGGGAGGGAAACGCGAACAGGGTCATGATCTCGAGATAGTCGCCGACATTGGACTGGAAGCCCTCCCAGATGACGTTGTCCAGATCGGCGCTCTCGGCTTTCAGCGCTGCGCCGTCGTCGCCTTCGCCCAGCAGCAGAAAGCGAACGTCCGGATGCGTCTCGCGCAACCGCCGTGCCGCCGCCAGCAGTACCCGTTGCCCCTTGTGGCGATCCACCAGCGCGCCGATATGGCCGATGACACGCTGTCCTGCGAAACGTTGGCGCAGCGTGGCCACGGTAGCCGCATCGCTCGGCTGACCCGAGAGCACGCTGGGAATGCGAGTGACGGGGCACCAGTCGCGATCGCGAAGATGACTCTCGATCACCGACGAGATCGCCACGGCGCTTGCCGCGGCGCGGTAGGTCCAGCGGTTGAAGTGCTTGTCCTTGACCGGCTGGGGAACACGCCGCGTCAGGAGGTAGGGCGTGCCGCGCAGGCGACGTTCGACCCATGCCCAGTGCACCGCCTTGGCCTCGTGGGCGTGAGTCAGGGTCGCCCTCGGGTGTCGGCCATGTCCGGCGAGGGCATGATCGGCGTCGATCAGTTCGATACCGGTGCCGATATCCAGGTCAGCCAGCGCCGTGCGCATCGGCGAGTCGCGCCGGCAGACGAGGCTCTGTGCTATCGAGATCCGCTCGTCGTCGATCCGAGCCAACGCCTCGATCAGCAGCAGCGTCTGGCGCTCGCCACCGCGAAAGCCGCGGGCCAGGTTGACGTGACGGATGTGCAGCGAGTGACGTTCCATCGATTCACCAGATCCGGTCGAAGTCTTCGGCGTCGCGCACCTTGGCATCGCGCTGCAGTTCGAGCAGCTTGGCGTATTTAAGGTAGGCGTTGACCCCCGCCGAGAGCGCTACCGAGACGCCGTCGAGGCCGCCGGCGAATCCACGCTGGAACAGGTACTTGCGTACGAAGGCATTGGCGCCGTGCAGCGCCGGCGACCAGCCGTTGGCTCGCTTGCCCTTGAGGTACATGATCTTGGCCGCGCGATTGGAGAAGCGACCGCTGGCCTTGCCGAACAGTTCAGCCAGGTTGGCGAACGAATAGTGTTCCAGGTCGGCGTCCAGGCGCTGCGGATTCGTCGCCGGCACCGAAGCGTGCTGGCGGCTGTCGGAGAAGCCGGTGCGGTCGCGATCGAAAAGCCGGATGCAGTAGTCCGGATACCAGCCACAGTGGCGGATCCAGCGACTGCCGATGAAATTGCGTCGGCGCAGCGCGTAGGCATCGTGGCTGGCGTCGTCCAGGTCGAGCGCCTGAATCGCCGCCACGGCCTCGTCGGTGAGCCGCTCGTCCGCGTCCAGTGACAGCACCCAGCGATGGCTGGCGGCCTGCGGTCCGACCCGCTTCTGGGGGCCATCGCCCAGGTAAGGCTGATGGATCACGCGGGCGCCGGACGCTTCGGCCCGGACGACTGTGTCGTCGCGGGAGCCGGAGTCGACCACGATCAGCTCGTCGCAGACGCGCGCGAGCGAGGCCAGGCAGGCTTCGATGTTATCGGCTTCGTCGAGCGTGATCACCACGCCGGTAATGGCGGCCATGGGCAGTCCTGGATCGTCGGAGAGTGGAGTCATTTGGCGGCCAGCGGCGAGGCATCGCGAGCAACGCGATGCCCCGGCGCCGGTCGGCACCTGAGGCATTGTAGCGCGGGGTTTGTCAGCGGTAGAACTGACGGAACCACTGCATGGCGTCGAACACCGCCGGCGAGAACTCGGCGTTGTCGATGGAATCGAGCTGCCGGTCGACGATGTTCCACTGGCCGGTGCCGTCGACCACGGTGATGCGATTTGGCTCGATGATGCCGTAATCGATATAGCTGCTGGCCTGGACCCAGGGATGATCGATACCCGGCGTCAGCAGATCCTGGCCCTGCGCGTAATCGGCGAGCGGATTGGTGCAGCCCAAGGCATGACGCATCAGCATCGGTGCGACATCGAGATGGCTGGTCATGCCCTCGACGCGTCCGGATTCGACGCCCGGACCGTTGACGATCATCGGAACGTGGGTCTGTGGCGAGGCGAAATTGCTGTTGTGACCCCAGTAGTTCTTGCCGAAATCGTTGAATGACTGGCCGTGATCGGCGGTGACCACCAACATTGTGTCGTCCCACTCGCCCTTGGTCTTGAGATCGTCGATCACCCGGCCGAGCAGCTCGTCGTCGTAGTGCACGGCATTGCGGTGGCGGTTGGCGTAGGGTACCGGGTCGGTATCCGGTCCCAGATCCAGATAATCCATGCCCTGCACCGAAGGCTGGTAGGGCTGGGCGGCATCTTCGGGCACATCGTAGCCGTGGGGGGCATCGTAGAACAGCATGCTGAACCAGGGGGCGTCGTCTTTCCGCTCTTGCTGGTCGAGCCAGGCTAGCCAGTCCTCGGTCATTCGAAGATCGCGACCTGAGGGAGAGTCTCCTTGCGTGCTCAGTCGCAGCGGATCGACCGAGGTGAAGATCGTGCGATCGAAGCCGACGCCGTCGAGGCTGGCCGAGGAGAAGATGCCCAGCGCGTAGCCCTGCTTCTGCAGCTGCGTGATCAAAAGTGGTGGCGTCTGAGTGTCGTCCAGGTAGGCGTAATAGTTGCCGCTGAGGCCGTAGAACAGGCTCATGGTTCCGTTACGGGTGGCATTGCCGCCGCTGTAGTGCGCGAGATACCGGCGACCGCTGGCGTTCAACGCCGCATAGAGGTTGGGCGTGTTTTGCGGGCCATATTCGTCGGCGCGCCAGGAGTCGATCAACACGACCATGACGTTGGGCTTGTCGCTGGACTGGCAGCTCAGCGGGTTCTTCGGCCAGTCGAGATTCTGTGCCTGCTTGGCATCGATATCGGCCCGCTCGGCGCGAGCGGCTCGGGGATCGAGCCAGCCGTGCTGCTCCATGAAATCCTTGGCGGTGGCCGGGAACAGCAGCGGATAGATGCCGACCTGCTGCGTCACGCTGCGATGGTAGCGGGCATCGGCGACGATATGCAGGGCGTGGCTGCCGAGCAGCGTCACCAGCACCACGCCACAGACGAGTCCGACCGGCAGACGGCGGCCACGGTTGCTCACGATCAGGCGCCGGGCGAGCCAGCCTTCGAGCGCCAGGGCCGCGACGACGCAGCCGACGACCACCAGCCAGGTGGTGGTGGTGAAACTGAAGATTTCGCCGTTCTTGTCGTTGAGGAACAGCGACACCATGAAAGCGTTCACGTGGAAGCGATACTGGGCATAGACGACCGTGTCCAGCAGCAGCGCACTCAGTCCCAGTGCGCCAAGCAGCGTCGCCGGGACCCATAGCCAGCGTGCCTTGAGCACCAGCGCCAGCGCGGCCAGCGGTAGCCAGCCGAGCAGGACCAGCATGCCGAAGTGTCCGATCCAGGTAAGGATCAGATAGGCGATCCCCATCGGGTCGTGCGGGATGGCCAGATAGGGCGAGTAACGTAGTGCGATCAGCCACACCAGCGGCAGTTGCACCAGAGCGAAAAGGAGCGCACCGCGCCAACGGCGTCTCAGCGTATCTTGCATGGAGGGTCAGACCTTGTCGTGATCCGTCGGAGCGTTTCGATAACCCTCGACGATGGCGGTGAAGAGTGATTCCGCGTTGGCGGGCGAGAAACGCACGAGGGAGCGCTCGAGTCGTGACAGGTTACGCTGACGCCAGGCGCCTTTCGGGCGTAGTCGGCAGCGGTCGAAATCTATCAGCCAAACCTTATCGTCGTCTGAAACCAGCAGGTTGCGCGCGTTGAGGTCGACATGGTCGAGCCCGGCATCGTGAAATCGGCGAATGGTTTCGCCGACGTCGGCGAGCAGTGCCGGCGTGGCATCGTGCAAGTGGTCCGCCAGCGTCTGGCTGCCAGGCAGGCGCTCGGTGATCAGTGCCGCGCGGTAGCGCAGGGCGTGTCTCACCACGATGGTCGCCACCGGCGCCGGAACGGGCAGGCCCCGCTGGTGGAGCGCGCGGGTCAGGCGCATCTCGCGGAAGCCGCGGGTGCGCTCTAGCCCCGTCCAGAGATAGTCGGCGTGGCTGATCCTGGCCGCCATGCCTCCTCGGCGATAGGGCCGTAGCACCCAGCGAGCCCCATCGACGGCCAGAAACTGGCTGGCACCGCGCCCCGGCGCCGAGCCGACCACCAGGCCGCGTTCGGCCCAGGCATCCGGGTCGAGCCAGGCTTCCCCGAATTCGGGCAGAATCGGCAGGTCGGGCTGAGCGAGGCGTGCGGGATCGTATAAGATATGCGCGTCCCGATGATGATAGGTCGATAGCGACATGGCCGATCCTTGACGTAGGGCCGAAGCGGAATAGGCGCGCCGGAAGCGTGGAAACATGCCGGACGGCAACGGGCCGGCGGGACGCATTGTAACCGGGCAGACCCGCTGTCGCATGTCGGCGTTTCGAGCCGCCGAGGATTCGTCGACCCGTCGGGCGCCCATTGAACTCGAGGAAGTTGTCGTGACCGAAGATTCGCAAGTGCCGCTGGCCGTGATCGCCATTCGCCAGGTGGAGAAAAGCACCGGTGCCAGCCGCAATGCCTTCGAGCAGGCCGCGGCGCTGAAAACCCTGGGCTACCGGGTGACGATCCTGGCCGAGCGCGGCCGGCGCGAGCTGGCAGAAGCCGCCGGTGCCGAGCTGATCCGGCTCAGGCGCTGGCCATTCAAGGGCCCGTTCCGGCGCTTCTGGTTCAACCGCCGCGTGCAGGCCTGGTGCCGGCGTCATCGGCCGGCGATGGTGGTCAGCCACGGCGATGTCGAGACGCCCGATGTCGTCTACATGCACAACTGCGTGCATCTCGCCAGCCAGCGCATCCATGGCCACGACCTCCCCGCCGGTCACGAAGTGGCCGCCATTCACGATCATGTGCTGAAGGGTGCCAGGTTTCGTCGCCTGGCGGTCAATTCGCGGATGATGGCGGAGGATTTTCGCGATCGCTATGGCATAGACGACTCGCGAATCGAGATCAGCTACCCCGGCTACGACCCCGACATCTTCAACATCGAACGGGCCTCGGCAGGCCGCGAGGCATGTCGACGCGAGCTGGGCATCGAAGAGGAGACCCGCCTGATCGGGTTGATCACCTCGGGCAATTTCACCAAGCGCAACGTCGCCGGCTTCGTCGAGATGGCCGCCGGGCTGGAGCGGCGCCTGCCGGGCCGGTGCCGCTTCCTCGTTGTCGGCAAGGACGACTTCGCTCCCTACCAGCGCCAGGCCGAGCAAGTCGGCATCGCCGAGCGCTTTTTGTGGCGCAGCACGGTCAGTGATGTCGAGACGCTCTACGGTGCGCTCGATCTGTTCGTGCTGCCGGCGCACATCGAGGAGTTCGGACGCGTGTCGCTCGAGGCCATGGCATGCGGCACGCCGGTGTTGCTCTCGTCCACCACCGGTGCCGCCGAACTGCTCGAGGCCGACCATGCCGAGCTGATGCTGGATAGCCGCGACATCCAGGGCTGGGTCGAGCGTCTCGAGGTCCTGGTGACGGCATCGGACCTCGAATCCCTGGGCGCCGAGCTTGCCGAGTTGGTGGGCGATTACTCCTACCGTCGCCAGACCGAGAAGCTGCGGGACTCCTTCGCCTCACTGTGAACCCTAGGAACGGATCACGCTGTCGACGAAATCCACCAGCGTCTCCCCGTAGCGGTCGAGATCGAACTCGCGCGCGACCTGCTCGCGGGCGGCCTGCGCCATGCCTCGCCGCAGCGCTGGATCCCGGGCCCAGCCCTCGAGGACCGTGGCGGCTTCCGTCGGCTCGAGCACGCCGGCCTCGACGAGGCTGTCGGTGGTCGGATCGTAGACCTCGTTGGGGCCCTGAGCGCAGCGAGGATCGTAGCGTGCCAAGCTCTGACGCGAACGGCCGGGGTTCAAGACGGCGCCATTGACGCCGTGACGCACGAGCTCCGGCAGGCCATCGGCATTGCCGACCAGCGTGGGCAGGCCATGAGCCAGGGCTTCCTGGACCACGTTGCCGAAGGGTTCGCGCCAGGAGGGGCAGATGAAGGCGTCCAGCGAGGCGTAGAAGCCCGACATGTCGTCGACCAGGCCCTTGAAGTGAACGCTGTCGTTCAAGCTCCAACGTGCCGTCCACTGTTTCAATACCGGCTCCAGCGGCCCGCTTCCCGCGATCCACAGTTCCGCTTCGGGGCAGCGCTGCTTGAGTTCGGCAAAGGTTTCCAAGGCGACCATCGGCGCCTTCAAGCCCGTCATACGGCCCGCGAAACCGAGCCTGAAACGGTCGCCGGGGTGGCTGGCGGCCTGCTCCGGGAGGCGGATGGCGTTCTGCAGCACGCGATAGGGGATGTCGGGATCCAACTGCCACTTGAGCTGGAGAATCCGCAGGCCGGCGTAGGAGTTGCAGAGCACGCCGTCCAGACGCGACAGATAACGTCTCAAGCCAGGCGCATCCGCCGCCAGCCAAGCACTCCCGCGTTCGAAGTGGATCAGCGGGATGTTGTCGTCGAACGCCAGTGGATGATTGACGATCTTGTTCCAGACCACCACGGCATCGAGTTTTAGGCGCTGCATCATGGCGAACTGATAACGCTGGCGCATGCTCGGGAGGAACTTGGGAATCCGCCAGCGGCCACCCTTGATACTGTGCATCCGCGCCGCCCGGTGGGGAGCGTAAGCTGGCTCGAGCAATGAATGAACTTCGTCGGTCTGCAACAGCACATGGTGGTCGTGCTGTGGGGTATGTCGGGTATAGAAGCGGGTGAAGTAGCGTTCCACACCGCCCAGGTTCCTGAGGCTGACCAGGTGGCCGATACGGCTGGTGGCGCCGCGAGCAGATTCTTCGATCATGAATGTCTTATCTTGAAGGTTCGGTCGAAGCGCCACGATTGACGCGCGTTGGCCGGGTTGCGAGTCATGCCCAGCCAACTTCCGTTAGAATGGACGTTTTACTCAATGGGAATTCATTCAAGCCCATGAAGCAATCTCTGCCAGAGCGCCCGCGACATATCGGCATCCTGCGCCTCTCCGCGCTGGGCGACGTCTGCAATCTGGTGCCCACGGTGCGCGCGCTGCAGCGCCAATGGCCCGAGGCACGAATCACCTGGATCGTCGGCAAGGCCGAATATGGCCTGCTGGACGGCCTCGATGGCGTCGATCTGGTGGTCTACGACAAGTCCACCGGTTTCCAGGGCATGCGTGCGATTTGGCGTCAGTTCGAGGACATCCGCTTTGACGTTCTGCTGCACATGCAACAGGCACTGCGCGCTAGCGTACTGTCGTTGGGGCTGAAATGCGACGTGCGGGTGGGCTACGACAAGGCCCGGGCCAAGGATTGGCAGCACTGGTTCACCCATCGCCAGCTGGCCCCTCACCCACGGGCGCACGTGCTCGAATCCTTCATGGATTTCGCCCGCCTGCTGGGCGTCGAGGACACCCGGCTCGACTGGTCGCTGCCGGTCCCCGAAGCTGCTTACCAGGAAGCACGCCAGTTGACCGGCGATCGGCCTTATCTGGTGATCAGTCCTTGCGCCAACCCGCGCTTGCGCAATTTTCGCAACTGGTCGGCCGAGGGCTATGCCGCTGTGATCGAGCACGTTTGGCAGCGCTTCGGGTTGAGGACCGTCATGAGTGGCGGCGGTAGCCCCCAGGAACGCGACATGGGCGAGCAGATCCGCCGGTTGGTGCCCAATGTCGAGATCACCGATGCCATCGGCCGAACGTCGCTCAAGGGCCTGCTGGCTCTGCTGGATCGGGCGCGCGTCGTGATCGCACCCGATTCCGGCCCGGTCCACATGGCCAACGCGCTGGGTACGCCGACGCTGGGGCTCTACGCCACCACCAATCCGGATCGCGCGGCCCCGTACTGCTGGCGCAGTCATGTGGTCAATCGCTACCCTGACGCCGTGCGTCGCTATTTGAAGAAATCCGCCGAGACCGTCAACTGGGGCACGCGAGTGCGTCACGCCGATGCCATGGCACTGATCACGCTGGACGACGTGGTCGAGCATCTGGACGGGCTGATGGCCGCGACACGCGATATTGCCGACGACGTAACGGAGCCGCCGCATGAAGATTGACCTGTCGCAGTTGGAGCATGCCCGCCTGCTGGTGGTGGGTGATGTCATGCTCGATCGATATTGGCATGGCGCGACGTCGCGGATTTCCCCCGAGGCACCGGTGCCGGTGGTCAAGGTCGAGGACGCCGACGACCGCCCCGGTGGGGCGGCCAACGTAGCGCTCAACATCGCCTCGCTGGGAGGGCACGCCAGTCTGGCTGGCGTCGTGGGGAGCGACAACAACGCCGACCATTTGGAACGTGCGCTGGAAGCCGCGAATGTGAGTGCTCACTTTCAGCGCAGTCTGGAAGTGCCGACGATTACCAAGCTGCGCGTCATGAGTCGCAACCAGCAGTTGATCCGCCTCGACTTCGAGTCGCCGTTGTGGAACGTCGACACCGCGCCGCTGGTCGCCAAGGTCGAGGCGGCACTGGGTGATGCGGAAGTGGTGATTCTCTCCGACTACGGCAAGGGCAGCCTGAACCGGGTCGAGACATTGATCGCCGCGGCCCGAGCGGCCGGAAAGCGGGTGCTGGTCGATCCCAAGGGCAGCGATTTCAGCCGCTATCGCGGTGCCAGCGTGATCACGCCCAATCTGACCGAATTCGAAGCGATCGTTGGTCCCTGTGCCGATGATGTCGAGCTGGCGGAAAAGGGCGAGACGCTGCGAGCGGCGCTGGCGCTGGAAGCGCTGCTGGTCACCCGCAGTGAACGTGGCATGACCCTGATTCGTGAAGGTCACGCCCCGCTGCATCTGCCGACCCACGCGCGAGAGGTCTTCGACGTGACCGGTGCCGGCGACACCGTGATCGGGGTGCTGGGGCTGGCGCTGGCCGCTGGCCACGGCTTCGGCGAGGCGGTGATGCTGGCCAATCTCGCCGCCGGGCTGGTGGTGGCGAAACCCGGCACCGCGGTGCTGTCGGTGGCGGAGCTGTACACGGCACTGCACGGCGACAGCCTGGCCGAATATGGCCTCATCGGGGAAGATTCCCTCGTCGGCGCTGTGCGTGCCGCCCAGGCACGCGGCGAGCGCGTGGTGATGACCAACGGCTGCTTCGACATCCTGCATGCCGGCCACGTGGCGTATCTGGAGCAGGCCAAGCGCCTCGGTGACCGCCTGATCGTGGCGGTCAACGACGACGCCTCGGTGGCGCGACTCAAGGGGCCCAAGCGGCCCATCAACACGCTAGCGCGCCGGGCCCAGGTGCTGGCGGGGCTGGCCGCGGTGGACTGGGTCGTCCCCTTCGGCGAAGACACGCCGGCGCGGCTGATCGAGGCGATCCTGCCGGATCGGCTGGTCAAGGGCGGCGACTACCGGCCGGAGGATATCGCCGGTGGCGAGGCGGTCATCGCCAATGGCGGCGAAGTCCTGGTGCTGGGCTTCGAGGATGGCGTCTCGACCACCACCATGATCGATACCATTCTCGACCGCGAGCGCTGAGTCGCGGTGCGCGCTCGACACGGCCTCTCGTCGCGACTCGCGCGCTGGCTCTACTCGCTGGCCGTCTGTCTGTTGTCGCCGCTGATCTGGTGGCGGGTGTGGCGTGAGTGGTTGCCCACTCACCCCCGTCGCGAGCGGCTTGGCTTCATTGCCGTGGAGGGTGATCGCCCACGGTTGTGGCTGCACGCGGCATCGGTGGGCGAAGTCGTCACGGCGGCGCCCCTCATCCGCTCGCTGCTGGATGATCACCCGGATCACGACCTGGTCGTCACCACCATGACCGCCACCGGCGCCGAGCGCGTTCGCCAGATGTTCGGCGAACGGGTCTCCCACCATTTCCTGCCGCTGGATTTCCCGATCAGCGCGCGACGTTTCATCGCCCGACTGAACCCCCGCCTGGCGGTCATCGCCGAAACCGAGCTCTGGCCCAACCTGCTGGCGGCGTGTCGACGCCGGGGCGTGCCGGTGGTGATCGCCAATGGCCGCTTGAGTGCCGGTGCCTTCCGGCTCTACCAGCGCTTCGGGGCCCTGAGCCGGGGCATGCTCGAGACGGTGGCCTGGATCGGTGCCAAGTCGCCACTGGACGCCGAGCGATTCGTCTCGCTGGGCGCACCGGCGACGCGGGTGACGGTGACCGGGGCATTGAAGTTCGATCTCGACGTGGACGACGCCACGCGCCACGCCAGCCAGCAATTGCGGGCGAGCTGGGGAGCGCGACCGGTCTGGATCGCGGGCTCCACCCATCCAGGGGAAGACGAGCAGGCGCTGGTCGCCCATGCCGCGCTCAAACGCCGTTATCCCGAGGCGCTGCTGGTTCTGGTGCCGCGCCATCCCCAGCGCTTCGATGCCGTCGACGCGATCTGCCGCGAGCGGGGGGAGCAGGTCGTGCGATTGAGCGCGCGAATGCCGGTCAACGCGGAAACCACGGTACTGCTGGTCGATACCATGGGCGATCTGATGCGGCTCTACGGCTGCGCCGACGTCGCCTTCGTCGGTGGCTCGCTCGAGCCGGTCGGCGGCCACAATCTGCTCGAGCCGGCGGCGCTGGGCGTGGCGGTGGTGAGCGGCCCCCATCTCGACAACTTGCGTGAGATCGCCGATACGCTGGCGGCCGGCGAGGCCAGGCTCGAGGTCGCCGATGCCGATGAGCTCGGCGCCACGCTGATATCGCTGTTCGAGGACGACGATCGCCGTCACCGGCTTGGCGCGGCCGGGCGGGCCGTGGTCGAGGCCAATCGGGGGGCGCTGGCGGCGACCCGCAAGAGAATCGCTGCGCTGCTGAACGATTCGTAACGTCATCGACGGGAATGATTGAAAGTTCGGTCTGTCAGAAACGTGTCAGAAATGACTGCGACACTCTTCGATGGCGCGAACCTTTTGGCTGCTGGATATTCCCGTATGGACTTTCGATTCAAGAGTCGCAAGTTGCGATTTTATACTGGCGGTATCGCCAGCCTGCTCGTTCCCGACAGTCTCTATCGCCAGCGTCTGCGTCGATTGATGGCGACGCTCTCCGACGAGGAGATGCGTGCCGCCATGAAGCGAGTCGATTACTACAATCGTCTGGCGAGCCCTTTCGACCCTGGCGACGGGGCGGTGCGTATCGGCGATTTTCGCTACGAGAAGCGCGGCGCCTATTACCTGGACGCCAGACGGGTAGTTCGTCATTTCGATCCCGAGCTGCGTTTCAACTACCGCTTCGGCGATGTGACCTGGGTGGCCGAGACGCCGACGATCGTCAAGAGCCGCCCGATCTGTCGCGAGACCCCGCCGGGCAACGCCAACAACCTGCTGTTGAAGCTCAACAGCGTGCGCCACTTCCATTTCGCCAACGATCGGTTGCGGTACGCCGACAAGAAGACCGGCGTCGTCTGGCGGGGGAAGTGCTTCCATGAGCACCGGGCCGCGGTGCTGCGCCGGTTCTGCCGGCACCCGCGGATGGATATCGGCCAGAGCCATGCCAAGCGGCGCCATCAGCCGGATTATCGACCCTATCTGTCGATCGAGGCGCAACTGCAGTACAAGTTCGTGCTGAGCCTCGAGGGCAAGGACGTTGCCACCAATCTGAAGTGGATCCTGTCGTCGAACTCGCTCTGCCTGATGCCGCCTCCGCGTTACGAGACCTGGTTCATGGAAGGCGCGCTGGAGCCCTATGTTCACTATGTGCCGCTGGCCGAGGATTGCCACGATCTCGAGGAGAAGATGGACTACTACTCGACGCGTCCGGAAGAAGCCGAAGCGATCATCCGCAACGCCAACGCCCATGTGGATCGATTTCGCGATACGCGCCTCGAGCACCTGATCTCGCTGCTGGTAATGTACCGGTATTTCGCGCTTTCCGGGCAGCTGTCGCCCCGGTCCGACCCGCTACCCGCTCACCCGGCGGTCAACGCCAGCGCGGCGAGAAACAACTGGGCGTGACGCCCGGCCAGTGCCTCGAGATCGCGGTCATAGCCCCCGCCGATGACGCCCGCGACGGGAATGCCCAGTCTTCGGCACTTCGCCAGCACCCGATAATCGCGGCGATAGAGGCCGTGGTCGCTCAACGACAGATGTCCCAGCCGGTCGTCGGCGTGCACGTCGGCGCCGGCATCGAACAGCACGAACTGCGGCTGGAAGTCGCCCAGGATCGAGTCCAGCGCCGTTTCGAGGCGCTCCAGATAGGCGTCGTCCCCGGTGCCGCGGGGTAGCGCCACGTCGCGATCGCCCCGGCGCTTCTCGAACGGGAAGTTGGCCTCGCCGTGGAGCGACAGCGTGAAGACCCTTGGCTCGTTGCGGAAGATCCAGGCCGTTCCATCTCCCTGATGCACGTCGCAGTCGACGATCAGGATCCGCTCGAGACGATACTCGGCCAGCAGGTAATGGGCGGCTACCGCGAGATCGTTGAGCAGGCAGTAGCCGCTGGCACGATCGGCGTAGGCGTGGTGGGTGCCGCCGGCGCTGTTGAGTGCCAGCCCGGTCTGCATGGCGCTGTCCACCGCGGCGAGTGTCCCGCCGACTTCCAGCAGGGTGCGTTCGACCAGCGCCGGCGACCAGGGGAAGCCGCTCGGCGTACGCCGCGTGGCCGCGATCTCGCCCAGGTAGAAGCGCTGCAGGTACTCTGGCGTGTGGGTTCGCAGCAGGGCCTCGCTGCTGGCTGGCTGAGGTGTTATCCAGCGGATCTCGTCGTCCTGGTCGAAACCCAGCTGGCGCAGCCGCTCTCGCAGTGCGCGGAACTTCGCCATGGGGAACGGATGGCGCTCGGGCCAGTCGATGCTGTAACCGTGATGATGGACGATGGGGAGCACGCTCGAGGGATCTCCGCTCGGGTCGATGGCAGGCGCGGTTGATGGTAGACGTCTCGGCACCGTGCTGCGGCGATTGGTCTCTGGCGGTGGGGCCAGGGTTCACTACCCTAGGAGATGTCTCCCGTTGCCGCGAGTTTTTCGCCATGCGAGTTACCGTCTTCAGTGCCCAACCTTACGATCGTCGCTTTTTCGATGAATGCGTCGAATCCCGGTTCGCCGACGCCGGCCTCGAGTGGATGTATCAGGAGGCCAGTCTGAGCACCGCCACCGTGGCGCTGGCCGAAGGTAGCGAGGCGGTGTGCGTGTTCGTCAACGACTGCCTCGATGCCAAAGTGGTCGAAGCGCTGGCGGCGCAAGGCACTCGCGCGATCGTGCTGCGCTGCGCCGGCTTCAACAACGTCGATCTCGAAACCGCGTATCGGCTCGGTCTGTTCGTGGCTCGGGTGCCGGCCTATTCGCCGGAAGCGGTCGCCGAGCACGCACTGGCGATGATCATGACGCTGAATCGCAAGACGCACCGCGCATTCAACCGGGTGCGCGAGGGTAACTTCGCTCTCGATGGTTTGCTGGGGGTCACGCTGCATGGCAAGACGGCTGGCGTGATCGGCACCGGTCGCATCGGCCTTTGCATGGCGAGAATTCTCAAGGGGCTGGGATGCGAGGTGATCGGCTACGACCCCTATCCGGCCGAGGCGTTTCAGGCCTACGGGGAGATGGTCCCGCTCGAGGCGCTGCTGGCCCGCGCCGATATCGTCTCGCTGCACTGTCCGCTGACCGAGCAGACCCACCACCTGATCGACAGCGAATCGCTGGCGTCGATGAAGCCGGGGGCCATGCTGGTCAACACCTCACGCGGCGCGCTGATCGACACGCCGGCGGTCGTAGCCGCGTTGAAGTCGCGCCAGCTCGGCGCGCTGGCCATTGATGTCTACGAACAGGAGAGCGAACTGTTCTTCCGCGACCATTCGGCGGAGATCATCGACGATGACGTGTTCGCGCGCCTGGCGAGCTTCCCCAACGTGCTGATCACGGGGCACCAGGGCTTCTTCACCGTGGAAGCGTTGCAGGAGATCGCCCAGGTGACCTGCGCCAATCTGATCGCCTTCGCCGAAAACATCGAGTGCCCCAATCGGCTATAGCGCGTCGGGTCAGCGCGTCAAACGCTCCACGCCACCGTCGCCGCCGAGCATCAGCACGTCCGCCGGGCGTCGCGCGAACAGGCCGTTGGTGACCACGCCGACGATGGCGTCCAACGCCGTTTCCATCGCCTCGGGCTCGTCGAACAGCTTGTCGTAGCCGTCGAGAATGCGGTTGCCGTTGTCGGTCAGCACGCCATCCCGATAGACCGGCGTGATGCCGAGCTTGACCATCTCGCGAGCGACGTAGGAACGCGCCATCGGAATCACCTCGATCGGCAGCGGAAAGCCGCCCAGTACCTCGACCCGCTTGCTGGCATCGGCGATGCAGATGAAGCGCTCGGCGCAGGCCGCCACGATCTTTTCCCGGGTCAGCGCCGCGCCGCCGCCCTTGATCATGCGCAGCTTGGCGTCAATCTCGTCGGCGCCATCGACATAGACTGGGACGGTGCCGACATGATTGAGTTCCAGCACGTCGATACCGTGGGATTTCAGCCGCGCAGTCGTCGCTTCCGAACTTGCCACCGCGCCGCGGAAGTCGTGTCGGCGAGCGGCCAGCAGATCGATGAAGTGGTTAGCCGTGGAGCCCGTGCCCACGCCGATCACCGCATCCGGTGTCAGCAGGTTGTCGATGTCTTCGAGAGCGGCAGCGGCGACGGCGCGCTTGAGATCGTCCTGGGTCATGTCGGTTCCGGCAGGCTGAGAGGGAAGAATTGGATTCGGGTTCGAACGAAGCGCCGCCAGTATAAAGCAAGCGGCACACGCTGCCGATGGCGCTGGACGCTCGGGGCCGGGGTCTGCTAACAATACGGGTCCACTACCACCCACCGTTCCCGTGCCCGCCGACCCCGAGGCGGGAGCGCTGCACCCCAGCTGTTCGCCAGGACATACCCGAATGCAACTCGAAGACATCGTCAAGAAGATTCTCCAGGCCCGCGTCTACGAGGCGGCCCGGGAGACCCCGATCTCCCCGCTGCCCGCGCTCTCCCGCCGTTTTTCCAACCGCATTCTGATCAAGCGCGAAGACCTGCAGCCGGTGTTCTCGTTCAAGATCCGCGGCGCCTACAACAAAATGGCGCAGTTGAGCGACGAGCAGAAGGCCAAGGGCGTGATCGCGGCGTCCGCGGGCAATCATGCCCAGGGGCTGGCGATGGCGGCCAAGCAGATGGGAGTCAAGGCGGTGATCGTGATGCCGCGGGTCACGCCGGACATCAAGGTGTCGGCGGTCCGTGGCTGGGGCGCCAGGGTGGTGCTCAAGGGTGACGCCTTCGGTGAAGCGCTGAGCCACGCCCGCGAGCTGATCGCCGAGCATGGCTATACCTATATTCCGCCCTATGACGATTTCGACGTGATTGCCGGCCAGGGCACCGTGGCGATGGAGATCCTGCGCCAGCACGCCGGCACTCTCGATGCGATCTTCGTCCCCGTCGGCGGCGGAGGACTGCTGGCGGGTATCGCGGCCTATATCAAGTATCTGCGACCGGAGATCAAAGTGTTCGGTGTCGAGGCCGAGGACTCCGCTTGTCTCAAAGCGGCCATGGAGGCCGGCGAACGGGTGACGCTGGATCAGGTCGGGGTGTTCGCCGAAGGGGTCGCGGTGGCGCAGATCGGTGAGGCGCCGTTCGAGATCCTGCGCCATCACGTCGACGGCGTGATCACCGTCAACACCGACGAGATGTGCGCGGCGGTAAAGGACACTTTCGACGACACGCGGGCGGTGGCGGAAACCTCCGGTGCGCTGTCGCTGGCGGGACTGAAGAAATATGTCCAGCAGACGCAGGTCAGGGATCAGACGTTGCTGTGCATCAACTCGGGCGCCAATATCAATTTCGACCGGCTGCAGCACGTTGCCGAGCGCACCGAGCTGGGCGAGCAGCGCGAGGCGATCCTGGCGGTGGAGATCCCCGAGCGGCCGGGCAGTTTCAAGCAGTTCTGTCGGGTGATCGGTCGGCGCATGGTGACTGAATTCAATTATCGCTATGCTGATCCGGAGGGGGCGCACATATTCGTCGGTGTCCAGGTCAAACCGGGGGGCGAGGATCGCGAAGAGGTGATCCGCCGATTGCGCGAGGCCGACTATCCGGTCGAGGATCTCACCGATAACGAATTGGCCAAGCTCCACATTCGCCATCTGGGCGGCGGCCGGCCTCGGGAGCGCTTCGAGGAGGAAGTCTATCGCTTCGAATTTCCCGAGCGCCCCGGCGCCTTGATGAACTTTCTTACCCACCTGCCGGCGGACTGGAACATCTCGCTGTTCCACTACCGTAACCACGGTGCTGCCTACGGCCGGGTGCTGGTGGGATTGCAGATGCCCAACGGTGACCGCGCCCATGCCGAAGAGCACTTTGATCGCATCGGCTATCGTTACTGGAAGGAGACCGACAACACGGCTTACCGGCTGTTCATGGCCTAGAATTCGTCGGAAGCCGTTGTAAAAGGGTGAAATAGGCGCTAAAAATTCCTGAATCCGATCTCAACCTTTTTGTGTTAATGCCGATACTATGGGGTAACGAAAAAAGGTGTCATCCGGGCCGCAAACACTCTTGTCAAGATTTTGGCCTGACCCTATAGTCGTGCGCGTCGCTGCGGGGGGCAGCGACCGAACCCAACGCAGCGGAGTCGACATGAGACGCAAGCCCGACTTGGTAATGGCATTGGTACTGATCTTCGGCGTCGGCGTGGTGGCAACGGGCTACGCGCAGACGCTGCTGGGCGCCTGAGATCCGTGAACGCGCTGGATCATTCGGCTGGCGACGGTCGACGAATCGCGGCGTGGTGAAGAGAATCAGCCAGAGGGGTATGGCTCGTAACGGCCGGTAGCGGAAACGCTGTCGGCCGTTTTCGTTTCAGGCGTTGCCGTCACCAGTCGTTCGGTATCGGCTGGCGTTGTATTTCATCTGTGGGGGCGGACGATTCGCCGGTCGCTGACGATGGCGTCCAGCGGCACGTCCCAGTGCTCGACGGGCAGCGAGTCGGCGCGTTGGCAGTCGTGGGCGAGCCCGATCAGTCGGGGCCTGGGGCGCTGTCGTCGGGCGAAGGCGAAAGTGCGATCGTAGAATCCACCGCCCATGCCGATCCGTTGGCCGTCGTCGTCGAATCCCACCAGCGGCAGCAGCACGGTATCCAGCGCCCAGGCGGGCAGCCGGTTGGTGCGATGGGCGCCGAAGCGGGTGTCCGGTTCGGCGATACCAAAGCGGTTGCGGGTCATTCGGGTGTCGGCGTGATAGCGCACGAACCACAGCCGGTTCTCTACCAGCGGGCGCAATACCGGGAGATAGATCTGGGCGCGACGGGTGGTAAACCAGTCGATCAGCGGGCGCGGATCGATCTCGCCATCGTTGGGCAAATAGAGCGCCACGCGCCGGGCGCGCTGCAGTTCGGGCAGACACTTGAGGCGGCGACAGAGCTCGCGGGAGGCCAAGCGTCGTTGATGCGGGGTCAGTGCACGACGGCGACGGCGCAGTTCGCGTCGAAGCTCGCGCCGATCGAGACACCCATCGACGGCCGACGACGAGGCCGTGGCAGCCTGGGCAGAGTCATGGGTGATCGTTGCGGTGGTCTGCTTGAACGACAAGAGAGTTCCCCAGAGTGCCGCTGTCATTCTGGCCCTGAACCTATTGGTTCAAGGTGGGTGGCCGCAGGCAGGCCTTCAGGCTTTCCGACGCGCGGACATGCACACGGGCCTGCCTAGCAATTGGCCCCCTGGGTACTGCGCATAGGCTCGAGGGACTTGTAATGACTGGCGCACACTCCAGGAAACCCCACCATCGTAGCAGAGCGGCCCCCGTTGCCCAATGTCGGATTACGATGCCGATGGCGCTTTCGGCATCACGGTGTCTGCCGCCCGGGTTCGCCTGCCTTGGACAGTGCACGTTCCAGTCTCTCGCTCAAATCACTCAGGCTCTGCTCGCCGGCGCGATGCGAATCCAGCGCCGTCAGCAGCTCGTGGGTAATATTGAGGGCGGCCATGATCGCGATCTTTTCGGCACCCAACACCTTGCCCCGCGAATGGATGCCGTGCATGGCGCGATCCAGGTAGCGGGCGGAGCGCTTCAGCTGATCCTGCTCCTCGGGCGGGCAGGCGATCACGTAGGGCTTGCCCAGCAGGGTGACTTCGGTCGTCGGGCGAGACGTGTCGCTCATGTTGTCGCTCCGGGGTGGGCGGTGAAGATCGATGCGGTAAGATGGCAGGCATTCGCGCCGAGCGCGTCTGGATTCGTTACCCTGCCGCGGTCGGTGGCCGGCTGCACCGGACGGGGTCGAGGGTCCGGGCAGCTTGCCGCCGCGATTGATGAATCACTATAGAGAGCCGGCTATTGGCGGTCAACGCGCCGCATCGCTGGCGCCATGCGCCCGCCGGCTCTTGCGATCACCCAATCATGGATGCCGACATGTCGATCATCAACGATCAGCTCGATTTTTCCACCGTCGCCAATGTCTTTCTGGCGCATGGCAGCATGCAGTCGCCAGCTTTTCTCGACGGCCGACTGTGCGCCGAGCTCGGTTTGCACGATTTGAGTACCGAGGGGTGGCTGGAGGAAGTCTGCCTGTCGCTCAACGTGGAACAGCCGGAAACCCGTGAGGACGCCGACGTGCTGCTGGGCTGGCGCCGCCAGACGCTGGACGCGCTCTCGGCCGCCGAGCTCAACTTCGAGCCGCTGTTGCCGGACGAGCTGTTTTCGCTCTCCGAACGCGCCCAGGGGCTCAAGGAGTGGACCCAGGGCTTTCTCGAAGTCGTCAACGAAGTGGATGGCGAAACCTACGAGAACTGGTCCTCGCCCCTGAAAGAGGCGCTGGAGGATCTCGGCCAGCTGTCGGCGATCGATATCGACATCGCCGATGACCCCGAAAACGAGAACGATCTCTTTGCGCTGACCGAACATGCCCGAATGGCGGCGATGCTGCTCTACACCGAACAGCATCCTGGAGAACCCCAGGTGGAGCAGGTCGAGAACGAGAGTGGCGATCCTGCCGGCGACGAGGGCGAGACACCGTCATCGTTGCATTGAGTTCGCCCGCGCCCCGAGGCGCGTGATCGACGATATTCCAGGCGTCCCGCTGAGTCCCGGGACGCTTCGCTCAAGGAGAGAGACATGCGACCCGAGCCATTACCGCGCCCGGCCCCTATCTCGCCAGAGGAGTTCGCGGCCCGCCGCGAGCGCCTGATGGCCGAATTGCCGGAACGCAGTGCCGTGCTGTTGCCGGGTGCCGCGCTCAAGACGCGTAATCACGACAGCGAATACGCGTTCCGCCAGAACAGCGATTTCCACTATCTGTGCGGATTCCCCGAACCCGACGCACTGCTGGTGCTGCTGCCCGGCCGGGAAGCCGGTGAAGCCATCCTCTACTGCCAGGAGAAGGACCCCGAGAAGGAAGCCTGGACCGGCATTCGTATCGGCCCCGAAGGGGCCGTGAGCGACTACGGCATGGACGAGGCGTTCGATAACACCCAGCGTCACAACCTGAGTGAACTGCTGGATGGTCGCCAAACTGTCTACCTGCCGCTGGCCGATACCACCGCCATGGGCATTGCCGAGGGCGTGCGCGGCCAGTTGAGCGCCCGGGCGCGACGGGGAGCAATCGCGCCCACCCGGTTTGCCGATGTCAGTGCCTTGATCCACGAACTCCGCCTGACCAAGAGCGAGGCCGAACTGGCACTGATGCGCCACGCCGCGCAGATCAGCGCGCTGGCGCACCGGCGGGCCATGCAGGCGAGTCGCGTCGGCCGTTTCGAATATCAGCTGCAGGCCGAGATCGAGCACGAATTCGTCTGGCACGGTGCACGCGCGCCTGCCTACGGCACCATCGTCGGCGGCGGGGCCAACGCTTGTGTGCTGCACTACGTCGAGAATGCCGCGCCGCTGGAGGATGGCGACCTGGTGTTGATCGACGCCGGCGGCGAGTTCGACCTCTACGCCGGCGACATTACCCGAACGTTCCCGGTCAACGGCCGTTTCAGTGACGCTCAGCGCGCGTTGTACGACGTCGTGCTGGAGGCGGAAGAGCGCGCCGTAGCGGCGGTCGAGCCCGGCGCAACGCTGGAGTCCATTCATCAGGGTGTGGTGCGCGATCTTACCGCGGGCCTGATCGAGCTCGGCTTGCTGGAAGGTGAGCTGGAGGAAAACATCGAGTCCCAGCGATTCCGGCGCTTCTATCTGCACTCGACCTCGCACTGGCTCGGCCTCGACGTCCACGATGTCGGCAGCTATCGGATCGATGGCGAACCACGCCCGTTGGAGCCGGGGATGGTTCTGACGATCGAGCCAGGGCTCTACATCCCGGATGCCGAAGACATTCCGTCCGCCTATCGCGGCATCGGTATTCGCATCGAGGATGATGTGGTGGTCACCGAGTCCGGCCGCGAGGTACTGACGTCGCAGGTACCCAAGGCGGCAGAGGATATAGAGACGCTGATGCAGGAACGGAGTTGATCGTTTTTTGATCGATTTCGAATGGCGCCTAAAAATTACGTAACAGATGTAATAGCGGTGTAGGGCGCGTCAATGCTGGCGTCTGAATTTTCAATCGTAAGGGAGCTGGCTGGTGCAGATGTCTCAGATAAGGCAATCCACCACGGTCGACGTGGCCATCATCGGCGGTGGCCTGGTGGGCGCCAGCCTCGCCTGCGCCCTGGGTGAGGCCATGGCAGCGGAGCGCGAGCTGGCCGACGAGCGGGCGCCTCTGCGCGTCACCATCATCGAGCCTCAACCGCTGCCCAGCAGCGCCGAGGCCAACGCTTACCAACCCAGCTTCGACGCCCGGGCCAGCGCCATCGCCTACGGTTCGCGACGGCACTTCGAGCGGCTCGGCGTGTGGTCGGCAATGGCGACGGAGGCGTCCGCGATCCGCCACATCCACGTCAGCGAGCGTGGCCGACTGGGCACGACCCGGCTGCACGCCTCGGAGCTCGGCGTGGAGGCGCTGGGCTACGTCATCCCCAACGCCTGGATGGGGCGAGCGCTGCATGCCCGCCTCGAGTCGCTGCCCGTCGACTGGCGCTGTCCGGCACGGGTCGAATCGCTGGAGGCCGAGAGCGGTGGCTATCGGCTCGTACTGGACAGCGGCGAGGTCCTTCACGCCGGCCTGACGGTGCTGGCCGACGGCGGGCGTTCCGGCTTCAAGGAGCGGCTCGGCATCGAAAGCGATCACCATTCCTACGAGCAGACCGCGTTGATCGCCAACGTCGAGGTCAGCCGTGCTCACGGTGGCTGGGCATTCGAACGCTTCACCCGCGAAGGACCGATGGCCTTGCTGCCACTCGGCGGGCGGCGGATGGAGCTGGTCTGGACCCATCGGCAGGGCGCGTTCGACGAGACCCTGGCGCTCTCCGACGGTGCCTTTCTCGAGCGGCTGCAGCGCGCCTTCGGCGATCGTGCGGGCCGCTTTCGACAGGTGGGGCGGCGGCACACCTATCCGCTGTCGTTGATCACGGCACGGGAGACGATTCGCCCGCATCTGGCCATACTGGGCAACGCGGCGCATGCGCTGCATCCGGTCGCGGGGCAGGGTTTCAATCTGGCCCTGCGTGGCGTGATGGACCTGGCCGACGCCATCGGCGCGGCGCGTGCGGACGGCGTTGCCGCCGGCGACCCCCGAACGCTGGCGAGCTTCGAGGCGAGACGCACGGCGGACACGCACCGGATCGTGCGCTTCAGCGACGGGCTGATCCGGCTGTTCGGCATCGATCACGCGGCATTGGGGCCGGCTCGTGCCGCCGGATTGGTCGGCCTCAATGCGCTGGGGCCGTTGCGCCGGACCTTGGCGAGGCATGCGATGGGCATCGAGCGCTAGTGCCGCCCGTCGACGAGCCTGGACGTGAACGGGTCAGATGGTGGCGCGGTATGCGACGAGAGAAGGAGAACGCGTAATGGACCCGAGTGAGAGTGATGTCATCATCGTCGGCGGGGGGATCGTCGGCTCGACACTGGCCCTGCTGCTGGGCGAGGCCGGCTGGCGGGTGGCTGTGGTCGATGCGGCCCCGACGCCGGGAAGCGATGCGCGCCTGGGGCAGGGCAAACCGGCGCTGCGCGTCAGTGCATTGACGGCGGCCTCGCAGCGTCTGCTGATGGCCCTGGACGTCTGGCCCTGGGTCGCCTCCCGTCGGGTGTCCGCCTACCGTGGCATGCAGGTCTGGGACGCCGAAGGTAGCGGCGAGATCGACTTCGATGCCGACGAGGTGGGGGGCGATGCGCTCGGACATATCGTCGAGAACGACCTGCTGTTGGCCGGACTGACCCGACGCCTGCGGTCGCTACCCAACGTCGAGTGGCTGCATGAGGCTCGAGTGACCGGCTACGAACGCCGACAGAGCGTGGCTTGCGACGGTATCCGCCATGACAGCGACGCCGTGATAACCCTGGATGACGGGTCGCAACGGCGGGCACCGCTGATCGTCGGTGCCGATGGCGCTCACTCTCCGCTGCGCACGATGGCCGGTATCCCGGTCAGCGAACGCGAGACCGGCCAGGCTGCCGTGGTGACCACCGTTCGCACTGCCGTCGGTCATGGCGCTGTTGCGCGCCAGGCTTTCCTCGCCTCCGGCCCGTTGGCCTTCCTGCCGCTGGCCATCGACGGTAGGGACGACCACTGTTCGATCGTGTGGTCGACCACGCCCGTTGAGGCCCGGCGGCTGACGGCGCTGGCCGATACCGATGAGGGGCGAGCGCAACTGGGCATCGAGCTCGCCCGCGGATTGGGGGAGCGGCTGGGCGACGTCGAGGTCATCGACGCCACGCCGCACTTCCCGATCACCCAGCGTCATGCACAGCGTTACGTCGACGACGGCCTGGCGCTGGTCGGCGATGCCGCCCATAGCCTGCATCCGCTGGCAGGGCAGGGCGTCAATCTCGGATTGATGGACGCTGCCGTTCTCGCCGAGGAGTGGGTACGCGCCAGACGGCGCGGCGCGGCGCCGGGAGACCGACGCATTCTGGTTCGCTACGAGCGCCGCCGACGCAACGAGAACGCGGCTATGCTTGCCGCCATGCAGGGATTCCAGCGGTTGTTCGGCAGCCGACAGCCGGCGCTTCGGCTCGCCCGAAACTGGGGGCTCTCCGGCGTGAATCGCCTCATGCCGGTGAAGCGGCTGCTGATCCGCCAGGCGCTGGGGGAGTACGGCGATCTACCCGAGCGGTGTCGATGAAGGACTGGTCCGAAGATTCGACACTTCTGACAGTTCTCGCTGAGCGAGAGAGAAGGTTGCATCAGCCAATTGTCAGACGCTCGCCGAAGGCCATTTGCCAGTATTTGCACCCTGATTTCTATGAAGTTGGTCGCTCCGGGCAGCACTACACTCGTGACGACGTGCTCAAATCAGCGTACGAGGACCAGGCGAGCTTGGATATCAGAATCCATGCAGAAGAATATTATTGTCTGCGTCTTTCGGCACATTCCGCGCTGCTTTTCTATCGTTCCGCGAATCTTCGTTCCGATGGGTCATGCGAGCGTTGGGCCAGACGCTGCTCCCTCTGGTGGTTAACGTCAGGAGGTTGGCAATTGCGCTTTCACCAGGGAGCGCCCATCTAGCCTCTATCGTGAAACGACTGACTTTTGGGCAGCCGTTTCATCGTTCTCTTCCGATCTATGCTGGCTCGCGGCTCGTCAGGGAGCGGGCTCGGCGCTCTCTTGGGTGGTGGGGGCTGACGCTGCCCGGGGTCGCTGTACCACGTTGAGCGCCTTGAGCAGGTTCAGCGCCTCTCCCAACTGGTAGTCGTTGGCCGCGACCGGGGTGTCGGGATTGTCCGACGCCTGGTCGGGATTGCCGTTCAGCAGGTGTCCGCGCAGGTTGGACTCGCGAAGCTGGAAGCTGCTGTTCTCCTCGACCTCCAGGCGGCCGCTGACCACGCGAACGTCGGGTGCGATGCCTTCGGCCTGAATCGAACGCCCGCTGGGGGTGTAGTAGCGCGCAGTGGTGAGCTTGAGCCCATCCCCGTTGCCCAGCGGCATCACCTGCTGCACCGAACCCTTGCCGAAGCTGCGCGTGCCCATCAGCACGCCACGACCCTGATCCTGCAGCGCGCCGGCGACGATCTCGGCGGCGGAGGCGCTGCCACCGTTGATCAGCACCACCAGTGGCACGTCGGGAGCCGTCGTGTCGGCGTGGGCGGTGAAGCGCATGTCGTCATCGGTCAGCCGGCCCTTGGTGTAGACCACCAGGCCGCTGGAGAGGAACTGATCGGCCACATCGACGGCACTGGAGAGCACGCCGCCGGGGTTGTTGCGCAGGTCGAGCACCAGCCCCTGCAACTGCCCCGGCTTCATCAACGAATCCAGCGCGTCACGCGTCTGCTGGCCGGTCCGGCTCTGGAACTGGCTGATCCGCAGATAGCCGTATCCGGGTTCCAGCAGACGGCTGGAAACGCTCTCGGACTGGATCGATTCGCGGGTCAGCGTCAGGTCGCGGGGCTCCTGCTCGCCGTCTCGCAGTAACAACAGCTCGATATCGGTACCGGCCTCGCCGCGCATCAGGTCCACGGCTTCCTGCAGGCTCAGATTGTTGGTCGGCGTGCCGTCGATGGCCATGATGCGGTCGCCTGGCTGAACGCCGGCACGGGCGGCCGGTGTGTCGTCGATGGGTGCGATGACGGTGAGCTGATCGTCACGCAGGCCGACCTCGATGCCGACGCCGCTGAACTCGCCCTCGGTGCTCTCTCGCAGGTTCTGGAAGGCATCGGCGTCGAGGTATTCGGAGTGGGGGTCGAGCTGGCTGAGCATGCCGCGCATGGCGTTGCGCAGCAGGGTCTTGTCGTCGACCTGCTCCACATAGGTACGCTTGATCCGCTCGAAGACCTCGGCGAAGGTCTGGACATCCTCCACCGGCAGGCCGTTGGCGGCATCCTGCTCGGCTTGAGTGGGCGCAGCGGCGGCACTGTCGTCCTGGGCCTGGGCGACCGGGACCAGGCCCACGATCAGTACCAGTGCAGATAGCAGCGCAGCGCCCAGCGTGTGGACGAAGTCGGCTCGCCGGGCGAGAAGATCCGCGCGGGCAGGCCCTTGCTTCAGGCGGCTTGAATTCATGCGGTCTCCGCGACTCGAGCTGGATGGACTCGCCAGCGCCGGTGACCTCGGCAGTCTGGCTCATGCCGATACCCGAGGCGTCTGGCGATACTGATATCCGTGAAGGAACGGCGTTTGATAACCCAGCATAGCGTTTCGCTGGGTCGATGATCCAGGGTCTGTTGCCATTTGCCGCGCAACCCGAATGACCGTGCATGAAACGGCACAGACCCCGGCGTATCGATCAGCGTTTGGCAATCCAGTTGCCGGGATTGATCGGATTCCCGTTCTGACGCACCTCGAAATAGAGTGCCGAACGTGACTGACCGCCGGTATTGCCGACGGCCCCGACCGTCTGCCCGTTGGAAACCTGCTGCCCGGGATCGACGTCGATCTGCTGGAGATGAGCATAGAGCGTGAGAATGCCGTCGCCGTGATCGAGGATCAGCAGGTTGCCGAAACCGCGCATCCAGTTGGCGAAGACCACCCGGCCGGCATGTACGGCCTTGATCGCCGTCCCCGCCGGCGCCCCGATTAGGATACCGTTGCGATTGATGCCCTCGCCGCTGCCGTAACTCGACAGCATCGTCCCCTGCACGGGCCACGGCAGGCCGCCTCTGGTCTGACGAATGTCGGTCGAGGGGGGCGGTTTCTTCAGGTTGGCGAGCTCTTTCTGCATGCGGTCCAGCAGGCGTTCGACGTGGGCGCGGTCCTGATTGAGATCCTCGAGACGGGACTGCTCGCTGTCGTAGCGGCCGTTCAGCTCCGCCACCAGGGCCTGGCGCTCCTTCAGACTTGATGCCAAGCGCTGCTGCTGCTGCTCGAGGTCGGCCTGGACGTCATCCAGGCGCGAGCGACGCTGGTCGATCGCGGCCAGATTGCCTTCGAGTTGGCGGTTAGTCTCCCGGAGCTGATCGAGTCGGTCCCGGCGTGCCGACGATAGCGCGTTGAGATAGTGCTGGAGCCGATCGACCTCGGCGGGATCATCCTGATTGAGCAGCAGTTTGAGTTGCGGCGTGGTACCGAGGCGATAGAGTGCATCGAACTGCCGCGCCAGCGCCTCGCGCTGCTGCTGGAGATCGGCTGTGAGGCTCTGGCGTCGCTGTTGGAGGTCGGCGACTTCATCATCCAACTGCCGGCGCTCCGCCTGCAGCGAGTCCAGACGTTTGTGGGTCTGGCCGATCGCCGTCTCCACCTGTTCCAGGTCATCCTGGGCGTTGCCGCGAGCGGCCTGGGTATTTTCCAACTTGTCCTGCAGCGCCTGGATGTCGGTGGCCAGGCTGTCCAGCCGCGCGCGGGCCTCCTGCGGGTTGGCCTGGCCAAAGACAGGGCCGGCCAGCAGCAAGCTGCCGGCCAGCAGGAGAGAGAGCCCGTTTCTGCGTTGCCCGCGCCGACATGAGAGGCTGTCTTTGCTGGGTGTCACGTCGGGCGGATCCTGTCGTGGGGAATGGCCTGGGACGAGCCTGCGTTACGCATCATCGATCAGCACGTTACCCGTCATCTCCTCGGGGGCTGGCTGTCGCAGCATGTGCAGCAGCGTCGGTGCCAGGTCGCACAGCCGCCCATCCGACTTGAGCCGGGCCGCCTTGTCGCGACAAACGTAGACCAGCGGCACCATGAAGGTGGTGTGAGAGGTGTGGGGGTTGCCGGTCTCGGGATCGACCATCATTTCGGCGTTGCCGTGATCGGCGGTGACCAGGCATTCGCCGCCGGCTTTCTCGATCGCCTCGATCACGCGACCGAGGCAGACGTCGACGGCCTCGATCGCCTTGGTGGCCGCGCCCAGGTCGCCAGTATGACCCACCATGTCACCGTTGGCGTAGTTGCAGATGATCAGGTCGTACTTGCCATCCTCGATCGCCTCGACCAGCGTATCGGTGAGCTCGAAGGCGCTCATCTCCGGCTTCTCGTCGTAGGTCTTGACGTCCTTGGGCGACTGGATCAGAGCACGATCCTCGCCGTCGAACTTCGCCTCGCGACCGCCGGAGAAGAAGAAGGTGACGTGGGCGTACTTTTCCGTCTCGGCGATGCGCAACTGAGTAAGACCGTGACTCTCCGCCACCTCGCCCAGGGTATTGACCAGGTCTCGCGGCGGGAAGGCGACCGGCGCGTTGATGTCGTCGGCATACTGGGTCAGCATCACCAGTCCCTCGCCGGCCAGCTTGACCCTCTCACCCCGGTCGAAGCCGTCGAAGTCCGGATTGACGAACGCGCGGGTCAGCTCGCGGGCGCGATCGGCGCGGAAGTTGAGGAACAGCGCCGCGTCGCCATCGGCCATGACGATCTTGTCGCCGGTCGGCCGCACGGCAGTGGCAGCGACGAATTCGTCGGTCTCGCCGCGTTCGTAGGCCGCCGCCAGGCCAGCTTCGGCACTGTCTGCGACGTGCTCGCCCTCGCCGAAACGCACCACCCGGTAGGCTTTCTCGACACGGTCCCAGCGATTGTCGCGATCCATGGCGAAGTAGCGGCCGACGATCGACGCCACGAAGCCGTTATCGGCACCGACCAGTTCGGCCAGCCTGGCGTTGGTGCGCTCGATCGAGGCGCCGGCGCTTTTCGGCGCAGTATCGCGACCGTCGGTAAACGCGTGGAGATAGATTTGCTTGGCGCCGCGTGCGGCGGCAAGCTCGGCGACTGCCAGCAGGTGATCTTCGTGGCTGTGGACGCCACCGGGGGAGAGCAGGCCCATCAGGTGGACGGCCTTGCCGTTGGCGACTGCGTCGTCGATCGGTGCGGTGAGCGATTCGATGGTTTTCAGTTCGTCGTCCGCGATCGCCTTGGTGATGCGGGTGAAATCCTGGTAGACGATCCTGCCGGCGCCGATGTTCATGTGGCCGACTTCGGAATTACCCATCTGGCCTTCGGGCAGGCCCACGTAATTGCCATCGGTATGAATCAAGGTGTTGGGGTAATCGCGCTTGAGGCGATCCATCACCGGGGTATCGGCGGCGGCAACGGCGTTGTTGGCGCTGTCATTGTTCTGGCCGTAGCCATCGAGAATCAACAGTGCGACGGGACGCGGAGTGCTGGAAGTATCTGCCATGACAAGCCTCGAAAAATCGGATGGGCGGCGTGAGTCGTGTCGAAACCTAGCGTTCGGCACCGGAGATGCTGGAACCTGCCGTTGTGGAATTCGTCGTTTTGAAACGAAGGCCTCAAAGGATAGCGCACCGGGCGAGTCGGGTCAGCCGTCAGTCTCGCGCTTGCCTCGTTTCACCGACGCCCTCGTGTATAATGGCCGGCGCTCGCCAGGAGTCTGCCGGGCTTGGCCGATCGTCGCGAGAAAAACGGATTTTGAGTCAAGTTCATCGATCGGATAAGGCGAATAGCCCGCTATTTAACGCATCCGATCGAATGAAATTGGCCAAAAGCCCGGAATTCGCAGCAGATCAGTGCTAAGTCCGACAGGCTCCTAACGGGCCAGGATTTTCAGCCGTTCGCGTCCCGAGCCACGAAGGCTTTCATGCCGGCGTGCAAGACGCGGTTTGACGCAGACGCGCCAAGGGCGGAGTCGCACGCCATGCAGGCGTCCCGCGATCCCATTGGCCCCAGATTTAGAGTGTCGGCAGACCCATGATCGATCAGTTGTTCGAATTCGTCGAAAACCATCCGCTGCTGGTCAGCGCCTTCCTGGTCGTGCTGCTCGCGTGGTTGGCGTTCGAGGCCAAGCGTGGCGGCGCTTCCGGTGTTTCCACCACCGAGACCACCTCGCTGATCAACCGCGAAGACGGCGTGGTGATCGATATCCGCGAGAGCAGCGAGTTCAAGGCCGGGCATATCGCCGGTGCCAAGAACATCCCTCAGTCCCGGCTCAAGGAGCGACTGCCGCAGATCGAGAAGTACAAGGACACGCCGGTCATCGTGGTCTGCAAGCAGGGACAGTCCTCCGGTGCCGCTGTCACTGAACTCAGCCAGGCCGGCTTCACCCGGGTCTACAAGCTCAAGGGTGGCATGGCGCAGTGGCAGGCGGACAGCCTGCCGGTCGTGCGCCGCTGAGCAAGTTACCGGTGAATCGCCATCGCCATTTTGTCCGGCATTCCGGCCGATCATTGTGGCCAGTCATTCAGGAACATAAAGGAAACGCATCATGGCGGAAGACAACAATCAGCAAGGTTCTCAGGAAAAGCCGCAGCTGCAATTCTCCCTGCAGCGCATTTACGTCAAGGACATCTCGTTCGAATCGCCCAACGCGCCGAGCGTCTTTCAGCAGCCGTTCAAGCCCAAGGTCGGTCTGGATCTCGATACCACCAGCCAGTCGGTGGGTGAGGATCTCTACGAGGTCGTGGTCAAGGTGACTGCCCAGGTCTCGAACAATGAAGACGGCGCCACGGCGTTTCTGGTCGAGGTCGAGCAGGCAGGTCTGTTCCGCATTTCCGGCCTTGCCGGCGACCAGTTGGATCATACGCTGGGCGCCTTCTGCCCCAACGTGCTGTTCCCCTACGCGCGGGAGTGCATCGACAGCCTGGTCAGCCGTGGCAGTTTCCCTCCGCTGATGCTGGCGCCGGTGAACTTCGAGGCGATGTACGCGCAGAAGCAGCAGCGCACCGCCCAGGCCAGCGAAACCACGCAGTAAGCCCGAGCCATGGCCAAGCCACGCATCCATGTCGCCGCCAGTCTGATCGCTGGCGGCGATGTCGTTCTGCCCGAGGGGCCGGCGCGTCACGTCGCGCTGGTATTGAGACTTCGCCAGAATGCGCCGTTGATCCTGTTCGACGGCGAGGGTCGCGAGGCGCAGGCTCGGCTGGTCGAGGTGGGCCGCAAGCGGGTCGTTGCCCGGATCGACACGCTGGCCGAAGGCGGCGGTGAATCGCCGCTGCCGGTACATCTGGGACAGGCGATTTCCAAGGGGGATCGCATGGATTACGCGATCCAGAAGTCCGTGGAACTGGGCGTGGCCGCCATCACGCCGCTCTACGTCGAACATGGCGATGTACGTCTCAAGGGCGATCGCGAGGCCAAGAAGCTGGTTCATTGGCAAGGCGTGGCGGTTAGTGCCTGCGAGCAGTGCGGTCGGGCGACAATACCGCCGGTTCATCCACCACGGACACTGGCGGAATGGCTCGGCGAGCGCGACGAAACGCTTCGTCTGGTGTTGCATCCCGCCACTGACGATAGCTGGCGGCCAGCGGATTCGGTCGACTCCGCTGCGCTGCTGATCGGCCCCGAAGGTGGGCTCAGCGCCACTGAAGTCGACAGCGCCCGACGCGCCGGCTTCCAACCGCTTACGCTCGGACCGCGCATTCTGCGTACCGAGACCGCGCCCGTCGTCGCGCTGACGCTATTGCAGCACCGCTTCGGGGATCTTTAGCAGAGGGCCTGGCGCGTCTGTCACCGGATGCCAGCCAACAAAAACACCCCGCCAGCCGAAGATTCGGTTGGCGGGGTGTTTTTGTTGAATCGCTGACAGCTACTGACGTGCGTCGTGCCGGGCGATTACAGCTCGAGATCGTACTCGACGATCAGCGGAGCGAACTCGCTGAAGGTCGCATCGGTATCGATCCAGGCGTCCTTCACGTTACGCCGGAAGTTAGGGCCGACGATCTGGTAGTCGAGGCGCCAGCCTTCCTGACGAGTTCGCGACACTTCCTGGTTGAGCTTGGGCCACCAGGTGTACTGGTCGGCGTCCCGGTTGACCTCGCGGAAGGTATCGATGAAGCCGGTCGGGCCGAACACCTGATCCATCCAGGCGCGCTCCTCGGGCTTGAAGCCGGGGGTCGTCTGGTTGTCGGTCCAGTTAGCAAGATCGAGCGTCTTGTGCGCGATGTGCCACGTCCCGCAGATGATGTACTCGCGACGCTTGCGAGCCATCTTGTTCAAGTACTCCAGATACTGGGTCATGAACGTCTGCTTGGCGGCCGGGTCGTCATCGCCGCTGGGCATCAGGAAGGTCGCGATGCTGAAGCGGTCGTAGTCCGCCTGCAGGAAACGCCCTTCGTTGTCGCACTGCTCGAAGCCCAGTCCGTACATGATGGCCTTGGGAATCTTGCGGCAGTAGAGCCCGACCCCGGAGAAGCCATCCTGTTCGGCATCCAGGAAATAACCTTCGTAACCTTCCGGATAGAGGACGCTGTCATCGAGCTCGAAGCTTTTGGCCTTCAGGTTCTGCACGCAGACGACGTCAGCATCCTGTTCGGCCAGCCAGTCGAGGAAGCCCCGCTCGACGGCCTCTCGGATCCCGTTCACATTGATGCTGGCGATTTTCATACAGTGTTCCTTCTTTGTCGCGCGTGTATGATACCCGAGCTTGAAAGGTTTAGGTAAATGACTGCTGCGTTTGGCCAAAACGGCAGCGGCCCGTCAAGAATCATGAGGCCATACATAAGGACATAGGGAGACCCGGGGTGAGCGTCGAGATTCAGCCGTATCAGCAGGAGTTCATCGAGTTTGCGATCGCCGAAGGGGTGTTGCGCTTCGGTGAATTCACGCTCAAGTCCGGTCGTGTCAGTCCCTATTTCTTCAATGCCGGCTTGTTCCGCTCCGGTCGTGCCCTGGCTCGCCTGGGGCGTTTCTATGCCAGCGCCATCGCCAACAGCGGCATCGAGGCCGATGTACTATTTGGTCCAGCTTACAAGGGTATACCGCTGGCGGCGAGTACAGCCGTTGCGATGGCCGATCATCATCAGCGCGACCTGCCCTTTGCCTTCAACCGCAAGGAAGCCAAGACCCACGGTGAGGGCGGCAATATCGTCGGCGCCGAACTGCGCGGCAACGTCCTGATCATCGACGATGTCATCACGGCCGGAACGGCAATCCGCGAGGTCATGCATATCATCCAAGGTGCCGGTGCCCAGGCCGCTGGCGTCGTGATCGCTCTCGACCGTCAGGAGCGTGGCCAGGATGGCGAGGGCTTGAAACCGCACAGCGCCATCCAGGAAGTCGAGGCGACGTATCATATGCCGGTTGTCAGCATCGTCAACCTCGATCAGCTTCTTGCGTATCTGGAAACCCGGCCAGGCCGCGGCGAAAATGGCGCTTCCATCGCCCAGCATGCCGAAGCCATCCGCGCCTACCGCGATCGCTACGGTGTCACTAACGCCCACTGACCCGAGACCCCGGGCAAACAGCAGCGTTCCTGCCTGCTACGATTTGCCGCAGCCATTTCGCGGCAGGCGTTACAAAAGGTTTAAAAACACCGTTTGATAATTTCTCGAATTATGTCACGCTTAAGCGAGTGGTCCAACGCGTTTCGACGCGAATCTCGGGAGACGTATCATGATCAAGCGCAACAGGATGAAACATTGGGGCTTTGCCCTTGCCACAGCGACCTTTGTTTTCGCCAGTCAACAGGCGATGGCGCTGAGCGTATCCGCCAACGGTGGTGACGAATCCTTCGGTGTCGAGGCCAGCCAGACCATCTTGCCCACCCTGCGAGCCGGCATCGGTTACCTGAACACCGACGACAGTGGCCACAACGCCAAGGCCTACTCGGGTTCGCTGATGTTCACGCCATGGCTGCCGGGCATCGATCTTTCCGTTGGCGGGCGTTACCAGTATCAGGACACCTACTACGGCAATGGCGGCGGTCTGGGGCTCGGCGGTTCCGCGTTCGTCGACACGCCCATTCCATTGACCTCGATTGGTGCCTACGGTTTCTACACGCCGGAAGGACTAGCCCACGGCGACATCGACAAGAGCTATGAGTATGGTGCCCAGGCGCGGGTCAACATCATCTCGCAGACCTACGTCTACGGCGGCTATCGCTATATGCGTACCGACTTCGACAATGACAACGGCCGCACGCTGGACAGCGGTCCGGTGCTCGGCGTCAGCGTCGGCTTCTAATCCGCGAAAACTATCTGCGCTCGATCAGGCAGTGTTAAAAATCAGCTCAAGCTGCTCATTTACAACAGTAAACTCCGCGCTTTCGCTGATTTTTGCCTCGCCTGATCGTCGCTCGAAAAGTTTTCAAGCGGCGGCGAATCCGGTCCTTATTGGGTATGATGCAAGAATCACCCGCCTCCGAGCCGGCCGCCATGCTTGATATCGTGCTGTTTGAGCCCGAAATCCCACCCAATACCGGCAATATCATCCGGTTGTGCGCCAATACCGGATTTCGTCTGCATATCATCGAACCGATGGCCTTCGAACTCGACGACAAGCGCTTGCGCCGCGCCGGGCTCGACTATCACGAGTGGGCCCGCGTCCAGGTCCATGCCAACTGGCCCGCCTTTCTCGAAACCGTCGGGCCGGAACGCGTATTCGGTGTCTCGACCCGGGGCCGCCACGGTTATCATCACATCCACTTCCGTGAAGGCGACGCCCTGGTCTTCGGTCCGGAAACCCGTGGCCTGCCCCAATCGATGCTCGAAGCGCTGCCTCCCGCGCAGCGATTGCGCATCCCGATGCTGGCGGACAGCCGCAGCCTCAACCTCTCCAACGCTTGCGCCATCATCGTCTTTGAGGCGTGGCGGCAGATGGATTTCGTCGGCGCGGTGGATGTCTGATCAGGGCCCCCTTGGCGTATCTTCGGGCCGGGAGAGCCAGTAGGGCGACGGTACGACATCGGCGAGCGCGCTTCTGAGCGAGGGTTCGTAGGCGAGTAGCGCCTCGCGCGTGATCTCGTTGGCGAGGGTGGCAACGCTGACCGCCGCCACCGGCCCCGAGTGATCCAGTACGGCGATGCTGATGGCAACCACGCCGGGCACGTTCTCTTCCATGTCCAGCCCGTAGCCCGCTTGCCTGGCCTCGCGCACCCGCTCCCAGACCCCCTCGATGGACGCCGGCGCGTTCGCGCAGGGCTGACGGTAACCCTCCCCGAACTTCGCCTCTAACTCCGAGAACGCCCGGTACCGATGCGCCAGCATGATCCGCCCCATGGCGGTATTGGTGGCCGGTATTCGCATCCCCACGCTGGTGCCGGCCTGAATCGGCTTGCGGGATTCGATCCGCTCCAGATAGAGGATCTCCTTATCGTCCAGAATCGAGATGTGACAGACCTCGTTCAATGCCACCGAGAGCTGACGTACGGCCGGTCTCAATATCCCGATGATGTCCAAATTGTTGATATAGCTCTGATATAGCGTATGGATCGAGCTGCCCAGCCCATAGAATCCTGTATCGCTTCGCTGGGTGATGAACCCCCGGAACTTCAGGGCTGAAAGCGTGACGTGCAGGCTGCTCTTGTTGAGATTGAGCGCGCTCGACAGCTCGTTCAGGGAGAGTCCAGCCGGTCCCGCGTCCGCCAGGGTCAGCAGGGCCCTGAGCGCCTTGTCGACGCTGGGCATGGCCGAGCCCTGTGTCGGCCCGGCCGGTTCCTTGGGTGCCTTCACGTCATTCTCCCTTTCCGTTCCGTTTCATCGATTGAGGGGCCATGTCGACCGCGACGTGACGTGCTTTCGGTATGCCCCGTCAACATCTCACTTCTCATCTTCCCGCCCGACTTAGCCCTTCGTCTATTTGCCTAACGGCGCATTGATCGAAAATTGCCCAGGCTCAAAACTATGTTTGCCATTAAAGAATATAGTTTGTCATTAACAAACGAAAGCCGTTGAGAGTTTGATGACACGGGTCGAAGGGGGTTCCATGAAGACCGTTTTTGCCGGATGGATTGCCGCGGCGTCGTTCGCCGCCCTGCCGATGTCGGCGAACGCCGCGGACTACACGCTGAAGTTCGGGCATCTCGCCAACGAGAATCACATCTACAACCAGGCGGCGCTCGCTTTCGAAGAAGAGGTGGAGTCGCGTTCCGCTGGGCGGATCGACGTGCAGATCTTCCCCAACGAACAGTTGGGCAGCGAGAGCGAGATGGTCAGCAGTATCCAGTTGGGTACGGCGGACATGACGATCACCGGCGAGCCGCTCCAGAACTGGGGAGCCCCCAAGGCGGCGCTGCTCGGCGTGCCCTACGCCATCGACAGTTCGGAGATGCTGAAGCGCGTCGCCGGCGGCGAGATCGGCCAGGAGATCGAGTCGCAGATCGAGAACCAGGTGGGGCTCGTGCCGCTGACCTGGTTCGAACGCGGCCCGCGGGAGCTCACCTCCAACCGGCCGATCAAGACGCCCGACGATCTCGACGGCATCATCCTGCGGCTTCCGGACGTGCCGCTCCACATCAAAGTGTGGCAGGCGCTGGGGGCCAAGCCGACCCCGATGGCCTTTGGCGAGATGTTCTCCGCGCTGCAGCAGGGCACGATCGAAGGGCAGGAAAACCCGCTGAGCCTGATCGAGAGCGCCAGCCTCTATGAGGTGCAGGACTACGTCAACGTAACCGACCACGTCCGCAGCTGGATCTACGTGGTGATCGGCAAGCGCAAGCTCGAGAGCATGCCCGACGACCTCCAGACAGTGGTGCGAGAGGCCGCCGACAATATGCACGAAACCTATCAGGAACTCTTCGTGGAAGACCAGAAACGGTTACGGGAGAGCCTGCAGGAGCGTGGCATGGAGTTCGTCGAGGTGGACCAGAAGGCATTCAGCGAGCGTGCCCGTGAGGCGGTCGAGGCGAACCTGAGCGGCGACACGCTGGCGCTCTACCACAAGATGCTCGAGCTCGAGTGAATCGCTGAGTCCGTACGCGGATGAGGATGGGTCAAGCCATGAGGATTTCGGACGACAACCGCTGGGTGGACGCTGCCCGGCGGGTACTGTCACTGATCGATGGCGTGTTGAAAGTGGTCAGCATCGCCTGTTTCGTCGCCATCGCGGCGGCCGTCTTTCTGCAGGTCTTCTCCCGTTTCCTGCTGCCGACGACCCCTTCCTGGACGGAAGAGGTCTCCCGGTACTGCTTCATCTATCTGGTCGCCTCCGCCATCGGGCTCGCCTGGCGAGACGGCGACATCATCTCGCTGGATCTCTACCAGCACCGGCTGGGGCCGCGGGGGCAGGCGATCCATCGCTTGATCATGTCGGCGCTGACGGGCGTGGCGTCGCTCGCCACCCTGGTGACCGTGCCGGCGCTGATGCAGATCGGCAGCTTCCAGCGCTCGGCTGCGCTGGGCATGCCGATGAAATACGTCTACTTCGCCCTATTCGTACTGCTCGGCAGTCTCGCCTTTCACGCGCTTCGGCAAGCGGTTCGTGAGGGATGGCTGCTGCTCGACTCGGAGAACCGCTGATGGAAACGCTCGGCCTGTTCGCGATCTTCTTCGGGCTTCTGGTACTTGGCGCCCCCATCATCGTCTGCCTTGGCCTCTCGTCGGCCTTCTATATCTTCATGGCGGGCGTGCCGATGGCCGTCGTGCCCCAGAAGGTGTTTTCCGGAATGGATTCGTTCGTGCTGCTGACGCTACCGGGGTTCATTCTCGCCGGCGGGCTGATGAACGGTGGCGACATCACCCGGCGTATCATCGACTTCAGTAACTCCCTGTTCGGCAACATCCGTGGCGGACTGGGGTTTGCCAACGTGGGCGGCTCGCTCATCTTCGGGGGCATTTCGGGCACGGCCGTCGCCGACACGGCCAGCATCGGCTCGGTGATGATTCCCGGCATGGCGCGCAACGGCTACGACAAGCCGTTCGCCGCCGCGGTCACGGCTGCCTCCTCCACCATCGGGCCGATCATTCCGCCCAGCCTGCCGATGATTATCGCCGGCTCGCTGACGGGGATCTCCATCGGCCGGATGTTCCTGGCCGGTGCCATTCCCGGGCTGCTGCTGGCCGCCGGCATGATGCTCACCTGCTACCTGATCGCGCTCAAGAAGGGGTATCCGCGCCACGGCTGGGTCGGCTTTCCCAAGCTGTTTCACGACTTCAAGAGCGCGCTCTGGGCGATTCTGCTGACCTTCATCATTCTCTTCGGGATCACCGGCGGGGTCTTCACACCGACTGAGGCGTCGATGGTGGCTGTGCTCTATGCGCTGGTAGTGGGGCTTTTCGTCTACAAGGGGCTCACGCCTCGAAGCATCGTCGAACTCATCTTCGATGCGGCCAAGCTCTCGGCGTCGCTGATGCTGCTGATCGGGGTCTCCAACCTGTTCGGCTGGGTGCTGACCAGTGAGCGAATTCCGCAAGCGATCGCGAGCTACATCCTGTCGATCACCGAGAACAAGTTCCTGATTCTGCTGATCCTGAACCTGCTGCTGTTGATCGTGGGCACGTTCATGGAGACCATCGCTGCGCTGGTGATCCTCTTTCCCACGCTGCTCGCCATTGCCGTGGGGGTCGACGTCGATCCGGTGCACTTCGGCATCATCGCCGTGCTCAACCTGATGATCGGGCTAACCACGCCGCCGATGGGAATCTGCCTGTTCGTCGCCTCCAGCATCAGCAAGGTGCCGGTCATGGAGGTGGTGCGGGCGATCATCCCGTTCCTCATCTGCAATCTCTGCGTCCTGCTGCTGGTGACCTACCTGCCGTTCCTGTCGCTCTGGCTGCCCAACCTGATCATGGGCGAATGAGCGAGCGAAGACGCGGGTCCGGAGAGCAATCGTCACGACAACAATCGTTCTGAAGACCATCACCGACAATCACATGGAGTACTCGATGGAACATACCTGGCGCTGGTTCGGCCCGAATGACCCGATCTCTCTCGACGACGTGCGGCAGACGGGGGCCACGGGGATCGTGAGCGCGCTGCACGAGATGCCCATCGGCGAGGTATGGCCGATAGCGGCGATCGAGGAGCGCAAGGCGCTGATCGAATCCCACGGCCTTACCTGGTCGGTGGTGGAGAGCATCTCGGTGCACGAGGACATCAAACTCAACGAGGGCGAGGTGGACAAGTACATCGACAACTTCGCCCAGACGATTCGCAACCTCGCCGCCTGCGGTATCGATACCGTCTGCTACAACTTCATGCCGGTGCTCAATTGGACGCGAACAGAGCTCGAATACGAGCGTCCCAGCGGCAGCAAGGCGTTGCTGTTCGACTTCGTCGACTACTGCGCCTTCGACCTGTTCATCGTCGAGCGCCCCGATGCCGCGGCCGACTACACCGACGAGCAGTGCGAACGAGCGGAGCAGCGCTACCGGAGGATGAGCGACGCGCAGGTCGCGCATCTGGTCCACAACCTGGTCGCCGGCATGCCCGCCAACGAAGGCAGCTACTCGCTCGACGAGTTCAAGCGCCATATCCAGCGTTACGCCGGAATGAGCCGTGAAACCTTCCGGCAGCACTTCTTGCACCTGCTGGAGCGGATCGTGCCCGTCGCCGAGGAGTGCGGCGTGCGCCTGGCGATCCATCCCGACGATCCGCCATTTTCGCTCTGCGGTTTGCCGCGCATCGTCTCCACCGAGGAGGATGCGGCGTGGATACTCGCCGCGGTGGATAGCCCGGCCAATGGGCTCACCTTCTGCACCGGCAGCTACGGCTCGCGGCTCGACAACGATCTGCCACAAATGATAGAACGCTTCGCCGACCGGATCTACTTCACCCACCTGCGCGCGACCAAGACCCTGGAAGACGGCATCAGCTTCTTCGAGGACGACCATCTCGCCGGCAACATCGACATGGTCGGCATCGTCGATCAATTGCTCACCATCGAGAGCCGCCGGCGCGAAGCGGGCGATCACCGCGCGTTGCCCATGCGGCCCGATCACGGCCAGAAGGTGCTCGACGACAACCACAAGGCGTCGACGCCGGGCTACCCCGCGATCGGCCGGTTCAAGGGGTTGGCGGAGCTTCGCGGGGTGGAGCAGGCGCTGCGCTACGCCAAGGACTACTGACCATCCCGAGTCGTCTGAACGCGACGGACCTGGCTTGTGTCTCGAGCCCAATGTCTAACGCCGTCGATCGCCCCGATGGGCGGCGTTCGTTCGAGCGGTGGTGCGTAGGTTAGCGAGCACAGGCGGTTTTCGTACAAAGCTTAGAGCGTGCGAGTCATGAACACGCTGAAAGTGTCTTCGACGTAGTTCGCGAACGGGCCGCAGCATTGGAATCCGAGCGCTTCGTAGAATTGGCGCGCCGGAGCGAAATGCGCCACTGAACCGGTTTCCAGGCTCAACCGGCGAATGCCGAGTCCCCGCGCCTCCTCGATCAGGTGCGCCAGGATCGCCCGCGCCACGCCTTTACGTAGATGGTTCGGATCGGTGCGCATCGACTTGATCTCGGCGTGTTCGTCATCGAGGCGCTTGAACGCGCCGCAGCCGAGCAGTTGGCCATCCTCCCAGGCGGTATAGAAGTGAACCTCCGGGCGTCGCAGCCCGTCGAGATCCAGCGCGTGGCGGCTCTCCGGCGGTGAGTGGGGCTCGAAGTCCTTGAGATGGGCTTCCAGCATGGCGGCAATTTCGGGGCCGCGTAGATCGTCTCTTTTGATCTGCATGAGGTGTATCATTCCCGCGTTGTTGTTTTGACTCTATCGTTTTGATTCCGTCGCTCTCTTTCTCGACGCTTTCTTCACCTCTGCGATTCTGCCCTCATGTCCGATATTCGCCAACGTCTCGCCAAGCTCAATCCGCGTCAGCAAGAGGCGGTGTGCTTCATCGACGGTCCGTGTCTGGTGCTGGCGGGCGCCGGTTCCGGCAAGACCAGCGTGATCACCACCAAGATCGCCTATCTGGTCCAGGAGTGCGGCATGAGCGCGCGCAAGATCGCCGCGGTCACTTTCACCAACAAGGCCGCGCGCGAGATGAAGGAGCGCGTCGGGCAGATACTCAAGGGGCGTGAAGGGCACGGCCTGACCGTATCGACCTTCCACAACCTGGGTCTCAACATCATCCGTCGCGAACTCAAGGCTCTCGGCTTTCGCCCGGGCTTTTCGTTGTTCGACCCGGAGGACGCCAAGGCGCTGCTGCGGGACCTGATGCAGAAGGAAGCCGATACTGACGCCGAACAGATCAACGCCGTGCAGAATCAGATATCCCAGTGGAAGAACGACCTGGTGCTGCCCGGGCCGGCGATTTCCCACGCGGAAGACGAAGACCAGCAGTACGCCGCGCGGATCTACGAAGCCTACAACCGGCATCTCAAGGCCTACAACGCGGTCGACTTCGACGACCTGATCATGCTGCCGGTGGTGTTGCTGAAGACCGATCCCGAGGCGCTGGCGCGCTGGCGCAAGCGTATCCACTACATGCTGGTGGACGAATACCAGGACACCAACGTCAGCCAGTACCAACTGGTGAAGATGCTGATGGACGAGCGCGCCACCTTTACCGTGGTGGGGGACGACGACCAGTCGATCTACGCCTGGCGTGGCGCGCGGCCGGAGAACCTGGTGACGCTGGGCGAGGATTTCCCGCGGCTCAACGTGATCAAGCTGGAGCAGAACTACCGCTCCACCGCCACCATCCTGCGCGCCGCCAACACCCTGATTGCCAACAACCCCCACGTCTATGAGAAGACCCTGTGGTCGGACATGGGCCAGGGCGACGCGATCCGAGTGATCGTCAATCGCCATGAAGAGGCGGAGGCCGAGCGCGTGGCCGGCGAGATTCTGACGCGCCGCATCAAGGAGCGCGCCGAATGGCGTGACTTCGCCGTGCTCTATCGTGGCAACTTCCAGGCCCGGCTGCTCGAGCTCAAGCTGCAGCACCACCAGATTCCCTACAAGCTTTCCGGTGGCACCTCGTTCTTCTCGCGCAACGAGATCAAGGATTCGATGGCCTATCTACGGCTGTTGATCAACCCGGACGATGACAATGCCTTCCTGCGCATCGTCAACGTGCCGCGCCGCGAGATCGGCCCCGGCACGCTGGAAAAGCTCGCCAATTATGCCTCCGAACGCGGCGGCTCGATGTTCTCCGCCTGCCATGAGATGGGGCTGGAACAAGTGCTACCCACTCGCGCCGTGGAGCGTCTCGGGCGATTCGCCCACTTCATCGATGGCGTGCGCAAGCGCATGGACCAGGGCGATGCTATCGCCGCCATTCGCGAGATGATCCGCGACATGGACTATGAAGCCTGGCTTTATCAGAACGCCAGCGCGCCGACCATCGCCGAGCGCCGCATGGCCAACGTCTGGACGCTGATCGACCAGCTCGAGAAGTCGATGCACCGCGACGATGAGGAGGGCGAGGCGTCTGAAGAGACCGACGACGTGCAGTCGGCGATCTCGCGGCTGGTGCTGCGCGACATTCTCGAGCAGCAGGCTGAAGAGGACGACTCCGACCGCGTCCAATTGCTCACCATGCACGCTTCCAAGGGCCTGGAGTTTCCCCACGTCTATCTCATGGGGCTCGAGGAAGAGCTGCTGCCGCATCGCAATTCCATCGAATCCGGCACCGTGGAGGAGGAGCGACGACTCGCCTACGTCGGCATCACCCGCGCCCGGCGAACGCTGACGTTAACGCTCGCCCGTCAGCGCAAGGCCTATGGCGAACTGCTCGACTGTACGCCGAGCCGCTTCCTCGACGAACTGCCGGCGGACGATCTGGAGTGGGAAGGTCGTGCCGATAAGGAAAATCCGGAGAAAAAGCAGGAGCGGGGCCAGAGTGCGATCGCGGGCCTGCGATCGCTGCTAGGCTAGAAGTCATTCGATGCCTATCCACGCCGACGAGAGATGCCGATGAACACCACCGAGCTATGGCAACAGGCCCGCGACGAGGCGATGACGATCTCGCGGCAGGAGCCGCTGTTGACCCCCTTGATGCTGGGCGCGGTGCTCAATCGCTCGACACTGGGCGCGGGGTTGGCCTATCGCCTGGGCCAACGCCTGGCGCACCCCGATCTGGCGGCCAACCAGTTAATCAAGCTGTTCGATGAGCTGCTCGCCGGCGATCCCTCGGTCGGCGAAGGCATCGGCCAGGATCTGACCGCAGTGATCGAACGCGATCCGGCGATTCGCCAGGTCACCGAAGTGCTGCTCTACCTCAAGGGCTTTCATGCCCTGACGGTGCATCGGTTCGCCCATGTGCTGTGGCAGACCGGTCGCCGGCAGATGGCGCGTTACCTGCAGAGCCGCAGCTCCGAAGTGTTCCAGACCGATATTCATCCTGCCGCGCGGATCGGCAATGGCGTCTTCATCGATCACGCTACCGGGGTCGTCATCGGTGAAACCACAGTGATCGAAGACGAGGTTTCGCTGCTGCAAGGCGTCACGCTCGGCGGAACGGGGAAAGCCGCGGGGGATCGCCATCCCAAGATTCGACGAGGCGTGTTGATCGGCGCCGGAGCCAAGGTGCTCGGTAATATCGAGATCGGTGAAGGGGCACGCATCGGCGCCGGCTCGGTGGTACTCAAGGCGGTTCCCGCGCGTACCACGGCGGTAGGTGTCCCGGCACGTATCGTCGGCGATGCCGGTTGCGCGGCACCCTCACGGGAAATGCAGCATTGTCTCGACAAGCCACTTGAGCCGGAAACCCCGGCACGGCCCACGCCTGCCAGCGGCAAGCTCTGTTGCGGGCGCTAGCCCGACGTTGTCAATCCAGCGCCAGGCGATCCGAGAGAAAATCGGTCAGGTCGACGCTATCCAGCGCATCCAGCCAGATTACCGCGAAACTGCCGGGGCCATGTGCCGTCAGTTCGGCCCGTTCGGCCGCGGCGGCGGCGTGTGCATGGGCACAGATCATCGCGTCCAGTGGGGTGTCGGCGACCGCCAGATAGGCGGCGATCAACGCACCCAGCGCGCAGCCGGTTCCCGTCGCGCGAGGCTGCCACGCGCTTCCGCCGGCAAGACTGATCGTCAGGGGGCCGGTATCGGTGGTCGAACGGCCCAGCAGGCGGTCGACCCGCCCGGAAATCGCAATGCCTTCTGCCTGAGCCAGCAAATCAGCGGCAGCGGTAAGCGCATCCTGCGATTCGTGCTGAGTATCGACCCCACGCCCATGAGCGCCGGCCTCTGTCAGCGACATGATCTCCGAGGCATTGCCGCGGATCACCGCCGGGCGACTGGTCATCAACTCGAGGCTCACGTCTCGCCGCAACGGCAGCGCAGCCGCGCCGACGGGGTCGAGCACCCAGGGCGTCCCCGACCGGTTGGCGGCTTGGCTGGCCCGTTGCATCGCGGCCACGCTATCGGCACTGGGGGTACCCAGATTGATCAACAAGGCATCCGCGGTCGCTGCCAGGCCTTCGACTTCATCGGGATGATCGGTCATCGCCGGAGACGCCCCGGCGGCCAGCAGCACATTGGCGACGAAGTTGACGGTGACCTGATTGGTCAAGCAGTGCACCAGTGGCGCACGCTGGCGCAGGCGGCCGTGTGTCGCCAGCAGGCGTTGCCGCCACTCGTGCGTCTGGAGTTGTGCCTCGGTCATGCCGTCAACCGCTTTCATTGGCGATGTAGTCGACGGCGGCCTTGACCTCGTCATCGGTGAGATCCGCGTTGCCGCCCTTGGCCGGCATCCCGCCGACACCGTCGATCGCGTTGGTATAGAGCGTATCCATGCCTTTATCGATACGCGGCTGCCAGGCATCCTTGTTTCCGATCTGCGGTGCGCTGCCGCCATCGTGGCAACTGGCGCAGTTGTTTTCGAAGATCGCTTCGCCGTCGGTGGCCTGAGCCTGAGTTGCCAGCACCGAGATCAGCAGGGCAGCCGTTAACGCCAGGGGGAGTTTCACGTTCATGTGGCCTCATCGTCGTCGGTCGTGACGTCCATTTATCGTATTGTCGCGTCTCCAGTATAATCATCCCCCGATGTTGCGAAAGCTGGCGTGGCGGCGGGTGAAGCCATGTCTGGACAGCCCATGGCCGAGCGGGTAGGATGGCCGCGCTGTTGGCGGGCCACTCGGCTATCCACGCCATTCAGCACGACGTCACGTCATCGCGCGCCCATAGCTCAGCTGGATAGAGTACTGCCCTCCGAAGGCAGGGGTCGCAGGTTCGAATCCTGCTGGGCGCGCCATCTGGACTTCCTGAACGTTCCGAGAAAGTCCGAAATCGTAAGAAAAACGCTTAAAAATCAGTAGATTTTGTTCCCGCCTCTTCCTAAGCGTTCCTACCGAATCCAGCCGCAATATGGTATAGATCAGGGTATATACCCGTGTTCGGAAAACCTAGCTATACCCCAATGCCGCTAACTATCAGACAATCGAATCAACTATCGTCATCTGGCTAGGTCAGAATCTCCATGCCGGAGTAGGGCTTTTGCCTACAGGCTTCCAGCCTGCTCCTCAGATCACCCACGTGGATCTCGAGCTTATGGCCATCAGGGTCGAGAAAGTAGAACGAATCTCCCTCGCTTCGATTTTGCCGCCACTCTTTCACGCCCTTGGCTTTCAGGTGTTCGACGGTGGGCGTGAATTCATCGGCCGTAACCGTGAAGGCGTAGTGTGTGTATTCGGGATGTGGTTCGGTGCCGCGGTGCTCGTCCAGGGTGAGACAAAGCCATAAACCCTCAAGCGATAGATACGCTCCCGTATCCCACTGGGCATTCAGCATCAGCCCCAGCGTCTCTCGGTAAAATCCAGTGCTTCTACTCAACTCAGAGACGGCGAGTGTTAGGTGGTTTAGACCTTTGAGCATGCTTGGCTCCTGCATGTGACAGATTTTTCTGAAACTCACGAAAATCAGAGCATTACAATCGCTGGCCATCAATGAAAGCCGTGCAGCCGAAGGCTCGGGCCGGAAAGTGAAACGACCGCTGGCCAGCCTCGACCGTAACCCCACCCAACCCTATCGCTCGCCAGGAGAGAGGGATTTTGCCCAATCCTATGATCGGTGATATTCGACACGTTCGAGGGGGAAATCAGGAACATCTGAGTCAATTCTCACAGGAACCTGAAAAATAGTGGGAACACCGGGAGCGCCGCGCTACAACCCGCATGGTTGAGCCTTGTTCCCACTCAAAAATCACGTGTGCAATAACGCATTGGGGAGATGAGAGCCGTTATCGACCGTGAGAAGGCGCCGGATTGCACAATCGTGCGGTCGATCATTCACCCCCTGGCGAGCGGATGGGGTAAGTATGAATACAACGATGTGGCATGAGATCGCTACGGCGCTTCAACGACCTCGAGCGCCAGTTCCACGCCAAGGCGATCCAACATGCGACGAAAATCGCTAACCGAATAACGCTCGTCTTCCGTCACTATCGTTCGAATCTTGCCGCTGCCCTCTGTCCCGCCACCTAGGCTTGCGACAACGCTTTCGGCTGGGTCCAGAAAGAGGCACTGAGGGCGTGCGCATTCAAAAAACGGGTTGAGCCAGGGTAGGTGAGTGCTCGAGAGCGTCAGTGCATCGATGTCGGGCTTTCGTTCAAAGAGGGAGGTCATAAAGTCGTTGATCTTCTCCTGCGTTCCCGGCGGATCGAACAGAAACGCGCCGCTCTCGACCAATTCGACCATGCTTGAAGCATTGATCAGCTCGACACTGGCCCCATCGAGATCGTGCCCCCCCACGAACTCTCGCAGCATCTCGCTTTCTACGAGTGACTGGACACCCATGATCCCTACCGCGTGGTGGGTCGAGGCTGCCAGCGCTTCTGTCAGCGGGGGGAAGACGCCGAAGACAGGAACCCGAGTCATTGGCCGTACATCTTCCAGCACGGTGATCGATGGGGCGTTGGATGCCACAACAATAGCTGAAGGCTCGAATGTTTCCAGAAAGCCCAATGTCCGCCCCATGACCTGTGCTAGCTCCTCCGGCCCTTTGCTGCCGTAGGGGAAACTGGCGCGATCTGCGAAGTAGATTACGTCCTGACGGGGCAGCCGCCGCTGTATCTCGGCCACGATGGCGTAACTGCCGATGCCGGCATCGAAGACGGCAATGGGGCGGTGAAGGCTCTGCGATTCCATTAAGCGTGATTCCTATTGATCTCTGTAGGTGTGAAGCGCGGTACGAGCCCGGAGGGCGTTTCGAGCTTACCCCAGCGCTTGAGGTAGAGTCCCGCCATTGAAGCGACCGCGCCGCTCTATAGCCATTGCTGTGGGTAGCGACCGTGCAGCGCCAAATTGTTGACTAGCAGAGCGGAGGGCGGAACGGACTACGAGAAAGATGCATCTACACGCTGTGGCCACCGCCCGGCGATCCAATCGTTGCTCCCCTTCGGCGCGCGATCAGCACCCCGCCCCGCCCGCGCGCTAAATGGGTCGAAAATTACGCAGGTGCAGAAACGGCCTCGAGCCGCGCCACTGCTGGCGCGGCGCAACCCTGAACAGCACCGAAAATTTATGTGGATTTATGCAGTTTTGCTCATGGTGAATGGAACTGGAACGGGTGAAATTCCCTCCATCGGCAGTCCCCTATGCCAGCGGTTTGATAGGGCAATCCTGATAAGCCCCACGCAGTCCAACTAGTTCCCGTCAGCATTGGCTCCGACGCTCGATTATTCGCCCCTGGCGAGCGAGTGGGTAGAAGTGGGTAGAACCGGTGGCCGTCCTTCTCAGCCATAAATGGGCCGGCCATCACTCAACCAGGTGGCGGTGTATCCAGGTTGGGACATCGACCGTTTCGAGCCCCTCGCGATAATTGAACGTCGTTTCCTTGGGCCATGCGACGCCAACGCCTGCCGCGAACACGGCGCGATACTTGAACAGGTTGTTTTCGGGATCGGCACGTAGCGCATCGCTAAGGTAGGAAACCGACCACGCTTCTCGCTTGAAAGGGCGGTCGAGCTGCCGCTCCAGCTCGTCCGCCAATTCCCCGTAGCTGATGGTGTCTCCTGCGACGAACACGGTTTCGTTCTGGAACCGCGGCTCGTGAAACAGTATCGCTGTGGTCAAGCGTCCGATGTCTTCCGGCGTTGTCACGGTAACCTGGTTATCCCAGCTACCCAGGGCGTGAACTTCGTTCTGCTCAAGGTCCACGACGCCAAAAGCCGGTTCGAACAGAAAGCTGGTGAACATTCCCGTGGCGACAATGAGCCACTCTGTCCGGTTCTGCGCCCGGAGCAGGTCGCGCACATCGAGTTGTTCGTCGAATACGTCCTGGGCGCTACCTCGGCCAATCGTGTCGTAGTCGACGCCAAACTGCCACGGCACATAGCGCTTCACACCGGCCTGGAGCACTGCCTGGGTAATCTTGGTCTGCGTGCCACGTCCGGCTGAAAAGCCGATGCAGGAAATGACCGTATCGTAGGGGGCGAGAAGGGCGGCCAGCTCATCCGTGCCGGTTACGGCGACATCGCCAGGAACCGTCTCGACGCCCAATGCCCGCAACTGATCGATTTGCTGCTTCTTGACCGGATCGGTCGTATCTATCGTGGATTGTCTCAACCGGACGTAGATACGCGCTGATTGATGCTTGCGGGCGTGATTTGCCAGGTGGCGCAGTACTTCGAAGCCCAGCTCTCCCGCGCCCAATACCAATATCGATTCCTTCCTGTCGGTGCGATTCATGCTATCTCCAACGTTGACGGCTTTGATCGAGGTAGCGGATGTTTGCACGTCAGGATTCCCCACATAAGTAGGTACATCAGTGATACCGAAAGACGAAGACGACCTGCTCGCTCGCTCCCGGGCACTCTGTGACGCGATGGAAAACGAGGACGACTGGCTGAAGAGAGAGGTGCTATCCCACGCCGGCAACCGCTGGGCTTTTGGGGTGATCCACGCGCTCAAGGAGGGAGGGCGGTTGAGACACGCCGAGCTTCGCCGACGGCTCGATGGTGTCACTCAGCGGATGCTAACGAGAACGCTGCGGCAGCTCGAGCGCGATGGGCTGATTCTTCGCCAGGATTACGAGGAAGTTCCGCCACGAGTCGATTACGAGCTGACTCGGTTGGGGGAGGAATTTCTGTTGAAGATCATCCCCATGTGGCTCTGGATCTTCGAGCACGCGGAGGATTTCCGTCAGGCCAGAGAAGCCCATTCGATTGCAGCGGTTGAGGAGCGGGGCGATTCATTGCCCTGACCACTCAGTGAGGCGAGTAGCCGACGCACACCACGTGGCCACCGCCTGTCTCTCATAGCCTTGCTTCCTCCCGGTACGCTGTCGACTCCCCGCCCCGCCTGCGCGCTAAATGGGGCGGTTTTGACGCAGCGTTGCAGAGGACGCCAAGCCGCGCCAGTACTGGGGCGACGGGCAGTTTCTTAGCCCCGAAAAATCATGCGAAATGTTGCAATTTGCAGCCTACCCGACGAAAGGCGGGAGACGTTGGATAGAGAAGTGAAACGGAATGTGGCAGATTGATACAAAGGGAATTCCTCGTAAAGCTCGAGAAAGCTTACGAGTTGAGACCCTTAGCGTCTAAGCGACGATGGCGCCGCTTGTCCATGCCTATTGACCTAGTGTGGCTTCATTGTCGAGACGTATTTCAATATTGAGACTTAACGCTAGATATACTTATTATAAAAAAAGAACGTGGCCTAAGAGAATAGAAGAAAACATGCGGAGGGGGTGAGTGACCAATTTCGTATTTTCACGGAGGTCCATGCAGGCTCGCATTACTGGACTAGAAAAAATTCTTGAGCCCGCTCAGGTAACGTCACTTGTAAAACGACTCAATGCTAAAGATGGCTCTCGTCTTCATGCGATGTGGGAATTAGTGATTTTGCACGGACTTTCCCAAGTGGGATGCCTCCGGCACGAGCAGGTATTATCGAATGGACGCTGTCCTGATGTTGATTGGAAAATACCGAAAAAAGGCGGTGACTTCCTTTCAGTTGTTGCAGACATAACCACTATATCGGATAGTGGTCTCGAAGATCAGAATCCTTTTGGGTTGCTAAGTCAGGAAGCTTATAGGCTCGCATCAAAGGTCGGAATGAATCCGGGAAGTTTTTGGTGTGAGGTGCGTGGAAAAACTGTAGGCCCCTCTCATAAGAGTAAAATGCGTTTAATGCTGCCTGAGAAAGCATTTTTTAGTGCCTTCGTGAAAGATGAGATTGAACCATGGTTTTATGAGCTAAAGAAGAAAAGTGAATTAAAGTCGATATTTGAGTGCACCCGGGGGAGTCTCGATCTCAGAATTATTTATAACCCTGCTTGGTTGAACGGTGGCGGCAGTTATACTAGCTATAAGGTCGCGACATCTAAAATTTCCAACCCTTTGTTTAACGCGCTTAAAGGGAAGGTTAAGCAATTAAGCGGTGCGCCGGATGATACACTCCGCTTAGTTATCGCTTGCGACGGAGGTTGCGATATACTAAGAAATGGTGCTCAAGCAAAGTCCCACTATACTTATAGCTCTAGAGAAATAGCGGAAGATTTTTTGCGTCAGCATAGAAGTGTTGATTTTGTCTTGCTTGTAACCATAGCTGAGTTTCGCAGGGGGTTTGGCTCGTCAACCGACTACCAAATGAAATACGAGCTGATTTGTGCACCATCAGCTTCCCGTTCTCGGCGGGTAACGGTAAGTTCGATCCATCTAATTGAAGAGGCATTGCGGGATGCATTACGGGATCTGCCTCAGCCACTTCGCCAAGCTTACCACTCCGCTGCGTTACTGAAACGACCTGGTGTTGGAAATGATTTACTAGGAGGCTATGCTATGAGAGGGCGTGAGGTTGCAATATCCTCGAGAGGTTTGATGCGGCTACTTTCGGGCCAAATTTCTATCGAAGAATTTCAGCGAGCACATGGATGGAATGAGCCGAATTCACCAAATAATCCATTCGCTATCCATGCGAGTAGTGGATTAATGATTAGTAAAATAGATGTGATAGAAGATGAAGATTCTGACGATGATAAAATCTCATTTACGATTGATAAATTCGATGCGGCCAACACTCCTTTTATTAGCTCGTCTTCGAATAAACAAACTGAGTCTTAAAGCTGGTGCTTTTTCCGGCTTTTAGATCATACCCATGCAATACTGAAGATGTGACGCTCCGCTGGCTTAGGTAGTAAGCGGCCCACTCTTCGCCCTTCGTAGTCGGCGCGGACTAACAGCATGCAGTGTCTTCGCAAACTATTGAGAAGCCCACGGGTATCCGGTCAATCTCCTCGACCCAGAGATAAGGGCCCTTGGCGAGCATGGCGGCAATGGTCTCTGGTCCGATGCCCATTTCGGCGAGCTGATCGAGCGAAGCGTGGTTCTCCGCCACGCTGGTGCGAATGGCAAAGATCTCCCCAATATCTGTCTCTCTCGCTTCTCTCACTTGAATTGGCATGGATTGATACCCTTAGCAGTGATTGACCGCCCATGGGGCGGTCATTGTAGGCGCACCGTGCCCACAGATGAGCTGGCTTGGCGGCCTGGAGCCGTAGCGACGTAGTTGTGCGATGGACAACCATAGGGTCAGCTTTTGAGGCTGAGAGGTATATCGCGTGGTATATCTGAATTATCTAACCTGAATAATTGCCTTCAAAAACATATAGATATCTCTAATTATAGAATCCTGCTGGCCACAACTTACTGATTTCCCCAACCTTTTTTGCCTTCTCCAACCCGACTATTTCCCGGTCTGATTTTCAACGTGACCAAAACGTGCAGGAAGAGGTTATTCACGGCCCCGAGCAGCGCTCGGTGATGCAGCCTCGGCCGATCAACGTCACGAAGGGGCGCAGTCCGATACCCCACACCGCTTCATTGGGGGCGGTTGCAAGCTCCGCCGTCGTCCGGCTCGAGATGGGGACACATCAGCTCGCGAAACCAGGCGATGAAGGCGTCGACTCGTGGAGGCCGATTCTGGCGGTGGGGATAGAGTATCGAGACGTCGAGTGGCTCGGCGGTAAACGCCGGCAACAGCTCGACCAGGGTGCCGTCCCGGAGCTGGGCCAGGACATCGTAGCGGGGGACCTGGATGATCCCCAACCCCGCCTCACAGCAGGCGATGTAGTTCTCGGCACTGTTGACCAATACCTGGCAGGGCAGTTCGAGGCGCTGCAGGACCCCCTCGCTACGGTAGTCGAACGTGTTGGAGTCACTAGTGGCCGTTTCGCTGGCGGCATAGCCGACCAGACGATGAGCTTGCGTTAGAAGTTGATCGGGCGTGTGGGGTACGCCATGGCGGGAGAGATATTCGCGGCTGGCGCAGTTGACGATGTCCACCTGTCCAAGCCGCTGGACCACCAGTGTGCTGTCTTGAAGAGGGCCGAAGCGAACGGCGCAATCGATGCCTTCGGCGATCAGATCCACCGGACGGTCGGTCGCTTGCAACTGCAATTGAAGGTTAACGTGCTGCGCCAACCAGCCGGGGAGTGCGGGCGCCAGCAGGCGACGGCCGACTCGGCTGGGAACGTCGACGGTAAGACGTCCGGATAGTTTGAGATGGGGTGGCAGGAACATGCTCTCCAGACGATCGTTTTCCTCGATGAGATGGCGAGCCCGGTTGAGCAACCGTTCACCGTCGTGGGTCAGGTGAACCTGCCGGGTACTGCGATTCAGCAGGCGCGCGCCAACGGCTTTCTCCAATCTCTGGATCGCCAGCGAGACGGAGGCTCGTGGCCACTCCAGCTTGTGCGCGGCACGCGTGAAGCTGCCCAGTTCGGCTACCGTGACGAACGCTCGCAGGCGGTCGATTCTGTCGGCTCGCTGTCCGCCCGGGTGCCGCGATGAGCGGTCGTCGGAGGGGAGCGTCGGCGTCACCATGCGATCACTCCCCGGCGGGACATTCGCTCCCACACGCTCACCGAGGCCAGTACCAGCGCATTGCCCAACAGTACCGGCAGGGCGTCGTGCCAGGGGAGAAGCGATAGCGCGATGGCGGGCAGTAAGACGATACCGACCAGATGCGAGAGTGGAGGGCGACCGTAGACTTGCGCCTTGTAGATGGTCATGGCGGCGAGAAACAGGACCGGGGCGGCCGTCAGCACGATGCGGGCGGGTGGTTCGAGATGACCGAAGGGGTGCGCCACGACCAGCTCGATGCCGACCGCCGTCGCGATGACGCTGGCGAGGATGAGGGCGTGGATATAGTGAAAGCGGGCCCCCATTCGGCCGGGATCGGAGACGCGACGAATTGCTGCCGAGGCATCGTGAATGGCGATGTGGAAATAGACTCCCCACATCGAGACGGTGACTAGGAAGGCCGTGGCCGCAGCGGCGAGGGTCGCGGGATGCCAGTCGCTGTGGGTCAGTGCGCCGCCGGTGATCAGGATGGTCTCGCCCAGCGCAATGAGCATGAACAGTGCACAGCGCTCAACCAGGTGACCGCCCTCGATGTCCCAGTCGCGCTGGCTGTCCGAGCGTCCCAGCCCAGGCAGGGGAAAGCCGAACATCGGCGAGACGTAGTCGCACAGCACTGCCAGTAGCCACAGCGCCAGCCGCGCCGTACCCTCAAGCATGCCGCCGATGATCCACAGCACCGCAGCGATCAGTGCCCAGCCCAGAATGCGGGAATAATTGGAACGCAGAGGATGTCCAGCGAGACGTGACCAGATCCAGGTGGCCCGTCCCACCTGCATGGCCACGAAGCAGAGAGCGAAGGCCAGCCCGCGGTCACCGAACGCCTCGGGCAAGGCCGCCGACATGGCCAGGGCCAAGGCCATGGTGAGCAATAGCAGCAATCGAATGGCGGGCGCGTCGGGCTCGAACCAGTTGGTGACCCAGCCGGTGTACTGCCACCCCAGCCATACGGCGAACCACAGCAGCAGCGTCTGCGCCGCACCGAGCAGGGTCAGGTTGGCGAGCAGGAAGTGGGATAGCTGGATGATCGCAAATACGTAGACCAGGTCGAACAGCAGCTCGACGTAGCGCACCGGTGCTTCCCCGCCGCCGCGCCGGCGCATCAGGGGATGGTTGCGTGGTTCCGTCACTGCCGTTCTCCTTCCGCCCCGTATCGCCAGCCATCCATGACGGCCGCCCGTCAGGCTACTTGGTGGTATAGCCACCGTTGGTCAGGATCGTCTGGCCCGTCATCCACCAGCCTTCGGTGACCAGATGACGAATCAACGGTACCACGTCCTCGATGTCGGTCAGTCCTGTCTTGCTGAACGCCGACAGGGCGGCGGCGGATTTGTGGTATGCCACGGCGTCCTCGCCCTCCTGGCCATAGAAGAACGGCGTATCCATCGGACCCGGGCCGACGGCGGTGACGGAAATGCCACGCTCGCCGAACTCCTGCGCGGCGGCTCGGGTGAAGTGTTCCACGGGAGCCTTGGCGCCAGCATAGGTGGAGTAGAAAGGGGTGAACGCGCCCAGCAGGGACGTCACCAGCGTCACGATCTTGCCATGGTCGTCGAGCGTGCGACCGGCTTCCTTGAGGAAGAAGAAGGCGCTCTTGGCGTTGATGTCGAACATGCGGTCGTACTCGGCTTCGCTGATGTCCAGCATCGGCTTTTTCAGCACCATGCCGACGGTATTGACGGCAATGTCCAATCTACCGAAGTGCGTCTTGGCGTCGTCGAACAACCGGGTGACGTTGGCGGCGTGAGTCAGGTCTCCCTGAAACAGCTCAGCCTCGGCGCCCAGGGCCTTCACCTCACGAGCCGTCTCCTCGGCAGCGTTTCGGGTGGCGTCGCTGTTATAGTGAATCGCGATTGCCTGGGCTCCGTTGAGAGCCAGGTCGCGGGCCAGCAGGCCTCCAAGGTTCTTGGCGCCCCCGGCAATCAGCACGACTTTGTCCTGAAGTGTATGGTCGGCCATGACGGCACTCCTTGTGAGTCGGTGTGGTGTGAGTCAGTGTGGTAAATGTCTCGATGACAAGAAACAGTCTAGTGGTTCGTTTGTGCGAGATAATGCCTCTGGTCCAAACAACACTATCCAAAGTGGTCGACTAATCGACAATGGCACTTGCCGTGTCGGGTATCCGCCTGCCGCCTGCCCGGCAGCGCACGGTGCATGACCGTACTGCCCGGGTCTTGCAAGCCCGTTACAAAAAAGGAGGGGCGACATGGATTGGGATTTCCTGCCGGTGTTCTTGCCGGCGTGTTTTGCCTTGAACATGGTCTTCGGGCCGAACAATCTGCTGGCGACGACCAACGCCGCGCATGTTGGTCCGCTCAAGGCGGTCATCGCCTCGTTCGGACGAATCGCTGCTTTCATCCCCATGATCGCGATCGCCGGTATCGGGCTCGGCACGCTGTTGACGACCTCAATGTGGTTTTTCGCCATCGTCAAGTGGGTGGGTGCGGCCTACTTGGCGTGGCTGGGGTTGAAACTGTTGCTCGGCAAGCCTCGAACTATGACATTCGAGGATTCCGCGCCCCGTTCCGTCTGGCATCTCGTGCGACAGGAATTCCTGGTCGCCGCCGGCAACCCCAAGGCGATCCTGATTTTCACAGCCTTTCTACCTCAATTCGTCTCGCCCGCTCACTATGCCTTGAGCTTCACGATCGTGGGGGCGCTGTTTCTGGCGATGGAGGTGTTGGCGATCGCGATTTATGCCGTGCTGGGCAGCAGGATCGGTAAGTACCTGCGTAGCGGTAGTGCCATGCAGTGGTTCAACCGTGCCAGTGGCAGCCTGATGTTGGTCTTCAGCCTGGGGCTGTTGGCGATGAAGCGGCCGGATAGTTGAGGGCTGGCCAACAGTAGCGTTTACCGTCGACTTTCCGACTTCTCACAAGAGGCGTGGTCCGAGAATGCCCGAGCGACTAGGCTTTGTACGAAACTGCCTGTGCTCCGTCATCCGGCGTTAAAAATCAGCTTGCTGGACTTCAGTTCAGAACGTCCGGAGTACGACCCGAATGGCGAACGGAGCGAGTCAAATACTCATTTACACCCTGTAAACTGGTACGCCAGCCCGGTCCGTCTCTTCGCTGATTTTTGTCTTGCCTAGTCATCGCTCGCCGATTTTTCGTACATAGCCTAGCACTGTCGACGGTATCTGGCCGGTGGGAGCCACTGGCTGCGCCGGCTGAGGATGAGCTGGCGTATGCGGTCGGCCATCCAGGCCTTGGCGAGGTTTTCCTCTCCGAATCGGCAATCGGTGATGATGACGGTGTGATTCTTGCCAGGAACATGGAACGAGGGGTGATAGGCCGCCAATCGCTCACCCTCGTGGCGGGGGCAGGCACCGTAGATGGTGTCCACGTCGGGCACGCCCGCCTCGCAGATGTGGACATCGTAGGCGATGGCGACCTGATGACTGGCGTAGTAGAACCGCTGCAAGGCTGTGGTGTGACGACACGAGGCGCGATCATCGTTTTCCGACAAAGGCAGACCATCGGGACTGGAGCGGCGCATTTCATCCTCGACTCGTGAACGTGACAGATAGTTTATGTACCAAATGTACACAAAAAGTGCCCCAAGTTCAAACTTTGTACCGGGTACGAAACCTGATTGAGGGGCCATCGCTAATCTGTGGGTTCAATCCTCGGTGTCGGATCGGGGTGTGGCGCCTGTCGTTGCCAGATAGTCTGCCGGGACGTCTTCGCTACGATGTCGCTGATGTTCGCGGTTGGAGAGGCGTCTGGCGATCTGCTCGAGCAGCAGAAGGTCCGCTTCATCCATTTCGCCGGATAATACAGCCAGCTCGATCTGGCGCAGCGCCTCGGCGGACCTCTCGGAAGGCAGCCGAGAGTGGATGGGTGAGGGTTCGCTGATATGCCGAGCGTCGCCGGCGTCGTCAGGGGGGCGCGGTGCATCGCCTCTCAGCATCTCCCCCTGGCCGTAGTCCAGCCACTCTTCGCGGATACCAAGCCAGCGGGCCAGCGCGACTTTCCTGTCATGACCCGGGCGAGCTTCTCCGTTGAGCCATTTGCTGGCGGCCTTGGGCGTGACACGCATGGCTCGGGCCAGGCGCGCGCCCATCCCATAGCCGTCCTTGCCTGCGCGACGGAGCGCCTTGTGAAGTCGGGAGCTGAACTCATCCCGGTTACCGGTGTGAACCATGGGTTCAATGTTCCCACCGGTTGAATGTACTTTCAGTACCTGATAATCATGTACTCGAAGTACAGGTACCAGGGGGTGTCATGAGCGCAATCCGTCTTGCGGTCGAGCAGCTCGGTGGCGTATCACGCTGTGCCCGAGTCTGCGGGGTCTCGCCGTCGGCTGTCTGCAAGTGGTTGCGCCGGGAGCGACTACCCCGTACGGAGTACACCGGCGAAACCTGCCATGCATTGAGAATGGCCGCGGCAAGCGGGGGAACTTTCACTGCGGCATGGCTGCTGGCGAATGCCGGTCCCGCGACGCCCCTGGCGGCCGACGGCGGCCCGTCAGCTGTCGGAGACCCGCCTGGCGCGGAAGACCCGGTCGAACAGATCGATGTGCATAAGGCAAAGCCCGGCAAATCGATGACACGATAACGCAACGGTTCCATTGATCTAATTGATGCTTGGTAAATGGAATATTTAGGAAAATGCAAAAATCAGAAGGAGCTGGTAAAACTCAGACTATGAGGGTCAATAATCGCAATGATGATCATGGGGGCGAGATTACAACTTGCTGGTCGCAAAGAAATGACAGAAAGATTTGTCCAGTGTTACCAGGTGAGGGTTGTCTAGGCTTTACCAGGGTTTTGGGGCCTGCTTATATGTTATTAACCTGGTTGGATTTAGATCGTTTATTGTCTTCTTCTTTAATATATCTGAGAGTGACACGGTTTCGCCCACGATGCTTCGCCTCGTAGAGTGCATCGTCGGCTCTTTTCATCCAGCGCGTGACGTCGTCCGAAAGGTGCAGCCCAGTGATACCTGGAGAAGTGGTTGTTGTACAGGAAGGGTCGCCAAGCCGATAGGCGATAATCGTCGCAGATATCCTGCCACGTCGGCGGTATGAATCTCTTCGAGATCCGCCAGCAGGAGCACGAATTCCTCACCGCCGAAATGAAACAGGCAGTCATCGCACCTCACGCTCCGGCGGATGAGATTTGCGCCTTTCGCCAGAACCTCATCACCATATACGTGCCGAACCGGTCGTTTATGCCCTTGAAATTTTCCAGGCCCAGGAGGATGGAAGAGCTGGGGCGCCTCTCGTTCAGCAGCCGGTCCCTGGCGAGTGCCAGCGAGTCCTTGAGCGATCGGCGGTTGCGGGCTCCCGTTCACTCATTAAACCGATTCCCCGCATGCTGTTCCTGAGTCATTCAAGCCATGGCTCGATCCAGTAATATTTTATTCCATTCAGCTTGAAAAAATTCTACCGACAGGGGAGGGGGATTATGGTTTCCAGTTTACTTGACAATTTTTGGAAGATTGTCGCTATATTGTATGAGCTGTATTAGGCAGATGGTTCCGAGTCAATTTCGCTTTTCATTTGTATATGACCACCTCTATCCGACCTTCGGCGGGCGGCGTATCGAAGGGAAGGAAAAGACGATGAAGGGATACGGCGGGAACGACAAGAAACCGCCGGCTTCGTGCCGGCGGCTTTTGCGTTGGTACTGCGAGGCGTGTGCGAGCTTATAGCGTGGTGAAACTGACCTCGCCGTTACCTCGGGTGTCGTGGGCGAACTGTCCGGTGCCCCGTAGCGCTTGAGCTGCGGCGTCGCTCTGCCCCTCACCGACCAGCGGGTTGCGGCTTGCCGAAATGTCGGTGGCCAGTTGCGTGGCGTCGGCGACGTTCTGCAGAGACTGGCCGGCTGCGGCGCTGTGTCCGCCGATCACGGTATCGACGCTGTAGCGAGTCGGCAGCGCCTGGTACTGGGCGGTCTGTTCGAGATTGAGCACTTCACGCTGTGCGGCGAAGCGAGCGCTGGTGGCATCGCTGGCCTGGGCGGCAGCGGGTAGCACGATGGCGATGGCGATAGCGGCGAGAATACGGTTTTTCATGATGTTGCCTCCAATGATCATCTGTTTTGGCAGTGGGCCCTGGGCCTCGATCTGTGAGGCCATTGTCGGATGTTTTTCATTAGACGGCTAATTGAATTCCGTGAAATAAACTATCGATGCCAATGATGGTGAATTTAGCGTCCCAGATTTTTTATTTTTTGTAGTGTAAAACACCAAAAAGGGAGCCTAAGGCTCCCTAGATGGACTAGCGCTGTCTTCATGCCCGAAGGCGGAGACTCACAGGCTGGCGAAGTTCACTTCGACATTGCCTTTGTCATTGCTGACGGTTTGCGTTGCGTTCTGCAGTGCCTGGCCTGCGGCGTCGCTTTGACCTTCACCGATCAGGTCGTTGCGAGACGGGTGGACGTCGGTGCTCAGTTGAGTCGAGTCGGCGACGTTCTGCAGGGCCTGATCGGCAGCGGCGCTGTGACCACCGGCGACGGTGTCGACGCTATAGCGGGTCGGCAGCGCGTGATACTGTGCGGTCTGCTCGATGCTGAGCGCTTCGCTCTGCTGATCGAAGTGACGCTCGGCCACGAGGCTGTTGGCCTGGGCGACGGTGGGCAGGGCGACGGCGATTGCGATGGCTGCGAGAATGCGAGTTTTCATGGCGTTACCTCCAGATAATGTCTTTTTTATGGCCTCTCGGCCTTGACCGATGACGGCATTATAGGAGGCAACTCTTTAGTCTGCTAATCACACGTAGTGAATTCGACTATCGATGGGATTGATACGAAGGTCGAAATCATGGAATGGCGCTGAAGTGTAAACCTTCTTCCCATGGATGGGGAGTGGCGACGGAGATCGCGGGTACGTGTGCCGCTTCGGATCCCGCGACTGCCCGTCTTTGCTCCGCGCCGACGCGCCCGCCATAATGGCGACATCCCAGCCACCGCTTGCCAGCCAGAGTACGCCATGCCCCGCCACCCCCGGGACCACGCTTCCGCCGATTCCCTGCCCGCCGCCGAGTCACAGGTCAACGTGGGTGACGTCGCCTACCTGCGCGTCACGAAGGTCAATGATATCGGTGCCTTCCTGAACTGGGGGCGGCCCAAGGATCTGCTGCTGCCGTTCGGCGAGCAGCGCTTCCGCCCCGACGAGGGCAAACGGGTGCTGGTGATGATCTACGTCGACGACCGCATGCGCCCGGTGGCCAGCATGAAGCTCGACAAATTCCTGCAGGATGAATCGGAAGGGCTGAAGGCGGGCGATCGGGTCTCGCTGGTGATCGCCGACCTGACCGATCTCGGGGCCAAGGCGGTGGTCAACAGCCGCTTCTGGGGGCTGCTGTACCATGACGACATGTCGCGCCCGCTGCGCCGCGGCGATCGCATGGAAGGCTATGTGCGTCGCGTGCGTGACGACGCCCGGCTGGATCTGTCACTGCTACCGCCGGGGCAGGCGCGTCTGGATCTCGTCGGGGACAAGGTGCTGGCCGCGCTGGCCGCCAACGACGGCTTTCTGGCCCTCGGTGACAAGAGCCCGGCGGACGTCATCAAGGCGCGCCTCGGCGTCAGCAAGAACGCCTTCAAGCAGGCCATCGGCCGGCTCTACAAGCAGCGCCGGATCGTCATCGAAGATGACGGGGTCCGGCTGATCGAGGGCGATTGATCCCCGCTTGTCAGCGCTGCTGCCAGGCGCGATACCATCCCAATCCTCTCTCCGTGGCATCGCGCGGCTTGTACTCGCAGCCGAGCCAGCCGTCGTAACTGTGCTGGTCGAGCTGCTCGAACAGCCACGGATAGTTGACCTCGCCGGTGTCCGGCTCGTGCCGCTCGGGCACGCCGGCGATCTGAATATGACCGACGCCGTCGCGATAGCGCTGGTAGGTCTTCCAGATATCTCCGTCCATGATCTGGGTATGGTAGAAGTCCATCTGCACCTTGACGTTGGGTTCGTTCAGCTCGGCGACGATGGCGTGTGCCTCTGCCTGATGATTGAGGAAGTAACCCGGCATGTCGCGGGTGTTGATCGGCTCGATCAGCAGCGTCAGGTCGTGCTCGGCGCACTTCCTGGCCGCAAAGCGCAGGTTTTCCAGGTAGACCTTGCGCGCGGTCGTGACGAATGTTTCCCGTGAAACATTATTGGTGGCTGACGCCGGAATGAGCCCGGCCATGGCGTGCAGGCGGGGGCAGTTCAGCGCCTTGGCGTAACGGATCGCGGTGTCGACACTCTCCCGGAATTCCGCCTCGCGGCCGGGCAGGGCGGCCAGGCCGCGCTCGCCGGCGGCCCAGTCACCGGGTGGCAGGTTGAACAGCACCTGCTCGAGCCCGTGACGCTCGAGCTCGGCGGCGATCGCTTCCGGCTCGAAGTCGTACGGGAACAGGAACTCAACGCCCTCGAAGCCGCACGCGGCGGCCCTGGCGAAGCGCTCCATGAACGGGACTTCGTTGAACATCATGCTGAGATTGGCAGCGAAACGCGGCATGGCCTGATTTCCTCGGTGATTCGGTCAATCGTGACGTGACGCTGCGAGGCGCCCGTTTACCACTGGGCGCCGAAGGCGTCGCGCAGTTCGTCGATCTCTTTCTCGTTCAGCGTGCGCACATCGTGCTGGCGCAGCAGCAGATAGAGCTTGGCGGTCTCCTCGAGCTCCTCGATGGCGTTGCGCGCCGCTTCCAAGGTCTTGCCCGCGACGACCGGGCCGTGATTGGCCAGCAGCACGGCGGCGTGATCCGCGGCGTAGTCGCGCACGGCATCGCCCAGCGCGGCGTCGCCGGGTCGGTAGTAGGGCACCAGCGGCAGACGGCCGACCCGCATCACGAAGTAGGGTGTGATCGGTGGCAGGCAGGAGTGCTCGTCGAGTCCGTTGAGACACGACACCGCCGCCGAGTGCGTGGCGTGGAGATGGATGATCCCGCCGGTATCCGGGCGCTGTTCGTAGAAGGCCCGGTGCAGGAACGACTCCTTGGTCGGCGGCTTGCCGGCCAGCAGGTTGCCGTCCCAGTCGAGCTTGGAGATCTCCGCCGGGTCGAGTGCGCCGAGGCTGGCATTGGTCGGCGTCATCAGCCAGCCGTCGTCGAGCTTGGCACTGATGTTGCCGGAGGTGCCCGGCGCCATGCCCAGGTTGCGAAACGAGCGGCCGATCTCGGCGATCTCCTCGCGCAGGCGGTTTTCGGTCGATGAGGTGGAGGTGTGGATCGCAGTCATGGCATCAGTTTCCAGGCTTTGGTCATGAAATCGGTGGCGCCGAAGTTGCCGGACTTGAGCGCCAGCGCCAGCGGCTCGTCGGTACCCAGCGTCGTCGTCCAAGGTACGCCGGGATCGATGCTCTCGCCGATCCGCAGCCCCTTCACGTCGAGGGCGCTGACCACGGCGCCGGAGGTTTCGCCGCCGGCCACCAGCAGCCGGCGCACGCCGAGGCGGCCGACCAGCTCGGCGGCGATCTCGGCCATCGCGCGCTCGACCAACTCGCCGGCCTGCTGTACACCGAGGCGCTGTTGGGCACGGCGGACTTCCTCGGGTGAGGCGCTGGCGAAGATCAATATTGGACCAGCTTCCAGATGGGATTTGGCGTGGTCCAGCGCCGCATCGACGACGTTCTGATAGTCGTCGTCCAGCGCCAGGGCATCGAGGTGATAGCTCGGCATGTGCTGCCGGGCGTGCTCGATCTGGGCCAGCGTGGCCCGTGAGCAGCTGCCGCTCAATACCGCCTCGCGACCGGCGATGGGCTCGAGCCGGGCGGCATCCCGGGTGTGATCGAGTCGCTCGGCGACGTTGGCCGGCAGCCCCAGCGCCAGGCCGGAGCCCGCGGTCACCAGCGGCAGATCGCGACAGGCGCGGGCCAGTACGAACAGATCATCATTATCGATGGCGTCGCAGATCGCGATGCCGACGCCCTCGGCCTTGAGCGCCTCGATGCGTGCGATCACGGCGGCGTCACCCTGGCGCAGCGTGGCGTAGTCGATCAGCCCCACGTCGCGCGTCGTCTGCGCGCCGAGCACACGGACCAGGTTGGCGTCGGTCATCGGTGTCAGCGGGTGGTCCTGCATGCCGCTTTCGTTGAGCGGGACGCCGTTGGCGAACAGATAACCGTTGAACACGCTGCGACGATTGGCCGGCAGGGCCGGGCAGGCGACGGTGAAGGCGGTGCCCAACGCTTCCATCAGCGCCTCGGTCACCGGGCCGATATTGCCGGCCGGGGTCGAATCGAAGGTGGAACAGTACTTGAAGTAGAACTGCTCGCAGCCCTGTTCGCGCAGCCAGTCCAGCGCCCGGATCGACTGGTCGGTGGCCTCCTTTGCCGGAATCGTGCGCGATTTCAGCGCCACTACCACGGCGTCGACATCCGCCTCCAGCGGCGTCTCGGGGATGCCGATGGTCTGCAGCGTACGCATCCCGGCGCTGACCAACTGGCTGGCGAGATCGGTGGCGCCGGTGAAGTCGTCGGCGATACAGCCGAGGATCGGTCCTGAAGCGGTTGCCATGGTTCAAGCGTCTCCGTGGTTGCCGGGGTCGGCATCGTTGGCCGCCGTGCCGGGCAGGGTAATGTCGGGATAGACCTTGACCACCGCAGAGTCATCCTCGCGGCCCAGCCCCTGGGCCGAGGCCAGGGTGAACTGGCTCAGCGCCTGGGCGGTCAGCGGCAGCGGGAACTTGTCGCGATGGGCGGTATCGTGAACGATCCCCAGGTCCTTGACGAAGATATCCACCGCCGAGTGTGGGGTGTAGTCGCCGACCAGGATGTGGGGTACCCGGTTTTCGAACATCCACGAGTTGCCGGCGCTCTGGGTGATCACCTCGTAGAGCGTCTGCGGGTCGCAGCCGCCGCGAATGCCGTAGGCCATCGCCTCGGCGGCGGCGGCGATATGTACCCCGGCCAGCAGCTGGTTGACCAGCTTGACCTGCGAGCCCTGGCCCAGGCCATCGCCCAGCCGGAAGACCTTGGCGGCGAGGGCGTCGAGCACCTCTTCGGAACGCGCGAACAGCGCCGCCGGGCCGGAGGCCATGATCGTCAGCTGACCGGCGGCCGCCTTGACCGAACCGCCCGAGATCGGCGCATCGAGCAGGTGAATGCCGTGGGCGGCGAGATCGGTGCCCAGCGCCTGCACGGCATCCGGGGCGCAGGTCGCACACGAGATCACCAGGCTGTCCGGCGCGAGCCCCGGCAGCAGGCCGTCATCGCCGAACAGCACCGCCCGGGTCTGCTCGGCGTTGACCACCACGGTCAGCACGATCTCGACGGCGGTCGCCATCTCCGCCGCTGTCGCCACGGCTCGCCCGCCGGCCCCGGTGAAGCTCGCGCGTGCCTCCTCGCGCAGGTCGCAGCCCCAGGTCTCGAAGCCGGCGCGGACCAGCGAGGTTGCCATGCCCATCCCCATCGAGCCCAGCCCGATGATCCCGACGCGCGGTCGATGTGTGGTGCTCATCGCGGATTGCCTCCCGTGGGTTCTGTCGATGATGTCGAAGTCGATCCACGCTGCGCTTCCACGCGCTCGAGCAGATCGGTTGGCGCCTGGCGCAGTCGCGCCTCGGCGTGCGCCAGATGCGTGGCGGCGGCGCAGGCGGCGGCATCGGCGTCACCGCCGGCAATGGCGTCGAGAATGGCCTGATGCTCGGCGACCACCTGCTGCATGAAGGCCTCGCGCAGCGACTCGTTGGTCCGCGTCACGCGGATCGCGTGGTGCAGAAAGCGGTTGTAGAAATCGAGCACCGCGGTGAAGTGGGCATTGTTGGCCGCCTCGGCGATGGCGCGGTGAAAGGCGAGATCCTGATCGACGCCGGAAAGCCCCGCTTCGACCGCCTCATCGATATCGACCATGGCGTTGCGGATTCGCCGCAGCTGCGAGGGGGTGTGACGTTCGGCCGCCAGCCGCGCGGCTTCCACCTCCAGCGGCCGGCGCAGCTCCAGGACCTCGACCACCGACTGCAGGCCAGGGTCGGGGATCGCCAGGCGCAGCGACACCGTGGGCGACTCGGCGACGAAGCTGCCGCTGCCGCGACGCGAGGTGACCAGGCCACCGTTGCGCAGCATCGAGATCGCCTCGCGCACCACCGATCGGCTGATGCCGAAGCGCTCGCCCAGTGCCGCCTCGGTGGGCAGGCGCGCGCCGCGCCCCCATTCGCCGGCCTGGATGGCATCGCTCAGGCGCTGGGCCACCTGTTCGGAAAGCTGCGGGCCGCGCGATGGTTGTTCCGTGTCTTCACTCACGATGCGGAATTCCTCATGCGTTCGTCGAAGGGCGCGACGCTGAAAGCCGTAACAACGGCGTTCGGCTGGCTCTCCGACCAATGGCGATATTGCCTGTGCGCTAAATTTGTCAGACAAGATGTTAAATCGCAAAGGTCAGCGCAATTCGCCTTTGGTCAATTCGAGACGATCGACGGCCGCGGGGATGCGCAACAACCAACGGCAATCAGGAGAGAGCGGATGCATGTGATCGTGACGGGAGGCGCCGGTTTTCTCGGCGCGAGGTTGATTCAGCGCCTGCTGGACGAAGGTGCCCCGATCGATGGGGAGCGCATCACGCGAGTCACGTCGATCGATCTGGCAGCGTGCCCGGTGGCCGACGATCGGGTCGAATCGCTCACCGGCGATATCGCCGATCCGGCGCTGATAGCGAAAGCGCTTGGCGACGACACCGGCGCCGTCTGCCATCTGGCGGCGGTGGTGAGCGCCCAGGCGGAGGCGGATTTCGAGCTCGGCATGCGGGTCAACCTGGATGCCACGCGCACGCTGCTGGAGGCGTGCCGGGCACATCCGAAGCGGCTGCGATTCCTGTTCGCCAGCTCGCTGGCGGTGTTCGGGCCGGGGCTTTCCCAGCCGGTGGCGGAGGCGATCGGCCCGCAGCCGCGCTCTTCCTATGGCGCGCAGAAGGCGATGGGCGAGCTGCTGGTCAACGACTACAGCCGGCGCGGCTTCGTCGATGGCCGTGTCTGCCGCCTGCCCACCATCGTGGTGCGCCCCGGCAAGCCCAACCGGGCGGCCTCGTCGTTTGCCAGCTCGATCATTCGCGAGCCGCTGGCAGGCGTCGAGGTGATCTGTCCGGTTGTCGGCGAGCTGCCGCTGTGGCTCTCCTCGCCGCGCACCGTGGTCGCCAATCTGGTCCATGCGCTGTTGCTCGATGGAGCGGCGCTGGGCGACTGGCGCACGCTCAACCTGCCCGGCATCACGGTGACGGTGACGCAGATGCTGGATGCGCTGGAGCGCGTGGCCGGCCCCTCGGCCCGCCAGTTGGTGCGAGTCGAGCCGGATGCCGCCATCGACGCCATCGTCGCCAGCTGGCCGGGCGGGCTGGAGGTCGAGCGGCCGCTGGGTCTCGGCTTCCAGGCCGACAGCGATTTCGACGCCATCATCCACGCCTATCTCGACGACGAGCGCGGGGACGAACTCGACAACTGATCCGTTCCCTGAAAAGACGCTCCGCACCCGATAGATCCGTTCCTTGAACCAGACAGGCAACAACACTCAATAAAGCCACAAGGAGTTCACGCCATGACAGATGCCACTGTCGCAGGCCCCCAGGTCATCATCGGCCTGGGTATCGCCATCTTCGTGATGATCGCGCTGGTGCTGAAGACCCGCGTTCACGCGCTGCTCGCCCTGGTCATCGCCGCCTCGATCGCCGGTTTGATCGGCGGCATGTCGCCCAACGCGGTGATCGATGCCATCACCACCGGTTTCGGCAAGACGCTCTCCACCATCGGTCTGGTCATCGGCTTCGGGGTGATGATGGGGCGGATTCTCGAGGTCTCCGGCGCCGGCCAGCGCATGGCCTATTCGATCCTCAGGCTGCTCGGCAAGGAGCGCGAGGACTGGGCCATGGCGCTTACCGGTTATATCGTCTCGATTCCGATCTTCTGCGACTCCGCCTACGTGATCCTCAATCCGCTGGTCCGGGCATTGGCCCGCAACAGCGGTCGCTCGGTACTCACGCTGGGTATCGCGCTGGCCTCGGGGCTGGCGGTGACCCACAGCGCGGTGCCGCCGACGCCGGGGCCGCTGGGCGTCGCCGGTATCTTCGGTGTCGATATCGGCCTGATGATCGCCTGGGGCCTGGTCTTCACCGCGCCGGCGCTGATCGTGATGGTGCTCTATGCCCGCTTCATGGGGCCGCGTATCGAGGCGATGATCGAACGCGACGTGCCGGGTTCGTTGAAGCGGGACGACGACGAGGATCCGATGTGGGGACAACTGGCCGAGAGCGAACTGCCTTCGCTGCGTATGTCCGTCATGCCAATCGCTTTGCCGATCGTGCTGATCTTCTTCAATACGCTGGTCACCGCTGTGGTGGGCGATAGCGACTCGCCGGGCCTGTTCGTGCAAGTGGTCCAGTTCGTCGGCCACCCGGTGATTGCGGTCGGCATCGGCGTGCTGGTGGCGGTCTACGGGCTGGTGCCGAAGATGCCCAAGGACCAGGTGCTGGCGCATCTGGAAAAGGGTGTCGAAAGCGCCGGTATCATCCTGCTGGTCACCGGTGCTGGGGGCGCGCTGGGTGCCGTGCTGCGGGCCAGCGGTGCGGGCGATTACATCGGCGAAGGCATTGCCGGACTTGCACTGCCGGCGGTGCTGATCCCGTTCATCATCGCCACGCTGGTGCGCTTCGTGCAGGGCAGCGGCACGGTGTCGATGATCACCGGGGCGTCGATCTCGGCGCCGATCCTGGCCTCGATGCCGGACGTCAACATGGTGCTGGCGGCGCAGGCGGCGTGTCTGGGCGGGCTCTTCTTCAGCTATTTCAACGACAGCTATTTCTGGGTGGTCAACCGGCTGCTGGGGGTCAAGACCGCCAAGCATCAGCTGCTGGTGCTGTCGGTACCGACGACGCTGGGCTGGGCGACCGGGCTGGTCGCGTTGCTGATCGCCAACGCCTTCGTGGGTTGAGAGAAAAACGCCAACGACATCCATCAACGAACAGGAGTCCCGACATGAAAATCACTCGAGTCCGTGCCCGGGTTTTCGAATGGAAGGGCGAGACGGTGCCGCCCAAGGCGCATTTCTGCACCAATGCCATGGATGCCCTGTGGGATCGAGGCGACGCCATGCAGAGCTTTCGCTTCCACGGCTGGGTGGTGATCGAGATCGAGACCGATAGCGGCCTGGTCGGCCTGGGTAACGTGGCATTGGCACCGCGGGTCGCCAAGACCATTGTCGACCAGCACCTGGCGCCGCTGATCGTAGGGCAGGATCCGTTCGACTACGAATACCTGTGGCAGCGCATGTATCGCGCCACGCTGGCCTGGGGCCGGCGTGGTATCGGCATGGCGGCGATTTCGGGCATTGATATCGCGATCTGGGACCTGATGGGCAAGGCACTCGACAAGCCGGTGTTCAAGCTGCTCGGCGGGCGCACCAAGGCGCGTATTCCCTGCTACGCCTCCAAGCTCTATCACGACGATCTCGACACCATGCAGGCGGAGGCGCAGCGCTATCTCGACCAAGGCTTCCAGGCGATGAAGATGCGCTTCGGTTACGGCCCCAAGGACGGGCCGAAAGGGATGCGCGAGAACCTCAAGAGTGTGGCTGCGGTGCGAGAAGTGATCGGCGAGGACATCGACCTGATGGCCGACTGCTACATGGGCTGGAATCTCGACTACGCCCGGCGGATGCTGCCCAGGCTGGCGCCGTTCGAGCTGCGCTGGCTGGAGGAGCCGGTGATCGCCGACGATGTCGACGGCTATGCCGAGCTCAACCGAATCGCGCCGATGCCGATCTCCGGCGGCGAGCACGAGTTCACCGTCCACGGTTTCCGTCAGTTGCTTGAGAAGCGCGCGGTCTCGGTGATCCAGTACGACACCAATCGGGTCGGCGGCATCACCGTGGCGCGCAAGATCAACGCCATGGCGGAAGCGTTCGAGGTGCCAGTGATTCCCCATGCCGGGCAGATGCACAACTACCATCTGACGATGTCGTCACTGGCCTCGCCGATGTCGGAGTTCTTTCCGGTGCATGACGTCGAGATCGGCAACGAGCTCTTCTACTATCTGTTCGAGGGCGACCCGGAACCGGTCGAGGGGCATCTCGACCTCGCCGACGACGTGCCGGGGCTGGGGCTCTCCCTCAATCAACGCCACCTCGACGGGTTCCATATCCTCGAATAGCGCCAACTCGAGATGGCCCCGAGCGAGACATGGCCGTGACGCGCCTGGCAGCGCCACGGCGACGACGCACCATCAGTACATCGTCCGGCGGCGTCAGGGCTTTCTGGCCTGCAGCTTATTTGCCAGCCAGGCTCGAGTGCCGGGGTGTCCGCTGCGTTCAGCACGCTCCGCCAGTTCCAGAGCGAGTTCGACATCACCGGCCTTGAGCGCGGCATCGATCATCCGCCGGTAATCGAAGTCGGCGGTATCGTTCGCTGCGGCTGAAGCGGGTGCCGAGGCCGTCGCTGGGGCCCCCTGCGATCCGGACGGTGCCGGTCGAAGCGCTGGCGACGGTGCGGCGGCAGTCAGTGGCGTCTGGCCGGCGTCGCCGGTCCGCGCAGTGATCTCGAGGGTGATCGTGCCGGTGGGAGCATGCACGGCGCGAGGGTCAGGCCCGGGGGGCTCTGCCAGTCCTCTGACTCTTGCGTAGGCTTTTTCCTCCGACTCGTATTGTGTCGCTGCCTGGCGATCCCTGTCGCTCGAGTAGATGACGAGGTACTGGGCGTCGGGGCCGGGTGTCAGGCTGAATTGACCCTCGAGACGGGCGGTGGAGAAGCCGGTGGGGCGATGTACCTGGAGCGAATCACTCGAGACCTTCCTTACCGGCTGGAACGCCGCATCGAGCACCAGAATCGTGGGCGCGAACACCTGCCCGTCCTGGACCGGACTGGTGACGCTGATCGCCACCGGGCCGTCGTTGTGTGGGAGCTCGAACGCCCGAAAGAAACTCTTGCCGTCGCCGAAGTCGTGAACCGGCGCCGGCGGCGTGAAGTCCAGCGTCAGGGTCTCCTGCGCCGATATCGGCTGATACGGCAGACTGGCCAGCGAAGCACAGCAGTCCGCCGTGCTTGCCAGGGCCTGCTGCCCCTGATGGGCTGGAATGGTCGGGGACTGGGGCGCCATCAGCGGCGTACTACATCCTGCCAGGGCGAAAAGAAGGGTGCTCAACGGCACGGCAAAGCGATACGAACTCAACATTCGAGGACTCCTGCTGGAGACGAAAACGGCTCCGGAGCGGCAAGTCTCCGGAGCCCAAGGGATCGAAACAGCGCGAGCGCGGATCTCGCGGTCGGGGCTCAGCTACCCCACCACACCTCCATCTGCGCACCGAACGTCAGCCCGTCGGTATCGTCGAAGTCGACATTGTTGGGGCCGGCGCCGGTGTCGAGCGAGTTGGCCTGGCGATATCCTTCTGCATCTCGGTCCAGGTAGGCGTCGCCGTTCCATTTGGCATAGGTGGCGAACAGACGAATGGTCGGGCGGATCATGGCACCGCGTCCCGCCGACCACTGCTGGGCGATGGTCAGTTTGGTGAGATGATGGTCGCTGTCGTTGTAGCTTGAGACGTTACTCTGTGGCTCGATATGGTCGTAGCCCAGCTCGACCGCGGTGCTCATGATGTCGTTCCAGTAGTAGACCGGGCGCACACCGGCGGAGAACCACTTGCGGCCGGTGTTATCGTCCATATCCTTGTTTTCGTAAATTGCGGTATAGAGCATGTCGAGTTTGTCCTGCACAAGCCAGACATGGCCTTGGTCGAGGATGCGCCACATGTCGCCTTCCTGCTGGAGACTGCCGGATGCACGGCCCACCGCATTGCCGTCGCTGGTGATGATGCCATCGGTGGCGTACTGCAGGGCCACGGTATTGGTACCACCGAACCAGCCACTCTGGGTGTGCTCGATGGTGCCCATCCAGCCTTTGTCGCCCTCGTCGTAATCGACGCCCCGGTCGTCGTAGTAATCCTTCTGCCAGTCGGGGAGAGAAGCGCGGCCGTAGTCGACACCGAGTTGCAGCGAGCCGCCAGGATTGACGGGGATGTCCGTCCAGCGAACATCGATGGTGTCGTCGGAGAGTCGCTGGTCTTCGTCGGGAAGATAGTCGACATCCGATCCGGAGCTTCGGACCCAGGCAAAGCTGAGCTTGCCAGTGCCGACATCGATATCCGAAATTCCCACGCCGGGTCCCGACAAGTCCCAGTAATAGTAGTCGTTCATGTGGATGTCGTGGCGCTTGTAGAAGCGCTTACCCGCCCAGAGCGTGGCGCCGGGAAGGCCGCCGACGACGTTGTTGCCGGAGACGTACATCTCCCGTAGCGCAACATTGTTGTCGTCGTCCTTGAGCGATTCGTCGTCATTGTCCTGCGCGGTGACGTAGGCGACTCGGCTGGCAAAATCGAAGGTGGCATCCTGCTGCTGATAGAGCTGTGCGCCCAGGCCAATCTCTGCATAAGTCTCGCATTCGTTTCCCAGACGATATTTGGCCGGAGCGCCCGCTGCCTTGAAACAGGTCTGGCTGCCGCCTCCGGAGGTCGAACCGATACCGGATCGGGCGTAGCCGAAGAACTCGGGGTTGATGTCGGCGTGAGCCAGTACCGGCACGGCGCAGGATGCGCCTATGACGGCGGCAAGGAGTGGCCGGCGTAGCACGGAGTGTGAGGCAATCATTGTTTCTGTCCCTCGTGGTCTTGTCGTTGATTGCTGTTGTTGGCAGCCGGAGTGAATCGATCGGCTACGCAAGGCGCCCCGGAAAGCGTGTGGCCGGCGTATCGGCGCCACGCGAGTGGCTCTGCCAAGGCGTCGTGCTCGGCGTACTCAGTATCGCGATCGATATCGAAAGAGATATGAGTCAATCCATTTTTTATTAACTGTGGATGTTGTGGTCGTGTTCCCCTGGGATCATCATCATTATTAGATATCCATAATGTTCCATATAACGATTAAGCCGTCGCGTTGTTATCGACACCTGTTGCCTGGTGTCAACGGCAAAAAGTCGAAAATATGCGCCGAGGATTGTTCGATATCCTATCCTGCTCGTGCAGCGTGTTTTCGGCTATGGCTGGTGATGTTCCTCATGTGTCGTGTTGATCGTCGTCGAAGCGTTCAGCTCTCTTGTGGAAGGTCATTATTTCTATTACTTAGTAAACTTTCATTGTAACCATGGTCTATAAAGACAAAGGTCTAAACTATACTTGTCCGGCTTAAAATTTATTTGTTTAAAATCAATCAATTAAGTTAGTTAAGGTTGATTTGTAGGAAATCTCTTTCATACCAAGGTTGTAAATATCACCAATATCGGTTTGTGCTAGGTCGTAGCGCTTTCTGGATAGAGAAGGGCTGAGAGGAGGCAAAAATTCTGTGGTGACGGAACAAGACGCTGGATAACGTCGTTATGAATGTCCTCGAATACGATGAGTTCGTGAAGAATGGCCCCGGTAGGATTGGTGATTTTGAACGAATGAAATCGAAGGTATCGCTTGGCCGAAATCGAAATTATTTCGATAAGTCAGGAGGGGAGATATGGGCGCTCCGTTGGAAAAGTCATGCGAATTCAGAAAGCGTGTCTCTCCATGGACGGCTTGGCTTAAGATGGCTAGGTTCGACGTCGAGACAATGGCGGCGAGATAAGCGGCAAGGTTCGCCACATGAGGAGTTGACGGGGAGCGTCATGAAATCCGAGTCAGGGCAGGAACCAGGCATGACCATACCCAAGGAGCGCCACTATTCGGACCGCGTGGGCTGGTTACGGGCTGCGGTACTGGGCGCCAACGATGGTATCGTCTCCACCGCCAGCCTGGTGATCGGCATGGTGACGGCGGGCGCGGGGCCGGGTGGCGTGCTCACGGCGGGTGCGGCGGGTGCGGTGGCCGGTGCGATGTCGATGGCAGCGGGGGAGTATGTTTCGGTCAGCTCGCAGAAGGATACCGAACGCGCCGACCTGGCGCGGGAGCGGCGCGAACTGGATGCCAATTACGCCGTCGAAGTGCGGGAGCTCGCGTCGATCTATGAAGCACGTGGCCTGACGCCGGCCCTCGCTTACGACGTCGCCGAAAAGTTGATGCACCACGACGCCCTGGCTGCTCATGCCCGCGACGAACTGGGGTTCAGTACCGTCAATCAGGCGAAGCCCCTTCAGGCGGCCATGGCGTCGGCATTGATGTTCCTATCCGGAGCGGCGCTGCCGTTGATCTGCGTACTGGTCGCACCGTTCACCGTGGCGACGCCCATCGTGGTGGCGTTGGGCTCGTTGTTGGCGTTGGCTCTGCTGGGAGCATTATCGGCCCGAATCGGTGGGTCGCGTCTGCGCGTGGCCATCGTACGGGTCACTTTCTGGGGCGCGCTGGCGATGGGTGTCACGGCGTTGGTGGGGTGGGGGTTCGGCGTGGCAGGTGGCTGACCCGCGCTTCGGCGAGTGCTTTGGCCGACGTGGCAATTGCGTGTTCGATTCAAACCGTGCCCTGCGTCGTGATCGATGCCGAGCATGACTGAGCGTGGTGAAACGAGATGTCTGAACCTGAGAAGAACCCTGGTGCGATCCAGTCGCCGCTGCATCAGCTCATTGCCGATCTCTCCGATGGCATCGTGCTGCTGGACCCCGACGGGCGCCTGCGTTGGGCCAATCCCGCGGCGCTGGAGATGCATGGGGTTGAATCGCTCGAGGAGCTGGGGCCGGATGTCGATGCCTATCGTCGACGCTTCGAGCTCTACTACCGCAACCACCACGAGGTTGGCGAGGGTCGTTCTCCGATGGAGCGCTTGCTCGACGGCGAGGCGTTCGAGGACGTGATTCTCGAGGTCCGGCCCGGCGACCCCGAGCTGCCCGATCGCTACCACCGGGTACGCGGCAGGACGCTGTCGCGGGAAGGGCGACCGGATGCGCTGGCCCTGGTCATCGAAGACATCACCGAACTGATGAACGCCGAGGAGCGCTTCGAGCGCTCGTTCAGCGCCAACCCGGCGCCGGCGCTGATCTGCCACCTCGACAGCCAGCGTTTCATTCGCGTCAACCAGGGCTTCCTGGACATGACCGGGATGGAAGCCGAGGAGATCCTGCAGCGCTCGATCTACGAGTTCGACGTGTTCGCCCATTCGCCCCAGCGCGAATCGGCGATCCAGCGACTGTGCGCCGGTCGATCGATTCCCCAGACGGAAGCCGTCCTGCACCTCGGCGGGCGAGACGATGGCAGCAAGTGCGTGATCGTGGCCGGTCAGCCGATCGATGTCGAGAACGCCCCCTGCATGCTACTGACCTTCACCGACCTGGAGCCCGCCCGGCAGGCACAGCACGCCCTGCGCCAGAGCGAGACGCTGTTCGCCACGGTGTTCCAGATGTCGCCGGTTCCCACGGCACTGGTATCCGCCGATAGCCTGACACTGATCGAGGCCAACGCGGCATTCGAGCGTGACCTGATCCGACGCGCCGATACCTCGGAGCCTCCCGGGCTGGAAGACTATTCACCCTTTACGCCGCAGACGCGCAAGCAGTTGCTGAAAGCGCTCGAGAAGGCTAGCCACGTGGAGGAGATGGAGGTGCATGGCGTTGACGACGCCAACAATCCGACGATCTACGTGCTGGCGGCGGAAGCGGTCGAGATCAATCACCGCGCTTGCCTGCTGCTGACGCTGGTGGATATCAGCGAGCGCAAGCGTTACGAGAACCAGTTGTCCGATGCGATCGAGACGGTGATGAAGGACGCCTCCTGGTTCACCCGCACGCTGGTGGAAAAGCTGGCCAACGTTCGCGGCGCGGGTAACGATGCCGCACTATCCGACCAGCCGGCGCTGGCCGACCTGAGCGCGCGGGAGCGAGACGTGCTGGGGCTGATCTGCGAAGGGCTCTCGGACAAGCGCATCGCCTCCCGGCTGGAGCTGGCCCATAGCACCGTACGCAACTACGTGGCGTCGCTATATCAGAAGCTGGGCGTTCACAGTCGCGGCGAGGCGATCGTCTGGGCGCGCCAACGAGGTTTCCAGGGCAGTTCGGAAACATGATGTAGCTCAATGTTATTTAGCGTATTTTGCCCCGCAAATGCACTAGATTCACCCGGGCATTTGAATCTATGGGCCGGAACCTGAACCGCCTATCTTGGTTCTACCGCGAGGGGGCTCCAGGAAGGCGCGACAGGGGAAGGATCCCCTGAAGACGGGCAGGCAGCCCGCCCCTCGGCGGACCACCGGTGTTTCGGATCATCGTGTGGCAGGAGTCGGAACGTTACTGTAGTCGTACGTTTTTAAGTCAAACGAAGGACCGCTTGATGATTCGGTGGCGCTCAGGACGAGCGGTATCGACGGAAGCGATCATGTCGTGGATCGACCCACCGAATCTCTTTCCGGCGCCTCACTGTTCGTGTCACGCTCCCATCCCTCCCAATTTTCATGCCACCGTGCTGTCACTGCATGCAGCTTCGATGCGGTCGGGCGGAGGACCACCATGCTTCGCGTTCGCCTCTGGCTTGCGCCATCGAAACGACTCGACTAGGACTAATCACATCCCATCGTCATTCACTGGTGCCAACCGTCGCTGTCGGTTGTTCATCGAACGTGACTCGATTCATCCAATCCAGTTGCAGGGAGATCGTGACGTGGTCGAGAAAACGGAGATTCATGCCCAGAGCCAGACTCTACCCGGCAAGGAGAGCCTTATGCGGCCGCCGGCGGAGTTCATCCGTCCAGGCTACCGGGGAAGCGGCAAGTTGGAAAACAAAGTCGCGCTGATCACCGGCGCCGACAGCGGTATCGGCCGCTCGGTGGCGATTCACTTCGCCCGGGAAGGGGCCGATGTCGCGGTGATGTATCTCAGCGAGAGCGACGACGCCGAGGAGACCCGCCGCCTGGTGGAGGCAGAGGGCCGCCGCTGCCTGTTGGTCGCGGGCGACATTCGTGATGTCGCCTTCTGTCGCGAGGCGCTCGACCAGGTGATCGAGACCTTCGGCGGACTCAATGTGCTGGTCAACAATGCCGGCACCCAGCAGGTGTGTACCGACCTTGCCGAGCTCGACGACGAGCTGTGGCGAGAGACGTTCGCCACCAACATGCACGGCATGTTCTATCTGACCAAGGCGGCGTTGCCCCATCTGGGCGAGGACGACGCGATCATCAACACGACGTCGGTCAACGCCTATATCGGCCCCGATTTCCTGGTGGACTACACCGCGACCAAGGGGGCGATCGTCAGTTTCACCCGTGCGCTGTCGAATCAGGTCGTCGGTCGCGGCATTCGCGTCAACGCGGTGGCGCCGGGCCCGGTATGGACGCCGCTCCAGCCAGCCACGCTGGGTGCCCACGACCCTCAGATGCTCGAGGACTTCGGTTCCGATACGCCGATGGGTCGTGCCGGACAGCCATCCGAACTGGGTCCCTGCTACGTCTTTCTGGCCTCTCTCGACGCCTCCTTCATGAGCGGCCAGACGCTGCATCTCAACGGCGGGATGGTCGTCAATGGTTGATACGCGCCAGACAGGACGGCGAAGGTGGAATGGACTTTTGCCGCCCGGACGGAGTGAATAGGCGCGCGATACGATCCCAATGAGACATCGTCTAAGCTCTGTCTGAAAGATCGACGAGCGATAGCCAGACAAGGCAAAAATCGGCGAAAGAAGGACCGGGCTGGCGCTCCAGTTTACGTGGGTAAATGAGCATTTTGAGTCGATTTTTAACGCCGGATGGGTGAGCGCAGGCATTTTTCAGACAAAGCGTAAGAGAAGACAGGGCAGAGGAGGCCCTTACCAGCATGCCAGGTACGACTTTCAATCTGCCGCCGCGGCAGGATAGCTGGCTGGACCGGCCGGCGCACCATCATTGGCTGGAGAGCGAGGGGCAACGTCTGCTGGCGTTCTACCGCGCCTCGCGTCATCCCGACTGCGGTTTCGCCGCTCTCGATGAAGATGGCCGGCTTCCCTCCGACGCCAACCCCGACACCATGATCACCGCCCGCATGACCCATTGCTTTGCCCTGGCCGCCATGCGTGGCGAGCCCGGCATGATGCCGCTGGTCGCGCACGGCGTGGCGGCTCTGAGGGGCGGGCTGCGGGACGACGAATATGGTGGCTGGTATGGCGAGCGACCGAAGGCGGGGGCGTCACAGACCAAACAGGCCTACATTCACGCCTTCGTTGCGCTGGCGGCGGCCAGTGCCTGGCAGGCCGGCGATGACACGGCCGGCCCGCTGCTCGACGACATCGTCGGCGTGATCGAAACCCGGTTCTGGTCGGAAGATGAAGGACGCATGCGCGAGGGATTCTCCCGCGACTGGCGCGAGGACGAAGCGTACCGCGGCGGCAACAGCAACATGCACGCCACCGAAGCCTTCCTGCAACTGGCCGACGTCCTCGACGAGCCCAAGTGGCGGGCACGAGCGCTCTCTATCGTCGACAAGATCATCCACGCCCACGCCAGGCCCAACGATTACCGCGTCGTGGAGCATTTCGACAGCGAGTGGAACGAGTGGCGCGACTACAACGAAGACACGCCCAAGGATCAGTTTCGGCCCTATGGCGCGACGCCCGGTCACGCCTTCGAGTGGTCCCGGCTGCTGCTGCATCTCGAGGGGGGGCTGCTGCGCCACGGCGAAGCGGCGCCCGGGTGGCTGCTGGAGGATGCCCAGGGCCTGTTCCGCAGCGCCACCGAACTGGCGTGGCACGTGGATGGAGAACCGGGGCTGGTCTACACCCACGACTGGAACAACCGACCGGTGGTGCACGAGCGCATGCACTGGACCCTGGCCGAAGCCGCCGCCACCGCGGCCGTGCTGCTCAAGCGCACCGGCGACGCGACCTACGAGGTCTGGTATCGCCGCTTCTGGGACTACATCGACCGCTTCCTGATCGATCGCGAGCGGGGCAGCTGGTGGCAGGAGCTCGACCGCCACAATCGGCCATCCAGCGAAGTCTGGAGCGGCAAGGCCGATCTCTACCATGCCTATCAGGCGACACTGCTGCCGCGACTGCCGCTGTCGCCGACGATGGCGCGGGCGATCGCCGACGGCGCGTTGTAGCCCGCCCGGCGGGTGCCACTGCCCCCTCTGCCGAAACGCCTCGATCCAGGATCGGGGCGTTTTTCATTCGGAAGGCCCCGGCTGGCCGGCGCGATGACCGCCGCTGATCTCTACTGCCACGAGGTTCGACGCCGGCGCCCAAGGCGTATACCGACGTCGATCATCCGCAACGCGCGACGAGTTCCACTCCGATACCCCGGCACTTCCCGATCAAGGCCTGACTCGAAAATGACCCTGGATGTTCATGGAAACATAAATTAGGTTTTACTAATCTTATGCTAAGGTGGAAAACGACACCAGTCAGCCTAGCTGAAACTCAGTCTATCGATAAAGGGAAGCAGGCCGAGGTGGCGGGAGAGGGGGGTACTTTTGTCCGTCTAAACTGCCTTACGTCAGGGGAACGCATGAAACCGTCGACAGAATTGGTTCAAGTCAAAGAATATCGAATTTACGTAGAACAATATCGTCGCGAGGGAAACCGCAAGAGCATCATCTTGATCAATGGAGCGCTGGCCACGACCGGCTCGTTCAATCACTGCGTGAAATACCTGCGCGATGATCTGGATATCATCTTGTTCGATCTGCCTTTCACGGGGCAGTCCCGTCCACACAACCCGGCAGGGGGGATCATCACCAAGGATGAAGAAGTCGAGATCCTGCTGGCCTTGATCGATCGTTACCGGCCTCAGTCGCTGTTGTCCGTCTCCTGGGGCGGCTACGCCGCGATGATGGCCCTGGCCCGCCGTCCGCTTTCCATCGAGCGTGCGGTCGTGGCTTCATTCTCCAGCCATCTCAACGAGCCCATGCGCAATTACGTTTCGAAGGCACGCGACCTGGTGATGGCCGAGCGCTTCGGTGATGTGGCCAAACTGATGAACGATGAGGTGGGACGCTTCCTGCCGAAGCTGCTCAAGCACGTCAATCATCGGCATCTCTCGTCGCTGGATAGTCGTGAATACCACCAGGCTTGTTTCCATATCGAGCAGATCCTGTCGCTGGACGATGAGGATTACACTGACCTCTATCGGAAAATCGACGTGCCGGTCCTGTTTGTCAACGGTGAGCTTGACGAACATACTTCGCCGGAAGCGGTGCGCGAACTGGGCAATTACATCGACGGCAGTCGATTTTGTACGCTACCCGATGCCGGGCATTTTCTCGATCTGGAGAATCGGGGCGCACGACGACGGATGCAGCAGGTGTTGAAGGATTTCCTGATGCCGGCCATCTGTGATTCTGACGAACCAACCTCCTACCATGACGCTCGATTCGATGTCGTCGACCATGACATGTCTTATGTTCTCAAGTCACCGATATCATCCCGCTTGCCGAGACAAAGCATGGGCCGTTGATATCGTCGTCACCGCCCGGGGAGGCCCGGGCGGCCGCGGCAACGGTTCGAGAGCGACATTGCAGCGTCAGGCAGGTCTGCTGAGATGGCGATGGTCAATGTCGTGGCAGGGTCGAACGCCATGTTCGTGTCGATCCGTCTAAGTCCTGGCAGAAACGATGGGTCGTCGCGACACGCACGACCTAGCTCTTGGCAACCGGCATTTCACGACACTGGGCAAGACCCGGTGTTCATCATTCAAGCGTTACCGACTCCCTGAGTCATCTCTGAAGTCCATCGGGCAAAGGCGTTCTCGGCCGCGCTGTTTTCCAGTTGGGCGATGGTTGCTGGAGTGGATTGTTATGCGAATGAGAATATTTATCATAATCATTGACACTCGCACTCAGGATTTTCACAATCCCCGCCGGGAACTTACCAAGAAATCCGGCGCGCCCGCGCGTCATCAAGGGAACAACATGAAGAAGTCGTCATGCGTTTCGGGCACAGCTCGCAAACAGCTTGTCTCTGCAACACGCCGTCGGTTCAACCGACCGCTGTCATACGGGCTGCTATCCTCGAGTGCCCTGCTGTTTGCCTCTACCGCAGCGGCCCAGACCAGCGATACCACCGAGCTGGATACCGTGACGGTCGAGGCAGCGGCGATCGCCGACAGCGCCGTCGGGCCGGACTCCACCATCGTGGCGGAGCGCACGACGACGGGCTCCAAGACCGACACCGATCTTCTCGACCTTTCCAGCGCCGTGTCGGTGGTGACCGAAGAGGAGATGCGCACCCGCAACGTCCAGAATCTCGAGCAGGCGCTCTCTTATACGGCGGGTGTGACGGTCGACCAGTACGCCTCCGACGATCGCTACGACTACTTCATGATCCGCGGTTTCAATGCCACCTCGCTTGGAACCTATCGCGATGGCCTGTCGCGCCGAACGGTCAACTTCACCGGTGGCAAGCTGGAACCCTACGGGTTGCAACGCATCGACGTGCTTAAGGGTTCGACATCGACACTGTTCGGCCTGAATGCGCCTGGTGGGCTGGTCAACGCGATCACCAAGCGCCCTCTGGACTACGAGTTCGGCGAGATCTACACCACGCTGGGGGAAGATCATACCGAGACCGGGGCGGACTTCGGCGGTCCGATCGATCAGGCGGGCAAGTGGAGTTATCGCATCACCACCAAATGGCAGGATGCGGAACTCAGCGCCGACCACACCCAGGACGATCGCTTCTACTTCGCGCCGGCGCTGACCTACAGGCCCAGCGATGCGACGACGCTCACGCTGCTGGCGGACTTCAACAAGCGCGATACCAATGCCGCTCACGCCACGCCGCGCGGCTACGATCTCGATCCGGATACGTTCTTCGGCGAGCCGGACTACAACGACATGGATCGGATCGAGCGCAACATCGGCTATCTGTTCGAGCATGATTTCGGCAACGGGCTGACATTCCGTCAGAACGCGCGCTACACCCATCTGGATCTCGACTACGACCACGTCTATCTCAGTGACCCGAATCCGGCCAATGGGCGAACGGCGTTCGTGGTCGACGGCGAGCGTGACCAGACCGCCATCGACAACCAGCTCCAGTACGATACCGACCTCGCGGGGATCGGCAGCCGTACGCTGGCCGGCTTCGATTACACCCATGACGACGTGCGGGAGACCAGCCGTTTCGGCACCGCCGGCGGCATCGACATCCAGAACCCGCAGTACTGTGGCAAGGCGTGCGTCGATCTTGGAGAACCGAGCGAGTTTCGGCAGAAACAGACCTCCCGGGGCTTCTATCTGCAGGAGGAACTGACCTTTGCCGAACGCTGGATACTGACGCTCGGCGGACGCTATGACGAGGTCAACACCCGCACCGTCGACGACGAGGCCGACGACTACGCCTTCACCAGGCGCGCCGGGCTGACCTTCAAGGCACTAGACGACCTGTCGCTCTACGCCAACTATTCGGAGTCGTTCCAGCCGCCGACGAGCCGCAATCTGGTATCGGGCAGCGCCGATCCCCAGGAAGGGGAGCAGTACGAAGTCGGCATGAAATATCGTCCGGCCAATACCCAGGCGTTGTTCACGGTCGCGCTCTTCGATCTGACCCAGACCAATGTCGCTTCGCAGGTGAGCCAGAACGTCTATCGCCAGATCGGCAAGGTCAACGTCCGCGGCATCGAGCTGGAGAGCAAGCTGGCGCTGAGCGATCGCCTCGACCTGACGGCCGCCTACTCCTATTGGGATTCTGAAATCGAAGAGGACGGCATTGCGGGTAACCAGGGCAACCGGCCTCTGCTCGTTCCCGAGCACATCGCCTCGGTGTGGGCCGACTACACCATTCCCGGCAATGCCAATCGCGGCGATCTCACGTTCGGATTGGGCACACGCTATGTCGGCTCGACCTATATCGACGACACCAACAGCGAGAAGACGAGTTCGCATACGCTGGTCGATGCGATGGCCAGCTACGCGCTGACGCCCAGCCTCGATCTTGCGATCAATGCCACCAATCTGTTCGATCGGGAGTACGTCTCCTACATCGATTCGTCCAGCAACAGTAGCTACTACGGCGACGGCCGTTCGGTGCTGACCACGCTGCGATACCACTGGTAGATGTCGGCTCCTGAATATCCCCGGCGGAGGTTCTGCCGTCGCCGCTTTCCATTCCTCAGGATTCTGGTCATGGCAGCCTTTCTGTGGCGGCCGGTGCTGGCGATCGCTGCCCATGCAACGCCGCGTATCGCCGCTACCGACTGGGGTGCCGCCGAAACCCTGATCGCGCTGGGAGTCACGCCGTATGCCGTCGCGGACATTCCCAATTACAACGCCTGGGTCCAGTCACCGGCGATACCGCCAGAGACGCTGAACATGGGCCTGCGTGATCAACCCAATCTCGAACTCCTTGCGCAGGCACCGCCGGACCTGCTGATCAGCAGTTCTCTGTTCGCCCGCGACAATGCGCGTCTGGAGCGCATGATGCCGGTGCGCCTCATCGACAATTTCTCCTCCGGCCAACCGTATTACGACGCGACCCTCGCGATGACGCGGGACATTGCACAGCTGTCGGGAACGTCGGAACGGGCCGAGTCGCTGATCGCGCAGACCGACCGGGTGCTGGCATCGGCCGCGCGGGCGTTGAAGAACGTCGATGCGCCGGTCTACATCGTGCAGTTCAGCGATGCCCTGCACGTCCGCGTCTTCGGACGCGGCGGCATGGTCGACACGCTCCTCTCCAGGACGCCGCTGACAAACGCCTGGACCGGGCCGACCAGCGCCTGGGGATTCGCCAGTATCCCCATCGATCGCCTTGCCGACCGGCCGGAGGCGTACATCGTGATCATCAAACCGTTTCCGAGAGCGGTCGACTCGGCGCTTCGCGACAACCGCGTCTGGCAACACCTGCCGGCGGTCCGTGAAGGTCGCGTCAGAGAGATCGAACCGGTGTGGCTCTTTGGTGGGCTGCTCTCGCTGCAGCGGTTGACCGAGTCCGTGGTTAGGGCGCTCGTTCCACACTAGGTCATCGTCGTACAGATCGCTCGCTGTCGCTTAGGACCGGGACGACGACGGATAAGAGAGTGGTATCCACAGACACCCCGAGCAATCGGTACCGCCCGGGGTGGCATCGCACGCCATGGTCGGCGTCACCAGTGGTAACGCACTTTGGCGAAGATCTCGCGACCCTGGTTGTAGTAGTCCGCGGTGCCGGAACCGACGACGTGCTGTTCGTCCAGCAGGTTGGTGACGTTGACGCTGAAGTCGGTGTTGGGCAGGAACTGATAGTTATACGCGGCATCGAACAGTGTCGCCGCTTCGCTCTTGGCGTCGTTGGCGCTGCCGAAGTAGTAGGTGCCGGTATAGCGAGCGCCCAGGCCGAAGCTCATGTCGAGGTCGGGCAGGGTGTAATAGCCCCACAGCATGACGCTGTGTCGTGGCGCGATCTCGATGTCGTTGCCGTCGATCGGGACCGCGGTGCCGCTGACGGTGATCGAGCCCTCCTCGACTTTCGGTTGCATGTAGGTGTAGCCGCCGATCACGCTCAGGTTCTCGGTGACCTCGGCCTTGACCTCGAGATCGAGACCGCGCACTCGGTATTCGCCGACCGTCTGCTGGTCGATGGTGCCGTCGTCCTGGGTGACGGCGATGCCGACGTCTTCCCGAGTCAGGTCATAAATCGCGGCGGAGAATAGCGCGTCGGTCCATAGTGGTGAATATTTGACGCCGACTTCGTACTGCTTACCGCGCTCCGGCGTGACCCCGATGGTGGGCGGCGCCACCGACTCCACGTAACTCACGTAGGTGGAGACTTCCGGATTGATGATATAGGTCAGCGCACCGCGCCAGGTGGTTTCTGAGAAATCGTCGGAATCGCTGGTGCCGGTGAGGTAGTCGGTGCTGGAGAGATCGAGGTCGTCATTACGCACGCCGGCCGTGACCACGAAGGTGTCGTAGAACGAGAAGTTCTGCTGCAGGAAGACGGCGCGGGTGTCGTACTCCTGCTTCACGTGGTTGTAAGGCGTCAGCGTGGCGGGCGCGCCGCTGTAGACGGGGTCGTCGATGTCGATCGGCGTGCCAGCGGCGTAGACGGAGTAACCGGTGGATTCGCCATCGCGGAACTCGACGCCGGCCACTGTGCTGCTGTCGACCTCGCCGAGGTCGGCATCGTACTGCAGCATGGCATTGCCGATCAGCTCCTCGGCGTCCGTGTCCGAGCCGATATAGCCGCGGTCCACTTCACTGCCGACGCGGCCTGCGCTGTCGGTCAGATAGACATAACCGTAATCGTCCGTCAGGTCGCTGTAGCGTACGTTGCCACGGAAGATGAGACCGTTGTCAAAGTCATGCGTGAACAGACCGGTGACATTGGTGCGCTCGACATCATGGTAGTTGTAGTTGGGCTCGCCGAAGAAATCGCTGCGGTCATATTCGCGATCGAACGGGTAGCCGCCGCTGTTGGCGGTGCCGTCGCGGTTGAGATAGTCGAAGATGAGCGTGGCCGAGGTTCGGTCGGTTGGCTCCCAGGTCAGTCCGCCCATGATGAACTGATCGTCGTCATCCGAATGGTCGTACTCGTAGCTGCTGTCCTTGGCCTTGCCGGTGAGGCGCCAGGCCACGGTGTCGCCAAGGGTGTCACCGATATCCAGTCCCACTTCCTGATGGTCGAACGAGCCAAAGCCCAGGTAACCCTCGCCGAAGGACTCGAAGCGAGGACGTTTGCTAACGAAATTGACCGAGCCGCCCGGATCGGCCGGGCCGAACAGTGTCGAGTTGGCGCCACGCAGTACCTCGATACGCTCGTACGCGTAGGGCTCTTCACGCACGCCACGCATGGAGCCAAGCGTCATTCCATCGCGATAGGTGGTGGCCTGAAAGCCGCGAATCGTGAAGTAGTCGTTACGATCATCAGAGGCGTAGTAACCGGTAGTCACGCCGGGGGTATATTGCAGGACTTCCTCGGTAGTCTTGGCGTTGCGCTGCTCGATCTCTTTCTCGGTGATGACGGAAACCGATGCCGGGGTGTCCTGAATGCTGGTCGCGACCTTGCCGCCGACCCAGAGTTCGCGGGCGAGAATGGTATCGGCGTTGTCGTCCCCCACGGCCTGCGCGTTAACCGTGACCGGTGACAGGCGGTAATCGTCGTCACTTTGTGACTGCTGCGCGTTCCCGATCACGGGAAGGGCGAATAGTGTCGAGCCGCAGAAAACCGCCATGGTGGTCTGGTGCCACCAAGGCGAATTCCCACGGCTCACGATCGTGCGATTGCGATCGCTCATCGTGTTGATCCCCAAGAGTGAATGATCCCTTTTTATCGGCCCGCGGTTTTGTAGTGGCGGAATCGGGGATTATCCTTAGAGATCTTTATGCAATCAATAATATTTCTCAGTTAGATTCGCGTTCATGGCTCGAGGCGTGATGTGGCAGGCTCCTGTCCGGGGGACCGGAGACGCGCCAAGCCTTCAATCCTCTAGACGCGAGAGCAGGCGTTGGCCCCGGCGAGTCCGACGGGCGCGGCGTAGTCCGCTGGAGGCCATTTTCCAGCCCAGGATACGACCAACCCCCACTGCGACGCCGGAAGCGGCGCCCCACAAGAGCGCTTCGCGCCAACGTACATCGGGATCGTCCGGATTGACCGGCGGTTCGAAGGCGTGGCGCCGGGTGGTGCGCTTGAGCGCTTCTCGCGTCGCCACGCCAGAGATGATGGCCGTGGACGTGCCGATGATGGTCCAGAGCGTGTGGGGTTTCATGCTGGCCTCCTTGCCGGATTCGGGGCTCTCAGCATGGTCGATGGTCCGCCAGGCTGCCAAGTGGATGTCGCTTGATGTTCGCAGGCACGCCTTGCCCGGATCGCAAGGCGCCTCAGGTCCGCGGTCCGCTCGGTACGCTGGCGCGACGCCGGGACCATTGCCACAGGGTCCAGTGAACCAAGAGCGGCCAGCGGGCCTGCATGAACTCGAGAAAACGTTGCCGCCACAGGTTGGTCAGCGATTTGCTCAACCCCAATCGCTCCCCGATCTCCGTATCGTGATACCCCACCACGAGAAGGCGCAGGTATTCGGGCCACAGTTCCATGTGCTGGATATGCGAAAGCGGCGTTTCGGTCAGGTTGTTGTAGCGGCGCTCACAGCCATGGCATTGATACTCCGTGGCGCGCCGGCTGGTCAGCACCTGGGTCGATGAAGAGCCGCAGTAGGGACAGTGCCTGTCGGTCAGGGTGGAGAGCTCGGTGAGCCTCGCGACACATTCTTCCAAGGCCTTCTCGGCTTCATCCGTCAGCTCGGAAATATGCGTGGACTGATGATCCTCCCACCACCGATGCAATTCGGTGTCGTAGTCGGCCATGGCCTCCATGAAGGCCCGACTCCAGGTCATGGAGGCCTTGTTGCTGATACCCAGGAAGGTCGCGATCAGCTCTTGAGAGAACCCCTGGAACCGATAACTCATCCAGGGTTTCCACTTCTCTTCCGAGCGCAGCAGGCGAAGTGGAGTCCCGCTGAGGACATTGAATCGCTTGTTGCAGTCCCGGCAGTAATAGCCATCGCGCCGTAACCCATGCGTGCCAGCGGGTGTGGCCAAGGCGATCGAGCGGCTCGCGCAGGCCGGACACTCGTGGGGTGCGCTGGTGGGTAGCGTGGCGAGATAAAACAGAAAACCTCGGGCGCTGGGACGCAGCGCCTCCGGCAGCAGCTCCAGCGACGGTCGCGCGAGCAGAAAGTCGATGGTTTCGACATGTCTTCGCGTCGGAGGGATATTGAAGGTCGAGAAAGTCTGCGGAATGGCAGGCGCCATACAGTGGTATCTTTTATCGAGACGACATGTGAACGAGCCGACCTAGATTACGCGATGGCGCAGTCATGGCGTCAACACCGAATGATATCGGGCCATGTCGATCTGCCTCGGCTCGGCAGTCCTCAAATGACCCCGACTCATCGAGAGAGCCGTCACTTCATCAAAAATCTTAGCCATCAATGGCAATTCTCTTACAAACATTCGGTAGATACCGCGTTATCCTACCGAATGGCATCATGTGGGGTCATCGCTAGCCGATTGCCCGGGCCACACGAAAACCTGAGTCCCGTCATCAGGAAGAGAACATGCTCAACGACCTTCTCGACACCTTCGACATCGACCTGTCGCAGTCGCAGCGGCTGCTGACCCTCGACATCGCCGGCACCGCCTTCGTGCCCCACCGGCTGGTGGGCGAGGAGCGCGTCAGCGAGCCGTTTTGCTACCGGCTGGACTGCATCTCCCAGCAGGGCGACATCGAGCTCAAGACGCTGATGGCCCAGCCGGCCCGGCTTTCGATCCTGCAGGCCGACGGCCGCTACCGCCCGCTGCACGGGCTGGTCTCCGAGGCGGCGCTGCTGGGCGAGGACGGCGGCGTCACCTACTACCAGCTCACCCTGGTGCCATGGCTCAAGATGCTCGAGCTGGGCCGCGACAGCCGGATCTTCCAGGACCGCAGCGTCGTCGATGTGCTCACCGCCGTGTTCGACGGCCATGAACTGGCCAAGGGCCGCTACCGCTTCGACCTGCGCCGCGACTATCCCGCCCGCAGCTACTGCGTGCAGTATCGCGAAAGCGATCTGAACTTCGTCAGTCGTCTTATGCAGGAAGAAGGGCTTTGGTATTACTTTGAATATAGCGACGACAACGACGGCGCTGACGGCGGCGCCGAGGGTGAGCGTCGGACCTTCGACGGCCACCGCCTGGTGATCACCGACGACGTCGACACCACCCGCCCCGTCAGCCCCCAGGCGATCCGCTTCCACCGCCAGGCGGCCACCGAGCGCGAGGATGCCCTCACCCAGTGGGGCGGCGTGCGCACCCAGCAGCCCACCCGGGTCAGCGTCGGCACCTTCGACTACAAGCAGCCCTCGCTCACCAAGCGCACCGGGCTCGACACCCTGAGCGATCAGGGCAACCTGCCGCCGACCGAGCTCTACGACTACGCCGGCGAGTATTACTACCACGGCTACGAGCGCGGTGAACGGCTGACCGAGAACCGCCTCGAGTCCCACGAATCCCGCGCCAAGCGCTTCCGTGGCAGCGGCGGCGCCCGCCAGCTCCAGGCGGGGCGCTGGTTCGAACTCACCCAGCACCCGCTGCACGACACCGGGGGCGAGCAAGAACGCCAGTTCCTGCTGCTGGGCGTCACCGTTCACGCCGAAAACGCGCTGCCGGTCTCGGCCCAGCTTCAGGCGCTGCCCGGCAGCCTGCAGCCGCAGATCGACGCTGCCAAGAAAGCGCACGGTCTCGAGGCGGATACCGCAGACCCTACCGGCGAGCGCCTGTCGGACTATGCCACCGGCGGTACCGGCCATTTTCTGGTCGATCTCGAAGCCCAGCGTCGCACCCAGCCCTATCGCCATCCGCTGACCCATCAGCGCCCGGTGATCGGCGGGCCCCAGACCGCCACCGTGGTCGGCCCCGCCAATGAAGAGATCCACACCGACCATCTCAACCGGGTACGGGTGCAGTTCCACTGGGACCGCCAGGGCCAAAACGATGAGAACTCCAGCGTCTGGCTGCGGGTCTCCCAGCCCAACGCCGGTGCCGGCTGGGGCGGGGTGTTCGTGCCGCGTATCGGCCAGGAAGTGCTGGTCGACTTCCTCGAAGGTGATGCCGACCGGCCGCTGATCACCGGCCGGGTCTACAACGGCGAGCAGACCCCCGACTGGCACAGCCACGGCTTGCTCTCGGGGTTCAAGAGCAAGACCTACCGCGGCAGCAAGTACAACGAACTCGTCTTCGACGACGCCACCGACCAGGAGCGGGTGCGGCTCAACTCCGAAGCCGAGAAGAGCCAGCTCAACCTCGGCTACCTGATCCACCAGACCGGCAACACCCGTGGCGCCTTCCGCGGCACCGGGTTCGAACTGCGCAGCGACGCTTATGGCGCCATCCGCGCCAACCAGGGGCTCTACCTCACCAGCTGGGGCCAGCTAGGCGCCAGTGGCGACCAGCTCGACCTCACCCCGGCGCGGCAGCAGCTCGACAGCGCCTACCACCTCACCGACAGCCTCAGCCAGAGTGCGGCGGACCACAACGCCGAAGCCCTCGACAGCCGGACGAACCTCAAGCAGGCCGGTGAAGACGCCGACGACCGCTACGGCAACAGCGAACAGCTTGCGGACGCCAAGCAAGACAACGCCCGTGGCGCCTCCGACAGCGGCGGCCGGGGCGAAGCCGCACGCATGAAAGCACCGTGGCTGCATATGGCCTCGCCCGCCGGCATCACCCTGAGCACGCCGGAATCGACCCACCTGGCCCAGGGCCGCTCGCTGAGCGTCTCCAGCGGCGAGGATGTCAATATCGCCACCGGCAAGCGCCTGGTGGCCTCGATCTCCGAGAAGCTCTCGCTGTTCGTGCAGAAGGCGGGCATCAAGCTGTTCGCGGCTCGCGGCAAGGTCGAAGTTCAGGCCCAGAGCGATGCGATGGAGTTGACCGCGCAGAAGGACGTCAAGATCACCTCCACCGAAGGGCGGATCGAGATCAACGCCGCCAACGGCATCCTGCTGAACAGCGGTGGCGGCTATATCCGCATCGAAGGCGGCAATATCGACGTCCACGGCCCCGGCAAGATCGATATCAAGGGGGCCCAGCACAGCTTCGGCGGGCCGGCGAGCATGGATGCCGCCATGCCCGAGTTGCCGGAGGGGGCCTGTGAGACCCAGTTTGCCGGAGACGATTCGGCTTCTGCGGGTGCCAGCGCGCTATAGCCGGAGAGGCCGAGATCATGGAGAGTCAGAAAACGTCCCCAAAGCAGGATAGCCCGGCCTCTCGGGTTGGCGCGGCCAAGCCGTTCGACCCCAACTGGCTACAGCCGGATAGACACCGATATGCACTATTGAATCCGCTACACGTTGCGTCCAGCGATCGCGACGACCTGGATAGCCACACGTTGAAAACGCCGAGCGTCAAGGTACGCGATCCGCTGCTACCTCAGCTGGTCTGTTTGGCGTCACTCTCGCTGACACAGCGTGAGCATCTGACCAAGCGGATCGAGCAGTACGCCAAGCGCGGTAGCGTCTTTCTGTCTGCCTTGCTGCAAAGTGAAGCGGACACCGAAGCGGTGATCAGGCACTTCCGTTTCACTCTCGAACAGCCACGTCCGGGAAGCCGAAAACGCTGGTGGCTGCGTTGCTACGATCCGCGAGTCTTTCGTCACTTGTGCTGGCTGCTCGAGACCGTGAGCATGGATCGCCTGCTGGGTCCCATCACCTGCTGGCGTTGGCCGAATCAGTACGGCCAGTGGCATGCGCTCGAGCGCCATGAAGCGTCCGATCTTTCGACTCGGGCGCCTTTGCTGTCTGCCTCGCAGTGGTCGTGTATCGACCGCATGGCCTCTCTCAACGCCGTCATCGACCGGCTGGCCATGCTGAAGCCGGAAGCCGTGGCCTCGTTCGACGACTACAGGGATTTGGACGGTCTGCTGGTCAAGGCACAGCAGCTCGGCTTGGCCGACGCCGAGGGCCGCCAACTCTACGCCGAGCAAGCCGCTCGTTTTCACCCACACATTCACGATCACCCCGAGATGCGACGGCGCCTCGATCAGACGGTCGAGACACAGGGCAGCTACGTGCGCCGCTGTGAAGACCTCTCAGCCCAGTCGTTACTCGCCATGGCACGGGAACTGGAGACCATCACATGAGTGGAGCATCCGAGGACGTACAATCGATCGCCAATTGTCGCGTGTGCCAGCGCAGCGGGTTGCCGATTCTGCCACTGCGATATGCCGTCACGCGAACGGATGGTGGCGATCAGGCCGGGCATCCTCCTGGCCCTGAAGTCAGTGATCCGCTAATGGACGACAGTCTTTCGGCAACGCCACTGCCCGAAGGCCAGCGCTACACGCTCAGATTGCTGCGTGCCGGCTTTCTCTACGTGTTCAACGAGACGCGTGGCCGCTGGATCGGCCATGTCGTCACCGACAAGGGCTACCTGATCGAGTATGTCGACGTCTCTCACGACGAAGTGGTGGCGATCGATCCCGATAGCCCGCAGCCTATCGATGGCCGCTTGCAGCCGCCTGCCGACGAGCAGGAGTTCGCTTGCGCTGCCAACCCCTCGCACGCCTATCCGGGGCGTTGCGTAATGGTTCCCGATGCCGATAAGGCCGATAACGTCTATCTCTCCTTTTCCGATGTGGCCTGGACCAAGCGGGTGTGGAAAGAGTACGCGACGAACGCGAACCAGCGACGTGACAACATGCGTCGGGTCTCGCTCGGGGCATGGCGTGGTGGTAGCGCACCCTATGCAGAGTCGCTGGAGAAACTGGGGGACATTGTCGCCGAGGCCGGGCGTATCTGGACGCCGCCCGAACGGCATGGTACTTCCGGCACATGGCGACCCGGCGCTTCGGGAACCTGGGAACGTCAGGTAGGACACGCCTTCGAGTTCAGCCCATTTCCGTTCCATGGCATGAAAGAGCAGGTCGAGGGACTCAAGCGGTGGGCAGACGAACAGGCCGAACCGCTGGATATGACACCCATGCTGGTCGCGCTGGAAGACCCGGTGGGGATTTCGGCAGATCTGGCCAGCCTGATGGGAGTTCGGTTGAAGGAGAAGATGGCCGACCCTGAACAGGCCCGCCCTCTAGCGGTCTCCTCGGCCATCGATAACATCCGCCAAAGCATTCGCGAGGATGCTGAAAATCGCCAGATCTACCGTACCGAGCGTGACGCTTATCAGATGGTCTACGGTGGCCCCGGCGCTGGTGGCCAGGCGTTGGCAGGCCTGCTTATCGATGGCTTTCAAGAGCGCCAGGAAGAGATGCTGGAGCGTTGGCGCAACCCCACACCAGCACAACTGGTGGCCGCCAAGGAGGATGCCTGGAGCGACTATACCGCCAAGCTGGATATGTCTCGGCTTCAGACTTGGGAAGCGGCGTGGCAGAGTGAGATGCGCGACTTCGACAAAAATCGCATTGTGCCCCTGGCGCGTGCTCATGTCAGTTGGATGCAGAGCGATCCACTCTATCATCAGATGAATGCGGTGCATGACGACCAGGATATCGAATCTGGCGCCGCATTCGTGGATGCCATGCTTATATGCATTCAGGATACCCAGCAGTATTCACCCTGCGCGGACCTTTATCACCGCTGGCTATCTGCGTCGAACCTTGACCACCGTAACCTGGCGCTGCGTGCACTGGGCTACAACCAGAAAATCATATTGGAGCGGTGGGAAGGGCACGTTAGCGGCGGCTTACAGCCTGACTCCCTGCGCGGTCTACCATGGGATGGCTTGATCAGTGGATATGAAAACGCACTTAAGGCTCTTCAGGACGGTAGCCAGAACGCCGTAGTCCGGCTGACGGCAGCTTTGGGCGGGCCTTTCGCTAAGGTAGCGGCCAAGGCGGTCGATGGTGTCGTCGGCCCTGCGCTAGTCGGTATGGGCGTCATTGCACGTTCGCCTGTCATCCTGGCTGACGTGACGATGAGCAAGAAAGCCGCGATTGCGGAACTGGTCTCTAGAATGGCGGCCATCAACCCTGAGATCGGTAGTCTGGAAGACCTGAATCGTGCCATCGACATCCAGATGCGCAAGGCACGCATTTATGGTGTGCCGGTCGAAGGGACCGGAAGATTTCGCTACTTGATCCTGGCCAATCCCAAAGTCATCGAAGATTTCCCCGGCCTGAACGCTCAAGGTGGCGCAAGGCAACTGGCGGAATCGGCAATCCTGACCCCGGCAGATCGGCGCGCGTTGACACAGCTCAGGTGGCGGCAACTGCTGCCCACCGAGGCTGGGCTTGGCGTGGTCACGGGTATTCTGCAGGCCATGGCGCTGTTCAAACTATCCGATGATCTGGACAGCAGCATGGCCTACGAGCGAGGTGAGAACCGGCGGCGCTTCTGGACGGGGACGGCTGGGCTGGTAGGTACAGTCGCGGAAACGGTCGGTAAATGGTCTGAGAGTGCTGTGAAGGCGGGTAGTCGATACGCCTTACGTATGGAGAAGACAATCGGCCTCTGGCTAAGGGTAGGTGGGCGAGTGCTAGGGGTAGGCGCAGGTGTGGTAATGGCTGCTTGGGACAGTGTTCGTGGTTGGCAGGAAGTGCAGGAAGGTAACGCGCTTGTCGGTGGGCTATTGTTCACCTCTGCTGGGTTTAGTGTCTTTGCAACCGGGGTGTTTGCTGGCTGGTTTGGAGCGACGATTTTTGGGGTTTCTGCTACAGGCATTGGAATTGTTTTAGTTGTTTTAATTGTAGTTATTGCAGTTGTGATTGAGATTTTTAAAGATGATAAGATACAGGATTGGATGGAGCGTTGTTACTTTGGAAAATTTGATGTCTCTGAGCGCTATGGTGATTCAAAACGAGAAATTGGCGAGCTGAAGACTGCGCTGAATAGTGTGGGAGGTTGAGTTATGGATTATTCTGGTCTCGGTAAGAGGAATCGGTTCTCCGTCGGTTATCGTCTAAGCGATGAGAAATCTTCTGCTCGCTATATTCAAGGTGAATCTGTAAAAGGCATGCCGATGGATTTTTTTTCGGTCATAAAAGTCAATAGTAGTTATATTGAGTTGGTAGACCGTTGGTATCCAATTCGCGGGTTTTGGGCATGGCTTTCAGTGATGCTGGGATGCGGTTCGCTATTGGTGTCTGGCGCGTTGTTATATGCGGTTTTTTTTCCAATAGGTGAACCGATGATTCCGGGGGTGGGAGCAAAAATATTTTTTTTATTTCTCTCCTTGATGTTCTTTTTAGTTTCTTGGTTTGGGGCATGGTACGCTTTCAAAGTTGAGTGTTTAGGATATACCCATTATCCCATCCGCTTGAACAGGAAGACTCGAGAAGTTTATTTTTTTCGCCAAGATGGAACAGTGTTAACCGTGCCTTGGGAGTCTCTTTCTTTGACGCTGGGTGAATCCAAGAATCCTCTAGTTGGAAAGACTTATGACCTGCGTGCTCGTGTACTGGAGGAAGACGGTGAGACGGTTCGCGAATCGTTCTCTTTAGGCTATACATTTCCAGGTAAGCCTGAGTCAATGGATAAATTTTGGGCTTTCTTACAGCCTTATATGGAAGCCGAAGATGGTGTGGAACGCACGTGTCGAGAGTTAAGAAAGAGCCTTTTGATGCCAGTCGATGGTCGTCGAGAAGGCTGGCGATGGAGTATTTTTCGGACTTTTGCTCCAGGGCTACATTACCCATGGACAATGCTTCTGTTATGCATCCCATTAGGTTTGAATGCTGTGGGCCGTATGCTTGCAATGAGTACTTGCAAAATACCGCAATGGCCGGAAGAGGTGGAGCGAGCCAATCCGGTGGAACCGGACGACCCTTACCGACTGACCTGGCGCGATAATGGCCCGCTGGGCTGGTGGGAGCTTTACTGGCCCCTTCTATGTACCGTTATTGGCGTGGGTGCTTTTATCGGGATTTTAGGCTGGGTGATTTCCGGCCTATGGCGATAATGATTGAACATTATTCGTCAACAGCCGTCGACCAGTGACGAGCTGGCAGCGTGGAAGCTCATAGCAACCTGCTATGGGCTTTTCTGGTGCATTCTAACTGCTGTCCAGTGTCACGAAAATTCGTCTTGCATTTACTAAATGCGGCTCAGCTGAGTGACAGGTTGCTTTACTGTCAGTGCCCCCTCTTTCTGTGTGTTCAGATTTGCCCAATACTGGTCGCATAAGGGTGTATGATCATCATTATCCGAAGTCCGAGATGTGAGAGCGTGACTTGAATGGTCAGGTGAACTAGGTAAATTAAGATGGATTATGCTGGGCTGGATTATCGGAATGTTCGCTTCCCTGTTAACCGAGCCTTGACAGAGGCTGAACGCGCTTCGCGTTATAATCAAGGGCAGCGGGGAAGGGCTACGCCGATGGATTTTCTATCGGTTGTGAAGTTTAATTCAGAATATATGGATCTTGTTGACAGATGGTACCCAATAAAGGGTTTTAATGTGTGGTTGGGAGGGTGCGTCTTATTAACTTCCATAGGCATGCTATTTGCAATATATGGAGGTGTTTTCTTTTCTGGTCGTACTGCCCCAGTGGAAGTGGTGGACTGGGTTGGTATTGTTGGCCTGACGCCACTTTTTCTGTGCTTGGCATGGGCTGGTTGGTGGCTAATCCGCACCGAGTGTGGGCGATACACTCATTACCCGATTCGCCTGAATCGAAAAAGCCGTCAAGTCTATTTTTTTCGACAGGATGGCACGGTATTGACCGTGCCGTGGGAATCATTGTTTCTGACATTGGGTGAATCGAAAAGCCCTTTGGCAGGAACGACGTATGACCTACGCGCTCATGTGCTCGACGATGATGGCGAAACGGTTCGCGAGTCTTTTTCGCTTGGTTACCCTTCACCACTAGGTAATGCGCAGTCGATTGATAAGTTTTGGGCCTTTCTGCAACCCTATATGGAAGCGGAAGGTGGCGTGGAGAGAACCTGGCACCACCTCAAGGGAAATACCGGGTATTTGGTGCCGGTCGATAATCGCAGGGAAGGCTGGCGCTGGAGCATTGCCCGTAGCTTTATGCTGGGAGCCCACTGGCCTTACCTTCAGCTTCTGTTTTCGCCCTTCCTTGGACTGAATGCACTAGGCCGTATGTTGGCAATGAGCACCAGTAAAATACCGCAATGGCCGGAAGAGGTGGAACGAGCCAATCCAGAGGAGCCGGACGACCCTTACCGACTGACTTGGCGCGATAATGGCCCGCTGGGCTGGTGGGAGCTTTACTGGCCCATGCTGTGTACTGTGATTGGCGTGGGGGCTTTCGTCGGTGCTCTTGGCTGGATCGTCTCCACTTTATGGCGCTAGTCACCGGATTTCTTTGCTAGCAGAATCACTCATTGATTCGTTGCGGCTTGCAGCGCCTAGGCAGAGCGGTATGGCGGTCAGTGATGGCAGCTTCAGCGGGCGGGGCAAGATCCCCGCTATCTTATCCTGGGAAGAATGATTGCTGGTTATTCGTGGACGGTCTATCGCAACGAAGCTGCGTTCACCGGCCGGGTCTATAACGACGAGCCGTCCCCCAACTGGCACCGCCATGGCCTGCTCCTCGAGTGCCACGCACGGGTCTTCGATGGCGTCATTCCACCTCTGGCGCGAGTCGTATCTTGAGCGCTAGCGGTGTCCTCAAACGCTCTCCCGCTCCACCAGCCTCACCCCCAGATCCAGTCGCTTCTCCGCCTCCGGGAGTTTGCTGGCAAGACTGGCCAGCAGCAGCCGGGCGGTGTGCTGGCCGATCTCCCGGCGTGGCGGTTCGATGGTGGTGAGAGGGGGCACGGTGCTGGTGGTGAAGTCCAGGTTGCCGAAGCCGGCAAGGGCGATGCGGCCGGGAACGTCCCACGCCTGTCGCTGGCATTCGCACAGTACGCCGAGCGCCACCATGTCGTTGGAACAGGCAATGGCCTCGATCTCCGGATGATCCTGCATCAGCGCGTGAGTCAGCCGTCCGGTCTCCTCGGCGTGGCTGCGTCCGCTCAGCTCCCGCAGTTCGACCGTCCCGCCGGCGGCCTCCACCGTGTCCCGAAAGCCGTGGTAGCGGTCCCGCGCACGCACATCGCGCTGGAAGTTGGTGCTGACGAACGCCATCCGGCGGCGTCCCTGTTGCAGTATGTGCTCGGCCACCAGGCGGCCGCAGGCGTGGTGAGAGAATCCCACCACCATGTCTAGCCCCGGCTGGCCGTAGTCCCACATCTCGACGATGGGCGTATCGTTGTTGGCCAGCACCGATAGCGACTTGCGGGTGTGCAGGAAGCCGGTCAGCACCAGGCCGGCGGGGTTCCAGCTCAGAATCGAGCGAATCAGCTCCTCCTCCCGCGCATCGTCGAATTCGGTGTTGCCGATCAGCAGTTGATAACCGGCGCTTCGCAGATGACGTTCGAGGGTTTCCAGCGTCTCCGAGAAGAACGAGTTGGTGATGGTGGGCACCAGCACGCCGATCACGTTGGAGCGCGACGACGCCAGCCCGCCGGCCATGGTGTTGGGCAGATAGCCCAGCCGGTCGATGGCCGCCTGGATCTTCTCGGCGCGCCCAGGGGAGACCTCGTCCGGACGACGCAGATAGAGTGACACCGTGCTCGGCGACACGTTTGCCAGTCTGGCGACTTCTCCCATGGTGACGCGCTGCGAACCGCGTCGTCGTCGTTTGGTCAAGATTCCGTTACCTCGTTCCCGACCCCGCGTTCGGGTCGGATAAGCCGATGAAGTTTTCTTCGTTTCCCTCTAGGGCCCGCCCGCTAGTGTAACGGGTCTGGCGCGTCGCTTCGTGAGGGGAGAAGCGCCGCGCTCGGACCGCGACCTGGGTCGAGGTCTACGACGAATGGACGATAACGACGCGTTGTTCGTGTCTATTCGTAGCGCTACGATTTTAGGCCATGTCGAGGAAGAATTCTCCTGAACGGGCTCGAAAGAGGCCAAATATCTGACGGCAGCGCTGGTTTCGCTTGTTTTCGCAGCGCTACGAAATGGAGCCAACCATGAAGTCACTGCGCTATTCCCTGGCCGCCCTGGCCCTGATCGGCACCACTCACGCGGCCGTGGCTGCCGACAACCTTGAGATCATCGTGCCGTTCGCGGCGGGTGGTGCGACCGATATCGTCGCTCGCAGTTTCGAGCCGACCTTTTCGCAACAGCTCGGCGTCACGTCGGTGGTGCGCAATGTCGCCGGTGCCAGTGCCACGGTGGGCACGGCGGAAGTCGCCAACAGCGAGGGCAATCCCAACATCATCGGCTACGAGCCTGCCGGGGCGCTGTCGATCCAGCCCTCGTTGAAGAAGTTGCCCTACGGCCCGGACAGCTTCACCTACATCTGCCGCACCGTGTCCAATCCGATGTTCCTGATGGTCTCGAAGTCCTCCGACATCACCTCGTTCAAGCAACTGGTCGAGGAGTCCCAGGATCAGCCGTTCCTCTACGGCTCCTCCGGCCCGGGGACGCTGCCGCATCTCGCCATGGCGGCGACGGTGGTCAACAGTGATCTCAAGGCGGAACACGTGCCCTACAGCGGTTCGGGTCCGGCGATGAACGCGCTGGCGGGCAACGAGATCCAGATCATGGCGGATACCGAAACCATCCTCGAGAACTACGACCTGCGCCCGCTGGCGGTGTTCGCCGATCACCGCGTCGAGGGCTATGACGACGTGCCGACGGTGGAGGAGCTTGGCCTGCCGGCGCTGGATTTCGCGGTCTGGCAGGGCGTCGTCGCGCCCAAGGGGATCTCGGACGAGCGTGCCCAGCAGTACGCCGAGGCGTGCAAGGCGACGGTCGAATCGGACAAGTTCAAGAGCTTCGCCGACAAGGCCAAGGCGGGGATCGCCTATCTCGGGCCGGATGACTTCAAGGCGTTCGTCCAGAAGCGTTTCGAAACCAACAAGCAGGTGCTCGAGGACGCGGGCCTGGCACCGTAATCCGTTCTTTCACTCTCTTGTTTTCTCGATCTCCCAGGAGCCGCGGTTCATGTTCGCTTCCTTGATCCACCCTCGGGTATTGACCGCGCTGGCGCTGCTGGTGGCCGGCGCAGGCCTCTCGATCACCGCCTGGCAGGGGCCCGAGAGCGCCATGCTGGTGCCGCGTATCGTGCTCACGATCTGGTGCGTGATGGCACTGGCGATCCTGGTCGGCGAGCTGATCCGCCAAGCGCCGAGGCAACCCAAGGCGTCGCCGCGGGGGGCGCGCTCGCCGCTGCCGTTGCTGATGGCGGCGGTGCTGGTCGCCGCGGTGGCCACGGCGAGCCTCGGCTTCCTGATCCCGGCGCTGCCGCTGGTGGCGTTGACGCTATGGCTGTTTCGAATCCGGCGGCCGCTGCCGTTGGTGCTGGGGACGATCGTGATCGGCGGCGGGCTGTGGTTCCTGTTCCATCACGTGCTGATGATCCGGTTGCCGGCGCTGTTGACGAGTGGTCTGGTTTGATGGAGGGGAATCTGAGATGGACGTGATTCTGGCGGCGGTCGGCGACGCCTTCACCTGGCAGGCGCTGCTCGCCATCGTGATCGGCACCTGGGCGGGCATCATCATCGGCGGGCTGCCCGGGCTGGGCTCGGTGGTGGGCTTGACGATCTTTCTGCCGTTCACCTTCGGCATGGATGTCATTACCAGCATGGCGCTGTTGATCGGCGTCTACTGCGGCTCGGTCTACGGCGGTTCGATCACCGCGATCCTGATCAACACGCCGGGTACGCCGCAATCGGCGGCGACCACCTTCGACGGCTACCCGATGACCCAGCAGGGTCGGGTCGACGAAGCGCTGGGTTGGGCGACCTTCGCCTCGTTCTTCGGCGGCGTGCTCTCCTGCGTGCTGTTGATCTTCTGTGCGCCACAACTGGCCAAGTTCGCCGTCAACTTCGGTTCGATCGAGGTCTTCGCGCTGGTCTGCCTGGCGATGCTCTGCATCGTCGGGATCTCCCGCGGCAGCCTGCTCAAGGGGCTGGTGTGCGGGATGATGGGGTTCTTCTTCTCGACGGTCGGCAGCGACCCGATCACCGGCGCCGACCGTTTCACCTTCGGCACCTATGCGCTCAGTTCGGGGCTGGATCTGATTCCGGTGGTGGTAGGGGCGTTCGCGCTGTCGGAAGTCTTCGTTCGCTTCTCGGCGCGTAACGAGGAGGCCACCATTATCCCGGAGGCGCGGTTGCGCTTTCCCGGCCTGAGCGAGATCGGTCGACGCCTGATCGAACTGGTGCGCGGCTCGTTCATCGGCAGCTTCGTCGGCGCATTGCCGGGTACCGGCGCGGCCGCGGCGGCCTTCATCAGCTATGCCGCGGCCCAGAAGCTGTCGCCGCGTCGGGCCAACCTGGGCAAGGGCGAGCCGGACGGCATCATCGCCTCGGAGTCTTCCAACAACGCGGTGACCGGCAGCGCCTTCATTCCCACCCTGGCGCTGGGCATTCCCGGCGACGTGGTCACGGCGATGATGATGGGCGCCATGGTGATTCACGGTATCACGCCGGGGGTACGGCTGATGGCGGACCAGGCGCAGACGGTCTACGCGCTGTTCGTGGTGCTGATCATCGTCAACGTCGCCATGCTGATCCTCAGCAAGCCCTCCATCGGCCTGTTCCGCTACCTGTTCAAGCTGCCGCTGGGCTTCGTCATGGGCGGCATCGTGATGTTCAGCTTCATCGGTGCGGTGTCGGTACGCGGCAATCCGCTGGATCTGGTGGTCGCGGCGCTGACCGGCATTCTCGCCTACGTGCTGCGTCGCGGCGGCTATCCGCTGGCGCCGCTGGTCATCGGCATGGTGCTGGGGCCGGCGCTGGAGAGTTCGCTGCGCCGGGGGTTGTTGATCTCGCGAGGCGATTTCCTGTCGTTTTTCACTCATAGCGGTATCGCCACCACGCTGTTCGTGCTGATCGGTCTGTTCCTGGTCTGGACAGTGGCGGCGGGCATACTCGACTGGCGGGCAAAAATCGCTGCCCGTCGCCAGCCGGCGGAATCCGCGGCAAGGAGCGCCACGACACCGGAGGGCGGGCCATGACGCTGACGCTCGTCTCGTTTCTCGGCTTCACGGCGCTGGTCGCCGTCATCTCCTGGTTGAAGACCCGGGGCGACGATCTCGGCCGGATCTCCGGCTATTTCCTGGCCGGGCGCAGCCTGAGCTGGATCGTGATCGCCGGCTCGCTGTTTCTGACCAACATCTCGGCGGAGCAGTTGACCGGGCTCAACGCCAACGCCTTCAGCAACGGCGCCAATGTGATGGCGTGGGAGACCGTGGCGGCGCTGACTCTGATCGTGCTGGCCTTCGTCTTCCTGCCGCGCTATCTGCGCTCCGGCATCGGCACCGTGCCGCAGTTTCTCGAGCACCGCTACGGCCGGCGGATGCGGCTCGTCGCCTCGTTCATCTTCATCTACGCCATCGTCATCGGCTTCCTGCCCTTCGTGCTCTACGCCGGTGCGATCACCCTCGGCCAACTGTTCGATATCGGCACGCTGTTCGGCATCGGACAGACCGCCACCACCTGGGTGATGGTCATCGCCATCGGCGTGGTCGGGGGCATCTACGCGGTCTTCGGCGGGCTCAAGGCGGTGGCGGTCTCGGACACCATCAACGGCGTCGGCCTGCTGATTGCCGGGCTGCTGGTGCCGATCCTGGGCCTCTATACGCTGGGCGGCGGTGATCTATTCGGCGGCTGGCAGGTGATGACGACCCAGGCGCCGGAGCGGCTCAACGCCGTCGGCACCTCGGCGGACGCCAACATCCCCTGGTACGGCATGATCTCCGGGGTGCTGCTGATCAATCTGTTCTACTGGTGCACCAACCAGGCGATCGTGCAGCGGGCGCTGGGCGCGCGTTCGCTGGCCGAGAGCCAGAAGGGCGTGCTGGTCGCCGGATTCCTCAAGATGGCCGGCGTCTTGATGCTTGTGCTGCCGGGCATCATCGCCTGGCATCTCTATCAGCAGGGCATGCTGGAGATCCCCTCCAAGCCGGGGAGCGAGGCGCTCAACGCCGATGTCGCCTATCCGGTGCTGGTGCGCTCGATCCTGCCGCCATGGCTGACCGGCTTCTTCTGCGCGGCGATGTTCGGGGCGATTCTCAGCTCCTTCAACAGCGGCGTGAACAGTCTCTCGACGCTGATCAGCCTGGATATCTACAAGTCGCTGATCAAGCCGAACGCCACCGACCGCGAGACCGTCCGTGTGGGGCAGCTGTTCGCCACTGCCACCATCGCGATCTGCATCGTGATCGCGCCCTACATCGCCAACGCCGACAGCCTCTACACCCTGATGCGCACCATCATGGCGGTGATCAACGTGCCGATCTTCACGGTGATTCTGTTCGGCGTGATCTCCAAGCGAGCGCCAGCGCTGGCGGGTTACGTCGGCCTCGTCTTCGGCATGGCGTTCTTTTATCTGACGCACTTCGTGCTGGGTGACGATCTCGGCTTCGTCCAGGTCCACTGGCTGCTGCTGGTGGGGATCAACTTCCTGCTGATGCTCGGCGTGATGACGCTGGTGCGCCTGCTGAAGCCGCTGCCCGAGCCGGTCGAGATCCCGGATACGCGGGAAGTCGACACCACGCCATGGCGCTACGCCCGGCACGCCAGCTGGTCGCTGGTGGCGCTGTTCGTGCTGGTCTACGCGGCACTGTCGCCGCTGGGCTTGACCTCGCCCTCCGGCTCTTTCGTCATCGTCCTGGGCGTCAGCGGGGTCACTCTGTTGGTGCTTTACGGCCTCTATCGCCTGATCGCTTCTCGCCTGCGCGGCAAGTCCGCGCAGGTGGCCCGGTCCAGCACGTAAGTTCATCCCACTCTCTATCCGTTGCGGAGTCACTCTCCATGAAGATCACCGATCTCAAGACCCACGTACTGGCCGCGCCGCTGGAACAGCCGTTCTCGTTCTCCCAGGGCTGGGTGCATCAGCGCACGGCGATGCTGGTGGAGATTCACACCGAAGATGGCCTGATCGGCTGGGGCGAGTGCGTCAACCACGGCCTGCAGCCGCCGCAGGTCGCCCAGACGATGGTCGAACACGCGCTCAAGCCGCTGGTGATCGGGCGTTCGGTGTTCGAGCGCGAAGTGCTGTGGGAGACGATGTACAACCACACCCGCCCCTACGGCCAGAAGGGCGTGGCGCTGTTCGGCATCGCGGCGATCGACATCGCGCTGTGGGACCTGGCCGGCAAGGCGCTGAACCAGCCCATTCACCGGCTGATGGGCGGCGCATTCCGCAACGAGATTCGCCCCTACGCCACCGGCTTCTATCGCCGCGAGGGCGGCAGCTATCCCGAGGAAGTGGTCGAGGAGGCGCTGCGCCATCAGGCCAACGGCTACCGGGCGATGAAGATCAAGACCGGCTTCGGGATCGAGGCGGACATTCGTGACATGCGCGCGGTGCGGGAAGCGGTGGGCGACGAGATCGCGCTGATGATGGATGCCAACTGCGCCTACAGCGTGCCGGCGGCGCGGCGCATCCTGATGGAGCTGGAGGAGACGCGGGTGCACCTGTTCGAGGAGCCGCTGAGCCCGGAGAACCGCCACGGCTATCGCGAGCTCAAGGGCGTTTCGCGTACCTGGATCGCCGCCGGCGAGAACGAGTACTCCAAGATCGGCTACCGCGACTGGATCAGCGAAGGTGCGCTGGACGTGATCCAGCCGGATATCGGCGCCGCCGGCGGCCTCACCGAGTGTCGCAAGATCGCCGCGCTGGCCCAGGCCTTTCACGTACCGATGATCCCGCACGTCTGGGGCACCGGCGTGGGGTTGGCCGCCGCCGTCCAACTGATCGCCACCTTGCCGCCGCAGCCGCTCTCGCTCACCCCCGACGAACCCATGCTCGAGTACGACCAATCGGCGCATCCGTTCCGTCAGGAGCTGATTGGCGGCGAGTTCCAGCTCAACGCCAACGGCTGTGTCGAAGTGCTCGACAAGCCGGGCCTCGGCATCGAGATCGATCGATCCATCATCGACCAGTACACCGTCCAGTAACTGGCGCCCACAGGAGATCTCATGAGTCGCAACCGTAAAATCCTGCTGCTGGGCGTCGATGGCCTGATCCCCGAGCTGGTCGAGCGCTTCTGCGCCGAGGGCGTGCTGCCGAACATCCAGCGCTTGCGCGACGAGGGTGGCTCGACGCGGCTGCTGCCCTATATCTCGACCTGGGGCGATACCAATTTCGTCAGCTTTCTCACCGGCCAGGCGCCCGGCACCAGTTGGGTGGGCCAGCGCCTGCCGCCCAGCGGCACCGCACACCTGCTGGAGCTGATGCGCGACGCCGGCCAGCGGGCGGCGCTGGTGCACTTCCCTGAGAGCCTGGTGCCCGCGGGCGAGCGCGATCTCTGCTTCGCGCCGTTCTGGAGCGGCAGCGGCCCCGCGCCGATGGAGCTGGCGCCGGCGTGCCTGCACAGCACCCATCTCGACCGGTGGATCCCGACACCGTCGACCGAAGCGCTGGGCTGGCCGCCCACCGGCACGCTGGCCCATCACCAGAAGCACAATCGCTTCGCCATCGAGAGCACGGATGGCGGCTTCGTCGCGCTGATTCCCGCCCATCGTGGCGAGCCGGTACCGGTAACGTTGCGCCTCGACGGTGAGCGTCTGCGTCTCGAGATCGCGGAAGCGGCAGCGAGCCTGAGCGTCGGCGAATGGAGCGACTGGCAGCCACTGGTGGACGAGCACGCCATTGAGGGCAAACCGGCGGCGGTGCGCTTCAAGCTGCTCGATCTCGATGTCGCCAGCGGCAGGATCGACCTGCTGCAGTCGCAGATCACCGCGCCGCCGGGCAGCAGCGGCAGGCCGGGCCTGGCGCGCCGGCTGATCGAGCGCCACGGCCCGTTCATCTCCAAGTGGGCGGTCTCCGCCGACCCGGACACCCGTTACTTCGAGACCAGTTTCGAAGAGGGGCGCTACCAGCTCGAGTGGCTGGTCGACAGTGCGTTGACCCTGCTCAATGACGAGGACTTTTCGCTCTTCGCCACGGTCTTCCGGCTCAACGACGAGACCCATCACACCTGCCTCGCCCAGTGCGATCCCGAATCCAAGTTCTACACGGCCAGCGATCACGAGCGTTATCTCGACGTCATTCGGCGCTCGTACCGCATTCTCGATGCCGCCGTGGGCCGGGCCCTGGCCGGCTGTGACGACGACACCACGCTGGTGCTCGCCTCCGACCATGGCGACGTGCCCAACTCCCACCTCTGTGATATCCACAGGCGGTTGGCCGAATTCGACCTGTGCACGATCGACGGCGAGGGCAAGCCCGACGTCGCCGCGAGCCAGGCGTTGCTCAAGGACGAGCGCGGCGGGCTGGAGATCTTCGTCAATCGCGACCTCGTGCCGGCAGCCGAGATCGAGCGGGTACAGACGCGCATCCTCAAGGCGCTGACCACCTGGTATGTCGATACCGACACCGGCGAGCGTAACGTGGTCGCGCTGGCGCTCAAGAAACAGGACGCCAGCCCGCTGGGCTACTGGGGCGAGCGGATGGGCGACGTGCTGTTCGCCTACGCCCCCGGCTTCGTCTGGGGCACCAATCAGCGCGGCGATACCGTTGCCGAACTCGTCACCCCCGGCGCCAACCACGGCCCGCAGGTGCCCACTGCCAGCACCGGGTTCGCCTCCAACCACGGCGTGGCGTTCTTCCACGGCGCCGGCATTCGATCAGGCGTCCAACTGCCGTTCGATACCGCTCGCGGCATCCAGCGCATGGACAGCGCCGGCGCCACCTTCGCCCGACTGCTGGGACTCTCCACCGACTCGCTGGAGGGGAAGGTGCTGGAGGGATTGGTGGAGTCGGAGCCGCGATAGGATCGGTCGGTACGTCAAACCTTGAGAAAGTCGATGAGCGCGCGTAGTGGCGCTGGCGTCTGGCGTCGACTGGAGTAGTAGAGAACCGCACCTGGGTAGGAGGGGCTCCAGTCGTCCAGTACCTGCTCGAGCCGGCCTTCGGCCAGGTCGGTCTCGACATCCTGGGCCATGTGCCAGCCAACGCCAACGCCCTGCCGCGTGGTGGCGAGCGCCAGTTCCCACGAGTTACAGATCAGCGGGCCCTGGCACCGGACCCGCAGTTCATGGCCGTTCTTCTCGAAATCCCACGGCAGTAAGGCGCCGCCCGATGACTGGCGATAATTGATGCAGCGATGCCGGCGAAGGTCGCTGGGGTGGGTCGGGTAGCCGTGAGTCCGCCAGTAGGCCGGCGTTGCCGTAACCAGCGTTCTCAGCGGCGGCCCGACGCGAACGCCGATCATGTCTTTTTCGACGGCTTCTCTCAGCCGAATACCAGCATCGAACCCGGCGGAGACGATATCCGTCAGGCCATCTTCCGCCGTGACCTCAACGGTGATATCCGGATGGCTGGTCAGGAACGCCGGTAGCCGCTCGGCCAGCAGGCGCGCCGCAAGCCAGTGAAAGGTGGTGATCTTCACCAAACCACTCGGTGCGTCGCGCCATTCGGAAAGCGCCTCGAGCCCGCTATCGATCTGCGCCAGTGCCGGGTTGAGGTCCCGCAGTAGAGCCTGACCCGCCTCCGTTGGCGCGACAGCGCGGGTCGACCGAGCGAGCAGCCGCACGCCCAATCGCGTCTCCAGTCCGCGCAAGGCGTGGCTCAAGGCCGAGGGAGAAACGCCGAGCTCGGCGGCAGCCGCAGTGAAACTGCGCAGGCGGGCAACAGCGGCGAACACGGCCAGATCATTGAGAGAATGTCTCGTCATTGATGAAATATTCTCACAGAGTCTTGCGCGTTGACACGGCTAATCGAGCGACGAGGGACGCGATAAGTTGGCGTTTTCATCATGATGAGGATTCGCCGCATGCAAATGACTGACTATCGAACCTTCGGCCGCTCTGGGCTGATCGTGAGCCCGATGGCGCTGGGAACCATGACCTTCGGTGCCGGCCGCTGGGGCAGTGATGAGGGGGAGGCGCGTGCCATTGTCGAGACCTATCTCGACGCGGGTGGCAATTTGATCGATACCGCCGACATCTATAGTGGCGGGGAGAGCGAGAAAATGCTCGGCCGAATTCTCGCCGATGGCGGATGGCGCGACCGGGTGGCGATCTCGACCAAATCGGGGTTCTCTCGCCGCGAGGGCAATCCGATGCAGGGCGGTAACGGTGCGTTCAACATCCGCACGAGTCTCGCCACATCACTCAAGCGTTTGCAGACCGACCGCATCGATCTCTACTGGATCCACGTGTGGGACCAGGTGACGCCGGCCGAGGAGGTACTGCGCACGATGGCGGATGCCGTTTCGCGAGGAGACATTCTTCATTACGGATTCTCCAATACGCCCGCCTGGTACGTCGCCAAGATCGCCACGCTGGCTGCGGCGCACGGGTTGCCCGGCCCTATTGGGCTGCAGAATGCGTGGTCTCTGGTCGACCGGGGCGTTGAATGGGACCTGCTACCCATGGCACAGGAATTCGGACTGGGCATGATGCCTTGGAGTCCGCTGGCGGCGGGACTTCTCACCGGAAAATACGGGCGCGAGATGCTGCCCGAGGCAGGTCGAAGCGCCGCGGTGCCGGATCGCGCGGAGGAGAGCGAAGGCCGCAGCGACCGTCTTAGTGGCGATAATCCCTACGGTGGAATGCTATTTACCGAACGCAACTTCGATATCGTCGATGTCGTGCGCGAGGTGGCCGCAGAAATCGACGTGAGCATGGCGCACGTCGCGCTCGCTTGGCTCATCGGTGATACGAGGATGGGGTCGCTGTTGCTCGGTGCGAGTCGTCCGGCGCAGCTGCAGGAGAATATCGCGGCCCTGGAGGTGACGCTATCGGCTCATCAGCGTGCCAGACTGGATGCCGTCAGCGCACTGCCAACGATCAATCCCTATTTCATCTTCGATCTACCGCGCCAGATGCTGTTTGGCGGTCACGCCGTTTCACGCTGGGCACGCAAATAGCCTTGGCAGCCCTACGACGATTCTTATCGACAGATGGAGTAATGACATGTTTGACGTGGTGATCGGCGAGTTCACGGATACCGCCGCCGTCAAGACGATCGCCTCCATGCGCGAGGGCAGCGTGCTGATCAACACCGCACGCAACGTGAGCCGGGTGCTGGAGAACAACGCATGAGCCGCCGGCGACTATCGATTGCCCAGGCCCGCGAACTGGCCATGCAAGCCCTGCTGGGGGCGGGCGTGGGGGCTCGGGAGGCCGGGGCCACCAGCCGGGCGCTGGTCGCCGCCGAATGCGACGGTCTCTCCTCCCATGGCCTGGCTCGACTGCCGTTCTATCTCGATCAGATCCTGAGCGGCAAGGTCGCCGGCGGCGCCGTCCCCGAAGTCCAGGTCAGCGGCAGCGTGGTTCACGTCGACGCCGGACACGGGCTGGCGTTTCCGGCCATTGCGTCGGGGGCGACCGCGTCGTGCCGGTGGCGAAGGAGCTGGGGGTCGCCGCTATCGCGATCCGGCGCTCCCATCACTTCGGGGTGGCCGGTCATCCGGTGGAGTCGCTGACCCGGCGTCCAACTGCCGTTCGATACCGCTCGCGGCATCCAGCGCATGGACAGCGCCGGTGCGACTTTCGCCCGACTGCTGGGACTCTCCACCGACTCGCTGGACGGCAAGGTGCTGGAGGGCCTGCTCGAACCCGCGCGACGCGAGTGGGATTAAACCTGCGAGATATAGCAGTAGTGGGTCGTGCACAGCCTTGAGGTGCGCAGTTCCAGCGGCTCTCCCTGATAGTCGCTGGCAATGCGACGAATCTGGATGAGCGGCGTTCCCTCCGCGACGCCGAGATGATCGGCGTCGTCCTTCGTGGCCAGGACGGCTGTCAGCTGCTCGTCGGCACGGGCAATGCTGACACCGTAATGCTGCTGGTAGAGCTGGTAGAGCGTATTGGGCAGGATCTCCGGCTGTTTCTCCAGGCCCGGAAACCGCTCCGCGTCGACGACGATCTCCTCCACGAGTACCGCTTCGCCATCGAGCTCTCGCGTCCGGCGAATCCGGACCACCTGCGCGCCCTCGGCAAGCCCGAGAAGCTCTTTCTCCTCGGCTCTCGCCTTGCGCCGGCTGCGGCTGAACACCCGCGAAATCGGCAGCATCCGCTCGCCGTCATGGCGAACGATATTGAAGAAACGAAACAGCGTCCGGTCCGTGTCGTGGGTGGCCACGGCCGTTCCCTTGCCCTGCCTGCGGACCACGATGTTCTCGTTGACCAGCTCGTCCAGCGCCTTGCGCAGCGTTCCCACGCTGACGCTGTAGCTGCTCGCCAGTGCCGATTCGCTGGGAATGAACGTTCCCGGCGGCCACTCGCCGTCGGCGATCCTCTCCATGATCAAGTCTTTGATCTGTTTGTATAAAGGTTGAAACGTCGGAGCCTTCGGCACGCTCATGGCAGTCATCTTGTCCCTGTTGAAGGTAGCGCTTTGACGAGGTTGTGACCCCGTTCGCCGACAGTATATAGGCCCAAAGTCTCATCTGGAACATGGTTGACTGTCTTTTAAACTATGTCTTATATATGAGTTGCGGTTTTTCAGTCACTACCAGCGAGGACGGGACATGAGTGTCGATTTTGTCGTGCACGATGCCGATGACGATGTGGGCGTCGTGGTGGTGGAGGGCATCGAGGCGGGCCAGAAGGTGACCGGTTGGATCATGGATCAGGATCGGACGATGGAGTGCGAGGTGAAGAGCGCGATCCCCATCGGCCACAAGCTGGCGATCCGCGATCTGAAGGAGGGGGATGCCGTCATCAAGTACAGCGTGGACATCGGGCGAGTGGTGCAGCCGATCCGCGCGGGAGAGCACCTTCACGTTCACAACGTCAAGACGAAGAGGTGGTAAGCATGGAACTCAAGGGGCAAACCTTTCTCGGCTATCGCCGTGACAATGGTCGGGTCGGTATCCGCAATCACGTCATCATTCTGCCGGTCGATGACATCTCCAACGCCGCCGCGGAGGCCGTCGGCAACAACATCAAGGGCACGTTGGCGATGCCACACCCTTATGGCCGCCTGCAGTTCGGTGCCGATCTGGACCTGCACTTCCGGACACTCATCGGCACCGGCTGCAATCCCAACGTGGCTGCGGTGATCGTCATCGGTATCGAGCCCGGCTGGACGCAGAAGGTCGTCGATGGCATCCGGGCCACCGGCAAGCCGGTGGAGGGGTTCTGGATCGAGCAGAATGGCGACCACAACACGATCTGCGCGGCATCGCGCAAGGCGCGGGAGTTCGTGCAGTACGCCAGCGAATTGCAGCGGGAGACTTGCCCGCTGCACGAGCTGTGGGTCTCCACCAAGTGTGGCGAGTCCGATACGACTTCGGGCTGCGCGGCCAACCCCACCGTGGGCAATGCTTTCGACAAGCTGTACGGCGAGGGATGCACGCTGCTGTTTGGCGAGACCTCGGAGCTGACCGGAGGCGAGCATCTGGTCGCCGAACGCTGTGTGTCGCCGGCGGTTCGCGAGAAGTTCCAGGCCACCTTCGATCGTTACAGCGACATGATCGATCGCCACAAGACCAACGATCTCTCCGAATCCCAGCCCACCAAGGGCAACATCGAGGGCGGGCTCACCACGATCGAAGAGAAGGCGCTTGGCAATATCCAGAAGATCGGCAAGCAGTGTCGCGTCGATGGCGTGCTGGACAAGGCGGAGTCGCCGACCGGCAAGGGGCTCTGGTTCATGGATTCGTCGTCGGCCGCGGCCGAAATGGTCACGCTCTGCGCTGCCGCGGGTTTCGTGGCGCATTTCTTCCCCACTGGCCAGGGCAACGTCATCGGCAACCCGATCCTTCCCGTCATCAAGATCTGCGGCAACGCGCGAACCGTGCGCACCATGAGCGAGCACATCGATGTCGATGTCACCGGCCTGCTGCGTCGTGAGATCAACCCCGATCAGGCGGGAGACCAACTGCTGGAAATGATGCTGAGAACGGCGAACGGGCGTCACACCAACGCCGAGGCGCTGGGGCATCGCGAGTTCGTCTTCACCCGGCTCTACGAAAGCGCTTGAGCCGCGCCACCCCTGGAGATCGATAGTCAGTCGGCGGCCCGCACTTCTCGCAAGCGCGAAAGCGTCCGAGGCGGGCCGGATGTTTCCATATCAATACAAGAGTGAACATCATGCGCCAGCGAAACACGATCCATGCCTGTCTCAAAGCCGCGTCGGCAATGGCCGCCGCGCTCCTGTTCTCCACCACCCTGCAGGCCCAGGAGAGCCAGTTCCCGGAGCGGGACGTGCAGTACATCATCCCCTTCGGCCCCGGCGGGGAGTCCGACATCAGCGCCCGCCTCCAGCAGAAGTACTTCCAGCAGATCACCGGAAACCAGCTCATCATCCAATACATGGCGGGTGGCGGCGGCGCCGTGGGCTGGTCCCAGCTCAACGAGATGGATGGCGACGGCTACACGATCATGGGCACCAACCTGCCACACATCATTCTCCAGCCGATGCAGCAGGGCGCCGGATACCAGACCGAAGATATCAAGAACTTCATCTTCTTCCACTATTCGCCGGATGCGCTGCTGGTCACCAACGACAGCCCCTACAAGACGCTGGACGACTTCATCGCGGCGGCGAAGAAGACACCCGGCGCCGTGACGGTGTCCGGAAGCGGCACCTACTCCGCCAATGACATCGCCAATCAGCGCTTCGAGGCGCTGGCCGACATCACGACCACCTATATTCCCTTCAAGGGCACGGGGGCCTCGGTAGCGGCACTGCTCGGCGATCAGGTACAGGCGGAGTGGGGCTACACCACGACGGCGGCGAACCATAGCGACAAGATGCGCCCGCTGGCGGTCGCCACCGATGAGCGCCACCCGCTGTTTCCGGACGTCCCCACGTTCAAGGAGTTGGGATACGACATGACCGGCGGCGCCTATCGCGGCATTGCCGTTCCCCGCAGCACCCCCGATGACGTCACGCGGGAACTCTCGGAGATCTTCTCCGACATCAACGCCAATCCGGAATTCAGAAAGTCCATGGAAGCGCTGGGCTTCGTCCTGATCGATGAAGACGTGGACCAGGTCGAGGATTTCCTTGCCGAGCAGCAACGCCAGTACCAGCGGGTGGCGGAGCGCATGGACGCTGGCCAGTAAGGCTCACGGCTCTCGCGGAGGGAGATCATGGAAACTCTGGGTTTTATGCTGGCCGCGCTTTCGCCGTTCAACCTGCTGCTCGCCGTTGCCGGCGTCGCGGCGGGTATCATCATCGGTTCGCTCCCCGGTCTCTCGGCCACCATGGCGGTAGCCGTGCTGGTCCCGGTGACCTTCGGGATGCCGACGGAATCGGCGCTGATCCTGCTCGGGGCGATCTATACCGGCGCCATCTACGGAGGCTCCTACGCCGCGATCCTGGTCAACACCCCGGGCACGCCCTCGGCCATTGCCACGACGTTCGACGGCTATCCGATGGCACGGCGTGGCGACGGCGATCTGGCGGTCACATTGTCGACGCTGTCTTCGGTGATCGGGGGCCTGGTCGGGGGGCTGGCGCTCTTCTGCCTGGCGCCGTTGCTGGCACTGGTGGCCCTGAAGTTCGGCCCGGTCGAATATTTCTGGCTGGCGATCTTCGGCCTGACCCTGATCTCGTCGCTGTCGGAGGGCTCGACGCTCAAGGGATTCATCGGGGCGGGGATCGGCCTGCTGCTGTCGACGGTCGGCGTCGCCGTGGTCGGGGGCGATACCCGATACACCTTTGGCTCGCAGTTTCTGCTGGGCGGGGTCGAGACGATCTCGGCACTGATCGGGCTCTACTGCATTCCGGTCCTGATCGAGCTGGTCGCGACACCGAGCGAGCACCTGAAGCCGCCCGAGGCCTCCCGCGGGGTGCGCTTTCGCGAAGGAGTGACGCTGATGTTCAAAGGCAAGTGGAACGCCTTGCGCAGCGCCATTATTGGCACAATCGTCGCCATTCTGCCTGGCGCGGGAGGCTCCATCGCGAGTCTCGTCTCCTACTCCGAGGCGCGTCGTGCGTCGCCGCGATCGGAGCAGTTCGGCAAGGGCGAGCCGGATGGCATCATCGCGACCGAGACGGCCAACAACGCCACGGTGGGCGGCGGTTTCATCCCCACCTTCGTGCTCGGCATACCGGGGACACCACCGGATGCGGTCATCCTCGGTGCCCTGCTGGTACAGGGGTTTCGCACCGGGCCGGAGATGTTCACCACCAACGCCTCGGTGACCTACACCTTCATGGGCGGGCTGCTGGTGGCTACGGTGCTCATGCTACCCATCGGGCTGTTGATCGGGCGCTACGCCTTCAAGTCCATCGTGAGCGTGCCCAAGGCCATCCTGGTGCCGACGATCGCGTTCATGACGGTCATCGGCACCTATGCCATTCGCAACAATCCGTTCGACGTGGTGGTGATGGTGGTGCTCGGCGTCGCCGGGTGGTTGCTGGCGCGGTGGGGCATCAAGCCCTCGCCGATCGTGCTGGGGCTGATCCTCGGCCCGATCGCCGAGCAGGGTTTTGTGCAGGGCTATCTGATGGGCAACGCTACCGGCTCCGTGGCCGGCGTGTTCTTCGGCCGCCCGCTCTCTCTCGGCATCATCGCGCTGACCGTTCTGTTCGCGCTTTACCCGCTCTGGAGCGCGCGTCGAAAACGCACACATGGGGAGGTGGTGGCTCATGAACAGTCGACCTGACGTGCACTCATCGGGATCTGCCGGCGTGTCGATCGCCCTGGGTCTGGCTACCGTGGTGCTGGCCGCCGGGGCGCTCTGGTTCGCGCGCGACATGTCGATGCTGGCGGCCATTTTCCCACGCACGATCGGCGTTCTATTGCTGATCTTCGGGTGCTGTCTCGTGGTACAGGCGCTGCGGGGGCGGGAGCGGGTATCGCCTCAGGCACCCGGCCACTGGGGGCGGCAACTGGCGCTGGTGGTGATCGTGCTGGCATGGAGCCTGACGCTCAAGTGGCTCGGCTTCCTGGCTTCGAGCGTGCTGGCCTGCGTGCTGCTGATGGGAATCGCCCACTTTCACGCCTGGTCGGCGCGACGCGTGGTGGTCTATCTCGTGACCCTGCTGTTGATCATCGCCGGCTTCTATGGACTGTTTGCGGGATTGCTGAACGTGCCGTTGCCTAGAGGCCGATTCTGGGGCTGACTGCGGCAGCCCTACGACGATTGTTACCGACAGAGGGAGTAATGACATGGTTGACGTGGTGATCAGCGAGTTCATGGATGCCGCCGCCGTCGAGGCGCTGACGCGGCGTCATTCGGTCCACTTCGATGCCGCGCTGGTCGAGGACCGGGAACGGTTGCTGTCGATGGGGGAGGGCGTGCGTGCGCTCATCGTGCGCAATCGAACCCGTGTCGACGAGGCGTTGCTTTCCCGTTTTCCCGACCTCGAGGCCGTGGGCCGACTCGGCGTCGGTTTGGACAATATCGACGTGGCGCGTTGCCAGGGGCGCGGCATCGCCGTGCTTCCCGCCACCGGTGGCAATGCCTCGGCGGTGGCGGAGTATGTCGTCACGGGCATGCTGATGCTGCGCCGCGGCGCCTATCACTCGACGGCCGCCGTGCTCGATGGCGACTGGCCGCGGCAGGCGCTGGTCGGTCATGAGAGCCAGGGATGCGTGCTCGGGCTGGTTGGCTTCGGCGGTATCGCGAGAGAAGTGGCAAGGCGCGCCCAGGCGCTGGGCATGAGCGTGATCGCGTTCGATCCCTTCGCCGATCCGAGCGACCCGGCCTGGCAGATGGCGGAGCGCGTCGAGACGATCGAGGCCCTGCTGACCCGCAGCGACGGCGTGAGCCTCCATGTGCCGCTGACCGAGCAGACGCGCCATCTCATCGACGCCGACGCGATCGCCTCCATGCGCGAAGGCAGCGTGCTGATCAACACCGCCCGCGGCGGGATCGTCGACGAGGCGGCGCTCACCGAGGCCTTGTGCGAAGGGCGCATCGGTGGCGCCATGCTCGATGTGTTCGAACGCGAACCCCTGCCCGCCGACAGCGTCCTGACGCGCGCCAGGGCCTGCAATCTGGTCCTGACGCCCCATGTCGCCGGCGTCACCCATGAGTCGAACGTCACTATCAGCGCCATGACCGCACGCAACGTGAGCCGGATTCTGGAGGACAACGCATGAGCCGCCAGCGACTATCGATTGCCCAGGCCCGTGAACTGGCCATGCAAGCCTTGCTGGGGGTGGGCGTGGGGGCTCGGGAGGCCGGAGTCACCAGCCGGGCGCTGGTCGCCGCCGAATGCGACGGTCTCTCCTCCCATGGCCTGGCTCGATTGCCGTTCTATCTCGACCAGATCCTGAGCGGCAAGGTCGTTGGCGGCGCCGTACCTGAAGTCCAGGTCAGCGGCAGCGTGGTTCACGTCGACGCCGGGCACGGCCTGGCGTTTCCGGCCATCACGGCGGGGATCGAACACGTTGTGCCGGTGGCGAAGGAATTGGGCGTTGCCGCTATCGCGATCCGGCACTCCCATCACTTCGGCGTTGCCGGTCATCCGGTGGAGTCGCTGGCCCGGTCCGGCCTGCTGGCGATGGCGTTCAGCAACGCGCCCTCCGCCATGGCGCCCTGGGGGGGAAAGGTGCCGCTGTTCGGCACCAACCCGATCGCCTTCGCTTCCCCGCGGGCCTCGGCCGAACCGCTGGTGATCGATCTGTCGCTGTCCAAGGTGGCGCGGGGCAAGGTGATGTTGGCCAAGAAGGCCGGCGATACAATACCTGCCGGCTGGGCCATCGATAGCGAAGGGCGCGACACCACCGATCCCGATGCCGCCCTCGCCGGCAGCATGGTGCCCATGGGCGATGCCAAGGGCGCTTCGCTGGCACTGATGATCGAGCTGCTCACGGCCGGGCTCACTGGCGGTCACTTCGGCTTCGAGGCGACTTCGTTCTTCGACGCGGAGGGAGAGCCGCCCAATGTGGCGCATCTGCTGCTGGCGATCGACCCCGCTCGCTTCGGCGCCGGCTATCTGTCCCGGGCGGAGCGGCTGTTCTCGGCGATGCTCTCGCAAGAGGGCGTGCGGCTCCCGGGACAGCGACGCTACGACTTGAGACGCCAGGGCGAGCTGGAGGGCATCCTGCTGCCGGAAACGCTGATCGACTCGCTGCAGCGCTACTCCAACGTCTCACTCTGATCACGGCCTGGGCCGCGGGCGGTGGCCGGTACTCGCTTTTTGTAAACATACGGTTACTTTGTGTCATCACTAGGTGGTGGCATGGCGGTTGCAATCCAACTGACTTCTTTTGGCGCTACGGTCAGGTGCGTCCGCCGCCCGGCAAGCGCAATGAATGGCCAAGGGCGCGTCGGCTCTCTGGACAACGGCGCGGCCCGAACCGCGCACTATGGAAGTCTCCATGACCTCACGACCAGTGCCCACTACACTGCAGCGGGCTCTCAAGGCGTGCCGTCGTCTGTTCCTGTCGGCGGCGCTGTTCAGTCTGTTCATCAACCTGCTGATGTTGGTGCCGCCGCTCTACATGCTGCAGGTTTACGATCGGGTGATCACCTCGCGCAGCGTGGATACGCTGTTCATGCTGACGCTGATCGTGGTCTTCCTGTTTTTCGTGATGGGCGGGCTGGAGATGGTCCGCTCGCGGCTGCTGGTGCGCCTCGGCAACCGTCTCGATACCCAGGTCAGTCAGCGGCTGTTCGAGGCAATGTTCGACAATGGCCTGCGTCAGCCCGGCCGTGCCAGCGCACAACCCCTCAACGATCTTGCCAATCTGCGTCAGTTCCTCTCCGGCAATGGACTATTCGCGTTCTTCGATGCGCCCTGGACGCCGATCTACATCGGCGTGCTGTTTCTGTTCGACGTCTGGTTCGGGGTGTTCGCCCTCGGCGCCGGCATTCTGCTGTTCCTGCTGGCGATCGCCAATGAATGGGCGACACGGGGTCTGCTCGCCACTGCCGGCGAAGAGCAGATCCGGGCGCAGACGCTGGCCATTGCCAACCTGCGCAACGCGGAAGTGTTGCACGCCATGGGCATGATGCCCGGCATTCGGCGGCGTTGGGCGGAGCGTCATCAGCGTTTTCTGATCCAGCAGTCGCAGGCCAGCGACCGTGCCGGCACGCTGACCAACCTCTCCAAGGTGTTCCGGTTGCTGGCCCAGTCGCTGATCCTCGGGCTCGGGGCGTTGCTGGTTCTGGAGGGCGACCTGACCCCCGGCATGATGATCGCCGGCTCGATCCTGATGGGACGCGCCCTGGCGCCCATCGACCAGGTGATCGGCGCCTGGAAGCAGTTCGTGGCCGCGCGGGGCGCCTATGGCCGGCTGCAGACCCTGCTGCGTGCGGTACCGGAGAACACCGAGCGCATGTCGCTGCCGGCTCCGCGGGGAGAAGTGCGTCTGGAGCAGATCGTCGCCGCGCCGCCGGGGGGCAAGCTGGCGACCCTGCGCGGGCTCAATTTCCAGGTCGCCAGCGGCGAGCACGTCGGCGTGATCGGCCCCAGCGGCTCGGGCAAGTCGACCCTCGCGCGAGTGCTGCTGGGCATCTGGCCCGCCCAGAGCGGCACCGTGCGACTCGATGGGGCGAACATCGTCCAGTGGGCGCGGGATCAACTGGGTCCCTACGTGGGCTATCTGCCGCAGGATATCGAGCTGTTCGACGGCACCATCAGCGAGAATATCGCCCGTTTCGGCGAGGTGGATGCCGAGCGCGTCGTCGAGGCGGCACGTCGTGCCGGCGTTCACGAGATGATCCTGTGCCAGCCCGATGGTTACGACACCATGCTCTCCTCGACCCAGGGTGTGCTTTCCGGCGGTCAGCGCCAGCGCATTGGTCTGGCCCGAGCGCTCTACGGCGATCCGGTGCTGGTGGTGCTCGACGAACCCAACGCCAATCTCGACGACGCCGGCGAGCGGGCGCTCGGAGAGGCGCTGGCTCGATTGAAGGCGCTTGGTACCACGCTGTTTGTCATCTCGCACCGCGAACGCGTGCTCAAGAGCGTGGATACGCTGCTGGTGCTGCAAGAGGGGCAGCCGCGACTCTACGGCCCCAAGGCCGAGGTCGTCGCCCAGCTCAATGGTGGGCAACGCCATCTGCGTGCCGCCGATTCCGTTGCCGTGAAGTCTTCCGCGGAGACGCCGCGGCCGCCAACCGATGGGCGTGCCGCCTCCCGATGAGTCGCGTCGCCTACCCGAGCCTGAACGAAACCACCAAGACCCATCAAGAGAATCCCATTCATGAGTGTCGCCGCCGCCTCCCCCTACGATCTGCCGGCTCCGCCGGGCTCGAGCGCACTGCCCACCAGCGGCCGCGCGGTGCACTGGATCGGTATCGCGATCGTGCTGATCGCCTTCGGTGGATTCGGTGCCTGGGCGGTGCTGGCGAATCTCTCGGTGGCGGTGGTCGCGACGGGAACGGTATCGGTGGAGTCGTTCAAGAAGACCGTGCAGCACTTCGAGGGCGGAATCGTCTCGGCCATCGATGTCGATGACGGCGACCAGGTGGCGGCGGGGGAAACGCTGATGGTGCTCGACGACACCCAGTCGGCGTCGCAGCTCGAGATCGCTCGCGCCAACGCCTTCACCGCCGCGGCGCAGAAGTCGCGGCTGGTTGCCGAACAGAAGGGTGACGAGACTCTGACGTTCCCGCCGGCGCTGGTCGCGCAGGCCACGGGCAACACCGACCGCGAGCAGACGCTCGGGGTGCAGCGGAGCTTGTTTCTTTCCCGGCGCAGCTCGCTAGAGGGTGAACTCGGCGCCCTGCAGGCCCAGAGCCAGCAGTTTCGCGAGCAGATCGAAGGGCTCCAGCAGACCATGGCGATCAACCGCGACCGCGTCGCCTCGCTGAATGACGAAGCGGAAGACTACCGCTCTCTGTTCCGGGCCGGACTCGGCAACAACCAACGCATTCGCGAACTGGAGCGCCAGGTGCTGCAGTACCGCGCCGACAGCGCCCAGTCCAAGGCCCAGATCGCCCAGTTGAAGTCGCAGATCAGCGAGAACACCCTGCGTGCCCAGGTGCAGCGCCAGGACTACCACAAGGAAGTCAACGAGCAGTTGCGCGAGGCGCAGAGCCAGCTCGATAGCTCACGCGAGAAGGCGCTGGCGTTGAACGACCAGGTGCGGCGTACCACTATCACCGCGCCGGTAGCCGGCACCGTGGTGGGGCTGACCACCCACACCATCGGTGCCGTGATCGAGCCCGGGAAGCCGATCATGAACATCGTTCCCGCCAGCGACGGCTTCATGATCGAAGCGCGAATTCCGGCCCAGGAGGTCGACAACGTCTACCCCGGACAGCACGCCAACATCCGCTTCAGCGCATTCAACCAGCGCCGCGTGCCGGTGGTAGCGGGCGTGGTGCGCCACGTCTCCGCCGACAGTTTCGAGGACGAGTCCACCGGTGCCAACTACTACAAGGCGCGAATCGGTGTCTCCCCCGAGGGCAAGGCAAAGCTGGGAGACGATCTGCAACTGCTCTCTGGCATGCCCGCCGAGGTGATGATCGAGACCGGCGAGAAGACCTTGGCCGAGTACCTGCTGCAGCCGGTGACCGATATGCTGCATCGCGCGCTGCGACAGGATTGAACGATGCCGAGATTCACGTATCCCGCCCGTGGTGTCGCCCTGGCACTGTCATTGGTCCTTGGCGTGTCACCCGCGGGGGCGCAGACGGGCTCGTTCCTGGGACGGGTCGAGACCCGAGCCGAGAGCACGATCGATATCCGGCTCGACGGCCAGGCCGATACGCTGGCACGCGTCGCCGGAGCGGATACGACCGCCCGGGGCTCGGCACTCGCCGCTGGCGAGTCGGCTGCTGCGAACGAAGACAGGATCTCGATTCCGTCGCTGCCCGGGCTCTTCGAACGCGCCCTCCGCGCCGATGCCGACCTCGAATCGCAGCGGTTGCGCGCCGAGGCGCGGGGACAGGATGTACCCAAGGCGTGGGCGGGGCTCTTGCCGAGCCTCGATGCGAGCTACGTCTACAGCTACACCGACAGCGACAACATCTATACCGACGGCGGTCTGAGTACCTGCGAAACCAATCCGGAAACCGGCGAATTGATCGGCGGCGACACCTACGAACGGCGCTGCGAAGGGCATAGCACAGACAATACCCGCCAGTTGCAGTTGACCCAGACGCTCTTCTCAATGGAGCGCATCCGCCAGGTGCAGCGCGCCAATGCGCAGCGGGATCAGGCCTCGTTGCAGATTGCCGTCGCCGAGCGCGACCTGGCGCTGCAGACCTCGGAAACCTATCTCAAGGCCTTTTTTGCCTCGCGCCGGGCGCGGCTGCTCGAGGGAAAGCGCGCCTCGCTGGCACTGCAACTGGCTCAGGCGCGGAAGGCTTACGAACTGGGCATCGGTGATCGCATCGATCTGCTGGCGGCGCAATCCGCGCTCGATCGAACTCGGGCCGACATTGCACTGGCGCGTAACGAGACCGACGACGCTCTGGCCACTCTCGAGCGCCTGACCGGAGAGAGGGCGGATTTCGACGGGTTCTCGTTGACCGCGCTGACCGATGTCGAGTTTCCCCAGCCGCCGCCGCTGGAGACACTGGAAACGCGCGTAGACGCCAATGCCGATATCGAACTGGCGCAGCAAGGGCTTCGGGTCGCCGACCGCGATCATGACCTGCGCCAGGCAGGCTACTACCCTGAAGTGTCGCTCAACCTCAGTTGGCAGGATCGCAACTCCGACGATCCCTACCGTGCCAGCGAAGACACCAGTGCCGCGATCCAGGCTCGGGTCAACCTTTTCCGCGGCGGTTACACCCGCGCCGACGTGCGTCAGGGCGACCTGCTGGCTCGCGCCAGCAGGTCGGATATCGACAGTGCGCGGCGCCAGGCGCTGGAACAGTTGCGCCAGAGCCGGCGCGGGATCATCGGCGAGCAGGGTCGACTGGCCGCCCTGGCTCAGTCGATCCGCTCGGGTGAGCTTTATTTGGAGGCAGCGGACCGAGGCGCCGCCCTGGGTCTACGCGATCTGGTCGACGTGCTCGACGCCCGTGCCGATCTGTTCGACCAGCGCATCCAGTACGTCGACGCCTTTCGTCAGCTGCTGCTCGACCGCCTGCAACTCCAGGCGTCAGTGGGCACCCTGTCTACGCAGGATCTGGCCGATGTCATGACCTCGATCCAGCAGATCATCGGCCCGCCGCGGCCGCTGGATCCACTGCCTGAGTCGTGGCGACGGCCGCTCGATGGCGATACGCCCGACATTCGCGACCCGGCCACGGCCATGAACACCAAGGAGCGCGCCGACCTCGGTGTCGGGAGCACAGAGGTGCCGTCTCGCGCCGAATCTCGCCCTCCCGCTGGTTGATACACCGCGTTTGCAAACCGTTATGCCATATCACTCGATCGTCGAGAACGAGATGGCAGCTACGGATCCGCCGTCCTGCCCCAGGAGAGGGGCGCCGCGGCGCCCCTCTTTTTTGCTTTTTGCGTGAGTTACAGGGTTGTCGAGATGACATGAATGTCGAGATTACGTGGATATCCAGATGATCTCGGTGATGGCGTTCACATCCTGAAGCATGACGAGTGCAATACGAGCCCTTCCGCTTCTCATCAGCGACCCGCCAGCATCTCACCAGCTATTCGCCACCATTTCCCAGCCATCCGCGATTATCCCATCAGCGACGTGCTCTCGGCATTGCTGCCGAGATTGACCCCGACGATCACCGGGTCGTGGTCCGAGGCGCGGTAGGGGCCGTCGTCGTAGAACGACTCCACTTGCTCTTCGGACTTGTACTCGGTGTTGTAGTCGAACACCGTCGGCTCGTCGGCGTTGATATGCCAGGTGGTGGTGCCGGTCACCTGCGCGTTCATCGATTCGTTGGCCAGGGCATGATCCAGCGAGCCCCACTGGCCGTCGTAGCTGTAGGAGTCGTCATCGTCGAGCAGCGAGAAGCCGTCGCCTTCGAGCGTGGTGATGGGATCCTCGCTGGCGTAGCTGTTGAAGTCGCCGATCAGCAGCACGTCGCTGTCGCCGCTGCCGGTGGGGTCGCTGGCGACCCAGTCGGCGAGCTGCTCGGCGGCTTCGACGCGGGCCGGGTTGTTGTTGCCCTGGCCGTCGCCGATAGCGTCCTGGCCATCGATCACGCTGCCCTTGGACTTGAAATGGTTGACCGCCACCGAAAAGGTCTCGCCGCTGGTGTTGTCGCTGAAGGTCTGCAGAATCGGTACGCGGCTGCCTGCGGCGAAATCGCCCTCGTAGACCGCGGCGTCGCCCTCCGGCGTCACCGAGCCCGCCTTGTAGATCATGCCCACGGCGATGGCATCGCCGCCCGGCGCCACGGTATCGCCCCCGGTGTCTTTCGGGGTCACGTATGCCCACTCGGCGTCCGGATCGTCGGTGTTGAGGGCGTCGATCAGATTGGCGATGGCGCTATCCTTGCCGTAGCCGTCATTCTCGATTTCCATCAGCCCGACCACGTCGGCGTCGCTGCCGTTGATGGCGCTGACAATCTTGTCCTGCTGGCGGGCCAGCTCCAGAGCGCTGTCCGCGCCGCGCGGGTCGTGCTCTGTGCCCGCCGGGGTGGTGACGCTGTTGCCATTCTCGTCCAGCGTGGTGAAGTAGTTGAGCACGTTGAACGAGGCGATCTTGAGCGAGGCGTCGCCGAGTGCATCGACGTCCGGCGTGTCGCGGCGTTCGTTGGTGGCCTGGAAATCCTGGCCCTCGCTGCTTTGCAGGCGCCACTGCTGGTAGTTGAAGTCGAGCACGCCGGTCGCCTGATCCAGGGTATCGCCGCCGCGCAGGGTATTATCCGCCGACAGCGGCTCACCGTCGCGGCCGAAGATCACGCTCTCCGGATTCTGCGTGTTGCTGGCGTCGTCGAGCACGATGGAGCGGCTTTCGGCTTCGTCCAGCCACTGCTGATAACCGGCCTGATCCGGGGTGTGGTGCTCGGTGTACTGCTCGAGCCGTCCGCCGGAGGATAACGTCACCGTGCCGTAGCGGCCGAGCTCGTAGGTGTCGGTGACGGTGAGTGGCGAGTCGTTATCACCGCTCATGGCCACGCGCATGCCCTCGAAGGCGGAGAGCGTCGACTTGTCAGCGATTGGCAGCGTCAGTTCGGAGATCGAGGGCAGTGCCTGATCCCGTGCCTCGACCTCAAGCGCGCTGACATTGGAGAGTTCGGTCTTGCCCTCGTACTGGGTGACGGTGCCGGAGACGCGGATCTGATCGCCTACTGCGACGTCGGCCTCCGGTGCGTAGACGAACAGACCCTCGGAGGTTTGGGCATTGTCGTCCCAATCGGCGTCCTGCTCCTGGATGAAGAAACCATCGAGACCGGCCTGCGAGGTCAGAGTGACGACGGCGTCGAGGGTGACCTGCTGGCCCTCGAGCGGGCTGATCATGCCGCTGCTCTGGACAGCGGAGATCAGCGTGACCGCGCCTGGCGGAGGCAGTGTTTCGCCACTGTCCCCGCCGGTATCTCCATCGTTTCCACTGCCGTCTTCGGTCTGGTCGCCAGGCCGGCCGAGTCCATCGAAGGTGTTCTGAGGCAGCTGCTGCCACTGGCTGGCGTCGAAGCTGTCGCTACCGGTAGTGACCTCGGCATCGCGGCGCAGCGTCACGTCCTGGGCAAAGGGGGTGGCATCACCGACCGTGCCGACGATATCGACGAGCGCGCCATCGACATCGGTGAGGGCGACGGCGTCGTTGCCGTTGAAGTTGATCACGCCGCTGGTGGTGTCGCTGCGCGCAAGCAGATCGGCATCCGCCTGCGAGTTGGCGATCACCAGAGTCTCGCCGGCGGCGAGCGAGTCGGCGAAGGTGCCGAGATCGACACTCGCGGTCGCCGTCTCGCTGCCGTTGGCGTAGAGCGAGAGTTGGAATCCTTCGAGCGACAGGGTGTCGCCGCCACTGTTGGTCAGCTCTACCGCCTTGTTGTAGCCGCTGCCCTCGACGTATTCCGAGATCAGCAGGCCGCCTTCGTTTCCGCCATCGCTCTCGTCGGCGGTCAGTCTGCCGGGGGTGGCGATAGCGGGGGTGTCGTCATCGTCGCCGCCGAGCGCGTCGCTGGCGACGCCGCCGTTGTCCAGGGTGGTGAAGCGCTGGTTGGCGACATCCCAGGAGGCAGCGTCGTTGTCGTCGGTATCCGGATAGCTCGTGGCGGCTGCCAGGGTGTCGCGGCCGGGCTCACCGAGCCACAGGGTGACCTGGTCGCCGCCACCGCCGAGCCCGGCGGCACTGCCGGTGTAACCGACCTCGACGCCGTCGAGGTCGGCGTCCGAGCTCCAGGCCTGGCGGAACTCGTCGGCCGCTTCCCCGTCGCCGTCGACCATCACGATGGCGGTGGCCCCGGGGGCGAGGGTCGTCAGTCCCTGGATCTGGGCGGCATCCTCCGGGTCGGCGCTGTCGTCGTCGTAGTAGAGCGGCGTCTGGCCGAAGTCGATCGTCTCGTCGCTGTTGTTGGTGATCTCGAACCAGTCCTCGGTGACGTCGCTGCCGGATTGGCCGGACCAGATCTCGCTGACGGCGATGCCGAGGTCCTGCGGTTCGGGGTCACCCAGCGGTGCGTGGCCGGTCTCTACGATGAAATTCTCGTCGCCGCCATCGCTATCGCCGTTTTGCCAATTGTCGGCGTCGTTCAGTGCGTCGTGCAGCGCTACCGCAGTGCCGTCGGTGGCGCCGACGTATTGCCATGCCTCGTCACCGGCCGGTAGTGACAGATCGGCGTCGTCGTCATTCACCCCCAAGCGATAGCGTGCCTCGCCGTCGACATCACTTACCGTCACGCCGTTGTCCAGCGACAGATCCAGTTCGCCGTCGAATTGATCGGCATGGGTGTCGGAACCGATTACGCTGCCTGCGGCCACGCCGTTCTCCGGCGCCGTCCAGGTGACACGGGAATCGCCGCTTTCGAAAATCAGCGTGGCCCCGGGGGTGATCGCAGCGAGCGCGACGAAGCTGAAGCTCGAGTCGTTTTCGTCGACGGCCGTGAAGGCCACATCGCCGGGCTGTGGGTCGAGACTCGGCAGCGCGTCGAAGGTGACCGTGGAGGAAGTGAAGGTCTGGATGGCGTCGTCCAGGTCCTTGGACTCGATGCCGTCGCCGGACCAGTCGGCGGTGCCGTTGTCGTATTCGACGTCGACGCTGACCGAGCCGTCGGCGTGAACTTGAATGTTGCTCAGCGTTTCGGCGGTGCCGCCGGTCGCCTCGGCGTTGGTGTTGAGATCGACTCCCTCCACCTGCGCCACCTTGTGCGCGCCGTCCCATCGGTAGAGCTGGAAGTCATCGTTTCCGTCGTCGCCATCGTCGTCGCCCGGGTTCGCAGGTCCGGCGCTGATCAGCCAGGTGCCATCGCCGACGGCCTTGATATCACGGATGGTGCGGCCGTCGAGATCGAGTGCGATCGCCGGGCCGAATTCGGCCTCGTTCGCGTTACCGGCGGCCATCAGGTCGTCTACGTTGGCCACCGGTAGCACCAGCGCGCGGCCGTCGCTGTCGATGGGCGCGCGCAGGCCGAGATAGAGCGTGCCGTTCGCGTACGCCGATCCCTCGATTTCGAAGGCGCTGAAGTCGACGTCCGGACGGTTCTGCGCGGCCCAATCCGCGATTGCCTGATAGAGACCGTCGAACTGTCCGGTCACTTCGACCTGGAGCGAATCGGCGTCGTTCCCTGTAATGTGGGTGGCGAAGACTGTCGAGCGCTCGCTGTTGGAGAGCGAGCCGAGCCAGTAGTAAGTGCCATTGCCGGCGTCGACCACCGATTCGATATCGACCTCGTCGCCCTCCTCCAGGCCCAGCGCCGCGTCGAGATCGAAGCTAGCCAGCGGCGCACCGGAACGGTCGTGATCGTAGAGCCGCAGCGTTTGGTCCTCGTCGTCGCCGACCAGGATCATGTCGTCGCCGATGACGATGGCGGCGGAGGTGTCGGACGCCCCGGTATGGAAACGGGCGTCGTTGTTGGTCGCGGTGCTGTCGGCAGCGGCATAGTCGAAGGTGTATTGACTCTCGCGCTCGCCGTCGCTAACGGTCACCGTAATGGTGGCGTTGCCGGTACTCACCGGGGCGATGCGCAGCACGTCATTGTCGTCCAGCGCGGCACGGGCCACGCCGTCGTCGCTGCTCTCGACGGTCACCTGCAGGTCGTGGCGCGCGGTATCGGCATCGGAGAACTCGAGGGCAATGCCGTTGGTCAGCGCCGGGTCGGTAGGGTCGCCGATGACGCCGCGGATTGTGCCGCCATCATCGGTCAGCGGCAGTCGATGGGTGGCGTCGTCGATGACCTGGATGGTCGGGGCGGCGGGTTCGGCAGGCGGCTCGCCGTGTCCGCCGTGGTTGCCGCCCAGCCAGTCGAACAGGTCATCCAGGAAATGATCGATCCGCTCGAACAGGTTGCCGAGCAACGACTGGCCGTGCCAGGACCCCCCTCCGAAGGCTGCCGTCGTGACGTCATCGTGGAAGCGATAGGGTGAGGCGAGACGGGAGAACAGCGACATGGCGAGCATCCTTTGTACTGTCGGCGAGAAATGAAAGACGAATGTGTCTGCCGACCCTATGCCTCGAATGTTGTAAGCCTGTTGCAGCTAGATGAACTTGCAAGATCTTGCGGCAGGGAAATCCGCTCCGGTCCTGTCACTCATCGATCAAGTCGCCTTCCTCGTGAAACGGATAGGGCCCGGCATGGTCGCCGATCACGCCGTGGTGGGTGATCAGTTCATTGGCGCGCCAGAGGTGGAGCTGGTACCCCGGCGGTTCCATGACGAAGGCGGAGGGGCCGTCCTCGCGCAGATCAAGGGCGACCTGATGGGCGGTGCTGGGGCAGCAGCTGGCGATGGTGCCGGCGAAGCGCTGGAAGATCGTGCGATGCACGTGGCCGCAGATAATGCGCTCCACGTTGGGGTAATCGGCCACGATCGCGGCCATCCCGGTGGCGCCGGCCAGGCCGATGGCGTCCATGTGCGCGATGCCGGTGGCGAATGGCGGGTGGTGCATGAAGATCAGGGTTGGGCGTTCGGGCTGCTCGGCCAGCCGCGTGGCGAGCCAGTCGAGTCGCTCGGCGCAGAGTTCGCCGTGGCTCTCGCCCGGCACCAGGGTATCCAGCGCCAGCATCCTCAGCGGGAAGCGTTCGATGGCGTACTGGATGAACGGGCCGTCGCCGAGATAGTCGTGGGCGGGAAAGGCGTCGCGCATCGCCTGGCGATCGTCGTGGTTACCGGGGATCAGATACCAGGGGATCTCCAGCGGCGCGAGGAGTTCGGCCAGCGTGGCGTACTCTTCCGGCCGGCCGAAATCGGTGGCATCGCCGGTGATCAGGACCACGTCGGGCCGGGGAGCGAGCGCGTTGAGTGCGGCAATGGCCGGCGGCAGGTAGCGGTCGGTCTCCACCACGCGGTAGGCCTTCCGGCCCGGCTGGCGAATGTGCAGATCGGTGATCTGGGCGATCAGCATGAAAGATGACTCCCTGGTTCAGGCGGCGTGGGTCTGATTCAACGTGATGGATACGCTATCGCCCGGCTGCCACGGGGCGTCGGGTCCAGCCAGCGCGGTGAATGGCTGGCCGTCGTCGAGGACGAGTTCGAAGCGGACATGGCTACCGAGATAGAAGCGCGCTCGGATGCTGGCGGCCAGGCCATGGCCGGGCGCCTGGAGCTGCACTTCGTGGGGCCGGAAAGTCAGCGAGTCGACGCCATGATGATGCTTTACGGGGCCGCCCCGCAGATGACAGAGCGTGCCGAGAAAATCGGCGACGAAGTTCGAAGCGGGCTGACGATAGAGCATTTCGGGATTGCCTAGCTGTTCAAGCCGCCCGGCGGACATCACCGCCACCCGGTCGCCGAGCATCATCGCTTCTTCCTGATCATGCGTGACGATCACGCAGGTAATGCCGAGCTTCTTGAGTAGCGCCGAGAGATCCACCCGCAGCTGCTGGCGCAGCCGGGCATCGAGCGCGGTCAACGGCTCGTCGAGTAGCAGTACGCGGGGCTCGATAGCGATCGCACGGGCCAGCGCCACGCGTTGACGCTGTCCGCCGGAGAGCTGATCTATGCGCCGCTCGGCGAGTGCCTCCAGCTCGACCAGTTCGAGCATCTCGGTCACGCGGCGGTGCCGGGTGACGCTATCCACGCCGCGGATCTTGAGTCCGTAGCCGATGTTCTGCGCCACGTTCATGTTGGGAAACAGCGCGTAGCCCTGGAACACCACACCGACGCCTCGCGCCTCCGGCGCTGTCCTGGTGACATCGTCGCTGCCGAAGCGAATCGTACCGCCGGCGTCGGTCTTTTCCAGGCCGCAGATCATGCGCAGGAGCGTGGTCTTGCCGCAGCCGGAGGGGCCGAGCAGGGCGAGGGTTTCGCCGGCGCGCACTTCCAGGTTCAGCGGCTCCAGCGCTCGGCTGCCGTCGGGCCAGGTCTTGGCGCAGTGGGTCAGGGTGATGGAAAGCGCCTGAAGGGAGGAAGCAAGGGTCATGTCGAAGCTCCAAGCGTGATGCTGCCGGTGCGCGTGGTGCGGGCCGCGAACCATTGCAGCCCGACCATCAGTGGCAACAGCATCAACAGGAAAACGAGGGTGTAGGCAGACGCGACCTCGAGGCGCATCGAGGCGTAGCTGTCCGCGAGCCCGACCGGCAGCGTCTTGGTCAGCGGCGTGTGCAGCAGCCAGGTCAGGTTGAATTCGCCGATGGAAAGCGTCACCACGGTCAGTGCGCCGGTGACGATGCCGCTGCGGGCGGCAGGCACGATGATGTCGAAGAAGCGCTGGCGACGGCTGGCGCCGAGGGTCGCGGCGGCTTCGTCCAGCACCACGAGATCGGCGCCCTGCATCCCGGCGCGCACCGCACGGACCATGAACGGCAGCGTGAACAGCACGTGCCCGATGACGATGAATAGAACGCTACTGCGCAGCCAGCCGACGCTGCCCCAGGAGACGATCAAGGCCAGCGCGGTGGCGAGCCCTGGCACGGCGACGGGTAGCGTCAGCAGCTCCTCGAGCAGGCGGGAAAGCCGACCGGGGAACAGCGTCAGCACCCAGGCAGCGGGTACGCCGATGAGCGTTGTGGTGGCGAGCGTGGCCAGTGCCACGCCGTAGGAGCGCCAGATCGTGTCGGCATAGAGATCCCAGACCTGCGTCACCCAGTCCAGCGTCAGGCCGCTGGATAGCCCGACGAAATAGTTCTTCGTCAGCCCGGCGGTGACGGAGAGCAGCACCGGGCCGATCAGAAAGGCAGTGACGACGAGGGTAATCGTCAGGCCCAGCCGGGTATCGAAGCGAGAATGTGTCATTGGCATTGTCCGAAAAGTGCCTGCGCTTGCTCATACTGCGTTAAAAATCGGCTCAAAATACTCATTTACACCCTGTAAACTCCGTCTTCTCGCCGATTTTTGCCTTGTCTGATCGTCGCTCGCCGACTTTTCAGTCAAAGCCACGCAGATTCCACGAGCCATCTCAGCGCCTTTGTGCCGAACGGCTGGCGAGCGTGTTGGCGATATAGAGTGCCGCCCAGGTGGCCAGCCCCAGCACCACGGAGAGTGCCGCAGCAACCGGGATGTTGGCGTAGTTGGTGAACTCGTCGTAGATGGTGATCGGCAGCACGTCGATTTTGGTGCCGAGCGTGAATACCGTGCCGAAAGCGCCCATGGCGGTGGCGAAGCACATCGCCCCGGCGGCGGTCAGCGCGCTGGTCAGCGCCGGCAGTTCGATATCCACGAAGCGTCGCCAGGGGCTTGCGCCCAGCGTTTGCGCCGCTTCCAACCAGTGCTTGTCGATCCCTTCCACTGCTGCCATCAGCACGCCGATGGTGCGTGGCAACAGGAAGTAGAGATAGCCGATGAACAGTCCCGCCATGCCGTAGGCGAGCACCATCGGTTCACCCGAGATCGCTTTCGCCAGCGTGTTGAGCACGCCCTGGCGGCCCGTGGCGAGAATTACCAGAAAGCCCACCACCACGCCCGGGAAGGCGAGCGGAAAGATCAGCAGCGACATCAGCACCCGCCGCCCGGGAAACGCCGGGTGACGGGCGAGAAATCGGCTGACCGGTAGCGCGATCGCGAGCGTGGCAAGCGTTGCCGCCAACGACAGCCCTACGGTGTTGGCCAGGCTCTGCCAGTAGCGCGGCTGGGTCAGCACCAGCCAGTAGGCGGAGACGTCCATGCCCTGAGGCGTCGCCGCGCCCAGCCCGGCCAGCTTGGCCATCGGCAGCAGCCAGAAGGCGATGAACAGCGTCACGGCCGGAATGGCGATGATCAGCCAGGCGCGACGACCCATCTCAATCCACCTCGTTGGCGTAGCGCTGGGAAAAGTCGCGCTGGGCTGCCGCCATGGCGGCGTAATCGACGGTGTCGGCGCGGGCGTAGTCGCTATCCGGCAGGAACTTCGCCTGGGCTTCCTTCGATACCGCGCCGGGGCGGACGGGACGCAGATAGGCGTTGGCCCAGATCGACTGACCCTTGTCGGAAAGCACGTAGTCGAGCACTTTCTTGCCCGCTTCCGGGTTGGGGTCGTTGGCGACCAGACTCATCACGTAGGGCACGGTGACGGTGCCTTCCTGCGGAATCACGAACTGCACATTGACCTTGTCGTCGTAACGCGCACGGTAGGCGTTGAAGTCGTAGTCGAGCAGGATCGGAATCTCGCCGGAGAGCACACGGGCGTAGGCGGTCTGCTTGGGCACGATGGGGTCGTTTTCCTGCAGCTTCTGGAACCACTCGATCGCCGGGGTGAAGTCCTTCAGCGAGCCACCCAGCGCGCCGTTGACCGCTACCGCGCCGACGTAACCGACGAAGGCCGAGGAGGGGTCGAGATAGCCTACCAGGCCGCGATATTCCGGCTTGAGCAGATCGTTCCAGGATTGCGGCACCGGCGTATCGCCTAGCGCATCGACATTGACCATGAAGCCCAGCGTCCCGGAGTGGATGGCGAACCACTTGCCGTCGGGATCTTTCAGACCGTCGGGTATCTCGTCCCAGTGGGCCGGCTTGTAGCCCTGTACCAGCCCCTGCTCGGCGGCCTGGATGCCGAAGGTCACACCGTAGTAGACGACATCGGCGACCGGGTTGTCCTTCTCGGCGGTGATCGAAGCCAGCGACTGGCCGGAGTTCTTGTTGTCCTGCGGCACGTGGATGCCGGTGTCGGCCTCTATCGCTTTCAACTGGGCGCCCCAGTCGGCCCACTCCGGCGGGCAGTTGTAGCAGATGGCGTTGTCGGCGGCCTGAGCCGGCAGCGAGCCCAGGGCAGCGCCGGTAACTCCCAACGCCATGGCGGCGGCGCGTAGCGTGTGTTTCAACATGATGAACCGATCCTCAAGGGTAGCGATGCGATGGATGAACGGCGTGGTGCGGCAAACTGGCGACGGTACCGCCGCCAAACAAGCGATGGGGTAGGCGCAGGGAGCGGCTGCCTTCGCCGCCGAGCGCGCTGAGCAACTCTTGGCAGGCCTGGCTGCCGATCTCGGTGCTGGGCTGGTGGACGCTGGCCAGTGACGGCACCATCAGCGCGCCGAAGGCCATGGCGTCGAAGCCGCACACCGAAAGATCCCGGGGCACGCGAAAACCGAGCGCCGCCAGTTCAAAGATCACGGCGGTGGCGAGCAGATCGTTGGAGCAGAACAGCGCGGTGGGCGGCCTGGGCGAGGAGAGCAGGCTCCTCAGACGAGCTCGGTCCGCCGCGGTGTGCCGGGGCATCGAGACATGGGTCGGCGCGGGCAGGCCCAGGCGGGCGGCACGATCCAGCACGCCATCAAGACGCTTCGAGGCGCGGTCGGAAGCGTCGAGCGGGCCGCTGATCATGGCGAGTTGGCGATGCCCACATGCCGCCAGATGCTCGACCATGTCGCCGGCGGCGGCGCGATTGTCGACGCTGACGAACGGATGCCGATCGCTCTCGTTGTAGGCCAGCACGAACGGGACGTCATTGGCGGTCAACTCGTCGAGAGTGGCGCTGGCGCTCGGGTCGGAGACGGTCAGGATCAACCCCTCGACACGGTGATCGAGCAGACTTCGCGCCGCTGTCCGCTCGCGCTGGCTGTCATATCCCGTAGTCGCCAGCATCACGCTGTAGCCTGCCTCCAAGGCTCGCGCTTCGGCGCCCTCGAAACAGGCCGCGAAGACCGGATTGGCCAGAGTCGGCAACAACAGTCCCAAGGTCTTCGTGCTCCCCGAGCGCAGGCTGCTGCCGACCCTGTTTGGCCGGAATCCCAAGCGTTTTGCCGTCGTCAGGATTCGCTCCCGCGTCGCGTCGTTGAGGAGCTCCGGGCGATTGAACGCACGAGACACCGTCGCCGGAGAAACCCCGACCTGCTCGGCGATCTGAACCAATGAGGGACGTGATAGCGGCATGACAGCGACTTTGCCTGCAACGATGAAAACGTTTGCAGTCTGGCGCTGATGCGTGACGCTACCGTGACGCCGGGATGTCAATTGGATGACATAGAACAAGCTCGACGAATTTCGATATCAACCTTCTGTTTTTGAAGAGTAATTAACGATGGACTACAAACTGCTTCAGATCCGCTCGAGAGATTTCATGCTCGAGCGCTCGGGTGATCCCAAAACAATCAGAAACCACCTGTTTCTCGATCACACATGACGACAACCAAAAGACAATACGCATCGTCTGGCAAAATGATGTGGATAGGTAATATGGGATGACTTCCATGGTGGACCCCTCAATAACATGAGATGCCATCCACAAGTTGTTTTTAATGGTTCAAAATAGATGCTTGTTCGTGCGTGGGGTGTTTTGAAATATTGCTATTAAAGCAGCCGTGCCGATTACAGCGATTATGATTCAGACAATGATTATCAGGAGTGAATCAAATGCCTATCGAATCAAGAGACAGCGAGCATCGCTCGGATCCCCGGAACGAAACTCCTTCTGGCGGGTTCGAACAACTGTTGATAGGAAGTTCTCGGCACGTGAAAGACCCTGCCCCCATCAAGGGGCCTATTGGCCTCACTCTCCCAACCCCCGAGCGAAGCGACGAGGGCCTGGAGATGCTCTATAAGCTGGAGAGTGATGAATATGCCTCTTACATGGATGGAAAACCACCGCTCGCGACCATAGACGGGCCTGTCTCGGAAGACGACATTGAATACGTCAGCGACGAGTACGTCGGTGGTGGCGGTGTCGTCATGTCCTACAGGTTTGACATGCTCGAGGTTAGAACCAAGAGCGGCGACAAGTTCCTGGTACACAAGGACATCACACCCGAGTTCTACGAGAAAGTGCAAGCACTCAAGAACGACGGTGCGGTCGAGAGTCTCGATGACGAGTATGCATGGTCGAGCGCTGACATCCCAAAGGGCGACAAGAGCTGGCTCGACCGGAAAAAGAATCAGGGCTTCGAGGTCATTACCCCCGATTCTAAAGTTACCACTCCTACCAGCCTGAGTGATGTCGAGTATTCCAAACGCTGGGATATTAAGTATGACCTCCCCTCCGGCGTTCAGATTGTCGATGATATTACTTCGTTTAGTGCCGAGGGCGGGACCATTATCTATAAGGGTAGTGATGGCAAACGCTATGCTGTTTCGGAGGAGTATACGCCCGAGGCCTATAAAAAAATCAAGAATCTCAAAGATACTTGGGATGGAATCGAAGAAAAAATCGATAGCGGCGATTATAAACTGCTCAATGGCAGCGATGACATCCCCGTGTTGAGTGGAGACGATGAAGTCGAGAACGTTACCGACGAGAAGGGCAGACTCGTCGAAGGCGTCAAGCTCGTCCATAAAGATGGTGAAACGTGGGTAGTGCTTGAATCCGGAACTCCACAGCACTATGAAACTATTACGGACTATGCCGCAGACAAGCATCGCGGTGATGCCGATGACCCCTTCCGGGACCGGGATCTGCCACTCGCGAGCGAAACGGACCTGATGGGAGCGGAAACCACGGTTGAAAAAGATGGGGAGTCTCTTGCCGTAGGTGATCTCTTCATGCAGAACCTGAAAGACAAAAGAGACGAGACCGACGATAAAGAACTCCAGGATAAACTGGATAAGTACATTCGACTCATGGAGTTGAAGTCGGATTTGAAGAATGGCATTGAGTTTCTTCCTTATCAGGTCGTTGATATGTCCGGTGAGGATAGGCGGTCTCAAGTTCCAAGCGCAACGCTAGTGGACACGATTGCCCTGCCCAGCAACAGAGCGCTGCAGGACTTCCGTAAAAACCTCAAGGGGTGGCCGCCAACCCAGCGTTTGACGAGGGCGTTCAT
>NZ_VTPX01000003.1 GCF_008298015.1 Salinicola corii | reverse complement strand
CGACCGGCGACAAGGTCGATCTGGCGCTGCTGGTGGATGGCCTGCAGTCGGAGCGCGAGCAGGGCATCACCATCGATGTCGCCTATCGTTTCTTCTCCACCGACAAGCGCAAGTTCATCATCGCCGATACGCCGGGCCACGAGCAGTACACCCGCAACATGGCGACGGGTGCCTCGACGGCGAGCCTGGCGATCATCCTGATCGATGCCCGTCACGGCGTGCAGGTGCAGACTCGACGCCACAGTTTCATCGCCGACCTGCTGGGCATTCAGCATCTGGTGATCGCGGTCAACAAGATGGATCTGGTCGAGTATTCCCAGGCCCGCTTCGACGAGATCGTCGCCGACTATCGCGAGTTCGCCGAAAAGCTCGACGCCAGGGACATTCGTTTCGTCCCCATGTCGGCACTCGACGGTGACAACGTCGTCAATCGCAGCGAGAAGATGGACTGGTACCAGGTCGACGGCCGGCCCGGCCCGGCGATGCTCGAACTGCTGGAGAGCGTCGAGGTCGCCCATGACTCGAATCTTTCCGATCTGCGCCTGCCGGTGCAGTACGTCAACCGGCCCAATCTCGACTTCCGCGGCTACTGCGGCACGCTCGAAGCCGGCATTCTGCGCCCCGGGCAGGCGGTCAAGGCGCTGCCGTCGGGCAAGCGGTCCAGCGTCGAGCGCATCGTCACCTTCGATGGCGATCTGGAGGAGGCCTATCCCGGCCAGGCGATCACCGTGACGCTGCAAGACGAGATCGACATCTCTCGCGGCGACTGGCTGGTCGCGGCGGACGCCGAGGTCGCACAGTCCAGCGCGCTGGTCGCCGATATCGTCTGGATGCATGACACCGCTCTCGAGCCGGGTCGGCTCTACGACTTCAAGATTGGCGCGCAGGAGATCGCCGGCAAGGTCGCTGCGATCGACTACCAGATCGATGTCAACACGCTCGAGCATCACGCCGCCGAGACGTTAGCGCTCAACGCCATCGGTCGCTGCCAGATCGAGCTGACGGTTAGCGTGCCGCTGGACGACTACCGCAAGAGCCCGGGAACCGGGAGCTTCGTGGTGATCGACCGGCTGACCAATATCACTGTCGGTGCGGGATTGGTGCGCGGGGCGGGGAAAGTTGGAATCACCAGTGCCGACCGCGTTTACACCGAAGCGGAAAAGGCGCTTAACGCCTATGTCCGGGACTTCTACCCAGAGTGGGGATGTCGGAAGATTGGGTGAAAATGATATGGCGAAGATCTCGAAATACCGGATGGTCAGCTCGATGCTTATCCCGATTATTGGACCGGCCAAGAGCGAGAATCTGATTAACCACATCAAGGATCCCTATTCACGCTGGGAAGATCAGTTCCAGTGTATTTTCGTTCACGTGCCAAAGGCGGCCGGTAAGGCTATCTCCCGGTCGCTTCTCGACGCGCCGAACGGTACGGGACACAACAAGCTGCGATGCTACGAGCGCAATCGGCAGAAGTATGACGCCTATCGTAAGGTATCCGTGGTCAGAAACCCATGGGACAGGTTGGTTTCAGCCTTTTTCTATCTGCGTAGCCTCGATGCCCGCTCTAATGGGGGGGCTTTCTTCAGGCGCCATATCGGCAGTGATGTGGAGTTTCAAACGTTCATCCAGCGCTTGGAAAATCCCGACTATCGGCAGACGATTCTGGAGTGGGAGCACTTCACGCCACAGAAGCGTTTTCTTGTACGTCGCGACGGCCAGTTGGGCGTCGATTTCATCGCCCGTTTCGAGTCGCTACCTTCCGATTTCGAGACAATGAAGACGATGATCAACCCTGAGGCCTCCGATCTTGCCAGAGTTAATGCCAGCAAGCGCGATTCTTACGAAAACTATTATGACGAGAGTCTGAAAAGCATCGTTCGGAGTGCTTATGCTGAGGATATTGACGCGTTCGAATACACGTTCTGATCCTCGTCGGTGCCGAATAACCGATTCTCGATGACTATCACTCCGGCTCGATAGAGAATGTTCAGTCGCCAAATACACTTAATGGCGTTGCCGATAGTCCAAAAAGCGTTGCTTTCATAATTTCTGGAGAATGCCATGTTCCAGTACGGCCGAGCCGTTGTTGCGAAAACCGGACTGAAAGGCTACGTGCAACCGATATACCGCAGCATCGTCCCGTTGCTAGTAAGAGATCGGTTGGCAAGAGAGCGGGTAAATCCTTACAGCGATCTGGAAAATATGCACAATGTTATCTTCGTTCATATCCCCAAGAACGCAGGCAACGGCGTGGCGAAATCTCTTTTCGAAATGACTCCGAAAGGTCATAATTATCTCTCGCAATACCTCAGTGCTGATCCGGAGAAATATGCCAGCTCGTTCAAATTTGCGTTCTCTAGAAACGTCTGGAGTCGTTTTTATTCTGCTTATGCCTATCTGAAGAATGGCGGGTTTGGGGTGTATGATCAGGAATTTTTTGAAAAGTACCTGAGGCGCTATTCTGCGTTCGAGGACTTCGTTCATGCGTTAGAAGATGACGCGTTGGCGGCCAAAATTATGAGTTGGACTCACTTTGTCCCACAGTCAAAATTTATTCTTGTCAATGGAATGAATGATCTCGATTTTTTGGGTAGTGTCGAAAATCTTTCGGAAGGAGTCGAAATTATTCAGGAGCGCCTTGGCCTGCCCAAGCGCAATATTACCAGAGTCAACTCCAGCGGTGGTGATGACTATCGTCGCATGTACGATTCGAAAAGTGTCGATATTGTGGCCCGATTATATGCGGAAGATGCTAAACTGTTGGGAAGTGTTTTCGAGAACTGATGTGATGTTTATCCGTCGCCTGTGTTTGTATCAGGTTGGTCGGTAATTTGTCATTATTGGGTCAAGGTGAATATAATTTGGTCATAAATGTTCGGCATGCTTATATTGCCGCTTTCGCAGTATTGGCTATTGCTATCCCAAAGTCTGGCGTTGCAATATCTGGTATACCTTTGAACGGTATTTATCTGCTGATTTGCCTGTCACTACCATTTTTGATTGCGAAATTTCTCGTGAGAGGCATGGCGTCAGGAGGAGGGTATGATGTTTATATGTTTTTACTGCTTCCCTTCTGGATGCTGTTCCTATCAATTACATTGATTAATGGTATTGCCAAGCCGGCAGCTTATGTCGGTTATGTCATGTCTTTGGTCGTTGTTCCACTATTTTTCTATGTCTGGGCCAGCCAGTTGACGCCAGACAGATTGCAATACCTCTTGCGAGCACTCGTAATGTGTATTCGTTTTGCGTCGGCGTTTGGAATATTTTTATTTCTTTATAAAGTCGCCACAGGCCAATATTTCTCTATTCCACTGTTGACGACGACTTTGGGGGCGGACCAAACTCTTGAATCTCGCATGAATGACCGAGGAGGCATCTATAAACTGTTCTCTACCTACAATAATGGCAATATCTATGCTGTCTGCATGATTATGTTGCTGCCAATATATTCGGTCATTGAAAGAAGTCGAAAATGGGTTTTACTGCTAATGTTGACAATCATGTTAACGTTGTCGAGAACAGCTTGGGCGCTTTTGTTGTTATATTGTGTTTTTGAGTATCTCATTTTCAATAAAGCAATATCGGTCAAAAAGTTGATCGTGATCTGTGTTCTATTATGCATTGCTGTGCCAGGAATGATGGCGTTGCTGGGAGTTATGGGAAAAGATGTGACTTTTCTATTTGATTCCAATCTGGGTGGGCGAGCGAGTTATCTTGAATATTTCGTTAACGCGAATTTTATTTCGCATGTGCCGCTCTACTGGTCCTACGAAATCCCCTATGTTTCGGTGGCCGAGTTCGTTGGACTCATCGGGCTACTGCCGTTCTTGATGTTTTTTTCGAATATTGTGATGGCACGAAGCCTGTTTGATATCAATCGACCCGTTAGTCGTGCGGCCTGTATCGGTTGTCTTATGTATGGTGTGGCTACATTTTCGGATGCTGCTCTCATTTTAGTACCGACCTTCATTATATATTCCCTGCTGGTAATGCTCTCCTTCAGCGAGTGAATTCATGAAAATCATGCATGTCTGCGAGACAGTGACCGGCGGCATCGCCACTTATCTGAACAATGTGGTGGCGGAACAGGCGCGACGTCCCGAAGTCGAGGCTGTATCGGTGCTACTGCCCCGCACTCAGCTCGAGGAGATCAACCTGGATGACATCGACGAGCTGGAGGGCAAGATCCACATCGTCGGATTCGAAGGTGATGGCAGGGTTCAGCGACTGAAACACCTTGCCATGCGCCTGCGTGGCGCGGTTTCCAAGGCGCGTCCCGATGTGGTGCATGTCCACAGTACCTTCGCCGGTTTTCTCTGTCGCGCGTTGCCGATCTCTTTCCATGGGGCCAAGTTGATCTACCAGCCTCATGGGGTTGCGTTCGACCCGCATCGCACCTCCGGCCTCAAGAGGCATGGCATCCAGTGGGTGGAGAAAGCGCTGTATCAACGGACCGACGGCGTCGTCGCCATCTCGGAGTACGAACGCACGCTGCTGGAAGAGGCTGGGATGGGGGATAAGACGCTGCTGATCAAGAACTGTGTGCGCGATACCCGGGAAGCAATCGGCGAGGGACGCAAGGAGGATTTCTATCTGTTCATCGGGCGTTTCGATCGTCAGAAAGGGTTCGACAAACTCCACGCGTTCTGGGGCGAAGATCGCCCGCTGCTGAAGATCGTCGGCGGCAATGTCGTCGATTCCGATGCCACGTTCACCGCCCGGGACAACATGGAATTTCTCGGCTGGCAGGACAATACCGCGCTGGACGGACTGATCGCGCGGGCCAAGGCGCTGATCGTCCCCAGTCGCTGGGAGGGATTCGGCCTGGTGGTGTTGGAAGCCTACCGAAACGCCACGCCGGTGATCTGCTCGAACCGCGGTGCGCTGCCCGAACTGGTGAGCCATGGCGATACCGGCTTCGTCTTCGATTTCGACGACTTCCCGGCCTCCTTGTCCACGGCGATGGCCGCTTTCGACCGCTGCGACCGGCAGGCGATGGGGCGGCGCTGCCGTGAGCGCTACGAGCGGGATTTCTCGCCGGTCAGCATGAATACCGAACTCTTGAAACTCTACCAGCATAACGGGCAGTGCTATGTATAGTCAGGTTCTGATCAATATCTCCAACCCCGAGGATTACCGCTTCTTCAAGCGCGTCTTCGCCGCGCCCGGCGCCAGCGGTTGCCGTGTCGAGTTCGTGGCCAACAACCTGATCATGTACGTCTACCTGACGCTCAAGCGCGAGACGGTGTTCATGCCGCGCCGGGGGCGGGGACGTACCTGCCGGGAGAACAACTTCAGTATCCTGACCGGCCGCTTGACCCATGCTCAGGCCGACAGGGTCTACTCCGGTTTCGCGGACTTCATCGAGCGCGAGCAACCCAGGCGCCAATGGGATCTCTATATCCTGCCGAGCGGCCGGCTCGCTTCCCAGTCGGCGCTGGCCGACCACGCCCGGGCCAATGGCATCGACGTGCTCTACACCGGCTACGGCAATATCGGCAACAAGACCTTCGCGGATCCCCAGGGCACCGACATGCAGTCCTATCTGTACGAGCATGTCGAGGTACTGGACGATTACCCGGTCGATCTCGAGGCCTTTCGTCGCTGGAAGCGCGAATACACCGCCGCGCGCATGAAGCGGCACGTGATCGGGCAGGCGCGCAAGCTCGACTTCAAGACGGTGTTCCAGAAGTTCGTCCAGGTCGTGGGATGCCGTCTCGAGGCGATCCTGGGTTATGCCGGCGAGAACGCCTACGGCTTCGACGAGCTGAGGAAGCTCCGCAAGGCGGATGAAGTCGTGCTTGACGAGATGGATTGGGCAACGCCCTACCTGTTCTTTCCGATGCAGGTGAGCACCGACGCCCAGATCATTCTGAACTACCGCAAGAACAGCGTGATCGACGGCCTCAAGGACGCGATCGCGATGGCCAGGGAGAAGGGGCTGCGACTGGTGATCAAGCCCCATCCCGCTGAGATCAACCAGGCCATTCCGTCGATTCTGGCCGGGCTGCGTGCGGAGCACGACTTCCTCATCGTCAACGAGAATACCTTCCAGCTGCTGGATCGGGCCGCCGAGGTGGTGACCATCAACTCCACGGTGGGTCTCGAGGCCAAGCTGCTGGACAAGAAAGTGACGTTTCTGGGCAATACCTTCTACGCGCATTTCAGCGAGCGTCGCCTGGCGGCCTACATCGATCACTATCTGGTGAACGAGGACTACTTTCAGGATACTCCCTTCAGCGAGGCGAACTTCGTTAAGCTTATGGACCGCGCAAGATTGCATTCAATGGATAGAAGTGAGGTGGCTTGATGAAATCCGTATCGGTCGGCGGGCTGGCAGTGGCCAACGACGCGCCTTTCACGCTGTTTGGCGGCATCAACGTGCTGGAAGATCTCGACAGCACCTTGAGGGCCTGCGAGGCCTATGTCGAAGTGACCGGCAAACTGGGCATTCCCTACGTGTTCAAGGCCTCGTTCGACAAGGCCAACCGCTCCTCGATCCACTCCTTCCGCGGTGTCGGCCTCGACGAGGGGATGAAAATCTTCGAGGCGGTCAAACGCGAGTTCAACGTGCCGGTGATCACCGACGTGCACGAGGTAGCGCAGGCGCAGCCCGTCGCCGAGGTCGCCGACGTGATCCAGTTGCCGGCGTTTCTGGCCCGCCAGACGGACCTGGTCGTGGCGATGGCGAGGACCGGCAAGCCGATCAATATCAAGAAGCCGCAGTTCCTGAGTCCGGGGCAGGTCAAGAATATCGTCGACAAGTGCGCCGAAGCGGGCAACGAGCAGGTCATCCTGTGCGAACGCGGTAGCTGCTTCGGTTACGACAATCTGGTCGTCGACATGCTGGGCTTTCGCGAGATGATGAACGTCAGCGACAACGCGCCGGTGATCTTCGACGTGACCCACAGCCTGCAGCGCCGTGATCCGACCAGCGAGGCCTCGGGCGGGCGTCGTCGCCAGGCTCTCGAGCTCGCTCGCGCCGGGATGGCCGTGGGGCTGGGCGGTCTCTTTCTAGAGTCGCACCCCGACCCCGACAACGCGCGCTGCGATGGCCCCAGCGCGTTGCCGCTCGACAAGCTGGAACCGTTCCTGGCCCAGATCAAGGCGGTGGACGATCTGGTCAAGAGCCTGTCCCCAGTCGAGATCGATTGATGGAAAGTCGAGATCGATCGATGCCTCGTCCGGATCTTCGTGACCAGATCGAACTCGTGCTGTTCGATGTCGACGGCGTGCTGACCGATGGCACGCTGTTGATCGGACCAGAGGGCGAAGCGCTCAAGCCATTCAACGTGCGTGACGGCGTTGCGATCGGACTGCTTCGGCAGCACGGCATCAAAAGCGGCGTGCTGTCGGCCAAATCGAGCCAGCCGCTGATGACACGGGCTACCCAGTTGGGCATGGACGTGATCAAGATTGGCTTCAGTCGCAAGCTCGAAGCCATCCAACAGATCGCCGAGGAGCAGGGTATCGCTGCCGACCGTATCGCGTTCGCGGGGGACGATGTCATCGATATCCCGGTGATGCGGGAAGTCGCCGCGGCCTATGCCCCGGCCGATGCCCATCCCTTGGTTCTCGATGCAGCCGACTACGTGACGACAACCGAGGGCGGGCGCGGTGTCGCGCGCGAAATCGCCGAAGACCTGCTCTCGGCGCGCGGCTTCGACCTGGCCGGGATGTACGCGCATATGCTGGGAGATGACGAGGCGCTGCGCCGCATCGTTCAGTAAATCCGGCGGGAGGCCGCCTGCTGCGCCTCCCGCACGCTATCCAAGCGCCGGATTCCCCATCCGGCGCTCTGGGCCACCGCCCGGTCGGTCGGTGGCGTTGCCGAGAGCCGAGCGCTCGATCTCTGAAACCTTCGGGTTGCCGAGGCTCGGCCTCACCACATTCGATCCTATCGATACCTTCATATCACCGATGGCGTGCGTCCGCGCGCTCTCGAATCACGGGCCTCGATGCCGTTGGTGCGGCGTCGTCGGTCCGCCGACGGCAGTCAGCCATTTCGGCCTGGCAGCGACCAGCGTCAGGGAGGAGCACAGCATGAATCTGGAATATCTGGAAACGGCCCGACAGGTCTTCGTCAAGGAAGCCGAATCGCTTCTGGAGGTCTCCCGCAAGCTCGACAACGACCTGAGTGCCGCCATCGATGCCATCCTGCAGACCCCGGGGCGGGTGATCGTCTGCGGCATGGGCAAGTCCGGGATCGTCGGACGCAAGATAGCGGCGACGCTGGCGAGCACCGGCAGCCCGAGCTTTTTCATGCATCCGGGCGAGGCCTACCACGGCGATCTGGGCATGGTGACGCCGCACGACATCTTCCTGGCGATCTCCAATTCGGGGGAAACAGAGGAGGTCGTCAAGCTGATTCCGTATCTCAAGGATAACGGCAATTATCTGGTCGGCATGACCGGTAACCGGAGCTCGACGCTGGCTCGAGCTTCCCACAGCCATCTCGATATCGGTGTCATCGAAGAGGCTTGTCCGCTGCAGCTGGCGCCGACGTCGTCGACCACGGCCACCCTGGCGATGGGGGACGCACTAGCGGTGACGCTGATGAAAGCGCGGGACTTCCAGCCCGAGAACTTTGCCCGGTTCCATCCGGGAGGCTCGCTTGGTCGCCGCTTGTTGAGTCGGGTCGAGCACGAGATGCGCAGCGAGAACCTGCCGGTTGTCAAGGCGGAGTCGGAGGTGCTCGATGTGATCCAGGCGATGTCGCGCGGGCAGTTGGGAATGGCGATCGTCCAGCACAACGGCAGTTGGGGCGTCATCACCGATGGTGACATCCGCCGTGCCATCGAGAAGTACGGCGAATACGTCTTCTCCAGGAAGGCCTACGACTTCATGACGCCACAGGCATCGCGAATTGCTCCGACTGCCCGTGTCGAGGACGCGCTGGTGATGATGGAGTCGAGGAAAATCAACGCATTGCTCGTTTTCGATAACGACCGGCTAGTGGGTGTTTTTAAGAAATAATTCACAAGATTGACGGGATGAACATGAGGTATATCGCATGAATGACAATACCGTTTGGCACGCCCATAAAATCTGTAGAAACCACCGTGAGTTTTTAAATGGTCAACGTTCCTGTTTGTTATGGTTTACCGGGCTTAGCGGGTCAGGAAAGTCGACAATCGCTGGTCTGGTAGAGGAGAGATTACATGAGTTGGGAAAGCTGACCTATCTGCTAGACGGCGACAACGTCCGCAAGGGAATGAATGGTGACCTTGGTTTTTCCGATGCTGATAGGATAGAAAATATTCGGCGTATTGGCGAAATGTCACGATTATTCGTTGACTCCGGTGTGATCACGCTATCGGCTTTTATTTCTCCATTTCGTTCCGAGAGGGCTGCCGTCAGACAACTCATGGAGGAAGGAGACTTTATCGAGGTATTTGTCGATGCCCCGTTGTCAACGTGTGAAAGTCGTGACCCAAAAGGGCTCTATAAGCGTGCAAGAAACGGCGAGATTAGGAATTTTACCGGTATTGACTCTCCTTACGAAACTCCCCATTCACCGGAAATTCGTGTCGTTAACGATGGCAGCGTATCACCACGAGAGGTTACGACTACAGTAGTGGATTATCTGCGAGAAAGACGGTTCATTTAAGCGTGAGTTGTATATCTGGGATGGCGTTCGAGGGGACTCGACAGCAACTGAGAATATCTAGCTCAATGGCAGACTCCAATAGAAGACAGATCAGGGTCACCAGGATGATATCAGGAGAATGAATATGAAAAGTCTGAATCCTGTAAGGCGGCTGGCGCCATTAATTGACGTTATGGCGATCGTGCTGGCGGGTATTCTGGCGAATGAGATTCGGTTCAGGACAGCACAGCTCGATAGCGTCAACGCGCTGGTGCTGATCGTCATGGCGTTGGCGGTAGTGCTGATCAATATTTTCGGTGGGGGCTACAGCAAGTGGCGCTCCACACGGCTGCGCAGCCGGATCTACCGCCTGTTGTGGGTATGGGCAGCGGTGTTCGCGGCGGTGAGTATTTTGATGTTTCTGCTGAAATTATCGGATTCCGTATCTCGGCAATGGCTCGTATTCACCTTCCTGTTGTCGTTCTGTCTGGTGGCGGCATCGCGTGCATTGTTGATGATGCTGGCGATGTACCACAACGGTCGCATCAAGAATCGGCGCAAGGTGTTTCTGGTCGGTCCGGAGGAGAATTTGCTCGACGTAGCGCGCTCGCTGCGTGAACACCAAGACCAGGGGTACGCGATCGCCGGAATTTGTCGAGGACGTGTACTGAGAGCTGAGAAAGCGCCACGCAATCTGGCGCGTCGAGTCGAAAAGTCGGGGGCCGACGAGGTCTGGATCTGTCTGTCGGTCTCCGAGGGTGAGCACGTCAAGGCGATCATGTACAACCTGCGCCATCTTCCGCTGGAAATTCGCTTCATTCCGCATTTCGCCGATATTCCTCTGCTAAACCATCGCGTCAGTCATATTGCCGGAACTCATGCAATCGATCTCAGCGTTAGCCCGATCTCTGGCAGCGCACTGTGGGTGAAACGGCTGGAGGATATTGTCATCGGCGGCCTGATTCTGCTGTTAATCGCCCCGATCTGCGTCGCCTGTGCGCTTGCCGTCAAGATGTCATCGCCTGGTCCGGTGCTGTTCAAGCAGCTACGTACGGGGGCCAATGGGCATGATGTACAGGTCTATAAGTTCCGCTCTATGAAGGTGCACCAGGAGGAGAGCGGTCAGGTTTCCCAGGCGACGCGGCGAGATCCTCGTATCACGCGTGTAGGGGCGTTTCTGCGCCGAACTTCCCTGGATGAGCTGCCGCAATTCCTCAATGTCATCCAGGGACAAATGTCGATCGTCGGTCCTCGTCCGCACGCGCTGGCGCACAACGAGTATTACAAGGATCTAGTCGAGTCTTACATGCAGCGCCACATGGTGAAGCCGGGCATCACCGGCTGGGCGCAGGTCTGCGGATTCCGGGGAGAGACCGATACGCTGGACAAGATGCAGCACCGTGTCGAGCATGATCTCTGGTACATCAACAACTGGTCGTTGCTGCTTGATCTGAAAATTATTTTTCTAACCGTGTTCAAAGGATTTAGCGGGAACAACGCTTACTGAGAACACGTCGGTTACCCTGCATTCGAAGGAGTTGGGCGTTGGCTCAAAAGCAAAGCTATCTCTACGAGATACAAGGACTGCGCGCGGTGGCGGCACTGATGGTGTCCGTCTATCACATCTGGATTCAGAAGGTGTCCGGAGGCGTCGACGTGTTTTTCGTGGTGGCGGCGTTCTTCATCGTCGGTTCGCTGTTGAAGGGGGGGCCACCGAGATTTGGTGCGCTGTTCGACTACTACGGCAAGACGTTGCGGCGTGTCGTGCCCAGTGCCTCGCTGGTGATCATGACGACGATCATTCTGTCGCTCTTTTTCATGCCGGATTCGATGTGGCGTAATCAGATCAAGCATGCGCTGGCATCGACGGTGTTCATGGAGAACTGGGCCCTGGCGTTGACCGCGACGGACTATCTGCAGAAAGGCGCGCCGCCGTCACCGTTTCAGCAGCTCTGGGCGCTGGCGGTACAGGTGCAGTTCTACTTTCTGTTTCCGCTGCTGCTGTGGGCGGCAAGCCTGATCGATCGGCGTCATGGCCCCGATCGTCGTGTCGCGTGCGTTACCATGCTGGTGGTGGTTACCGTGGTGTCGCTCGGTTACAGCATCTATATCACCGCCAGGAATCAGCCGTGGGCCTACTTCGATACCTTCGCCCGAGCCTGGGAGTTCGCCATCGGCGGGCTGCTGGCGTTCGTCGTCACCCGGGTCACGATGTCGAGGGTGGCGGCGAAAGTGCTGGGGTGGGTCTCGTTGATCGTGCTGCTGACGTTCGCGCTGTTTCTCGACGTGTCGAAACTGTTCCCCGGAGTCGTGGCGCTGGTTCCGGTACTGGCCGCGTGCGGCATTATCATCGCCGCACGCAATCGCTGCGATATGAAACTGTTGAACAACCGTTTCGTGGTCTGGTTCGGCGATCTGTCGTTCTCGTTCTACCTCTGGCACTGGCCGCTGCTGGCGGTCTATCGCTATGTCAGCGGTAGCTTCGATGTGGGGCTGGTGCCGGGGATGATGATCATCCTCGGGGCGGGACTGCTCGCTTTCCTGACCACCTGGAGTTTCGAGAACCCCGTACGGCGTTCGGTGTGGCTGTCGCGTCGCAATCTCTATTCCTACGGTGCCTGTGCAATGCTGCTGTTGCTGCCCATCGCGGCGCTTTCGGCCTGGCATCACGACTATCAGGAGCGCAGGGCCGTTGCCAATTCGTCGCTCGACGAGTTCCTCCAGGGACAGGCACCCGATGCCGGGCAGATCTATCCGCCGACGCTCATCGCCAGTATGGATCTGCCGTTATCCTCCTCTGACGGTTGCCATCAGACCCCCGAGAATGCGGCCATCGTCCAGTGCAGCTACGGCGATCGCGACGCTGACAAGACCGTCGTGTTGGCGGGGGGCTCGCATGCTCAGCAGTGGCTGGCGGCGCTGAAGAGAGTCGCCGAGCAGGAGGGGTTCCGGCTGGTGACCCTGACCAAAGGCGGTTGCATGCTGTCGTTGGACGCCGACGCCGACTACATGGTTTATCCCTCCTGCCATGCCTGGAATCGAAAGGTCGTCGAGCGAATCAAGGAGATTCAGCCGGACTTCGTTTTCACCAACGCCACCCGCGGTCAGGGAAGCGACGAAAAGGTACCGTCGGGATATCTGTCATCGTGGCAGGCGCTTGCCGTGGGTGGTGTCAAGGTACTTGCGCTGCGTGACAACCCCTGGTTTGGATTCGACGTACCGGAATGCGCCGACCTTCATGCCGATTCGCCTGAGCGATGCGCCAAGCCGCGGGATGAGCTGCTTAGCAAGCGTTCGCCGACGAAGGCCTATCATCTCGACAATGTCTACTTCGCCGATATCAGTGACATGTTCTGCGACGAGACATTGTGTCGGCCGCTGCAGGACCACGTGCTGCTCTATCGCGACGATCATCACATTACCAACACGTTCTCGGCGCTTGCCGCTCCGCGTATCCGGCAGACACTCGATGCGGCTGAGGCCGCGTTTCGTTCTCGGGCGGCGCAGGGCAGTGTGGTGGGGTATCGATCCGGCGATGCGGCGATCCCCAGCGCGGTGATCATGAAGGAGCGGGATACATGAGCATGACGCGTCGTCAATTCGTGATCGGGAGCCTCGCCGGGGGGCTCGCGTGCTGCCTGCCGGTGTCGTCGTCGCTGGCCCGGGACGCCGAGCGTCAGCCGCTGTCCAGACCAATGCAACCGACTGCCGGGCCGCGGAACGAAGCAGTGGCTGGCGGTATACGGATCGCGGGCGATGCGAGCATCATCGTGCTGACCTGATAAAGCGCCGAACGAATCGGCGAGCGAGATCAAGTGGCGGTTTTCGACCGCATGACCAAGCCAGTGTCACGCGGATTTCGTCGCACCGCCATCGGAGGTATTCCCCTCAGCGCCCATCGATCGATGGGCGCTTTGCGTTCTGCCGTGGGGGCGAGGTGCGTGAGGTGCCGCTCGCCGGCTTCATCAGATGTCTTTGCCGCGCGCCACGCTCAGACCGAAGCGAAGCGTCGCATGACGGGCATTGCTGTCATCGCCAACTGCCGTCATCTCGATGGGGGCGAAATCGAGGCTGCGATTGTTGGTGATGTCAAGCTGCGCGGGGCCGCCGCCCGTGATCTCGTTGAGATTCAGATTGACGAGCAGGCTCTTTGGCGGGATCAGGTTGCGGTTGAGTCGAAAGGCGTGGCCGGGGTGTCGCCCCGATTTTCGTGCATCGCAGACCATGATCGCCGTACGTACACCGGGCACATCGATACGCAGGTCATCGATATCGTAGATGGCAACGCCGGCGTAAGTGCGCAGTTGACTCAATAGCGGGACGACGCCGGCCGGCTGCTCCACCGCCGAGACGATCGACCCGCCTTTCCAGCTACCGTAGGCGTCGCGGTTGGTGCCGAGCGCGATCAGCACGTCGTTGTCCGCGGCCGGCTTGGTGAAGGTGAAACGGCAATCCTGAACGGTCTGGGATTGTGCGTTGCTATGCGCGCGCAGATCCACCACGATGTCGCTATGGTTGATGTTGCGATAGGTGACGTCGGCCCAGGAGTCAACGATGACCGCACCGAATCCCTCGCCTTCATAAAGAAAGGCCCCGGTGTCGAGGGTCACGTCCTGATCGAAGTCGGGATCCTCGAACCCGGCCAGTCGACGAAAGAGTGTCTTGCCGAGCCCGGGGCCGAACTTCGGCTCGGCGAAACGGGCGTGGATGGAGGCGGATTGGGACGTCTGTCGGGCGACGAAGTTCTTGATGACGTTGCCGCGTGTCGCATAGAAGATCGAGATGCCGAAGTTGGCGGCGTTCTCGGCATAGATCCCGTCGAACAGACAGTAGGTGCAGCCTTCCAGGTCGAAAGCGGTGTCGCTGACCTCCTTGGCGCTGCAGCCGAAGACCTTGACGTTGTGGGCATTGTTGAAATAGATCGCGCCATTGGTCCAGCGGCAGTGGACGTCCTGGATGAAGCCGTCACGCAGGCGGCGCATCCACTTCAGTTCGCCGCCTTTGCCGGCGCGGGCCGAGCCGCCCCAGCCGGACACGTTGCAGTAGTCCATGTGTACATGGGAAACGCTGAAGTCGCGAACGAAGTTCAGGCGAACGGCGGTGGCGCGTTTGCTGTCGCCGGGTTTGAAGGTGTAACGACCGGCACTGCCGGATAGATTGCTGACGCGGATACCTTCACTGAGATCATCCGGGGCGTCGGGATTGAAGCCCGCCGTCACCGCGTTGTCGGTGTCCGGATCCTCGCCTTTGATCGAGTAGCGATCGTTGAGCTCCAGTTCGTGGAATATCTTGAGTCCCCCACAGCGCAAATGATGGATGTCGTTGTAGGTGACATCCCTGACACAGACGAGCGCGACTGCGCCGCGCGCGAAGTCGGTGGCTTCGATGGTGAGGCCGCTCAAGTGAATGCCGTGACTGAAGGCCGCGTCCAGCTCGCCGGTTGGGCGGCCATTGGCCCAGGCGTCGATCACATGGGGTTCGCGTAACCAGAACAGCCCGTCGTGGAATCCCGTAGCGGCATAATCGCTGACGAGTCGGCTGTTGGCGTGGGCTCCATCACCGACGATCCGGGTGCCGGAGCACAGCGTGATGCGCCGGTTGCCCAAATAGAGGCCCGCATCACCGGGCAGATCGGGGAGATATTTGGTGCGGTACGGCGTCTTGTCGAGCGTCTCCTGGAACCACCGGGACTCGTCGCTACCTTTGCCATTCGTGCCATCGGTCAGGCGATAGTCCGCGCGAAAGCCCACCTTGAGCAGATTGATGTCGTAGCTTCGCTGAACATAGGCCGAGCCGTCCTTCGCCCATAACGTGAGCACGTGGAAGTCGTCGCGTACAGGATGTGGCGCTGGTACCCAGGCCATGTCGCCGGCGTTGTCCGGCGAATCCTGCGCTTCGCTACGTTGCAATTCGATATTCAGCTCGTAGGGAAGGTCGTGGTAGAAGCTGCGACAGATGAGTCTGCAGCCATCGGGAACGCGTTCGCCAGGCCATTCTCTCAGAGCCTCGACGGAATCGAGCACGATCAGGCGCTGGTCGAGGGCGCCGCTCAGGGTCTGAATGCCGGAAGCGGACATCACGGCGGTCTGATCGAAAAACTGCGTGTTCAGGCGTTGGCGAGAATCCTGGCTGGCAACCTCGATGGAGTAGCGGCCGTTGGGGGCGGCGAACTGAATCTGGCCCTGCGGGCCGGCGCGAAACGGATTGTCCAGTGGGTTGCCGTTGGCATCCTCGAGGTTGGAGGCGACGTTCTCTTCGCCCAGACGATGTACGCTCACTTCGGCATCGGGGATGACCTTGCCGTCCGCGCTTTGAGCGAAGAACGTTTTGACTTCCATGTGTCACTCTCCGTGAAGCAGGACGTTTAGCCTCGATTATCCGGGCATTGGCGCTTGAACTCCTTAGCGAGTTGTTGTCGTTTTGTTGAGTTGTTGTCGTCTTGCCAAAAGCGCCGCGGCCAGCGGTGATCAATCGACCCGACCGACATGCAAATGCCGTGAATGACGAAGGTGGCTGGCGGGTCAGAGACCGAACAGATGCACGATGGGGGGCAGCAGGAATGCGGTGGTCAATCCCGATAGCCCCATCGCCAGACCGGAGAAAGCGCCGGCAACCGCGCCGATCGAGGCAAAGCAATAGGCCGTGCCGAAGCCGTGGGCCGCTAGACCCATTGAGTATCCCTGGACGGTAGGGTCGGTAATCCGGGTCATACGAAAGATCCAGGGGCCGACGATGCAGCCGACGACGCCAGTGATGAGGACGAGCCCTGCGGTCAGCGATGGGATGCCTCCCAGTTTCTCGGCGATGCCCATGGCAATCGGCGACGTCACCGATTTCGGCGCCAGCGAGAGTACCGTTTCGGTGTTGGCGCCCAAGGCCGTGGCGATCCCCACGGCGGAGACCACCGCCGTGGCGACACCGGAAAGCGTGCCGATGACGATAGGCCAGAGCATGCGGCGCACCCGCTCCCGATGATCGTAGAGCGGAATGGCCAGTGCCACGGTAGCCGGCCCCAGCAGGAAATGCAGAAACTGGGCACCCTGGAAATAGGTTGGATAGTCCGTGCCGGTCAGCAACAGAAAGCCGATCAGCAGCGCGATGGTGACGATGACGGGATGGAGCAGTGGGGTTCCGCCTGCCCAGCGGTTGATGACCGTGGCGACAATGAATGCCAGCAGCGTGGCAGACAGATGCAGCAGGGGGCTGGCGGAGAGATAGACCCAGATCTGCTCGAGCCGGAGATCGTTCATGCTTCTCTCTCCTTGGCCGCCCGGCCCCTTTGGGCGGCGCGTTGAAGGATCTGGCTGGTCACGAGAATCGTCACCGAGGTTGAGACGAGCAATGTGGCGGTCAGAATCCCTATTTCCTGGCGAATCAGGCCGAAATGCTGGATCAAGCCGACGCCGGCAGGGACGAAGAGTAGCGTCAGGTACTTGAGCAGCCCCTCGCCCATCGTCCTCAGGCTGGTGGGAACGCTGCCTCGGATCAACAGGCCGATCAACAGAATCAACATGCCAAGGACCGGCCCGGGCACGGGCAGGGACAGAGCCCGGCTGATGACTTCCCCCAGGAACTGGCAGCCGAGCAGTATGCACATACCGATAATCAACGACATGACGCCACCTTGTTAGACTTTGGTCTCGATATCGGCAAATTGTACCCATGGCTCGCCGTGGAGACGAGGCTTGCGCTCACCGGTATCGTCTCGGCCAGGCTCGTATCCCTGACGACTCGACGGACTTCTTGCCTCGCCTGCTTACGGTCGGGGAGGCTTTCGCAACCGATTGAAAAAAAAGCCTTAAGAAGCGCTTTTCATTTGTTGGACCGCAAGGTAGTATACGCAGCGTTTCGCAGGGACCACCGCAGGTGGCCCGATTGAAATCGGAGCGTGGCGCAGCTTGGTAGCGCGCTGCAATGGGGTTGCAGAGGTCGCAGGTTCGAATCCTGTCGCTCCGACCAGATACGAGAAAAAGGCCGCCGGACGTTGTCCGGCGGCCTTTTTTTCGTCACCTCGGTTTTTTTCGTCACCTCGGTTTTTTGAGGGGCCGGCATCGGAATGGATCCTTGATGCCGGCTTCGGTTCATATCGGCTTTGGTGCTCCCTACAGCCAGAAAAGTTCGATCAACCCCAGACAGATCAGCGTCACCACCACGGTTCCCGCGACATTCAGGAAGAAGCCGGCACGGATCATCGACTGGATCGTCATTTGGCCCGTGGCAAAAACGATAGCGTTGGGCGGCGTGGCTACCGGCATCATGAAAGCACAGCTGGCTGCGATGGCGGCCGGCACGGTAATCAGCAGTGGATCGACTCCCAGCGATACCGCCAGGGCGCCGAGTAGTGGCAGGAAGGCTGCGGCCGTGGCCGTGTTCGACGTCAGTTCGGTAAGGAAGATGATTACCAGCACGATCACGCCGATCAGAAGGAGAAGCGGCAAAGTACCGAAGACGGTGAGTTGGCTGGCGATCCAGTCCGCCAGACCGGAACTGCTGATCGTGCTAGCCAGAGCAAGCCCTCCGCCGAACAGCAGCAGAATGCCCCACGGGAGATCCCTGGCGTCCTCCCACAGCAACAGCGGACGATGTCGCTCGCTGCCGCTCGGGATCAGGAACAGTCCGACGCCGGCCAGCACTGCGACCGAGGTGTCCGAGAGCCACTCGACGCCCCAGTCGTTGAGCAGCGGTCGCGTGATCCAGGCTAGAGCGGCCAGTAGAAAGACGACACCGACGCGTTTCTCCGCCGGCTTCATCCCGCCAAGCTTGGTCAGTTCGTCGCCGATGATGTCGCCGTTGTTATTGTCGAGCTCGAGCTTGAAACCGCCACGGGTCAGCCACCACCAAGCCACGGCCATCATGGCCACGCTGATCGGAAGGCCGATCACCATCCATTGCGCGAATCCCAGTTCGATATCCTGCTCGCTGGAAAGATAGCCCGCGAGTATGGCGTTAGGCGGCGTGCCGATGAGCGTCGCGACGCCGCCAATGCTGGCGGAGTAGGCGATGGCTAGCAGCAGGGCGGTGGCATAACGTTTTACTTCATCCGATTCCGCCTCGGCGAAGAGGGATATTACCGACATACCGATGGGCAGCATCATGATGGCGGTCGCCGTATTGGAGACCCACATGCTGATGAAACCCGTTGCCAGCATGAATCCGGCGATCTGTTGCTTGGGTTTCTGGCCAACGACGTTCAGAATGCGCAACGCAATTCGGCGGTGGAGATTCCAGCGCTGCATGGCGATTCCCAGTAGAAAACCGCCAAGGAACAGAAAGATGGTGGGGTTGGCGTAGCTGGCGGCTGTTCCCTTGAGATCGGTGATGCCGAGTGCGGGAGCCAGCGGAATGGGTAGTAGCGAGGTTGCTGGAATCGGAATGGCTTCGGTTGCCCACCAGGTCGCCAACAGCAGTGCCAGTCCCACGCAATGCCACGCTGCCGGTTCCATGCCGGCGGGGGCTGGCAGGATCTGTGTCGCGACGACCCAGACCGGGCCGAGAATGAGACCAGCACGCGCGGCCGTCGAAGGCGTTTCGGATGCTGGGTCGGGTGCTGCCGTCATCGGGTGAATTCCTTTTCTGGAGGCGAGGTAGGTGCCATTCTACTTAAGATGTAGATAACTCTGAGACCGCCTGATCTTAGTCTTTAGTCTAGATCGATGACGCGTGATAATGACTCTCCGCTTTGGCAACGACGATCGGGCGCTCCGGATCGCCAATCGACTTCCTTCATCAGAAGAGCCGACTCATGAATGTATCGCTGCAATCTTTGATCGCTCCTCTCGTTGCCTTGTCCCGGGAAGCCGGGGCCGCCATCGAGGTTATCGGGCATGGTGCTCTCGATACGCAGCAGAAGGTGGATGACAGCCCGGTCACGGCCGCGGACCTGGCCGCTCATCGGGTCCTCGTTCGGGGGCTGGCGTCGATTGGTTCTCGCGACTGGCCTATCCTTTCCGAGGAGTCGGCTTCCATTCCGTGGTCGGAACGTCGGCTGTGGTCGACCTACTGGCTGGTCGATCCGTTGGATGGTACCAAGGAGTTCATTCGGGGCTCGGATCAATACACCGTCAATGTGGCCCTGATCGACCGAAATCTTCCCGTTCTGGGGGTGATCGAGAAGCCTCGCACTGGCGAGGTATGGATCGGGGAGCCGGCCCGGGGAGCCTGGTACCAGTCGAGTGGCGATGGGGACTGGGAGGCTCTGCAAGTCCGCTCTCATAGGCCTTTGCGTATCGTCGTCAGCCGATTTCATCGAGGTGCGACCACTCGCCGTCTGATCGAGTCTCTGGGCGATGTCGAGGTCGAGGAGTTAGGCAGTTCGCTCAAATGCTGCCGGGTAGCGGAAGGTCTTGCCGATCTCTATCCTAGGTTCGGCCCAACCAGCGAATGGGACACTGCCGCGGCGCAGGCTGTTCTGGAGGGCGCTGGCGGGCATCTCGTCGACTGCGAGTCCTGGAAAGCGTTGCGTTACAATACCGGTGACAGCTTGCTGAATCCCGCCTTCGTGGCCTGCGCCTCCTTGAGCGGTGCGTGGCGGGATGTCTGGACGGACTGATTTGCAACCCTGGGGTGCCGCCACGGCAGCGTCGTGGAGTCGACGTCCCGGAAACCTCCATGGCAAATATCATCAGAAGGCGGCTTTCACTCTTATGTCATTGTCTGTTGCGGTGGTGCTCTCGCTCCTGGCCATTCTCGTCATCGTTGCGCTTTCCATTTACGCTTGGCGACTTTGGCGTGAGGTCGAGCGGCGAAAAGCGTTCCGGGAGGACGAGGTCGCGCGTGCCAATCAAAATTGCATAGAGAGCCTGCATGCCTTGTCGCAGGCCATGCTCGAGCGTCAGGTGGACATGGTGGAGGGGGCGCTACGCTGTAAAGTGCTGCTCGATATTATCGACTATCGCTTGACGGAGCAGGATACTTGGAAAGTGTTTCGCGAGGTTCAGGCCGAAGCCGGGCATCTGCATACGCATCAGGCTCGTCGCGAACTTTCGCCGAGAGAGCGCTATCGAGAGGATAGAGAACGTGAAGCCATTGCGGGCAGGTACGAGCGCAGTCTGTACCTTGCGGCAGCAGCACTACAGGCTTTCTGCCTCGAGCGGGGGGAGTGCGGGGGTTCTCGCGTCGCACACTGAAGGCGGGGCCTTCCGTCACCAATACCTGTCATGCGGTTTCGGCGCGAAGTGACAGAAGCGTGCAGTGCCTCCTTCATGCGAAAGGATAGGGATTAAAAAGCGAAGTTTTCGCTAATCCACTTTGCCAATCTGGGAAATGATGCTAAAAAAGAACAGTGTTTCCCGACACGGGTTTGCATCTCGGGCTGGAATCGATAATGCTGTTACGGAGCTGCAAAGAAAAGGGACAATGGGAACATTGGCCGCTGCTCAAGTCGACGTGAATGACGGTCGCCGAGAGATTTCTTTGTCGTTAGGGAAGGAACACCTTTCTCTTGACGAATTCGGCTTCTATACTCGAAGCCGCTGGGTAACGCCCGTTACGACTAGCGCTGTGTTAAGAAGGAGTCTTACATGAAAAAATCAACGACTGGCCTGCTACTGGGTTCCGCTCTGGTAGTCGGTCTCTCTGGTTGTGCCAGTTCCGGTATGGAATCCACTGGTAGCTCGTCAGACCAGGCTTGGTATCAGTCCCCGTTTGTCTGCGGTATTGCCGGCGGCTTGGTCGGTGGCGGGATTGGTTACGCGACAAGCGGCGATTCCAACGAAGATAGCGCTTCTGCGATCGGTGGCGTTGCTGGCGCAACGGCCGGCGCGCTGCTTTGTGCCGACTATTCTTCCAACGTCATGGATAGCGATGGCGACGGTGTGCCAGATGACCGGGATCAGTGCCCGAACACACCGGCTGGCGTAGCAGTCGATGCCGTTGGCTGCCCGCTCGACACCGACGGTGACGGTGTGCCGGACTATATGGACCAGTGCCCGGGAACGCCGGCTGGCGTCGAAGTCAACGCCCAGGGTTGCCCGCTGGATTCCGATGGTGACGGCGTGCCGGACTATCAGGACCAGTGCCCGAACACACCGGCCGGTGCAGAAGTCAACTCTCTGGGCTGCCAGGAAGATCTCGTTCTGCGTGACGTCAACTTCGAGTTCGACTCGGCCAAGTTGACTTCCAGTGCCGAAGAGATTCTGGACGGTATCTCCGAGAAGCTGATGGCCAACGACAAGCTGCGCATTCGCCTTGAAGGCCACACCGACTCTGTCGGTCCCGCGGCCTACAACAAGGAGCTGTCACAGCGTCGTGCCGACTCCGTGAAGTCTTATCTGGTCAACAAAGGCTTCTCCGCCGATAACATCACCACTATCGGTTACGGTGAAGAGCAGCCGATCGCCAGCAACGATACCGCTGAAGGTCGTGCTCAGAACCGTCGCGTCGAGTTGGGTGAGTGGGAGTAAGTTTCATCCCGACACGCTGTTGACGTGAATATGAGGGCGCCTTCGGGCGCCCTCATTGTTTGCACGCTTCAAAAACTGCCGCTCCGGGGAGCTCTCGGCGCCTGCGGATGGTAAAGAGACCTGCTCGCTGATAGTCTACCTCTCCCCATGACCGCCTACAGGCGGTGTGAAGCCACGCTCCTCGCGTATCGGTCGGCTTGCCCGTATGCAAGTCTGTCGCAAGAGGGGCGCTCTGTTGATCGAGCGAGTTCATGTGGTCTTTGGTGTGGACCACCACTGAGCGTAAGGATGTTTTGATGCCCATTGTGACACTGCCCGATGGCAGTCAAAGAACTTTTGAAGAACCCGTTACCGTGATGCAACTGGCCGAATCCATTGGTTCGGGACTGGCCAAAGCATGCATTGCGGGAAAGATCGATGGCATTGAAGTCGACGCTGCCGACGTCATCGACCGTGACGCCGAGGTGGCGATTCTGACCGCCCGCGATGAAGAGGGGCTGTCGATCATTCGTCACTCGTGCGCCCACCTGCTGGGGCATGCGGTCAAACAGTTGTATCCGGATGCCAAGATGGCTATCGGTCCGGTGATCGATGACGGTTTCTATTATGATATCGATTTCGCGGCGTCGCTCTCCTCTGAGGATCTGGAGGCCATCGAGGCTCGGATGAAGGTGCTCATCGAGCAGGAGTACGATGTCGTCCGGGAGTATGTCGATCGCTCTGAAGCGTTGTCGGTCTTTGTTTCGAGAGACGAGCCGTACAAGCAGGAGATCGTCGAGGGCATTCCTGAACAAGAGACGATTCGTCTCTATCACCATCAGGAATATATCGATATGTGTCGCGGTCCCCACGTGCCGAACACTCGCCATCTCAAAGCGTTCAAGCTGACCAAGTTGGCTGGAGCCTATTGGCGTGGCGATGCATCGAAGCCCATGTTGACGAGAATCTACGGCACGGCCTGGGGCGACAAAAAGGCGCTAAAGGCCTATCTGACGCGCCTGGAAGAAGCAGAGAAGCGCGATCACCGCAAGCTGGCTCGGCGCTTCGACTTCTTCCACATGCAGGAGGAGGCGCCAGGTATGGTCTTCTGGCACCCTCGTGGCTGGACGCTATGGCAGGTCGTCGAGCAGTACATGCGAGGGGTCTACAAGCGCAGCGGATATCAAGAAATCAAGTGTCCCCAGATCATGGACGTGTCGCTGTGGAAGAAGTCGGGCCACTGGGACAACTATGCCGATAACATGTTCTTTACCGAGTCGGAAAAGCGCGAGTACGCACTCAAGCCGATGAATTGCCCGGGGCATGTCCAGGTTTTCAATTCAGGCTTGCGCAGCTACCGTGAGTTGCCGATTCGCTATGGCGAGTTCGGTGGGTGCCATCGGAACGAGCCTTCGGGGGCCTTACACGGTATCATGCGGGTTCGGGCATTCACCCAGGATGACGGTCATGTTTTTTGTACCGAGGGGCAGATCGAGTCCGAGGTGACGGCGTTCCATCGGCAGGCGCTCGAGGTCTACGGCGACTTCGGCTTCGAGGATATCGCCGTCAAGATCGCGCTGCGGCCCGACAAGCGTCTCGGAAGCGACGAGACGTGGGATCGTGCGGAGGATGCGCTCCGTGCGGCGCTGGGTAACTGCGACGTGGAGTGGCAGGAGTTGCCTGGCGAAGGGGCATTCTACGGTCCGAAGATCGAATACCACATGAAGGACTGCCTGGGGCGTGAGTGGCAGGTCGGGACCATGCAGGTTGATTTCATGATGCCCAGTCGTCTCGGGGCTCAGTATGTCGCCGAAGATGGCTCGCGTCAGGTGCCTGTCATGTTGCATCGTGCCATCGTCGGTTCGATGGAGCGTTTTGTCGGTATTTTGATCGAACATTATGCCGGAGCCTTGCCTTTGTGGCTGTCTCCGGTCCAGGCTGTCGTGCTCAATATCACGGATGCTCAGCGTGATTACGCCGAAAACCTTGCTAAGCGCTTGCGTGAAGCAGGTTTCCGCGTCGAGTCGGACTTGAGGAATGAGAAGATCGGCTTTAAAATCCGCGAGCATACGCTGCAGAAGATTCCTTATCTGCTGGTTGTTGGCGATAAGGAAGTCGAATCGGGTGCCGTTGCAGTGCGTACTCGGTCCGGTGAGGATCTGGGGTCGCTACCTGTCGATGCGCTATTGGCGCAGCTTCAGCGAGACGACCGGCCGGATGGGCACTGAGCAGCAACGTTAATCGCCAAACGGAGATCTAACGATCAAGCGTAATAATCAGCGCGGGCGCCCTCAGGAAAAGCGCGCGCCCATCAATGACCGTATTCGTGCAGACGAAGTTCGCCTTATCGATGCCGAGGGCGAGCAGGTGGGAGTCGTTCCCATGCAAGAGGCGTTGGAACGCGCCGAGGAAGCCGGAATGGATCTCGTTCAGATTTCCAATGCCGATCCCATCGTCTGTAAAATCATGGACTACGGCAAGTTCCTCTTCGAGCAGAAAAAGCAGAAGTCTGCTCAGAAGAAGAAAACCAAACAGATCCAGGTCAAGGAAGTCAAATTCCGGCCTGGCACGGACGAGGGTGACTATCAGGTGAAGTTGAAAAACCTGATACGGTTCCTCGAAGGCGGCGACAAGGGCAAGGTCACGCTGCGTTTCCGGGGTCGTGAAATGGCACACCAGGATATTGGTCGTCGACTGATGGAACGGATTGCCGCCGATCTGGAAGAGCTGGCGGCTGTCGAGTCCTTCCCCAAGATGGAAGGCCGGCAGATGATCATGATTCTTGCGCCCAAGAAGAAGTGATCCGCGGGCAAGTCGAACGGGACGTGACGAGTACAAGCTCCTCACGTCCGGCCTCGGGTTTTCTCAATAAAACGGAGTGGAGTTTTTCCCATGCCGAAAATCAAGAGCAACAGTGGCGCTGCCAAGCGCTTCAAGAAGACTGGTAACGGCTTCAAGCACAAACAGTCTTTTCGTAGTCACATCCTGACCAAGAAGTCTACCAAGCGTAAGCGTCAGTTGCGCGGCATGAAGCAGGTACACGCTGCCGACAAGCAGCTCGTCACCCGCATGCTGCCAAACCTGTAGCACTTGGTCGTCAGTCTTTAACGTCAGGAGAGTACTATGTCTCGCGTCAAGCGTGGTGTCGTCGCACGTCGTCGTCACAAGAAGATCATGAAGCAGGCCAAGGGTTACTATGGAGCGCGCTCGCGCGTCTTCCGCGTAGCCAAGCAGGCCGTTATTAAAGCCGGCCAGTACGCGTATCGCGACCGTCGCCAGCGCAAGCGTCAGTTCCGCGCTCTGTGGATCACGCGCATCAATGCGGCGGCTCGTATCAATGGCATGTCCTACAGTCGTTTCGTGGCGGGCCTGAAGAAAGCCGGCATCGAGATCGACCGTAAGGTGCTGGCTGATCTGGCAGTTCACGAGAAAGCGGCCTTTGCGGCACTCGTCGAGAAAGCCAAAGCTGCATAAGCGGGTCATGTCTTGCCCTTGGCGGGCAATACGTCGTATGACCGATCCAGGGGAAGGGCAGCTGCTCTTCCCCTGTTTTTTTATACCGTGTTGAAGCGCTGTCCACGATTGGCGGCGCTACATGCCGAAAGATAAGCGGAGCTCGACGGATGGATCATCTTCCTGCCCTGGTCAACGAGGCGAGAGCGGCTATCGCCGCGGCCGAAGACGCCCAATCCCTTGACCAGGTGCGCGTGCGTTTTCTGGGCAAGAAAGGCGAGATCACCGCTTTGCTGAAAGGGCTGGGTCGGCTCTCCGCCGAAGAGCGCCCGGCGGCGGGTGAGCGCATCAACGAAGCCAAGCAGGCCTTGCAAAAGGAGCTGGACCATCGCAAACAGGTGATCGATGAGTTGGCGCTGCAGGCGCAACTCGAGGCCGAGCGCATCGATGTCACGCTTCCTGGACGAGGTGAAGCCAACGGCGGGCTGCATCCCGTGACCAGAACGCTGGAGCGCATCGAGTCGCTGTTTCAGCATATCGGCTTCGAGGTTGCGGTTGGACCGGAAATCGAAGACGATTTTCATAATTTCGAAGCGCTCAACATCCCAGCCCACCATCCCGCACGAGGCATGGCGGACACCTTCTATTTCGATGCGACACGCCTTCTTCGAACCCATACTTCGCCGGTTCAAGTGCGCACGATGCAGTCCCAGGAACCGCCGATTCGCATCGTGTGCCCGGGTCGTGTCTACCGTAGTGACTCCGATCTGACGCACACGCCGATGTTCCATCAGGTAGAAGGGTTGCTGGTCGACGAGGGCGTCAGCTTTGCCGATCTCAAGGGGACGATTGCCGACTTTCTGCACGCGTTCTTCGAGCGAGATGATTTGGAAGTGCGGTTTCGGCCCTCCTATTTCCCCTTTACCGAGCCGTCTGCCGAAGTCGATATCCAGTGCGTGATGTGCCGGGGCGAGGGCTGCCGCGTGTGCTCCCAGAGCGGTTGGCTCGAGGTCATGGGGTGCGGCATGGTGCACCCGGCGGTGTTCCGTCACTCGGGTGTCGACCCGGAACGTTATACCGGCTTCGCTTTCGGAATGGGGGTCGAACGTTTGGCAATGCTGCGCTATGGCGTGAACGACCTCAGGCTGTTCTTCGACAACGACCTGCGTTTTTTGAGTCAGTTCAATTGAGTCCACCGCCCAGTCAAGGAGTGTCAAGATGAAGTTTTCCGAAGCGTGGCTGCGCGAGTGGGTATCACCGGCGCTGGAAACGCAGGCCCTGGCCGATGCGATCACCATGGCGGGGCTCGAGGTCGACGCTGTCGAGCCTGTCGCCGCGGTCTTCCATGGCGTGGTGGTGGCAACGGTGACTGCCAAGTCGTCACATCCCGACGCGGACAAGCTCAACGTCTGTCAGGTCGACGATGGTTCGGGGGCGCCAGTGCAAGTGGTGTGCGGCGCGCCCAACGTGGATGTGGGCCAGCGGGTTCCGTTCGCGCGAGTGGGCGCCGTGCTGCCCGACGACTTCAAGATCAAGAGAGCCAAGCTGCGTGGGGTGGAGTCGTGCGGCATGATTTGCTCGGCCTCCGAGCTCGGATTGGAAGAGGGGCGTTCGGAGGGTATCTACGTTCTGCCGTCGGACGCACCCACCGGGCAGGATTTTCGTGCCTGGCTGGGTCTCGATGACCACACCATCGAGGTCGACCTGACGCCCAACCGCGGCGACTGCCTCAGCCTGCGCGGAATTGCGCGCGAGGTGGGTAGCGTCACCGGCGCCAAGGTCAGCGAGCCGACCGTCTCCACCGTCGTGGCACGTAACAACGCCCAGTTCCCGGTCAGCGTTCGCGATGGCGAAGGTTGCCCGCGCTATCTCGGGCGGGTCATTCGCGATGTCGATGTCACGGCGAAGACTCCCTTGTGGATGCGCGAACGCCTTCGGCGCAGTGGCATCCGTAGCATCGACCCGGCGGTCGATGTGACCAATTACGTCATGCTAGAGCTTGGCCAGCCCATGCATGCCTTCGATCTCGACTCGCTGGAAGGTGGAATCGAGGTCCGTCGCGCTGTCGCTGGCGAGCGCCTGACCTTGCTGGACGGGCAGGAGGTGGCGCTGGACGACGCCACGCTGGTGATTGCCGATCGCAATGGCCCGCTGGCGATTGCGGGGGTGATGGGAGGCGAATCCACCGGTGTCACGCCTCGGACGCGTCATCTGTTTCTAGAGGCTGCCTTCTTTTCGCCCCTGGCCGTTGCCGGCAAGGCACGGGATTTCGGACTGCACACCGATGCCTCGCACCGTTTCGAAAGGGGGGTAGACCCGGATATCACCCGAACGGCAATGGAGCGGGCGACCGAACTGATGTGCGCGATCGTCGGAGGCGCGCCCGGGCCCATCACCGAAGTGAGAAATCCTGCCACTCTACCGCATCGGGGAAGTGTCGAGCTGCGTCGTGACCGTTTGACCTCGTGCCTCGGCGTGCGCCTGGCGGACGAGGAGATTCAGCGCATCTTTCGCTCGCTCGGCATGACCAGTTCGGTGTCGGGGCAGACCTGGCATGTGCAGGTGCCTGGCTGGCGCTTCGATGTATCGATCGAGGAGGACCTGATCGAGGAGCTGGCGCGCATTCATGGTTACAACCGGCTGCCCGCCACGCAACCCGAGGCCCGTCTGGAACTGGCGGCCGACGATGAGGCGACTCAGCCGCTGAGGCGCCTTCGCCGTCATATGGTATCGAGAGGCTATCAAGAAGCCGTGACTTATAGCTTCGTGTCGCCCGAACTTCAGTCTCTCATCGTACCGGGCGGTGTTTCTCCCGTGTTGGCGAATCCGATCTCCAGCGACATGTCCGTCATGCGTCACAGTCTACTCCCTGGATTGATCAAGGCGCTCACCCACAACCTCAACCGTCAGCAGCAGCGTGTCAGGCTATTCGAGACCGGGTTGGTGTTTCAGGGGCCGCTGGAGGACTTGACCCAAACGCCGATGTTCGGTGGTTTGATCTGTGGGCCGCGTAGTGCGGAAGGTTGGTCTGTCAGTCGCGAGGGCGTCGATTTCTTCGATCTGAAAGGGGATCTCGAGAGTTTGATGACGATGAGTGGATGCCTGGAAGAGTGGAGGTTCGTTTCGGCGTCGCATCCCGCTCTTCATCCGGGACGTTCTGCCCGTCTCGAGCGGAACGGTGTCCCCGTCGGTTGGCTGGGCGCGCTTCATCCCCATATACGTTCGCAACTCGATATCAAGCCTGACGTGTATGTTTTCGAGGTCGAGCAGGCAGCCTTGACACGTGGCGTCATACCAAAGTTCAAGCCGTTGTCACGACATCCGGAAGTTCGTAGGGATCTGGCCTTCCTGGTAGAGGAGAGCGTCGGCGTCACACCGCTGGTCGAGGCGATTCGTGCCCAGGCTGGCGAGTGGTTGACTCGATGGCAACTGTTCGACGTTTACCAGGGTGCCGGCGTCGAGGAAGGCACCAAGAGCATTGCCCTGGGCTTGACCTGGCAGCATCCTTCGCGCACTCTCAATGACGAGGAAATCAATCAGTTAATCGCAGACGTGGTGCAGGCGGCGCAAGCTCGCTTCGGTGCCAGGCTGCGGAGTTGATCTGTCATCCTGCGCGAAGGGAGCGATCATGGGAGCGCTGACGAAAGCTGAGCTTGCGGAGCATCTTCACACCGAACTTGGCTTCTCCAAGAGAGAAGCCAAGTACATGGTAGAGACGTTCTTCGAGGAAATTCGCGGATGTCTGCGCGAGAATGAACAGGTCAAGCTGTCTGGGTTCGGCAATTTCGACCTGAGAGACAAGCGGGAGAGACCTGGGCGCAATCCCAAGACCGGCGAGGAAATCCCCATCTCCGCACGGCGGGTCGTGACCTTCCGTCCCGGTCAGAAGCTCAAGGCCAGAGTCGAAAGCTTCGACGGTGAGTTGCAGGAAGAGTAAGTCACGAGAAGAGTAAGCCACCGAGTTCGTCCTGGGTTGTCGCGATCGTCTGCCAGCAGCTTGCCGGCAGACGATCGCGTTTTCATTTCCGGCGCGTGAGCCCCGCTGCCGGTGTGTGCTAAGCTCCCGCGCAAATCAACTGTCGACTGAGTGTTATGTCCAAGCTGAAGATTTTTGTCGGTACCGTTTACGGTGGTGCGCTCGATGTCGCCGAGCAGGTTTCACCTCTGTTCGAACAGTCCGGTTATGACGTCGCTATCGTCGAGCAGCCTTCGCTGGAAGACCTGACCGATGACATGCCTGACCTGGCACTGTTCTGTGTATCCACCACGGGCAGCGGTGACTTCCCTGGCGATTTCGTGCCATTTGTCCGTGAGCTGAAGACCCGATCGCCAAGCCTCGCGGCTCTGCGATACGGTCTGATCGCCCTGGGCGACAGCTCCTACGGCGACACCTTCTGCGGCTCCGGCCGGGCGCTCGACGAGGTTCTCGCCGATCTGGGGGGAAAGCGGTTGGGAGAGCGTCTCGAGATCGATGCCATGGAGACGTTCATGGCGGATGACGCCGCGCTGCCGTGGGTGGAGGAGTGGCTGACATCGCAGGGGTTGAGGGGGTGACGGCGCAGGGACCGGCGGCGCCGCGGGCGCTGACCGCCACGCGCTGGAGCACGCTGCTCGGACTTTGGGTGGTGATGCTCGTGTCGCTGCCGCGCTACTGGTTTCTGCATGACACGACTCGACTGTTGCTGCTGGCGATCCTGGCTGCCGCGATCACCGTCGCGTTGATTGGGTTGTGGTATCTGATGGCGGCGGCCGAGCGTCACCGCTGCCGCGGGGCCGTGGGGCACCTGATCGTCTGTCTCGCCGTGGGTGGGTTGCTGATCGCGGCCTGGCACTGGACTAGCGCGGCGGCCGAGCATTGGGCGGTGGTCGTCTCGCAGGGCGCGGCCCTGGGGTTGCTGATACATGTGGTGCTACGTATCTGGCGACGCCGACGCTAGCCCCGGCCGAGTTCTGCCTGTTTTTTCCCGTCTTGTATGGTTTGAACCCACCGCCGCGTTCGGCCGTCGTATCGGTGCCTCCAGCACCGAAAAGGCGGGCCACCGACAGCCCGCCTTGTTCGTTTCGATGCCTTCATTCCGGCTCGATAGAGTGCTTGAGGCGCTTTACTGGCGGGGCGTCGACGCCTTCATGAGCGTGGTCCCGGGAGTCGACAACGATAGCCTAACCCAGGGTGTAGCACGGCACGTATTCGCTGCCGGGCAGCTTCATGCGGCCCTGGGCGACGAATGACGTCAACAGCGAGTCCAGGCGAGCCATCAGCTCGGGCTCGGCATGCAGGCGGAAGGGGCCGCGTGCGGCAATGGCGCGAACCCCCGGCTCCTTGACATTGCCAGCGACGATGCCCGAGAACGCCCGGCGCAGATTGGCGGCGAGCTGGTGGTTCGGCTGATCGTGGTGCAGGGCCAGCGCGGCCATGGCTTCGTGAGTCGGCTCGAACGGCTGCTGGAACCCGCGTTCTATATTGAGCCGCCAGTTGAAGTAGAAGGCGTCGTTCTGCTCGCGTCGAAACTCCGCAACCTCCTGGATGCCGTCACGCATCAGGCGGGAAACGGTGATCGGGTCGTCCACGACGATGCGATAGTGGCGACGGACCTGCTCTCCCAGGGTGTAGCACAGGAACTCGTCGATGCGCTGGAAGTAGTCCCGGGCACTCTCCGGGCCGGTGAAAATGACCGGAAAGGGAATGTCGCGGTTGTCGGGGTGCATCAGGATCCCCAGCAGGTAGAGAATCTCTTCCGCTGTCCCCACGCCACCGGGGAACACCACGATGCCGTGCCCGATGCGGACGAACGCCTCCAGACGTTTTTCGATGTCCGGCATGATCACCAGTTCGTTGACGATCGGGTTGGGAGACTCGGCGGCGATGATGCCGGGTTCGGAGATCCCCAGATACCGGCTGCCATGGCGGCGCTGTTTGGCGTGGGCCAGATTGGCCCCCTTCATGGGCCCTTTCATGGCGCCAGGGCCGCAGCCGGTACAAATGTCCAGGCCGCGCAGCCCCATGTGATAACCCACGCCCTTGGTATAGTCGTACTCCTCGCGGGTGATCGAGTGTCCTCCCCAGCAGACCACCATGCTTGGCTCCTGCGCCGTACGCAGAGTGCTGGCATTGCGCAGGATGTGGAATACGGCGTTGGTGGCGCCCTCATTGGTCTCCAGGTCGAACTTGGGGGTGTTCTGGATTTCGTTATAGACGTAGACGATGTCACGCAGCACGGCGGATAGCTGCTCGCGCACGCCTCGAATCATGCGACCGTCGACGAACGCGCAGGCCGGCGCATTGGAGAGCTTGAGCCGGATGCCGCGATCCTGCTGCAGAACCTCGATGTCGAAGTCCTTGTAGGCCTCCATCACTGCCAGGCCATCGTCGGTGGGCGTGTCGCAATTCAATATGGCCAGTGCGCAGCGACGCAGGAGATCGTGAAGGCCGCTGGTGGAGGTGTCCCTGAGTCGATTGACTTCGGATTGAGAGAGCACCTCGAGACTGCCCTCGGGGGAGACGATGGTCGATAGCGTCTCAGGCATGGACGGCATCCTCGTGCAAATAGGTTCGGTGATTCAATGTTCGGCTCTTGCGGCGGCGGTTTGCCAGAGTCCTGCGATCTGTTCGCGATCGGCTTCGCTCATGTTGTCCTGAGCGAAGGTGCTCTCCAGCCACTGCCAATAGGTGGCGTCGAAGTCTTCCGCTTCGACATCGGCTGGATCGTACTCGGCCATCTCCTGCACCAGGCCGATTTGGGGAATCATGTAGCCGAGCGCGAAAAGCTCGCTGTCATCGGCGCTCTGTTCCATCGCGAGTAGCGTTTGTTGCACGGCCTTGGCGCGCTGCGCAAAGGGATCAGACATAGCGTTCTTCAATCCTGAGTGAGAGCCCGGCAATGCTAACATAGGCGCTGGCGCCTATCGCGGGGCGGGAACAAGGTGGGGCGGGTTCGTTGTCGTTGTGTCCAGGTTTCGGCGGTGTGTCACGACCTGAAACCGAGGGGGAAGAAGAGACTCGGGCCGCGCTTTTCTCGGGCGTGACAGTGCGAGTTCGGCCATAAATTGTTATGATTGGAAAGTCCATAGGCGACAACGAGGCGTTATCGACTTTCGGCAGGCTTAGGCCATTGAGTCGAGGCGCTTTAATTGCGTACAGCGTGAGTGATCCGCGTTTCCATGTTCAATGCCCAGTATTTTCGCACCTACATGATGCTCGTCGAGACGGGCAGCTTCACTCAGACCGCGGGCAAGCTGGACATGACCCAGCCGGGTGTCAGCCAGCATGTACGCAAGCTCGAGGAGTATCTCGGCCGCTCGCTGCTCAATCGACATGGCCGCCGTTTCTCGTTGACCGACGCCGGACGCCGGGCCTACGACTACGCGGTGAAGCTCTTCGCCGAACATGAGCATTTTCGTCATTCGCTGGATGATGATTCGCCGGACAGCGGCGAGTGTCGCATTGCGTCTCCCGGTAGCGTCGGACTGATGTTCTATCCTTTTCTGCTGGGATATCAACAGATGCACCCGGGACTGACGGTCAACTACAGTTTCGCGTTCAATCACGAGATTGCGCAGGACGTGGTCGCAGGTCGTTACGACGTCGGCATCGTGACCGAAGTCAGCAAGCATCCCGACTTGAGTTACGAAGCCTGGCACCAGGAGCCCCTGTGCCTGGTGGTACCGGCTGATTTCGCCGGCACCAGTCTCAGTGAACTGCTCGCGCTGGGGTTCGTCAACTACAACGATGGCAACACCAACGCGAGTCTTCTGCTGAAGAGCAACTTCGGCAGCGAGTTCCGCAGCATGAGCCATTTCCCGCGCCAGGGGTTCACCAATGAAGTGGGGCAGGTTCTGGACGCGGTGGCCAGGGGGCTGGGTTTCACGGTGGTGTCGCGCCCGGTGCTGGAAACCTCCCCATGGCAGCGCCAGGTCAAGGAGGTCACGCTGTTGAAACCGGTCTATGAGACGTTGCATCTGGTATCGCGAACGGACGTCGAACTGCCCAAGCGTTACCGCCAGTTGCTGGAGTCCTTTCGTCAGCAGCGGCTCAATTCGCTTTATGGCTATAGTGAACTGCCCGCCCTGGAACCGAACTAGGGTCTGTTCCCGTTTCGTTCGCGGCCGCGCCGGAGCCCGTTTTAGCGCGAGGCAAGGCACGAGATGCGAAGTTTAGTGGGCTAAATGAGCCATCGAGAAACGCAGCATCGCGCTAAAACGGGCCCGGCCCTTCGGGTTGCGCGAAAAATCTCGCCATGCGTTGTTGGAGGACTTGGCAAGGGAACAACCATTCCCTGCGTCCTCCGCCTAGCCTGGCGAGATTTTTCACAGCAACGTGGCTTGCGACGAAACGGGAACAGACCCTAGACACTGCCGTTCATTCCGCAACGACAACGGCCGCTCATCGAGCGGCCGTTGTCGTCGGGTCCTCTCTACGCTTCAGAGAGCCTCTCGATAGGCCTCGATCGGTGGGCAGCTGCAGATCAGGTTGCGGTCACCGAAGACGTTGTCGACCCGATTGACCGCCGGCCAATATTTGGCTTCGCGCACGGCGTCGGTCGGGAACGCCGCCCGTTCCCGGGAGTAGGGACGGTTCCAGTTCTCCTCGGTCACGTCCGCCATGGTGTGCGGTGCCAATACCAGAGGGTTGGCGTCCTTCGGCCATTCGCCGGATTCGACCCTGGCGATCTCTTCACGAATCGCGATCATGGCATCGCAGAAGCGATCGATCTCATAGCGCGACTCGGATTCGGTGGGTTCCACCATCAGCGTACCCGCCACCGGGAACGACATCGTCGGCGCGTGGAAGCCGTAGTCCATCAGGCGCTTGGCAATGTCTTCCTCGCTGATGCCGGAGGCGGCCTTGAGCGGTCGCATATCGAGAATGCACTCGTGTGCCACCGTGCCGTTGGCACCCTGGTAGAGAACCGGGTAGTGCGTTTCCAGGCGTTTGGCGATGTAGTTGGCATTGAGAATGGCCAGCTCGGTCGCTTCGCGCAGGCCGCGAGCCCCCATCATCTTGATGTAGGCCCATGAGATCGGCAGGATCGAGGCGCTGCCGAAGGCTGCCGCCGACACCGCGCTGGAACCCGTCTCGATGCCTTCCTGCGGGGTCATGACATGATTGGGCAGGTGGGGCGCCAGGTGTGCCTTGACGCCGATCGGACCCATGCCGGGGCCGCCGCCGCCATGAGGAATGCAGAACGTCTTGTGCAGGTTGAGGTGCGAGACGTCCCCGCCGTAGTCACCGGGACGGCAGAGCCCGACCTGGGCGTTCATGTTGGCCCCGTCGATGTAGACCTGCCCGCCGTTGTCGTGGACGATTCGGCAGGCGTCACGAATGTTCTCCTCGAATACGCCGTGGGTCGATGGGTAGGTCAGCATGATCGCCGACAGATTGGCGCTGTGCTTCTCAGCCTTGGCTTCTAGGTCCGTCATGTCGATGTTGCCATCGCGGTCGCATTTGACGACGACCACTTTCATCTGGGCCATGGCCGCGGAGGCAGGGTTGGTGCCATGAGCGGAGCTTGGGATCAGGCAGATATCGCGGTGGCCCTCGCTCACGGCGGCCTGATACCGCCGGATCGCGACCAGGCCCGCGTATTCGCCCTGGGCGCCGGAGTTCGGCTGCATCGATATGCCGTCGTAGCCGGTGATCTCGATCAGGAAGTCGCTCAGCTCGGTGATCATCTGACGGTAGCCGGTCGCTTGCGCCGCGGGAGCGAAAGGATGGATGTTGGCAAACTCGGGCCAGGTGATCGGTATCATCTCGCTGGTGGCGTTCAGCTTCATGGTGCAGGAACCCAGCGGAATCATCGCATGGGTCAACGAGAGATCGCGATTTTCCAGGCGCTTGAGATAGCGCAGCATCTCGGTTTCGCTGCGGAAACGCTGGAAGTTGGGATGCTGCAGAAAGTCGCTATGGCGACGATAGGCGGCGGGAATTCCGCCAGCGCTCTGCTCGACGGCCTGATGATCTAGCTCGCTGATGGAGAGACCGTGTTCCTCGCCGATCAGCACATCGAGCAGTTCCGCCAGGTCGGCGGCGGTGGTGGTCTCGTTGAGACTCACCCCGACTTCCCCGTCGGCGGGATAGCGCAGGTTGATCTCGCGCGTCAACGCGCGGCCCTGGATCCGGTGGCTGTCGACACCGGACAACGTCAGCGTGTCGAACCAACTGTCGTGCTTGAGCGCGACCCCATGCTGCTTCAGGCTCAGCGCGAGCAGGGTCGTGAGGCGATGAATGCGGCCGGCTATGGTCCGCAGCCCCTCGGCACCATGATAGGTCGCATAGAAGCCGGCGATATTCGCCAGTAGCGCCTGCGCGGTGCAAATGTTGGAGGTCGCCTTCTCGCGACGGATGTGTTGCTCGCGGGTCTGCATCGCCATGCGCAGCGCCGGGCGTCCGCGGCTATCCTTGGAAACGCCGATCACCCGGCCGGGCAGGGAGCGCTTGAGGGCTTCGCTGGTGGCGAAGAACGCCGCGTGCGGGCCGCCATAGCCCATCGGAACACCGAAACGCTGTGAGTTGCCCAGCACGATGTCCACGCCCATGGCGCCGGGCTCCTTCAGCATGACCAGGCTCATCAGATCCGCCGCGACACAAGTCATTATCTGGCGCGAGCGCGCCTCGGCGACAATGTTTTCGATATCGCCGACCTCACCGTCGACACCGGGGTACTGCAGCAGCGCACCGAAGACGTCCTCCTGTGCCAGCTGGCTCGCGGGTGCCACGACCAGTTCGAACCCGAGGTAGGCCGCCCGGGTGCGGAGCACGTCCAGGGTCTGGGGCAGCACGCTGTCGGAGACGAAGAAACGCTGACTCTTCTGCTTCTTGTTGGCGCGCCGGCAGAGCGCCATGGCTTCCGCCGCCGCCGTGGCCTCATCGAGTAGCGATGCGTTGGCGATCGCCATGCCGGTCAGATCCATCACCATCTGCTGGAAATTGAGCAGCCCCTCCAGGCGACCTTGGGCAATCTCGGGCTGGTACGGCGTATAGGCCGTGTACCAACCGGGATTTTCCAACACGTTGCGCTGAATGACGGCAGGCAGGTGCGTTGGGTGGTACCCCTGACCGATGTAACTCTTGAAAACCTTGTTCTGGCGAGCCAGACCCCGCAGATAATCCAACGCCTCCGATTCGCCGCGCGGACCGTCCAGATCCAGTTCGCCGTCGAGTCGGATTCCCTTGGGAATGGTGCGGTCGATCAGCGTCTCCAGCGATGGCATGTCGAGCACTTTGAGCATCTCGATGACATCGAGAGGATTCGGGCCATTGTGACGCTGAATGAAATCCGTGTGATTGGCCAGGTCAGTCAGAGGGCGAGTCTCGGTGGGCATGATCTATCCGGCGAGGTTGGCGGAAAAAAGGGCGGCCGTTCGACGGTCGTGGCGGCGAACGGCCGAGCTGGTAAGGATGAGGTGGCGATCAGTCGTCCTGATCTTCCTCGGCGGCAACCAGTTCGCGGTAGGCTTCCGCCGAGATCAGCGATTCCAGATCGCCCTGGTCGGTCAATTGCAGCTTGAGAATCCAGCCGTCGCCATAGGGTGAATCGTTGATGGTTTCCGGCGCGTCCTCCAGCGACTCGTTGACTTCGACGATCTCTCCCGCCAGGGGGGAATAGAGGTCGGATGCGGCCTTCACCGACTCGATGACGCCAAACTCGTCGCCGGCGTCCAGTTCCCGCCCAGGTTCCGGAAGTTCAACGAAGACCACGTCGCCGAGGGCGTCCTGCGCATGATCCGTGATACCGACGGTCACGGTGCCATCGCCGTTATCCAGCACCCATTCGTGGCTATCGGTGTACAGCAGGTTGTTGGGGATATCGCTCATGGAAGTTTCCTATACGAAACAGTTTTCGATACGGGGAATTTTGGCGAGCATTATGCACGAATGCGAGATCGATTGGCATAGTCTCGAACGTCTCCAGCACAGCTTTGCGTGGATCGCGCTATTAGGTTGAGCCCAGATCCATAAAACGTCCAGTTCAAGGGGGCGATCTCCGCGGAGCCCCGGCGTATAAGGCGCCGGCGCCGGCCGCTCCATGGTCGGCCGCTGGCACAGGGCGCCACTGCGGTAGAGTCTGGCATCCAGAATGGCCAAAGGAGAAAAGTTTCCTATTGGAAACACCCGGCGCTTTTCGCTAAGGTGTAGCGCCTCGCTACGCGAGATGTGGCGACGGTTGCTGGATGAATGCTTTGGAATAATTGTGAACACGTAGTTGAATCCTCTATTGTTGCCTCGCTCTGACTTGTCAATGATCGATCGTGGCGACGGCTGGCCGTTCGAGCCCGTTCGACAGCAACAACAACGTGATAATGGAGGTCGACGTGGATCAACTTAATGTAGTGTTCAGTACCATCAATGGTGTCGTTTGGGGGCCATTGATGCTGATTCTGCTGTTTGGGGTCGGTATCTATCTGCAGGTGGGGCTCAAATTGATGCCCATCCGCAAGTTGGGGCTCGGTTTCAGCCTGCTGTGGCGTGGACGTCGCAGTGAAGCCGACAGTCGTGATGAAGGCGAAATATCACCGTTCAATGCGCTGATGACAGCGCTCTCCGCGACCATCGGTACCGGCAATATCGCGGGCGTCGCCACCGCCATCGCGCTCGGTGGGCCGGGGGCGGTATTCTGGATGTGGCTGACGGCGTTGGTAGGGATGGCGACCAAGTTCGCCGAAGCCGTGCTGGCTGTCCGATATCGCCAGACCGATTCGACCGGCAACCATGTCGGCGGCCCGATGTATTACATCCGTAACGGGCTTGGCAAACGGTGGGCCTGGCTGGGCGGATTGTTCGCGTTCTTTGGTGCGGTGGCGGCCTTCGGCATCGGCAATACCGTTCAATCCAATTCCGTTGCAGATGCATTGACGACGTCGTTCGGTGTGCCGGCCTGGCTGACCGGCGTGATTATCATGGTGCTGGCTGGCGCGGTGATTCTGGGGGGGATCAAACGTATCTCCCGCGTCGCCGGCAAGCTGGTGCCTTTGATGGCCGTTGCCTATTTTGCAGCTGGCGTGGTCGTTCTGGTGCTGAACGCAGATCAAATCGGTAGCGCATTGGGAACGATCTTTTCCCACGCCTTCCAACCGATTGCCGCCAGTGGTGGTTTCGCCGGCGCGGCGGTGGCGGCGGCGATCCGTTTTGGCGTGGCCCGCGGGATCTTCTCCAACGAAGCCGGCCTGGGCAGTGCGCCTATCGCGCATGCCGCGGCGCAGACACGCAATCCGGTCCGCCAGGGGCTGATCGCCATGCTGGGAACATTCATCGATACGCTGGTGGTCTGCACCATGACCGCGCTGGTAATTCTGACCTCGACCCACTGGCTCGATGGTGAAAGCGGCGCGGCGTTGACCTCTCTCTCCTTCGACAGTGCCTTGCCCGGCATCGGACAGCATATCGTCGCGATCGCGCTGTCGATATTCGCCTTCACCACGATTCTTGGCTGGTCGTTCTACGGCGAGAAATGCTTCCAGTATCTGTTCGGCGATCGGGCGATTCTGCTTTATCGCATACTGTTCGTCCTGGCAGTGCCTGTCGGCGCCATGGCGAAGCTGGACTTCATCTGGCTGGTAGCGGACACCTTCAACGCGATGATGGCGATCCCCAACCTGATCGCGTTGGCGCTGCTGTCGCCGGTGGTTTTCAAGCTGACTCGGGACCACTTCGCGGGCAAGACGGTCCTGCCGGGCGAAGCGCTGGAAGGTCACGATCCTAAAGCGTAACGTTTTTCTATCTGCCCTGATCTGGAGACATCCATGTCCGACATGAAACAGACCCCGCTGTTTGCGTTGCATCAAGAGCTCGGTGGCAAGATGGTGCCTTTCGCGGGATACAGCATGCCCGTGCAATATCCGCTGGGCGTCAAGAAAGAGCACGAACATACGCGCCGGGCTTGTGGGCTGTTCGATGTTTCCCACATGGGGCAGGTGACGGTGACCGGGCCGACTCCCGCGAAGGCGATGGAGACCCTCGTTACCGCCGATGTGGTCGGGCTGCAGAAGGGAGGGCAGCGCTACGCGCTGTTTACCAACGGCGAAGGCGGCATCCTGGACGATCTGATGATCGTCAATCAGGGCGACTCGCTGTACGTGGTGGTGAACGCCGCATGCAAGGACCAGGACCTCGCGCTGATGCGCACCGGGCTCGGGGCGGATCACGATGTCGAGATTCTGGACCGTGGGCTGCTGGCGCTGCAGGGGCCTGATGCCACGGCCGTCATGCGGCGCCTCTGTCCGGCGGCTTGCGATCTGGTATTCATGCAACATGATCGGTTCGAGATCATGGGTCACGAGACATGGATAAGCAGAAGCGGCTATACCGGTGAAGACGGCTTCGAAATCTCGGTGCCGTCCGGCGCGGCCGAAGCGCTTGCACGCTGGTTTGTCGATCAGCCCGAGGTCGAGCCGATTGGTCTGGGCGCACGGGATTCGCTGCGCCTTGAGGCCGGGCTATGCCTTTACGGACACGATCTCGACACCACCACCACGCCCGTCGAGGCGAGTCTCTCCTGGGCGGTGGGTAAGCCACGGCGTGTCGGGGGGGAACGGGAAGCCGGCTTTCCCGGTGCGGACAGGGTCCTACATCAACTGCAGGCCAGGGATCATCGTCGTCGTCGTGTCGGCTTGCTTGGAGAAGGCCGAGCGCCGGTCCGGGAGGGGGTCGAACTGTTCGACGTGAACGACCGGATGGTCGGGCAAGTCACCTCGGGCAGTTTCGGGCCCAGCGTGGGCGCGCCCGTGGCCATGGCCTACGTTGCGGTCGAAGTTGCCGAGAAGGGCGCCACGCTCTATGCCGATGTTCGCGGCAAGCGATTGCCGATGGTGATCAGCCCGATGCCTTTCGTGCCAGCCAACTATTATCGCGGCTGATCCGCTTACGAGGCGGTGTCTCTCAAGTTTATACCGTTATCTTTCATGCCTCCCAAATAGGGAGGCATTTTTGGTTTCAGTAGCCCTGAGAAGCCCCTAGAGGATTCGACGAAAGGTCAGGTTGATACGGACGCCGTCGATCACGCGTGGCGCGAGCGCATGCTGCCATCGAGATTGAACACCGGGCCCCATCAGCAGGAGGCTGCCATGCGGTAGCCAGACGTTGAAGGCGTGATGGGATCCACCCGTTTTCTCCCGAAAGCGAAGAGGGCGTTCACTGCCCATCGAAAGCGAGGCGACGATAGGGTTCTTTCCCAGCTCGGGTTCATCGTCGCTGTGCCACCCCATTCTTTGCTCGCCGCTCTCGTAGCGGTTCAGCAAGGCACTGTTGAAGTCGGCGTAAGGTAGGTTTTCTGCCTGCAGCGCACTTCGCACTCGGTTTCTCAGATCCTCTACCAGCGGATGCCAAGGCCGTGGTTGAAGGGTCCGACCGGAGTAGTGATAGCTTGCGCCGTCATCGCCCATCCAGCATTGAGAGCGGGGAATGACATGTCGTTTCCCGTAGAGCGACAGGGTCGGCGAAGACCACGCGATCTCCTGCTCAAGCACCCGTTGAATGGCGGAGGCTTCGGCCGCGGCGACGAAATCGGGGAGCAGTATCAACGACGGGGAAGCGACGACGCATTGCCAGCGGGTACTGCTAGGCATATACAGGGACTTCAGTTCCAGACCATCAGAACCAGCAGACCGCTGCACCAGGCGAGGCCTGCTCCGATCAGCGCTCCCACGACCACGTCACTGACGTAATGGAGTCCCAGCACCACGCGGGAGATGGCGATCAGGCCGGCAAGAGGCAGGACCGCTGGCAGCAGTTGCGGGCTGCTGGCGGCCGTCAGGCTAGTGAACATGACCGCATGCAAGGTATGCCCGCTGGGAAAACTGTAGCGGTCCACGGGAGGCATTGTGCAACGGATCGTCGTGAAGGTGATATACGGGCGCTCACGACACAGACGGGTCTTGAGCAGACGGTAGAGCAGGGCGGCAATGCTAGCCGTCAGGCCCCACTGAATGGCGATCAACCAGCCTTGATAGCCGTGAAGAAGGGGTTGCAACAGCGCCAGAAACGCCCACGCGGGCCAGTCTCCCAATCTGCTGACGCAGCGGAAAAGCCAGAGTGTTGGGGTGTGGCGAGACAATTCCGCCAGACGGTGGCTGAGCCGACTTTCGAAGCGATCCAGTCGCTCAAACGTGAGACGTTGAGTGCGTGGCGGCATGTTGGGTCCCCTGAACTTGAATCAACTGCGCAAGAAAGCGATCGCCAATGTGGCTCCAGCTCAGACTGGAGACGCGCTGGTGTGCCTGACGGCCCAGCCGAGCGTAGAGCGCGGGCTGCCGGCACAGCTCGCTGGCCGCCTGAATGAAGCCCCGAGAATCTCCCGGCGACACCAGGCGACCATCGACGTTGTCCGTGATCAATTCCCCCGCTGCGGCGTGATCGAAAGCCACCACGGGCAATCCGCTGGCCATCGCCTCCGGGACGACATTGCCAAACGTCTCCGATAGCGAGGGAAAGATGAACATATCGGCGCTGGCATAGTGACGGGCCAGTGCTTCGCCGGTCTTGAATCCCGTGAATATGGCTTCTGGCAGTCGCCGGGCGATCGTCTTGCGAGCGGGGCCGTCCCCCACCAGTACCTGCACGAGCGACGGGTCGGCACGTTGCATGGCTGCCATCGTATCGGCCAGCAGGTCGATATTCTTCTCGCTGGCGAGTCGCCCGACATAGAGTGCAACGGGCTGGTGTGGACCGGCTCCCCACTGGCGCCTCAGCTCGACATCCCGACGAGAGGGGCGGTAGCGCTCGGCATCGACGCCCCGGGCGAGTACCGAGACGCGACGGTACCCGTTGCCTTCGAGCATTCTCTGTTGTGCTGAGGTGGGAACCAGCGTCGCGTCGCAGCGATTGTGAAAATACCGCAATCCCCGGCGCGCGATAGGAATGCTCCAGCCGAGGTGATAGTTGCTGGCATATTGATCGAAGTTGGTATGAAAGCCGCTGACCACGGGAATTCCCAGGTGGCGAGCTGCGTTCAACGCCGACCAGCCGAGCGGGCCTTCGGTCGCGATGTAGATTGCGTCGGGGCGCTCGTGGCGCCAGAGCCGGACCAGGCGTCGGCGACAAGGCAGGCCGATATGCACGTCGGCGTATACGGGAAGGGCGATGCCCCGAACGTGAACGTCTCGTTCTGCCAAGGCGTCGCGTTCGCCATTCACCGGGTTGGGACGAATCAGTTGGAGCAAGACGCCCTTGGATGCCAGATGGTTGGCGAGCTGACTCAGTGTATGAGCCACGCCGTTGACCTCCGGCGCCCAAGTTTCACTGACCAGGGCTACACGCATCTCTATCACTCCTTCCACGCCAGCGAAGCCTTCTAGCAGTCCCGCCTCGTCGCCAACCGTGTTCGAACTGGTCTCCGATAATGCGGGGCACCGATGACGTCAATGCGTCACGATGATGACGAATTCATGACATCGTTGATTAGCGTAGCACGCCCGCGGGATCCACGGGCTTGCCGCCGTGGCGGAGATCGAAAAGCAGATGATAGCGGCTGCTGCCGTTCTCCTTTCCGATTTCGCATAGCGGGGTGCCGGCGGAGACGGATTGTCCCTCCGACACCATCAGTCGGTCGCAGAACGCGTAGACGCTCTGCATGTTGTCGGCGTGGTGGAGTATGACGACCTGTCCCAACTGGCGCATGCCGCTGGCGAATCTTACCTTGCCCGAGGTGGTTGCCTTGGCGGTGGCGGGCGAGGGTGTTGATAGCATCATGGGCTGCAGCGTGCCATGGGCGTCCCGCCCGAATCGGCGCTCGATGGTGTAGTCATCCAATGGCCAGCGCCACTGGCTTGCCGACGAGGGTAGCGGGCCGGGGTCGGGCAGCGACCGGGATGCCGCCGGTGTTGGCGGTGTTCGACGACTCGCCGAACCGCCTGCCAGCGGAATCTGGATCAACTGGCCGACGGCCAATTGAGATGGGTCGATGCCCGTATTCGCGGCCTGGACACGCTGCGGGTTGGCACCGAAGTAGCGCGCGATCGAATAGAGGGAGTCCCCCCGTCTTACCTGGTAGCGGTAAGGGCCCCCACCGGGAGCGCGCTCCTGCTGAGAAGGCAGCAGCAGACGTTGGCCAACCGCCAGGCGGCGGGAGTCCACGCCTGGATTGAAGCGCTGGAGCCGGAGTAATGGTACGCCCGCCTGGCTGGCGATCCTGCCCAATGTATCGCCACGTTGCACGGTCACCCAGCCCCCGCCGTCGGCGATGCTGGCATGATTGCCACCGCCGCTCGCGCAGCCCGCGAGTACCAGCGTCAATCCCAGGAGTAGGAGGAGAGCGCCGCGTCTTTTTCCTGCCACAATAAGTTCAACCATGTGTAGAAACGTTCCTTGTATTGGGCATCGTCGTAGTCCCCGTCCAGCATCCACTCCGGCCTGTCGAGACATCTTGCGACGATCGCCACGTCGGCCTCGCGTCCGCAAAGGAAATCCCAGAAATTGGGCGTGCCCCGACGGTAGTGCAGGGTCACGTCGATGATACCGTCCAGGCGTGGCCCCAGCAGCCCGATCACCTGCGCGACGCCCCCGGCCTTGGGTCGCAGGAGATGTTGGTAGGGGCTCTCCTGCCGGCGCTGCTTCTCCGGTGTGCACCGCGTCCCCTCGACGAAGTTGTAGATCGTCATCGGCATCTCGCGGGCATGGTCGCACATGCGCCGGGTCGCCTGGCGGTCTCGTTCGGCAAGTTTGGGGTTTCGAGCCAGCTTCTCGCGGGGGTAACGACGCATGAATGGAAATTCCAGGGCCCACCAGGCCAGCCCGACAATTGGCACCAGAATGAGTTCCCGCTTGAGAAAGAACTTTGGCATCGAGACGCGACCCGTCAGCACATAGAGCAGGGCAATGATATCGGTCCAACTCTGGTGATTGGCTATGACCAGCCACCAGCGGCGCGGGGAGAGCGAGGCTGGGAGGTCGGCGTGGATCTTTGGATGAATCCAGCAGCGAATCCATACATTGTTGGTTTTCACCCAGGCGAGGGCGATCCAGTGGAGACCGCCGAGCACCCGAAGGCGCCATCGCCGGGTTGGCGTGACCAGTTTCAGTATCGTCAGCGCCACCAGAGGTACACCCCAGAAGAGCGTATTGAGGACCAGCAACAGGACGCTGACACACCCTTTCAGGGTCGACATGCCATTCTCCATCAATGACTTGGCTCAATGTTACTGGAATGTCGCCAAGCTGCACAGCGACTCGGCGGGGAAGTCGTTGGTTCCTGGCCAGCGCGGCGAATCAGTCAGCGGAATGTTGGAAAGGTTGAGATCCGTCATTGCCGAAAAACTGACCAATCTAAGGCCGGCGTTGATAGGGTCAGCGACCATCGCTATCGGCCACTGGAAATGCACAGCGTTATCCACAGAAGGTGTGAATAATTCGTGTCGGCCGCCGATCACCCTGAGACGGAGGTGTGATCTCGGCAAGAGACGCTTTGACTTGATAGACTGCCGCCGCTTTTTGTCTTCTGACACCGAAATTCGGCGTTCATCGATTCGAATCGACGCCAATACGTCGAACTTTTCGCCAACCGCCGCTGAATGGAGAACCTCGTTGCGTTCACTACCCGCGACCCTGCCGATCCTGTTTCTATGTGAAATCAGCTTCCTGCTCGGGCATGGACTGATCATGACGCTGCTCGGCGTGCGCATGTCGCTGGAAGCATTTCCCTCTCAGATGGCGGGTTTGCTCATGTCCTGTTTTTCGCTGGGCTTCGTTGCGGGGAGCTACTGGCTGGAGAAACGCATACGCAGTGTCGGCCACATTCGTGTTTTCGCTGCCTGCGCTGCGCTGCTGGCAGCGACGGCGATGCTTCATGGGCTATGGGTCAATCCCTGGGCGTGGCTGATCTGGCGGTTGTTTGGCGGCGCGGCGACCGCAGGGTTGTTGATGGTGATGGAGTCCTGGGTCTCGGGAGAGTCGACCAACGAGAATCGCGGTCGGGTGCTGGGCTGGTATCTGGTGATCTCAACGCTGTCCCTGGCGGGTGGCCAGTGGATGCTCAACATGGCGGACCCGGGCACTTTCGTGCTGTTCTCGGTGGCCGGTGTTCTGTTCGCCTTGTCGCTGGTACCGCTTTCGATCCATCGCATCCAGGGGCCGCTGCGCAGCAGTCACGACATATCCGCCAAGGTCTCGCTGCGTACCCTGCTGAAGCGCGCACCGGTGGGGCTGGTGGGGGCTTTCGTGGCGGGGCTCATGGTACAGGCCTTCTTTGCGATGACTCCCTACTATGGCCAGGAGATCGGGCTCACGACGGCCCAGACCGCGAAGTTCATGTCGATCACCACGCTGGTGGCGCTCATCGCGCAGTGGACGCTGGGAAGGGTCTCGGACCGCTTCGATCGCCGCAAGGTCATCCTGTGCATGGCGCTGGTGATGACGATATCCGGCGTGCTGATCGTGTTTGCCGCCAGATCGAGTTACTGGCTGCTCGTTTTCGTCGCGAGTTTCCATACCGCGATGCTGCATACCCTGTATTCATTGAGCCTGGCCCACACGCATGACTGGCTCGAGCCGGAAGAAACGATCCAGGCCAATGCGAAAGTCCTGATGTGCTACGGCGTGGGCTCTATCGTTGGGCCGTTTAGTGCTTCTCTACTGATGCACAGCGTCGGGCCGGATGGTCTCTGGCTGTTTCTCGGCGCTGCCGCACTGGGGCTGGCGCTGTTTATCGGTTATCGGTTGTGGCGACGCGAGCCGGTCAAGGCGCCGGAGGAGCAGGAACCGTACACGCCGCTGGTACCGATGGTGGAATCGACGCACTACATCAACGAGCTGGATCCGCGGCATGGTCCTTACCAGTACGAGCTGAATCTGGAAGGGGAGCTGGAAGCCGCGCAAGAGGAGTCCGGTCTGCAACCGGCGTGAGGTGGTGGAGCGGCCGCAGGAGCAGGCCTATCACGAAGCAGCGCCGCGCCGAAACGAAAAAAGCCGGCGGATGCCGGCTTCTGAAGCTTTGGTCGCCGTTTCCTGTCAGGCGTTTTCGGGCATCAGCGCCTTGTCTCGCACGTACTGGTCAAACTCCGTGAAGCCGCCGATGTGGGTCTGGTCGACGAAGATCTGCGGCACGGTCTCTACCGGCTTGCCGATGGTCTTCTCCATGTCGGCTTTGGTGATGCCTTCCGCATGGATATCGATGTAGCGGAAATCGAAATCGTCTCGCGCTTCCTTGAGTTTTTCCGACAGATCCTTGGCGCGAACACAGAAAGGGCAACCGGGACGGCCGAAAATGACAGTCAGCATCGATGAGTCTCCTGTTCTTTGTAAAAGGGCGATGGGATGGTTCGAAATCTGTAAATAGAGATGGGGGTTATTCTTTCGTATTAAACCCATGCGGCCCAATAGAGTCTCCCTACGTTCATCATTGCAAGCCGCTATGGCTCGAGGCGTCGCCCCGCGTCGGCATCCCGCAGTAGATCTCCCAGCGCCCGGTGGATGCCAGGTGCCGTGACCAGCAGGTTTTCGCCATAGAGTTCCACCGGCAGATTCTCGGGGCATTCGTAGAGATGACTGGTTGTTGCGCCGGCTTCGCGGGCGATCAGCAGCCCGGCGGCGAAATCCCAGGGCGATACGCTTTCATAGTAGGCATCGAGCTGACCGCAGCCGACATGGCAGAGATCGAGCGCGGCAGAGCCATTGCGGCGCACGTCGCGGCAGGCGTGGACGACATGGTTCAAACGCTTGATCAGGGGGCCACGTTTGTCGCGAGCATACGGGAAGCCTGTCCCGACCAGGCTTCTTTCCAGCAGTTCCGACTGGCTACATGCCATCGGCTCGCCATTGAGTTGCGCTCCATGGTCGCGCACCGAGGTGAAAGTTTCGCCGAGAAAAGGGGCGTGAACCACGCCGAGTTGAACCTCTCCGTTGACCGCCAAGGCAATCGACACCGCGACGTGGGCATGGCCATAGGCGAAATTGACCGTACCGTCTATGGGATCCACGACCCATAGCTGGCCGCTCCGTTCGAGTTGGCTGCGGTCCGGGGTCAGTTCCTCAGTCAGTCTTGCCTCTCCCGGGAACAGGGTCTCCAGTTCCTCGGCAATCATGCGATCGACAGCGACATCTATCTCGGTCACCAGCTCGTCACCATCCTTGTACTGGTGGGAGAAGTTTTGCTTCTGGCGGGCCTGAGCGATCATGTCGCCGGCCTGTCGGGCGATACGGATCACCTGGTCGAGGCGTTGGTGGCGGTCCACGTTGAACTCCTATCGGGAAAATGGCGTGTCCCCGGCGATCGGCGGAATCGTCGGGGCGTACGAAAAAACACGTCTTCATGACGGCGGAGACCGGTTCGACACGGTAAGCCCCGATCGACGCAGAGCGCTGCCGAGGCCTGGGTGACGACGAGCCGCGGCGGTTTAGTGCCGCACCGGACGCTTCTGGAGTTTACGCTGCAGGGTTCGCCGATGCATGCCCAGGGCCCGGGCGGTTGCCGAGATATTGCCGTCGTGTTCATGCAGCACTTTCTGGATGTGCTCCCAGGTGACCCGGTTAACCGAGGGTGGGTTGTCGGCGATTTCCACGTCGACGTCGCCACTTTCGCGCTCGAGCGATTGCAAAATCTCGTCGGCGTCGGCTGGCTTGCAAAGGTAGTTGACGGCACCAAGCTTCATCGCTTCCACGGCGGTGGCGATGCTCGAGTAGCCCGTCAACACCACGACACGGCACTCGGGAGCCACTTCCAGCAGCGCGGGAAGCAGCTTCAGCCCAGAGTCCGATTCCAGCTTCAGATCGAGCGTCGCCAGGGCGGGCGGCGCCTCCCTTGCCGCCGCCAGTGCCTGGTCATGGGTATGGGCAACGACCACGTCGTAGCCCCGGCGCCGCATGGCGCGCTCCATGACGAAACAGAGTTGCTCGTCGTCGTCGACGATCAGTAGACGTTCCGGATCACTCATCGGTGGTTCTCCTTGGCGGATGATTGACAGCAGCCCTACACGCTCTCGCCGACTTTGATGCGGGGGAGCTTGACCTCCGTCAGCGTGCCGCCTTCCTCGTGGTTGTAGAGGCTCACGCCGCCGCCAAACCGATTGACGGTGGCGTGAGTCAGAAACAGCCCGATTCCCATGCCTTTGCTCTTGGTCGAGATGAAAGTGTCACCCAACTGATCCGCGATCGACATCGGGACGCCCGGGCCATGGTCGCGGATGTCGATGACGACTTCGTCGGTGTTCCAGTCGAGGCTGGTGACGATGGCGTCGGGACTGGCATCGGCGGCGTTATTGAGCAGATTGATGAGCGCCTGCTCCAGCGTCGCATCGACGGCGATGGTCGGCTGGCCGCGCTTGCCGAGTACTTCCAGGCGATGGTTGACATCGGGGCGCAGCACCAGCCAGCGCTGAATCAGGTTCTCGAGCCAGGGAGTGGCGCGAAGCGTCTCGGGCTTTTCCAGACGTCGCCGGTCTGCATTGGCGACGAGTGTCTGCAAGCGCTGCTTGCAGGTGTCGACCTGGTGGCGCAACAGGTCGATATCTTCCACCAGCGATGGTTGCCGGCTGGCTTCGTGGCGCATCTCCTTGAGCAGAACGGCCATCGTCGATAGTGGCGTGCCGAGCTCGTGCGCCGTGCCGGCGGCCTGGGTCGCCACGGCGAGGATCTGTTCGTTGCGCAGCGCCGCCTCGCGCGTCTTCGACAGGGTCATGTCGCGACGGCGCAGCGTGTGCGCCATCTTGAAGATGAAGAAGGTCAACAGGCTGCCGGAGAGGATGAAGTTCAGCCACATGCCCAGGGTATGCAACTGGACGCCAAAGACGACCGTGCTGTTGGTCAACTGTGGAACCGGCTGATAGAACAGCATCATGGTGGTGTAACTGGCGGTTGCTGCTATCGCGATAACCCAGGCGTAGGACCACGGCAGGGTGGAAGCGGCAATCCCCAGCGGCACCAACAGGTAGGTGATGAAGGGGTTGGTCGAGCCCCCGGTATAGTAGAACAGCAGGCTCAGTCCGGCGATGTCGACCAGCCAATGCAGCAGATACTCGGTGTCGGTGACCGCGCGAGGCCGGCCCAGTCGCCACCAGGTCGCCACGTTGAACAGGCCCATGGCAACGATGACGCTGATGACCGGTAGAACGTGCAACTGGAATCCCAGTACCTCGATACCGAAGATGATTGCGGCGAGGAAACCGGTCCAGGTGATACCGCGGACGATCGTCAAGCGAACCAGGTTGCGGTTCGGCGTCGAGAGCGGAAGCGGTTGCAGCATGATCTCTCCGGGATCGAGTCGGGGGACGGCGTCAAAGGTGTCCAACAGCGACGGTGCGGCTGACTCGACATCGCCGCCAGCGTCGTCGCCATGTTAACGCAATGCCAGGAAGTGGCGTGAGCCCGGACGCTACCGTCGGGGTGGAGAGGGCAGTGTCCATTTGTCGCAGGTCCGGCCGGAGGTGTCAGGCAGGCCAGGCGGCTACAACTCTGCGGGATCAGCGCGTACAATCGCCGCCATCTTCGATTCCCCGCGAACTCCCGGCCATGCCCCCATGTCTCGTGAGAGTCGCCCCAGTCAGTGAAGCCTTTCATGTCAGATGCTCAGCTCGCCCAGGAAGCGGCCCTACGTCGCACTTTCGCCATCATCAGTCACCCCGACGCGGGGAAGACGACGATTACCGAGAAAATGTTGCTGTTCGGCAACGCCATTCAGTTGGCCGGCTCGGTCAAGAGCAAGCGGGCGGAGCGCCACGCCACCTCCGACTGGATGAAGATGGAGCAGGAGCGCGGTATCTCCGTCACCACCTCGGTGATGCAGTTCCCCTACAACGGACGCATCGTCAATCTGCTCGACACCCCCGGGCACGAGGATTTCTCCGAGGACACCTATCGCACCCTGACCGCCGTGGATTCTGCGCTGATGGTCATCGATGCGGCCAAGGGCGTCGAGGACCGCACCATCAAACTGATGGAAGTCTGTCGGCTGCGCACCACGCCAATTCTGACCTTCATCAACAAGATGGATCGCGAGACCCGTGACCCCATCGAAGTGATGGACGAGATCGAGACCGTTCTCAATATCCAATGTGCGCCGATGACCTGGCCGATCGGCATGGGCCGGCAGTTCAAGGGGGTCTACCACCTCTACGACGACGTGATCCACCTCTACACCCAGGGGCAGGGCAACCGGATTCCGGAAGACAAGCGCATCGAAGGGTTGGATAGCGCCGAAGTCGATCGGGTTCTTGGCGAAAGCGCGGCGGAAGAGCTCAGGATGGAAGTCGAACTGGTAAGGGGTGCGTCCCATGCCTTCGATCTGGAAGCCTATCGCCGCGGCGAACTGTCACCGGTCTACTTCGGCACGGCGATGGGCAACTTCGGCGTTCGCGAGATGCTCAACGGCTTCGTCGAGTTCGCGCCGACACCCCAAGTCCGAGAGACCGATACACGGGAAGTGGTCGCCGACGATGGTCGCTTCTCCGGATTCGTGTTCAAGATCCAGGCCAACATGGATCCCAAGCATCGGGACCGGGTGGCGTTTCTGCGGATCTGTTCCGGCAAGTACGAACGCAACATGAAGATGCGTCACGTCCGGATCGGCAAGGAGGTCAAGATCGCCGACGCGCTGACCTTCATGGCCTCCGATCGCTCTCATGTCGAGGAGGCGTGGCCGGGCGACATCATCGGCCTGCACAATCACGGCACGATCCAGATCGGCGACACCTTCACCGCTGGCGAGGACATGCGCTTCCTCGGCATTCCGCACTTCGCCCCGGAGCTGTTCCGCCGGGTGAGACTGCGCGATCCCTTGAAGATGAAGGCGCTGCAGAAGGGGCTCCAGCAGCTCTCGGAGGAGGGCGCGACCCAGGTTTTCCTGCCGCTGGACAATAACGATCTGATCGTCGGCGCGGTCGGTACGCTGCAGTTCGATGTCGTCGCGCACCGCCTCAAGGAGGAGTACAAGGTCGACTGCCTTTACGAGCCCGTCAATGTCAATACGGCACGCTGGGTCTACTGCGCGGACGCGAAGAAGCTCGATGAGTTCAAGCGCAAGGGCAGCGCCAACCTGGCCCTGGATGGCGGAGACTACCTGACCTACCTGGCGCCGACCCGGGTCAATCTCCAGATGACCCAGGAACGCTGGCCGGAGATCGAGTTCCGGGCCACCCGCGAGCACTGAGACACGGCCATGCCGTCATTGGACGAGGGGAGGCGATTTCATCTTGCCGCTCCATGGCGGTTGGGCCATGCTGACTAGCGTCGCGGCCCGGTGGGAGCCGGTCCCCTCCGAGTGCCGTGCGATCGACCAAAAAGGAGAATGTCGATGGCTTCCAAATTCCTGAAGGAGTTCCGCGAGTTTGCCGTCAAGGGCAATGTCGTCGATATGGCGGTGGGTATCATCATTGGCGGTGCGTTCACGCTGATCGTGCAGAGTCTGGTCAAGAACGTGATGAACCCGATCCTGGGGCTGCTGATCGGTGGCGTCGACTTTGCCAACTTCTTCGTCGTGCTCAAGGAAGGCGGTACGGCGGGACCCTACGCCTCGCTCTCCGCTGCCCAGGAAGCTGGCGCCGTCACCCTGGACTACGGTCTGTTCCTCAACGCCGTGATCAGCTTCGTCATCGTGGCCTTCGCCGTGTTTTTGCTGGTGCGCAGCATCAACCGCATGAAGCGCGAGGAGGCCGTCGCTCCCAAGGCGCCGACGGACAAGGCCTGCCCGCACTGCTTCATGACGATTCCGGTCAAGGCCACCAAGTGCGGCCACTGCACGGCCGACCTGCCGGTGTCGGACCTCGAGCCGCAAGGGACACCGTGATCTGAGCCATGCTGTTCGACGCCCACTGTCACCTCGATTTCGACAGTTTCGACGCCGATCGCGAAGCCGTTTTCGAACGTGCGCACGCGGCCGGCGTCTCGCGTTTCATGGTGCCCGGAACGACGCGCGAGCGCTGGAAGGCGGTGCTGGCCCTGGGGGAGCGCGCCGACGTGGTCGTGGCACTTGGCCTGCACCCCTATTTCATCGCGCGACATGGTGCTGACGATCTCGAGGCGCTGGAGGAGGTCGTAGCGCATGGCGAGGGGCTCGTCGGCATCGGCGAGTGTGGGGTCGACGCGAGATTCGAGGCGACGCTGGAGCGTCAGTGGGAACTGTTCGAAGCCCAACTCCAACTGGCGAAGCAGTATCGGCTCCCGGCCATCATCCACTGTGTTCACGCCGATGATCAGGTGGCCAAGCGACTGAAACAGCTCGATCTCCCGGCACGTGGATTGATTCACGCCTTCGGTGGCAGCCCGCAACAGGCCCGGCGTTTCCTGGATCTCGGCTATCTGCTTGGCGTGGGCGGCGCGATCACTTACGACCGCGCCAAACGCCTGCATCGGGCGTTACGGGCAATTCCCGGCGACGGCTTCGTGCTCGAGACCGACAGCCCCGACATGCCGCTGGCCGGGCGTCAGGGTCAGCGCAACGAGCCCGCCCACCTCGACGAGACCCTGGCTCGTGTCGCGCTATTACGAGGCCAGGATCCCGGCACGGTCGCTGCCAATGCCTGGGACAACACCCACCGGCTCTTCCGGCTGGAGGTGGCGTCGCCCTGAGTGGACGCTGACGTCGTCAGGCGGTCACGTTCCCGTTGGCGACGGATTCGGGATCGAGACGTTCGAGCGGATAGGGCAGATCGCGCAACACCAGTCTGCGCTCGCCGACGAACAGTTCCGACTCCTCGTCCTGGTTGGTGTTGAGCACGGCCAGGACGGAGCACTCCTCCAGATTGTCGCCGTTCACTGCCTGGAATATCTCGCCCACGCGCTTGGCCTCGGCGTTGCGGATCTCCTCGCCGATGCCGGGTGGCGAGGTGCCCTCGACGCTGGCGATCCGCAGGCGCCGTTTGACCTGACCCCGGAAATGCGCCCGCGCCACCACTTCCTGCCCGGTGTAGCAGCCCTTGCGGAAGCTGATGCCGCCCAAGGCTTCCCAGTTGATCATCTGCGGCAGAAAGGCGTCGCTGTGATCGGCGGTGAGCCAGGCGATGCCGGCATCGACATCCGCACGCCGCCACAGGGCCGTATCCGCGACGCTGGCGGACCGGCTCAACGACTCCCACCGTGCCGCGGCCTCGGACGCTGGCAGAACCAGCATCACGCGGGATCGACCGGCGGGCTGACGCAGGGCGACGGTGCCGTCTTGCTGGGTCATGTGCCAGTCGAGACGGGGCAGGTCGGCCACGCCGGCCGCGCTCGCCCACGACGCCGGGCTCCCGATCATGCCGATCAGGGCCAGGTCCTCGCGATGGCTCAGCTTCACCTTGTAGAAAGGGGCGTATTTGCCAAGCTGGGTCGCCAGCGAGGCAGCCAGGGAGGCGTGCAGCAGCAGCCAGTAGCGTTCGGCGGATACCCTGAGCACTTCGGCATTGGCGATCATGCGCCCCTTCGGCGTGCAGAAGGCGGTCAAGGGCGCGAAGTCACCATCCGCATGTTCGACGTTGGCGCTCGTCTGGCCCTGCAGGAAGCGAGCTGCATCGGGACCGTCGCACTCGAGGATGCTCAGGTGGGTCAGCGGTACCAGATGTTCACCGTCAATGGCGGAACCGTTATCGCCGTTCGGAAAGGCCCAGTCGCGATCACCCGACTGGCGCCCGCCCAGGGCCGTGAGATGTGCCAGCCAATCGTCCATCCGATTCCTCCTGTGAACTGGTTGTCGGTACCGGCGTGGAGGGGTACCTGAGTGTGGCGTCTGGCCTCAAGATGGCGGCGATGTTCGGGTATTGCAACGCCAGGTCGCGCAAACGACATGCTAGTCTATGCTGTCTGCCTGAAATCGTCGTGGAAGACCGTTGTGGAGAGCCTCGTATGTCACATATCAATCTCACGCTGAGCGGCGTATCGACGCCGGAAGACCTCAATCGCGTCACGACCGCCCTGATGATGGTGGATGGCGTCGAAAGCGTCGATATCGGCCGGGAGTGGGCCGAGGTCGAAGGGCGTGTCAGTCGCGACGCCTTGATCGCGGCGGTGGAGGCGCTGAAATCGGGATTTACCGCACGGTGATCTTGGCTCGTCCCCGAGCGCTGGCACTCGAAATCACCATCCCGCCCTTGAATGACGATAGTTTGGACCCTAATTAGTCACCATGAACAAACCTTTCAAGATTCAATCCAAGTATCGTCCGGCGGGAGACCAGCCGGCCGCCATCGAGGGGCTGGTCCGCGGCCTGGGTGCCGGTCTGTCGCATCAGACGCTGCTCGGCGTCACCGGGTCGGGCAAGACCTTCACCATGGCCAATGTCGTCGAGACGCTGCAGCGCCCGACCATCGTGCTGGCGCCGAACAAGACCCTGGCGGCCCAGCTCTACGGCGAGTTCAAGAGCTTCTTCCCGGACAACGCGGTCGAGTATTTTGTCTCGTACTACGACTACTACCAGCCGGAAGCCTATGTGCCGTCGTCGGATACGTTCATCGAGAAGGACGCCTCGATCAACGACCATATCGAGCAGATGCGGCTCTCCGCGACCAAGGCGCTGCTGGAGCGTCGCGACGCGTTGATCGTGGTATCGGTTTCCGCGATCTACGGCCTGGGCGATCCCGAGCAGTACATGAAGATGCGCCTGCACTTCAATCGCGGCGAGCAGATCGACCAGCGCAGCTTTCTGCGCCGGCTGGCGGAACTCCAGTACACCCGCAACGATGCCGACTTCCGCCGTGGCACGTACCGGGTTCGCGGCGACGTCATCGATGTCTTCCCGGCGGACGCCGAGGACGAAGGCGTGCGGATCGAGCTGTTCGACGACGAGATCGACTCGATCCGACTGTTCGATCCGCTGACCGGGGAGGTGCGCGGTCAGGTGCCACGCATGACCATCTACCCCAAGAGCCACTACGTCACGCCACGGGATACCATCCTCGGCGCGATCGAGTCGATCAAGCAGGAGCTGGCGGACCGGCTCGAGTACCTGCGCAAGCACGAGCGCCTGGTCGAAGCGCAGCGGCTCGAGCAGCGCACGCTCTACGATATCGAGATGATGCTGGAGCTGGGTTACTGCAACGGCATCGAGAACTACTCCCGCTATCTTTCCGGGCGCGCGCCGGGGCAGGCGCCGCCGACGTTCTTCGACTACCTGCCGGACGACGCCCTGCTGTTCATCGACGAGTCCCACGTCAGCGTGCCGCAGGTCGGCGGCATGTACCGCGGCGACCGGTCGCGCAAGGAGACGCTGGTCGAGTACGGCTTTCGCCTGCCGTCGGCGCTGGACAACCGACCGATGACGTTCGAGGAGTGGGAGGGCATCGTACCGCAGACGGTGTTCGTCTCGGCCACGCCGGGACCGTACGAGGCGGAACACGCGGGCCAGGTCGTCGAGCAGGTCGTGCGTCCCACCGGGCTGGTCGACCCGCAGATCGAGGTGCGTCCGGCCACGACCCAGGTCGATGATCTGCTCTCCGAGATCCGTTTGCGCGTGGATGTCGGCGAGCGGGTGCTGGTCACCACCCTGACCAAGCGCATGGCCGAGGATCTGACCGAGTATTTCGACGAACACGACATTCGGGTTCGCTACCTCCACTCGGATATCGACACGGTGGAACGGGTCGAGATCATTCGCGATCTTCGCCTGGGCAAGTTCGATGTGCTGGTCGGCATCAACCTGCTGCGTGAGGGGCTCGACATCCCCGAGGTATCGCTGGTCGCCATTCTCGACGCCGACAAGGAGGGCTTCCTGCGTGCCGAGCGCTCGTTGATCCAGACGATCGGACGGGCCGCGCGTAACGCCCACGGCAAGGCCATCCTCTACGGGGATCGAATCACCGATTCCATGCGCCGGGCGATGGACGAGACCGAAAGACGCCGCAACAAGCAGATCGCGCACAATGAACGTCACGGCATCACGCCGATGACCGTGACCAAATCCGTGGCCGACATCATGGAAGGGGCGCAAGCGCCGGGCAGCCGCAAGAGCGGGCGTAAGCGCACCGAGCAGTTGGTGGCGGAAGCCCCGGGCGACTACACCCGCGAGGCCTTGAGCCAGATGAACGCGCCACAGCTCACCAAGGAGATCGGCAAGCTCGAGGATCGCATGCACGAGGCTGCCCAGAATCTCGAATTCGAGCAGGCCGCGAAGCTGCGCGACCAGTTGCAGACGCTCAAGGCCAGGTTGCTGGAGCTGGGATAGGCGAGGTCAGGAAACGCTCGAATGCCGGAAGGACCGGAAATACGTCGTGTGGCGGATCGGCTGGGCAGGGTGCTGGTCGGCAGACCGTTGGTTCAGGCCTGGTTCGCCTTTGCCGAGATCGAGTCGATGGCGGGGCGCCTGGGCCGAAGCCGGGTCACGGCGGTCGACTGCTGGGACAAGGTTTACTGATCGCCTTCGGCGACGGACGGGATTGACAGATAATGGTGCTCTTAAATAAAGAGATAGTTCAAAGTTTATACCGTTATCATTCTTAACGTAAACAACAACACCAAACTGCCAATTCCCGTTCTCTAGGGTATGATTAGCGGCCTTGAAGTTACCGACCCACGGACGATCGATCCGTCGGGCAGTCACCGTGACCAGCAGGAGACCGATGATGACCGTGATCCGCCAGGAGGATCTCATTCAGAGCGTGGCCGACGCGCTGCAATACATCTCCTATTACCATCCCAAGGATTTCATCGATGCCATGCACGCGGCCTACCAGCGGGAAGAGAACCCCGCCGCGCGGGATGCCATCGCACAGATTCTGATCAATTCCAGGATGTGCGCCACCGGCCATCGGCCGATCTGTCAGGACACCGGTATCGTCACGGTCTTCGTTCACGTCGGCATGAACGTGCGCTGGGAAGCCGACATGAGCCTCGACGACATGGTCAACGAAGGCGTGCGCCGCGCCTACCTGCTGCCCGACAATGTCCTGCGCGCTTCGGTGCTGGCCGACCCCGACGGCAAGCGTCGGAACACCGGGGACAACACCCCGGCGGTGATCCACCACAAGCTGGTGCCGGGTGACACGGTCGAGATTCACGTGGCGGCCAAGGGCGGGGGGAGCGAGGCCAAGTCCAAGTTTGCCATGCTCAACCCGTCTGACAGCGTGGTCGACTGGGTGCTGGAACAGCTGCCCAAGATGGGTGCCGGCTGGTGCCCCCCTGGGATGCTGGGGATCGGCATCGGAGGTACCGCGGAAAAGGCCATGGAACTGGCCAAGGAAGCGCTGCTCGACCCCATCGACATTCAGGCGCTTCAGGCCCGCGGTGCCAGCAATCGTGCCGAAGAGCTGCGTCTGGAACTGTTCGACAAGGTCAACCGGAGCGGCATCGGCGCGCAGGGGTTGGGCGGATTGACCACGGTGCTCGACATCAAGGTCAAGGATTATCCCACTCATGCGGCCAACAAGCCGGTGGCGATCATTCCCAACTGCGCTGCCACCCGCCACGTGCATTTCAGCCTCGATGGCAGCGGTGCGGCGCAGCTGCCGGCACCCAGGCTCGACGACTGGCCGGAGATCACCTGGGAAGTGGGCGAGGGCGTGCGCCGCGTCAATCTCGACGAGATCACCCCGGAAGCCGTGCGCGAGTGGCAGCCCGGCGATACCGTGCTGCTCTCCGGCAAGCTGCTGACCGGGCGGGACGCCGCCCACAAGCGGATGATCGATATGCTGGCCAGGGGCGAGAGCCTGCCGGTGGATCTGAAGAATCGCTTCATCTATTACGTCGGGCCGGTCGATCCGGTCGGCGACGAAGTGGTCGGACCGGCGGGCCCCACCACGGCGACGCGCATGGACAAGTTCACGCGGACGCTGCTCGAGGAGACCGGCCTGTTGGGCATGGTCGGCAAGGCCGAGCGCGGCCCGCTGGCGATCGAAGCCATTCGCGACAACCAGGCGGTCTATCTGATGGCCGTCGGCGGCGCGGCCTATCTGGTGGCGCAAGCGATCAAGAAGGCGGAGGTGATCGCGTTCGACGACCTGGGCATGGAGGCGATCTACGAGTTCGAGGTCGAGGACATGCCCGTCACGGTGGCCGTGGACCATCTGGGTACGTCGGTTCACCAGACGGGCCCCGCCAGGTGGAAGGAGATCATCGCCGAGCGGGTCTAAGCGGCCAGGTGGCGGTCGATGGAGCTCGGGCCCGCGGCGCCGGGCACTATTCAACAAAGAGATCGCGTCAAGGAGAGAGTCCCTGTGGGGCTCTCTCTTTTTTTCGGTATGATGTTGGTTCGACTAACGATTTTTGGCGGAGAGGATGGTGATGCAGCGTAGCGGAAGATGCCGGACATGACCGTATTGATCGGCTGGCTGTTGTTCGTCTCCCACGTTGCCGGGATCGCCACGGCGATCATGGCGCTGATGTCCAGCCGCACCTCCCAGGGTGCCGTCGCCTGGATCGTGACGCTGATCAGCTTTCCCTATATCGCCGTGCCGATTTTCTGGACATTCGGCCGGCCCAGGTTCTATGGCTATGTCTCGGCGCGGGGCGAGCGGGACACCGTGCTGCGCCAGGTTCTTCAGCGCTATCGGCCGAACATGGAGTCGTTCATTTCGCGGCCGGACGCGGTCAGCGGACGTATTCGTGCGGTCGAGGAGCTGGCCCGCATGCCGATGACCCGAGGCAACCGGGCGGAGCTGCTGATCGATGGCGATGCCACCTTCGACAGCCTGTTCGAAGGCATCGATCGTGCCGAAGAGTATATCCTCGTCCAGTTCTTCATCGTGCGCGCCGACGAGATCGGCCTGGCCTTCAAGCGCAAGCTGATCCACCAGGCGGAGCACGGCGTCAACGTCTATTTCCTCTACGACGAGATCGGCAGTCGCGGTTTGTCCGGAGGCTATCTGAGAGATCTGGAGGAAGCGGGGGTCCGGGTCTCGGCCTTCAATTCGTCACGCGGCTGGCGCCACCGGTTCCAGATCAACTTCCGCAATCATCGCAAGATCGTGGTGGTGGATGGCCGCGTGGGCTGGACCGGTGGGCTCAACGTCGCCGATGAGTATCTGGGGCGAGTCGAACGTTACGGACGATGGCGGGACACGCATCTCAAGCTCCAGGGACCGAGCGTGCTGGCGCTTCAGGAAGCCTTCTGGGAAGACTGGTACTGGGCGACCGGCGACATCCTGGCTCTCGGCTGGAAGCCCACGCAGATTCCCGATGCGTCCCAACATGTGGCGATCGTACCTTCCGGCCCGGCAGACGGGCGCGAAACGGCCAGCCTTCTGGTTCAACACGCCATTCACGGCGCCCGCCACCGTCTGTGGGTCACCAGCCCCTATTTCGTTCCCGATCACGGCGTCCAGGACGCGCTGACACTGGCGGCGCTCAGAGGCGTCGATGTCCGGGTACTGATTCCCGAGCGTCCGGATCATCTGCTGGTCTTTCTCTCCGCCTTCGCGTTCTTGCCGGAGATGATCCGCAACGGGGTCAAGATATACCGTTATCAGCCTGGATTCTTGCATCAGAAAGTCCTGTTGGTGGACGATCACACCTCGATGGTGGGGACGGTCAATCTCGACAACCGTTCTTTTCGGCTCAACTTCGAAGTCACCGCGTACGTTCCCGACAAGGTCTTTGCCGCCTCCGTTTTCGAGATGCTCGAGCAGGATTTCGCCAATAGCCGACAGGTCAGCCGGCGCGAACTCGAGGAGAGGCCGCTATGGCGCAAGCTGGTGTCACGGGCCACGTACCTGCTGTCGCCCGTACAGTAGCGATGCCACTGGCGTGGCGCTCGACGTCATCAATGCATGAAGGGTTGCCGGGAGGCCCCCATTGAATCTAGAAACCAAATGGCTCGAGGACTTCGTGGCCTTGTCCAACACGAGGAGCTTCTCGGCTTCGGCGCGCCAGCGACATGTCACGCAGCCCGCGTTCAGTCGGCGCATTCGTTCGTTGGAACAAGCCGTCGGCGCCACCCTGGTGGACCGCTCGACCACGCCGGTCAGCCTGACGCCGGAAGGGCAGCTCTTCCTGGTGACCGCCAGGAACATCGTCGAGCAGCTCAACGACAGCCTGGCCCATCTCCGCGGTCTCGCGATGGACAACGAAGCCCTGGACATCGTCGCCGCCCACTCGCTGGCGCTGGCCTTCTATCCGCCCTGGATATCGCGCCTGCAGAAAGGCGTCGGCGAGCTGCCCACCCGGTTGGTGGCCATGAACGTCGGCGATGCCATCCACGTCCTTCGGGAGGGCAACTGCGACCTGATGCTGGCCTACCATGACCCCTACGCCACCATGCAGCTGGACGCCGAAATCTTTCCCTCGTTCTCCATCGGGCAGGTCAAGATGATTCCCGTCAGCGTTCCGGATGCCGCCGGCGAGCCGAGATTTTCATTCGATGGCGACGGGCCGATTCCGTTCTTGTCCTACACCCAGGGTGCCTTCCTCGGCCGCAGTGTCCGCATGCTGCTCAAGAACGAGCCAGGGCGCATGCGCCTCAAGACCGTCTACGAAACGGCGATGGCGGAAGGGCTCAAGGGCATGGCCCTGCAGGGGGTCGGGCTGGCCTGGATTCCCGATTTCTGCATCCGCGACGAACTGGCGAACGGAAAGCTGGTGCGCGCCGCGGGGAGCGACTGGGATATCCCGTTGGAAATTCGCCTGTATCGATGCTCGCTGGTTCACAAGCCCGGTGTCGAGAAACTGTGGCGCCGCATGATGAAGCTCCCCAGCGATTTCCTGCGTGCATGAGTCGCGCTCGGTACGGATGACGTTCCGCCGCTGGCGCGGGAAGTGCGGAAATCTCGTCTAGACTGGGTGTGTCGTAACAGGCCGATTATTCAAGGTTCGTCTTTACCGCCCGCGGTGACAGCAGACAATAGGGAACTCGACTTGATAGCCCTCTACTCCAAAGCCGTCTTTTTCTGCAAATACTGGTTCGCCGTCGTTCGCGATTCAGTCAAGTTATGGCTTGACCGCAACGCCTTCAGCTACGCTGGCTCGCTGGCGTTCTACACGCTTTTTTCTCTGGCGCCAACGGTCATCATCGCGGTCACTGTGGTGGGACTATGGCTGGGTGAGGATGCGGCGCGCGGTGAGATCGTGAACCGCTTGCAGGATACGCTCGGCCCTTCGGCGGCCAGCGCAATCGAGAGCGCCGTCGCGCAATCGAGCATCCAAGCCTCGGGCATCCTGCCAACGGTAGCGGGCTTCGTCACGCTGCTCATTGGTGCGACAACGGTATTCGGTCAGATGCAGTTTTCGCTCAATACCATCTGGGGTGTCGCGCCCAATCCGGATCGCAACAGTATCTTTCTATTTGCCAAGAAACGTCTACTGTCGATGGCCGTCGTACTGGCGATCGGTTTCGTGCTACTCGTGTCATTGATATTGGGTGTCATCGTGCAGGCGACGTTTAGCTACGCCGGGGACTGGGTTCCTGGCAGCGTGTTTCTGCTCGAGATCGCTCAGTTCGCGCTGTCTATCGTGGTCATCACGCTGTTCTTTGCCGCTATCTTCAAGGTGTTGCCGGACGTCGTGCTCTCCTATCGCGACGTACTGCTCGGCGCCTTGGTGACGGCGCTGCTATTCATCCTCGGCCGCAACGCCATCGCTGCCTATCTGGCGCACACCGCGACGGCGTCGACCTACGGCGCCGCTGGTTCGGTAGTGCTGGTGCTGCTCTGGGTGTACTACTCATCGCTGATCCTGCTGTTCGGCGCGGCGTTCACCCGAACCCATGTCCTGGCCAAGGGCGGCAGCATCATTCCTCGCAATACGGCCGTGGCGGTGCGCCATGAAGTGATCACAAAGGAGGAGGCATCTCATGACCCATCGGACGATCAAGGCCTGGGTGAGCGGGAGAGTCCAGGGCGTCAGCTACCGTGAACATGTACGTCGTCACGCGGAGCGCTGGGGCATTACCGGTCATGCGATCAATCTCGAGGATGGACGTGTCGAGATAACCGCCCATGGCGAAGCCATCGCCATCGCCGAACTGATCGATCAGCTTTGGGAGGGGTCGCCGGCCGCGGACGTCACCGATGTCACGGTCGAGGAGGCGACGCTCGCGGCGCCTGCGAGCTTCACCACGAGTTGAGCAGTCAGAAAGCCGGACGGCGGTACCGGAGTACGACGAGACGCCGCCCGATCGCCTCCGGCGATCGGGCGATCCCGTTTCAGTGCGAGGGAGGGGCGACGAGAGTATCGACGATCCAGTCGATGACGCCTGGGCCATCGGCGTTCATGCAGACCTCCGTCACGTTGCCTTGGGACCAGCGGGTGTCGACGAACTCGCGTCGCTCCGGTGCCATCACGGTCTGCCCCTCGGCCAGACCGTCGGTGACCACGCTCAGGTAGCCCCGCTCGACGGTAAAGAGATCCGGTCGCAGCAGCCACACCAGCGCACAGCTGTCATGGGGACAACAGCCATCGATGCCCAGCGCCTGCTGGTAGAAAGCGCGATAGAAATCGTAGCTCTCACCCAACACTTTACCCAGCGCGCCCTGGGCTTCAACGATGCGCGCCATGCTCTGCGGGTCCAGCACGCAACGGTGCGTTGCATCCAACCCCACCAGCGTCAGCGGCCAGCCGGCCTGCAACACCCGGGCCGCGGCGTGGGGATCGTTGAAGATATTGGCTTCCGCGACGGGGGTCACGTTACCGCCTTCACGGATCGATCCGCCCATCACCACCACTCGCTTGACCTTGTCGACCAGACCAGGGTCGAGCTGCAATGCGGCGGCGAGATTGCCCAGCGGGCCGACGGCGACCAGCACGACGTCTCCCGGCCGGGCATTGACCTGATCGACGATGAACTGGGCGGCACTCTGCTTCAGGGCTTGTGTGGAGACCTCCGGCAATTCGATGTTGCCCAGGCCGTTGTCGCCGTGGATGTGTTCCGGTGGCGGGTTCTTGGGCTTGACCAGCGGCCCGGCGGCTCCCTGGGCAACGGGAATCGACTGACCGGCGAGCTCCGTGAGCAGCAGCGCGTTGTGGGTGGCGACTTCGATCGTGACGTTGCCGAAGGTGGTCGTCAGGCCCAGTAGCTCGATATCCGGGTGGGCCAGCGCGATGGCGATGGCCTGGGCGTCGTCGACCCCCGGGTCGGTGTCGAAAATGATGGGTGTCGGCATGAGGATTCCTAGGATCGGTTCAGGTGGCGCGACACCAACTGCCGGGCCGGCGGCGCGGCGTCGGTGACGATGTTCAGGGCTATTTTCAGAGCTATGTTCAGGGCTATGGTCAGAGTGTCGAGCGCTCGGCCGCGAGGGCGGGTAGGGCCACCAGGGCCTTCTCGACGGCACTGGCGTCGGGAATGCTGGGTTCGGCGCCGGCTGTCTGGACACAGAGCGCCGAGGCGGTCGTCGCCAGGCGCAGCGCCTGCTCGACATCGTCGCCGCGCTGCCGGGCCGCCATGAAATAGCCAATGAAGGTGTCGCCGGCGGCCGTGGTGTCGATGGCCTCCACCGCGTGGGCGGCCAGGGTGATTCGCTGGCCCCGATGCTGATGACAGGCGCCCTGGCCACCCAGGGTCAGGACGACCTCCACCTCCGGCAAGCGTGTGGCCAGCGCCTCCAGCAGCATGTCAGAATCGACGGACTCTTCCTGCCCGACCAGCGCAGCCGCCTCGCCGCGATTGAGGAACAGGAGCTGGCACAGATCCAGCGGCAAGTCGGCAATCTCCACGGAGAGCGGGGCCGGGTTGAACGCGACCGACAGACCCTTGCCGGCCGCCAGGCGCAGCATCTTTCCGGCGTCATTGCACTCGTTCTGGAGCAGGATCCAACTGCCGGGGGCGGCCGAGTCGACCAGGGAGCCGAGGCGACCGTCGTCGAAGCCGTGGTTGGCACCCGGATAGAGAATGATCGCGTTCTCGGCGGCGTCGTCGACCTGGATCAGCGCATGGCCGCTGGCGTCATCGGTCAACTCGATATCCGCGACGTCGACGCCAGCGCTGGCCAACGGCTCCAGCGCCCACCGGTCCCCCTCGTTCAGGCGCCCCCAGTGGACCACGCACCCGCCGGCGCGCGCCAGTGCCAGCGACTGATTGGCACCTTTGCCACCCAGTACCCGATGCAGGCTGGTACTGGAGAGCGTCTCGCCCGGGCGCACCAGGTGCGGAACCCGGTAGACGTGGTCGATGTTGATGGAGCCGTAGTTGTAGATCCTCGGAGTGTCGTTCGCCATCAGGCGCGCTCCTCGTTCAGCCAGGTGCGCAGGTTGTCCGCGGTCAGGTCGACGACGCGCTGGCGCGCTTCCGGCGTGATCCAGGCATTGTGCGGCGTCACGATCAGGTTGAGCGGCTCGGACAGGGCATCGAGCAGGGGGTGTCCCTCCCGTGGCGGCTCGACGGGCAGGCTATCGACAGCCAGCCCGCCCAGTCGCCCATCGCGGAGGGCGGCGAGCGCCGCGCCCTCGTCGATGATTCCTCCGCGCGCACAATTGATCACCAGCGCATCCGTCTTCATCGTCGCCAGCGCCTCGCGGCCGACCAGGCCCCGAGTCGCTTCCGTCAGCGGACAGTGCAGGCTCAGCACATCGGCTTCACCCAGCAATGCCGCCAGCGGCGGACGCGAATCGTCGGCTTCGTTGCCAGGGCGCGCGGCGAAAGTGACACGCATGCCGAAGGCTTCCCCCAGCTTGGCCACCGCCGTACCCAGCACGCCGCTGCCGACGATCACCAAGTGCTTGCCCGCCAGCTGCAACGTGCGGTGATCGAGCAGGCAGAAGATGTCGCTTCTCTGCCAGGCACCATCACGCACGTCGGTCTGATACAGCGGCAGTCGTGCGGCCAGGGCCAGCATCAGCATCAAGGTGTGCTGGGCGACGCTCGCCGTGCCGTAGGCCGCAACGTTGCGGACCAGGACGCCACGACGTTCGGCCGCGGCCATGTCGATGTTGTTGGTGCCGGTGGCCAGCACGCAGATCAGCTTCAGATCGGGGAGGGCATCGATCAGTTCGGCATCGATGACGACCTTGTTGGTCAACGCGATGGTGGCACCCTCGAGCCGGCCGAGCGTCTCGTCCTTGGCCGTCAACTGATGAGTCACGAGATCGTCGACGAGCTTGCGAACCGGCGCGAGGTCGACGTCGTCGCCGAGGGAAGCGGCATCCAGAAGTACGGCTTTCATGCGTCTTTTCCTTGTCTCTTTTCCGTTCCGACGGTCGTCGCCTGGCGGTCGCTGGCGTGCGAACGACGACATCGGCATTGTCAGCCGGTAATATTGCCTGCGACCGGCCGCTACGCGCTATACTATGCGGCTTTCGAGCTTGGCTTGGGAAGGTCCGTGTGGCCACCGGTCATGACGAAGAACGAACGAAAAACCGACTAAAGGATGGCGCGACGCTCGTCGGGAGAAGCGCGCCTGGATATTGCCAGCAAGCCGCTCGATCACCGGCCGGCGACCCTGGCAGTCATAGAGAGTGACGACATCATGCCCATCTATGAATACGAGTGTAAGGCTTGCGGTCATCGGTTGGAAAAGCTCCAGAAGATCAGCGCCGCGCCGTTGACGGATTGCCCGGCCTGCGCGCGCGCCGAACTGTCCCGGCTGGTCTCCGCGGCCGGCTTTCGGCTGGCCGGCGGCGGCTGGTACGAGACCGATTTCAAATCGGGCAGCAAGAAGAACCTCGTTGGCGATAGCGCCAAACCCGCCGCTTCCGGCGACAGCGCCGGCAAGTCGGATGGCGCCAGCAAGGCGAGTGGCGAGAGCAAAGCCTCGGCCTGAATACCGTCTTCACCATTTTTAGCTTCACAATTTTAGGATCCAGCATGCGCAGTCATTATTGCGGCCAATTGAACGAGTCATTGATCGATCACGAAGTCACGCTCTGCGGGTGGGTCCATCGCCGCCGCGACCATGGCGGTGTCATTTTCCTCGACATGCGCGATCGAGACGGTGTCGCTCAAGTGGTGGTGGATCCCGACACCGCGGAGGCGTTCGCCAACGCCGACCGTGCGCGCAGCGAATACGTACTGCGTATCGTCGGCCGCATTCGACTGCGCCCCGAAGGCACTCAGAACCCCAACATGCCCACCGGCATGATCGAGGTGCTGGCCAAGCAGGTCGAGGTACTGAATACCGCCGCCACGCCACCTTTCCAGCTCGACGAGCATGGCAAGGTCGGTGAGGAAGTGCGGCTGAAGTACCGCTATATCGACCTGCGCCGGCCGGAGATGATCGAGAAGCTGCGCCTGCGCTCGCGCATCACCCACAGCGTGCGTGCCTATCTCGAGGATCAGGGTTTTCTCGATATCGAGACCCCGATTCTGACACGCGCCACGCCGGAGGGCGCGCGGGACTATCTGGTACCCAGCCGGACTCACGATGGCCACTTCTTCGCACTGCCGCAGTCTCCGCAACTGTTCAAGCAGCTGCTGATGGTGTCCGGTTTCGATCGCTACTATCAGATCGCCAAGTGTTTCCGGGATGAAGATCTGCGCGCGGATCGCCAGCCGGAATTCACCCAGATCGATATCGAGGCGTCGTTCATCGACGAGCAGGAGATTATGGCCACGACCGAGCAGATGGTGCGCCAGCTGTTCCGGGACGTGCTCGACGTCACGCTGCCCGAGTTTCCGCGCATGCCCTACAGCGAAGCGATGCAGCGCTACGGTTCCGACAAGCCGGACCTGCGTATCCCGCTGGAGCTGGTGGATGTCGACGACCTGATGCAATCGGTGGACTTCAAGGTCTTCTCCGGCCCGGCCAAGGCCGACGACGGTCGGGTCGCGGCGCTGAAGGTGAGTGGTGGCGCCAAGCTGTCGCGCAAGGAGATCGACGAATACACCAGGTTCGTGGGCATCTATGGCGCGAAAGGGCTGGCTTGGATCAAGGTCAACGAACGCGCCAAGGGACTCGAGGGGCTGCAGTCGCCGATCGTCAAGTTCATGGAAGGCATCGTCGAGCAGCTACTGGATCGCGTGGGTGCCGAGGATGGCGACATTATCTTCTTCGGGGCCGACAAGGCGCGAATCGTCAACGAAGCGATCGGCGCGCTGCGCGTCAAGCTGGGTGAGGACCTCGAACTCTACACGTTGCGCTGGGCGCCGCTGTGGGTGGTCGACTTTCCGATGTTCGAAGCGGACGACAACGGCCGGCTTTCCGCGCTGCATCACCCGTTCACCGCACCGTCGTGCTCGCCGGAAGAACTGCAGTCGTCACCGGCCACGGCGCTGTCCCGCGCCTATGACATGGTGCTGAACGGCACCGAGCTGGGCGGCGGTTCGATTCGTATCCACGATCAGGCTATGCAGCGAGCGGTGTTCGAAGTGCTCGGTATCGGCAAGGACGAGGCGGAAGAGAAGTTCGGCTTCCTGCTCGATGCGCTGCAGTACGGTGCGCCACCCCATGGTGGCCTGGCCTTCGGTCTCGATCGGCTGGTGATGCTGATGACCGGATCGCGAACGATCCGTGATGTCATCGCTTTCCCCAAGACCCAGAGTGCCGCAGACCTGATGACCGATGCTCCTGGCGAGGTCACCCAGCAGCAGCTACGCGACTTGCATATCCGCCTGCGCCAGAAAGCGCAGCCGGAGCCCTCCGGCGAATGACGAGCCTGTTCTGGCAGGATGCCGGCGCCCCAGATGGGCGCCGGCGTTGTTTTGCCGGTATCTTTCGCGCTCGACGCCGCTCCGACCATATTCGCGGCACGTGTTCGCAGAGTGGAACCCGAGGTGCATCGTCGTGACCAGTCATGATTGGCGGACAATGGCAGAGGAGTCGGGCGCTTGATCCTGTTGGGTATCGACCCCGGTTCGCGAGTCACTGGCTACGGCGTCATCGATGTCGCAGCCAAGCCTTGCTATGTCGCCAGTGGCTGTATCCGCATCGACGGAGACGACCTGGCCCAGAAGCTGGCACGGATCTATGCCGGTATCAGCGAGTTGATAGGTGAGTACCGGCCTTCGGAGTTTGCCATCGAGCGGGTGTTCATGGACAAGAACGCCGACTCAGCGCTCAAGCTCGGTCAGGCAAGAGGCAGCGCGATCGTGTGCGCGGCCAATCATGGCCTACCGGTGCACGAGTATGCCGCTCGCCAGGTCAAGCAGGCGATTACTGGCAACGGCGGCGCCGAGAAGGCGCAGATTCAGCACATGGTGGTGGCGCTATTGTCCCTGGATGCGCCGCCGCCAACCGATGCCGCCGATGCGTTGGCCATCGCACTGACCCACGCTTACGCTCGACAAGGGTTGCTGACCGTCGCGCCAAAACGTCGTGGAAAACCCTCGCGAGGCGGGCGTTGGCGGGACTTCAAGCCGGATCGCTAGCCGCGTGTCGGCGGCTAGTCAGTTGAATCGGCGATGCGTATAGTGGACGCGGGCAGAGTAAGGACACGGATGGCATGATTGGACGTCTGCACGGCACGCTATTGGAAAAACACCCCCCCTGGATCGTCATCGATGTACACGGCGTGGGCTACGAGCTCGAGACCTCGATGACCACGCTGGTTGCGATGCCGAGCGTGGGAGAAGAGGTGCGGCTATACACGCATCTTAGCGTGCGTGAAGATGCCCATCTTCTGTATGGCTTCGTCCGTGACGAAGAGCGTCAGCTATTTCGGGCGCTGATCAAGGTCAATGGCGTGGGCCCCAAACTGGCATTGGCCATTCTCTCGGGCATGGATACCGATGCTTTCATCCGCTGCGTCATGGATGGCGACAGCAAGGCATTGACCAAATTGCCCGGCGTCGGCAAGAAAACGGCCGACCGACTGATCGTCGAGATGCGCGACCGCTTCCCGCATTGGCAGGAGGGGCAGGGATCGCTACTCGAGGCTGGCAATGTCGCCGCGCGGCCGTCGTCCGACCCGCACGCGGATGCCGAGGCGGCATTGGTGACGTTGGGTTACAAGCCCCCCGAGGCTTCCCGCATGTTGTCCGGTCTGGACAAGAATCTGCCGACCGAGGCGCTGATCAAAGCAGCGCTGTCACGCCAGTTGGCTGGATAACGCGCCCATGATTGAACCCGATCGCCTGGTGGCAGCGCCACCGCAACAGGGCGAGCAGCAGGTCGACCACGCCATCCGTCCCCGCCGGCTCGATGATTATATCGGCCAGCCCCGGGTGCGCGAACAGCTGGACATCTTCATCTCCGCGGCGCGAAAGCGCGGGGACAGTCTCGATCACACCCTGGTTTTCGGTCCGCCCGGACTGGGAAAGACGACGCTGGCCAATATCATCGCCGCCGAGATGGAAGTGGATATCAAGTCCACCTCCGGCCCGGTGCTGGAACGTGCCGGCGATCTGGCCGCGATGCTGACCAATCTGCAGCCGGGGGACGTACTCTTCATCGACGAGATTCACCGTCTGCCGGCTGCGGTGGAGGAGGTCCTCTATCCAGCCATGGAGGATTTCCAACTCGATATCATGATCGGCGACGGTCCGGCGGCGCGTTCGATCAAGCTCGATCTGCCCCGGTTCACGCTCGTGGGTGCCACCACGCGTGCGGGCCTTCTGACCTCACCGCTGCGCGACCGATTCGGGATCGTCCAGCGGCTCGAATTCTATGCCATCGACGAGTTGACCGAGATCGTCACCCGCTCGGCGCGCCTGCTCGATGTGCCTGCCGATGTCGCCGGCGCCCGGGAAATTGCACGCCGGGCCCGGGGGACGCCACGAATCGCCAATCGCCTGCTGCGGCGGGTACGAGACTTCGCCGAGGTCAAGGGCAACGGTAGCGTCGACGTCTCGATCGCCGATCAGGCGCTCAACATGCTCAACGTCGACAGCCATGGGCTCGATCACATGGACCGACGGCTGCTGTTGGCGATGATCGAGAAGTTCGATGGCGGACCGGTCGGAGTCGATAGCCTGGCGGCCGCCATCAGCGAGGAACGCGACACGATCGAGGATGTCATCGAGCCCTATCTGATCCAGCAGGGCTTCATGATGCGCACCGCCCGCGGCCGCGTCGTCACTCGCTCCGCCTACAGCCACTTCGGTATCGTACCCAGCGAGCAGGCGCCCCGGAGCGCCCCCCCGAATCATGGCGGCTCCGGCAATGAGTGAATTCATCCTGCCGGTGAAGGTCTACATCGAGGATACCGACGCTGGTGGCATCGTGTACTACGTTAACTATCTGAAATTCATGGAGCGTGCGCGGAGCGAATGGTTGAACGCATTGGGCTTCGGTCAACGTGGACTGATCGAGCAGGGCGTACAACTGGTGGTACATTCGCTGCAGTGCCGCTACGCACGCCCTGCGCGGCTCGATGACCGGCTGGAAGTGACAGCCGGCGTCGGCCGCCTTTCTGCCTGCTCGTTGCAATTCGTGCAGGCGGTCCGGTACGACGGGGATACATTATGCGAAGCGACGGTCGATATTGCGTGTGTCGATGCGCAACGCCTGAAACCGAGACGTTGGCCCAGCGAACTACACGCGGCGCTGACATCCGCCATTCCAAGCCAGTGATTCGAGGATTTTCGTGAACGACTCCATGTCCATCCCCCATCTGATCATGAACGCCAGTCTGGTGGTCCAGCTGGTCATGCTCCTGCTGTTGGCCGCTTCGGTCGCTTCATGGGTCGTCATCTTTCAACGCAGCTTCGCGTTGAGTCGAGCCAGAAAGGCGCAGAAAGCGTTCGACGAGCGTTTCTGGTCAGGCGTCGATCTCAATGAACTCTATCGTGACGTGCCGGAGAACTACGAAGCGCAAGGTTCGGAGCATGTGTTTCGCGCGGGGTTCCGTGAGTTCAATCGCCTGATGCCCAAGACGCGCAGCAGCGAAGCCGTGCTGGACGGTGTACAACGTTCCCAGCGCGTGGCGCTATCACGCGAGGAGGACAACCTCAACGACAAGCTCACCCTGCTGGCCACGGTGGCGTCGGCCAGTCCCTACATCGGCCTGTTCGGCACCGTCTGGGGCATCATGGGTTCCTTCCAGAGCCTGTCAATGGCGCAGCAGGCGACGCTCTCGACCGTGGCCCCCTGGATTGCGGAGGCTCTGGTGGCGACGGCCATGGGGCTGTTCGCGGCGATTCCGGCGGTGATCTTCTACAACCGGCTGTCATCCATCGCCAGCCGTCTGCTTGGCGAGTACGAGGATTTCGCCGAAGAGTTCCATTCGATTCTGCACCGTAACCTGCAAGGTCGCGGTGGCAACCCGGCGGCCTGAGGCGGAGGTTCAACATGGGTGGACCCTATAGCCGCCATCATCGGCGCAAGCCGATGGGCGAAATCAACGTCGTACCGTTCATCGACGTCATGTTGGTACTGCTGGTGATCTTCATGATCACCGCGCCGATGCTGACCCAAGGCGTGCAGGTCGACCTGCCGCAGGTCACGTCGGAGCCGATCGATACCGAAGAGCAGGAGCCGATCATCGTCTCCGTGGACAGCCAGGGCGAATACTTCATATCGCTGGGCGAACAGGACAAGGCGGTCACGTTGCAGACCGTCGGTGATCAGGTGGTGGCGATTCTAGAGCGCAAGCCCAACACGCCGGTCATGGTCCGTGGTGACAAGAATGCATCATACGGTCAGGTCGTGACATTGATGAGTACGCTGCAGATGGCAGGTGTGGCGAATGTCGGATTGATTTCCGAGCCGCCGCAAGGCAACGACGGGTAAGGAGTCAGCATGGCGAAGCGAAACCGCCGTGTCGGTTACGGCTTGCCCGTCGTTCTGGCGATCGCCGTTCACGTGGTGGCATTATTGTTGACGATGTTGCGTCTGCCGGATAGCGAGCCCACGCCCAGTTCGTCCTCGGTGGTACAGGCCACACTGGTCAGCGATGTGACCGCAACGGACCAGGCGCAGTACGCTCGGGAAGCGCGGGCGCGTGCCGCGCAGCAGGCGGCCGAGCAGCAAGCTCAGGAGCAGGCCCAGCAGCAGGAGGCTCAACGGCAGGCCGCCGCGGAGCAAGCCCAGGCAGAATCCGAGCGTCGCCAGCAGGCAGCGGAACAGGCGGCAGCCGAGCGGGCCAAGGCTGAAGAGCAGCAGAAGACGGCAGAGGCCGCGCGAAAGGCTGAGCTCGAGAAACAGCAAGCCGAAGCAGCCAAGCAGCGCCAGGCGGCGGAGGCGAAGAAGAAGGCCGAAGCCGAGGCTGAGGCTGAGGCTGAGGCTGAGAAGAAACGCCAGGCCGAGGAGGCGAAGAAGAAGGCTGAAGCCGAGGCGGAGAAGAAACGCCAGGCCGAGGAGGCGAAGAAGAAGGCTGAAGCCGAGGCGGAGAAGAAACGCCAGGCCGAGGAGGCGAAGAAGAAGGCCGAGGCTGAGAGGAAGCGCCAGGCCGAAGCGGCAGCCAAGGAGGCGGCAGCCGAGTCAATGAGCGATTCCATCTCCAACGAACAGGAGCGAATCGCCAATGCGGAACAGTCCGACCAGGCCTCGAACAGCTTCATCAATCTGGTCAAACGTGCCGTCGAGGATCGGTGGCACTTGCCGGCCAACGTGGACAATGGTTTGGTGGCGCAAGTCAGAGTGAGGCTCGGGCCCTCGGGTGAACTGCTGGCAGCCAGCGTCACTCGTAGTAGCGGCAGCCCCAGCTTCGATCGCTCGGCCACGCAGGCCGTGGAAGCCGCGGCACCGTTCCGCGAGCTGCAGCAGTTGGATGCCGGTCTGCAGCGGCGGTTCCGCGATTTCAATCTCAAATTCACACCCGGGGATATACAGTGATGAAACGATGGATGTCTCAAGGATGGAAGACCCTGGCCGCTGGTTGGCTGGTGTCGCTGTTTTGTCTGGCGGCCACTGCCCAGGCTCAGGCGCAGAACCTGACCATCGAAATCACCCGCGGTAGCGATCAGGCCACGCCCATCGCCATCGTACCGTTCGAATTCAGTGGACAAGGCGGGTTGCCGCAGGATGTGGCGCAGATCGTCAGCGACGACCTCGAACATAGCGGCCAGTTCTCGCCGCTGAGCCGTAGTTCTCTCGTGTCTCTGCCGAGCAGCAGTGAAGACGTGTTCTACGACGATTGGAAACGTGTCGACGCCCGCTATCTCGTGGTCGGGAAAATCGAGCCCCAGGGCGATCAATATCGGATCCAGTACGAGCTGATGGACATACTGGGAGGCAAGCGCATGCTGGGCGAGACGCTGACCTCGTCAAGTGGCGATCTTCGTGCCAGCGCCCACTACATCAGCGACCAGATCTTCGAGGCGATCACCGGGATCCGGGGTGCTTTCTCCACCCGTATTGCCTACGTCTCGGCTAGCGGTACCGGCGACAACGCGCGATACGCGCTTTACGTGGCGGATGCCGATGGACACAACGGCCAGCAGGTTCTGTCGTCCGACGATCCGATCCTGTCACCGGCCTGGTCGCCGGATGGTCAGAAGATCGCCTATGTATCGTTCGAATCCGGCAACTCGGCTATCTACGTGCAGAATGCCTCCACGGGAGAGCGGGTCCGCCTGACATCCTTCCGCGGCATCAATGGGGCGCCGGCCTGGTCGCCGGATGGCCGCAAGCTCGCGATGTCGCTCTCCAAGGATGGACAGCCGGAGATCTACGTGATGAACCTGGCAACTCGTCAGTTGACCCGACTGACCACCAATCCCGCCATCGAGACCGAGCCCGACTGGTCCCCGGACGGCCAGTCCCTGATTTTCACCTCCGATCGCAGCGGAGCGCCACAGCTCTATCGCATGTCGGCAACGGGCGGCCAGGCCGAGCGGGTGACCTTTACCGGCAACTACAATTCCGATGGACGTTTTTCACCGGATGGAAAATCATTGTTCATGGTGACTCGTGACGACAGCGGTTATCACGTGGCGAAGCAGGATCTCGACACCGGTCGCGTGACGGTCCTGACGGATTCACGTTGGGACGAATCGCCCAGTGTCGCGCCGAATGGCACCATGGTAATCTTCGCTACCCAGCAAGGGGCGCAAGGTGTGTTGGGGGCAGTTTCTTCGGATGGACGAGCGTCTTTCCGACTGCCTTCGGCGCAGGGTGACGTACGCGAACCCGCGTGGTCGCCGTTTTTGAACTAAACGACTACAGTCATTGTGTCATTCGACATCCGAGCAAGGAGATGACAATGCAAATGAAGACCTACGCCAAGACGTTAGCAGTCGCGCTGTCGCTAGCCGTAGTGGCTGGCTGTTCCAGCAGTGGCGGTACCCAGGAAGGGGACATGAATGGCACTTCCGGCGGCACGTCCGGACAGGGCATGACTTCCGGACAGGGCACCTCTGGCTCGCAGATGGGCGCCAACGAACAGCGCCCCAGCGTCGACACCATCTATTTCGCATTCGACAGCGAAGAAATTCGCCCCGAATTCGAATCGGTACTGCGCGGCCACGCTCAGTATCTGATGGCCAACCCGAACACCAACGTGACCCTTCAGGGTTATGCTGACGAGCGCGGTACCCGCGAGTACAACCTGGGCCTCGGCGAGCGTCGTGCACAGGCGGTCGAGCAGTACCTGACCGTCCAGGGTGTGTCCCCGTCACAGATCCAGATCGTCAGCTACGGTGAAGAGCGTCCGGCAGTTCAGGGCCACACCGAAGAAGCTTACGCCAAGAATCGTCGCGTCGTGTTCTCGTACTAAGCAGCGACGGAGAAAAGCATGAAACACGGTCTGAAAAGACTGTGCGGCGCGGGAGCCCTGGTGCTCCCGCTGTCCGTATGGGCTCAGCAACCGGCCATCGATGATCTCACCGGTCAATCGAACGGCTTCTACAGTCAGACGGAAGCCCGCCAAAGTGGCGGCGGCACCCTGACGATTCTCAATCAGCTACAGGACAACAAGCAGCAGATCCAGCAGCTTCGCGGCCAGGTCGAGGAGTTGCGTTACCAGTTGGACCAGCTCAAGCAGCAGACCCAGCAACAGTATCTGGATCTCGATGACCGTATTTCCGGCGGCGGGGCGAATTCAGGCGGCGCTGGAGATACCAGCAACGATTTGAACGGGTCCGACGTCGACAGCGATACCGCGAACGCCGTCTCCGGCGGCAGTGCTTCGACGGCGAACGCTGATGGCGAAGCCGACACTACCGTGGGCAATTCGACCTCATCCAGTGCGACTGGGGATAACGGGCGGGAAGCCTATCAGGCAGCGTTTCAGCAAGTGCAGTCACGCCAGTTCGACGCCGCCATTGACGCCTTCCAACGCTTCATCGGCGATTACCCGCAGTCCAGCCTGTTACCCAATGCGCACTATTGGCTGGGAGAGCTCTACTCGGCACAGTCCCAGCTCGATCAGGCCGCCGATGCGTTCGATACCGTCATCAACGATTATCCTCAGAGCAACAAGGTACCGGATGCGCTGTACAAGTTGGGTTTGCTAAAGGCACGTCAGGGCGATACCGAGGGTAGTCGGCAACTGCTGCAGCGAGTGCGTAGCGATTATCCCGATAGCAACGCCGCGCAGATGGCGGGTGATTTCCTCAACCAAATGGGCTGACCGGATCGCTTACCGATTCCACGGCACTACGACTCAGGACGTTACCTTATGACCTGCCATATCGATTATCAGGCGCCCGCGGACCTGCTCGCCGGAAAGATCGTGCTGGTGTCCGGTGCCAGCACCGGCATTGGCAGGTCCGCGGCGATGACCTATGCGCGCCACGGCGCCACGGTCATTCTGCTGGGACGCAGTGTCAGCCGGCTCGAGGTGGTCTATGACGCCATCGAAGCGATGGGCGCGCCGCAGCCGGCGATATTCCCGCTCAACCTGGAAAGTGCGGCCGCCCAGGATCATTTGGCGGTGGCCACCAAGCTCGAGAAGGAGTTCGGGCGCCTGGACGGATTGCTGCACAACGCCAGCATCCTCGGTGATCGGGTGTCGGTGGCGTCCTACGATCTGGAGCTCTGGGCCAAGGTCATGCAGGTCAACTTCACCGCGACGCTGGGGCTAACCCAAGCGCTGCTGCCGCTACTGGGTCAATCGGGCAATTCGTCCGTCGTGTTCACTTCATCCAGTGTTGGACGACGAGGGCGAGCCAACTGGGGGGCCTATTCGACCTCGAAGTTCGCTACCGAGGGGTTGATGCAGATTCTGGCCGACGAGCACCACGGTTCCGGCATTCGCTTCAACTCTCTCAACCCCGGCGCCACACGCACTGCCATGCGTCGGGCAGCCTACCCCGACGAAGACCCTCAGGTGCTCCGTACACCGGAAGAGATCATGCCAACCTATCTGTGGCTGATGGGTTCGGAGAGCGAGGGGGTCAGTGGCGAAGCCTTCGATGCCCAGCCCCCGAAAACCTGAGTACCGTCTAGCGGGCCGCCAGTAACGCCAGCAGCGCGTCGGCCAGAGACTCCGACGTCTCGAACCAGCGGTCCGCCGGCCACTCATCGAACGGTTCTTCTTCCGGGATATAGCCGTAGCGCACGGCAATCGCCGTCATGCCGGCTCGTTCGGCCGCTTCCATGTCGCGTCGATGGTCCCCGACATACCAGCACTGGCCCGGTTCCACGTTCAGCCGACGAGCGGCGAACCACAGCGGTTCCGGCTCGGGTTTCCTGACAGGCAGATCATCGGCACAGACCAGCACCCCAGGCCGCAATGAGAGAGCTTCGATTAGTGGCTCCGCATAGGCCCTGGGCTTGTTGGTCACGATCCCCCAGCCCCGCGCCTCGGCTTCCCAGCGCGCTATCAGGTCCGCCAGCCCCGGATAGACGCGGCTATAGTCGGCGACGACTTCCGCATAACGATCCAGCAGATATTGACGAGCGCCGGCATGTTGCGGGTGGTCGCTGGCGAATTCCAGCGCCAGCGTCACCAGAGCGCTCCCCCCGTTGGAGACCTGCGCTCGGATGACCTCGTAGGGAAGCCTCGCCAGTCCATGGTGCTCTCTCAACCGATTGGTGGCTTCGGCCAAGTCGGGAGCGGTATCGACCAGGGTCCCGTCGAGATCGAACAATAGCGCTTTCGGGAGGGCGTCATGGCTCATATGTCGTCGCCGCTGCCGGTCCATTCCGGACGCACGTGCACCATGTAGTTGACCGAAACATCATTGGGATCCAGCCGGTAGCGCCGGGACAGGGGGTTGTAGACCAGCCCGGTCTGATTCTGAAGCCGCAGGCCATGCTGTCGGCACCAACCGGAAAGCTCGGAAGGGCGGATCAGCTTGCGGTACTCGTGGGTGCCCCTCGGCAGAAGGCCCAACACGTATTCGGCACCGACAATCGCGAAGGCGTAGGATTTCGGATTGCGATTGATCGTCGAGAAGAACAGATGACCGCCAGGCTTGACCAGTTTGGCGCAGGCCGCGATGACTGAAGCCGGATCCGGCACGTGTTCGAGCATCTCGAGGCAGGTCACGACATCGAACTCGCCGCCATGTGCTGCCGCCATCGCCTCCACGCTGATGCGACGGTAGTCTACCTCAACGCCACTCTCCATCTGGTGAAGCCGCGCGACCGCCAAGGGCGCTTCGCCCAGGTCAATCCCCGTGACTTCGGCACCGCGCATGGCCATGGCTTCGCTAAGGATTCCACCCCCGCACCCCACATCGAGGACACGTTTGCCGGCCAGGGAGACATGAGTATCGATGAAGCCCAGGCGCAGCGGATTGATATCGTGCAGCGGCTTGAATTCGCCTTCCCGATCCCACCAGCGGCTGGCAAGCGCATCGAATTTGGCGATTTCAGCATGGTCGACATTGTGATGAAGAGAAGCTTCGTCGTGAGGTGATGATGTCATGAACGGATTTCCTTTCCGGGAATGTCGGTGCACCGTCAAGTCGGTCGGCCAAGCCGTGGTGTCGCGCATCGGTGCATCGCTTTGCGATATTCTACTATGGACGGTAGCTTGTCTGGAGACCACGTCGGACGAAAAGCGAGTTGGCTGACAAGCACCTGGAGTTGTCGCTTTTCTGCGACTGTGCTTTCGGCTTCTCGCCCGCTAAGCTAGCAGAAGGATACGAAGTCGGGACACCGGCAATCGTTGATTTCATACCCAGGAAGGGAAGGACCTAAAAGATGATTCGCAAGGCCGTACTGCCCGTCGCCGGATTCGGCACCCGCTGTTTGCCCGCTTCCAAGGCGATTCCCAAAGAGATGATCACCATCGTCGACAAACCGGTGATTCAGTACGTGGTCACCGAGGCGGTAAAGGCGGGCATCAAGGAGATCGTCCTGGTCACTCACTCCTCGAAGAGCGCCATCGAGAACCATTTCGACAAGCATTTCGAGCTCGAGACCCAGCTCGAGGCCAAGGGCAAGAACGAACTGCTCGAAGAACTGCGCAACATCATTCCGGACGACGTCAATATCATCAGCGTGCGCCAGCCGGAGGCGCTGGGGCTCGGTCATGCCATCCTGTGCGCCCGCCCGGTCATCGGCAATGATCCGTTCGCCGTCCTGCTGCCCGATGTGGTCATCGACGACGACGGTATGTCCAGCAACGATCTCACCGGCATGATCAAGGCGTTCGACGACACCGGCAAGGCCCAGATCATGGTCGAAACCGTTCCCAGGGAACTGACGTACAAATATGGCATTGTCGCACTGGAGGGCGCCGAGCCCGCCGCAGGCAAGAGCGCACCACTGACCGGCATGGTCGAGAAACCCAAGGTCGAAGAGGCGCCGTCCACGCTGGCCGTGATTGGTCGCTATCTGCTGCCGGGCGAGATTTTTCCGATTCTGGCCGAAACACCCCCTGGCGCAGGTAACGAGATTCAACTGACAGATGCGATAGAGACGCTGCGCAAGAACAGCGGTGCGGCGGCCTATCGCATGCAGGGCCAGACCTACGACTGTGGCAGCCAGCTCGGCTATCTCGAAGCGATACTGGCCCTGGGGCGGAAGCATCCGACCTTGGGTGAGGGATTCCGTCAGTTGATTCAGCAATACGCGGCCGAGGATTAAGTCAATGCGCGTGGTCGTACATGGTAGCGAATTGGCCGCGGCAACCGCCGCCGCCGCATTGTGCTCGGTTGGGCATCAGGTTACCTGGATGCCACATGCCGATTTTCGTTGGGAGGACCTGGCGAATGCCGACTGGCTGATCAGCGAGCCGGGGCTCAAGGACCAGATTCTGGCCGGTGAAGACTCCGGCCAGTTGACGATCGTGGATGAAGTGCCGACCGATACCGATGCTGACGTCCATTGGCTGGCACTCTCTCCAGATCAACGGGAGTCGGCGGAAAGTTATGTCAAGCAGGTGCCGGGGCGCCAGAGCACGCCGCTGATCATCGTCAACAACTCCACGTTCCCGGTCGGGCAGACGGAGAAACTTGAGGCGTTGCTCGGACACGCCGGCCAAGTGGCCGTGGCGCTACCGGATCGCATCGAGGAAGGGCGTGCTTGGGAAACGTTCACCCGACCCGCGCACTGGTTGTTGGGCAGTGAAGACGAATGGGGTACCCGGCAGATCCGCGAACTGCTGCGGGCCTTCAATCGCCGCCATGAGGTATTCCAGTTGATGCCCCGGCGCGCAGCCGAGCTGACCAAACTGGCCATCAACGGCATGCTGGCGACGCGTATCAGCTTCATGAACGAGTTGGCAGGCCTTGCCGATTCGCTCGCCGTGGACGTGGAGTATGTGCGGCAGGGGATGGGGGCTGATACCCGCATCGGCTTCGAGTATCTCTACCCTGGCTGTGGCTTCGGTGGGCCCAATTTCTCACGGGATCTGATGCGTTTGGCCGACGTTCAGCACTCGACCGGGAGGGAGTCTCATTTGCTGGAGCACGTTCTCGACATCAACGAAGGTAAGAAAGAGACGCTGTTCCGCAAGCTCTGGAACCACTTCAAAGGGGAATTGGAAGGCCGCACCGTGGCCATCTGGGGGGCCGCCTTCAAACCCGGAACGGCGCGAATCGACCATGCTCCGGTCCTGACGTTGCTGGAAGCGCTGTGGGCTCAGGGTGTCACTGTCAGGGTCCATGATCCGGCGGCACTGCATGCGTTGGGTGAGCTCTATCCCGACCATCCGCAACTGGTGTTGTGCGAAGGCGATTTCTACAGCGCTTGTGAGGGGGCCGATACCCTGATGCTGGTAACGGAGTGGAAATGTTACTGGAACCCGGATTGGCGTCGGCTACTGCAGTCACTGAAGACACCGCTCATTCTGGATGGTCGCAACATCTACGACCCGGCCTACGTCGCCTCTCGCGGTTTTGTCTACCGTGGCATCGGCCGTCGCGCCTAGCCCCAAACGTCGGAGAATACGTGCCTCGCCGGCCCAAGGGCCGGCGTTCAACCGGTCGCTTCGAGGTTGAGTTGCGCATAGTCCCAGTTCATGTGGGGCCACAGCGCATCGAAATAGTCTCCGCAGCGTCCACGATAATCGATTCGGTACGCATCTTCGGCCAACGCAATGGCAAGCAGCGGAGCCGCTCCTACGGGGCGCTCTCCCGTTGGCGACGCCAGCAGTTCCAGATCGCCACTGGCGTCGACAGTCAGCCAGGACCAGCCCTCGGCGACGTCATGAACGTGAGCTCGCCATCGATACTGTAACGCTCCAATACCGCCGAAGGCCTGGTCGATTCGTCGTGCCAGGACAGCGGGTACCGCAACGCTTCCGGCGCTGAGACCGTGCCAGAAGAAGACCAGGTTCCAGGCCTCCTGCGCAGAACGGCGAATCGCGTTTCCGTCGTGCTCGGCGAGACTCGACAGAGAGTGCCCGTGTATCGTTGCGCCTCGAGCGTTGAGCGTATCGATATGGCGGCGATGGTAGTGACTGTAGAGCAGGTCGACCTGGGCCCGGGATACATCGGGCTCCAGTGAATGGCGCTCGAACGGAAGGGCGGGCAACTCGAATCGGGTAGCGAATTCAGGCATCGGGCTCATCGACGATAGGGGGAGAGAGGGCCACATTACGCTCCGCGGGTGGCGGGCATGCTACCGCGAACGCGACCTTCATCGCCAATCCGGCGATGGTGATCGGGCCGCTGCCACTATCACGCGAGCCGACCGCTGCCAAGCCTGGGTTTTATGCCGGCTTTCACGTAACGTGATCCCGTCAGCCGCCCGAGGCCAGCTTTTCGTGGCATAGTGGTTTCCATGACTGACGCGTCTGGACAGGCATCCGGGCTCTAGGCCCCGGATGCCGAGCCTCCTGTTCTCTCGCAGTATCCGCATCACTATTGGCAAGGTACACGACGGCAATGCCATCACAATCCGACGAGCATCGCGCATCCCCAACCATCGTTCCAGATCGAGACGACATGACGACACGCCGGTCGGGTGCGTCTCGTTACCCAGGGTCTCCCGGACGCGGCCGGCCCAGAGTGTGGCCGCTGTGGTTTCTCATTCTGCTACTGATTGCCGGAGCGGGCGCGGGAGGCTGGCAGCTTTTTCAGCGGCTGGAAGCACAGAGCGCCCAGATCGACAGGCTCAACCAGCGTGTCGATGCGACCGGATCGACACTGGACGCTTCCGGTGAAAGCTTGCGGGCCGAGTTCGATCGCTTGCGTGACCAGTTGGAAGCCACGCGAGCGGCGATAGGGAGCCTGGAAACGCGAGTGGCGGATTCCCAGCCGGACGACCAAACGACTCGGCAGATCGAGAAGTTGCAGGACTCCGATCGGAATCTGCAGGCATTGATTGGCACGCTGAAATCCTCGCTCGATGCCCTCGAAAGCACAGGAAAGGACGAGCGCGGGGCGCTGGCCGCCAGGCTGACTTCGCTCGAGGGTGGCCAGCAACAACAGAACGATCGCCTCGACTCGGTAGGGAATTCGCTCGATCAGCAGCAGCAGGCCCGTCAGGCGCTATCGGAGCAGCTAACAACCTCGCTCGAAAAGTTGCGTCAATCTCAACAAGCCCTTTCGCAACAGGTCGAAGGGAGCGACTCGACCGATCTGCGCGCTTCCGTCGCCGACCTCGAATCCCGTGTCGAGGCCCTTGCCAAAAAAGACGTGCCATCATCCGACGCCTTGAATCAAATTCGCAGCTCGATGACGGAACTTCGGCAAGGCCAGACGGCTCTCAATGCGAGTCTCGAGTCTTTGCAGTCACGTGTCGATGCGCTGCCCACGGGAGCGAGTACCGCCCAGATTCGCGAGCTCAGGGAGAGACTGGGATCTCTCGAGGCCAGCCGCTCGCAATTGACGAGCCGCGTGGCCTCCTTGATCACGGACGTTTCCGACTTACAGCGCGGCGGAGGTTGATGTAATGCGGCAAGTCAAGGTCCTACGGACGGGACTCATTTGCCTGGCGCTGCCTGCCGCAGGGCACGCCTGGGCACTCGATGTGACGGTCAAAGGATTGAGCGGGCCTCCGGCGGAGAACGTGATCAACATCCTGTCCGAACTCGAGCCCGACAGCCAGGCTACCCGGGAACGTCTGGACGGAGTCGTCAGGAATCGTGCCGAGCAGGCGCTACAGGCTTTTGGCTACTACAACGCCAAACTGGCTACCCATTACCCCGACACAGACAATCGTCAGGTCGTGATCGATGTCGAGCCAGGCGAGCGCGCCAAGATCACCCAGGTCGACGTTTCGCTGGAGGGCGACGCCAAGCAGGACGAAGCCTTCGAGCAGGTGATGCGTTCGAATCCGCTCAAGGTCGGTGATCCGCTGTTGCATTCTCGTTACGACGGTTTCAAGGGAAAGATGTCGACCCTGGCGCTGGAGCGCGGATACTTCAATTCTCGCTTCCGTCAACAACGGATCGAAGTGCGTCCCTGGGAGAATAGCGCCCGCATCTTCCTCGATCTCGACAGTGGTCAACGCTATCGATTCGGGCATGTGCACTTCCAGGGAAGCCAGATCGAACCGCGCCGGTTGAAAAACATGATTCCCTTCGAGCCTGGCGACCCGTATCTCGCTGGTGATCTCGCCACGCTCAACCAGAATCTCGGGCAAACCGACTGGTTCGCTGGCGTGGCGGTGCGTCCGCGGGTGAACGAAGAGGCCACATCCACCACCCCCAGCCCGTGGTGGAGCGAATCGACCGGACGCGACACCACGGCCGATCCGTCCAGCGTGCTCGGCGGGCCGGGACTGAGCATGGCGCGCGAGTTGACCGATAGCCGGCCCACGGTAGTACCCGTCGATGTCGAGCTGACACCGGCCGACCGCCATCAGTTCGAGGTTGGTGTCGGCTACGCCACCGACGTGGGCCCGCGGACCCAGTTTTCCTGGACCATGCCCTGGCTCAATCGCTATGGGCACAGCCTGACCAACTCGCTCTATCTCTCGGGCCCGGAGCAGCGCTTCTCGGGGGAGTACAGGATCCCGCTGGAAACGCCGCTGAGAGACAGCTATCGGGTTCGCTACGGCCTCAAGAATATCGACAACGAGGACACCAAGAGCTTCGAGAGCTCGGTGCAGGTGGCCCGCCACTGGGAGTTCTCCAACGGCTGGATCCAGGATCTCTACTGGCAGACCACCTACGAGGATTTCACCCAGGCCGACCAGGACGCTGCCGTGCTGCTGCTCTATCCCGGCATCAGCTGGTCGCGGACACGAAAACGCAACCCGATCTTCCCGAGTTGGGGCGACAAGCAGGAATTGACCCTGGAGTGGTCCGATCCTTCGTGGGGGTCGGATGCCCGCTTTGTGCGTACCACCTTCAACTCCCAGTGGGTTCGGATGCTCGGTAGCGAAAACCGCTTCGTCGGACGTATCGGTGGGGGCGCCATGGCCACCAATACCTTCGACAAGATACCGCCCTCGCTACGCTTCTTCGCCGGTGGCGACCAGAGCATACGCGGCTATTCCTACGAGAGCCTGTCACCGGAAAACGATGACGGCGAGCTGCTCGGCGGGCAGCACATGTTGACCAGCAGCGTCGAGTATCAACGACACCTTACCGGCAATTTCTGGAGTGCGACCTTCGTCGATACCGGCAACGCCTTCGACGAGTGGTGGCCCGATGAACTCAAGACCGGCGCAGGCATCGGCGTGCGCTGGATATCACCCGTTGGGCCGATCCGTTTCGATATTGCCCATCCGTTTGACGACGAGGAGGACTCTTGGCGTCTTCATTTCTCCATCGGACCGGAGTTCTGATTCGGCTGCTGCTGTTCCTGATCCTGTGGTTGCTGGGTCTGGTTCTGACGCTGGCCGGGCTGGGATTGTCTCCCTGGGGTAGCCAATGGTTGTTCGAGCAGGCCCAGTCGCGAGGCTGGGTCGAGGCACAACGTTTCGAAGGCGCGCCGCTCGATGAACTGACCGTCGAAGGTCTGCGCCTCTCTGCTGGCGCACTGGACCTGTCCGTGGACCGTCTCCACCTGGCCTGGGCGGACGATTGCCTGCTCAAGGGGCGGGTGTGTCTGGATGATTTGACGATCGCGGGCGCGCGAGTTCGGCTGGGCGAGAGCGAATCCCGGCCGCCCCCCGAGCCGGAAGCGGCCGAAGACGGTGGCATGCCGTCCATCTCCGTGCCACTGCCCATCGAGATTCGCCAGGTGCGCCTGGACGACGTCGGCATTCATCTCGCCGACGGCACCAACGTGCACTGGGATCATTTCCGAACCGGTGCCGAGATGTCCGGCAACCACCTGAAACTGCTACCGACGACTTTGGAGCGGACTCGCATCGCGCTTCCCGACACGCCGGGCCGGACGCTGGCAGCGCCCGACCTGGGAAGCGGGGTCTTGAGTTCGGATGCCATCGATGTGTCGGTCGCCATCAACACGCCCGCCGATGAGGGCGGTGCCAAACCCTCCACTCCGCTCACGGATTCCGCCGCGCCGCCCGACGACCCGATCGCCATGGCGCTGACGCCGTTGACCCTGGCAGCCGCTGCCAACGTTGCCGACGGCGATGCCGGGCAGACCGATGTGCGGGTCCAGAGCATCGAGCAGAGCCTGCGGGAGATCCGCGATCGGCTGCCCAATATTCAGGTGCCGCTGGAGGTCGAGATACCGGATCTGACGGTCAGCGACCTGCGACTCGAGGGACCGAGCCCACAACGTCTCGACAAGTTGACGTTGTCGGCTTCCGCGGTCGATCGTCGGATCGAGATTCACCGGCTGATGGTGGATGCGCCCGATGGTCATGCCGAACTCACCGCCAGTGCCGAGCTGGGGGGCGACGTTCCGCTCTCCCTGTCATTGCGGGGGCGCGTCACACGAGCGCCGGTCTACGGCCAGACGCTATCGCTCGACGCCAGTGGGACGCTGGCCGACCTGGATATCCGATTGCGCACGACCGGAAACGCAGAGGCGGCGGTCGATGCGAAACTCCAGGCGTTCGAGCCGGGGCTGCCGTTTTCGGTGAACGTCAACGCCGAACGGCTGCGCTGGCCGCTGGTATCCCGGCCCTTCGCGCCGCTCACCGACCTGGACGGCGGAGTCGATGAAGTCGCGATCCTGGGTGCCCGCGAGCTTCGCGGTATCCAGGGGACCGAGCAGCCCCCAGCGCAGTACCAGCTCGATCACCTCGCCCTGGATGTCGAAGGTCGGCTCGACGACTACCGCGCCAGCGTCGATCTTGCCGGTCAAGGAGAGGGGCTGCCCCCGGTGACGCTGACTGCCGCTGGTGAAGGGGACCTCGATCATTTCCGTTGGAAACCGATGCGGCTGGCGGCCAAGGGCGGCCAGCTCAATAGCCAGGGCACCGTACGCTGGACACCGGCACTCTCGGCCAGTGTGAATCTGGATTTCGAGCAGCTTCCGCTGGGGGCGTTCACCCAAGCCGTGACGGGGCAACTGAACGGCCAGGCACGCACGGCCTTCGCCATGCGTGACGACGGCGGCTGGCAGCTGTCGGTACCACAACTGACGATCGACGGCCGGCTGCAGCAGCGTGCGCTCAAGCTGAACGCGCGTCTCGACGGCAACAGCGACATGCAGTGGAACATCCGTGCGCTCGACTTTCGCCAGGGCGACAACCGGGTGACCGCCAACGGCCGCATCGACGACAATCTCGCCATCGATGGTCAGATCGACGCTCCGGCACTGGGCACGATCCTACCCGATCTCTCGGGCGCGCTGCGCGGCCACTTCCGGGGGCGCGGCACGCTCGAAAGGCCGCAGATCACGGTCGACCTGCAGGGCAGCGACGTGGGATACGCGGAAAACCGTCTCGACCAGTTGGCGTTGAAGGCCACTTCCACCGGCACCCAGGACCCCCAGTTCGACGTCGACTTGAACGCCAGCGGAATCCAGGCCGGCGGACAGCAGCTTCGGAGCGTCGATCTGGACCTCCAGGGGCGACTGTCGCGACATCAGCTTTCGCTCGACGTGAGCGGTGGCGAAGGTCTGCCGGTCGCCCAGGCTTCCGTGAGGCTGCAGGGCGGTCTGGACAGCGCGCTCCAGCACTATCGGGGCGCATTCTCTCGGCTCTCGGTGTCGACCGACTACGGAGACATCGCACTACGCGACTCGCTAGACTTCAGCGCCAACCTGACCAACTCCAGCGCGACGATCTCGCCGTTCTGCCTCGATCGCCAACAGGGGGGCGCGCTCTGCCTGGCCGAGCGCATGAACGCGTCGGCTGCACAGGGACGCGCGGCACTCTCGATCGACGACATCCCGATGGCATTGCTCAACGATTTCATGCCGAGCGGATGGCAGGTCGACGGCCAGACAAACGGCAATGTGATAGCCAGTTGGTCACGCGGCGGCCAGGCCTGGGCTGCCACGGCCGATATCGATAGCCGTGTCGATGTCCGTGGTGTCGACGCGCGCGGGGCTCCCTGGCGGGTGCCGGCGGCGGCGATGTCTCTGTCGCTGGACGCCAACCAGCAGCGAGCCCAGACGCAATTCGAGCTCCAACTGGAAAATGCCGGCCGGGTGCAGTTGCAGGCCCGGATCGACGACCCAGCGGGGCAAGGCTCGCTCCAGGGACGCCTGCAGATGAGCGACCTGCGATTCAGTCCCTATCGGCCACTGGTATCCGGGATCGATCAGTTGGAAGGTGCCATCAATGGCGACGTTTCGCTGGGTGGCACGATAGCGATGCCAGCCTTGAACGGCGACGTCACGATCGACGGTGTCAAGGCCAAGGGCGACATGTCGCCGGTGGCGGTGACCGATGGGCAACTGACGCTGACGCTGCAGGGCCAGTCATCGACCCTGCAAGGGTTCGTCCAGAGTGAAGATGGACGACTTGACCTGACCGGGGACGCCAATTGGCAGGAGCCCGGCAACTGGCGAGCCAATGCGGATATCGACGGCACCGAAGCCCCGTTGATGGTGGCGATGCCGGCCTACGGGCGCCTGCGGATAGCGCCGGACCTGCAGATTCGTGCGATGCCCCAGCGCTTGCAGGTCCGGGGGGATGTGAGCGTGCCATGGGCACGCCTGGAAGTCGGTCAGATTCCCTCGTCCGCGCAAGCGCCCAGCAGCGATGCCGTCGTGATTACCGAGGAAGAGGATCGGCAGCAGCAGGCCGCCGCCCAACAGAACGACGAAGGTGCCGGCACCGCCCAGGCCCTGGCCGATGCAGGGATGCAACTCGACGTCCGCGTCAACCTGCACCTGGGGCCCGACATGAAGCTGGAGGCCTATGGGCTCGAAGCTGGCCTCCGGGGAGAGCTACAGGTGCGTCAGGGCACCGGCCCGGTTCAGCTGTATGGAGACGTCAACCTGGTCGATGGTACCTACACCTCTTTCGGGCAGGATCTCATCATCCGGCAGGGCCAGGTCCTGTTCAGCGGCCCGGCGTCGCAACCTAGCCTGCAGTTCGAAGCCATCCGCAACCCGGACACCACCGAAGACAATGTGATCGCGGGCTTGCGGGTGACGGGCTCCGCTTCCGCGCCACGGCTGACGATCTTCTCCGAGCCGGCAATGACCGAGAGTCGTGCGCTCTCTTACATTCTGCGAGGTCGGGCGCCCGAGGACTCGGGTAGCGGAGACGATGCCCTGACTTCGGCCCTGATCGGGCTCTCGCTCTCTCAGACCGGCAGCGCCGTGGGGCAGGTCGGCCAGGCGTTCGGCGTTCAGGACCTGAGCCTGGATGCCTCGGGATCGGGCGATGACAGTCAGGTCGTGGTCAGTGGTTACGTCTTCGACGACTTGAAGGTGAGCTATGGCGTCGGCATATTCTCTCCCATCGCCGAGCTGACCCTGCGTTACCGCCTGATTCAGAATCTGTATCTACAGGCCGTTTCCGGGGCGGCGCAGGCCGTCGATCTGATCTACACCTTTAGCTTGGGTCGTGCCAACGGCACCTGACCCACTCAATCGACACTCCCGGCGTGCGCCATGACCGCACGCCGGCCTCGATCACTCGGAGGCAAGCCATGTTTCAACGACGTTCCGATTCGCTGCCGACCGCGGAGACGGCATTGCCGGGCCGCGAAACACCCATTCAGATCCGCGGGGAACATCTGCTCAATGGCGCTTCTATGCTGCCGCCGTTTCCGGCCGGCACCGAGCAGGTCGTGCTCGGGCTGGGGTGTTTCTGGGGCGCCGAGCGACTGTTCTGGGAACGGGATGGCGTGAAAGTCACGGCGGTGGGCTATGCCGGCGGCATCACGCCCAACCCGACCTACGAGGAGACCTGCACGGGGAAGACAGGGCATGCCGAGGTCGTCCTGGTCGTCTACGACCCGGCCCAGATAACGCTCGAGTCCCTGCTGGGGACGTTCTGGGAAGCCCACGATCCGACCCAAGGCATGCGTCAGGGCAACGACCTCGGCACCCAGTATCGTTCGGCGATCTACACCACCAGCGAGTCGCAGCGGGCGACCGCTGAGCAGAGCCGGGACGAGTACCAGTCAGCCCTGCAGGAGCAGGGGCTCGGGACGATCACCACCGAGATTCGTCCGCTGGAGACGTTCTACTACGCCGAGGAGTATCACCAGCAGTATCTCGCCAAGAATCCCAATGGGTACTGTGGCTTGAAGGGAACCGGCGTCACTTGCCCGATCCCGGCCTGATCGCAGGCCGGGATCCAGCCATCGGCGGAGATTCTCCGCCGCCGCTCCCGACCGCTCTATGGACAGGAGAGGTGAGAGGACGCCGCTCGCTCCTGCCGCTGCGGGGACCACTGCCGCAGTTGTCCTTCGACACGGCGGATCAACCAGGAGCGAAGGCGTCCGCCACGTCGCTCCACGTAACCGACGTGCCCGCCATGGCGGGCAATCTCGACCCGAACCGATGGCGAGGGCGGCGGTAGCCGCGAGAACAGATCCGCCGGCATGAACGGGTCATCCTCCGCGTGCAGAATCAACGTCGGCAGCTCTATCTCGCCTAGCAGCGGCCCCGCCGACGCCCGGCGATAGTAGTCGGTTGCGGAGTGGAATCCATGTAGTGGGGCGGTGACATCATTGTCGTAGGCCCAGAAGCTGTTCAACTGACGGATCTGGCCCGCGTTGATATTGAGCGGCAACGGTGTGGTCTTCAGTCGGATCAACACCTTGCGCTTGAGCTGGCGCAGCAGATACCGTTGATAGATGCGGGATATGCCTCGATTGAGGGAGTCGGCACTCGCGGCCAGATCCAGCGGTGCATTGATCGCAATGGCCCCTTCCAGGGGCAGGCCGTCACCACCTTGTTCTGCGACCAGCTTGAGCAGCATGTTTGCGCCCAGCGAAACGCCGGCAGCCACCATGACCGCCTGGGGGTAGCGTTGTGCCAGTTGCCCCACGATCCAGTAGGCATCGGCGGTATCGCCCGAGTGGTAAGCCCGTGGCAGCCGGTTCGGCGTCTGTCCGCAGCCGCGAAAATGCATCAACACGGCACGCCATCCCAATCTTGCCGCCGCATGGAGCAGTTCGCGGGCATAAGGCGAATCGAAGGATCCCTCCAGGCCGTGGAAAAGCAGGAAGATCGGTGCATCGTCTCGCGGCGGTGGTGGCCGAGCCCAGGCCAGCTCCACGAAATCGCCATCCGGCAGGTTTACGATTTCGATCTCTCGCTCTAGATCCCTCCCGGGTAGAATCCGTGGCAGCAGCGTCTGGATGTGAGCGTTTCGCAACCCCGCCGGCGCCTGGAAGTCGGCCGATACGATCGTGCTTGCCATGGCGTGCTCAGCCCTCGGCGATCAGTTTGTCTTGCGTCAGATTGTCATGGCCATCCGTGGTGACAATCACATTGTCCTCGATCCGGATGCCACCATGATCCTGCAGTCGATCGACGACAGACCAGTCGACCGCGTCACGCTGAGCGCCATGGCGGAATGGCGCCAGCAGCATCGGAATCACATAGAGCCCGGGTTCGATGGTGACGACCATGCCAGCGTCGAGGACGCGAGTCAGGCGCAGGGCAGGGTCCGCGGCCGGTGGCGGTAGCGGCGTTCCTCGATTATCGCGCTGGCGTCCACCCACGTCGTGGACCTGAATCCCCAGGCTGTGTCCCAGCCCGTGGGGACAGAACGCGCGGGTCAGGCCGCACTCCACCGCTGCCTCGGCACTGATCGATATCAGGCGTGTCTCCACCAATAGTTCGGCCAGATGTCGATGCATATCCCGATGCAGATCGACGAAGTCCAGGCCCGGGGCCAGGCGGGCAATCAGGCGCCGTTGATAGTCTTTCACGCCCTGGACCAGGCGCTCGAACAGCGGATCGGCGTGAGCGGAAGCCCAGGTACGGGTGATGTCCGCCGCGTAACCGGCATGGGCATGGCCGGCATCGACCAGCAGCGAGCGCGGTACGTCGGGCGCCTCCACGTCGTAGTGTTGATAGTGGAGGGTACCGGCGTGGTGATTGATACCAATGATGTTCTGGTAGGGCACCTGCGATTCTCGCTGACGAGTCGCGGCGAGATAGGCGAGCTGGATATCGAGTTCGCCGGCGCCATCGGCAAAGGCGGCGCGGGCCGCTTCGTGGCCCGCCAGTGCCCACTGATTGGCGACGAACAGGCAGTGGCGCTCGTAATCGTCCTTGCGCATGCGCAGTTCATCCAGCGCCGCCAGCAGTGCCGGTGGATTGAGTTCGGCCCCCAGTGGCATCGACGATGCATCCAGGTTGCCGATCACCGCCAGTCGCCGTGCGGAGATCTGCCGAGGGGGCGGCCAGCCGGTGTCACGCAACGGCTCCAGCGTCAGCATTTCCGCCAGCACGCCCGTCGGCGCCAGCGTGGCGAGATGCCAGAAGTCCGCCGGCGCGTAGTAATACCACCGGGGCTTGCTGCCCGGTTGGATCAGCAACCAGTCATGCTGGTGGTGACTCGCACCGGTCCAGTGGACGAAGTGTCCATAGCCCTTGAAAGAAGTCTCCTGATCGTCGGCAAAATGCACGCCAGCGTGGCCGCTGTAGATGAGAACGGCATCGAATCCCTGAGTGGCCAGGATGCTGGCGTAGGCCGCCTCCAGGCGCTCCAGGTGGGCGCGTTGGCGCGTCTCGGCGCTATCGGTTTGAGAGGTCATGGCGCGTTTCCTGTCGTGGGACTGGTCATCTGGCCGGAAGCCAGCTGCTTCAGCAGCCCCGGCAGCGAGGGATGACGGTTATCGTGACGAAAATAGAGGCGTAGCGACAGCGGCACGTCCCAGCGCTGGTCGCCGGCTCGAGTCAGTTCGCCAGTTTCGAGCAGATGATGAACCGTACGCCAGGGTAGCCATCCGAGACCATACCCCTGTTGTACCAGTTCGCGGATGTTGGATGTCTGGACGTTTTCGTTGAGCGTGGTGAGGTGGACCTCTTGCCGAGAACGCCCCCAGTGGGCCTGTAGCGCCGCCGCGATCAGCCCGCTGGGGTGATAGGCGATGTGCGGTACCGGCTCGCGCTTGCTGCCCGGCAGCATGAAGCGCGGCTGTCCATCGAGCGTGGCCAGGCTGACTGGCACCAGGCGTTCTTCGCCGATCTCGAGGTAGCGCACGCCACCGAGGTCGATATCCATCGCCGTGCGGCCCTCCGGCCAGTAGCACAGTGCCAGATCCACCTCGCCGCGTTCCAGCGCCTGGAAATACTCCCCGATCAGCCAGCTCGTGGCACGAAGATAGGGTTCGACCTTGGCCTTGAGCGCATTCGCCTCGAGCCAGCCCGGCACGAAATGGGTGACCAGGCTCTGCGGCGCTGCCAGCTTGACCCGCCGCGCGTCTTCCCGGTCGAGGTTGTTCAGCCGCTCCCGCGTCACCCGGACCCGCTCGGTGATCTGCTGACACAGGATCAGGAACTCTTCGCCAGCCGGGGTCAGGCTCAGCGGCAGCGTCTGGCGATTGATCAGCGTCGCCCCCATCGACTCCTCGAGCAGTTTGATACGCCGCGAGAAGGTCGGTTGGGTAACGTTCTGCTGATCGGCAGCGCGAGAAAAATGACGCGTTTCGGCCAGGACGATGAAATCCTCTAGCCAACGTAGTTCCATGGGTTTCTCTGTCGTGAATCCTGCTGTTGCGCGGCACCGGTCAGCGAATTGGCATGGCCTCGCATCGATCCGGCACAGCCTACCCGATGGGCCCGGGGGCGACTATTGGAGACCTTCATCAGATTCGCCCCTCCTCGACGGCATGGCAGGCGACCCGCTGGCCACCGGGCAATGCCCGTGGCAGCGGGCGCTCGCGTTGGCAGCGGCTGTTGGCGTGCGGGCAACGGGCCCGAAACACACAGCCGTCCGGCGGCTCGACCGGCATCGAGGCTTCACCGTTCAGGCGCAGCGGCGGGGCATGCCCGTCCTGCAGGCGAGGGCTCGCTGCCAGCAGCGCTCGGGTATAGGGATGACGGGGGCGGGTGAACAGGCTATCGGCATCCGCCAGTTCACAGATCGTGCCCAGATACATCACCGCGACTCGCGTGGCGAAGTGTTCGACGACCGCCAGATCGTGGGTGATGAACAGATAGGTCAAACGACGTTCGGCCTGGGCGTCCATGAGCAGATTCAGAATCTGGGCCTGCACGGAAAGATCCAGTGCGGAGACGGGCTCGTCGGCAATGACGAACTCCGGGTCCACGCTGAGGGCCCGGGCGATGGCGATACGTTGTCGTTGACCGCCGGAAAACTCGTGCGCAAAACGCTCGCCCCAGCCGAGATCGATCCCCACGTCGGCCATTAACGCATCGGCTCTGTCGCGCACCCGGGCACGCGGCCAGTCGGCGTGGTGGAGGCGAATGGGCTCTTCCAGGGCTTGGCGTACCGTCAGGCGAGGATTGAGCGAGGCGTAGGGGTTCTGAAAGATCATCTGCAAGCGCCGACGGTAGGGCCGCCACTGGCTCGCCTTGAGGCGGTCGACGCGCTGTCCGTCGTAGTGAACCTCGCCGCCGCTGGGCGTCAGCAGCCCCATGATCAGGCGGGCCAGGGTCGACTTGCCGCATCCCGATTCCCCCACCACGCAGAGCGCGTCGCCGCGCTGAATTTCCAGATCGACGCCGTTGACCGCGTGAATTCGCTGACGACGCCAGGCGCGCGCACGCTTGTCGAACCGCCACGGCAGCAGGCGTTCCGGATGCAGCGCGAAACGCTTGCTGAGATCCTGGACCTTGAGCAACGGCGTCGCCGCATCGGCGGCACGACCGAGCGCCTGCAGCGAATCGGCAGGTGTCATGTCGTCTCCTCCTCGATGGGCAGGGTGGCTATCAGTTCCCGCACCCAGTGACAGGCGACCCGGCTCTCGCCGGACGCAACCGCCTCGGGAATCCGTTCACGGCAGTCCTGGCGGGGCAGGCCCTGCGGCGTGAAGCGGTAGCGACAGCGCGGATGGAAGGCGCACCCTCCCGGCACTTGGGACAGACTCGGCATGGTGCCGGGAATCTGTGCCAGCGGCTGTCTGGGCAGCGCCATCTGGGGCAGGGCGTTGATCAATCCCTGGGTGTAGGGGTGCTGGGCGTCGTTGATGATCTCCCGCGTCGGCCCCTGCTCGACGATGCGGCCCGCGTACATCACCAGCAGACGCTGCGTCAGTCGGCCGATGACCCCCAGGTCGTGGGAGATCACGATCAGGCTGACGTTGTGCTTCTCGCACAGTTGCTTGAGCAGGGCGATGATCTCCGCCTGGATGGTGACATCGAGCGCGGTGGTGGGTTCGTCGGCAATGATGATGTCGGGATCGAGCAGTAGCGCGATGGCAATGACCACCCGCTGACAAAGGCCGCCGGACAACTGATGCGGATACTGGGCGAGGCGCTGCTCGGGAGATGATATCTGGACCTGGCGCAGCTTGTGCAGCGCCACACTCCTGGCCCGACGGGAGGAGATCCGGCGGTGCGCCTTCAGGCTCTCGATCATCTGCTGGCCGATGGTCAGCACCGGGTTGAGTGTCGTCAGCGGATCCTGGAAGATCATCGCCACCCGATTGCCCCGGACCCGGCGCAGCTGGCGATCGGACAGCTGGGTCAGCTCGCGCCCCTCGAAGCGAACCTGGCCCCGGACGATGCGCCCTGGGCGGGAGAGCAGCCTCAGCAAACTGAAGGCGAGCACCGACTTGCCGGCGCCGGATTCGCCCACGATCCCCAGACGCTCGCCGCGATCGAGCGCGAAGCTCACGTCGCGCACCGCGCGGATCTCGCCGTGCCTCAACGGGAAACGCACATCGAGATGCTCCACTTCCAGCAGCGCCATGGCACTAGCCCTTGTAAAGACGGGGATTCATCGTATCGCGCAACCAGTCCCCCAGCAGGTTGACGACCAGCACCAGCATCACCAGCAACAGCCCGGGCAGCAGTGTGATCCACCAGGAGCCGGACTGCAGGTAGTCGAACCCGGACTTGATCAGCGACCCCAGCGAGGGCTCGGTCTCGGGCATTCCCAGGCCCAGGAACGACAGCGCCGCTTCGGCCATGATGGCATTGGCGATCTGGACCGTGGAGAGCACCAGAATCGGCGACAGGGTATTGGGAAGAATGTGCCGCCACATGATGCGATGGCCGGAGAAACCCAGCACGCGTGCGGCGTCGACATAGTCCTTTCGCTTTTCGGCCAGCACGCTGGCCCTCACGGTACGGGCATACTGCGGCCATTCGCTCAAGCCGATGATCGTGATCAGGATCGCGATGCCGTACTCGCCATAGAATGCGCCGCCGAAAGCCGCCTTGACCACGGCACCGACGATGATGGCCATCATCAGGGTCGAGAACGACAGCTGGATATCGGCCACCCGCATCAGCAGCGCGTCGACGACGCCTCCCCGATAACCCGCGAGCAGGCCCAGTGCCGTCCCCAGCAGGGATTGGACGAGCACCGCCCCGAAGCCGATCGCCAGCGAAACGCGAGCGCCATACAGCATGGTCGACAACAGGTCCCGTCCCTGGGCATCGGTGCCCAGCAGGTGGCCAGGCTCGCTGCCCGCTACCCAGAACGGAGGCAGCTCGGAATCGAGCAGGCTGATCTGGGCGAGGTCGTAGGGATTGCTCGGGGCGATCCAGGGTGTGAGCAGCAGCCCGACCATCAGTAACCCGAACAGCAGCAGACAGACCTGGGCGCGGCGGTCTCGCTGCAGCCGGTAGAGAAAATAGGAATCGCGGAAGCGACGCCACGCCGTAGACGGCGTGCCGTTCTCGAAACTCATGCGCTCCTCCCGCTCAGCGTTACCCGCGGATTCAGGACCCGATAGAGCAGGTCGACGAGGGTATTGGTCACCACGAACATCAGCCCGACCACCATCAGATAGGCGACGACCAGCGGCATGTCGGCCCGCTCGATGGCGTCGAGAAACATCAACCCGGCACCGGGCCACTGGAACACGGTCTCCGTCAACAGGGTGTAGGCCACCAGCGTGCCGATCTGGACGCCGCCGAGGGTCACCACCGGCAGCAGGGTGTTCTTCAGCGCGTGCAGGAAGTAGATCCGTGACGGTCGCAGGCCCCTGGCCCGGGCGTATTTCACGTAGTCCGACTCCAGCACTTCCACCATCTCGGCGTGGATCAGGCGAACGAACAGCGGCAGCATGACGAACGCCAGGGAGAGGGCGGGCAGCAGCAGATAGAGGAGCCCCTGCCACGAAGCAAAGTTGGTGTACCAGACTCCCCAGACATGGATGGGGTTGCCACGGCCGTAGGCCGGCATCCCGCCGTCGATGGAAAGCAGCTGGTTGAGCCACTGCCCCCATCCGGTATCCATGGGAAACAGCGTCACCTGGACGCCGATCGAGAAGAGCTGGATCAGCACCATGGCGGTCAGGAAGATCGGTACCGAGATACCGATCAGCGACAGCCCCATCAGCCCTCGCGATAGCCAGCTGCGAGGACGAATCGCGCAGAAGATGCCCATCGGCACCGACAGCAGCAGCGTGATCACGGCACTGGCGGCAACCAGCTCCAGGGTGGCCGGGAGGTAACGCGCGATGACATCGAGCGCGGGCTCATGAAAGAAATAGGAGTCGCCGAAGTTCAGCTTCACGGCGTTGCCGGCGAAGTGCAGGTACTGCATCCACAGCGGTCGATCCAGGCCGAGCGAATGTCGCAGCGCCGCCGACTCGGCGTCGGTCGCCGTCGGCCCCAGCATCTGCGGGACAGGATCTCCCAGGCCGCCCTGAACGGCGAATCCGATCACGCTGATGACGAACATCACCGCCACGGCCTGCAACAGCCGGCGCATCAGGAAGAATATCATCGGGGATGGACCACCACGTCACCCAGGTAGGGCATGTTCATGACGTTGAGCACCGGCGCGATATCGACGCGATCGGTCGCCGCCCAGGCGAGATTCTGCCAGTACAATGGGATGAACGGGGCCTGGTCGTGAATCTCCTGTTCGGCCTGCTGCAGCAGCCGGGCACGAGCCGCCGGCTGCGTGGTGAGGTTCGCCCGCTCCACCAGCGCATCGATCCGCGGATTGCAGTATTCGCTGGCATTGTATCGACCCGCGCCGGTATCGGCGTCGGGACAGAAGGTCAGGTACTCGAAGAAATTGGCGGAGTCGCCGGTATCCGAATACCAACCCATCATCATCATGTCGGCTGCGCGGTTGTCGTACTCGGCCCAGTACTGGTTCTTGGGCAGGGTCTCGAACTCGACAGTGACGTTGATCTTGGCCAGCATCGCGGCGATCGCCAGCGCCACCTGCGCCGTCTGGGCATCGTTGACATAGCGGTTGTTGGGAGCCATCAGGGTGACCGTGAAGCCATCGCCGTAGCCGGCTTCACGCATCAGTGCGCGAGCCCTGGCGAGATCGTGCCGTGGAGTCAGCGTCGGGACATGGCCCGCGTACCCCTGGGGCGACATCTGCGCCGCGGGGGTCGCAAACCCCTTCAGCAGGCGCTCGGCAATGGCGGTCTGGTTGACTGCGTAGGTGAAGGCGAGGCGCACGCGTCGGTCGCGAAAGGCCGCCACGCGCTGCTCGTTGAGCTGCAGCATGGTGATACGGGTGCCTGGCATGGTGACCAGCTCTATCCCTTCGGCGTGACGAAGCCGCTGGACCGCGTTGAAGGGAACCGGAGAGATGAAATCGACGTCGCCGGCGAGCAGAGCGGCAACGCGGGTGGCGTTCTCGGCGATGGGCGTCATCACCAGGCGGTCGACGTTGCCGGGGGAGTCGGTGTCCCAGTAGTCCGGGAATCGCTCGAACTCGATCCTGGCGCCGGGCTGGCGTTTCACGACCTCGAAGGGACCGGTACCCGACAGGTGACTCGAGGCGAATGAATTGCCGTTCTTGACGATCTCGCTCTTGTCGCGCCCCCTGGCCGAGGTGCCGGAGTAGAACCGGCTGTCCATCGGGAAGATATAGGTGGCCAGGTTGAGCAGAAGCGGGTAGGGCTGGCGAGTATGCAAGTCCACGGTGAACGCATCCACCGCCTCTACCCGGGTTATCGGCGCGAAGATGGCCCTGAAGTCCGGGCTCCGTTGCAACCGGTGCAGCGTCCAGACGACATCCCTGGCGGTGAACGCATTACCGCTGTGGAACGTTACGCCGTGGCGTAGATGGAAGCGCACCGTCGTGTCGTCGAGCCGCTCCCAGCGGGTGGCGAGGCGGGGTTCGAAATCGAGTTCGCGGCTCCAGCGAACCAGCGGGTCGAAGGCGAGGTGCGACAACTGAAGCATGCCGATGGAGAGCTGTTCTTGGATGTCCAGCGACACCGGGTCGGTATCGTAAGCCACCCTGAGCGTAATGGGCCTGTCGTCGGCCAGGGAGGTCTCCGTCAGGAGAGGCATCAGCAGCCCCCCGACCAGAAGGCCGAGCATGAACGTTGTGAGACGCATCGCGGGTTCCGCTATTGTTATTGAACGTCGTTACGGGATCGATCGGGCTAACGATAACGAGGAGCCTGTCGATCATCACCATACTGATAGACGATCGGCCAGCCCAATCGAAATCTTGTTACGCGCCATTCAGCCGCTGAATAGACGGCAATGAACGGCGCGTCGCGAACGTGGAGCGATCAAGTCTGAGCGGGAATGGTCGGCTGGATGCGGATGCTTCCCGTCTGGTCGGCACGGGACACAGTGCAGCCCAGATCGTTGACGCGACCGTCCTTGAGCCCGTAGACCCAGCCGTGCACCGATAAGGGCTGCTCTCGTTCCCAGGCCCGTTGGATGATCTTGGTGCGACACAGGTTGGCAACCTGCAGCCGCACGTTATGCTCACACAGCCGGTCGATCCGTTCGTCCAGCGAGAGCGGCTCCATCTCCGGCCCAAGCTGCTGATAGAGTTCGCTGACGCTGTTGAGCCAGTAATCGACGATGCCATGCTCGCCACCGGTGATCGCAGCCTTGACGCCGCCACAGCCGTAGTGGCCCACGACCATGATGTGCTTGACCTTGAGCACGTCGACGGCGAACTGGATGACCGACAGTGCATTCATGTCGTTGTGATAGATCAGATTGGCAACGTTGCGATGCACGAACACCTCGCCGGGTGGCAGGTCCACGATCTGATTGGCAGGAACTCGGCTATCGGAGCAGCCGATCCAGAGATAGTCGGGATTCTGCTGCTGGGAGAGTTGAGCGAAGAAGTTCGGATCGCGCTGCTGAATCCCGTCGGCCCAGCGCCGGTTCTGTTCGAGGAGAGTCTGGATATCGTTCATGACGGTAACCTGAGTGTGTGGTGGGGCGAACGTGTTGGTTCGCGATCGAATCAGCGATTCTAGGCCATCCGCCGATATTTTCGAAGCTGCCAGGATCGACCACGCGAGCGCTAGCGCCATAACACCAAAGCATTTTTTATATCACCCCGATAGTTTCGGACTTTTCCGACGCCGGCGCCGGGCTGGTATGATCTCCCCAACATGTCTCTAGGAGTCTCACAGTGGCGAATTACGATTACGACCTTTTCGTGATAGGGGCCGGGTCGGGTGGCGTCCGCGCCGCGCGCACCGCCGCAGCGACCGGCGCCAGGGTCGCCGTTGCCGAAGACCGCTATCTCGGCGGCACTTGCGTCAACGTGGGTTGCGTGCCGAAGAAGCTGTACTCCTACGCTGCCCACTTTCACGATGCATTCGAGGATAGCCGTGGATTCGGCTGGACGATTCCCCAGGCGCCGGCTTTCGACTGGGCGACGCTGCGTGACAACAAGGTCGAGGAGATCAAGCGCCTCAACGGCATCTACGGCCGCTTGCTGGAAGGTGCCGGCGTCAGGCTGATCAACGGTCGTGCCAAGCTCGTCGACGCCAACGCCGTCGAGATCAACGGCGAGCACATCACCGCCGAGAAGATACTGGTTGCGGTCGGGGGCTGGCCCTGGACGCCCCAGTTCGAGGGCAGCGAACTGACCGTCAACTCCAACCAGGTGTTCGATCTCGACAGCTTCCCGCGCCGTTTCCTGGTGCTGGGCGGCGGCTATATCGCCGTCGAGTTCGCCAGCATCTTCAACGGATTGGGGGCGGATACGCACCTGATCTACCGCGGCGGGCTGTTCCTGCGGGGATTCGACCAGGAAGTGCGCGAATTCACCCGCGACGAGATGGCCAAGAAGGGCGTCAACCTGCATTTCGAGGCCAACATCGAGCGTATCCGCAAGGTCGAGGGTGGACTCGAGGTCACCTTGACCAACGGCGAACGGCTCGAGGTGGACGCGGTGCTGGTCGCCACCGGCCGTCGCCCGCACCTCGAAGGTCTGGGGCTGGAGACGCTCGGGGTCGAACTCAACACCGATGGCACGCTCAAGGTCAATGATCGATACGAATCCTCCGTGCCCTCGATCCTCGGCCTGGGTGACGTGACCGGCGGCCCCGAACTGACCCCGGTGGCCCTGGCGGAGGCGATGCACATGGTCCAGCACCACTATGGCGACAAGACGCCGGGGCCGCTCGACTACCAGAACATCGCCACGGCGGTATTCTGCCATCCCAACATCGGCACCGTCGGTCTCACCGAAGAAGAAGCGCGCGAGCGATTCGAAGCGGTACGCATCTACAGCGCGGATTTCCGCCCGATGAAGCACACGCTATCCGGCAGCGACGAGCGTTGCCTGATGAAGCTGGTGGTGGACGATGCCAGCGATCGGGTGGTCGGAGCCCACATGGTGGGCGACGAGGCTGGAGAAACGATACAGGGCATCGCGATTGCCGTGCGTGCCGGGCTGACCAAGACCGACTTCGACGCCACGGTGGGCATCCATCCGACCGCGGCGGAAGAGTTCGTCACCATGCGAAGCGTCACGCGACGCTGACCGGCCTCGATCGGTGCTTGAGTCCAATGGCCGCCTGAGAAGGCGGCCATTGTCGTTTCCGGCCGGACGGCCGGCTCCTGCAGGTCGGAAACCCTCGAGTGACTGGCGTTCGATAATCCTCATTCACGCCACGTTTTTTCGGGGCTCGTCTAAACTTGATAGGCAAGAGAGCGAGAACAGCCATATAAATAATATTTATTGATTTGGCGCGGCAAAATAACCTGCCGTTTGAAGCATTTCTAGCACGCTGTTATCCTTGATCCCAATTTCGCCATAACGATGATGACGATGACCAATCCCAACCCGGCATTCACCCCCTCGGCGGACTTGGCGCGGCCGACCGTTGCCGACGCTGTCGTGGGCAAGCCAGACATGCCTCTGTTCATCCGCAAGCCTACGACCGAAGATGGCTGGGGTATTTATGAACTGGTCAAGGCCTGCCCACCGCTGGATGTCAACTCAGGCTATGCCTATCTGCTGCTTGCCACCCAGTTCCGCGATAGCTGCGCCGTGGCGACGACGGAAGAGGGCGAGATCGTCGGGTTCGTTTCCGGTTATGTCAAAGCCGCCACACCGGACATCTATTTTCTGTGGCAGGTCGCCGTGGGGGAGAAAGCTCGCGGTACAGGCCTCGCCCGCCGCCTGGTCGAGGCCGTACTGACTCGACCGGAGCTCGCCAGCCTGAATCACCTGGAAACCACCATCACCCCCGACAATCAGGCTTCGTGGGGACTATTCAAACGTCTTGCGGATCGCTGGCAGGCACCGCTCATCAGCCGCGAATATTTTTCGACCGACCAGTTGGGTGGCGAGCACGATCCGGAGAATCTTGTCCGGATCGGCCCGTTCGACCCGCAACGCATCTAGAGCGGATGACGATCCGCGCCTTATCAAGCATCGCCAACCAGGGAGGTTGTATGCAGACCCAGATTCTCGAACGCATGGAGTCCGAAGTCCGGACTTATTCTCGCTCATTTCCTATCGTCTTCACCAAAGCGCAGGGCGCGCGGTTGACCGCGGAAAATGGCCGCGAGTACATCGATTTTCTCGCCGGCGCCGGCACGCTGAATTACGGTCACAACCATCCGAAGCTGCAGGAAGCGCTGGTCGAGTACATCACGTCGAATGGCATCGTTCATGGCCTCGATATGTGGACCGCCGCCAAACGCGACTATCTCGAGACGCTGGAAGAGGTGATCTTCAAGCCACGCGGCCTGGACTACAAAGTCCATCTGCCTGGCCCGACGGGTACCAATGCGGTCGAAGCTGCCATCCGCCTGGCCCGTGTCGCCAAGGGCCGTCACAACATCGTCACCTTCACCAACGGCTTTCACGGCGTCACCATGGGTGCGCTGGCAACCACGGGTAATCGCAAGTTCCGTGAAGCGACGGGCGGCATCCCGACCCAAGGTGCCAGCTTCATGCCCTTCGACGGATACCTCGGCGAAGATACCGACACGCTCGACTATTTCGAAAAGCTGTTGGGCGACAAATCCGGCGGCCTGGACGTCCCCGCCGGCGTGATCGTCGAGACGGTGCAGGGCGAGGGCGGCATCAATCCGGCTGGCCTGGACTGGCTGAAACGACTCGAAAGTATCTGCCGTGCCCACGACATTCTGCTGATCGTCGATGACATCCAGGCCGGCTGTGGCCGCACCGGCAAGTTCTTCAGTTTCGAGCACGCCGACATCGTGCCCGATATCGTGACCAACTCGAAATCGCTGTCCGCCTATGGCCTGCCGTTCGCCCATGTGCTGATGCGTCCCGAGCTGGACAAATGGAAACCGGGCCAATACAACGGCACCTTCCGCGGCTTCAACATGGCCTTCGTGACGGCTGCCGCCGCCCTGCGACACTTCTGGAGCGACGACAGGTTCGAACGTGACGTCCAGAGAAAGGGGCGCATCGTCGAGGAGCGGTTTGCCAGGATTGCCGCCTCGCTGACCGAGATGGGCCATCCCGCGAGCGAGCGCGGCCGTGGCCTGATGCGGGGCATCGACGTGCGCGATGGAGACATCGCCGACAAGATCACGTCGAAAGCCTTCGAAAATGGTCTGATCATCGAAACCGCTGGCCAGGACGGCCAGGTCGTCAAGTGTCTATGCCCGCTGGTCATCAGCGACGAAGATCTGCTGGAAGGGCTGGATATCCTGGAGCGCAGCGCCAGGGAAGCCTTCGCTTGAGTCGTTCACCGATGTTTCGAGCGGCCCCCAGGGCCGCTCTCTCTGTGTCATTCAGCAGTAGTCATCCACCAAGGAGTTGTTATCGATGATCGTACGTAATCTCGATGAGTGCCGGAAAACTGATCGCTTCGTCAAAGCCGAAAACGGCAACTGGGACAGCACTCGCCTGATGCTGGCCGATGACAATTGCGGTTTCTCGTTCAATATCACCCGCATTCATCCGGGTACGGAAACCCACATCCACTACAAGAACCACATCGAAGCGGTGTTCTGCTACGAAGGCGAAGGTGAGGTGGAAACCATCGCCGACGGCAAGATCCACAAGATCAAGGCCGGCGACATGTACCTGCTGGACCAGCACGACGAGCACTGGCTGCGCGGCAAGGAGAAGGGCATGACCGTGGCCTGCGTCTTCAGCCCGGCGCTGACCGGTCGCGAGGTTCATCGCGAAGATGGCTCCTACGCACCGGCCGACGACTGACGCCGGCTCGGTGCGATTCTGCACCTGCAGCCCAAAAAAAAAGACCGCCTCGGCGGTCTTTTTTTGGCTTGAAACAAGCTGTCAGCGCAAGGCGAACGAGATCAGCGACTCCGTCATCGGCAGGCGACTGTCCACGGACATCATCACGCTCAACGCCGTCACCACCATGATCGAGATACCGAACACCTTGCGGGCCCAGACCCGGTCGTTGGCAGCGCGATACCCCTTGAGGGTGATGCCGAACCAGTAGCATCCGACCGCGACCGCGACAATGGCATAAGCCCAGCCAGTGTAGCCGGCCACCGACAACATCACCGACGCAATCACGAACAGCGCCGTGTAGATCACGATATGCCGCTTGGCCACGGCGATGCCGCACTTCACCGGCAGCACGGGGATGGACGCCGACGCGTAATCGTCGAACCGGAAGATGGCGATCGCATAGGAGTGGGGCATCTGCCACATGCTGAAGATGATCAGCAGCAGTAGGGCGCCCAGATCGAACTGCCCGGTCACCGCGCAGTAGCCGATCACCGGCGGCGAGGCGCCGGAAAGGCTCCCAATAAGCGTGCTGTAGACCGAATGCCGCTTGAGATAGAGGCTGTAGGCACCCACGTAGATGGCGAACCCGAATGCGGCGAATCCCGTCGCCAAAGGCGTTGTCATCCATGCCAGCAAGCCAAAACCGACGATTCCCAACACGCCGCCAAGCAGCAGAGCGATCGGAATCGATATCTCCCCGGTCACCATGGCGCGCGACTGCGTTCTGGACATGTGACCGTCGATATCGCGGTCGATCACGTTATTGAAGACGCAACCGGAAGCGACCACCAGAGACGTGCCAATTACCACTGCCAGGAATAACCACGGTTCGAAACGGCCACCGGCGGCCAGAAAATAGCCGCCGATGACTGTCACGAGATTACCGAAGATGATGCCGGGCTTGGTAAGCAGCAAATACGGCTTCAAGGCCATTTGCGAGCTTAGCCCAGCATCATGTTGACGTGGATGTTGTGCATGATCCATAGGGAACCACCAATGATCAGCACCAGGATACCGATGGTGAAGACGAAGGAAATCACATTCCAGCCACCTTCGGACTTGGTATTCAGGTGCATGAAGAGAACCAGCTGCACGAGCACCTGAATCACCGCGGTGACCACTACCGTCACCATCATGACCGGGATGCTGAAGCTGCCGGTCATGACGACACCGAACGAGATCAGCGTCAGGACGATCGAGAGAACCAGCCCAATGGTATAGGACTTGTAGCTGCCGTGACTGGCGCCATCGTGCGAAGTGTGAATATCGCTCATGTCACATGGCTCCTATCAGATAGACGAAGGAGAAGACGCAGATCCAGACAATGTCCAGAAAGTGCCAGAACAGGCTGAGGCACAGCATGCGTGGCTTGGTCACGCTATCCAGGCCCCGCTTCGAGATCTGGAAGAACATGATCGCGATCCAGATCAGACCGAAGGTCACGTGCAGGCCGTGGGTTCCCACCAGCGTGAAGAACGCCGACAGGAAAGCGCTACGGTCAGGCCCCGCACCTTCGGCGATCAGGTGATGGAACTCGTAGACTTCCATCGACACGAAGCCGAAGCCGAGCAGGAAAGTGACGGCGAGCCATTTCAACACGGCACCGCGATCGCCGGCGTTCTGCGCCAGGACTGCCAGGCCGAAGGTAAAACTACTGATCAGCAGCAGGAACGTCTCGACCAGCACGAAGGGCAGTTCGAAGATTTCCTGGGAAGTGGGACCGCCGGCGGTGGCGGTGGCCAGTACGCCGAAGGTCGCGAACAGGGTGCCGAAGATCACGAGGTCGCTCATCAGGTAGATCCAGAACCCGAAGACCTTCATTGCACCGGCGTCGTGGTGCTCATGCCCGTCGTGGGCATGAGCGTCGTGCTGCTTGAGTGTGTCGGTTGCCATGATTAAGCCTGCATCTCCAACCGTTTGTGGTATTCACGCTCGGTCTTTTCGACCTCGGCAGCGCTGACGTGGTAGTCGGTATCGTTATTGAAGATACGGAACATGAACGTCACGAACATGCCGATAGCACCCAGGCCGACCAGCCACCAGATGTGCCAGATCAAGGCAAAACCGAAGAACAAAGCGAACAGAGACATGATCGGGCCTTCCGCGGTGTTCTTGGGCATGTGAACGTCCTCGAACTTGGTCGCCAACTCCCGTTTGAAACCACCCGGCTGCTGCTTCATCTCCCAGTAGCTATCGATGGAATCGACCTTGGGCAGATAAGCGAAGTTGTAGTTCGGGGGCGGCGAAGAGGTCGACCACTCCAGCGTACGACCATCCCATGGGTCGCCGGTCAGGTCGCGATTGTTTTCGCGGTCGCGGATGCTGACGATCAACTGGATGACCATGCAGGCGATACCTGCGGCGATGATCACGGCTCCCACCCAGGCGACGATCATCAGCGGTTGCCACTCGGTCTGCTCGTAGGACTGCATGCGGCGCATGGCGCCGAAGAAGCTCAAAGCGTAGAGCGGCATGAAGGCCATGTAGAAACCGACCAGCCAGCACCAGAAGGAGCGCTTGCCCCATTTCTCGCTCAGCGTGAAACCGAACGCCTTCGGGAACCAGTAGGTGAAACCAGCCATCATGCCGAACACCACGCCGCCGATGATAACGTTGTGGAAGTGGGCGATGACGAACAGACTGTTGTGGAGAACGAAGTTCGCACCCGGCACGGCCAGCATGACGCCCGTCATGCCACCCAGGGTGAAGGTGATGATGAAACCGATCGTCCACAACACCGGCGTGGTGAACTGGATACGGCCACGATACATCGTGAACAGCCAGTTGAAGATCTTCACCCCGGTCGGAATGGCGATGATCATCGTCATGATGCCGAAGAAGGCGTTGACGTTGGCGCCGGCACCCATGGTGAAGAAGTGGTGCAGCCAGACGATGAAGGAGAGCACGGTAATTGCGGCCGTTGCCCAGACCATGGTCTTGTAGCCGAACAGACGCTTCTTGGTGAAGGTCGCGATGACCTCGGAGAAGACACCGAATGCCGGCAGGATCAGGATGTAGACTTCCGGATGCCCCCAGGCCCAGATGAGGTTGACGTACATCATCTGGCTGCCGCCCATGTCATTGGTGAAGAAGTGCATGCCCAGATAGCGATCCAGGGTCAGCAGGGCGATGGTGGCGGTCAGGATCGGGAACGACAGGATGATCAGGACGTTGGTGCATAGCGCCGTCCAGGTGAAGATCGGCATGCGAAACAGGGTCATGCCCTTGGTGCGCATCTTGAGGATGGTGACGAAGAAGTTGATGCCCGTCAGCGTCGTCCCGATTCCCGATAGCTGTAACGCCCATATCCAGTAATCGACCCCGACATCCGGACTGTACTGCAACTCCGACAATGGCGCATAGGCCAACCAGCCAGTCTTGGCGAACTCGCCGATGACCAGTGACATGTTGACCAGGATCATGCCGACCGCGAACAACCAGAAACTCAGGTTGTTCATGAACGGGAAGGCGACGTCGCGAGCGCCGATCTGCAGCGGTACGACCAGGTTCATCAGCCCGATGACCATGGGCATGGCAACAAAGAAGATCATGATGACACCATGAGCGGTGAAGATCTGATCGTAGTGGTGGGGCGGTAGATACCCTTCGGCACCGCCGGCCGCAATGGCCTGCTGCGTTCGCATCATGATGGCATCGGCGAAACCGCGGACCAGCATGACCAACGCAACGAGGAAGTACATCACGCCGATCTTCTTGTGATCGATGGACGTGACCCACTCGGTCCAGAGATAGCCCCATTTGCGATAGTAGGTAATCAGACCGAAGACCAGGGCACCGACGATGCCGATGGCCGCCGCGGTGACCATGATGATCGGTTCATGGTATGGAATCGAATCTAAACTGAGTTTTCCGAACATGACGTTACTCCGCTGCCTGCGCACTCATGGGCATTGAAGACTCCCGTGCTTCGTTGTGCTCGCCATGGCTATCGGTACCGCCGTGACCAGCCTTATAACTTTTGATCAGATCGCCGTAGAAGTCGGGCGAGACCTGCGAGAAGTATTCCACCGGGTTGGCAATGGAGGGCTTGGCAACCCGCTCATAGTCTTCCGGAAACATCATGGTGTCAGGAGACTGCTTGACCTTGTCGACCCAGGCTTGGAAATCGGCGTCCGACGTGACGTGCGCGTCGAACAGCATCTCCGAGAAACCTTCGCCGCTATAGTGGGTCGAACGACCACGGAAGGTGCCGATCTCGTTACCCTCGAGATAGACATCGTTGTCCATGCCGGCCATGGCGTAGATCTGACTCCCGAGGTTCGGAATCATGAAGGAGTTCATGACCGTACCCGAGGTGACCCGGAAGTGGACCGGCTTGTCCACGGGAATGGCGAGCTCGTTGATCGTGGCGATACCTTCGTCCGGGTAGATGAAGAGCCACTTCCAGTCGAGCGAGATCGCGTCGACCGTCATGGTCTCGTCTTCGCTGGCGATGGGCTTGTGTGGATCGAAGGAGTGCGACGTCTGCCATGTCAGGACGGCAAGGAAGAAGATGATGACGCACGGAATTGCCCAAACGAAGACCTCGATGATATTCGAGTGCTCCCAGTTCGGCGTGTACTTGGCCGCGAGATTGGTCCCGCGATATTTCCACGCAAACAGGATGGTCATCACGATGACCGGGATTACCACGATCAACATCAAGCCAAAGGCCGTGATGATCAACGACTTCAGACCCTGGCCAATCTGGCCGGACGGATCCATGAGTGCTGATCCACAACCACTCAGCAACAGTGGCGTGGTTAGCCACGTCATCACACTCAAATACTTGAGGGAGTTCCTTTTTCTCATCTCACGACCCCAGTGGAGGAAAGCTTTTCGGCCCTGCAACAATCGGTTAGCGGCCTGCATCATACGCTGCTAGCCAGGGCTGACAACTCTGACACGACGCGCAATGGCGTACCGAGCATCCGACGTCGCCAACGAAGTAGGGATTTCGCGGTCGGCATTGTACCGAAAAAATGGCTTTTGATCAGATGATGGCGGGAAACTCTCCGCCAGTGTGGCGATATGTCGCAGATCGTCTGCGGTTCGCTTTTGACCGTTCCGATCAGCGTAGTTCAACTCGGTGGCGATCTCAGGATTTTCGTCGTTGACGCCGGTGATTCCGTCCGGATCCGTCGCAGCCTCTATATTCGCATAATATATATTATGTTAAATTATATTTTCATCGCATGCCCCGAGGAATTTCAAAGTCTCGGCAACCAGCCTCACCCGGTGGCTCCCCGCAACACTAGCGCGTAGAATGTGCCGCTCTCGATGATAACGGGAAATTCGATGCTCGATTCGGATGTGCTGCTCAAACAGGCAGATCAACAGTGTCAGGAACGCGGCGTCCGTTTCACGCCGATTCGCCGCCGTGTGCTGGAGATGATTTCCGACACACCGGGAGGCCTGAAAGCCTACGATCTCCTCGATCGGTTATCGGACGAGCACGCGTCCGCACGTCCCCCGACCGTCTATCGGGCGCTGGATTTCCTGATCGAGCAAGGCCTGGTTCATCGAATCGAATCGCTCAACGCCTACATTGCCTGTCCGTGCCCTGAACACGTGCATCGTTTCCAACTGCTGATCTGTCGACACTGCGGCCGTGTCGAGGAACTTCATCAGGAAGTCGTCGGCGAGATGCTATCGCGGACCGCGAGGGAGCGAGGATTCACGATCCAGCGCCAGACCATCGAGCTGCTCGGTGCGTGCGACGCCTGCGTCGAGAATGGCTCAGCCTCATCTGACTGATTTCAACCTACGGTAACGCCCATGTCCGGCCTTTTTCACGATCTCGAGCGTTCATCATCCGGCGCTCCGGTCGCCATCGACGATCTGCTAATGGCGGCCAGATGGAACGCCGATGGACTGATTCCCGCCATCGCGCAGCAACACGATAGCGGCGAGGTCCTGATGATGGCGTGGATGAACCGCGCGGCGCTGGAGGAAACACTTGCCACCGGGCGAGTCTGCTACTGGTCCCGCTCCCGGCAGGCGTTCTGGCGCAAGGGTGAGACATCGGGCCAGCAGCAGCATCTGGTCGAGGCACGCCTCGACTGCGATGGCGACACGGTACTGCTCAAGGTGGACCAGTCAGGGCCCGCCTGTCATACCGGTCGACGTCATTGCTTCTACCTGCGCCTGACCCCGGAATTCGGTGAAGTCGACAGTGAGCCCTTGATTCCACCGGACACACTCTACGGCCAGAAGCGCTGAGACCCGCCGTGATCGCCAAGATAGCCACCTGGCTGCTTACCGGTCTGATTCAACTCTATCGCTACGGTATCAGCCCGCTGATCGGACCACGCTGCCGGTTCTGGCCGACCTGCTCGAATTACGCGCTGGAGGCCATTCGGTTGCACGGGCCCTGGCGTGGCATGCGGCTGGCCGTTCGCCGCATTCTGAAATGCCACCCTTTTCATCCAGGCGGCGTCGACCCGGTGCCAGACACCCCCCACCGGAAGGGCTCGTGTCACCAGGCAGACCACCAGGAGTGAGCGTCGGGCCGCTCGATCAATGAACCGCTCGGTTGCCCCGAGTCTCGCGAGCTATGGCATAGATCCGCTCGATCATGGCATGTAGCCCGTTGCTGCGTGTCGGCGACAGGTGCTTGTCGAGTCCCAGCTCCGCCAGGAATCTCGGCTCCCCCTCCAGAATTTCATCAGGTTCACGACCGTCGTAAATCCGCATCAGGATCGCGATCAGCCCGCTGACGATGGCGGCGTCCGACGTCGCGCGAAAGCGCAACCGCCCCGCTTCTTCCGTGGCGCGCAACCAGACGTTAGACTGGCAGCCCTCGATCTTGTATTTCGCCACCCTGTCCTGTTCGGGATATTCCGGAAGCTGGCGCCCCATATCGATGATGTACTGATAGCGATCCATCCAGTTATCGAAGATCGAAAACTCATCCAGCAGCTCGGCCTGGGCCTGCCCAATACTCATTAGCGTCTCCTAGTCGAATGTTCGCATTATAGGGGTTGTACGATCCGATCCCCATAGTCTGACTTCTTTCATTACATATAGATTTTTACGTATACACCTTACGTAAATCGCCTATGCTAGGTCTCAGGAGCCATCAGAAGCTCCGGCATCATTCGCAACGCAAGGGAGCCAGACATGGCACGCAATGGAATCCGCTATGACGACGTCTGTCGCGCCATCGATACACTTCAGCAGCGTGGGGAAGCGGTCAGCGTTCAGAAGGTCCGTGAATTTCTCGGTACCGGCAGCTATACCACCATCAGCGATCATCTTCGCGAATGGCGACTGCGCCAGAGTGGCGACTCGGTACAGGCCATTCCACGCAATCTCGAACGCCCCGAGGGGCTCGATGCCTGGGTAGCCGATATCTGGGACAAGGCCCAGCAGGCTGCCTACGAGAAGCTCGCAGTCTACCGTCAGGAAGCCGACGAACAGATTCGCGAGGCAGACGAAGCCAGCCATCAGGCAAGACGCCAGTGCGAGGATGCCGAACAGCGGCTGCAGGCGCTCAACGAGCACATGCTTCGCGTCCAGGAGCGTTTCGAGAGCAAGACCACCGAAGCCGCGCACCTCCAGGCCGAACTGCAATCGCTGCAATCCGCCCAGAGCCAGCAGCAGAAACGTATCGTGCAACTCGAACAGACCTGCCAGCGTCATCAGTCCAGGCTGGAACAGGCAGAACAGCAGCACCGCGATGCGATGGCCAAGCAGCATCAAGCCAACCAGGCCAAACTCGCCCAGGAAGAAAAGCGCCACGAATCCGCAGAGTCACGGCTCATGGGCCTGCTGGAGGACGCACGTCAGGAGCGATTGAAGCAGGAGAAGCAATACGAACAGCGCCTCGCTTCGCTGGATCAGCGTTGCGAACGACTGCAGCAGGACCTCTCCGAGCAGCGCCGCCAGTACGGCCAGCTCCAGGAGTCCCTGCGCGCCGACAAAGTGCACATGGAACAGGCCGAAAGCGAAAAACGCGTCAGCGACGACCGCGTCAAATCCATGCAACAGGAGCGTCAGCGCCTGGAGAGCGAGCTCAAGAATCTGCGTGCAGCCAATCGCGAATTGCACGACAGGCTATCCCGCGCTGCCCTGCCCCCCACGGCTAGCTGATTTCGGGCCTGCAGGTCACCCCACTGTCGGCAGCAGCCCCATCTCTTCACCTGGCCAGGACAGGCAGGTTGCTGTCATCCAGATTATCGGCTGCAGCAAAAGGAAGTTGAAACTCGGGACCGGGACGATCGCCAAAGCGCGAAGAGCGTCCTGAAGAGCCTCAGTAATAGGCGTTGGTGGTATCGGTATGGTCGGTCACGTCGCGGATGCCGGCCAACTCCGGGATTCTCTCCATCAGCGTCTTCTCGACGCCATCCTTGAGAGTGAGGTCGACTGCCGCGCACCCCTGGCAGCCGCCACCAAACTGCAACACCGCGATCTGCTCTTCGGTCAGCTGGATCAACCGGATTTCGCCGCCATGAGATGCCAGCCCGGGATTGATCTCGCTATAGAGGATGTAGTTGACGCGATCCTCGAGCGGGCTGTCGGCGTTGACCTTCGGCATCTTGGCATTGGGAGCCTTGATGGTGAGTTGGCCACCCATGCGGTCCGCATTGAAATCGACGACGGCCTCTTCCAGGAACGGCACACTGTTCTTGTCGAGATAGACGCTGAACTTCTCCAGCTCGACTCGCTCGTCGCTAGGCTCCTCCTCGCCCGGACGGCAATAGGCGAGACAGGTCTCGGCATAGGGGGTGCCGGGCTGCGTAATGAAGACGCGCACGGCGATATCGTCGACGTTCTGCTTGGCCAGCAACTCGGCCAGATACTCCTGGCCGCTTTCGGTGATCTGAATCGGTTGACTCATGAGACTGGGAACTCTGCTTGAGATGTACCGCTTATGGTAGGAAAAAGCGCGCGCCAAGACAATCCCGAGTGATTTAGTCAGGCTTGTGGAGAAAGATCCGCCACATCCCGGCCGAAGTCCCGTCGTTCCCGCCTTTCTGATACCATGCGGGCCCCTGGCGTCTCGGATGAGGCGCGCGCCGTCTTCCCTGCTGTCGGAGAGTCACCGCCATGGCTACCACCACTGCCGCTTCTTCGCCGAGTCTGCCCGCGCAGGCGCTGAGCCGAACGCTCGAGGAGCGTATCGTGATCCTCGATGGTGGCATGGGAACGATGCTGCAAGATTACCGCCTGGAAGAGGCGGACTTTCGCGGCGAGCGCTTCGCCGACTGGCCGAGCGAACTCAAGGGCAACAATGATCTACTGACGCTGACGCGCGCGGATATCGTCGAATCGATCCACCGAGCCTATCTGGAAGCCGGTGCCGACATCGTCGAGACCAACACTTTCAACAGTACCCGGCTGTCCCAGTCCGATTACGGCATGGAGTCGCTGGCCGTCGAGCTCAATCGCGAAGCGGCTAGACTGGCCAGGGAAGTCTGCGATGCCGTCGCCGAGGAGACCGGCATTCCGCGCTATGTCGCCGGCGTGCTGGGGCCGACCTCGCGCACCGCCTCGCTATCGCCGGACGTCAACGATCCCGCCAGGCGCAACGTCACCTTCGAACAGCTGCGCGACAACTATACCGAAGCGGCCACGGCGCTGATCGAAGGTGGTGCCGATCTGATCCTGATCGAGACCATCTTCGACACACTCAACGCCAAAGCGGCGATCTACGCGCTGGAAGCGCTATTCGAGGCGCGCGGCGAGCGTCTGCCGGTGATGATCTCCGGCACGATCACGGACGCCTCCGGCCGCACCCTCTCCGGCCAGACGACGGAAGCGTTCTGGAACGCCGTGCGCCATGCCCGGCCGCTCTCCGTCGGCCTGAACTGCGCACTCGGCGCCGAGGAGCTTCGCCCCTATCTGCAGGAGCTTTCCGACAAGGCGGACACCTTCGTCTCGGCGCACCCCAACGCAGGCCTGCCCAACGAATTCGGCGAGTACGATCAGACCGCCGATGAGATGGCGGCGATCGTCCACGAGTTCGCCGAGAGCGGATTGATCAACATCATCGGCGGCTGCTGCGGCACCACGCCAGAGCATATCGCCGCCGTGAAGCGAGTGGTCGACGGCCTGACGCCGCGTCGCGTGCCCGAGCGCCCCGCCGCATGCCGGCTGTCTGGGCTCGAGCCGTTCAACATCGAATCCGACTCGCTGTTCGTCAATGTCGGCGAGCGCACCAACGTGACCGGTTCGGCCCGCTTCAAGCGCCTGATCCAGGAAGAGGATTACACCACTGCGCTGGAAGTCGCGCTGGAGCAGGTCGAGAACGGCGCCCAGGTAATCGACATCAACATGGACGAGGGCATGCTGGAGTCCGAGGAGGCAATGGTTCGCTTCCTCAATCTGATCGCCGGCGAACCCGATATCGCCCGCGTGCCGATCATGGTCGACTCCTCCAAGTGGGAGATCATCGAAGCCGGCCTCATGTGCATCCAGGGCAAGGCGATCGTCAACTCGATTTCGCTGAAGGAAGGCGACGCGTCGTTTCGCCATCAGGCCAACGAGTGCCGGCGCCACGGCGCCGCCATCGTGGTGATGGCGTTCGACGAGCAGGGCCAGGCCGATACCTTCGCCCGCAAGACCGAAATCTGCCAGCGCGCCTACCGTTTGCTGGTCGATGAGATCGGCTTCCCCGCCGAAGACATCATCTTCGATCCCAATATCTTCGCCATCGCCACCGGGATCGAGGAACACAACAACTACGCCGTCGATTTCATCGAGGCCACGCAGTGGATTCACGAGAACCTGCCCCACGCCATGATCTCGGGCGGCGTCTCCAACGTCTCGTTCTCGTTTCGCGGCAACAATCCGGTGCGCGAGGCGATCCATTCGGTCTTTCTCTTTCACGCGGTGAAGGCCGGTATGTCGATGGGCATCGTCAACGCCGGCCAACTGGCGGTCTACGACGACCTGCCGAGCGAACTACGCGAAGCGGTCGAGGACGTGGTGCTCAATCGCCGCGACGACGGCACCGAACGCCTGCTGGAGATCGCCGAGCAGTATCGAGGAGATGGTAGCGGCGCTGCGAAGAAAGAAGATCTCGAATGGCGAGGGTGGGAAGTCAATAAGCGGATCGAACACGCCCTGGTCAAGGGGATCACCGCCTACATCGAAGCCGACACCGAGGAGGCCCGGGCAGCCGCCGAGCGCCCGATCGAGGTAATCGAGGGTCCGCTGATGGACGGCATGAACGTGGTCGGCGACCTGTTCGGCGCGGGCAAGATGTTCCTGCCCCAGGTGGTCAAATCGGCCCGCGTGATGAAGCAGGCAGTCGCTTATCTCATCCCTTATATCGAGGCGGAGAAATCCGGCGAAGCGCAGTCAAAGGGCAAGATCGTCATGGCGACGGTGAAGGGGGATGTCCACGATATCGGCAAAAATATCGTCGGCGTGGTGTTGCAGTGCAACAACTACGAGGTGATCGACCTCGGCGTGATGGTCCCCACCGAAAGGATCCTCAAGACGGCGCGAGACGAGAACGCCGATATCATCGGTCTCTCCGGCCTGATCACGCCGTCGCTGGACGAAATGGTCCACGTTGCCAAGGAGATGAAACGCCAAGGGTTACAACTCCCGCTGCTGATCGGTGGCGCCACGACCTCGAAAGCGCACACGGCGGTGAAGATCGCGCCCCAGTACGATGAACCGGTGATCTATGTCAGTGATGCCTCCCGCGCCGTCGGCGTCGCCAGCCGATTGCTCTCGCCGACCCAGAAGCCCACCTACTTCGCCGAGATCCGGCAAGAGTACGATCAGGTCCGCGAACGCAATGCCAAGCGCCGGCCCAAGGCGGCCGACCTCAGCTACGCTGCAGCCCGGGAGCGTCGCTTCCAGATCGACTGGCAGCATTACGACCCGGTCAGGCCGATTCAGCCTGGGCTGACCGTGCTCGACGACTACGATCTCGACGAGTTGGTCGATTTCATCGACTGGACGCCCTTCTTCATGACCTGGCAGCTGTCGGGCAAGTACCCTCGTATCCTTGAGGACGAGGTCGTTGGCGAAGCGGCGCGCAATCTGTTTCGCGATGCTCAGACCATGCTGCGCAAGTTGATCGACGAGCGCCATATTCAGGCGCGCGGCGTGATCGGGCTGTGGCCGGCCAACAGCGTCAACGACGATGTGATCGAGGTCTACGCCGACGAGAGTCGTAAAACGGTGGTCGAGCGACTCCATCATATTCGCCAGCAGAGCACCAAGGGTCGCGACGGCGTATGCCACAGCCTGGCCGACTTCATCGCCCCAAGGGCGAGCGGAAAACTCGACTGGATCGGCGGTTTCGCGGTAACTTCCGGGCACGGCGCGGATGAACTCGCCAAGCGCTATGAGGCAGCTGGCGACGATTACAACGCGATTCTGGTCCAGGCACTGTCCGACCGTCTGGCGGAAGCGTTTGCCGAGCGCCTGCACGAGCGTGTGCGCAAGGAGTTCTGGGGTTACGTGCCGGAGGAGGCGCTGGACAACGACGCCCTGATCGCCGAAAAGTATCAGGGTATCCGCCCCGCTCCCGGTTATCCGGCCTGCCCCGATCATACCGAAAAGGCCACGCTGTTCCGCTTGCTGGAGGCCACCGCACGCACCGGCATTGCACTGACCGAAAGTTTCGCGATGTGGCCCGCGGCGGCGGTTTCCGGCTGGTATTTCGCCCATCCGGCAGCGAGATATTTCTCCACCGGCAAGATCGGCCGAGACCAGGTCGAGGCGCTGGCTCGGCACAAGGCGATGCCGCTGGCGGAACTGGAGCGATGGTTGTCGCCCGTGCTCTCCTATGATCCGGACGTGTCGGCAGCCGGTGACGACGAGCGGGATCCCGACTCCGCGCTGGCCTCGTGACAGTGTGGTCTTAATAACGATAAAGCAAGAAATTATGAGTATTTATTCTTTTGTAGAATAAACCGCACGCGGTAAGGTGCTCTACTTGGCAAATCCATGACTAGCAGGATCAGGCCCGATGTATCGCTACGATTCTTATGACCAGACGCTCGTCGACGAGCGCGTTGCGCAGTTTCGCGATCAGATGGATCGCTATCTCGCCGGCAAGCTCGGTGAAGAGGAGTTTCGTCCGGTCCGTTTGCAGAACGGCCTGTACATTCAGCGCCACGCGCCAATGCTGCGCATCGCCATCCCCTATGGGATGTTGAGCAGCGATCAGTTGCGCGCCCTGGCGACGATCACCCGCCGCTACGATCGCGGCTACGGTCACTTCACCACGCGCCAGAACTTGCAGCTCAACTGGCCGGCACAGGAAGACGTTCCCGATATCCTGGCCGATCTGGCCAAGGTTCAGATGCACGCTATTCAGACCAGCGGCAACTGCATTCGCAACACGACAAGCGATCAGTTCGCGGGCATCGCCAAGGACGAAGTGGTCGACCCGCGCCCTTGGTGTGAGCTGATTCGCCAGTGGTCCACTCTGCATCCGGAATTCGCCTATCTGCCGCGCAAGTTCAAGATCGCGGTTACCGGCGCTACCGAAGATCGCGCCGCGATCCACGTCCATGACATCGGCCTGCGACTGTTCCTGGACGATGCTGGCGAACTGCGCTTCCGTGTTCTCGCCGGCGGCGGCATGGGGCGCACGCCGATGATCGGCGAAGTGGTCCGTGCCGATCTGCCCTGGCAACACCTGCTGACCTATCTCGAAGCCATCGTCCGTGTCTACAACCAGTTCGGCCGCCGGGACAACAAGTTCAAGGCGCGCATCAAGATTCTGGTCAAGGCGTTGGGCATCGAGGAGTTCGCCCGTCGCGTCGAGGAAGAGTGGGCGCATCTCAAGGATGGCCCGCAGACGTTGAACGAAGGCGCAGTGGACGAAGCCAAGACTCACTTCCCCGAGCCTCCACGTCGTCCGGTCGCGGAATCCGCGATCGTCGCCTACGAACAGCTGCGTCAGGAAAATCGGGCCTTTGCCCGTTTTGTGACCAACAACGTCATGGATCACAAGGTGTCAGGCTACAAGGCGGTCACACTCTCCTTGAAACGTCGCGAAGCGGCGCCTGGCGATATTACGGCGGATCAGATGGACGCCGTGGCGGATCTCGCCCAGACCTTCGGCTTCGGCGAGATCCGCGTGACCCACGAGCAGAACCTGGTGCTTTCCGATGTGCCGGTCGACGAGATCGAAGTGCTATGGCAACAGCTCGACGCGCTGGGCATGGCCAACCCCACCGTGGGCACGCTGAACGACATTATCTGCTGCCCGGGCGGTGATTTCTGCTCTCTGGCCAACGCCGTGTCGATTCCCATCGCTCAGGCGATCCAGGAGCGGTTCGAGGATCTCGATTTCCTCTATGATCTGGGCCCGATCGACCTCAACATCTCCGGTTGCATGAATGCCTGCGGTCATCACCATGTCGGCAATATCGGCATCCTCGGCGTCGACAAGAAAGGCGAGGAGTACTATCAGATCTCGCTGGGCGGTAACGCCGACGACGACGTTTCGTTAGGCAAGATCCTGGGCCCTTCCTTCTACCGCGAGGACGTACCCGGCGTGATCGACAAGGTGCTGCAGGTCTATGTCGAGAAACGTCTCGACGAAGAGCGCTTCCTCGATACCTATCGCCGTGTCGGTCATCAGGCTTTCAAGGAGCGGGTCTATGCAGAATGAACAGGAATTTCAAGAAGCCCCGGAGACCGTTGCCGCCACGAGTGCGCTGATCAAGCTCGGCAAACCGGTCACCGATACCTGGGTGCTCTCCCGCGACGAGGAAAACCTGCCCGAGAGCCGCCCCGCCATCGTGCCGCTCGCCTTGTGGCAACAGCATGCGGATCGAGACGATCTGGCGCCCTGGCTACCGAGCGACACCGAGTTGACCCCGGAACTGGCGGCGGCGCTGGAGAAAGCCGCGTTGGTGGCGATCGACTTCCCCGCGTTCACCGATGGCCGCGGCTACACGCTGGCGCGATTGCTGCGGGAACGTTTCGGTTATGCCGGCGAAGTGCGTGCCATCGGCGACGTGCTGATCGATCAGCTCTACTACATGACGCGCTGCGGTTTCGACGCCTTGGCGCTGCGTGAGGATCAGGAACTCGAGTCGGCCCTCAAGGCACTCACCGCCTTCAGCGTCAGCTATCAGCCCGCCGTGGATCTGAACGAGCCGCTGTTCGCCCGCCGCCTTCGGGAGCGCTAATATCGGCTCGGAGCCGGTTTTCCAAGCAATGACCCCAGCCTTGGCTGGGGTCATTGCGTTGGGCCAACGATCTCCAATCGTTTGCGTATCCGGTGCTAAACGGTAACTTAGCCGCGCCGCTTCTGCTGCCGCTCGCGATTGCGTGATCGCGCCCGTTCCGATTTTCGCAACATCACGAATGTCGCCCCGATTCCCCCTTGTTGAGCCGGCGCGGAGCTGTATGCCTGAACCTGTTCGAACTGTCGGAGCCAGTGGCCGAGATAGGAGCGCACGACGTTCGGGTGACCGGCATCATCACGCGAGCGACCGTGGACGACGAGAACACTGCGCAGATCGTGTTCGTACGCATCGCTGAGAAAGCCTGATACGGCGCGGCGACATTCGATGATCGGCATGCGCATGATGTGCAGTCGCGCCTCGGCAGGATAGCCGCCATGGCGCAACCGCTCGAGCACACCGATCTGGATGCCGTCGCGACGAAACTCGATCGGATCGTGCGCACCGACCAGGTCGACGAATTCGTCGGACAGGAAGTCCCGTTCGTCATCGCGGGCCTGCTGGGCACTCTCGCGACGCGCGAGCTGGGCATCGGAGGGCGGCATCTGGGGCCTCGTGACCGCGGCCCTGTCCCGGCCCTTGCTGAGCGGCTGTACATCGGTACCCAAGGCTTCGCGGAATGCCTGGAAGTCGTTGGCAGCATGACTCATGATGGCGCTCCTCCGTCGCTGACATCGTTGAGGCTTCGACTTCGAATGCTAGCACGGGGTTCAGGATCCCCCTCAATGACGTCTCCGGAATCATGCCCGGGTGCGGCGTCCACGCCTCAGGTAAGCTGGCCGGAATGTTCCCCGAATTCGACCACGCAGAGCAGGGTTGTAAATGATACGACGATTTCTCAAGTGGCTGTCGATTCTGCTGATCGTCGCAGCGACTCTTGCTGCTGGCGGCTTCTGGTACACCTTCATGAGTCCTTATGGCTACCATCCCGCCGAGCCCGCCATCATCGATGAACGGATTGCCGAGCAAGACGTGTTCGTCTACGGGACACTACGCCACGACTGGTTGCGCTGGATCATCATGGGCACGCCGGTCGAAACGCGTGAAGCGACGCTGGAGGGTTATCGAAAGCAGGACCTGGACATACTGCCCCAACCGGATGGCGAGGTACGTGGCGAGGTGCTGACAGTCAACCCGGCCGCTCTCAGAGCGCTGGATCGCTACGAGCGACTGGGCGTTCGCTACACACGGGAGAGCGTCAAGCTGGAGGACGGCACGATGGCCTGGGTCTACAAACGTCTGCCGGAATAGGCCGAGCGGGGGTATCCTTACCGGCGGCAATTGAGACCTCCGTCCATCAGCCGCTACAATGCGGCTTCCGCCCCGTTGCGCTGCCCCGCGTCGATCGACGGCCGTCAATACCCCGTGTAGCACTCGTGAAATGCGTCGCACCGCCATAGAAGGTTCTGCCGTACCGATGTCAACGCTCACGCTCTACCACAACCCGCGCTGCTCCAAATCACGCGAAGCCCTGGCACTTCTGGCGTCTCGAGGCGTCAAGTTCAGCGAACGTCGCTATCTCGATGACCCGCTGACCCGTGCACAGCTGGAAGGTCTCGCCAGACGGCTGGGCGACGACGCCGATCAGATGCTGCGGCGTGACGAATCGGAATGGCAGGCAGAAGGTATCGATGACCCGACTCAGGCACAAATCATCGACGCCATCGTCGAGCATCCTCGCCTGATGCAGAGACCGATCGCCGATGACGGCGAATACGCGGTCATCGGGCGTCCACCGCAGGCTGTCCTGCAACTAATCTAAGCTTTTCTAAGCTTTGTACGAAAACTGCCTGCGCTCGCCGACTTTTCGCACAAACCCTAACGAGCGCGTTTGATGCAAGCCGTCCCTTCGAGGAGTAGTCATGACCGATCATACGGCCTCCAACGGCCCGACACTGCCCTACGTGCTGGTGCTCTACTACTCGCGTCAGGGGGCAACGAGAACACTGGCTGAACAGGTGGCCAGCGGCGTCGAGAGCGTCTCCGGCATCGAGGCGCGACTGCGTACCGTGCCCGCGGTCTCGCCGGTCTGCGAGGCCACCGCCCCCGAGATTCCCGACGAAGGGGCGATCTATGTCGAGGAAGCGGACCTGCGGCAGTGTTCAGGCCTGGCGCTGGGCAGTCCGACCCGATTCGGCAACATGGCCGCGCCACTCAAGTATTTCCTCGACACCACCAGCGGGCTCTGGATGAACGGGGCACTCGTCGACCGACCAGCTACCGCGTTCACCTCGACGGCCAGCCTGCACGGCGGACAGGAGAGCACTCTGCTGACCATGCTGATTCCGCTGCTGCACCACGGCATGGTCTACGCTGGCGTGCCGTACAGCGAAACGACGCTACTGAGCACCCAAAGCGGCGGAACGCCCTACGGCACCAGCCATCTGGCCGGCTCCAATGCCGACCGGGAAGTCGACGCCGACGAGCGCAGCCTGGCGGTCGCCCAGGGGCGTAGACTCGCCAAGTTAGCACTGGCGCTCACCTCGATGCGGAACGCACGCCCATGAGCGAACTCCCTTCCCGACAGCAGGATGCTGGCACCCTCGATAGCGCCCGGCGCGGCGTCTGGATCGCTTACTCGGCGCTTCTGGCCTTGCTGGTGATCAGCGGTATCTGGCACTACGTCCAGCAGCATGCGCAGTTCGCCGCGCTACTGGTAAGAATCCTGCCGCTCGTGCTGTTCCTACCGACGCTGCTGATGCGGCGCCGACGCGGCCACATTTGGCTGACGGCGTTAGGCGTGCTCTACGTCGTTCAGGGCATCATGATCGTGACCAAGGGCGGAGGCTCGGTGCTGGTCGGCGCCGAGATCCTGGCAGCTGGCGCCTTGGCCTTCACGGCCTATCGTTACGTTCGCCTACGCGGTCGGCTCGACTCACCGCCCACATGAGGCCTTCCAGCGCCTTGATTCTGGCCATGCTGACTCTTAGTGTGGCCTGCAACCTGTTTGGCTGGCCAATCTGGCCAGCCGCGATACTGGCCTGGCTGGCAACGTTGAGGCTGTTCCGTGCCCTGCCCCGGACTTCTCGCCGCCAGGCGGGGACGCTGTTCGCGGCCGGGTCGTTGCTGTGGGTGGCAGCACTGGTGCGCGGTACACCCTATTCGCCGTTGAACGCGCTGACCATCAACCAGTCTCTGCTGATGATGTTTGCCGGCGTCAGCTTCCTGACCATGGCCACACCCAGAGTCAGCAGCGATCACCAGCAGCCGGGGAGCATGCTCGGCACCATGCTGGGGGCGCATCTGTTCGGCGCGGCCATCAATCTCTCCGTGGTGTTCCTGTTCGGCGAACGCATGCAACGTGAGGGAAAGCTCACCCGTGCCCAGGCACTCATCGTCGGCCGGGGCTTCACCGCCGCCGCGGCCTGGTCGCCATTTTTCGTCGCGATGGGCGTCGCCTTGACCTATGCCCCGGGACTCGACTACCTCAGTCTGCTGCCCTGGGGTCTGTTGGCGGCAGCGTCGCTGTTGTTGCTCAACTGGCTCGACGTCCGGCGACTGAACGCGCCATTCATCGGTTACCCCATCGAAAAAAGTGCATTGCTGATGCCATGCACACTGGCGATCGTGGTGATCGGGCTGCACCTGCTCTGGCCCGGTCTTTCGATCCCGCTGATCATCGCCATCGTCGCGCCCCTTTTCTCTTTTCTGCTCATGCCCCGCGACAATCGGCGCGAGCGAATGCACCACCAGTTCACCTACGGTCTACAACGCCTGGCCCCACAGTTTGCCCTGTTCCTGGGGGCTGGCGTCATATCGACGGGGTTGGCGGCACTACTGGCCAGCCTACCAGACGGACTCGACCTGCCGATCGATCACTTCGGCCACTGGCAAGCCTGGTTTGCCCTTGGCGCCATCGTGGTCGTCTCCTTTACCGGCATTCATCCGTTGATCGGTATCGCCACGCTGGCACCGCTGATCGCGCCGCTTCACCCCGACCCGACCCTTCTCGGCATGCTGTTTCTCATGTCCTGGGCGCTGGGAACCGGCAGCAGCCCACTCTCCGGCAGCAATCTGGCGATCTGTGTGCGCTATCAGATCGCCGTGCGCGAGATGCTGCGCTGGAACCTCCCCTATGCGGTTCTCGGCTGGGGCTGTTGCGGTGTCGTGCTGGCGCTTCACGCGTACTCGAGTTGATCCCGCCCCACACTGTGGGGTTGTTGACGTTTCGGCGCGGCCGTACGTGAAACATCTAGGCTAATGGCTGAGAGATGGGTGGCCACCACACCGGCCGAGCGCGCTACAATGGCTACCTTTCATCGCATTCGCATGGAGAACAACTGATGAGCGATCTCGCCGGTATGCGACGGGACTACGAAGGCGACGCCCTGGCGCCGGAGAACACGCCCGACGCCCCGCTTCCCCTGTTCGAGGGCTGGCTGGAGAAGGCGATCGAGACCGAAGGGTTGGATGCCAACGCCATGACGCTGGCAACGGTCGACAGTGCGGGCCACCCCCACGCCCGTATCGTGCTGCTGAAGGGATTCGATCAGGCGGGCTTTCGTTTCTATACCAACTATCAGAGCCAGAAAGGCAACGAACTCGCCCACGTTCCCAACGCCGCCGTGGTGTTCTGGTGGCCGACGCTGCAGCGCCAGATTCGCATCGAAGGGAGCGTCGCCAAGGTGGACTCCCGCCAGTCCGACGACTACTTCGCCAGACGACCACGCCAGAGCCAGCTGGCGGCCTGGGTCTCCCAGCAGAGCGTCGAGATTCCCAATCGTGACTGGATGCAGGAACGGCTGTCGCGTTTCGAACAGGTCTATTCGGATCAGGAGGTCGAACGACCGCCGCACTGGGGCGGTTATCTTCTGGTGCCTCTCGCGGTGGAATTCTGGCAAGGTCAGCGCAGCCGATTGCACGACCGCGTGCGCTACACCCGTCGGGACGAACACGCCCAGGAGTGGCATCGCACCCGGCTGGCGCCTTGAGCCATCCGATCGGCCGACCCACTGGCGCGGACTTTCACGTTTCTCAACGCAAAGCGCCCGGTCATCCGACCGGGCGCTTCGTCATGAACGACGCTGAACGGCGTTATTCGGCAGTGTCGCCCGTCCATTCGGCGACCACATCGGGGTTCTCCTCGACCCACTTCTTGGCATTCTCGTACGGATCCGAACCCTCCTCCTGGTTCATGAGCATGACCTCGCCCATCTGCTCCGGCGTCCAGTGGAAATTATCCAGAATGGCGTAGGCTCCAGGCAGTCTCTCCTTCAATCCTTTGTGCACGACCGTATCGATGTGCTCGGCATCACCGTAGGCTTTCTTCGGATCGTCGAGATACTTGAGATCCCAGCGCGCGAACATCCAGTGCGGCGTCCACCCCGTCACCACGATGTCTTCCTTGTTCTGGATGGCACTGGCCAGCGCTGAAGTCATGGCGGGGCCACTGCTCGACTGCAGCTGCAGGTTGTCGATACCGTACTCGTCGATGGCATTCTCGGTCTGCGCCATCAGGCCGGCGCCCGGGTCGATTCCCACGATCTTGTCGTCGAACAGATCGGCGTTGTCGTTGAGGTCAGCGATAGACGACACCTTCTCGTAGGTGTACTCGGGAACGACCAGGCCCAGCTTGGTGCCTTCCAGGTTGATTCCCAGGTCCTCGACATCGTCCTTGACCTGCTTGTAGTAATCTCCATGGGTGGTGGGCAACCAGGCACACAGAATCGCGTCGGCGTCACCGGTACCCACCGCCTGCCACATCACGGCGGCGCCGAGCGAGTCCATTTCGACGTCGTAGCCCTGCTCCTCGAGCACGGCACGAACGACATTGGTAGACGCTACCGTGGATGCCCACTCGACGTAGGCCAGCTTGACAGTGCCTTTGCTGTCCTGCGCCTGGGCGACACCGGCGGTCATGCTGAGGCCGGCGGCCATCATCAAGGCGCCATAGCGAACGGCCTGTGACATTGCATTGCGTGTCATCGACTTTCCCCTTCTTGTGGTTTATGTACCGCGAGTCCTGCTGTCGACGAGTGGCTCGACGACATCAGGCTCTACCCTGCTTCACTTCGTCTTCTTGCCCCCGCTGAGAGACTGCGTCAGCCGGTCTAGCAGCATCGCCATGATGACGACCGCGATACCAGCCTCGAATCCTTCACCGGGTCGCAGCCGCTGAATGGCCCGCCAGACCTCGCTGCCAAGACCGTTGGCGCCGATCATCGCCGCGATGACGACCATAGACAGCGCCAGCATGATGGTTTGGTTGATCCCGCCCATCAGTGTCGGCAGCGACAGCGGCAGTTGGACCTTGATCAGTTTCTGACTGCGCGTCGAGCCGTAGGCGTCCGCTGCCTCGATCAGATCCTTCGGTACCTGCCGAATGCCCAGCGTGGTGAACCGGATGGCAGGTGGCATCGAAAAGATTACGGTGGCGAAGATGCCGGAAACCGAACCGATGCCGAAGAACGGGATCGCCGGGATAAGGTAGACGAACGCCGGCATCGTCTGCATGAAATCGAGTACTGGCATGATGACCCGATAGAACCGGTCGGATACCGCTGCCAGAATGCCCAAGGGCAACGCGATCATGATCGCTACCAATGTGGCGATGACCACCAGCGTCAGGGTCTGGATCATCGGATTCCACAGGCCCAGATTCCAGATCAACGCCAGGCCGATCAGGCCCCCGATTGCCAGACGTCGGCCGCTGACTTTCCAGCACAACAGCACGACCAAAGCGATCAGCGCCCATTCAGGCAACCACATCAGCCCATCATTGAGCAAATTGATGCCGCTTTGCGTTCCTCGGGATATCGCCCGGGTGACACCGGAAAACTCGGTGGTCAGAAAATCGAGTCCGCTTTCGATCCAGTCGCCCAGCGGAATCCTAGGAATGTCGAAATCCATTATTGTTCTCCCGTCTGGGCCAGTTGTTCGAGTACGGCACCCTTCACGACCACGCCCAGCAGACGCTGCTGATCATCGATGACCGCCACCGGATAACTCTTGCCCTGAAACATGGGGTAAAGCGTTGCCAGCGGCTCGTCCGGCCCGACTCTGGGAAAGTCCGTGACCAGAAGTTCGTGAATCGAATCCTTGCCGGCCTTCGCTGCCTCGTCGACGCCATCGGCTTCGACGATACCCAGCAGCCTGCGCTCGCGGTCGACGACGTAGATGGAATCCAGCGCGTTTTCACTCATCTTGTGCAACACGGTACGCGGGCCGTCGTCGTGGCGGGCGGTAGCACGAACCGGGCGCATCACCCGGCGAGACGTGACGACGCGGGAACGGTCCACCCCTTCGGTGAAGCGCGCGACGTAGTCATCCGCAGGCCGCGTCAGCACCTCCTCCGGCGTACCGATCTGCACGATCTCGCCATCGCGGAGCAGGATGATGCGATCACCGATGTTGAGCGCTTCATCGAGATCGTGGGTGATGAAGATCGTGGTCTTCTGCATCCGGTGCTGCAGTTCGATCAACTCCTGCTGCATGTCGCGCCGGATCAGTGGATCGAGTGCGGAGAACGCCTCGTCCATCAGCAGCACACTGGAGTCGTTGGCCAGCGCACGTGCAAGCCCGACCCGTTGCTGCATGCCACCGGAAAGCTGGTTGGGATAGGCATTTTCCCAACCCTCTAGCCCGACCTGCTTGAGCGAACTCTTGGCTTTTTCGGCCCGCTCGGCCTTGTCGATGCCGCGAATCTCGAGTCCGTATTCGGCGTTCATCTGCACCGTGCGGTGCGGAAACAGCGCGAAGTTCTGAAACACCATCGAGAAGTGCCGGCGGCGGCAGTGGAGCAGCTCCTTGTCGCTGAGCTGGGGGATATTCTCGCCGCCAATGATGATATCGCCCTCGGTGGGCTCGATCAGACGGTTCAGGCAGCGGATCAGCGTCGACTTGCCCGAGCCGGAGAGCCCCATGATGACGAGGAGCTCGCCTTCCCGGACGTCGAAGTTGATGTTGGAGAGCCCGAGGGTCTGCCCGGTCTTTTCGAGGATCTGGGCGCGATTGAGACCCTCGTCGCGTAGCTTGAGTGCTTTCTTGGCGTCGTCGCCGAACACCTTGCTCAAGTTCCGCACTTGAATCTTGGTTTGCTGTGTGTCGGTCATGTCAGGCCTAGGTTGGCAAAGCAGAAGATGCCCTTCACGCGGTCGTCACGACGCGTGTCGAACGGTATCTGTTAGTGTTGTTAGGTTTCGTATCATACGGTTTTATCGATAACCCTTCAAACGACAATATCTTATAATTGAATGAGCGTTCAAAGCTTGCTCCGTTTCCTCCCTTCCCGATCAATCCAGAGCCGCGTCGAGGCGATGGCGCTGCCAGTCGCTCTGCGGTTCGTTCAGCTTCAGCGAGGCTTCCACCGCGCCCTCTTCGACGTTGGTACGTAGCGTGAACCCGAGCGAGGTCAGCAGCCGACGCATCGGCAGGTTATCGCTGAGGATCGTCCCGACCATGACCAGTGTCCCCACCTGCCGGCTGTAGTCGATCATCTTCTGCATCAGTCGACGCCCCAATCCGATACCGTGGAGATCATCCCGAACGATGATCGAGAACTCGGTGCGGATGTTGTCGGAGTCGTTCCATACCCTCACCACGCCGAGCATCTCCTCCTGTCGCGCAGGCGTGCCGCCTTCCCCGCTCCGCTCCTTGGCAGCCTTCTCGATGCGACGAACCGCGATGAACGCCATCTGGCGGTCGTAGTTGATCTGGCTCAGCTGTGACAGTTCCCGGGGTGACAGGACGGCCTTGTGATGGAAGTAGCGGTAACGGATGCTCTGCTCGGAGAGGAAGGTATGGAAATGGGTAATCAACGGCGCATCCTCGCCACGAATCGGCCGGATCTCGATGTCCATGCCGCTCAGTGTCACGGTTTCTCGCAACTGCTCCGGGTAGGGCATGATCGCCTGGGTCGACGTCGGGCCTAGATCCAGCGCAAAGTCGACCGCCATCATCCCTTCGTGATTGAGAAGTAGCGGATTGATCTCGAGCCCCTTGAGGCGCGGCAGATCCGAAGCCATATGGGACAGCCTGACCAGCAGGCGGGCGACCCAGTCGACGGCATTGTCCGGGTCCTCGCTGTGCTCCCGGATCAGGCGACCCGCCCGAGTGCGGTCCAGCAGATCTTCCGCCAGACGCATGTTGAGTGGCGGCAGTGCCGTCTGGCGGTCGGCCATGACGTCGACCTTGTAACCTCCCATGCCGAACACGATGACCGGGCCGAACTCGGCATCCCTCGTGATACCGGCACACAGCTGCAGCGATCCCTTGCCGCGCTGCATGGTCTGGAGGCAGTAGCTGTAGATGGGGCTGTCCGGTAGCATCTCGCCGACGCGCGCCTCCAGTCGTACGACGGCGTCCACCACGCTACCCGGCTGCTCCAGATCCTGGACCAGCGAGATCGCCTGCCGCCGCGACTCGCCCCAGTAGCGAAACGGCTCGCAGTTGTCGCGATGGACGATCTTGACGGCCCAGGGGCCTTGCAGCCGCTCGGTGGCACGCTCCGCCTGCTCCAGGTCGAACACGTACTCGCTGGGGGCGCACTCGATGCCGTAGGCGGCCAGCATGTCGCCGGTCTCCTGGTGCGTCAGCCGGTCTCGCCGACGGGCCAGGGCGTCGTCGATGAGTGCGTGACAGCGCTGCCGGCTGTCGGCACTGGAGTCGAACGGCAGCGAGGGAGGCGTCTCCTGCAGTAGATGCTGTACCTGGCGATAGCGCACCAGGTGGAGGAAGGCCCTGACCGCCTTTTCCGGAGACACGTAGCTGGGAATGCCGGCGCGATTGCAGGCCGCGCGAGCCTCGAGCGCCTCCTTCAAGCCCATCCAGCTCACCAGCAGGCGGTGGCGGAAGCGCTGGCGCGCATCGATCAGGGCGTTGGCCGTTGCCAGCGATGGCGCCAGCCGCGTCGGGGCGTGGAGTACCAGAACCGCGTCGACGTTGGAATCACGGGTCACGATCTCCAGCGCGCTCAGATAGTCGTCCGGGGTCGCCCTTCCACCCAGGTCGACCGGGTTGCGTCCCGGTCTGCTGACATCCAGCCGGCGCGCCATCAACGCCTCGGCGGAGGCCTCGCCGAGCGCTGCCAACCGGCCTCCGCCATCGATCAACCTGTCAATCGCCAGCAGCGCGGGGCCTACGCCGTTCGACACGATCGCCAGCCGGTCGCCTTTCGGTGGCTTGAGCCGCGACAGCGTCTCCAGGGCATCGAACAGCTCGTCGGAGTCTCCGACCCGCACGACCCCGGCCCGGGCCAGCGCGGCATCGACGATGGTATCTCGGCGATCGATACCTGCAGTCGGCGGGACCGGGCTAAGCGTCGCCTCCGCGGTACGTCCGCTCTTGATTGCCAGGACCAGGCGATTGCGCGACGACTCCCGTAGCGCCGTCATGAAGTGACGTGCATTGCCGAAGGCTTCCAGATGCAGCAGTAGTGCACGGCAGCGGCCGGACTGATTCAGATAGTCGATGAGGTCGGGCAACTGCACGTCGAGGCTGTCACCCAGCGTGACGAGATGGGAGAAACCGATCTCGCGGCCGGCGGCCCAGTCGATCATCGCGTTTCCCAGCATGCCCGACTGGCCCAGATAAGCGACACTGCCATCGCCTATCGGCTGGCTGGCATAGGTGGCATTGAGCTTCATGGAGGGAACGGCGACGCCCAGGCATTCCGGCCCGAGCACCCGCATGCCGGAGCGCAAAGTCGCCCGTTCCAGTCGCGCGCGCAACGCTCTGCCGCCGCTGGAATCGGCGTCCAGCGATACCCCCCCCGATACGATCAGCGCTGCCCTGACCTGCCGGCGCCCCAGCCGCTCCAGCACCGTCGGAATCCCGCTCAGCGGCGAGCAGACGACGGCGAGATCGGGGATCTCGGGGAGATCGGCGATACGCCGGAAGCAAGTCACGCCATGAACCTCCTGGTATCCCCGTGGATTGACCGCCCATATCGGCCCTGCAAATCCAGCCTGCAGCAGATTTTGCAGGACGATTCCCCCCATCGATTCCGGCTTGGGAGAGGCGCCGATCACCACCAGTGATCTCGGCGCGAAAAAACGGCGCAGGAATTGCGTGGCCACCGCGAACCTCACGACGTCGACAATGATGCGTTCAACCCTACACGGTCACGTCATCGAGGTTCAGACCCTAGACCAAAGTCGCAGCGAGACGATGTGACTTGTTGCGCCGGCCTCGGCCAGAATGGAGCCACCTCGAACCGGCCGGCGAGTCTCAATGATCACCTCCTATCTCACCCATCCCGACATCGCGCTGCACGACATGGGCTCCCATCATCCGGAGTCCCCCATGCGACTCGAGGCCATCCGCGCGAGACTGATGCTCAGCGGCGTGCTGCAGCAGACGATGCAGTCGGAACCTGGCCCGGCATCGACGCTCCAACTGGAGCGGGTGCATGCCCCAGATTACCTCAGCGCGCTGGATGCCCAGCGACCGCAAAGCGGCCTCCAGCAACTCGATAGCGACACCCGCATGGGGCCTCACTCACTGGACGCGGCATCGCTCGCGGCCGGCGCGGCGGTCCGCGGTGTCGACCTGGTCTGCGGCAACCGCGCCGACAATGTGTTCTGTGCCGTCCGTCCACCCGGCCATCACGCCGAGCGCGCGCTGGCGATGGGGTTCTGCTTCTACAACAACGTCGCCGTGGCGGCCGCCCATGCCAGGGCCGCCCACGGCATCGAGCGGATCGCCGTTCTCGATTTCGACGTCCATCAGGGCAACGGCACGCTGGATATCTTCCATGACGATCCGGCGGTGCTGGTCTGCAGCAGTTACCAGGAGGCGTTCTATCCGTGGCGCTACCTGACCGGCGCGTGGCCCAACATCGTCAATACGCCCTTGCCTGCCGGCACGGGTAGTCGGGGGTTCAGAACCGCCGTCGAGCAGCACTGGCTGCCGGCGCTGGAGCGTCATCGTCCCCAACTGGTGCTCCTCTCCAGCGGTTTCGATGCCCACCGTGACGACCCGCTGGGTCAGTTGGCACTCGATCATGAGGATTTCCACTGGGTGACCACGCTCGCCATGGATGTCGCTCGCCGTCACGCCGGCGGCAAGCTGGTCTCGGTGCTGGAGGGGGGGTATCACCTCAAGACCTTGCCACTGAGCGTCGAGGCGCACCTGATCGCGCTGCTGGGCCACGCCTATTCGGTCTGAGGTGTCGCAGAGGTCGTTCTCGGCGCAGAGCCGCCGCCTCACGCTGTGATATTCTTGCATTCCGACACGAGACAACGACTCGACACTCCACGCTCCCGACAGAGAGTTTCATGGCCGCCAGTAACGATCAGGATGCCGCACTGCGCATCGCCGCCGGTCGCAAAGCCTTCGTCGAGCCCCTGCGCCTGGGCGAACGGCTCAAGGAGATACGGCTCTCGAACCAGTGGACATTGGGCGACGTCAGCACGCGTACCGGTCTGGCCCGTTCGACGCTGTCCAAGATCGAAAACGATCAGATCTCGCCGACGTTCACCGCCGTCCAGAAGCTGATTACCGGCCTGGGCATCGATCTCCCCCAACTGCTCAAGCCGACCAAGCCCAGACGCCAGTCCAGCGGCCGACGCGATCTCACCCCGCGCGGCGACGGCAAGCGGCACCCCACCCCGACCTACGAGCACGAACTGCTCTCGTGCCAGCTGGCGCAGAAGCGGATGATCCCGTTCAAGACCATCGTGCGGGCGCGTCGCTTCGAAGAGTTCCAGGAGTGGGTCCGCCACGACGGCGAGGAGTTCCTGATGATTCTCGAAGGGGAGATCCTGATTTACTCGGAACTCTATGAACCCTTGGCGATGGCGGCCGGCGATTCGCTCTATTTCGACAGCGACATGGGCCACGCCCTGGTCTCCACGAGTCCGAACGATGCCGTGGTGCTCTCGGTCTGCACGCCCGGCGATAACGACTGACCGAGACGCCACGGTCATCCGACCCTGAATGCCAACCATCCTCCACGACAGGAGTTGCTGCCATGCACCACCTCGATGAGCAGACCCGCACCGAACTGGAAGCCGCCGCGTTTCGCCGGCTGCTTCGTCATCTTGACGCGAACAGGGACGTCCAGAACATCGATCTGATGATTCTGGCGGATTTCTGCCGCAACTGTCTCTCCAAGTGGCTGGTCAGTGCGGCCGAGACGCGCGGCGCCGAGCTGGATTATGAAACGGCGCGGGAGTACGTCTACGGCATGCCCTACGCCGAATGGAAGGCTCACCATCAGGCGCCGGCGACCGATGAGCAGCTCGCTGCGCTGGAGGCACGCAAGGCCGGGGCCGATGGCGGTCGGGAGGAATCATGAGCGAGTCGCCCATGATTCCGCTGTCGATCGCGGTACTGACGATCTCGGATACACGGGACGAGGCTGACGACCGCTCCGGGCAGACCCTCGTCGAAAGGCTCGAAGCGGCGGGACATCGCCTCGCCGAGAAACGCATCGTGCCTGACGACGTCTACCGGATCCGGGCCGTGGTCGCGGGATGGATCGCCGACGATGACGTGCAGGTTGTGCTGACGACCGGCGGCACCGGATTCACCGGCCGCGACTCCACGCCCGAAGCCGTCGCCCCGCTACTCGACAAGCACATCGAAGGCTTCGGCGAGCTCTTCCGTCAGCTCTCGTTCGAGGAGATCGGCAGCTCGACCGTGCAGAGCCGCTGCCTGGGCGGCCTGTCCAACGCGACCGTGATCTTCTGTCTACCCGGTTCAACCGGCGCCTGCCGCACCGGCTGGGACCGGATTCTCGAGGAGCAGCTGGATAGCCGCCACCGACCCTGCAACTTCGCCAATCTGGTGATTCCGGAACGAGGCACGCAGGATCATGGCTGAGAGCCCCCAAGAACTCCAGAGCGTCGAGCGTGCCCTGGAAGCGCTGCTCGAGGGCGTCTCGCGGCTCGAAGGTGAGCGCATCGCCTGCCCGGACGCCGACGGCCGTGTGCTGATGGACGACGTGCGGGCCGCCATCGATGTGCCGCCGGCGGACAACAGCGCCATGGATGGATTCGCGTTGGCTAGCGCGGACAGTGGCAGGCAGCTGCCGATCTCCCAGCGTGTTCCCGCCGGCCAGCCACCGCAGCCGCTGGTCCCCGGCACCTGCGCGCGGATTTTCACCGGCAGCGAGATACCGGCCGGGGCGGATTGCGTGGCAATCCAGGAAAACGTCGAACTGGTCGGGGACAGCGCGATCGTTCCAGTGACCCAGGCCGGGCAGAACGTGCGACGTCGGGGGCTGGACGTGACCACCGGGCAGCCGCTGCTCGCCGCCGGCACGCGAATGGGTGCCGCCGCGCTGGGGTTGCTCGCCGGCCAGGGGCGCTCGATGGTCGATGTGGTCAGGCGGCCGAAAGTGGCACTGCTGCTCACCGGAGACGAGATCATCGAGCCCGGCCAGCCCCTGGCCCGCGGACAGATCTACAATAGCAACGGCCCGATGCTGGCCACCCTGATTCGGCGCTTCGGTGGCGAACTGGTCAGTCAGATCCGGGTTGCCGACGATTTCGACACCACCCTGGCGCGTCTGGAGGAAGCCGCGGCCGTTGCCGATGTCATCGTGACCACGGGCGGTGTCAGTGTCGGCGAGGAAGATCACGTCAAGCCGGCTCTCGAACGGCTCGGAACGCTCTCGCTCTGGCGCCTGGCAATGCGGCCGGGCAAGCCGCTGGCGCTGGGAACGATCGGTTCCGCGCGCCTGGTGGGGCTGCCCGGCAACCCGGTATCGAGCTATGTCGGCGCCTGGCTCTATCTGCGGCCGCTGCTGGGCAGGCTCCAGGGCTGCCATGACAGGGAGTCGCTCCCGGTGATCAGCGCCGAAGCCCAATTCGAGACCCGAACCCAGGGGCGACGTCACTACATGCGCGCCAATCTCGAGTTTCGAGGTGAGCGCATCCTCGCCACGGCGTACCCCGAGCAGAGCTCGGCGGTCTTGACCTCCTGCGCAGAGACGAATGCCTTTGCCGTCATCCCGGCCGGCAGCCATATTCGCCCCGGCGATCGGATCGACTGCCTGTGGCTACAGGGCTAGGTCAGTGGCGCTCCAGCCCCAGCGCCTAGGCCCCTGGCGCGGCGATTCACTCGCGGAATCGCTGCTGCATGTCAGGCCACAGCGCGACGAAAGCGGCCTCGAGGCTGGCGTACTCCTCGCGTAACCACGGCGTCAGCGCCGCGAGCTGATTGGGGCCGCGCAGCCGCTGGCCGATGCCGGCAATGGCACGGCAGGTGAAATCGAAGTCGGCGTAGCGCTGCAACCAGTCGCCGTCGATCATGGCAGGCACCATCCCCTCGAGGCGCGATGGCGCCCGCCGCTCCCCGAGCACTCGATAGCAGCGCTCGACCAACCGCGCATCAGGGTAGCGGCTGGCCAGGAAGTGGTCCCAGACCAGATCCAGCGCGATTCCGGCAAAACGTCGCTGGGCCTGCGGCGCCATCCGCAGCAGACGCAGCACTTCCGCATGACGGTCGATGGCGGCATCCACCTGGCGATGGTGACGAATGCCCGCGGCCACGGCCGGCGGCCACGATTCCAGACGCGCGCCCTTGACGCCGTCGGCAACCAGATTGCCGTAGAGAAAGTCGTCGCTGCCTTGACGTGAAAGCCAGGCGTGCGCAAGGAAGTTCATGGCGATGATCGGTGGCGATCGAACACTAGAGGCAGTTGGTCGGCTTGGGCAGCCCGGCCAGGCGGGCGCCGACCTTGGCCGGGCTGTCGGGGAACAGCCGCATCAGATGGATCGAGTTGCCCTTTTCCTCTCCCAGGGCCTGCTTCACCGCCTTGACCAGCGGGCGCATGGCCGGCGCCGTCTCGAAGCGCCGGTAGAAGTCGCGCAGTACCCAGATGACCTCCCAGTGATCGGGCGTCAGCTCGCGCCCCTCGTCCGCGGCCAATGCCTCGGCGACGCGCTCCGACCAGTCGTCGAGCGAGACCAGATAGCCCTCGGGATCGAGGGCGACAGGATGGCCGTCCACCATCAATGTTCTTGCCGTCATGGTTGCCATCAGAACCAGCTCACGCAGCGTTCGTGGGTCTCCGTCAGCGCCAGGAAGCCGTTCATGTCGATGACACCGACGGAAGGATCGATCCGCGCGGCCAGTCCCCGGGAGACCAGATCCTCCTGGAGCACGGACACGCGCCCGCCGAAGGGTTCGAGTACCGCACTGGCCGAGACCTGCGCTGCGTAGCAGGCGTCCTCGATCAGCAGCAGGTGATCGCCCGAGCCGAAAGCTTCGCTCAAATCCTGGTAAGTGGCGGTCGATCGCGGGGAGCGGTTTAGCAGATGCAGCATCATGAACGTCGTTCCGAGCCTAGAAAATCAAGGTGTGGGGGTGGCGCTGGAGGAGCTCCGTCACGGCGCTGGCCTCCAAGGGTACCACCGGCAGCATCAGGTCGTCCGTCGAGAGGCCGCGTTCGTTCAGCCCCCTGGCGCTGACCCACAGCGTCTCGATGTCGTACATCTCCAGCATGGCGAGCTGCGAATGGGTGCCCTTCTGGCCCAAGGCGCCGGCCTGTTGTCCCTTCAACAGCGCGTAGATGCCATCCCCCTGAAACAGCAGGCCGACGCGTTGACCGAACGCCGCGGCGACCAGCGCCACATCCAGACCTTCGCGCAACCAATGGGTACCGTGGGGCGGATGGCGCAACACCACCAATAGATCCTGCGGTACGGGGCGGGAGATAGAGACGTCGGTCATGGCGCGAAGGTGATCATTCGGTCACTGGTCAGCATGGCATCGATGAGTTGGCCGACACCGGTCAATGCGAATGGGGCCTCGAGGCTGTGCGACACCGCTCCATGACGGTTGGCTTCGCTGACGTCCAGCAGCCCCCGTCGCAACCCGGCTGCCACGCAGACCAGCAGCTCGGTGCCATGCTCGTGGTGAAGCCTCCTCCAGCCGTCGGCCAGGTGCACCTCGTCCTGCGGTGGAGCCATCAGGGCCGAAGCGTTGTGGACGCCGTCGTGATAGAAAAAGACCGTCTTCATTCGATGACCATTCGCCACGACGGTGTCTGCGAAGCGTAGCGCCGACAACGCCGCCTGGTGACTGTAGGGCGCAGCATATAACAGTAACGCGTAATTGAGCATGACGACCGATGGTTCCGTGCAAGCTGCCGGGACAAATCTGCAACGACAATGGTACCAAACGGCAAGGCCCCACCGTAGTGGGGCCCCGTTTCCGTCGATATCAAGCCGTGCGTCGATATCAAGCCGTGAAGGTCAGTCGCGAGACATGACCCCAAGGATCGACAGCAGGCTGATGAACAGATTGTAGATCGAAACGTAGAGCGTGACGGTCGCCAGGATGTAGTTGGTCTCCCCGGCGCGATTCACGATTTCACTGGTCTGGTACAGAATGGCCGCCGACGAGAACAGCACGAAACCGGCGGAGACTGCCAGCGCCAGGCCCGGGATGTTGAAGATCAGCGCGGCCACCATGGCCAAGATCAGCACGATGGCGCCTGCCATCATGAAGTTGCCCAGGAAGCTGAAATCCTTGCGCGTGATCAGCGCCACGGCCGATAGCCCCAGGAACGTTGCGGCGGTCATGCCCAGCGCCGTCATCACCAGCTGTGCGCCGTTGGGAATCGACAGGTAGAGGTCGATGATCGGCCCCAGCGTGAAGCCCATGAAGCCGGTGAAAGCGAAGATCGCCGCAATGCCTGCGCCGGAGTTGGCGGTCTTGTGGACCAGGAACATCAGGCCATAGGCGCCGATGAAGAACACGAATATGTTGAGCTGCGTGACGCCCATGGCCATGGCGACGCCGGCAGTCACGGCAGAGAACAGCAGTGTCATGGCCAGCAACATGTAGGTGTTGCGCAACACCTTGTTGGTGCTGACCGCACTCGATCGACGATCGGTGATGTCGTGCGACGTTCGATAATCCATTTGTCGTCCCCTCAGTTCTGTTGAAACTCACCCGTAGACCAGAATGCCCTTGCAAAGTTCCCCTGACAAGCGTTATACGCTCGCTCCAAAGCGAAATAACTCCTTGAAAGCTAAAGAACCTATTGACGCGCCTCGATAAGCTGGTAGTATTCCCCGCCGTAAGCCGGAGGGATGGCAGAGCGGTTGAATGCACCGGTCTTGAAAACCGGCGTAGGTTAATAGCCTACCCAGGGTTCGAATCCCTGTCCCTCCGCCACCTTACATTTGGAAAGCCTCGTAAGCCTATGTGCTGCGGGGCTTTTCTCGTTTCTGGACCTATCAAACCACCCTCTTCTTCCTGCCGCTCAGCGACTCGATAGCATGCACCGGTCTTTCAGTGTGAGTGGAATTTGGCAATGCCAACGTCGTTCAGCGGCACGGCCCGTCGTTTTGCCGACTTATTGTCCTCCGATTCGTGTGATCAGATTGTGATTGAAGTCGCGCAGTCGATCGCCCTCTCGCGTCTCTTCGGCCTTCTGGCATCAGCCTTGCCTCCTCCCCTAACGAACACGCCCTTCCGACACGTCGGGCGCAGCGGCATGCTGTGATGCCGGGGCGTCGGCGTCAATCTGCTCCCGCAGCTTTCCTAGATGAACGATCCTAGCCAGGCCCAAGGAAATTGATCCATCATCCATGCGCCGGCTGATTGAATATTCAACCAGGGTTCGTGTTTACTCCTTTCAAGACCTCATCTGATAGGCCCACTGGATATGCAAACCAGATATCTCTCGCTACTGTTCCCCTTCGCGCTCGTTGCATGCTCCTCTCAACAGGAAGAGCCCAAGGTGGGAATGCCCAATCCGGCATCGGTTTACTGTGAAGATCAAGGCGGGACGCTCGAGATCCAGCAGACCAAGAACGGTCAGGTCGGCATGTGCACCCTGCCCGACGGCACTCAGGTCGAAGAATGGGACCTATACCGCAAAACGCATGCGCCGGGCTAAATCCAGCCGCTGGAGCTCAATTATGACTTGCCCTCAGGTCTGATGCCTCGGCGCGCAGCTCATCGATACGAGGCACAACGCTCTTCGTTCGCCACATCACACCTTCATTATCCTCGTTGGTGGCCTGGGCAAGTACCCAGTCCATGGCATCAGCCATGGGCCACGCATCTCGCCGGCGTACCGCCCCGGGAGATGGGCAACCCTGAATCATCTCAATTGCATCGCTGAGCCTGGTCGTCAGTTGCTCAACCTTCCGCTCAAGGGCGTCGATCTGTTGCAGACTCTCGTATTTCTCGCCCTCTACGCTCGATGGAATGCTCAGCGGTCGCTCATGCCCCCACAGCGGCGTGGATGTCGGCGGGCATCATCTCGTGACAACCTCTTTGGATCAACACAATGGGGGAACAAGAACGTGAAGCTGACGAAAGAAACGCAGAGCGCCAACCTGTACGGCCAGGTTGGCGTTAGAAGGCCGTCATACTTCCTCGTATACGAAGCCTTTTATGAATTTAGCCAGCCTGTTGTCTTTTTCGGTCTCGACCTTAAGAACCTCCCGGATTTGGTCGGACTGAGTTCGTTCAAAATCACCGCGAACCCGGCCATCAACCTGCAAATCTCAACATAGCTTTCACTTGGATGTCTGTTCTCAACACTCATGCTGACCACTCCCCTCTCAGTGGTGAAGGTAAAGAACAGAATCAAGCCATTACATAGCGTAACGCTATGTACTTGAGCTGTGTCACCTACGCAGCCGGTCGAGGGGACAGAAGTAGTTGAGTACCAAGCCCGCAGAATGGTAGCCGAGAACGGCCCAGCCGCCACTGGGCCGCACGTAATCAGGTCGACGTTTAGCCGCCAATAAATGACGTGGCTTTATCAGCAACCATGCCGCAAGCTTTCTCGCCGGCTTTGTCACCGAGCGAACTCAAGTCAAATGACTCGCCGTCACCCTGCAGTACGCCTTCTTTGCCTTCTTGGTAATCACTGACGTCTGTCGGCTCCGAGGAAATTCCTGCAGCCTCCATCACTTTGTCTTTCACACCATCGGCTGAGTCACCGAGATAGCCATTCTCCTGACAATAGCTAAGCACCCCGGTCAGGTTGGTCATGCTGCTAGGCGAGAAGGAACCACTAGACAGCGAACTGAGAAGCCCAGCCGAGTCACCGCCTGACATCATCTCACTGCCTTTTTCTTTCAGGCTATCAAGTGACTGAGCGTGTGCTGTCCCGATTGACATCAAGCCAACCAGACTGGCCAGTGCGACTGTTCTGATGCGTATATCCATGCAGTAAATCTCCATTTGAGTCGGTAGACGCTCGATGCCTCGATAAGTACCGAAGCACATATCTACCCTAGCTGCGTCTATTTCTGGCGTCCATTTTTGGCACCGACGGACAAAGATTGAGAATTCTAATGGCATCGAAGACTGCGGCGGCAGTCGGGCTGACCGCGAAACAGTCCCTATTCGTCGATGAATATCTGAAGGATCTGAACGCTACCCAGGCAGCGATCCGCGATGGTTATTGCAAGAAGGCCGCAACCCGTATCGGCCCCAATCCTGGGCTTCATGCTGGCTGGCAGGGGCGACTAATCGGCGGCAGACTGGTCGCCGCTGTGCTGGGTGCCGCCCCAACGCCCGAAGCAGTCGGCCGCGCCCTGCAGATCGACCCACAGGCCCTGACAAAGGTTCGTGCCGCTGAATCGGGCCTCGAGCAGGAGGGCATCGAAGCTGATATCCGCCGACAGGAAACAGTGAATGAGACCATCCGAGCCGAGCTTCAGGCAGATAGTTGGTACAAGAGCGGTACGGCATGCTGCAGATCGCGCTCAACGGCGTGTATCGCGAGGTGGACGGCGAGAACGACGGATACTGAGGTAGTGAGAAGACCAACCCTCTCAATCCTGCTGATCTGACTCAGGGCGTTGATCAATGAATGTAGACGGATCAGCAAGCGCGGGAATATCCACAACCCTGTTTCGCACATCAGAAGTGTTCAAAGGGAGAATTGCAGATCCTGCGGTATTGGCGTATTCGTCTTTTCTGTTGCCCAAATTACCACCGATCCGTTCGATATCGTTCAGTCTCTCTGCACTGTGAAATGCATCAATCCAACGACAATGCACACTAACGCACACCCCATCGTTGAATTCATCAGCAACTACAAAATGCTGGTGAATAGTATATTGATTAACACATCGAACGATATACCGAGCGAGCATAAGCCTTCTCCTTGCTCAACCAAGACAGGCTACTCCAATAGCCCTGGATCTACAGTAAGCTACATCTCCTAGATGTAGGCTCACATCTTGTGACAGCATCCATACCATTAAGTTTTGCCGCCTCGGCCTCGGCGGTCACTCGCATGCCAAAAACACCGACGCACCCATAGTCAGGCCTGGAGTCAGTGACCACGTAGTGGTGATTAACGCCGCCAGAGTCATTGAACCTTTTTAATCACTGTACGCTCTGCGTTCCGTTGATAGAAATTAAGGTAACTCCATGACATCGGAGACTACGGAGGCTATTGAGAATCGCAAGTCTTTGCGTTCCGCGTGTACCCAAATCGACGCCGACTACGTGCTTCACCGTCTGGTCGAGATCGATCAGATGGATGTGCTCGACATCCTGAATGACGACGGTGGTTGAAGCCAAACAAAGAGGCGATGCTCTACGTGCCCACGACCTGCAGGATGTAAATGCTAGACGAGCGGGCATCAATGCTTCTGATATTCAGAAGATCAACCAGCAGTACGACGATCAGTATCGAGAGATCAAGGGTCTTACCGAGAGCGGTAGCGATGCACAGGTCCTGGCGATTCTTGATACGGGCCGCCCGCCGAAAAACTGAAGGATTGGCGACATTACAATGACGATAGAGCGAATAGCGTGATCAAATATAACAGCAGGAGAAACACTGCGACTTTCCAATGGAAGTATCAGTATTTCATCATAATTGATGCTGGTAAAATCATGCTCTCGGAGAGTAAAGATAGATAAGAGTCGGTCAGTCGCACAACCTTTTTTATGAATTTTATTTAGAATGGATAGGTCGTGATGGAAGCGCAAATTACAGCGTACCAATATTCGAATATACGGAAAGAAAAGCGGTCGTGATCACGCGATGGATTTCTTCTAAGCATGCGAACAAACACTCATAATAGGATAATGGCGGATACCAGCTCGAAACCTCGGGTTTCGATGATTAACGGTGAGTCAGGAGAGCGACTAAATGGGCAATAGGGATGCTGGCAATACAGGCTCCCGCAATGAGTAGACGGGCTTTACGAACACCGAATCGAATCGGAAGGGTTACCCTGCCAACTCTCTTGTCTCCTTCATCGCTGAATTCCTGGACGCCGACGAGATTTGTACAACCGGGTGCCATCAGTGTCGGCGCCAATTTCCAGCCGACGCTTGGCGGCATCGTCTACTGTCTCGCCGCTCAGCGCTTCGGCCACGACCATCGAATCACGACCCCCCCCTGGGCATGGTTGAACGCATCCTCATCCTGTCGTCTATCATGACTGACCTTGGCCGGGGGATCCTCATTCTGCGCGTCCGCGCCATTACCTCCCCCCGCTGCTCTTATCCCCTCTGGAGAGAAGAAGCCAAAACTGTCATAGTGGTAAGACTGCGTTCAAAGGATGGGTAGATCATTGAATCATATAAAAAATATGGCTTTCTTCGGAATCTTGGGAGTCGTCATCGCATCGACACAAGCCACGGCCGCGCAGTTCGAGTGCTCGTCGGATGGTTTGATGAAGCACGTCAGCGAACAAACCCGGGAAATCGACGCTTATATATCGAGCAGCGACAATCCTCAACAAACTCAACAGAAGCTGACGAGCATGGCCAGAGGTCTGCGCGAGAACGGCCAGGTCTCCAACCATGACGATGAGATGAAGAAGTTGGCGAGCGGCGTGGAGTTCCAGCCCTCCCAGTCATTCTGCGACGATATGCAGACCACCATGGCTGCTATCCGGTCCTACATGGAGAGTCATCCGCAGTAGATACGACAGAACCCGGCCAGGCAGACGTTCACGGGTTCTTCCCGCGCCCGCCGCGGGTTGTTTTCACTCCGTCTCTAGCGGATACTGTATGAATAAACAGCCATTGCGGAGCGATCGATGATCATCCCCTTTCCGACGCCCGAGAAACGGCTCGCCCGCCGTATCGAGCAACTCATTTCGGAAGCGCGCGCCAACCACTCCCATCAAGTCACTATCAGCCGAGGCGAAAACGAGCCCATCCGCGAATGGGAGCGTCTCGTCGAGCAGTTCGATGATAATGACCAAATTCGGGTCATCCATATTACGCATCACGATGTGTTGCTCAACTGGCGCCTGCCCACGGCCGGGCTTGCTTCATGAGTGAGGTAGAGTTCCATTGATCGCTGCTCGGCGAAATTTTCATCAAAGGGGCGGATGCGCTCGCAAACGGTGCTACTCTGCATCTAGCTTCCAGTGATGTAGACAATGCACCGAGCGCTAATCTTTTCCATCGTGACCCTTCTCTTGGCAAGTTGTGTGTCGGCGACGCCGCGACTGACGGCCACGAACTTTCTGCGGGACAGCGATACCTGTGAACGCCAGACCCATCAGATCGCTGGTGAGCGAGAATATCAGTTGTGCATGGCACGACTGGGGTGGCCGGATCCGCAGGCACAGACATCGCTGGAACAAGCCGACGACGGAGGCAACGATCGGGATGTGGGCTTCATCGACGAAGCGATCAACGGCCTTCAATTCGGTCTACAGTGGGATCTGGCCCCGGACTGATCGCTTTCCGCTGCCTCTTCTCCGTGCACTAGCGAGTCTACTGTACAACGCCGACACCACAGCTAACCTGAAAGTCGATGCATTCCCAGGAGGATTCCATCATGGCAGAACCATTCGTCGAGATCAGAAAGACGCACAAGCCCGGTAACCCCGAGAAGATATGCTACGAAGTCTATGACGGGGACACGGGTGGCAGCCTGGGGCATTTTACGGATGCCTCCGAGGCTCAGAAGCGAGCCGATAGCATGAACAGGATGACCTCTCGCGAAACAGGTAAGCGACTCGATCACCCCACCGATGATGCCGATGTCGAATAACCGGCGGCAGCCGGAATCGTCAGTGGTAGAGACGTAACCCCACCCGGGTGACACGGTTGCCCTCCATCTCACTGACCACCCAGTGAAATCCATGCCAGTCGACGTCATCCCCGACGACGGGATGACCGCCGACACGAAGCGCCACGAACTCTCCCAACGTCATCTCCTGTTCCCCTGGGCTCAGGGTCAAACCGTAGGCGCCGGCCACCTCCTGCATGAGAGCTTCGCCATCGAGCGTGAAGGTACCGAAGAAGGCCCGCTCCCGTTTCAGTTTCGCTTCCCCATTGAAAAGCCGGTTGAGAGAGGGAAGATCTCCGGTACGGCCTATCAGGCAGATCACGTCTCTCATTCGCAACCGAGTGCTTCCTTTGGGGTGCAGCATGGCGTGTTGGCGAAAGATCGCCGAGATCAGTGTTCCCGAGGGCAGGCGCAGCAAACGAATCGGCACATCGTCCAGCGATTCGTTCTCGACCTTGTAGACGAACATCTCGTAGTCGTTCTCCGGGAGAACACCTAACTGTCCCCGACGATCGGGCGTGGTGGTTTCCGGCAATACCACACGCATCCAGCGGGCGACTCGAGCCAGGATCGAACCCTGCAGCAGCAAGGAGATCAGGACGACGAAGAACGCGACATTGAAATAGAGCGTCGCGTTTTCGACGCCGCTTATAACGGGGAAGATGGCCAGCACGATAGGGACCGCACCACGCAGCCCGACCCAGGAAATGAAGCAGATTTCTCGCCAGCGAAAGTTGAAAAACGGAACCAGCGAGACCATCACGGCAACCGGACGTGCCAGCACGATCAAAGCGATACCCAGAATGGCGCTCGGTAACGCGTAATCGACCATTTCCGATGGCGTGACCAGCAGACCGAGAACCAGGAACAACCCGATCTGGCTCAACCATGCCAGCCCATCGTGGACAGGAAGGATATGGTTGAGGTGCCGTCCCGGTTGATTGCCGATCATCAGGCCGGTGAGATAGATAGCCAGGAAGCCACTTCCTCCCGCCGCACTGGTCGCTCCGAAGATACAAAAACCCAGCGCCAGTGCCAGCAACGAATAGAGGCCGGGGGCCAGATCCAGCCAGCGAAGCAATTTGGCGGAGATCCAGCCGCCCCCCAGTCCGACGGCAAGCCCCAGCCCGAACTGCAGGGCGAATCGCATCAACGTCTCCCCTATCCCTCCCACTGCGCCTGTCAGTAGCTCGGCGAGCGTGATGGTGAGAAAGATCGCCATCGGATCGTTGGTACCGGATTCGATCTCGAGCGTCGCACCCACGCGCTCGTTGAGATTGACGCCCTGCCCCTTGAGCATAGAGAACACCGCAGCGGCATCCGTGGAGCCGACGATCGCACCGACCAGAAGGCCTTCCGTGAGCGACAGGTCGAGTAGCCACATGGCCAGCAGGCCCATGATGCCGCTGGTCAGGAAGACACCGACGGTCGCTAACGATAAAGCTGGCTTCAGGCCTACGCGGAACGTCCGCAAGCGTGTCCGAAGTCCGCCATCGAGCAAAATCATCGCCAACGCCAGGTGGCCGATCAGGAAAGCCTGAGAATAGTCATCGAACTTCAGACCCAGCACGCCTTCTTCGCCGGCGAGCATGCCCAGGCCCAAGAACAGGACGAGCAGAGGCACGCCAATCCGTGACGACACGCGACTGGCCAGAATACTCAGGGCTATCAGCGCCCCGCATACGAGGAACAGGCTATTGATCGAATCCAAGAATCAGCCATCGGTTATCAATTGAGATACCTTAGTATGCCATGCACGGATGCTGTTGCGTGGCGTAAAAGGGCTGCAAATTTAATCTTTTAGCCAGTGGGGGTGATAGTAGGTCCTGGCTGTTGCCTTCTCGCCATGCAGTCCCAACAACAGCGCCAGCGATCGCATGCCAGGTCGGTAACGGGCGAGATCCGGCACGGCATGGTGGCGACGATAAGCCGCGACGAACGCATCGCGCTGGGCGCGACTCTCCAGCACCAGTTCTATCAGACACAGATCCCATTCCAGCGGCGCCCAGACCAGCGCCTCCCAGTCGCTCCATCGCCAGTCCGGGGCTCCGGCGAGAAACTGATCGCTGCGCAGATCCAGCAATGACCAGACGGCTTTCGACGGCAATGGCCACGCCGGCATTTCAGCGAGCCAGCCACGATTGGGGTGCGTCTCCGTGAAATGGCGGGCCCGCTCGGGCCAGTCCGACAGCGGGGAGACCTCGCCTGCGGGATGACCGAAGCCCGGTAGTGCTCGGCGATGCAGTAGCGCCAGTTGGATTCCGAGCCGCGCGGCCAACCCCTCGCTCATCGGCGGCGGCGTGGCAGAACACCAGGGCAGACACCAGAGCGGCGCCCCCTCCAGCCGGCCGAGGAGTGTCATCGGCACTGGCGCCATCGGCAGACAGGAAGGCAACATCGATGGGATCCGGGTCAGCGCCTCGGGCATGCGCCAGCGATCGAGGCCGAACAGTTGCTGGACACCCCACCAGAATCCATCGGTCGTCGCCGACCTCCGAGCCAGCTTGAACAACTGCGGTGACGGCCCTTCGCTCTTCCAGAGCCAGTTGGCACTGTCCGGCCAGCGCAGTGGCAGTGGCGACAGTGATTTTCCGGTCAGTTCCGCGACTCGACGGGTGAGTTCGGCATCTGCCTCGATCGGAGCGTCGTCGGTTCTCAAAGAAAGTCGTCCTCGTGTCGGTCGGCCCACAGCGCGGTGGGCAGGCGCGGCTGGTCGGCGTACAATTCGCAGCACTGGATAGGGGTGCCCGTCGACGGGCTGAGAGTGCCGTGCACAACCCTGGAACCTGAACCGGCTAGTACCGGCGGAGGAAATGCCAGCAGTTCTCGCATGACTCCGCCCGCCCCCCACTGGGAGCTGTCATGCCACCACCCGGACTCATCGTCCGCGAAGCCTCGCTGACTTTCGGCGACCGCCCGTTGTTCCGAGCGCTTCAGGCACGATTCGACGCCGGCAGCTGGACCTGCCTGCTCGGTCGCAGCGGCAGCGGCAAGAGCTCGCTGCTGCGAATGATCGCCAGCCTGAGGCTGCCTGACAACCATCACCTCGAGCTCGAGACCAGTGACGGCGCCCCGCTGAAGGGCCGGCTCGCCTGGATGGCGCAACACGATCTTCTCGTTCCGTGGCATCGGGTGATCGGCAACGTGATGCTCAGCGCGCACTGGCGGGGCCGCCCCACCGCCCAGGATCGACAGCGCGCCGAGCGACTGCTGGCCCAGGTCGGCCTGACCGACAAGACCAACCGATGGCCCGACGAACTCTCGGGGGGCCAGCGCCAGCGCGTGGCTCTCGCCCGCACGCTGTTCGAGGATGCCAGTATCGTGCTGATGGACGAGCCGTTCTCCGCCGTCGACGCCATCACCCGCCTGGAGCTTCATGATCTCGCCAGCCGGCTTCTGGACGGACGCACCGTGATCATGGTGACGCATGATCCGCTCGAGGCGCTGCGCCTGGCCGACCGAATCCTGATCCTGCAGGGAGAACCCGCTCGACTGGTATCGATGCCGGTGCCCGAAGGTCGCCGTCCCCGCCCGCTCGACAGCAGCGAATTATCGCATCGCCAGGCCGAGCTGGTAGCCGAACTGCGGGAGATGACGCATGGCTGAACCAAGGGTCTGGAAACGGTGGGTCCGCCCGCTGCTGGCGCTCGCCGTGCTCGTGGCGATCTGGCAACTGGTACTGACCCTGACCGGGGTCCCACGCTACATCCTTCCCTCGCCTGCGGCAGTCGCCAGCGCGCTGATCGAACAGCGGGAGCTGCTCGCCCGCCATGCCGCGGTTACCGCCATCGAGATCGTGGCCGGGCTGATCGGCGGCATCCTGCTGGGGCTGACGACGGCACTGGCCCTGGCTCGATTCCGTGCGCTTCGCCGAACGCTGTTGCCGCTGCTTCTGATCAGCCAGGCCATTCCGCTGTTCGCGCTGGCCCCGATTCTGATGCTGTGGCTGGGTTACGGTCTGGGTCCGAAGATCCTGATGGCCATGGTCATCATCTATTTTCCGGTTGCCTCCACCGGCTACGATGGCCTGCGACAGACACCGCAGGGCTGGCTCGACCTGGCCCGGACCTTCGGGTTGAGCCGGCGGCAGCAGCTGCTGAAGGTCCAGTTGCCGGCCGCCCTCCCCTCACTGGCTTCCGGCCTGCGCATGGCGGCGAGTGCGGCGCCGATCGGCGCGGTGATCGGCGAGTGGGTAGGCTCCAGCCAGGGGCTGGGCTACCTGATGCTCAATGCCAACGCGCGACTGCAGATCGATTTGATGTTCGCGGCCCTGGTCGTACTCGTCATCTTCGCCGTGCTGCTCTATTTCGGCGTCGATGCTGCCCTGAGGGCGGCGATGCCCTGGCAGCAGGACCGCATGACGCCCGACCAGTGAGCGAGAGAGGGGCGCGACCGGCCGACGCGCGCAAAAACGGAAACAGGGACCATGAGATGAAAAGGAACGGGAAATGACAAAGACGCTTTCGACGATGTGGCGCCGCACTCTGGCGGCAGGCCTGGCCCTGCTCGCCCTGGCCGCGGCCCTGCCCACCCTGGCGCAGGAGACCGATGACGATCTGGCACCACCGCAAATGATCCCGTTGAGCGTGATGCTCGACTGGTACGTCAACCCGGTCCATGCGCCGATCATCATCGCCCAGCAGCGCGGACTGTTCGAGAAACGTGGCCTGGATGTCGATATTCAGGCGCCGGCCGACCCCAGCGTTCCGCCCAAGCTGGTCGCCGCCGGACGGATCGATCTTGCGGTCAGCTATCAGCCCCAACTGCACCTCCAGGTCGATCAGGGGCTTCCCATCGTCCGTGTCGGCACCTTGATCGCGACGCCGTTGAACGCGCTGCTGGTGCGCGCGGACAGCGGTATCGAGGAGATCTCCCAGCTCAAGGGGAAGAAGATCGGGTACTCGGTCGGTGGCGTCGAAGAGGTCCTGCTGGCGGCCATGCTGGAGCACAACGGCCTGAGCCTGGACGATGTCGACATGGTCAACGTCAATTTCTCGCTAACGCCCGCGCTGATCAGCGAAAAGGTCGACGCCGTGACCGGCGCGTTTCGCAACTTCGAACCGGCCCAGATGAAACAGGAGGGTGTCGAAAGCAAGACGTTCTATATCGAGGAGCAGGGCGTCCCCGACTACGACGAACTGATCTTCGTGGCCAATCGTGAAACCCTCGACCAGCACCGGGACGCGGATCGGCGATTCATGGATGCCATCGGAGAGGCGACATCCTGGATCATCAACCACCCGGACCAGGCATGGCAGAGTTTCATCGGCTACGATCCCGCGCTGGACACTCCCCTGAATGCCGCCGCCTGGGAGGCCACCCTCCCCCGCTTCGCCCTGCGCCCTGCCGCACTGGACGCCAAGCGCTATCGCGATTTCGAGGCGTTCCTGCTGGAGCGCGGTCAGATCAAGGCGCAAAGTCCGGTGTCTCGCCTGGCGGTGGATCTCAACGCGCCCTAGGGAAAAATAGGCTAGATTGATGATATGACTTCAAGATCATCAAGTTACGGCCGGTTGAACCCCGAGCCGCTAGGCTACGACCCGCAGCAGGATCCGATCCGGACGCTGCCCAGCACGAGCCTGCAGGACCTGGGCGCGTTACCCGCGCGCCCGGGAGTCTATGTCTTCTTCGGTTACAACGAACTGCCGCTCTATGTCGGCAAGAGCGTCGACATCCGCAGCCGCGTTCGCAGCCATCTCCAGCAGCCGGTGTCCAGAAGACACGGGCAGATGGTGGCCCAGGCCCAGCGTATCGCCTGGCGGCGGACCAGCGGCGATCTTGGCGCTCAACTCCTGGAAGCGGACCTGATCAAGCGCTGGATACCGCTATACAACCGGCAGCTTCGCAAGCGCGTGCGCATGGTGAGCTGGAACTGGCCGCCGGGCGAGGAGCGGCCGACACTGACCGATGGCCAGTGGGTGGTGGCGGCACGCAGCCGGTTCTATGGACTGTTTCGCAATCGTCGTGATGCCCAGATGACGCTGCGAGACATTGCCACCGAGGCGTCGCTCTGCCTGCGGGTGCTGGGGCTGGAATCGGGACAGGGTCGCTGTTTCGGCTATCAGATCGGCCGTTGTCTCGGTGCCTGCTGCGGCGCGGAAACCCGGGAGGCGCACGCGCGGCGGGCACGCGACGCGATGGAACGGCTACGTATCGAGAACTGGCCGTGGCCCGGTCGCGTCGCCTTCCGGGAAAACGGCCCTCATGGCGATGTCGGGCTGCATGTCGTCGATCACTGGCACTATCAGGGAAGCGTCGAGCGGCTCGACGACCTGCATTCGCTTCCCGACACCCGTGGCTTCGATATCGATACCTATCGCATTCTCAACCGTTTCCTCTCATCGCCCGACGACACAGTCGAGCCGATCCCGATCGATGGCGAGATCGACGCGACATGAGGTCGGTTCGGCCGGAATGCCGGCTGCTCATGAAACGGTCGTGAAGCGATTCACCGCGTCCCGAAACGCGTCGGGTTGCTCGGCATGCAGCCAGTGGCCCGCCCCTTCCAGGGTTTGCCATTCGACATTGGGCATGACCGCATCAACGCTATCGCGATGACGATCCTGAACGTAGGGGGAGGCACCGCCGCGAATCAGCAGTGCCGGGCCTTCGAAAGGCCGATCGCCGTCCGGCGGTGCGATGATGTCCGCGTAACCGGCACTGATCTCGTCGAGCCCGACACGCCAGTACATGATGCCGTCGTCGCCGCGGAGCAGATTGGTCGCCAGGAACTGTCGCGTGGCTGCATCCTCGATCTCCTCCTCCATCAGTGCCATGGCATCGCGCCGAGAAGTCGGCTCGCCCGCCTCGACCCGCCGCATCGCGGCAAAGACGTCGGCGTGGCCGTGGTCGTAGGCGACAGGCGCAATATCGGCGACGATCAAGTGCGCCACCCGCGCCGGGTTCGACCGGGCCAGCGTCATCGCAACCTTACCGCCCATCGAGTGGCCCAGCAGATCGAACCGCTCGATACCGAGATCGTCCAGCAGCGCGATGACGTCGGACGCCATCGCCGCGTACCGCATCCCTTCGACATGGGGCGAGCGACCATGGTTGCGCAAGTCCACGGCAATCACGCGACGATCGCTCTGCCACTGCTTGATATGGGAGCGCCAGTTGTCGGCGCTACCGAACAGACCATGCAGTACGATCAGCGGTAGCGCCGGGCTCTCCTCGCCCGATGCGCCGGTGTCGATACAGTGAAGGTGCAACGTCGTCTCTCCCCAATCCGGTCCGGTAGCCGGAACGGCCACCGCTTCGGCCCCTAGGATAACAAAAGCAGGCGATGGCTATCCCTGCTCCCGCGGCATGCCCGGCAGGTTGGCCTGATCACGCCGCGTCAGCAGATGACGGCCGAGACAGGCCAGCAAGACGCCGTAAAGTGGCAGGAAGAAAATCAGGCTGATCGATAGTTTCACCGCGTAATCGAACCAGGCGATTTCCACCCAGTGCTCGCGCATGAAGGGGTCGGGGCCCTGCCAGAAAGCGATGGCAAAGAACGCAAAGGTATCCGCCAGATTGCCGACGATGGTGGACAGGGTCGGCGCGATCCACCAGGCACGGAGCCTGCGCAGTCGGTCGAACACGTGGATGTCCAGCAACTGGCCCAGCACGTAGGCCATGAAGCTCGCCAGTGCGATGCGTCCAACGAAAAGATTCCATTGCGCCAGCGCCTCGAAGCCCTGGAAACGCCCCTGCTGAAACAGTACCGATACCGCGTAGGAGACCAACAACGCCGGCACCATGACGCCAGCGACGATCCTCCTTGCCGGCGACTTGCCGAACAGCCGCACGGTCAAATCAGTTGCCAGGAAGATGAACGGAAAGCTGAAGGCGCCCCAGGTCGTATGTAACCCCCACAAGGTGAAAGGCAGTTGAACCAGGTAGTTGCTGGCCGTGATCACCAATACATGGAAGCTGACCAGCCACAGTAAGGCGAATCGGAGTCGACGGTTATCGAGTGCTGGCATGTGAAACCTTTTTATCTGCCTCGGCTTCGCCGCATGCTGTCTGGCGGAGCCCGGCCAAGGGGTTAGGGAACCCTCTGGGTGGCAAGGAATGTCTGAGCTATCAAGAACGGGCGCGAATTATAGGGATCCAACGAGAAGAGCACCAGCGTGGTCGCTATCGGATACGCGAAAAAACATTGTAACTCTAAGTTACATTAAGCTAATATCAGAAACGACTTACCATGAGTTCAGTAGCAGCAATCCGCCCGTCGCGCTTGGAATTCTGACTATGACGAGAAAGGCTATCCCGCTCGGCAACCACCAGATTGGCCCCGCCACCGCTGCCCTCAAGGCCATCGCCAACGAGAGCCGGCTACGCATTCTCTGCCTGCTGATGCACGGCGAGCGCTCGGTCACGCAGATCAATCAGGAGATGACGCTCAGCCAGTCGGCGCTCTCCCAACATCTTGCGGTGCTTCGACAGGAACGCCTGGTAGCGACGCGACGCAGTTCCCAGGTGATCTACTACTCACTGCGCGGCAACGTGGCCGAGCGGCTGATCCAGACACTCGGCGAACTGGATATCGCGTAGCGGGCGTCCTAGCGGCGTTGCCAGCGAAGGTCCTCGACTCGCTGTAGCACGCGATCGATGCCAGTCTCCACACCGCTCTCCACGCCCTTCCCCAGCTTTCCCATCAAGCCGGAACGAGGCGTCAGCGACACCTTCAACACCCGCGCTCGATCTCTCTGCTTCTCCAGGAGATAGGCGTCGCTGGTGCCCACCGCATCGATAAGGCCAGCCTCCAGCGCTTCGCTTCCATACCAGATTTCGCCGGTCGCGACTTTCTCGATATCCAGCGAGGGACGACGGGCGGACACGTAACGCTTGAACAGATCGTGGGTGGACTCGAGATCCTCGAGGAATTTGGTTCGGCCCTCCTCGCTGTTTTCACCCAGCACGGTCAAGGTCCGCTTGTAGCGCCCCGCCGTTAGGAGCTCGACGTCCACGTCGTGCCGTTTCAGCAAACGGTGGACATTGGGTATCTGCGCCACCACACCGATCGATCCGATCACGGCAAACGGTGCCGCGATCAGTCGGTTGGCACAGCAGGCCATCATGTAGCCACCGCTGGCGGCGACCTTGTCGACGCAAACCGTCAACCGCGCGCCGGCATCACGCAGGCGGTCGAGCTGTGCCGCAGCCAATCCGTAACTGTGCACCAGTCCACCACCGGACTGCAGGCGCAACACGACCTCGTCTCCATCGCGGATCGTTTCCAGCAGCAGTGACACCAGCTCGGCCAGCGCCGGCGTGCCGGAAGCCTTGAGGTCCCCATCGAAGTCGAGCACCCAGACACGCTCGGCCTCTTGCGACGCCCCCTGCTTCTGGGTCAGCTTGACCGACCTTCGCAACTGCTTGGACAACTGCCGTCGACGCGCCTTGGGCGCCGCGGCCAGGTTCAGCTGTCGGGACCGACGCTGAAACCGCTCATCGAGCTCCGTGACCTTCAGCCGGGCTTCGCTATCGCCCCGGCCTCTACGACGCCCATGGGCCACCAGCGCCAGAATGATCCCGATGGCGATGACCAGCGTTGCCGTCTTCGCTAGAAAGAGGCCGTACTCGGCCAGCCATTCGACCACATCACGCTCCTTGTCCTTGGTTCGGAAACTTCATCGGTTTGAGCTACTCCCGGGGGGAGATTAAGCTGCTCCGGCGCTTGCATGCCGATACTGGCGATGATCTTCTTAGCGCTTCTGTCACGGGAGATGTCATCATGGACGACGATCAGTTGATCGCCAAACTCAGGGCTCGGTTCGACGCCAAGGCTGCCGAGGGCGTTTCGGCCATCTATCAGTTCGACCTCGACGATGTCGACGATTATCACATGACCATCGATGATGGTTCGCTCGACATTCAGCCCGGTCGCCATCCGAATCCCGGCGTCACCATCTCGAGCGATACCGGAACGCTGATGGCCCTGGTCAGGAAGGAGCTCAACTCGATGCAGGCCTTGCTGACCGGCAAGGTAAAGGTCACCGGAAACATCGGCCTCGCGAGCCGGCTTCCCAAACTTTTCGCCAACTCCAGTCGATGAGCCGCAGCGATCAACGCACTGCGACCGCGCCTCGATGCGTCTCGATCAACTGACGTGAAATCGAGTACACCGGTGGCAGTTGCGGCAGCGTTTCGGGACTGAACCAGGCAGCGTCCACGATCTCTTCTCCGTCGATACGAATACGTCGGCTGGCCGCTTCGGCGAAGAACCCCATCATCAACGAGTGCGGAAATGGCCAGGACTGACTCTTGAAAAAGCTGACGCGTCCGACATCCACGCCCACCTCCTCCATCACCTCACGGCGAACGGCAGCCTCTACGGCTTCTCCAGGTTCGATGAAACCGGCAAGTGTCGAATAACGCTGTGGCGGAAAACGGGGGCTCCGCGCCAGCAGCATGTCCTTGCCATGGGTCACCAGAGTGATGATGCAGGGCGATATCCGCGGATAACCGCGCAACCCGCAGTGGTCGCACTGCATCGCGAATTCGTGAGTCAGGCGGCGGGTGGCGTTGCCGCAGCGCCCGCAAAAGCGATGATCGCGCTCCCAGCGGGTAACCTGCAGCGCGGTCGCCAGCAGTTCGCTCTGCGCGACGCTCACTTGGGCCAACCAGTCACGGAAGCCCGGCCAGTCGTCGCCGTCAGCCTCGACCACGACGGCGACCGGCTTGCCCTCCCAATACCCCAGGCGCAGCGCCTGTTCGGGCCACCGCTCACAGTAGCCGAGCATGCCGCCCGATTCGGCCGGCGCCACACCGCTGCCGTTCATCCGCAGCAGCCAGCCGCCGACCACGTCCACCGGCGGTATCTCCCGCTGCAACATCAGTGCTGGTTCTCCGGCGCTGCCAGCGTGTCCCAACGACACTCGCCGGCCGCCTTGCGGATCTGCTCCAGACGTTGATGATGAGCCTGCCACTCGGCTTCGCTGGGTCTGGTCACCGCCAGCCTCAAGCCTTCGCGGTCGATGCGACGCAGCCCGCTGGCGCCACCCGCCTCGCGATCGCCGCCCTCGTCGTTGCCGGCCAGCGACAGCGCGGTCTGGCCACCGGTCATGGCGAGGTAGACATCGGCGAGAATCTCGGAGTCCAGCAGTGCGCCGTGAAGCACGCGCTGGCCGTTGTCGATGTCGTAGCGCTTGCACAGGGCGTCGAGGCTGTTGCGCTGCCCTGGGTGCATCTCGCGGGCCATCTTCAACGTATCCAGCACGCTGCAATGCTCCGCTACCGGGCCCAGGACGGGTTCGCCGCGCAACGCTTTCAGCAGCCTGAATTCGTGATCGAAGAACCCGACGTCGAAGGGCGCGTTATGGATGATCAGCTGTGCGCCCCGCATGAACTCCCAGAGCTCGTCGGCGATCTGGGCGAAGACCGGCTCGTTGGCGACCCGGTCGTTGGTGATGCCATGTATCTCGATGGCTTCCGCCTCGATGTCACGCTCCGGATTGACGTACTGATGATAGGTCCGCCCCGTGAAACGGCGGTTGATCAATTCGATACCACCGATCTCGATGATGCGATGGCCTTCACGCGGATCGATGCCGGTGGTTTCCGTGTCCATGACGATCTGGCGCATGGTTATCCTCGCTTTTGCCTGGCGGCAGTCATGTCGTTTCGGTGCGGTAAACCGCTATTTCGAGGCTCGACGCCTGGCAACCACTTCATCGATGGCCTCGTTGACCAGCCGGTCGGCCGCTTCATTGCCCTGGTGCCCGCTGTGGCCTTTGACCCAATGCCACTCAATACTGTGGCGGCGAGTCTCGGCGAGCAACTCCCGCCATAGTTCCGCGTTCTTTACTGGCTGCTTCGCCGCGGTCACCCAGCCGCGCTTCTGCCAGCCGTGAATCCATTCGGTGATGCCCTTGCGAACATATTGGGAATCCGTCCAGAGAGAGACCCGGCACGGCCGGTCCAGCGCGCGCAGCGCCTGAATAGCGGCCATCAATTCCATGCGATTGTTGGTGGTCTCGGCCTCGCCGCCTTTCATGGTTTTTTCGTGCCGACCGGCAACCAGCAAGGCCCCCCAGCCACCGGGCCCAGGGTTGCCGCGGCACCCGCCGTCGGTATAGATCGTCACAGCGGGCATCGTCGAGGATTCGGAGGTAGGAGCGGACAAGACATACTCTCTCAGTGGCAAGCGGTCTTTGATATCTATCGGTCTTCGATGTGGTCGGGCCATCGAGCTCAGGCGATCGTCCGGGGCGATCCTTCGCGGGTGGAGGCATGCAGTTCGGATCGCTCTCGCCTCGATTCGGAGCTCCGATCTTTCCGGCCCCCACTCGGAGGCTGTGCCCCGGGTTCGACGGTCGTCCGGCACTTGGCACTGGCCGGCGTGAGGTTCGATTCGTCGCGGTTGCGCGGCCGATCGGGCCCGGCCTCCTTCGCCAGTCCGAGCCATGCGCCCGACCGGCGGCCCTGGAGCACCGGCTTGCGCAGCTTGATAGGCTGGACGGGTACGTTGCGCCGACGCGCAACCAGCAGGTAGGCCGTCGCCAGCGGCACATTGTAGCGGCGCCCGAGCGTCTCCAGACGATCGCTCCCGCTCGCCCGGCCCGGCAATCGAAAGCCGCAGTAGTCTACCCTCTCGATCTCGAAGTCGACAAACGTCAACCAGTCCCGCAGGCGCCCCGGCGTTCGCCACTGCTTCCGCCACGGTGTCGGGCGCTTGCCTCGGCGCGCCGCGGCCGGCCCGAACGGATGCCAGCCGAACACCAGCAGGCGGCCATCCGAGCGCGTGACCCGGGCGGCTTCCTGAAGAACGTGGTGCGGTTGATCCACCGCCTCCAGCAAATGATGCAGCAACGTCAGATCGACGCTGTCGTCGGCCAACGGCAGGCTATCGGGCAGACAGATCAGGCTGTTCTCGTTTCGAACGAGATCGGGAGAAGGCACCCAATCCAGCGCATGGCGAATGGGACACATGTCGCTCATCATCGGCGCCATGCCCATTTGCAGACTGACGATGCCCCGATGCTGTTCACAGTGTGGCCCGAGACAGGCACGCTCGGCTCGCCACAGCGCAACTCCGGGTGTCGATTCCCAGAACCGGCGCCCCTCTCGGACGGCGGACGGCAAGCTCTGAACGGGCGGCGAGATTGACACGGACGACTTTACTCCCCAAGGTTATCGCTTTTTGACGACGGTTCGATGCCACGTTCGACGACCGGACGGTGGTCGTCTCCGTGAACCTGTGCTCGACGCGCGGGTCACAACGGCATTCGAACCTCGACACCTGAATCTCGAGACCAACCTGCCGGAGAAGAATGCCACATGTTGACCGTGATGCCGATTCCCGCGTTCCAGGACAACTATATATGGGTGTTGCGTCAAGACACTCAGGATCGTGTCGCCGTCGTCGATCCCGGTGACGCCGATCCCGTGATCGCCTGGCTGGAGCAGGAGAATCTGACGCTCGACACCATCCTCGTCACTCATCACCACAAGGATCATACCGGTGGGCTGCAAGCGCTGACCGAGCGCTACGCGCCGCAGGTCTACGGTCCCAACAACGAAGCCATTCCCGGCATCCTCCACCGCGTCGGCGAGGGTGATGAATGCCGTGTTCTGGGTCGTCGCTTCGAGGTCTACGCCGTCCCCGGTCACACCCTGGATCATATCGCCTTCCACGCCCCCGGCACACCAGGATTACTGTTCGCTGGCGACACGCTCTTTTCCGGCGGCTGTGGCCGGCTATTCGAGGGCTCTCCCCTGCAGATGCAGGAGTCACTCGCCAAGTTCGACGCGCTGCCGGAAGACACGCTGGTGTTCGCCGCCCATGAATACACGCTGGCCAACCTCGCGTTTGCCGCCGCCGCCGAGCCCGACAACGCGATCCGGGATAGCTACCGGGCCGAGTGCCGGAAGGCGCGCGATCTCGATCGCCCCACCCTGCCGACCACCCTGGGGCGGGAGCGTCAGATCAACCCCTTTCTGCGCATCGGCGATCCGGGACTGCTCGAGACGCTTCGCCAACAGGGGCCCGTCGATGACGACGCCACCGCGTTCGCCACGCTGCGAGCCTGGAAGGACCGATTCTGACCATCACCGTGAAAGACGAGGGTATCCACCGCGCGGTCGCATCGATTGGCCAGCGGTGTCATCAAGGATGTTGAACGCATGAATTTTCGAACCGGACGCTGCCGGATTGTCGTCGGTCTCACCGGCGGCCTGCTGCTGTCGACGCTGCCCTTGGCGGCCATGGCCAAGGAAGCCCCGGATACGACGAGCAGCGCGTCCCGGCACTCGTTCTGGTCCGCTCTCGCCCTGCAAGGGCGTAGCGCCCCCGATGTCTGGAGCCGGCTGCGCAAGGGCTTCCGGCTGTCTCACGAAACGGCCAACCCCAGGGTCGCCGAATGGCTCGACTGGTATCGCGCCCACCCGCAGCACGTCGAAAGAGTCGCCTCGCAGGCCAAGCCCTGGCTGCGCTGGGTGACGCAGCAGCTGGAATCCCATCACCTGCCTAGCGAAATCGCGCTACTGCCGTTCATCGAGAGCGGCTACGACCCGACGGCCACCAATCCCGGCGGCGCCGCAGGCCTGTGGCAGTTCATGCCGGCAACCGGCGATGCGATGGGGCTGTCGCGCACGGCGTGGTACGACGGGCGTCACGACGTCGTCGCCGCCACCGCCGCCGCGATGAACTACATCCAGCAGCAGGCCAATCGCTGGTACGACGGCGATATGCTGCTGGCGTTGGCTGCGTACAATGCCGGCGCCGGCACGGTGAACGCCGCCCGGGAGGCGGCCGCCAATCGCGGCGAGCCGATCGACTACTGGCATCTGCGACTGCCCGCCGAAACCATGGATTACATCCCGCGCCTGCTGGCGCTCTCCGAAGTGGTCGCCGAGCCGGAACGATACGGCGTGGTCCTGCCGTCGATTCCGGACAAGGTCCAGTTTGCCCAGGTCGAGACCGACGGCCCCTTGACACTCTCGATGGCTGCCGAGCTTGCGGGCGTCGACCCGCAGACGCTGCGGGAGCTGAACCCGGGATTCAAACGGGCATCGACCCGGCCACGCGACGATGCCAGTATCCTGGTGCCGGTGGCGGCCAAGCAACGTTTCCTGGCCAATCTCGCAACGCTGCCCGCCTCTGAGCGCACGGTGATGAACCGCTATGTGGTTCGCCGCGGCGACACGCTCTCCGCCATTGCCGCGCGCTTCGGGGTCAGTATCGGCGAGATCCAACGCGAAAACGGCCTCGACGGCAGCACCATCCGCATCGGACAGGCGTTGACCGTCCCGTCAACGTCGCTGGCCCAGAACAGCCATCGATAGCCCTCCGGAGATAGCGCTTTGAAATCATGGTCGTTGCCGATAAAGCGTGTCGGAACGCCTGCCTCCCGCGCAGGCATCGGCACCGAGAGCAGGATGTCGACGATGGCTGGATTTCGATGGCTAATGGCGGTCATCACGCTGGCGCTGGCCGCCCCGCTGCCGGCCTCTGCCGATGGCCAGTTTAACGATACCGGGACAGCGCCTGGCGATGTCCCGACAGTGCACGCCATCGCGCTCTATGACGACCCCGCCCTGCCCGCAGACTTCGAACATCTGCCCTACGCCAACCCCGAGGCGCCCAGAGGCGGTACCTTGCGCCGAGCCGCCAACGGGAGTTTCGACTCGACCAACCCCTTCATCATCCAGGGCACGCCGGCGGATGGGCTCAATCAGATCTACGACACACTGATGGAGTCCAGCGCCGACGAGCCTTTCACTATGTATGGGCTGCTGGCCGACGGGATCCGGCTCGACCCGGAGCGCCACTGGATGGAGATCGATCTCCGGCCCGAAGCCCATTTTCACGATGGCCACTCAGTCACCGCCGAGGATGTGGTGTTCAGCTTCCGGCTGCTGCGCGACAAGGGCTCGCCCTTCTATCGCGCCTACTACGCCAGCGTGGAGTCGGTTTCGGCGCTGGACGAGCGGACGGTGCGATTCGAGTTTTCGAACAATCAATCGAGAGAGCTGCCACTGATCCTGGGTCAACTGCCGGTGTTGCCCAAGCACTATTGGCGGGAACGCGACTTCACCCGCACCACGCTGGACAAGCTCCTGGGGTCCGGCCCCTACGAGATCGCCGAGATCGACCCCGGCCGGCGCATCGTCTATCGCCGGGTCGCGGACTACTGGGGTCGCGATCTGCCGCTCAATCGGGGGCGCTACAATATCGACCGACTGGTCTACGACTATTTCCGCGACCAGTCAGTCGCCCTGGAGGCGTTCATGGCCGGCGCGCTGGACATGCGCATCGAAAGCAGCGCCAAGAACTGGGCCACCGCCTATGACACGCCGGCAGTCGAGGATGGTGTCATCCAGCGGGTGATTGTGCCGGATGGGCAGCCCGCCGGCATGCAGGGATACGTGATCAACACGCGCCGAGCGCAGCTCGGCGACCCGAGAGTCCGCCGCGCGCTGGGGCTCGCGTTCGATTTCGACTGGGTCAACCGGCACCTGTTCTACGGCGCCTATCAGCGTACCGAGAGCTACTTCCAGAATTCGGAGATGGCGGCGAGGGGATTGCCCGGAGACGATGAACTGGCGTTGCTCGAACCCTATCGCGATCGACTGCCCGCCACAGTGTTCGACCGGCCACTGCCGATAGCGCAACCGGAAGCGCTCCGCCCGCGCCTGCGCAAGGCGCTGGAGCTGTTGCGCCAAGTCGGCTATGACGTGCGTGACGGCACGCTGGTGAATCTCGAGACCGGTCGGCCATTCACCCTAGAGTTCCTGCTCTACGACAGCCAGTGGGAACGTATCACCCAGCCCTTCGTGCGCAATCTGGAGCGGCTCGGCATCCGCAGCAAGATCCGGGTGGTGGACGTCAATCAATATCTCGATCGCCTGAGGCGCTTCCAGTTCGACATGATCGTCGGCAGTTTTCCGCAGTCGGCCAATCCGGGTAACGAACAGCGGAATTTCTGGACCAGCGAGTACGCCGACGTCCCCCAGAGCCGAAACCTGGCCGGCGTGAAAGACCCGGTGGTCGATGCGCTGGTCGATGAACTGATTCGTGCGGACAGTCGCGAAAAGCTGGATACTGCCTCGCGAGCGCTGGATCGCGTCCTAAGGTGGGGATTCTACGTCGTGCCGCAGTGGAACTTCGACGGCACCCGCGTCGCGGTGTGGAACAAGTTCGCGCATCCCAGACCTTTCCCGCGCTATACGCCGGATTTCTCGGTCTGGTGGGTCGACCCCGAACGGGCCGGCGCCATCGCCGCCCGTCAGCGCGGACAGGAGTGACTGCCGACCATGGCCAGCTACGTCGTTCGCCGCCTGCTGTTGATGATCCCGACGCTGTTGGGGATCCTGCTGCTCAATTTCATCATCGTCCAGGCGGCACCGGGCGGCCCCATCGATCAGATGATGGCACGCTTCGAGGGGTTGAGCAGCACCGCGAGCACCGGCCTCGAAGGCGGTGGCGGGGACAGCGTCGGCGGCAACGACTCCCGGCGCCTCCAGGGCGTCAACGACCAGTTGCGCCAGACGCTGACCGAGGAGTTCGGATTCGACAAGCCCGCCTGGGAGCGCTTCGCCCTCATGCTGCGGGACTACGCCACGTTCGATCTCGGCGACAGCCTGTTCCGGGGTCAGCCGGTCACCACCCTGATTCTGGATCGACTGCCGGTATCGATCTCGCTGGGCCTCTGGACCACCCTGCTCGTCTACCTGATCTCGATCCCGCTGGGCATTCGCAAGGCGCTACGCCATGGCAGCGCGTTCGATATCTGGTCCTCGAGCGTCGTGATCGTCGGCTACGCGATCCCTGGATTCCTGTTTGCCATTCTGTTGATCGTGGTGTTCGCCGGCGGCAGCTACCTCAACTGGTTCCCGTTGCGCGGGCTGACCTCGGCCAACTTCGGCGAGCTCTCCCTGCTGGGCAAGATTCAGGACTACTTCTGGCATATCGCGCTGCCCGTCGCCGCCTCGGCGATCGGCAGCTTCGCCACCCTGACCATGCTGACCAAGAACAGTTTTCTGGACGAGATCCACAAGCAGTACGTGCTGACCGCCCGCGCCAAGGGGGCTTCCGACCGACGCGTGCTCTACGGCCACGTCTTTCGTAACGCCATGCTGATCATCATCGCCGGCATGCCGGCCGCGTTGATCGGCATCTTCTTCACCGGATCGCTGCTGATCGAGGTGATCTTCTCGCTCAACGGACTGGGCCTGCTCGGTTTCGAGGCCGTCATGCAGCGTGACTACCCGCTGATCTTCGGCACGCTCTATCTCTATACCCTGATCGGTCTGCTGCTGAAACTGGTCTCCGACCTGACCTACGTCTGGGTCGATCCACGCATCGATTTTGCTACCCGGGAGTCGTAATGACACCGAATCGACGTCAGCGGCTCTCGCCGATCACCCGGCGGCGGCTCCAGGTCTTCCGGCACCATGGACGCGCTTACTGGTCGCTGTGGCTCTTCGGGCTGCTGTTCGCGCTCAGCCTCGCGGCGGAATTGATCGCCAACGACAAGCCGATCGTGATGCAGTATCAGGGAGAGTGGTACTTCCCCATGCTGGTGGATTACCCGGAGACCGAGTTCGACGGATTCCTCCCCACCACGGCCGATTACCGCGACCCCTTCGTGCGCGAGCAGATCGATCGCCACGGCTGGATGCTGTGGCCCCCGGTCCCCTTCTCCTACCAGACCCTCGATCGCGACATTCAGGGCCCGGTCCCCTCCCCGCCCGATTCACGCCACTGGCTGGGAACCGACGATCAGGGGCGCGACGTTTTCGCTCGGGTGCTTTACGGCTTCCGCTTGTCGGTGACATTCGCCCTGGCCCTGACCGTGGGCTCGATCCTGCTCGGCGTGTTCATTGGCGGCGCGCAGGGGTACTACGGCGGCAAGATCGACCTGTTCGGCCAGCGCCTGATCGAGATCTGGTCGGGACTCCCGGTGCTGTTCCTGCTGATCATCCTGGCCAGCCTGGTCGAACCCAATATCTGGTGGCTGCTGGGGATCATGCTGCTGTTCTCCTGGCTGGGCCTGGTCGACATCGTGCGTGCCGAATTCCTGCGCGCCAGGAACCTCGAGTACGTCAGGGCGGCTCGAGCCATGGGCCTGCCTTCCCGGCTGATCATGCGCCGCCATGTGCTGCCCAATGCCATGGTGGCCACACTGACGTTCATCCCGTTCCTGTTCACCGGCGCCATCACCACGCTGACGGCGCTCGACTTCCTCGGTTTCGGCCTGCCGCCGGGCTCGCCCTCGCTGGGGGAGCTGGTGGCACAAGGTAAGAACAACCTGCAGGCGCCATGGCTGGGAGTCACGGCCTTCGTTTCTCTGAGCCTGATGCTGTCGCTGCTGGTGTTCATCGGAGAAGGCCTCCGCGATGCCTTCGACCCGCGCCATATCGTCACCTCGGCGGCTGCCGCGCGCCCGACGCCAGCGCACCACGACCAGGAAGGTCAGCCATGAGCCAAACGCCCCTGTTCGAACTGTGTCGGTTATCGGTCCACTTCGGCGAGACGCAGGCCGTGTCCGAGCTGGATCTGCATGTGGAGCGTGGCGAGACCGTGGCCATCGTGGGCGAGTCCGGCTCCGGCAAGTCGGTCAGCGTCCTCGGCGCGCTGGGGTTGCTTCCGCCTGGCAGCCAGGTGGCAGGGACGCGCACCTTCGCGGGTCGCGACCTGGGCCGGTTGAGCCGGCGCGAGTGGAACGATCTTCGCGGCGGCAGCATCGGCTTCGTCTTCCAGGAGCCGATGACTTCGCTCAATCCATTGCACACCATCGGCAAGCAACTGCGGGAAACGTTGCGCCTGCACCAGGGATTGCGTGGCAACGCCGCGTCGCGGCGTGCCCGGGAACTACTGGCGCAGGTCGAGCTCCCCAGGATCGACGAGCTCATGGCGGCCTGGCCTCACCAGCTCTCCGGGGGGCAACGCCAACGGGTCATGATCGCCATGGCGATCGCCAACGAGCCGCAGCTGCTGATTGCCGACGAGCCCACCACGGCGCTGGACGTCACGGTGCAACGGCAGATTCTGGCGCTGCTGGACGAGCTCCGGCAGCGCCTCGACATGGGCCTGCTGTTGATCAGCCACGATCTCAACCTGGTCCGGCGCCACGCCGACCGGGTGATCGTCATGCAACAGGGCAAGCAGGTGGAGACCGGCACGGCTCGCGCAGTCTTCGAGACACCGCAGGCGGCCTATACGCGCCAGTTGATCGACGCCGTGCCCTCCGGCCGCCCCCGGCCGTTGCCACCGCAAGGCGAGCTTCTGCTGAGCGCCAGCGATTTCAGCGTGACGTTCAAGCGGCCCAAGCCGCTACTGCGTCCCAGGCCCCCGGCCTTCGTCGCCGTCGAACCGCTGTCGCTGGAACTCCGCCGCGGCGAGACCCTCGGCGTGGTCGGCGAATCCGGGTCGGGCAAGTCGACCCTGGCCTCGGCGCTCATTCGACTGCTGCCGTCCAGCGGCGAAATCCGCTTCGACGGCCAGCGTCTGGATCGGCTGGGCGGCGAGACGCTTCGACGACAGCGACGCGCGCTCCAGATCGTGTTCCAGGATCCTTACAGCTCGCTCTCTCCTCGCATGTCGGTTGCTGATATCATCAGCGAAGGGCTACGATTTCATCACCCCGAACTGACGCCGGCGGTGGTGGCAGAACGTATCGCCGAGGCCCTTCACGACGTCGATCTGCCAGCGGATTGCGGTCACCGCTATCCCCACGAATTCTCCGGCGGTCAACGCCAGCGTATCGCCATTGCCCGCACGCTGATCCTGAAGCCCAAGCTGCTGATCCTCGATGAGCCGACCTCGGCACTGGATCGCACGGTACAGAAGCAGTTGATCGAATTGCTGCGCAACGTCCAGGCAAAGCATGACCTCACCTACCTGTTCATCAGCCACGATCTCGCCGTGGTACGCGCGATGGCACACCGAATTCTGGTGCTCAAGGATGGCAAGGTCATGGAACAGGGCGACTGTGAAACGCTGCTCCACTCGCCCCGCACCGCCTACACTCGCGCCCTCATCGAAGCGTCCTCGCTGACCGGATGACGCTCCAGTCATCTACTTTGCCGTAAAACAAGATAACGGTATAAAGTCATCAACCCGCACGGCCTCACGACCGCGATGCCTAGAAGGCCGCAATCTCTTCCGAACGTAGATGGCGACACTCCCCCGGCGCCAGGTCCGGGTCGAGGACCAAGGGACCGATGGATTCACGATGCAGCGTCACCACCGTATAACCGACCGCTGTCAGCATCCGGCGAATCTGGTGGTAGCGTCCCTCCGTTACCCCGACCACGACCTCGGACTCGCCAACGGCCTCGAAAGTCGCGGGTTTGGTGGGTTTCTCGTCGCCGTTCAGCATGACTCCCTCCGCGAACTGCCTCGCCACACGCGCCGCGTCGGCAGCGGACAGGGTTTCGCTCAATGTCGCCCGGTAGCGCTTCTCGAAAGCGTGGTTGGGCGAGGTCACGCGATGGGTCCACTTGCCATCGTCGCTGATCAGCAGCAATCCCGAGGTATCCACGTCCAGCCGCCCCACCGGATGCAGGCGCTCCAGTTGGGGTATGTCGATCAGGCTGAGTACCGATGGATAGTGCGTCGGCCGCATCGAGCACTCGACCCCGACCGGCTTGTGCATCATCAGATAGCGCATGCCGACCCGTTCCAGCGGCTCCTCGTTCCAGCGAACCTCCTGCTCGTCGCTTACCTGCCTCGCGCCGTCACGCGTCACCTCGCCATCGACGCTCACCTCAAACTGGCGCAGCGCACGCTTGGCCTGGCTTCGCGTCAGTTCCGTGGCTTCGCTAAGAAATCTATCCAACCGCATGTCAGGCTTCCCAATGAAAGGTGTCGGCATCTTGCCACGCCGGAAACTTTTCGCGAAACGTCTTCAGCGCCTCGGCGGACAGCGTCGCGGTCTCGACGAACCCTGCGCCGGTCGGGCTATCGATCATCGGCTCGCCCTTGAAGTCCACGACCATCGAGTCGCCGGCGTACTCCAGCCCATTGCCATCCCTCCCTACGCGGTTGACGCCAATGACGTAACCGAGATTCTCGATCGCCCTGGCCTGCAGCAGCGTTCGCCAGGGCTGTCTGCGCGGCGCCGGCCAGTTGGCGACGCACAATAGCGCGTCGTATTCGAAATGTTCGGGCGCGCTCGGTCGTTGGCGCAGCCAGACGGGGAACCGCAGGTCATAACAGACCGACAGCAGCAGCCGAAACCCCTTCAACTCCACGACCTTGCGGGCCTGGCCCATCGAGTAGTGCAAAGGCTCGTCGCCCATCCGAAACAGATGGCGTTTGTCGTAGTACTCGATGCCGCCGTCCGGCGTCACCCAGTAAAGCCGGTTGTATCGGGCACTGGTGTCGGCGATCGCCAGACTGCCGGCGATCGCGCAGTCGCGCAGTCGCGCAGTCGCGCTCTCGCGCCTGGCGCCTGGCGCCGCATCCAGTCCAGCGTGGGGCTCGCGTCGGCCGGCTCCGCCATCACTTCGGCATTCATGGTAAAACCGGTGGCAAACATCTCCGGCAGCACGATCAGATCCGTCCGGCTTCCGTCCAGCGTGCCCATGCGATGGTCAAGCAACTGCCGGTTGGCCTCGGGATTTTCCCACTCGAGCTCGCTCTGGACGAGACTGACTCGTAGATCGTTCATGACGTTATCTCCTGCCGCATGTCGGGATCCATCACTTCGTCAACGTAAATGGCTGTCATGATAGATTACCCAGCCTCCGAACCCGAGAGCGACGAGAAGCAATATGTCGGTATCCTCCTCAGACAAGACCCTGCTAGGTAGCGCGAAATCGGCGGACGACGCATCACGACACGAAACGCGTCGCGGTGTCGGTTACGGCGTTACCGCCTACGCCCTTTGGGGATGCTTTCCGCTCTTCTTTTCGCTGTTCGACGGGGTGCCGGCCTTCGAAGTACTCATCCAGAGAATTCTCTGGTCCTGCGCCTTCCTGATCGTCGTGGTCACGCTTATGGGCCGCTGGGCCGCCATCCGCAACGGTTTTCCCGGACCCCGGGAGGCGATCCGCAGACTGGGATGGATTATGGGTTGCGCGCTGCTCATCGCGCTGAACTGGGGGCTCTACATCTATGCGGTGGAAACGCATCGCGTGCTGCAGGCGAGTCTGGGCTATTTCATGACGCCACTGGTCAATGTCGCGCTGGGCATGCTCGTCCTGCGCGAACGGCTCGGCCGCTGGCAGATGATGGCGATGGGGCTGGCGCTGGCGGCAGTGACACTGCAACTCGTTCTGCTGGGGACCCTGCCCTGGATCAGTCTGGTGCTGGCCATGACGTTCGGCAGCTACGGTCTGCTGCGCAAACGCGTGCCACTGGATGCGCTCTCCGGCCTGCTGGTGGAGACGAGCCTGCTACTGCCCCTGAGCCTGGTGGCCCTGGCCTGGCTGACATCGCACGGGCAGTCTCACTTCGGCGGTAGCTTCGACACCACGGCACTGATGATCGTCAGTGGCGTGGTGACTACCCTGCCGCTGCTCGCCTTTGCCGGCGCCACGAAGCGTCTGACCCTCTCCACCATCGGTTTTCTGATGTATCTCAACCCCACGCTGCAATTTCTGCTGGCGCTATGGGTCTTCGGCGAGCCGCTCGCCTGGCCTCAGCTGTTGACCTTCGCGTTGATCTGGATCGGCCTCGGCCTCTACTCGGTCGAGGCCTGGCGACATCATCGCAAGGTGCTCGCCCGCAGCAGCGCTCGAGTGCCAAGATGAGCGCATCGAGCCGACTCTCGTTGCTAGGGGACGTATCGCGGGAGCCGGTCAGGAGCTGTTGACGTTTCGGCGCAACCCGGAAGACCGAGCATGAAACGTCAGCAATCTCTATACCTGCAGCCCCATGATCTCCTTGTAGGCGGTTACCAGACGGTTACGCACCTGAACCCCCATATCGAAAGAGACGCTCGCCTTCTGCATGTCGATCATCACATCGTTCAGCGCCACGTTCGGATCGCCGGCCTGGAAGGACATCGCCTGCTGGTTGGCGGTCTGCTGCATCTGATTGATTCGTCCAAGCGACGCCTGCAACTCACCGGCAAAGCTGCCACCGGTTTCGGTCAGCGATGGCTGCGATGCCGCGCCCTGACCGCTTGCCTGGGTCGATAGCGCCTGCATCTGTTGAAGCGCTGCTTGAATGGCTGGAGCACTCATGAGGATTTCCTGTATGACGATGTTTCCGAGCACGACGCGGAGAACCGTCGATGAATTCGACGCTCGCAGCCTATCAACAGCGCGACAACGGCCATCGTGGTAAATGCGTGTGAAAACACCGGCTTTTCCCACCTTCAGCGTTAACAGGCCGACACATAATGGCTGCCATCAAACTAACGCCCCGGCCAGAGCCGCTTCGGAACGGTATTCCGAGCGTGTCGAGGTACGGATGAGCAGACGCGTTGCAGGGAGCAGACTACTGCCATGTTGTCGAGTTGCACCACGTGCCATGATCGGAGCACGACATGAGCACGGCCACGTCGCCCAACGACACTCCAGGTTCAGGTAATCCGTCCGCACGACAGTCGACCCGGCAAACCGCGTCGGAGACGGCCGCTGGCGGACGCGACTGGTTGAACAAGCTTCGGGGCAGCCCGCGCGTTCCGCTCATCGTGGCCGCCGCCGCCGCCGTCGCCGTCGTGATCGCGCTGCTGATGTGGGCTCGCGCGCCGGAATACCGCGTCCTCTATTCCACCCTGACCGATGCCGACGGCGGCCGCATCATCACCCAGCTCGACGCCATGGGCATCCCCTACCAGTTCAGCGAAGGCGGTCAAGCGCTGCTGGTGCCCGCCGACCAGGTGAGACCCGTTCGTCTCAAGCTGGCCGAGCAAGGTCTGCCCGAAGCCAGCGGCGTCGGTTTCGAGCTGATGGATGATCAGGCATTCGGCATCAGCCAGTTCGCCGAGCAGGTCAACTACCAGCGCGCGCTGGAGGGCGAACTGGCCCGTACCATCGGCACGCTGGGTAGCGTCGAACGGGCTCGCGTCCATCTCGCCATGGCCAAGCCGTCGGTGTTCGTCCGCGAAAGCCAGCCCGCCTCCGCCTCCGTCGTCCTCGATCTGCAACCGGGGCGAGTGTTGGGCGAGGGGCAGGTCAACGCCATCGTGCACATGGTCTCCAGCAGCGTGCCCCAACTGGCCGTGGACGACGTCACCGTCATCGACCAGAACGGGGATCTGTTGAGCCGACCCGCCGGCAACACCAACCAGCTCGACGGCAGCCAGCTCGACTACGTCAGCAACCTCGAGACCCAGTACGCGAACCGCATCGAGGCGATCCTCGCGCCCATCGTCGGTGCACGTAACGTGCGTGCGCAGGTCACGGCCCAGGTCGATTTCTCCCAGCGGGAGCAGACGGCGGAACGTTATGGCCCCAATCAGGCACCGAATGCAGCGGCGGTCCGCAGCCAGCAGAACAGCTCGTCGTTCCAGAGCAACGACGACCTCGCCATGGGCGTCCCCGGCGCATTGAGCAACCAGCCGCCGGGCACCGCCGCTTCGCCGATCAACGCCCCGGCGACCCAGGATCAGAACGCGGCCAACGACACCGGCAACCAAGGCGACGATCAGGCAACGGATCGCCTGGGCACGGACACCCAGACCGCGAGCAATACCGATACCGGCCAGGTGCATCGCGACAGCACGATTAACTACGAAGTGGACCGCACCGTCGAACACGTCAAGCAGCACAGTGGCGATATCGACCGCCTCTCCGTCGCCGTCGTGGTCAACTATCGCGACGGGGTCGACGATGAGGGCAATCCGACCCGCGTCGCCCTGAGCGATACGGAGATGGATCAGATTCGGGGGCTCGTGCGTCAGGCGATGGGCTTCTCGGAGGCGCGCGGCGATGCCCTCGAAGTCGTCAACAGCCCGTTTCAAGCCAATGCACCGGAGTTCGAGAAGCAGCCGTGGTGGCAGACACCGGAAGTCTGGAGCCTCGCCAAGAGCGTGCTGAAATATCTCGTCGTGGCTCTGGTCGCCCTGTTCCTGTGGTTCAAGCTGCTCAAGCCGCTGATTCGTCGCCAGACTCGCGAATCGGCCCCGGTACAGCCGGCTTCATCGATGCCCGCCGCCGACGCGGCGGCGGCCGCGGCAAGCTATCAGGCTGTCGGCGGCAGCGGCGGTGTCGACAACGCGAGTCGCGCAAGTGGCACGCAGCGTGGACGTGAGCGAAATCGGCGCGGCGCCTCGAATTACGAGCAGGATCTCAAGGACGTCCGTGAAATCGCCCAGGAAGACCCTCGCCTGGTCGCCATGGTCGTCAGAAGCTGGATGGATAAATCATGACGACGCCAATGACCGGCGCCCGGCGCGGCGCCATCCTACTGCTCTCATTGGACGAGGACAGCGCTGCCGAGGTATTCAAATACCTCTCGAGCCGCGAGGTACAGGAAATCAGCCAGGAAATGGCCAAGCTGGGACAGGTCTCCCACGAAGAGATGGCGGTCGTTCTCCGTGACTTCCACGACGAGGCCGAACAGTTCACTGCCATCAACCTGCACTCCAACGATCATATCCGTGCGGTGCTGACCAAGGCGCTGGGCAGCGAGCGCGCCAGCAGTCTGATCGAAGACATTCTCGAGACCAGTAATACGGCGTCGGGTATCGATTCCCTGAATCTGATGGAAGCCTCTATGGTCGCGGAACTGATTCGCGACGAGCATCCGCAGATCATCGCCACCATTCTGGTACACCTGGAACGCGGCCAGGCCGCCGATATCCTCGAACTGTTCGACGAAAAACAGCGCGACGACGTCATGCTGCGCATTGCCACGTTCAGCGGCGTGCAGCCGGCGGCACTGCAGGAGCTTACCGAGGTGCTCACCTCCATGCTGGACGGCACCAATCTCAAGCGCAGCAAGATGGGCGGCGTGAGAACCGCCGCCGAGATTCTCAACCTGATGAATTCCGCACAGGAGGAGCAGGTCATCAACGTGGTTCGCACGCACAGCGAGGACCTTGCGCAACGCATCATCGACGAGATGTTCCTGTTCGAGAATCTGCTGGATATCGACGATCGTGGCATCCAGTTGATACTGCGAGAAATCGAGACCAACTCTCTGGTCATCGCACTGCGGGGCGCGGAGGAAACGCTGATCGACAAGTTCACGCGCAACATGTCCCAGCGCGCGGCACAGCTGATGCGCGAGGACATGGAAAACCGCGGACCGGTGCGCTTGTCCCAGGTGGAAAACGAACAGAAGGCGATCCTGGGTGTGGTACGGCGGTTGGCCGACTCCGGCGAAATCGCCCTGAGCGGTGGCGACGATGGCTACGTCTGATCGCGGCGACCGTTCTGCATCCGGCGCCCATGGCGCGTGGCACCGCTGGCAGATGGGAGACCTGGGCCACCCGCCCTCTTCCGACACCTCCGTCACTCATGCCGAACCTCCCCAACGTCGTCAACAGCAGGACGCCGAGGCCAGAGCTTGTCAGAGCATCGCCGAAAAAGCCCGACGCGAAGGGCTCGATCAAGGCTACCGCGAAGGACACGAGCAAGGATATCGGGCCGGCTACAGCGAAGGTGTCACAGAGGGCAATGCCGCCGCCGAGCTGGAATTTCACAAGCGGCTGGACATGACGCTTACCCCACTCGCCAGGCTGGCAGAAAATTTCCAGCTGGCGCTGGCATCGCTCGACGCCGAGATCGGGGATCAACTGGTCGAACTGGCGTTGATTGCCGGTCGCCAACTGGCCGGTGAATCGCTGGCCGCCAAGCCAGAGCACATCCTCAGCGTGGTGCGCGAGCTGCTCGATGCCGACACCACGTTGAGCGGCAAGCCTCGGCTCTGGCTGAACCCGCAGGATCTCGAGCTGGTGACATCGACGATGAGCGACACCCTCGAAGCCAGCGGCTGGGAGTGCCATGCCGACCCAACGTTGGAACGCGGCGGATGTCGCGCCTCCAGCGCTGGCGGTGGCCTGGATGCGAGCCTGAGCACACAGTGGAAGGCCATTCTCGATCAACGCAGGCGCTCGAGGGCCGGTTCGCCCCCCACCGATGCAGCGCCCCTCGCGAAGAAGGACACCGGTGACGAAGAGGACTTCGATGGGTGACGTCGAACGTTCTCCACAGGCCTCGGAGGTGGCTTCGCACTATCAACGCTGGCGCCTCTCGCTGGGCAAGGTCACCCAGCGGGTCGAGTCGCTCTCCCACTATCGTCATGAAGGTCGAGTGACCCGCGCTACGGGGCTGGTACTGGAAGCCGTCGGCATCCGTCTCCCCCTGGGGAGCGCCTGCCTGATCGAACTCTCTTCCGGAACGGGAAACGGTGAGGACGAACGTTTCGCCGAAGCCGAAATCGTCGGGTTCGCCGGCGACAAGCTGTTCCTCATGCCGCTGGCCGACACCAGCGGTCTGCTTCCCGGTGCCCGCGTACTGGCGCTCAGCGGCAATCGGCTCGACGTTGCCAGCGCGAGACGCTTTCCCTTGGGCGAGTGCCTGCTGGGACGCGTCGTCGATGGCAACGGTCGCCCTCTCGATGATCACGGCTCCTTGGAGCAGGTGCCACATGCCCCGCTCGAAACGCCTCCCATCAACCCCTTGGCTCGAGCCCCCATCGATACCACCATCGACGTGGGCATTCGCGCCATCAACGCCCTGCTGACCGTGGGGCGTGGCCAGCGCATGGGGCTATTCGCCGGCTCCGGGGTCGGCAAGAGCGTTTTGTTGGGCATGATGGCTCGGTACACCGACGCCGACGTCATCGTCGTCGGCTTGATCGGCGAGCGCGGACGCGAGGTCCAGGATTTCATCGAGAACATCCTCGGCGAGGAGGGGCTGGCCCGCGCCGTAGTCGTGGCGGCCCCTGCCGATACCTCTCCCCTGCAGCGCATGCAAGGCGCCGCCTACGCCACTCGCCTGGCTGAGGACTTCCGAGACCAGGGTCGCAACGTGCTACTGATCATGGACTCGCTGACCCGCTATGCCATGGCCGCCCGCGAGATCGCACTGGCGATCGGCGAGCCTCCGGCGACCAAGGGCTACCCGCCCTCCGTGTTCGCCAAGTTGCCGGCGCTGGTCGAGCGAGCCGGCAATGGCAAGCGCGGCGGCGGCTCGATCACCGCGTTCTATACCGTCTTGACGGAAGGCGACGATCAGCAGGATCCGATCGCCGATTCAGCTCGCGCCATCCTCGACGGCCATATCGTCCTATCACGGCAACTGGCGGAGAGCGGCCATTATCCCGCGATCGACATCGAAGCGTCGATCAGCCGCGCGATGCCCGCTGTCGTCGAAACAAGACGCCTGCGCCAAGCCCAGGAATTCAAGCAGATGATCTCCCGTTATCAGCGCAATCGCGACCTGATCAATGTCGGCGCCTATGTCAGTGGCCAGGATCCTCAGCTCGACCGCGCCGTCGCTCTCTATCCTCGGTTGGAGACGTTCCTGCAGCAACGGATGAACGAAACGGCCGGAATCGAGCACACCCGTTCGGAACTCGACCGCCTCATTCCGATCGACGACTGAACTGCCATCCTAGCTCGCCGTTTCACCGGTCTCCTTCCCCCCTGACCTCGATCGGGAATAGTGGTTTTTATTGCCGCTTATCGAGCCTTTGGGGTGGTATCGGCACCGTCACAATGGGAACCGTTGAATTCTCCCGTTGCCATGGCGACGGACGGATGGATAGGAGGTAACGCTTTGGCCAACATGCAAGCCATGGAGATGCTTCGAGACCTGGCACAACGCAGCAGTGAAAAGGCCGTGGAGAATCTCGGCCGTTTGCAGCGTCAACAGCAGGAAGCCCAGACACAACTAGGACAGCTGCAACGATATCGGGACGAGTATCAGCGCAAACTGCACGACAGCCTGACTCAAGGCGTTTCCTCCAGCCAGTGGCGCGACTATCAGCAGTTCATCGGCTCTCTCGACAAGGCGATCGAACAGCAGCAGCGACGACTCGGCGAGCATCAGACGCGAGTCGACAGCGGCAGAGAACATTGGCAGGGAGAACGCCGGAAGCTCAATGCCTACGAGACGCTGCATGCCAGAGGGGAGCGCGACGCCGCGTATCGCCAGGCTCGTCAGGAGCAGCGTCACAGCGACGAGATGGCCGCGCAGCTGCTTCGTCGACAACAAGACACCCGGCATCCGCAGCAAGGCTGAACTAGAGATTCGACGCGCCGAATCGAGGCCCTGATCCGAAGCGTTACCCGACCACGAAACCGATGGCCCTGCCCATGGAACTTTCTTCAATCAACGCTGTGACGCCACCCTCGGACCGTAGCGCGAGCACCAGAGACAAGGCCGCTACCGAGAGCGTCCCCTTCGCCGATTCCCTGCGCCGCGTGGCGGCCGAAAAATTACCGCAGCCGACTGCACAAGGTGGCGCATCCGCCCAGCAGGCGCCGAGCCCGGATGCCAACGGACGACCCGGCGAGGAAGTCGTGGATGGAGCGGCGCAGCGACCAGCCGACGAAAGCGCTGCGGCCGGCGCAGGAACCTCGGACGCAACTACCGCCTCCATTTCGCAAGCGCCCGACGAAGAAGACATGTCCAGGCTCCGCGCCATTCTGTCCAGCCTTTCGCCCACTGCCGGCGACCAGTCGTCAGGCACGAAAGACGTCGATGAAGGTTCGAGTGCACCCGATGCCGAAGCTCTCGCGGCCATGGTGGCCGGTTTGCCGCTCGCCATGGCATCGCATCCACTGGATCCCCCTGCCGCAAGCGGCGCTGGTGCAGCCTTGTCGAGAGGCGAACATCCGGCGCTGGCACAGCTGGTTCTCAAGGCCACCGACACCACACCGACAGCCAATGGTGCCGCCGTGATCGGTGCACCAGCCACCGAAGGTGATCAGGTCGACGCTTCGGACCGCCCCAAGGCATCCAGTGGTCAACCGGGCTTCGGTGGATTGCTGTCAGCCATCGATAGTCGACACAGCGACGGCGCCATGCCAGGGGCAAATCCCGGCATGACCGCCACCCCCGGCGCGCCGGATAACGCGGCCGTGACCACCGCCAGCCAGATTGGCGATGCCGCATCGATCGGCCTGCCCGAGCGAAACGCCCAGGATGCCGGTCCCGTCCCGACTCCCCGCTCGGACATCGGCGCGTTGACGAACGCCACCGCCGCCCCCTCCAGCGCCGCGAGCCCCGCGACGGCGAGTACGGCAACGCCAGGCTTCGTCAACGCCCCCGTGCAATCACCCCAGTGGCCGGCGTCTTTCGGCCAGCAGGTACTGCAGATGCACCAGCGCGGCGACCAGCAGATGTCGCTCCGCCTCCATCCCCAGGAGCTGGGACCATTGAACGTCTCCCTGACGGTCCAGGACCAGCAGGCACAGCTCCAGGTTCTGTCGGCACACGCCCCGGTTCGCGCCGCGGTCGAAGCGGCGATCCCCCAGCTTCGTCAGGCACTGGCGGATAGCGGCATCGCGCTGGGCGAGGCGATGGTGAGCGACCAGGGACACTTCCAGCAGGGGCAGTCATCCGGCGACGACCACCCGCACCGCAGAGCAGGCGCTGCCGGCTCCGTGTTGACGGCGTCAGGTATCAAGTCGATCGACGACGTCACGGTGCGGAGCCTGACGCTGACTGACAATGGCAATATCAACCTTTACGCCTGACTGACGCTGCCGATAACACGGATGACGACTGGCCGGTTCCAGTCGTGGCACTACGCCATGCGGTGCGTCAGCGGCCAGCCCTGCCCTGCGCCGCTTGGGCACGAAAGGGGAAGTTGGCCGACCGGAAGGCGTCTTTTCCGTCGATCGCCAGATCCCCCGTCACCGCATAATCCGCTGCAACTTCCAGAGATGACCCGTAATGGCAGAAGCAATGGCCGCACCCCGTAAAAGTCGATCCCTACTTCTCGTGGGCCTTTTGATCGTCCTGCTGGCGATCGCGAGTTCGATCGCCGTGTACTTCTTTCTCGATGCCCGTGACGGTAACGAGTCGGCCGATGTCGTCGAGGAGCAGCCGGCCGAACCGCCCGTGCCGATATTCGTGACCATTCAGCCTTTCACGGTCAACCTGCAGAGCGACTACGGAGATCGGCTGCTCTACGTGGGGCTGTCGCTACGCGTCAACGACGACGAGACCAAAGATTTCCTGACCCAGCACATGCCGGAAGTGCGTAGCCGGTTGCTGATGCTCCTCTCCGGCAAGAGCGCGGAGGAGTTGATCAAGCCTGAGGGCAAGATCAAGTTGAAGCAGCAGATTCTCGGCCTGTTCGACGAGCCGATCACCACGCCGCAGCCCACGTTAGCCATCAGTGACGTGCTGTTTTCCGATTTCATCGTGCAGTAAGCGGACACCAGGCCAACCATGTCCCAAGACGACCTGTTATCGCAGGAAGAGATCGATGCCCTCCTCAACGGCGTCAGCGGCGATGACGACAAACCCGCCGACGAGCCGAAAGGCGGACGTCGCACCCGCCCGTTCGATCCGGCAAATCAGCACCGGGTCGTTCGCGAACGCCTGCAGGCGCTGGACATCATCAACGAACGCTTCGCGCGTCTGTTTCGGGTTGCGCTGTTCAACCTGATCCGGCGCAGTGCCGATATCACGGTATCCGGCGTGCGCTACCAGAGCTACAGCGAATTCGCGCGCAATCTGCCGGTGCCGACCAACCTCAACCTGATCAGCCTCAAGCCGCTCAAGGGTACGGCACTGCTGGTGTTTCCGCCGGGGCTGGTCTTCATGGTGGTGGACAACCTGTTCGGCGGCGACGGGCGGTTTCTGACCAAATCCGACGGCCGCGAATTCACCGCCACCGAGCAACGCATCATCCAGCGGTTGATGGCGCTGGCGCTGGAGGGCTACAGCGACGCCTGGAAATCGATCTATCCATTGGAGATCGACTACATGCGCTCGGAGATGCAGGTTCGTTTTGCCAATATCACCAATTCGCCGAACGAAATCGTCGTCAACAGCACGTTTCATCTCGAAGTCGGCAATCTGGCCAGCGACTTCAACATCTGCATACCGTTTTCGATGATCGAACCGATCCGGGACATTCTCTCCAGCCCGATCGGTGCGCTCGACAGCGACGACACGCAGTGGGAATCACGCATGGCCGGCGAGATCAAGCAAACCCAGGTCGAACTGATCGCCGATTTCGTCAGGATCCCCTCGACCATCGGCGATGTACTGTCGCTGGAAGTCGGGGACGTTCTTCCCATCGAACTTCCCAAAGCCATCGACGTGCGGGTCGACGGCGTGCCGGTCATGACCTGCGAGTACGGGAGCCGGCAAGGCCAGCGCGCACTGCGGGTGAAACATCTCATCGACCATGGTACGTACTCCGCCATGAAGGACTTCGACAATGAGTGACGATCAAAAACCGGGATCCCAGAAGGGATCTTCCGATGCGGCTGAAGACAGCCAGCAGGAAGCCGAGGATCTGTGGGCCGCGGCAATGGCGGAACAGGGCGTGGAGCCCGAGACCGACGAGATCGAATCCGTCGAGACGCAGCCCGCCGAGACAGAACCCTCCCAGGTGCCCGACGTCGACGCCAACGCGAAAGCCGCGGCGCCGAGCTCGTCGAATACCGGAGTGTTCCAGTCCTTCGACCAGGGGGAGAACGACACTCGTCAGCCCCGTGATCTGGGCGTGGTCATGGACATTCCGGTCAAGCTCTCGGTCGAGCTGGGCAGAACGCGCATCACCATCAAGCAGTTGCTGGAGCTTGCCCAGGGCTCGGTCGTGGAGCTGGACGGCCTCGCCGGCGAACCCATGGACATCCTGATCAATGGCTATCTCATCGCCCAAGGCGAGGTGGTGGTCGTGGATGACAAATACGGCATTCGTATCACCGAAATCATCACGCCGTCAGAGCGCGTCCAGAAATTGAACCGATGAACGAAGATACCCTACGGCAGGCCTCCGAGGCCGGCGGCGGCGACAGTATCGGTCTGCTGATGATGGGCAAGACTGCGGCCTCCCTGCTCGTGGTCGTCGCGATCATCCTGGCCTGCGCCTGGCTGCTCAAGCGCATCGGACCCAATCGGCGAGCGGGCACGCAACATCTTCGCGTCGTGGCCAGCACGCCGGTGGGACAGCGCGAACGCGTGGTGATTGTCGAAGTCGCGGATCGCTGGCTCGTGCTGGGTGTCGGTGGCGGACAGGTAACCCGACTGGACACGCTCGAGCCACCGGCGACACCCGACGCGGAGCCTCCGCCCCCCCCGCTCGCCGGTTCCTTCGCCAGCCGCTTTGCACAGGCGCTGAAGCAGAACACGACGCGGGGCGCGGTCCGGGGTCGGCGGAACGGGCGGGACCGCAGCTAGTGGCGATTGCACTCCGACTCAGGTCGCGTCACATTGTCGCTGTTCTGGCGGCCCTGCTGACGATGATGGCTAGCCAATGGGCGGTGGCCCAGGCCCTGCCCGGCATCATCAGCGAGCCGCTGCCCAATGGCGGCCAGCGCTGGTCGTTGAGCCTGCAGACCTTGCTGTTTCTGTCGTCGCTCGCCTTCCTGCCGGCGATGCTGTTGATGATGACCTGTTTCACGCGAATCATCATCGTTCTCGGGCTGCTGCGCACGGCCATGAGCACGCCATCGGCGCCGCCGACTCAAGTCCTGCTGGGGCTCGCGCTGTTTCTCACGTTCTTCGTCATGTCGCCGGTGCTGGACCGTGTCTACGACGAGGCCTGGCAGCCTTTCTCGGCCGAGCAGATTTCGCTGGAGGAGGCACTGGACAGAGGTAGCCAGCCTTTCCGTGAATTCATGTTCGCGCAGACCCGGAAGACCGATCTGGCGATGTTCGCCCGTATCGCCGATATCGGCGAGATGCAGGGCCCGGAGGACGTGCCGATGCGGATACTGGTACCGGCGTACGTCACCAGTGAACTGAAGACGGCCTTCCAGATCGGCTTCACGATCTTTATCCCGTTTCTGATCATCGATCTCGTCGTGGCCAGCGTGCTGATGGCATTGGGGATGATGATGGTGCCACCTGCCACGATCTCGCTACCGTTCAAGTTGATGCTGTTCGTACTGGTTGACGGATGGCAACTACTGATCGGTTCGCTGACCCAGAGCTTCTATCTATCATGAGTCGCGCTGACGTGAGTCGCGCAGGGATGAATAGGGTCGCCATTCGCGCCCCGCGACCCGGAGGTGAACAGTGTCCCCGGAAATGATCATGAGCATGGCGTATCAGGGCATGAAAGTGACCCTGATGGTAGCTGCCCCGCTGCTGCTGACCGCCCTATTGATCGGCCTGCTAGTCAGCCTTTTCCAGGCCGCGACCCAGATCAATGAAATGACCCTGTCATTCATTCCCAAGATCCTGGGCGTCTTCGCCATGCTGATCGTATCCGGTGCCTGGATGATTCAGCTACTGGTCAACTTCACTCGGGAGTTGCTGCAGAACATCCCTCAGATGGTGAGCTGAGGCGCCAACGCCTGCGATGATCGACATCACCTCCGACCAATGGCTGGGCTGGCTGCAGCTATTCTTCTGGCCCACCGTCCGCATTCTCGCTTTCTTCATGGCCTCACCGCTATGGAATCTGCCCAGCGTACCGACACCGGTAAAAGCGTTGTTCGGTGCGGGAATCGCCATCGCCATCGCGCCTGCACTCCCGCCGATGCCCGCGCTTCCCCTATTCTCGGTGGAAAGCTTCGGCCTCATGCTGCAACAGATCCTGATTGGCGTCGCCATGGGCATGGTGCTGCGCATCATGATTGCCGTGGTGCAGACTGCCGGTGAATTCATCAGCATGCAGATGGGCCTCGCATTTGCGACTTTCTATCAGCCGGATGCCGGAACCAACACCATGGTGTTGTCGCGCATGCTGGAGTTGCTGACGCTACTGATGTTTCTGGCGATGAACGGGCACTTGATCACCATCGAAATCCTCGCCTGGACCTTCGAGGAGCTGCCCATCGGCACCACCTCGATCGATGCCAGCTTTGCCGAGACACTGGCCCGCTGGGGAGGCACCATATTCTCCTCGGGTCTGCTGATGGCTATCCCCATCGTCACCGCTCTGCTGCTGATCAACCTGTCGCTGGGTATTCTCAACCGGGCTTCTCCGCAGCTGTCGATCTTTTCGGTGGGTTTCCCGATGACGCTGACGGCCGGTCTGGTGCTCATCACCGCACTCATGCCGGATCTGGGCGGGTTCTGGAGCGACCTGTTCACTCAGCAGTTGCGTTTCATGCAGGGAATGATCGAGCAGATGGCTGGCCCTGCGTAAACGAGGAATATCGTGATATCCGACCTCGTCTGCTGGGGCCCATGCCGTTCGGTCTGTAGCGTCTACACCATCTGGTCTATCACCTCGACACATTCAATCAAAAGGGGCGCATCCGACGTGATGCGCCCCTTTTGATCATAGGCGGCCCATTCGAACCGGGGCCGCCCCACGTTGACTACATCATCTCGAACAATGAAGTTCCCTGCAGATCGACGAAAGCCTTCTGCGCCGCCTGTAGACCCACCTGGCGCAGCACGTAATCGGAGATCGCGGTGGTGTAGTCGAGATCGATCAGGTCGCTCTGGGTCTGGGTGTAACTGATCTTGCGATCGCTGCCCACGGTGTCGAGGGTATCCAGCTCGTTGAGGCGCGCACCGACGGAAGCCCGAACGGTCAGCACGTTATCCAGCGCATTGTCCGTCTCTCGGCTGGAGGTCGATAGCGTATTGGCGAAGGCCGCCTTGTCGGCGTCGGAATCGAGCGGATTTTCCAGCGCCGAGAGCATGTTCTCCAGCGTGGCGAATACATCCGGATTCATGTTCTTGGCGGTGCCGACCTCCAGCGCATCGCCATCTTCCGGCGTGCCTTCCAGGGTGAGACGCACCCCACCAAACTCCAGGGTGGCACTGGTGCCATCATAATTGCCGGTGGTGTCGCCATCCGGTCCGCTGATCGTGTAGTCGAAGGTGCCATCACCGTTCGCGGCGAACGAGATGGCGTAGTCGTCACCATACCCCGACGCCGTGGTATCAGCGACTTGCGGGCCGGTGAACGTCAACGTGCCGGCGTTATCTGCGCCGGCCCTGGCGACGTAGCCGGCGCCTCCCGCCACGGTCTGGAACACGTCACGACCGGTATTGCCCACTTCCATCAGGCGCGAGGAGCCCACTTTCTGCTGGCGAACCTGGTCGGAGCCGGCGTACTGCACCGCGCCGGACGCGTCCTTGACGAAAGGCTCGGCACCGTCCTGGTAACCGCCGAACAGATAGCTGCCGTTACCGTCGGTCGAGTTGGCCTGGCCGAGAAGCGCTTCGTAGACGCCGCGCAGCTCCGTCGCCATCGACTGGCGATCCGCATCGCTCAAGGTACCGTTGCCAGCATGAATCATGAGCTCCTTGGCACGGGTAAGCGAGTCGGAGACGCTGTTGAGAACGCTCTCCTCCTGGCTCAGCGAGTTGCGCGCCGTGATCCGGCTGTCGCTCTGCTGGGCGTTGGACGCCAACGACTGCGACACGCCGACCGCACGGGAAGCGGCCTGAGGGTCGTCGGAGGGACGCACAACGCGCTTGCCGGAGGCGATTTGTTCGCCGACTTGCATGAAGGCGCTCTGCTGGCGGTTCATCGAGCTGACACTGCGCTCGAACATCATCACGGTGCTGACACGCACGGCTCTCTCCTCGAAGGCGCCTCGACTTGGCGCACTCAATGGCTATTCAATAACGACGCGAAGTCGGCCCCCGGGTAATCGCTGGATCATGCCGCCGCGCCTCAGGCCCGCAGCCCCAGGATTGTATCCAGGACGGTCGAGCCCGCCTCGATGATCTTGGCATTCGCCGAGTAATACTGCTGATACTGCAGCAGATTGGCGTACTCTTCATCCAGGTTCACGCCCGAGTCGGCCTGCTGGTAGGCGAAGAGCTGATCGCTCAATCCCGTCTGCGTGGTGAGATTGGCCTGGGTGATCGCAGCCCGATTACCGACATCGCTGACCAGCGAGGCGTACCCGCCACTGAAGGTCTTGCTTCCCCCGACCAGCTTCTGGTTCTGCAGATCGAGCAGCGCCAGCGCATTTCGGTTATCGCCACTACCGCCGCTGTCGGCATCCGCGGCGGCGATCTTGTCGGTGTCACTCACCGCGACATCGAACGCCGCAGCGGCGTTACGCGTCGGCTGCAGCATGAAGACGTCGCCTTCGGCCGGCGTACCGCTCGGCGTCAGGGTCACGCCGCCGACGGATAACGTGCCATCCGCCGCCGGCGATACCGAGCTGGTCTTGCCGCTACCGAGATTCTCCACCGAGTAGCTGCCGTCCGCCTGGTAGGTGAGTCGATAATCGTCCGCCGTCAGCTCGCCGGCATCGCCGTACTCGGCAGCCAGGACCCCATCGCCCGCATTGGTGGCATCGCTGACGACGATCGGGCTACCGATGGCGAAGAACGCTTCACCGGCATTGCCGTCTAGATCCACCCCGGCCTCGTGCTGGGCATTGAAGCTCTGCGCCAGCGTTACCGCCAACTGGCCGAGCTGGTTCTGCGCACTATCCAGGGTTTCACTGCGAAAGCCCAGCAGCCCGCCCAGCTCACCGCCCTTTATCACCGACTCCTTGAGCGGCGAACGGGAACCGCCACCATCCTCGTAGGCGATGGTAATGCTGGAGGGATCTTCGCTGCTCTTCACCGCCACCAGCTCGAAGGACTTGTTGCCGGCGACCAGCGGCATGCCGTTGGAGAGCGATACCTGGTAAGTGGATCCGTCCTGCACCTGAACGTCGACGTCAACCAGGTCGCCGAGATCGCTGACCAGCTTGTCGCGCTGATCCAGTAGCGCGTTGGGCTCTTCACCGCTGCGGGCACGCGCCAACGTCACCTGCTTGTTGAGATCGGCGATCTGGTCGCTGAGATTGTTGACCTGGGTGACCACGTCGCCAATCTGGCCATTGATGCCTTCGCGCATGTCGCTGAGATAGCCGTCGTAGGCGCGAAACTGCGCCGCCATGCTGCGAGACGTGCCGAGCACGCCTTCCCGAGCCGCTGCATCCGCCGGCGAGCCGGTCAGATCCTCCACGCTGGAGAAGAACCCCTGCATCAGCGTCGCCAGACCGGAGTCGCTGTCCGCCAACAGATCGTCGATCTGGTTGACCTGACTCTGGTAGGTCTCCAGTGCCGACTGCCGGCTGTTGACCTGGTTGAGCTGCGAACTGATATAGCTGTTGTACTGGCGCTGGATGCCGTCGACGTTGACGCCGGAGCCCGCGCCGCCGCCACTGGCGTTCTGCCCCAGTAGCGTCAGCTGTCGGCTATAGCCATCGGTATAAACGTTGCTGATATTGTTGCTGGTAGTGGACAGCGCATTCTGTGCCGCGCTCAACCCACTGAGACCAATCGAAAACAGGCTCATATCGCTATCCCGTGAAACGCCATGAAGAGTCCGGCGAGAATCCGTGCAAGGTTATGATTTCTATCGGCTGCAGCAGCCGTTTCTTGAATCCCACGGGGCGGTATTTCGCAATGTTTTGTTACCGCGCCCCAGACCGAGAATGATGGCTAGAAGATCGCGGAGGGCACCGCGCCCGGACCGAAAGGATTGTCGTTATCTCCAGAGGCTGCCAGCAGGTCGCGGCCTCTTGGGGCATCCAACTCGCCCAATTGCGCCATGACTCCCTGAAGCTTTTCGGCATATCGTGGGTCCGTGGCGTAGCCGCCGTACTGCAACGCCTGTGCGGCCAGATCTGGCGACGAAGCTGCCACCACGCCTCGATAACGGGGATTGCCCCCGATCAAGCTGGCGTAATCGGCGAACGCTTCCGTGTAGGAGTCGTAAACACGGAAGCGGTCGGACACCTTGATCGGCCGGCCATTCACGTATTCGGTGGTGGTGATTTCCGTAGTAGCGCCCTGCCACGACTGGCCGGCCTTGATACCGAACAGATTGTGACTGTTTCCACCGCGGGCCGTGGGGATCTCACGCTGCCCCCAGCCTGTCTCGAGCGCCGCCTGGGCGAGGATCAGTTCGGCGGGCACTCCCGAAGCCTGCTCGGCGCGCCGGGCGGGACCCGCCAAACGCTCGAGGAAGGCACGGACGTGGGCCGGACGATCGCCGTCATCGGCGCGTGCCGACGAAGGTGCGACGGCAACATCGTTGTCCGTCGCGCTGTTGCCTGGCGTTCCAGACAGCGCCATATCATGCCGAGACGAATCCGGCGCGAATCCGGGAGTTCGCTGACCATCGTGCAGCAGACGTGGCGTGCCACGGGGAATACCCGCAATCAAGGTCGAGGTGTCCTCCTTCCCGCTGGTTGCCGGCAGCGCCGACGTCCCGGGCAATCCGCTTCCTTCCAACTGCTGCACGAGTTGGTCGGCCAACCCCAACCCCTTTCCCGCCAGCTGCTGGGCCCACTGCTGGTCCTGCATCGAGCGCATCATGTCCATCTGATGGCTCTGCAGCAGACCGGACTTGGGGCTGGCATCGCGCATGCTCTTGAGCATCATTTGCAGAAAGATGGCCTCGAACTGGCGCGACGCTTCCTTGAGGCTGCCCTGCGATGAGTTCGCCGCGCTGTACTTGAGCCGCTGGACGCTCTGGACGTCGAGCGCGAACTGGTCGGAGAGATCGTTGCCCATCGTCATCAGATGATATCCAGTTCGGCGTTGAGCGAGCCCGCGGACTTCAATGCCTGCAGGATCGACATCAGGTCCTGCGGCGAAGCCCCCAGCGCGTTCAACGCGTTGACGACATCCATCAGGTCGGCGCTGGTCTGGACCATCTGCAGCGCGCCGCCCTCCTGTTGAACGCTGATATCGGCATTGGGTACCACGACCGTGTCACCGTCGGCCAGGGCATTGGGCTGACTGACCTGTGGGTTGGAATCGATGACGATCGACAGGTTGCCGTGAGCTACCGCCGCCCGGTTCAACGTGACGGTATCCGACAGCACCACGGAGCCGGTGCGAGCGTTGACGATCACCTTGGCCGGGCCACGCTCGGTGGTGACGTCGATACCCTGCACGCGTGCCAGGAAGGTGACTCGATCGTTGCCGTTGGCCGGCAGCTTGAGTTGCACCGTCCGCCCATCGAGTGCGGCCGCCACCGGCGCTCCGAACTCCTGGTTGATCGCCGCCACCATCCGGCGCGCATTCTCGAAGTCGGACTGCTTGAGGAACAGATCCAGCGTGCCGCTGGCATCCCCAAGCCGCACCGGTACTTCCTGCTCGACCAGACCGCCGCCCGGTATTCGACCCGCCGCCAGGTGATTGACGGACACACTGCTGCCGGCAGCCTGGCCACCGGCACCGCCGACATAGACGTTGCCTTGGGCCAGTGCATAGACACGGCCGTCCGCGCCCTTGAGTGGCGTCATCAGCAGCGTTCCACCCCGCAGGCTATCGGCGTTGCCAACCGACGAGACAGTGACGTCGATCTCCTGTCCCTGGCGCGAGAAAGGCGGCAATTTCGCCGTCACCATGACCGCGGCCACGTTGCGCAACTGCATGTTGGTACCAGCCGGAATCGTCACCCCGAGTTGCGACAACAGGTTGGTAATGCTCTGGCCGGTGAACGGAGCCTGGGTGGTCTGATCTCCCGTGCCATCGAGGCCGACGACCAGCCCGTAGCCGACCAGCGGGTTGTCACGCACGCCCGAGAAGTTGGCGAGATCCTGAATGCGCTGGGCCTGCGCGCCCAGGCTGAACGGCAGCATCACCACCAGCACCAGTGTTTGCGCCAGCAGCAGGCGGCGAATCGAACGGGACAGGCGGGTCATAGGCATCAGAAAGGCGAAATATTGAGGAAAAAGCGCTGCAGCCAACCCATGGTCTGCGCTTCGTTGATATAGCCGTCACCGATATATTCGATGCGGGCATCGGCGACCTGGGTCGACTGCACGGTATTGGAACCGGTAATCGCGCGGGGATTGACCACGCCGGAGAAGCGGATGTACTCGGTGCCCTGGTTGATCGCGATCTGCTTTTCCCCCCGTACCTTGAGGTTGCCATTGGCCAGCAGGTCGTAGACGGTCACGGTGATCGTCCCGGTAAAGGTGTTGTTGGCATTTGCCCCACCGGACCCGTTGAACACGTTCTCGCCCTCCAGGTCGGTACCGTACCTCTCGAGGAAGTCGATCGGGTTGGGAACCACCCCCGGCGTGAAGGTGGCGGATCCGTTGCGCGTGGCGTTCGCAGCGGAGTTCTTGCTGGCACTGACCTGCTCGTCGAGTACGATGGTGATGATGTCGCCGACCTGGCGCGGGCGCCGATCCTCGAACAGCGGCTGGAAGCCGAAGCGGGCTTGGTAGATGGAGCCATTGGCCTGGGACGGCGGCGTCGAGGGGATTTCCACCGGCGCGGAATTCTCGACCACGGAGTGCCTGGGAATCTGCGCGCAGCCCGCCACGACCGTCGCCAGCCCCAGGCCGATCAGCATCATCACTCTACGCCACGTCGTGGCTAGTTCTGCGGTCAGCAACACGCGTCTTCCCCGGTTTATAGCTGCGTCAGACGCTGAAGCATCTGATCGGACGTTTCGACGGCCTTGCTGTTGATCTCGTAGGCACGCTGCGTCTCGATCATGCTGACCATCTCCTCCACCACATTGACGTTGGAGGTCTCGACATAGCCCTGATAGAGCTTGCCGGCGCCATCCAGGCCCGGGTTGAGATCGGTACGCGGGCCCGAAGCATCGGTTTCCAGGTACAGGTTCTGGCCAATGCTCTGAAGCCCTGTCGGATTGATGAAGGTGGAGAGCATGATCTGCCCCACTTCATTGCTCTGGGACGTTCCCGGCTGGGTGACGGACACGGCGCCGTCCTGACTGACGGTGATCGAGAGCGCGTTCTGCGGAATCACGATCGGCGGATCGACGGGATACCCCCCGGCGGTGACCAGTTGGCCGTTCTCGTTGACCTGGAAACTGCCGTCGCGGGTATAGCCGGTGGTGCCGTCAGGCATCTGCACGGCGAAGAACCCCTTGCCGTTGATCGCCAGGTCCCGGGAGTTCTCGGTATTCTGCAGCCCGCCCTGTGTGTGCAGCCGCTCGGTCGCCACGGGGCGCACGCCGGTACCCACCTGCATGCCGGAAGGCAGGGTATCGACCACCGAAGACTGGGCGCCGGGCTGGCGCACGTTCTGGTAGAGCAGATCCTCGAACACGGCGCGGGATCGCTTGAAGCCGTTGGTCGAGACGTTGGCCAGGTTGTTGGAGATCACATCCAGCTTGACCTGTTGCGACTCCAGACCGGTCTTGGCCGTCCACAGAGATTTGATCATGACAGGAACCTCATTGTCGGTGCGCTAGCGTGAAGTGGCTGGCACCGCTGGTCGAAATTGACGTCAGCTGGTTAGCGAGAGAAGGCTGTTGGCGCGCTGTTCGTTCTCGTCCGCGCTCTCGATCATTTTCATGTGCATGTCGTAGCGGCGGGCACTATCGATCATCGAAATCATCGCCTCGGTTGGAGTGACGTTGCTGCCCTCCAGCGCCCCGGGAACCAATCGCCGGGTATCGTCGGCCGGCAACGGTGCCGCGACATCCTCGCCCTCCGCCGGCACCCTGCGGAACAGGCCATCCTCCCCGCGCACCAGGTTGTCGTTGCCCGGCACCACCATCTTCAGGCGCGCCAGCGGTGCCACGGCGTCCGGATTCTGGCCCGGCTCCAGCACGCTGATAGAGCCGTCCGGCGCGATCGTCACGTCGCCCCCGAGCGGCACCACGATGGCCTGCCCGTTGTCGGAGAGAACCGGATTGCCGAGCGACGTCAGCAGGCCGGTGGCGTCGACCTGGAGATCGCCGCGCCGCGTATAGGCCTCCCCGCCGTCTGGCGACTGCAACGCCAGCCAGGTGTCATCGCCCTGCAGCGCGACGTCGAGGCTGCGCCCGGTGGTACTGATGGTACCCGGCGTGAAATCGGCACCGGGGGTAGTCATCATCGAAGCAATGCGAGTCGGCAGGCGCGCGTCGCCTTCCACCGGTACCGCGCGGAGAGCCATCAGCTCGCCACGGAAACCGGGGGTACTGACGTTGGCCAGGTTGTTATTGACCACCGACTGCTGAGCCATGGTCTGGCTCGCGCCACCACCGGCGGTATATAGAATCCGATCCATGCTGAAACCCTTTGGAAGCGAGGTTGCCGCCGATCACGACATGATCGGCGGCATGTCGTCATCAGCGCAGTTGGGCGACCTGATCCATGACTTCGGACTGGGTACGAATCGAATTGGTGTTGGCCTGATAGTTGCGTTGCGCAATGATCAGGTTGACCAGTTCCGTCGTCAGGTCGACATTGGAAGCTTCCAGCGTTTCGGCCTCGATCGATCCCAGTGTTCCTGTTCCCGCGATGCCCAGCAGTTCGTTGCCGGAGGTGGCGGTCGCTGCGAACAGGTTGCCGCCGGAGGGCGACAGGCCCTCGGGATTGCGGAAGGTCGCCAGCGCGATCTGCCCGAGGTTGACGGTCTTCTCGTTCGAGTAGCTGCCGACGACGGAGCCGTCATCGGCGAAGCTGACGCCGACCAACGCCCCGGAGGCGTAGCCATCCTGCGCCAGGCTCTTGACCGTGGAGTCGTTGGAGAACTGGGTGCTGCCCGCCATGTTGAAGGTGGCGCTGATCGGATCGACGCCGTCGCCAAGCTCGTTGTTGGTGAATGCCAGATTCGGCCAGGTGACCGGATTGGCCGTGGCGTCCTCGCCATCGATCGTGGCCAGCTTGCCGGCGCTATCGAAAGTCGCCGTGAGCGTCTGATCGGTGAGCACGCCGTCCAGCGCCGTGCGGGCGCTCCAGGCGTTGTCGCCGGTCTTCTGGAAGTACAGCGTGGCGTTGTGCTGCGCACCCTGCGAGTCGTAGACCGTGAAGCTGGTGGAGTAGTTGTAGGCGACGGAGGTCTGCTGGGTGGTATCTTCGGCGGTCTTGGCGGCAAGGTTGTCGTAGAGCACCGCGGTCGAGGAGTCGTCGGCCACGGTGAAGGCATCCAGGTTGAGCTGAATGTTGATGCCCGTTCCGGTGGCACCGGTGGCGCTTGCCGGCATATCCGCCGCCGGCACGTTGAGCACCTGCGGCTGGCCACCGACGACGACGCCGGAGTTGACGTCAGCGGCATCCGCCAGGCCGTAGCCCATCAACCGGGCGCCTTGGGCGTTTTCCAGAAAGCCGTCGGCGGTCAGCGTCAGCTGGCCGTTGCGCGAGTAGCCGACTTCGCCCTCCTGCTGGAAGCGCAGGAAGCCATCGCCGCTGATGGCGATGTCCAGGTTGCGCCCGGTGGACTCGAGGCTGCCGGTGCTGAAGTCCTGGAGCACGCCGGAGACCCGGGTGCCCAGGCCGACGGCGCTATTGGCGAAGACATCGGAGAACTGGACCGACCCACTCTTGAACCCCTTGGTCTGAGAGTTGGAAATATTGTTGCCGATCACATCCAACTGCTGGGAAGCGGCGTTGACGCCGCTCAATGCCTGCGAAAAACCCATGACTGATCCCCTACGTTTATCGGTTGCGTCCGCTAGAACGGTTCATGTCGTTACTGAATCTCACTCAGAGAATCTGACGCACTTCCGAGAGCGCCACGGGATCCTGAGCGTATCCCAGGTCGAGCTGGGCGCCGTTCGCCCCCTGAATCACCCCGTTGACCAGGGCATAGTTCAGCGCAGTCGGCGCGTAGGTGTCGTCCCCGACGGTTCCGGTCAAGGAAGCCGTGTAGGTGCCGTCGATGGCAGCGCTGGAGCCATCGGCCAACTTGCCATCCCAGGTAAAGCTGTGGACGCCAGCGGACAAGGGCCCGGTGGAGAAGCTGTCGATGATCTCGCCGCTGGCGCCGCGAATATCGATCTGCAGATCCTCGACGGCGCCATCCAGCTCCACGCCGATCGGCGTCGTGACCACACCGTCGGTGCCATCGGAGGATCCCACCAGGATCCTGTTGCCCGGCACCATCACGCCCTGGCCGATCAACGCCGTGGCCTGCAACGCCTGGCCCGCGTCGATCTGGTCGGTAATCGCGGACAGGCTGTCGTTGAGCTTCTCGATACCGCTGACGGTATTGATCTGAGCCAGTTGCGCCGTCATGTCCGAATTTTCCATCGGGCTGGTCGGGTCCTGGTTCTTCAACTGCGTCACCAGCAACGTCATGAAACGATCGTTGAGCTCGCTACCGGAGTCGACTCCCGTGGTAGAACTCTGGGCGGCCGCACCATTGATGTTGGCCAGGGTACTGTTGCCGATCACCGGACTGGACATGACATCTCCTCGATATGGACCGACACCGATCAGCCTTCGCCGATGGTGAGTGTTTTCGTCATCAGCGTCTTGGCGGTGTTCATGACCTCGACGTTGGCTTGATAGGAGCGGGAGGCGGCGATCATGTCCACCATTTCGTTAACCGGATCGACATTGGGCATCGTCACGTAGCCCTGTTCGTCCGCCAACGGATGCCCCGGCCGATATTCCATACGCATCGGCGTGGTGTCGTCCTCGATCACGCCGTTGACGCGAACACCGCCCACACTGCCGCCCTGCTGGCTCATCGCCTGGAACATCACCTGTCTGGCGTGATAAGGCTGTCCTTCAGGCCCGGCAACGCTGTCCGCATTAGCCAGGTTGCTGGCCGTCACGTTCATCCGTTGTGAATTGGCGGACAGCGCCGAGCCGGAAATTTCGAATACGCTGAACATCGACATCGTGTTACTCCGATTGCATGGCTTTCTTCAGCCCCTGGATCTTGCGACTGACGAAAGTGACATCCGCCTGATAACGCAGCGAATTGTCGGCAAAGGCCGAGCGCTCCCGATCCATATCGACCGTATTGCCATCGAGGCTGGGCTGATCCGGCATCCGGTAGAGCAGGTCTCGAACGCCCGTCCTTCCCCCAGCCTGCCCGGGAATGTGTCGGGCGGAGGTCCGTGCCAGTGACAATCCTCCGGAAGACTCGCTGCGGCCCTGCTCCATCACCCGGTTCAACTCGGCGCGAAAATCGAAGTCGCGCGCCTTGAAGTTGGGTGTATCGGCGTTGGCGATGTTATTGGCCAGCACCTGTTGGCGCTCCGCCCGCAGATTGATGGCCTCCTGCTGGAAGCGCAGCGCGTTATCCAACTTGTCGAACATGCCGTGCACCTCGAGTGGCGTTCGCTGGAAAATTGACAGAGTGGAGAATAGCGGCGGGATGTTCGTGCCAAACGTGTAAACAGACCCGTAATTGCGCGCCATTTTTATCAATGCCTTGCGGCGAGCCTGTTTAAAATCCCTTCCACTATGGGGATTTCCGTCGATCGACGCGGTATACCGCGAGCCTGCTAGCCACCGAGGTCCATGTCATGCGAGCAGATCCGCCCGAAACGTTTCAGCGCTCCCGGTCGAAGTTCCGTCCCGGTCTGCGACGCGTCGTCTGGACCGGAGCCATGACACTGATGGCACTACTGTTCGCGCTGTCGCTGTTGCCGATACCCTCGATATCGCAGGCAGATACCGATGTTCCGCCGAACGATGCGGTCAACGCGAGCGTGAAGCGCTTCCTGCAACGGCAGACCGCCTCACTCGGCGACCAGGTCAAGATCGAGCTTCAGGAAAGTGCGGCCGATCTCGGGGATTGCCCAGAGCCCCGGCCTTTTCTGCCTCGGCCGGGTGTGCCTCAAGGCCGGGTGACCGTTGGCGTGCACTGCGGTAGCGATGACAGCCGCGCCCGCTATCTGCAGGCCACGGTCTCCGCCGTCGTCCGTCATCTGGTGGTGCGTCAGCCGATCGATCCGGGGCAACGGATCGATGCGACGGCGCTGGACTGGCAGCAGACGGACATTTCCCGCCTCCGCCGTGGCTATCTGGATGATCCCGCTCGGGCGGCCGGAATGATCGCCACCCGACGCATACCGCCTGGCACCACACTGACCGACGACATGATGCGGAAGCCCTGGATGGTAAAACGTGGCGACACGGTGGTGCTTACCGCTGTCGGGCAGGGATTCCATGTCAGTCGCAACGTCGAGGCGCTGGATAATGGTGGCCTGGGGAGTACGATCCGTCTCAAGACGGAGAACAACCAGATCCTTCAAGGGAAAGTGACGGGCCAGGATCGACTGCGGGTCGACTTCTAGCCCGGCCGGATAAATTTCTTAACAAAACTCTTCTTCGATCTCTTTCAGCTTCCGTCGGTTTGGCCGATAACGTAGGAAACCACGTCATCGTGCATCCAGCCATGAGGTAACGACCTTGAAAATCGACCAGACACAACCGCTGACTCGTCCCACTCAGAATGAAGCCACCGAGCAGCGCAAGAGTGTTGAATCGTTGGAGAGCACCAAGACGACGGCCGGCTCGACGACGACATTGAGCCAGATTCCGACCACTGACGATAGTGGTGACATCGATACTGCCCGGGTCAACGACATTCGCCAGGCCATCTCCGAGGGCCGGCTCGAACTCGACACCGGCAAGATCGCCGACGGCCTGATCCAGAGTGTCCGCGATATGCTGGACGAACGTTGATCATCCGACTTCCCAGGTCCGGATCCAGGAATCTTACATGACACCAGCCGAACTGCTCCGCGAGCAACAATCCCTATTGCAAGCTTTCGCCGAAACACTGGATGCCGAGGCCATCTGTCTCGGCTCGGGTAACGCCGATGGCGAACGCCTCGGCGAGCTGGCGGCGTCGAAGCAGCAGCAGTTGAGCGAGCTTGATCGGCTCGAGAGTCTACGCAGAGAACACCAACGGTCGCAGGGGTTTGGTGTCGGAAGCCAAGGCGCGGATCGATTCGCTAACGCCATCGGCATGAATGAAACCTGGCAACGGATTCGTCAATTGGCAGAACAGGTTCGCCGAACCAACCGCCTCAACGGCCACATCATCTCCTCACGGCTAGAGCATAACCAGCGGGCGATCGATTTTCTGAACCGCGCCATTGGCGGCAGCGTTTACGGGCCGAGCGGCGAATCTCGGCACGGCGGCTTCGGCGGCATCAGTTCCAAGGCCTGACGGCGCCCAAAAACAGAACCCTCCGCCAAGACCTATGGCGGAGGGTTCTTTCGGCTAAGCGGGGTGAAGAATAAAAACCGCTCAATCTTCCGTTCTGACGACCCAAGATTCGACGGTATCGCCACCGTGCTCGTCTTTCCAGGCTTTCAACGTCTTGTGATTGCCGCCACGTGTCTCGACGACTTCGCCTGTCTTGGGGTTCTTGTAGATTTTCAGCTTGCGCTTGCGGCGCCCACCGATCGAGCCCGCCTGCGTGTTCGAGGCCTGGGGACCTTCGGCCGGGCTCAACAGTTCGATGACGTCACGCGTCGTCTTGCCGTATTCCGCCATCAGGGCTTCGAGCTTCTCCTTGAACTCGAGTTCGGACTTCAGGCGCTGATCACCCTCCATTCGCTTCAGCTCTTCTTCAAGCTGCTTCAGGAGCTGTTCTTTCTTGACGTAATCGCTGAGTAGAGACATTCGTTGTTCCGTTGCGGATTGGTTTAAGCGAGGACATTATTGCCGATATCTAAAAACTTGCAAGGCTTGTCGAGATGATTTTTTTAACGGGTATCAATTACCGATATTTATTTAACTCATGGTTCATTTTTCCTTTATTCTCTCGACCGGCTTTGGAAAAGGCCAGAGCAACGTTTTATAGGTCGTGGCTCAAACAGTCGCTGTCGATGTAAAGCCGATGTTATTCCAGCAAAAAACATCGAATGGGATGCTTTGGCAACGGAAGGGATTATCCGGTGCATTTCGTCTCCAAGACTGACAGCCTGCAAAAAACCTGAATAAGTTCGAGCTAAATCAATGACATCTAATTGCTTATGCCTCTGATGGCAACACTACAGTTTCCCTTCGGACCGTCGATATGGAACATGAGGCCATGCGCAATCCGGATGGACTCGCTTTCCGCTCATCCGACGACGTACTGCGGTACCAGGACATCGGTTCTAGACATGTCGAAAATAAAAAATCACTTGTTGACCCGGACGCTGGGTGTTCTGGCTGGGGTCTGGCTATGCAGTTCGCTGGCAATCACAACAGTGGCCTGGCTCGTGGCCACCGCCAGAGGTACATTCGGGCTTGCCATGTTGATAGCCTGTCTATTTGGCCTATGTGGACTGGCTGCCACGCTATGGCTGATCGATCGACGGCTGCTGGTGCCGCTCAGACGCTTGGCCGACCATGTTCGCTTCGAGCATGATTTCGGCGGTACGCCGCGCGAGATACCCTTCGATCTCTCCAGCCGTACCGATGCCGAGGGTCTTCTGGCTCGACAACTGCAGAAGCTGATAGAGGCGTCGAGAAACCACAACGCTGCACTGCTGGAACAGACGCTCAACGATCCTCTGACAGGACTCGGCAACCGGCGAATGCTGGAAAAGCGCCTGGATATTCTCGTCCCGCTCAGTCGCCGGTTGAGCTGCACGGTATCGGCGATGATGATCGACGTGGATCATTTCAAGCCCTTCAACGATAACTATGGTCATTTGGCAGGCGACAGCTGTCTCGTGGATATCGCCGGGGTGCTGAGGGACACTTTTCGTCGGGATACCGACGTCGTGGTGCGCCTAGGCGGTGAAGAATTTCTGGTATTGCTTATCAATACCGGCAAGGAGGAAGCCTGGGCACTGGCAGATGCGATGCGAGGCATGATTCAGGCGCTGGGATTGCCCCACGAATATTCCCCCGTTGCCCCCGTCGTCACCGTCAGTGTCGGCGTGGTCACAAGTCCCAACGGCTTGTTGATCGATATCGACGAGATGATTACCTACGCGGATCAGGCGCTCTACGACTGCAAGGCGCATGGTCGAAATCGGGTGGCAGCCAGGCTGATCGGTGCCGACGAAACATCGGCGGAGCCCATCGCTGCTGCCGAGCCTACAGCCCAGACATCGTCAGGATAACAAAACTTACAACCAGGAGCTGGATATATATACAGCCATCATTTACCTTCAGCTTATCGATACCTTCAGCACCTCTGCCTTGATAGCTTTTTTTATGCATAAATACAAAAATAGCTTTTTTAGGCTATAATCCATCTACCTTGTATGGATATCGATAAGGAGTCTCATGTCATCGATCGGTGTGCTCAGTGGCGACATCGTTGCCTCTCGCGATATTGCCGATAAGCGCAAGTTACGCGGCGCGATCGATACGGGAATCGAACGTCTCGGCCAGACCTTGGGCGCAGTGGGCACCCGATTCCGTGGCGATGCCTTCCAGTTGGCGGTTCCCAGGATCGAAGACACCATCGTCGCGGCCGTTATCATGCGTGCCAGCCTGATCGAGCATTCCCCTTCACGACAACAGACCTGGGACGCACGCATCGCCATCGGGATCGGCGAGGGTAAGGTTCCTGCGCCGGACGATTTCATCAATGCCGACGGGGAGGCTTTCGTGCGCTCCGGTCAGGGTCTGGACGCGTTGAGCCAGAGCCATCAGCGCCTGGGACTGTTTCTCGCCGTTTCCCAGCCCGACCTCAACCTGCTGATCCAGTTTGCCGACGATATCATCAGCCACTGGAGTCACAACGCAGCGGAAGTGGTTCGCCTCAGTCTTCTCGCTGATCATTCCCAAAGTGAACTGGCCAAACGCCTGGGTCGCTCGCAGCCGACCATCAATCGCCGCCTGAGCGCAGCACGCTGGTCGCTGATTCGAGAATTCCTCGAGTTTACCCGGCAACGCCTGGAGGCCATGACATGAGCGAAATCAGCTTGTCGCTGCTACTGGCGCTGCTGCTATCGCACACCATCGCCGATTTCATCTTGCAGAGTGACACCTGGGCACTCCAGAAACAGCAACACCATTTTCGCGCTCGCTCGCTTTACTGGCATGTCGGCATTCATATGCTGTTGTGCCTGGTTATCCTGGTCGCTTTTGGCGTGCCCTTTCGCGACGCCTTGATCGGTACGGGGATCGTGGGATTGACACATTGGATGATCGACACGCTCAAAAGCTATACGCCGGCTCGTCGCGTCAGCTTCTTCATTCTCGACCAGCTTTTGCATCTACTGGTCCTGGTCACCGTCTGGTGGTGGGTCATCGATGGCAGCGCCCTGCCTGTCACCATCGATATCAGCCTGATGTGGCAACCCCGAACCCTGCTGGTCGCCCTGGCATATCTACTGGTCATGCGCCCCGCCTCGGTCATGATCGCGCTGATCATGCGCCGCTGGAGCGAAGGGGTCGATACCCGCGGCACTCTAGCCGACGCAGGCGCCAGAATCGGCATGCTGGAACGTTTTCTCATTCTGACTTTCGTGCTGAGCCACCAGATGGCCGCGATCGGTTTTCTACTGACCGCCAAGTCGGTGCTACGTTTCGGCGACCTCTACGAAGATCGCGACCGAAAGCTCACCGAGTACGTGCTCCTGGGTACGATGTTGAGCTTCTCGATCACCCTCGCTCTGGGTCTGCTGACCCGCTATCTGCTGAATGTGTTATGACGCCTCATCACGTTGCATCGTGGCGTGGCATTGCGACCCTGCTGTTCATCGGCGCCTTATCGATGACGGTGCTGGCCGGCTGTGCAAGTTCGCCGGGCCTGGAACCCCGACAAGGCTACGTGGCCGTTCACACCCATCAGTCGCAGGCCTACAATCACCGCGTCCGCTATCTGGTTCTGCACTACACCGACTCCGAAGCGCCTCGAGCGCTTCGCACACTGCTTGGGCCCAACGTCAGTTCGCACTATCTGGTGGCTCGGCACCCGCGGGCCGAAAGTGCCATGCCACGCGTGTGGCAACTGGTCGACGAAAGCGACCGTGCCTGGCACGCCGGTATCAGCGCCTGGGAGGACCGCACGCAGCTCAACGACACCTCCATCGGCGTGGAGATCGTCAATCAGGGACCCCGCGAAACGGCGTCGGGGAGACAGTGGCAGACCTATCCGGACCAGCAGATCGAAGCGGTCGTCGCGTTGGCGAAAGACATCATTCGTCGCTACGACCTTCCACCGACCTCGATCCTGGGGCATTCGGACATCGCCCCATCGCGCAAGATCGACCCCGGTCCGCGCTTTCCCTGGAAAAGGCTTCACGACGCAGGCGTTGGCGCTTGGCCCGACGATGAAGACATCATGACCTACCGTCGTCGTTTCGAGCACTGCTCGCCAACGATGGCGCAATACCAACGCGCGTTGAGCGCCTACGGTTATCGGCTTGCGACGACGGGCGTCCTCGACAAGAAAACCCGCGACGTCACCAGAGCGTTCCAGATGCATTTCCGTCCCGCCAACTACGCCGGCCAGCCGGATGCCGAGACCGCCGCCATCCTCTGGGCGCTGCTGGCCCGCTATCGACCACAGGAACTGATGGCGTCCGATCTGGCGGCGCCATCGGGCTGCGTCACGCCGGAGCAGGAGGCGGTCGACAGCCCCCGGGCACAACGACTCATGCGCTGAAAGGATAGTGAATCAGATCGTGAATCTTCGCTGTCGCCGGCCCCCGGTTGCGATACCCATGCGGCTGGTCCGCCGCGAAGCGCAGCACTTCCCCTGCCACCAGCGTTTGCCACCCCCTTCGACGAAGAGCTCTATCTTACCTTCCAGCACGACCACATGCTCGATCACCCCCGGGGCATGCGGCGACGACTCGCTCAGGCAGCCCTGCGGCAGCTCGATCGCGAACATCTCGAACCCCAGGAGCGGATCGAACGTATGAAAGGGGGAATCCGGTTGAAACCGGCACGGCGCCGGCGTGCGGCTGGCGCGATGCACTAGATGTTATCGAAGAAGAGCCGACTCGGTGGATTACAGTGATGGCATTCGAACGTACGCATGACCAATCTCCTTATCGATGGCGCAGCGAGGCCGACGCTGGAATGATTCCAGACGCCAGACGAGCAGATTAGCAAAATGCGGCGGACTCACGAGTCCATCGCGTTGCGACGATCGGATTCGATTCTGGAGATGGCCTGATCCAGGCTTTCCACGCGCTCCACCACTGCGGGCTCCCCGGCCTCGATATCTTTCCCGGTACGCGTCTCGATCAAGGCAGCGAGCGATGCGCTGTCCAGTTGGCCGTCGTAGTGGACGGAATCGACCGAGGCGTCGGCGGAACCCGGCAGATAGATAGTGTTGTTGGAAAAGTCCACCGCATAGGCGATCACGCCGGGGATGATGAACAGCAGCAGTCCCAACCCATCGGCAATCGCCACACCAGGATCGATGCGACCCTGGAGCTGCCCCTTGCGCTCGGGATAGAAAAGCGTGCCGCAACCGGCAAGCGAGAGGACAAGCCCGGACACGACCGCGCCCACTACGAGACGTCGCAACAGAGAAGGCATTGAAGAGTTCCAGTGACAGTTGGTGACGCAAGGTAACCTAATCCATCACCCACCGTCCGTCCAGGCACCAAGCCTGGCCGAGCGCCTTCAAAAGTGGCGCCCGAGCTCCGGTCGGGCGCCTGACAAGCGCTGGACTACCGGATCAGACCAGCGACGCGCCGTAACCCCAGAGCAGCACGGTAATGGCCAGCAAGGCTTCCAGCACCAGCACGCCAATGGCGAGCGCGGCGCTCGAGGCCCGCATCCCCTCGTGCTGATCGATGCCCAGGAACGACGGCAATCCCGCGTAGACGAGGTACACCGTGTAACAGAGCCCCGCAATGCCGGCCAGCAGGCACAGCCATACCAGTGGATAGAGCGCCACCACGCCGCTCAAGAACATGGGTGTCGCCATGTATCCCGCGAACACGACGCAATGGCTCAAGTCGGGGCGCTCGGGGTAGCGGCGCGCCAGCCAGTGGATGACGTTCCCCATCAGCCACACGGCTCCCAAAATCAGCGCATAGAAGATGATGGCCAGCAGCACGGCCGTCGATGGCGATACGCTCACCGTCTTCGCCATCCCGGTCTCCGTCGTGCCGAAGTGCCAACCCACCACGGTCGTGCCGATGAAGGCGCAAACCACCGGAATGGCGGCCATCAGCAGCACGTGGGAACCGTAGAAGTGCGACACGGTCTCGTTCTCGCCGCGGATCTGTTGCCACTCGCGATTGGGATGCGTGAGCAGTCCCCAGACGTGATGAATCATGAAACACCTCCTTCCGGCGCGGGCCGCCAACGACGGATTTTCGATGGTGTCCTGTTCCGCTCGCCTCTCCGACGACGCCGGATGCGACCCTGACTTTCACTATAGAAAAAATTGCGGGAGTGGAAAGGCCAATCTCACCGTCGGGCTCGCACTGGCCGGGCGACAGAGCTTTTTAGCGTCGGCCCCTCCCCGTCGGCAGTTCCCATCTCTATACTGGCCAGCCTGAGAACGACTGCAGATCACGCCATGTCCCTATAGGCGCGTTCCGCTCGACGCCGATGAATACAGGAAAGAACACCCAATGCGTGCCAGCCAATTACAGATCTCGACCCTCAAGGAAACTCCGGCGGACGCGGAGATCGTCAGCCATCAACTGATGTTGCGAGCCGGCATGATCCGGCGCCTGACGTCGGGGCTCTACACTTGGCTGCCAGTGGGGGTGAGGACGTTGCGCAAGGTCGAACGCATCGTTCGCGAGGAGATGGATCGGGCCGGTGCGCAGGAGGTGCTGATGCCTGCGGTACAGCCCGCGGAGCTATGGCAGGAGTCCGGCCGCTGGGACGAGTACGGTCCCGAACTGCTGCGCCTCAAGGATCGTCATCAGCGCGACTACTGCGTGGGCCCGACCCATGAAGAGGTCATCACCGACCTGGTGCGTCGCGAGATCGGCAGCTACAAGCAACTGCCGACCAACTTCTATCAGATTCAGACCAAGTTTCGCGACGAGATCCGCCCCCGCTTCGGTGTCATGCGTTCGCGCGAGTTCATCATGAAGGACGCCTACTCGTTCGATACCGACGAAGACGGTCTCAAGGCGTCCTATCAGCGCATGTACGACGCCTACGTCCGGATCTTCACCCGCCTGGGCCTCGATTTCCGCCCGGTACTGGCCGACAACGGCTCCATCGGCGGTACCGGCTCGCACGAGTTCCACGTGCTCGCCGATTCCGGCGAGGACGCGGTGGTCTTCTCCACCGGCTCGGACTACGCCGCCAATATCGAGAAGGCCGAGGCGCTGCCGCCCGCGGGCGCCGAGCGCGCTGCTCCGGAGGAAGCGATGCGTCAGGTGCCCACCCCCGGCGTTCGCACGATCGCGGCGCTGGTCGATGGGTTCGACCTGCCTATCGAGAAGACCGTCAAGACGCTGATCGTGCATGCCACCGACGGCGGCCTGATCGCGCTGATGGTGCGTGGCGACCATCAGCTCAACGAAATCAAGGCCGAGAACCTCGACGCCGTCGCAGCGCCGTTGACCATGGCCAGCGAGGAGGAGATTCGGGCCGCCATCGGCGCCGGCCCCGGCTCGCTGGGGCCGGTCGAGCTGCCGCTGCGACTGATCGTCGATCACAGCGTCGCGCTGATGAGCGACTTCGGTGCGGGCGCCAACGTCGACGACCACCATCTCTTCGGCATCAACTGGGAGCGCGACCTGCCGCTGCCGGAAGTCGCCGATCTGCGCAATGTGGTCGAAGGCGATCCGTCGCCGGATGGCAACGGCACGCTGTCGATCACCAGGGGCATCGAGGTCGGCCACGTGTTCCAGCTCGGCCAGAAGTATTCACGGGCCATGAACGCCACCGTGCTCGATGACACCGGTCAACCGGCGACCGTGTGGATGGGCTGCTACGGCATCGGCATTACCCGCGTGGTGGCGGCAGCCATCGAACAGAACCACGACGCCGGCGGCATCATCTGGCCCGATGCCATCGCACCCTTCCAGCTCGCCATCGTGCCGATGAACGCTCACAAGTCGGATCGGGTTCGCGAAACAGCCGACAGGCTCTATCAGGAATTGACCGATGCCGGCATCGATGTGCTGCTGGATGATCGCGATCTTCGCCCCGGCGTCAAGTTCGCCGATCAGGAGTTGATGGGCATCCCTCATCGCCTGGTGGTAGGCGATCGCGGACTCGACAAGGGCGAACTGGAGTACAAGGGGCGTCGCGACAGCGAGGTCACCATGGTGGCGCTGGACGACCTCCGACACTTTCTCGACAACAAGTTCGCCTGATCACACGCCAGCTCGTGACAAGGTCTCTCCTCGCGCTGGCGGCGACGACCTGGCTCGTCGCCGCCAGCGCGAATGCCGTGGAGCAGACCGCGAGCGGAATCGACGAGCCGCCCTCCCAGGCGCTGCTCGATGCCCTGTCGCGAGTCATGGCGGAGCCCGACGGGTTCGAGGATGCCTTCTACGCTCAGGTATGGCTACTGGACATGCAGTCGCGACTCGCCAAACGGCAGCCCAAGGCCTACCTCTCTCGCCGCCAGCGGCTGGCATTGCTCGAGCGCGTCCACACCGAAGCCCGACGTGCCGGTCTGCCGCCCGAGCTGGTCCTGGCGTTGATCGATGTGGAGAGCCGCTTCCAGCCCACGGCGGTTTCGCCGGCCGGGGCGCTGGGATTGATGCAGGTGATGCCGTTCTGGAAAGCCGAGATCGGCCGCCCCCAGGACGACCTTCACGATATCGACACCAACCTTCGCTACGGCTGCATCATTCTCGCGCACTATCTCGAGCGCGAACGGGGGGACTGGACCCGCGCGCTGGCGCGCTACAACGGCAGCCTGGGCCGCACGATCTACCCGGAGCAGGTAATGCAGGCCTGGTTCACCCGGTGGTGGGTCGATCGCTGACCCCATCTCCGACTGCGCTATCGTTTACGATCCTCGACCTCGGTATGTGACGTCCCCGCCGGAAGCGGATGACCCTTGGCCAGTTCGGCCCGCGTCGCCTCGCGCACCTCCAGGATCTCGATGTCGTAGGTCAGCGTCTCCCCCGCCAGCGGATGGTTGGCATCCACGGTGACCCGAGTATCGTCGGCCGCGACGACCGTAACCGTGCGCGGGCCATCCGGTCCCTGAGCCTGAAACCGCTGGCCAGCCTGAAGTACCCGATCCTGCGGGAAAGCCGAGCGCGCACTGATGCTGACCAGCGCTTCGTCGCGCTCGCCATAGGTGTCGCCAGGCGCCAGCGTGACACGCAATCGTTCGCCGGCCCGCCGTGCGGTCAGTGCGCTTTCCAGCGCCGGGAACAGGTTGCCGTGGCCGTGAAGATATTCGAGTGGTCGTTGACGCACCCGGGAATCGTCCAGGGTGCGGCCTCGCTCGTCCGCGAGGGCATAGTGAAGGGTCGCAACGTGGGACGGCTCGATGGCGAGCTGGCTCATGATGACTCCAGAGTGATGATGGGATTCGTGAAGACGGACTGGCGGCAGTCGGATCGACGGCTTAGGAGGGATGCTTGCGCAACGCCTCCACAGGCACCTCGAGACGCTGGGTCTGCTGCAGCAGGTTGAGCAGCACGATGGCGCGCTCCTCACCCTTCTGCGCCTCGAAGACGGCCTGCAGCGCACGGAAGGGCCCGTCGGTGATCTCGACGATATCGCCCTGACGATAATAGACATTGGCGCGGTCACGACTGCTGTCGGCGCTGACGCGATTGCGCAGCGTGTCGACCAGCGCATCCTGCACGAATACCGGCTCGTTGCCGAAACTGACTAGCCGCAACACGCCACGGGTGGAACGGATCGGCCGCCAGTTGCTGGCCATTCGATCGAGACGAATGAACAGATAGTGAGGGAACAGCGGCTCGGCTACCCAGGCCAGCTTGCCACGTCGACGCTTCTGAACCTCGAGTACTGGGTGGAACACCTCGTACCCCTGATTGTCGAGATGTTCGCTGGCACGAAAAGACTCGCCGCCCTTGCATTGGATCACGTACCAGCGGGGTAGCGACTCGCCATCCTGCGTCGACTCACTGGTCATCGATATATCCTTCCTGATCACAGCCACTAAAGAGACAATCCATGTCGTCGCTACCAGTGCCGGGGCAATATCACGCGCCATTGCGGGATCGCCATCGCAGCATCCGGACCAGACGCGACAGGCCATCTAGAGTACCATTTTCGATCCGACTCGTCCGCCCGCGGCGGGTCGATCCGGTTTCTTGGAAACACTGAATAAATCGGCGAGCAGGATGAAGTGGGCGGCATTCCGTCGCAGGGCGCACGGAGCGCAGCAACCGGAGCCTATGGGGTATAGGTGAGGATTCGACCGGGCTGGCGCTCCAGCACCGCGCAACGCAGCGATTCACCTGCGCAGACATTTAGGCAGCGTTTCCTTTGGAGGTTGCATGCAACACGAGCCACGTGACTGGCTGACATCCTTGCGCGTCTATCTGCGGGCCCCGGTCGTGACCTTGCTGTTCCTGGGATTTTCCGCCGGTCTACCCTATTTGCTGGTGTTCTCGACGCTCACCGCCTGGCTCGAGGACAGCGGCGTCGAAGTGGCCGCCATCGGCTTTTTTAGTTGGGTGGGACTGCTCTATTCGATCAAGCTGTTCTGGGCGCCGATCGTCGACCGCGTAAGGCTCCCGCTGATCGGAAGCTGGCTCGGCCAGCGCCGCAGTTGGATGCTTCTCGGCCAGGCGTTGATCGGCGGTGGCCTGCTGGGGCTCTCCGGGCTCGACCCCGCCGGCCACTTACCACTGGTGGCGGCTTTCGCCCTGCTCACCGCTTTCGGCGCAGCGACCCAGGACATCGTCATCGACGCCTATCGTATCGAGTCCGGTGAAGCGGCCATCCAGGCAGCCATGGCATCGACCTACATCATCGGCTATCGCATCGGTATCGTGATGGCCGGCGCGGGCGCACTCTACATCGCCGACGCCGCGTCCTGGGCGATCGCCTACCTGAGCATGGCCGCGCTGGTGTCGGTGGGCGTGATAACCGTGCTGGTGCGACCGGAACCGCCACGCCCTCAGAGCCTATCGATGGTGCTGTTTCATCCTCGTGTGAAGCATTTCCTGCGCCATAGGCGACAGCGGCCCGGTTGGCAACGCCAGGCCGGCGCCTGGCTGATCGCCGCGGTCGTGTGCCCGATCAGCGACTTCTTCCAACGCTACGGCCGGCTGGCGCTGTGGTTGTTGGTCTTCATCGGGATCTACCGAATCAGCGACATCTCGATGGCGGCGATGGCCAATCCGCTCTACCTGAGCCTGGGCTTCACCAAGAGCGACATCGCCAGTGTCACCAAGGTCTTCGGCGTGCTGATGACCATCGGCGGTGGCGTGCTGGGCGGCTTGCTGGTGGTTCGCTACGGACTTGGACGAATGCTGATCGTGGGCGCGCTCGCCGTGGCGCTGACCAATCTGCTGTTCGCCTTGCTCGCCACCGGCGGCGACAGCCTGCCGCTGCTGGTCGTCGCCATTACCGGGGACAATCTGGCCAACGGGCTCGCCAGCACGGTCTTCATCGCGTTCCTGTCGAGTCTAACCTCGCGCACCTACACCGCGACCCAGTACGCGCTGTTCTCGTCGTTGATGACGCTACCCGGCAAGTTCATCGGCGGCTTCTCCGGCCTGGTGGTGGCCGATCTCGGCTACGCCAGTTTCTTCGGCATCGTCTGCCTGCTGGGCCTGCCTGCGGTGGCGCTCGCCTGGTGGCTCAGTCGACGCCTGCCGACACTCGATGAAGAGGCCGACACCGGCGGCGGAACGACCGGCCACCCGGCTGCGGCGTTTCAGGAGAGCCCGGACTTTCAGAAGAGGGAAGCGCGCCCGTCGATGCGTGCCGACGGGCGCCAAGGCGAGGAGTCGGGCCGTTGAGCAGCCCGTCGGAAGCACTCAGGCGAGGGACGTTCTTTGCCGGGAGAGCCACTCCAGTGCGCCATCGGATGCCACCCACTGGTCACGCATCAGCTGTCGATACTGCCACGCCTCCGCCCGCGTCCCCGGCTCCGGCATATCCTCGCCGAGCCGAGCCGGGCGGGGCCGATCCTCGCACAGGATCGTGAGGATATAGGGGTTGGAGGCATAGACGTCCCGCAGCACGGCAAGAGCATCGTCGTGCCGGGTCAGGCGATAGAGCGCCAGCACCCTGCCCATCTGCACCCCCAGCATCTCGACCCCCTCCGGCCCCTGCTCGCTGACCGCCAGCGCCTGTTCGTCACGCCCTTCGCGCAGCAACTGATCGATCACCAGTTCGCGCAGGCCAAGACTGTCCTCCTCGTCCAGCGCCAGCAGGCGTTGAGCCAGTCCACGCGCCTCCTGGCCCGCGCCTCGCTCCATGCCGATGACCAGCGCCAGTCCGGTCCGCAGTAACGTCGCATTGTCCGCATCGTGCCAGGAGAATGTCCCACCGGCGTCCTCGAGCTGGCTCAACCAGAAACCGTAGCGCTCGGCCAACGGCGTGAAGAAGGTATCGACCATCCACGGCAGACTGCCGAAACGACTGGCCAGCGCCAGCGTCAAGGCCTGCATGACGCGAGGTGCGTCGAGCCATTCCGGATTCGAACACAGCGCCTGCAGCCACTGCGGTGCTGTCGCCCAGGGGTCGCCAAGAAACCCGAGCGCGGCATCTTTATCGATCTCGACCTCGCAGGCCTCGGCCCAGCCCCTGTAAAGCGATTCCTCGCGGGAACTGGGCTCGTACAGCAGCACGCCATCATCGGCACTCAGCTCGAGGCGTGGCGGCCGCTGCTGGGTGTGCAGCAATGCCTGCAGGGCCGTCAGCGGACCAGACAGCATCTCCTCGGAGTGAATCACCTGCTCCGCCAGCGCCGTCTGGGGATCGTCGGCCAGCTCGGCAATAAATTCGAGCTGATCCGGGTCCAGATGGTGCTGGCGCGACAGTCGCCGCCACCAGAAGGCCGCCCGCTGCCGCGCCTTGCCGACATTGCCCTCGTGAAGCAGCACCATCGCTTCGATATAGGCCAGGGACGGCGAGTCCGGCAGCGTTCGCTGTGCACTCTGGAACGCTTCCCGTGCGCTGGCAAGATCCCCGCTATCCAGGTGCATCAGGCAGAGACGCTCCAGCGCCGCGCCCCGGAGAAAGTCGGGGCCCTCCGCCATCACTCGCTCGAGCAGGGCGCCGCGCTTGCGATGAAAGCCGCGCTCCTGGTAAAGGTCGACCAGTATCTCGAATGCCGGCTCGATCTGCTCCTCCAGCGCCTCCCAGTCCCGGTTGCCGGCGAACAGCGACTCCAGGATCTGCTGCGCCCGGCCGTTGTTGCCGCTCTCCGCCGACACGATGCCCGCCTCCAGCAGTGCCTGCGCCGGCGCCTTGCGGCTTTCCAGGGCAGCCTTCAGCGTTTCGCCCCGCCACTCGCGTAGCGACAGCATCCACATCAGATGCCCGGGTATCACGCTCGGCATCTCGACGCGGGCGCAACAGTCACGATAGAGCCGACCCGAGTCGCACCAGCACGGCTCGTCGCGTTTGGGCTCGGCCAGGGGTTCGGTATCGAAGTCGCGACGCTTGAGCGGGGTCTGGTTCCATATCAAAGGGGCAAGCGCCTGAGCCAGATCGAGGCTGCCGCCACAGTGTTCGACCCCCTCGCTGCGGGCCCATGCCATCATCGTCGGGTAGTGTTCATTGGCGCGAATCGCCTCGAGGGCGCCGCTGGCAAAACCCAGCAGCTGTTCGACCCAAGCTGTCAGCATGGCATTCCTCCATTTGCTGGCTCCATCCTAGCATGCCGGGCAAGAGCGCTGGCGAGTGCCGCCATGGGGTGATAATTTAGCCGCCGCCCACCCCGTCGTCGCTGCCAATAAAGGAGCGCCCGTGCTCTTGCCGATCCCGTTTCGTCGCCCTTCGCAGTCGATGGCCAGCGATGCGCCTCAGGTTCGACTGGAACGCGAAGGTCGCGATGAAATCCGGCGGATCACCGCGGCGGTCGAGAAAGTGCCGTGGACCGTCAGTCTGCTCCAGATTCTGTGGACCGCCGGGCCGGTGACGCTGCTGGGCGCCTGGGGTGGTTACCTGCTGGGGTACGGCAAGGCACCGACGCTCGAGAACTACATATTCTTTATCTCGTTCACGGTCATCACCGGCGCGGCGGGTATCATCGCCAACCTGCTGCATCAACTCACCGGCGGGCGACGGCTGGAGCGAACCTCGAGTCGCATCGAGCGCGTCATCAAGACACTGCCGGAGCTACTGCTGGCAACGCGCAACCTGATCGTCGAAAGCCTGGAAGGCGATGCGCGGCGTCGCGAAGCCGCCGCCATGCTGCTGCGCAAGCAGGACCTGTCTCCCGAGGGCGTCGAACTGGCGGCGCTCGAGCTGCTGGATGACCGCGACAACGCGCGCCTGATCGGCCAGATCGACGTCTACCGACGGGTTGGACTCCATGCCCGCATCAGTGACTTGGTCGACATCTATCGCGACGAGATCGAACCCCGCTTCACCGAACTCTACGATCTCGCGCCAGCGGCGATCACGCTGCTGAGAGAGCGTTTCGAAGGCCATGCGCCGGACCCACGCTACGGCGTCCCCCGAGACGAACACTTCATCGAACGCGTCATGGCCGCGATCGAAAACGACAATGACCTGCTGATGACACTGCAGGACGTCGAGGAGATGGTGATCCTGGCATTCGAACTGATCAGCGGCCGCGAGATACCGGTGCTGTCGTTCGAATACCGCGGCCGCTGGAAGCTGGCGCGGGCGTTCGACGGCCTCGAGGAGGCGCGCGCCCGGCACCGTATCGCCCAGGCCACCGGTCTCTCCCGTCTGAAGGCCCTGAACACCTATCTCATCGAGCATTCGGTGACCCCGCTCGCCGAGAGCGTCGCCGGGCAGCGCGCCGACGCGCTGCTGACCCACAGCGTTACCGCCCTCGACGATCTGAGCGAGAAGATCCAGTCGCTGGCCCACGCCATTCACACCGGGCGCAGCGACGATCGCCAGACCCTGCGTCATCAGGCGGAAGTGCTGACCAACGCGATCAAGCTCTACAAGAGCGTCTCCAGCGCCTACAGCGAAGTCGGCCGCAGCCACGCACATCGGCTGCGAATGGCCCAGCGCTGGGAAGCGGTCAGCGCCGATCTCTCCGACAACTCCACGCGGCTGCGACTGGGCCCGGGCCGTCGAGGCCTGCGCATCCGCGAGAGCAAGATCGCCCTCGACGACGAGGCCAAGGCGGTCGTCTGCAAACAGCTCGGGCGTTATCTCGAGAAGGCCAACATCGGCACCCTACGGGAGCGGCTGCGCCAGGCCGAGCGAGACACTCAACTCAGCGTGGGCGTCGAGAGCGCCAAGCGCGTCGCGGTAGAGATATTCCTGGCCCTGGAGCCTCACGTGCATCTATCACGGCCGGCCGTACAGCGCGCCATCAACAGCACCAACGCGGCGGACTTCGGGCAACTCGAACCCAACCTTTCGGTGGCGGCGAAAGCGGCGATGGGCTCCGCCATGGTCCGCGAGATCGAGACCGACCTCTCGCGTACGGCGGAGTCACTGGCGCTGGCCCTGGTCAGGCATTATCGCGTCGCCCTGGAGCCGGAGGCGATGGCGTTCCTGCAGCGCCAGTACGGTGCCCGGGAGGCCACGCTGCAAATGCTGACCAACGTCAACCTGGAGCGCGGCGAGACGCCCAATGTCAGTTATCTCAGCATGGCGCCGCCGGCCGTGGGGACGCCCCATCGCCACTGGTATCGCGCCCTGGTGCGTGCGCGCCGCCATCTCGAAAAGTGATTCGCCGCCGACCGGCATCTTTCTCGAGCCGAGACTTTTCCCGCGGTGTCAGGTTGCGGGAGAATCCAGCAACGACACCACTCACCACCGGAGCGCGCCATGCGTTTGATCGTCGCCGAAAAACCGAGTCTCGCCCGCGCCATCGCGGATGCTCTGCCGGTCAAGGCGACGCGTCGCGAGGGCTATCTCGAGGCCGGCGATACCGTGGTGAGCTGGTGTCTCGGCCATCTGCTGGAGTTGGCCCCGCCCGAGCGTTACGATCCCCGATACAAGCAGTGGCGGCTCGACGACCTCCCGATCGTTCCCGAGCGCTGGCAGTTGGTGCCCCGCAGCCAGGCAAGAACGCAGCTGGTCGTCCTGCGCAAGCTGGTCAAGGGTGCCGACAGCGTGGTGCATGCCGGCGATCCCGATCGCGAGGGGCAACTGCTGGTCCAGGAGGTCTTGAATCATCTGGGCTGGCGCCGACCGACACAGCGTCTGCTGGTGCAGGACCTCAACCGGCCCGCAGTGGCCAAGGCGCTCGCCGGCCTCGAGGACAACCAACGCTATCAGCCACTCTACGCCGCCGCAGAAGCCCGCTCCCGCGCCGACTGGCTCTACGGTATCAACCTGACCCGGGCCTGGACGCTGATCGGGCGCCAGGCCGGCTTCGACGGATTGCTGTCGGTGGGTCGCGTCCAGACACCGGTGCTGGGTCTGGTGGTACGCCGGGACCGGGATATCGCCGCGTTCGAGCCCAAACCATTCTACGTGCTGTGGGTCGACCTACGCGTCGCTACCGGCGCGCTGCGCGCCTGGTGGCAGCCCGGCGAGCAGCATCCGCTCGACGATCAGGGCCGGCTGCTCGATCCGCGACCGGCCGAGGCGCTGGCCCAACGCCTCGCCGGCGCCGATGGAGGACCCGGCCAAACTGGCTATCTCGCCCAGCTCGAGCAGAAGCGCAAGCGCCAGGCGGCCCCGCTGCCCTACTCGCTGTCGTCACTGCAGATCGATGCCGCGCGCCGTCATGGCCTGTCGGCAAAGCGGGTCCTCGACGTCTGCCAGACGCTCTACGAGCGCCACCAGCTGATTACCTACCCCCGCTCCGATTGTCGTTACCTGCCCGCCGCACATCATCGGGAGGCAGCCAAAACCCTGACCGATGCCTGCTGTCTCGACGACCAACTGCGGGGGTGGGTCGAACGGGCAGACTTCGGCCTGCGCTCCAAGGCATGGGACGACGCCAAGGTCGGCGCCCACCACGCGCTGGCGCCAACGGGCCGCCCCGCCGAGCTGGAGAAGCTGAGCCGCGACGAGGCCAACCTGTTCCGGTTGATCGCCCGTAACGTTCTGGCCCAGTTCTACCCGGCGCTGGAGACCTTCGAGACCCAGGCGATCTTCGAGATACTCGGGGAGCGCTTCAAGGCGCAAGGGCGGGAGATTCTGGAACCGGGCTGGAAGCCGCTGTTCACGACACGCGACGACGTGCCAGCCCTGCCGCCGCTGACGAAAGGCGAAGCGGCTAGCGTGACCGAGGCCGGCTGCGAGGCTCGCGAAACCCGGCCACCGGAGCCCTTCACCGACGCCAGTCTGATCAAGGCGATGATGAATATCTCGCGCTACGTCGAGGATCCCGTGGTCAAGCGCACCCTGCGCGAATCCGACGGCCTCGGCACCGAGGCAACCCGCGCCGGCATTATCGAAACGCTGCTCACGCGGGGCTATCTGGTTCGCGATAGGAAAGCCATCAAGGCCACGCGCACCGGCCACGCGCTGATCGATTCACTACCGCCAGCGGCCTCGCGTCCGGAACGTACGGCACTATGGGAGCAGCGGCTCTCGGCCATCGCCGATAATCAGGATGCCGCAGCGCCCTTCCTGGAAGCGCTGGTGAGCGATCTGCGTTCGCTACTGGGTCAGGCGGATGCGGGCCGGCTCGATCAGGCGCTGAAGGCCTCCGCGCAAGGCCCGGCACCGGAGGCGCCACCGCGCAAAGGCAGCAAGTCGCGCAAACCGGGCACCGGCTCGCGCCGTCGTAGCCAGGCGAAAACGGCGAGCGGCGACAAACCGGCCCGCCCCCGGGGAACGCGGAGACGCTCGACATCATGACGGCGCCGACCATGGCGACGAACGCCCCCTGGCTGATCGTCGGTGCCGGGGCGCTGGGACAGCTGTTCGCGGCGTCCCTGGCCCAGCGCCAGCGCGTCGTTCTACTGGGCAGGCGCCCGACGCGGCACGTCATTCGACTGCGCAAGCCGGATGGGACCGACCATCAAATCCCGGCAAGACGGGAAAGTCTCGAGCAGTGGTCGGGCCCCGAATCTCCGGCATTGGTGATCCTCGCGACGAAATCGCACCATGGCAAGACCGCCCTCGACGCCCTCGCGTCGCGCCTGCCACCGCAGACGCCGCTGTTGCTGCTCCAGAACGGCTTCCTGCTTCAGCCACGACTCACCGAGCAGTGGAGCGGCCCGGTACTCTGCGCCTCGACCACCGAGGCCGCCTATCGGCCGGCGACGGCATCAGGCATGGATCTCGATCCGGACTCGCCGACGCCAGACGTGATCCACGCCGCAGCGGGCGAAACCTGGATCGGCGATCTCGCCGACCGTCACGTTACGTTGGCGACGCGAGTGGCCGAATGCCTGGCGGACGCCGGCATGAAGGCGGCGGCATGCCAAGACATCCGCCACCGCCTGTGGCGAAAGCTCGCGATCAACGCCGTGATCAACCCGCTGACAGCCATCCATCGCGTGCGCAACGGCGAGCTGGCAAGCCGGGCGTTTCGACCTCGCGTCGCCGCGCTCATCGCAGAGATCGCTCACATCATGCAGGCCGAGGACGTCCCGCCACCGGCGCAAGGCTGGGACGTCTTCATCGGCGACGTGATCCAGGCCACGGCCAACAACCGATCGTCGATGCTACAGGACGTGCTGGCGAATCGCCCCACAGAACGCGACGCCATCCTCGGTCCGCTTGAGGAGGCGGCCAGGCATCATGGACTGCACCTGCCCGCCATCGCCGATCTCTACCGCCAGACCCCACCGTGACGGCTTCCCCGGCGAGTGGATACCGGCGTCACCAGCGCCGACGGCCGGTCATCTCGACCGGCCGTCGGCAACGTCAATTGACGTTCAGCCCCTGGGCCGGGAATCAGTCCCCGGCGGCGCTGGAAACGGCGGCACCTTGCGCCCGGCCCGGATCCGCCTTTCCCTTGGGCTTGTCCGCCGGGAAGAAGACGCCGTTCTTGAGATCGTTCTCGATCTCCTCGAGCGAGCGCCCGTTGGTCTCCGGCACGTAGCGCACGATGAACACCAGCGCGAGAGTGGTGACCGCAGCGTAGAGCCAGAACGTACCTGAGGTGCCCAACGTGCTGATCAACGACAGCGTCGTCAGCGTGACCAGCAGGTTGAAGACCCAGTGGCTCAACGCCCCCATGCTGGCGCCCTTGCCGCGGACGAACAACGGGTAGACCTCCGCGTTGATCAGCCACAGGCAGACGCCGAAGCTGCAGTTGAGCGCCATGTAGATCGCCAGGCACGCCACCAGCACGTACTGGCTGAAAGCGTCTTCCGGCGCGCCACCCATGAACAGCAGCCCCATAACCACGAGCGCCACCGCCGAACCGGGCACCATCCACAGTAGGAAGCGCTTGCGACCGATGCGGTCGACCAGAAAGATCCCCAGGATCGTGGCCAGGTTGATCAGCACCGCGCCGCCGATGGCGGCCAGCACCGACGCGCTGTCACCGAACCCGGCCTGGCTAAGGATAGTCGGCGCATAGTAGATCAGCGCGTTGTTGCCGGTGATCTGCGAGAACATCGCGATCCCCACCCCAGCGATCAGGGCCGGGCGAATCCATGGCTGGAACAGATCGCGCCAGGACCCTTCGGGGCGCGCCGAGACCTCTTTGATCTCGTCCATCTCGGACTGGGCACCCTCGCGACTGGAACGCACCCGCTCGAGAATCGCCAGTGCTTCCGGCTCACGCCCCTTGCCTATCAGCCAGCGGGGACTTTCCGGCAACACCAGCATGCCCAGCATCAGGATTACCGCCGGCACGATGCCCAGACCGAACATCCAGCGCCACGCGTCGCCCAACCCGTAGCCCACGAGGTAAGCGACGAGAATGCCGAACACCACCATGAACTGGAACATCACCACCAGTTTGCCGCGATGCTCCGGAGGCGTGACTTCGGCGATATAGACCGGAATGATCTGCGTGGCGCTACCGGCGGAGAGCCCGAGGATAAAGCGCGCGGCGATCAGCATGCCGACATTGGTCGCGGCGGCCGAGAGCACCGAGCCGACGATGAACACCGCACCGACCAGCACGATCGTCCAGCGCCGGCCAAGCCGGTCGGAAAGCCGCCCGGTCCCCACACAGCCAAAGATGGCACCGAGGATGATCGCGCCGGTCACCAGCTGCTTGAGGGTATCGTCAAGGGCGAACTGTTTGGACAACCCGAGTAGCGCGACGCCGATGATCCCGGTGTCGTAGCCGAACAGCAGGCCACCCAGCGCGGCGATGATCGACACCATGACAACGAGCCCCTTTCGCTGCGGGCCACGCCTGGCGGTCGAGGTTGCGGTCATGTCTTCTCTCCTTGAAAAACGAGCGTCCTGGGTGACGTTTCGTCCTGCTCGTGTGATGGTGGGACGATCCAGAAATCAATCGTTCTCGAACCGAATGCTCGTCCCGCTCCAGCGCAGGTGGCGATCGGCATTGGCGGCCACGGCTTCGATTCGTTCCGCGTTGGGTCCATCGGTGGTCCGCACCCACTCCCGGGCCTCTGTTTCGCTGCGCCCGAACTGCATGTGGCGCGCGACCAGGCGCGCTTCGCGCAGCTCTCGGTCGACATCGAGAAACCAGACTTCGTCGAGCGTTTCTCTGACGCGGGGCCAAGGTTCGTCCTGGAGCAGCAGGTAATTTCCCTCGGTGATTACCAGCGGCGTCTTCGGAGCCACTGCAATGCTGGCCGCGATCGGCTCTTCGATTTCTCGATAGAAACCGGGCGCATAGACGATTTCCCGGCTGTCCCATGCATGACGCAGACGTTCGAGCAGGTCCCGATAGCCCAGCGCGTCGAAGGTATCCGGTGCTCCCTTGTGTCGGGCACGGCCCAAGGCGGCCAGCTGTCGGTTGGAAAGATGGTAGCCGTCCATCGGCACGATCTGGACCTGCTCGCCGAGTGCCGAGTGAAGCGCCTCCGAGAGTGTGCTCTTGCCGGAGCCTGGGGCGCCGACGATGCCGAGGATTTGGCGACGAGGTGAATCGATTAATCTCTTTGCCGCATAAAGGATCCGCGGGTCGATATCGATCGATAGGACCCGCGTCTCCATCATTGTTTTACACATGGGGAAATCGCAGAAAAGCAGGAATATTCGACTAGCGTAGCACGCTCATTTTATCGATGAGAGTGGTTTTTCTGCGACACGACCTTCGTAGTAATTTTACCAACATCGATTCATTTACAAGCGCCGCACATGGCCTGGAATCGCCAAAAAATCCGCGCCTGGAAGTCTTACGATTCCGGGGCCAAGATTGCCAATTCATTCATCGGTGCTAACCGACGCGCCGACGCAGATGCGCTAGTTCGTCCATCAGTTCCAGCGCCAACGCAGCGCCGGCCAGATTGACCCCCAGATCCCGCTGCAGGCGCTGAACGACTCTCACCCGCTGCAGCGCGACGCCGTAGAACCTCCACTGCTCACGCTGGCGGCCCTCGGGAATGATGATGCCCTCGTCGACCAACTCGATGACCCACTCGGCATGCACGGTGCAGCAGCGGCACAGCTCCGCCAGCGTCATGACTGGCGTCTCGTCGAGATTGTCACCGGAAAGGTGCGTCAGATCGTGAACGCTCATGATTCTCCCTCCTCTGCCGCTCTCGGGTCGAAGCTCGCCGCCGCTTCCGACAGTCGCCGATAAGCCGCCTTGACATCCTCATCCTTCGCCGACGGCAACACGATCTGCAGCACAACGTAGCAGTCGCCGGCTGGCTCGCCGGGAATGCCCCTGCCCTTGAGCCTCAGGCGTCTGCCGGACTGGGAGTCAGGCGGGACTTTCAGATCCACGGCGCCCTCGGGCAACCTCACGTTGACCGTGGCTCCCAGGGCAGCTTCCCAGGGCGCCACCGGCAGCGTCAGCGTCACATCTCGCCCGTCGACATGGTAGCGGCGGTTGGCGTCAAACTCGATCTCGAGATAGAGGTCGCCCGCAGGGCCGCCATCCATGCCGGGTTCCCCCTGGCCGGCCAGACGAATTCGCTGGCCCTGTTTCACTCCCTTCGGAATCCGGACTTTCAAGGTCCGCCGGTGCGGCCGCACTCTTCCCTGCTCATCGAGTTCGCCACTCTGCAGCGTGAGCGTGCGCGTAGCACCAAGGTAGGCATCCTCAAGCGCGATCGACACTCGGGCATGGTGGTCCTCGCCACGCAGACCCGCCCGCCTGGCGCCACCGCTCGGGCCAAAGCCCGTCGAGTCGTAGCTCGTGGAACGATAGCTCGCCGCCCCGTGACCGAACAGGGATTCGAAAAAATCGCTGAAAGCGGCGTGCTGTTCCTGCGAGTAGCCCTCCTGAGTATAACCGCCTCCCCGAAACTCGAACCCGGTATCCCAATCCGGAGGCGGCCTGAAGTCCTCCCCGGCCCGCTGACCCTGGCCGACTCGATCGTAGGCGAGACGTTTCTCGGGATCTTTCAGGACTTCATACGCTTCGCCAAGCTCTTTGAAGCGCGTATCGGCATCGGCCTCCTGACTGACATCCGGATGATACTTCCGGGCCAACCTGCGATAGGCACGCTTGATTTCATCCTGGGTGGCGTCGCGCTCCACGCCCAATACCGCGTAGTAATCCTTGAACTCCATGCCGCACTCCCTGTCGAGGGGCCGCCGGCACCCGAAGTTGGGCCAGCGTGACGATCATTACCGTTATAGCAGGTATCGATCCGCCCGTTGCGGTTAGCCGGTGTTACGAAGCCCGGCGGCGATACCCGCCATGGTTACCATCAGAGCCCGCGACAGCTCCGGCGTGATATCGCCGTCGGCGTCTCGATTTCGCTGCAGCAGCTCGGCCTGAAGGCCGTGAAGCGGATCGATATAAGGGTTGCGTACTTCGATGGCCTGGCTGATCAACGGCGTGTTCTCCAGCAGTCGACGCTGGTCGAGGATTCGCAGCAGCACGGCCTCGAGATCGACCAGCCGCTGGCGCAGCGATTCTCCCAGCCGAGTCAAGGCGGGGTCGTCGACCAAGCGCCTCTCGTAGTAGGCCGCGATGAGCGGATCCGACTTGGCCAGCAGCATCTCGAGCATATCCAGGTAGGTGCCGAAGAATGGCCACTGTTCGCGCATCTCGCGCAACCGGTCGAGCCCGCCCCGCTCCTCGAGCCGCTTCGCGAACGCTTCGCCGCTTCCGAGCCAGGCCGGGAGCATCAGCCGCGTCTGCGTCCAGGCGAATATCCACGGGATGGCCCGCAGCGTTTCGATGCCGCCTTCCTGGCGCCGTTTGGCAGGACGTGATCCTAGCGGGAGACGGCCCAGCGCGCCCTCCGGCGTCACCGCACGGAAATAGGGCACGAAATCCGGGTCTTCACGCACGACGCCCACGTAGGCGCCGTGGGCGATCTCGGCCAGACGATCCATCTCCTCGCGCCACACTGGCCGAGGCGCGGGCGGCGGCAACAGCGTGGCCTCCAGCACGGCACAAACGTAGATCTCCATCGAACGCAGGGCGATATCGGGCTGACCGAATTTGAAGCGAATCATTTCGCCTTGTTCGGTCACCCGCAGGCTGCCACTCACCGATCCCGGCGGCTGCGACAGGATCGCGGCGTGGGCGGGGCCACCGCCGCGACCTACGGTGCCGCCGCGACCGTGGAACAGCGTCAACGCGACGCCACCGTCACGACACACCTCCACTAGCCGCTCCTGGGCCCGGTACTGCGCCCACGCCGCCGCCAACTGACCGGCATCCTTGGCCGAATCCGAGTAGCCGATCATCACTTCCTGGTGGTCACCGGCAACCGCTCGATATCCCGGCAGTGCCAGCAGACGTTCGATCACGTCGCCGGCCCGGTCCAGGTCGTCCAGGGTCTCGAACAGCGGCGCGATGGGCAGGCGCACGCCGTTGCCGGCCTCCTTCATCAGCAGCGCCACCGCCAGCACGTCGGAGGGTTGCTGCGCCATCGAGATGATGTAGGTTCCCAGGGCCTGACGATGCTCGCGTCCGATGACGCCGAAGGTGTCGAGCACTTCCCGGGTTTCCGCGGAACAGGCCCAGCGTGGCGGAATCAGCGGCCGCGGCGAGGTCAGCTCCTCGAGCAGGAACGCCTGACGGCGCTCTTCGTTCCAATCCCGATAGTTGCCGAGGTCGAGATATTGGGTCAGCTCCTCGAATACCTGGGCATGGCGGGCGCCATCCTGGCGCACGTCGAGCTTGGCCAGGTTGACGCCGAACACCGCGACGCGTCGCAACGTATCCAGCAGTACGCCGTTGGCAATGGTTTCCAGTCCCACGTCGCACAGCGAGCGGTGGCAGGCCAGCAACGGGGCGAATAGCTGATCTCGCGTTTCGATGATCGCGTTGTCGGCGGGAGCCTCCCCGTCGAGCCGCGCTCGCGCCCACTCCCGGGTCGCCTCCAGCCGAGTCGACAACCGCTTCAGCAGCGCCCGATAAGGCTCCGGGTCGTCACCGACCTCGGCGTGGAGGGCATTGTTCACCTTCCACATCGACAGCTCCGCCTTGAGCTGTTCGAGGTCGCGAAGATAGAGATCGGCCGCCATCCAGCGCCCCAGTAGCAGCACCTCCTCGGTGACGCTGGCCGTCACGTTGGGATTGCCGTCGCGATCACCCCCCATCCAGGACGCGAAACGGATGGGCGACGCCTCCAGCGGCAGCCGCTCGCCGGCCTTCTCCATCAGCAGCGCATCCAGGTCGCGATGGAAGGTCGGCACCGCTTCCCACAGCGAATTCTCGATGACCGCGAACCCCCACTTCGCCTCGTCGACGGGGGTGGGACGCTCATGACGGATCTCGTCGGTATGCCAGGACTGGGCGATCAGTTCCTCGAGTCGCCCTTGCGCGCGCTGCAGCACTTCCGGCTGGTCGCCACTGTCCTCGATGATCTGCAGACAGTGGTCGATGGCGTCGTATTTCTGGATCAGCGTGCGTCGAATGACTTCGGTGGGATGCGCCGTCAGTACCAGGTCGATGCGCATCCCGGCAATGGCATCCACCAGTTGACGAGGGGATTGACCCGCAGTCGTCGCGCGCTGGAGCAGTTCGCCCAGATCGGGCTGGGTACCCGGCTTGTAATCCTCGACACGCCGAAAGCGCGCCCGGTAATGCTGCTCGGCGATGTTGGAGAAGTTGAGGAACTGGTTGAACGCGCGGGTGACCGGCAGCAATTCGCCTTCGGGGAGTGACCGAAGATAGTCGATCAGCTCGCGGCGATCCGCCTCTTCGGCGCTCTGCCGCCCCTTCTTGGCCAGGGCGCGAATCCGTTCGATCCGATCCACGAACTCGGTGCCCAGATCCTTGGCAATGGTCCGACCAAGGCTATCCCCCAGCAGCCGGACATTGTCTCGCAACGATTCGTGCAGCGACGTTTCCTGTTCTGAACTCATGGCATCCCTCCCCAAAATGACCAAATCGGCACGCCGGCGGGCATGCCGATCGCCGACGACAAGATAAATCGTTCAAGGCGTCAGCATAACGATCTGGGGGAAAGAATCGACCGGAACAGAAGCGACATTGGTCGTAAGTTTACGACATTGACGATCTGCCGCTGGCGCTCTCTTCCTGTTTCGCCGCCTGCCAGTGGCGCTCCATCTGCTCCAGCGTGGCATCGCCGGGAGCGACGCCGTCGCGGGCCAGCGCACGCTCGACATGGCGGAAACGTCGCTCGAACTTGGCGTTGGTGCGGCGCAGCTGCTGCTCCGGATCGCACCGGAGCCGCCGGGCCAGATTGACCACGGCGAACAGCAGATCGCCGACCTCTTCTTGTGCGTGAGCCCGGTCGTCGTCGGCCAGCGCCGACTCGACCTCCGCCAGCTCCTCCCGGATCTTGTCGATGACGCCACGCTCCTCCGGCCAGTCGAAGCCTTCGCCGGCGGCCCGCTTGCTCAGCTTGGCGGCACGGCTCAGCGCGGGCAGTGCCGTGGGAATGTCGTCCAGCGCCGAGAGGGGTTGCGAGGGGGAAGAGACGCGCGCCTCGCGCTCCTCCGCCTTCAACGCTTCCCAGCGGGCCTTGACCCGGCTCTCGGCTACCGGCTGGGTGGTGCCATCGCCCTCGTCGCGCCGGGAGTCCAGGGTGCCGTCGGGGAACACATGCGGATGCCGCCGCAGCATCTTCGCCGTCAGGGTGTGCACGATGTCGTCGAAATCGAACCGCCCTTCTTCTTTCGCGAACTGGCTGTAATAGACCACCTGAAAAAGCAGGTCGCCCAGTTCGCCGGGCAGTTCGTCGAAGGCTCGGCGCTCGATGGCGTCGGCCACTTCATAGGCCTCCTCCAGCGTATGGGGGACGATGGTGTTCCAGTCCTGCTTGATATCCCAGGGGCAGCCGTAAAGCGGATCCCTCAACACCGCCATCAACGTCAGCAGGTCATCCAGCGAATGGCGGCCATCGTTCGGCGCTGTCGGGGCGTTGCTGTCCTGCATATGGATTCCTATCCCTGTCCATGGCCTTGCCGCAGCCGTTTCACGTCGATCACGTTGGGGAGCTGCTGGATACGCGAGAAGATGCGCTCGAGCGCTTCCAGCCCCTCGATCTCCAGCGTGATTCGCATCCGCGCGATGTTGTCGAGCTTGTCGGTCACGGTGTTGACCGAGGTCACGTTGACACGATCGCTGGAGAGCACGTGAGTGACGTCGCGCAACAATCCGGAGCGATCCCACGCTTCGATTTCGATGTCGACCGGATACTGGGTGCGCTCTTTCTGCCCCCACTCGACATCGACGATGCGTCTGGGCTCCTCGCTGCGAAGCTGGAGTACGTTGGGGCAGTCCTGACGATGGACGGTGACGCCACGACCCTGGGTGATGTAGCCGATGATCTGGTCGCCGGGTACCGGATGACAACAATTGGCCATTGCCGTCTTGAGATTGCCGACGCCCAGCACGGTAATGCCATCGCTCGGCTCCTTGCCCTGATGCCGACGAGGCTTGGTCAGCAAGCGGTCGAGCTGCTCCTGGTCGTCGATCTCGCCGAACAGCTGCTGGGCCTGATGCAGTACCTGGCCGATACGCAGATCGCCGGCGCCGATGGCGGCATACATGTCCTCGACAGAGGTGTAGTTGACCGCGCCCGCCAGTCGCTCGAGATCGACCCCATCAATGTCGAGGCGACGAAACTCGCGGTCGAAGATCGCCTTGCCCTCGTCGAGATTCTGCTCCCGCGCCTGCAGCTTGAACCAGGCCTGGATCTTGGAGCGCGCGCGCGAAGTGCGAACATAGCCGAGATTGGGATTGATCCAGTCCCGGCTCGGCGCGCTCTTCGTCGCGGTCAGGATCTCGACCTGCTGGCCGGTCTTGAGCAGGTAGGTCAACGGCACGATGCGGCCGTCGACCTTGGCCCCACGACAACGGTGGCCGATCTCGGTATGCACGCGGTAGGCGAAGTCGATCGGCGTCGCGATCTGCGGCATGTCGATGACGTGTCCATCCGGGGTGAATACGTAGATCCGGTCCGGCGCCACGTCGCTGGCCAGCCCCTCCCGGAAATCGCCGACATCGCCCACTTCTTCCTGCCACTCGAGCACCTGGCGAAGCCAGGCGATCTTCTCTTCGTAGCCCCGGCTCTTGGCGTCGGTATCCATCCCCTTGTAACGCCAGTGCGCGCAGACGCCGAGTTCCGCCTCCTCGTGCATGCCGAAGGTCCGTACCTGAATCTCGAGCACCTTGTTCTCGGGCCCGATGACGGCGGTGTGCAGCGACTGATAGCCGTTCTTCTTGGGGTTGGCGATGTAATCGTCAAATTCGTTGGGGACGTGGTGCCACCGCGAATGCACCACGCCAAGCGTGGTGTAGCAGTCGGCGATCTCGGGCACCAGGATACGCACCGCCCGGACGTCGTAGACCTGGGAAAAATCGATGCGCTTGCGCTGCATCTTGCGCCAGATCGAATAGATGTGCTTTGCCCGGCCATCGACCTGGTAGCGCAAAATCCCCTGGCGTTCGAGCAGCGTTTCGAGAGTCTCCACGACCTCGTGAATGTAACGGTCGCGATCGAGGCGCTTCTCCGCCAGCTGTTTGGCGATCGACTTGTATTCAGTATCATGCAGATAACGAAAGGCCAGGTCCTCGAGCTCCCACTTGACCTGGCCGATTCCGAGGCGATGCGCCAGCGGCGCATAGATATCGAAGACCTCACGTGCAACGCGCAGGCGCTTCTCCCGCGAGGCATCCTTGACCTGACGCAACATGCAGGTGCGCTCGGCGATCTTGATCAGTGCGACGCGGACGTCGTCGACCATGGTCACCAGCATCTTGCGCAGGTTGTCCTGCTGGTTGTGCTGGGACAGCCCCTGCTTGGGCGCCTGCAGCTGGCTGATCGCGGCCATGCTGAGCACCCCCTCGATCAGCCTGGCGACCTCTCCTCCCATCTGCTTGGCGACGCTCTCCAGGCTCAGCAGGCCACGGCGGACGCTACGATAGAGAATCGCGGCCTCCAGCGTCTGCTGGTCCAGCTTGAGCTGACTGAGGATGTCGGCCATCTCCAGGCCGGTCAGCAGTGTCTGGTCGGCGAGGGCGTCGCCAGCATGGGTGTCCCGCTCGCTTGCCTGCAGGGCCAGTTGGCAGGCCTGAAGGATGCGCTCGGGGGCGCGCAGTTCGACCTCTTGCTGCAGCCGCGTCACCCACAGATCCAGATCGACGCTGCCATCATCGACCAGCGGCTCGCTTTCTCGCACCTTCACCATGCTAGTGCCTGCCTCCCGAAGCTGGGGTTCCGTGGCCTTCGTTCCGACGCCTTGGTCGGCTGGAACGGGCTGGCCGTTCGAACAACGCGAGTGATTCCAGATGTGCCGTGTGTGGAAACATGTCGGCCATCGCCAGGCGGGACAGCACGAAACCGCCGGCCAGCAAGTGAGCCGCGTCTCGCGCCAGCGACGCCGGATCGCAGGAGACGTATGCCACCCGCGCCACGCCACTGTCTGCCAGTCGGCGGCAGATCGCGCTGGCGCCCTCCCGTGGCGGATCGAGCAGCACCGTGTCGTGCTCGGCGATCAAGGAATCGATCGCCCTGCCGGGGTCACTGAGATCGGCCTGCAGCGCATCGACATCGAGACCGTTCCGCCTGGCATTGTCCCGCAGGCGCTCGACCATCGCATTGCTACCTTCGACAGCGGTGATCCTGGCAGCGTCTTCGGCCAGGGCCAGCGAGAAATTGCCGATGCCGGCGAACAGGTCGAGCAGCGAGTCGTCTTGCCCTGGCGCGAGCCAATCCCGAAGGGTGTCGATCAGGCGTTGGTTGATGTAGGCGTTGACCTGCAGGAAGTCCCCCGGCGCCAGCGCCAGCGATACCGGCCGCCGACAGCCGGACACGGTCGTGACCAGTCGCGGCTGATCGCTCAGCCAGACCAGCTCGGCCGTCTCCCGTCCGCGTCGCAGCGCACAGGCCAGCGCCTCGCGCGCCGCGAACGCGCGCCAGCGCTGTTCGTCTTCCGGCACCTGACGCAGCTGTCGGACGACCAAGGTGACGACATCGGCATCGGTCAGCAGCAGCTCGAGATGACCGACGTGGCGCGGCGCCTCGAGCGACTCGAGCTGGGCCCGCAGTCGCGGCAACAGGGCCGCCAGCGAGGGCGCCAGCACATGACAACTGTCGATATCGACCAACTGCTCGCTGCCCCGCGCACGAAAGCCGAGATGGACTCGGCCCTGGGCATCGCATTTGACGCCGAGCCTGGCCCGACGCCGGTAACCGGCATCGTCACCCGCCAATATCGCCACGTCTTCCGGGGCATCGATACCTTGGCGTCCGAGCAGGTCGACCAGCACCTGTCGCTTGTGCTCGCGCTGCCCCGCAATACTCAAATGCTGCAGATGGCATCCTCCGCAGCGAGTCGCGTACACACAGGGCGGTCCCACCCGGTTCGCGGCATCGCTGAGTCGCTCGCGGACATGCGCTTCGTCGTAGCGCTTGCGCTGGCGGTGTATCGCCACCTCGACGCGCTCTCCCGGCAGTGCGGCATCGACGAATACCGTCTTGCCTTCACCGTTGCGCGCGACGCCGCGCCCATCATGGGCCAGTCGCTCGACCGTCAGCGTGCCCGCTTCCGCGGACACCGCGGAGGCGGGTCGCGATACCTGGCGTTCCCGGCGCACGGCCGGCGTCCGTCTTTTTCCCAGCATCGCCATGGTCAGGATTCCGGAGCGTAGAGGCCGGTGGAAAGATAACGGTCGCCGCGATCGCAGACGATGAACACGATGACGGCATTGTCGACTCGCTCGGCGACCCGCAATGCGCCCGCCAGCGCGCCACCGGAGGAGACGCCGGCGAGAATGCCCTCTTCCCGCGCCAGGCGACGCATGTGTTCCTCGGCCTCCCGCTGGCCGATGTCGAGCACGCTGTCCACCCGCTGCGGTTCGAAGATGTCGGGGAGATAGGCTTCCGGCCAGCGCCGAATGCCGGCGATGCTAGCGCCATCGGCCGGCTGCAGGCCGACGATCTGAATCGAGGGGTTGCGCTCCTTCAGATAGCGCGAGGTTCCCATGATGGTGCCGGTGGTGCCCATGGCGCTGACGAAGTGCGTGATACGACCTGCGGTCTGCTCCCACAACTCGGGACCTGTGGTGCGGTAGTGCGCCAGGGGGTTGTCGGGATTGGCGAACTGGTTGAGCGGCTTGCCTTCTCCCCGGGCGATCATCTCGTCTGCCAGGTCCCGTGCACCCTCCATTCCCGCCTCCTTGCTGACGCCGATCAGTCTGGCACCGTAGGCCGCCATGGCCTGCTTGCGCTCGCTCGACGCGTTGTCGGGCATGATCAGGACCATTTGGTAACCCATCACCGCCGCCGCCATGGCCAGCGCGATGCCGGTATTGCCGGAGGTCGCCTCGATCAGCGTATCGCCTGGAGAGATGTCGCCGCGGGCCTCCGCTTCGCGAAGCATGGACAGCGCCGGGCGATCCTTGACCGACCCCGCAGGGTTATTGCCTTCCAGCTTGGCCAAGATCGTGTTGTCGCGCCCGGCGGAAATGCGAGCGAGTCTGACCAGCGGCGTGTTGCCGACGGTCTGCGCAAGCGTGGGGAATGCCATAGTGAATGTCCTAGAGCCAGAGCCTGAACGTTTTCGGCTCCTGCCGCCTCGAGACGATCAGCCGAAAACCGATGATAGAGAGCCACCACAGTATATCGAAGCCGACGGGGGACATGACAGCGCCCGGCCACCACCCGATCCGGTCTTCGCGACTTTGGTGATGCTGTGACACGATGCCGAAGACATTTTTTACTCCATGGTCGACTGAGGTTACGGCAAACACTACGGTTTTAACCGTATTCGCCGATAGAATCGATTGGAAACGCAAAGGTTTCGGGTAACGCATGGCTTCACGCAGGCTGATCATTCTCTCGCTGCTGTTATCGGCGCTACTGCTCGGCATCACCGGGTGGCATGCGTGGGATTGGCATCGAGCCAGCGATGAGATGCTCTCTCGGCGCCTGCAAAGCATCAACCGTGTCTTCACACCTTCGCTGGCCGAAGCCGCGCAGGACGAAGACATGTCGCGTGTCCATCGACTGCTGGTCCGCCTGACCGAGGATCCGGCGATCGTCAATGCCACCTTGCGAGATGACAGCGGCACCACACGAGACTTCACCGGGACCGCTCCTTCCGCACCATTGACAACGCTTCCGGCCGCCTTGATTACCTGGAGCCAGGATGACATGCAGCGATGGATACAGCCGCTGGGCGACTTCCAGGCGCTGCAACCATCCCGCCATTACTGGCTGGATTTGACCCTCGACCCCTCACGGATCAGCACGTATTCGCAAAGCGCTCTCCCCCTACTGATGCCACTACTGTCGCTGCTGTTGCTGATCCCCGCAGCTCTTGTCTGGCGGCATTCATGGCGCACCGGACGAAATTCCGACAGCAAGCCGGATTCCGGACAGGCGACACTCTCCGGAAATTCCGCACACCTCCCGAAAGTCGGTCCGGACAGCGACCTTACCTACATGAGCCATGAGCTGCGCGCGCCACTTTCCGGTCTGCTCGGCTTTTGTCGTTTGCTGGAAAACAGCCCCCTCGATGCGCAGCAGCGCGAGTGGCTGCGTCACATTCATCTGGCGTCCAATGGGCTATTGGATACCGTCGACCAGGTACTGGGAGACCCCCGTCGCTGTCGGAAGAATAATGTATTTGATATCGCCGAAGTGCTGTGGGAAGTCCTCTGCCTCCAGGCACCGTTGGCGCAGTCCAAGCGGATTACTCTACTGGCCATCGTCTACGACGATGTTCCGCCCCGCCTCATTGGCGCTGACATCGCCGTGCGCCAACTGCTGACCAACCTGGTCAACAACGCCATCAAGTACGGCGGCGAAGGCGATGTCGTCACACGTATCGTGCTCGAGAACCGGGAAGGCAGCGACGTCAGGCTGCGACTGAGCGTGAGTGACGGAGGCAACGCCACTCCCGCCCACCGTGAACGCCTACGTCGACTGGTTGCACAAGGTGCGACTCGCTCCGTCAACGCCGAGGATGGCGTGGGTATCGCCATCTGCCATCGTCTGGCGGCGGAGATGGACGGCTCTCTCGCGCTGGGCGAGCGCCAGGTCGGGAGCCAGACGATCGTTTCCCGCCTCGGGTTCGAGGCCTGCGAACCCTACGTTCGTCCGGCGGAGTTCGATCTCGGGGGCGCCAGGATCGGCGTGTGGCAACCGCACACCCGTCTCGCCCATCTGCTGGATTACGCCCTCAAGCGCTGGCACGCGCTGCCGAGTTCCATGGCGACGGCGGATTCGCTGACGTCGGCGGATGACACGAGTCAGCTTCTCATCATCGGCATCGACGACGAGGCGCTCTGCCCCGAAACCCACGACCTCTGGCAGCGCCGATTCGACGCCATTTCCCAGCCTTGCCTGGTGGTCGCCAACGTGGCGCCGACGCGGGCGCTGGCCTGGCGCCTAACTCAGGGCAGCGTCGTGCTGAGGCTGCCGATGTCCCGCTATATGCTGGGCCGCACCCTGGCCAAGATGCTTGCGGAATGTCGTCAGCGAGCACTGCCTCCCCGCCCCCGAGTGCTGGTCGTCGACGACGACGAGGTTTCTCAGCACTACCTTGACGCGGTACTGCCCATCATTGGCGCCAAGGCCCTGGTGGCCGGCACCGCGGCAGAGGCCATCGCCATCGCCTCGGAAACATCGGTCGACCTGGTTCTGATGGATCTGCATCTGCCGGACGCCAGCGGCTTCGAGGCGACGAAGCAACTGCGGTGCTTGAGTGTGGATTGGGCGCACAAGCCCGTCATCGCCATGACAGCGGGGCCGGACACGCATGGCCATGGGGTGGTGGCAGGCAACTGGCTCGATGAAGTCATGACCAAACCGTTGGACGAGCACCTGCTCAGAGAGGTACTGGCAAGGCATTTGCCCATCTCCAGATCGCCGACCGCTGACCGACGACCGGAAGCGGCGCGGGTCGTACGCGGAATGACCAACCGGGAGAACGCAGCGGAAGAGGCCAGTTTAGCCCCGAGCGCCCTGTCTCATGCCGGTGACCTACCGGTCGTCGATAAGGCCCAGGCCCGTGAACGCAGCGGCGGCCGCGAAGCGCTCGTCGCGGAAATGAGGACATTGCTGATCGCGGATTTGCCGGGACACCGCCAGGAACTGGATGCGGTATGGCGACAGCGTGATGTCAACCTGCTTCGGGAGCGAGTGCATCAGCTCGGGGGCGGCTGCCGCTACTGCGGCGTACCGCAACTCGCGGCGGCTTGCGAGGAACTGGAGCGACGCTGTAGACACGCCGCCATCGACGAGTGCGACGAAGCGTTTCACGAGTTGATCGCCGCCTGCGACCGCCTGATCCTGTGGGCCGACGACCAAGCGTTCACCGACATCCACTGACAGGTCTATCCGTGGTCGTGGTCGTGGTCGTGGTCAAAAGATTCGATCTGGGCAATGAGCCCCGATTCCTGGCCCGCGACCATCAGCCGCTTCATTTCCCCCACGGCTTCCTTGAGGCCGACAAACAACGCGCGAGCGATGATCGCGTGGCCGATATTGAGCTCGTGAACGCCGGGAATCGCCGCGATAGCCTCGACATTGTGGTAGTGAAGCCCATGCCCGGCATTCACCACCAAACCCAGTTCACTCGCGAACTCCGCCGCCGCCGCCAATCGCTCATACTCGAGTCGCCGTGATGCGCCGGTCGCCTCCGCGTACGCGCCGGTGTGCAACTCGACCACGGGCGCGCCCGACTCGAATGCCGCCTGAATTTGCGCGGGCTCGGGATCGATGAACAGCGATACCTGGCAACCCGCCGCCCCGAGTCGCTCGCAGGCGCTGGCGACCGCCTCACGACCGGCCATCACGTCCAGCCCGCCCTCGGTCGTCAACTCTTCCCGCTTTTCCGGCACCAGGCAGACATCCGCCGGCTTCAACCGCTCGGCGAGCGCGACCATCTCCTCGGTCACCGCCATCTCCAGGTTCATGCGCGTATTGAGCACGGCCGCGATCAGTTCCACGTCCCGCTCCTGGATATGACGTCGGTCCTCGCGCAGATGCAAGGTAATGCCGTCGGCGCCGGCTTCCTCGGCCAGCAGCGCGGCCTGAACCGGATCGGGATAGCGGGTACCGCGGGCCTGGCGTAGCGTCGCGACATGGTCGATGTTGACACCCAACTGAATACGAGTAGCGATCATGAACTCAGGCTCCTTGGAGCGGTGAAAGATAAGAGGACCCAGGCCGGGGACGCTCTCCCCGCCCCGGCGATGGCGAGAGTCAGGCACGCCCCTGACGACGGCGCTGACTGAGCCGTTGCATCAGTTCCCGGGAGCGTAGCGGCTGGTTGCCGATCAGCGGCGCCAGTGCCGCTCGGGTCAATGCCTTGCTCAGGCCAGCCAGCCCGGACGCGTCCCAGTCGCCGCGCGCCAGCAGCTTGAGGCTGCGGCCATCCCAACCGGGGTGCTGCGCGCCAATGGGCCTGAAGCGGCGGCTCTCGGCAACGTAGGTGTAGCGAGTGGAGGGATCGAGCGGACTGTCGTCCGTCTCGAGAAAGATCGGCTCGGCGTCCAGTGCCTCCAGCAGCGTGATCTCGAGGCGCCTGAGGCTGGTGGCACGTTCGGCCGGACGGGTCAGCCGCTCGATCGTCCAGGCGTAGATGGCGAAGAGATCGCCCGTCGGCAGCCCGACTGGCAGCGCTCGCGTCAGCAGCTCATTGGCGTAGAGCCCACAAAGCAAGCCTTCACCGGCCAGTAACACGGCGCTCTGGGTGGTTTCCATCATCCGCAGGCGCTTGAGATCGCCGTCGCCGATCCAGGTCAGATGCAGTGGCGCAAAAGGCTGCAGCTTGGCGCGAGACTTGCTCCCCGCCCGCTGCACGCCCTGGGCGACGGCGCGGATATGGCCGTGCTCCAGCGTGATGACGTCCACCAGGGCGCTGGTTTCCCGATAGGGCCGCTTGTGCAGCAGATAAGCCGGCTGGGGCGTCATTGCCAATGCCTCTTGAGAGGAAGCGCAGTTCGCAGTTCCCTGCTCGAATCATTTCGTCGATCGGGAGATCGGCTCGTCAATCGAGATTGTAGCCAAGGCTCTTCAGCGCCCGATCATCGTCCGACCAGCCGCGCTTGACCTTGACCCACAGGTTGAGCATGACCTTGCTGTCGAAAGCCCGCTCCATCTCCTGGCGCGCTTCGATGCCGATCTTCTTGATCCGCTCCCCCTTGTCGCCGATCAGAATCTTCTTCTGGCCCTGTCGCTCGACCAACATCAACGCGCTGATGTGGATGACCTTGCCCTCGTCGCGGAACTCCTCGATCTCGACGGTCATCTGGTAGGGCAACTCGTCACCCAACTGGCGCATGACCTTCTCGCGCACCAGCTCGGCGGCCAGAAAACGCTGGCTCTTGTCGGTGATCTGGTCGTCCGGGAAATAGTGCACGCCTTCCGGCAAGCGCTTGGCGACCTCGCCCTCGAGCTCCGGCACGTTGGTACCGTGTTTGGCCGAGATCGGCAGAATGGCGGCGAACTCGCGCCTGGCGGAGAGCGATTCCAGCCACGGCAGCAACGTCGTCTTGTCCTCCAGCCAATCGACCTTGTTGACCGCCAGGATCACCGGCGCCTGCACGTGGGTGAGCTTGTCGAGAACGACCTGGTCCTCGTCCGTCCAGCGTGTGCGGTCGACCAGGAACACCACACAGTCGACGTCGCGCAGCGCCTGGGTGGCCGCCTGATTCATGAAGCGGTTGATCGCCTTGTTGCGGTCCCGGGTCTGCAGGTGGATACCCGGGGTATCGACGTAGATGAACTGCGCTTCATCGATCGTCTTGATGCCCATGACCTGATGGCGCGTGGTTTGCGGACGCCGGGAGGTGATGGAGATCTTCTGCCCCAGGATGCGGTTCATCAGCGTCGATTTACCCACGTTGGGACGCCCGACGATAGCGACGAAACCACAGCTCTGTGTCATTGGCGCTTGCCCTTTGATGGTTCGAGTTTGGACAACGCAAGCTCGGCGGCTTGCTGTTCGGCGATCCGCCGGCTGGAGCCTTCGCCCAGCGTCGGCGACTCGTCCAGCATGGAGACGTGGCACTCGACGCTGAAGGTCTGGGCGTGGGCTTCGCCCTCCACCGAGATCACCTCGTATCGCGGCAGCGCCTGCTGGCGGGACTGCAGGAACTCCTGAAGTCGCGTCTTGGGATCTTTTTGCGTGTTGTGCAGATCGATCGCCTCCAGCCGTGTCCCGAACCAGGCCAGCACCCGGCTGCGGGCCACGTCCATGCCGGCATCGAGATAGATCGCACCAATCACCCCTTCCAGCGCGTCAGCAAGGATGGAGTCGCGACGATGGCCGCCGCTCTTCATCTCGCCCGAGCCCAACCGCAGACATTCTCCTAGCTCGAACTCACGCGCTACCACGGCAAGGGTCTGTCCCTTGACCAATCCGGCACGCAGGCGGGACAACTGCCCTTCCCGAGCGGCCGGAAATCGCTTGAACAGCGCTTCGCCGATCACGAAATTGACGATCGAGTCTCCCAGAAACTCGAGTCGCTCATTGTTGGCGCCGCCCACGCTCCGGTGCGTCAGCGCCAGTTCCAACAGCGTCGGGTCACGGAAGTCGTGGCCAATACGACGGCTGAAGCCTTGCAGAGGATCACTCACGTCATTCCCATTGAGTCGTTGTCTTTGAAACGAAGAGTCGTTGCATTCGAAGCAAAGCGGGCGCGGGGAAGTCCCGTCGCCCGCCATGCGATTCCTGCCGCTGGCCACCGATCCCGCGCCGGGCCTGTCAGGCCCGGCGCGGGATCGGTGGCGGGTTATATAAGAATCAGTTTATCTGGCGTACCGTACTGAAGCTAGGCAATCCGCCATCCCAGTGCATCCACACGGCGAACGCCTTGCCGACGATGTTCTTCTCCGGCACGAATCCCCAGTAGCGACTGTCATTGGAGTGATCACGGTTGTCGCCCATCATGAAGTATTCATGATCGGGTACGACGATCTCCCGCATCTGCGGCCCCGGGCTCTGCGGATTGTTGAAGATCCGGTGATCGACATCGCCGAGATGCTCTTCGAACAGTTCTTCTCCGGGCGCCTCGGCGGGATCGGGATCGGTCATGGATTTAGGCACCGGCTTGCCGTTGACGTAGAGCTGCTTGTTCTCGTAACGGATGCGATCACCAGGCAGCCCAATGACGCGCTTGATGAAGTTGACCGAGGGATCCTGGGGGAACCGAAATACCATGACGTCACCGCGCTTAGGTTCTCCGACATCCGCGATTTCGGTGTTGATGACCGGCAGGCGAAGCCCGTAGCTGAACTTGTTGACCAGGATGAAATCGCCGACTTCCAGGGTCGGACGCATGGAACCGGAAGGAATCTGGAAGGGTTCGATGACGAAACTACGCAGTACCAGGACGATCAGTAACACGGGAAAAAAAGAGCGGGCATAATCGACCGGCCAGGGATCCTTGTAGCCTACCGACTTTTCATTACCCTGCGCTGCGGCGGCCGCCTGCTGACGCTGGCGACGGGGACGACGCCAAAACAGGCTGTCCAACAGCCAGACGAGCCCCGTGATGGCGACAGCCAACACCAGTAACAACGAAAAATCCATGAAGTGTTTTCCTACTCGTTCACTTTGAGAACGGCGAGAAACGCATCCTGGGGTATTTCGACGCGACCCACTTGTTTCATGCGTTTCTTGCCGGCTTTCTGCTTCTCCAGCAGTTTCTTCTTGCGCGTGGTGTCACCGCCATAGCATTTGGCCGTCACGTTCTTGCGCAGCGCCTTGACCGTGGACCTAGCCACGACATGGCCACCGATCGTCGCCTGAACCGCCACGTCGAACATCTGACGTGGTATCAGCTCCTTCATCTTGTCGACCAGGATGCGACCACGGGAGTGGGCATGGTCGCGATGGATGATCAGCGCCAGCGCGTCGACGCGATCGCCATTGATGAGGATGTCCAGGCGCACCAGCTTGGCCGCGTCGAATCTCTCGAAGCTGTAGTCGAGGGAAGCGTAACCCTTGGAGATCGACTTGAGCCGATCGAAGAAATCCATCACGACCTCGGCCATCGGCAGTTCATAGACGAGCTGCATCTGGCTGCCGAGCACCTGCATGTCGAGCTGGACCCCACGGCGGTTGACGCATTCCGAGATGACGTTGCCCACGTACTCCTGCGGCACCAGAATGGTGGCGCGCACGATTGGCTCGCGCATCTCCGACACGTTGGCCATGTCGGGCAGTTTCGACGGGTTGGAGATGGTGACCAACTCACCGTTGTCCATCAGGATCTCGTAATTGACCGTGGGCGCCGTGGTCAGCAGATCGATGTCGTATTCGCGCTCCAGGCGCTCCTGGACGATCTCCATGTGCAGCGTACCGAGGAAGCCGACGCGGAAACCGAACCCGAGCGCATCGGAATTCTCCGGCACGTAGTCGAGCGAGGCGTCGTTGAGCGCCAGCTTCTCGAGTGCGTCACGGAAATCCTCGTAATCGTCGGAGCTGACCGGGAACATGCCCGCGTAGACCTGCGGCTTCACTTTCTGGAAACCTGGCAGGCGTGGCACGTCCTTGGTCTTGGTATGGGTGATGGTATCCCCGACGGGTGCACCTTGGATGTCCTTGATCCCGGCAATGACGAAACCCACCTCTCCCGCTCTCAGGATACCGGTGGAGTTCTGCTTGGGCGTGAAGTAGCCGATATCGGTCACCTCCCAGTCGCGACCGGTCGACTTCATCTGTATCTTGTCGCCCTTCTTCAGCGTGCCGTCGAACAGACGCACCAGCGACACGACGCCCTGATAGTTGTCGAACCATGAGTCGATGATCAGCGCTTGCAGATGACCCTCGCGGTCTCCCTTGGGCGGTGGGATGTCCCGCACCAGCCGCTCGAGCAGCAGGTCGATGTTGAGACCGCTCTTGGCCGAGACGCGTACGGCATCTTGCGCTTCGAGGCCGATGATCTCCTCGATCTCGTGAGCGACTTTGTCCGGATCCGCCTGGGGCAGGTCCATCTTGTTGAGCACCGGGAGCACTTCGAGATTCTGCTCGATGGCGGTGTAGCAGTTGGCAACCGACTGCGCCTCGACCCCCTGGGCGGCATCGACCACCAGCAGCGCCCCCTCGCAGGCGTAAAGCGAGCGCGACACTTCGTAGGAGAAGTCGACGTGGCCCGGCGTGTCGATGAAATTGAGCTGATAGGTATTGCCGTCCTGAGCCCGATAGTCGAGCGTGACCGACTGGGCCTTGATGGTAATGCCGCGCTCGCGCTCGAGGTCCATCGAGTCGAGCACCTGCTCCTTCAACTCACGCTCCGTCAGCCCGCCGCAGAACTGGATGATGCGGTCGGCGAGAGTGGACTTGCCGTGGTCGATGTGGGCGATGATCGAGAAGTTGCGGATGAACTTCAGTTGCTCGTTACTTGCAGCGTCTGCCATTTAAGCCTTACCGGTAATTTGTACGCGCGCAGTCCACACGGTGGCGCTGTTGCCGAGAAAACGCCGATGGGTGCCGTTCTCTTCCCGCGTGCGGTCGATGACGAATGTGGCGCATTGTACCGACATGACCGGGGCAAGGACAGCAACAAGCCCAAAGCACACGGCCCCGCCGAAGCGGGGCCGTGTGGCGGATAGCCGTAGGCTGCCGACCAACGCCGGTCAGCCCTTGGCCTTCAGGCGCAGTGCCACGAACAACGAGTTGCCGTCGCGCACGATACGTACCGGGATGGCGCGATCGTCGTCCACCTTCTTGACCGCGTCGATCAGTTGATCGGCGCTCTCGACCGGTTTCTGGTCGAAGCCGACGATGACATCGCCCGGCTGAATCCCGGCTGCGGCCGCCGCGCCGCGCGGATCGACACGACGAACAAGCGCGCCCTCATCGATATCCAACTGCTGCTTTTCCTGATCGCTGAGATCGCTGATCGCGATTCCCAGCTTGGTTTGATCATCGGCAGACCGAGAGGACGGCGCCCCATTGGCAGCCATCTCTTCCGGCCAATCGCCCACGGTAACGTCCACTTCACGCTTGTCGCCGTTGCGCATGACCTGGAGCTCCACCTCGTCGCCCGGTGCCACCTGGCCGATCAGACGGGGAAGCGTCGTGGAGTCATCGATATCGGCACCATTGGCACTCAAAATGACGTCGCCTGCCTCGAGCCCCGCTTTCTTGGCCGGGCTGTCGTCGCTGACATCGGAGACCAGCGCACCGCTGGTGCCGTCGAGCCCGAACGATTCGGCGAGATCCTTGGAGACCGGCTGGATCACCACACCCAGCCAGCCACGGCTGACATGGCCTTCGGTGCGCAACTGGTCGGCGACGTTCATGGCGACGCTGATCGGAACAGCGAAGGAGAGCCCCATGAAACCGCCGCTTCGGGTGTAGATCTGCGAATTGATACCAACGACTTCGCCGTCGAGATTGAACAGCGGACCGCCGGAATTACCCGGGTTGATGGCGACGTCGGTCTGGATGAACGGCACGTAGGTCTCGCTTGGCAGCGTCCTGTTGATGGCACTGACGATACCCGCCGTTACCGAGTGATCGAAGCCGAATGGCGAACCGATGGCGGCAACCCACTCGCCGGCTTCCAGATCATCCGAATTCCCGATCTTGAGCGTGGGCAGATCGTTGGCATCGACCTTCAAGAGCGCCACGTCGGTTCGAGCATCGGAGCCCACCAGCTTGGCGGGTAGCTCGCGCCGGTCGTTGAGCCGGACCATGATCTCGTCGGCATCCTTGACCACATGGGCATTGGTCAGAATATAGCCATCCTTGCGAATGACGAATCCCGAACCCAGCGACTTGCGCTCCTCCTCGCCCTGCGGTATCCCGGGCATCGGCGGCATCTGATCACCGAAGAAACGGCGGAAAATCTCGGGAACATCCTGCTGGCCGTAGGGCCCGGCGGGTGCGCTGACACTGCTGGTCGTGGAGATATTCACCACCCCGGGAGCAGCCTGCTTGACCAATTCGGTGAAATCCGGCAGCTCGCGCGCCTGAGCGGTCTGGAAAGCGAGCAGAGTGACGACCATCAGCAGCCACGGAGCGAACCATCTTGTCATGCGTTCCATTAAACACTCCTAAACACTGGATAAAGACTCTGGAGAGCCACACGTTGAACAGATCGATGCCCAAGGGGTAAACGTCACGAAAGAACCTCGCGCATCGAACCCCGCCGCACCTGGAGGCAGGACACGGCGACACTCTCATTGATAAGAAAAGACGGCAAGAGTTCAACGGGATGTAAAGTTTCTTTGCGGCGACAAGCGCCGCGGGCTGGATATTGGTGGCACCGGATGGCGGCTCAGGAACCGGGAGTGGAGGTCTCGGCGCTAGCGTCCTTCTGCTGCCCCTGCGTGTCGCCGACGACCCGGTCGACGCCGCCGCCGCTCCCCTCGTCCCATGTCACTCCCGAGGCGATACGCGCAAGCACTTCCGCGGGGGCTTCACCCAACACCAGTATCTGCATCGGTCTGCCCTGATGGATCACATGGCGAACCGCGGCGTGGGAAATACCCAAACGATGAATCCCGGCCAACAGCGGGTGCTGGTCACCCGCGAGGGGTTCGACGAACAGACTGATACTGGTCAAGCCGTCGCTGTACATCCGATGCTCGGCGCGCTCACTCTGTCTTGGGCTATCGGGAGGGATCGGCTGTGGCGTGAAACCATCCGGCAGCCATTGAGCCTGCCACGGCGAATCGACGGGGCGATGACCGGGGCCCAGGCGGAGCGTTTCGGGATACAGCGAGGGTGACTGCAGGTCGGTTATCTGAAAGGTCTCGAGAATCTGGCCATCGACACCGATCATCTCGCGCTTCAACGGCAGCGATGTCTCGCTGTCCAGCCACAGACGATAACCGTAGCGGAGTCCGTCCTGTGGTTCGATATCGAGACGCCACGCCGAACGCCCCGCGACCCGCTCCAGCTCCATCGGCTGGAGTTCGTAATGTTCGACGATTTGAGCGGTCAGGGCGCCCGGTGCGACCCCAGCCGTGAAATCGAGCGCGGCCTGGCTGGAATCCTGGCTCACGCTGCCCCGCTTCTTGACCGCGACGGGCGGGCCGTCGAGAAACCGGGCGACTTCGGTCTCGACACCTTTCTCCACCCGATGGGTCAGCGCCAGCGTCCTGACGCCATCGTAGCTGATGCGTACGGCGCGGGCCTGGAAGTTGTAGCAGTGGCTGGCCCAGAGGCTTCGCAGGAACAGCGCCCTGGGAGAGACGTCATCATCCGCTTTGGCCAACTCGCGACAGTCGAAGCTCTCCGTGGCCGCTCTTGCCTCGCCGTGCGACTGCGCCAGCACGGCGCCCGGCAGCGTGAACAGACTGATAGCCACAGCCCCAAGGTAAAACCGAAGCATCAGCGCGCTTCCGTGGCTCCAGCCCCATCCGCCTGCGCGGACAGCGAACCTGGCGTACGAAGTAGCGGCATCCAGTTGTCACCCGTGCTGTAGGCGGCACCGATCGAGTGACGTTCGAGATAGGATTCCAGCGTTTGCGCCTGCTCGAGATCGACGCTGGGCGACTGGCGGGCATTTGGTGACAGAAACATCGGCCGCATGACCTGTTCACCGACAGTCATCAGGCCGTTACCGTTACCCAAGCCGCCGCCATCCAGCGAATAGGGCAACCCGTTTGATACCGGCGCCTGCATGGAAGCCTGCATCGCACCGCTCTGGTCATTGGGCGCGGCATCGACGGCCAGCGAGGCCTGCACGCCTCCGCCCTGAGGGGCATTCCCGCTACTCGTCGCGACATCGGAAGCCGTCGTGGTGTCGCCGCCGAACTGGCCGTTGTATACCTGGACTCCCGTAATCACCATCAACGACACGGCGGCAGCGACGGCGGCGCCACCCATCATGGAGAAGGAGTGGCGTTTGCCCGGCTGACCGGCTGGCTCCTGGACCGGCACCGGTTCGTCCACCAGCGCGGCCATCACGTCGCCGGAAATATCGATATCGACGATCGCATCGCGCTCGCGCCGTATCATGCTACGCGCCAGATGGTATCGACGCCAGGTATCGGATTCCTGCGACGAGGCATCCAATGTCTTGAGTACTCGTCTCAGATCGAATTCATCGGCCTCGTTGTCCATCAATGCGGAGAACGATTCGTGTACCTGCTTCATAGTCACACCCTCACACTCGCCTTGCGGCTTGCCACGTGTTGAATGACGGCGACACCCAGGGCAACACCTGAAGGCGCGTCATCGCAGTCGCAAGACCGCAACGCGCCAGCCCACTCCCTCTTCACCGGCCCTTGATCGCCTGTCATGTCACCAGTCGACGACGCCTTGACTATCGCCTGCACCACTATGACGACGGAAACCGGCAACAGTTCATTTTCGATTCATCTTTCGTGACCCCATCGTCGAGCGGGATCGGGCGAACCCACCCGAGCAGCGGTGCCAGCGGGACTCAGGAGCCATTGACAGCATTCTGGGCGCCATGTTCCAGCAATGGCTCAATATGCCTATCGACGGCCTCGCGCGCCCGGAAGATTCGCGAACGGACCGTGCCCACCGGGCACTCCATGATCGTGGCGATATCTTCATAGGAGAGGCCATCGAATTCGCGCAACGTGATCGCGGTACGCAAATCGTCGGGTAACTGCTCTATCGCCGCGAACACGGCAGACTCGAGCTGGTCGCGGGCGATGGCAGCCTCCGGTGACTCGATATCCGACAGTCGCCCGCTCTGATCGACGATCTCGGCGTCGCTGATGTCCAGATCGCTGCCGGGCGGCCGTCGCCCACGGGACACCAGATAGTTCTTCGCCGTATTGATGGCGATGCGATACATCCAAGTATAGAAGGCGCTCTCGGCACGAAAACTTCCCAAGGCGCGATACGCCTTGATGAACGCCTCTTGAGCAACATCCTGCACCTCGGAATGGTCCTGGACGTAGCGGCTTATCAGCCCGAGAATCTTGTGCTGGTATTTTTTGACCAGAAGATCGAAGGCCCGAGTATCTCCCTTCTGCGCGCGCTCGACGAGTTGTTGATCGGTCTCTCGGACACCCATTCAACGCCTCCCCGAACGACTGGGGGCAGGACGCGGCAGAGCAAAACGACGGTGACAACTATGGTGACTGGGAGACAATACGCTCATGATCCAACCTGGAGCCCTTGGGGCTCGCGATTCAGTGACAGGCGTGCAACTTATAACAGAAACGAAGGATTAGCACGCGAAGCCGGCCCAGTGTTGCCGTTTTAGCCTCTCCCATCAAGCCGCCAGTTTTCCGCCCGATTCCCGGGAGACGGCGCCAGCTGGGCTCGCGAAGTTGATTTTTGTACCCTTGAACCTCCATAGTACGCGCTTCACGAGCAGTCACTACCAGAGCCAACGGGACCCAGCATGTCGGAACAGCAGGTCAACAATCTCAACGTTCTTTCCCAGGATCTCCTGATTACCCCGGAGGCGTTGAAGCAGAACATTCCACTTTCGGAATCCGCCGAACGCACCGTCATCGAAGGCCGCCAGACCATCCAGCGGATTCTCGATCGTGAAGACCCTCGCCTGCTCGTCGTCATCGGCCCCTGCTCGATCCACGACCCGGATGCGGCCCGCGACTACGCCAGGCGCCTACGCAAGCTGGCCGATGCGGTCAGCGACAGCCTCTACATCGTGATGCGCGTCTACTTCGAGAAACCCCGTACCACGGTGGGCTGGAAAGGTCTGATCAACGATCCGCACCTCAACGACTCGTTCGAGATCGAGGAAGGCCTACATATCGCCCGCCGGCTGCTGGTGGACCTGGCCGAGATCGGACTGCCGCTGGCCACCGAGGCGCTGGATCCCATCTCGCCGCAATATCTGCAGGACTGCATCAGTTGGTCCGCGGTGGGTGCCCGCACCACCGAATCCCAGACTCATCGCGAGATGGCCTCCGGCCTCTCCGGCCCCGTCGGATTCAAGAACGGTACCGACGGCAGCCTCGATGTGGCCGTCAACGCGTTGCAGTCGGTGGCCAGCCCGCACAATTTCCTGGGTATCGACCAGGCAGGCCAGGTCGCGGTGATTCGCACCCGTGGCAACGCCTACGGCCACGTCGTGCTGCGGGGCGGCAACGGCAAGCCCAACTACGACAGCGTCAGCGTCACCCTCGCCGAGCAGGAACTACACAAGGCGGGCCTGAAGGCCAACCTGATGGTCGACTGCTCGCACGCCAACTCCAACAAAGATCCAGCGCTGCAGCCGTTGGTGATGGAGAACGTGACCCACCAGATTCTCGACGGCAACCGCTCGATCATTGGGCTGATGATCGAGTCGAACATCGGCTGGGGCAGCCAGAAGGTGCCAGAGGATCGCAGTCAGCTCCAGTATGGCGTTTCGATCACCGACGCCTGCATCGACTGGCCAACCACCGAGCGCACGCTGACGCAGATGGCGGAGCAGCTCGAGACGCCGCTGCGCGACCGCCTGCAGGCCGGCGACTGATCCGTTATCGATAACGGATCAACTCGCAAGGGTCGATAAGGGAAAACGCCCGATGCTGGTTCCAGCATCGGGCGTTTTCACAACGGCGAAGAGGCCTCGCTCAGCGATCAGTTCCGGACCGGCTCGCCCGCTTCCACCCCGTCGATCTGACGTCGAAACGGTGGTAGCGCATCCAGCAACGCCTTGCCGTAGCGACGCGTCAGCACGCGCCGGTCCAGCAGCGAGATGCGGCCGCTGTCGTTCTCCTTGCGGATCAGCCGCCCGCACGCCTGCACCAGCTTGATCGACGCATCCGGTACCGAAATCCGCATGAACGGGTTGCCGCCCTGGCTTTCGATCCATTCGGCCAGCGTGGCGCCGACCGGATCGTCCGGCACCGAGAATGGCAGCCGGGTGATCACCACGTGGGTCAGATAACGCCCCGGCAGGTCGATCCCCTCGGCGAAGCTCGCCAGACCGAAGATCAGGCTACCCTTGCCCGCGTCGACGGCAACGCGATGGCGCTCCAGCAGCTCTCTTTTGGGCAATCGATCCTGGGAGAGCAGCCGCGAGGCCCACGGCTCCTCCAGCGCATCGGCGACACTGCGCAGCTGCTTGCGTGACGAAAACAGCACCAGTACCGCTTCATCGTCACCCAGGCCTTCGATGAACTGGACGATCGAGCGATCGTGGACCATGGCATCCCCCGGCTCGACGGCCTCTCGCGGCACGCTGAGAATCGCGCGGGAATAGTCGAACGGGCTTGGCAGGCGTTGGTAGCGGTAACGGTTGGCCAACCCCGCCCGCTCCTGAAGTCGTTCGAAGCGATTGAGCGCCGTCAGCGTGGCAGACGTCACCACCGCGCCATAGCAGCTCCCCCACAGATGGCGGGCCAGGGTTTCCGCCGCCGATACCGGGCTGGCCGAAAAGGTGAGCTCCGGTTCTCCAGCGAAGCTCTGGAACGTCAGCCAGCGCGCCTGCGGTGCCTGTCCCTCCGGATCCGGCTTGGCCATGGCGGACCACAGCGAGTGAGCCTCCAGGGCGCGCCCATGGAGCAGCGCCGTCAGCGGCAGCCAGGGCTCGGCCTGCTCCTTGGGCAGCCCGGTCGATTTATCCGGGTCCAGGCTCTCGCGCAGAATATCGCTCATGGTCTCGAGATCCCGCGACAGCTCGGCAAACGGAATGACCAGTTGCTGGGCGAGCTCGACCAGTGGTTCGGGCGCGCGACCGTTGGGAAAGCGAAAATGCTGGGTTTCGTCGCCGGCACCCGCGCTCAGCCCGGCGATCTGGTGCCCCATGGCATAAGCGTCACCCAGCCGAGGTTCCAGCGCGGCGATCCGCTCGGGGAACGCCGCCAGCAGTCGCGCCAGCGTGGGCTGGGCGCCCAACGCGGTGTTCAATTCGGTCAGCGACTTCTTCAGCGTGCGCAGCCAGCGCAAGGTGCTATTGATACCGAAGCGGTGATAGAAGTGATCCAGCGCCTTGTCCGGCAGGTGATGTCCCTCGTCGAAGACATAGATGCAGTCCTTGGGCGACGGCAGCACCATTCCCCCACCCAGCGCGAGATCCGCCAGCACCAGGTCATGGTTGGCGACGATAATGTCGGCCTGCTCGAGATGCCGGCGCGAGCGAAAATAGGCGCAGGCCCCGAAATGCCCGCAGCGGCGGTTGGTGCACTGGCGGTGGTCCACGGTCAGCCGACGCCAGTCCCGGTCGTCGATGGCGACCGGCCAGCTGTCCCGATCCCCTTCCCAGTTGCCGGAAGCGTAGGTATCGGCCATCTCCTGGATCAACTGCGGAAAGTCGCCGCCCGCATCGGTGGCGATGGTCTGCTCGAACAGCGACAGCGTCGGATTGGGCTCTACGCCTTCCAGCGCCTGATCCAGCTTGGCCACGCACAGGTAACGGCCGCGGCCCTTGGCCAGCGCGTACTCGAAGTCGAGGCCGCTGTGGGCCTTGAGCATCGGCAGGTCCTGATTGAGCACCTGCTCCTGCAGCGCCACCGTGGCAGTGGCGATGACCAGCCGCTTGCCACGGGCCTTGGCCACCGGCAGCGCCGCCAGCAGATAGGCGAGGGTCTTGCCGGTTCCGGTACCCGCTTCCAGCACGCAGACGTGTTCGTTGGAGGTCCGGCGCCCCTGCTCGTCCCGCTCGATCGACGCCAGCGTGCGCGCGATCTCCGCGATCATCAGGCGCTGGCCGTAGCGCGGCGTGAGCTCCAGCCCTTCGAGCACGCGCCGGTAAGCCTCCTGGATTTCCTGCTTGAGGGATTCGTCGAGCATGCGCTTTCCGGGCGGACTATCGGAGATGAGATCGCCCACCGGCGGCGGGCGACTGCCACGAGACGATCAGGTCGTCCAACACCATCGATTGAACCGCAGCACCAGCCGACCGGCGCCGCCGGCTCACGACAGCATGGACTCGGGCGGATGCTCGCAGGGGAGCTTGCCGTTGATGTAGTTTTCGATCTCGGGCAGCGAGAAGGCGTCTTCCTCGCCGACGAAGCTGATCGACACGCCCTTGGCGCCGGCACGACCGGTCCGACCGATACGGTGGACGTAATCCTCGGGATCTTCCGGCAGCGTGAAGTTGATTACGTGGCTGACGTCCTCGATGTGAATCCCGCGTCCGGCGACATCGGTGGCCACCAGTACGGTGACGTCACCCTCGCGAAAGCGCTCGAGTGTCTTGATGCGCTGGTTCTGGGGCACGTCGCCGGAGAGCATGGCGGCGTTGATGCCCTGGTCGCGCAGCAACTGATCCAGCTCGCGCACCAGATCGCGACGGTTGCCGAACACGATCACCCGCTCCATCGCTTCCTGATTGACCAGGTTGAACAGCAGCTTGCGCTTTTCGCTGTCGCTGACCAGATAGACGCGCTGGTCGATGTTGGCGGCGTTGTCGTGGGTCACCTCGATCTCGACGTGAGCGGGACTCTGCGTCCACTGCTCCGAGAGACTGAGAATATCCGGCGTGAAGGTCGCCGAGAACAGGAAGGTCTGGCGCTCCTCGCGCTTGGGCGTGTAGCGGATGATGCGCTTGACGTCCGGAATGAAGCCCATCGACAGCATGCGGTCGGCCTCGTCCAGGACCAGAACCTCGACCTGGGACAGGTCGATGTCCCGCTTCTGCTGGAAGTCGAGCAGGCGCCCCGGGGTGGCCACCAGAATGTCCAGGTTCTTGCTCAGCTGGTCGCGCTGCTTCTGGTAGTCCATGCCGCCGACAACGCTCGCCACGTGCAGTGACGTGAAACGGGACAGCGCCTTGGCGTCCTTCTCGATCTGCAGCGCCAGCTCACGGGTCGGCGCGACGATCAGGGCACGCGGCGTCCCTGGCTTCTGGCCATCCGGCGATTCCTCTTCCAGGAAGTAGGCCAGCATCGAGATCAGGAATGCGGCGGTCTTGCCGGTGCCGGTCTGCGCCTTGCCGACGACGTCGCCACCGAGCAGCGTGTGCATCAGCGCCTCGGCCTGGATTGGCGTGCAGTACTCGAAGCCTTCGGCCTGGATCGCGCGCATCAGCGGATTCGGCAGGTCGAAATCGTGGAATCGCCAGCGTCCGGCAACGGGCTCGACCTGAAACTGCTTTAGCGACCAGCCTGAAGTGTTCCGCGACTGCGATTTACGTGGCTTGCGCCGACGCCGCTTGGGTCTGCGGTTCTGTGCCGGGGCCTGGGTGTTGTCAGACTCACTCATAGTTATGACGAATGTCCGAAATCGATTGACGGTTTGACTCGCGAAGGCTGGCGCTATCCATACCGGTGGCCGGAAGCACCATGATCGGCGCGGCGGGCATCCACGCCCTGCAAGACGGATCCTCGACGCGACGAGTGACGATCTCGCGCAGAGATCACCCGGCGCGAGCCGACGGTATTGTACCAGCCTCGCCCGCCAACGTCGCGAGCCCAGTTGATCGATATCGTCCAACCTTGGAGCTCCGAGTTGACCGATCCCGCCCGGGTAATCGATGGCAGGCGCTTCGCTGGCTGTTAGACTACGCGGCAATATCCCGCTCTCAAGTACCAGGCAAGAAACTCATAGGTCACGCGCATGACTCGCAGAAAAAAGACCAGGTCGCTGGCCGACAAGGTGACGATCCGCACCGGCAAGCGCAAGGATTACCGCCGCTGGCGCCATGACAACCCCGATGAAGTCGCGCCGTCGCGTCGCTATGTCGACAAGAAGACCCAGCAGCGCAAGTTGCAGGCCGAGCGCAAGCGCCAACGTCAGAGCGCCCCGCCACTCCCCCTGCACAAGCCCTCCAACGACGACAAGGATTCCGACTGATGCGCCTGGTTTCTTTCAACATCAACGGCATCCGTGCGCGGCTGCACCAGCTCGAGGCGCTGATCGCGACACACGCGCCGGATGTCATCGGCCTGCAGGAGACCAAGGTTCAGGACAGCGAGTTTCCCAGGGAAGCCGTGGAGGCCATGGGCTATCACGTCCATTTTCATGGCCAGAAAGGCCACTACGGGGTCGCCATGCTGACCAGGTCCGCGCCGGAGTCCGTTCACTACGGGTTGCCGGACGATGGTGAGGAGGCGCAGCGCCGCCTGATCGGGGTGACGCTCGACATGGATGATGGTAAACCGCTGACAGTGTGGAACGGTTACTTTCCCCAGGGCGAGAATATCGCTCACCCTACCAAGTACCCCAACAAGCGGGCGTTCTACGCCGGTCTCAACACGCTTCTCGAAACGCGGCACGCGCCTTCGGAACGCGTCGCGATCATGGGGGATTTCAATATCTCGCCGGCGGATATCGACATCGGCATCGGCGAAGAGAACCGCAAGCGCTGGCTACGCGAGGGCAAGACCAGCTTCCAGCCGGAGGAGCGCGAATGGCTTGCACGCTTGAAGGCGTGGGGACTGGAGGACAGCTACCGGCACTGCCATCCCGACAGCACCGATTTTTTCAGTTGGTTCGACTACCGTTCCAAGGGCTTCGACCGTGAGCCCAAGCGCGGACTGCGGATCGACTACATCCTGGTGACCGAGCCGTTGGCGAGTGCCACTCGGCGGTCCGGGATCGACTACGACCTGCGCGGCATGGAAAGGCCTTCCGATCACGCCCCGGTGTGGAGCGAGTTCGACCTCGACTGAGTCGATGTCGATCCGAATTGAGCCGGCAGCAGAGACGGCGCCTCGGATCCCGGGGCGTCGCCGCCGGGACGCCGTCGTTCAGCCCAGGGAATCCAGCCACTGCTGCGCCTGCTCGACGCCGGCGGCCCTGGCCTGACGAAAGGCCTCCCGCGCCACGTCACGCCGATCGAGCTGGGCGGCCGCGATTCCCTGTAGCAGCCAGTCCCGGCCCGACACCTCGCCGCCCGACTGACGCAGGCTGGAGAGCGCATCCAGTGTCGCTTGCCATTCGCCCCAGCCGTAAGCGATCTCCGCCAGCTGTTGCCAGTCCTGCCCGCGGCCAGTCCGCTCCGCCAGCGCCCGCCAGGCCGACAGTGCCTCGTCGTGGCTGCGTGCCGCCATCCAGGCCTGCGCCAGGAGCTTCAGGTTGTCGGCATTGGTTTCCAGCCGACCGTCCTCCAGCCACTGTGCCAGATGCTCGGCGGCACGGGCAGGCGTACCGCCGGCGATATGCAACTTGGCCAGTTGCCGCAGATCATCTTTCGTGACCAGCACGCCACGGCGCCAGCCGCTCTCCCAGATCGCCGCGGCCCGGCCGCTATCGCCGGCTTGCTGGGCCAGGCCCGCGGCGCGGCGCCAGACGTCCGGCGAATCCTGGTCATTGCCCAGTAGCGCCAGGGCGTCGTCAAAACGCCCACTCTGCTGATAGACCGTGCTCGCCAGTTGACGCTGCGACGAGCTCCAGCCTTCGGTTCCGGATTCCCGCAGGCGATCGAGAGACTGGCTGGCCGCGCTCCAGTCATCGAGCGACGCCCGCGCCTGGACCAGCAGCCAGCGCGAGGCATCGCCACCGCCGCTGCGCTCGATCCAGTCGGTCAGCAGGTCCGCGCCCTGCCGCGTCTGGCCGGCGCGGAGCCGGAGACGCGCTTCCTGCTGCAGCCAGGAGAGCCGGCGAGCATCAGGGACGCCGTCGATTCGCCGCGCCTCGGCAAATTGATCCGCCGCCACGGCGTCGTTATCCCGACTGGCATTGGCCGTGGCGGTCAGTTGCAGGAATAGCGCCCGCGCCCAGCGGTCGGCGGCGTTACCGCCTTCAAGACGCGAGGCGGATGCCGCCGCACGCGAGGCCACGGCAGCATCGTCGCCGGCCTCGAGCTGAGATTGCATGGACTGCAGCGTTCGAATCATGTCCGGACGCAGCCCCGGCCCCTCCGCCTGCGCCAGCGGAACGCCGCCGAAGCCGATCAGGCCCGCTGCCACCAGCACCAGGCAACGCTTGCCCAGCCGGCGAACCGTCGTCGAACTCATCATCAGCCCTCCAACTGGAACTGGATACGCTGGGTGGCGCGCCGTACGTCGTCGGCCGGCGGGAACCGCCACTGCGATACAGCCTCTTCCACCGCTCGATCGAAGACATTGGCCGGGTCGGCATCGATCACGCGCAAGCTGCCGGTATCGACACGCCCATCCGGTTGAATGATGAAGCTGACCTCGACATAGCCCTCCATGCCGCGACGACGCGCGCGCATCGGGTAGGTCGGATTGACCCGACTGGTCGGCTGCAACTGACCGACGTCACGTGGCGAAGCCTGGGTGCCTCGGGGCGGTTGCTGCGGCGCCGGATTCGGCTGCGGCGGCCCATCCGCCGCCTCGGGTGTGGCTTCCGGCTGCGGCGCGGTTTCAGCAACCGTTTCCTGCGTCGGCCGGGGTTCCGGCTCGGGGCGAGGTTCCGGTTCGGGCCGTGCTTCGCTCAGCTCGGGCAGCGTCTCGTCCAGCGTGACGTCCGGCGTCTGCATCGGCGGCGTCTGCGGCTCTGGAATCTCCACCGGGCTGGGCGCTTCGGCTGCGGGTGGCGGCGCTGCCGCGGGCGGCGGCGGTGGCGCACTGGGCGGCGGTAACGAGGGTGATGTCGGCGTCGGCTGCGTCTGGTCCTGCTGCGGGGCGTCGACCATCGAAATCGCCATGGGCGTGACGATCTGGGTACGATCCGGTGCCGGCGGTGCCACCAGCAGCGCCAGTAGATAGAACAATAGCAACGCCAGCATCGCGCCGCCCACCAGACCGGCCAATCTGCGCATCAGCCGGCGTCCCGATTGGCGGCTACGGCAACGTTGTCGACCCCAGCTTGATGAATGCGATCCATCACCTGAATCAACAGCCCGGTGGTCGAGTTCTTGTCGGCCTGCACCACGACGCTACCATCACCGGAGACCAGTTGCGCAACGCGCGCACCGACGCGATGAGCATCCACGGCCTCGCCATCGACCCACACCGCACCCTCGCCCGTGATCGCAACCAACACCTGGGTGTCCTGCCGCGCCGTCGCCTCGCTGGACTCGGGCCGCTGAATCTCGACGCCACTTTCCTTGATGAAGCTGGTGGTGACGATGAAGAAGATCAGCATGATGAAGACAACATCCAGCATCGGCGTCAGGTCGATGCCGGTCGAATCATCATTCGCTTCCCGCAAGCGGCGCCTACGCATGAGAGTCCTCCACGGCGCGGGCCATGCGGTCGTGCAGCCGCTGATCCTCGCGCCGAATGATCTGTTCCAGACGGGTGACGAACAGCAGACCGACCACGGCGACCGCCATTCCGCACAGCGTCGGCAACGTGGCCTGGGCAACGCCATCGGCCATTGCCCGCGCCTGACTGCTCTCGGTCAGCGCCAGGCTGTCGAATACCTGGATCATCCCGGTCACCGTCCCTAGCAATCCGAGCAAGGGGCAAATCGCGATGAGCAGCTTGAGCCATGGCACCGGTAGGCGCAGCCGGGCAATCAGTTCGCTCGTCCACACTTCGCGTAGTGTCAGTGCGCTCCAGCTCGAGTGATCGCGACGCCGAATCCAGGCTTCGATCAGCACCCGCCGAGCACGGCGATGGGTGAATCGCCAATAGAACAGCCGCTCCAGCGACATCGCGAACAGCGCCATCGCCACCAGCATGATCACCACCAGCACCTCACCGCCGGCGCCGATCAGCCAGCGGATCGGCTCAAGCGTGAGCACCATGGCGACGCTCCTCGGCGTGGGCAACGGCAGCGGTTTCGGCTTCGAGATGCTCGGCGAGCACGGCGCTGGCGCGGCCTTCCAGCAGGCCGATCAGGCGGCGGCTGCGGCTGTTCAGCGCCGTATTGACGAACAGCAGGGGAACGGCGGTGATCAGACCCAGCACGGTCGTCACCAGGGCCTGGCTGATGCCGCCCGCCATCAGTTGCGGATCGCCGGTCCCGAACACGGTGATCGACTGGAAGGTGACGATCATGCCGGTGACCGTGCCCAGCAGCCCCAGCAGCGGGGCCACCGCCGCGATCAGCTTGACGATCGGCTGGCCCCGCTCCAGGCGTGGCTGCTCCGCCAGCATGGCCTCGTCGAGACGAGCTTCCAGCGCTTCCGGGGCGTGATCGCGGCCCAACGCGGCGAAGCGTCCGAGCACCCGGCCCAACGGGTTGTCGTCATGCAGCGTCTCCGGGTTCTGCGTCTGGCGGCGCATTTTCGCGCTGACCCGAAGCAGATAGGCGTACTGGACCAGCGCCACCAGCAGCCCGACGAGTCCCAGCGCCACGATCACGTAGCCAACGTAGCCACCCTGCTGGAAGCGCTGCCACAGCGTGGGCTGCTGAGATAGCGCCTCGAGCACGTCACCGTCGGTGGGGTCGATCACGATCTGGTTGCCCTCGCCCTGCTGGAACGCCCGCAACGCCTGCCGGGCGTCGCCCGGCGTCGCCGCGAACACGGCGAGGCGTCCGTCGTCGCCCATGCGCTGCAGCAGATTGCCATCGCTGAAGGCGACGGTATCGCCCAGACGCACGACTTCACGCTGGCTCACGTCGCCATCCTGACCCGCGACAGGTGCCTGGAAACGCACCCCGCGCCCGCTCTCCACGATCAGCCCCGCCAGGTCCCGGCGTACTCGTTCGAAAGTCTGCAGATCGACGAGCCCACGATCGTCGAGACGCGGCGGCAACGCCGCATCGCCGCCAACGGTCAGCCAGCTCTCGGCGAGGGCGTCCCGAAGCTCGCTGGCCTGTTGCTTGACGATCCCGGAGACATCGCCGATATCGCCGGCATCCTGCTTACGCTGCTGGCGAAGATCGGCCAACTGCTGCTGCTGGTCGGACCGGCGCGCTTCCAGCTCTTCCCGTCGGACCTGTGCCTGCTGTAACCGCTGCTCGGCATCGCTAACCGCCTGTTGCAGCGCCTGACGATCGTCCAGCAGCGCTTCCAGCCGCTGGTTGTCGCGCTGCTCGGCAGCTTGGCTGTCGGCACGGAACCTGTCGAGTACCTGCTGCATAGAGGCCGACGTGTCACTCGTCGCATCGTCGCTTGCCGTGGCGCCGGATTGTGCACTGACGGTGCCGGAAAACAGCGTGATCGCCGCGATCGGCAGCGCCAACCACCATGAATGACGGCTCATGACCGGCCCTCCGTCGCTGACCGCCCCGCGCCGACTACCAGCGATGCCGGCAGATGCAACAGGGCCGGCGCGCTCTGGTCCTGAGCGATTCGAATGCCACGGCGAACCTCGCCGATCTGATCGCCGTTCAGCGCTTCCCACTCGCCGTCGGCGACACTCCAGACACCGCCGGCGCGATCGTCCGGGGTGACGTAGTACCAGCCGGTGCGGCCAACGCGCAAGTAATCGACTTCCCTCGCCATTTGGCTACCCTGGCTGGCGGCATCGGATTGTACGCCCTCGAGCGGTCCGCTCCATTGGTCCATCTCGCGCCCATAGGCCAGCTCGGCGCGCCAGGCGGAAAAGATACGCTGTAGCTTGTCGGCCTGGGAGGCGTCATCGCGGGAAAGCATCTGCTCCAGATCGTCGACGCGCGCCAGACGCTCGTCACGCAGGAACGGCATATCCGCTTCGATCATCTCTCGCAGTTGTCCGACCATCTGGCGCATCTCTCCCGGCAGCGCCTCGCGAGTCACGGAAATCTGCGTGAGCGCCTGCTTTTCAGAAGCAATCCGCTTGGCCTGGTTGTCGACGATTGGCGCCAGTTCGGCATTGTAGCTCTCCAGCCGATCGGCCTGCTGGCCGGCCTGCCGCAAGCGCTGCAGCGCCTCGCGCGTGGCGTCATCGGCCTCGTCGATGCGCTGCTGGAGCTCGGCCTGGGTCTGCTGTGCCTGGATACTGGCCTGACTGAGCGAATCCTGGGCAAGTATCGTGCTGGACGCGCTCACGCCGATGGCTGCGAGGCAAAGGGCCGATACATACCCACTCGTTCTTCGCGGGAAATGAAGCACCACGCTATCTCCTTGCGGATGAGCCGTAACGACGAGGCGGTGAAGAGCGCCGCCGGGTCGGCGGGATGACGACGTTGAATTCGACGCGACACGCTAATACAAACAAGAACAATTATCAATCCGCATGCACGCCGCCACCCTCTCAGCGACGCCCTTCGCTGGCGCTGAGGCAAGGCTTCCTGAACACGGCGCCCGATCCCCGGACACGAAAAAGCCGATGCCATCGGGCATCGGCTTCTTCACCACCGCGGTTCCACGGCGACGGGACTACAGCTTCTGTTCCAGCTCGGGCAGGATCTCGAACAGGTCACCGGCCAGGCCGGGGACCTGCGAGAGCGCCACCTGGAAAATCCCGATTTTCTACAGCTTCTGCTCCAGCTCGGGCAGGATCTCGAACAGGTCGCCCACCAGGCCATAGTCCGCCACCTGGAAGATCGGCGCCTCGTCGTCCTTGTTGATCGCCACGATCACCTTGGAGTCCTTCATCCCGGCCAGATGCTGGATCGCGCCGCTGATCCCCACGGCGATATAGAGATCGGGGGCAACGATCTTGCCGGTCTGTCCGACCTGCATGTCGTTGGGCACGAAGCCGGCGTCGACGGCGGCGCGGGAGGCACCAATCGCCGCACCCAGCTTGTCGGCGATGCCGTCGAGAAGCTTGAAGTTGTCGCCATTGCCCATCCCGCGACCGCCGGAAATGACGACGCGCGCGCCACCCAGCTCCGGACGTTCGTTCTGGGCCAGCTCCTCGCCAATGAAACGCGACAGCGTGCTGGAGACCACGATATCCAGGGCTTCGACGGGAGCGGCGGCGCCGTCGGCCACCGGCTCGAACGCCGTGGTGCGCACCGTGATGACCTTGAGCGGATCGCGGGATTGCACCGTGGCGATGGCGTTGCCGGCATAGATCGGCCGCTTGAAGGTATCGGCACTCTCGACGCTCAAAATCTCGGAGATCTGGGAGACGTCCTTGAGCGCGGCGACGCGTGGCAGCACGTTCTTGCCATCCGTGGAGGCCGCGGCCAGCACGTGGCTGTAGTCGTCGGCGAGCTGGACCAGCAGATCCGCCAGCGGCTCGGCCAACTGGTGGGCGTATACCGGGGCGTCGGCCACGCGGACGCGCGAGACGCCGTCGAGCCTGGCGGCCGCTTCGGCAACGCCGGCGATATCGTCGCCCGCGACCAGGATATCGATATCGCCGCCGATCGCCCGGGCTGCACCCACGACGTGGGCGGTACCGGCAGCGAGCTGTCCGTCGTGGTATTCGGCGAGAACCAGAATGCTCATCCCATCCGCTCCTTTCAAAGCACTTTGGCTTCGTTCTTGAGTTTGTCGATCAGCTCATCCACGGAGCCCACCTTGATACCGCCCTTGCGCTCGGCCGGCGTCTCGACCTTGAGCAGCGACAATCCGCTGGCAACGGTCACGCCGAGCGCCTCCGGCGTCCTGGTATCGAGCGGCTTCTTCTTGGCTTTCATGATGTCCGGCAGCTTGGCGTAGCGCGGCTCGTTGAGGCGCAGGTCGGTAGTGACCACGGCCGGCAGCTTGAGCGCGACGGTCTGCAGGCCGCCATCGATCTCGCGGGTGACGCGAACCTCACCCTCTTCGACACCGTCGCCGAAGGCCACTTCGGAGGCGAAGGTGCCCTGGCCCATGCCGCTCAGGGCCGCCAGCATCTGGCCGGTCTGGTTGTTGTCGGTATCGATGGCCTGCTTGCCGAGGATGACCAGGTCGGGCTGCTCCTCGTCGACGACGCCCTTGAGCAGCTTGGCGACCGCCAGCGACTCGACGCGCGCGTCGGTCTCGACGTGGATGGCACGATCCGCACCCAGCGCCAATGCCGTGCGCAGCTGTTCCTGCGAGGCCTTGGGACCGACCGTGACGGCGACGATCTCGGTGGCGATCCCCTTCTCCTTGAGTCGAACGGCCTCTTCCACCGCGATCTCGCAGAACGGGTTCATGGCCATCTTGACGTTGGTCAGGTCGACATCGGAGTGGTCCGGCTTGACCCGGATCTTGACGTTGTAGTCGATGACGCGTTTGACCGCGACGAGTACTTTCATGGGTGTCCTCGCTGGCTGTTGGCAGACCGACCCGGCAGGCATCGGCCGATATCGACGATTGGCGCCTCGGCGGCCCCCGATCATGGCTCGATGCCCGGTAACAAAAACGTCGGCGGAGACAGAATCACGCCGACGCCGGCCGGGGTCAACTCGACACCCACCGCGCCCCAGGATGGTGCATCACGGGGACAGCGATGGGCGAAAATGCGATAATAGCGCATCGACGGCATCGTGCCGAAGCAGCACCTTCGCATAAGACCAGCGCCGGTTGGCATAACGGCAATCATCTGGCTAACGTTAGGCTATAACAAACGACGGTCCATCGCCGTCGACGAACGGACCGGGCAGGCATCGTGACATAGGCCCTGCCAGCAAGCGAGGAGATCGGGTTTGGAACGTGAATCCATGGATTTCGACGTAGTGATCGTCGGTGCAGGCCCCAGCGGGCTGTCGGCGGCATGTCGTCTGATGCAGCAAGCGAGCGACGCCGGACGGGAGTTATCGGTCTGCGTGGTCGAAAAGGGGTCGGAGGTCGGCGCGCACATTCTCTCCGGCGCGGTGTTCGAACCGCGAGCCCTGGCGGAGCTGTTTCCCGACTGGGCCGAGCGCGGCGCGCCGCTGAACACGCCCGTGCTGCGCGATGAACTCTACCTGCTGAAAGACGCCGACAAGGCGCAGAAACTGCCCAACGCCCTGGTGCCGAAATCGATGCACAACACAGGCCATGGCAGCGACAGCCAGGCCACACAAAACTACGTCATCAGTGCCGGCAACCTCTGTCGCTGGCTGGCCGAGCAGGCCGAGGGGCTGGGCGTCGAGATCTTCCCCGGCTTCGCCGCGCAGGAGCCCATCGTCGACGAGGATGGCATCGTACGCGGCATCATCACCGGCGACATGGGAGTTGCCGCCGACGGCAGCGAAACCGCCAATTACATGCCCGGCATGGAACTTCGCGCCAAGTACACGCTGTTCTGCGAAGGGGCCCGCGGCCATATCGGCAAGCAGTTGATCGCGCGCTTCGAGCTCGATGCGAACCGCGACCCCCAGCACTACGCCATCGGCTTCAAGGAGCTGTGGGACGTGCCCGCCGAGCAGCACCAGCCCGGCCTGGTGCTGCACGGCTCCGGCTGGCCGCTCGGTGGCGATAGCCATGGAGGCTGGTTTCTCTACCATGGTGACGATCAGCAGGTCATGGTGGGCCTGATCGTCGACCTGGCCTATCGCAATCCCTATCTCTCGCCCTTCGACGAATTCCAGCGCATGAAGCATCATCCACTGCTGGCGCGTCATCTGACAGGCGGAAAACGCGTGGCCTACGGCGCCCGCGCAATCACCAAGGGCGGTGCCAACTGCCTGCCCAGGATGACCATGCCCGGCGCCCTGCTGCTGGGCTGCGATGCCGGCACACTCAACTTCGCCAAGATCAAGGGTATTCATACCGCGATGAAGTCGGGGCTGATCGCGGCCGAGACCGTATTCGCCGCCATCGCCGCCGACGATGAGGGCGATGAGGGCGGCAAGGAGCTCACTGAGTTCACCTCGGCCTGGGAGTCGAGCTGGGCGTGGCGGGAGCTCGATGCCAGCCGCAGCTTTGGCCCGGCCATTCACAGGTTCGGTACCGTGGGCGGCGGCGCTTTCAATTTCGTCGATCAACTGCTGGGCGGCAAGCTGCCGACGCAGCACGACACCACGCCGGACCATCGCCTGCAGACCGCGCCGGAGTCATCGCCGATCGACTATCCCAAGCCCGACGGCAAGCTGTCGTTCGACAAGCCATCATCGGTGTTCCTGTCGAACACCAACCATGACGAGAACCAGCCCTGTCATCTGAAGCTGAGCGATCCCGACATCCCGATCGAGAAGAACCTGCCGACCTACGCCGAACCCGCGCAGCGCTACTGCCCGGTGGGCGTCTACGAGGTGGTCGAGGAAGCGGGTGAGCCGCAGTTCCGGATCAATTTCCAGAACTGCATCCACTGCAAGACCTGCGATATCAAGGACCCGTCCCAGAACATCACCTGGGTGGCACCGGAAGGCGGCGGCGGCCCCAACTACCCCAACATGTAAGCTCGAAGCTCGAAGGCAGCATAAAGCAGACCGCCCCAAGCAAATGCCTGGGGCAGTTTTTGGTTCCCGCTTCGAGCTTACGACCGGGACACGGCGCTGGGCGAAGCCGGGCCTAGTCGCCGGTCGCGACCGGCCTGGCGGGGTCGCGGATCCACTCGCTCCAGGAGCCGGCGTAGAGTCGCGGCAATGGCAGGCCCGCAATTGCATAGGCGAGGATGTTGTGGCAGGCAGTCACGCCGGAGCCGCAATAGGCCGTCACGCTGTCGGCCCGAGGCAACTCCTCCGCCAGCCGCCGTGGTGACTTGAAATGACCGGTCGCATCGAGATTGGTGCTACTGGGTCGACAGGCTGCGCCGGGGATATGTCCCGCAACCGCATCAATGGGTTCCTCGTCGCCACGAAAGCGAGCTTCGCCTCGGGCATCGACCAGCAAGCCACCATCTTCCAACAGATCTCGTGCCGAGATGAGCACCGTATGGTCGAAATCCGGCCGCCATCGGCTGGTCAGCGGCGATATCGACTCATTCGTCGCCAGCTCACCGCCAGCAGCCTGCCAGGCGGGCAAGCCACCGTCGAGCACCCGCACATCGGGATGTCTCGCCCAGCAAGCCAGCATCCACCAGGCGCGAGCTGCCGATAGCTGTCCACCTTTGTCGTCATAAACCACCACGGCACGGTGCGGCTGGATGCCAAGACATTGGATCGTCGTCGTAAAGGCCTCAGGAGACGGCAGCGGATGGCGGCCACCGTCACCGGGCGGGCTAGAGAGATCGCGATCCATATCCAGTTGGTGACTGCCAGGGATATGCGATTCCCGCCAAAGCCGCTTTCCTGCTGAGGCGTCATCCAAGCGAGCACGACAATCCAGTACAAGCGGCGGGCGATCGCCGACGAGACTGCGCTGCAACTCCTCCACCGTCACCAGCACGGATGCGTTCATCACTCCCTCCACAAGCGTCATCGATCGAAAGGGACAGTCTGGCCTATCACGAGAGTTTCGTCAGCGGCGCTCGCGAGGCGATCAAGCGGCGGCGACCGGCCGAGACAAAGCGGACATCGATCACCGGGTTGGCGGCATTGCCCTCGACCACCAGCACCTCGCCATCACCGAAGCTGGCGTGCCGCACCCGGTCTCCGACCCGCCACGGCGCCACACCGACCGGCTCGGCAGCAGCCGCCGGGGATGGCGCCTCCGGCTGCCGGGCGTGCAGCGTGAGGGATCGCCCGAGATGCTCCAGATCCGCACACGCCTGGCCGATGCGCTCCAGATAGGTGCCGATCATCTCCGGCTCGCGAACCGCGACGCCGGTCTCCCTGCCGCCGCGGATCGCCCGGTCGATTCGACTGCAGTCCTCTACCGCGGTCTCGTCGAGGAACCGGCTCGGCCGGTGATCGCCGCCATCCTGAACCAGCAGCAGCCGCTCCCTGGCTCGGGTGATGGCCACGTAGTAGAGCCGCCGCTCCTCCTCCAGCCGCTCCGGCGAGAGCGGATTGTCGCGACTGAAATGGGGAAAATCCTCCTCGTTGAGCCCCCACACCGCAACCAGCGGCCACTCCAGCCCCTTGGCGCCGTGCACCGTGCTGATCAACACGCCGTCGGGGCGATTCTCGACCGGATTGCGCAGCAGCTCGATGAACGCCTCGGGATCGCTGGCCAACTCCCCCGCCTGCTCGATCAGGACATCGAGCAGGCGTACGTCATCATCGCCTTTCTCGCGTCGCGCCGCCGAGCGACGCAGAATTTTCTCGGCGTCGATGGCATCGACCACGTGCTCGAGCAGCTTGGCCGGCGGCCACGATGCCAGTTTGGGGAGCTCGCACAGCAGCTGCCACCGCCGTTTAAGGTGCCGGCGCTGGCCGGGTTTGAGGCCCGCCAGAACCGAAGCGTCGCGAGCCGGCCAATGCTGGGTGCGGGCAAGCTCATCGACCAGCCGGCGCACGCGCTCCTGGGCCACGAAGGTCGTCGGCTGCGAAAACAGCAGCGCCAGATGGGCGGGATCGTGCAGCCTCTGCGGTTCGCGGGCCAGTTGGAGGTAGCCCGCCAGGGCCTGGACCAGCGGCAACCGGAACACGAAGCGCTCCTCCTGCGCCAGCCGAAACGGCACGCCGGCCCGCAGCAACTGCAGCTGTACCGAGACCGACAACGACCAGCTGCGCACCAGCACGCAGGCCTCGTCGCTGTGTCGGCCATTCGCGTGCCAGCGCTGCAGTGTCTCCAACAGCGCGCTGGCACCGACGCCGGTTTGGAGTTCGGTCAAGGGGTTGCCGGGCGCTGCCAGACAGAGCTGGTCCCAGCGCTGGCGATTGTGCCGAATCGCGTGGTTGGCAGCCAGTGCCAGGGCGTGGCCATGTCGGAAGGTATAGGAGAGCGGGTACTCGCTGGCGTTGCCGAACAGCCCGTCGAAGCGTGCCAGCATCGCGTCGGGCCGCGCACCGCGCCACTCGTAGATGCACTGATTGGCATCGCCCACCGCCATGACCTGGGCCTGCCGGCCGGCGAGGATCTTGAGCAGCCGTAGCTGGGCTTCGTTGATGTCCTGGTATTCGTCGACGATCACATGACCCAGAAAACCCTCGACCCGGCGGCGCGCGTCAGCGTGGCTCTCGAGACATCGCAGCGGACGATGGAGGAGATCCGCATAGGTCATCTGTCCGGCGGACTCGAGCAACGATTCCACCACCTCGAAGGCGTCGATGAAGTGCCGCTCGCTAGCGGTATAGCCGAGCTTTTCGAACAGCTCCGCCGGCGTGGCGACCTCCGCCTTGACCAGGTCGCAGAACTGGCCGAACGCCTCGAGCCGATCCGCATCCAGGGCCGCCTCGCGGGTTTCGCCGTCGGCCGACTCCAGGCTCTGCATCACCGCCTGCCGCAGCAGCCGTTCCCGCTGCCAGTCCGCCTGCAGCAACTGGCGCGGCGGCAGGTATCCCCAGCGTGTCAGGCTCTGGGTCAGGCGATGGCCGATCGAATGAAAGGTTCTCACCTCCGGCAGCGCGACGTTCGGCGGCGCCTCCCGGGTCAGCTTGGCGCGGAAGTCGTCCCTCGCCGCGCGATTGAACATCAGCACCAGGATGCGCCGCGGATTCTCGCCGTTGGCGAGCAGATGCAACACACGCTTCACCAGGGTCGTGGTCTTGCCGGCACCGGCTACCGCAGCGACCCGCGCGTGACCCTGACGATGGCCGACCACGGCACGCTGTTCAGCGGTCAATCCGTCGGCGCTCGCCCTGTCCGGCAGCATCGAGTGGACCAGATCGTTCATGACGCCTCGTCGTCGATCCGGCCCAGCACCTGCCAGACACCCCCGCTCCACAGCCCGATCTCGCCGCCGCGCCGCTCGGCCAGCTCGACCCAGCGATAGAACAGGTTGCGGTGCAGGCGCGCCAGCAGGCCATGGCGAATGGGCAGTGCCGGCAGGAGGTCTCCCGCCGGACCGCTCACCAGTGTCAGACGGTGGGTGGCGTCCAGCGGCACCCGGTCGCCGTCGGCGGTGACAGCGATCCAACCGGCATCGACCCGATCGGCGTCGGTCACCAGCAGCGGCAGATCCTCGACCCCGATGCGCAGCTTCTCGGCGGGAGTGACCAGGTAGTAGCCGCCATCGGCCTCCCGGCGCAGCACCCGGCTCAACAGATCGACCAGCGCGGGGCGCCGTATCGGCGTCCCCTCGTGGATCCACTCGCCATTGGCCGAGATGACCAGGTCCATGTCGCCGCAAAATGGCGGATCCCACTGCGCCAGCGGTGGAATCGACTGCGGATCGAGCTGCTGGAACAGCGTGTCGAGTTTCATCGTGCCCCCCTTGGACGACGCACCAGCGCCGCTACGTGCATTGTCGCCGGTGAACGCTCTCACACGAACGGGTTGTCGGCCTGCCCGTCCGGTGCGCAGCCGGGAAACAGTCGATAGAAGTTGGCCCGGGTCTGCATCGCCACTTCGTCGACGGTGATACCTCGCTCGCGGGCGATGCACTCGGCAACCTCGACGACCCATTGTGGCTCGTTGGGCCGGCCGCGATGAGGAACCGGCGCCAGGAACGGACTGTCCGTCTCGATCAGCAGGCGATCCAGCGGTACCTGGCGGGCCACGCCGCGCAGCGCCTCGGCGCTGGCGAACGTGACGATACCCGACAGCGAAATGTAGAAGCCCAGCCTCAATGCCTCCCGGGCCATCTCCAGGTCTTCGGTAAAGCAGTGGAGCACCCCGCCCACCTGCGGATCGATATGCTCGCGGATCAGTGCCAGCGTTTCGTCACGCGCGTCACGGGTATGGATCACGACCGGTAGCTCGAGTTCGCGGGCAGCACGGAGATGGGAGGCGAAGCGCTGGCGCTGGATCTCCCGCGGTACGCTGTCGTAGTGAAAATCGAGGCCCGTTTCGCCAATGGCCACCGCACCGTAGCGGTCGGCACATGCCTGGATCGCCTCGCTGTCGGGCTCCTGGGCCACCTCGTGGAGCGGATGCAGGCCGACGCTGATGTCGACATCGTCATGGCGCCGCGCAATCCCGGCCAGGTCCGGCGCGCCTTCCAGCGACGTCGAGATTGCCAGGAAACGCCGGACGCCACGACTCCTGGCGGCCTCCAGGGCCGCGTCGAGATCGCCGCCGTAGGGCGTCAGATCGAGGCGATCGAGATGGCAGTGAGAGTCGACGAACATGAAAATTTCCAGGATAGAGGAAGACGAAAGCGCCGCGTCGACGTCATCATCGACGACGTCGACGCGCTCAGGATCTCAGCAGCGCCGACCAGCGAACCAGCCAGGCCTCGAGCACCAGCTGCGGGTTCGGATTACCACCTGCCGCCAGCAGTCGACGCTGCTCGCGGGCATAATCCAGCAGCCGGAACCAGTCGCGCACGCGGGCATTCTTGACCGCCTGGCGATACAGCGGCAGCAGATCGGCGTTGCGCACGCGTCGGGAGTCTCCCGACAGGCCTAGCCGGATCAGGTCCTCCAGCCAGGCGATGCCATACCATAGTATGCGATCGAGCGACTGCGCATCGAGCCTGGCCGCCTCGCCCACGGGCTCGCCGCCGCGCACCAGCGCATCGAACAGTTCGCGCAGGTCATGGCGCAACTGTCGCGCATCCGCGCCGGCCAGCTCCTCGGCCAGCAGTGGCAGCCCCCCCGCCACGCTCAACCAGAAGCGGGCCTCGTCGTCACTGCCCAGGCGCTCGCTCAGCCAGGGTTCGGCCACCTCGAGCGGTGGCACGGCAAAACTCCAGTGCTGGCAGCGCGAACGGATGGTGGCCAGCAGCCGCGACGGAATATCGGAGACCAGGATGAACAGCGTCCGGTCGCCCGGCTCCTCGAGACTCTTCAGCAAGGCGTTCGAGGCGGCAACGTTCATCGCCTCGCCCGGTTCGATACGGATGACCCGGTAGCCCCCCTGCTGGGCAGTCTGGGCGACGAAGCCGTTGACCTGGCGGATCGCGTCCACGCGGATCTGACGCGATTTCTCGGTCGGCGTCACGCTGAGCAGGTCGGGATGATAACCGGCCGACAGCATGCGACAGCTATGGCACTCGCCACAGGCGAGCTCTCCGGGCGCGCGACACAGCGTTCGCGCGATCAGCGCCTCGGCCAGCGGCTGCTTGCCGATACCCCTGGGTCCGGAGAGCAGCAAGGCATGAGGAAGACGACCGCCATCCTGCAGCTCGACCAGCTTCCGCCATCGATCGTACTGCCACGGCAGCGGACTCATAGCCATGCCGACACCCTTTGGTCGAGGCATCGCTCGATCTCGTCCTGGACCGCACCCAGCGCGGGGCTCGCATCGATGATGGCGAAACGTTCGTTGTCACGGGCCCGCTCGAGATAGGCCGATCTGACCGACTCGAAGAACGCTTCCCGCTCGCGCTCGAACCGGTCGAGCCGTGCGCCCCGGCTGACGACCCGCTGCGCCGCGACGCTGACCGGCATGTCCAGGAGCAGCGTCAGGTCGGGCTGCAATCCATCCTGGACCAGGGCTTCCAGGGTTCGGATGCGTTGAAGCTCCAGCCCGCGCCCCCCGCCCTGATAGGCGAAGGTGGCATCGGTGAACCGGTCGCAGACGACCCATGCGCCTCGGGCCAACGCGGGCCGGATGCGCTGGGCAAGATGCTGCGCCCTGGCGGCGAATACCAGCAGCAATTCGGCGTCGTCGCTCCAGGCCTCTTCCCGCGAGGGGTCCAGCAGGAGCTCCCGGATCGCCTCGGCGCCCGGCGTGCCGCCGGGCTCGCGCGTGCGCACGACTTCGATGCCCTTGGATGCCAGCCAATCGCAGACGAAGGTGACGTTGGTCGTCTTGCCCACACCCTCGCCGCCTTCCAGCGTGATGAATCGGCCGCGCCGCTGTTCGGTATCACCTGCGTTCATGCGGTGTCGTCTCGTCGGTGAGTGGACCGCGAACTCAATCGCGATTCAGGATGTAGCGGCGGACGGCAGCGTTATGCTCCTGCAGCGTCCGCGAGAACTGGTGCGACCCATCCCCCCTGGCAACAAAATAGAGGGTATCGCCCGCGGCGGGATGGACGGCGGCTTCGAGCGACCCGAGCCCGGGCATCGCGATCGGCGTCGGCGGCAACCCTTCGATGACATACGTATTGTAGGCATTCTGTCGCTGAAGATCGGCACGAGTGATATTGCCGACATAGCTGTCGCCCATGCCGTAGATCACGGTCGGATCGGTCTGCAGGCGCATCCCTTTCTGCAAGCGACGGACGAAGACGCCTGCTATCTCGCCACGCTCCGCCGGCACCCCGGTCTCCCGCTCAATCAGCGACGCCAGGATCAGGGCCTGATACGGCGAATCGATCGGCAGGTCGTCGTCGCGCTCGTCCCAGACGGTCGCCAGCGTCTGCTGCATTCGGTCGAAGGCACGGCGCAGGATCTCGATATCCGTTACGCCTTTGTGGTAACGGTAGGTGTCGGGAAAGAACTGCCCCTCGGGGAAGGTCTTCTCGTGTCCCAGCGCGGCCATGACTTCCTCATCGCTCATCTCCGCCGTCCGGTGATCGAGCTTGGGTGCCTTGTCCAGCAGGGCGCGCATCTGCCGAAACGTCCACCCCTCGGGAATCGTAAGCCGATAGGTGACGACCTGATCGCTGGAAAGATGCGCGATCAGCTGACGGCCACTCATGCCCGGGTCGAGCTCGAACTCCCCCGCGCGCAACCCCTGGGTCGCCTTGGGCGCAACACGGGCCAGTAGCTGGTAGGGCCAGGCCGCGTCGATCACGCCCCGTTTCTCGAGATCGTCGATGACTCGACTGAACGCGGCACCCCGCGGCACCTCGTAGATGGTCTGCTCATCGAGCGCTATCGGCCCATCGAGCTGTTGCTGCCAATAGTGGAACCCGCCGAAGACCACGATCGTGGCGATCAGCAGTATCCCGATCAAAATCTTGAGGACACGCATGTCTATCCTTAATTGCCGGAAGCCCCGTGAACGCGGCTTCCAGGCATGGTACGGGCGTCAGTCGCCGAAGTTCAGCGGATATCCCAACTGTCGATGGGCAGCTTGCCGGAAAGCATCGTTCGCCTCGAGCGACCACTGCTTGAGACAATTGCCGGCACTGTCATCCAGCCGCCGAACGGGCCACACGCCCTGGACGCTGTTGATCAGCCAAACCGCATCGGCTTCCAGCAGCGCCTCGAGGCCCGCGCGCAGCCAATGGAGCGCGAGAGTGTCGTCCAACGCGCTCAACAGCGTCCCTCTGACGCCGCAACGATCGAGCAACGGTGTCTCGAGGCGCCCCTGTCGACGCCAGACCAGATTCATCGCGGTGGCCTCGACCAGACTGCCTTCCGAATCGAGCAGCAGCCCCTCGGCAATGGCGTCATCCCCCCACTCCTGCCGCGCAAGGACGTTTTCCAGTCGTGCCAGATGCTTGATACCGGCCAGACGCGGCTGCAGACCCAGCCGAAGCTCGCAGCAACGCACGTTCACGCCCCCGAACCAGCGTTCGGCGGAGGGCTGGAAGGCGGAGACCGTCCACCGCCACCGCGGCTCGGCCAGCTCCGGTGGACGATACCCCCTGCCACCGCTGCCTCGAGTGACGATCAGCTTCAACACCTTGAGGCCGGGCCCGCACTGCGCTGGCAGGGAGTCGAACGCTGCGAGGTCCAGCCGGGGAAGCGCCAGCCGCTCGATGCCCGATTGCAGACGCGCCATATGATATTTCCACAGCAGCGGGCTGCCATCGCGAACCAGAATGGTCTCGAACAGCCCATCGCCATAGGAGAAGCCACGATCGTCGATCGGAAGCGCCGTATCGCGCATGGCCTAGACCTGGGTAAAGATCAGCGAGCCGTTGGTGCCGCCGAATCCGAACGAGTTCGACAGCGTCGTCCGGATCGGCATCTCCCGAGCATTGTTGGGCACATAGTCGAGCGTGCAACCCTCGTCGGGATTATCGAGATTGATCGTCGGCGGAGCGACCTGATCACGGATGGCCAGCACGCAGAAAATCGCCTCGACGGCCCCGGCCGCACCCAGAAGATGGCCCACCATGGACTTGGTCGAACTGACCGCGACCTGGCGCGCGGCGTCGCCCATCACCCGCTCCACCGCCCGGCTCTCCGCCACGTCGCCGGCCGACGTGGAGGTGCCGTGGGCATTGATGTAATGAATGTCGGCGGGGTCGATCCCTGCGTCCCGGATGGCATTGGCCATGGAGGCCGCCGCACCGCTGCCATCTTCGGGGGGCGACGTCATGTGGAACGCATCGTCGCTCATGCCGAAACCGGTCAGTTCCGCATAGATGGTGGCGCCCCGGCGCCTGGCGTGCTCGTACTCTTCCAGCACCATGACGCCGGCACCGTCCGAGAGCACGAAACCATCGCGGTCACGATCCCAGGGACGACTGGCCGCCTGCGGATCGTCATTGCGGGTGGATAGCGCCCTCGCCGCAGAGAACCCGCCCAGCCCCAGTGGCGTGGTCGCCATCTCGGCGCCACCGCAGAACATCACGTCGGCATCCCCGTAAGCGATGGTTCGCGCGCTGTAGCCGATATTGTGCGTACCGGTCGTGCAGGCCGTGGTGATCGCGATGTTGGGGCCCTTGAAGCCGTGCTGGATCGCCAGGCTGCCGGAGATCATGTTGATGATCGACCCCGGAACGAAGAACGGCGATATGCGACGCGGCCCCCCCTTGTGGAGCGAATCGTGGTTGCGCTCGATCATGGGCAGGCCGCCGATGCCAGAACCGATGGCAACACCGATCCGGTGTGCGTTCTCTTCGGTGCATTCGATACCGGAGTTGCGCATCGCCTGCGTCGCCGCCGCGACACCATACTGGATGAACAGATCCATCTTGCGAGCATCCTTGGGATTGAGATACTCGCCGATATCGAAATCCTTGACCGCACCACCGAACCGGGTGTTGAAGCCGGTCGTGTCGAAATGCTCGATCGGCGCGATGCCACTCTTCCCTGAGAGGAGGCTACTCCAGCTCTCCTCGACCGTGTTACCGACTGGCGTTACCAGCCCCATCCCGGTCACCACCACTCTTCTGCGCGGCATCGAATCTCCTCCGAACTTCCTGATGGCCTTGAAGGCACGACCCGTGAATGCATCATTGCCTCACGAGACCGAGAACCTCGCTTGGGCCCGACTGGCGCGAATTATACCTGAACAACCCTGGAGATGGGCGTCGCGAACGGTGACTTTGCCCCACCCGCGGCTACTGTGTCCACGCCACTGGACTCGCAATACCGATGCCGCCCGCCGTGGCGCACGCACACGACCCGACCACTTCTCGAAATCGGGTTTCAAAACGCGGAAAGCCGCTCTCAGGGAGAGCGGCTTTCCGAACATCGGCACATCCAACCCGTTCTGATTCTCCGCATCAGCGAAGAATACCGGGCTTACTGATGAGCGACGATATAGTCGATCGCTTCCTGAACGGTCGTGATCTTTTCAGCTTCTTCGTCGGGAATTTCGGTGTCGAATTCCTCTTCGAGCGCCATCACCAGTTCGACGGTATCCAGCGAATCCGCGCCGAGGTCTTCGGTGAAGGATGAGGTGTTCTGGATGTCCTCTTCCTTGACGTTCAGGCGTTCGGCAACAACCTTCTTCACGCGCTCTTCGATGGTGCTCATTATGTCGTTACTCCTAGTGGTACGAATCCGCCAGCTAAAAAGCTGCGGGTAGTTTATAGACCGCCCCCAGACGACGCAACCCGCGTCGCGGGAGGTTTACCGCATGTTCATGCCGCCATTAACCTGCAGCGTTTCACCGGTAATATAACCGGCTGCATCGCTCGCGAGAAACCCGATAGCGGCGGCGATTTCTTCCGGCTGCCCCAGGCGGGCCAGCGGAATCTGTCCCAGCAGCGCATCCCGCTGAGCTTCTGGCAGGGATTGTGTCATGTCGGTGTCGATGAAGCCGGGTGCCACGGCGTTGACCGTAATCGCACGCGAGGCGACCTCTCTCGCTAACGCCCGAGTGAAGCCCTCCATGCCGGCCTTGGCCGCAGCATAGTTGGCCTGCCCCAGGTTGCCCATCATCGCCACGACGGAACTGACGTTGACGATGCGACCGAAACGCGCCCGCGTCATCCCCCGAAGACTGGCCTTGGAGACACGATAGACCGACTTGAGGTTGGTATCGAGCACCGCATCCCACTCGTCTTCCTTCATTCGCATCAACAGGTTGTCACGCGTGATACCGGCGTTGTTGACCAGAATGGTCGGCGCCTCGAAGGTCTCGACGATGCGCTTGAAAAGCGCATCGACACTGGCCTGGTCGGTGACGTCCAGCGCCAACCCCAGCCCTTCGATACCCTGGACCTTGAGATCGTCGTCGATCCTGGCAGCGCCGGCTTCGCTGGTGGCGGTGGCAATGACGATACGCCCCTGCCGGCCCAGTTCATGCGCCACGGCACGCCCAATCCCACGACTCGCGCCGGTGACCAGCGCAACTCTACGTTCGGTCATGTCATTCATCCTTAAGGCTCTTGTACGTCCAGCGTTTCACGCGCCAGCTCGAGCGCAGCCGTCAGCGTGTCGGGATCATTGACCGCCAGCCCCTTGGCCTGTCGCTGGATGCGCTTGGTCAAGCCAGTCAAGACCTTGCCCGGACCACATTCGATGAAGACGGCAGCGCCGTCATCGAACATGGCGTTCACGCACTCCGTCCAGCGCACTGGACGGTAGAGCTGTTCGACCAGTCGGTGGCGAAGTTCATCCGTCGTCTCGGGTACCCGGGCATTGACGTTCTGATAGACAGCATAACGCGGCAGCTTGAACTCCATTGCCCCCATCGCCTGCTCGACCTTCTCGGCCGCAGGCTGCATCAATGCACAATGGGAGGGCACCGAGACGGGCAGAGGCAGCGCACGCTTTGCTCCGGCTTCCTGGCACAGGGCGATGGCCCGATCGACGGCGCCGCGATGGCCCGCGATGACGACTTGCCCCGGCGAATTGTAGTTGACGGCAGAGACCACCTCCGCCTGGGCCGCCTCGCGGCAGGCCATCTCGACCGCCGCATCATCCAGTCCCAGGATCGCCGCCATCGCGCCCACGCCCGCGGGCACCGCCTGCTGCATCGCTTCGCCACGCAGCCGCACCAGCCGGACACCTTCGGCGAAGCCCAGCGCACCGGAACAGACCATGGCGCTGTATTCGCCCAGGCTGTGGCCCGCCATCATGCAGGGCCGCGGCCCCTCCAGCTCCTGCCACACGCGCCAGATAGCCACGCTTGCGGTCAGCAGCGCGGGCTGGGTACAAGCGGTTGCGTTGAGCTTCTCCTCGGGCCCTTCCTGTACGACATGCCACAGGTCGTAGCCAAGCGCTTCCGAAGCCTCGTCGAATGTCGTGCGAACTACGCTGTATCGTTCGGCCAGTTCACGCAGCATGCCGATCTGCTGTGAACCCTGCCCCGGAAAGACCAAAGCCAGTGATTGCGTCATCGCGCTCACCCTTGAAATGATGGACCGTCGGATCCCGCCGTGTCGCAAGACCCGCTATCCACTCGATCGTCGGTAACGATCGACGAGATAACAGGCGTCGCCGCGTTCTGAGACCATGCCACGCGAAGGTGGTCCGGCAATCCGACCTCGACTTCACGCACTGCCCGGTCGATGGCGAAAGCAAAGGCCTGGGCACTGGCATTGCCGTGACTTTTCACCACGATGCGGTTGAGGCCGAGCAGGCTGGCACCGTTGTGACGCACCGGATCCAACTGCGCCTTGAACCGCATCAGCGCGGGTCGCGCCAGCAGGCTCACCAAGCGTGTCGACCAGTGTGATTCGAAGGTCTCCTGGAGTCGCTTCATCAACATCTGGGCCACGCCCTCGCTCGCCTTGAGCACGGCATTGCCCACGAAGCCGTCGCATACCACCACATCGGCCGAACCGGAAAAAATCGCGTCGCCCTCGAGATAGCCGATATAGTCGAAGTCGCTGCCGCCACGACTCTTCAGGAGCGCGTCCGCTTCCCGCACGCGGGCCACGCCCTTGCTCGCCTCGATACCGACATTCAACAACGCCACTCTGGGCACCGCCACGCCATCGACGACCCGCGCCATCAATGCTCCCATATGGGCGAAGTCAACGAGATGTCTGGCATGCACATCGACGCTGGCACCCAAGTCCAGCAGATAGCATCGCCCCCCCTTGCGGGTCGGCACCGCCGTACTGATCGCCGGCCGCGAAATGCCGGGGACGCTCCCCAGCTCGCGCCGCGCCAACGCTACCAGCGCCCCCGTATTACCGCAGGTGATGCCGGCATCGGCCTCGCCGTCTCGTACCGCCGCCAACATGCCGTACAAGCTGGTCGCCGATGGATCCTCGAAGGCCTCCATCGGCGGCGTGGACTGAAGCACGACCCGTGGCGCGTCCACCAGCTCGAGGCGCTCGAGAAGCGACGCCTCGGTCGCCCCGCCGCCTAACTCCGAGACCAGAGAGCGAAGCTCCGCCTTCGGACCAAATACCGAAGGCTTGAGTTCCGGATGGCGCTTCAACGCCAGCAGCAGACCACCAATAGTCGCGCGGGGACCGAAGTCCCCGCCCATGGCATCGATGGCGATGCGCATTGCTCTACAAAACGCCCGACGCCTGGTTAAACGTCGACGACCTTGCGGCCACGATAGTAGCCATCAGGGGCCACGTGGTGGCGGCGATGCGTAGTGCCGGTTTCCTGATCCTGGGACAGCGCCGGGGATGTCAGGGCATCGTGTGCACGACGCATGCCGCGCTTGGAACGAGTCTTACGATTTTGTTGAACGGCCATGATATGACTCCAACGTCAATGTCTTCGGGTTCAAAGTTTTCCCTTCAACGACTTCAACACGTCGAAGGGGTTGTCAGGGCGGGCAGCCTTTTCAACCGAGGCTTCACCGCTGCTCAATTGCTCACGAGAGACGGCACACTCCGCCTCGTCGTGATAGACCACCTGAGGCAGACTGAGGATCAACTCATCCTCGATCGCCTCCAGCAGGTCCAGCTGTTCATCGTCGACCAGCACCGGCTCGTAGTCGCTTGGCACTGTCGCCGCCAACGCATCATCGCTGACGACAGCCAACTTGAAGTGGCTGCCAACCGTCACAGCCATGGGCTTTAGGCAGCGCCGACACGGAATCATGAGGTCCGCTTCCAGGTCCCCATCAATCAGATGCCGACGCTGCATATCGATGTCGAATTGCAGCTTGACGACGGCACTACCTTGCTGCGGTCCGATCTCGACTTCCAGGCGTGCCAGTTTCTCGAGGTCGACAAGCCCCTCGATCATTTCTTGGTTAGCCGCGGCCCGATAAGGCTCGACGGTCGGGGGAAGTCGTCTGGTCAACATAGGCGCGACATCATAGGGATTCGCCGGGGTCCTGTCAAAGCGCTTGAATAGCGCTATTCTGTTGTTCGACAAGGCATCGGGGACGCACCTGCAGGCCACGAATGCCCACTACCATGTTGGCTCCACCGACTTCCTCAATCCCGTCTCGACTTCAAGACAAGGACGCTCATGTCTCGATTGGTACTCGCCTCCAGCTCTCGCTATCGCCGACAGCTGCTCGATAGGCTCGAAATCCCCTACCAATGGGCCGCGCCAGATATCGACGAAAGCCGCCGGGAGGGCGAGGAAGTCGCCACCCTGGCACATCGCCTCGCCCTCTCCAAGGCGCAGGCAGTCGCGGCCGACTTCCCCGGCCACCTAATCATCGGCTCCGACCAGTTGGCGCTGTTCGACGGCGACATACTGGGGAAGCCCGGCGACTTCAACACGGCTTGCGCCAACCTGCGCCGCTTTTCGGGACGCAAGGTCAGCTTCATGACGGGCCTGGCCCTGATCGACACCCAGACCGGGCGCCACCGCGTCGTTCACGACACCTACCACGTCTGGTTTCGAGCGCTGAGCGACGAGGAAATAGAGAACTATGTCTCCCGCGACCAGCCTTACGACAGCTCGGGAAGCTTTCGCATGGAGGGGCTCGGCATCGCCCTGTTCGAACGCTTCGAGGGTGACGACCCCAACACTCTGATCGGCCTCCCCCTCATCAGGCTGTGCGAACTGCTGAGGGAGGCTGGCGTGAATCTGCTCGGAAACCACCGGGGAAACCCTCAAGGTAGCTGATAGCGCACCGGAGACGCGGCGCTGTCCAGTCCCAGCCAGTGGGCCGCCGCGCTGGTGAGTTTGTTGGAGACCAGCGACCAGGGGTCGAGGGACGGCGTGTAATCCTCGAGACTCACCTCCCCCAGGCGCGTCCGAGACAGCTGCTCGAGGTTGGCAATGTCGTCGACCAGCCCCAGCGACTTGGCCTGTTCGCCGGTCCAGACCAGGCCGGAAAACAGCTCCGGATCGTCGCTCAGGCGATCACCCCGCCCGGCCTTGACGGCATCGATGAACTGCCGGTGGGTGGTATCCAGCACGGACTGCCAGAACTCGCGCTGCCCCGGCGATATCTGCGAGAACGGATCCATGAAGGCCTTGTTGTCCCCTGCCGTGAAGACACGCCGTTCGACACCGATCTTGTCGATCGCGCGCTCGAGGCCGAAACCCGCGCTGATGACGCCGATCGACCCGACCAGGCTGGCCGGCGAGGCGTAGATACGGTCCGCCGCCGACGCCATGTAGTAGGCACCGCTGGCGCCGATGTCCTCGATGACGGCCAGAATCGGCTTGTCGCCCTGGGTCTCGAGATAGCGAATTTCGTCATAGACGCGCTGTGACTGGACCGGGCTTCCACCAGGGCTGTTGACATGCAGCACCACGGCATCGGCATCGGGATCCCTCCACGCCCGCTGCAGCCCCTCGATGATGCGTTCGGCGTTGGCCTGGCCGTTGGCGTCGATGGGTCCATTGACCTCGACGACACCGAGATGTCGACGACTGGCGGATCCGCCGTCGCCCTGGGCCAGGAACATGGCGTAGGCGCTGAGACACAGCCCCGCGATCACGATCAGCGCGAACAGCAGCCGAAAGAAGATCTTCCAGCGCCGGGAACGTCGCTGCTCGGCGAGCACCCCGCCGACCCAACGATCCATCATCTGCACTTCGGCCAGCCGCACCGTATCGGCACTGGCCGGCTCGCCATCACGAGGCGCACCTGTCGCCTTGCGCCGCTCCGCCTCCGTCCGGCTCAACTCCGGCCCTTGCGTCCAGTCTTCACGTCGATCGTCGCTCATTTTCGTCTCCTTGCTGAATTCTCGCGCTCAGGGCATCTAAAAGATCGATAAACGACGACGTCAGACCAACAACCACTCGACGATCGACGGAAAGTCATCGGCGACGAATCTGGGGTCGCTGTGCTGCAGACGCTGGCGTTCATGTACGCCATAGGTCACCGCGACGCGATCCATGCCGATGGCCCTGGCCATCTCCAGGTCGTATTCGGTGTCGCCGATCATGACGGCCTCGCCGATGGGCACCTCGCACTCGGCCAGCAGCTCCTCGAGCATCTGGGGGTGCGGTTTCGAACGCGTGAGATCGGCGGTGCGGCTCGCCGCGAACCAGCCGCCGCAGGATTCGTGACCGAAGACGCGGTCCAGCCCGCGACGACTCTTGCCGGTCGCGACCGCCAGCCGGCAACGGGAATCCTGGCGCAGGCACTCGATGCCCTCCACCACGCCGGGGAAAAACGGGGTCGGTATCCGATCGGCGATCCGGAACTGATGGCCGTAGGCTTCTCGCAATTGGTCCCGATCGGCAGCCGTCACCCCCGGAAAGAGCATGGCGACGGCTTCCGGCAGGCCCAGGCCGATGATATCGCGCACGGCGGCATCGCTGGGCACCGACCACTGCAACTCCCGCGCGGCAGCCTGCATGCAAGCCACGATACGCGCCGCCGAATCCATCAGCGTACCGTCCCAATCGAAGATCACCAGCGAGTAACGGCAGCGCCGCGACACGCTTTCGCTCGCCAGCGCCTCAACCGCCATGACGCGCACGCTCCAGCACCTTCTCCAGTCCGGGCTCCAGCGGGGCTCTCGCCTGCACGGGCCGCCCGGTCCTGGGATCGGGGAAGGTCAGGGTCAAGGCATGCAGGAACAGGCGATCCAGGCGCAGGGACCTCGCGATGCGAGCCCCCTCGGCGCTGCCGTACTTGTCGTCACCCAGCAGCGCGTGTCCGGCATGGGCGGCATGGACACGAATCTGATGGGTGCGGCCGGTGACCGGCTCCGCCTCGATCAGCGTCACCTTCGGGAACGTTTCACGCACCGCGAAGCGGGTCCGGGATACCTTGCCATTGTCGTCGACCCGCACCCGACGCTCGCCGTTGCCGGCGTCGTAACGCTCCAGCCGGGCGCTGACGTAGTCGCGACGTGCCGGCCAGCGCCCCTGCACCAGCGCCAGATAGCCCTTTTCCATGCGACGCTCGCGCAGCGCGGTATTGAGCGACAGCAACGATTCGCGGTTCTTGGCCAACAGCAGGCAACCCGAGGTGTCGCGATCGAGGCGGTGAACGAGCTCCAGGAAGTCCAGGTCCTCGCGCACCTGGCGCAGTGCCTCGATCAAGCCGATCTTGACGCCACTGCCGCCGTGCACCGCCAGCCCCGACGGCTTGTTGATAACCAGCCAGTCGGGGCCTTCGATGACGACGCTGCCGGCCAGCAGGTTGCGCAGGCTTTCGCTGGCCTCCTTCACCGCACTCTCCGGTGCCAGCCTCAGCGGCGGCACGCGAACCACGTCACCGGCCTGAACGCGATAATCCGCCTTGATGCGCTTTTTGTTGACACGCACCTCGCCCTTACGAACGATGCGATAGATCAACGACTTTGGCGCACCCTTGAGACGCGTCCGCAAGAAATTGTCGATTCGCTGCCCCTGCTGGGACTCGCTGACCTCGATAAACTGTACTTCTTGGCCTTCGGCCATGCTCGACTCCCTCGACGGCACTGCGCGGCGACACCAGCGCGCCGCCGGGCGTCATTCTAACGCACGCAGCCGGTAGCGCGAGCTCAATTGCCGGTACCTCGGCATTACTGTTATATTGCGAACTCACTCGGTGGGTTTATCACCCATTCAGGCGTCAGCGACTGCATAGGCTGACCGAAGTGAAAAAATGTCTCGATCCTCCAGAGAGTTAACGAAGCCAACCGCTCACGGCTGCTGGAGTGATCAAAACACGTTTGGAACGCCAAGCCCCGACTCGACCGTGCGACTGACCTCAGATCGCCATGCTCGCGGGAAATCCACAGGTACCAGTGGAAGGCGTCGCCGAACCGAACAATGCCAAGTGATATAGACGGCAGTCTGCAGGACCGGATGCGTCGACGAAAAACGCGCCGTGACATGTCCTGCCACCGTTTCGTACTCAACCCATGTTCGTGTAGCGTCCCTAGCAAGCAGGTAATGAAAGCAAAGATGTAATGGTAATGAGCAAGCACGCCACTGGGCTCGACGAGCGTCGACCCGAACTCGCATCGATAGCCGCATCGCGCGACTCGACCTGCGTTTTTCGGACATTCCCCTCGAGTTCCTGACGCGGGTTCTCTTGCGTGTTACACGCTGAGCTCGTTCTGGCACACCCTGCGCCTGCTTGCCCTGCCGGGTCGCTTCACCAATGTGCGCGAGCACAGCACGACCGCTTGCGGTTCGTCGTCGCCGATTGCAGCACGCCTTCCACCGGCACGCTCAATTAGCGAGACCGTATGAAAAGAATGCTCATCAATGCGACACAGCCGGAAGAGCTGCGCGTCGCACTCGTGGATGGACAACGCCTTTACGACCTGGACATCGAATCCGGTGCCCGGGAACAGAAGAAAGCCAACATCTACCGGGGTAAAATCACCCGCCTCGAACCCAGCCTCGAGGCGGCCTTCGTCGACTTCGGCGCGGAACGCCACGGCTTCCTGCCGCTCAAGGAAATTTCTCGCGAGTACTTCTCCAAGGACCCCTCGGGCCGACCCAACATCAAGGAAGTCCTGAAGGAAGGCCAGGAAGTCATCGTCCAGGTCGACAAGGAAGAGCGCGGCAACAAAGGCGCGGCGCTGACGACCTTCATCAGCCTGGCGGGACGATTCCTGGTATTGATGCCCAACAATCCTCGCGCCGGCGGCATCTCTCGCCGGATCGAAGGCGATGAGCGCAGCCAGCTCAAGGATGCCATGGGTCAATTGACCCTGCCCGACAAGATGGGCGTCATCGTGCGCACGGCGGGTATCGGCCGCTCTCCAGAAGAGTTGCAGTGGGATCTCGACTACCTGGTTCAGGTGTGGGACGCGATTACCACCGAAGCGGTCAAGCGCCCTGCCCCGTTCCTGATCTACCGCGAGTCGAACGTGATCATCCGCGCCATGCGCGACTACCTGCGCCAGGACATTGGCGAGGTCCTGATCGACAGTGCGGACGTGCACGAGGAGGCGCTGAGCTTCATCCGCCAGGTGATGCCGTCCTATCAGCAAAAGATCAAGCTCTACACCGACGACGTGCCGCTATTCTCGCGCTTTCAGATCGAATCGCAGATCGAGACCGCCTATCAGCGCGAGGTCAAACTGCCCTCGGGTGGCTCGGTGGTCATCGACCACACCGAAGCGCTGGTCTCGATCGATATCAACTCGGCCCGCGCCACCCGCGGTGCCGACATCGAGGAAACCGCGCTCCAGACCAACCTGGAAGCCTCCGACGAAATCGCCCGCCAGCTGCGGCTGCGCGATATCGGCGGCCTGGTGGTCATCGACTTCATCGACATGTCGCCGGCACGCAACCAGCGCGAAGTCGAAAACCGCGTTCGCGATGCGCTCAAGCTCGACCGCGCCCGCGTACAGATCGGCCGTATCTCGCGCTTCGGGCTGATGGAGATGTCGCGCCAGCGTCTGCGTCCCTCGCTCGGCGAGACCAGTGGCGTCGTCTGCCCCCGCTGCGATGGCCAGGGCACCATCCGCGACGTGCGCTCCATGGCGCTGTCGATTCTTCGCCTGATCGAAGAAGAGGCCATGAAAGAGCGCAGCGCCCAGATTCGCGCCATCCTGCCGGTGCCGGTGGCGACTTACCTGCTCAACGAGAAGCGTAACGTTCTCTCCGATGTCGAGCGCCGCCAAAGCGTCAAGGTTCTGTTGCTGCCGAATCCGGAGATGGACACGCCACACTACGACGTGCAACGCCTCCGTGACGATCATGTCTCCGAAGATGGCGACGAGACCAAGTCCAGCTTCGAACTGTCCGTCGATAGCGACCTGTTCAAGGAGCCGGAAACGACGCTCGCCAAACCGATCCAGCGCACCCAGGCGGCCGTGCAGACGGTCCAGCACACGGCCCCGGCTCCGGACTCTCTGCATCAGGAACCCGAGGAGACCGCCTCCCAGCCCACGACCGAGAGCGCAGCCACGCCAGCGGTGACCCCGCAGGCCCAGGCCAATGGCGGCCTGATACAACTCTTCCGAGGCCTGTTCGGGCGCCGCCGTGCCGACGAGGAAGTGCCAGGATCCAACGATGCCTCCGGCCAGCGCGATCAGAGCAGCCAGAGTGGCAACCGATCGGCGGGCGCTTCCCGCGGCAGCAACACAGGCAGCGGCTCGGCCAATTCCCGCCCTTCCCGACCGACGGGCCAGAGGGGCGATCAGCGAAGCGATCGCGATAACAGCGGCAAGCGCAGCGACAGTCAGTCCCGGTCCAACGACGGCAATGCACGTGGCGACAACAACGCCCGTGGTGGCGATACCAATCGTCAGGGCAACAACCGGCGCCGTCGCGGTCAGGACGATCGCCAGGGTGGAAGCGACACCCGCAATGACAATCGTCAGGGCCAGAGTCGTCAGCCGCGCCAGGACAACCGGCAGGACGGTCGCGGTAAGGCAGACAAGATCGGCAACGAAGCCAAGGCCGATACCGCGAAGGCTGATGGCACCAGCCCCTCCGGCAACGTCAAACCCCAGCGCCCAGACAACCGCGACGCGTCGCCCGCGACCAGCGGCACCAAGGAGACCGGGGAGAGCAAGCCGAAGCGGACACGCAACAATCCGCGCAACCGCTCGCGCAAACACGCCCTGAATCCGGCGGCCGTCGAGGAGCAGCAGAAGCTGCAGGCGACAGCGACGACCAATACCGGCGACAACGCGAAGCCGGCTGAGTCTGTCGAGGCTGAATCCCTCCACAACCAGGCGGCCTCTTCCGAGCGGCACGCCCCGACGGCCGAGACCCAAGCTGTGAAGCGCGAAAGTCCTCGTGCCGAGCAGGCCGAGACGACCGCGACCACGAGCGAGCCGGAAGACTCCCGGTCCACGGCCAAGGCGTCCGAGACAGCTGACCCCGGAAAAGCGGCCTCCTCGCGGAAGTCTGAGCGAGCCGCCAAGCCGGTGCCCGAACCGACAACAACAGAGAGCGCTTCCTCGCCCTCCGTCGTGGACGAGCATCACACGGCCAAGGCGCAACCCGAAGCATCGACCGAAGCGAGCCGGACGGCCACTTCAGCGGAGATCGATTCGGAAACCGCCCAGCGGACGAGCGACAGCAATGTCGCGGCCGATGCCAAGGCCGAATCCGCCGAACGGGCTGTCGAGGCGCCAGCGACTCCGGTATCCGCCGAGGACAGTGCGACCGACACCGCCAGATCGCCGGCAACGGCGAGGCCCTCGCCCAGCGATGTCGCTACCCCTGCGACACACAGCGAAGAGACCTCGCAACCGGAGCGCGGTGAAGCGTCACCGGGTCACGAGTCGGCCGCCGATTCGACGGCTGCGACCGGGGAGAACCCCTCGTCGGCCGCCGCCGCCAAGCCGGACATGGACGAGACGGCAGACAAGCCTGTCGACGAAGTGACCAGGGTCGATGAGGCCGAGCCGGTGGCAAGCGCGCCGCGCGACACCGCACCGGCGACACCGGCATCCGAAGCGCCGGCAACGCCCGCTTCGTCGGATGATGAAACCAGGGCAACAGCTCCGACTCGGGATCAGGCGCCTCACCAAGCGTCCAGCGCTGCCGAAAGCGACGAGGGCGAACCGCGACGACCACGTCGTCGGCGCGCCCACAACGATCCGCGCGAGAAGCGTCGCCGCGAGACCGGCCAGAGCGACAGCTGAGTCGCCTCCAGCCACGAAAAAGCCCAGACGAAATGTCTGGGCTTTTTCATTGGCCGAACTTCCGGAATCGGTTCCAGCGCCCGAGCCGGCTCTCGCCACTCGACAGCGCTTTCACCCTTCAGGCGACGGCGGTCTGGATGCTGCGAGGCTCGCGCTCGAGCACCACCCCGAAAGTCGCGTGCACGGTGTCGACGATTTCCTCGGAGAACGACAACAGCTCTGCCAGCGTGCCCCCACCGAAATGAACCAGCACCAGGGCCTGGCGATCGTGTACGCCGAACGCGCCTTTGCGCAAGCCCCGCAGCCCGCACTGGTCGATCAACCAGCCGGCGGCCAGCTTCACCCGGCCATCCGGCTGCGGGTAGTGTGGCATCGTGGGCGCCTCCGACAGCAGCCCATCGGCCCTGGCCCGCGAGACCAGTGGATTCTTGAAGAAACTGCCGGCGTTGGGCGTGACGACGGGATCGGGTAGTTTCTCCCGGCGAATGGCGCAGACGGCCTCGAATATCGCCTGCGCGCTCGACGGATCGGAAACGCGCTCGCCCAGCGCACCGTAGTCCAGCCTGGGCGACGGTCGTGTGGAGAGGGTCAGACCCAACCGGGTGATCACGACCTGATTGGCCAGTTCGCGCTTGAATACGCTGTCGCGATAGCCCAATCCACAAGCCTCCCGGCTCAACCGGCGGGACCGACCGTCTCTTCGGTCGACCAGCTCGACCCAATCCAGCACGTCGGCAATCTCGACACCATAGGCGCCAATATTCTGTATCGGTGCGGCACCGGCCAGTCCCGGAATCAAAGCGAGGTTCTCGATCCCCCACAGTTCGCGCTCCACGCAGCGTCGAACCAGCGCATGCCAATCGGCACCCGCGCCTACCTCGACATGCACGGCGCCTTCTTCACCCGCCGCGAACGATACCTCAGCGAGATCCGCACGCAGCGTGAGGCCTCCGACCAGCGGCGGCAGCAACACGTTGCTCCCGCCGCCGAGAACCGTGATACCCCAGTCGTGTCGATTGGCCAGTTCCACCCCTCGGACGACGTCGCTCTCGCAACGGGCGAGCCAGAAACGCTCCGCCCGGCTCGGCAACGCCAGGGTGTTGGCGTGACTTAGATCGTGATCGACTTGCAATCCAGGGATCGCCTCCGCCATCAGGCGCCGCCCACACGCTGCCGAAGCGACGCCGTCAGCCCTTCGACGGCAAGCTCCAGTTGATCCAGAACATGGAGAAACCCCGCCTCGCCACCGAAATAGGGGTCCGGCACATCCGTCTCCGGCTGGTTGGCGTAGTGGAGCAGGCGGGAGACCCGTGCACGGCTGTCTTCCGGCCGAAGCGCCAGCACGTGATCGAGGTTATCGGTGTCCATCACCAGGATTTCGTCGAACTGCGCGAAGTCCTCTCGCGTCAGCTGGCGTCCACGCAGGCCGCTCAGGTCGACCCCGCGCTCCGACGCGGCACGGATCGCGCGAGGATCCGGGGCCTGGCCGATATGCCAGGCCCCGGTGCCGCACGAGTCTACCTCGACGTCATCGCCTATCCCCTCGTCCTGCAGACGCTTTCTGAGCATGCCCTCCGCCGTCGGCGAACGGCAGATGTTGCCCATGCAAACGAACAGGACACGCCATACGGGACGCGAATCACTCATGCCTTCTCCCGCTGAGAAAAATGCTGACGCACCCGCTCCAGATCTTCCAGGGTGTCGACGCCGCCAGGCAGGGACGACGAGACCGTTGCCACCTGAATGAGATGGCCGTGCTGCAGCGCCCGTAGTTGCTCGAGCTGCTCCAGTTGCTCCAGCGGCGCCGGTGGCCAGTTGACGTAATCGCTCAGGAATCCGGCACGATAGGCGTAGAGGCCGACGTGGCGCAGCCAGGCGTCCGTCTCGAGCAGTGTCGGCGGCTGGGTCTTCCAGGCATTGCGATCCCAGGGGATCGGCGCCCTGGAAAAATAGAGCGCCCGTCCGCTCAAGTCGGTCACGACCTTGACCACGTTGGGATTGAACAGCGTATCGACATCGTGAATCGGCTCGGCGAGCGTCGATACCGACGCCCGCTCATCGGCGGCGAGACGCTCCGCGACGAGATCGATCACCGCGGCGGGCAGCAGCGGCTCGTCGCCCTGGACGTTGACCACGATGGTCTCGTCCGGCAGCGCCAGCTTGGCGCCGACCTCGGCCAGACGGTCGGTGCCGGAGTGGTGATCGTCACGCGTCATGACCACTTCGGCGCCGAACCCCCGCGCCGCCTGCTCGATACGGGCATCATCGGTGGCGATCACGATCCGCGCAGCGCTGCTCTCCCTGGCCCGCAACCACACGTGCTGGACCATGGGCAGGCCATCGATCTCCATCAGGGGCTTGCCCGGGAGGCGGCTGGAGCCGAAGCGGGCCGGGATCACGACAACGAAATCGCTCATGACGTCGGGGCCGCCTTGCCGAGCTTTTCCTCGGTCGACATGACGCGCGCCTCGCTCTCCAGCATCACCGGGATCCCGTCCCGAACCGGATAGGCCAGTCCGCTGACCGAACTCTTGAGCTCCTGACGTTCGCGATCGAAGGTCAGCTCGCTATGGCTCACCGGACAGATCAACATCGTCATCAATTCCTTATCCATGATCATTCCTTATCGGAGATTCCGAGTACCTCGGCGTGTTCGCCAAACCGGCGCGCCGGGACATGCCACCATGATCGCGCCATCGTCGCCGATACGCCAGAGAGGAGCGAGCCGAATCCAGGGTCGGTTCACCCTGTACGCGCGGCCGCGACGGCGTATAGCGCGTACAGCCCGCTAGTCGCCCTTCCAACCCTCGACCCGGTCTGCCCACCAGGCGACGAAAGCCGGTTCCGGTATCGCCTCCACGTCCAGCGCCCAGCAGCGCTCGTCGACGAAATCCATGCATTTCACGGCATCCTTGGCCGTCATGACCACCACCGAGGCGTCCTTGGGCAGGTCGGCCGCCGAGAAGCGATGGTGGTCGCCGAAAGCGTGCTTCTCATGGGCGATCCCCAAAGCCTCCAGCGTGTCGAAAAACCGCTGCGGATGGCCGATACCCGCCAGCGCCGCCACCGACTCGGTCGGCGCGAACGGCGGACGCTCGACGGGATGACGCTCGCCGCTGGCCAGATGTCGCCATGACAAGGGAGCGAGCGTCAGCGAGAAGCGGGGCGTCACGCCCTCTTCATCGCCGGCGGACGGGACATCCCCGCCGTTGCCGATCAGCGCATCGACGTCGCGCAGGCGCTGGAGGGGTTCGCGAAGCGGCCCCCGCGGCAGACAGTGCCGGTTTCCAAAGCCGCGCCTGGCATCGACGACGACCAGCTCCAGTGCGCGCCCCAGGGCGTAATGCTGGAGCCCGTCGTCGGCGACCACGATGTCGCACTTGGCGTGTTCGATGAGCCAGCGCGCCGCTCGGGAGCGCTCGGGGTCGACCACCACAGGGACCCCGGTCTGCCGAGCGAGCATCAGCGGCTCGTCGCCGCTCTGCGCCACCGGCGTCTCCGCGGTCACCGCCAGCGGGTAGCGTTCGGACTTGCCGCCGTACCCCCTGGAGACGATGCCCGGCCGCCAGCCGTTGTCGCCCAGCCAGCGCACCAGCCAAGCGACCAGCGGGGACTTGCCGGTCCCGCCCACCGAGAGGTTGCCCACCACGACCACGGGCACCGGCGGCTGCCATACCGCCCGTCGCCCCGTCCGATAGGCTTCCCGCCGGCGCGCGACGACGGCGCGATAGAGCCACTCCAGCGGCGCCAACAGGCCGAGCCAGGCCGAGTCGCGATACCAGGCACGCTCGAGTGGGGTCACGCCTCCTCCTGGAACTGGAGCTGGTACAGCGAGGCGTAGGCGCCGCCTTTCTCCAGCAGTTCGGCGTGAGTGCCGCTCTCGATCAGGCAGCCCTGATCCATGACGGCGATTCGATCGGCGCGCTCGATGGTGGACAGCCGATGGGCGATGACGAATGTGGTTCGACCCCGGCAGACCACCTCCAGCGCGCGCTGGATATAGCGTTCGGACTCGGTGTCCAGCGCCGAAGTCGCCTCGTCCAGTATCAACACCGGCGCATCCTTGAAGATGGCCCGGGCTATTGCCAGACGTTGGCGCTGGCCACCGGAGAGCATGACACCGTTGTCGCCGACCAGGGTGTCGTAGCCTTTCGGCAACTGCTCGATGAATTCGTGGGCGTAGGCCGCCTTCGCCGCGGCTTCGATCTGCGCGCGACCGGCATCGGGTACGCCGTAGGCGATGTTGTCGGCAATCGTGGTGTTGAACAGCGTCACCTGCTGGGAGACCAGGGCGATCTGCTGACGCAGCGGCGACAGGCGATACTCCTGGATATCGACCTCATCGATCAGGATGCGACCGCCGGTGGGTCGATAGAACCTTGGCAACAGCGACATCAGCGTCGATTTGCCGCTCCCGGAGCGCCCGACGATCGCGACCATCTGGCCAGCGGGCACCTCGAGATCGATGCCCTTGAGCACCTCTGGCTGATCTTCGTCATAGGCGAACCGCACCCCTTCGAAGCGGACGTCCCCACTGAGACGCTGCGGCATCCGTTCGCCCTCGTCGTGCTCCGTCGGGCGGTTCAGCAGTCCGAACAGTTCCTGGGACGCCGACAAGCCCTTCTGGATGATGCTGTTGACGTCGGTCAGCGAGCGAATCGGCTTGGCCATCAGCGATGCCGCGGTGATGAAGGCGACGAATTCGCCCGGCGTCATGGCATTCATCAACTCCGGCGCCATCGCCAGCCACACCAGCCCCGCCAGCGCCAGGGCCACCAGCAACTGGATAACAGGTGTGCTGGTCGCCTTGGTCATCGCCTCCTTGATACTCTGCTCGCGGTTATAATTGCTCGCGGCCTCGAAGCGGCGCTTTTCGTACTCCTCCGCCCCGTGGGTGCGCACGACCCGATAACCGGTCAGCGCCTCGGAAGCGACGTGGGTCACGTCCCCCATCGAGTTCTGGATGCGCCGGGAAATCTTGCGGAAGCGCTTGCTGGTGTAGCGCACCACCAGCCCGATCAACGGCGTCACGCACATGAAAATCAGCGTCAGCAGCCAATTGGTCCAGAGCAGATAACCGATCAGGCCGATCACGAAAAGGCCTTCCCGCAGGATGATCGTGATCGCATTGGTGGCGGCGCCCGTCACCTGCTCGACGTGATAGGTCACCCGGGAAATGAGATGACCGCTGGAATGCATGTCGAAGAAACGGCCCGGTAGGTGCAGCATGTGGTTGAAGACGTTGCACCGCAGCCGGTGCACCACGTTGCGCGCCACATTGCTCATGAAATAGGTACCAAGAAAGGTTCCGACACCCCGGGCGGCGAACATGCCGATCACGAATAGCGGCAGAAAGTAGCGAAACGCGGCATCGGGATGCTGTATCCCGTCGATCAGCCGCTTCATCATCTCCGCCAGGGCTGTGCTCGAGGCGGCGTAGATGGCGTAGCCGACCACCGCCAGGGCGAACGATCGCCACTCTACGCGGACGTATCCTAGGAGGCGTCGATAGAGTGCCAAACTGGAAGCTTGCGACACGGTAACTCCGTTCGACTGGGAAAAGGTCCGGCCTGCGGCGCTGCGCGCACCGATCAGCCAGGACGCCGTGTGGACGAGCGCCGACGGAGTCCTGCTCCACCGTTGCGCGCCCCGGCGCCCATCAGGGGCTGGATTCTACCCCAACATCCTCGACGTCGACAGCCAACCGCTGCGACCATCCCGGATGCCGCTGCGTAGAAACCTTGAGGCCGGATGGCGTCAGCAGGATACGTACCGCGCCATCATAGGCCGTGCTCCAGACCCGGCTCCCGGCATCGACGAAGCGTTGCACGACCGCCGGCGCCGGATGCCCGAAGGGATTGCCGCGTCCGCTGCTGAAGATCACCTCGAGCGGGCGCGTCGCCGCGACCAGGGTCGGCGAGGAGCTGGTGACGCTGCCATGATGGCCGGCCACCAGCACGTCGAGGCGGCGACTCCCCAGCGGGCCACTCTCCAGCGACTTGACGAAAACATGCTCCCGACCCACCCCGGCGTCACCGGTAATCAGCACCCGGCGCGCGCCCAGCGTCACCAGCAGGACGCAGGAGCGGTCATTGGCGTTGGTGGCGACATCGCCGGCCGGCGGAGAGAGAAACCGCCAGAAAGCCTCCCCATCCCGCCAACCGCCACCGGCCTCGCAGGGACGCGATGGCAGCCTCAGATCGTTGCCCCGAGGCGCCCACCAGCGCTCCACCCGATGATCCCGGCGCAGCGCGGCGATCCCTCCCGAATGATCGCTATCGCTGTGGGTGACGACGACATCGTCGAATCGCTGACCCGGCGGCCACAGCAGGGACACCGGCATGAACCCCGAACCGAAACGGGGGCCGGTATCGACCAGCACGCGTCGGTCCCGCGTCTCGAGCTCGACCAACTGCCCCTGACCGACATCGTAGACGGTGACGATCAGATGGTTCCGCTCCAGGCCTGGTGCCCGCAGCAGCATGACGAGTATCAACAGCGATGGGCAAGCCCACGCCCGCGTCGACCGCTCCACACCGGGTAACAGCCACAGCAGCCCCCACAGCAGCAGGGCTGCCGCGATCGGCCAACGCCACCAGGAAACGGGGGTCCACAACGGCAAGCCGTCGGCGGCACCGGCGAGAACGACGGTCAGTGCCGCCACCATGTGGTCGAAGGGCCACCAGACCCAGCTCGCTACCGTCGGCCAACCGCCGAAAAGCCAGCCGACGAACCCGAGCGGAACCATGACGCTACCGACCAATGGCACGGCGAACAGGTTGACCAGCGGTGCCAATGGCGATAGGCGTCCGAAAGCGAGAAGAACCGCTGCCGCCATGAAAGGAGCCAGCAACCACTGACTGCGCAGCAGCGCGATCCCCCACCCTCTCCAACCGGCGGGACGGGGACGCCCCGACCACGCCATGATCAGAACGGCAACGGCCAGGAAAGAGAGCCATAGACCTGGTCGCCAGGGCGCGAGGGGGTCGCAGATCACGATCAGCGCCAGTGCCAGCCACCAGGCCTGCCACCACCCGGGGGCGTGACGTCCGCTGGCCGCCCAGAGTCCGATCGCCGTCATGATGGCGGCCCGGGTGGCGGGAGGCTCGAAGCCGGCCAGACCGGCATAGGCGAACGCCGCCGCCCCCGCCCCGATCCACGGCCAGACCGTCATCCGCCAGGACAATGGCTGGAGCCAGCGCGACAATCGCCGCAGCAGCCATAGCACGAGCGTCGCGACGAGGCCGACATGCAGGCCCGAGATCACCATCAGGTGAGTCGTGCCCGTGGCATTCAGCAACTGCCAGTCGTCATCGTCGAGCCGGTCTCCCGCGCCGAGCGTCAATGCCGCCAGCCAGCGTTTGCCTCTGGCCGACAGCGCCATCTCCTTCAACTGGCCGAGCGCCACCCGGCGTACGGAGAAAGCGGCCCCGGCGAGGCGTCGAGGCGATTCGTCACGAACGTAACCGAGCGCCTGAATTCCCTCCCGCCAGAGCCAGGCGCCATAATCGAAAGCATCCGGATTGGCAAACCCCAGCGGCTCGCGCAGGCGGGTATTGAACGACCAGCACTCCCCCGGCTGCAGCTCGGGTGCGCCGTACCAGGACAATCTGACACGCGTGACCGCGGGACAGGTGTCGTCCGGGTCATCAGGTCGGCAGGCGTCGATGTCGAAGAGAAAACGGGAGCGGCGCTGATCGGCATCCAGAGACAGGATGCGGCCGGAGAGCACGAATTCGTGCCCCGCCAGGGCCGGGGGCAGCACGCCGTGGCGCTGCTGACCGACATCATGGGCACAAGCCAGGAACGCCAGCGTCGCCAGCCCTCCCCACAGCGACCGTTTCCAGAGCGCCAACAGCAGACCGACTGTCGCGACGGCCCACGGCACACCCCAGAGCGACGATTCAGCGCCGCCGACGCGATAACCGACGAAGGCGCCAGCGATCGCGGCCAGGGCCAACGGCATGGCCCAGCCTGCACGACGGACCTGTACCGAAGCCCATCTCCTCGCTTCAACGGTCGGCAAGGCCAAGGCTTCTCGCTGAGGGACTTAACATGGCGGGCCCTTGGGGTTGTATGGATAATGGGCCTTCTTCGTCCAGCGAGCGGCCTCATGTCTCGTCGATGGTTACAACGCTACATCCCCAGCCAGGAGAGGCTGCAGCGCACTCGTTCGTTGCGATTCATGCATCATATGCTGGGCGATCCGGCAATGTGGGTGCTCTCTCGCCGTAGTGTCGCCAACGCCTGTATGGTCGGCCTGTTCGCGGCAATGTTGCCCATCCCCTGCCAGATGCTGCTGGCGGCTTTCGGCGCCTACTGCTTGCGCGCCAACCTGCCGCTTTCCGTCAGCCTGGTCTGGCTGACCAACCCGCTGACCATGCCGGTGGTCTTCTACTTCAATTATCGGGTCGGCGCCTGGGTCATGAACTATCCCGCGCGCCAGGTGCCGGACCACATCACCACCCTGTGGATCGCCGAGCAGATGGCTCACATCGTCCTGCCGCTGGCGGTCGGCTCGGTCATCGTCGGCGTGATACTGGCCATCGCCAGCAACGTCCTGGTGCGATTGATCTGGCGATTCCAGATCTACCGTAGCTGGCGAAGACGTGCCAGACGGCGCCAGCGCCGGCAGCGGTAGTAAGCGCCGGCTCTCTCCGAGGCCATCGATGTCGTACCCACCGAAAGCGCGCTGACGCACAAAAAAGCCGCCCTGGACTATTGATCGTCCAGGGCGGCTTCAGCTTTAGTCGGCGATGTCAGACGGCGGTCAACTGGCCTCTGTCCAGGCGCATCGTACGATCCTGATGCGCTGCCAGTGACAGGTCGTGCGTTACCACCACGAATGCGCAATCGGTGGTCGCCGCCAGTTCGTCCATCATGGCGAGGATATTGGCCGCCGTGTCCTGATCCAGGTTTCCGGTGGGCTCATCCATCAGCACCAGGCTGGGATCGGTGACCAGCGCCCTGGCGATGGCCACACGCTGGCGTTCACCACCCGACAGCTCGCCCGGCTTATGCGTGCCTCGCGGCGCCATCCCGACGCGATCCAGCAGTTTCTGCGCCTTGTCGACCGCAACCTTGCGCGGCTGCCCTCGAATGATCAGCGGCAGCGCGACGTTCTCTGCCGCGGTGAACTCCGCCAGCAGATGGTGGAACTGATAGACGAAGCCGATGTAGCGATTGCGGAAACTGCCCAGTGCCGCCTCGCCCAGCCCCGCCAACGACTGACCGCCAATGATGACCTCGCCCCCGGTGGGCCGGTCGAGCCCCCCCAGCAGATTGAGCAGCGTGGTCTTGCCGGAGCCGGAACTGCCGACGACGGCCACCCGTTCCCCTGCCCGTACTTGCAGGTCCAGGCGATCCAGAACCGTGAGATCCTGCGGGCCTTCGCTGTAGGTCCGCGTGAGCTGGCGGCAGTCGAGCATGATGTGGTCTCCGCTGGCGGATGATGATCGAGAGTTGGACTCACTCATAGCGAAGCACCTCCGCCGGCTGGATACGTGCCGCTCGCCAGGCCGGATAGAGCGTGGACAGGAAAGTCAGTCCGAAAGCGCTGGAGACGATCACACCCAGGTCGCTCATCTCGAGCCGCGACGGCAGATAGCTGATGAAATAGACGTTGGGATCGAGGAACTGGATTCCGGTCACCGCCTGGAACCAAGCGATGATGTCGGAGACCGTCAGCGCCAGGATCACGCCGGCGATGACGCCGATCACGATCCCGATGATCCCGATCGCCAGTCCCTGCACCACGAAGATTCCCATTATCGATGTCGGCTTGGCCCCGATCGTTCGCAAGATGGCGATATCCGCGTGCTTGTCGGTGACCACCATGACCAGCGTCGAGACGATATTGAAAGCCGCCACCGCGACAATCACCATCAACAGCAGGCCGATCATGTGTTTCTCCATCTGGATCGCCTGGAACAGGTTGCCGTGGGTGTACGTCCAGTCCATGCCCCGATACCCGGCTCCCAGCGTCGAGACAATGTCCCGGGTTACCGGCCCGGCCTTGAACAGGTCGTCGAGTTCCAGGCGCAAACCATCGACCTTGTCGCCAAGACGGGCGAGTGTCTGCATATCCTCGATATTGGCATAGGCCAGATTGGCATCCAGATCGGCACCGACCTTGAAGATGCCGCTGACGGTAAAGCGCTTCAGCCGTGGAAAGACGCCACCTGGCGTGATGGAGGCTTCCGGCACCAGCAGCGTCACGCGATCACCGACGCCGACCCCCAGATTGCGCGCCAGCAGCGAGCCCAGCACTACGTGCCAGCTTCCCGGGGAGAGGTCGTCGAGCGTCCCCGCCTGCATGTGCTGGTCGATGATCGAGACATGTCGCTCGTAGTCCGGCTGTACCCCGGTGACCATCGCGCCCTGGGTGCGCCCGCTGGCGGAGAACATGCCCTGCTGCTGCACATAGGGTGCCGAGGCGACCACATCCTTGTGCTGATCGACCTTCTCGGCCAGCGCCTTCCAGTCCTGCATGCCGCCCTGCTGTTCGATGCGGGTGTGCGGCACCATGCCCAGCACGCGCGTACGTAGCTCGTGATCGAAGCCGTTCATGACCGACAGCACCAGGATCAGGACGGCGACCCCCAAGGCCAGGCCGAGCATCGAAGTGAGCGAGATGAAGGATATGAAATGATTACGTCGTTTGGCCCGGACGTATCTCAGGCCCACCAGAAAGGGTAAACGGTCGAGCATCGGGTTGGTTCCTTGTCAGCAGCGGCTCATGTTACGGGTTTTGGCGGTTCCCGAAAACGCCAGTTTGACGAGCGGTTTGCCGCTTGCCACGCGCGCGCCTGGCGCTACACTGACGCCCTATCGATAAATGGCGGCGGACGAATCGCGCGACGGCAACGCGAACGACGAATTCCTGCTTGCATCGCCATGACCAGGCCCTAGAATGCCGCGTCCTCGACATCGGCTCTGACGCACATCGGCCCTTATGCGCAATGGAGACACCATGACCCTGCGTCTGTTCCCCGAATGGCATCCGCAGGACGCCATTCAACTGACCTGGCCAACGCCGACCAGCGACTGGGCGCCGCTGCTCGGGCAGATCGAGGCGACGATGGAAGCGATGGTCGTGGCCATCACCCGCTACCAACCGGTGCTGATCGTCGTCCACGACGATCGCCTGCGGACTCGGCTGGGCGCCCGATTCACGTCGCTAGGGGTCGATGCCTCCCTTTACCATCTCGCGGTGGCTCCCAGCGACGACACCTGGGCCCGTGACCACGGCCCGATCGCCGTCGAGCGCGATGGCCGTATCGAGCTCCTGGATTACGTGTTTACCGGCTGGGGTGGCAAGTTCGCCGCGGCGCGGGACGACGCACTGACCCGGTCGCTGGCCTCCCAGGGCGTGTTCGCAGCGCCGGTGGTATCGCAGGCATTAGTACTCGAGGGCGGAGCCATCGAGTCCGATGGTGAAGGTACGCTGCTCACGACCAGCGCCTGCCTGCTCAATCCCAACCGCAACCCTGGGCTCGATCGTGACGCCATCGAGGCTCGCCTGGGAGAACAGCTCGGCATCGCTCGCATGCTCTGGCTCGAGCACGGCCATCTCGAGGGAGACGATACCGACAGCCATGTCGATACGCTGGCGCGCTTCTGCGACCCCGCGACGATCGTCTACGTACGTTGCGACGACCCACGGGATCCGCACCATGCAGCGCTGGCAGCCATGGAAGCCGAGCTCAAGGCGCTTCGCCGCGAGGATGGTTCGCCCTATCGCCTGCTGGCGCTGCCCTGGCCCAAGGCTTGCTTCGACCCGGACGATGGCCACCGCCTGCCGGCAACCTATGCCAACTTCCTGATCATCAACGGCGCGGTGCTGGTACCCACCTATGGCGATGCTGCCGATTTCCGGGCGCTTCAGGTAATCGATCAAGCGTTCCCGGGGCGAGAGGTAGTGCCCATCGACTGCCGCGCCGTCATTCGCCAGCATGGCAGTCTGCACTGCCTGACCATGCAGCTGCCGCGCGGATCGCTCGACCCCGCGCTCTTCCAACGGTAAGGAGAGACGATGTCCAAGACGCTCAAAATCGGTCTGGTGCAACAGCAGGCCTGGCCGGAAAAACAGCGCAGCCTCGAAGCGAGCGAGGCCGGCATCCGCGAGCTCGCCGCCCAGGGCGCCGAGTTGGTACTGCTGCAGGAGCTGCACGCGACCCACTATTTCTGCCAGTGCGAAGACACCGCGCTATTCGACCTGGCCGAACCACTGGACGGCCCCACCGGGCAAAAGCTTGCCGGTCTCGCGCAGGAGCTCGACATCGTCATCGTCGGCTCGATCTTCGAGCGCCGTGCTGCCGGCCTCTATCACAACACCGCGATCGTGCTGGATCGCGCCCGAGGCCGCGTCGGGCATTATCGCAAGATGCACATTCCCGACGATCCCGGCTTTTATGAGAAGTTCTACTTCACACCGGGCGACGAGGATGCCGAGCAGGGATTCGAACCGATCGATACCTCGGTTGGCCGTCTCGGCGTGCTGGTGTGCTGGGATCAGTGGTACCCGGAAGCGGCTCGCTTGATGGCACTGGCTGGCGCCGACCTGCTGCTGTATCCCACCGCGATCGGGTGGACCCCATCCGACGACACCGCGGAGAAGCAGCGCCAGAAGGACGCCTGGACGCTGATTCAGCGGTCGCACGGCGTGGCCAACGGCCTGCCGGTGCTCGTCGCCAACCGGGTCGGGCATGAACCCGATTCCTCCCAAGTCGGCGAAGGCATCGATTTCTGGGGTGGCAGTTTCGTCTGTGGTCCGCAGGGCGAGTTTCTGGCCCAGGCGGGCGAACAGAGCGAGAACCTGCTGGTCGAGGTCGATCTGCTACGCAGCGAGGACGTACGTCGAATCTGGCCCTACCTGCGTGATCGGCGTGTCGACGCCTACGGCGATCTGACCCGCCGCTATCGCGATCGCTGAGCGGGTTTCGTCGAGTCGCTGCCGCCAACAGCGGCGGCAGCGAATGCCCCCGCGTCCAGCATGGACCTTGGTAACCCCCTTCCCTGAGGTCTGGCACAACAGCTAAGATAACGGTATAAATCGAAATCCACTTCTCGGGGCCATCCATGGAACTGCAGTATCGCTTGCTGGCCGAGCTGGAATCCGACTTCGACCACCTGATCGACGCAGTCGAGCATCTGGCAACGGCCTACGCCGACGCCCCCACCCCCGCCTGGGCACTAGGCGATTCGATCGTCGACGCCGGCTGGCTCCGTCGCGCCTTGACCGACTTCTGGTATCAGGACGGACAGGATGGTCGCGAAACGCGCAACTACATCGGCGTGATCGTCGCCGGACCGTCAATCATGGAAGCCGTCGAAGCAGTCAACGGCGTCAAGGCACGATTTGCCGCGACCCTGAAACGCATCCGTCACTCCGCCCCGAAACTGATCCCCGAGATCAAGGCCGTCCTGCCCTTCCGACACCCGGTGCTGCACGACCACCTCCGGGGCCAGGGGCTGGCCCGCCTGCATCTCAAGCAGTGCTGGCGCCAGCTTCCGGTCGCCGATGCGCCGCTCTCGCGAATCAGGCTTGCCTGGTACACCAGCGGCCGCTCGATCAAGCGCCTCAGCGTTGCCGATGCCGAAGCCCGGTTGAAGCAGATGGACCTGTCGGCGCCACACATTCAGATTCAACTGCGCAAGCTCGCCGACATCCCCGGCGACGAACCTCTGGCGCAGATCCAGCAGCAGGCGCCGGTGATGCGGGCCAACCTGTTCTTCCGCGAGGCGCTGGAGGATGGGCGAATGCGTCGGGCCATGAACCTGCCGCTGCCGCTGTTCATTCCCGACCCGGCGCTGAAGCTCCCGCATCTCAACGATCCGCCGGCAAGTCCGCCGAAGACGCGAACCCGTGCCCGCCGGTCCGATCAGCGGCTGGAAGACGATGTCTTCCTGAAGAGCCTGCGTATCTATCGCTATCGCAATCCGGCCCTGCAGATCGCTCTCGAACGTCAGAAACAGCAGGAGAAGCCATGATTCGATCTGCCTGGAGTCACGCTGGGCGCGCCCGGACTGGCCGGGCGCTGGCTGGCCGGATTCAGAACAGCCGGTTCAGACCGTTCTGGGCCGCGATGCGATAGGCCTCGGCCATGGTGGGATAGTTGAAAGTGGTATTGATGAAGTAGCGCAGCGTGTTCGCCTCGCCCTTCTGCTGCATGATGGCCTGGCCGATATGGACGATCTCCGACGCCTGGTCGCCGAAGCAGTGGATCCCCAGGATCTCCAGCGTCTCGCGATGGAACAGGATCTTGAGCATGCCGGCGGTGTCACCGGTGATCTGCGCGCGAGCGGTATCCTTGAAGAACGCCTGGGCCACTTCGTAGGGCACCTTGGCTTCGGTCAGCTCCCGCTCGGTCTTGCCCACCGAACTGATCTCGGGAATCGTGTAGATCCCGGTGGGAATGTCGTCGACGAAGCGAAAATCCTCGCCGAGGAACTCGTCGCTGGCACTGCGGCCCTGGTCGTAGGCCGCGCTCGCCAGGCTCGGCCAGCCGATCACGTCCCCCACCGCGTAGATATGCGGGATCGCCGTGCGATAGTGATCGTCCACCTGCAGCTGGCCGCGACCGTTGGCTTCCAGCCCGATGTTCTCCAGTCCCAGTTCGTCGGTATTGCCGGTACGTCCGTTGGCCCACAGGAAGGCATCGGCGCGCAGACGCTTGCCGGACTCCAGGTTGACCACCACGCCGGCCTCGTCACCCTCGACACTGCGATACTCTTCGTTGTGCCGGATCAGCACACCGTAGTTGCGCAGCTCGTAGGAGAGCGCGTCGCTGATCTCGTCGTCGAGGAAGGAGAGCAGGCGCTCGCGGGTGTCGATCAGGTCGACCTTGACGCCCAGGCCGGAGAAGATGGAGGCGTACTCGGACCCGATCACGCCGGCACCGTAGATGATCAGCGTGCGTGGCGTATGCGACAGGCCGAGGATGGTGTCCGAACAGTAGATCCGCGGATGACGGAAATTGACGTCCGCCGGCCGATAGGGGCGGGAGCCGGTGGCGATCACGAACTGCGGTGCACTGAGCTCTTCCGCCCCTTCGTGATTGTCCCGAACCACGACGGTGTGCTCGTCGCGAAAGCGCGCCACGCCGAAGAACAGGTCGATGCGGTTGCGGGAGTAGAACTTGGTGCGGAGTTCGACCTGCTGATCGATCGTCACCCGGGAGCGTTCCAGAACCTTCGGAAAAGAGAACCAGCGGGGCTCGCCAATATCGCGGAACATGCGGTTGGTGTTGAACTGCATGATCTGCTTGACCTGGTGCCGTAGCGCCTTGGAGGGGATCGTCCCCCAGTGGGTGCAGTTGCCACCGACGGAGGACTGCCGCTCGACGATGGCGACACGCTTGCCATGCTTCGCCGCATTGATTGCTGCACTCTCTCCCGCGGGCCCCGAGCCGATGACCACGAGGTCATAATTGTGAACTGCCATGTGCTTCGCCTACTCCTTACCCGATGGCTTACGATTCGATTGGCTCGTGGCGACACCTGCGGCCGGCATGTCGCTCAACGCTTGACGGCGTTGTAACCCAGGTCCGCACCGCGGTTCTCGTCGCTGCGTCGACGCGCTCCGGCCAGGTTCTTGCGGCTCTCTTCCTCGCAGACCTCATCGTTGCCGCCGCAGATTTCGCATCCGTTCTTCAGGCCCAGCGTATTGAGGCCGCCGCAGGAGCCCGCGAGGGGCTTGCGCCCGAGAATGACGCCGATCGCCATGCCGCCGACCAGCAGCAGCATGATGGCAAAAGCCAGAATCCAGATCGTCATGACTGACCCTCCTAATCCGAGTCTTTCAGATAGCGCTGAAACGCGGTCGAGGCCCGGGTTTCAAAGCCATCCGGCGTTTTGACAACGAGATAGACCGCCAGGTTTTCCCGCTCGGCCATGGCATAACCCGCGTCCGGCCCCATGACGTCGATCGCCGTGGCCAGCGCATCGGCCGTCATGCAGTCGGACGTGATCACCGTCACCGAGACCAGGTGATGCTTGATCGGCCGGCCGGTGCGCGGATCGATGGTGTGCGAGTATCGCTTGCCGTCGCTTTCGAAATAGTTACGGTAGTCGCCCGACGTCGCCACGGCCGAATCATCCAGCTCAATGATACGCTGCACGCTGCGCTCGTTCGAGACCGGTTTTTCCACCGCGATCCGCCACGGCTCGTCGCCGGGCTTGCTGCCTCGCGTCCGGATCTCGCCCCCCACCTCGACCAGGTAGCGCTGCACGCCCAGATCGTCCAGCGCCCGCGCCACGGCATCGACGCCGTATCCCTTGGCAATGCCCGACAGATCGACATAGACCGGCTTGGTCTTGGTCAGGGTGTTGCCATCGAGCTTCAGCGCCTGGTAGTCGACCTCTTTCAGCGCCTTGGCAATGGCGTCGTCATCGGGCACGCGATCCGGATGCTTGTCCGGCCCGAATCCCCACAGGTTCACCGCCGCGCCGACCGTCACGTCGAAGGCCCCAGCGGACATGTCGCCCACCCGAATGGCCTCGCGGATCACTTCCGCAGTCTGCGGCGAGAGCTGGAACGGCTCTCCCACCGGTGCCCGATTGAATCTCGAGAGCTCGGAGTCTGTCTTGTAGGTCGACATCAGCCGGTCGACCCGATCCAGCGCCGCCTTGACCGAACCCTCGATCTCGGAGAGCTGGTCGTCGTCGTAATCGCCGTAGAAGGTGACATGGAACCCGGTACCGAAGATCGGCCCTTCCAGCCGATAAGACTCGGGTTCGCGCTCGCACCCGGCCAGCAGTGCGAATAGCAACAGGGCCAACCCCAGAAGGATCGGCCCTGTCGCTCGGCGCCGTTGCGATCCGATCATCCGCCGAAGTCATCCAGCATGATGTTCTCCGGCTCCACTCCAAGATCGGTCAGCATCTTGATCACCGAGGCGTTCATCATCGGCGGCCCGCACATGTAGTACTCGCAGTCCTCGGGCGCCGGGTGATCCTTGAGATAGTTCTCGTAGAGCACGTTGTGGATGAACCCGGTGGGCCCCTCCCAGTTGTCTTCCGGCTGAGGATCGGAGAGCGCCAAGTGCCACTCGAAGTTGCCGAACTCCTCGGCCAGCTGGTCGTACTCTTCGTTGTAGAACGTCTCCCGCCAGGAGCGCGCACCGTACCAGAAGGACATCTTGCGCTTGGACTTGAGCCGCTTGAGCTGGTCGAAGATATGGCTGCGCATCGGCGCCATGCCGGCACCACCGCCGATGAACACCATCTCGGCCTCGGTGTCCTTGGCGAAGAACTCGCCGAATGGCCCCATCACGGTGACCTTGTCACCCGGCTTGAGACCGAACACGTAGGTCGACATCAGCCCCGGGGGATGGCTCGACTTGGGGGGCGGCGTGGCGATACGGATGTTGAACTTGAGAAGCCCCTTCTCTTCCGGATAGTTCGCCATCGAGTAGGCGCGAATCACCTCCTCGTCGCTCTTGTGAGAGATGTCGAACAGGCCGAACTTCTCCCAGTCGCCGCGGTACTCCTCCTCGATATCGAAGTCGGAGAACTTGACGTCGTAGGGCGGCGCCACCAGCTGCACGTAGCCGCCGGCACGGAACGCCACTTCCTCGCCTTCCGGCAACTTGAGGTTGAGTTCCTTGATGAAGGTCGCGACGTTGGGGTTCTGGGTCACTTCGCATTCCCACTTCTTGACCCCGAAGACCTCGTCGGGAACGCGGATCTTCATGTCCTGCTTGACCGGCACCTGACAGGAGAGACGCCAGCCTTCCTTCTTCTCGCGCAACGTGAAGTGAGACTCTTCGGTCGGCAGGATCGAGCCGCCGCCATCGCTCACCTGGCACTTGCACTGGGCGCAGGAGCCGCCGCCGCCACAGGCCGAGGAGAGAAAGATACCGTTGGCGGCGAGGGTCTGAAGCAGCTTGCCCCCGGCCTGAGTGGTCACGGTATTGTCAGGGTCGCCATTGATCTCGATCGCCACGTCGCCGCTGCTCACCAGCCGGCTACGCGCCGCCAGAATGATTGCCACCAATCCCAGCACGATCACGGTGAACATGACGACGCCGAGCACGATGATGGATGTATCAACCATGTCGGATTCCTATTTCCCTGTTTGCGGTGGCGCCGCTGTCACGACGCCACCCGGTCATGTTGGTGTCAGAGCTGGATGCCGGAGAAGGACATGAAGCCCAGCGACATCAATCCTGCCGTGATGAAGGTGATGCCGAGGCCTTGCAGACTGCCCGGTACATCGCTGTACTTGAGCTTCTCGCGGATACCCGCCAACGCCATGATGGCCAGGGCCCAGCCGGCGCCGGCGCCGGCGCCGTAGATCACGGACTCGCCGAAAGTGTAATCACGCTGCACCATGAACAGCGAGGCACCCATGATGGCGCAATTGACCGTGATCAGCGGCAGGAACACACCCAGGGCGTTGTAGAGCGCCGGCACGAACTTGTCGAGGAACATCTCGAGAATCTGGACGATCGCGGCGATGACGCCGATATAGCTCAACAGTCCCAGAAAGCTGAGATCGATGTTCTCAGCGCCTTCCAGGCCGGTCCAGCTCAGCGCGCCCGCCTTGAGCAGATAGTTGAGAATCAGATTGTTGACCGGCACGGTGATCGTCAGCACCACGACCACCGCGATACCCAGACCAATGGCCGAGGAGATCTTCTTGGACACGGCCAGGAAGGTACACATGCCGAGGAAGAACGCCAACGCCATGTTCTCGACGAAGACCGCCTTCACGAACAGGCTGAGATAGTGCTCAAACATTGGCGGTCTCCTTGATCTTGGCCTTGCTGTTGGCAACGATGCGATATTCCGTCTTCTCGATCTGCTCCGGGTTGAACCAGCGCAGCACCCAGATGAACAGACCGATGACGAAGAACGCGGACGGCGGCAGCAGCATCAGGCCGTTGGGCACGTACCAGCCGCCGTTCTGGACCGTCGGCAGGATCGTCAGGCCGAACACGCTGCCGGAACCCAGCAGTTCGCGCACGAAACCGACGATCAGCAGGATGACCGCATAGCCCAGACCATTGCCGACACCGTCGAGGAAGCTCATCACCGGTCCGTTCTGCATGGCGTAGGCTTCGGCACGCCCCATGACGATACAGTTGGTGATGATCAGGCCGACGAACACCGACAGCTGTTTGGACATTTCATAGGCGTAGGCCCGCAGTACCTGATCGACCACGATGACCAGCGACGCGATGATCGTCATCTGCACAATGATGCGGATCGACGACGGGATGTGATTGCGAATCAACGATACGAACATGCTGGAAAAAGCCGTGACGGCAATGACCGCCAGCCCCATGACCAGCGATACGCTCATGGAGTTGGTCACCGCCAGAGCCGAACAGATCCCCAATACCTGCAAGGCAATCGGGTTGTTCTTGAACACCGGTGACAGGACGACGTCTTTTACGGAGTCCGTAGCCATCTTCACGCACCTCCTTGGGAATCGTCGTGGAATCGAGCGAGGTACGGGGCGTAGCCCTCGTCACTCAGCCAGAACCGCAACATGTTGGTGACGCCTCGGCTGGTGAGCGAGGCTCCCGACAGCGCATCGACTTCGTATTCGCCGCTGGCACCGCCTTTTACGAGTTGAATTTGAGGGTCCTGAAAATCACCACTCTCGTAGATTTTCTTGCCGTCCCACTTGGCCTTCCAGCGCGGGTTATCGACCTCACCACCGAGACCGGGCGTCTCCGACTGGTCATAGTAGGATAGCCCCACGATGGTATTGCCATCGCCACGCACGGACAAGAAACCTTCCATCAGGCCCCACAGCCCCTGGCCCCGGATCGGCATGACGATCTGCTCCGGATCGTTGGGATCGCCGACCAGGTAGACCGTGGAATAGTTCTCCTGACGACCAATCCCGGCGATATCGTCCTCACCCGACAGCGTGCGGGAGGTCGCCGGATCCCTGGCGGCATCGAACTGGTCGTAGCTGTTCGGATCCAAGTCGTCGGAGTATTCGCCGGTCTTGAGATCGACCACACGCGGGGTGATCAGTTCGGCGTACTTCTCCTCGACATCGTCGCCCGGCTTGTAGAGCTGGGTCACCTGGAGGATGTTGCTCTTGCGATCCAACTCCTGGTTCTGAACCTGCTTTGGCTTGAGAACCACGGCTGCGGAAGAGACGACCACCGAGCAGACGACGCAAAGTGAAAGTGCGACGATCAGCGTCTTCTTGATCGAGTTGTTGCTCGCCATCAGACAGCCTCCTTCTCGGTGGGCGCCGGCGCCAGGCTCGCGAGCCGCTTCTGGCGTCGCCTGATGTTCGCCTGCACGAAATAGTGGTCGATGAGAGGCGCGAACAGGTTGGCAAACAAGATCGCCAACATGATGCCCTCCGGGAAGGCCGGGTTGACCACGCGGATCAGGACCGTCATCACGCCAATCAGCGCACCGAAGATCAGCTTGCCGCGGTCGGTCATGGACGCCGACACCGGATCGGTGGCCATGAATACCATGCCGAAGGCGAATCCACCCAGTACCAGATGCCAGTACCACGGCATCGCGAACATCGGGTTGCTGTCGGAACCGACGAAGTTGAACAGCGTGGAGGTCAGGATCATGCCGAGCATGACACCGGCCATGATGCGCCAGGACGCGATACGCGTCAGCAGCAGCACCGCCGCGCCGATCAGAATCGCCAGTGTCGAGGTCTCTCCCACCGAGCCCTGGATGAAGCCGAAGAAGGCATCCCACCAGCTGTACTGCTGATGCAGGCCCTCCATGCCATTGAGCGCGGCGTTGGACAGCGCCGTGGCGCCGGTATAGCCGTCGGCCGGAACCCACACGCTGTCGCCGGAGATCTGGGCCGGATAGGCAAAGTAGAGGAAGGCACGCCCGGTCAGTGCCGGGTTGAGGAAGTTCTTGCCGGTGCCACCGAAGATCTCCTTGCCGATCACCACGCCGAAGGTGATGCCCAGTGCCACCTGCCACAGCGGAATGGTGGCCGGCAGCGTCAGCGCGAATAGCACGGAGGTGACGAAGAACCCTTCGTTGACCTCGTGGCCACGCTTGACCGCGAACAGCACTTCCCAGAAACCGCCCACCACGAACGTGACCAGGTAGATGGGAAGGAAGTAGGTTGCGCCGAGGACGAAGTTCGCCCAGATGCTAGCCGGATCGTGGCTACCCGCCAGCGCCATGGTCAACGTCTCGCGCCAGCCGCCGATCGCGCCGAAGCCATCGGCGATCGCCATGTTGGCCTGATAGCCGGCGTTGTACATACCGAAGAACATGGCCGGGAAGGTACAGGCCCAAACCGTGATCATGATGCGCTTCAGGTCGATCCCGTCGCGCACGTGAGTCATGCTCTTGGTGACGCTGGGCGGCGAATAGAAAATCGTATCGACCGCCTCGTAGAGGGCGTAGAACTTCTCGTACTTCCCGCCCTTCTCGAAATGAGGCTCCAGCTTGTCGAGCGTATTGCGAATCCCCATCGTCAGGCCTCTTTCTCGATCATGGTCAGGTTGTCGCGCAGGATAGGACCATACTCGTACTTGCCGGGACACACATAGGTGCACAGCGAGAGGTCCTCCTCATCCAGCTCCAGGCAGCCGAGCTGCATGGCCGATTCGATGTCACCAACGATCAGCGAGCGCAGCAACTGGGTCGGCATGATGTCCAGGGGCATCACTTTTTCATAGGCACCGATCGGAACCATGGCGCGCTCGGAGCCGTTGGTCGAGGTGTTGGGCGCGTAGTTGGGCAGTCCCAGGAACTGGGAAACATAGATCCCCATCACCGAATGGCGATTGCGACCGGGCGACAGCCAGCCCATGAAGGCGCGCTTGTTGCCCTCTTCCAGCAGCGAGAACTGGCGATGGAAGCGTCCCAGGAACTGGCGGCGCCCCTCGCACTGCGTGCCACCGAAGATCGACCCCGAGATGACCCGCGTATCATCAGGATTCTCGATCTCGCCCTCGAGCAACTCCTCGCTGCTCGCGCCCAGACGCGTCCGAACCAGGCGGGGATTCTTGGCCCGCGGGCCGCCGATGGCGACGACGCGGGTCGGATCGAAACGCCCCTCGACGAACAGCTTGCCGATGGCGATCACGTCCTGGTAATCGAGATGCCAGACCTGGCGCTGCAATCCCACCGGCGAGAGGTGATGAATATGCGTTCCCACCAGCCCGGCGGGATGAAGCCCGTCGAAGCCCTGGGCGTCGACGCCGTCGAGATCGTCTCCCGGCAGGGGGGTATCGCCACGGCGGCAGACGAACAGTTTCCCGGGCGTCAGATGCCGGATCACCTCAAGCCCGTGACGGAACGCGTCACTGTCGGCGTCAATAATCACCTTGGGATCGGCCGCTAGCGGATGCGTGTCGATGGCCGTCACGAAAATGTCCGCCGGCACGGCATCGAGTGCCGGGACCCGGGAGAACGGCCGGGTACGCAACGCCGTCCACAGGCCGGACTCGACCAGTTGATCGACCACCTGCTGTCGTGAGAGCGAAGCCAATCCGCCCACGCCATGCGCCGTGAACGTTTCGCTCTGTTCTTCTTCATCAAGCTTGATGACGACCGACAACAGGCGACGCTTCTCACCACGATTGATGGCAACCACTTCGCCGGCACCGGGAGCGGTATAGCGCACCCCCGCCACTTTCTTGTCGGTGAACAACACCTGGCCCCGCTTTACGCGGTCGCCTTCACGGACCTCCATGGTCGGCTTCATGCCGACATAGTCGGACCCGAGCAGCGCGACGTGGCGCACGACGCGCCCCTCGTCGAGACGCTGCTCCGGCGCTCCCGCGACGGGGAGATCCAGGCCTCGTTTGACTTCGATCATAGTCTCGCCCAGTTGTCGAATCTGATATTCGTAAGGAAAGAGCCGACTGACGTCAGGCAGCTTGATTATCCACCGGCAGCGTCGCAGGCGGGAAAGATGACGTCACGGAATTCGATGCTTTGCTTACCAGAAATTCAATTGGCTTCCGCGGACCGTTGCCATTGGGACCGCACCTAAAAAACGGGCACCAGTATAATGATGCAGACCCCGGAAGACCACTCACTGGCACGCCGACCCGGCCGTCGCACCACGAAAAAGTCCCGGCAGGACCGGGACTTTCGAAAGCGAAAGCAAATGCTTTAGACCAAAGTCGAATGAACGACTCAGGACGTGGAGGGAAGGTAACGGTGGCAAACCCGGGACATGTACTGAAGAATTCGCACCACCTGACAGCTGTAACCGAATTCATTGTCGTACCAGACATAGAGCACGGCTTGTTTGCCATCGGCGATGGTCGCCTTGGCATCCAGCACGCCGGCATGACGGTTACCGACGAAATCCGATGACACCACCTCCGGCGAGTCGACATAGTCGATCTGCTTGTGCATCGGGGAGTGCAGCGCCATCTGGCGCAGATACTCGTTGAGCGCCTCGCGGTCGGTTGCCCTGCCGAGCGAAAGGTTCAGGATCGCCATCGAGACATTGGGCGTCGGCACCCGGATCGCGTTGCCAGTCAACTTGCCCGAGAGCGCCGGTAGTGCCTTGGCTACCGCCTTGGCCGCGCCAGTTTCCGTCAACACCATGTTGAGCGGCGCACTGCGACCGCGACGGTCCCCCTTGTGATAGTTGTCGATCAAATTCTGGTCGTTGGTGTAGGAATGAACGGTCTCGACGTGGCCGTGGACGATGCCGTACTCGTCGTCGATCGCCTTCAGCACCGGGACGATGGCGTTAGTGGTGCAGGAAGCCGCCGAAACGATGCGATCGTCGTCGCCGATGGTCTGGTGGTTGATGCCGTGGACGATGTTCTTGAGGTCGCCCTTGCCTGGCGCCGTCAGCAGGACCTTGGAAACACCTCGGGCTTCCAGGTGCTGGGCCAGGCCCTCGCGGTCACGCCACTTGCCGGTATTGTCGACCACGATGGCATTGTCGATGCCATAGGCGGTGTAATCGATCTCGGCCGGGGAGTCGGCATAGATGATACGGATGTAATGGCCGTTGGCGATCAGCGCACGGTTGTCGTAGTCGACGTCGATCGACCCGGAGAAAGGTCCATGCACGGAGTCGCGGCGCAGCAGGCTGGCACGTTTCTCGAGATCGTCGCCGCTGCCGCGCACGACGATGGCGCGCAGGCGCAGCAGATTGCCGCCCCCCGCCTTCTCGATCATGATCCGGGCAAGGATGCGCCCGATGCGCCCGAAACCGTAGAGCACCACATCCTGGGGCTCGCCACCCATGCCGCTGCTGTCGTGACAGCCCACGATATCGGCCAGTTCACGCTTGAGAAACGCCACGACGTCGCTCTCGCCGGCATTCTTGAACGCCACGCCCAGACGCCCGATATCGATATGTGCGGGACCCAGCTCGAGCTCGGTCATCGCCCGCACCATCGGCAGCGTATCGGCGACGGACAGCTCGGTGCCCTCGACCTTGCGGACGTAACGATGGTTCTTGAGAATTCGCGTGACCGAGCGATTGATCAACGACCGACCGAACAGCGACGGAATCACGTTGTACTGGCGATAGAGCTTGCCCAGCAGTGGAATCATCTCCTCCGCGCGAGCTTCGTTGTCCTGCCACTGCTGGAAGACGGTATCGAGCTGATCCTGACTCACAAGCTTGTCTCTCTCTGGTCGAATTGACGGTCGAACAGGCTCGTCGAGCCAACCGTTCCACCGGGTGGTGAGGTTCGTCGCTCGGGCAAGTGGCCAGCATCGCTGAACGGTATCGAGTCGACTCAAAAACCCCATTATTATCCTCACCCTACGAAACACGCCGCAATCATTGCGTGGTCGCAACTGTTGTAGTTTCACTACAAAGGTCGTAGCCGACAGACCCCACGAGAAACAAGAAATATGACTCGGCGCCCCCGGCCACGCCACGGCCTGCTATCATCCCTCAACGTAAATTCGTCGCTCGAAAGGCCCATGTCGCATTTCACACCGCTCGCCCCACCGCTGCCGACCGGCAAGCGCGATACCACCTATTGCCAACTGCCGCAGGGAAGCGCGACCGCGCTGACCCTCGCACGGATCGCCGATGATGCGCCATTGCTGGTCGTCACGCCTGACACGGCCAGCGCACAGCGTCTCGAAAGCAACCTGCGCTTCTATGCCACGGTTCCGGTCATGCCCTTCCCCGACTGGGAGACGCTGCCCTACGACAGCTTCTCGCCGCATCAGGACATCGTCTCCGCGCGACTGAGGACGCTGCGCGAGCTTCAGGAGGGTACGCAAGGGATCGTGCTGGTATCGGTCAACACCCTGATGCAGCGGCTGCCGCCGAGAGATTACGTGGCGGGCCGCGTGTTGACGCTGGCGACCGGCGATCGGCTCGACCGGGAAAGCTTCCGCGGGCGCTTGTCCCGCGCCGGCTACCGGGCAGTGGAGACGGTCTACGAACCCGGTGAATATGCCATGCGCGGTTCGCTGATCGACCTCTTCCCCATGGGGGTCGATTCACCGTTGCGGATCGATCTGTTCGATGATGAAATCGACACCCTCCGACGTTTCGATCCCGATACCCAGCGCACCCAAGACAAGATCGAGCATATCGATCTACTGCCGGCCCATGAATACTCGCTGTCGCGCTCGGCCATCGCCTGCTTTCGCGAAGGCTTCGAAACGCTCTTCGATGTCGATCCGCGCCAGTGCCCGCTCTACGTCGACGCGATCAAGGGCATTCCCTCGCCGGGGCTCGAACAGTATCTGCCCCTGTTCTTCGAGGAGACGGCCACCCTCTTCGAGCATCTCGCGGACCGGACCCGGGTCGCGCTGCTGCCCGACGTCTTCGCCGCCGCCGAGCATCATTGGCGTTCGATCGAGGGCCGCTTTGACAACCTCGGTGTCGACCCGACCCGCCCGCTGCTGCCGCCGGCGAAAGCGTTCGTGCCTGCCGCGGAGGTCTTCGCCGCGATCAAGCAGCACCCGCGACTCGAATTCGTGACGGACCCGGAGGCGCCTCACGTCATCCCCAGCGCGACCCAGCCGGCGCCGGCGGTGGCGATCAACGCCCGGGCCCAGCACCCGTTGGCGACGCTGGAAACCTTCCTCGACTCGCATCGCGGCCTGCGCATCCTGTTCGTCGCCGAATCCCGGGGTCGACGCGAGGCGCTGGACGAAGCCCTGGCCCCGCTGCATCGCGACATTCCGCATGTCGAGAACTGGCGCAACTTCCTCGACGGCAGCCAGCCCCTGGCGATCACCGAAGGCGCGCTGGACGAAGGCCTGTGGCTGGGCGACCCCGAGCTCGCGGTGATCACCGAGACCGAGCTCTACGGTGAAGTCGTGCGTCAGAGCCGGCGCCGCGCCAAGGCCACCGACGACAACGAGCTGGCCGTGCGCCATCTCTCCGAATTGCGGCCGGGTTCGCCGGTGGTCCATCAGCACCATGGCGTGGGTCGCTACCAGGGGCTGGAGATGCTCACGGCGGGCGGCCAGGCAGCGGAATTCCTGGCCCTGGAGTACGCCGGCGGCGCCAAGCTCTACGTGCCGGTCGACAACCTGCAGTTGATCTCCCGCTACGCCGGCGCCAGCGACGAGCTCGCACCGCTGCACAAGCTGGGCTCGGACAGCTGGGACAAGGCCAAGCGAAAGGCGGCCGAGAAAGTCCGCGATACCGCCGCCGAGCTCCTCGATATCTACGCGCGACGAGAGGCCCGGGAGGGGTTTGCCAGCGACATGCCCGGCGACGAATATCTGCGCTTCGCGGCCAGTTTTCCGTTCGAGGAGACGCCCGACCAGCACGCCGCCATCGAGGCCGTGATCGGGGACATGACCGCGCCGCGCCCGATGGATCGCGTCGTCTGTGGCGACGTCGGCTTCGGCAAGACCGAAGTCGCCATGCGCGCCGCCTTCCTGGCCGTCAACTCGGGCCGCCAGGTGGTGGTGCTGGTACCCACCACCCTGCTCGCCCAGCAGCACTACGACAACTTCCGCGACCGCTTCGCCGATACCGCGGTACAGATCGAAATGCTGTCGCGCTTCACCGGCGGCAAGGGCGAAAGCGATGCCTTGAAGCGGATCGCCGAGGGGCGTGCCGATATCGTCATCGGCACCCACAAGCTGCTTTCCCGGTCGGTCAAGTTCTCCAACCTGGGCCTGATGATCATCGACGAGGAGCACCGCTTCGGGGTCGCACAGAAGGAGCGCCTCAAGCAGATGCGCGCCGAGGTCGACATCCTCACGCTGACGGCCACGCCCATCCCGCGAACGCTCAACATGGCCATGAACGGGATACGGGACCTGTCGATCATCGCCACGCCGCCGGCGCGACGCCTCTCGGTCAAGACCTTCGTACAACAGCGCAACGAGCCGGTGGTCAAGGAAGCGATCCTCCGCGAAGTGCTGCGCGGCGGCCAGGTCTATTTCCTTCACAACGAAGTCCGGACGATCGAGTCCAGCGCCGAGAAGATCCGTGAACTGGTACCGGAAGCGCGGGTCGGCGTGGCCCACGGCCAGTTGCCGGAACGGGCGCTGGAGCGGGTCATGTCGGACTTCTACCACAAGCGTTTCAACGTGCTGGTCTGCTCGACCATCATCGAGACCGGCATCGACGTTCCCAGTGCCAACACCATCATCATCGAGCGTGCCGACAAGTTCGGACTGGCCCAGTTGCACCAGCTACGCGGGCGCGTCGGACGCAGTCATCACCAGGCTTACGCCTACCTGCTGACACCACCACCCAAGGCGATGACCAAGGACGCGATCAAGCGTCTCGAGGCCATTACCCAGAGCGACGACCTCGGCGCCGGCTTCACGCTCGCCAGTCACGACATGGAGATCCGTGGCGCCGGCGAACTGCTCGGCGACGAACAGAGCGGTCAGATGGAGACCGTCGGCTACAGCCTCTACATGCAGATGCTGGATCGCGCAGTCAAGGCCATCCGCGCCGGCAAGACGCCCAATATCGAAGCCCCGCTCGACGACGGCACCGAAATCAGTCTCAACCTGCCGGCCCTGATCCCCGACGACTATCTGCCGGACATTCAGCAGCGCCTGATCATGTACAAGCGGATCAGCAGCGCGGCCGACGAGGCGGACCTCAAGGAGCTGCAGGTGGAGATGATCGACCGCTTCGGCCTGTTGCCGGCGCCGCTCAAGACCCTGTTCCGCCAGACCGGGCTGCGCCAGCGCGCCGAACGGCTCGGCATCGCCAAGCTGGAGGCCGGCGCCGAGCGCGGACGCGTGATCTTCGGTCCGGACCCGCGGGTCGACCCGATGACGCTGGTCGAGTTGATCCAGCGCCATCCCGGCGAGTACAAGCTCGACGGCGCCGATACTCTGCGCTTCCATGGCGACATGGAGAGGGAGGAGGATCGCCTCCAGCGCATCGACCAGCTGCTGGATACGTTCAACCGCAAGGCAAAGGCGGCTTGAGGCGAGTGCCGGCGACGATCAGGTTGCCCTGACCGGTGCCGCCGCTCGTGCCGCGATCAACGATCCCGCCGCCAGCACCAGGATCGAAACCGGCAGGCCAATGAAGACCGGGTGCCAACCCAACGGCTGGCCGGCGACCTGCCACAGCAGTGCCGTCAACAGGCCGATCCACATCGACGCCAGGCCGGCCCTCGGCGACAGCCGGGGCCAGATCAGCGCGGCAAGCACCGGTGCCAGCAGGCCGGATACCAGCATCGCCGAGCCGAGAATCCACATCTGTACCAGGTTGGGCAGATAGAGTGCCAGCGCCAGCGCGATCAGGGACATCAGCACCACGGAAAGGCGGCTGTAGCGCAGCAGCGTGCGCTCGTCGGTCCGCTTCAGCCGGGGCCGGATGATATCGTTGGCGATGGAGGATGCCCCCGCGATGAAGAAGGAATCGGCGCACGAGATGACGGTCGACAGCAGCGCCACGATCATCAGCGCCACCAATGGCAGCGGCAACACCTCCTGGATGATCGCGTAATAGACCAGGCCGGGATCGGCGAGATCCAGATCGAGCCCGATGGCGGCCAGCACCCCCAACACCACGACGACGGCGCCGGTCAGGAAGGCGACCGTCAACCCGATCCAGTACGCCCAGCGAATGGTGGCGAGGCTCTTCGCCGCCCAGATCCGTTGCCACAGATCCTGCCTCACGAACTGATAGGCGCCGATGGTGAGGAACAGTACCGCCAGCTCCTGCAGCGTGATGCCGCCGAACTGCAGCATGTCGCGCTGCCCGCCGGCCGCGGCCAGCCGCTCGATCTCGCCCCAGCCACCCAGGCGCAGGTAGACGACCGCCAGCAGCACGATGACCGCCACGGTCTGCAGCGTGCCGAGCACGGCATCGGACCAGATCACCGCCTTGAGCCCGCCCAGGTAGGTCTTGAGCGTCAGCAGCAGCCACGCGATCAGGATGCCGGCGGTGACGCTGAGCCCGAACACCAGGTGGAGGATGGAAGCGATGGCGACGAACTGCATGCCGGTGATGGCGCAGTAGGCGCACAGGATGCTGACGATGGTCGGGATCCTGGCACGATCGCCGAAGCGCAGTGCGGTGAAATCGGCGATCGAGACCATGTCGTGCTGCTCGCCGACCTCGCGGATCCGGCGCAGGAAGAAGACCGCCAGCAGGATGCTGGTCACGGTGAACGATCCCGGCAGCCATATCTGGCCCAACCCGCCGACGTACCCCTGGCTCATCGCGCCCAGCAGCACGGAGCCGCCGATCGCCGTGCCGACGATGGTCAGGATCATCGGGAACAGCGAGGCGGAGCGGCCGGCCAGATTGTAATCCGCGTAGGTCTTCGTCAGTCGATAGAAGTAGGCCGCGTAGCCGATCAACAGGAAAAAGCAGACCGCCACCACCACACCGAGAATCCAGCGTTCCGTTGCATCGAACATGGGCCCATCCTTTATCGTTGTCGTCGGATTCAGCCTAATCGCCCGTCAAGGCAATGCGAAGCGCTTCAGGTTCGGCTCGCCCCCGGCGCGCGAGTCAATCGAATCCGGGTGATCTCCGCCGGCGCAACGAACCGCATCGGCGGTCCCCAGTAACCGGTACCCCGGCTGGTGTAGACCCACATCCGCCCCTGTCTCCCCAGCCCGGCCAGGAACCGGTTGGCCCGGCGTGCCAGCAGGCTCCAGGGCCACATCTGGCCGCCATGGGTGTGCCCGGACAGCTGCAGATCGAACCCGGCCTCCGCCGCCTCGGGGGCGGAGTTGGGCTGGTGGGCGAGCAGCAGCCTGGTGGCACCCTCCGGAATGCCCCTCGCGGCGGCCAAAGGATCGCTACGATGCGCCGCGACATAGTACCCAGCGGTCAGGTCGGTAATGCCGGCAACCGCCAGTATGCTGCCGTCGCGCTCGATGCATTCGAACTCATTGACCAGCACTCGCAGGCCCAGGCGTCGAAGCGCCGCCACCCAGGCTTCGGCTTCACTGTAATATTCATGATTGCCGGTCACGCAGAAGGTGCCGTACCGGGAAGTCAGGTCAGCCAGCGGCGCGACCTCCTCCTCCAGCTCGGAGACCCGGCCATCGGTCAGGTCCCCGGTGATCGCGACCATGTCCGGCGCCAGTGCGTTGCAGCGCTCGACGATGCGCCGAAGATGGGCTCGCTTGATCGTCGGGCCGACGTGAAGGTCGCTCAACTGCAGGATGGCGAACCCCTCGAGCGCCGCGGGAAGCCCGGCCACGGCAACCGACACCTCGACCACCCGCGGAACCCGGCGTGCCTGCCAGACGGCGTAGGCCGACAGCAGCAGGGTCGCCGCCAGGACGGTCCAGGCAGTGATGGAGATCGCGGCGCTCGACGGCGCAGCGATGAGCCACCATCCCGCAAGCAAAATGTCGCGGGCGAGAGTGAGCTGGAGCAGGAACGAAAAGACGCCAGTCATCAAGGCGACAGGCCATGCCAGCCAACGCCCGTTGAGCCAGGTCACCCGGATTACCAGGGGTATCGCCAGTGCGCTGCAGAGCAGATAGCCGGCTACGATGACGCTGCCCAACGTGCCCGCCGACAGCCCCGGCAGCAGACGCCAGCCGACATAACCGTGGAGGACCAGCAGGATCAGTCGCAGACGCAGGAACGATCGATGATGTCGCAAGTGCGGCATTCCTTGCATTGGGTGCGAAAAGGTCCGACGTATCGGAATTCGAAAGGTCGACAGGTCACCGCAGCGCCCACCGGATCCAGGTTGCGACGCGTCCGGAACGGTGTCTCAAAATAGCGTCGAGTGACGTTGGCCGCAACGCCGGGCCGTGCGCTATTCTTGACCGCGACGACACCCAGTGTCGTCGTTATTTCACCTGCCCGGAGCCGATGTCCGCATGAGCCAAGCCACTGGCCTCTCGCGTCTGCCACTACGCAACGCCACCTTTATTGCCAGCCTCTGCCTGCTGGTCGTTTCCCTGCTCGGCCTCACCTCCTCCTCGCACTGGTGGTGGGGCGTCGTCATCTTCGGCGGGCTGTCCTGGCTCGGGTTTCACGACATTCGCCAGAAGCATCGCACCATCAGCCGCAACTATCCGATCCTGGCGCACTGCCGCTATATCCTCGAGTCGATCGGCCCCGAGATTCGCCAGTATTTCATTCAGTCCGATCTCGACGAGCGCCCGTTCTCCCGTGAACAGCGCGCCGTCATCTATCAGCGTGCCAAGAACGAAAGCGACAAGAAGCCTTTCGGCTCCCTGATCGACATGTACGCTCCCGGCCACGAATGGATCAACCACTCGCTTCGGCCGACCCACATCGAGGACAGCGACTTCCGCGTCCGGGTCGGCGGCAGCCTCTGCAGCCAGCCCTACGCCGCCAGCGTGTTCAACGTCTCGGCGATGAGCTTCGGCTCCCTCTCCGGCAACGCCATCGAGGCACTCAACGCCGGTGCCCGCAAAGGCGGCTTCTACCACGACACCGGCGAGGGCTCCATCTCCCGCTATCACCGGATTCACGGCGGCGACCTGGTCTGGGAGATCGGCTCCGGTTACTTCGGCTGCCGCCACGACGACGGCAGCTTCAACGAGGAGCGGTTCGCCGCCAACGCGCGCGACGAGCAGGTCAAGATGATCGAGATCAAGCTGTCGCAGGGCGCCAAGCCGGGCCACGGCGGCATTTTGCCCGCGGCCAAGGTCACCGCCGAGATCGCCGAGGCTCGCGAGGTGCCCATGGGCGAGGACGTGGTCTCGCCGGCCGGCCATAGCGCCTTCTCGACGCCACTGGAACTGATGACGTTCATCGGCCGCTTGCGCGAACTCTCCGGCGGCAAGCCGGTCGGCTTCAAACTCGCCATCGGCCATCCCTGGGAATGGTTCGCGATGGTCAAGGCGATGCGGGAAACCGGTCAGCGCCCCGACTTTATCGTCGTCGATGGCGGCGAAGGCGGCACCGGTGCCGCGCCGCTGGAATTCATCAATCGCCTCGGCGTGCCGCTGACCGAGGCCCTGATGTTGGTACACAACACCCTGGTAGGCGCCGGGCTACGCGAGGAGATAAAGATCGGTGCCGCCGGCAAGATCACCTCCGGATTCAATATCGCCCGGACCCTGGCGCTGGGCGCCGACTGGTGCAACGCAGCACGGGGCTTCATGTTCTCGCTGGGCTGTATCCAGGCGCTCAACTGCCACTCCGACAAGTGCCCTAGCGGCGTGGCGACCCAGGACCCGAAGCGCAGCCGGCACCTGGACGTCGCCGACAAATCCGAGCGGGTCTACAACTTCCACCGCAACACGCTCAAGGGCCTGGCCGAGATGCTGGCCGCGGCCGGGCTGCAGCATCCCGCGGAGCTGGGTCCGGAGCACATCATCCGGCGCGTCTCCGCCGACGAGATCCAGTCCTACGACAAGCTGTTCACCTTTCTGCAGCCGGACGAACTGCTCAACGGCAACAGCCGCCACACCGTCTTCCAGAACTACTGGGAGGAGGCGCGCCCGGACTCCTTCCTGCCTCCCGCCCAGATCGCCGAACTGCGACTGACCAAACTGCGCTGAGATCTCGGGCCGGACATACGGCAGTCTCCCGACTGCCGCCCCGGTCCGGCTCCGCCTTTATATCTTCTCGCCGTCCGTCTCCGCCCCGCCCCCCACGGGGTCGAGCCCCGCGCTGGGCGCCGCCCAGCGCCGGTCGCCGGTGAACAGCGTCTCGACCAGTACCGGCGTCGATATTCGGCGCACGCAGGCATCGAGCGTCGCGCGCCACCAATCGGCCTCCGCGATCGAGAGCGGGTGCCCTTGCTCGAGCACGACGTGCACGGTGACGTAGAGCAACCGGCCAGGCCGGACCATGCGGATGTAGATGGCCTCGGTGGGAAGCGGTGCCAGCGCTGACGTGATCGCCGCACGGACGGGCTCGGCGACGGCGGGCAGCGGCGAACGGTTCAGCAGCTCCAGGATCGCGCGCCTGGCGACACGAATGGGGACCCCCAGACAGAGCAGCACGACGGCGATCACTAACCACGAGTCCACGTAGGGCACGATGGCGTGCCAGCCAAGGGCCTGCGCCACGGGGATCAGGCAGAACGCCAGCAGCACCGCTGCCGAGATCAGCGCGTTGACCCGCCAGTTTTCGATGTCGGCCTCGAGCAAGGGACTGCTGACATGACGACTGATGCGTTTCAGCGCGAAGGCAGTCGCCACGCAGGAGGCGGTCGCCAGGCACGCGTAGACGATCGAAATGCCGGCGGCGATGGCGTTACCGCCGGTCAGCAACGCGGTGACGGAGTTGAACAGTGCCAGTGCGGCGACGCCCAGCATGAGCAGGCCCTTGCAGGCGTTGACCATCGACTCGAAGTAGCCGTAACCGAACGGATAGGTGTCGTCGTCGGGGGAGACGACCAATCGCCCCACCCGTAGCGTGAAAAGACCGACCACGGCGTAGATCGCGTTGAACAGGCCATCGAGCAGAATCGCCTGGGAACCGGACAGCGCCGAGATCGTCAGCGCCAGGACCCCGATGAACGCGGCCACGGCCGTCGAAAGGCGAAGCGCACCGCTCTCGGTGACTGACCGGCCTGTCGCCATTGCCCCCTCCCCCGAATACGCTCTCGATATCATGGCTCTCGGGACGCCCGCCCCCGAAACGACGCAGCGGCCTTCACGATCTGTATAATGCGCCGTCAACGAAACGCCACACTATCGACTCAGGAGCCGCCAGCTCGATGGCCAACTACGCTTGGGTAATCTCCATGCTCGCGATGACCGTCGCGTTCCCCACCTTCTTCCTCTTCAGCGCCACACGACGCCGCAGCCTGCTGGTGATCGCGTTGGCTTCTGTCGCGACCGCCATCGTCACGGCGCTGATCGCAGGGCTGACCCAGTAGCATCGGGCGCGTCACTCGGCGTAATCGGGAGGCGATCGCGCGAAGATCGAAAAACCCCAGAGAGTGGCATTAGGGTTTGTACGAAAAGTCGGCGAGCGAAGGCAAGACCGGGGCGCGTAGCTAAGGCAAAAATCGGCGAAGACGGACCAGGCTGGCGCACCAGTTTACGGGGTGTCAATGAGCATCTTGACCGGGCTGGCGCACCAGCCGATTTTTAACCCCGTATTGCCGAGCGCAGACAGTTTTCGCATAGAGCCTAGTGCACGGTCGCGGGCGCTTCCTCGACGGTGTCTTCTTCGTCGCCCTCCCAGAGATGGGTGCGGGTGATCGCATGGTCGAGCATTTCGCGCGCCACATCGAAGCGGCTGCGGCGCAACAACTCGACGGCCTCCTCGGAAAAACGGATCGAGACCAGCGGCTCGCCCGTGGCCTCCGCTGGACGCAGCACCACCTCTCCATTGGCGAGTTCGACGATTTCCAGAATCGCGGTATCGGACACGGCTAACCTCTCTTGTCGTGGCGGTGACGACACAAATCAAAGATGAGACCAATAAAAAACGACCAGAGCCTAGGCCCCGGTCGTTGATGTCTATCTCCAGACTAACACGTTCGGCCAGAGTCAGTCACCATTCGCTACTGCCCTCGCGCAGGTCCGGCAGCAGGGCCTTGAATTCGCCAAGGCACCATCGCAGCGTGTTCCCTAGTGCGGGTTCGCCGGCACTGGCGATCAGCCCGGAGCGGGCATCCCGGCGGGCCGCACCGTCATCGCCGTGGAGCGCCTGCGCGCGTGACAGCAGCAGCGAAAGCCAACTGTCGGGGTCGCCGGCCAGCGCGCGCAGGCGCTCCAGCTCGGCGACGCTGACCGATGTGGCTCCCAGCCAGGCGCGCCAACCGTCGTGGGGCAGGTCGGTGTGCTCGGTGACCTCGCGCAGCAGCGCATCCAGCGCCAGCTCCATCTGCCCCAGCGCAGCCTCTTCCAGCGCCATGCGACGCGCCATCGCATGTTCGTCGTCACCCGGCTCGATCGCCAGCAGCAGCTCGGCCTGATAGAGCAGCTGATTGGTACGGGCCGGCGACGTCATTTTCGCTTGTCCTCCACCTGCCAGCGGCCATCTTCGTAGATCGCTCGCCAACCGGTTGCCTTGCCGTTCTCGTCGGTCATCACGAACTGGCTCTTCGCCTTGCGCGAGAACCGGATCTGCGCGGGCCGGCCATCCGGATCCTCGCTCGGCGCCTCGAGCAGGAAGTGGTACTTCTCTGGCAGGGCGTCAGCGTGCGCCTTGAGCTCCTTGACCAACGGTGGGCGCGTCTCCCGATTCTTGGGAAACTGGCTGGCCGCGAGGAACAGACCGCTGGCACCGTCTCGCAGCACGTAGTGGTCGTCGACCTTCTGGCAGGCCAGTTCCGGCATCGGGATCGGATCCATCTTGGGCGGTGCGACTTCCCCGCTTTTCAACAGCTTGCGAGTATTGCCGCAGGCCTCGTTGGTGCAGGCAAAGTACTTGCCGAAACGCCCGCTCTTGAGCTGCATCTCGGAACCGCACTTGTCGCACTCGATCACCGGGCCGTCGTAACCCTTGATCCGGAAGCGCCCCTGCTCGATCTCGTAGTAACCGTCGTCGTCGTTGCTGATGTAGAGCTTGCGCCCCTCGTCGATGAGATAGCTGTCCATCGCCGTACCGGTGTTCGGATTACGCCGCTTGGCACGCAGGGCCTCCGTCTCGGCGGCTTCGTCAGCCTCCGCCGGCACCGCCTCCTCTCCCGGGATCAGGTCGATGGTAGTCTTGCAGCGCTCTTTCGGCGGCAGGTTGTAGCCGGAACACCCCAGGAACACGCCGGTCGACGCGATCCGGATCTGCATCGGCCGGCCGCAGGTCGGGCAGGCGATATCGGTCTCGATCGGCTCGTTGGGCCGCATGCCCTCTTCGCCCTCGGCGCGCTCCAGCTTGCGCTTGAAATCGGCGTAGAAGGCATCGAGCAGCTGCTGCCAGTTCTCGTGCCCCTCGGCGACCTCGTCGAGGCGGTCTTCCATGCGCGCGGTGAAGCCGTAATCGAGCAGGTCGTTGAACGACTCCACCAGGCGATCGGTCACGATCTCGCCCAGCTTCTCGGCGTAGAAGCGCCGATTATCGAGCTTGGCGTAGCCCCTGTCCTGTATGGTCGAGATGATCGCCGCGTAGGTCGAGGGGCGTCCGATCCCCCGCTTCTCGAGCTCCTTGACCAGGCTGGCCTCGGTGTAGCGCGCAGGAGGCTTGGTGAAGTGCTGCTGAGGATCGATCCGGTCGACGGTGAGGCTCGCCCCCTCGCCGATGTCCGGCAGTTGGGTCTGCTCGTCCTTCTTGGCGATCGGCTTCATCACGCGGGTGTAGCCGTCGAACTTGAGCACACGGCCACGGGCCTTGAGCTCGAAGCCCGAGGTCTCGATCGTCAGGGTGGTGGCGAGATACTCCGCCGGCACCATCTGACAAGCCACGAACTGCCGCCAGATCAACTCGTAGAGCCGCTGGGCATCGCGCTCGACGGATAGGTCGTCCGCTCGCTGCCGGACATTGGAGGGACGAATGGCCTCGTGTGCCTCCTGGGCATTCTGCTTGCTCGAGTAGCGATTCGGCGCTTCCGGCAGATAGCGTTCGCCGAACTCCGACTGGATGTAGTCGCGTACACCGGCGACCGCATCCTGGGACAGGTTCGTCGAGTCGGTACGCATGTAGGTGATGTAGCCGCCCTCGTAGAGCCGCTGGGCCAGCGTCATGGTCTTCTTGACGGAGTAGCCCAGACGACCGCTCGCGGCCTGCTGCAGTGTCGAGGTGATGAACGGCGCGTTAGGCTTGGAACTGGTCGGCCGGGTTTCACGACTGGTGACTTCCAGCGTGTCCTGGCGCAGCGGGGCGATTCGCTCCAGGGTCTCCTGCTCGGAAGTCGGCCGAAATGCCTCACCGTTCTGACGCACAACCTCAAAGCGCACAGGCTCACCATCGGCGGTCACGGTATCCGCGTGCACGTCCCAGAACTCTTCCGGGACGAAAGCCCGGATATCGCGCTCCCGATCGACGATCAGGCGCACGGCTACCGACTGGACGCGCCCCGCCGAGAGCCCTCGAGCGACCTTGCTCCAGAGCAGCGGGGAAATCATGAAGCCGACCACGCGATCCAGGAAACGCCGGCTCTGCTGCGCCTCGACGCGGGCGATATTGAGGGTACCGGGCTGTTTGAAAGCCTCCTGGATGGCATTCTTGGTGATTTCGTTGAAGACCACCCGTTTGTAGCGGGAATCGTCGCCGCCAATGGTCTCTTTCAGATGCCAGGCGATCGCCTCCCCCTCGCGGTCCAGATCGGTCGCGAGATAGATGGTGTCGCTCTTGTCGGCGAGCCTCTTGAGCTCGTCGACCACTTTCTCCTTGCCCGGCAGAATCTCGTAGTTGGCCCGCCAGCCGTGCTCGGGATCGATACCCATGCGCCGGATCAGCTGGTCCCACTGCTTCTGTTTCTTGTAGCTCGCCTTCTCGTCCGGCGACATCTTGCGCGTGATCGCCGCCTGCTTGGCGCGCTCCTTGGGATCGCTGGCCTGCTTGGAGGAACCACTGGTCGGCAGATCACGAATATGCCCGACACTCGATTTCACCACGAAATCGTTGCCGAGATACTTGTTGATGGTCTTGGCCTTGGCCGGTGACTCGACGATAACCAGTGACTTGCCCATAGCGCTCCTGCTTCTTTATATCGTGCGGCGATCTTAATCGTGCGGCGACCGGTGACGTGCTCGACGGCCGCCTGGCTACCAGGGCCGGCCGGAAAATCCGCCTACCCTACCCTAGCCTTTCTCGAGGCGCCAGCCGTAGCTCGACTTTGAGCAGCAACGACAGCACCTTGTCAATGGCCCTCTATCATGGGGCTGACCGGTTGAATTCCAACCAGAGGATGTGGATTGTCCACGCGCTCCCTGCCTTCCCTTCATGTCATGCCCTCTTTGGCACGCTACACTCGGGCAGAGGTCGTCATCACCCTGTCGCGCGACCGTGATGCGATGCCAGTGGCTGCCGCCGGAACCCGCGCCATTTCCCGACGGTGCGAGGTGCGTCGGCGGCGCGGCTCTGTCCACGGTGGACCTGTCCATGATGGGCGTGTCCATGATGAAATAGCCCACCAATGGGCTCCGGACAGGATGGCTCGCTTGTTGTAAAATAACCACATGTCATCGCCGCGCTTCGATTCACCGATTTTCCAGCGCGGCGAGACGACTCACTCAGTTGCCAGGAGAATTTCCATGCAGCACGCGTTTCACGGCCCGATTCGCCGCACCAAGATCGTCGCCACCCTGGGGCCCGCCACGGATCGCGAGGGGGTGCTGGACGCCATCATCGAAGCCGGGGTCGACGTCGTTCGCTTGAACTTCTCCCACGGCAATCCCGAGGATCACCGGCGCCGCCTCAAGGCCGTACGCGAGGCGGCGGACCGTCACGGTCGAGCCGTGGCCGCACTCGGCGACCTGCAGGGCCCCAAGATCCGGATCGCCCGTTTTGCCGCAGAAGGCGGGGTGAAACTGGAAAAAGGGCAATCCTTCATACTCGACGTCTCGCTGGACCGCGACGCCGGCGACAGCGAGCGCGTCGGTTGCGACTACGAGGAGCTGGCGGACGACGTCGAGGCGGGCGACAAGCTGCTGCTGGATGACGGCCGGCTGGTACTCGAGGTCGACCGCATCGATGGCCCCCGGATCCATACCAAGGTCGTCGTCGGCGGCAAGCTGACCAACAACAAGGGCATCAACAAGCAAGGTGGTGGCCTGTCCGCCGCGGCCCTGACCGACAAGGACAAGGAAGATCTCAAGACGGCAATCGATATCGGCGTCGATTACCTCGCGGTCTCGTTCCCGCGCAGCGGCGCCGACATGCAGTACGCCCGCGAGCTGCTCGGCGAGGCCGGCCAGGAGATCGGCCTGGTCGCGAAAATCGAACGCGCCGAGGCCGTTGCCGACCCGGAAACCCTGGATGACATCATCCGTGCCTCGGAAGCCGTCATGGTTGCCCGCGGCGACCTTGGCGTCGAGATTGGCGACGCCCAGTTGATCGGAGTCCAGAAACGAATCATCGCGCGTGCCCGTACCCTCAACAAGGTCGTCATCACCGCCACCCAGATGATGGAATCGATGATCGAGTCGCCCCTGCCAACCCGGGCGGAGGTTTTCGACGTCGCCAACGCGGTTCTCGATGGCACGGACGCGGTCATGCTATCGGCGGAAACCGCCGCTGGCGACTATCCGGTGGAAACCATTCGCGCCATGAACCGGCTCTGCCTGGGTGCGGAGCGGGAACGCGCCGCGCAGCAGTCCCAGCACCGCATTCACGAAGGCTTCACTCGCATCGACGAAACCCTGGCGCTATCCGCGATGTACGCTGCCAACCACCTCTCCGGTGTCGTGGCGATCGCCTGCCTGACTGCCTCCGGCTACACGCCGCTGATCGCTTCGCGTATCCGGTCCGGACTCCCGATTGTGGCGCTGGCGGAGACGCCCATGGTTCAGCGTCGCATGGCACTATACCGGGGCGTGGTGTCACTGGTCTTCGACAGCTCGCGTTTCCCGTTGACCGAGATCAATGCCGGCGCAATCAAGGAGCTGGTCAGTCGCGGGCTCGCCGACAAAGGCGATCATGTCATTCTGACCCGAGGCGACCACATGAACGCCCATGGCGGTACCAACACCATGAAGATCATCCAGGTCGAGGAGTAAGCCGTGGCGTCAGGCGCCACGCGTCCGATCCACTGAACGACAAAACGCGGAGCCTAGCTCCGCGTCTTTTCGTCGTGCCGTAATCGACGGCGCAGCGCCCACGGTCGCTATTCAATCTCGACCAGCACCTCGCCGGGCGTCACCCGATCCCCCTTGGCCACGTGAACGGCCTTGACCGTGCCACTGATTCTCGCCTGGACCTCGGTTTCCATCTTCATGGCCTCGGTGATCAGCACGGCCTGCCCTTCCTTCACGCTGTCGCCCTCGGCGACCAGCACATCGACGATATTCCCCGGCATCGACGTGGTGACGTGTCCCGGAGAGCTGGCCTTGGCCCGCCCCCCGCTCTTGCCTTCCTGGACGAACTCGTCCTTGGCTTCGAACACGACCTCTTCCGGCATGCCATCGAGCGTCAAATAGACCCGGCGCTTGCGACCGCTGCCGCTGCCGACGCCCGTGATCTGTACCTCGTAGGACTCACCGTGAACGTCGATGACGAACTCGGTAGGCACGCCTTCGGACACCGGCCGGCTGGCGCCGCCGGAGGCTTCAGCGACCGGAATCGGTTCGGCCACCAGAGTGCCGTCACGCCGCCCCTGCAGATACTCCCGCCCGAGATCGGGGAACATGGCGAAAGTCAGCACGTCCTCCTCGTTATTCGCGAGATAGCCAATCTCCTGCTCGAGCTTGGCCATCTCGGGCTTGATGTGATCAGCGGGTCGGCCATCGTCGACCGACTCGTTGCCGATCGCCTTGCGACGAACATCCGCGTTCACCTCAGCGGGCGGCTGACCATAACCGCCCAGCAGGTACCGCTTCACTTCGTTGGTGATCGACTTGTAACGCTCGCCGGTCAACACGTTCATGGCCGCCTGTGTGCCGACGATCTGCGAAGTCGGCGTCACCAGCGGCGGATAGCCGAGATCGGCACGGACCTTGGGAATCTCGTCGAATACGTCCTGGATCCGGCCCAGGGCATTCTGCTCTTTCATCTGATTGGCGAGGTTCGACATCATGCCACCCGGTACCTGCCAGATCTGTACGCTGACGTCCTCGCGAGTGTACTCGCTCTCGAAAGCCGCATATTTCTTGCGGACTTCACGGAAGTAGTCGCCGATCTCTTTCAACGCCACCAGATCCAGGCCGGTGTCGTAGGGCGTGTCCTGGAACGCCGCGACCATCGCCTCGGTCGACGGGTGGCTGGTGCCTCCGGCAAAGGCGGAGATGCAGGTATCGATGTGTCGGCATCCCGCCTCGATCGCCTTCATCTGGCTCAGGGAGGCGAGCCCGGATGTCGCGTGAGCATGGAGATGAATCGGAACGTCTACCGCCTCGACCAGCGCCTGCACCAACTCGCCGGTCGCGTACGGCGTCAACAGGCCCGCCATGTCCTTGATCGCGATGGAGTCGGCGCCCATATCGACGAGTCGCTTGGCCTGCTCGACGTACATGTCACGGGTATGAACCGGACTGACGGTATAGCAGATCGTTCCCTGGGCATGCTTGCCGCTGGCCTTGACCGCCTTCATGGCAGTCTCGAGATTGCGCAGGTCGTTCAACGCATCGAAGACCCGGAAGATATCGATCCCGTTATCGGCCGAACGCGCGACGAACCGCTCGACGACATCGTCCGCGTAGTGACGATAGCCGAGCAGATTCTGACCGCGCAGCAGCATCTGCAGTGGCGTACCGGGTAGCGCCTCGCGCAGCGATTGCAGACGTTCCCACGGATCCTCCTTGAGGAATCGCACGCAGGCATCGAAGGTGGCACCGCCCCACACCTCCAGAGAATGGAACCCGATCGCATCAAGCTTGGCGCAGATCGGCAGCATATCCTCGGTGCGCATGCGCGTGGCGAGCAGCGACTGATGTCCATCTCGCAGAACGACATCGCTGATCTTGACGGATGACGGCTCGGCTTCGTTCATTTTTGTCTCCTGATTCTGGTCCCGATCGATTCGTCGCATTTCGAGTTGGCCGCGCTCAGAGTCCGGCATGGGCCGCAATGGCCGCCGATATCGCCAGGGCGATCTCCTCCGGATTGCGCTTGACGGAGTAGTTGAGTAATTCTGGATGCGCGGGAACGAACCCGGTATCGAACTGGCCAGCGCGGAACGTAGGGTGACGAAGAATTTCCTGATAGTACGGTGCGGTGGTCTTCACCCCCTGAAGGCGCATATCGTTCAATGCCCTGATGCCCCGGTTGAGCGTTTCCTCCCAGGTCATTCCCCACACGATCAGCTTGAGACACATCGAATCGAAGTATGGCGGGATGGTGTAACCGGTGTAGATTGCGGTGTCGGTGCGGACGCCGGGGCCACCGGGTGCGTAGTAGCGAGTTATGCGGCCAAAGCTGGGCAGGAAGTCGTTCTTGGGGTCCTCGGCGTTGATACGGAACTGGATCGCGTAGCCCTGATGGCGAATGTCCTCCTGGCGGTAGGCCAGTCTTTCCCCCGCGGCGATGCGCAATTGCTCTCGAACGATGTCGACCCCGGTGATCGCCTCGGTGATGGTGTGCTCGACCTGGACCCGGGTATTCATCTCCATGAAGTAGACTTCATTGTCCTTGACCAGAAACTCCACGGTACCGGCGTTCTCGTAATTCACGGCGCTGGCGGCACGGACCGCCATCTTGCCAACGTAGCTGCGCTGCTCCGGAGTCAACTGCGGACTGGGGGCGATCTCGATCAGTTTCTGATTACGACGCTGAATCGAGCAGTCGCGCTCAAACAGATGAATGACGCCACCGTGACCATCCGCCAGCACCTGGACTTCGATGTGCAGCGGATCGACGACGCACTTCTCCATGAACACCTCGGCGCTGCCGAATGCCTTGGTCGCCTCGGAGATCACCCGGTCCCAGGCCTGCGCCAGTTGATCGGGCGTGTCGCAACGGCGGATACCCCGCCCACCGCCGCCGGACGTCGCCTTGAGCATGACCGGATACCCGACCTCCTCAGCCACCGTCAGCGCCTCTTCACGGCTGGCGAGGTTGCCCTCGGATCCCGGCGTGATGGGTACGCCGGCTTCCCGCATGGCCGCTCGCGCCGCCGTCTTGTCGCCCATCTTGGCGATGACTTCGGCACTCGGGCCGACGAAAGCGATACCGGCCTCGCTACAGATCCTGGCGAACTCGGCACTCTCGGACAGAAAACCGTAGCCGGGGTGAATGGCGTCGCAACCGGTTTCCCGTGCCAGATTGACGACACGCCTCGGGTCCAGATAACCCGCCAACGGCTCCTCCCCGACGAAATACGCCTCGTCGGCGCCTTTGACGTGTAGCGAAAAGCGGTCGGGTTCGGTATAGATCGCGACCGAACGGATGCCCATCTCGGCACAGGCCCGTACAATACGTACGGCAATCTCGCCACGGTTGGCGATCAGCAGCTTTTTAAACACCGTAAGCTCTCCCGGTTGGCGGATAAGCGTTGGTTCTCCTTGGCTCTACGCTAGCCATCCAGGACCCAATAGAAAAATTGATATTTTTTTGCCAACCTATAAGCTCCACCTTATACCTGACCGCGAGAGCGTACCGAATGTCGAGACCCAACCTGCTCAATCGCCTGACATTCCGTCAGCTTCAGGTCTTCCAGGCTGTCCATCGACAGCAGTCCTACTCGCGCGCCGCAGAGCAACTGGGTCTGACACAGCCCGCCGTCAGCGCTCAAATCCGGCAGCTCGAGCAGGCACTGGCCCAGCCGCTGTTCAAGTATGCCGGCAAGACACTTCACATCCTGCCCGCCGCCGATGCCTTGGCCGCCTCGGTGCAGTCGATCTTCGGTCAGGTCTCCAGCCTTCAGATGGAGTTATCGGAGCTGGCCGGCACCATCCGCGGCGAACTCAACCTGGCCGCCGTCTCGACGGCTCAATACGTGGTGCCGCACATCCTGGCTCGCTTTCGCGCCCGCTACCCGGAGGTTCAGATTCGGTTGCGCGTCTGCAACCGGGGGCAAGCGCTCGAGCGACTGGCGGAAAGGCGGGATGACCTGGTGATCATGGGCATGGTGCCGGACGACCCCAATCTCGTCTTCATGCCCATTCTGGACAACGAATTGATTCCCGTCGTCTGGCCGGGCCATCCGTTGGTGACCGCCGACAGGGCCACGCTCGAGGATTTCGCGAGACACTATTTGCTGATGAGAGAACCGGGGTCCGGGGCACGCACGGCATTCGAGGATTTCGCGGCGCGGGAGCGCATTTCACTGCATCACACCATTGAACTCGGCACCAACGAGGCCATCAAGCAAGGGGTCATGGCCCATCTCGGCGTCGCCGTATTACCGAGACTGGCCGTACAATTGGAACTCGCATCGGGCCTGCTGGCGAGCCCGACGATTCCGGGCTTCCCGCTGAGGCGCTCGTGGTGCACGGTCTACCCCAAGGATCGTTACCCGACCCCGGTGACGGAACTCTTCCTGCGTTTCGTGCGCGAACTGCTGCCAGAGTTGAACGCACACTTCCGGGGGCCAATCACCCCGATCGAGACGCCTACACTATTGTGCCTTCCTGCCGATGATGGCTAGACGCCATCATCGTTCAGGCCTGAAAGCGGCACTTCGCGGAGATTCGCGCCGACACGCAGAACGTTTCAATACCACAATATGCCATCCGTGCCACGTCAGATGCATCGACACTCAAGCAAGACGATCGTTTCCCCAAGCCTTGGCGCCAGGCCAGCACCACGACAATCACTCACCAGAGACGGAACGGGCCCGCCGATGGAAGCGGCGGGCCCGACCGAGATTCGATTCAGGAGGAGGTTACTTCACTTCGACCCCATGGGCCTGCTTGTCGGCATGGTACGAGGAGCGAACCAGTGGCCCGGACGCGACGTGAGTGAAGCCCATGTTCCTGCCCTGCTCGGCGAACCAGTCGAATGTCTTGGGATGCACCCAGCGATCGACAGGCAGATGGTTACGGGACGGCTGCATGTACTGCCCGAGCGTCAACATGTCGACATCGTGCGCACGCAGGTCACGCATTACCTCGATGACCTGCTCGTCGGTCTCGCCCACCCCGAGCATCAGCCCAGACTTGGTCATCACTTCCGGACGGCGAGTCTTGTACCCCTTCAACAGGTCCAACGACCACTGATAGTCCGCACCGGGCCGAACCTTGCGGTAAAGGGACGGCACCGTCTCCAGATTGTGATTGAAAACGTCCGGCGCCTCGCCTTCCAGGATATCGAGAGCCACCTGCATGCGGCCGCGGAAATCGGGCACCAGAACCTCGATCTCGATCTCCGGGCTATCACGGCGTATCTCGCGAATGCAGTTGGCAAAGTGCTGCGCCCCACCGTCGCGCAGATCATCACGATCCACGGAGGTCACGACGACATAATTGAGCCGCATTTCGGCAATGGCTTCGGCCAACTCGCGCGGCTCATTCTCGTTGAGCACGTTGGGACGCCCGTGTGCGACATCGCAAAACGGGCAACGCCGGGTGCAGATGTCGCCCATGATCATGAACGTCGCCGTCCCGCCGCTGAAACATTCGCCCAGATTGGGACAGGAAGCCTCTTCACAAACGGTGTGCAGCCCATGCTTTCGCAACGTCTGCTTGATATGGGTCACCTGGGGAGAGACCGGCATCCTGACCCTCAGCCAGTCCGGCTTCTTCGGCAGGGTTTCGGTCGGAATAACCTTGACGGGAATCCGCGATACCTTGTCGGCACCGCGCAGTTTGACACCCCGCTCGGCACGGGCAGGCTTCTTGGCCTCGGGCGTTTGCATCACGGTCGTCTCGGTCATAGGTCCCTTCCTGATAGGTCTTGGAACGCCGGCAGCTAGGCAGTCGCTACCGGTTCAAAAGCTTGTGGCCACCGTGGCCGATCCTCGAGCTTCACCGCCAGCCGCTGCGCGAAACAGTCGGCCAGCCTCGTGGATTCACGGTCGAACGAGATCGGTCCAGGCAGATGATCGCGCAGTTGGGTCATCTTCAGGCCCGAATAGCCACACGGGTTGATACGGGAAAATGGCGACAGGTCCATGTCGACGTTGAGGGCAACCCCATGAAAGCTGCAGCCTCTTCGAATCCGCAGGCCCAGCGAGGCGATCTTGTCGTCACCGACATAGACTCCCGGTGCGTCCGGTCGCGCCCGAGCCGAAATGCCATGATGGGCCAGCAGATCGACGACCGCGCTCTCGAGCAGCGTCACCAGTTCACGCACTCCCAGTCCTCGTCGGCGAACGTCCAGCAGCGGGTACAGCACGATCTGGCCTGGCCCATGATAGGTCACCTGCCCTCCCCGATCACTCGCCACCACCGGGATGTCGCCAGGCATCAGCAGGTGTTCCGGCTTGCCCGCACGCCCCTGCGTGAACACGGGCTCGTGCTCCACCAGCCACAGCTGATCCGGCTCTGCGCTGTCGCGGCCATCGGTGAAACGCGACATTGCCTGCCAGACCGGCAGGTAGGGCTGACGCCCGAGGCGATAGAGCGACAGAGCGGACATCGGCGTCATAGCACCATGTGGACCCGACCGGTGGCCTTCAGATCCTGAAACAGCGCATTCAACTGCGCCTCGCCGGTGGCATGGATGACCACACGCAGCGACTGGAACCGGCCATTGCGACTGTCGGAGAGCTTGATCGATGCCGGATCGAAACCGGGCGCATGACTCTCGATCACATCACTGACGACCGCCACGAAATCGTCGGCAGCGTCGCCAACCACCCGTATCGGGTAATCGCAGGGAAACTCGACCTTGGGCCGGGGAAGATCAACATCGCTGGGAGTCTGGGTCATGGCATCTGGGAACGGAAGACATTTCCGACTATTCTACTCAACATTTACCCAGCTCACCAACCGATGCCGCCCCTCCGCCCCGCAGAATTCCTCCGAGGCGGCGGGAGAGGCGCCGCCGGGGCGACGCCAGAGCGGTACTCAGTCGAACAGGCCGGTCACGAACAGCACGATGGAGTCCCAGACGCGCTTGAAGATGCTGCCCTCTTCGACACCTTCCAGCGCGACCAGCGGCTCTTGTCCCAGCACCTCGTCGCCGGACTTGATTTCCAGCGTGCCGACCTGTTGGCCCGCCTGAATCGGCGCATGCAGCGTCTCCGGCAGGTTGAGGCGAGCGGTCAGGTTGTCGGCACTGCCCCGCGGTACGGTCATGCTGACCGCATCCTTGACGCCGAGGCGAACGGTATCGCTGTCGCCACCCCAGACCCGCGCCTTGTTGAGCACGGAACCGGCATCGTAGAGCTTGCGGGTCTGGAAGAAGCGGAAACCGTAATTGAGCAGACGCTGAGTCTCGGCCGCTCGTGCTTCATCGGAGTTGGTGCCCATGACCACCGCAATCAGGCGCGTATCCTGCTTCTTGGCGGATGCGACCAGACAGTAGCCGGCGGCTTCCGTATGCCCGGTCTTCAGGCCGTCGACGTCCGGATCACGCCATAGCAGGCGGTTCCGATTGGGCTGACGGATATCATTGTAGGTGAAGTATTTTTCGGAATAGACCTGATAGTGGTCGGGAAAGTCCATGATGATATGGCGCGCGAGAATCGCCAGGTCGTGAGCGGACGAGTAGTGATCGTCGTGCGGTAGTCCCGTGGGGTTCATGAAATGGCTGTTCTGCATGCCCATGCGCTGGGCCTGCTGATTCATCAGGTCAGCGAAAGCCGACTCGCTGCCGGCGACGTACTCCGACAGCGCCACGCTGGCGTCGTTGCCGGATTGCACGACCACGCCGCGCAGCAGATCCTCGACGCTGACCTGGGTGCCCTCTTGGATGAACATGCGGGAGCCGCCCGTGCGCCAGGCATTTTCGCTCACACTGACCATGTCGCTGTCGGAGATGCTGCCACCGTCGATCTCCTGTTCGACGATGTACGCCGTCATCATCTTGGTCAGACTGGCCGGAGGCAGACGCTGGTCCCCGTTGTGATTCACCAGCAACTGACCCGTGGAGGCATCCATCAGCACCCAGGAAGAAGCCGCCAGATCCGGCGGCGATGGAATCAGTTGCCCCGGTTCCGGATTGGCCGTGGACATCTGGCTGTCGGGAGTGGGCTGCTGGGCGCCGACCGGTGATGAAAATAGCCCCAGACACAATGACGCTGAGATGACCAGGCGTGAAACAGACGAAGTGAACAACGCTTTCATGACAATCGGGTTCTCATTGGAAAAGGTTACTGTGTGGGCGCTACCAGGAGCACCTGGCTGTAGCCGGCATCTCGCAAGGTAGCTCTGATGGATTCGAGCGATGCCAGGTCATCGAGGGGCCCGACCTGGACACGATAGAGAGGTGTCGCATTGTCAATGCGAACCGGTCGCGACAGCAAGCCCTGCAGGCGGCTTTTCAGCGCCTCCGCCTTGGCCTGAGAGCCCAGTGCGGCGACCTGAACGTAGCGCTGCCCGGCAGACGAACGCGAAGCGCCAGGCGCTGCTGCGGCATTGCCAGGTGGCGCGGAGGCGACAGCCGCGGGGTCGCCGTCATTGGCCGCCGAGAGGATGGGATCGATTCTCGCCTCGTAGTTCACCGCCGAGCCGACGCCCGACTTCGGGTCGGCCGGCCGGCTCGGCGCGGCCCGTTTCGATACCGCGGGCGAGGCGGATCGGGATGCGATATCGGTCTGTCCGGAAGAGCTGTCCGTAGAATTCGATCGGCCATGGGTACGCGCCCAGGCCACGGGGTCGATCGCCTCCACTTTCACCCGCCCCGTTCCGCCCTTCAGGATTCCCAGCCGGGCGGCCGCCGCATAGGAAAGATCGATCAGGCGGTCGCTGTGAAACGGGCCACGGTCGTTGACGCGAACGATGACCTTGCGACCGTTGTCGAGGTTGGTGACGCGGGCGTAGGTCGGCAGGGGGAGCGAGCGATGCGCCGCCGACATCTTGTACATGTCGTAGGTCTCACCGTTGGCGGTGTCGTAGCCCTGGAACTTGACCCCATACCAGGAAGCACGACCTTCAGCCGAGTATCCGGTCGGATCATCGAGTACGTGGTAAGTCTTCCCCCAGACGCTATACGTTGAACGATTGCCGCTTCTGGAGCGCGGCTCGACCCTGGGCACCGCGTCCGGCACGTTGGCGACGTCCTCGGGCGAGTCGGGGTAAGCGTCCTGGTCCATTGCGTAGCGCCCGCCGCCCTGCTGGGAGCCGCCACCGCCGGCACAACCCGCCAGTATCGACACCAGCACGATCATCGGCAAACCGCGCCATGTCATGCCTCGACGCGTCATACCCCGTCATCCATGGCCGTTTGAATGCGCTGGGCCAGTGTCGCCACCGCCATGGCGTAGAGATGACTGTGGTTGTAACGCGTGATGACGTGGAAATTGTCGAGACCCAGTACGTAGCGGACGTGGCCATCGGCGAAATCCAGCGCCAGCGGCACGACCTTGTCCTGCGGCTGGAGATTTCCCGCCGTCGGTTCGATACCCACGCGCTTCAGGGCCTCGACCGTGGTATCCGGCGGCGCGGTGCGGTTGAATTTCACATCGGGTGGCAGCGCCTCGGGACCACTGGCCTCGACCAGCACCGGCCGGTGTCGCTGCCAGCCATGCTCGCTGAAATAATTGGCGATGCTGCCGATGGCATCGACCGGATCATTCCACAGGTCTTTCAAACCGTCGCCGTCGAAATCGACCGCGTAGGCCTGGTAGCTCGTCGGGATGAACTGGGGATATCCCATGGCCCCGGCATAGGAGCCGTAGAGCGTCTGTGGGTCGACCCCCTGCCCCAGCGTGATTTCGAGAAAGGCCGCGAGTTCACCCCGGAAGAATCCACTCCGCGTGGGATGATGAAACGCCAGCGTCGACAGGGAGTCGAGCACGCGATGTGTCCCCTTGTGCCGGCCGTACTGGGTCTCGACTCCCAAGATTGCTACCACGACTTCCGGGGGCACGCCGTAGCGCCGTTCGGCGCGCTCGAGGGCTTCCCGGTTGGCGTCGAGAAAAGCGACCCCCTGCCGTATCCGCTCGGGCTGTATGAAGATGTCGCGATACTCGTCCCAGCGCAGCCGTCGCTCCGCCGCGTGGTTCATCGCCTCCAGCACCTGGGGCCGATATCTCGCCGCCCGCATGGCCGCATCGAGTTCTTGCTCCGACACGCCCTGCCGGGACAGCGACTCCAGCATCGCCTTCACCTCGGGGTGGGTGGCGGGATCGAAATCCTCCTCGCCCTGCGCGGCCGCGCTCGCCATGCCCAGCAGCCCCAGCAGCAGCAGAGTGAGGCTGAATCGAACTTCTCGTCTCCAACGCAGCGGCATGCGCGACTCGCTCCCTGATTGCGGCTTGTCCAGCGTCAGTGTGTCAACAGACGCCGGTGCGTGTGAATCGACATGAGAATACCGAACCCGGCCATCAAGGTCACGCTGGAGGTCCCGCCATAGCTGACCAGCGGCAGCGGCACCCCGACGACCGGCAGAATGCCGCTGACCATGCCGATATTCACGAATACGTAGATGAAAAACGTCAGCACGATGCTGCCGGCCAGCAGGCGTCCGTAGGTGTCCTGCGCGTTGTTGGCCATCACCAGCCCACGCGCGACCAGCAGCAGATAGAGAACCAGGATGGTGCCCATGCCGATCAGCCCGAACTCCTCCCCGAGTACGGCGACGATGAAGTCGGTGTGGCGTTCGGGCAGAAACTCGAGCTGGGACTGGGTCCCCAACCCCCAGCCCTTGCCTTCCAGTCCCCCACTGCCGATCGCCGTCTTGGACTGGATGATGTTCCAGCCGGCGCCCAGCGGATCGCTCTCCGGGTTGAGGAAGGTCAACACCCGCTGGCGCTGATAGTCATGCATGTTGATCCACAGCAGCGGCATCGCGCCACCGGCCATCGCCACGAGCGTCACGATGAACTTCCAGGAAAGTCCCGCCAGCAGAATCACGAATACTGCGGCACAGGTGACCAGCAGCGAGGTCCCCAGGTCGGGCTGGCGAGCGATCAGCAACACCGGGACGCCGACGATCACCCCGCACACCAGAAGGTCGCGCCATGTGGGCGGCAGAGGTCGGCGGTGAAGGTAGGCGGCCAGCATCATCGGCATGGCGATCTTCATCAGCTCCGAGGGCTGGAAACGCAGCGGGCCGATCTCCAGCCAGCGCTGCGCCCCCATGCCGATGTCTCCCATGATCTCGACGGCGACCAGCATCAGCAGCCCCGCACCATACGCGACCGGCGTCCACCGGAGCAGCGTGACGGGGGTGAACTGCGCGATGACGATCGCGCCAAGCAGCGCAACCCCCATGCGGGAAGCCTGCGCCATCGTCGTCGAGGTCGACATGCCGCTGGCGCTGTAGAGCACCACCAGGCCAAAGGAGATCAGCAGCACCAGGATCGACAGTAACCAGGGATCGAGATGGATGCGTAGCCATATCGAACGCTTGCGCCCGACTCGTGCCCGATGTGTTCGCGGTGCCACGCGCTGGAAATCAATCGCCATCGATACTCTCGACTTCTTCGTTGACCGTGGTGTCCGGTCGATTCTTCAGTTCGCCGTCCGGCAACAGCCAGGCATCGGTCAGTTCGCGCCCCAGACCGGAAACGCCGCCGCCGGCGTTCTCGACGATGACCGCGATTGCGATCTGCGGATCCTCGACCGGTGCGAAGCCGATGAACAGAGCGTGGTCCCGAAGTCGTTCCGTCAGTTCGTCGGCGTCGTACTTCTGATTCTGCCCCAGCGAAAACACCTGGGCGGTGCCAGTCTTCGCCGCCATCTCGTACTGCAGGCCGGCTCCCACCTTGCGGGCGGTCCCCTCGGACCCCTGGAGTACCGCTTCCATCCCCTTGTAAACGTCCTGCCACCAGCGTGCCTGGTCGACCTGAACGTCCGGCTTGGTGTCGGCGAAAGGCGGTTCGATGACTTGATCGCCAATCCGCTTGGCCAGATGCGGCCGAACCCAGTGGCCATGGTTGGCCAGCGTGGCGGTGGCCGCGGCCAGTTGGAGCGGCGTGGCCATGAAATACCCCTGGCCGATACCCGCGGAGAGCGTCTCGCCGGGGTACCACGCCTGATTGTACTTCTCGCGCTTCCACTCGCGGGAGGGCATCAGGCCCGGGGCTGCGCCCTGCACATCCAACGAGGTGACCTCACCGAAGCCGAACTGATGCATGAACGAGGAGAGTCGGTCGATGCCCAGCCGGTAGGCCATGGTGTAGAAGTAAGTATTGTTGGAGACCTCCAGCGCCCGCTCGAGATCGACTCGCCCGTGCCCCCAGCGCAGCCAGTTGTGGTAGCGCCGCGTGTCGTTGGGCAACTGGAAATATCCAGGGTCATAGATGACGTCGTTGGGCTTGACCACGCCATCCTGCAACGCCGCCAGCGCCTCGAAAGGCTTGATGGTGGAGCCGGGAGGGTACTGGCCCCGAACCGCGCGGTTATACAAGGGCAGATCGAGATTCTGCTGCAGGGCCCGGTAATCGTCATAGGAGATGCCGGTCACGAACTTGTTGATGTCGAAGCCGGGCGCCGAGACCATCGCCAGGATGTCGCCGGTCTTGGGCTGGATCGCCACGATGGCGCCCCGCCGGCCATCCAGCAGGTCGTAGGCCATGTGCTGAAGGCGACTGTCGATGGTCAGCGTGATGTCCTTCCCGGGCACCGGCGAATCTCGGTCCAGCTCCCGCAGGACTCTGCCCCGCGCGTTGGTCTCGACCTTGCGAAGGCCCGCCTTGCCGTGGAGTTGATCCTCGTAGGTGTACTCGATGCCGGTTTTGCCGATGAAGTGGGTTCCGGCATAGTCCCCCGAGTCCAGTTCGGCCAGTTCTTCCTCGTTGATCCGCCCGACGTACCCCAGCACATGCGACATCACGATGGGATCAGGGTAGTAGCGCATCAACTGGGCCTCGACCTCAACGCCGCTGAGCAAGTATCGGTTCACCGCCAGACGCGCGATCTGATCTTCCGTCAGGTCGCTCATCAGAAGTGCTGGCTGGTAAGGTCTCTGACGCTGACGGGAGCGCTCGCGGAAGGTCGCCACCTCGTCCTCGGGCAGATCGAGAATATCGATCAGCCGCTGCAGCGTGGTATCCAGATCATCGACACGCTCACGCACGATCGTGAGATTGTAGGTCGGACGGTTTTCCGCTAGCAGCTTGCCGTTGCGGTCATAGATCAGCCCGCGACGGGGCGGTAGCGGCTCGACCCGCATGCGGTTGTTGTCAGACCGGGTGATGAAGACGTCGTGCTCGATGACCTGCAGGTAGAACAGCCGGGAAACCAGCCCCCCGGCCATCAGCACGATGACCAGAGCGGCGACCAGTGAGCGGTTACGGAAGATTCGGACTTCCTGCTCGTGATTCTTGATGTTTTCGCGGCGCTTACGCATGACGAGAATGACGGTTCAGGGCATGAGGAGCCCCGGAGCGGGCATGGCGTCCAACGGCGTCGCTGTCGGCGGTATCGAATGGAAACAAGCGACTGACTCTCTGACTCAACGGTGGTACGGATGCCCTGCAAGCAATGTCCAGGCACGGTAGAACTGCTCCGCCAGCACCACGCGCACCAGCGGGTGTGGCAGCGTCAGCGCGGAAAGCGACCAGGAGACCTGAGCCCGGGCGGCAACTCGGGGATCGAGACCATCCGGGCCACCCACCACCAGCGCGACGTCTTGCCCCTCCAACCGCCACGCGCCGAGACGTTCGGCCAGTTGCTCTGTCGTCCAGGGCTGCCCTTTGACCTCGAGCGCGACGATACGTTCCTGATCTTTCAGCTTTTCCAGCATCCGATCACCCTCGGCCCGAACCGCCCGCGCGATATCGGCATTCTTGCCACGAGCGCCAGGAGGAATCTCGACCACCTCTAGCGGCATTTCTCGCGGCAGACGCTTGCGATACTCATCGACACCAGCCTCGACCCAGGCCGGCATGCGAGAGCCGACGGCCAGCAGCCGGATTCTCATCCCCGCAGCTCTTTCCGATCCGAACCGCCAGTGGCTCGCCGGGCATCGGCGGGCAAGTCGGCCCAGAGACGCTCGAGATCGTAGAGCTGCCGGGTCTCTGGCATCATCACGTGCGCGATGACATCACCCAGATCCACCAGCACCCACTCCCCGCTCTGCTGCCCTTCCACACCCAACGGGCGAAAGCCGGCCTCCTTGGCTTTCTCGATCACGTTGTCCGCCAGGGCGGAGACGTGACGCGAGGACGTGCCACTGGCAACGACCATGACATCGGTTACGCTGGTCAATTCGGCCACGTCCAGCTCGACGACATCGCGCGCCTTCAGTTCCTCGAGTGCTTCCACCACCAATGATTTAAGCGTATCTGTCTGCATAGCTCCTCGTCATATAACCCCTTCCGAGGAAGGGAATCGCTACCCCCGGGATCCGGGAGAGGCGCATTTTACGCGGATGGACCATTAACGCCAGCCCCGCTCTTTTGATATCGCTCACGAATGGCGATAGAGGGCATGACTGGCGATATAGCACTCCACCGCTTCGGGAATCAGATAGCGCACGCTAAGCCCTTGTTGCAGGCGTCGCCGCACTTCGGTGGCCGCAATGGCCATACGGCTCGGCAGGCGCAGGCGTAGTAGATGGCCTCCAGGCGCGGCCATCATCGACTCCACCGTCGACACCTCCCGCCCCTCGATCAATGAGGCCAACGCCGGCTCCAGCGGCGCCTTGTGGTCGGGACGATCGATCACCACGATGTGCGCCAGCGACAGCAGTCTCTCCCGCTGGTGCCATTCCGGAAGGCCGAGAAACGCATCGTGACCGACCGCCATGATCAACCTCGCCTGCTCGCCCCATTCTTCACGCAACGACGCCAGCGTATCGACGGAATAGGAGTGGCCCGAGCGGCGCACCTCGCGATCGTCGGCCACCAGCCCTGGCGTGTCGCCGATACCGGCTCTCAGCATGGCCAGGCGATGCTCGGCGGAAATCCCCGGCGCTTTCCGGTGCGGCGGCACGTGAGCCGGAATCATGTGTACCGCATCCAATGCCAACGCCTCTCCCAATTCGACGGCACTGCGTAGATGCCCCATGTGAACCGGGTCGAAAGTGCCACCCAGCATCGCGATGCGTGGAATCGAGAAATCCTGCACGTCAGTTCCGCACATGGCCGTCACCGAAGACGACATACTTTCGAGTGGTCAGGCCCTCGAGGCCGACAGGGCCCCGGGCGTGAAGCTTGTTGGTGGAGATGCCAATTTCCGCCCCCAGCCCGTATTCGAAACCGTCGGCGAAGCGCGTCGAGGCATTCACCATCACCGAACTGGAGTCCACCTCGCCAAGAAACCGCCGGGCGAGCGTCAGGTTTTCCGTCACAATGGCATCGGTATGCTGCGATCCATAGGTATTGATGTGATCGACGGCCTGGTCGAAATCGTCCACAACCCGGATGGAAACGATCGGTGCCAGATACTCCGTCGACCAATCCTCGACCGTTGCCGCCACGGCATCGCCTATCCACTCACGCGTGCGTGCGCACCCCCGCATCTCGACGCTCTTATTGCGATAGATAGCCGCCACCCGCGGCAACACCTGTCCCGCGATGTCGACATGAACGAGCAGGGTCTCCATGGTGTTGCAGGGCGAATAGCGCTGGGTCTTGGCGTTGTCCGCGATCGCCACCGCCTTGTCCAGGTTCGCGGCAGCATCGATATAGACGTGACAAATGCCATCAAGATGCTTGATGACCGGCACCGTCGCCTCGCTGGCGATGCGCGCGATCAAAGACTTCCCCCCCCGCGGCACGATGACGTCCACGAACCGCGGCATCGTGATCAGTTCACCCACCGCCGCGCGATCCGTGGTCGCAACGATTTGCACGGCGGTAGCGAGCAGACCGGCATCCGCCAGGCCATGACCTATGCACTCGGCAATCATCGCGTTGCTGGAGGCGGCCTCAGACCCGCCGCGAAGGATGCAAGCATTGCCCGACTTCAGACACAGGCTCGCCGCCTCCACGGTGACGTTGGGCCGAGACTCGTAGATGATGCCGATCACGCCCAGGGGCACGCGCATCTGTCCAACCTGAATCCCGCTCGGCCGATAGCTCAGGCCGTCGATCTGACCGACGGGATCGGCAAGCGCGGCGACTTGCCGAACGCCGAGGATCATCGTGTCGATCCGATCGGGGGTCAGTGCCAGGCGATCCAGCAGCGCATCGCTCAAACCGTTTTCGCGACCACGGGCCAGGTCGTCCTGGTTGGCCGACGCCAACGCCGGCCTGGCGTCATTCAGGCGCGCCGCGATAGCCTCGAGCGCAGCGTTTTTCCGGCCGGTGTCGACACGCCTCAACTCGGCACTCGCAACGCGTGCCTGCCGCCCCAACGCCTGCATGTATTCGGCGATATCCTCGACCCGTGGGGTCGCAGTCTGCTGCATGGTGTACTATCTCTTGTCAGTGGTAGTCCGCGACGAACGACGTTCGGCATCGAATCGAGAACGTCTCGACTGGCCAGGAAGCTTGACGCCAGAGATACGATAGGGCTTTGTTCTCTATTGCCATCGGCGCTATACGGTTATTCCCGGCACACGTGATAGTGAGAGACGAATCGCGCAAGCCATTCGCAATCGGTCCAATATAAGCCACCATGCAAAGCAAGTACAAAAGCCTCGGCTCCCGAACCCTACTGTCACTTCTCTCGCTGCTCGCCCTGCTGGCGGGCTGGCTGGCGGAGGACGCCACACGGGTGGTTGCCTGGATCGGTTGCATCGCGTTTGCCCTTTTGACGGTTCGCCCCTCGCGCCTCTCTCACTGGCTCCCCATCATGATCGCTCTACTGAGCATCGCGCTGCTTGCCACCCATCACGCCAGTAGCCATATCTGGTTGTGGGCGCTGCCGTTGTGCCTGCTGGGATTGCCAGGCAGGGCCGGGGTCACCGCCAGCGTGCTGATTTATGTCCTAAGCGTCATCTACGTCGGCTGGACCCTGCCCCTGCCTACCGCCGTCGTCGCCGGCATCGCTCTGGCCATCGTCTGGCTGCTGTGCCTGGATCGACAGAGAGTATCCGCGAAGACACCAGCGGACACCCAATCGAGCTGGCTTCTCCCAGCCGCCCAACTGGATAGCGGCATTCAACGAGAACTGAAACGGGCCGAGCGTGAGTCGTTACATGCGGAAGTCACGGTTTTCGGCTGCGCCCGCTCGACGACGGCCGACATGGCAGCACTCTGCCGCCGCCTTCAGGAAGCGCTGACGCTTTACGAACGCGCCTATCGTCTCAATGATTACGGTATCGCCGTGATCGTGGTGGCCACCAGCGCCGAGACGGCCAAACAGCGACGGCAGCAGTTGCGCCATGCGATTGCCCCGCACAAAGAGGTATCTTCAACGCCCCTGACGGAGATCGGGAATCGCTTCGCGAATTATCACGGCAAACGATCCTCCCCGGTTCCGGAGGTGCAGCCTTGGCATTGAGTCGATACAAGTTGATCGCTCAACTTCTCACGCTGGCATTACTGCTGGGTCTTGCCCTGTGGGAACATCTGATGCGTCACTACGATCTGATACTGCCGCCCACACTGATGGCCATCGCGCTGCTCGTCTCCATACCGCTGCAATGTCTCGACCGCCTGCATCCCGCTATCACCGACCACATATTGCTGTTCGGCGGTTTGGTTCTGTGTATCCTGGAAGCCCCCAGTAGCAACAACCCCATGTTGTGGCTGGGGCTGTCGATCACGCTCAGCTATTTGTTGTTGCCTCCCTTGCCGGCATTGCTGCTGACCCTGCTTCTGGTCCCCGTCTCGCTGGCATCGCTCGGCGAAACACACATGACGGCCATGAACCTGGTACTTGGCTGGTGGCTCTCTCTCACGGCGGCCACCTTGGCCCTGTTATTGGGCAGCACGTCCCGCACGCTGCGTTTCACGCTGAGGCCCTGGCGGGACGACAGGCGGCCTGCCAGTGAATTCATCACCAGAAATCTGGAAATGGAAGTGGCCAGGGCGTCCGCACTCGACCGCCCGCTGAGCGTGCTGGTACTTTACATTCCGCAACTGGATCAGGCTGGCGACCAGTTCGGCGGTCACATGCGCGAAATACTGTCAGCGAGTTTCAGCGAGGTGATCTCCGACAACAGCCGGCAAAGTGACCTGCTCGGCGAACATCATGCCAATGTCTTCTGGCTTATTCTGCCCAATGCCGGCGAACCCGGTGCCGTGGTAGCGGCCAAGCGGCTTTCGGATGCCGTAACGTCTGTCACACACCCGGAGATCGGATCTTTGGAAAGCTTCAGTCGAGTGTGCACACTGCGTGCTCAAGAGGACGTCGAAAGCTTTTCGCAACGTCTGGAAACCGCCGCCAACAAACTGCTGGAACCACGCGCTTGAATCTTACCCACTGGCTCTATTCTCTCGCGCCCCCTCCCGAGCTGTTGCTGGTCATAATATTCGTGGTGGCCTTGATCGAGTCACTCGCCGTCATCGGTATCCTCGTCCCCGGCGTCGTGTTGCTGGGTGCGGCAGCCTCGATCGCCGGTCATGACGACGTTCCCCTGTGGTCGATATTGATTGCCGGCATCCTGGGCGCGTTCGCCGGGGACAATCTCAGCTTCTGGCTGGGCCGCACGCAGCGCGCCCGTATTCCGCACTGGTGGCCGCTGTCACGCCATCCGCAGTGGCTGGCCCAAGGCCACGAGTTTTTCCAGCGCTACGGCATCCTGTCTGTTGTCGTCGGCCGTTTTTTCGGTCCTGTTCGCCCGTTCATTCCCATGATCGCAGGCATGCTATCGATGCCGACGAAGCGTTTCACGCTCGTCAATTTCGTCTCCGCGATGGCATGGGCCCCGGCTTACCTGCTACCCGGCTACCTCCTCGGTCGCTCCTGGGAGGAGTTGATGCAACTGCCTTCCGGCGCCGAGCGGTGGCTATTGGCCCTGTCCGTCTCGCTGCTGGTGCTGGCACTGCTGTTTTCGTGGATTCGCTATCAGCTCAGTGCCGAAGGTCGTTTGCACGCTTGGCTGGAGAGGCGCATGGTGGGCAGTCCCCGACTGGCCAAAAGCTGGCATGCGTTGTGCTCGCCGCCCCCGGCCAGCGAATTCCCGCTGGCGTCATTGTCGCTGCTCGTGACGAGCTTGATCGCCCTGGTCGCTTGGACGGCGTGGGTCCTGATGCACGATGGCCCGCTACCCATGGACCAGCAGATCCATTCCCTCGCCGGACTGCTACAGCGCAACTGGCTCATCGGAACCAGCGAGATCCTCGCCAAGGTGGGTGATGCACTGGGCATCGGCGTCCTGATGGCGCCCTGGTTCTTGTGGCTGCTGTGGGCAAAGCGCTTCGCCGCGCTGCTTCATATCGCCGGCGCCCTGATTCTCGTCGCCGTCAGCAACACGGTCTTCAAATCTCTGGCGGGCCGCGCCCGCCCGGATACGCCGGATTACCTGACGGGGTCGATGTCCTATCCCAGCGCCCATACCTCGACGATCGTCGTCGTGGTTGGGCTGACCGCCGCCTTTGCAGCCCAGGTGATGCCGCAGCGCTATCGTGGGTATGCTTACTGGCTGGGCATCGTCGCTTGCGTTCCCATGGCCCTGTCCAGGCTCGTGATTGGCGTCCACTGGGCCAGCGACTTGATTGGTGGCGCCCTGCTGGGGCTGATCGTCTGCGCCCTGACGCGAATCAGTTATCAGCATTTTCAGCGGCCCGAGCGCGACATGCCCCCCTGGGCCTGGCTCTGTGCAGCCTCGCTGGTATTGGAAATCCTGCGAGTCACCCTCTTTGCCCCCGTTTAGGAGTCTGTTGGGCTTAACACTAATCTGCTGCGAACCCCGGGCTTCTGGCCAATTTCATTCGATCGGATGCGTTAAATAGCGGGCTATTCGCCTTACCCGATCGATGAACTTGATTCAAAATCCGTTTTTTCTCGCGACAATTGGTCAAGCCCGACAGACTCCTGGGTCTGCCGATCAATCGCCCCAGCGCGGCATCAGCGTCTGGGCGACATCCAACTGGTTGAGAATGCGTGCCACGACGAAGTCGACCATCGCCTTGACGCTGTCCGGGCGATGATAGAAACCGGGGGCGGCCGGCAGTATCACACTACCCATGTTGGTCAACTTCAGCATGTTTTCGAGGTGGACGGCCGAGAGCGGCGTTTCTCTGGGAACCAGGATCAGTTTTCGTCGCTCCTTCAACGCAACGTCGGCGGCGCGCTCGATTAGGTTGTTGCTGGCGCCGCAGGCCACAGCGGACAAGGTGCCGGTCGAACAGGGGCAGATGACCAGTGCTTGCCAATTCCCCGAACCGGATGCCACCGGTGCCATCCAGTCTTCGCGCCCGAAGCAGCGGACCTGCCCCTCTTCAGCGTCGAATCGCCTCGCCAGGTCCCGCGCCAGCCGGTCCGGCTGGGCCGGCAGCTCGATCTCGGTCTCGACAGCGATAACGCGATGGGCCGCCTTGGATACCATCACGTAGACCTCGTGGCCGGCGGCGATCAGGCACTCGATCAGGCGTAACCCATACTGGACGCCGGAAGCGCCAGTAAGCGCCACCGCGATCGGTGCCCGATATTTCTTCGGAGAAGTCGCATCACCGCGAACTGCCATGTCGTACCTCCAGTGCCCGCAATAACTTATCGTGGATGCCGCCGAAACCGCCATTCGACATGACGACGATCCGGTCGCCGGATACCGCCTGTTCGACGACGTGGGCGACGAGCACGTCGAGATCGGTCTCGACGCGACTGGCCGCATGCCCGGCAATCACGTCGGCCAGCGACCAGTCGAGCCCGGGAGGCTGATACCACCAGGCGCTGTCTGCCAGCGCTACGCTATCGATCAGGCGCGCCCTCATGCTGCCCTGACGCATAGTGTTGGAACGGGGTTCGATCACCGCCAGCAGCCGACCGCCATGCCGGTCGTGGTTCAGCCCCTCGAGCGTCAGCGCGATGGCCGTGGGGTGGTGGGCGAAGTCGTCGAGGACCTGTATTCCACCCACCTCGCCGCGGATCTCCTGGCGCCGTCGGGGCGCGGCGAATGTCGCCAGTGCCCGGCAACCCTCGACCAGAGGGACGCCCAGCCGGCTGGCCGCGGCCAGGGCGGCGACGGCGTTGGCGGCGTTGTGTCGGCCACTCATCGCCCAGCGGACGATATGACTCTCACCACCCGAGACTACGGTGAAGGCGCGACTGTCGTCCGGATCGAGCAGCAGTTGCCACTCGCTCCCGGCCAGTTGCCCAAAGCGCTGCACCGGCGTCCAGCAGCCCTGATCCAGCACCCGCTCCAACGCCGGTTCGTCATCCGCGACCAGCAGCGAGCCATTACCCGGCACGGTGCGCACGAAGTGGTGAAACTGGCGCTCGATGGCCGCCAGATCAGGAAAGATATCGGCGTGATCGAACTCGAGATTGTTGAGAACGGCGATGTCCGGCCTGTAATGGACGAATTTCGAACGTTTGTCGAAAAACGCCGTATCGTACTCGTCCGCCTCGACGACGAAAGGCGCACCACCCCCTCCGAGCCGAGCGGAGAGGCCGAAGTTGCGAAGCACGCCTCCGATCAGGAATCCCGGCTCGAGACCCGCGCATTCCAGTATCCATGCCAGCAGGCTGGCAGTGGTCGTCTTGCCGTGCGTCCCGGCCACCGCCAGGACCCGACGCCCCGGCAATACCTGCTCGGCCAGCCACTGCGGCCCGGAGACATAGGGAAGCTTGGCATTCAACAGCGCCTCGATCTCCGGGTTGCCTCGGGAGAGCGCATTGCCGACGATGACCAGATCAGGCGACGGCCGCAAATTATCGGCGTGATAGCCCTCCTTCAGTTCGACGCCCATGTCCCGAAGCTGGAGGCTCATCGGCGGGTAGACATTGGCGTCCGACCCCGTCACGCGATGCCCCAGCATCTTGGCCAAGCGTGCCAGACTCCCCATGAAAGTCCCGCAAATCCCCACTACATGAACGTGCATCCGAACTCTCCCTCACATTAGCCGGCGAGCCTAGCATGGCCTCCTGGACCGGGCCACCGGACGCTTTGCGCGCTCCCTCGGGCACCGTGGCATGCGTGAAGCCGGCCTCGTCGAACCGGCGAGCCGACTCGGCGAATCCGACCATGCTGGCATCCCCCTCATTCCTCAGGCGCAGAAAATTGATCGCCCCCTCACTACCGCCTCGTATTAACAGGCATTCGCCTTTCGGCTATGCTGGGCCCGCATTCGTGCCCCGGCCCTCGACAGGGAGGTGTCACACGATTGGCCAGTCAGTTTCATCCTCTTGTGATGATTCAAGGTCGATCATTGCCAGCGCGAGATCGTCATGGAAGCCCGCGTGGGTGTGTGACCAAGCACGCCGCGCCATGACGCGAGACCAGCACAACCGAACCTCAGGAGATGAGAGCCGATATGGCCAAGCATAATGCGTTCTACGCCCAGTCCGGTGGCGTCACCGCCGTCATCAACGCCAGCGCCTGTGGCGTGATCGAAGCCTGCCGTCGTCACTCGGATCGCATCGGCCATCTCTACGCGGGGCACAACGGCATCATTGGCGCGCTTCTGGAAGACCTGATCGATACCAACCAGGAGAGCGAAGAGGCGATCGCGGCACTGCGCCACACACCCGGCGGGGCGTTCGGCTCCTGTCGCTACAAGCTCAAGTCCATCGAGACGCATCGCGCCGAGTACGAGCGCTTGATCGAGGTATTCAAGGCTCACGATATCCGCTACTTCTTCTATAATGGCGGCGGCGATAGTGCCGACACCTGCCTCAAGGTCTCCCAGCTGTCGGAGACGATGGGCTACCCATTGACTGCCATCCACGTTCCCAAGACCGTCGACAACGACCTTCCCATCACCGACAACTCCCCCGGCTTCGGCAGTGTCGCCAAGTACGTCGCCACCTCGACGCGCGAAGCGGCGCTCGACATCGAGTCGATGTGCTCGACGTCCACCAAGGTCTTCATTCTCGAAGTGATGGGTCGACATGCCGGCTGGATCGCCGCCGCCGGCGCCCTGTCCGGAGAATCTCCGGAAGAGGCACCGCATCTGATCATCTTCCCGGAGATCGCGTTCGACCGGGCGAAGGTCATGGCGCGTATCGACGAGGCGGTCAAGCATCACGGATTCTGCGTGCTCGTGGTCTCCGAAGGCGCCCAGTACGCCGACGGGACTTTCCTCACCGATTCGGGCAGCACCGACGCCTTCGGCCACAAGCAGCTCGGCGGGGTCGCCCCCACCCTGGCGTCGATGGTCAAGGAAGATCTCGGCCACAAGTACCACTGGGCGGTGGCCGATTATCTGCAGCGGGCCGCTCGTCACATCGCCTCCAAAACCGATGTCAACCAGGCCTATGCCGTGGGCGAAGCCGCCGTCGAACTCGCGTTGGCAGGCCAGAACTCGATGATGCCTGCCATCAAGCGCGTCTCCGATGCCCCTTACGAATGGAAGGTCGAACCGGCCTCCCTGTCCGAGATCGCCAACCACGAAAAATTCATGCCGCGGGACTACATCAGCGAAGACGGTTTCTATATCAGCGAAGCTGGCCGGCGCTATCTTGCGCCGCTGATTCTGGGCGAGGATTTCCCCCCATTCGAGAACGGCCTGCCCAAGGTCGCCAAACTGAAGAAGGCGAAAGTCGACCGCAAGCTGGCCAGGTTCGAGCTGTAAGCCACATCGGTATCAGGGTCGGCGCCGGCAACCCTGGTGCCGACGAGTCGCGCCCCCCCGCTATCTCTTCCCATCCTCTCCCTTTTCCACTCTCCGCTGGGAAGGCCGCTCAGCTCTCCCAGCCGCTCGAAGCTGACGCTCGCCGCCCCGGAGGATGTCCCCATTTGGAGACACTGTGGACACCAACATGAAAACAGTGTTCAAAAACCCACCAACCGGGCGCTCACCAACTGTTTCGAGACTATACTCACTCGATCTTGGGGAGACGTCCATGGAATGACATTCTCCGAGGATCATGCCAACCGGCAATCGATAGGGACACCACAGGAATTGCGTTGACTGCAGCGCTCGAGCGCATGACGGTTCGACGCTGCGGAGAACACAGAGAGGAGCAAGGTCATGAACAAACCGATCGTCATTGGTGGCGTCATTGCCGCACTGGGTATTGCCGGGGGCATCGCCGTCGGCTCCTATCAATCCTCCGAAAGCGGGCCCAGGTATGCGGAGATCGTCAGCGTCGAGCCAATCGTGCAGACCACCGAAACACCACGCGAAGTGTGCAAAAACGTCACGGTGACTCACCAGCGCCCGGTGAAAGACGAGAACCGCATCGCTGGCACCGCGATCGGCGCCATCGTCGGCGGCGTCGTGGGCAATCAGTTCGGTGGCGGCAGCGGCAAGAAGATCATGACGGCGGCGGGCGCCGTCGGTGGTGGCGTAGCGGGAAACCAGGTCCAGCAACAGATGCAGCAGGGCGACACCTACCAGACCACCGAACAGCGCTGCAGTACCGTCAACGACAGCAAAGACGAGACCGTGGGCTACGACGTTCGGTATCGCTATGACGGTGAAGTACATGAAGCCAAGCTGGATGACAAACCCGACAGCGACCGGGTTCTGATGCGCGACGGCGCTCCCCAGTGGAAGGATGATACTCAATCCTCCTGATGAGCTGGCCGCAGCTGTCTCTATTTCCGCCTGGAAGCCTCTGAAGATGAATCAGAGGCTTTCGCCATGTTATCGGGCCTAGCGATGAGTCGGTTTCCTCGGCCGTCCCTGAGGCCCGATTGGCTGACTTAGCGCGATTTCGATGGCGTGTTCTCTCTCGATTCCCTTATCAACGAGTTTCTTGACCCGCGTTTTCAATGTCCCCACCGGTATACCGGAAACTTGGGCGTGGTAGGCCAGGCTGCCTTCACGCGGCGCACTTCTTGTCCGTAGCTGGACAGGCTGAAAATCTCGCACGGTCAATTTCATGATCTTACCGAATATTCGCCTCCAATACGGCCATGATGCTAATGTGGCTGAACAGCGCCTGCCCTAAATTAATTAAAATTAACCAGCCTTATATCACCCTCCCTTCTCATTCACCTGGATCAAGGAATGACCGAAAAGAGTTATCCTTCAAAGGCCGAAACGAATCTCGATCTGCGTCGGGAATCCGAACTCAACTCGAATTATCGGCGTTGATATCAAAAGCTTGAGAACGTTGCAGAGCAGGAGTCCTGAAGGCGGGAAAATGACTGGCGGGTCGTGTAGAGATGGCTGACAAAAAAATGCCCGATAGACTCGATCGCTTGCGCTGAAGTCTATCGGGCCAAAGATCGCGGTATCGCGACCATGAACTTCCGGGCTACACACACCAGGTGCGCTCACCTCGATTCGCTAAATCATGGGATTCCGCTTGCACACCGGAAATCAACATATGGTAGATACGAACCCCACCCAACTACTATGGATATTAGGTTAGCAGGACATCGCGAGGGAGAGAAAGAGGAATTTCCATCGACTTTAGTGTTGCCGGACAAACGCCGCGCGCCGATCAGCGCCGTAACAGCCCCTCGGTCCGGTCGTGACGAGCCACGCTAGGGGATCGGCAGAACCATCGTCGCCTGCCATTGCCAGACGGGTCGCGATAGAGCGTCTCGTCCCCCGAAGGACCAGGAGCGTCTAACGGTTACCGCACACCGAGCAGTCAGGATCCCTGGGTAGCGCAAAGTGACGCCACTCGCCTTTCAGCGCGTCGAATGTCGATAGCCCACGATGAGGTTGCCCTGCACCACTGATCAACTTCATCGTCTCCAGCGCCTGGAAGCTGCCGATCAGGCCGACCAGTGGCGAAATGACACCGCTCTCCGCGCAGGTCAGCGCATCGTCATCCCCCTGCTCACCATAGAGGCAGGCATAACATGGCGATCGAGACTGACGTGGATCGAATACGGCCAACTGGCCTGAAAAGCGAATGGCAGCACCACTCACCAATGGTGTCCCGTTCTCGACACAAGCGCGATTGATGGCGAAGCGACTGGAGAAGCGATCCGTGCAATCCATCACGACATCGGCCAGCCCGACCTCCGTCATCAACGTCTCCCCGACAAGACGCGCATCCAGAGCCCGCACGTCGCACGCCGAGTTCAGACCCCGTGCCGCATCAGCCGCGGAACGCGCCTTGGAATGCCCCAGGCGCCCTTCCGCATGGGCGATCTGACGCTGCAGGTTGGATAGCTCGACGATGTCGTCGTCGGCAATGACCAGGTGGCCCACACCGGCCCCGGCCAGGTAAAGCGCGGCGGGAGACCCCAAGCCACCGGCACCGATGATCAATACGCGGGACGCCAGCAGGCGCTCCTGCCCCACAATGTCGATCTCATCGAGCATGATATGACGGCTGTAGCGTAGTAGTGCTTCGTCGTTCATGAATTTTCCTGGGCGCGAAAGCTACCGTTGTCGGCCAGTCCTACCCACGCGTTATCGGTCGTCTTCCGGCAGGAGATCGGGGATCGGCAACGCCAGCTCCTCCTTGACCTCTTCCATGACCACGTAGCTTTTGGACTCCTTGACGCCCGGCAACGTCAACACCACGTCGCCCAGCAGTTGTCGATAGGCGGACATTTCGGGAATCCGACACTTGAGAATGTAGTCGAACTGCCCGGAGACCAGATGGCACTCCTGGATCTGCGGCAGCTTGGCAACCGCCTTGCGAAACTCGTCGAACACCGACGGCGACTGCGTTTCCAGGCTGATCTCGACGAACACCAGCAAATTGGCGCGCAGTGCCCGGGGATCAAGTATCGCCTTGTAACCCCTGATGATACCGGAGCGCTCGAGTCGCTTGACGCGCTCCAGGCAAGGTGTGGTCGACAACCCCACTTGCGATGCCAGATCCACATAGGAAATACGTGCATTATCCTGCAGGCAACGCAGTATGTTGAGATCGATTCGATCGAGAGCTCGAGATTTGGCTTTCATTGCTGTAATTGTTCCAAGCCGATGGATGAGAAGTGTTCCGAACGACACGAGGCCGCCAACCCGTTGTCGCCACGGTCTCGCCGCCGCTCGCGGGGCATTATTACTATCACAGAGCTGTTACAAACCTCCAGTGAGCCCGGTCACCTTCGTTCAACGCAGACCCACATCGTTACCTCGAGTCAGGCCCACTGGCCGCCGCTCACTCGCTCGAGACCTGCCAGATCGCGATGCGACGCGACGCCCCGAAAACCGCGACGCCTCAGCGCTTCCCGCACTTGACCCGCCTGGCAATGTCCGTGCTCCACCCATAGCCAGCCTTCTGGACGCAAGTAGTTCGGCGCATGCTCGACCAGCCACGCCAGGTCCGACATTCCCCCCGCCTCCGCCACCAGCGCCGAGCGTGGCTCGAAGCGGACGTCATCGAGCAACAGATGCGGATCGTCTGCCGCGATATAAGGGGGATTGGACAAGATCAGGTCGAAGCGCTGCCCGGGCAGCGCGGAGAACCAATCGCTCTGGAAGAAGCGAGCGTTGGTTATCGCCAGCCGCCGGGCGTTGGTCTGTGCCAGCGTCACGGCATCGACGGAGAGGTCGACTCCGATAACCTGCCAGTCACGACGCTCGCTGGCAAAAGCCAGCGCGATCGCGCCGGTGCCGGTACCCAGATCAAGCAGCTCGCCAACCGGCCTCGGTGTCGACTCGAGCGCCACCTCGACGAGGCGCTCGGTATCCGGTCGCGGGATCAACGTCGCCGGCGACGTCTCGAGACCCAGTCCCCAGAACTCGCGCGAGCCGACCAGATAGGCCACCGGCAGCCCCTCGGCCCGACGGACGACCAGCGCCTGAAACTCCTCGCGCTGCACCGCCGTCAGCTTGCGATCGCCCCAAGTATAGAGCCAGGTCCGGTTCGTGGCACAGACATGGGCTAGCAGCACTTCGGCATCGAGGCGCGCCGTGGGCGACGCCACGAGTCGTCCGGCCGCCTCGCGCAGAGCCTCGTCGATCGTCATCACTCGCCCTGCAGCGCCGCCAGTTGATCGGCCTGATACTCGTTGACCAAAGGCCCGATCACTTCGTCGAGATCGCCGGCAACGACTTCACCCAGCTTGTAGATCGTCAGATTGATACGGTGATCGGTGAGCCGCCCCTGGGGAAAGTTGTAGGTCCGGATTCGCTCGCTGCGATCGCCCGACCCCACCAGTGAGCGCCGGGTATCGGCCTGCTGCCGGCGCTGCGAGTCCACGGCGGCCTGCTTGAGTCGCGCCGCCAGCAAAGACATCGCCTTAGCCCGGTTCTTGTGCTGGCTGCGCTCTTCCTGACATTCGACTACCAAGCCGGTCGGCAGATGGGTGATGCGGATGGCGGAATCCGTGGTGTTGACGTGCTGACCGCCAGCACCGCTGGAGCGGAACGTATCGACGCGGAGATCATTGCCGTTGATGTCGACATCACCGACCTCGCTCGCCTCGGGCATCACCGCGACGGTACAAGCCGAGGTATGGATGCGCCCCTGGGATTCCGTTGCCGGGACGCGCTGTACGCGGTGAGCACCGGATTCGAACTTCAACGACGCGTAGACGTTATCTCCCTTGACCCGCGCGATGATCTCCTTGTACCCGCCCTGCTCGCCATGACTGGCGCTGACCACCTCGACTTTCCAGCCCCGGCGCTCAGCATAACGGGAGTACATGCGGAACAAATCGCCGGCGAACAGCGCAGCTTCGTCGCCACCGGTACCCGCACGGACTTCCAGGAAGACATTGCTGTCATCATCCGGGTCCTTGGGCACCAGCAAGCGCTTGACTTCTTCCTCTAGTTCCTCGAGCTCCGCTCTGGACGATCGCCACTCCTCCTCGGCCAGCTCGCGCATCTCCGGATCGCTGTCCTGCCGCATCTGATCGGCCGCCTCGATATCACCTTCCGTACGGCGATAGGCGAGCCAGGCCCCGACCAGCGGCTCGAGCTCGGCATACTCGCGAGAGTAGTCCCGGAAACGCGGCTGATCGGCGATCACTTCGGGCTCGGAAAGAAGCGCGGACAGCTCCTCGAAGCGGTCCTGGAAGGCGTCAAGTCGTTCGCGCAAAGACGCTTTCATGCCCAGTCCTGTATTTTCATACCGAGTCCTGTGTCTTGGCGGGCCCCTCGATGAGCAGGTTATCGGCCGCCTGGATGATATCGTGACGTGACTGGCCCGATGCTTCGCGCAGGCGCAGCGTCGGGCCATGCATCAATTTGTTGGCCAACTGGTGCGAGAGCCGCTTGATCACCGTCTCGGGATCCTCGCCGCGCGCCAGCTGCGCCAGTGCTTCCGCTTCGGAATCGCGCCTTAGCGCCTCGCCATGCTGACGATAACGTCGAATCAGGTCCCCTGCGCCGCGAACCCGGCGCTCGTGCAGCCAGTGCTCGACGCCACTGTCGATCAGCGCCTCGGCCTGACGTGCGGCGACCTCGCGATGACGACGATTTTCGGCGATCACCTGCTGCAGATCGTCGACGCTATAAAGGAAGACATCGGCGAGATCTCCCACTTCGGGCTCGATGTCCCTTGGCACCGCGATGTCGACCATGAAGATGGGCCGGTGGCGGCGCACTTTGAGCGCCCGTTCGACCATGCCCTTGCCGAGGATCGGCAGTTCGCTGGCCGTGGAAGCGATCACGATGTCCGCCTGCTCCAGCGCCTGCGGGATGGCGCTGAGCTCGATCGCCCGTCCACCGCACTCATCGGCCAGCGCCTGGGCTCGCGCCAGAGTGCGGTTGGCGACGGTCAGCCCCATGATTCCCGCCTCGCGAAGATGGCGCGCGACCAGCTCGACCGTCTCCCCGGCGCCGATCAACAGAGCGCGTGCCCGGCCGAAATCGTCGAAGATCCGGCTCGCCAGGCTGACCGCCGCATAGGCAACCGAGACCGGGTTCTCGCCGATCGAGGTTTCGCTTCGGACCTGCTTGGCGACGGAGAACGTCTGCTGGAACAGGCGTTCCAGTTCGCTGCCGAGTCCCGCATGCTGGCGCGCGATCTGATAGGCGTCCTTGAGCTGGCCCAGGATCTGTGGCTCGCCCAGTACCATCGAATCCAGCCCAGCCGCCACCCGCATCAGATGTTTCGCAGCTTCGCCCTCGTGATAGTGATAGGCGCAGTTCAGCAGCTCCTCCGCGGGCATGCCGTGAAACGCCCCCAGCCACTCCAGCAATTGACGCTCACCTTCGGCCACGGTGATGCAATACAATTCGGTCCGATTGCAGGTGGAAAGCACCGCCGCCTCGCGCACGTCGGGCAGGGCCCGCAACTGTGTCAGCGCGGACTCGAGCTGTGCCGGCGAGAAGGCGACACGCTCGCGCATGTCGACCGCGGCCGTCCTATGATTGATACCCAGTGCTAGCAGCGTCATGAAATCACGGTCATTTGTCTTGCGTGGACCCGGCACTCGCGCCTTCGAACATCACGCGGCGCGACGGATGTCAGGTCGTCAAGCGCCCCACCAATGTTCGCGACCGGCCTGTGGCCAAGACGCCGAAACATGCCGGCCGACGCTAGTGTGGCCCGTCGGGCGAAGCGGCGCCATTTTAGCACACCCGGAAGACGCTTAGCAGGCAATGAATCATGCCCGCGGTGGCCGCCTTCGCGATTGACCCCCGCCCGCCAGCCGTTATGCTGGACCCACTGATCGATCTCGAGGACCGCATGCCTAGAAGTCTGTTATCCGCCGCTATCTGTGCGGTCCTGCTGGCTGGCTGCGAGAGCATGTCGGGCGGAACTGCGTCGCCGCCCGTCGACGACCCGTTGGCGACAGCGCCGCCGATCTCCAGCGGTTTCGATGCCGAAGGCCTCTCCCAGGTACTGCTTTCCGAGATGGCTGGCCAACGCGGCGACTTTCACCGTGCCGCGGCTGGTTACCTGGCGGCCGCCGAGCGCTACCGCTCCGCCGCCCTGGCCGAGCGTGCCACCCTGGCCGCGCGCTATACCGACGACACGGCACTGCTGAATACCACTGCAGAGCGCTGGCAGCAACTTGCGCCCGATGATACGGCTCCGGAAAAGCTGCTGTCGGGGATCGCGGTAGATCGCGGCAATTGGCCGGCGGCCCTGCAGCACAGGCTCGAACTCGCCCGGTCGGGGGAAGACGCGCAATTGCTCGACCTCGCCGACCTGATGGTGGAGTCCCGGGCGGAACTGCCGCCGCTGATTGCCCAACTGCGCGATTTCACCGTCGCCTTCCCGGACCACGCCGACGCCCAGATGGCCACCGCCCGGCTGGAAGCCGCCGACGGGCTGGTCGATGAAGCCCAGCAGCGCCTGAAAAGCCTGGCACGACGCCACGCCGAGCTACCCGAGCTCTGGCTGACCCGATCCCAGATCGCCCTCGAAGCCGGCGACTACGCCCAGGCCGCCTCCACCGCGAGGCGTGGCCAAGAGCTCTCTCCCGGTGACGACCGGTTCCTGCTGGCGCTGGCCCAGGCGCAGATCGCCGATGGCGACATCGCCGCCGCCGAAGGGCAGATCGATCGGCTGTTGGCACGGCACGACGCGACGCCGTCGCTGCGTATCGGCCTGGCCCAGCTCTATCTCGATGCCGGTGCGCTGGAGCCCGCCCGCCGACTGCTGTTGCCGCTGCTTGACCGCGACGATACGCCGCCGGCTACCTATCTGGTGCTGGGGAGCATCGCCGAGACCCAGGGCGAGATCGACAACGCGCTGCTCTACTACCGCCAGGTACCCGTGGGTCCGGGTTTCCTCGACTCGCGCGCGCTGGCCACCCGCATGCTGACCGCCAACGACCGCACCGACGAAGCCCAGCAGTTCCTGCGCGTCGAGATTCTGCGCCATCCCGGCCAACGCGTTGCACTGACCCAGATTGGCCTGCAGGCCCTCGACCGTGTCGATCAGTCAGCGGCGGCGGATGCCTTGCTTGCCAGCAGCCTCGAGCAGGCGCCGGACGAAGCCGACCTCCTCTACACCCGCGCCATGCGCGAATTCGAACGCGGCAACGTCGAGACGATGATGCGCCAGATGCGTCAGCTCATCGCCAGGTATCCCGACAACGCCGCAGCGCTCAACGCCCTGGGTTATACCCTGGCGACGACGACCGAGCACTACGACGAGGCGCAGGAACTCGTCGAGAGGGCGCATGCGCTCGAGCCCCAGAGCCCCGCGATCCTCGACAGCCTGGGGTGGGTATATTTCAAACGCGGGGAGACGCGCAAGGCGCTGGGATATCTACGCCGCGCTTACGCCGGCCAACCCGATCAGGAGGTCGCCGCGCATCTCGCCGAAGTACTGGTCGTGCTCGATCACCAGGACGAGGCCCATGCCCTGGTGAGGTCCGCGCTCGCCGACAACGACGTCCACCCGGACATCGACGACCTGTTGACCCGCTATCCCCAACTGGCCCCGTAGCCGGACGCCGCGGGGTGACGGGCGGCACTCGCAGTTCGTGACAACCCGGCGCCCCTGTTATCGTATGCGCCCCTATTCCACGTCGGAATCATCCGTACTCGACAGGAACTTCCCATGTCTCCAAGCCTTCTCGCCAACGATCGGCCTCGCTACCTGTCGTCCCCGTTTCAAAAACGGTGGCAGCCGCTGGGTGCACTGCTCCTGCTGGTCTGGCTGGCCGGCTGCGCCGGACAGGCGCCGGCCCCGGACGTGCCGCGACAGCCCGACGACTGGCAGCGGCAGCAGCAGGACCTGGCAGCGCTGGATACCTGGACGGTGGCCGGCAAGGTCGGGCTGCGCACCGCGGAAGAGAGCCGCAGCGCCAACCTGGACTGGTCCCAGGCACCCGATCACTACCGCATGCTGATCAGCGGCCCCTTCGGTGCCGGACGCAGCGTCCTCGAAGGCCGCCAGGGTGCCGTCACCCTGACCACCGGCGACGGTCGCTTCGAGGCGTCGTCGCCGGAAGCGCTGATGCAGCAACAGTTGGGTTGGTCGCTGCCGATATCGGCCCTGGACTACTGGGTGCGCGGACTCCCCGCACCGGGCCGGGCCCATCGGCAGAGCGATGATGAACTCGGCTTCCCCAAGACCCTGAGCCAGGACGGCTGGACCATTCGCTACCGGGACTGGACCTACGCCGATTCGCTGTGGCTGCCGAGCCGCCTGATCATGACGTATGACGACATCCGCGCCACGCTGGTGGTCAACCAGTGGCAACCGGGGAGCGGGAGCGAAGGAGCACCCGGGCAGGCGGCGGACGCGTCGCCATGAGGTCGCTGACGCTGCCCGCGCCGGCCAAGCTCAATCGGCTGCTGCGGATCACCGGGCGTCGCGAGGACGGCTATCACTCGTTGCAGACGCTGTTCCAGATCCTGGACCGCGGCGACACGCTGCGGTTCGAAACGCAGCCCCGGGGGAGCGATATCACCTTGTCGCCGGCGCTCGTCGGCGTCACCGAAGCGGACAACCTGATCGTTCGTGCCGCCCGCCGGCTTCAGCGCGAGACTGGCTGCCGACAGGGCGCGACCATCACGCTGGAGAAGCGCCTGCCGATGGGCGGCGGACTGGGTGGGGGCAGCTCCAACGCCGCCACCACGCTGCTGGCGCTTGATCGTCTCTGGGGTCTCGGGCTCGGACTCGAGCGACTGGCGACGCTAGGGCTGGAACTGGGCGCCGATGTCCCGGTATTCGTGCGGGGCCGCACCGCCTGGGCGGAGGGCGTCGGTGAACGCTTGACCGCCGTGGATCTCGAGCCTGCCTGGCTCGTCATCGTCCATCCTGGCGTGGAGATCGCCACGGCGGCGATTTTCAGCCACCCCGGTTTGACACGCGATAGCACGGTCATTAGTATGCGTCGCGCACTCGACGGGGCTGCCCCCGAAGTGGTGTGGCGCAACGACTGCGAGAGCATCGTGCGAGCGCTTCATCCCGAGGTCGATCGCGCGCTGAACTGGCTTGGCCAGTATGGCCCCGCGATACTGACGGGGACTGGCGCCTGCGTCTTTTGTCCGCTGGACGACGAAACGCAGGCCGATCAGGTGCTGCGGCAGGTCCCGGACGAATGGCAAGCCTTCAAGGCTCGCGGTTGCAACTTGTCTCCGCTGCACCAGGCTTTGAACCTTGCCGAAGGTTTGGGTCAGTCCCAAGCGTGATGTCGCCGACCTGGAAAGCCGGCTTACTTGCGCAGTTTTCATCAGTCTTTTCAGGCGGATGACGACTTCACGACTGGTTTTGCCCTCAAACCTAGCCAACGGTTTGCGCTTTTGCGCATAATGAGCGCGACCGATGATTGCTGGGGTATCGCCAAGTGGTAAGGCACTGGTTTCTGGTACCAGCATTCCCAGGTTCGAATCCTGGTACCCCAGCCACTTCCTGAATTTCGACAAGCCTGCAAACGGAAACCGGGACGCGATGGCCGCTCAGCCCACACGATTTCCCCACCGACGTTGCGGTTTTTTTTCCTGCCGTTTCGACGCGCGACCTCGATGCCAACCCGCATCGCGGTCGGGTAAGCATGGTGTCTCGGAAAACCCGCCCCTCGTCCCGTACTCTCCCGGCAGTCTTGTCACCCGTCCTGGCTTGAACCGAATGTCCCCTACTGACCTTCAACAGCTCCCAAAGGTGGCCGCGCGTGTCTAAATTGATGGTTTTTACCGGTAACGCCAATGTCGGACTCGCCTCAAAGGTAGCCGAGAGTCTGGATAACCGACTCGGCCATGCCACGGTCGGGCAGTTCAGCGATGGAGAAATCGCCGTCGAGATCAACGAGAACGTGCGCGGTAAAGACGTCTTTATTCTCCAGTCGACCTGCGCACCGACCAACGACAATCTGATGGAACTGATCCTGATGGTCGATGCGCTGCGCCGCGCTTCGGCAACGCGGATCACCGCGGTCGTGCCCTACTTCGGCTACGCCCGTCAGGACCGTCGCGTGCGCTCCGCCCGCGTGCCGATCTCGGCCAAGGTCGTGGCGGACATGATGGTCAAGGCCGGCGTCGACCGCGTCATGACCATGGACCTGCACGCCGACCAGATCCAGGGCTTCTTCGATGTCCCGGTGGACAACGTCTACGGCTCGCCGATCCTGCTCGATGACATCGAGCGCCAGAACTACGACGATCTGGTGGTGGTCTCTCCCGACGTGGGCGGGGTCGTGCGTGCCCGCGCCATCGCCAAGCAACTCAATGTCGACCTGGCGATCATCGACAAGCGCCGCCCGCAAGCCAACCAGGCCCAGGTGATGCACATCATCGGCGACATCCAGGACCGCACCTGCGTGGTGGTCGACGACATGGTCGATACCGCCGGCACGCTCTGCAAGGCCGCAGAGGCCTTGAAGGCTCACGGCGCCCATCGTGTGGTCGCTTACGCCACGCACCCAATCCTTTCCGGGCCCGCCGTGGACAATATTACTGGTTCAGTGCTTGACGAACTCGTCGTTGCCGATACCATACCGCTCTCCGAACCTGCACGTCGCAGCGGCAAAATCCGTCAATTGACGGTCGCCGGCCTGATTGCCGAAGCCATCCGGCGTGTCAGTAACGAAGAATCCGTCAGCGCGATGTTTCACTGATCCCTCCCCGGAAACGGGCGGGGGCGACAAGCGAAGCACGCGCGGATACGTGGGCCACTGCCGTGATGGCGGTGGTCCCTGCTGGAACGGCATCGTCTGGTCGCGGGCGGTGCCGATTCCTTTACTTGACCACTAGAGGTGACAATCAATGTCCCATTACACACTGACCGCCAACGTTCGTAAGGAGCTGGGGAAAGGTGCGAGCCGCCGCCTGCGCCGCAAGAACGAACAGGTCGCCGCCATCATCTACGGTGGCACCACGGCACCGCAGCCGATCACCATCGACAAGCCCGCCTTCTACAAGGCAATCGAAGACGAGGCGTTCTTCTCCTCGGTCATCGATATCAACGTCGACGGCAAGAGCGAACAGGTCATCATCCGTGATCTTCAGCGTCATCCGTACAAGGCGCTGGTCACTCATGCCGACTTCATGCGTGTCGATGCGACTCACGAGCTGACGATGAACGTCCCGCTGCACTTCGTGAACGAAGAGTCGTGCAAGGGCGTCAAGGACGAAGGTGGCGTTCTCCACGTCCTGAACAACGACGTTCAGATCAGCTGTCTGCCGTCCAAGCTGCCGGAATACCTCGAAGTCGACGTCGCCGATCTGGGCCTGGGCGAGACTATCCACCTCTCCGACATCAAGCTTCCGGAAGGCGTGACACTGGTCGAACTGAGCCATGGCGAAGAGCACGACGCCGGTGTCGTCAGCGTGACCCACCCGACTGTCGCCAGTGACGACGAAGTCGCCGGTGAAGGCGTCGACGAAGATGGCGAGCCGAAAGAAGAGAAAGGCGAAGAGTAAGCCAGCTCTTAGCGATCAGGACAGGCAGGCGACATGGGCGCAGTGAAAGCGATCATCGGTCTCGGCAACCCGGGAACGGAGTACGAAGACACCCGCCACAATGCCGGCGCCTGGCTGGTCGAGCAACTCGTCCGGGATGCAGCGGAAACGCTGCGTCCCGAACGCAAGTTCCTGGGTCTTCACGCCAGGATCCGTTTGGACGGGCAGGACCTCCATCTGCTCAACCCGACTACTTTCATGAATCGCAGCGGCGCCTCCGTGGCCGCGCTGTGCCAGTTCTTCAAGATCGCCCCGGACGAGCTTCTCGTCGCTCACGACGAACTCGATATCGCCCCCGGCTGCGCCCGCTACAAGACGGGCGGCGGACACGGCGGACACAACGGCCTGCGCGACATCACCAGCGCGCTGGGTAGCAACGGCTTTCACCGCCTACGTATCGGCATCGGCCATCCGGGCAGTGCCAAGCTCGTCACCAACTATGTCCTCGGTCGACCCAGCAAAGCCGAGCGTCAGGCCATCGATGATGCCATCGGCGAGATCATCGCCACCCTCCCCGATGCGCTATCCGGCGACTGGGCCAAGGCCATGAATCGTCTGCACAGTTTCAAGCCCGCCTAATTCGCTCGACGCTCGAAGCGAGGCCAAGAGTGTGGCCGGAACAGCCCGTCTCCCGTAGAATGCCCGCCATTCACGATTGCCCTTTCGCCCTCGAAAGCGAGTCTCCGGCATAGCCTTGTTCAGATTCACATTCCTTCAGGACCAAGCCATGGGTTTCAATTGCGGCATCGTCGGCCTACCCAACGTCGGCAAGTCGACTCTCTTCAATGCATTGACGCGCTCCGGCATCGATGCCGAGAACTTCCCCTTCTGCACCATCGAACCCAACACCGGTATCGTGCCGATGCCCGACCCGCGTCTCGACAAGCTGGCCGAGATCGTCAAGCCGGAAAAAGTGGTGCCGACCACGATGGAGTTCGTCGACATCGCGGGCCTGGTCGAGGGCGCCTCCAAGGGCGAGGGTCTGGGCAACCAGTTCCTGGCCAACATCCGCGAGACAGATGCTATTGCCCATGTGGTGCGCTGCTTCGAGGATGACAATGTCATCCATGTCGCCAACCAGGTCGACCCCACCGCCGATATCGAAACCATCAACCTCGAGCTCGCGCTGGCCGATCTCGATGCCGTCGAACGCTCGATCCAGCGTCTGACGCGCGTGGTCAAGGGTGGCGACAAGGAGGCGATCGCCACCAAGGCGCTTCTGGATCGAATTCAGCCACATCTGGCCGAAGGCCAGCCCCTGCGCAGTTTCGGCCTAGACGCCGACGAACAGCACCAGTTACGCAGCTTCGGCTTCCTGACGCTCAAGCCGACGATGTACATCGCCAACGTCAACGAAGACGGCTTCGAGAACAACCCGCATCTCGATATCGTGCGCGAGATCGCGGCCCAGGAAAATGCCGTCGTCGTGCCAGTCTGCAACAAGCTGGAAGCGGAGATTGCCGAACTCGAGGACGAGGAGCGCGCCATGTTCCTCGAAGAGATGGGCATGGAGGAGCCCGGGCTCGACCGCGTCATTCGTGCCGGCTATGGCCTGCTGGGCCTGCAGACCTACTTCACCGCGGGCGTGAAGGAGGTCCGGGCGTGGACGGTCAAGATCGGCGCCACCGCACCGCAGGCGGCCGGCGTCATCCATACCGACTTCGAGAAGGGTTTCATCCGCGCCGAAGTGGTCAGTTATGAAGATTTCGTGGCGCTGGGCGGCGAGAACGGCGCCAAGGAAGCCGGCAAGTGGCGTCTCGAAGGCAAGGCCTACGTCGTCCAGGACGGTGACGTGATGCACTTCCGTTTCAACGTCTAGACATCGACGCCTTCGAGCTGCGTATGGATTTCGAAAAGCGTTGACGTTTCATCGGGTTATGGTAGTATTCGCAACCGTTGTCGGGCGCCACGGGTTGCCCTTCAGGCTACGTAGCTCAGCTGGTTAGAGCACATCACTCATAATGATGGGGTCCCCTGTTCGAATCAGGGCGTAGCCACCAGATATCGCGAAAAGCCCGCCGCTCTCATGATCGGCGGGCTTTGTCGTTTTCGGCTCCATAATGATCGGCTGACTCGTTCAAGTCGGCCGCGACGGTGGCTCAAATTGCGCGTCGACGACTCTCCTCGATATAGGCCGCTCGCAAGCGCCGGGCCACCTCGCCGGGGCATCCGTCGCCGATCGAGACGTCGTCGATCGCGATGACCGGCGTCACGAACGAGGACGCCGACGTCACGAAGCACTCCTTGGCGCTTTGCGCTTCCTCGACACTGAACGCCCGCTCCTCGACCCGCAACGACAGCGCCTCGGCGATCTCCAGAACGACGGCTCGGGTAATGCCCGGCAGAATGGCGTGGGAGAGCTCGCGCGTCACCAGCGTTCCATCGTGCGTCAGCATCCAGGCATTGTTCGACGCCCCTTCGGTCACCATGCCGTCCTCGACCATCCAGGCGTCGTCGGCGCCGGCCGCTTTCGCCGCCATCTTTGCCATGGCGGGATAGAGCAGCTGCACCGTCTTGATGTCACGCCGCGCCCAGCGCCAGTCGGGTTGCGTCACGACACGAATGCCTTCGCTGCCACTGCGGCTATCGACGAGCGACTTGGCCTGGGTGAACAGCACCAGCGTAGGCGGTGTATCGGTATCGGGATAACCGAAATCGCGATCACCGGCACTGCCCCGCGTCAGCTGTAGATAGACCATGCCCTCCGCGAGCGCGTTGCGCCGGATCAACTCGCGATGGATCGTCAGCAGCGCCTTTTCATCCCACGGGAGCGCCATCTCGAGCTCCGCGGCCGAGCGTTTCAGACGCCCCATGTGGCCGGGAAAGTCGATCAGCTTGCCCTCCAGCACCGACGAAACCTCGTAGACACCATCGGCGAGCAGGAATCCCCGGTCGAAGATCGATACTCTGGCGTCCCGCTCCGCGACATACTCCCCATTCACGTACACCGTGCGCTGAGTCATTTCATCCATTTCTCTTGTCTCGATTCTTGCGCGACGTGGCTCGTCAACCCCACAGGCGTGGTGAAGCCGGATGGATACCCTCGGCGTCGAAGCGCATGCCATGCTCGCGATCCCGGGCCAGCAACAGCGGCCCATCGAGATCGACCACGGCCGCCCCCTGGGCCACCAACAGTGCCGGCGCCATCGACAGCGACGATCCCACCATGCAGCCCACCATCACTTCGAACCCCTGCGCCAGCGCCTCGCGCTTGAGCGCCAGAGCTTCGGTCAAACCACCGGTCTTGTCGAGCTTGATATTGATCATGTCGTAGCGGCCGACCAGATCGGGTAGCGACGTGCGATCATGACACGCCTCGTCGGCGCAGACCGGTAGCGGCCGTTCGATCTCCGCCAGCGGCGCATCGTTCCCAACCGGTAGCGGCTGCTCGACCATGCCGATGCCCAGCTCCAACAGCACCGGCGCCAGACGTGCGTAGGTGTCACGGTCCCAACCTTCGTTCGCGTCAACGATGATCCGTGCTTCGGGGGCGCCTTCGCGCACCGCTCGCAGGCGTTCGATGTCGCCCTCTCCGCCCAACTTCAACTTGAGTAGCGGTCGGGCGGCGTGGAGCCTGGCCTTCTCGCGCATGGCATCGGGCGTATCCAGGGACAATGTGAAGGCCGTGATCTCGGCCACCGGCGCTGACAGCCCGGCGAGTTGCCAGACCGGACACCCGCTGCGCTTGGCTTCCAGATCCCAGAACGCACAGTCGAGCGCATTGCGAGCGGCACCGGCCGGCAGTCGCGACTGCAGCGCGAGGCGATCCATGTCTTCTGCCAGGGCCTCACGCATCGACTCGATCTGGGCAATCACGCTGTCGACCGACTCGCCGTAGTGCGCATAAGGTACGCACTCGCCCCGTCCGGTGTGAACACCATCGCTCAATGTCGCCACCACGACTCGCGCATCGGTACGCGAGCCACGCGAGATGGTAAAGACTTCGGCGAGCGGAAAGACCTGCTCCTCGACGCTCAGTGTCAGCATGCCAACACCGCCTCCGCCAGCCGATCCGCGCCCTGGCGGTAGGGGTCGACGCAGGGCAACCCCATGCGCGTTTCCAGTGCCGCCAGATAGCGATCGGCCTCGTCGATCGCCATGCCGGAGGTATTCACCGAAACACCGACGACCTGGCATCCGGGATTCACCACCTGTGCCAGCGGCAGCGCCGTATCGCGCAGCTGTTCGAGCGTCGGCAATTGGTAATGCGGCAACCCGCGCATGTGCGTGCGCGTCGGTTCATGACACAGAATCAGCGCATCCGGCTGTCCGCCGTGAATCAATGCCATGGTGACCCCGGAATAGGAAGGGTGGAAAAGACTGCCCTGCCCTTCGATGATGTCCCAATGGTCGTCGTCGTTGTCCGGCGTCAGCCACTCGATCGAACCCGCCATGAAATCGGCGATGACGGCATCCAGTGGCACGCCCTCGCCGGTGATCAGGATGCCGGTCTGGCCGGTGGCGCGGAAGCTCGAGTTGGCGCCGCGCTCGCGCAGGGCGATATCCAGCGCCAGTGCGGTGTACATCTTGCCGATGGAGCAATCGGTACCCACAGCCAGACAGCGCTTGCCATGGCGCTTCTTGCCGTCGCCGATCGGATACTGGACCTGGGGGACGCGCACATCGATCAAGCGCCCGCCATGTCTTTCGGCCGCCTCGACCAGCTCCGGTTCGTCACGCAGCAGATTGTGCAGGCCGGAAGCGATATCCATGCCGGCAGCCAGTGCCTCCTTGAGCACCGCGATCCAACTGCGGGAGATCACCCCACCGCGATTGGCCGCGCCAATCACCAGCGTCCTGACACCTTGCGCCACAGCCGCGTCGATATCGAGATCCGGCAGTTTCATATCCGCCTGGCATCCGGGTAACCGGTACTGCCCTAACGCATACTCCGGGCGCCAGTCGCGAATGCCCTGAGCGACCTTGGCGGACAGCGGGTCGGGCACGTCGCCCAGGAACAGCAAATAGGGAGTCTTGAGCATATTGTCTTGTCTCTGATGAATAGATAGTGACGGAGCCCTCTCCGTCATGGCGACACGGCATCACGCTCCGCTACATCATACTCTGCGGCAGCCACAGCGAAATGGCGGGGAACGCCAGCAGCAGTGCAAGAATGATCAGATCGCACGCCACGAAAGGCCAGACACCCGCGAAGACCTCACTGATTTTGACCTCCTTGCCAGCAGCCCCGGCCAGCGCAAAGGCGTTGAGCCCCACGGGTGGCGTTACCCCTGCAATTTCGCACATCTTCATGGCAATGATACAGAACCAGATAGGCTCGTAACCTAGCTCTACCACGATCGGGAACACGATCGGCAGCGTCAACGCGAATGCCGCTGCGGGCACCACGACCATCCCCATCAGGAACCAGATGACCAGAATCAGTCCTAGGACCATCCATGAGGGCACGTCCCAGGAGGTCATGAAGCTTGTGATCTCGAACGGGATTCGGGTCAACCCCAGAAATCGACTGAAGAACAGCGCCGCGACGATAATGAAAAATAGCGTCGTGGTGATCCCTGCCGACTCCCTCAGCGCCCCGCGCAGCTTGTCGAGCGAGCGCAGGGGCCCGGTCGCCACGCCCAGAATGATCGCTCCCAGGGCCCCGACCGCACCGGCTTCGGTCGCCGTGAATAGCCCACCGTAAAGGCCCCCGATGACGACCCCGCCAAGCAGCAGGATCTGCCACAGATCAAGAATACCGCGTACACGGTCCCTCAGCATGATCCGGTGCTCCTCCTCCAGCATCGGCGCCAGTGCCGGATTGCGCTTGGCGCGCCAGACAATCGAGATCGCGTAGACGACAGCCGTCAGTACGCCCGGCACGATGCCGGCGATGAAAAGCTGCCCTACCGGTACGCCGGTGAAGATGGAGAACAGGATGAACATGCCGCTGGGCGGAATCATCGCCGCGAACGAGCCCGCACAGGCGATACTGCCCAGTGCGAAGCGCTTGTCATACTGATAACGACGCATCTCCGGATAGGCAATACGCCCGAACACGCTAGCGGTAGCCAAAGAGGAACCGCAGACGGTCGAGAACGCCGCGCTGCCGAAAGCCGTCGCGACGGCCAGCGAGCCGGGAATCCGCGCGGTCACGCGATGCAACCCCTTGTAGGCCAGCTCGGCGAAGCCGCTGGCCGCCGCCAGCGCTCCCATCAAGACAAATAACGGCAGCACCGTGAAGGTCGGCGAAGCGATCGCCGTGTACATGGTATCCCCCAGTAGCGAAGTGGCGCTGAAAGGGGTCAGAAGCGTGGCGATTCCGACGAAAGCGACCAGCAGGAAATTGATGGCCAAGGGAACGCCAAGCACGAGAAGTATCAGTAATGCCGCGACACCGACGACGCCGACTAGCGTGAAGTCCATGATGATATCCGTAGTAGTAGAAACGTCGGAAACCCAAAAGGCGCAAGCTTCTCGGTCTTCACGGACGCTTGAATCGGAATTGGGCCACCAGCCGGCGACACAGCTGTAGCCCGTAAAGCACCAGCGCGGCGAACATCACGAACTTGACCGGATAAACCAGGATCGGGCGGGGCCCGGCAATCGCCTGGCGGCTCTCCCAGGCATTGACCGCGTTGGTCCACACGGCCCACGCCACGATGATTACCGTCACGAGCGAAACCAGCGTTATGAATCCCGTCAGCAGGCGTGCGGCGAGGCCGCCAAGCTTATCCGTCAAGAATTCGACGCGAATATGCGCGTCCCGTTCTTCCGCGTGCGACAGGCCGAGATATACGACCGCGATCATCGTGAACATGGCCAGTTCCGAGACGCCGTAGAGAGGACGCGAAAAGCCTCGAGCCACCAGATCGACGATCATGAACAGCACCACCACGATCAATAGCCACCCGCACAACTCGGCCAGGCTCTGATTGAGCCGGGTCATCAGGCGCGGTTTGCGCGCCTGGTGAATGCCCGGTCCCGCGCCGGGCTGCCGGGTCCCGGGATGCGTTTGTGCATTACTGTTCGGCTTACCCTTCATGAGCCGCTGACCGACGAACCGTTATCGATGATCGCTTTCATCTTTTCGATGATCTGCGCGGGATTCTCCGCACCCGCATCCTCGGCACTCTGGATCCAGGTCTGTCGATTGCTTTCCACTGCCGGCAACGAGACGAATTTCTCGATATCCTCGGCAGAGGCGGCCGTCACCGTATAGCCGGCAGCCTCCTGTACCTCGACGATGCGATCGAACTCATTGGCGTAATAGTCACCAAAGGTCTTCTCCGCCCGAGCCGCGGCTTGCTCGAACCAGTCCTGCATCTCTGCCGACATCGCATCCCACTTGCGCTGATTGACGGTAAGGATCATGGGGACCGCCAACCACAAGCGGCGTGACGTCAGGACATTCGGCGCGACCTCGTCCATGCCTGTGCGGTTGAGGCTGTCGTAATTGGTGAAGACCCCGTCGATGGCACCTGACTGCAAGGACTGATAGGTGTCGCTCCAGGGAACCGATACCGGCGTTGCCCCCAGATCGCCCAGCAGATTGAGCATCCACTGGCTGGAAGCGCGCACCCGCTTGCCCTGGAAATCATCGAACGACGTCACGGGTTCGCGAAAGACACCGGCATAGGGAAGATAGGGGTAGATATAGATGATGTGCTGGCCCTGCCTGGCGAATTCCTCGCTTAGCTCGGGTACCTGATCATAGACATCATGGTAAACCGACATGATGTCCGCGTAGTTCTCGGGGCCGGCGGGAAACAGCTGGAACGCCCCATTCAGCAACAGCCGATTGGGATAGTAATTGATGTTGATATAGCCCATGTCAGCGACACCGTTGCTGACACCGCCGAGAATTTCATCGCCCTGCATGACCGACGCCCCCCAATAAGGCACCACTTCGATCTCGCCGTTGGAAACCTCACTCAAGGCATCCAGAAAGCCTTTCTCGGCGGCGCCGCGCAGGCCATTCGGTGCGGTATTGGTCGCATAAGTCAGCGTTTCCGCGGCGGCGGCGGTACCGGGCATCACAGCCGTGCCAGCTCCAAGAACCAAAGTCACGGCGGCCGCAGACATCAGTTGACGCCACTGGCGGGATTGCGGGTTCATCAAGGGCATGGGGTAAACCTCGTTATCGTTGTAGTCACAAGCTCGTCACCGAGCGTCCAAAAATAGTCAGCGATACAGTACACGCCTGTCTTATGCTTTATTCGTCAGCGTGGCATAACCTTGTGTTAAGCCACGGCAAGCTACTCGATTATCTCTTCACGCCGAAGCAGACGCCCTGCTCGATGGCGAACCTTTCCATCGATCCAAGCCGGGCGCCCATTGACCATCACCCAATCGATGCCGACTGCCGGTATGGTCGGCTCCACGAAGCTCGCGCCATCTTTCACGTTATCGAAGTCGAACAGGGTCAGATCGGCGAAGGCCCCCTCGCGGATCACGCCGCGATCGGTCAAGCCGAAACGCGCCGCCGACATCGACGTCATCTTGCGAATCGCTTCCGGGAGGGCAAACAGACCTTCATCGCGGCAATAATGACCGATGACGCGGGGGAAACTACCCCACAGCCGCGGATGCGGGTTGGGGTCGCTGGGAAGCCCATCGGAACCGATCATGGTCAGAGGATGCGCCAGAACGCGACGCACATCCGTCTCGTCCATGTTGTGGTAGATCGCCCCGGCCGGCATCAAACGGCTTGCCGCTTCGGTCAGATCTACGCCCCACTCCGTGGCGATCTCGGTCAGCAGGCGCCGCCCCTGATCGGGATGCGGCTTCGACCAGGTAATCAAGATGTCGAACTCGTCCGAGACGCGCCACAGATCCAGCGTCGTCGAGCAAGCCGAATAGGGATAACAGTCGCAGTTGCAAGGCTGCTCGGCCGCCGCTGCCTCGAGCTTCTCGATGGCGTGTTCGCTCTTGCCCCAGTTCTCGACGTCGGCGCATTTCAAATGCGAGATCACCAGCGGTACGCGCCCGTGACGCGCTGTCTCGAAGGCCTCATCCATCGCCTCGAACAGTCGCTCGCGCTCGTTGCGCATATGGGTGGTGTAGATCCCCCCCTCTTCGCCGACTACCTCGACCAGCGCCTTCACCTCACCGGCCGGCGCCTGACGCGCGTTGGTATAGGCCAGACCGGTACTGAGGCCGATCGCACCGGCACGCAGCGCCGTGCGCAGCGATTGGCGCATGGCCAGCACTTCCTCGTCGCTGGCGGCCCGGTCGAAGCGGTCCATCACGCCGGCTCGCAGCGTGGTATGGCCGATCAACGCGGCCACGTTCACCGCCGGCGCCGCCGTCTCGACGGCCTCGGCGAAGGCCTCGAACGTCGAGAAGAACGCGTCGCGCTCTCCCAGCAGATTCATCGGATCCGGCACCTCGCCAACGATCTTTACCGGAGAGGCGCTGATACCGCAGTTGCCGACGATCACCGTGGTCACGCCCTGGGTAATCTTGGGCAGCATCTCCGGTTCGCGGATGGCGCAGCTATCGTCGTGGGTATGAACGTCGATGAATCCCGGGGAAAGATACCGCCCTTGGGCTTCGACCACCTGCGCGGCATGAGTCGCATCCAGATCACCGATCGCCGCGATTCGCTCTCCCTTCACGCCGATATCGGCCACGAATGACTCACGACCGGTACCGTCGACGACATGGGCACGGCGAATGATCACATCGAATGTCATGTTGCTCTCCTGATGGCGAGGTACGGCCAACGTCTTGTCATTGAGGGGTTTTCAGCATGCTGCCCGGCTGGATGACCAGGGCGTCCAGCCCGGCAGCACGCACCGCAGTCTCGCCCGCCGGCGTAGTGACCAAGCGGCCACCGCGGCCGACGACAGCTTCGCCATCGAGCAGTCGTTGCCCATGGGCATAGGTCAAAACCGGACGCCGGCGTTCGAGATCGAGCACGGTAATATCCGCATCGGCACCAACACCCAGATGCCCCTTGTCGCGCAACCCGAGAATCCTCGCCGGATGTAGACTCGCCTTGCGTACGAAGCCCTCGAGACTCAAGGCATCGAGGTGCACCAGCGCGAGGCCGCGCGCCACGATATCGTTGCGCGGGATGCCGCCTCCGTCGGTTGCCAGGGCATCCACCGCGAAGCGGCCATCAAGCCGCGTGGCCGTCACCAGACGCAGGCGCGGCTCGGGAGGATTGGCGCGGAAACTGATACCGATGAGCGACCCGCAGGCGTGCCAGGCGGCCAGCCCCTCTGACCCGCCCACCAGTTCGATGATGCCGTCGCGCTCCAGATTGACCAGCGCCCAGCCGGTCAGAATCGCCTCAGCCATCCCCTCGCTGGTGGCCGCATACCCGCCGCGCTCGAGACCGAAGGCCGCCAGTCGGCTTCCCGGCACGCCGTCGATGCATTCGCCGCTGACCCCATTGAAGGGGGCCAGATAGGACTCCGAGCGGATGTGCGGATGCGCTGCCAGAAGCGCCAGCGCCTCCTCGCCCTCGGACACGGCATCATGGGTCTGACCGCGGCAGTAGCTGTTGATATGCGCCAGGTGAAGCGGATGTCCGGCGCTCAGTTCGCACGCCTCCCGCGTGCCCTCGATATTCGAGCCGACCGACTGCGTGCCGGCATGAAAGGCCGCGTACGCACCGTGCCCCGCAGCCGCTGCGATGGCCTGAGCCGTCGCTTCGGCCGTCAATGGATAGTGCCCACCCAACAGTTTCAGCCCGATCGCGCCCTGGCTCAGGGCGTGACTCAAAGCATCATCGATATCGCCCCGGCCGGGATCGGCGGAGGCGATAGTATGTCCCGGACGTAGATAGTTGACGCAGGCGATGCTCAGCCCGCAACCGTGACGGACCGCCAGATCGACGACGCCCTCGATGGGCCCGGCCATATCCAGCGCCGTGGTCACGCCCGCCAGCGCCAGCATGCGATGACCGCATCCTCCACCCAGAAAGGGCGAGAGATGCACGTGCATGTCGACGATACCCGGCATGACCAGCAACCCCGTCAGATCGTGCTCGCGTCTTGCCCCACCGGCAATGGACGACGCCACCTCGACGATTTTTCCGTCGCGTAGCGCAATGTCCCGGATCTCGTGCACCCCGTTGGCGGGGTCGACGACGGTGCCATTGCGCAGCAGGGTGTCGTAGCGCTCGATCATGTCCGCACCTCGGCGATTGCCGTTATTGTCGTTCTCGGGAAAGCGGCCTTCATCGCGGCAACCGCTAGCGCTCGACGCCCGTCTGCGAGGTAATTCGCCCGTAATGTTCGATGCGACGATGACGCGCAAAATCGAAGATGGTCTTCTTGCCGAACTGACAGCGCTCCATATCGCATCCCGCGGTGATCAGTTCATCACCCTCCCCCTGGGTACGCGCGACGACGAAGCCATCCGGGTCGACGATGATCGTACCGCCCATCAGCGGAAAACCATCCTCGACGCCCGCCTTGGCCACCGCCACCGCCCAGGTCGCATTCTGGTAGGCCCCCGCCGTGACGGAGAGCTCGGAGTGGTAGAGGCGCTGCGCCAGTCCCTCCCCTCGGTTCTGGGAGTTCACCGACGGCGTGTTGTAGCCGAGCATCACCAGCTCGACCCCCTGCAATCCCATGACGCGCCAGGTTTCCGGCCAGCGGCGATCGTTACAGATGCACATGCCCATCAGCGTGCCTTCGTTGTCGAAGGTCTCGAAGCCCAGGTCACCGGGTTCGAAATAGCGCTTCTCGAGATGCTGGAAGTCCCGCTCGGTGTCGTACTCGACGTGCCCAGGCAGATGCACCTTGCGATACTTGCCGACGATCTCGCCCTGACGGTTGGTTAAGATGGAAGTATTGAAATGGCGCCCTTCCGGTGTCAGCTCGGCATAGCCGAACGAGATAGCGATACGGTGCTCTCGAGCGCGGTCGAACAACGGTTGCGTGGCGGCGTTCGGCATCTCTCGCTCGAACCAGGTGTCGACCTCGGCCTGATCTTCCATGTACCAGCGCGGGAAGAATGTCGTGAGCGCCAGTTCCGGAAAGACGACGAGATCGCATCCCTCCTTCACGGCCTGGTCAAGCAGCGACACCATACGTTCGACGACACGCTCGCGGCTATCGTTCTTCTGAATCGCTCCCATTTGAGCGCCACCAATTACCCATTTACGCATCACTGTTTCCTTGCCTTTATCACGATCGTTGTGGGACGGACGCCGCCCCACTCCCCGCCATGGCCACGACGAGCAATGGCACTACGGCCAGATCGCTCACTGGCTCTGCTTACGTTCGAATCGGCTCACCATACGGACCAGAGGCCACAGGAGTATCAGATAGATCAGTGCTGCTAGCACGATCGGAGAGGAGTTGTAACTCATGGAGCGTGTCATATCCGCTCGATAGAGTAAGTCGCCGAGTGAAGCGACACTGGCCAGCGATGTCAGCTTGACCACCTCCACCGTATTCGAGAGAAGATCCGGTAGTACGTTACGCACCGCTTGCGGCATCACCACCCAGGTCATGGTCTGCAGTCGACTCATTCCCGTTGAGCGGGATGCCTCGATTTGACCCGGCGGTATGGACTGCAGTCCCGCTCTGTAGACTTCGCTGTAATAAGCGGAATTATTGAGAAGAAAGGCCAGTATCACAGCCGCATAGGGTGAGAGATTCACCCCCGCGAACGGCATACCCGAATAGACGAATATCAGCAGCACCAGAGGGGGGACCGCACGGAAGAAATCGACATAGACGATCGTCGGCCAGCGCAGCCAGAGACGCCGACTGTCACTGGCGACCGCCAGCAACAACCCACCCAGCCCGCCCAGCACGATCACGACGACACAGATCTGTAGTGTGACCCCAAGCCCTTTCATGAGCAGAGGCAGTGACTGCCACATCAAATCGAGATTGAAGAATTGGTCAACGAAATTATCCATCTCAGTGTCTCCGCCAATTCATTCTCGATTCTAGCCAGCGCCCCAAAATCACGAACGGCAGGAACAGCGCAACATAGGCCAGCGCTCCCATCGTCAATGGCGTGGCGCTACCGGAGAACGATTGCGCGCTAGATGCTTGATACAGTATCTCGGGAACACCGATGACCGTGCCGAGCGCGGTCATCTTGGTGATGGCGATGGCGCGGTTGGTCAATGACGGCATTGACATTCGCATGGCCTGGGGGAGTACGATCCAGATCAGTACCGTGATAGCACGCATTCCACTGGCACTCGCCGCTTCCCATTGACCGCGATCCACGGCACGAATACCTGCCCAGAAAATCTCCTCGGAGAAGGCTGCCAAGACCAGGCTCAGCGTGAGAAACAGGACCATCCAAGCCGAAAAGGTAATACCGATGCCTGGCAGGCCAAAATAGAAGATCAGAATGACGACCAGCGGCGGCAAGGCTCTCCAGATGTCGGCGAAAGCGATAATTAACGCATTCAAGGACCGGATTCCGGCACAGCGCAGACACGCGAGCAACAGCCCGGCGCTGATGCCGACCACGACGATCGCGGCCGCTAGCCCCAACGTCACCCGTAGGCCCCCGGCGATGGCCGGCCAATACTGGTTGATGATCGCAGGGTCGAGGAACACCTGCGAAAATTGCTGTACTCCACCCATGAGCTCTCTCCCATGAAGCGCTGATCACCCCACCACCGCTACCCGCTGGCGGCCGGCGGTTCGAATTCAGCGCTTGGCCTTCTCCGAAAAACTCACGCAAGGCACTCAATCACAGGAGAAAGCGTGATCGTCCTCGACGTATCCCGTGAAACCGGGCTGGCCGAAACCGGCTATCGGCGTAACGACCGTCGCCCCCTCGGCAGGCTCGAAACCGAACCACTTCTGTGAGAGTTCGGCCATAACGCCGTTCGTCTTCAGACACTCCAGTGCGCGCTCGACACGATCCCGGTTCTCGGTGTCATCCTTGCGAAATGGAATGGCCCAGACGAGCCCTGTATCCACGAGATAGGAGAGTTCTATGGCTGGATTTTTGCTCACGGCATAAGCGGAAACCGTATTGCCGGCGACGTTCGCCGTGGCGCGGCCACTCATGACGGCCTGAATGGCATCACTGTTGGTGCCGTAGGCCTCCACCCGCCAGCCGTACTCCTGCGCGTGCTCGCGAGCCCAACTGTCGTAGGCCGATCCTTTGTTGACGGCGATGACTTTTCCCTCGAGCTGATGCAGGTCGGTAATGTTGGGCCCGCCCTTCTTGACCACGAATTGGAAATCAGTGTCGAGATAACCTTCTGAGAACAGGAGGTTTTCGGCCCGCTGTTCGGTCACTGTTGTCGGTGCCATGAGAAAATCGTAGGTCCCTGCCTGTAGCCCAGGGATCAAACCGGAGAACTGCGTGGAGGTGATCTCCATGTCCATCCCCATCTGCTCACCGAGGGCATTGGCCAAGTCGACGTTGAATCCCTGAACGCCCCCCTCCATCGTCGGCATGGCGTGAGGCGCGAACGTGCCGTCGAGAGCGACGCGGTAACTGTCCGGCGTGCTTGCCTGCGCCGCCGAGAGGCCGAAACCCAGAGTCAGACAGCCGACCGTCGCATATCGCGCGATACGCGTCGAATCCTGAAGAAAACGCCAATAGGACATGGTTGTTATTCCTGTTTTATCGTTGTCGGAAAGATTTGAACGAGGGCGACTTGCCGTGACACACCCACTGTATTGTCGATATCGCAAACCCGCGCGCCGGGTGCTTGCATGCGGTGTCATCGGGCGAGCATCGCCCGCCACGTGAACAGGCAAGATTCCCTCTGCGAGCCGATTACTGTTAATGGCGCTGCTCGACGAACGCCCGGGTTCGCTCCTGGATGGGAGACTGAAAAATTTGTTCGGGGGGCCCCTGCTCGACGATGTGTCCATCGGCCATGAAAACCACTCGGTCTGCTACCGCCCTGGCGAAGGCCATCTCGTGGGTCACGACCAGCATCGTCATACCGATCTGTCGCAATTTCCGCATCACCTCGAGCACGCTACCCACCAGCTCAGGATCCAGCGCACTGGTCGGTTCGTCGAACAGCACGATCTTAGGACCCAACGCTATCGCCCTGGCAATGCCGACACGTTGCTGCTGGCCGCCGGAAAGCTGATGCGGATAGTGACCGGCACGCTCCCCCAGCCCTACGCGATTCAGCGCATCGAGCGCCGTTAGTTCGGCCTGGGCACGGGACATTTTCTTGACCAGCCGCAGCGCCAACGCCACGTTACCGAGCGCGCTGTAGTGCGGATAGAGATTGAATTGCTGGAAAACCATGCCGATTTTTTGACGCATTCGATCGATTGATGTCCGACGATCCATCAGATCGGTACCGTCGACGATCACCTGACCGCCGCTGGGTTCTTCCAGCCGATTGCAGCACCGCAGCATGGTGCTTTTCCCAGAGCCGGAGGGACCGATCACGCACACGAGTTCGCCCGGACGAACTTTAAGATCGATACTCTCCAGCACGACTTGCTGTCCAAACACCTTGCGCAGACCAATGAGCTCCAGTATCGGAAACGGGTTGCTCGTACCCACGGTGCTAGCCGCCGAGAGCGATGACATCGATTCATGCATCATGATTCTGCGCACCCGACGATAGCCCCACCAGCTTGCGAATCAGCGTATCGGGTTCGCGATTGGCACGAGCCTTGGCCACCGGTTCGGGGAGACCGCAGGGCAAGAACTCGCCCGTTCCACGGTCGACCTTGAGTTCTCCATTCTCGACAACGACGCGTCCTCGATTGATCACGGTGTCTGCCCAGCCAGTCACTTTCATGCCCTCATAGGGGGTGTAGTCGACGTTGTCATGAAGAAGATCGTTGGTAATGGTGACTTCTCGCGCCTCGTCCCAGATGACGAGGTCCGCATCCGACCCAACAGCGATGGTGCCCTTGCGCGGATAGAGCCCATAGGTTCGGGCATGGTTGGTTGAAGTCAGCGCAACGAATTCATTGATGGTCAGGCGGCCTTTGCGGTATCCCTCGCTGAACAGCAAGGGCATTCGCACTTCTAGGCCCGGCAGACCGTTCGCCATTTCGCGGAACCCGGTCTTTTCACCCTTCGGCAACTTACCCGTCTCGTCCCATCGATATGGCGCGTGGTCCGAAGAATAGAGGCTCAGTGAGCCCTCCATGAGTCCTTGCCACATGGCGCCCTGGCAGCGTTCGTCTCGCGGCGGCGGGCTGCAGCAGAACTTGGCGCCCTCGACACCTGGCTTGTCGATATCGGCGGCAGTCAGGAAAAGGTACTGAGGGCAGGTTTCGGCGTAGAGGGCCGCTCCCTTCTGCTGAGCCTGACGAATGCAGTCGAGGGTTTCGGCCTCGGAGACATGCACGATCAGGATGGGAGTCTCCAATATCCGCGACAACGTGACCACACGATGGGTGGCCTCGGTCTCGGCGAGCCCGCAGTGGGCGATCGCATGGTACTTGGGCGCCTGCAAGCCGCGTTCGGTCAGGCGATCCCCCAGCCAGCGGATGACATCATTGTTCTCCGCGTGAACCATCACCAACGCGCCTTCGCGATCGGCAAGCGCCAGCGTGTCGAGAATCTGATAATCGTCGAGCTTCATGCGCTCATAAGTCATGAAAACCTTGAGCGAGGTAATGCCCTGACGGATAGCCTGTGGCAGATCTTCGTTCAGGGTTTGCTCGTCTAGATTGGTGACGATCACGTGAAAGGCGTAGTCGATGACCGACTTCTCCACCGCACGCGCGTGATAGTCCTCAAGAACGTCACGCACGCGATCCTCACGATGCTGCGCCGCGAAGGGCATGATAGTGGTGTTGCCACCGAACGCGGCCGAGACTGTTGCCGAGTAGAAATCGTCGGCACACATCAGGCCCATCCCCGAAAGCTGCTCGACGTGACAGTGGCTATCGACGCCACCGGGCATCACCCAGCGCCCTCCCGCATCGATGTCACGCTTCCCCGTCGGCAGTCCATTGGCGATGGCAGCGATGCGCCCATCGATAATGCCAATATCCGCCCGATAGGTATCGCTCGCCGTCGCCACTTTTCCATTGCGAACGACCAGATCGAAATCAAGATCTCGGTGCCTCTCAGTCATGGTTGATGTCATACCAGCTCCAGTCATTGTTGCTTTATTGGAAGAGCGGAGAAGCTGCAAGGGCCGTGGTGACGTTGATGAACAGGCTGCGGCCTCGATGAATGACGCCTCGCCTACTGTCCCGATCAGGTGTCAGGCATCGTTCGAACGTCGAACCTGGGAAAGATTTTGAGAGGATTAGATATTGATGTCACATGCCTTTTTATCGTCTCCCATTAACATTTTGTTAAATGTAGAGCGTCGATAGAGATCTCGGCTGGCTTCATATGCCCCCTAAGCGAAGAAGCGATGCCGAAACACCTCATTGAGTTCTTCGATGAACACTCGCGCCAGTTGCGATAGCGGTTCGCTAAGCGGGTGAACCAGACTGACCTCGAGCGTCTGCGTGTAGGAGAGAGGCAGTGCGCAAAGCGCATTGGAGACGTCACTGTGTAGCGAGAACTCGTCGACCAAGGCGATACCGGCGCCACTTCGAACCAGCCCGCAAGCATAGTGCGGGGAGTCGACCTCGATCGCCGGCTGGTACACCATTCCATGGCTGTCATGAAGCTGCTGCACCAATCGACCAAAGGGCGTATCGACGCCATAGCCAATCAGCGCATGCTGGGAGAGCGTCTCGACGTTCAACACTTCCTCGGCGGCGAGCGGATGCTCTCGGTGACAGATACCCACCAGTCGCGTCTCGAACAGCGGTGATATCTCGAGATTAGGGTGATCGACGGGAAAGAGGGATATCCCGAGATCAGCCTGGTGGTCGAGCAACCGGTCCCGCAATGTCATGTTGCGGGTGCACTCCAGACTGACGCGGACCTGTGGATGATGGTACCGAAAGGCCGCTATCGCCTGCGGTACCAGCTGATGACCAAGGCTTGGACTGCATACGAGGCGAACCACGCCATGGCGACGCTGCACCAGATCACTAACAGTGGCGTTGACGCGCTGGACGTCACGGTATACGTGTTCGACATCACGGAACAGTCGACGCGCTTCGGGCGAGGGATATAGCCGCCCTTTGATCCGCTCGAAGAGTCGAAACCCGATTCGCTGCTCGCTGTAGGAAAGCATTCGACTTACCGCGGGCTGTGAAATCATCAGAAGCTGCGAGGCACCGCTGATCGACCCGGCGATCATGACGGCGCGAAACACCTCGATTTGACGGAGGTTGAGTGCCATGTCGGTCGCCCCCCTGCATGACCAATAACATGATGTTAAGGGTCATCAAGCAATAACCACGCCAAAAACCATAACCTCATGTTAAGTACCATCCCCATATCGTCAATCACGCCATACCCCAACGCACGGTAGACTGTCGGTCAAGCTTCATAGGGAGAGCGCCTGCCATGCCCCGCAGTATTTGCGTCATCAACCCAAATTCATCCGTCGACGTGACGCGAGGTATCGATGCCGCGCTGGAGCCTCTGCGTCTGGCGGGTGGGCCACCCATTACCAGCCACACGCTTCATGACGCCCCCGCCGGCATTCAGACCGAGGCGGATATCGTCCAAGTCCTTCCTCGACTGACAGCATTCATACAGGCCAATGAGGCCAATGCCTGCGCTTTCGTGATCGCCTGTTTCAGCGACCCGGGGTTGGCCGTGGCAAGGGAAGCGACGAGTCTGCCGGTGCTCGGTATTGGTGAAAGTGCCATGTTGACTGCACTGACTCAGGGCCAGCGGGTCGGCGTCATTGCCATTCAACCCACTTCCATCGCACGCCACTGGCGTACCTGGGGTGCGATGGGTATCACATCCCGCCTCGCCGGAGAACGCGCGCTGGGTCTCGATGTGGCCGAGCTCCAAGACACGCAGAGAACGTGGGATCGCTTACTCGAGATAGGAGGACAACTGCGCGACGAGGATCAGGCCAATGTGCTGATATTGGGATGTGCTGGGATGCCGCAATTCCAGCACTCGCTGTCGCAGATCCTGGGCGTGCCGGTTGTCGAGCCATCTCGAGCCGCAACCGGCATGGCCTTAACGGCTGCCTGCCTCACGTCATGAGCCTGACAACGCTTTCGGCGACCTTAATACGCCATGGAAGCCAGTGGGGAGCCGGCGCTCGGCCCTGATTCAGGTCGGCTCTTCAGCACCAACATCGGGAACGGGCTGACACCGAGAGCCGTCACTCGCCCCTCCAGGCTCGAAATCAATCGTTCATCAGCGCCGGCCGATTGAAGAACGCTGTGAGCGCCCGGATCAGATACGCCGGATCGCGGGTACCGGCCGTCTCGCGAATCGAATGCATGCCGAACTGCGGTACGCCCACATCGATGGTCGGTACGCCCAGTTCCGTGGCGGTAATCGGGCCGATGGTGCTGCCGCACCCCATGTCCGCTCGCGTCACGAACTGCTGTACGGGCACATCCGCCTCTCGGCAAAGGTCGTGAAACAGCGCCGCCGTCGTACTGTTGGTTGCATAGCGCTGGCTGGCGTTGACCTTGATCACCGGCCCGGCGTTGAGTGCTGGCCCGTGATTGGCGTCGTGCTTGTCCGCGAAATTGGGATGCACGGCATGGGCATTATCACAGGAGATCATCAGGGAGCGCTGGATCAATCGCACGAAGCCCTCGTCGCCCGCCTCGCCGAGCGCAGCGTTGAGTCGGCGCAGGACGTCGGCCAGAAATGGTCCCTGGGCGCCACAGGCACTGGCACTGCCGACTTCCTCATGATCATTGGCCACGAACAACGCGCCCTGCTGCCCATCGGCCGACAGCAAAGCCTCGATCCCGATGAAACAGGAAAGCAGGTTGTCCAGCCGCGCACTGGCGATCATCTCGCCGCCGACACCGACCCGCGAAGGCGGCTGAACATCATAGAACCCCAGCTCGAAATCGACGATGTCCGCCACCTCGAGATCGTGTTCTCGCTCGATCCACTGTTTCAGCAGGCGATCGAGGTCGGGGGCATCGCCGCCCTGCATCAACAGCGGCGCCATCTGCGTCTGCGGGTTCAGCGGCCGGCCGTTGTTGGCTTCGCGATCCATGTGAATCGCCAGGCTGGGTATGATCGCCACCGGCTCCTTCACGTTGAGCAGGACTGCCTGAAGCCTCCCGTCGGCACGGCGGACGTGGACGCGCCCGGCAAGCCCCAGGTCACGATCGAACCAGGGCGCCAGCAGCGCGCCGCCGTAGACCTGAACGCCCAACTGCAGCCAGCCCTTGTTGACAATCGCCGGTTGCGGTTTGAGACGCAAGGCCGGACTATCGGTGTGAGCCCCCACCATGCGCAGGGTCTCGAGAGACGATGCCGGTAGCTGAAACGCGATCAAGGCACTATCGTTGCGCGTCACGTAATATTTTTCGCCCGGGGACAACTTCCAGCTGTCAGTTTCCTTGAGCGGCCGATATCCTGCCGCCTCCAGCATGGTCACGAGATTCGCAGTGGCGTGCCAGGGAGAGGGTGAGCGCTGGAGAAAATCGATCAAGCGATCTTCGAGAGCCTTGTCGGCGGCGTGGTCTGACATGGGTTTCCTCGGATGTCGGTCTGTAGTCATGCGGACTGGCTGCTACAATAGGCCCGGACCTGAAAAAGATTCATGGATCCGGTGGTCTTCTAGGGAATAGAGAGTGTACAGGAAACCGGGAGTGCTTCATTGATGACCCTGACTGTCGCCGCTCGGCACGCGGCCATGTGTTTGCTACTGCTGGCATGGAGCGTCACGGCGCTGGCCGGTCCCACCCCAACCAACGATCAGCGCCAGGCGGCGAGCGAAGTCGCCGAGTCACTGCAGTACGGCTCCTACTCGGGAGTCGACCTCGACGACGACTGGTCGAAACGCGCCTTCCAGCGTCTGCTCGATGTGCTGGACGACCAGCGGGCCTACCTGCTGCAGCGCGACGTGGATAATTTCAACGATCTGGACACGTCGCTCGATGACGCCATCAAGTCAGGCGACCTGGACCGCGTCTATGCATTCTATTCACGCTATCAGGATCGCGTGGAGGCACGGCTCCAGTGGCTGGTGGACAAGGTCGACCGTGGCATCGACTACGACTACACCAGCAACGAACGTCTGGCGCTGGATCGCGAGGACTCCTCCTGGGCAGGCAGCGAGAGCGCGCTGGACGACCTCTGGAACAAGCGTCTGGAGAACGCCGCGTTGACGCTGTCGCTGAGCGATCAGACTCCGGAGGAGATCCAGAAGACACTCCACGACCGCTACGCCAACCAGCTCAACCGCGTGCGCCAGACCAATGCCGAAGACGTCCTGGTGCTGCTGATGTCGGCGGTGACCGGCACGGTGGATCCGCATACCGAATACTTCTCGCCGCAGCAGAGCGAGTCCTTTGATATCCAGATGCGCCTCTCGCTGGAAGGCATCGGCGCGCTGCTGCAGAGCGACGGCGAGTACGTCAAAGTGTCGAGTCTGGTTCCCGGCGGGCCAGCGGACAAGGCCGGCGTGCTGCAGCCGGCGGATCGTATCGTGGCCGTGGGTCAGGACGAGGACGGCGAGCTGGTCAATGTGGTCGGCATGCGTCTCGATGAAGTGGTCGACCTGATTCGCGGACCGAAAGGCTCGACGGTGAGGCTAGAGATCATTCCCGCCAAGGCCGTCGACGTGACCCGGACCCATACCGTCAAAATCACCCGGGATACCGTCAAGCTCGAGGATCAGGCCGCTCATAGTCGGGTCGAGGAGATTCAGCGTGGCGGCGAAACGCACAAGATCGGCATCATCACCGTGCCGGCCTTCTACGTCGACTTCGATGCCTGGCAGGCCGGGGAATCCGACTACCGCAGCACGACCCGCGACGTGGCCAAGGAGATCGACAAACTCAAGGCCGAACACGTCGAAGGCATCGTGCTCGACCTGCGCAACGACGGTGGCGGCGCCCTGCAGGAAGCCAACTCGATGATCGGGCTGTTCATCGATCGCGGTCCGACCGTCCAGGTACGCGATGCCCGCGGCCGCATCAACCTCTACGGAGACACCGATACCGGCGTCGCCTACGATGGCCCCCTCGCCGTCCTGGTCAATCGGCTATCCGCTTCCGCCTCGGAGATCTTTGCCGGCGCGATTCAGGACTACGGCCGAGGCCTGGTCGTCGGAACCCGGACTTTCGGCAAAGGTACCGTGCAGACACTGACCGACCTCAGCCATGGGCAGATCAAGCTGACCCGGGCCAAGTTCTATCGCATTTCGGGCGAGAGCACACAGCACCGCGGCGTCGAGCCGGACATCATCTATCCGAGCCTGATCGATCCGGACGAGATCGGCGAAAGCGCTCTCGACAACGCCCTGCCCTGGGATCGGGTCCGGCCGGTGCAATATCGCCTTTACGGCGAGCCCTGGCGCTATCTCGAGGCACTGCAGGATCGTCACGAGCAGCGCATCGCCAATGATCCCGATTTCGTCTATCTGGAAAAGCAGGCGCAGCTGAGCAAGCGACTACGCGAGCAGCAGACCAGCATCAGCCTCAACAGGGAGCAGCGTCAGCGTGAAATGGATGCCCAGGAAGCCGAGCAGCTGGCGCTGGAGAACCAGCGACGGCGCTCGCTAGGCATGGAGCCGCTCGATGACTGGACCGAAGCCAGGGATCGGAACGACGGCACGGGCCAGGACAATGCCGATGCCCAGGGCAACGACGAGGGTCAGGATGGCGGTGAAGACGAAGTGCCCGATTCGGATGACGCCAAGCCCATCGACCGCGCCGAACTGCAGGAGACCTCCCAGATCCTGCTGGACTACGTGAAGCTGATCTCCAAGGGCTGACCGTCGCGCTCTGGCCCAATGGGGCCAGGCGATCCCGGGTCCTGAAACGACAAAGCCCCGCGATATCGAATCCCCGACTCGGTGAAGTCGGTTCGTCTCGCGGGGCTTCGTCGTCTGGTGTCGACTCGTCCCTCACTCCTGCCGCGTCCCGCGGATCAAGAAAATCGCCGAGCGGTCGTTGAAGGATTCAAAGACCCCGGAGCGATGACGACATGCTGGCAATAGGGATTCGGGCCGTGACACTGGCCTGGTTGAGCGTAGCGGGAGTGTCCCACGCCCACGCGGCCGAGCCCGGCGATGCGTGCCCTCCAGGCAAGAGCCTGACAGCACGGCACGCGAGCTACGACGAGCTGACCCGACGAGTGCAGACGTGGGACGAGGCCTACTACCAGCGCGGCGAGCGGCTGGTCGACGACAGCGTCTACGACGAGGCCAGACGCCGCTGGCGACAGTGGCGCCGCTGCCTCGACCCGGATGCCCCACCGCCCCGACAGCCCACGCCCGTCTCGGCTCGGGACGAACTCGAACACCCCTACGCCCAGACCGGGCTCGACAAGCTTCCGGATCGCCGGGCCATCGGCGAATGGCTGTCCAGACAACCGAAGCGGCCACTCTGGATCCAGCCCAAGGTCGACGGTGTCGCCGTGACGCTCGTCTATCGCGAAGGCCGCCTCCAACGCGCCATCAGTCGCGGCGATGGAGAGAAGGGGCAGGACTGGACCGCGTCGGTCAGACGGATCGACAGCATTCCGGAAGAGTTGGCGACCGACGAAGCGGTGACCCTGCAGGGCGAGCTCTACCTGCGCTTGGCCGATCACGTACAGGCCCGGGATGGCGGAGCCTCGGCACGTTCCCGAGTCGCGGGGCTGCTGAACCGGCATGAGCTGAGCGCGGCGGAGGCCCGGGAGATCGGCTTCTTTGCCTGGGCCTGGCCGGATGGCCCCCGAACCGGTGAAGACCGCCTCGAGCGGCTGGCGCAGCTCGGCTTTCCCGACACGGCCAGCTATACCCGATCGGTCAGTCGACTCTCCCAGGTGGAGCAGTGGCGAGATCGCTGGTACCACGCCCCGCTGCCCTTCGCCTCCGACGGCGTCGTCATCAAGCGCCGCGAACGGCCGCCTGGTGCCTCCTGGCAAGCAGAGCCGCCCAACTGGTCCGTCGCCTGGAAATACCCGGCCGCGCGAACGCTCGCCGTGGTCGAGGCGATCGACGTCTCGGTGGGACGCACCGGACGTCTGACGCCCGTTGCTCGACTGGAGCCCGTTCTTCTCGACGACCGCGAGGTCGGCTCGGTCAGCCTGGGGTCGGTGGCCCACTGGAAAGCGCTGGACGTGCGTCCCGGCGATCAGGTCGACGTCGCTCTCGCCGGCGCCACCATCCCCCGGATCGAGCGAGTCGTCATCCCGGCCACGCCGCGTGCCGCCCTGCCGCTGCCGGACGCGACGCGCTACGACGCCCTCTCTTGTCTCGCCCCGTCAGCGGGCTGTCGCGAGCAGTTCCTCGCGCGCCTGGTCTGGCTCGGCGGCAAGCAGGGGTTGGACATGACCGGTATCGGGCCCGCCGCCTGGAGCGCCCTCGTCGATGCCGGTCTGGTCGACGGCCTGCTTTCGTGGCGGACGCTGGAGATCGACCAGTTGCAGTCGCTGCCCGGGGTCGGAGAGGCAAGGGCCCGGCAGTGGATCGAGGCCTTCCACGCCGCGGAAGCGAAGCGGCCGGTGCGCTGGCTGATCGCGCTGGGCATGCCGCCGCTGCCCGAAGCCGTGCGTCATTCCGCTCTCGCGGTGCCACTGGCGACCCTCCGTGCGCGCTCGGCAGCAGACTGGCAGACGTTCCCGGGCATCGGCCCGAGCCGAAGCGAACAACTGGTCGCCTTCTTCCATGACGCCACCATCGACAAGCTGCTGGCGACCCTGCCCACCGAGGCTGACAAGCCTCATCCTCCCAAGACGATTTAAACCACCGCCATATTCAGTTGGTTGCCTGCCCTGGCTGCCGCTCAGCCTAGAATCGCATATTACCGCCACCAATCAACCCTCGCAAACCATCCTGAGGCCATGCTGCTGCAGGCCCAAAAAAGGAGCTCGGTCGATCGAGGGAAGCGCAGTAAGAAGCACTTTCAAGCTCCTTGACTCAAAACACAACACTCACTTCAACGAAGAGCGGCCGCATCAGTCTCTGGACTAGGTGGCACCCCGAGCACATCCCGCATTAGCTGCGTAGGGTGTGCAGAAAACAGGGGGCATTACATGATTACGAAAAATCCCGGCGCTTAGCAATTCGATACAGCCGAAACGCGCCCTCGATCCGCGGTTTGCGTTACACTGCGCACCAGATTGCCTCACGCTCCGGACTCGGGCCGGTTGCGTCGGGCCAGCGCCCAAGGCAGTGACATGACATTTCCTCGACGGACCGCACCCGCTTTCTGTGACCCATGCATAACGATTCGACAGTCCTGCGACCGTCCTACCATCGCGTGGCCGGCTATCTCTCCAAGGGCCTGGCCCGCTGGAACATCATCCGCTGTCTGCTGCCGGAGTACTCGCGTCAGGTTCGCCTCAAGCCCGGTAGCCGCCAGCCCGTCGACGCCATTCTCGGCTGGGGCCTGAAGCCGACGTCGAAACAGGCACGTCGCCTGGCCACACGCCGGGGCCTGCCCTACATCGCCATCGAGGACGGGTTCCTGCGTTCACTGGGATTGGGCGTCAACTACTCCCAGCCCCATAGCCTGGTCGTGGACTACAGCGGCATCTACTACGATGCGACCCGGCCCTCGGACCTGGAGACGCTTCTCGCCGAGGCGACCTTCGGCACGGATGAGTTGGCACGCGCCGACCAAGCCATGCAGCGCTTGCGTCGATTGCGGCTGTCGAAGTACAACCACGCCCCGGATCGGCCGCTCGAGCCCGCCGACCGGCCCCGCGTCCTGGTCATCGACCAGACGCGTGACGACGCCTCGATTACCCATGGCATGGCCGACGCCGGTTCGTTCCAGCGCATGCTGGCAAACGCGATCGACGATCACCCCAATGCCGAAATTCTGATCAAGACCCATCCCGACGTCATCGCCGGACGCAAGCAGGGCTACCTGACCCGCGCCTCGGCGCATCCGCGCTGCCGGCTAATCGGTAACGATATCAATCCGTGGGCGCTGATCGACGCCGCCGACGCGGTCTACGTGGTCACCAGCCAACTGGGATTCGAGGCGCTGATGGCGGAAAAGCCGGTGCACTGCTTCGGCATGCCGTTCTATGCCGGCTGGGGCCTGACTCGGGATGCACTGCGCTGCGAACGCCGCCAGCGCGAGCGCACGCTTTTGGAACTGTTCGCCGCGGCCTATCTGCGCTATTGCCGCTACGCCAACCCCTACACCGGGCAGGTGTCGACGCTCGAGGCGACGATCGACCTGATCGCCGACCAGAAGCGTCAACGGGATCGACTGGCGGGACGTTGGCTGGCCGTCGGATTTTCCAGTTGGAAGCGTGCCTTCATTACCGATTTTCTCGGTCCGGCCTCCAGCGTGCGCTTCATTCCGGGCGATCACCCGCGGCCCCATGAACTCGAAGGCCGCGACAGCCTGGTGGTGTGGGGGCAAAAGGCTACCGACAAGATCAAGGCGCTATGCCGCCAGCACGGACTCGAGCTGTGGCGGATGGAGGATGGTTTCGTGCGTTCGGTCGGGCTGGGAGTCGATCTGATCCGGCCACTGTCGTTGGCCTTCGACTCCCGCGGACTCTATTACGACGCCGATCACGAAAGCGATCTCGAACGACTGCTCACCGAGACGGACTTCGAACCGACTCTGCTGGCCCGCGCCGGGCGCCTGCGCCAACGTCTCACCGAGCTCAAGCTCTCGAAGTACAACGTGCAAGGCAAGACGCGACCCTCGCTGCCGATGGACGCAATCGGCTCACGACCGGTCGTGCTGGTGCCCGGCCAGGTCGAGAGCGACGCCTCGATCGCCTACGGCTCTCCCGAGATCAAGACCAACCAGGCGCTGCTCGAGGCCGTTAGGCAGAATCGGCCCGACGCCTTCGTTATCTACAAGCCGCATCCCGACGTGGTCTCGGGCGCCCGGCTTGGCCTGCTCGACAAGACGGCGCGAACGCTCTACGACCTCGAACTGGTCGACTGCGACATCATCGACCTGATCGAGCTGGCCGACGAGATCCATACCATGTGCTCGTTGACCGGCTTCGAGGGTCTGATGCGCGGCGTGGAAGTGCACACCTACGGCCTGCCGTTCTATGCCGGTTGGGGACTGACCCGCGACCGGTTATCCTCCCCGCGGCGTCAGCGGCAGCTAACCCTCGATGCCCTGGTCGCAGGCGCTCTGCTACTGTATCCAACCTACGTCGACCCGGTCACCGGCGAGTTCTGCAACGCCGATACCGCCACCGAGTTGATGCAGCAACAGCGTGATCGGCGCTCGGGATTGCCGCTCCGAGTCCGCCTCTACCGGCTATACCGCAATCTGTTCTCCAAAAGGCAATGACTTGAGCACGACACGCAAACACTTTCTTCTTTTACAGGGTGTCTGCTCACCTTTTTTCGACCGGCTGGGCGCGCGACTGCGGGAAGCGGGACACTCGGTCATCAAGGTCAACTTCACCGTCGGCGACAGTGTCTACTGGCGGCAGAAAAACACCTATGCCTACCGCGGCCAGGCCAAGGACATCCCCGAATACCTCTCCGGCATCTGGGATCGACACGAGATTACCGACCAGATCGTCTTCGGAGACCGCCGTCCCGTTCATCGGCGCGCCATCCTTGCCGCCAGACGTCGGGGTATCCGCAACCACGTGTTCGAGGAGGGCTACTTTCGCCCCTTTTGGGTGACGCTGGAACGCGAGGGCGTGAATGCGCACTCGCTGTTGCCCCGGGATCCCGACTGGTATCGCGCGGCCGGCGAGCGCCTGCCCAGCGCCGGTCGTCCCCAGTCCTTTCCCAACCAGTTCCACATGCGCGCGCGCCACGATGTGCTCTATCACCTGGCTGGCGTCGCCAACCCGTTCCTGCATCCCCACTATCGCAACCACGCCCTGGTCACCGCCCCCGTGGAATACGCAGGCTTCGTGCTGCGCAAGATGCGCATGCCCTACCTGAAACGCCGGGACAAGCAGCGCGTCGAAGCGCTGATGGCTTCCAGGCGTCCGTTCTATCTGCTGCCGTTGCAACTGAAGAGCGACGCCCAGGTTCGCTATCACTCGGACTACAAGAACATGCAGGAGGTGATCGGGAAGGTGGCCGCGTCCTTTGCCTACCATGCGCCGAGGGATGCCTTGCTGGTGATCAAGAACCACCCGCTCGACATGGGCCTGGCCCAGTACGCGCGGCTGATAAAGGTGCTGACCCACGAGTACGATCTAGGTGATCGCCTGGTCTATCTCGAAGGGGGGAGCCTCGAAGCACTACTCAAGCACGCCAGCGGTCTGGTCACGGTCAACAGCACCGCCGGCAACGTCTCGCTAGGCTTCGGCTGCCCGACTCACGCCCTGGCCTCACCGATTTACGACATGGCGGGCCTGACCCATCAAGGCAAGCTGGACGATTTCTGGCACAATACGCCCGCTCCGGAAGCGGGACTCTTCCGGGCCTATCGACGAACCGTTGCCCAGACGGTTCAGATCAATGGCGGGTTTTACTGCCGCCCCGGGATCGAGCTAGCCTCGGAAAACGCCCTTCAGGCGCTGCAGCGAGATCGCTCTCCGCTGCAACAACTCATGGATGAGATCGCGTCATGACTCGAATCGTCATTACCGGCGCCACCGGAGCCATCGGACAGGCACTGGCCGCCGTCTACGCCAGGCCCGGCAATCGGCTGGTGCTGCATGGCCGCCAGCGCGAAGTGCTCGAATCGCTGACGGCAACCTGTCGCGAATCCGGCGCCGAGGTCGAATACAGCCAGATCGACCTGGGCGACGACGACGCCCTGTTCGCTTGGCTCGATTCGCTGTGCGCCCCCACTCCGCCGGACATTGTCATCGTCAACGCCGGCATGAACATCAACATCGGCGAAGACGGCAGCGGCGAGCCATGGGAAGACGCCAGCCGCCTGCTCGATATCAACCTGCGTGTGCCGATGGCAATGGGCAACTTCCTTGGCAAGCGCATGCGCGCGGCGGGACGCGGCCAACTGGTGCTGATGAGCTCGCTCGCCGCCTATCACGGCTTGCCGGTCACACCGAGCTACAGCGCCAGCAAGGCCGGGGTGAAAGCCTACGGTGAAGCGCTTCGCGGCTGGCTGGCGCCTCGCGGCGTCGGCATCACCGTGGTCATGCCGGGCTACGTCAGTTCAAAGATGTGCCATGAGATGCTCGGTCCCAAGCCATTTATCTGGCAACCCGAGCGCGCCGCCAGGGTCATCGCCCAGGGTATCGAGCGCAACCGTGCCCGGATCAGCTTCCCGTTCCCGCTCAATTTCGGCAGCTGGTGGCTGGCCGTGCTGCCGGCGGCGATCTCGCAACGCCTGCTCAAGTGGTTCGGCTATGACCACGGCGACGGAGCGCAGCGATGATTCATGGATTCTGGAACGGGGTCTGGGCGACGGTGGCCACGCTGGTCGTCACCAGCCTGTTCGAACTGCTGCTCAAACCGCGCCCCCGGCTGCTGTGGCAGCGCGCGCCGGCAGCAGTTGCCGTTCACCTGGCCACCGCCGTGCTGCATTTCGCCTTCTGGCTGTTGATCGTGCAGCGCCCCTGGTTTGCGTTGGTGATCGCCGCTTCGCTGCAGATGGTGGTGATCCAGGTCAACAACACCAAGTCGAGCTCGCTGCGTGAACCCTTTCTGTGCCAAGACTTCGAGTACTTCGTCGATGCGGTTCGCCATCCCCGCCTCTACATCCCCTTTTTCGGTATCGGTCTGACCATCGCCGCCAGCCTGGCCGGCGCCATCGCGATCGGTATCGGCTTCTGGCTCGAGCCCTCGCTCTACGGCCATGCCGACGCGCCGTGGTCGCTGCTGGGCACCCTGGTGTTGGTCGCGGCCAGTATCGCCGTGCTGATCTGGCAACTGCCCCGGCTGACGGGTTGTACGCTCGAACCCAACGACGACCTGGTCAGGCTCGGCCTCTATCCCTACCTCTGGGCCTATGGTCGCCTGACACGTGAGCCGATCGACCGTCAGGACAACGACAGCGCCTTCGCCTTGCCGGTCGATCTGGATATGGACAGCATGGATCCCGCCACGCTGCCGAACGTGGTGCTGGTCCAGAGCGAGTCGTTCTTCGACCCTCGCGACTGGCATCAGGCCATTCGCCGCGATCTGCTAGGCACGTATGACGCGCTCATGGCCGAAGCCCTGCAGGCCGGCCGTTTCGACGTGCCCGCCTGGGGCGCCAACACCGTGCGCACGGAGTGTGCGGTACTGACAGGGCTCACGCCATCCCGTCTCGGCGTGCATCGTTTCAACCCCTACCACCAGTTATCGAAGCTACCGGTCAACAACCTGGCCGGCGCGCTCAAGCGCCTGGGCTACCGGACGGTCTGCATTCACCCCTATCCCGCCAGCTTCTATCTGCGCGACAAGGTCTATCCCAACCTGGGCTTCGAGACCTTCGTCGATATCGCCGACTTCGATATCGACGAGCGCGACGGCCAGTACACCGGCGATCTCGCGCTGGCGGAGCGGGTTCGGAAACGGCTGACGATAGCCGACGAGAAACCGCTGTTCATTTTCGTGATCAGCATGGAGAATCACGGCCCGCTCCACCTGGAGACGGCGGACCCGGCCGTCGCCGAACGCTGGGTTGAAGGCGGCGTTACCGACGATTGCGAAGAGCTGACGGTTTATCTGAAGCATCTACGCAACACCGATAGTATGCTGGAACGACTCAGGGACTCTCTTCATCAAGGCGGACGGCCCGGCATTCTGGGTTTTTACGGAGATCACGTGCCGATCATGCCGAAAGTCTACGCACGACACGGTGAGCCGGATGGTTTCACGAACTATTTCATCTGGCAGACCGCACCCCGTTCGGGGGATAACGTGCGGATGACGCTTCCAGCCGATAAGCTGGGAGTAACAATCTACGACAGGATTATCGACCACGCTGGAAGGCGCGGTGCGAATTGAGAAAGGCGTAGCCCATGCTACGAAGCAAGGAGTCCCAATGACCAAACGCGTTGCCATCATCGGCGCGGCTCACCGGTTTCCGAGCGCTCCGACATCACAACGTTTCTGGCAAGCGCTCAAGACCGGCGAAGATCTCGTCACCATGGTCGCAGACGACCGCTGGGGCCTGGAAGCCTATCGCCACCCGGACAAGCAGCATCCCGGCACCAGCTACACCTTCGCCGCCGGTAGTCTCGGCGACATCTCCGGTTTCGACGCAGGTTTCTTCGGCATCTCGCCGCGCGAAGCTACCCAGATGGATCCACAGCAACGGATTCTGCTGGAGATGACCTGGGAAGCCATGGAAGACGCCGGCATTCCACCGCAGACACTGCGCGGCAGCCAGTGCGGCGTTTTCCTTGGCATCTCCAGTCTCGACTACTCCTACCGCATGGCCGACGACATGTCGGTGATCGACACCTCGACGGCGACCGGCAATACCTCGAGTATCGCCTCGAACCGAATCTCCTACGTGTTCGACCTGCATGGCCCGAGCATGTCGATGGATACCGCCTGCTCGTCCTCGCTGGTCGCCTTCCACCAGGCGTGCCAGTCGATCCGCAGCGGCGAGACCGAGATCGCGCTGGCCGGCGGCATCAGCCTGCACCTGCACCCGTTCGGCTTCATCATCTTCTCCAAGGCGAGCATGCTCTCGCCCACCGGACGCTGCCAGGTGTTCGATGAGTCCGGCGACGGCTACGTGCGCTCCGAGGGCGGCGGGGTCTTCCTGCTCAAGGATTACGACAAGGCGCTCGAGGATGGCGATCGCATTCTGGCCGTGGTCGCCGGCAGCGGCGTCAACACCGACGGTTTCAAGAAGGGCCTGACGGTCCCCAATCCCGACGCCCAGGTCGCGTTGATGACCCAGACCCTGGCGCGTGCCGGGCTGACGCCGGACGACCTCGACTACCTCGAGGCCCACGGCACCGGTACCGCCGTCGGCGACCCGCTGGAGACCCGCGCCATCGGCGCGGCAATCGGCCAGAAGCGCCAGACGCCGCTGCCGATCGGTTCAGTCAAGAGCAACCTCGGTCACCTGGAAACCGCCTCCGGCATCGCCGGTCTCGCCAAGGCGCTCTATGCGCTGCGTGAGCGTGAAGTTCCCGCCACCATCGGCATTCGCAAGGTCAATCCGCGCATCGCCCTGAAGGGCTGGAACCTCGACATTGTCGACAAACCGCGCAAGCTGAAGGCCGAGGGGCAACTCACCATCGGCATCAACTCGTTCGGTTTCGGGGGCGCCAACGCCCACGTCATCCTGCAGTCGCCGCCGGAAACGCCAGCAGCCGAGGTCGCCGAGTCGCCCGTTCGGCGTCTCCCGCTGTGCTTGAGCGCTCGCAGCCCGGAAGCGCTGCGCGAGTTCGCCGCGCGCCTCAGCGACAGCCTCACGGCTGGCGATGTCTCGCTCTACGACACCGCCTACAGCCTCGCCTTCCGCCGCGAACAGCACCCCCACGCAGCGATATTGCTGAGCGACAACACCGCCGACGCGATCACCCGCCTGGACGCGCTGGCCGCCGCCGAGAGCGTACCCGGCGCCGCCCTCGGCGAGCGCGTCGATGCCGGCTACGGCCCGGTGTTCGTCTACGACGGCAACGGCTGCCAGTGGACGGCGATGGGTCGCACGCTGCTGAGGGAGTCCCCTGTCTTCGCCGCTGCCGTCGACGAAGTCGACGCACTGTTCGCGAAACACGCCGACTTCTCGCTGCGTGCCGAACTCGATGGCACCAACCAGCACGAGGCCGTGGAGAGAGGCGATCGGCTGGCCCTCACGGAGATCGCCCAGCCCGCGCTGTTCGCGCTGCAGGTCGGCGTGACCCGACTGCTCGAGTCCGAGGGCGTGCGCCCCGCCGCTGTCATCGGCCACAGCGTGGGTGAAGTCGCCGCGGCCTGGGCCTGTGGCGCGCTTGGCCTGGCCGACGCTGTCAGCGTCATCTACTATCGCAGCGCCGGCCAAGGCCGCACCCGCGGCAGCGGTGAGATGACCGCTGTCGGCCTCGGCGCCGAAGCCATGCAGCGCTGGCTGGAAGCCCCCGCTCACTCGGCGATCGTGATCGCCGGCGTCAACGGCCCCAAGGGCGTCACCCTGGCCGGCCCAGCGGATGCGCTGGAACGCCTGGAAGCGGCACTCTCCGACGAGCGGATCTTCGCCAAGCGCCTAGCGCTGGACTATGCCTTCCACAGCCCGGCCATGGATCCGATTCGCCAGGAGGTCATCAACGCCCTCTCGCATCTGAAGCCCTCCGCCACCCGGATACCGTTCATCTCGACCGTGGCCGGCAAAGCGCTGGACGGCAGAGAACTGGGCGCCGAGTACTGGTGGCTCAATATCCGCGAACCGGTGCAGTTCTCACCGGCGGTCGATTCATTGCTCGAAGCGGGGGCTCGAGCCTTCGTCGAGATCGGCGCGCAACCGATTCTGCGACGCTACCTGACTGACGCCTTCTCCGCGCAGTCGGTCACCGGCAGCGTCATCGGCACGCTGAGTCGCGAGCACGACGGCGCCACCGCCATGGATGCCAGTCTCGCCGCGCTACTGGTCAGCGGCGCCGTCTCTCCCAAGGCGTGGTTCCCTGTCAGCGGTCGTTTCGTCGACCTGCCGCGCTATCCATGGCAGCGCGAGCGGTACTGGGTCAAGGCTACCGGAGACTCCCAGGGACTGATGGGACGCCACTACGAACACCCGCTACTGGGTTATCGCCTGGCTCGCCAAGGAATGGCGTGGGAAAGCCAACTCGATACCCGCCGCCTTCCGTGGCTGGCCGATCACCGCGTCGGCGACGCCACGGTATTCCCGGGCGCGGGCTTTGCCGAACTGGCACTTGCCGCAGCGGCCGCCGCCAAGGCATCGCCAGTGCTCGATATCGAGGCGCTGGAGATTCTCAGCCCGCTGCTGCTCGACGCCGTCCATGGCAAGAAGCTGCAACTGGAGATCCAGGATGCCGATGGCTCCCTGACCATGAAGACCCGCGAGCCGGCCAGCGAGGATGCCTGGACCCTTAACGCCCGGGCCCGGATCACGGTGCAGACCCGTGGCCTGCTGCTGACTCGCCGCGGCACGCCACTGCCCGACCGGCCGGCGGACGTCACCCGAGAACAGCATCTGGCGATGGCCGCTCACGTCGGGCTCGAGTACGGGCCGGGCTTCCAGGCGATCAGCGAAGTCTGGGTCGAGGGCGACCGCGCGCTGGGTCGCATCGACCTGCCCGCCGCCATCGCCGAGGACCAGCGCGACTGCCTGCTGGCACCGGGTATCCTCGACAGCGCCTTCCAGCTATTCATTCCGCTGCTGGCCGACGAACTCGCCAAGGGAGGCGGACTGGCCTTCGTGCCCGTGCGCCTTGAACGGCTGCAACTGCAGGTCGATGCTGCGCCGCCAGCGTGGATGGAAGTACGCCTCACCAGCCGCGCGCCGCATTCGCTGTGTGCCGACGTGGCACTGTTCGATGCCACTGGCAATGCCGTGGCGGTGGTCGAAGGCGCCCGTTTCAAGGCCGCCCGTCTGCGCCACGCGGTACAGCATCGACTCAGCTATCTCGACCATCGCCTCGTTCCGGCTCCGCGCGAAGCTGCCGTGTTGCCGCTGGACGAGACCACCGCCGAGCTGGCACTGGCGCAACTGGTCGACAACTACCGGAGCGTGACCGGAAGCCGTTACGGCGACGAGGTCGAGCCGCTGTTGGAGACCCTGGTCTCGGCGTTTCTCGACGAGGCCCTGCGCAGCCACGCCGACAGCGACGGTCAACTGCTGGCGGGCCATTTCGATGCCGGCGCGAGCGAGATCCGCCAACGCCGCCAGGCGCTGGTCGACCTAGCGCTTGCCATCGGCATCGTGACGGAAACGCCGGCCGGTTGGCAGTTGCAGGAAGCGCCGGAGATCGATGCGGCGACGGTCTGGAATCTGCTGATCCGGGACTACCCGGACTACGCCGCGCTGACCCACAGCATCGGCCGTTTCGGCCTCCATCTGACGGACTGGCTCAAAGAGCGTCTCGATGTCCCCTCGCTGGGTCTGGACGCCCCCCGCCTGACGAAACTGGTACAGGCCGCCGTCGGCGAACGCGGCTGGCACGCCCTGGCCGATACCTGGCTGGCCCAGTACGCCATGTCGCTTGAGCTGCTGCCGCCCCACCAGCGGCTGGTGATGCTAGAAGCCTCGGCGCTGCGCCCGCAGCTCGGTGAACGATTGATGGGCGGATTGAGCGGCGATCGCGCCCAGTATCGCTTCGTCGCCCTGCGCGACAACGCCCTGAATGAAGCCGAATCCCTGGCGGAACACGATGCCAGGGTCGACCTGCTGACGGTTGACGCCGCCCCTCCCGCGATCGGTGCCAATGTCGCACTGGTCACGCTGGATGGCACCCAGGACGAGATCGATACGCTGCTGCAGTGGTTGCCGGGACAACTGGCGGACGACGCGCAGATCGCGTTGCTGGCACTGGGCGACACCGACTGGCAGTCGTTCCTGTCACTGGCGATGGCGCCCGATTCACGCCCCGCCGATCTCGAGACGACCCGCCACAGACTGGAAGCACTGGGCTACCGTCAGCTCGAACGCCACACGCTGGAGAACGACCAGGGCGGTCTGCAGTTACTGACCGCTCAGGCACCGTTGTCTTCCGCCACGGCGGAGGCAGAGCCCGGAACCGCCCGTGACGACTCGGCCCATGATACCGAGCAGTGGCTGGTGGTCAGCGACGACAGCTCTCAATGGCTGGCCTCCAAGCTCGTCTCCCGCTTCAAGACACTGGGCCAGGCCGTCCACCACCTGGCCGGCAGCGAGCTGATGCCTGGCGAACTGCTGCCGCTGGCGCTGGAGTCCTTCACCCCGAGTCAGATCGTCGATCTGCGTGGCCTGGCAAGCGCGGCCGACGATCGCTGCGTGCTGGCCGCCCAGTGGCTGCAGACGCTGGAGTCGATGGAGAGCGACGCCGCGCTGTGGTGGCTCACACTCGGCGTGGGAGCCCACTTTTTCATACTGCCCGAGGCCGCAGCCGACCCGGTTTCGCGGCCTGAATCATCCGGGCAGTCCGGTATTTCCAAGCTAGCTGAAGACGCAGCCTTGTGGGGCTTCGGCCGATCGCTGCAGAACGAGGCCGGTAACCGACAGGTTCGGCTACTGGATCTGCCGCTGTCGAGTCGGGACTCGCTGTCGAGCGAGCTGCTGGATGCCGTGTTGTTCGAACTCAGCATGCCGGATGCGGAAACCGAGGTCGTGCTCGACGCCGGAGGCCAGCGCTGGGTGCCCCGCCTGGCCCTGGCACCGGCGCCGGGCACCCGGCCCAGCGAGGAGCGGCCCGGACACGATCGCGCTGTCAGCCTGGGCTTCGAGTTGCCGGGGCAGCTGCGTCATCTGCGCTGGCGGCCGCACGACCTGCCCGCGCCGCAGCCCGGCCAGGTCGAGATCGCGGTCAAGGCCACCGGCCTCAACTTCCGCGATGTCATGTATGCGCTCGGCCTGCTCTCCGACGAGGCGATCGAGAACGGCTTTGCCGGACCGACGCTGGGCCTGGAGTTTGCCGGAGAAGTCGTCAGCGTCGGCGATCCAAACGGGTCGCTGCGCCCGGGCGATGCCGTGGTCGGCTTCGGCCCCGCGAGTTTCAGCGATCGCCTGATCGCCGACGTCAACGCCGTGGCGCCGATTCCCGCGGAGATCGGCTACGCCGCCGCTGCGACGATCCCGACGACCTTCTTCACCGTCTACTACTCGCTCAAGCATTTGGCCCGCGTGCAGCCCGGCGAGCGGCTGCTGATCCATGGCGCGGCCGGCGGCGTCGGCCTGGCCGCAATCCAGGTCGGACGCTGGCTGGGAGCCGAGATCTACGCCACCGTCGGCTCGCCGGAGAAGCAGGACTTCTTGCGTCTGACGGGCGTTGATCGCATTTACGACTCGCGCAGCCTGACCTTCGCCGAGGAGATCCTCCATGACAACGCGGTCGAACGTCAGGCATCGAGAGACGGCGGCAACGGTCAGCGCATCGGCATCGATGGTGTCGACGTGGTGCTCAACTCGCTGGCCGGCGAGGCGATCAACCAGAACCTGCGGGTACTCAAGCCGTTCGGCCGCTTCATTGAACTCGGCAAGCGCGACTTCTACGAGAACACCAAGGTCGGCCTGCGCCCGTTCCGCAACAATCTGAGCTACTTCGGGGTCGATTCCGACCAGCTCATGAGCGAACTTCCAGATCTCACCGGCGAACTGTTCAGCGAGATGATGACCCTGTTCGCCGACGGCACGCTCGCCCCGCTGCCATACATCGCGTTCGGCAGCGATCGCGTGGTCGAGGCCTTCCGCTACATGCAACAGGCGCGCCAGATCGGCAAAGTCGTCGTCACCTACGAGCGACCGCCGACAATGGCGCCCGCGCCCGCCAGGGATATTCCGCTGATGCTGGACGCGACGGGCACCTACGTGGTGACCGGCGGACTCGGCGGCTTCGGCCTTGCGAGCGCCGAATGGCTGGCCGCCAAAGGCGCGCGCCAGCTGCTGCTATTGAGCCGCCGCGGTGCTGTCACCGAGGCAGCCGAGGCCAGCATCGAGCGGCTGGAAGCTCTCGGCGTGACGGTCGCTGCCCGCGCCTGTGACGTGACCGACGCCAAGGCGCTAGAGCGGGTGCTGGACGAAGCGCGTGAGAGCCTCGGCCCGATTCGCGGCATCGTACATGCCGCCACCGTCATCGACGACGGTCTGATCCGCAATCTCGACGCAGCACGCATCCGCCAGGCGATGGCACCGAAGCTAGAGGGCGCTCGTCACCTGGACTCGCTGACGGCGAACGATGCACTCGACTTCTTCGTTGTCTACTCCTCTGCCACCACCTTGTTCGGCAACCCCGGTCAGGCCAGCTACGTGGCCGCCAACCACTGGCTGGAGGCGTTCACCGCCAACCGTCGCGCCAACGGTCGCCCGGCGACGGTGGTCCGCTGGGGTGCAATCGAGGATGTCGGCTTTCTGGCGCGCAATACCCAGACCCGCGACAGCCTGCAGGAACGCCTCGGCGGCCAGGCATTGGCCTCCAGCGACGCGCTGGCCGTACTCGAGCAGATGCTGGTGGCCGATGTCGCCTCGCTCGGCGTGCTGGAACTCGACTGGCGAGCGCTGGCACGCTTCCTGCCCACGGCGGAAGCGCCACGCTACCGCGAAATCGCCCGTACTGCCGAGGATGACGGCGGTCAGGAAGGTGACGATGACCTGCAAAAACTGCTGGCCAGCCTGTCACCCGAAGCGCTCCACACCACTCTGACCGAAGTTCTCGGCAAGGAACTCGCCAAGATTCTGCTGATCGACGAGGAGAAGATCGATATCCACAAGTCCGTCTACGACATGGGCTTCGACTCGCTGATGGGCGTCGAGCTTGTCACGGCACTGGAAGCCCGTCTGGGCATTCAGGTGCCGGTGATGGTGCTTAGCGAGGCCGACACGCTGGCCAAGCTGTGCGACTACCTGATGCTCAAGCTGCGTGGCGACGATACCGAGACCGACAGCGACGAGGATGCACTCAGCGGCCTTGCCGCCCAGCACGGCGTCGACGCGCTTCAGAATGGCGCCGAGTCTCGGGACGATAGCGGGACCGAGAGAGGCGAATCATGAGCCAGCCCCGCGACGCCCTCAAGCAGCGCCTGCTGCAGGAAGCACGCCAGCGCCGCCAGCAACGGCCGGAGGGAGATACCGCCCCCAAGCCTGCCGCCAGCAGCGTCGACGAGCGCTTTACCCGCTTCGACCGCCATCCGGGCTATCAGCAGCTCAAGATGATGCGTGAAGGTGGCAAGCGGCTAGGTATCCCCGATCCGTTCTTCAAGGTCCATGAAAGCACCGCCGGCGCGACCACGGTGATTGGCGGACGGGAGTGCATCAATTTCGCCAGCTACAACTACCTGGGTCTGGCGCATCATCCCAAGGTAATCCAGGCCGGTATCGAGGCCCTGGAACGCTACGGCAGTTCGGTTTCCGCCAGCCGCCCGGTTTCCGGTGAACGTCCGATCCACCATGAACTGGAGCGGGCGATCGCCGACACTTACGCTGTCGAGGATGCCGTGGTCTTCGTTAGCGGCCATGCTACCAACGTCTCGACGCTGGGTTACCTGCTCGGCCCCAAGGATCTTCTCCTCCACGACGAGTACATCCACAACAGCACGGTAGTCGGCACGCAGCTATCCGGTGCACGGCGCATGAGCTTCGCGCACAACGATCCGGCCGCGCTCGAGGCCCTACTGGGGCGTCATCGTCGCCAGTTCGAGCGCGTGGTGGTAGTGATCGAAGGGCTCTACAGCATGGATGGCGACGCTCCGGATCTGAAGCGCTTCGTCGAGATCAAGCAGCGCCACCAGGCCTGGCTGATGGTGGACGAGGCTCACTCCTTTGCGGTGATGGGCGATCGGGGGCTGGGCCTGCGGGAATACTGTGACGTGCCATCCGGTGATGTCGATATCTGGATGGGCACCCTATCCAAGACGCTTTCCGGCTGTGGTGGCTACATCGCCGGCTGCCGGGAGCTGGTGGAGATGCTGCGCTACTTCGCGCCGGGTTTCCTCTATAGCGTTGGAATGCCTGCCCAGGTCGCCGGGCCATCCCTCGCCGCACTCCAGCTGATGAAGGACGAACCCGAACGGTTGAAGCGGCTGCACGACATCTCGCGCTACTTCCTCGAGCAGGCCAGGCTCAAAGGCTTCGACATCGGCGAGAGCATCGGCGTCGCCGTCGTGCCGATCATCGTCGGCAGTTCCGTGCTCGCCGCCGGGCTATCGGATGCCCTGCTCAAGCACGACATCAACGTGCAGCCGATCCTGCACCCGGCGGTGCCCGAGAAGAGCGCGAGGCTACGATTCTTCCTCAACTGCGACCATACCCGCGAACAGATCGACCAGACCCTCGACGTACTGGCAACGGAGTGGAAGGCGCGGGCCAACTAACCAGGGACTGTTCACACTAGCCTCACGAAAAACCGGCTCCATCGCGGCTGCATGGATAGTGTGAACAAGCCGTCAGTAGTGGTACCGAAGCTGGGCAAGAAGCAAGGCGTCCTCCATGACCTTGTAGACCATGCGGTGCTCGTCGTTGATTCGGCGAGACCAATAACCAGCGAGACTGTGTTTGAGGGGTTCCGGTTTGCCAACACCCTCGAATGGCTCTCGTTTCGTCTCCTGGATTAACTTGTTGATTCGGATAACGAGCTTCTTGTCGGTTTTCTGCCAGTACAGATAATCTTCCCAAGCGTTCTCGGAGAAGATAAGTTTCATTCAAGAAGTTCCTTTTCCTGGCCGCCGCCGCACTCCAGCTCGGCGACGGATTCCAACAGGCGACGGGCGTTCTTCGGTGCGCGCAGGAGATAAGCGGTTTCTTGCAACGCCTCATAGTCGTCAAGAGAGATCATGACTACGGACTGCGACTTGCTTCGGGTGATGATGACCGGTGAATGGTCTTCACAGACCTGCTCCATGGTTTTTGCCAGGTTGGTTCTGGCGGCTGTATAGCTAATGGCATCCATGAGACTACTCCTGTACAGGATATTGTACCATGTACAGGATAGCGTACAATATCGGATTCAGCAATCGGCTGCGCAGCGACCGAGTTTCCGCCGCCTTGCGGTTTCAAGACGGCGCGTGAGCCAGCATCATGAATACGGCCTTGCCACCTGAAGAGTGACAAGGCCGTTTGCGTGCTGGGAGGCATTCAAGACCCAGGACGAGATGAACGCGAAACAGGTCGAAGAAGCGATGCCAGGTGCGTTGCGTTACTCGTAATGGCTCCAGAGGCGAAGCACTTTCACGACCCGCTCTTCATCGAGCACCTGATAAACCAGACGGTGCTGGATATTGATTCGGCGCGAATAGGCACCCGCGAGATCGCCGATCAGCTTCTCGAACGGAGGCGGCTTCCGATACGAATCTTCCGACAGCAACGCCAGCAGCTCCTGGGCCTTGGGCTTCAGGCCGCTGGAGGCCAACTTCCGAGCATCTTTCTGGGCTTGCCTGGCGTAGACCAGCTTCCACGTCACCAGTCGAGCCCCTCGGAGCACTCATCGACCGGGGTCTCCATCCCCTCACGAATAGACTCACGCATACCCGGTACAGAGAGTAGGTAAAGCGTTTCCTGAATGGCGGCCCAGTCTTCCTCCGATACCAGAACCGCCCTGTTCCGTTTACCCATGATGACGATGGGTTGGTGAGACTCAGCGGTTTCATCGATCAAACGATAGAGGTTACCACGCGCCTCAGTTGCCGTAATTCCTGTCATAACGCACTCCTTGCACTTCGATATCCATAGCGTACGCTTTTAGGTACGTACGTCAAGACGTTCGGCGATTATCTTAAATGCCAAACCGGATTCGACAGCCCCGGCCTCTCTTCCAGCCGGCCCAATCATATTCGCGGGAGCGAGCTCGCGCGACCGAATCGAGACCTCCCGCATCCGCGCTACCGTTCAGCTCTGCTGCCCCGCCGCCCGTTGAATGCTGTCGATCAGCTCCTCGCCGTATTCATCGATGAAGTCCTGCCAGACCGGCTGCACCGCTTCCTGGAAGGCGGCGGTGTCGACGCCGCGATTGACCTCCATGCCATCGTCCTCGAGCTGCGAGATCATCTGCTCGGTCTGGTCGATGTTCATCTGTCGCTGCATGGCGGTGGCGTCGTCGGCGGCCTTCTGCACGATCTGCTGCTGCTCGGGCGTCAGGCTGTCGAACCGGTTCCTGTTCATGGCCAGCAACAGTGCCGCGTAGGCGTGATTGGTCATCGACAGATACTGCTGCACCTCGTCGAAATTGAACGACACCACGATACCCAGCGGGTGGTCCTGGGCGTTGACCACGCCGGTCTCCATGGCAGTGTAGAGCTCGTTGACCTGGATCTGCTGCGGATTGGCGCCCAGCAGCTCGAACATATTGTTGAGCACGATGGAGTTGTTGACCCGCATGCGCAGCCCTTCCAGATCCTTGGGCTCGCGGATCGGCCCCCGGTTATTGGTCATCTCCCGGAAACCGTTCTCGGGAAACGCGAGGCCCTTGAGGCCGGCACTCTCGAGTTCGCTCATGACCCGATCCCCCGGCTCGCCATCGAGGGCATTGAAGGCGGCCTGGTGGTCGGCGAACATGAATGGCAGCGTGAAGGCGGCGGCCTCGGGCACCAGTCCAGTGAAGTTGTTGAGACCCGATAGGGTGATGTCGATGATGCCCGAGCGGGTACCGTCGATCATCTGGGAGTCGTTGCCCAACTGGCCGTTGGGAAAGATCTGCACCTTCAGCTCGCCATTGCTGGCGCTTTCCACCTCCTCCTTGAACTTCTCCGCCAGGGTCTGCTGCAGATCGCTCTGCGGCGCCGGATGCGCGAAACGCAACGTCGTCGCGGCCATGGCGGAACTCGACACGAGCGCCAGCCCGAACAGCGTGGCGGTGGTTGCCTTGATGATCTTGTTCATGACACCTCTCCTTGCCTTGTTGTGCAGCGCTGCAGCTTTTACAGGCGCTAGCCGATCAGCCAATGCATCGGCACCGTGATGATCTGCGGCACCAGCACGAACAGCACCAGCAGACCGATGTACACCAGAACGAAGGGATAGACGCCCCGCACCGCGTTGGTCATGGTGGTGTTGCCGACGCCACAGACCACGTTGAGTACCGTGCCCACGGGCGGTGTGATCAACCCGATGCAGCAGTTGATGACGAACATCAGGCCGAAGTAAATCGGATCGATGCCCGCCGCCTTCACTAGCGGCATGAACAGCGGCACCAGGATCAGGATGGCGGGCGCGAGATCCATCACCATCCCGACCAGCAGCACCACCACCATGATCGCCGCCATCAACAGCTTCGGATCGTCCGCCAACGGCCCCAGCAGTCCGGCGAGTTGCTGCGGCAACTGGGCGATGGTGATCACCCAGGAAGCGACCATCGCCGCGCCGACCAGGAACATCACCAGGGCGGTGGAACGCCCGGCGCGGATCAGCACCGCCAGCAGCTTGCGCGCATCCAGCTCGCGATAGACCCCGGCGGAGACGGCGATGGCGTAGACCGCCGCCACCACCGCCGCCTCGGTGGGCGTGAAGACCCCGAAACGGATCCCGACGATGATGATCACCGGCAGCAGCAGCGCCCAGACGCTATCGCGCAGCGCCTTCAGCCGCTCGCCGCGGGTGGCCTTCGGCTGAGGCTCGAGGTCAGATTTACGCATCATGAAGCGCCAGGTGATCATCAGCGCCAGCCCCATGAAGAGACCCGGCACGATCCCGCCGATGAACAGCTTGGCGATGGACAGGTTGCCCGCCACCCCGAGGATGATCAGCGGCAGCGAGGGCGGAATCACCGGCGCGATGATGCCGCCGGCGGCCAGCAGCCCCACCGAGCGGGAGGCGGGATAGCCGCTTTTGCGCATCATCGGATAGAGGATGCTGACCAGCGCCGCCGCGTCCGCCACCGCCGAGCCGGAAAGCCCGGCCAGCAGCAGCGAGGTAATGATGGCCACGTAGCCCAGTCCGCCGCGCCAGTGCCCCACCAGCGCCATCGCCAGGCGCACGATACGATCCGACAGGCCGCCCACGGCCATCACCTCGCCGGCCACCATGAAGAACGGAATGGCCAGCAGGGCAAAGTTGTCGACGCCGTTGATCAACGACTGGGAGACGATGTCGGCGCTGAACATGCCCATCTGCAGCATCAGCGCACCCGCCGCCGCCAGCAGGGCAAAAGCCACCGGCAGGCGCAGCAGGATGGCGCCGATCAGCACCGCCAGAAACAGCGCCAGGGTCATGGTCTGGTCTCCTCGTCATGACCTTGCGCCGCGTTGTCGACGTCGGGAGCCCCTGCAACATGAGCCTCGACGCCGGGCGCCTCCGAATACCCCGGACGCAGCAGCCCGAGTGTCGCGGTCACGCTCATCAGCGCGCCGGAGACGACGCCAGCGAGATAGAAGAGCCCGCTGGGCAAGCCGGTGAGCGGCGAGATGTTGTGCCAGTTGGCCAGCGTCTGACGCCAGCAGCCCACCAGCAGCATGAGCGCAGCGATCAGGATCACCAGCCACAGCAGCCGCCCCAGGGCCAGGCGCACCGGGCGCGGCAGGCGATCGAACAGCTCGCCGACCGCCAGGTGCTCGCCCTCCTTCAGGCAGAGCGAAGCCCCCAGCATGACGATCCAGACGAACCCCAGCCGCGACAGCTCGATGCCGGGGCGCAACCCGGAAGCGAACCCGTAGCGCAACACCACGTTGACGAACACCAGGATCATCATCGCCGCCATCAACGCGGCGATGGCCCACTCGATTCCACGCCAGAAAGTCCGAACCGCCGTCATCGTTGCCTCCCACCCTCTCGGGTCAGCCTGTCATCGCTCACGCCCTTCGCCGGGCAGACGATCGAGCTCGGCGATATAACGCTGCGTCACGGTGAGGTCTTCGTCGCCGAAACCGCGCCGTCCCAGATCCTCGTAGAGCGCCGCCAGGGTGTTCAACTGAGGCGCCACCACCCCGCCCCGCGCCGCCTCGTCGGTGGCGAAGCCGAGATCCTTGATCATGTAGCGGGCCAGGCCGGCTGGGGTGTAATCCTTGTCGATCAGGCGCTGCCTGCGCGACTCCAGAAAGCGCCCGCCGGCATAGCCGCCACCGAGGCAGTCGAGCAGCTTGGACAAGTCGAGCCCGGCGCGCTCGGCGATCACCGTGGCCTCCGCCAGCGCCACCATGGTCGAAGCGACCACCATCTGGTTGCAGGCCTTGGCCACTTCGCCGGCTCCCAGCGGCCCCAGCAGCACCGGCGTGCCGAAGGTCGCCAACAGCGGCCGGGCAACGGCGAAGGCCCCCTCGTCACCTCCGACCATGATCGAGAGCGTTCCCGCCTCGGCACCATCGGCGCCGCCGGAGAGCGGCGCGTCGAGCAGCCGGACCCGGCCGTCGGTGCGCTGTTCGAGCTCAGCGGCCAATTCGCGTATGCCCGCCGGCGAGGAGGTCGAACAGATCACCAGCAGCAGCGGCTGGGAGAGCCCCGCCAGCAAGCCGTCCTCGCCCTCGAGCACCTCCCGTAGCTGCGGCAGGTCGGGCAGAACGGTAATGATCACGTCACTGGCCACAGCCAGCTTTCGTGGGCTATCGCACCATTCGGCACCGGCTTCCAGCGCCGGTCTGACCCTGCCCCGCGAGCGGCCGTTAACACAGACCCGGGCAGCGACACCCGACGCCAGCAGGTTGCGGGCCATCGGCATGCCCATGCTGCCAAGCCCGATCATGCCCACCCGCCGCCGGCTATCGGCGCCAGGGCCGGCGTCGGAACCGGTGCCGGGACCGATTTCAAAGGTCTCCTCGAACGTCGGCATGGAATCGTTCTCCTAGTCGCGACCGCCGCCATCGGCGGCGAGGTTCATGGGATTGGCGATGCGCGCGGCCATCGCCTGGAGCGCTTCCACCGCCCGCGTCTCGATCTCGTCGTCGCAGCGCTCCTGCATCAGCGACGTACCCAGGGCGTAGGCCTGCTCGCCGCTGTACTGGGGCGCGACCGTCACCGCCAGCCCGCGCACGCCCGGGAAGACCTCGCCCAGGTCGCGACCATGGCCACGGCGGCGCACCGTGCGAATCTTCTCCACCAGGGCGTCGAGATCGGTCACCGAGCGGTCGGTCCAGGCGGGGCGCGTGGCGGGGTCGGCAAAGCGGCGGCGAATCTCGTCGTCGTCGAGCCTCGCCAGCAGCGCGTTGCCCACCGCCGTGATCGAAGCGGGAAAGCGACTGCCGATGCTGGCGGTCATGCGTAGCGGCATGCGCCCGGCGTGGGCGGCGAGGTAAAGCACCTCGGTGCCGTCGAGCACCGCCAGCTGGCAGATTTCGTCATGCAGCAGCGGGGTTTCGTTGCACGCCTGGTAGAACGCCTGTACCGGGTCGTCGGTGCGGAGATAGGCGCCGCCCAGCTCCACCAGACGCCGCCCCAGCCGGTAACCGTTGCCACTGCGGGTAATCAGCCCATCGGCTTCCAGCGTCAGGCAGATGTTGAACAGCGAGGAGCGGGCCACCGAGAGCTGCCGCGCCATTTCGCTGACGCCCTGGGGGGTGCCGCCGGCCTTCTCCAGCAGCGCCAGCACCCGAATCGCCCGGCTCACCGCCGGCGTTCGCTCGCCCTCGCCCGCCATCAGTAGAACTCCACGGTGTTGACGCGGTTGAGCAGCGGCTCGCCGTCGAGATAGCGGCGCGCGTTGTCGGCAAACAGCTCGGCGATGAGACGATCCTCCGACTCGCTCAACGCCGCGGTGTGCGGCGTCAGCAGCACATTGGGCAGATCCCACAGCGGTGATTCGGGGTCCAGCGGTTCCACGGCGGTGACGTCGAGCACCGCCAGCCCCACCTGGCCGCGCTCCAGCGCGCGGATCAGCGCCGGTTCGTCGATCACCGTGCCGCGCCCCACGTTGACGATGGTCACGCCGGGCTTCATCGCCGCCAGCAGGGCGTCGTCCACCATGCCCTGGGTGGCGGCGGTGCCGGGCAACGAACTCACCACCGCGTCGGCGCGGCCCGCCGCCTCGTGCAAGCGATCGGGGGAGACGATCTCGTCGACATGCTCGACCGGGCGCTGATGACGCGACACGCCCATCACGTGCGCGCCCAGCAACGACAGCTTGCGCGCCACTTCGCGACCGATACCGCCCAGACCCAGCAGCAGCACGCGCTGCTCGCTGACCTGCCCCATCATCCAGCGTCCACTCCAGTGATGAGCGCGCTGCTGATCGAGAATTCGCGGCAACTGCTTGGCGCCGGCCAGCACGCCAAACACGGCGTACTCCGCCAGCGGGCCACCGTGGACCCCGGCGGACGTGGTGAACCGCACTCGCTCCAACTGCTCGGCGGAGAGGTTTGCCGCGTTCACCTGGCCACCACCGCCAGCCGCCATGATGTGCACCCAGCGCAGCGCGGGGTTGGCCTCGACGGCACGGGCCAACCGGGCGGGATCGACATCGGGTATGCCGTAGAGCACCTCGGCGTCGGCGAGCAGCGCGTCGAAGCGGGCCTCCTGCTCCGGGGTACGCCGGAAAGCGGGATCGCCGCCAAAGTCCGCCGGGTGACGCATGGGCGGCAGCAGCGATTGATCCCGAATGAGCGCGAGGCGAGGCTCGCGGGCCTCGATCCATTCGCACAGTTCCTCGCTCAGCGGCGTCGCGACCGCCACGCGTAGCCTGCCCTCGTTCATGAACCGTCCGCCTCTCCAGAGTTCCACGCTTAAAATTCGAGCCCAGCTATTAAAATTCGGGGCCAACTGGCAAAACCAGAGGCCCGCTATCAAAACTAGCGCCCCACTATTGTCCAATGAGCTGAACGTCGTTCAGCAGAATGTACAGTGGTATTCTGGAATCGTAAGCACGCCTTTGGTCGCGAGTGGAGGCCGGGCAACTGGTACATTGGTCTGATTCATTGGTTTGAGGCATCGATCACAACCCTGGAGGGAGCGTCATGAAAGCCCTGGTCATCCATGGAAAGCAGGACCTGCGCAGTCAGGAGTGGGAAACGCCCCAGCCACGACAAGGCGAGGTGCGGGTGCGCATCGCCTGGGGCGGGATCTGCGGGTCGGACCTGCACTACTACCATGACGGCGCCAACGGGGCTTTCGTGGTGCGCGAGCCGTTGATCCCCGGTCACGAACTGTCGGGCACCGTCGACCTCGACCCCTCTGGGGAGCTGGCGCCGGGCACGCAGGTCACCTTCCACCCCGCCACCTTCGGCGAATGCCGGCCGGGGCTCGAGGGTCAACCGCACCTGTGGCCGAACGGCGGCTACCTGGGTTCCGCCTCCACCACCCCGCACACCCAGGGCGGCATGAGCGAATACCTGGTGATGAGACGGGAGATGATCCGGCTACTGCCGGAGGGCCTGCCGCTCAGGCGTGCCGCACTGGCCGAGCCGCTGGCGGTGGCGCTGCACGGCATCAACGTGTCCGGCGGTGTCGAGGGCAAGCGCGTGCTGGTCTGCGGCGCGGGACCGATCGGGCTGCTGGTCGCGGCCGCGGCGCTGGCCAAGGGAGCAAGCGAGGTCACGGCGACCGACCTCCATGAGGGGCCGCTGGAGCGGGCGCGGGCGCTGGGGGTGCATCACACTCTGCGCGTCGGCGAGCAGACGCCGGAGGCGGAATCCTTCGACGTCGCCCTGGAGTGCTCCGGCGCGCCGGCCTCGATCGACGCCGCCATTCGGGCGGTACGCCGCGCCGGGGTGATCGCGCAGATCGGCATGATGGGCGCCGGCCCGCAACCGCTGGAACTGGCGCTGCTGATCTCCAAGGAGATCCAGTTGCGGGGCTGTTTCCGGTTCAACGACGAGGTCGACGACGCCATCGCCCTGCTCGCCAGCGACGCGCGCTTCGACCAGGTCATCACCCACGAGCTGGAAGCCGAAGACGCCGTCGAGGCGTTCACCATCGCCAAGGACGCCCAGGCCTCCGGCAAGGTCCTGATCCGGCTCTGGCCGCGGGAGTGAAAGCGTCGTTCTGAACGAGCGCGACCTTGCCGCCAGCTGCCGACTGCGAGGTTTCGGTCACGTTCAAGATCGCCATCTAACCGATACGCCACTCCGGCTGCAGCTTGCGCCAATGGTGGCGTAACTGGGTCTTCTGCTCGGGCAACATCGGGCTCTGCGCCAGCAGATCGGGCCAACGCTCGCGTGCACGACCCAGCGTGTCTTCCAGCACCACACGGATGGCCGGCCAGGGTGTGCCAATCGCGCGCGCCCAGGCTTCGAAATCGGCCCATCCGATGCGGTACCAGCGCTTGTTGCCATGGAGACTGAGCGCCATCTCCTGTTCATCCGCTATCCAGGCTTGGGTGAACACGATGTCATAGGCGGGGGACAGCACGGGATTGACACGATCCGGATACAGCAAGCTCCAGTTCTTCAAATGCGCATCACCATTGGCAAGCAACACATTCACCAGCAGCCGCCGGGCGAACTGCTGCACCACCACCAGCCCATCCTGGGTATAGTCCCGCAACAGCTTGCCCACCTGCTCATAATTGGCACCGCTGTACTTTTCGTGCGGATACTGGAACAGCACCTGCGCCATGTCTTCCGCATGCACGCGTGCCTCGCCATCCCTGTCGTAGCGTCTGATGGCATAGGCCCAAGGTTCCTGTGGCAGCGCGATGTCGGGCAACCCCTCCAGTGCGGAAAGATTCACCATTCTGATTTCGGGAATGTCGACGCCGGCCGCCTGGGCCAGCGTCATCGCGGTAAACTCGTTGGCGGGCACGCCCCGGTGGCGAGTCGATGGGGTCTTGACGATCCAGTTTCCCAGCACGTCTTCATGGCCGAAGTGAAACCTCCCCTCACGTTCGCGCATGGAAAACTTCATCTGCACACCAGCCAGCGAAAATCCGCGCGCAGACGCGAGAGACCTCACGACGGGCGTGATGCTCGTGCGATGCACCAGCACGTGTTCAGGAACCTCGTCAGGCTGGACGGGCTCGGCCTCGATGGCACCAGGGAGATCGTGACCCAGCTGTGCAAGCAGGGGAAATTCATTATCGGGATGAACCTTCAAACCCTGTGCCAGCCACTCCCTGAGAGCGCCTTCCGGCAGGAGGTTCGACAGCCACGGGTGTAGTCGCTGCTGGCGTATCCAGGGCGAGCCCAGCACGTGGGCCGCTCTCGGAGAGGCAGGGTGAGAGGACAGCGTCAACGTCGGTCGATCCGGATCGCCGCGGAACGATTCGTCGAAAACCATGACATTGCGTCCCCCCCGGTATCCCACCAGATAACCCACGGGCCTCGATGACAGGCTGACTCGCAATACTGAAACCGATTCGGACGCCATCATGACTCCTCGTCCAACAATCCGTGCCAGGGGTTCTCGTCCGCCGGCGGGCTAGCCTCATGGTCGTCTTCTTTCAATAGGCGCTGCACGGCCAGGCGTTTCTCCCGCGGGATCAGCATCAGCTCGGCATTGAGTCCCTCCGCGACCAGCGAGAGCGTGTCCAGACGCGGGTTGCCCTCGCGCTCCAGGCGCTGGTACTGCTGACGCGTCATGCCAATACGCGACTGCATGTCCTGCTGGGTCAGTCGAAGCTGTCGCCGTCGCTGAAGGATCTGTTCCAACACGGGCTTTCGATTCATACCTCGACTCCCTATCGTCTCGCCCCACAAAATGCACCATATAAGCTGCTTAACAATAGAAAAGCAACTTATTGATTGCATATATTCCTATACTACCCTTGCATTCCCATGTCAGCAAAAACTCCTTTCCGTCGCCCGGCACTTTACAGGCTGGCGACCATATGCGAGCCGATGTAACCACAACCGCCCGTCACGAGTAGCTTTTTCATCAAGTTCTTTCTTGCCGGAGGAAATACGACGTATCGGCAGCCGGCCGACTCATGTGGCCAGTACCGCCGCATCCACAAACGATCAATATTACAACACCTTGACACTGCCCGTTTGGGGGCCCAGAAACGCAGAAAGCAACCCGAAGGTTGCTTTCCGAATTCACGCGCTGTGTGGCGAATCGAAAACTATAGCCGCCGCTGCTCGATCACATGCCAGGACGACTGGCCCCCCTTGGCGGCGGCCTTCGCGTCTTCCTGTCGACGCATGCGCTGAAGCACGCGATACTGGAGCCGATTGAGGTAATCGAACCCCAGCCCCGGCAACGGCAGGAAGGGATTGGTACGGCTCATGCCCCACAGCGCCAGGCGAGAACTCCCCGGCTCGGCGTTGCCCCGGGCATGGACGCCGAAGGTGTTGGCGATGAGCAGCGTATTGGCCTTGACCCGGAACGGCCGCGGGCCGCCCTCGCCCAACCGCTCCGCCTCTTCCTGGCTTACCCGGAACGAGCCCCGCGCCGTGTAGCGATCCGCGTGCTCCCTGGCTCGCAGGCTCATCTGATATTCCCATTTCAGGCGCTCCCGATGCGGCCAGTTGGAGCCCGGCACGAACACGAACGGACCATTCTCATCGGTCACGTCCTCGAGATAGAGCCAGAACTTCATGGTGGGCTGGAAGGTATCGACGTGCAGGTTCTTCTGCGGGTCGCGTTCCGTCACGCTATCCCGACTACCATTATGCACGTTCTCGATATGGCAGATCGGCAAGCGGGCGTGCCCGGCACAGTAGCGGAACAGCCGCTTCAACGCCGAATCCTCCAGCACCGCCTTCACCGTCGGCAGTTGCTCGACAACCTCCGGCGCCAGCAGAACCCGGTGCGTATTGGTATCTCCCTGGCAACACTCGCGGATCTCGCCCTCGTAGGCGCCGATTTCCCGAATCAGCGCCTGGAACTGCTGGTCGGAAAGATAGTTTTCCTTGAGCACGTAGCCGAAACGCTGGAACTGCGCACGATCGGCCTTGGGCACGCCAGAAGCCAGCATCGCCATGCGCAGCCGAGACATCCAATACGCCGACCAGACACGAGCGGCGTGCAGGCCGTAGCGATTCAGCCGCTCGCTGCCAATGATGGGATTAGCCTTGAACGACTTGGCGCCAGTAAAAAGCTCACCGAGCCAAAGCAGAACCTTCACCCCTTGCATATTAGCTCCCGGAGCTACAGCCATATGTAGTAGCAGACTAGCCAAACGCGCCTTCTCTGCCTAGGGATGTTTTCGATGCTGTGCCATAGCTTCAGCGGTAGGCGTAGGGAATCGGCGCTACAGCCTCCGCCTCCTCCGCCTCCTTGGCTCCTTGGCTCCTTGGCTCCGCGGATATCGGCCGAGTCATCTAGATGACAGCTACCAGGCTGCCCTACATAATGCAACACTCCATACATATAGATATTTCAAAGGATTGGATGCCGCACCCCCAGAAATCGAATTATCATTAGGCCCGGGAAGGAACCTAAGCCTTACGTTGGGGGTCACACCTGTCCCGAAAGTATCGGGCCACTAACGCAATATCGATGACTATGGCAGGAGCAGCGAGTGACGAGATCGATGGGCATTATTTGTGACCGCTGCGGTGCTCTGGCGGTTGATTGCGATGATCAGGGTTACTATTTATGCGAAGCGTGTCTTGCATTCGAAGAAAACTTTGGTGCTGAAGAAGGCGATCGTGACGCTGACGAAGAGTTCCCTGATGAGAAGAACACAGATGGTTCTTCGCGGCAGTCAACCTGATTTTGCGATCATTCGTGTGCCAATCTGAGGGAGAAGTCAGCAACGAATAGGCCAAGTGCGAGAGAAGAGACCCACGACTGCGGGCCAAAAGCTCAGACATCAGCAGTTGCATAGCACACCAAACCACGCAACGTGTGCAGCATATGGTTTTTTGATTCATAAAAAACCCGCCTATGAAAGACGGGAAGTACATACGCAGGGGCACACAAACAGCCTATGCCCAGACGATATTTACCACATTTTTCTGACCTTTACACCCAGGCTTAACTAAAGCGTTAGCCTTTCCGCATCCTGCTACACTGCTTTGGTTAGGGGATGACCGCAAGACGTTTCACAATTTCAAGTCATTAATCAACACCGTCACTGCGATGACTTGGTGGCGGAGCCGCTTCGTCCGTAGGGCTATAATGTCTACCCTTCTTCAGTCACTGAAACAGTTTGGGGTTATCACTGTACATCTAATCAATGCCCTATCGAGTTCTTTGGATCGTTCACCGCTCAAGCTTTCACTTTTTTCGTCTTGCGGATTCCAATAGCTTGGCTGTCTCTCCCCGGTGTGGCTCAAGTCCGAAGGACTGCCAGATTCGCTGCACGCTGGCTGGAGAGATACCCACAATTTTACCCATCCGTCGAGTCGTCCAATGACTGGCATCTTCGGGTCGGGTTTGAGTCGTTCGATCAATAACTTCCTGAACCTGTTCATCGCTAATGCTTCTTGGCCGCCCTGAACGGGGTCCATCATTCAAACCTTTAAGCCTCCATTTACCGAACCGCACTCGCCATCGAGACACAGTGTGGACGCCGATCCCCAAACGTTGAGCGATAACGACCCCCGACTCCCCGTTGGCGCAGGCCAAAATGATCTCAGCCCGGATACGAGAATCGAACGACCCTTTGCGCTGATGGGCGCGGCGAGTGAGCTCGATGCGCTCTGCTTCCGTCAGGACAATAGGTGTCGCGGGGCGGCCTGTTTTCATATTCAGCCTCTCTGACTCGCATGAATGAACGTGACTCCAATATTATGCCTAATATTTGTGAGACAAAATATATTGGACAAACAAACAGACCAACGCGCATGCAGCGACAAGCCTCTCATTCTGCAAGAAAATGACTGCGTTTCCAAATGGTTACCAAAATGTTGACCATAGTAGACACACAAAATAACACCATGGAGTTACAAAAACAGATCACCTTTATTATCAACAACTTAAGTAGATAACGTCATGACAGCAAGGTGTTTTTACCACCAACATGACTTACCTAATTATTCCTAAGCTTGACATAGGATAGCATTAGAACCTATCACTACTACTCGTACGCGTCGTGGTCGCCTGACACCACGTAATACTAATGGATAGTTCTGGGAGGGGCGCGGAAAGCATAAAAATGAAACAATTTTCAACATATAGTTGAATTTCGGATGTGCTTGCAAGCTAATTCGTTGAAGTGCAAGGCTTTAGGGATTGGCAACAATCTATAACGATGCCATGTAAGCACTAGACAGCCACAGAACAGCAAGTATCGATCTCAATCATTGCAGGGAGAATCAAGAGATGGCTTTACTCAATCTAGATCTTGGGGGAACCGGGACAACCACAATCTCGGAGGAGAACGCTGATCAGGACAACACCCTCGACATTACAGCGCTGGGCGACCATGAGCTGATTGTTGACGGTGTCAACGCTACCGTTAATAGCGTGGCTGGGATTCAAGCCGGCGCGTCTCCCACCTACACCGTAACCAATGGCGGCAATTTCACGCTTGACCAAGGCTTGATCAACGCAAGTGCACTCAATGGCACAACGTTCGGCATCGAGGGTGAAAGTAGCGCGACGTTGGATGCATCTTCCATTAGTGGCTTAAACGGCCTGAATAGCTACGATGTCGACTTCTCTGGAGAAGGCCCTGGCTCCTTCACGTTCAACAAGCCGGACGTGGGGCTGCTGGATAGCTACAATTTCAATGTTACGGGAGCGGAAGCTGGCGACCAGATCAATCTCGGCGGCGGAGATTGGAGTCTGGATGAAGGCGGGATCCTGAACCCCCAGGACGCTTACCGAGACGGTGCCCTCCATTTGACCCAAGGTAATGCAGCGGTTGGGACTCAGGTCAACGCTGCCATCGAGATGTCCCAGGAAGATTACGAAGCATACTTGGAAGACCCCGATGCTTACCTGAACGGCGACTCGTTCACCTATCCGGGAGAAGTCGTCTGCTTCGCCAAGGGCACCATGATCGCCACGCCTGATGGTGAAGTTGCCGTCGAGTCGCTTGCTATCGGTGACATGCTCCTGACCGATACCGGCGAGCAAGTCCCGGTCAAGTGGGTCGGACGTCAGAGTGTGCGTAACGTTGTCGCGGCACAGAAGCTTCAGCCCGTGCGTATCAAGCAGGGAGCGCTTGGCGAGGATATGCCGAATCGGGATCTGGTCGTTACCGCGAGCCATGGAATGGTCGTCGATGGTCTGGTCATCAACGCAGCGGCGTTGGTCAATGGCAGCTCGATCGACTTCATGCCATGGAACGAAATGACTGAGACCGTGACCTACTACCATATCGAGACAGAAGGTCACAAAGTCATTATCGCCAACGGTACCGAATCCGAGACGTACATCGACTATGTCGATCGGAAGGTCTTCGACAACTATGCCGAGTACGAAGCGCTATATGGTGCCGAGACTCGGGTTGTGGAAATGCCCCGGCCGCGCATCTCATCTCGCCGCCAGGTGCCGATGAGCCTGCGTCAGCGACTCGGCATGGAGAGCACATTGGCAGTAGCGCAAGCCTCCTAAAGGGACGAACACAAACACATTGACCAGTTGAGCAAGTCTCGGTCAGGCGCTATGGATGGTGTCTGGCCGATTTTTCTGTGTCTCCAGGCAGACAGCCCGAAAGAAGAAGTGTTCGCTCATGCCCGACAAAGCTGAAGGCCCTATCCCAGCTACCCCAAACGCCTCATCCCCTTCTCCCACACCTTTGCAGAAAGCAAAGCGCGCCATGGCCGATGGAGAAGTGGAGTTAGCGGAAGCCCTGCTCCGTGATGCCATTCAAACAGGCAATCCCAAACCGGACGTGTGGCACCTATGGATTCGCACCGCTATTGTCCAGGGGAGAATCGATGTCGCGCAGGCCAGATCTGCCCAAGCCATTGAGGCGCGCCCCAATGCTCCCATGTTGCGGGCCTTGGACTCACGCATAGAAGCCCTCGCCGGCAATCCGAAGCGAGCGCTATGGCGCATCAACCAGGCTATCCCCCGCTGGCCCAACAACTTCCGACTGCGGTTACAAAAATTTCAGATCCTTCGAGATCTAGGCCGAACCCTGCCGGCCCTCAAGGCTCTACGTCCGTTGAGAAAACGCTGGTTCGATAAAGCCGAAGTTCAGATGGCGTGTGCCAACTTCTATCGAGCCCATGGCCGTCTACGGGCAGCAAAAAGCGTCATCGACCATCTGCTGAAACATCATCCGGAACACCGCCAGGCTCGCGTCATGCAGTTGATGCAGGCCAACACCGGCATGGAAACCGGTGACAAACATACCTCGGCACTGAGTGCCCTTCTAACGAGAGCACAAAACAATCTCGAGGTCTCCTCGACGGATGCCGTGGAGCTGCTACAAGCGGTCAAACTCACTACGCAACCCGAACTGGCCGTCACGTGCCGTGAATCTATCGAGTTCCTGGCAAACCACTCCAGCCAATTGACGGAGCTGGACAAGCTAGCGCTGCTCAACCAGGCCGAACGATTCGGCCTCTCAGTCATCGCCAATCAAACCCTGGCGGAGATCATGTTGGCAGGGCCGCGCACCGCCCAGGTTGCCAATGCACTCTTTCGGAAAGCATTGCTGTCGATAGACCGTCATCAGGTCGACGCCGTATCCGCGCGGCTATTGCAATATATCCCCGAATCCAAACACGCCTTTCTTGCCGCACAGTTCGCCTTGTCCGTCGAAGGCCCAAAGGGTGCACTGGACAAGCTGCGCGAACCCCGCAAATGCCGCACGCTACCCGAGGCTCACAACATCATTCAAATCCTGTGGGCGGGCAATTCCTATCATTTTGCCTTGCGCTACCTTCGCTTCTGTCGCCGGCGCTGGCCGGAAGATCCGGAGCTGCGTCTACAGCATGCGCGCTTCTTGCGGGAATCCGGACACCCGCAAGAGGCTCTCGAGGCGATCCGAGGGCCGATCCCCCCCGCCAAACGCATGCCATTCACGCGGATCCGTGCCCATAGCCTACTCGAGATTGGGCAAGCGGAAGCCGCCAAGGCCGTACTCGAGCGAGCGAGCCACCCACACAGATCAGCCAATGGCATTCGAGATTTACACCTACGGATATTGATCATGCTGGGGCGGGAAGAGGAAGCTTACGCGGTTATCGAAGAAGGACAACGAAAGGGACCGGGCAACCCGATGGCATCAGGCCATTTCTCGGTATCACAGATCGGGAATCTACTGAATGACCTGGTACTCTACCGGCGCGAGCAAGCAGCTCTACCGCCGGAAAAACACGATATGCTCGCCACGAACTACGTTCATGCTGCCAGCTCGGTGATCCGGCGCCGTTTCGAAGACACTCCCTCTCCGACAACCACGGCTGGCACACGACTCATTCCACTCAGAGTTGGGCAATACTGGAATGAAAAAACGCCACCACAAGCCGTGACGGAGATCATGCACTCCTGGTCGAGACGTCCAGGTATCGAGTACAAACGCTTTGATAGTGGCGAAGCCAAAACCTTTCTGAGAGAAACTTTTGGCCAGGACTACGAGCAAGCTTTCCGGTTGGCCAACAATATTGCGGAAAGCGCTGACTTTTTCCGGCTCTGCTACCTACGCCACTATGGTGGGTTCTATGCCGATGCAGATGACTATCTTTATGGCAAGCTGAGCAACCTTCTTCCCCCCGATGCCGGTATGGTGTGCTTTCTGGAGCCCTTCGATGTGCTGGCGAACAACGCTCTCGCCTGCGTTCCCAATCACCCCGCTATCGTGCTGGCTTCGGAAATGGCACGCGAGGCCCTGCTTGGCCGCGACAATGATAATACCTGGGGTAAAACGGGGCCGGGGTTGCTAACACGCGCCGTGGCCCACTATCTAATCCGTACGAATACCAGCACACCGAAAGAACGGATTGCCATTCTGCCAGCCCAGGTATTACGCAAGGAAGTCCAGGTTCATATAGCGCTACCTCACAAAAAATCCAAACGGCACTGGAACGCAACCCACAAGACAGCAGACATCGACATGCGGAAATTCATTACCGCGTGACTGTATGATCTCCAGATGCGGCGAAGAGAGACGATCTTCGCCGAATTTCCATGAAAAACCGTCGATTCCTGCTCGATACTCAGCAGGAACCGGCGGTGGAAAACACAGACATCGACACCGGTTTCCATTGCCATATCAACCCTGATGAAATGGTTATGGGTATTTCCTATAACCCCACCTCCCCTTTTCTATTCCCAACGACTTCCGTTTATGAAAACATCCTGCAACAGAATTAGCAGTTGCCCGTACACGGAAGAATGGAACGTTTGATTATAGCGGCGCGGGAGAGCCCAATTACGGAGACGAGCTGACCGTCAGAGGATGGCTGAAGTTCTTCGAGGACCATGCCGAAGGCTGTCACATCACCTTCTATGAAAATCTGGTGGAGAATGCCAGGAAATTGCATGGCCCGCACGCCCAGGGGAAAAACCAGGACCAGTTTCTGGACGACCTGGTCCAGGTCGCCAAAAGCTATGTCGGTATCAGCTTTTGGGAACAGGTCATTCGTCGCTATACGTTCATCGAAAAGCGCGGGCTGGAGAAATACTCGGAAACCAGCTTGCCTCCTTGTTGAATGCGGACATCGTTCATCTCCATGGCGTCGGCTACCTGAATAATTACGACCCAGAAAAAGGTTTCTATATAGGGCTACTGGCAGCGCTGAAGGAAAAGTACAGCACGGAGATTGTTGCAAACCGGCATTGGCTTTGGCCCTATTTACCAGTAAAATACTCATGGATCATCTGACCGGCTCCGCCTTTTCTTTCTCCTTTTTTACAAGACAAGTTGTCAAAAGTTGTATACTTAGATCCTTTCTTAATATTCCCCACATCAAAAGCCCAGAGAACGAGACCAATATCTTTCCCTTTTAGATACTCAAGTAGTTCTTTCGTATCATTAGGTAGGGAATTTCGACACCCCCTGTTGGCATATGCCATAAATTCTGTTGCCATTACAGGATGTGTATCAGCAAAATTTCCAAAATTTTTATCCCATTGCTTTTGCGTTTGGTTGATTTTATCGAGGTAAGGGTGCACAGCATAAGCAGTTTGTCCCAATGGATCATCCAGCTCTGGCGCGCCCTCCAGTACATGCGCCGATTTCAATCCGTCAACAAGAAGAACGTTCTGAGCCCCTTTTTCACGCAAGTAATCAATCAAACCTTGCATAGATTTTTTCCAAATTCTCCAATTTTTAGGGGAAGCTTTGTGTAGCTTTGGTTCATTAAAAACTTCCAGCAGTACACCTCTGTCATCAGAAAAATCATCTACGATCTGCTGCCACGCCCTTCTAGTTGTGTATGTTGGTAAGCCTCCCTCGTCTCGAGAACCAGAAGGCCCCTGCCATTGCATAGATATAATGACATTGAATCCAGCATCTCTAGTCTGCTTAATAGACTCTATTATCTCGTCCACATACTCCCTTTCATAGATAGGGGACTGTGGATCCAAACCACCTTGACTCACCTGGAATCGAACCAGATCGGCTCCATAATCACCGATAGAGTTTAATAACTCATCTCCATATTTTTCACGCGCCTTAGCGTAAAATTTCTTATTTTTCGCAACCTCAGCAGGAGAAACACGTCCAACCAGCGTTACTCCTTCGGCTATCCACAAGGAATCCCCCTTGAAAAACTTTTCATTTTTTATAGAAATCTCATCATTAGCAGCCACCTGATTGACAAAGCAAAAAAACAACACAACCACAACAGTTAGTCTCAAACTAAACATAGAACCTCCGTGCGTTTTTCATATCCTTCACAGGGCCACCTTTAATTGCAAGCGCATCTTAAATAACAAAGTTGTTTTAATAGCAACAACTTCCCCTCCGAGGCTTAATGATCTTGCCCAGCACTGGTGGACACCGACTTAAGCGATCATTCGAGCCTCGAAGGCCTCTGGGCTGATCATTCCGATAGCACTGTGTCGGCGTTGCCAGTTGTAGTCCAGCTCGATGTACTCGAAGACCTGACGGCGCATCTGCTCTCGCGTTCGGAAGCGCTCACCATGCACGGCTTCGATTTTGAGGCTGTGGAAAAAGCTCTCGGCACAGGCATTATCGTAACAGTTCCCCTTGGCGCTCATGCTGCAGTGGAGACCGTTTCGGATCAGCATCGACTGATACAGTGCCGAGCAGTACTGGCTGCCCGGTCGCTGTGAACGATTACCTCCTTCGGCATTTGGCGGCGCCACAGCGCCATCTGCAGAGCGTCAACAACAAGCTCCGCGGTCATGCATGCGCTCGCGCATCGCCCAACCAATGACCTTGCATGAATACAGGTCGGGCAGCACCGCCAGATAGAGCCAACCTTCATCGGTCCACAGGTAGATAATATCGCCGACCCATTTCTGATTGGGCGCTACCGCCAAAAAGTCCTGCAGCAGCAGGTTGGGTGCGACTGCCAAGTTGTGCCGCGAGTTCGTCGTCGCCTTGAAGCGACGAGCGGCTCTGGCACGAAGCCCTTGGCGGCGCAGACTGGCAGCAACCGTTTTACGGTTGATCGATAAGCCGTTGTCTTTGAGGTTCAGCGTCAATCGGGGAGCGCCGGAACGTCCCTGCTTCCGATGAAAGGCGCTGTCCACCCGATGATCGAGAGCCGCTTGCCGGTGACGCCTGACTGATGGCACGTCGTCACGATGTCTCCAGGCGTAATAGCCTCTACGAGCGACTCCGACGCTCTGACAAAGGCGCTGGACGGAGAACGCCTGACGGTGCTGATGGATGAAGGCGTATTTCACTTCGGGCTCTTTGCAAAATACACCGCGGCTTTTTTTGCGATCTCAAGTTCCTCTGCTTTCTCCGCGAGCTGGCGCTTGAGTCGCGCATTCTCCTCGGCCAACGCTTGCTCACGCTCGGACGTGTTCGCCTTCTGCCGGGCTTTGGCTCGCCACTGATAAAGCTGGCTGGTTTGCAGGTTTAACTCCCGAGCGGCTGTGGTAGCACCAACGCGATCAGCGAGCGCCAGGGCTTCAGTCTTGAAGTCCGAGGAGTGTCGGTTGCGGACCTTCTTCATCGAAGCGACTTGCCTTGTCATGGGTAACCTCGTCTCAGCGTACTGTCTTAACGAGGTGTCCACTGTCGGTGGGCAAGATCATAATCCAACTGCTCCCTAGTAGTGTCCATTATTTTTGCATCAGTTTCCCAAGTCGGAGAGCGGAGACAAAACGTAATCCCCCTGGTTTCCACCTGATGACTGCACTATACCCTACCATGTGCAGCTATGGAGGGGGACACTTCACCTACACCGAAGTGTAGGGTCATGAACTCTGACTACGAATATAAACTAGGGCAAGTATTAGCTCCCCCTATTCGACCATACCGAAGGTATTCAGAATGGTAATAGCGCTGACATGTTATCAACACGCACAGAATATGATTATTGATTTAGAGCTTTAAAATATAGCTCCATATCATCAGAGTTATTGGCTTCGATTCTGGCCACTAAACCTGAAGGCAAATTGTACTCGGGACCCTTAGGGTTCACATTTTCATTAACCTCTTCAAGAGCGACTCCTACTATCTCTGAAAGTCGCTTTAGATATTCATTATATTTTTGCTGAACTCCAACCAAGCACATACTAGAAATATCTAATGGATACAACTGCTTGGAGACAATGTTTTGAAACCACTCGTGATCAATAAATTCCTCTAATGACGAACAGTTTTTAGCAAATCTTGTAAGGTAATTGTTCTGACGAGACCTCTTTAGATAAGAATAGTAACTTGGCACCAAACTTCTGGGATCTCTTACTATAGTTACATATTGCGCATTAGGAAATATATCCAGGTATTTTGTCGCATAGAAATGCCCATGAATAATTTTAGCTTTATGGCTAGACTGGTAATCAGTCAAAAACTGCAACTTCCTTTTAGCCCGAGTTTGTTTGGCTTCAAAACTTACATCTGTAATTCTATCACCATAGTCTAAATAAGCCTCATCTTTCATTTTTTCTTTCAAGGTATTTCTCAGAGATGACCCCGCGCATTTTGGCAAGTGTATTGAAATAACAGGGCATTTAGACATACACATACTAACCTCTACAAGACGAGAGTGAAAAGTTTTTCATGATCACTTTAAAACAAGGAAAAAGTCATTATTTTCCTATTTACATTGGCTAACTAAAGTCTTTATATTCTGACAAAATCAATAAACCAGATATCTCCTTGTCCAGCGGATCGTCAGCGTCTCACCCATGGAGGGCAGATGCTCATTAGACAAGAAGCAATTATCCTTGACTCTTTCGATCGGTTAGCTTACCCTCTTCTCAGTTTTATTCACTAAAACGGCAAAGTTTTTCTCACCTACTGATTCCCGCGTATATCTTCTCATAATATTATTAAGGCCATGGTGATAAAGCCAACTTTTCGTGTGGTAGTGCCCAACCACCGCTTCACTTAGTTGATTGTAATCATTATTTAACCCATAATTAAAACACGGGTTCAGCAGTGAATATTTTAAACCAGATTTTTTAATGGCTATAGGCAAGGCTATTTGATCTAGCCATGGCCTTTTATTGCTTATCTTATCGTTCAAATCAAGTTCCACTGCTACATCTTTCCAAGCACTTGCAAAACCACTTTCTTCATAGAAAGCAACAAGACCGGCATTAAAATAAGGATAACTTTCTCTACCATCAGCTAACTTTATCTTCTCAGGATATGGCTCAACATCAACCTCTGAATATGCAACTAACCAGTCGGCTTCACTATTACTCCATCTATCTAGCCCTGCTCTAACTACAAAAACATCTCCTAAATGTTTATCAAGTTCAGCGCAGAATCTTGTTTTTTTTAAAAGCAGCATATCCGAATCCATAAAGATACCATATTTCGCTTTGTCTCTTTTCATTGCAGAAGAAACAATTTTATTCCCATGTGGGTAATAAGGTTGGAACATATTATTAATAGGGTTTATGTTGATATTGCGCTTTTCCAAATACCGCAACACAACAGGGCTCAGTCTACTAATTTTGTCAACACCGCAGTAAACGTTAATTGCAAAGCTGTCCTCACAATTCTCATATATGCTTTCAATCAACATCATCCCTTGCCATTCTAACTTCCCAGGCTCAATCATAATAACAAAATTTATATCATTCATACCTTTCCCTCAGTGGCCTTGATACGAAATTCCGCCTAAATTGTTTTATTCTAGACAACACCATGTTTTATATGATTTTGCTAATAATTCATGATTACTTTTCTATGGCAGCAAAACTTCAAAATCCAGATGTTGTTTAATAGGCATCTTTAAAACCATCTGCAAGATGTTTTTCCCAGCGCCAAGAGTGACGTAAAATCACTTTTAAGTCGGAATATTGCGGAGTCCAATCAAGATCTTTTTTTGCAAAAGAAGAGTCTGCCACAAGAACAGCAGGATCACCTGCCCTGCGTGGTCCCTCCTCAAGCTGAATTTTCATACTCTCTTTGGTAACGAGACTTTGTGCTGCTTCAATAACTTGTTGAACAGAAAACCCATTACCATTACCTAGATTATAGGCTGCTGCACCTTTTATTTTTCCAGAAACCAATTTTTCTAGGGCCAAACCGTGAGCCGAACATAGGTCTTCTATATGAATATAGTCTCGAATACAGGTACCATCAGCCGTCGGATAGTCACGTCCAAAAACCGTGATACTATCCCGACGGCCAGAAGCCGCCTGCAATATCAAAGGTATCAAATGGGTTTCCGGGTCATGGCACTCCCCTAACTCGCCTTCCGGATCGGCACCACAAGCATTGAAGTAACGCAGGCAGACGGAGTTCAAGCCATAGGCGTTAGCATAGTCCTTGAGTGCCCTTTCGATCATCAGCTTGCTAGCACCATAAGGGTTGATGGGTACCTGAGGGTGCAGCTCATCGATAGGCGTATATTCTGGCTCGCCAAATGTCGCGGCTGTCGAAGAAAAAATAAAATGTTGAACCTGATGACGAACCATGACATCTAACAGATTCAATGTGTTGGAGACATTATTGCGATAATACTTACCAGGGTCACCGACCGATTCGCCCACCAGGCTATTGGCTGCAAAATGCATCACGCCATCGAAACGATGGGTCTGAAATAGTCGCTCGAGCAGACTGGTGTCGGCAAGATCGCCGACAACAAGCTCTCCATACCGAACAAGATGACGAAAGCCAGTGCTCAAGTTGTCTATTACCACGACATCATGACCCGCCTTGGCCAATTGCTTGACCATATGAGAGCCAATGTAGCCAGCCCCACCCGCAATCAATACTTTCATTTATCCTAGCCCCTAGTTAACTCAGTAGGGCTGCCCGGTCCTGCCAGCCCTAATCGTCCGAAGAATAGCTGCTTACACCTTAAGCCAGGCCTAATACTTCTTTATCTTTCTCATATCTTTCTTTGAGGTGCTCAGAAAGGCTCTTGCTAAAAGGTTTAAGAGGTGAGGATTTACTTAATTGGCGGTTGCGATCAATCGTGTCCAACACTTTACGGACCATATGCCCTGGATAATGTTCCGCAACCAGCGATAGAATGTCGTAGGCTTCCTGGGATATCTTTGAGCGCTTGACGGAATGGCTTACCGAAGCAGGCTCAAATTCCAAATCAACTCCAGTAACTTTTTTTAGATATTCTTCTTCATTCTCAAAAATACTTTCAAAAGTAGTCACCACCGGTTCACTACTGGTAACTTTTTTTATTATCTCTATCAATGGCACCCAGGAGAAATCCCGCACGAACATTTCGTCAAAATACTCTCCAATATTCAAGTAGGGGTAGTGTCTGAGATACTCACAATATCGAGATATTAGATAAGCTTCGGGATCCCTTATGGTAACGTGGGTCTCAATTCTATCCACTCCGACAAGATCAAGAAACTGCCCTAGCCTACCCTCAGCATCCTTGTACGCACTCGTTCCTTTCGGCTTGTCGGTACCTCCGAGTATATTTTCATCCGAAATAAGACCGCATTTTGCGGCTTTAACAAACAGTTTTGCCTCAGCTTTAATCTCTTTCTTCTTTGCCCCAATTTGGGACGTGAAAAAGGCACGTGTTTCGTTCAGCCCCAGGTAAGAGACTTCCTTTTTAGCAAGTTTTTCACGACTATTCCAAAATCGAGACTGGAAATGTGTCGTGGCAGTCTTATGAACACCGAGATGAAGAATGAGCTTTTCCACACTCTACCTCTACCTAGCAGCCAGTTGAGAAATCAACTGAGGGATATATTTATGCAAGATTTTTTCCTCGGAAAGCGAAACAGGCTCTCCCGAAGACACTTGGAAATCGAACAAATGTTTCTTTGCCAAGATATTAGATAGTGCTTTATTAGACCCTTCGTATTTCGATAGAAGGTCATACCTTTGTTTCTGACTAAATATGGTCTTTGACCCATCATCTTCACTTATGTTCAGTTCTCTTAGCGCCTTTATGAATTCTTGCCTCTCTCCGGGCTTCATACTCATTAAGTCAAGGTGCCTGGCAATATCTAGTTGTGCTTTGGTCAAAGAACTGTTCTTGACATCCTCAGGTTTTGACTGAGGCAATTCGATATCAAGGAACTTAAAGAGATCAGATGCAGTATCTTCAACGGCACCTCGCTCCAAAATACCTATATGTAGATTCTGGATCGGCACAAACTGAGCGATAGTCTCTATTGTATTCTGATAATCTATCCAGTAAAAATCATCGGCATTCTCAATAAAAAACTCTGGCGTAGACTGAGAAAATTTTTTACTCCATGGCCATTTGATATGCTGGTTATACCAGGATTCAAGCCATAGATCCTGCCGCTTGAGATAGATAGAACCTTGTAGCTCGAAATGTTCCGAAAAGTATTTCAGCCAGGCAGGGTTCTTCAACTGACAAAAATCCTCCGAGGAGATTATTGCCATATGGTTCTCATCTGGTGACTCGGCCTCGATGCGGTCAGCGACCTCTTTTACGGTCATTTTACCTGAGAGCAGTTGCCAGGCAATCTTGACATGCCGGCAACCAACGCCCAAGTCAGGATAATAGCAGCCAAAGTCAGACAAACGTTCCCTATTGGCATACAAGCGATGATGTATCGACGTGGTACCAGTTCGATGAATTCCAAAATGAATATGTAACTTCAATTCAATACTCCATTACTTTTCTCAAGAAAAACTTTTGAGCACTATATTGCCTTGTCTGCCACATATTTAGAGACATTTCTTGAGGAATACCTTTTTCATCAAATTCATAATGAGTAAGTCCCTTTCTCAACAACTCGAATTTATCGACGAATGAATATACAGATGTTTGAAAAAAGCACTCATCAGGTATCCAACTTCTTCTGAAAAGAGCTTTGATCCTTTCATTCGTGATAATTCGGTGCACCGTCTCAATACTCAAACACCACCATTGACTGCCAAAGCGAACTTCCATATCCGTGGGTAATTTTCGCTTCATACCCAGCTTTTTCTGGAGCCGATACATCCAGCGGTGCAGCTTGGGGTGCTTTCGCTTATCGAGATAATGCCGGTAAAGATAGCGGTCCTCTCGGATGCCGCCTTTTATCCAGGAGCTGTCCCGGCTCTCGATGAATTCCCTGCCGGCATGCATTGTCAGGTGCTGCCTAAGCGCAATCAACGGCTGAACGGGGCAGCAGAACTCACTGATCAGATAGAAGTAGTCACTAGCGAAACCTGCCTTAAAAGCATAACGAATGGCTCGAAGTGGCGCTTCGACCAGGCCCCAGGTACCCCAGCCACAACGTACTCTATCCTTATCCATCACGTAACAGCGAGGGTGATTACCCAGCGCCTTCAGGATTGTCCGATATTTACTTATTGGGCTTTTGCGATCGAAGTGCACGATCAGTTTGCAGGTAGGGTCTTCCTCGAGCAGCCTACTGGCGCGTGCGATGACCCGCTCGGCGCTGTCATGGCAGAGCATGATAAAGGTTACCGTGAGCAGGCCATCCTCGGCTCTGAAGCCCTCTGCTTGCATGTCAACCGTCATTCCCAATTGGTTTGGTATTTCCAGACGCGCTCCACATCGAGTCGAGGCGATAGAGGTGAGAAAGTCGATACATCAGAATTGGCCGCCTCGAACGGCGCGTCGAACATGATGGAGGGTTTCAATTGCCGGCGCTGCCCCTGGGGCAATGGCTGCCGTGCCAACCAACGCCTGGGGCCGACCCGTAGCGAATGACGCTTCAAAATTTTCTGCAATAGGGTGAAATTGCGGCGGTGCTGGTAATACTTGCGCTCCGTCCGCTTGGGATGCCATAGATGAACCAGGGTACAACCGGCTCGACGCGCTTCTTCCCCGTAGAGTGCGAAATACGCCCGAAACCCCCGGTACTCCTGAATGTTCCCACTGCCCATGTTTCGCTCGTATTCCGGCGGGCGTGGCGCAATGGGAAAGCGCGAACTCAGGCGATGCAGTAGCTCGAAATCTTCCGCGCCATGGCCCCGGAAGCGCCTGTCGTGTCCTCCCATCTGTAGCAGATCCCTGCGGTTCAGCACCATGCAGGAGCTCCCCTGCACCAGGAAATTGAGCTGCCCGTAAGGCGTTACGTCGCGAAGGCGAAAACACCAAGGCTCCCGAGCCTGCTGAAACGCTCCCCAGAATGTCTGGGTGCCGGATTCACTCAAGAAGGCAACCGGCACGCAGAAGAAATTCTCGGGCCGCGTCGCCAGCTCCTGCTGTTGGACGTAACGATATATGCGTTCGTAAACTTCGGGCAGCCCTATGAAGTCGACATCGTGCAGCATGACCACGGAAGACCGGGCCACTCTTACGCCAGCGTTCCTTGCCCTGGCTAGCGAGAAACGCCGATACCGCGTATTGAGTCGCTTCAATGTCAACTGCCGTTCCTGCCCCCAACTTTTCACTCGACTTTCTAGATATCGATAGACCCGCCGATGGCTGCCATCATCGACGATCACGATCGCGAAGCAGTCAGGTATCGTTTCTAGCAGGATTTCCAATCGGGCGACTTCGCGTTGGTTCTCGGTTTCCGCCCTAATGGGAATAACGATCGAGACAAGAGATTCAGTCACGATGATCCTTGATAATCAAGATCAGCATGTTGATGATCAGGGTAACGAACATCGCGATCACGGCGAATACCGTAATATCGTAAAGCCGCTCCGGCTTCTCTGCGTATTGCGGTAGCGTAGGTGACTGCAACACTGAAACCTGTTTCAGCTTCCTGGCGGCCTCGATGCGAGTGTTTTGCAGTGCGGATAGCGCTCCCGAGTAGCTATCCTGTGCGAACTGAGCTTGCAATTGCAGGGTCTGGTATTGTGACGAAACCGAGTTCAGCGCATTGCCCGTCTGTCGTGCCAGTCGGTCGCGCTCCTGCGAAATCTGCTGGTTGAGCGCATTGATCTGGCTTTCAACTCGTGTCATCTCCGAAGAACGCGCACTCTGGTAGCTGGAAAGCGCGGTTTTCTGCGCCTTGAGCATAGCCAACTGCCCCTCCAGGGTCGCCACGACGGAGCTCAGACTTTCGACCGTACCTGTCGGAGAAACCAGCCCATTTTTATTCTGATAATCGAGTAATTCCTTGCGCGTCTGATCGAACTGCTTCTTCATCTCGTCGACCTGCACTTCCAGAAAACGCACCTGCTCTTCGGCCAGCCGGCGCCCCATCTCGTTCATATGGCGCTCACCTTCGCTGATCAATAGCTGGGCTATTTTATGGGCCTCCTCCGGCGTATAGGCTTCCACATCAATACGTAGTACGCCCGCGTATTCGTCCAGCTCGACGGAAACCCGCTTCAGATAGTAATCGTATAACTCTTCCATTGGCACATCGGGATCGCTGAGCCGACTGAAAATGTCTCCATTCTCCGAATAATGCTGCCGGAAGTCAGCTTTCTCGACCAGCAGTTGCAGCATATCCGTCGAAAGCAGGAAATCCCGCATCAGCAGCATATCCGACGTATTGGTCGCGCCACTGCCCGAGAGCAGGGTGCTGAAGTCCACTTCCGGCGTTGAAATTTGTGGACTTTCCAACACGACGTTAGCGTGGGAAACATATCGATCGCTGGCCCATACCAAATAATAGAAAGAGACCAGGACGATCAGAGCGAAACACACAACCCAGTGCGGGTACTGTTTTGCAAAGACTTTCATGCTTGCAAAGGCTTTCATTCACGATTTCCAATTACAGAGATTTCGAAGCAATGAGCATCATTGGGTCGGAGCTTGCGGCGCCGATGGTGCGGGCTTGGGCTGTTCAGCTTTTTCGGGCTCTTCGGTTCGGAGCTCTTTGTTCGGCTCTTCCGAATCGTTCTCTTCCAGGCTATTCAACTGCTTGATGATGTCCCGGTGTACACGAATTTTCTTCCGCAAGGAGGCTATCTCGGCTTCCAGAGACTGCCGGCTTTCAGCCTGCTCTGCGTCCTTGGGCAACGCCGCCAACTGCTCCTTGAGCGGAGCGATCTGATCCTGGATTCGCTTGATCTCTTTTCGATTGGTAGCTATGGGCGAAGGAGAATCTGTCTTTCCCTGCGCGGCAGGCTTTCTTGCTGCCTTTGGCTTGGCGGCCTTCTGCTTTTTCGCCGGGCTGCTGATGCGATAGGCGCTATGATAAGCCTTGATGGCATCATGAATGTCGTCGTACCAAGCCGCCTTTCCCTTATCGAGAAAAATGCCGGCTTGGCACATCTCCTTGAGAATACCTTCACCATGAGAAACCATGATCAGGCTCGCCTTGGAAACCCTATCGGCAAACGCCTGCTTCGCCTTGGCTTTGAAGGCACGGTCCCCCACCGCCGTCGCCTCGTCGGAAAGATAAACATCGAAATCGAACGCCAGCGACAGCCCGAACTGCAGGCGGGCGCGCATCCCGGAAGAGTATGTCTTGACTGGCTCGTCAAAGGCTTCGCCAATCTCGGCAAACTCTTCTACCTGGCTAATTATCTTGTGAGTATCACCGCTGTGATTATGAATTCGGGCCACGAACTTGACGTTCTGACGCCCAGTCATCGAGCCCTGGAAACCACCACCCAGGCCAATCGGCCAGGAGACTCTACATTGACGACTGATAGCACCCTTATCCGGCGAGTCCATTCCACCAATCAGCCGCAACAGTGTCGATTTTCCGGCACCATTGCGGCCAACCAACCCCACGCTGACATTCCTCGGAATGGTCAGATTGATATCTCTCAACACCCAGTCGCTACCATGATGGTTATGGTAGCGCTTGTATAGATTCACAATCTTGATCATAAAAGCTGCTATCCGCGCCTTTGGCGATTCTCTATCTTGCTTTCAACCGATTCTCGAAGCGTAAATGGAGCATCAACCCCAAAGTCATCATCGTCAAAGCCCAATACCATAAATAGGCAAGATCGATTCCATCCAAACTTCGATAGCTAGGGAAAAAGTTGAGACGCATGCTTTCCAAGCCATGAACAATCGGGTTCAACAGCACATATTGCTGGTACTCATGGGGAACATATTGTAGTGGAAATATAACCCCCGACAAAATCATCAATGGCATACTCGTCAACCGGATAATGTTGCCGATTTCTGGGACCAACGAGGCTGCGACAGAAGATAGTAGTCCTGCCCCTAATCCAAGCATCCATAGGGATAACCAATCGAAAAGCGCTTCCAGGGGACGATGCGGAACAATCTCTATCTTCATCAAATTGCCTAAGAGAATGAGTAGCAACAAGACAAAAGATTTGAGCATGAACTCCAGAAAACTTCGCACCAATACGGTATCGACCGGCTTTACCTGTCGATAGGTAAAGAGCCCAGCATTGGCATCGACAGCCCCCATCAAGCGCATCAGGTTTTCGCGGAATAACGTGAACCCCATCAGACCGACAAGAATCCAGGGAATAAAATCTGCACCTTCGATATGACGCCCCCCCAGAATGACGCCGCGAATGGCGATCATGACAGCCACGACAGCCATCGGTTCGAATATCATCCAGAACCACGCCATGCGATCAGCCATGGTACGGGCGACCATTTCCCGCATGAACATGGCATGCCATACATTCCAGGTAACGCGCCAGGATGGGCCTAGGCCGGAAAACAGAGAAGAGGATGAAGACATAGCATGTTCGCTATACAGTGGTAAAAAGAAGCCGCAAAATAAACGACCCGCAGGGACTCATTAGGCCGGTGGGGTGGCCCATCATCCCTGAAGGTCTTCGATCCATGCGTTAGAGGTCCAGGGCTACCTTGGTGGCAACGGCGACCTGATACAGGATCTGGGTGATACTCGACGCCAGTTCGATATTGCTGGTCGGTGCCGCCGGTAGCACCAGAATCTCGTCACCCGCGCGCAACTGGGTCTGGCCGGCATGAACCACCGCACCATTGCGGTGAACGACCAGGACCTGATCGTCATCCGCCCGAGGCGTGAAGCCACCAGCCTGTTGGATATAGTCTTCCGCGCTCATACCCGGTGTATAGACCATGGCCTGGGGAATGACGACCTCGCCACTCAGCAGGACCGAATCGGAGCTTTCCGGAATCGTGACGACATCGCCATCCTGCAGGCGAACATCCGCGATATCGTCTCCACGCGCGACGACCAGCCGGCCTGTCGGCTCAACCTGGCGCGCTTTCTGCACGAAGCGTTCGATCAACTCGGCCTGACGAACCTGGATCTCGCCTTCTTTCGCCGTTCGCGAAGGATAACCGAGATAGGTTTGCTCCAGGCGACGCAAGCTATCCTTCAGCGATTCCTCCTGCTGCTCTTTTACGCTCTCCCGGCGGATGGATACGTCCTTGTAGCTGGTCATGCTCTGGGGCACGCCGACCGCATTCAGGAACTCGCCCAAGTGAGCGTCGCGCGGCAGTACATAGCGCGAGGGTCCGTAATAGCTTCCTTCCAGCTGTACGACGATGTTTTCACTACGCTGATCCGCACTGAACATTACTTCGTCGCCGCGTCTTATATTCGCCGACCGGAAGCCATCCAGTGTGTAATATTTGGCGAAGGGGCCTTCCGGGCGATCTCCCCGTAGCAACACATGAGTAACACCGGAACGTAACCTCGCCAGGTTGACGACATCGCTGCCTGTCAGCGTTTCGTCGGCCAATTCGTAACGAAACGGCTTTTCGACATCCCCCACCACGGCTACGGCAGGACCACGCTCCTCCACCACGACGGTATCGCCATCGCGGAACTGAATGTGAGGCATATTGCCGTCAATCAAAAAGTCGTAGAGGTCGGCGTTGCCGATGACTTGGCCGTTGCGCTTGACCGTGATGTGCCGGTAGCTGCCCAACGCCTGGTCGATGCCGCCGGCCTGATCGAGAAAGTAGAGCAGCGAATCGCTCGGCGTCCCGGAATATCGCCCCGGATCCTTGACATAACCGGTCACGAAAACACCAACGGGCTGAACACCCTGCAGGTTGGTGTATACCTGCACGTTTTCCGGATAGACGGTCTTGACCGCCGACGTAACCCGGGCATTGAGCTCGCTATTGGAAATGCCCTGAACATTGAGCGGCCCGATACCAGGCAAAAAGATGTTCCCCTGGGAGTCCACCGTCAGCACACTTTGTAATTCCGTCCCCCCCCAGACCCGCAAATTGATCTGATCACCAGGTTTGATGGTATAGGCCGGATTGAGACCATCGGCCATCACCCCCCGGAACCCGCCGGAGAAAAGGTTTTCCCCGAATGGCGGCAGCATTTCCGGATCGACCGGCGCCTGCTCAGCGTTTGGCGGCGCTTGCTGCGAGGTAACGGGGCCATAGTTGGCATTGTTCCAATCGGCGCGGGGCATGTCGTCGACTGGTGATTGCTGCTGTTGCTGTTGCTGCTGCTGTTGATTGCCGGTCTGCGAGCTCATCGACTGGGTCTGCTGCTCTGGCGCCAAAATGTTGCTACTGGTACCGAACGATTGCGCACTGGCAACACCCACGTTCAGGCACGCTACCGCCACCAGACACCCGGCCCGGAAAAACGATGCTGCATGTTTCATGCACGACTTCCTGTTGTGTTCACACAGTCCATGCCTATCTACCCTCCGGCCTGTGTGGCTTCCTACCATTTTGGACGATACAGGTAGAGGTAAGGGCATGGACATTGGATTTTTGTTAGAACCTGTACACGACCTGATGCGTATCGGCCAGACGTCGTTGAAAACGATCCGGAACGCTAGCCCAGTCGAATGCGCGTTTGGGCCCATGTCAGCTCCGCTCCTTTATACGTTTTCGCTTATCCGATCAAATCCCGCGAGGTCGTGAGCGGCTCTTACGAAGTACTGGGGGCCGCCAGCAGTTGTGTTACCAGACGCTGGGTATACCAACCCTTCCCTTGGACAAGGCAAGCCACTTGCGCCCGTTGCCCATAATTCGCAACGCTACCTGGTACGACACCGCTTTGTGGTGCTGAGCCAGATTGTGAAGTAGCGCCAGTACTCGACGGCACTGCGCCCTCGCGAGCCACGTCCAGATGCGCACAGATCATCCCGCTGGCGGAAAAATAGCGTTTCTGAACGATCACCGATACGTTAGACCCCCACGGGCTCTTCTGAAAGGTGGCAATGCTACCGGGCGTCGCGTTATCGAGAAAGCTGGAGATCTCTTCCCCCGTCGGCGCGCCTCCCCGCATCGTGCCCACGTTATGGCCCTGGGAGCCCCCCGAAGTGGCGCAACCACTCAAGGCGCCATACAGGACCACAGTCATCGCCACCACTCCAAGGCGATATCGGCGTGAAGACAAGCATTGGTAGACTTTGAACATGTCATGGGCTCAAGGTAATGAAAGAAAAATGAGGTACCGATATACGGCCTGTTGCTACGATAACAGAGAGCGATGCGATTGCTATACAGCCCACTCAATGACCACGACCCGATTGATCGCCATAGCGCTTGGACATTCGCATCCAGAACGAACCTTCCTCCGGCACTTCCAGGCTCAGCGTTTCATCGTTGCGGAACATCTCCTGCCAAAGATGTACGAAGGGCGTACCTCGCAACTTGTGCTGAACCTGCTTGGTATCGGCACGTCGCACATAGTATTGATACTCACGCCAATGTACAGGATAGGCATAGGCCGGAGGATAGGCCAGATGGGTGATTGAATGGCCTTTGGCAATCGCGGTCAGCAGATATGGACCAACCTGCCCCCACTCCAGCGCGTCCGTGCCCGCTGCCCGGCATTTTTCCTTGAGCTCCTCCAAGATCGGATGTCCAATCGGAAATTTGAGAATAGCGTTGCAGATCCGCTCTTCGTCTTCCCAACCGAAGAAGAGTTCTCCCGGCGGCAAGACGCCGGGGCGACATCGACACAATACATCGGCATCTACCCACCACCCCCCAACCCGAGAGAGCAGTTCATAGCGAAACAGGTCCGCAAAGGCGGCAATGCTTCCCCGAGAGCCATCCTCGTTCCGATAGTAGAAAATTTCGGATTCTTCCAGAATCTCTCTTGCATCGATACCGATGGCGCCGGCCGGGATCTCGAACTCGCGATAAGAATACAAATGGTATTCATGGCCATGCGCCAAAAACGAGTTTATGGCTATTTTTACGAACTCAGGCAGTTCTTCCCCGTGCCAAAAACTTTGAAAAACCGCCATGAGTTATTCGTACTCCAATTGGGTGTTCCATCGAATTTTGCGGTAGCCAATCGACCTATACAGGTGCATCAAAACTGCTCGTTCGACTGGTAAGCATGTTCAGTCAACCAATTATGAACATCGATCATGAAACAGTCCATTTCATCGTTACGGTATGACAAGAAATCGCACTGGCGTTCTTGCATGTAAATATTGAGAAGATCACGCTCGGCCTGAACTCTATCCTGGGCCTTGAACTGATCCATGGCCCCTTTCGGCCTCAGGACTATACTATCACTCGTAACGTTTTCTCCTTCGACGTGAATGACCAACAGTTCTTTTTTCCAGCGCAAGGTCTCGAGACGCGGAATATCGTCAGTGGAGAAATGCATGGCAAAAATATGCTCACCGGAGGCTTGGGCATTGAGATAAGCCAGATCGGAAAGATAATAGTGCCAATCCAGGGTCCTGTCTCCTCTGGATATGACATCAAAAACGTTGGTAAAGACATTGACTGAATGATTGCCTTCTATCAACTCGATGACTTTTCTTTTATCGCCTTCATTCTCGGTAATTAGAACCACCATTCGGCTGCGTAGCGCTTTGAGAAAAGCATAGTGATCGTGATCTTGACGTAGCAGACTTGGCCACTTTTGCTTGGCTTGTTTTGACTCCAATGCGCCCAAAAAATAACGCCAAGAGTGGTTATTGCTTATGCATTGTCCAACCAATTCGTTCAAGCTTTCATTAGAAATACGAGAGAAGTGGCAATGCCGATGCTGCAGCTTGTAATAGGTTTGACTTTTGAGATACAGATCTTCCATCACAGTCCTGGAATGATAATCTGTATACTTACCATCAACCATGACGACATTGACCAAAGGGCTCCAGCGCAGCACATCAAGGAATTGCTTGGCATTGCGACCAAGAGAAAAAACAACCGTTTTGCCTGGCGCGTGATAGGCTATATCGCCTAGCACCTGGTGCCAGGTATGCCGTGCCAGCTTGACGGCATCCTTGCTAATGCCAAGATAGCCCGTGTGCTCGTAGCCCGCGCCAACTTCCTGGGGATCGAATAGGTCACCGTAGACGACCGTATCCTGCATGGAGTCCAATGTCGTCAAAGCCGCTCGCTTGGTTTCTCTATCCCCACCCACCAATACGATGATGCGACTGGGGATACTCTTGATATAATCGAATTTATTCTCTAAATGTGACGCCAAATTGAACCATTGATTGCCTTTAATGTGTTCGAGCAAATCAAGATGGGAACGTAACGCCAGCAATTCTTCATGGCAATCTCGCTCAAGATAGATAGCAAACTCGCTATTTTTCATGATAGCGATCTGACGCAGTCTTTCACGCAACGTCAATGCAGTGTGGGAGACCTTTCTGACAAAGAACTTCTCCTCCGCCAACAGCTCGGCAATATCATTGTCAAAGTAGACTCTAGGAACACCCCACTCATTGAAACGATAGCGAGTGACAAGATCATCAACGACCTCGGTTTTAGGTACCAGATTCGCCACCATGGTTTGGAAAAACAACTCATCAGGCACCCAGGTTCGCTTGTAAAATCGCCGGAGGACCGAACGCTTCGAGACCAGGTCGTGAATCGATAGAACCGTGGACCGCCGCAAACACCACCATTGGGACCCCATATGTGGAGTATGGCCCAATGGGATCTTGCGATTGACCTTTAATTTTTCCTGCAGTTTCAGTGAGTAATCAAAACGACGCTGCTGATACCGCCAGTTGAAGAGGTGGTATAGACTCCAACGCTCCTTTTGGATACCCGCCGTAATCCAATTGTATTTCACGGCATCGACCGCCTCGATATGGTCTTTGCCGCTCTGCTCCAGATACTCTTCCAGCAATTGAATGGGTTTAACCGGCATACATGAACCCGACAGCAACATAAAGTAGTCACTATCTTCATCATGCTGGTGGATCTGGTCGATACAATTCAGGGTCGCTTGAACGATGGACCATTCTCCCCAAACCACCTTGACTCGGTCGGCAAAGAAAATCTTGCCCGGCAACCGATCATAGCCCCACGATGCCACCGCTTCCGCCAGATTGCCTGGCGTGCCAGCATCATGATGCACGAAGACATTGCTGCCTGCCCCGAGTAGGGCCCCCAGAAGGGACTTCAGCTTATCGGCAGGTTCGTGCGCAAGGAGAATAAACGAGACTTTCATGTTGCTCACCAACCTCCCAAGTTAATCAACCCTCGGCGGGCCAAATCTTGCCAACCCGAATACTTAACGGATACGTTCTCATTATAGAGAACATCTTTCTTCTCAATAACAGCGCCGTACTGCTTATATTCCGCCGAATCATTATAGTGCTGTTTCGCCACCATTTCCTGCCTCACCTTATTGTCTAGCTGACCAATAAATTTAAAATGCAGCAATGCTCCAGTCAGCATTCTCTCATCGATGCATCGATTCAGGCGGCGCGGCAGCATCATATGCATCGAAGAAATATAAACGTAATTCCACTTCCATTTGACCAAGGGCACCTTATTCAGAGCAGGAGCATGCCCCGGCTCTTCCTTGGCAAAAATACGCCGACGCACTCCGCCTTGGACAAACAAATTACGGTGATTGGTATTGTATTGTTTGGAATAACCGCTGCCATCGAAGTAGGGGCAGGTGTCGAGAGGGTCCGTTCCCGCCTGGTAGTAGGATTCGGCAACAGGCTTGTCACTGTACATATCCAGCATGACAGTGAAAAAAGAGTCTTGATTGATACTCTCGAGATGGCTAGTCAGATCTCTTAAGGAACGATGTTCCATATGGGGATAAATGAAAAATTCATCCGGATCACAGGTAAAGCACCAATGACCACAGCCATATTTGAACAATAAATAATTCAGCCAATGCATGCCAAAATTGGAATCCTTATACCCGCCCTCTGTATAAAAAGAGGTTACGTCTTGCTGGGCGGCCAAAAACTCTGATGTTCCGTCATCAGAACCATTATCGACGACGAAAAAATGATTGACTCCTAGCCCTCGATAATACTCGAAAAAGTACTCCAGACGATGAACCTCATTTTTCATCGTTACAAATAGCAGTATATCGTTTTTCTTTATTGTTTTGGTGCGATTGTTCTGTACCTTCAAGGACCGGCCACACCTGCGGGCAGCTTTCATATATGGCAGCAGTTCTGCCAACCACGCTTTTTGCTTCTTGATAAAGCTACGCACATTACCTCCTTGTCAAATGCCTTCACCACCTTTGGATGTTACTGAGCAGGGTGGCCTACTCCCTACAGGCACAGGCCAAACAATCATTGCCCAACAAGCGGTTCTATCGACCACCAAACCCTTGCCATGGCTGGCAAGCCACCTGGACACGCTACCGCCGAACTAATGCCACCATTGCCAACAGACCTGGCGGACTGATCAGTTTCGTAAAGCTGCGGTTACAGAAATAGCCCCGCGCTCTTTTATAGCAAAGACCATAAAAAATATATACATCCAACGAGCACAATAACATATTCTTACTTATAGACAGTCAATCGTTACAAAAACAATGACCCCCCAACCACTGGTTGGGAGGCCTGTTTTTTAGGCGACGAAAATAGCGTTACGGAACATAACCGCTATGCCTATCAACATTTTCCAATTACACGATAACCTGGTACTTACGCAGCGCCTGCAGCAGATCTCTCACTGTCTCTTCCACGCTCAGCTTACTCGTATCGATCTCGATTTCCGGCTTTGCGGGTTCCTCGTAAGGCGAACTGACACCGGTGAAGTCCGCAATCTCTCCCGCGCGGGCTTTTTGATAAAGCCCCTTGGGATCACGCTGCTCGCAGACATCGATGGAAGTGTTGACGAATACCTCGATGAACTCGCCGCTGTCGACCATATCCCGCACCAATTGTCGATCGCGCTGGAATGGTGAGATGAACGACACCAGCGTGATCATGCCGGCATCGACCATCAGCTTGGCCACCTCGCCCACGCGGCGAATATTCTCCTGACGTTGATCGTCACTGAAGCCGAGGTCGCCGCACAGCCCGTGCCGCACGTTGTCGCCATCCAGCAGATAGGTGCTGTAGCCCATGCCGAACAGTTGGCGTTCGAGCGCATTGGCGGAAGTCGATTTACCCGCGCCGGAGAGCCCCGTGAACCAGATGATGCACGGCTTCTGGTGGTTGCGTTCGGCCCGGCGCTGTTTGGTCACGGCCATGTCGTGCCAGACGATATTGCTAGCGCTAAGCGTCTCGACCACCATGCCTGCGCCAACGGTCACGTTGGTCATGCGGTCGATGATGATGAAGTTGCCGGAGTGCGGCGAGCGCACGTAAGGGTCCAGCGCCAGCGGCTGCTTGACTTCGATCTGGCAGCGCGCAATACCGTTGAGCGGTAACGTCTCGGCGGCGTGATGCTCGAGCGTGTTGACGTCGGTTTGATGGATGATCCGCGCCACGCGGCCGCTGACGACGCTGGTGCCAGCCTTGATTTCGTACTCGCGCCCCAGTTCCAACGGCGTGTCGTGCATCCAGACGATGTCCGAGGTGAAGGCCGTGGTCGATTCCAGCTCGCTATCCGCCGCCACCAGCATGTCACCACGCGAGATATCGATCTCGTCTTTCAGGGTGACGGTAATCGCCTGGCCGGGGTAGGCCGCCTCCAGCTCGCCATCGTAGGTGATCAGGCTCTCGACGCTGGAGGTCCTGCCGGAACCAAGCACACGAATGCCGTCGCCCGGATGAAGAATGCCCGCAGCCAGCGTTCCGCAGTACCCACGGAAGTTCAGATTGGGTCGGTTGACGTACTGCACCGGAAAGCGCAGATCCTTGAGATTGCTGTCGTGTTTGACATCCACACTTTCCAGCAGACGAAGCAGGGATTCGCCTTCATACCAATCCATGTTCTCGCTGCGATTGACGACATTGTCGCCTTCCAGTGCGGAAATTGGCACAAAGTAGAGGTCAGCATCGTTCAGGTTGTTCGAGAACGTCTTGTACTCTGCAACGATCTCGTCGAAACGTTCCTGAGAATGGTCAACCAGGTCCATCTTGTTGATGGCAATGACCAGATGGCGGATACCCAACAACGAACAGATGTAACTGTGACGCCGCGTCTGGGTCTGGATGCCGTGACGGGCATCGATCAGGATGATCGCCAGGCTCGCGGTGGAGGCCCCGGTGGCCATGTTGCGGGTGTACTGCTCGTGGCCCGGCGTGTCGGCGATGATGAACTTGCGCTTGTCGGTGGAGAAGAAACGATAGGCGACATCGATGGTGATGCCCTGCTCGCGCTCCGACTGCAGGCCATCCACCAGCAGCGCCAGATCGACCTTGTCGCCGGTCGTGCCGCTGGTCTTTGATGCCTGGGTGATCGCGGCCAGTTGGTCCTCGTAGATCATCTTGGAGTCGTGCAACAGCCTCCCGATCAGGGTGGACTTGCCGTCATCGACACTGCCGCAGGTGATGAAGCGCAGCAG
>NZ_VTPX01000030.1 GCF_008298015.1 Salinicola corii | reverse complement strand
CGATCAGCTCCATGCCGACCTCCGCGGCCATCTTGTCGCGGAACTCGATCATCTCCTTGAACTTCCAGGTGGTGTTGACGTGCATCAGCGGGAACGGCGGTGGACCGGGATAGAACGCCTTGCGTGCTAGGTGCAGCATCACCGAGGAGTCCTTGCCGATCGAGTAGAGCATCACCGGATTGCCGAACTCGGCCGCGACCTCGCGAATGATGTGGATGGACTCGGCTTCGAGCTGCTTGAGATGGGTCTGGCGCTGAGCGCTGACGATAGGAGCTGTCATGGTCGGTGTCTCACGGTCGCCATCAATACCGAGATGGCAAGACTGAATAAGAATATGGGCTTCCTGGGAGGCAAACCCTAGCGAGACATTGGTAATAACGTCAAAGAATCAAAGATGATTCAAAAAGCGTTTTTGGTTATAACCGATCAGAGATCGACCCGTTCGACCCAAGTCGACAGCTTCTCGCCACGAAGCTCCAGGACACGCAGGCCGGGGCGCGCCGCCTCGTCGATCGTGAATTCGTGGCTCTTCGGCAGGAACTGATCCGATGTCGACGGGCAGCCATAGACGGCCACGACATCCTGCCATGCGGCGAACGCCTGATGGATATGACCGCAGATCAACGCCTTGACCTGGGGATAGGGGGAAAGCGTCTGCCATAGGGCATCCCGATCCTTCAGCCCGATCGCATCCATCCACACCGAACCGATATCCAATGGTGGATGGTGCACAGCAATCAGCGCCGGCCGGTCGTCGGCCTCGAGCTGCAGCGCAAGACGCTGCAATTGCTCCTGTCCCAGTTCTCCGCCGGGTTGGCCGCTGATACGCGAGTTCAACAGCAATACTTGCCACCTGCCGAGATCGAGCTTCTCATGAAAAGGGTGGCACTCTTCCATCAGCTCCGGCTGGTCGTGGTTGCCAGGAATCCAGAACCACGGACAGCCCACGGACGCAAACGCCCGGCTGGCATGACGATAGGCCGCCGAAGTCTCATCCTGGGCCACGTCACCGGTAACCAACAGCGCATCGGGCCCCAATGCCCGCACGCGCTCGAGCACCGCCCGTAATTGACGTAATGGCAAGCCCTTGCGCGAAGCGCCCTGAGGATCGGCCAACAGATGGCAGTCGGTAATCTGGATCAGACGCATCAGGGCATTTCCGGCACGTTGGCGGCATGCCCATGTGCCAGCCCGTGCTGCAACCATTCGCCCAGAAAGCGATTGATCTGCAGTTTCTCGTCCGGCTGATGCATCTGAGGATTGGGGTAGCGATAGCGCCCCTGGAAATGGCGCTGACGCTGAAAATCGGTCACTTCCGCCATATCGGCATCGTGATAGAGATGTACCGTCATCCGCGGGGAGTCGACGAAGCTGTCGAGAACCCCGGTCTGGGACACCCGCGCGACCGTGGTATAGGGCGCCTGTTCGAGCACCTCGAACCACAGCGTGCCAAAACGGGCATGCTCTCCCGCGAGCGGGACTTCCTTGATCTCACCGGGCTCCATATCCATGACGAGACGGCAAAGCCGCAGATAATTGCTGCTGCACTCGGCCTGGAGCGTCTTGAGATCCGTAACGTAAGCAGTCTTTCTCATGCAGTTCTCCTGGCGCCTGACGGCCTGTGAATGGCGCGAACGCGGACAGCCAACCCTAACTCAACCTTGTGACCACTGCCCTTTCGCGCTAGGCCATGGCTCTCAAAGTGGCGCGCTCGCGCGCCAGCCAGTGAAAGCCAATCAACGCCATGGCATTGTCCAATTGGCCCGCCATCAATCGATCCCAGGCATCCGGGAACGACATGACGTGAACCAGAATATCCTCGTGTTCGTCTTCCAAACCATGCACGCCACCGATGCCTTTGCTGTCTATCAAACCGCAGAACAAGGTGACCTGCTCGGTGCACGCACCGGGACTGGGGTAATAACGATGAAGCTCGATCAACTCTCGGACCTCACACCCGGCCTCCTCCCGCGCTTCGCGCCGGGCGACGTCGGCGGGAAATTCCCCCGGTTCGATCAGGCCCGCTACCGGCTCCAGCTTCCACGGAGACGCGTCGTCATCCAGGGCGCCTGCACGAATCTGCTCGACCAGAACGACCTCGTCCCGAGCCGGGTCATAGAGTAGTACGCCCACCGCATCACGGCGAACGTGAACCTCCCGATCCAGAACCTCGCTCCATTCGCCATTGAATTTCCGGTGACGCAGGCGACGCTTCTCGAGATCGAAAAAACCCGTGTAGAGCTGTTGACCCTCTACGCGCTCGACATCCTTGGCGTCGAAGCGGTTGACCGGGACGATCTCATGACCCATTGCTTGGCTCCTTGGCATTGGAGACTCATTATTGCGGCACCGGTAGGCAATTCCAACCGGCACCAAAAGATTCCGTCACAGAGGATTCCCCGGGGCCAGGTGCACTCTTCTCCGTCAACATCCAAGCTGCATCACGATGGGGAGTTCGGCAATTCGCCGAGGCTTTGAATACGCGGCCACGCGAGACACGGGACTGGCGCGCACCATTGGAAGTTTACGCCGGGGCGCTCAAGACATCGGGCGCTGGCCCGAGCCCCCTTCAATAGCGTTAGACATGGAAACTGAGATCACCCTACCCGCGGGCGACCTCTACGACGATCAGTTTTTCGTGGCGCTACGCGACGTCAAAGACCTACTGACGATCCGGTAGAAGCAGCGCATCCAGTATCGCGCCGCCTCGCGGCTGGGGCTGATAAACCCGTTGACCACGGGCCGCCTGGGAGGTGGTAACCCATGAGTTTTTCCGCTTACTGAACACGAAACACTACTGAAGCTTGCGAGCGCCGGTCGAGAACGCTCGCGGAACGGGCTTACCGATGTTCGGCGAGCCAACGCTCGGCCTGCCGGCGCAACGCTTCGTCGGAGCTACGATCCGCTCGCGCCTGCCCGGCCACGGCTCGCCGTGCGTAGTCGAGGGCTTCGCCATGCTCGCCTTCATCTTCCAGATACTGGGCATAGTAGAAGTTGGTATCGATGCCGTCGGGTCGGATACCCACCGCCTTCTGCAGCAACTCCCGCGCCTTGTCCGAATCGCCGAACGCAAGCGGCCAACCCGGCGCGTGCTGGTAGAGCGCGCCCAACGTCACGTAGGCCGAGCCGTTCTCGCCTTGGGGATCGATGGCGATTGCCTCTTCCAGCGCCGTGCGCGCCCGCTTGGCCAGATCCAGCGCCCCCAGGCCGCCCTTCGCCTTGGCGTAGGATGCCAGAACGACCCCCTGAGCCGTCAGTACATGGGCATTGTCCGGTTGATTCCTGGCCAGCGCATCGGCCTCGTTGGCCAGGTCCTCGAATGCCTTCAAACGGGCGTCACCCTGCATCTGGTATTCGACGTTGCCCCATCGCTGCATGAGGGAGAACAGGGTCGGGTCCGGCGCTTGCGCCACGGCGGCGGTCGCCGCGAACAGGAGAGCCACCACCAAGCCGATCCGCAGCACCGGCCGGCGCCAGGGGCGGTGGCAAGAAAAGCGCTGCCGCCATTGTCGTTCCATTGCCGCGATACCTGAAAGAGCCATCGGTGCCACTCCTGAACGGGTCATCGTTGCAATCTAACGAGCGTTTGAATTCACCACTATAGGGTTTTAGTCGCATGGTCCCGGCCCGACGGTGACCTCCTGTTCCAGTCCATGGCGCAAAAGCGGCTCGGCGGATGAGGTTTTTCCGCCCCTTTACTGCCTCAAGGATTAACCCACATGAAAAGCCCGGCCGATTCCGCGCCCTTTTTAATCTGGGTTACCAACACCGTTTTTCGATTCGACTAGCTTCAGGGTGCGTCAAGGAACCGACCCCTTCTCTCTTGGAGACGACCCATGTTTCAGCACTCATCGAAACTTCAATATCCCGTCAAGGTAGACAAGCCCGACCCGCAATTCGCAATGCTGCTGCAGCAAGCCATCGGCGGTATCGAAGGCGAGATTCGCGTCGCCATGCAGTATTTCTTCCAGGCCATGGGGGCCCGAGGAGACGACCGTATCCGCGATCTGCTGATGTCCACCGCGACCGAGGAACTCTCCCACATCGAAATGCTGGGTCATGCCGTGGCGCTCAACCTGGAAGGAGCGCCGGTCTCCTATCAGGAAGAGTCCGCCAAGGACCCGATCATCAACGCTATCCTCGGCGGTGCCAATCCCCGCCACCTGCTGTCGTCCGGGCTTTCCGCCATGCCGGTCAACGCCAACGGCGTTCCGTTCGACATGAGCCATGTCTACGCGACCGGCAACGTCGCCGCGGACATGATGGCCAATGTCGCGGCCGAGTCGGGAGGTCGCGTGTTGGCGACCCGTCTGTACAACTGGACGGACGATAAAGGAATGCAGGACTTCCTGTCGTTTCTCATCGCTCGCGACACCTATCACCAGCAGCAGTGGCTCGCGGTCATCGAGGAGCTGGGCGGTTTCGAGAAAAACCTGCCGATCCCCAATTCGACTCCGGAAGCTCACGAGGCCACCGAGCACTCTTACTACTATCTCAATACCTTGACCGACAAGCAGGCGCCCGAGGGACGTTGGAATCGAGGACCTTCACTGGATGGCCGAGGGGAATACTCGACACGAGACAAGCCGGAACCGGAGGGACAGGCTCCTTCGCTGGGCAAGGCCAGGGAACACTCCGGCGCTCAGAAAGAGCAGATGTAGTCGAAGATCGACCGGCGGCGCTTCCCGTGACGCGCCCACTCCCGAGGGTGGGCGCTCAACCCGGCGTGTCGCGGTTCGATACGCCGGGTGAAAATGCCGGTAGCGACTATTCTCATGGATGAGCGGCGGTCCCAGCCGCCTGACGAGGTAGGAAGCCGTGTCCCAGACGACGGTGGCAAAGACACTCGCCCTTCCCGAGCGCGATTCCGCCAGCTGCCTGCCGCGATTGACCGCCGATTGGCCCTGTCCCGCTGCCGATCCCGAGTCGCTGGCGCGGCGCTTTCGGCATCTCGTGGCATCGCGACTCGACCGGCTCGAGCTTCCCGCGCGGGGGAGAACGCTGGTCCGGTGGCAGCATCTATCGGATATCGCCGCGCTCGATCTCGGTCTGGCCAAGCTGTTCGAGGGCCATACCGATGCCCTGGCGATTCTCGCCGAGATATCCCAGCCCGGACGCTATCCCGCCACGGCACGCTGGGGCGTCTGGGCGGCGGAGCCCCCTTTCGCCCGCCTGACGCTGAGGCCGGCATCCGGACGGCCGGGAACACTGGTCGATGGCGACGCCGTCGTTCTCGACGGCACCAAGGCGTGGTGTTCCGGGGCGCACGCTGTCACTCACGCCCTGGTCACCGGCTGGCTCGAGGAGACCCCCTGCCTCGCCGCCGTGGAACTCTCCCGGCCCGGCGTTCAGGTAACCCAGCGAGGCTGGTCGGCCGTGGGCATGGCCGCCACTGCCAGCGTCGAGATCGAGTTCGAGAACGTCGAGGCCACCCTGGTCGGCGATCCCGAGGCATACCTTCGACGCCCCGGCTTCTGGCAGGGCGGTATTGGCGTTGCGGCGTGCTGGTGGGGCGGAGCGCAGCGCATCGCTGAGACCCTGCTGACGGGAGCCACCCCGGAAGATCCCCATCGCCTGGCCCATCTCGGCATGGTGGAGGTGGCGCTGCACAACGGCGCTTCGAGGCTGCGCGAGGCTGCCGCCTGGGTCGATGCTCATCCGCAAGAGAACGCCCGTCTTCTCGCCCTCTCGGTCAGGGCCGCGATCGACGACATGGTCGCCACGATCATCGAGCACGCCGGGCGGGCGCTGGGCGCCGCGCCCTACTGCCGCGACGCGGCCTTCGCCCGGATGATGGCGGACCTGCCGGTCTTCGTCCGCCAGACCCATGCGGAGCGGGATCTCGAGTCGATAGGCCGCGACCTGCTGCAGCGGCGCCAGGAGAACAAGGCGACGGCCCCCGGTGACGTCCCCCCTCACCATGGATGGAGATTGATGTCATGAATGACGACGCAGTGGGATCCGAAACAGCCTCGGCCGCCGATGACCGCCGAATCGTCGGCGACGGCACGTTGCTCGCCGAGTGGCGGCAATGGCGGGGGCTCTCGGCGCTTCCCGCGGTCGATGCCGGGACGCTGGTACCCGTCGGCTTCCGCGCCGTGATGGTCGCCCCTCATCCCGACGACGAGATTCTCGGCTGCGGCGCGCTGCTGCAGCAGTGGTCGGCACTGGGTCGCGAGCTGTTGATCGTGGCGGTCACGGAGGGGACCGGCAGTCACCCCGGCTCTTCCGCCTGGCCGCCGGAGCGGCTGGGACGGATACGCCCCGAGGAGAGCCGGCGGGCGTTGTCGCGGCTCGGTCTCGAGGAGGTGGACGTCATCCGGCTGCACCTCACCGACACCCGGGTCGGCGAGGAGAGCCATGAATTGGCCTATCGCTTGCATCGACTCCTGCGGCCCGACGACGTGCTGGTCACCACCTGGCGAGGTGACGGTCACCCGGACCATGAGGCCACGGGGCGCGTCTGCGCCCAGCTCGCCGACGACCGCCGCCTGGGGCTGGTCGAACTGCCGATTTGGATGTGGCACTGGGCCGAGCCTGGCGACAGCCGTGTCCCCTGGCACCGGGCCCGGCGCGTTACCGTCGATGACGATCAACTCGCGCGCAAGCGAGCGGCAATGACCGAGCACGCCAGCCAGTGCGAACCCGACCCATCGACTGGCCGGCCCGCCGTCCTGTCGTCGTCCACGCTCTCCCGTCTCATGCAGGATCACGAGGTGGTGCTGGCATGAGCGACGTCCGGCTGATGGCCCATTTCGAACGGCTCCACGTCGACTCGGCCGACCCATGGGGATGCGACACACGCTGGTACGAGGCCCGAAAGCGCGCCTTGACCCTCGCCCTGCTGCCCCGGGGACGCTACCACCACGGTTTCGAGCCCGGCTGTTCGGTCGGCGCCCTGAGCGCGGAGCTGGCCCAGCGCTGCGACATCTTCACCGGCTGGGATGCCAGCGCCAGCGCCGTGGCCAGCGCCAGAAAGCGGCTCGGACATCTCGATCACGTGCGGTTCGAAAGACGCGAGCTTCCCACCACCCTGCCCGTGGCCGCCTTCGACCTGATCGTCTTCAGCGAGATAGGTTACTACCTGGACGAGGCGGTGCTGGCGACCACGGTGCGAGCGTTACGACGCGCGCTTCGGCCCGCCGGCGATTTCATCGCCTGCCACTGGCGTCACCCCCTCGCCGACGGCTACCGGTCCGGCGATGCCGTGCACCAGCGTCTGCACGAACACCTGGGGCTGGCCGCCAGGTCGAGCCTGGTCGAGCCGGACTTTCGCATCGAGCTGTGGTCCGTGGAGGCACCAGGAAGCGTGCCGGCGGGAGAGTCGAGATGACGCTGGCGACATCCCGGCAATACCCAGCCCTGCGGAGTCCCGCGCCTTGATCGGTATCGTGGTACCCGCGCACAACGAGGAAGATATGCTCGGTGCCTGTATCGCCTCGCTACAGGTCGCCGCCGCTCATCCGGCCTTGCAATCCGAACCCGTTCGAATCGCGATCGTGCTGGATGCCTGCCGTGACGGCTCCGCGGCGATCGCCCGTCAGGCCGGCGTCCACACCATCGAAGTCGACTACACCAATGTGGGGCTTGCCCGCCATAACGGCGCAGGCTGGCTGATAACCCAGGGCGCGCGCTGGCTGGCGTTTACCGACGCCGATACGATCGTCGAGCCGGACTGGCTGGTACGACAGCTCGCCAGTCGTGCCGACGCGGTGTGCGGCGGCGTCCATCTGCTCGATTGGGCGACGCTCTCGACGGAACTCCGCCGGCGATACCTCTCCCACCGTCGATCCGTGACGGCCGGGAGGCATATCCATGGTGCCAATCTCGGCGTGAGTGTCGCTGCCTATCTCGCCGTGGGCGGCTTCGCTCCGTTGGTCGCCCATGAAGACGTCCGCTTCATTGGCACGCTGAAGCAGCATGGTTTTACCATCGACTGGCTACACGGAATGCGCGTCAAGACCAGTTCGCGACGCAAAGCCAGGGCGCCTGAGGGCATGGGAGCGTTACTGAATTCGCTGGAACAGGGGATATCCTGAAACGGAAAAGGAAGGGCCGCGTGTCGCGCTGCGCGAATCACGAGCCGGGACATCGAGCAAGGTGAAGCCCTGACAAATCCCTTTGTCAGGGCCTCGGCGCCTTCCCTGGCATTCCGATATTCGACACTTCCGCTCGATGCGTCGAATACCGGCTCGTCGTCGTCCTGACGCTTACAGTATGTCCTTACCCGGGAAAGGCAGGATTCATCTATTTTAAGATACAGGTAAAATACATTATGTTTTGCAAGGAAAGGTTAGCCGATGGGGAAGAACCACTCCCTGCTACGGTTCCCGGCTCTCGTTCAGCAAATTCATGTGAAGATAGTCGTCTGAAAATTCCGCGAATGCCTTGAGACGCTCCCAATCGGGTATTTCAACCGTACTGTTCCGCGTGACGATGAGGCCTTGCCGGCGCAGGCTCTGCAATGATCTTGCCCACCGACAGTGGACACCTCGTTAAGACAGTACACTGATACGAGGTTACCCATGACAAGGCAAGTCGCTTCGATGAAGAAGACCCGCAACCGATACTCCCCGGAATTCAAGGACGAAG